>NZ_SMFM01000002.1 GCF_004349085.1 Flavobacterium caseinilyticum | reverse complement strand
GACAAACCTCTAGTGTATCTGTTGTCACGCCAGTGGCATCGCAGAGTAGCTACGTTTGGAAGGGATAAGCGCTGAAAGCATATAAGCGCGAAACCCACCACAAGATGAGATTTCTTTTAAGGGTCGTGGGAGATGACCACGTTGATAGGCTATAGATGTAAAGGCAGTAATGTCATAGTCGAGTAGTACTAATAACCCGTAAGCTTATGTACGCTTTTCCTGCCGAGCAATCGGCAGGAAGAAACTTTCTTTTATCCTGAATTTATTTCAGGAACTTTAATACTTTTTTCTTTATCTCAATATGTTAAGATATTATGTGATTGATGTTTGTAGAAGTATAAACAACATTACAGTAATTGCCCAAAGCAATTATAACCTCTTAAGGTGGTTATTGCGGCGGGGCTCACCTCTTCCCATCCCGAACAGAGTAGTTAAGCCCGCCTGCGCAGATGGTACTGCAGTTATGTGGGAGAGTATGTCGTCGCCTTTCTTTATCCTGAATTTATTTCAGGATCTATTTAATCCTCATCATTTATTTGATGGGGATTTTTTGTTATATACCATATGCTAGTTTGTGGCCGGTTTTTGGTATTAATCATGAGCAATCCGACATCTTTGGTGAAATATGTTGTTGTCACTAAATAAATTGTAAATACTTGAGGGTTAGTCCCAAAAGTTGTGGAGCAGTACAAATTAAGTATCAATAATAGTTTGTCTAAATAAGAAAAAAATCTATATTTCTGTCGCCTCTGAATTGAGATCTGAACGTTTTTATCAAGGTATTAAGTGATTCTGTGCAAGTATTTGTACTTCTTTTATCAAAATAGTTTAATAAGGTTTGGTAATTCTTTATAGAGGAGAATATTATTTTTTATCAACTTATAAAATTTACAGCTACAGATGTTAAGAGTAGATTAATATTATGTAGATGCTTATTTTTTGCAATGCCTTTTCAATCTAGATGTTGTATTTTTGTTTTAATTATAAAAGTATAATATGAAAAAAATTATTTTGTTTTTGACCTTCATCAGTTATTTAATGTCACAAGCGCAACAACGACCTAAATTAGTAGTAGGGATAGTAGTGGATCAAATGAAAATGGAATATTTATATCGTTTTTCAGATGATTTTTCGTCAAATGGATTTAAGAGATTGATGAAAAATGGGTACACTTTTCACAACATGCATTATAATTTTATGCCAACATATACTGCACCTGGTCATGCCAGTATTTATACTGGAACTACACCGTCTACTCATGGTATTGTAGGGAATGATTGGTTTAATAAAGCAACCGGAAAAGATATGTATTGTACCGATGATGCTTCTGTAAAAACAGTAGGTGACGGTACAGAAAAAGAAGGTGCAATGTCCCCTAAAAATTTATTAAGTACGACCATTACAGATGAATTACGTATGGCTACAAATTTTAAAGGTAAAGTTATAGGTATGAGTATTAAGGATCGTGGTGCAATTTTGCCAGCAGGTCATTTTGCCAACTGGGCTTTTTGGTACAGTAAAACTGGGTCTTTTATATCAAGTACTTTTTATGGTTCAGTATTACCTGATTGGGTAAACGAGTTTAATCAAGAAAAACGCTACATGAATTACATCAATAAAGGTTGGGATTTATTGAAACCGGTTGCTACTTATAATGAAAGTCTTGTAGATGACAATCCTTATGAAGGAAAATTAGATAAAGGTAATGCACCAGTTTTCCCGTATGATTTGAGTAAAATATATAAAGAAAAAGGAGCGGATGTTTTACGAACCACCCCTTTTGGGAATGATATATTGGCTGAGTTAGCCATGAAAGCTATAGAAAAAGAAGATTTAGGAAAAGATGATGTTACTGATTTTTTGACTGTTAGCTTTTCTTCCACTGATTATGTAGGACATACTTTTGGACCTCGTTCTATGGAGTTGCAGGATACTTACTTACGTTTAGATCAAACTTTGGCTACTTTTATAAACTATTTAGACAAAACAGTTGGAAAAGATAATTACTTGCTTTTTCTGACTGCTGATCATGCTGGTGCTGAAAATCCAAATTATCTTAAAGATAATAAATACAATGTGAAAAATATTCCTTCTAAAGATATTGTTGAGGCATTAAAAAAACATTCGAATGAAATCTTTGGTTCAGATTTGATATTGGATTATTCTAATTTCAATCTTTTTTTTAATAAAGAAATTATTAAGCAAAAAGGTTTAGAATTGGCGAAAGTGAAGCAAAGTTTTAAGGACTTTTTGATGACTCAAGAACAAGTTAAAAGAGTGTATACCGAAGAAGAAATCCTAGCATCTTCTGGGGAAGATTATTTTTTAAGTTTTATTGCTAAGGGTTATGATCCTAAACAAAATGGAGATATAGTAATCCTTGATAAAACAGGTTATCTGCAATATCAGTCAACAGGAACTACACATGGATCTCCTAATAGTTATGATACGCATGTTCCGTTACTTTTTTACGGATGGCATGTTCCTAAAGGAGAACTATATACTAAAAAATATATTACTCAAATAGCACCGACGCTCTCACAAATGTTGAAAATTCCATTTCCTAATGGAACAGAATCTGAATTGTTAGAAACACTTTTAGATAAGCAATAGAAAGTGGTCTTAATTGTTTTTTAACCAAAAAAAAAATCCCGTCTCATTAAAATTGAGACGGGATTTGTATTTTATACTGTTGCCAGTGCTGAAGGCAACATAATTTGATTTTTAAGAATATCTTCAAAGGTTTCATGTGCTCTGATTAAATGCCCTTCCCCGTTCATCCATAAAACTTCAGCGGGCTTGTATCTCGAGTTATAATTGGAAGCCATAGAGAAACAGTATGCTCCTGCATTTCTAAAAGATAAAATATCACCTTCTTTTATTTCTGCAATTTTTCTGTTATTAGCAAAAGTATCGGTTTCACAAATATATCCTACAACGGAGTAGAAACGTTCTTTCCCTTTTGGATGTGAAATGTTTTCGATATGATGTTGTGAACCGTAAAACATTGGTCTAATCAAATGATTAAAACCACTGTCTATTCCCGCAAAAACTGTTGAAGTAGTTTGTTTAACGACATTTACTTTAGCCAAAAAGAAACCTGCTTCACTTACTAAAAATTTTCCTGGTTCAAATATTAAGGTTAATTCTTTTCCGTATTCGGTACAAAAGGCATTGAATCTTTTTGATAGTTTTTTACCTAATTCTTCAATATCAGTTTCGATATCGTCTTTTTTATAAGGCACTTTAAATCCACTTCCGAAGTCTAGGAATTCAAGGTTTTTGAAGTTTCTGGCGGCATCAAATAATATTTCAGCAGCATATAAAAATACTTCGATATCCAAAATGTCGGAACCTGTGTGCATGTGAATACCCACAATGTTCATTTTTGTATTTTCAACAATACGAACCAAATGAGGTAATTGGTGTACAGAAATACCAAATTTACTATCAATATGACCAACAGATATATTAGCATTTCCACCTGCCATTACATGCGGATTTATTCGGATACATACAGGAACATTTGGATGTTTTGTTCCAAATTGCTCTAATATGGATAAATTATCAATATTAATTTGAACTCCCATTGCATTTACTTCCTCAATTTCTTCAAGAGAAACACCATTTGGAGTATAAAATATTTTTTCTGGTTCATACCCTGCATGCAGTCCTAATAATACTTCTTGAATGGAAACAGTATCTAATCCTGATCCCATTTCTTTCAATAACTGAAGTATAGCAACATTCGACAAAGCCTTCATTGCATAATTGATACGCAACTTTTCTACCTTTGAAAAAGCTTTAGTTAATCTACTGTATTGAGATTGTATTTTTTCGGCATCGTAAACGTATAATGGACTGCCAAATTGTTCTGCTAATTGTACTAAGTCTTTTGATTGCATGATTATTAATTTTGAGCAAATTTATTACTCTTTATTTAGTCCCACAAGCTAATGAATGAATTCTAACAAATTCTAACAAAAAGTTATAAATTAAACATTTATTTGAAATTTTATAAAAAAAATAACCCTTGACAAATTTTTTCAGCAAGGGTTGTAAAATGTTATTTAGAACTACAAGTTGGGTAAATCGCCATTTCCTTTGGTAGGTAAATTGGTATAACCCATTAAGTATTTATCGACTTCTCTGGCAGCTTCACGACCCTCAGATATTGCCCATACAATTAATGATTGTCCTCTTCGCATGTCACCCGCAGTAAAAATATGAGGAACATTCGTCTGATAATTAGTCGCTTTATAATTGCTTCTCATATCAATTTCTAATCCTAATTGATCGCTCAATGTTTTTTCAGGACCTGTAAATCCAAGTGCCAATAAAGCTAAATCACAAGGCCATATTTTTTCTGAACCTTCTTTTTCTATCAGTTCAGGTCTTTGTCCCGGTGTCATTTTCCAGGCTACTTCAACGGTTTTTAAACCTACAAGTTCTCCTTTATCATTAGAAATGAATTCTTTGGTGTTGATTAACCAGTTTCTATTACAACCTTCTTCATGTGAAGAGGAAGTTTTTAATTGCAATGGCCAAAATGGCCAAGGAGTAGTTTCACTTCTTCCAACTGGTGGTTTTGGTAAAATTTCAAAATTAGTAACCGATTTGGCTCCATGTCTGTTTGATGTTCCCACACAATCAGAACCGGTGTCTCCACCACCAATAACGATCACATCTTTACCGGTCGCCATTATTTGGTCAGAAACTACTTCGCCATATAGCGATTTAGTTTGTTGTGTCAAGAAAGTCATTGCTTGAACAACTCCCTTACTTTCTATTCCTTTGGTTGGTAAACTTCTTCGTTCGGTTGCGCCACCACATAATACGATAGAATCAAAAGCGTTCAATTCTTCAACACTATAGTTTACACCAACATTTACATTTGTTTTAAAAGTAATTCCTTCAGCTTCTAAAACAGCAACGCGTCTGTCGATAATCCCTTTTTCTAATTTGAAATTTGGAATTCCGTAACGTAATAATCCACCAATGGCATTGTCTCTTTCAAAAACAGTAACATAATGTCCAGCACGATTTAATTGTTGTGCAGCCGCTAAACCAGCAGGACCAGAACCTATTACAGCCACTGTTTTTCCTGTTCTAACTTCTGGTGGTTGTGGTTTTATCCAACCTTCAGCAAAACCTCTTTCGATAATATTTTTTTCAATATTTTCGATAGCTACTGGCTCGCTTATAATTCCTAACACACATGATTTTTCACATGGAGCCGGACATAAACGACCTGTGAATTCTGGAAAGTTATTGGTTGATTGTAGTATTTCCAAGGCACTTTCCCATTCTTCCTGATGCACCATGTCATTAAAATCGGGTATTAAATTCCCTAATGGGCAGGCACTGTGGCAAAATGGAATCCCACAATCCATACATCTGGATCCTTGTTCTTTGATTTTATCTTTAGGTAATGTAATTGTGAATTCATTGTAATTTGAAACACGTTCTTCAACAACTATATTACTTTCGTCAGTTCTATTATATTCTTTAAATCCTCCTATCTTTCCCATAACTATAGTGCTAGTAGTTCTTCAATTTGTTTTTCTTCAGCTAATCTTTGCAATGCTTTTTTGTAATCTGTTGGCATTACTTTGATAAAATGGCCGCGTTGGTTTTCCCAATCTTCTAAAATCCTTTTTGCCAAAGGGCTGTTGGTGTACATAGAATGATTTTTTATCAAACGTCTCAGTTTTGTAAAATCTTCTTCTTCCAATGTTTCAAAAGCAACCATTTCCATATTACATAAGGTAGCGTCGAATTTTTTATTTGAATCAAAAACATACGCAATACCACCGCTCATTCCAGCTGCGAAATTCCTTCCTGTTTTTCCTAAAACTACGACGGTTCCTCCAGTCATATATTCGCAACCATGATCTCCAATTCCTTCCACAACTGCTGTTGCTCCAGAATTTCTCACACAAAAACGTTCTCCGGCCATACCATTTATATACGCTTCACCAGTGATTGCTCCATAAAGTGCCACGTTACCAATAATGATATTTTCTTCTGGTTTGAAAGTAGCAGTAGGAGGGACTTTGATGATCAGTTTACCTCCGGAAAGTCCTTTTCCTAGATAATCATTACAGTTTCCGTGAATTTTAAATGATAAACCATTGGTTGCAAAAGCACCAAAACTTTGTCCTGCTGATCCTGTAAAATCGACTAATATAGTATCTTCGGGTAAACCTTGCGCACCATATATTTTTGAAATTTCATTACTCAATATAGCGCCAACGGAACGGTCTGTGTTTTTGATATCAAAAGTAACTCTTGTTTTTTCTTTTCTATAAATAGAAGGAATAGCCGCTTTTATAATTTCAAAATCAAGTACATGTTCTAAGGCATGGTCTTGTGTAGTCGTATTGTGATTTGGAACTTCTTTAGCTTTTTCTGGTTTATATAAGATTGTAGATAAATCTAATCCACTTGCTTTATAATGTTTAATGGCTTTATTGACATTCAATTTTTGAGATTGTCCCACCATTTCTTTCAATGTTCTAAAACCTAATTGTGCCATGATTTCTCTCAACTCTTCAGCAATAAAATACATGAAGTTGATGATGTGTTCCGGCGTTCCTTTGAAATTTTTTCTCAATTCAGGATCTTGCGTTGCAATACCTACTGGACACGTATTCAAGTGACATGCTCTCATCATGATACAACCAGATGCTACTAAAGGAGCGGTTGCAAAACCAAATTCCTCAGCTCCAAGCAATGCAGCAATAGCTACATCACGACCAGTTTTTAATTGTCCATCACATTCTAAAACTACGCGACTTCTTAAATCATTTAAGATTAATGTTTGTTGTGCTTCGGCAAGTCCAAGTTCCCATGGAATACCGGTGTGTTGCAGTGAAGTTAAAGGTGCAGCTCCAGTTCCTCCGTCATATCCAGAAATCAAAATCACGTCGGCTTTTGCTTTAGCAACACCGGCAGCAATTGTTCCAACACCCACTTCAGAAACTAATTTTACATTAATTCTAGCTTCACGATTTGCATTTTTTAAATCAAAAATTAACTGTGATAAATCCTCAATAGAATAAATATCGTGGTGCGGAGGAGGTGAAATTAATCCAACATAAGGAGTTGAATTTCTAACTTCAGCAATCCAAGGCACTACTTTTTCACCAGGTAATTGACCACCTTCTCCTGGTTTTGCACCTTGAGCCATTTTTATTTGTATCTCTTTGGCGTTTGTCAAATAGTTGATAGAAACCCCAAATCTTCCAGAAGCTACTTGTTTGATAGCACTGTTTCTGGAATCTCCATTTAAGTCTTTTTGGAAACGTTTTGGATCTTCTCCACCTTCTCCAGAATTACTTTTCCCTCCAATTCTATTCATGGCAATCGCAAGATTTTCATGAGCTTCTTGGCTGATAGATCCATAAGACATGGCTCCAGTTTTGAATTTCTTCACAATTTCTGTCCAAGGTTCCACTTCGTCAATTGAAATGGGGTCTAAGTTATTGAATTCAAATAAACCTCTGATGGTCATTAGGTTTTCACTTTGATCATTGACCATTTTAGCATATTCCTTATAACTTTCAGGGCTATTTAGACGTACTGCTTGTTGTAATTTTGAAATCGTTGTTGGGTTAAACATGTGTTTTTCCCCATTTCTTCTCCATCGGTAAATTCCTCCAATTTCTAAAGGCAGTAAATTGCTGACTTTTGAATTTGGAAATGCTTTTTGGTATCGTTTCTTGATTTCTTTTTCGACTTCCATCAGACCAATTCCTTCAATTCGGGAAGGAGTGTAAGGGAAATATTTAGAAGTGAATGTTTTATTTAATCCTAAAATTTCAAAAATTTGTGCCGCTCGGTATGAATGTAAGGTCGAGATACCAATTTTATTCATGATTTTCAGAATCCCTTTTGCAATAGCTTTATTGTAATTTTTGATGGCATAATCCGCTTTTACACCAGTGATAAAACCTTCGTTTACTTGGTTGTGAATTATTTCATTCACCATGTAAGGATTGATTGCGCTGGCTCCGTAACCAAATAATAAGGCAAAATGATGTGGTTCTCGAGGTTCTGCGGATTCAATTATGATTCCAAATTTAGAACGAACTTTTAGAATGTTAAGCGAATGATGAATGTAAGAACACGCCAGTAACATTGGTATTGGAGCCATTTTTTCACTCACACCTCTGTCAGAAATAATTACAATATTGCAACCTTCAGTAACTGCTTTGAAAGTAGCTTGTACGGCTCTTTCCAAAGCGCGTTCTAATCCGTTTACTCCTTTTTCTATATCATATAATGTAGAAATAGTGACTGATTTGAAATCAGCATGATCAATGTTTCTTATTTTATCTAAATCCTCGTTTGAAATTACTGGATTTTGAATTTTTAGTTTTTTACAGTGCTTTGGAACAATGTCAAAAATATTATAATCTCCACCAATCGCTAAACTGATATCCGTGATGATTTCTTCACGAATACCATCCAATGGTGGATTGGTAACCTGAGCAAACAACTGCTTGAAATAGTTATATAAAAGCTGTGGTTGATCTGACAAAACCGCTAAGGGAGTGTCATTTCCCATAGAGCTTAATGCTTCTGCACCTTGAGCTCCCATCGGGTTTATGATTGTTTTTAAATCCTCTAAAGTGTATCCAAAGAGTCTTTGTCTTGTTTCAAAATCTATGTTTTCAACAGGAATTGGATTGTCAGTATATGGTATTTGAGCCAATTGTACTAAATTTTCATCCAACCATTGTTGGTAAGGACGTTTGGTAACAATAGCATTTTTGATTTCGTCATCTTCAATAATTCGCCCTTCGTTCATATCTACAAGGAACATTTTTCCGGGTTCTAAACGACCCTGTTGTATCACATCTTCTGGTTTGATGTCGAGAACACCAATTTCTGAAGACATAATTACGAAACCACTTTTAGTCAATGTATAACGGGAAGGTCGCAATCCATTTCTATCCAATAAAGCACCAATAACGTTTCCGTCAGTAAAAGGAATAGAAGCTGGACCATCCCAAGGCTCCATGATACAAGCGTTATATTCGTAAAATGCTTTTTTGTCGGCTGACATCGTTTGGTGTTTTTCCCAAGCTTCAGGAACGACCATCATCATAGCTTCCGGCAAAGAACGACCGGTCATCAACAACAGTTCAATTACCATATCCATCGAAGCGGAATCTGATTTTCCTTCTAAAATAATAGGGAATAATTTTTTGATATCATCACCAAAAACGTCACTTTTCATCAGTTCTTCACGAGCACGCATACGGCTAATATTACCACGAAGTGTATTGATTTCACCATTGTGACACATATAACGGAAAGGCTGTGCTAATTCCCAAGATGGGAATGTATTGGTAGAAAATCGTTGGTGAACCAAAGCTAATCGAGTTACTAAGTCGTCATCTAATAAATCCGTATAATACCTGCTGATGTCTTCCGGCATCAACAAACCTTTATATATTATAGTCGTAGTCGAGAAACTGGAAAAGTAAAACATGTGACTTTCTGAAATTCTTGAATTTCGAATCGCATGCTCTGCTATTTTTCTCGCTGCAAATAATTTAGCGTTAAATTGCTGTTCCGTAAGATCTAAGCCATTTTTACCTACGAATACTTGTTTAACTGTTGGTTCTTTCTCGCCAGCAATTCGTCCTAAATTTGTTGCGTCAACCGGAACATCTCTCCATCCTAATATTTCTAGATTTTGATCGCGTACCGAAGTTTCAAAAGTAGTTTTACAAAAAACAACTTGATTTTTACTTTTTGGCATAAAAACCATTCCTACTGCATACTCCTTAGTTTCCGGGATATTAAATTCACAAACTTTTTTAAAAAAATCATGAGGGATATCAAATAAAATTCCTGCTCCATCTCCAGTTCTGCCATCTGAACTCACAGCACCCCGGTGTTCTAATTTGATCAGAATATCCAGTGCTTTGTGTATAATATCATTTGACTTAATTCCATTTAAATTACAAATGAATCCTGCTCCGCAATTGTCGTGTTCAAATTCGGGCAAATAAAGGCCTTGTTCTTTAACTTTCATGCTTAAATTTTTTTCTACAAAATTAAAGATTTGTTGACAATAAATTAAGTAAAGCGGGATAATGGTTCTATTTTTATAAAAATATCACAAAAACGTTATATAATTAATAACATTAAGATTTTAATTGCGCTGATTTGACAAATTGATAATATTCAATATCTGAAAATCCTAAAAACGAAAATAATTCCTTAAAAATAATCCTTTGACGAAAAAATAATCAATCGTTGTAGTGACTTTTGGTTGGTAGAATTTGCATATCTATGTTGAATAAATAATCGAAAAGGCCAACTTTTATTTCGTATAATCCTTATCCTAATTTTTTCGTAGTTTTTAACTGAAAAAGATTTCTCTATTAAATTGAATTTTGCTATTTTTGTGCCACTTTTATTCTGGAATAAATTCAGAAACCAGACAAATTCTATCTTATGAACATACACGAATATCAAGGAAAAGAGATTTTAGCTAGCTACGGAGTACGTATTCAACGCGGAATCGTTGCTAATAGCCCTGTAGAAGCGGTTGCTGCTGCAAAACAATTAACTGCCGAAACTGGTACAAGTTGGTATGTTGTAAAAGCCCAAGTTCATGCAGGTGGACGTGGAAAAGGTGGTGGAGTGAAACTTGCCAAAAATATCCAACAAGTAGAAGAAATTGCATCACAAATAATTGGAATGCAATTGATTACACCTCAAACTTCTGCTGAAGGTAAAAAAGTACACAAAGTTTTAATCGCTGAAGATGTTTATTATCCTGGCGAAAGTGAAACTTCTGAGTTTTATGTTTCTGTTTTATTAAATAGAGCTACAGGTCGTAACATGATTATGTATTCTACTGAGGGTGGAATGGATATTGAAGAAGTTGCAGAACATACTCCTCATTTAATTTTTACTGAAGAAGTTGATCCTTCTGTAGGATTACAAGGTTTTCAAGCAAGAAGAATTGCATTTAACTTAGGTCTTTCTGGAAATGCTTTCAAAGAAATGGTGAAATTCATCGATTCTTTATACAACGCTTACATAGGATCTGATGCTTCGATGTTTGAAATCAACCCGGTTTTAAAAACATCTGACAATAAAATTATGGCTGTAGACGCTAAAGTAAATATCGATGATAATGCTTTATACAGACAAAAGAAATATGCTGATATGCGTGACATTCGTGAGGAAAACCCAATCGAAGTCGAAGCAAAAGAAGTTGGTTTAAACTATGTAGATCTTGACGGTACAGTAGGATGTATGGTGAACGGAGCTGGTTTAGCAATGGCAACTATGGATTTAATCAAGTATGCTGGTTTTGAGCCTGCTAACTTCCTAGATGTAGGTGGAACTGCTGATGCAAAACGTGTTGAAACTGCTTTCCGTATTATCTTAAAAGATCCAAACGTAAAAGCAATTTTAATTAATATTTTTGGTGGAATCGTTCGTTGTGACCGTGTGGCGCAAGGAGTTGTTGATGCTTACAAAAATATGGGTGATGCAATTAACGTACCTATCATTGTTCGTTTACAAGGTACAAATGCAGCTATCGCAAAAGAATTAATTGATAATTCAGGAATGCCAATTTTATCTGCGGTTGAATTTCAAGAAGCAGCGGATCAAGTAACGGCAGCACTTTCTTAATTAGAAAAAATGTTACATATTGAAAATCCTGTTTGCCACGGCGAACAGGATTTTTTTTTGGACGACCACAAGTTTTAAAGAGAACAAATCATAATATTAATTGAAAGTGTAAAGTTTTCTGGGTTACAACAATTATCTTTGTTTTTAACTTTTTTTAGTTATTATGAAGCTCCAGATACAAAATAATTTTACTACCGAATTGCCTGCTGATCCCAATCAAATCAATGTTCCAAGACAGGTTCATCAAGCTTGTTATTCGTACGCATTACCCAAAAAACCATCCAATCCATCACTGATTCATGCTTCAATTGACGTAGCAAATGCTATTGGTCTTTCTCAAGAAGATATACTTTCAACTGATTTTTTAAATACTTTTTCAGGAAGCACAGTTTATCCAGGAACCAAACCATATGCTATGCCTTATGCGGGACATCAATTTGGGAATTGGGCCGGACAGTTAGGAGACGGTCGCGCCATTAATCTTACTGAAGTTGTTCATGATAATAAAACCTACACTTTGCAACTGAAAGGAGCAGGGCCTACACCTTATTCCAGAACAGCTGATGGGTTTGCGGTTTTACGTTCGTCTATACGAGAGCATTTGTGTGCCGAAGCAATGCATTATTTGGGTGTTCCTACAACAAGGTCGCTTTCGCTGATACTTTCTGGCGATCAGGTATTGCGTGATGTTTTGTATAATGGAAATCCTGCCTATGAAAAAGGCGCCATTGTTTGCAGAGTAGCTCCGTCATTTATCCGTTTTGGTAGCTTTGAACTATTTGCTTCCCGAGAAGACCATGTTAATCTCAAATTATTAGCGGATTTTACCATAAAACATCATTTCCCTCATATTCAAGAAGAAGGTGTCGAAAAATATGTGGCCTTTTTTCAAGAAGTAGCCCAAACTACTCTCAAGATGATTGTGCACTGGCAACGCGTGGGTTTTGTCCATGGAGTTATGAACACTGATAATATGTCCATTCACGGCATTACGATTGATTATGGACCTTACGGCTGGTTAGAAGATTACAATTCCGGCTGGACACCCAATACAACGGATAGCCAGCATAAAAGATACCGTTTTGGCAATCAACCTGAAATTGCGCTCTGGAATCTGTATCAATTGGCGAATGCGTTGTATCCCTTAATTCAGGAAGCGAAACCGCTGGAAACTATTTTAGACGCTTTTAGTGCGGATTATGAAAAAGCGTATTTGGAAATGATGCAAAATAAGCTCGGGTTACAAATCAAAAAAGAACAAGATATTATTTTGATTCAAAGTTTGACTCAATTGCTTGAAAAGGTGGAAACGGACATGACTATTTTCTTTAGAAACCTAAGTAATGTAACCAAAGCTGATGCTGCAACAACGGCTTTCAATTCCATAAAAGAGGCTTTTTACAATGAAAAGGATTTAGAGGAAATGATCGTGAAAGATTGGCATGATTGGCTGGAGAAGTACAGCATTCGAATCAATCAAGAAACACTTTCTGATTCCGAACGAAAAAACCAAATGAACACCGTAAATCCAAAATATGTATTGCGAAATTACATGTCGCAATTGTGTATTGATGACGCAGATAAAGGAGATTATTCTTTGCTAAACGAGTTATTTGAAATGCTTAAAAATCCATATGACGAGCAACCGAATTTTCAAAAGTGGTTTGCCAAAAGACCCAATTGGGCCAGAGATAAAGTAGGATGTTCTATGTTAAGCTGTAGTTCTTAAAATGGGATTTGAAAAATATTAAATTACATTAAACAGAAAACCTATTTTATGCCAATTGCTTCATGACCTCTTAACATAATCTTATTTTTATTATCTAAATTTTCTTTAGTTTTACCCAAGATGTTGATAATGTCAAATTTTGTATCACTTTTTCTTAAATTGTAAAATGCTTCAGTATTAGTGACTTCAACTTCTAAAATATAGTTTCGGTCTAATTTGAAAGTATCAATATTGTCTTTTATTAATGCTCCATTTACCATATAAATGATATCGTTACTTTTGATTTTGGTGAATTCAGATTTAATTTGTTCCAAACCTATAAAATCATATTTATTAGGGTTTTTGGAAGTAATGAAAAGCTGACCACGAAACAAAACTGCATTTATTATGGTATCCTTTTTGACAACATTCACAGATTCAATTTCATTTTGGTTGATATATTCAATTGCATTTCTTGCAATTAAGTTAGAATCAATAAACACCGCAGGTTCTTCAGTTTTATTGTTTTGTCCAAAAAATATTGTTGTAAAAAGTAATGTGTAAAAGGAGAGGAGGCATTTCATATTTGAAGGATAAATTTATTTATATAAACTAAATATACAAAAAAATCCTGAACTCTCATTCAGGATTTTGATATCGTATTAGTTTACAATTTCTTGAATCACATCCGATTCATATATTTTGAAACCTTTATTATTTGCTTCTGCAATTTTCAAAAGTGCTTTAGCTACTGTTTTGCCTTCAATAGGTTTGTATTTTTTTAAATTTCCAAGGAATAAAAAGGAAAGTGTTTTCATGAAAAACGCACCCACTTTTTCTCCTAATCTAAATTCAGTTCGGTTTCCCAAAAGAAGGGAAGGTTGCAATACAGCAACGCTTTCAAAATTACAATCCTTTAGGAAATCTTGAATTTCACCTTTAGTTTTCAAATAGAAATTTCCGGAATTTGCATCAGCACTGAGAGAAGAGATTATCAAAAATTGTTTGACTTTGTTTTGCAGTGCAAAAGCAGCAAACTGCCGTGGATATTCAAAATCTACTTTTCTAAACGCTTTTTTACTTCCCGCTTTTTTGATTGTTGTGCCAATCGTGCAAAAGAAATCATCCCCTACGACTAATTCTTTATAGGTTTCGGGCTTGTCAAAATCGATGATGTGTTGTGTCAATTTCGCGTGCTTTATTCCTGTATCTCTTTTTACGAAAGTAACTACTTTGGCGTAATGTGTGTTTTCCAATAGTAAATTCAATAATTCTGAACCTATTAAACCGGTGCTACCAATAATCAATGCCGTTTTCACAGTTATGATTTTTTATTTTTACCAAAATTAAATTTTACTTTCTCTACCACTTGAATTTTGTTGTTTCCTTTTGGAAATTCCTTCTTGGAAATCCTTTTCGCAGCAGGTTTCGATTTTGAAGGACTTTCATCACCTCTTGATCGTTCTTCGTCTCTTGGCTTTGCTTTAAATTCTGCTCTATCAGAAGCTCCTTCTTTTACGGGAATTTGAGCTTTGTGTTTCGCTAAAACATCATTTGGATTTTTTGGATTTTCTTTCGTTCCACGCAAGTGAATTACCAATGCATTTAGGAAATTACGCAACACTTGGTCACCACATTCCATATAATTTTCATGTTTTTCATCACGGAAAAAAGCACCTAATTCTGATTTAGTGATTCTAAAATCTACTAATTCTAATATTTCAACTATTTGATCGTCACGTAGCATTAAAGCTACGCGAAGTTTTTTAAAGATATCGTTATTTGTCATCATATTCTAATTTTTTACAAAGGTACGGTTTAAAAGCAATTGGACCACAAATTTAGATTCAGAATTGGTTCACTTTCAATTGACTTTAAATTAAAGTTACGCCGGTTCCGTTTAATTCAGAATAGCTTATTTTTCCAAAATCTATGGTTACGCCAGTTGCAATATCTTCATCCAAAAGCAATGCGCCGTCCATATCTACATAATCCAGTTGTGGCAATAAATGCGCTATCGCAGATATTCCAACCGTCGATTCGGTCATGCAGCCCACCATCGTTTTCAATCCTAATTTTTTGGCTTTCTGAATCATTCGTCTTCCGGGAGTGAGTCCGCCACATTTTACTAATTTGACATTTACACCATGAAAATGATTATGGCATTTAGCCACATCTTCCTCAATAATACAGCTTTCGTCAGCAATAATTGGTAAAACAGAATATTTGAAAACTTCTTTGTGTTCTTCCCAATTGTCGGCTTTCATCGGTTGTTCTAAGAATTCCACTCCCAGTTTTTTAAGTGCAACAGCATTTTTTATGGTTTCTTCCACGCCCCAACCACAATTGGCGTCAATTCTAAAAATGGCGTCAGTGTGTTTTCGAAGTTCAGTTACAATGGCAATATCTTCATTGGTTCCCAATTTTATTTTATAAATCGGCCAAGGCAGTTCCTTCATTTTAGCTACCATTTTTTCGATTGATGCAATTCCAATCGTGTAATCTGTCAATGGATTTTTGTCAATCGTGTAATTCCACAATTCGTATAATTTCTTTCCTTTTTTGCGAGCATACCAATCATTATATGCCATATCCAAACCGCATAGAGCAAACATATCGTGTTTTAAATACGGATGAATCTTTGACCAGAATTCTTCAGGCGTTTCATCTGTAGTATTTTCAATAATGGTGCGAATTTTTTCTAAATCGTGCATTATCACCGGAACTGTTGTCAGGTAATACGGATTTGAAGTTGCTTCACCAAAACCGGAAAAACCGTCATCCTGCAATTCCACAATCAAAGAAGGTTGAAAGTCCGTTGATTTTCTGGAAATTGTGAATGTATGTTTTAATTTGAGGTTGTATTCTCGAAGGATTAGTTTCATTGAGGTTTAATTTTAATGTTTTAAAATTTTGATAGTACAAAATTTAATACCCGAGCCATGAAACAGCTTTTACAAAACCATCACGCCACAATTTTTCATTGTGTTGTCCGTCTTTTACAATTTTCTTTTCGTTCAAATGCAAGCAGGAACATCTTTTTGAGTTGATTAAGTGCTCCATTTTATTAAGGTCAGTAACCATCGAATCATCGTTGCCTTCTTTATCTCCACAAAGAAAATAGTATTTAGTTTTTTGTCTTTTGTTTTTTTCTGCTAATGCAAAAATTTCCTTACGATTAATCCAAAAAGCCGGCGAAAAAACACCTGCTTTACCAAACACTTCCGGGTATTTTAAAGTAGCATAAAAGGAAGTCAAACCTCCCAAAGAACTGCCCATTATAATTGTATTTTTTTTCCTCGTTTTCGTTCTGTATGTTTTATCAATTTCAGGTTTTAATGTATTGACAATGAATTCTAAATAACTGTTTGCTTGTCCTCCACCATATTTCTCGTTTTTAAAAGGCGTCAATTCATCGATTCGTTTCTCATTTCCATGTTCGATTCCTACAACAATAACTTGCGCTTTTAGGCTGTCCAGTTTTTCATCGATATTCCATTCACCCGAATACGAAGTAGTAGCATCAAACAAATTTTGAGCATCATGCATATAAATTACGGAGAATTTCTTTTTTGACTTTGCATAATTTTCAGGTAAATACATCCAAATTTTCTTTGAAGTTTGAAGCTGTGGCGCTTCGATAATAAATGTAGAAACTTGTTGGGAAGCAGAGCTTTGCTGCGCTATGATGTTTGTAAATGACAAAGAAAAAAGGGAGCACAACGTAAGAATTCGAATCATTGATTGGTGATTTAATTTAAAAACAATATTTTAGCTAAAAATAATAATTTGATGAACACATTCGAAGAAAAAAGGAGCTTACTTTTAGAGATGATTGCTTTTTCTACAGTTGACGGGCATTTACATAAAAGAGAATACCAATTTTTGGCAATAGTAGCCCAAGAGCTAAGCATAGAAACGGATGTATTCAAGGATTTATTTCATCTGGAATTGCCATTGCTGCCTATTAAAACCGAGTTTCAGCGCATTCAGCAGTTTTACCGATTGGCTTTGTTGATGTATTGTGATGGAATTTTACATAAAAATGAATCAAACGGTATTCAGCAAATCGCAATCGACATGGGACTCAACCCGAGAGCAACCAATCGCGTGCTCAAGTTGATGATGGAAGCGCCAAATGCAATTATTGATAGCGAAATTTTACTGAATGTTTTTCAGGAACAAAAAAATTAGTCATGCTATTTCATTGACATTTTTATACCCATACCCGTCTGTAAATCGGGTGCATTGTCTAATTTTAAATCTTCTCGTGCATAAATAAAATAGGAAAATTTCTTGACAGAATAGGTGCAAATAATATTCCATCCTTCCAGATTGTGATAAAGATGGGACAGGGTTTGTTGCCAGTGCGTTTTAATTCTTTGGCCGGTCAGGATGACATGTTCAAAATCTGTTTTCTTATTGTAGGAAGTTTGAAATGCGTAATTGATACCGTACGAAATTGTATTGTTGTTTTTTAGTTTTTTTTTATAATCAATCAGTCCTTCAAAACTATATAAAAACAGCTGATTGCTGATGTTCGCCCCATCTCCAAAACGTATGAATCGTTGGCGTAAAGCACCAGCACTTAGGCCAACACTCAAAATATTTTTATCTTTAACAATTATTTTCTTTATTGCAGATGATGATATACCGATGTCAGTAACAGGATTATACTTTGAAATATTGACGCCTATGTGAGCTCCAAAATTCCAGTAGATTTTTTTTGTTTTATTAATTTCCAAATTTGGATAGTAGAAATAATTGAACTCAATTCCCGGAACTCTGAAATCCCCGTTTTGCATTGTGATAAAAGTGCCATTTTCATCCTTAAACTTAATTCCTGCTTTGTTCAAACCGTAATAACGTCTTGAAAAAGGATCTTCACCGCCTGCAATATTACTATGAAACCACTCGATGGATTCGTCAGAAGTGAGAAAGGAAAAAGGGTATTGACCTTTATCTAAGGAATAGGAGCGCAGACCAATATTAAATTCATGATTTACAGTTAGCGCGAGAGCAAAGGTGAATTTATACGATCTAATAATTCCATCGGCATTAAATTCAATTGTTTTTGAAGGGATCTCTGTCAGATCAAACAAGAATTCCCTATTATACCAAACTACAGCAGCTGCTAAATTTCGGTCAGTTCGATCTGTCAGCTCGTATGATTTTACATAGGGCAGCATCACATTTGCACTTGAAACCTCTAAAGAAAAGGAATATTTCTCAACAGAACGTACTCTGAAATTATGATTTATTCTGGATATATACATTCCGAGCGGATGATTAGAAAGTAGATTGCCTTTAATAATATCTGAGGAGTTTTCTATTTCTGCAGTTGTAAAATCCTCTTGTCTGGATTGAGCATAAGCACAGCCACTAAGTCTCAATACGACGATTATGAGTAAGAAGATTTTCATGAAGCGCTTTAAATTATTGTGAAATAATCAGAAAAAAATTACACTCAAATTTAAAGAATTTTATAGGAACTTAAAAGAATTTTAATGGATAAAAAACAGTGTGAACAATTTTAAAAACAACTGTTTTTTAATCACAATCAATTGAAATAAAGCGATTTGAAAGTTTTTATTTTTTTGAATTTAATTTAGTTGCCCTTGTAAACTCTTGATGTCATCCCGAAGTTTTGCTGCTTGCATAAAGTCCAAATCTTTTGCCGCTTTCTCCATTGATTTGCGTTTTTCCCGAATGAGTTTTTCAATTTCAGTTTTCGACAAATATAAATTTTCAGTTTCCGCAGCAGTATTCAAAGTGTAGCCTAATTCATAATCTGCCAGCGGATTTTTGGTAAAGGCGCTCTCGATTTTTTTATTTAGGGCCTGTGGAACCAAATTGTTTTCAGTATTGTGATTAATTTGTTTGGTTCTTCGGTAATTGGTTTCATCAATTGTTTTTTGCATGCTGGCCGTAATTTTATCGGCATACATAATTGCTTTTCCATTGAGGTTTCTCGCAGCACGACCAATAGTCTGCGTAAGTGAACGGTGACTTCGCAAAAAACCTTCTTTGTCAGCATCTAAAATGGCTACCAATGAAACTTCGGGTAAATCCAACCCTTCACGAAGTAAATTCACACCAATTAGTACATCAAAAATTCCTTTTCGTAAATCTTGCATGATTTCAATTCGTTCCAAAGTATCCACTTCGGAATGAATATAGCGACAACGAATATTAACTTTGGTTAAATATTTAGCCAATTCTTCCGCCATTCTTTTGGTTAAAGTCGTCACTAAAACGCGTTCATCAATTTCAGCCCGAACCTGAATTTCTTCAATTAAATCATCAATTTGGTTTAAGCTTGGTCGGATTTCAATGATTGGATCCAATAATCCTGTTGGACGAATCACTTGTTCCACAACAACGCCTTCGGTCTTTTGTAATTCGTAATCGGCTGGTGTTGCCGAAACATAAATCACTTGGTTTTGCATGGCTTCAAATTCTTCAAACTTCAAAGGACGATTGTCCATCGCTGCGGGAAGTCGGAAACCATATTCCACTAAGTTTTCTTTACGGCTTCTGTCTCCGCCATACATCGCGCTAACTTGCGAAAGCGTTACGTGACTTTCGTCTACCACCATTAAGTAATCTTTTGGGAAATAATCCAGCAAACAAAAAGGCCTTGTTCCAGGCAAACGACCGTCAAGGTAGCGTGAATAATTTTCAATTCCGGAGCAATAACCCAATTCACGAATCATCTCCAAATCAAAGTTGGTGCGTTCTTCCAGTCGTTTTGCTTCTAAATGTTTTCCAATTTCCTTGAAATAATCGACTTGTTTTACCAAATCCTGTTGGATTTCCCAAATGGCACCTTGCAGCACGTCTGGCGAAGTCACAAACATATTGGCCGGATAAATCGTCAGTTTGTCAAATTTTTCAAGAACCTGAGAATTCTTGGTGTCGAAACTTTCAATTTCCTCGATTTCATCCCCAAAAAAATGAATTCTGTATGCCTCATCGGCATAACTTGGATAAACATCTACGGTATCGCCTTTTATTCTGAAACTTCCGGGATTAAAATCGGCTTCTGTTCTGGAATATAAACTTTGCACCAATTGATGCAATAATTTGGTACGAGAAATAATTTGACCTTTCTCAACTGGAATCAGGTTTTTCTGAAATTCGATAGGATTTCCGATACCGTACAAACACGATACCGATGCCACTACCAAAATGTCTCTTCGTCCGGAAAGCAACGAAGCAGTGGTTGACATTCGCATTTTTTCCAGTTCTTCATTGATGGATAAATCCTTTTCGATGAAAACTCCGGTTACCGGCATAAAAGCTTCGGGTTGGTAATAATCGTAGTACGAAACGAAATATTCGACAGCATTATTAGGAAAAAATTGCTTGAATTCTGAATATAATTGTGCGGCTAATGTTTTATTGTGTGCCAAAACCAGTGTTGGTCTTTGTACTTCCTGAATCACATTGGCTACAGTAAATGTTTTTCCCGAACCGGTAACTCCTAAAAGTGTTTGGAATTTTTCACCTTCAATAATCCCCTGAGTCAATTTTTTAATCGCTTGCGGTTGATCGCCTTTCGGCTGGTAATCGGATACTACTTGGAATTTCATTTAATTAAGCGGCAAAGTTTTAGAGTTGCAAAGGTACAAAGTTTGTATTCTTTTTTTACCCAAGTTTAAGCCAAAAAAAAACCATCCTTTTTTTGCAGGATGGTTCATTTTAGAAAAAATATTTTTTAGAAACTGAAGCTTAATCGAGCAAAAACGAAACGGCCGTTTTGACCAAATTGAGATACGTTTCTCGAGTATACAAATTGGTTTGCATTTGACAAATCGATAGTTGCCGGAGCAGCTGTATAATCGATAGCTCCGGATACTAATCGTGGTCTGATTGCAGTTTGCGTACCAAGATTTAAATCTGGATAAATATCGAAAATATTATTGGCGCCAATAACAATTTTCGCAGCCTCCGTAATTTTGAAACCCACCGACAAATCAGTAATGATTTTAGCTCCCCAGACTGGGTGTTCAATTTCCACTGCCTGACCGTTAATTATGGCACCTTCAATTCTTCCGTCTCCATTTACATCGGCAGTATTTGGATCTGTCACTTTACCAAAATAAACATTTCTTAAGAAGAAATCGAATTTATTATAAGTAATAAAGTTGGTTAAATTAGCTTTTACTCTAGGGATAGCTTCTTGTAAATAGATTCTGGACATTTCAGAATAGTATCTGTTAATTTGACCGGCAGCTTCTAACACTGGAGACGCTTTAATTTCTCCTACTCTGTAAGTATTAGAAAAAGTACCTGATAAATCGGTTTTCAAAGAAACGTTATTTCCAAAACTTGTTTTATGACTAATCACCACATCGATTCCTTTTGATTCCGTATCAATTGCATTCGCAAAGAAAGTCGCTGCAGTGGCGCCTGCAGTATCAAATAATCCATTCAATATTGCATTTGGAGTTCCAGCTGCAGGAGTTCCGCCTGGTCTTGAAAATTGATCCGTAAGCACCACTCTGTCGTCAATCTGTACGATATAAGCATCAGCGGTTAAGGTTAAATTGGCAGTTGGAATTTTGGCTGTAAATCCAATACTGGCACTTTTAGATTCTTCTTGTTTTAATTTAGGAATTCCTAATAATTCTGCTGCTTGCGAATCATTGCTAAAGGTTCCTACTTCAAATGGCACACCTCCTACGAATTGCGTAGCGGTTGAATTGAAATAGATTTGGTGCAAAGATGGTGCTCTAAATCCAGTTGAAACTGCGCCACGTAAATTGATGTTATCAGTTATTTTGTAACGAGAAGCTAATTTAAAATTTGTAGTGTTACCAAAATCAGAATAATTCTCAAAACGAAGGGCTCCGTTTACCAACCATTTGTCTGTAACATCTAATTCTAAATCGGCATACACTGCCACACTGTTACGGTTTTTATCAATTGCATTTGCTGGTCTGAAACCCGGAAAAACTTGTGAGCCATTTGGTCTTGCTGCACCATAAAAATCAGTAACTTTTATGTTAGCTGGAGTTGTTGCGGTAACTACACCGCCGCTGATATCATATAAATTGTATGATTCCGGTTGACCTGCATTGATAGAGAAGTTCTCATGACGATATTCCGCACCAAAGGCAACGTTCAGACCTTCTAAAACATCAAATTTTCTGTTCATGTCAAAGTTAGTTGTGTTTTGGGCGAAAGCCAATCCACCCGCGTCAAATTCAGTGGGAGAATTTTCTCTTAAAGAAGCATTTACGGTATTTTCAACTCCATAATCAAAAGCATTTCTTCCGAAAGTATTACTTAAATCGAAATTCCAGTTTTCGAAGATAATACCTCTTAAACCTGCTGCCACAGAGACATCGTTGATTGTAGAATGTATTTCCGGTAAAAATCCGTTTGGATATAATCCTGTGTAAGATCGGGATTGGTTAGGTCTTCTGTAAAAACCTGCAGCTTCTCCTTCTCTGAAACTTGTTCCTCCGAAAGCATATGCTTCCAGCTTGTCATTTATTGGATAAGCAGCATTCAAAAAGAATTGCGCGCTTTTCAAGGAAGATTGTCCAACTCTCATATTGAAATCTTTTCTTTCCAGTCCTCTAAATGCTAATTCTCCCGCAGTAGCGTCAAAATTCAGGGCAGTTTGCATTTGAGCAATAGTGGTCGCGCCTGTAATTGCTGTTTGTTGTGCGGCTGAAAAATAACTTACCTGTGGTGCGTATGTTTTTATCGCGGAAAGAATTTGCGTTTCATTTGTTGTATTATTAATGTTTCCAAAAAGAGCATTAATATTCGTTCCTGCCGCAGCAGCTCTTTGCTCTACTGCATTGTAAGCATTGAACAAGTTTCCGGTCACATCTTTTGCTCTGCTTGTTTGATCTCTAAGTTGGAAACTGGCAGTTGCATTAATGAAACTTTTTTCTTTGCCAAGTCCGGTTCCATAATTTAAATCTACTTGGTAATTGCCACCATCAAATCCGCCATCGTGGTCATTTGCGCCTTTTGAAAGATTTCCTCCCCCAAAAAGATTTACCTCTAATTTATTTGTGTTTTGTTTCACATTAATATTGATCACACCAGCAATGGCATCAGAGCCGTACTGTGCCGACGCGCCATCTCTTAATACTTCAATTTTTTCGATTGCGAAAGCAGGAATAGCATTTAAATCCGTTCCTACAGATCCTCGACCTGGCGATCCGTTTATGTTTACTAAGGACGATGTGTGCCTTCTTTTTCCGTTGATTAAAACCAGTACCTGATCAGGTCCTAATCCTCTCAACTGTGCCGGGTCAATATGATCCGTTCCATCAGCAACCGTTTGTGTGTTTGATGTAAATGAGGGCGCAACCATGTTTAAAATCTGGTTTAAGTTGACCTGCGCTCCTTGAGAGGCAATCTCTTTCATAGCAATCACATCGATAGGAACTGCTGATTCTGTTACAGTTCTGGTCGGATTACGTGATCCTATTACAACAACATCCTGAAGGCTTTCGCCACTTCCTGTTAAAGTAACATTTACTGTACTTCCAGTTACGGTCACATTTTTAGTTTCAAAGCCTACAAAAGAAAATTGCAGCACGTCTCCCATTTTAGCACTAATGGTATACTTTCCATCGATGTCTGAAGTAGTCCCTTTCGTCGTTCCTCTTACCAAGATGGTTGTACCCGGTAAAGTTGCTTTAGTGCCGTCAGTTACGACACCGGAAACATTGATTTCCTGAGCGAAAATTCCTGTCGAAAAAATTAAGGTTAGAATAAAGTAAAGTTTTTTCATTTTTGGTTATTTATAGTTTGACCAAAAATACACAATTTGAATCAATATCTTAATATCAATGAAAAAATGGCGAATAAAACAATAAATTACTAAATTTTATATACAATAATGCAGATTAATGTGACTAAAGTTCTTTTTTTTAACAATAAAGTTTTTTTATTTGAATTTGCATTCAAAAAATCACAAGATTTTTATACTTAATTGGTAATAAATCTTTTATAAAAGAAGCAGCTTCTTAATTGCTGATACAATAGAGGAATTGTGAGTATTTTGATTTATCCAACTGCTACAAAATTAAATGTACTGACTGAATTATTATTCATGAATTTAGACAAAACTATAAATTAAGTTTCAACTTAAAATTTCCACTCTTTCTGTTGTTGCTTACTCAAAAAAGTCCAGGCAACGATTCGGCTTGTTTTTTGGCCTTGAGCCATATCAATGGTTTTAATTTCGACAGCACTTACCTTGTTTAATGTTTTGTACAGACTGGAAAGATTCTCTTTTTTGGATACTAAAGTTGTAAACCATAAACATTGCATCGGATATTTTGCGCTTTCATAAATCATCTGCGTAACGAAACCCAATTCACCGCCTTCACACCATAATTCAGCATTATGACCACCAAAATTTAAAACAGGTTTGGTTACTTTGCTCGTGGCACTTCGGGATTCTAAATTATTGATTTTTCGAATCGTGCTTTTTGTGGCTTCCTCTTGTGAGGCATGAAAAGGAGGGTTGCACATCGTGAACGTAAATTTGTCTTCGGGAGTGATTATATTTTTGAAAATAAAACGCGATTCCGTTTGCTGCTGTAAGCTGATGGCATCAATCAGTTTTGGATTTTCTTGAATGATAGCGCTGCAATTTTCAATTGCTTTTAAATCGGTATCAGTTCCTACAAAACTCCAACCATAAGCGGAATTACCAATTATAGGATAAATGCAATTGGCACCCACACCAATATCTAAACCTTGAACAGTTTCTCCTTCTGGTATGATTCCGTTGTTGCTTGAAGCCAATAAATCGGCGATATAATGTATGTAATCTGCTCTTCCGGGAATGGGCGGACATAGATAATTTTTAGGAATATCCCAATTTTGAATATCATAATGGGATAACAACAAAGCTTTATTAAGGGCTTTTACGGCATCAGGATTACTGAAATCAATAGTTTCGATTTTGTGTTCATTTACTGAAACATAAGACTTGAGATCAGGTGATTCTGATACTAATTGCTTAAAGTCATAGCCAAACCTGTCCAGATTCCTTGGATGCAAATTTGTTTTTTCGGTAATCGGTCTGTTATTTGTTTTTTCCATTTCGGCGCAAAGATAGTCAATCTCTTTTTGCCAATATGGTGGAATTGATTATAAATACGATTTATCGGACTAATCCAGACATTCCATCATCAAAAGATCGCCTTCGTCATGCTCAATTGTTACGATTCCGTCTTTGATGACATGATTGCTGCTTCCGGTTCTGTAACCAATGGTCAGGCTATCATCTTTCAACGGATAAAATAAATTATCCGAGTGAATTCCAGTCACATGACCGATGGGAATTAACGAAATAGGAGTGTTCGCCGTATACCATTTTTCGAATTTTTTAGGCAATAAAAATACTTTCGAATGATCGTCCAAAATGACAATTTGCAATAAATTTCTGTATCGTGTGATATTGGTAAGATTGGTTATGGTGTGGTCGGCTCTTCGTCCGGTAGCCCAAACCACGTTTACGGCAGGAATTTTTCTGTCGATTAAATAGTCAAAAGCCTTTTCTAAATCGGTTTTATTCTGGTCCGGTGTGTGAATAATTTCGATTGGATATTGTGATGTTTTATAAATTTCGGGATCAAATCCTCTATCGAAATCTCCTAAAAGCACATCGACTTTGATGTCTAATTCCATGACGCGAACCATAGCCGAATCTAATACTACCACAAGCGGCGACCATTCCAGTAATTGACCCAATAGTTCCGGATTACAGGAAGCGCCATTGGCAATGATTAAAGCAGGTTCTTGGTCGTCCCGAACGATATGGTGTGAAGACATGGTTAAATATAAGTTATGAATTATGATGTAAAAGTAAATAAAAGTTCTCGTTTTATCTCTCACATACTAGCCCAGATGGCAATGAAAACCAAAACAGGTTGTAAACTTTAGTTTTCCGGCTGTATAAGAGCGACCAAAGGAAGCTCCTTATACGGACTGGAAAACTGTTTAGAACCTGTTTTTGGTTGTAATGAACAGCTGGATTAGCTCCAAATTATTCAATAGTATAATTTCTGATATCGACTTCGTTAAGTGAGAAATAGCCCAACGGATAATTAGCCGAATCCGTAGTGTTGCTGATATTTCCTCTTACGGTTGCAGGAGGAGATTGAAAAGGCCCGCCGCCGCTATTCCCTGCAATACTCAACAATACGCTCATGTAATTGTAATACGCTTTAGAAATTCCGATGTGACTAACCTCTATTTTATCGTCTTTTTTTAATTCATCATTTTGTGAAATGCTGAAGAATGCGTTTCCGTTAAAAAACTCATCCTGGTCTACATAAAGATTTGATTTCACTTGGTTCGAATACACATATTTATAGAGATAATAATTTCTTTCCCCCGCCGGATCCTGATAAAAAGTTTTAATTTCTATGTCGGTTCCGCTAAAACCGCCTTGGTTGTTTTGAACAATTTTTGTTATTGGCGCAACAGGTTTCAATGTTTCGGTTGCGGTGTAGGTATTGCCATTGCTGATCACTGTCAAAGTATAGGTTTCGTTGATAACGGGAGCAAAAGTAGCACAGGTATACTCACCGGTATTTGCAATTTCTGAAAAAGAAAAAACAACATTTGTACTATTTTTTATCGAAACGATTGCCCCGGAAACGGTTGGAATTTCCGTGCTGTAAAAACCGGATGTCGTGCTTAGTTTTATTTTCTGTTGATTTCCGGCAGTTCCTTTTTTCCAGTTGATTGCTGCTTCGATTACCAGTTTTGGAGGTGCTTTGTCTAAATCTATTTCGACAACATCTTCGCAACTTGCCGAAAAAACAGCGATGATCAAGATCAGATATAAGGTTATTTTTTTCATGATTTTATTTTTGATTTTGTTCTTTTATTGGATGCTGCCATTAAAGTTTAAAGTTATAACTCACTGCCGGGACAATACCAAAAATCGAAGTCTTTACAGCTTCATTTGTTCCGGTATCTGAATTTTGTCTGAAATTGATCGATGCGGCATTTTTCCGATTGTACAAATTATAAATACTAAATACCCATTCCCCTTTCCATTCGCGGTTTTTGTTTTTTGTTGGAGTCAATGTTGCGGCAATGTCAAGGTGATGGTATGCCGGAAGACGATTCTCGTTTCTCAGTCCATAACTGGGTACATTTATTCCTAAATATTCGTATTGCCCAACAGGATACGTTACCGGCTGCCCGGTTTGCAGCGCGAAATTAGCTCCAAAAGACCACTTTTCATTTAAATTATAGGAAGTGGTTATAGCTATATTATGTAATTTATCATATACTGAATTGTACCATTGCCCGTTGTTGATTCCGCTTTCTAAAGGCGTTCTTCCGGGTGTTTGTTGCTCTGATTTTGCTAGGGTATACGAAATCCAGCCGTTAAATTTCCCTTCGTTTTTTCGGAACATGATTTCTAAACCGTAAGATCTTAATTGACCGTTCAGGATGATTTGTTCTATGGCTTTATTGGCAATCAAGTTAGCGCCGTCTATATAATCCAATCGGTTTTGCACTTCTTTATAGTATGTTTCTACCTCAATAGAATACATGTCGTCACTGAAGTTTTTAAAATACCCCAAGGCCACCTGATCGGCAATCTGAGGTTTGATAAAACTGTCGCTTGGAGTCCAAATATCAAGTGGAGTAGGCGATGAGGTATTCGAAATCAGTTGTAAATACTGCACCATTCTGTTGTAGCTCGCTTTTACAGATTGCTCCTCGTTGATTTGATAAGCCATTGAAAAACGCGGTTCCAAGTAATTGTAACTTTTCATGACTTTGTTTCTGTCATAAAATGTGGTGCCAATTGGAGTCGCTTTCTCATAAATCTGTAATTCCGAATTGAACGTTACAGGATTGTTGTCAGCATATATATTTACGGTAGATTGTCCCAAACGGTAAAACATACTGTAACGAAGTCCGTAAGAAAGTGAGATTTTATTGGAGATTTCGTGGTCAGCGTTGACGTACAGTGCAGGTTCGAAAGCATATTTTTTATCTAATTGATCAAAATTAATTCCGGAATCCGCATCAGATGGTTTGATAGTTCCAGGATTGAATTCATAATAAATTCCGTTTACACCATAATTCAATTTGAATTTATCTGATATATAATTCTTGAAATCGTATTTGATATTATAGTTTCTAATTCCGGAATCCCATTTGAAACCTATAAAATCCAAATCTAAACCGTAATAATAATCGCTGTAAATGAGCGATAAATTCGAAAATAGCTTTTCAGAGAACAAGTGATTCCAACGAAGGTTTAAAGTTGCATTTCCATAAATATTGGTAAAGCTTTTGTTGAGGCTGAAAACATCACGGCCAAAATAACCGGATAAATACAGGCTGTTATTGGAATCCAATTTATAGCTCAATTTGGTATTTAAATCATAAAAATAAGCCGAGTTGTCTTTTTGTTCTTCAGATAGTTTCAGGAACAAATGTGCGTAGGAACTTCTACCACCAATAAGGAATGAACCTTTGTCTTTTACCAATGGTCCTTCGGCCAAAATTCTGCTGGAAATCAATCCGATTCCTCCATTGACATGGAAACCTTTGCTGTTGCCGTCTTTTTGATATATGTCCAAAACAGAAGAAGCTCTTCCACCATATCGAGCCGGAATTCCACCTTTATACAACTTTAAATCTTTGATCGCATCGGGATTAAAAACAGAGAAAAATCCAAAAACGTGAGATGAATTAAAGATAGTTGCTTCGTCCAGTAATATTAAATTCTGGTCGGCACCACCACCACGAACATTAAAACCTGAGGCGCCCTCGCCAGCGTTAGTAACTCCCGGAAGCAATAAGATAGATTTTAAAACATCGACTTCACCCAAAACGACAGGCATTTTTTTAATGGTTGAAATAGAGAGTTTATTCACGCTCATCTCGGGTTTTTTGATGTCTATTTTTGTTTTATTATCGGTAATAATCACTTCTTTCAAAGCCGTTTCATTGTTGAATAACGTGAAATTATTTTTTATGTTTTGGTTCAGATTTATTGATTCTTCAATGGTCTGATAGCCCAAATAACTTATTTGAACAGTATATTTTCCTTTTGGTATCGTGATGGAGTAAAAGCCGTATTCATTGGTTGTTACACCGGTTTTTAATTCAGGTATAACAACGTTGACCCCTATTAAAGTTTCATTGCTGCTGGCGTCAATAATAGTTCCGCTCAATGTAAATTTTTCTTGTGCGAAAGAGGAAAAAGCGGACAGTACTACAACTAAAAAGGTGATAAATTTCTTTGGAATCATTGTTTAAATTTTTCTAAATATAAAAGTACAAATTACATTAAATAGTATTTCAATCAGTCTATAACAGATGTTAAGTTATTGCCAATATAAAAAAAGACAACCGTTTCGGGTTGTCTTTTAAATATAGTTAATAACTTGATTAAGCGATTTTTGCCAATATAGTATTGAAAGTTTCGCTTGGACGCATTGCTTTGCTTGTTGTTTCAGGATTTGGTTGGTAATGTCCACCAATGTCTTGAGGTTTTCCTTGAGCTGCAATTAATTCTGCGTTAATTTTCGCTTCGTTTGCTGCAAATTCGGCTACAATAGGAGTGAAGATAGCTTTTAAAGCAGGCTCTTTATCTTGCGCTGCCAAAGCTTCTGCCCAATACATTGCCAAGTAAAAATGAGAACCACGGTTGTCAATTTCTCCTAATTTACGTGCTGGAGATTTATCAGTTGCTAAGAATTTCTCCGTTGCAACATCAAGAGTTTCCGCTAATACAATTGCTTTTGAATTGTTTAAAGTTTGTCCTAAATGCTCCAATGAAGCACCTAATGCCAAGAACTCACCAAGAGAATCCCAACGTAAATAACCTTCAGCCGTAAATTGCTCTACGTGTTTAGGAGCTGATCCACCTGCACCAGTTTCAAACAAACCACCACCATTCATTAACGGAACAATAGAAAGCATTTTTGCTGATGTTCCCACTTCTAAAATTGGGAATAAGTCGGTTAAGTAATCACGTAATACGTTTCCTGTTACAGAAATAGTATCTAATCCTTTGATTATTCTTTCTAATGTGAAGTTTGTAGCTTCAATAGGATTCAGGATTTGAATATCTAAACCAGTTGTATCGTGATCTTTTAAATATTTAGTAACTTTTTCAATAAGTTCTCTATCGTGTGCTCTATTATTATCCAACCAGAAAATAGCAGGGGTATTAGATAAACGTGCTCTGTTTACAGCTAATTTAACCCAGTCTTGAATCGGGGCATCTTTTGCCTGACACATTCTGAAAATATCTTTGGCTTCAACGGCTTGTTCCATTAAAACGTTTCCGTTTGTATCTACCACACGCACTACACCGTCAGCAGTTATTTGGAATGTTTTGTCATGAGAACCATATTCTTCTGCTTTTTGAGCCATCAAACCTACATTAGGAACACTTCCCATTGTAGTTGGGTCAAAAGCACCATGTTTTTTACAAAAATCAATAGTTGCTGTATAAACACCAGCATAACATCTGTCCGGTATCATGGCTACGGTATCTTGCAGTTTGCCTTCTTTATTGTACATCTGTCCTGAAGTACGAATCATAGCCGGCATAGAGGCATCTACAATCACATCCGAAGGAACATGAAGATTTGTAATTCCTTTTTCAGAATTTACCATTGCCAATGCTGGACCATTTTCAATTGCTAGGTTTAATGAAGCTTCTACTTCAGCTTGCATCGTATGTCCTGCGATTTTTGCATATACATCACCCAAACCATTTCTGGTATCAATGTTCAATTCATCAAATAAGGCAGCGTATTTTTCGAAAACAGCCGCAAAATATACTTCTACAATCGCTCCAAAAATAATTGGATCTGAAACTTTCATCATTGTCGCTTTCAGGTGAACTGAAAGTAGTACGTTTAATTTTTTTGCTTCAGCAATTGTTTTGGCAACAAACGTTTTTAAGGCGTTTAAGTTCATTACTGAACTGTCAATTATTTCACCCACTTTTAGTGGAGTGCTTGCTTTTAGAACGGTAGTTGAACCATCTTTAGCAACGAATTCGATTTTTACATCGGTAGCATCAGCAACAGTAACTGATTTTTCACTTCCGTAAAAATCACCGCTCTCCATAGAAGCTACGTGTGTTTTTGAGTCAGCAGACCAAGCTCCCATCGAATGTGGGTTTGCTTTAGCGTAATTTTTTACTGCTTTTGGTGCTCTACGATCAGAATTTCCTTCACGTAAAACAGGATTCACTGCTGAACCTAATATTTTAGAGTATTTAGCTTTGATGGCTGTTTCTGCTTCGTTTTGCGGTTCTTCAGGGAAGTTTGGTAAATTATAGCCATGAGATTGTAATTCAGCAATAGCAGATTTTAATTGAGGAACAGACGCCGAAACATTTGGTAATTTTATGATATTAGCTTCTGGAGTAGTTGCTAATTGTCCAAGTTCTAATAAAGCATCTCCTGTTTTTTGATCTTCGGATAAGAACTCTGGGAAATTTGCTAAAATTCTTCCGGCTAATGAAATGTCTCTAGTTTCAATTTCAATGTCAGAAGTTGATGTAAATGCTTGTACAATAGGTAAAAATGAATACGTTGCCAATAAAGGCGCTTCATCAGTAAGTGTGTAAAAAATTTTTGATTTCTGTGTCATTTTTTTATTTTTATAATCGAATCACGTTAAATGTAGCTTATATAAGGTATTTCACTTAAAATAAGGCGGACAAATATATGAAAATCAGATGTAATAGAGGGTGGATTTTGCATAGAAAAACATGAATTTTAAGATTACTAACTTGTTATTCTTATATTGTTAGTTTTAAAGGTTCAATAATCCTAAATTAGGAATTTATAAGGAAAATAGTAAACAAAAAAAAAGTCCCAACAGTGTTGGGACTTTTATAGTAAAGAGATATTTGACTATCTTCTTTTGTCTTTAATCTTAGCTTTTTTACCAGTAAGTTCTCTGAAGTAGAAAATTCTAGCTCTACGAACTGCACCTTTTTTGTTGATTTCAATTTTTTGCAAAGCTGGCAAGTTTACCGGGAAGATACGCTCTACTCCAATAGCACCTGACATTTTACGAATTGTGAAAGTTTCTGTATTAGCAGAACCTCTTCTTTGGATAACAACTCCTTTGAAAAACTGTGTTCTAGTTTTTTCACCCTCACGAATTTCGTAGTAAACGGTGATAGTATCTCCAGCTGCAAAAACTGGGAATTCTTTTCTTGTTACGAATTCGTCTTGAACGAATTTCATTAAATCTGCCATGATATTTTTTAATTATGGGTTGCATTAAATCAACATTCACGGATCTCGCCAGAGGTTAAACTAATGTGGGCGCAAAAGTAAATAAAAAAGTTTAAAGTTTAAAGTTTTTCTTGTTTAAAGTTTAGAAGTTCTTGAATATCAACTTTAAACCTTAAACTTTAAACAAATTTTTAATCTTCAAGTAAATCCGGTCTTCTGTTCTTTGTGTGTTCGTAGGCCATATCCTCACGCCATTTGTCAATTTTGGCAAAATTCCCGCTGGTCAAAACCTCTGGAACTTTCCATCCGTTGTAATCCGCAGGGCGAGTGTAAATAGGTCCCGACAATAATCCATCCTGAAAACTATCCGTCAATGCTGAGGTTTCATCACTCAAAACTCCCGGAATCAATCGTATTAATGCATCCGAAAGTACCAAAGCTCCTAACTCACCTCCAGATAAAACATAATCACCAATAGAGATTTCTTTAGTGATAAAATGGTCGCGTACGCGCTGATCCACACCTTTATAATGTCCGCAAAGGATGATGATATTTTCGTACATCGACATCGTGTTCGCCATTTTTTGGTTCAGGGTTTCCCCATCCGGCGACATATAAATGATTTCGTCGTAGGTTCTTTCACTTTTCAAATGCGTAATACAAGCATCAATAGGTTGCACCGTCATCACCATTCCAGCGCCACCGCCATACGGATAATCATCCACGCTTTTCTGTCTGTTGGTTGTATAATCCCGCAGATTATGAAAATGAACTTCCACCAATCCTTTGTCAATAGCACGTTTCATAATCGAAGCCTCAAACGGACTTCGCAATAATTCTGGGAGAACAGTAACAATATCAATGCGCATAATTTCTTTTATAAGTTTCAATCCCGAGGATTCGGGAGCAAAGGTACAAAGATGCCGAGGTTTTCAAATAACCAAATGCCCAATTCAACAATTAAACTTTTCTTTAGGAGCTATTTCCAGCTGTTTGTTGCAATCTTTTTATCCGCCGAAAAGGCGCATAAAAAGGATTTTCACTTCCATCTGGGCTAGCATTCTTTGGAATTAAGGAGGTTTGTAGAACTTAAGCGGTACGGAAAGTTGTCAAAAAAATAAATGCGCCTTTATTTGTAAGAAAATTTTAATATATTTGGAAAGAACTAAAGCGAAACAAACCTAGGTCAATCTATCCATTTTGGGTGTATATATGAAGGTTTGTAGCGCTTATGTACAAGTTATGTGGCATTTTAGAGCAAAACCCAACAAAAGATGAATATACAATTACCTACAAAAAAAGGACAACCAAATACTAACCCACTGATTGACTTTAAGCAACTTGTTATTATTGGAGCAAACGGTTCTGGTAAAACAAGGTTTGGTTCAAATATCGAACAACGTTATAACGAAATCACACACAGAATATCTGCTCAAAAATCTCTTACAATGCCTGATTTTGTAAGTACGAAATCAAAAGAAGTAGCAGAAGGAGAGTTCCTTTATGGCGGTTGGGGTGCAAGTACTGCCGATGCTGATTGGCACAAGAAACATGGCTGGCTACACGGTCGTTGGGGCAATAATATTAATACTTTTTTGCTTAATGACTTTGAAAAACTTATGGTTTTATTACACACAGAGGAATATGAGCAATCTTTAGATTACAAGGAAAATGGAGGTCTGAGGCCAAATACAAAATTAGACAGAATTCACAAGATTTGGGAATTCGTTTTGCCACATAGAAAATTAAGAAAGAAAGCAGGAGTAATTGAGACTTTCCCAACAGGGCAAGAAATGAATACTTATAATGTATCTCAAATGAGTGATGGCGAAAGAGTTATTTTTTACTTAGTCGGTGAAGTTGTTTGTGCACCTCAAAATTCAATAATAATTATTGATGAACCAGAAATGCATATTCACAAATCTTTAGTGAAAAGTTTATTTGACTCAATAGAAAATGAAAGGACCGATTGTGTATTCGTATATTTGACTCACGATATAGACTTTGCCTTCACAAGACAAAACGCAACAAAAGTTTGGGCAAAATCTTTTGAGGGTAATGATGTTTGGGATTACGAACTTTTAGATGAAGAATCTCCAATACCTGAACAATTATATCTAGAAGTATTGGGTAGCAGAAAACCTATAATTTTCTTAGAAGGTGAAGCAAGTAGTATTGATTATGAACTTTATGAACAAGTATTTAAAAGTTATACAATTAAACCTTTGGGCAGTTGCGAAAAGGTCATTCAAACTGTTAAATCTTTTAATGAGCAGAATGGTTTTCATAATTTAAATTCTTTTGGCATCATAGACAGAGATAGAAGGCCACTAAGTGATATAGTGAAATTAAATGCTAAAAATATTTGGGTTTTAGACGTTGCTGAAGCAGAAAATCTATTGCTTGAGGAAAATATTGTTAAATCTATCGCGACACATATGGGGCGGAACCCTGATGAAACTTTCCTTGAAGTAAAAAACAATCTTATTGCTTATTTCAATTCTCAAATTGAAAGCCAGATACTTTTACATTTTAAAGAAAATATTCGCAGAAGTTTTCTTGCAGTAACAAATTTTAATACCAAAGACATTGACTCTGTAATTAACGAAATTGATGATTTAGTTGTAAAAATTGATAAACAGAAAGTGTATAATGTGATAAAATTAGAATTTGAAGGTGTAATTGCATCAAATGATTATGAATCAGTTCTAAGATTATTCAACTTAAAAAAAGCATTAATCCCAGAATCAAAGGTGTGTGAATTGACAGGTCTTAAGAACAAAGAAGAATATCGAAAACTCGTAGTTACATTACTCAAAAGAAATGATATATTAAGTGAAACTATCAAAAATGCCATTGACAGTAAAATCACAAAAAACGCCACATAACAGCTGTTTTGATATAGCTAAAATTTAGTGGAATTACCGTTTCGCATCAAGTTTTCGTTAAACCGAAAACTGAAAGGTTACGAATTTCCAGCCATCTCAAAGTGGCAAAACGTTATACATCATGCAGTAAACAACGGAATAAATAAAATCAAATGGTGATTGAATCAAAATTTAGAAAATTGTTTTACATCAGAATAGGAGTTGGACTTTTCCTGTTTTTATTAATTTTATCTTTTTGCGTAAATGGATTGAGAAATCCTGACGAAACCACAAAGCAATCTTTAATTCTAGCATTTGTTGTGTTGTTGTTTATAACATATCTTTCAATAGATTTATTTAAAGATTTTACTTTGAAAATTATGGAAAATGGTATTGAAAAAACTTCTTTAATATTCCGAACAAAACAATTTATTGCTTTCGATTCTATTTCAAGCATAGGCAGACAAAAAACAAGATTAAGAAGTACACGCGGAATCAATATATCTGATGGATATCATTATAATATTTTGCAACTTAAAAATGGTAATACTTTAATTATTTCTCCAGATAATTTTGAAAATTATACTGAAATTATAGAAGTTATAAAAAGTAGGATTGAATAGATGCACGTTGCATAACAGCAACCACAACGGATTTGGGTAATTGGCTTAATGGAAAGTTGGTTTTGTATTTGGGATGATTTAGCAAATCCGAAAGATAAAACTGAATTTAATCCGAAACTGGCTTTACTATCAGTAACTTTTCCAGTAGTTGCCTTAGGAAATCTGAGAATTCCAGAATCTAATACTTTTAATACAAAATTTATGAAAACATTAATTATAGCTTTACTCTTAACAATTTCAACTTGTCTTGGACAAAGTTCGATTGAGAAAAATTCACAAAATAAATTAATTCATAAGTGGGAATTAAAACAATTTGAATACGCTGAAAAAAATGGAGTAATAGTTACAGTTACCTTGACAAAATATGCCGACGTTGTATCATTTGAATTTAAAGACAATCAAACTTTAGAAGTGATTTATTCAAATGCTAAAAAAGAAAATTATTTGTGGAAGTATAAACGTAATTTAATAGAAATAACATCTGTTGATACACAGAATTTCAACGCTGAAATAATAGGAGCTTTTGAAATTTATTTTCAAGATAAGATGTCTCAACTATTTTTGCAAAGAAAAAATGATCCGCATCATGGGATTATTTTGAAATTATAAACAACTAGTATGAATATATCGAGTTTCGTTGCGTGCGAAGCACGAACAATTAAACTCATATTGAACAGCCTGTCCAGTTTTTATTAGTGAAACGTTAACTCGCAAAAACTATCAAGTTTTCGTAAAATTATGAGATACAATTATAAGAGGATTTTGTGTCCTCTTTTTTGGAGACAATTAAACTTTTCTTTCGGAGCTATTTCCAGCTGTCCGTTGCAATCTTTTTATCCGCCAAAAAGGCGCATAAAAAGGATTTTCACTTCCATCTGGGCTAGGGTAAGCGAAAACCATGATTGTTTTTCTGTTACAAAAGTATGAAATTCATTCTTTTTTTCTAAACCGAGTTTGGTGATTTGCAGTTAAATGTTCCTATATTTAGGAATTAATATTAGTTGAAGCTTGTTAGAAAATGCTCTCTCAGTACCGGGATAAAAGATAGTGGTTTACAGCGTTTTTAGTATTTAGTTTTTATCACAAAAAAAATCTGAACAAATGAAAGAAATTTTCCAAATATTAACGATCCTATTCACCGGATCAGTGTTTGCTTGCTCTTGTGGTATGACCTCAATAGTAGATAAGTATATCAAATCAGACTTTGTTGCTAAGGTCAAGATAATTAAGAATTATAAAAATGAAAGCGAAGCGGTTGAATTATATAAGGCAGACATTGAAGTTAGTGAGGTGTATAAAGGAGAAGTTTTAGAATCTATTTTTGTTTTAGGGAGAAATGATCAATATATTGGTAGTTCATGTGCCATATTTATCCCTGAAAATACTGAACTGATTGTTTATGCCTTCAAAGATATTGATGGTAAATATAAAATAGGAATGTGTTCAGGATTAGTTTATTTGAATAATCCTTTTGCGTACGACATTATCCAAGAACTAGAAATACTAGAAATGTTTAAATCAAAAAACATAGTTTTTACCGATAAAACACATTATCAGGAAAAGAGTGATAAATTATATTATGATTTACTGCGGTTTAAAGGCATTAAGTTAAAAAAGGCTTACGGCTTTTATGAAATTGTGTTTAATTCTGAATTGAAAATTAAGAATGTAACAAAGGTCAGTGGTTTCGGCAATCGTATAGACCGCAAACTAATTGAAATTATTAAAAAAAGTGAATGGTATAGTTATATTAACGGAGTTAGAAATAAAGTCCCAGAGGATAGTAAATTAATTATAGGAATATATTTTCGTTCCAAAATACAAGATGAATCAAGTTACTTAAAACATTTTTATTAAAAAATTTTAATTCATCCATTACCCACAACAGCTCATTTTCTTCGTATGTAAATCAACGAATCTCCAAATTCCCTTTTTAAAATTAATTTCGTAAATTTGCCTTTCAATAAAAATTAAACAAAAATGGAAAACGGAATATATGCTAAATTCAACACCACTAAAGGTGCTATTTTAGTAAAACTAACACACGATTTGACTCCTGGAACAGTTGGGAACTTCGTAGGATTGGCTGAAGGAAACTTAGAAAATAAAGTAAAACCGCAAGGGGTTAAATTTTATGACGGATTAAAATTCCACAGAGTAATTCCTAACTTCATGATTCAAGGTGGTTGTCCGCAAGGAACAGGAACGGGAGATCCAGGATATAAATTTGATGATGAATTTCACCCAAGTTTGAAACACGATCGTCCGGGAGTTTTGGCAATGGCTAACTCAGGACCTGGAACAAACGGTTCTCAGTTCTACATTACGCACATTCCAACGGATTGGTTGGATAACAAACATACTGTTTTTGGTCATGTTGTAGAAGGTCAGGATATTGTTGATGCTGTTGAGCAAGGAGATGTTTTAGAGTCTTTGGAAATCATCAGAGAAGGTGAAGAAGCTAAAAACTGGAATGCAATTGAGGCTTTCATTACTTTCAAAGGATCTCGTAACAAACGTGATGCAGCTTTAAAAGCAGATGTTGAAGCAGCAATGGAAAAATTAGCAGCTGGTTTTGAAAAAACTGAAAGCGGTTTGCGTTACCAATTTATTCAAAGAGGTGAAGGTAAAAAAGCAGAAAGCGGAAAAACAGTAGCTGTTCATTATGAAGGTTCATTAGAGAACGGTAAAGTTTTTGATTCATCATATCCAAGAAAAAAACCAATCGAATTCAGATTGGGTCAAGGTCAGGTTATCGAAGGTTGGGATGAAGGAATTGCGTTGTTGCGCGTAGGTGACAAAGCACGTTTCGTGATTCCATCGGATTTAGGATATGGATCTCGTGGTGCTGGAGGAGCAATTCCACCAAACGCTACTTTGATTTTTGATGTAGAATTAATGGAAGTAAAATAGTTAAAACTATTCATCGTTACTATAAATTTAAAAAACCCAAAACTTACATTTTGGGTTTTTTTATGCCTCAGATTTAATTAACAACTAATTGTAAATACAATTGAATGTTTGTCCTATGAATTTAAAAATGCTACTAAATCTTTGTTTAATTTGTCTTTTTCGGTATAAAATAATCCGTGTGGCGCTCCTTGATAAACGATAAATTTATTGTTGGGAATTAATTTAGCCGCTACTTCAGACGTAATTTCAATGGGAACAGTTTTGTCTTCATCCCCATGAATAATCAATGTTGGAACATTTACAGCTGCCATTTCTGAGCGAAAATCCGTTGTTGAAAATGATACGGCACATTCCAAAGTTGCACGAGGTGAAGCAAAAGAACACAGCATTCTGTAATACTCCAATAAAGGAGTACTGATTGTTTTACTAATTAAGCTCACTCCAAAAAACTTTTTCCCAAAACCATCCAGAAAATCAATTCGGTCGGCTTTAATTTGCTCCGCCATTCCATCGTATTTCTCTTGTGGAACTCCGTTTGGATTCGAATCTGTTTGCAATTGAAAAGGGGTTACTGATGCAATAAGAACCGCTTTTGAAATTCCTTTTCCACCATGACGACTGAAATAACGTACCACTTCACCGCCACCCATCGAAAATCCAACGAGCGCAGCATCATCTAAATCTAAATGTTCAATAATGGCTTTCAAATCATCAGCTAAAGTATCATAATCATATCCATCCCACGGTTGCGATGATTTCCCAAAACCTCGACGATCATAGGTAATTACTCTGCAGTTATTCTGCATTAAAGCATCAATTTGGTATTCCCACATTTCATTCGATAATGGCCAACCATGAATAAGAATTACGGGTTTTCCTTGACCATAATCCTTCACGTATAATTTTACATTTGGCGCTGTCTCAATATACATGTCTATACCAGAATTACTTTCTTTGCGCATTTTGCTGTCATTCATTTGACTCATTTCCATAACATTTTCTATTTAAAAGATGAATTTAGTATTCGTCTTTTGTAAATTTATTACTATTTTGAAAAAAAAGATTTACAGAATTAGTTTAATTAGTTGCAAAATTTATAGGTTTGTTATTCAGCACTTTAATAGAAAATATATTATATGGAAAACCTTAGTTGGACTGAGTTTGAAAAAGTGGAGATGCGTATAGGAACTATTCTGGCGGTAAATGATTTTCCTGAAGCCAGAAAACCGGCGTACCAATTAACGATTGATTTTGGTTCCAAAATCGGAATCCGAAAAACATCCGCGCAAATAACCAAACGTTATCAGAAAGAAGATTTACTAAACCGCCAAATCGTAGCGATAATCAATTTTCCTAAGAAACAAATCGGGAAATTTATGAGCGAATGCTTGGTTTTAGGAGCCGTTGGAGCTGAAGGCGATGTGATTTTATTGGCTCCCGATTTTAAAATCGAAAATGGATTGCGAATTGGGTGATTTAAGACTCTAAAGTACTGATGCTTTTGACTTCTAAGGTGTCATATTTATTGTGAATAGCTAAGATTATGACACCAAATAATACTGCGGCGACAATAAGTATGGTATTCAAAATTCCTTCTGTTCCAAAAGAGAGCTTTATTAATATTGTGGAAATGATAAAGCCTGAATTACGAATGACTTTATTGAATTTATCCGAAAGGAAGAAGGAAAACAAAAGCAAAAGCACTTCAATTAAAATTAAAATTGTAAAAAAATCAGCAAAGAAAATCTTATTGATGTCTTTGATTGTATCTACAATTTGCGTTAGGGAAAAGAAACTGTCATAAATCCAATGAGCCAGACTGTATATTGAGAGTACTAAAAATATTGGGATGAGAATAATGGCAAAAACATTTTTTAGCCTTATGAATGAATTGATATCAATAGTTTTCTGGATTTTGGACTGGTTAATTTCATTTTTCTTGTTGAGGTTGTAAAATACAAATATTAAGAAAAACAGGATTATCGTTGCCACGATGTCAAGGGTAAAATTCACATTAGCTTTAGAATCAAACCAATTAGAGTTAAACTCTAATTTGGTTAAGTCTTTAAAAATTCTTCGGATGATAATAAGCGTAATAATTTCATATTGTTTGCCTATGTAGATAGTTGTTGATTTAGGAAGATAATAAACTAGCAGATACACTTCATAGATCAAAATAAACGAGAATGGGGTATATATTGCCGATATTGGATTACTCAATAATTTAGAATAGTCATTAATCAAAATAATTTTAAGGTCAACTAAGGCAATGATCCCTAAATGCAGTAAAAAACTAATTATCGCTAACGAAACAAAGAAAGTTTCAGCTCTTTTTTTAGTTGTTTTTGATAAAAGTGCGGAATACAAAAAACTAAATAATGAATTGGCTTCTTTCATGTGGTTTTAGTAAATTTTAATGCTTTAAATACGTGTAAATTCTTTTTTAAAATAATTTTCTGGCAGTTTCAACTCTTTATGGATTAAGTCCTAAAAAATGAGATTAAACATCCATTTTTTTATAAAAAAGGTTCACTGTTTTTGTGATCTTCGTTCTTTCCCAATAATATTTGAAGGAAGATTTTTTACTTTATTTTAAACAAGAATAAATGTAATTAAATAACATGGTAAATCATTTGGATAACCCTCTTTTAACTTTCGTTTAAAGATAGTTATTGTTTGATTTTCAACAATATGTAAGGACGGTTACGATCCTAAATTTTAAGATGGATTGATTTTCGAATTTAGGTTGAAATAAATTAGTTTACAGTCACGAATTTTTAGATTCAGTTTCCATAAAAAATTGGCTTCAATACGTATGTTTTTAGTTTAAAACTTACTTTTTCGTTGCAATAATAAATGTCAAATTGCTCGTCAATTCGCTTTTTCAAATGAGATTGTTTATTTTTTCCAATATTTTGGGTCATTCGTATGATTAAGATTCTAATTAATTTATTAAAATAAGTTTTCATCGAAAAATTTAGTTCACAGGTAGAAAAAAATAGTCTATTTCTCTATTGGAAGATTTTCCAGTTGTCCCCATTCGGTCCAAGAACCATCATATACAGACTTTGGATTTGTATATATTAATTCGTATGCAATTAAATCAATACAAGCTGTAACTCCGGAGCCACAAGTGAATATAAGAGGTCTCTTTTCTGTTTTCAAGATTTTAATTAATTCCTCTTTTGGTAAAAATTTGCCGTTTTGCAAAAGTTGTGTATAAGGTATATTTATAGAACCAGGAATATGGCCGCTTCGTAATCCGGGTCTGGGCTCGTCTCCAATTCCTTTGAATCGGTTTTCCGCACGGGCATCAATCAGAACTGCTTTTTTGGTCTTTATGTTTTCTAAAATTTGTTCTTTGCTTTTGACCAATTCCGGATTAAATGTGGTTTCAAAATTCCCAATGGAATAGTTTGGATTTTCAGGTATTGCTTCAACAGGAAACTTTTGACTAATCCATTCAGGCAGTCCGCCATCTAGAACAGCTACATTTTGATGTCCCATTACTTTAAAAAGCCACCACGCTCTAGGACTAGAATAAATGCCCAAGTTATCATAAATTACAACAATACTATTTTTGTTGATGCCTAGCTTTCGAGCTTCAAGTTCAAACTGTTTAGGACTCGGAATGGTGTTTGGTAAAGGATTTGTGGTGTCGCTAAAAGTATGTTTAATGTCAAAAAATCGGGCGCCTTTAATATGAATGTTACCCACGTCAGTTTTTAAATTGGAATTGTTCTCTTTGAAACTGGCATCCAGAATAATTAAGTTTGGATCTTCAAGCTTGCTTTGAAGCCATGCTGCATTTACGATAGGTTGTGTCATTCCGTTTGTTGCTACTGTTACCTAAATGTACAAAAAAGTCCAAAAATCAAATGACTTTTGGACTTTTTTATTGGTAAGTAAGAACTAAAAATTAAATATCATCAAATTCTATATCTGTAAAAGTTGATGTTTGTGGTATAATATCGTCATCTGATTTTTCAGATGCGTATTCTTTTTTGAAATCTTTTTGGTGTCTTTCTGAGATTACTTCTTCGCCTTTGTGGTTCAAAACGTAAGATGTCATTTCTCCTAAAATCTCTGCAAAAGCTGCGAAATCTTCTTTATACAAGTAGATTTTATGTTTTTTGAAATGGAAAGATCCATCTTCTTCAGTAAATTTTTTGCTTTCGGTAATGGTAATGTAGTAATCGTCAGCTTTTGTAGCTCTCACATCAAAGAAATAGGTTCTTCTTCCAGCTCTTAATACTTTAGAAAATATCTCTTCTTTTTCTAACATGTCATGTTCTCTCATAATCCTTTCTATCAATTTATGGTTGTTAACTAGCACTCAAAAATCTATAAAAAATATGTATTATCCAACAATTATAGCAATTCTTTTTCTGAAAGTTGTTTCAAATACAAAGCTGCGTAATACCCTTCTTGATTTATCAATTGATTATGAGATCCTTGTTGTATAATTTGTCCTTTGTCGATAATTATAATTCTATCGGCATTTTTAGCTGACGATATGCGGTGGCTTACAATTATTGTTGTTTTGTCTTTGCAAATTTCATTTAAGTTGTTCAGTATTGCTTCTTCCGTTTCCGTATCTACTGCAGACAGACAATCATCAAAAAGTAAAATAGGAGGGTTTTTAATAATGGCTCTGGCAATAGAAACACGTTGTTTTTGTCCGCCGGAAAGTGTAATTCCCCTTTCGCCAAGAACGGTTTCATATTGTTTATTAAAGCCCATGATGTTATCGTGAACCACAGCACTTTTTGCTGCAGCATGTACCTCTTTATCTGTAGCATTCTCTTTACCGAACATGATATTATTCTTGATGCTATCTGAAAACAAAAACGCATCTTGCGGCACAATTCCGATGCTGTTTCGCAAATCAAATAGATTTACGCTGCTGATTTCTTTTCCGTCAATGGTTATTTTCCCTTCGGTTACATCGTACATTCTGGAAATCAGCGATAAAATAGTCGATTTTCCGGATCCCGTTTTTCCTAAAATAGCTAAAGTTTCTCCTTTTTTTACCGTGAACGAAATGTTTTGTAACGCTTTGATATTAGTATCTTCGTACGTATAGCTTACGTTGTCGAAAGAAATAAATCCTTCAATCACCGATTTATTTTCATTGTTATTTTTTATCTCAGGCTCAATTTTTAGGAATTCGTTCAATCTTTTTTGAGAAGCCTCAGCTTCCTGAACCATTGATGAAATCCAACCTAAAGACGCTACCGGCCAAGTAAGCATATTCACGTACAAAATAAACTCGGCAATAGTTCCAATACTTTTAATAGTACCATCGATGTACATTGAACCTCCAAAATAAATTACCACTAAATTGCTAATTCCTATCAGTGCCAACATTAACGGACCAAACAGGGATTGTACTTTGGCCAAATTTAAACTTTTACTTTTGCTTTCATTAGCTAAACTCACCATGTTATTTTGATGCTGATCTTCAAGTGAATACGCTTTAATCACCCGTATTCCTGAGAATATTTCTTGCGAAAAACTGGAAACTTTAGATAAATACTGTTGAAAAATGGTGCTTCTTATATTGATTTCAGAGCTCAGTTTAAATATAGCGTACGATAAAATGGGTAAAGGAAGTAATGTATATAAAGTCAAGATAGGTGATACATTATACATGTAGACGATTACAATTGCAAAACGAATCACGGTATTAATGGTGTACATAACCGCCGGGCCTACATACATTCGTACTTTTGAAACGTCTTCGCTGATGCGGTTCATTAAATCTCCGGTACGATTTTGCTTGTAAAAGTTCTGCGAAAGATTTTCATATTGACGAAACACTTCGTTTTTTAAATCAAATTCTATGTGTCGCGACATCACGATTAAGGTTTGTCTCATCAAAAAAGTAAGGAAACCTGCAATGATTGTGGTGGCGATAATCAGTAGAATATTCGAAATTAATTCTTCATGAATAACGGATTTGGACACGGATTCATCTTTGGCGAAAGCCTCAATTAATTTAAATGAATTGCTGATCAACTTTGGGGTGAAAAGCATAAATATCTGAGCAATAATGGTAAAAACAATTCCGAGTAAAAAACTGTATTTATATTTAACGAAGTATTTATTTAAATAACGTAATTCTTTCATTTTTTTAATATATTCTGTGTTGAAATGATTTTATTTTTAGGATAAAATTGCGTTTTCAATACCTTTTATGATAAATTTTTGATTGTTTTAATTGATGAATCGACAATTTTTTAATAAAATGTTGACGCATATTTATATTTTATGTAAATTTGAATTGTCTTTTTGACAAATTCATAATTTTATCACTATAAAAATTTACACTATGAATGCAGCTTTCACAACTGGAAAGGAACTTCAAAAAATGGATCCGGTTTTTGGTCAATTATCATTTGATGATCACGAACAAATTGTATTTTGCAACGACAAAGATACAGGTTTAAAAGCAATTATCGGTATTCATAATTCGGTAATGGGTCCAGCTTTGGGAGGTACAAGAATGTATAATTACGCGAATGAATGGGAAGCACTGAACGATGTTTTGCGTCTTTCCCGCGGAATGACTTTTAAAGCAGCGATTACAGGATTAAATATTGGTGGTGGTAAAGCAGTCATCATTGGTGATGCCAAAACACAAAAAACACCAGAGTTGATGCGTAAATTTGGTGAATTCGTGCATTCTTTAAGCGGACGATATATTACAGCGGAAGATATGGGAATGGAAACCGCAGATATGGATATCGTAAGAGATGTGACACCTTATGTTACTGGAATTTCTGAATCGAGAGGTGGTTCTGGAAATCCATCACCAGTTACGGCTTACGGAGTATATTTAGGGATGAAAGCGGCTGCAAAACAACAATTTGGTTCGGATGTTTTGAGTGGCAAAAAAGTATTGGTTCAAGGAATTGGCCACGTAGGCGAAACTTTAGTTGATTATTTGACCAAAGAGGGAGCAATCGTTACAATCGCTGACATCAATGAAGAAAAACTGAATGAAGTAGGAACGAAGTACCATGCAGAAATTTTCAGAGGAGACGATTTATACAGCGCAGATGTTGATATTTACGCACCTTGCGCGATGGGAGCAACGTTAAATGACAATACAGTTTATAAAATAAAAGCAAAAGTAATTGCTGGTGCTGCCAATAATCAATTGGCTGATGAGAATGTTCATGGTGCAATTTTACAGGAAAGAGGCATTCTTTATGCTCCGGATTTCTTGATTAATGCCGGTGGAATCATCAATGTTTATGCTGAATTAGCGCATTATGACAAAGCGGAAATCATGCGTAAAACAGAAAATATTTACAACACAACATTAGAGATATTTGATTTTGCCCTTGCAAACAATATGACAACCCATCATGCTGCTTTGACTATTGCTCAAAATAGAATCAATCAAAGAAAATTAGAAAACAGTAAAAAGTAGTTTTCAGTACTCAGCTGTCAGTATTCAGTGATAAATTATGTCCCATCACTAAATACTGATTGCTGAATACTTATAAAATAAGCGTTTTTATATTTTATTTTAATAAATGAAATACTTATTTTTGCACCCTAATTAATAAAAGTTCTTACAAGGTGGTAAATAGAAGACACATTCGCGTTAAAGTTATGCAGTCCATTTATGCAATGCATCAAAGCGGTTCAGATAATCTGGAAAAAGAAGAAAAATTCCTTTTTTACAGTATCGATAATATTCAAGATTTATACCTTATAATGATTTCTTCGCTAATTGAAATCTGTAAAACAGAAACTATCTTTTTGCACAAATCAAGTTTGAAACATCTTGCAACTCCTGAGGAACGTAAACCCAACGAAAAATTCATCAAAAACAAGATTTTTCAAATTCTTTCCGAAAATAATTCATTAAGTATTGCACTGGAAAATCGTAAAATCAATAATTGGACGTTAAACGATGATTATATTTTATTGCTTTTGAATGATATAAAGCGCAGCAAATTGTATGCGGATTACATGAGTAATGCAGTCAATACTTTTGAGGAAGACCGACAGTTCATCGCGGATTTATTCATGGATGTAATTGTTCCTAACGAAAAATTATATGACTATCTGGAAGATGATAAGTTGACTTGGGTAGATGATATTCCGTTGGTAAATACGCATATCATCAAGCAGTTGAAAGCGATTAAATCGGGTGAAGATGATAATTTCAGAGTGCCAAAATTGTTCAAAGACAATGAGGACAGGGATTTTGTTAAAGATTTGTTCCGAAAAACGGTTCTTAACGAAAATGAATTAGCCAAGGAATATGTAGATAAAACACCGAACTGGGACAGCGAAAGGATTGCTGAAATAGATACAATTATCCTCAAAATGGCTATTTGCGAATTCCTAAAATTTCCATCTATTCCAGTAAAAGTAACACTTAATGAATATTTAGAGGTTGCTAAAGAATATTCTACGCCAAAAAGTAGTATTTTTATCAATGGGATTTTAGATAATTTAGTAAAAGAACTTCAAACTAACAAAAGAATTATAAAAGCCGGTCGTGGCCTAATGTAATAATTAATAAATTAAAAGAGAATTAAAATTATGGAACAATTAACTCAATTTGCACCGTTTATATTAATGTTTGTGGTGATCTATTTCTTTATGATCAGACCGCAACAAAAAAGAGCAAAAAATGAAAAGGAATTTGAAAGCAGTTTAAAAGTTGGTGATAAAATCATCACTAAAAGCGGTCTTCACGGAAAAGTTTCTGAGCTTGCGGACACAACAGTTATTGTTGAAACGATGTCAGGAAAATTGAAAATGGAGCGTTCTGCTATTTCTATGGAAATGAGTGCAGTTTTGAACAAAAAATAATTCTCGCTTTCATGAATTAAAAAGTCCCAATCTAATCAGATTGGGACTTTTTTTTGGATAAAAATAATCAGATTATTTTTTATTCTTTTTATTCTTCTTCGCTTTTTTAGATTTTGCTTTGGCTTTTTTAGCTTTAATCTTCGCTTTTACTTTTGCTTTTTTGGCTTTGTCTTTTTTAGCTTTTTTCGCCTTTTTGGCTTTTGCTTTCGCTTTTTGTTTTGCTTTCTCTTTTGCGTCAGCTTTTTTTGCCTTTTTCTTGTCTTTATCTTTCATATTTAACTTCTTTTTAGTGATTTTTTTACTACTCTTTTTATCAGAAGCAACATCATCAGTATCTTCTTCGCCTTCAACCGAAATAGTTATAGTTTCTTCAATGATTTCAGTTACAATTGCATCATTTTCAGGTTCGATAATTTCAGCAGGTACCAATTTAGGGTTAATAATTTTTGGTTTTCTGGTTCGGATTGGTTTTTCAACTTCAGGTTTTGCTGGAGACGGTTGTTTCGTATCCTCTTCTTTTTTTTGTATCATAATTTATGTTGTTTGTGTCAGTTTCAGTTTTATTAAAGACAATTATTCTTCGGATGTTACTAAATTGTAATTTTATTGTAAGTAAATATAGTGATTTAATCTATTGTCTAATGTTAAGGTTTTCAGTAAATTGAATGAAGTTTATAGAAACCCATAATTAGCAAGTAAATGAATCAGATCTAAAGTTTGAGTTTTGATAACCAATTCAACCGCATTATTGATAAATAATTGAAAAGGTAAATGATGGCTAAAATTTAATTTATTATTTTTAGAAAACTCTAAAATTTCTTTGCCACAGATTTCACAGATTAATTCGTCCGTAGTTTAAAAAATCTTTTTAATCCTTCCAATCTGTGAAAAAAACTCTTTTTAACAATTGTGACAATATATCTTTCTTGCCACTTATATGCCATGTTTTCATTGGTTTTAAATAAAAAAAAAGCCCCAAATAGCATTAGACTATTTGGGGCGATTATTTAAGGACGAAAACTTGATCTTATCGGTATTTGTCATTAAGACCAATGTTTTCTAATATCATTGGTATAATCTTTTCAATTCGGGAGCGCTTGGTTTCTTCCCGTTTTGCAGTTTCGATATACTCTAAAAATTCATATTGTTTGTACGCTGAGAATTTGTGAAAAGCGTTGGCTAATTCTGTATTGGCATCTAATTCTTTTTGGAATAACTCGGATAAAATCGGCGTTTTCTTTTCCGGTTTACTTATTTTTCCTTGCTTTTCATTTTCAATCGCTTCTTTTATATATTCGAGTACTGCCGCTTCATCAACTTCTTCTTTTGATGTAAAACGCCATTGTCGCAATGATTTAGTAACGCCTTCTTGTGCATTTACTAATAACTGTTTTTTATCCTGCAGCAAAGCACCATCGAAAAACCAGATTGTAAAATAATTTTTAAATCCTCCAATTCCAATTACATTTTTACCATTTAGGACATAAACAATTCCGCCCCATTTAGTCGTTTCCACCAATTCCGTTTTAATAACAATTGATTTCAGAAATTCTAATTCTTCTGACCAACTATTGTTTTTATCCCAAGTATGTGTTGCTTTTGAGGATTCCAATGTATTATTTTTTAGCAGATTCTTCCAGCGCAGTCAACTCTGCAATTTTTACGATTACTTCTACTGCTTTTTGCATGCTTTCAGCTGGAACATATTCATATTTTCCGTGAAAATTATGTCCACCGGCAAATATGTTAGGGCAAGGCAATCCTTTATAGGACAATTGAGAACCGTCAGTTCCTCCGCGAATAGGTTTTATAAGTGGTTTAATGTCTAGTTCTTTCATTGCTTTTTCGGCAATATCCACAATATGTTTCACAGGTAATACCTTTTCCTTCATATTGTAATATTGATCTTTAACTTCAGTGATTACAATGTCTTCTCCAAATTGTTTTGCAAATTTCTTATTGATTTTTCGAGCAATTTTCTCGATTAGTTTTTTTCGCTTTTCAAACTTTTTCTTGTTATGATCGCGAATAATAAGTTCCAAAACAGTTTCTTCGATACTTCCGGTTAAATGGTGCACATGGAAAAAACCTTCATATCCTTTTGTTTCCTCCGGAGTTTCTCCAGAAGGCAGTTGATTCATGAAATCATTGGCAATCAACATTGAATTAATCATTTTGCCTTTGGCATATCCGGGATGCACGCTTTTACCTTTGAAAGTAATTTTGGCGCCTGCTGCATTAAAATTTTCATATTCTAATTCTCCTACTTGGCTTCCGTCCATTGTGTATGCCCAATCTGCTCCAAATTTCTCTACATCAAAATGGTGCGCACCGCGGCCAATTTCTTCATCAGGTGTAAAACCAACTCTGATTTTTCCGTGTTTGATTTCGGGGGTATTTATTAAAAATTCCATGGCGGTAACAATCTCTGTGATTCCAGCTTTGTCGTCCGCTCCTAATAAGGTTGTTCCATCTGTGGTGATTAGTGTTTGCCCTTTGTATTGCAACAGATCTTTGAAATAATTGGGTGATAATATTATATTTTTGGCGGCATTTAATACAATGTCTTTCCCATCATAATCTCGGATAATCTGAGGTTTCACATTCGCACCACAAAAATCCGGTGAAGTGTCAAAGTGAGAAATAAATCCAATGGTTGGTACATCATAATCTACATTACTAGGCAAGGTCGCCATGATATATGATTTGTCATCTATTGTTACATCCTGCATACCAATAGCTTTTAATTCTTCAACCAGTTTATTGGCTAAAACCCATTGTTTTTGTGTGCTTGGAGTAGTTTCTGAATTCGGATCAGATTCCGTGTCTATAATTACATAACTGATGAAACGATCTATAATATGTTGCATATTTCTTTGTTTTATGCAAATATAATCATTTTTTCAGGAGCATTTTGAAGTAAAACGATAACAAAATTTTGTTTATCTCAATTTTTTGAATCTCGAAAACAAAGATACTGACAGGTTTTCTTACTATTAAAATTAGCTGTTTTTATCATAAAAAAAACCACCCGAAGGTGGTTGAAATTTAGTCTCTGGCTTTATTTAATTTTTTTTCTGCTTTCTCAAGATTTTCTTCCAGTTTGTTGATTTTGATTTGTTGCCTACTGATTTTTATATTTTCCTTTTCGGTGCTCATAGATGAGAGTTTTCCTCTGACTTTTTTGGATTCTAATCTTGCTGATTGTTGTGAAAAATTTTGTTTTTCTTTTGCAAGTTGTCCTTTCAACTTAGCAACAGAATTTTCATTTGAAGCAATTTTATCTTGCTGCTTTTCGAAACGTTTTTGCTTTTTTGCGAATTCTTTTTTCTCCTTCTCCAAACGCTGAACTTGTTTTAGAGCTCTTTTCTCAGCTTTGAGTTTGTTATTCTAAGATTTTGTATCTTCGTTCTGTTTATCGGATATCAAGGTTGGAGATGCAGCCACTTTAATAGTATCACTTATGGTTTTCACAGTAGTTACAGTAGCTACTTTTATAGTGTCGTTTTCTACCGTTTGTACAAAAAATAGTTGAAATGTAAAGAACAGTAATAAAGTTGTTGTAATTTTCATTGTATCAAGAGTTTAATTTAAAGTTTGGAATCTGTTATAGCTGTGCCAATGTTAGTTTAAGGCATTTCAGCTTTAATTGTGGCATTGTGGAACAAATAAATGCAATATTCTTAGACGATTTTTTTTTGGCTATAGCCAAAGGAATTGCAGTCGTAAGCACTTTTTACTTGTGAAAAATGATTTTGTAAATTATTTTCTAAATATTTATTTTTCGGTTAGATAATTCTATTTTTGCACAACACAACAACACACTCATGTACAAATTACTTCTACGTCCCATCCTTTTTTTCTTTGATCCTGAAAAAGTGCATTATTTTACTTTTTCATTGATCCGATTTTTGTCTAGAATTCCGGGATTTTCTTCTCTTTTTAAATCGCTTTATGAAGTCAACGATCCCAGATTAGAAACCGAAGTCTTTGGATTGAAGTTTAAAAATCCGGTAGGACTTGCCGCAGGTTTTGATAAAGACGCCAAGTTGTATAAAGAGTTGTCTAATTTTGGTTTTGGTTTTATCGAAATAGGAACCCTTACGCCAAAAGGTCAGGAAGGAAATCCCAAAAAACGATTGTTTCGTCTAAAAGAAGATAGCGCTATCATCAACAGAATGGGATTTAACAACGGCGGAGTTGAGGCAGCTGTGGAACGATTAAAAGAAAATAAAGATGTGCTGATAGGCGGAAATATTGGAAAAAACAAATTGACGCCAAACGAAGAAGCGACCTCAGATTACGAAATATGTTTTGATGCTTTGTACGATTATGTTGACTATTTTGTGGTTAATGTAAGTTCACCAAACACGCCAAACCTGCGTGCTTTGCAAGATAAAGAGCCATTGACGCAATTGTTGCAAACGCTACAAAATAAGAATTTGGCTAAGCTAAAGCAAAAGCCAATTTTATTAAAAATTGCTCCTGATTTAACGGATGAGCAATTGCTGGATATTATTGATATTGTAAAAGAAACAAAAATCGCAGGAGTTATTGCTACCAATACCACGATTTCCCGTGAAGGTTTGCAATCTGAAAATAAAGTCGAAATGGGCGGACTTTCAGGAAAACCATTGGCAAAACGTTCTACAGAAGTTATTCGGTTTTTGGCTGAAAAAAGTAATAAAGCTTTTCCAATTATTGGAGTGGGAGGAATTCATTCAGCCGAAGATGCGATAGAGAAATTGGATGCCGGAGCGAATTTAGTGCAGTTGTACACCGGTTTTATTTACGAGGGACCAGCCTTGGTGAAAGCCATAAATAAGAAAATTTTAGAAAGATTGTAATATTCCATATTGTACCAAAAGCCCTGTCAGTAAAGCAATTCCAAAACTTAATAAAGTTCCGATAAGAACATATTCAGTAAGTTTTCGGTCCTTGGCTTCTTTTAAATCACCAAAACGGAAGATAGATTTTGCAGCCAATAGAAAACCAATGGCTTCAAAATGGCCCGTAATGACAAAATAAAAAACAAATAACCGTTCTAATATTCCAATGTAATTTCCAGCATTGGATAGAGAATCGTCATTTTTTTTGTTTTCAGGAGTCCAAATCGAAATGATATTTTTTATCAGTATCGAAGTAGGTTGTGTTAGTAATAATATTCCGGTTGCATAGATCCAAAATTTGTTGTCGAATGCCGTGAAATCAACACGTTTGTTAATGTAAAATAGTGTGATTGCTATCAGCGCGATAAGATGTAAAAGTTGGTCAATTATAAACCAATTACGTTTTGTTTTGTTTTTTTGAAAGTGTAATTTCATCAAATCAATTCCTCCATGTGTTATCGCCAGCGCAACTGCATACCAAACAAAATAAGTATTTCCAATTAAAATCCAAGCTAGAAAAAAATGAATGATCGTGTGGATATATAGGTAAATACTTTTGTGTTTCTTGTTTTCTTTATCTAAAACCCAAGATGTAGGTTGTAACAAAAAATCACCAAGTAAATGTGCCAAAAGTAGTTTTACAAAAATAATCATACACCGAGGTTTTTAATTTTTTTTCGGAAATGATTGTCTAAGTCAAGAATCAAATCAAACTGCGCTCGTTTTCGTCTACGACTTACAGCGGCTTGATTAATTCCTAGTTTTACACCTATTTCTTCTTGAGAAAGCGATTTGTTATCTATGGAAATTAAAACAAATTCAGCCGATTGTACCAGCCAATTATCCATAAAAGTTAATCCTAAACGTAACATTAAATTTATTTCAGTATCTAAATCACTGTTGCCGGAATTGATGGCTAAAGTAGTTTTTAGTTTTTTTAGAGTTTCAAAAAGTTCTCCCGATCTAACGAATGCAGTTCCGTTACTTTCTGAAATTTTTGTTGCTGAATAGGTTTTATGACCAAAACCAATACTCATTCTTGCATCGAGTTTTAGCGTTTTCAGATACGATTTAATTTGCAAAGCTGTGAGCAATGCTTCTTCAGGATTTGTAATTTCTATTTGAAATTCGTCTCCGCGATAAATTTCCCATTCATTCGGGTTTTTACCTTTGGTATTAAACAATTCTTTTAAACCGTCAATCCATATTGCAGAAGGTAGTTTTCTCGAGTTAATAATGTCTCCTGTGATTATACTTATCATAATTCAAATATAATTAAAAATTCAAGTTTAATTCTAAAAGGTTAAAATCGAAATATTACCAAATTACGTAATAATAATTAATATTACCAAATTACGTAATATATAAAATTATTACCAAAATAGGGAATAATATTCATTTTTGAAAATTTGAAATCAGAATTTAAAATTCATAATTGTTTTTCTATCTTTGGCTGTCTATGGAACCAATAAAAATTATAGAATGTCCACGCGATGCCATGCAAGGCATCAAACCATTTATTCCTACAGAAAGAAAAGTAGCTTACATTCAAGCATTATTGCGTGTAGGCTTTGACAGCATTGATTTTGGGAGTTTTGTTTCACCCAAAGCAATCCCGCAAATGCAGGATACGGCCGAAGTTTTGGCACGACTGGACTTGTCTCAAACCCGAAGCAAACTTTTGGCTATTATTGCCAATACGCAAGGGGCAACCCTCGCTGCCGTTCATCCTGAAATACAATATTTGGGTTTCCCATTTTCGATTTCTGAGAATTTCCAAATGCGGAATACCCACAAAACCATAGCCGAATCATTAATCACTTTACAGGAAATTCTTGAAATTGCAGATCAAAGTAATAAAGAAGTGGTGGCGTATTTATCAATGGGATTTGGAAATCCGTATGGCGATCCTTGGAGCGTTGAAATAGTAGGAGAGTGGACGGAAAAATTAGCATTGATGGGAGTCAAAATACTATCACTGTCGGATACGGTAGGAAGTTCAACTCCGGATGTAATCTCATACTTGTTTTCGAATTTAATTCCAAAATATCCCGAAATAGAATTTGGTGCGCATCTACACACGACACCAGACAAATGGTTTGAGAAAATTGACGCTGCTTACAAAGCGGGTTGCCGTCGATACGATGGTGCGATCCAAGGTTTTGGAGGCTGTCCAATGGCCACAGATGATCTGACCGGAAATATGCCCACGGAGAAATTATTATCTTATTTTACTGCACAAAAAGAAAACACCAATATAAGTCCAGTGAGTTTTGAAAGTGCTTACAATGAGGCGTCTAAGTTATTCGCGGCTTATCATTAACATATTTTTTTTCAATTAGTATTGAACTCTGTACTCAGATAATAATAAGTTATATATTCATGCGTTAGTGATTAAATAGCCCTCCGGGTTCTTTTGAATTTTATAGGTTTTTTTAATTTAATTAATAGAATGAAGCGATTTGGTATTAAAAAGATTTTAGGGTCAGCACTTCTGTTGCTGATTGCATTTTCTTGTACAAGTGATTTAGACTACGATCAACTTGAGAATATAAAGTTAGAACCTGTATATGTAGGGAATCTGGCGTATTTTGATGTTTTGGCAAACGAATTTGTTACTAGTGGCGTAGAACAAAACGTAAAATACGATGCACCTATCTTTGACTTATTTAATGATGCATTCTTTAGAAAAAATTTCAAAAAAGCCGAACTCTTTTTTGAAGTAGACAATTCCATTACTAGAGCTTATACCGTGGATATGGTTTTTTTGGATGGGAATAAGCAAGCTGTTCATACCGCAAGTTTCTTTGTTCCCGCTTACACCGGAGTAGTAAATAAAGTAACCAAAACTGAAGTATTTGAAAATTCACAACTTGATTTATTGAAGAGAACAATTAATATTGCTTTTACGCTTACGATGTTGCCTGGACCTGCGTTAAGCGAAAGCAGCCCGGGTAATATAAAACTGCGCGCAGGAGTAACCGCTTATTTAGTAATAGAATGAAAAAAATAATCTTAATTTTTGTTCTATTAATAAGTATTAATTGCTTTTCACAAAATAAGCAAATTTTATATAATTTAACCACAGTACCACAAACTTTGATGACTAATCCTGGATCTGATGTCAAATACAATTGGTACTTTGGAGTTCCATTATTGTCCGGTATTTCTGCTAATTTGGGTTCAAGCGGGTTTTCAGCTTATGATTTATTTGCTGATAATGGAGTTGACATTAATGTAAAACTTCGAGATATAGTTTTCTCAACCGACAGAAAAGATAAAATCGCGATAAACGAACAAATAGAATTATTTAGTGGAGGTTTCAGAATAGCGGGGGAGCGAAACGATTCCTATGTTTCGTTTGGAATGTATCAGGAATTTGATTTTATGGCTTATATGCCTACCGATCTTGCCATTTTAGCTTTAGACGGAAATAAAGATTATATGGGCAAAACTTTTAATTTAAAGGATTTGAGTGCTAAAGCAGAATTGCTCTCCGTTTTCCATCTTGGATTTCATAAAAATATTAGTAAAAAGTTAATTGTGGGTGCGCGTGGTAAAATCTATTCGAGCATTTTCAATGCAAGTTCTACTAATAATTCCGGATCTATTTATACTACAGAGTCATCGAAAGGAGTCTATGAACAAATCATCGATTCTAATTTTGAATTAAACACGTCCGGTATAACTAAATATGAAGATTTTAATGGTAGCATTGCAAAAGATGTTATAAAAAAAGCATTGCTTTTCGGAAATTTGGGCTTAGGGATTGATTTGGGCTTTACCTATTATCCAGAGAAAAATATTCAAATAACAGGAAGTGTCGTGGATATAGGATTTATACGTCATACTAAAGAAGTGGAAAATAAAACCTATAAAGGGAGTTATGTATACGAAGGTGCAATTCCTAAATTTAGTACAGGCGATTCTTCCGAAAATGGATATGAGCAATTTAAAGACGCAATACCATTTGTTACTTTGTATGAAAATTATACTACTTGGCGTCCATTGAAGTTCAATTCTTCGATTCAATATTCATTCAGAGACGGAGCTACAGATTGTAACTGTCTGAATTATGATCCGGATGCAATCTATAATAGTGCGATTGGTGCACAGCTTTTTGTAATGTCGACTCCTCGAATGCCTTTTATGGCTTTTACAACTTACTACAGAAGAAAAATTTTTAAGGCATTGCAGATGAAAGCAACCTATACGCTCGATTCATATTCTTATAAAAATATAGGTTTGGGATTGTCTACAACTCTTGGACCTGTTAATTTTTATGTTCTTGCCGACAATCTTTTAGAATATGGCGATATCACGAAAGCAAATAGTCTTTCTTTTCAACTAGGGCTAAATGTCATTTTCAAGAACAGTAAAAAATAAATTCCTGTCTAAAGCTGGACTTTTCTTCGTTTAAATATTTTATAAATTTCTATCCAAAGTACAGAAACAAAACCTACTAAAATACTTAGTCCTATTTGGAATCCCGAAACCGTTTCGAATTCAAAAAACGCAGCAAAAAGCGGCACAAATAAAAGGGAAGCTGTAATTAAAATGGTGACGCTAATGATCATCAGGACCAAATTGTTTTTGTATCGTAATGTTGTAAATATCGAGTAATAAAAGGATCGATTCGTCAAGGTCAGAAAGATATTGGACGAAATTAACGTTAGAAAGACGACCGTTCTCGTTGCGCTTTCAGAACAATTTTTTGCTACGCAATACTGATAGACAAACAAAAGTCCCAGCGTGATTATAAGACCCTGAATAATGCTGATAGTAATTTCCTTAAGTTTGAAAAAAGTATTGGTAAAGGGTCTGGGATGTAATGACATTAAATTCCGTTCCATAGGTTCATTTTCGTAAATTATAGAGCATGTTGGTCCCATGATTATCTCTAGAAAGATGACATGAACCGGTGAAAAAATATTGGGATAAATCCAACCCAGTGCCAAAGGAATAAAAACAATCATGATGATTGGAATGTGAATGGAAATGATGTATTGTATCGCTTTTTTTAGGTTGTAATATATTTTTCTGCCCATGGCAATGGCATCAATCATTTTTGAAAAATCATCATCAATGAGAATAAGATTGGCAGCTTCCTTCGCAATTTCAGTTCCCTTTTTTCCCATGGCGATTCCAATGTGTGCTGATTTCAAAGCGGGTCCATCATTCACACCGTCACCAGTCATAGCTACAATTTGATTATTGTCTTTTAGTGCTTTTATAATCTTGAGTTTGGCCTCGGGAAACATTCTTGTAAAAATGGACGTTTCCATTACTTTTTCTCGAAGTGTAGCATCGTCCATGGCCATTAATTCGTCCCCATTTAGCGTTTTATCCGCATTTCTGAAGCCAATTTGTTTGGCAATTGTAGCGGTTGTTTCAGCATTATCGCCTGTAACTATTTTGACTTGAATTCCGGCTTTATAAAAAGTTTCGAATACTGCTTTAATATTCGCTTTTGGAGGATCGTAAAACGCAACTAATCCTTTAAACGCAAAAGAAAATTCCTGTTGCTTTTTGGGGTAATCTGTACCGGAAAACTCAGCAATGCCAACGCCCAATACCCGATATCCCTGCAAAGCCATTTTGGTCATTGCGGATAAAATTTGTTGTTTTTCCTTTTCGGATATATTTGAAGTTGCGATCAATGCTTCGGGAGCACCTTTGGCAGCAATATATCTCGTTCCATCTTGATTTTCGAAAACATGGGTCATCATCGGTGGCTTGCCATCCAATGGATATTCGTGTACCAATTTAAAATTAGGTCGTTCATCTATTATTTTTAACTTTGAATACGCTTCATGCAATGCAATTTCCATCGCGTCAAAGGGAATGGGTTCGCTGGCCCACATCGCGAGAGTCAGTAATTCGATATCATTCTCACTTTCATTATTAATTTCATTACTGTTACTTTCTTTTGTTGTATCATCAGATAACGTGTACCATTGTGCCAGACTCATTTTATTCTCGGTAATTGTTCCCGTTTTATCGGTGCAAATTACGTTTGCGCTTCCTAAAGTTTCGACCGTTTTTGTCTGTTTTACGATGATCCCCATCTTCATTAATCGCCAAGAACCAAGCGCCATGAAGGTGGTGAAGGCAACCGGAATTTCTTCAGGAATGATACTCATAGCCAAAGTAAGTGCATTCAGTAAGCTGTCTAAAACATTATTTGAATTGTAATAATTGATAACCCAGACAAAGCCAAAAATCACTAAACCAACAAGTGACATTTTTTTGACAAAATTCCCCATTTGCTTTTGCAAAGGTGTTTTTTCTTCACCAATTGCCTCCAGACTTTTACCTATTTTTCCCAATTGAGTTTTGTTACCAATAGCAGTTACTTCACAAATTGCTAAACCGCCAGTGACAATAGTCCCAAGGAAAACGGTATTGTTTTCGTCGGTTTCATTTTTAAAAACTGCCATCGATTCTCCTGTCAGAATGGACTCATTAACGGAAAAATCATTGGATTGAAGGATGATTCCGTCGGCAGGAATAAAGGTGCCCTCTTCCGACTGGATGAGGTCACCCATGACAATTTCTTCGCTTGAAATTTCAGTAATTTCGCTGTTGCGAATGACTTTGCTTTTGGGCTGCGATAGTTTTTTTAACGCTTTAATGGCAGTTCTGCTTCTGGATTCCTGATATAATGAAATGGTTGAAATCAGTATTATTGCAACAATCATGAAAATCCCGTTTCCATAATCGCCAATTATAAAATAAATGCTTGTTGCAGTTAGTAATAGTAGGAACATAGGCTCCAATACCATGTCAAATAAGGATTTAAAAAATTGATTTTTTTCCTGATTCACTATCGAATTCGGTCCAAATTTTGTTCTGGAAAGCAAAACCTCCTCATCTGATAGTCCTTTTAATTCTTGTCGAGTTTTTGTCATAGCAAAATAAATTAATCGGATTTTCTGGATCGAGAACTAAGGAATATTTTGGAACCAAAGAATTGACATTGAACTGCAATTTAATTATTTATTGTAAAATTATAGCAATTTTTTGCTTAAAATTATCTATATTTGCACGCAATTAAACTCCAACTACAATTGCAATGATCGCACACAACTCTAAGATTATCGGTGAAGGATTAACTTACGATGATGTTCTATTAGTTCCCAATTACTCAAATGTGCTTCCGCGCGAAGTGAGTATTCAATCCAAATTTTCAAGAAATATAACGCTTAATGTTCCTATTGTATCCGCTGCTATGGATACCGTTACCGAAAGTGCTATGGCAATTGCTATGGCGCAAGAAGGAGGAATTGGTGTTTTACATAAAAATATGACTATCGAGCAACAAGCTGCGAAAGTTAGAAAAGTAAAACGTGCAGAATCCGGAATGATTATCGATCCGGTTACCTTGCCATTAACTTCGACAGTTGCTGATGCTAAAAATGCCATGAAAGAATATGGTATTGGAGGTATTCCAATTGTAGATGAAAATCAAATATTAAAAGGAATCGTTACCAATAGAGATTTACGTTTCGAAAAAAATAGTTCAAGACCTATTGTTGAGGTTATGACTACCGAAAACTTGGTTACTGTTGCTGAAGGAACTTCTCTGGAACAAGCAGAAGTAGTTTTGCAAGGTCATAAAATCGAAAAGCTACCGGTTGTAAATGACAAATATGAGTTAGTTGGATTAATAACTTTTAGAGATATTACCAAATTAACCCAAAAACCAATTGCCAATAAAGATGTTTATGGTCGATTACGTGTTGCTGCAGCGATTGGTGTTACAGGTGATGCTGTTCAAAGAGCCGAAGCATTAGTAAACGCTGGTGTTGACGCTATTATTATTGATACCGCTCACGGACATACCCAAGGTGTTGTCAATGTATTGAAAGAAGTGAAAAGTAAATTCCCTCAAATAGATGTTATCGTGGGAAATATTGCAACTCCTGAAGCAGCTAAATTTTTAGTTGAAAATGGGGCAGACGGTGTGAAAGTAGGAATTGGTCCGGGTTCTATTTGTACCACTCGTATTGTTGCCGGTGTTGGTTTTCCTCAGTTCTCGGCTGTTCTTGAAGTTGCTGCGGCCATCAAAGGAACTGGAGTTCCTGTAATTGCAGATGGTGGAATTCGCTACACGGGTGACATTCCAAAAGCGATTGCTGCTGGTGCTGACTGTGTGATGCTAGGTTCATTATTAGCTGGAACTATGGAATCTCCTGGTGAAACTATTATTTTTGAAGGAAGAAAATTCAAGTCTTATCGTGGAATGGGTTCTGTTGAAGCGATGCAGGAAGGTTCAAAAGACCGTTATTTTCAAGATGTTGAAGATGATGTGAAAAAACTGGTTCCCGAAGGAATTGTAGGACGTGTACCTTACAAAGGTGAATTGAACGAAAGCATGCAACAATTCATTGGTGGTCTTCGTGCCGGAATGGGGTATTGTGGTTCAAAGGATGTTCCAACTTTACAGGAAACAGGACGCTTTGTACGTATAACTGCCAGCGGAATAAACGAAAGTCATCCACATAATGTTACGATTACTAAAGAGGCTCCGAATTATTCAAGATAATTTTTAGTTTTTTAAACAATAAAAAAAGGCATAATTAATTCCATTAACGGTTTTAATTATGCCTTTTTTCTTTAATGAAAATTTTTAATCTGCGGATTCAGTTAAATCTTTCTTCAGATGCTCGCTGTCCCAACTGTGATTGGTTGCAGCCACTTGAGAGTAAATATCACTCTTCAGCAGTTGTTCCTGAAGTTCAATTTCTTCTTTTACGGTTATCATGTAAGCCATTTTATCATGACGTTTTTCGGCCAATTTTCTAGTGGTAATTTCATCATATTTTATAAATTGCTGCCCTTGTCTGGTCGCACTATACTTCCTATGACCCAATTCTACTAATGCATCAACACCCATATTAACTGCACTGTATAATGTTTCCCGATAAATATGTTCGACTTTATGATCAATTAATTCATAGGCATCAATCCGGTTTCGGGCGCGGGTTAAGATTTTTAAATTTGGAAAATGTTTTTTTAAAGTTTCAATCACTTGTAAATTTACCGAAGGATTATCTATGGCCGCAATGAAAAGCTTTGCATTCTCGCAACCGGCAGCTTTCAACAATTCTAATCGGGTGGCATCACCATAGTAAACTTTAAATCCCAATTTCCTTAATACATCAATTCGGTCGGAATCATAATCCAGAATAGTCGCCTTGACTTTATTGGCTCGCAACAAACGGCCAACAGTACTTCCAAAATGACCAAAACCCGCAATAATGACAGGATTATCCTCTTCAATAAAATCACTTTCTTTATTAGTGTCAGTGCCTTTTTCTTTGATTCTTGTATTGGGGTAAATTAAACGCTCGTTAATTAATAACAAAAAAGGAGTTGCAACCATACTCATTGCGATTACTGCCATTATTTGGTTCGCTAAAACATTAGGAATAATATTCAGTTGCATACAAAAACTCATAATCACAAAACCAAATTCTCCTGCCTGACTCAAACCAAATGCAAATTGCAGATTTTGATCTAATTTCTTTTTATTAAATCTACTGATTGCAAATAAAACCCCGAATTTAACTAAAGTGAGAATCGCCCCAAAAACAAAAATGAAAAGAGGATTCTCAATAATCAATTTGAAGTTTATCGATGCGCCTACGCCAAGGAAAAATAATCCTAAAAGCAGTCCTTTGAACGGTGCAATATCACCTTCTAGCTCATGACGGAATTCCGAGTTTGCCAATACGACTCCGGCCATGAAAGCGCCGAGAGCAGGACTTAAACCAACCAATTGCATTGAATATGAAACACCAACTACTAATAATAATGCCGAAGCGGTAAACAATTCCTGTAAACGAGTTCTTGCGATAATATGTAATAACGGAACAAATAGAAATCGTCCGGCGAAATAAATTGTTGAAATACTTCCAATAACGATTAATGTTTGTAACCAGTTTGGGAAATTTGTAATTAAAGATTGGGGTACATCATTTGCTGCCTCAATATTGACGGTTGATAAAAGTGGTAGAAAAGCTAAAATTGGGATTACTGCAATATCCTGAAAAAGTAAAACTGCAAAAGAGGAACGTCCAACGGAAGTGTTTGATAGTCCTTTTTCCTTTAAAGTTTGCAATACAATCGCAGTGGAAGATAATGCCAGTGCGAGCGAAATGGCCAACGTGGTTTCCCATTTCCAGTCCATAAATAAAAGACATCCCACAAACAGAAGAAGAGTAGTTCCTATCAATTGCGCGGAACCCATTCCAAGAATAAATTTCCGCATTTTCCAAAACTTGCTGGGTTCTAATTCAAGACCAATCAAAAATAACATCATCACCACCCCAAATTCGGCAAAATGCATGATATCCTGACCTTCCTGACCGATAAAACCCAGAACAAAAGGGCCTATAATTATTCCAGCTAATAAATAGCCTAAAATTGAACTCAAACCCAATTTTTTAGCGATAGGTACGCATATAACTGCCGCTGATAAATAAATAATTGCCTGAAGTAGAAAATTCGTATCCATATTATATTTTTATTGTGGCAAACCATTCATTCAAGTAATTGTACTGCAAAATTTCATCTACATCTAAATCATTATTTTCTAAATAGTCGAGAAAATAACCATAAATCAAGCCGTTTTTATCATAATCTTCCTTGCTCATATTATGTGTCCCATGTACCACAAAAGGGGGTAAATAAGTCATATTACACACTTTTGCCGTTTGATTGAACGGTTCCAACAATTCAAGAATAGTAAATCGATCGCTGCCTGTTTCACAATAATTTTCTTTGTCGCCTCCAGTTGTGATTACCTGAAAAATAATTTTGTCCTGTAACGCAGTCCCTTTTTTGCCATACGCCCAATTGTGTTCCAGAACCATATCAATCCATTGTTTCATCAATGGCGGACAGCTATACCAATACATTGGATGATGCCAGATGATAATGTCATGTTGACTTAACAAGACTTGTTCGTGTTTTACATCAATGTCAAAATCCGGATATTCCTCGTATAAATCATGAAAAGTTATATTTTCTGAATCGGGGATATTTTCTACCATAGCTTTATTCGCATGTGATTTCTCATATAGCGGATGGGAAAATAGGATTAAGATTTTGTTTTTCGACATAAAATTTATTTTTGCTTTTTATTTTAAAAAGTTTAACTAGTTTATCTATTTGATTTACAGTCGTTTTTACTGTTTTAAAAACGTTTTGAAAGATATAAAATATTGCTCAATTTTTGATGATTTAAAAAGATACAAAAGTTTTTTTGCTTTTGATAAATAAAAAACAGAAAATCCCGTCAAAATAAAATCAACAGTTTTATTCCGACAGGATTAAAGTTTAACAATTATTGGTCAGCAGCATTGCTATAAAAAGGATAAGTAATCAAATATGGTTTATAATATGAATTTTAGAACTTAATTTTTGAAAAAAGTCGTTAACAGCTTTTTACTTCCCACTACCCAAAGAATATCATTTTTTTGTAAAATCATATTGGATTCAGGATTCAGTATTCGTTTTCCGCTCCTTTCAATTCCTACAATTAAACCATTTGTTTTTTCTCGTAGTAATGAATCGCGGATATTTTTACCAATAAACTCTTCTTCTTTAAGTTCTAATTGTTTTAAGATAATATCGGTGTCAACAACTTTTTCTGGAATTTCTATTTCATTTTGATGTAAATAGGATTTAAATTCCTTGACCTGATTGTCTGTTCCAATGACACAAATTTCATCGCCTGGGAATAATCTTTCGTTTTTATTTGGAATATTAATCATGATTTCACCGCGTTTAATGAAGGCGATATTAATTCCTAATTGTTCCCGAATGCGCAATTCATCAAGTGTTTTTCCTGCAATATTGGAAGTTGGCGCAATATCAAAAGTAGTCATGTGGCCGTCCCAAGGTGTTAAATCACTTCGGCTTCTTATGGCTTTTTTGATTTCTCGGGCATTAAGATTTTTTAAGAAATGATCTTCTATTTTATGGTACTGTGCGTTTAATTTTTTTGGAAAAACAAAATAAACAACAACCGCTGCTATCAAAGCTATAAAAGCAATTATTGGAGAGAAAAATATATTTAATAAAAATCCAATATAGAAAAGAGTCAACACCATTCGCAATAAAATCATCATTAAAATAGGTCCGCGATATTTGCGTTCTTCTCTTAAAATAGCCACTTCTTTTGCAGCAACGCGTCGCAAAGAAAGTGCCCATAAAAAAGGAGATATTATCACTAATGTGATTAATGCGCCAAATATATTTCCAAATTGTGATTCTTGCACTAAAGGTAAAATGAATGTAGAGGAAAGCAAAATGACAGCCACAATAATTACAGAATGGATAATTACTTGTGTCAGAAAAGCGCGTACAACTATCTGCCAATTGCTAACCAATTTTATAGATTGCGCATTGGCACTGTAACGTTCAATTCTTTTAGTCCATTTCCGAGGCAATTGCTTTTCCAGATATTCAGAAAAAGGAGTAGCGAATTTTACCATAAAAGGAGTCGTAAACGTAGTTACTGCTGATACTGCCACTACAATAGGATAGAGGAAATCACTGGTTACATTCAATGTCATTCCGAGTGTGGCAATGATAAAAGAGAACTCCCCAATTTGCGATAAACTCATTCCGGTTTGCACGGATTGTTTCAGTGGTTGTCCAGAAAGTAATGCGCCAATTGTTGAACTTACGGATTGTCCTATAATCACCACGAAAGTCAAAATAGCAACAGGAAAAGCATATTCGTACAACGTATCTGGATTAATTAACATACCAACTGAGACGAAAAAAACAGCTCCAAAAAGATCTTTTACCGGTTTAACCAAATGTTCGATGTGTTCCGCTTGAGTAGTTTCGGCAATGATGGAACCCATGATGAATGCGCCTAAAGCAGGCGAAAAACCAACATTAGCAGCAAGAATAACCATCATCAAGCACAATGCAAGTGAGATGATTAGCAGCATTTCGTCTGTCAAAAGGCTCTTTGCTTTTTTAAGTAATGTTGGGATAAAAAAGATACCGCCTACAAACCATATCGTCAAGAAAAAGATTAATTTAAAAACAGACAATAACAGTTCAGTTCCTGAAAATTGTTGACTTACGGCAATTGTAGAAAGCAAAACCATCATTAAAATGGCAACTATATCTTGGACAATAAGCGAACCAAGAACAATTCCTGCGAATTTTTGAGTTTTGACGCCTAGTTCGTCGAATGTTTTGAGAATAATAGTAGTCGATGAAATAGAAAGAATTACTCCAAGAAAAATGCTGTCCATTGGTTTCCAGCCAATCCATTGGCCTACCAAATATCCAATGGAAATCATTGCAATAATTTGTGTTATCGCAGTAATTGATGCGGTTCCGCCCACTTTCATCAGTTTCTTAAAACTGAATTCCAGTCCTAAACTGAACAATAAAAAGATTACTCCAATCTCGGCCCAGACTTCTACGCTTTTTATATCTTTTATCGATGGAAAAAAATCAAAATGGTTTCCAGCCAAAAATCCCGCAATTAAGTAGCCCAGAACTAACGGCTGTTTTATTTTTTTAAATAATAAAACGGCTACGGCAGCAGTCATTAGGATTAATCCCAAATCACTGATTAGCGGCTGTAAGTGGTGCGAGGCGCTCGCTACTGTTTCTTCAGCATTCATAGGCATTTACTTCTATTTTAAGGTTTTTACGTATAATGGTAAGATATAAAAAAACTTTAATTTTCAAAGTGTAATTTTAGTCGGATACTGATTTTATGATTTTTTTAGCAATAAAAATCCCGTTGAAAAGAATTTAATTTTCTTTATCAACGGGATTTTATAGAAAAGAAATAATTTCTTTTAATTTATATTCCTAAGAAATTACTCGGAGTGATTTGCATCAATTCTGCTTTTATTTCATCCGAAACTTCTAAAGTTGCTATGAAACCGTGAATTGCTTTTTTATCAATCGCTTCATTGGTTCTGGTCAATCCTTTCAATGCTTCATAGGGATTAGGATATCCTTCACGACGCAAGATTGTTTGAATAGCTTCCGCTACAACAGCCCAGTTTTTCTCTAAATCTTCGTGGAATTTTGGTTCGTTTAATAACAGTTTGTTCAATCCTTTCAAAGTAGCTTCAAAAGCGATTAGCGTGTGTCCCATTGGTACACCAATATTTCTCAAAACGGTACTGTCCGTTAAATCACGTTGCAATCTTGACAACGGTAATTTAGCCGATAAATGTTCGAAAATCGCATTTGCCATTCCTAAATTCCCTTCGGAATTTTCAAAATCAATTGGGTTTACTTTATGTGGCATCGCCGAAGAACCAATTTCTCCCGCCTTGATTTTTTGCTTGAAATATTCCATTGAAACGTACGTCCAAATATCTCGGTCTAAATCAATGATGATGGTATTTATTCTTTTCAACGCATCAAAAAATGCAGCGAAATGGTCGTAATGTTCAATTTGTGTAGTAGGGAAGGAGTGGTGTAAACCAAGGTTTTCCTCTACGAATTTCCCTCCGAATTTTCTCCAGTCAATTTGAGGATAGGCCACATGATGGGCGTTGTAATTTCCGGTTGCACCACCAAATTTAGCCGCAAAAGGAATATTAAATAACAAACGCATTTGCTCTTCCAGACGTTCTACAAAAACACCAATTTCTTTACCCAAACGCGTTGGAGAAGCAGGTTGTCCGTGAGTTCTGGCAAGCATTGGAATATCGCGCCATTCGGTACTTAGATCTTTTAATTTTGATGTCAAAGTGATCAATGAAGGCATGTATACTTTCTCGAAAGCTTCTTTCGTAGAAAGCGGAATCGCTGTGTTATTAATATCTTGGGAAGTCAATCCAAAGTGGATAAACTCTTTATGTTCAGATAATCCTAATTTTTCAAAAGCATCTTTGATGAAGTATTCGACCGCTTTTACATCGTGGTTCGTTACTTTTTCGGTTTCTTTGATCCAAAGCGCATCTTCAGTAGAGAAATTTTTATAAATGTTGCGTAAACTTTCAAATACATCTGGGTTTACGGTTGTAAGTTGTGGCAAAGGCACTTCGCACAAAGCAATGAAATATTCAATTTCAACCAATACGCGGTATTTGATTAAGGCTTCTTCAGAGAAAAACGGAGCCAGTGAAATAGTCTTGTTTCTATATCTTCCGTCGATTGGCGATATAGCATTCAATTCGTTTAAAGTAGTCATTGTTTAGTTGTTTGTTCGAAAAGCACAAAAATAGTTATAAGTTACAAGTTATGGGGTATAAGTTTAGATTTTTTGCGGGAATTCGTTATTGAAACTAAAATTCTTTTATTGCCATTGACATTGGAATTGTTATTTACGTTCTCATTGATTTTGCCATTTTCATTGCCATTGCCATTGTCACTGATTTTGTTATTGCTGGAGCAATTTTTCTTTCATAAAAGCAATACCAATTGAAGCCACTTCCGGAATCACTTCCAATGGGTTTCTAAGATTTGGGATTTTTATCGGCTTTGGATCAATATAAAAAATAGGTGTTTCCCGACTCGTAAAATCGATTAATCCTGCCGCAGGATATACTTGCAAAGATGTACCAATCACCGCAAAATAATCCGCACTTTGAGTAAGTGTTATCGCTTCATCAAGCGCTGGAACCTCTTCGCCAAACCAAACAATATGAGGTCGCAATTGATTTTTGTTTTCGTCTAAATCACCAAAATTCAAATCGTCCTGCCAATCCAGAATGTAATTTGGGTTTTTGGTACTTCTGACTTTTAATAATTCACCGTGTAAATGCAACACATTCGAGCTTCCTGCGCGCTCGTGTAAATCATCCACATTTTGTGTAATAATGAAAACATCGAATTCATTTTCTAAATCAGCCAGAATTTGATGACCCAAATTAGGTTGTACTTCCTTGAGTTGTTTTCGTCTTTGATTGTAAAAATCCAGTACCAAAACCGGGTTTTTATGCCAACCTTCGGGAGTTGCGACATCATTCACGTTGTGACCTTCCCAAAGTCCGTCACTGTCACGAAAAGTTTTGATGCCACTTTCGGCACTTATTCCCGCTCCTGTTAAAACAACTAAACGTTTTTTCATTTTATATAAATTTGGGCGTGACCACAAGGGTCGGGCTTTCGGCTTTATCGTTTTGGCTAAAAAGCCCAAAAAGGATATCGCCTCTATCCCTCACGCGAATTCCGTAAACATTCATAATTTGGTTTCAATTGAACAACCCTAAAAGCTGTCGTCACAATCTACTTTTGAAGGTATAAAGCTAGTCTTTTTTACTATTTTTGCAAAAAAATAATCCCTAATGATTGATTTAGAGTATCTCGCTTTTCTTGAAAATATCTTAACCGATAACCGAAAAGAAAAATTTCTGAAAGTATTGGAAAACAGAACCAAACATTTTACCATTGCTGTTGAGGATATTTTCCAAATGCACAATACGAGCGCGGTGATGCGAAGCTGCGAGATTTTCGGAATTCAGGAATTGAACGTGATCGAGCAGCGTTATGGAAAAAGTATCGACAAGGAAATTGCGATGGGTGCCCAAAAATGGGTCGACATCAATACCTTCGACAGTATTACGAATTGTGTGGATACGTTGAAAAGTAAAGGCTACCAAATCATTGCTACGACGCCACATGAGAATGATTGTTTGATGGAAGATTTTGATATTTCGAAACCGAGCGCTTTATTCTTTGGAACAGAAAGAGACGGATTATCAGAAGAAATTTTGAAACGCGCCGATGGTTTTCTAAAAATCCCAATGGTAGGTTTTACCGAAAGTTTAAATATCTCGGTTTCGGCGGCGATAATCATTCAAAACCTTACGAATCGATTACGTAATTCAAACATTGACTGGCATTTATCCGAAAAAGAAATTTTAGAAAAGCGTTTGGCTTGGGCAATAAATTCCATTAAAGATATTAAGCGAATTGAGGAACGGTATTTTGAAGAGAATCCGAGGTAGATTGCTTTGGTGACAAATAAACAATTAAGAAAATGACTTTCTACTTTATTTTACTTCATTTTCTAATTGCTCTGGATTTTGTCTTGTGTCAAAAAAGGTAATAATCTCAATCTCTTTTTTGTCAAAGTGTACTCTATAGTAAAAAGTAGTTTGTTTTGTTACAACACATTTAAAAAGCCCTTTGAATAAATAAGAGTCTGGACAACTTTCAGGTTGATTTGAAATTTGTTCTATTTTAGAAGTTAGCTTTTTAATAAAATCATTTCGAACTTTCAAATTCCATTTCAGTAAAAGATACTCATTTAATTTCAAAAGTTTACTTTCAGCTGATTCGGATAAAAAGACTTTCACTAGGAGATTTTTTTAAGAAAGTCTTTGAACTCCACTCTTTTTCCTTTATTCAATTCTGATATTCCTTTTTCAATTTCCTCTTGCTGAGCAATACTCAATTCATCCCAAAAATCAGCTTTTTCTTTTTGAATAAATTCAGTAATTTTTTCTATAAATTTATCATTCTCAATGTTGAGAATAATTTTTACTAATTCTAATTTAGAAGATTGAATATCCATGTCTTTTATTTCTTAAATTCAAAGTTACAAAAAAATAGTCACAGATATTCCCATGGAATTCTCTTTCTAACGGGATAGGATTCCGACATTTCGGATTTGAAAGTCGTGTCCATCATAATAATTAATTGTGTTTTACGGTACAATATCGAAATTTTCAAATTACAGATTTCATTTGTTGATATAGAGTAAATACATGTATTACTTGGTTAGTTTTCAAATCCGCAATTTCGTTCGATTATCAAAGTTTTGATTTTTCATAACGGTTTATACTCCTGCAAGGTTTCAAAAACCTTGTAGGTATCATTTTTGCAGATTTACATACTTAAAAGTCCAATAAAAAAATATTAAAACGTTGTTTCGCTCTCCAGTTGTATGTCTTTTATGTTGTTTGGATTCATTTTATAGCGGTAGACGCCGTTATTTCCAATGGCAAATAAGGTGTTGTCTCGCACAATTAAATCAAAACAATTTTTGTCAATGGCATTCACCAAAACAGGTTCAGCAGGATTTTGAATGTTGAATATTTTGATAACATCATCGCAAACCAGTAAATAATCAGCGGTGTAAAAACTGATGCCCTTTGGTTGCGACAGTGTTCTGCTGTGAATTAATTTTGGATTCGTAAGATCTTTGGTATCATAAACCTGCAAAACATTGGTGTTGTTGCCACAAGTTGCGTTTGAATTCAAGGTTACATAGGAGTGTGTGCTGTTGGCAATGACAGGATCACAAGCGGTAAAGTGTTGCACACTGGACAATTTTGTTGGGTTTTCAGGATTTGTGATTGAGTAGATAAACATTCCGTTTCTAGATCCAATAAACATATTATCTCCGTATGAAAATAAAGTTTCAATATCGAAACCTATGGGAATCTCATTGACTTTTACAGGCTTTTCGGAATCAATTAAAGAGAAGACATTCAACTTCATCTGGTCAACGCCGTAAAGATAATTCCCTTTTATAGCAAAAACAGCAAGTGAACCGCCTTGTCCTATATCGCCGTTTTGCGCGCTATCACTGTCGGAACAACCCATTATAAACACTAGTAATACGAAGGATATAATTTTTTTCATGTGTTACTTGATTAAAGTCCAATCTATTATTATTTCGTTTTCTTTGGTGTAGCCATATAAGCCGTTTGGAGCTTGCTTTTGCGGAAACACATTCCTGTTTCTGTTGGTTACCGTAAAAATTTTAGTGGCAGGATTGAAAGTGGCAGTTACTAAATCGACTGCTTGATTGATGTACACAGTATTTCCTTTGATGGCTAAATCAGTTGCGCCCGGAGCTTTTATAAAATGGAGTCGGATTGGTTTCTTAGGATCCGTGTAATCATAAACATGGAACCCTTTATTGACATCATTTATAAACATGAAATCGTCCTTGATATAGATTTTCCCCGATTTAATAATGGGTTGCGCATTTTGAAAAGCAATCGAACTTTCCAGAGCGCTGCGGGCAATTATCACCGGTTTGTATTCTTGACGCTCAAAGTCACCGTTATCCGTTGTGGGCCAACAGGAAATGAAGAGATATGAAACCAGCAGGAGAAGTACTATTTTTTTCATTGCGAAATGTTTTTATAAAGATAGCAAAAAAGATATTTGGTTGAGTTATGTTGCTGTTATTGTTCGTGTTGTATGTGCAATGAGACTCCGCTATCGGATTTTAACGATGTATTTTGTCATTGCGAGGAACGAAGCAATCATATTTAGTAATTTCTTTTGATTGAGTTCTTATCGTTGTGGCGGATTGCAAATCCGCGGTATCTGGCGCTCGTTTGCAACGAGTGCCTACTTAAAATTGTTATGATAAATTGTAGCGTTTGCAACGCGGTTTGACTAAACATATTACCATAATGGTTCAACATTTACATTACAAAAAACGAAGTTTTTTTCTTCATAATTTCTATAACTACTATTTACATAATCCCGTTCCTGAAAAACGATTTCGGCTTCAATAGGATTGTAATGTATGTAGTTAACGCGTTGCTCTATTTTTTCTAAAGTATCTAATATAACCGGAAGAAAGCCGTCTTGCCACAATTTGTAATTTTTTGCCCTCCCTGATTTTTGAGCTTCAAAACTAAACTTTCGTAACAACCATTCTCGCCTACTTTCAGGATGTTCTTGAATTGCCTTTACTAATTTTTTTGAAGTATGCTTTTTAAAATCACGAATGACATTTTGCAATTCACCGGCGAAGGCTGTTACTATTAAATGAATATGACTTGTCATGTAAACGTATGCATGTACACTCAAACCTTTTTCTTTAATGCAATAATTTAAAGACTCATCTAATATATTACAATAAACAGGGCGTACAAACAAATTTACCCAATCTACAACTGTAATAGTAATAAAAGTAGGCACTGTACTATCAATTACTTTGTATTTTTCTGACATTGGTTTTATTTTAAATACAGCATAAATCTTAATAATAAGAAATAGAAGTATATTTTTTAAAATATTTCTATACTAGTTAGCCGCGTTGCAAACGCTATGATTTGTTCTATGATTTAAGTTGGCACTCGTTGCAAACGAGCGCCAGTGGGGTTGTAAAATTCAGTTTCTTTATGAAGTTTTATATTATAAAAATTGCGCAAAGTCAGAGAGATTTGCGCAGCATTTACGAAAAATTTATATGTTCTCAAAAGTGTTTTGCGGAACGGATATTATTTTCTTCTGACTTTGATTAAATATCTTTTTCAAAATACAAATGAATATAAATGGCAGAACCAAAATTTGTTGATGTTGATGTAGTTAATCTATATCCTTTTGAGGCATATTTATCTAGTAATTGCTGAATTTCTTTTTTTGAGTCATTAGCAATGTGCTTTGAATCTAAAGTCAATTTAGAGTAATAAATTAAACTTTCTACTTTGTATTCTTTCATAACGGTTTTTTTGGTAATTAAATAGTGTTCTAACTTTGCATGTAAATATAAACGATTTTGCTTACAAAAAAAAGTTGCTTTTCCTTATTTTTCAACAACAACTCAAAATAGATACACGATCCATTTGTGATGAATTCAGGGATTGTATTCCAATATCTGGCGCTCGTTTGCAACGAGTGCCTACTTAAAATTGTTATGATAAATTGTAGCGTTTGCAACGCGGTTTGACTTAACAGATTACCATAAAGGTTCAATATTCACATTACAAAAAGCGAAGTTTTTTTCTTCATAATTTCTATAACTACTATTTACATAATCCCGTTCCTGAAAAACGATTTCGGCTTCAATAGGATTGTAATGTATGTAGTTAACGCGTTGCTCTATTTTTTCTAAAGTATCTAATATAACTGGATGAAAGCCGTCTTGCCACAATTTGTAATTTTTTGCCCTCCCTGATTTTTGAGCTTCAAAACTAAACTTTCGTAACAACCATTCTCGCCTACTTTCAGGATGTTCTTGAATTGCCTTTACTAATTTTTTTGAAGTATGCTTTTTAAAATCACGAATTACATTTTGCAATTCACCGTCGAAGGCTGTTACTATTAAATGAATATGACTTGTCATGTAAACGTATGCATGTACACTCAAACCTTTTTCTTTAATGCAATAATTTAAAGACTCATCTAATATATTACAATAAACAGGGCGTACAAATAAATCTACCCAATCTACAACTGTAATAGTAATAAAAGTAGGCACCGTACTATCAATTACTTTGTATTTTTCTGACATTGGTTTTATTTTAAATATAGCATAAATCTTAATAATAAGAAACAGAAGTATATTTTTAAAATATTTCTATACTAATTAGCCGCGTTGCAAACGCTATGATTTGTTTTTATAATTTAAGTTGGCACTCGTTGCAAACGAGCGCCAGTGGGATTTATAAAAAAAAAATTATTTGATTTCAGGGGTACTTTTTGGAGCGGGATATTTCTATACTAGTTAGCCGCGTTGCAAACGCTATGATTTGTTCTATGATTTAAGTTGGCACTCGTTGCAAACGAGCGCCAGTGGGGTTAGCCGCGTTGCAAACGCTATGATTTGTTCTATGATTTAAGTTGCCACTCATTGCAAACGAGCGCCAGTGGAACTATCAATTACTTTGTATTTTTCTGACATTGGTTTTATTTTAAATATAGCATAAATCTTAATAATAAGAAACAGAAGTATATTTTTTAAAATATTTCTATACTAGTTAGCCGCGTTGCAAACGCTATGATTTGTTTTTATAATTTAAGTTGGCACTCGTTGCAAACGAGCGCCAGTGGGCGCAATTATGCTGAATGAAAATAATAGTAAAATTGCAAATAATATTTTTTTCATATTTAAAGAGTTGTTTTGGTTTTGCATAACGTTCTGGGATTTCAGCTGGATGTTAGGAATCAACCACTTCATGACGGTTTAATTATTACCAAGCTCTTAAAAATTGCGCAAAGTCCGAGACATTTGCGCAGCATTCACGAAAAATTTATGTGTTTTCAGGAATAGTTTGCGGAGTTCGGGTCATTGTGAGGAACGAAGCTATCACAACTAGTTTATTTGACTAAATGCTTATCGTTGTGGGCACGGATTGCAAATCCGCGCTATCGGAAGTAGTTTTTATAAAGCTGATGAATAATATTTAAATAATTCTGGATTTGAAGATAATCCAAATGCTTCGATTATTTCTCCTTTAAATTGTTCAATTTTTAGATTTTCTAAATCTTCTATTCCGTGTAGCATTCCATAATAGCAATTATATCCTCCAAACCTTCCGTGATATTCTATAATTCCAAACCAACTATCCCTGATACTAATTTCGTGAATTATTTCATTATTTTCATTATCAAAAGTACCATCAACACAAAATTTTCCAAGAATTGGTCTGTCAATTTCTGCATCAGGTTTAATTAATTCTATTTTACTATCTTGATAACTTGAAATAATAATTGCTGACAATTGGCTATTCTGATGAATGATTGTAATCAAACAATTTTCAAAACGATATTCATTAATATTTACTATTAAATCATTTCCAAATAATTCATTTTCATCAATCGTGTGTGAGAAAAGTGGCAATCCAATTATTTCTTCAATTTTAGTCATTGATATTCCGATATGAACTGAATAAATAAAATCTTTAGGAATTGTTTTTTTACTATCTTCTATTTTCTCTTTTATATGATTCTTTTTTTTATTTTTTTCATTAACAATTTGAACGTAATAAACTAAAAGTCCGCCAAGCGAACCACATATTAAATTGATAATAAAATCTTTCATTGTTCTTTTTGATTATTGAATTCGGAGTCGTTCCGATAAAATTATTGTCAATTTGGATAAAGCCCTAACTATATCCTACTTATCACCCCATAATTTGATTAATAGATCTCATAAACGTCAGACTTTATTTATTTTCAAATATATAAATTAATCGCTGAAAATACTTATAAAAAATAAAACAACAATTTATTTATTCTCAAAGATATATTCTTGGCGCACAGGATTATTACGGGAAACCGTAAACGCAGTTGTTTACCACAAAATCCCTAGCCCCGACAGCAGCGGAAAGCCTATGCCGGTTGAAAACCACTTTTTTCTGGTGGTGGCAGAGCGACCAGAGGAAGCTCCTGACAGCGGCTAGAAAAAGGGTTTGAAGCCAAATAGCTTGCAGCGTAAGGCGGGATTGGCTTCTGAAAATAAGGCGCAAAAAAATTCCCCAACTACTTTCGTAATTGGGGAATGTAATAGTAAGAAATTGAAACGGTTTTTATTTAACGACAACCCATTGTCCTGAAGCGATTAGGCTTTCGGCTTTTTTGTATTTCATTTCTTGTATTTGTCCGTTGGCCACGTTTTGAATCGTAACGTTATCGTTGCGATTAATTTTTGGCATATCTCTCATGATAGTTTCGGTAACTTGACGTTGTTGCGTTTGTCCAACCTCACGGTTTGCAGCTTCGCTACTTACGATTTCATCTTTTGAAGTCGTGTAATCTTCTACCGGAGCAACTTCTTTCGCTTCTTGAATTTGTTGGTTTTCTTGAGCTGGTAAATCCCCTTTGAACAAGAATGAAATTACCTCTTTATTGACATTGTCAATCATTGCTCTAAACAAATTGAAAGCTTCCAGTTTGTAAATTAGCAACGGATCTTTTTGTTCGTGAACGGCAAGTTGAACTGATTGTTTCAATTCGTCCATTTTACGCAAGTGTTTTTTCCAAGCTTCATCTACAATTGCTAGAGTGATGTTTTTCTCGAAATCAGCCACTAATTGCGCGCCTTGCGTTTCATAAGCAGTTTTCAAATCAGTAACCACATTCAACGATTTTATTCCATCAGTAAACGGAACAACGATGCGCTCAAATTGGTTGTTTTTATCTTCGTAAACACTTTTTATGATCGGGAAAGCTTCTCTGGCGCTTCTTTCCGTTTTCTCTGTATAATAGTCTAATGTTGCTTTGTATACTTTTCCTGTTAACTCCATTTCGCTCAACTTCGTGAACTCACTTTCGGTAACTGGTGATGTGATAGAGAAATAACGAATCAATTCAAACTCAAAGTTTTTGAAATTGTTAGTCGCTTTGTTTTCTCCAATGATAACTTCGCAGGTATCATAAAGCATGTTGGCAATATCCAATTTCAATCGCTCTCCGAACAAGGCATGACGACGACGTTTGTAAACCACTTCACGTTGCGCATTCATAACATCATCATATTCCAATAAACGCTTACGAACTCCAAAGTTGTTTTCTTCTACTTTTTTCTGAGCACGTTCGATAGACTTAGTCATCATAGAATGCTGAATCACTTCACCTTCCTGTAATCCCATTCGGTCCATTACTTTAGCCACTCTTTCAGAACCAAACAAACGCATTAGGTTGTCTTCAAGAGAAACGTAAAACTGAGAACTTCCAGGATCACCTTGACGTCCTGCACGACCACGTAACTGACGGTCTACACGACGAGAATCATGACGTTCCGTACCTACAATTGCTAATCCACCAGCGGCTTTTACTTCGGCAGATAATTTAATATCGGTACCACGACCAGCCATGTTGGTTGCAATAGTTACTACTCCAGGTTTTCCTGCTTCTTCAACAATTTGTGCTTCTTGTTTGTGCATTTTTGCATTCAAGACATTGTGTGCAACGCCTCTCATTTTCAACATTCGGCTTAATAATTCTGAAATCTCTACAGAAGTCGTACCAATAAGAACTGGTCTTCCTGCTTTAGACAATTCAGTTACGTCTTCGATTACGGCATTGAATTTTTCACGAGTTGTTTTATAAATAAAATCCTCTTTGTCTAATCTTGCCATTGGTCGGTTCGTAGGAATTTCTACCACGTCCAATTTATATATTTGCCATAGCTCACCTGCTTCCGTAGATGCAGTTCCAGTCATTCCTCCCAGTTTGTTGTACATTCTGAAGTAATTCTGTAAAGTAACGGTTGCAAATGTTTGAGTGGCAGCTTCGATTTTTACATTTTCTTTGGCTTCAATCGCTTGGTGCAATCCGTCAGAATAACGACGACCGTCCATGATACGACCAGTTTGCTCATCAACAATCATGATTTTGTTGTCCATGATCACATATTCTACATCTTTTTCGAATAAAGCGTAGGCTTTCAAAAGTTGTGTCAACGTGTGAATGCGCTCGCTTTTTACACCGAAATCCTGAAACAATTTTTCTTTTTCTTCTGCTTCCGTGTCTTTATCTAATTTTTTCTTTTCGATAGCGGCAATTTCAGTTCCAATATCCGGAAGGACAAAAAAGTCGGCATCAGTATCTCCTGAAAGATATTTGATTCCGTTATCCGTCAATTCAACCTGATTGTTTTTTTCTTCAATAACAAAATACAATGCCTCATCAATCTTGTGCATTTCTTTTTTGTTATTCTCCAGGTATTGATTTTCAGTTTTTTGAAGCAATTGTTTAATTCCTTCTTCACTCAAAAACTTGATCAATGCCTTATTTTTTGGTAACGCTCTGTAGGCTCTTAATAGTTGAACTCCACCTTCTTTAGTTTTTCCTTCCTTGATTAACTTTTTTGCTTCAGATAAGAAACCGTTTGCCAACTGTCTCTGAATGCTAACTAAATTTTCAATTTTCGGTTTCATTTCCATGAATTCATGACGATCTCCTTGCGGAACCGGACCTGAAATAATCAATGGTGTTCTGGCATCATCAATTAATACAGAATCGACCTCATCGACAATTGCAAAATTGTGTTTTCGTTGCACTAAATCCTCAGGTGAATGCGCCATATTATCTCTCAAATAGTCAAAACCAAATTCATTATTGGTTCCGTAAGTGATATCGGCATCGTAGGCTTTTTTTCTTCCTTCTGAACTTGGTTGATAGTTGTCAATACATTCTACAGTCATACCGTGGAATTCGAATAAAGGCGCTTTCCAAGTACTATCCCTTTTTGCCAAATAATCATTCACAGTTACAAGGTGCACACCGTTTCCAGTCAATGCATTTAAGTAAAGCGGTAAAGTTGCCACCAATGTTTTTCCTTCACCGGTTTGCATTTCAGCTACTTTTCCTTCATGCAAAACCATTCCGCCAATTAATTGTACGTCATAGTGAATCATGTCCCAAGTAATTTCTTTCCCTGCAGCACTCCATGAATTTGCCCAAATAGAAGTATCTCCATCTAAAGTGATGTAGCTTTTTATTGCTGAAAGTTCACGGTCTTTTGGAGTTGCCGTTACCACTATTTGCGTGTTGTCTTTGAAACGTCTTGCTGTTTCTTTTACCACTGCAAAAGCTTCCGGAAGAATTTCCATCAATGTTTTTTCGGAGACATCGTAGGCTTCTTTTTCAAGAGCGTCAATGGCTACGTAAATATCTTCTCTTTTGTCAATATCAACAATGCTTTCCACCTCTTGTTTCAGTGCTGCGATTTTCGCATCTTTTTCTGAACGAGCTTGTTTTATTTTGTCTTTAAAAAAGATCGTTCTACCTCTAAGTTCATCATGTGATAATGCTTTTAGAGGTTCTTCGAAAGTTTTTATTTTGTTGAGATAAGGTTGTAAAGCTTTGACATCTTTTTGTGACTTATCGCCAACAAAGACTTTAATAATACTGTTAATGAAACTCATGATATGTTTTTATTTCTAATTGTGTAATTCTGTAAATTTAAACCAAAAAAAAGCCTCTTTTGAGACTTTTTTATTGGTTTACCTTTTAATATTCATCCTCATTCCAAAGATAATCTTCGTCAGTAGGATAATCTGGCCATATTTCTTCCATTGATTCATATATCTCGCCTTCATCCTCAATAGATTGAAGGTTTTCTACTACTTCTAATGGAGCTCCTGCTCTAATAGCGTAGTCAATAAGTTCATCTTTGTTAGCAGGCCACGGTGCATCACTTAAATAAGATGCTAATTCTAATGTCCAATACATCTGTTGTCGATTTAGTTTTGTGCAAAAATAAATTTTTTACTGAAAAATACAAGTAAAAAATGATTTATTTTTAGTTAAAGTTAAGAACGTCTTTTTTGATTGCTGATTATTGATTTTTGATTAACGATTTTTGATTTTAAAAAATGCTGTTTCCCGGTTTTAAATCGTTTGTAATCATTTAAAATAAATATAGATTTAACTTTTCAATAAATCTGAAATCAAAAATCGTAAATCTTCAATCTGAAATCTTATTTCCTCGGAATCCATTGAACCTCGGCAGCGTTCAAGTCATGAGACAACTTTCGTGCCAACACAAAAAGGTAGTCAGAAAGTCGGTTCAGGTACTGGATAGCGATTTCAGCAACGGGTTCATTGTGGCTTAAATGCACTGCTAAACGCTCTGCTCTTCGGCAAACACAACGTGCAATATGACAATATGACACGGTAGTATGTCCACCAGGAAGTACAAAATGAGTCATTGGCGGTAATGCTTCTTCCATCGCATCAATTTCATTTTCCAATAATTCAATATCTGATTCTATAATTCCTAGTTTTTTCAAACGAAGTTCGCCGTTTTTCATTACCTCTTTTTCTGGTGGGGTTGCTAAAATAGCACCAACAGTAAATAAACGGTCCTGAATTTCAATAAGAATTTCTTTGTAATGTGCATTCATTTCCTGATCGCGAATCAGACCAATATGGGAATTCAATTCGTCAACGGTTCCGTAACTTTCTATGCGGGCATGATCTTTTGGGACTCTGGTTCCGCCAAAAAGTGCTGTTGTTCCTTTATCCCCAGTTTTTGTATATACTTTCATCTACCGTTTATTTTATTTAAAAAAAACAAATTTAGCGTATTAATTCCACTATTTCCGCAACAAATCGTTCCATTGCGTTTTCACTCAGATTGAAATATAAATCGGGTTCTATGCATTCAATTTCCATTAAATAAAGTTCTTCGTCAATCAGAATTCCATCTACACGTGCGTATAAGAGATCTTCCTTAAAAGTGTCGACAACTTTTTGGGCTTTCTGAATCATTTCTGGGCTGGGCTGAACCAAAGTATATTTTCCTCCAAAAAGCGATTGCACCCTGAAATCACCATCAACTGGTTTTTTGTTTACCGCGTGAGAGAATTTTTTATTGAAAAAGATAAAAGAGGTTTCTCCCAATGTTTGAATCTCGGGCATGAATTCCTGCAAAAGCAACTCTTTCTCTGCAGCGATACTTTTATATTTCCCGCTGATTGCCTCAACTTCGGAAATTTCGAAAACTTCGGTTAGATACGATCCTGCCGAAAATGCCGGTTTTATTACCGCTTTTTTCCAGTGCGCAGGAATCAGTTCAGCAAGATTAAGATGTTCTGTCTTGTCAATGAAAACGGTGGGTAAAATCGGGATTCCTTGCTGCTCCATTTCACGCAAATAGAACTTATGGATGTTTTGCTTGATTATTTTGATTGGATTTAATGTCTTTATTCCCAGTTTTTCTATTTGGTCGAGCCAAATTTTAAACTCGGTTTCTTTTTCGAAATAATCCCAAGTATTGCGAAAAACCAGATAATCAAATTCAGACCAACTGATGGTTTTGTCACTCCAAATAGCGGCGGTGGCTTTTATATTATGTTTGGCCAAAGCCGGAATTATTTTTTGATCTTCGGGATTTAAATCGGGAAGTTTTTCGCAGGTTAGTATGGCGATTTTCATTTTTTGATAGGTGTTATTTGGAATTCTAAGTGCAATCGTGGTTTGGATTTCCTAGCCCGGATAATAGTGGAAATCCTTTTCTAAAAGCTGCCAGCCTTTTGTAGGCGGGAAACTTGTAGAAAAGATTGTAACGGATAGCCGGATTAAGCTCCTGAAAAAAAGTTATTTCGTGGTGTCGCTTTCGATTAGTCCATCACGCAAACGAATAACTCTGTGAGCGTATTCGGCGATTTCCTCCTCGTGCGTCACCAGAATTACGGTGTTGCCATTAGCGTGGATGTCCCCAAAAAGTTTCATAATTTCAAGCGATGTTTTGCTGTCCAGATTTCCGGTTGGCTCATCAGCAAGAATGATTGAAGGTTTGTTGACCAAAGCGCGGGCAATGGCTACACGCTGGCGTTGTCCTCCTGATAACTGATTGGGCTGGTGATCCATTCTGTCGCCAAGATTTACCTGTTCCAAAACTTCGGTGGCGCGTTTATTTCTATCTGATTTAGAGAAACCAGCGTAAATCATTGGTAAAGCCACATTGTCTAAGGCAGTTGTTCGGGGTAAAAGGTTGAAAGTCTGGAAAACGAATCCTATTTCTTTGTTTCGAATTTCGGCTAGTTCATCATCTTTCATCTGGCTGACGTCTTTTCCGTTCAGAATGTAACTACCGGAAGTTGGCGTGTCAAGGCAGCCTAAGAGATTCATTAAAGTTGATTTTCCGGATCCTGAAGGTCCCATTAATGCTACATATTCGCCTTTATTTATTTCTAAATCAATTCCTTTAAGAACATAAACGATTTCATTTCCAAGTACAAAATCTCGTTTGATATTGGTTATTTTAATTAGCGGGTTTGCCATTTCTATTTTTATTTTAATAAGCAGCTTTAGATTCTAAAAGTACAAAAGCCATTTGAATATTTAATAAGTAGTTTTTTTAAAAATTTGTTACATTTTTTATTTTAATATAAAAGTACGACTGCTAATCCATTGCGAATATTTTGTTTATGGTATTTCTCGGTTTTTGATACTAAAAATAGATGACAAAGTTTTATATCATTTTAGTATTTAATTATATAATTTACATTTAATTCTAGTTTATTTCACAATTATTTGAATATTTTATAAGATTTTTGGATGTGTATTGAATATTAAATAAATTTCTTAAATTTGTCTTAATAATTATTAAAATCGGAAATTATGAAAAATACAAAATTAGCTTTAGGGATAGCGTTACTTGCTATTGGATTTACATCTTGTAAAGATGACAAAACTGTTATGGCAACTAAATCAGTTGATGCTTATGTAGTGTATGTAGACTCGTTAGGGAATGTTTCTCCTGAAGATGCACAAGGAAATTGGGAAGGAATTGATGCTACGTACCAAATGAGAAGCAGTGAAGCTGAAGCGGCTTTAGCAAATATGGAAGATAATGCAGATGCTCAAGCACGTCTTGATGCAAGTAGAGCTAAATATGAAGCTTTGAAAGCTAAAGTTGAAGCTCAAAGAGCAGCAGCAGCGGTAACAACTACAGCTACAGCAGTAGGTACTTCAGGAAAACAATCTTTAAGAAATGCCTTATTTGGTGAAGGAAAAATAGGTGATGATATGAAATTTACTTGGGTTACTGCATCTAATATTCTTGGTGTTTACCAACAGTTTGTAAATACAGTAGAGGCTAATAAAGATAAATATACTCGTGAAGACTGGGATGAAGTAAAATTAATGTACGAAGCATTAGACAGCAGAAAAAATACTGTTGAAAAAGAAGGATTGTCTTCTGAGGACAACAGAAAAATTGCTGCTTTAAAATTGAAATTCTCGCCAATGTATACCTTGAACAGAATGGGTGCAAAAGCAGGTGAAATGAAAAGAGCTAAAGAATAAGCACTAATTGATGTATATATAGAAATGACAGTCAGCAATGGCTGTCATTTTTTTTTTAGGTTCGAATTATAAAATGTTCTTTTGGTTGTTCTCTTCTAAAAAATACGAATCCCCATTGAAACGTATCAATGGTTACCGTCACTTTTGGATGCTTTTTTATGATTTCCCATGCTTTTTCCATTTCTGGCGACCAATGAATATCATCGAATATCCAAACGGTTTCGTTTGTTATTGTTTGAAGTAAGACTTCAAAATATTCTAAAGTAGCTTTCTTGGAGTGATTACCGTCGAAGTAAATTAAGGAAAAGTGTTCAATATTCAGTTTGGAGTGTTCAGTTGCGGTATTCGATGATGTATTCAATTTGTCTAGATAAAAATTAAACGTTGTTACAACAGATTCTACATTATCAAAATTGAATTTTTCAAATTGCAATTGAGCTTCTCCAGCCGTTTGCGGACAACCTTCTAAAGTGATTATTTTTGCTTTTCTCCCGACGCTTTTGGATCCTAAAGAAAGTGCTGAAGTCGCTAATCCTAAAGAAGTTCCGATTTCTAAAATACTGTCCGGTTGAAAATAATGAGTGATTCTGAATAGTAATTCGGCTCGCTTTGCAGAAATCCCAGCAGTTTTCGCAATCTTGGATATTACTCTTGTATTGGATTTGAAAACTTTCGAACCCGCACCAAAATCAGTGACTTCAATCGTATTTTTGTTTGTTAAAAGTGAATTTCTGTACTTTTTTAAAACAGCATATTCTGGTTTTGATTTTTTGTCATAGAAACATTTTGTCAACAAATTAAACACAAACGGCGAATGTACAGCATGCTCGTTTTTGGAGTGCCAAAGGAATTTAAGGTACGATTTTATTTGAAATAACATATTGACTTGTACAAAATAGGCGCGAAGATAGTGAGATAATAGCCGAAAGTCAAAATGCAATACTATCATCTTCATGCTCGGACTTTTGACTCTATGACTTTGAAACTTTCCGACTTTAAAAAGGCTATATTTGCGCCCTTGGAATTTACACTAAGAATAAGACCCATTTTTACGATAATGATTGAACAAATAGAACATAAAACTGCTATAAGCTCGGAAGAAATCGACCGATGCATCGCTATTTTGGCACAACTGAATACCGATACCGACCAAATATTTGATATTCCAAAAGAACAAAGAACTGCCTTAATCAAAGCTGCAGGAATGTTTTCCAGACCCGACCGTGACGAACTTTCCCGCAGAAAAAAAGATGGAAAAGTGGCTGCCAAACGCAAAATGGAAAAACGCGACCGAACTGCCCGAAAGGAAACCGGAATTCGGCATGCGCGTGAAGCCAGTGTTTTTATGGCGCCAAAATTATTGGCTTACAATGATCTCGCCCTCAAAGAACAGTTGGAATTGGAAACTCCCCGAAATTGTTACGTTTGTAAAACCGAGTTTACTAAAATGCACCACTTTTACGATACGATGTGTACGGATTGTGGAGATTTTAATTATGCCAAACGTTTTCAAACTGCCGATGTAAAGGGACAAGTTGCTGTTATTACAGGTTCTCGCTTAAAAATTGGGTATCACATTACGTTGATGTTATTGCGTGGTGGAGCAACAGTTATTGCTACAACTCGTTTTCCGGTGGATTCCGCTTTGCGTTTTTCTAAGGAAGACGATTTTATAGATTGGGGACATCGTTTGAAAATTCACGGATTGGATTTAAGACACATTCCGAGCGTTGAGATTTTTTGCAATTTCATAGAGCAAAAATACGAGCGATTGGATATTCTGATTAATAATGCGGCGCAAACCGTGAGACGTCCTGCAGGATTCTACACTCATTTAATGGAAAATGAAGAGCGTTCTATCGGTTCCTTGCCAAAACAAGCGCAAGAATTATTGCTGGATCATACCAATTGTTTGGATGAACTAAAAGTATTGACAGCAGGCGCTTCTTCTAATCAAAATATGCCGGTGACTTGGCACGGACCGGAACCTGGAATTGGGTTGCGGGCTTCTGCCAAATTATCGCAGATTCCGTATTCGTTTGATAATGCTTTGGTGGCAAATGAAGTTTTTCCGGAAGGAGAACTCGATGCCGATTTGCAGCAAGTCGATTTACGAAAAACCAACAGCTGGCGCTTGCGATTGGGACAAATAGAAACAACCGAAATGATAGAAGTGCAGTTGGTGAATTCCGTAGCACCTTTTGTATTGTGCAACCGCCTTTCGGAAGTGATGAAGAAAGACAACACTGGAAAAAAACACATCATCAATGTGTCGGCAATGGAAGGGAAGTTTCACCGCTTTTTCAAAGAAGACCGTCATCCGCATACCAATATGGCCAAAGCCGCCCTGAATATGCTGACGCACACTTCCTCTGGAACATTGGCAAAAGATGGAATTTTTATGAATGCAGTTGACACAGGTTGGGTAACCGACGAAGATCCGGCAGAATTAGCCAAAAGAAAACAGGAAGAAGAAGATTTTCAGCCGCCATTGGATATTGTAGATGGAGCAGCACGAGTGATGGATCCGTTGTTTGACGGTATCAATACCGGAAAACATTGGTCTGGAAAGTTCTTGAAAGATTATAATCCGATTCCTTGGTAAAAGCCTCCTAACCCCCGAAGGGGGAATTAAAAATAGTCACAGAATAAAACAACCATAACAGAATTGGATTTTGTTGTGGTTTTTTTATCACTACTATTGTTGTCACAAAGTCAAAGACATTTACATAGCTTAACCAAAAACTATTGCAAGTTTTTAAGAGCGAGCTAAACTTAAAAAAGAACAATCGGGAGTTCATGTTGACGGCTACCATCTTTAGCGCTTGATTCAAATAGAACGAGAGTCAATTTAGAATTCTCTCGTTTTTTCTCAACAGTAATTGTAAAGTCAAAGTTGCCCCACTCGGGAGCTCCCGCATCAGTAGTCTGAAACCCCGTCTTTAACTCGTCGTGTCCGTCTTCAATAATCCAATTAAAGTTTGCCTCAAAGATTTGCCCTTTTCCGCGTACTCGGAAATTATTTTCATCTATACGTTCGACAGTTACTTCTTTGAAACGTGCATTAGAATATTGCTCTGGCAAAAGAATTTCTGGCTTTTCAGCCTTTACTACTTTAGTGCTATCAGGAATGGTTAAAGTGTCTTTTACAATAGTAGTGCGCAGAGTTTCCTTTTTATTGCAAGCGAATAATAGTAGTGCCGATAACAAAATTGTCCATTTCATAGTTGTGTTTTTTGTTTTTATAGTCGATTTTTTTAGCAGTTTGGTAATGTCGTGGCTATTGTTTGTTTTCAGGTAAAAGCGTAACAAATAGTTGTAAAATGAAATTTCCAAATAAAAACCACAAGTAAGCAAAAGCGCTGAACATAAAAACAAAAATAGGAGCAAAGCAAACTAAAACCACAACTCCATTTAAACCATAAATATCTTCATTGTTAAAGTTTACAGGCATAAGTCCAAAACTCACTAAGATAACAAACAATACTAAAAAGGGTAAATAGGCAAATGAAAACGTCACAAAAATTTTCTTAAATAATGAGTTTGGCTTCCCAGAATATTTTGATAAAGTGGTTTTGAGATTCATTGGATTTAGGTTTTTTATTCAGCTTTTAAAATCTTGTTGTAACGGGCATGGATTGCAAACCCGCGCTATCGGGTATGAATAATCGTTTTTTGGCTATTGCATCGAGAACATTTTTTCATCCAACAAATACTTTTAATTCTTGTTGATATACTAAAAACGATTATTGTGTCTTACAAATATCATCATTTTAGATAATACCTTAAATAGTAATAACCGATTAAATTTTCTTTCTAGAAAAAACAACCCCAACAGTTTTAGCGTTACTGCTAAAAGTGTTGGGGTTGTAAATTGTAATCAAATGTGTGCTTCTATTTCCCTTCGGGGGTTAAAGGCCTTTTATCCTTCGATTTTCGCACTAAGCTCAAACCATCTTTCCTCTTTTTCTTCAATTTTATTGATGATGTTTCTCAATTCGTTAGCTTTCTTTTCAATTGAGGCATCATCGATTTTTCCGTCTGAGAATAATTGCTCAATTGCTACTTTCTGAAGCTCTAAATCCTTGATTTCTTTCTCTGTTTTTTGGAATTCTTTTTGCTCGTTGAACGTCAGGTTTCCAGTTGGATTGTTTTGTTTCCAGTCTTTCTTTTCAGCTTTGTTTTCCTCTTTTTGAGCCACATCAGTACTGTCTTCGTAGGCTCTAAAATCAGAATAGTTTCCAGGGAAATCTTCAACTACACCATCACCTCTAAAAATGAACAAGTGATCCACAATTTTATCCATGAAATACCTATCATGCGAAACTACTACCAAACAACCTGGATAATCCAAAAGGAAGCTTTCCAAAACATTCAATGTTACAATATCCAAATCATTGGTCGGCTCATCCAGAATCAAGAAGTTCGGATTCTGAATCAAAACCGTACATAAATACAAACGTTTCAATTCTCCACCACTCAATCTGTCCACAAAATCATATTGTTTTTTAGCATCAAATAAGAAACGCTCTAACAATTGCGAAGCCGAAATCAATTTTCCTTTCATCAAAGGAATGAATTCTCCATATTCCTTAATAACATCAATCACGCGCTGTCCCGGTTTTGGGTTAATCCCGCTTTGCGTGTAGTAACCTACTTTTATTGTTTCACCAATCACTACTTTTCCACCATCAAGTGGCAAAGTTCCGGTCAATAAATTCAAAAATGTCGATTTTCCGGTTCCGTTTTTTCCGATGATTCCAATGCGTTCGCCACGCTGAAAATCAAAACTGAAATTATCCATGATGACATGATCCTTGAATTTTTTGGAGATTTTGTGAAGCTCGATAATCTTGCTTCCCATGCGTTCCATGTTAATTTCAAGCTCTACTTTGTTTTCACGGCGACGACTTTGTGCTTTTTCCTTGATATCATAAAAATCATCCTGACGCGATTTCGATTTTGTCGTTCTCGCTTTTGGCTGACGGCGCATCCATTCCAGTTCTTTCACAAAAAGATTCTGCGCTTTATCCACACTTGAATTTTCAGATGCGATGCGTTCTTCTTTTTTCTCTAAATAATACGAGTAATTTCCTTTGTATTGGTATAATTTTCCATTGTCTAATTCGATGATTTCATTACAAACACGCTCTAGAAAGAAACGGTCGTGTGTCACCATAAACAACGTAATATTTTCTTTGGTAAAATAACTTTCCAGCCATTCAATCATCTCTAAATCCAAGTGATTCGTAGGTTCATCCAGAATCAATAAATCAGGACGATTGATCAAAATAATAGCAAGTGACAATCTTTTTTTCTGTCCACCCGAAAGATTTTTTACTTTCAGCTTGAAATCTTCCAACTTCAATTTGAATAGAATTTGCTTGTATTGCGTTTCAAAATCCCACGCATTGTGCTGATCCATTCCGTCAAAAGCTTTTTGGTAGGCTTCTTCATCTTCGGGATTTTCTAATGCTTTTTCATAGGCTTCAATCACTTTCAACGTCTCATTATCCGACGCGAAAATGCTTTCTTCAATCGTCAATTCTTCCTGCAAATTATTGTTTTGCGAAAGAAACGCCATTTTGATTCCTTTTCTCAATACGACTTGTCCGGTATCTGATTCTTCCAAACCATTAATGATACTCATAATAGTCGTTTTTCCAGAACCGTTTTTGGCTATGAAGGCAATTTTTTGATCTTTATTGATTCCGAACGAGATGTCTTTAAAAAGAGTACGTTCACCAAAAGATTTCGAGATATTTTCTACAGAAAGATAATTCACAGGGCTAAATTTTTTGCAAAAGTAAGCTATTAAATGACGATTTGCCAATAGTTTAGTCGAATCTAAGTTTTCATTAACAATTATTGTTTCAGATAATTGGCTAAAAATGCGCTTAAATCAAATTGATGTAACTGCTGCGGGACATTAATAATTCGTTTTCTGGCGAAATTTTCATTGGTTAGAAAGTAATGAAGTCCATCTAACGTGCTGATGCCTTCCATCTGATGAAACGGAAGCGCAATTTTAATTTTTCTCTTGTTTCCGGAGAAAAAACCGGATTCATTATAATCGTAAAACAGATACAGAAAAGGCGATAAAGACTTGCTGTAGCCAGCAAGAACCAGCAGTTTTTTTTCGGCAAGATAGGTTGCTGCGGTAATTAATCCTTTCACATTATAGGATTCTTTCAGTTTTGCAATATGGTTTCCGGGAAGTTTTGGAATTACATAAACACTAGTTCTTTTTTCTTTCCATTCTTTGGTAAACATGTAAATACTGTCACCGGAAACAACAAATGCTTCGCAATCAAAATTGGTTGTATTGGCCTTTGCTTTTTTAAAATCCGTTTGATTGGAATATGAAAAAGACAGCGTATCAATTTTTGGATTGTGCTGCGAAAGCGACTGTTTTTCAACTCGTAATATATGAAGATCCTTTCTGTTTCCGGAGACATTATTCCCAAAATCGCCAATGTAAAAATAGTCATTGTCTTGCGCAATTTCTTCCCAGTCGGTATTGGTTACGTTTTTTAGTTCAATTTTATTTTGAATAACACCTTTGTTGTCAATCTCATAAAGTGCCGTGTCAGTGTCATCATTACTGGTCCAAAAAAGAGAATCGCTTTGTATTAAACTGGAAGTTTCTTTCAGAATGGCATCTAATTTTACCGAATATTTAGGTTTAATTCTTGCCGACGCATAGTCACAACTTCCGTCATTTACAGTTGCGGCAGAATTGTAGTTTTTAGAGAGTGGGTCGATGCAACCTAAAATTTGAGCTTGCGAAGTACAAATGGCAAATAATAGTGCTAGTGAGAATATTTTTTTCAATGAATTATTATCTTGAGATTCGTTAATATGTAACAAAAGTAAAGTTTCTCAAGTTTATAATTAGAATTTGGAGCGAATGATTTAGGCTTACTTGCTGATATAGTTCCCGCTTTCCGCTTCAATCTTTGTTCGTTCCTCTCAAAGGATTTTCACTGTAATCGGGGCTAAAGGGAAACATGTTTTTGTATTTTGTAACCTTAATACTTTGTGTTGTTACATCTTAAAATATATCTTTGAAAAATGCAGTTATCCGTCATTATCCTCAATTACAACGTTCGGTATTTCCTCGAGCTCTGTGTTTTAAGCGTTCAGAACGCTTTAGAAACCATTGACGGTGAAATCATTGTAATCGATAATAATTCTTTCGATGACAGTTGTGCCATGATGAAACATCGTTTTCCAAACGTAAAACTCATTCAAAATAACGAAAATATTGGTTTTCCAAAAGGCAACAACATTGGCGTAGCCCAAGCCAAAGGCGAATACATTTGTATTTTGAATCCCGATACGGTTGTCGCCGAAGATACGTTTGTGAAAATTTTGAATTTTGTCACTTCGGACGCAGTCGAGAAGAATAGTTTAGGAATTGTAGGTTGCAAACTCATCGATGGAGCGGGAAATTTTTTGCCCGAAAGTAAACGGGGTGTTCCAACACCTTGGGTCGCTTTTACAAAGGTTACCAGTTTGTATAAATTGTTTTCCAAATCAAAAACTTTTGGAAAATATTATGCGCAAGATTTAAACGAAAACCAAACAGGAAAAGTAGACATTCTTGTGGGTGCATTTATGTTCTTGAAAAGGGATTTGTATGTTGAAGTGGGCGGATTTGATGAAGATTGTTTCATGTATTCAGATGATATCGATTTGTCTTATCGGATTTTGCTAAAAGGAAAGTCGAATTATTATTTCCATGAAACGACCGTAATCCATTATAAAGGAGAAAGCACCGTTAAGGACGAAACGTATATGAAGCGGTTTCAGCAAGCAATGAATTTCTTTTACAAAAAGCATTTTAGTCCCGATGGTTCGGGATCCGCGTTATTCTCGATTTTTATGAAGACAGGAATCGTGTTTTTTTCTTTGGTAAAAATGTTTCAAGGGAAATCTGTAATAAAAACAGTTCCAAAATCATATCTTTTGTATTCGGAAAACGAAAAATTAGCGGATAAACTGCATCTTGTTTTGCAAAATAAAGTCCGGTTTCACGATTTAAAAACAGAAAAAATGGTAATTTCGTCTTCTGTTAAAAACAAAAAAGCAGTGGAATTTATTTTAGATAACGAATTCATTTCTTTTAAAGAATGTATCGCAATTCTCGAATCGTCAAGGATTAAAGGGATTACCTTTAAAATTATACCTAAAACCGCTAATTTTTTAATAGGAAGTAACAATAGTAACGAGAGAGGTGAGATTATAGAAATAGAGTAATAAATTACATTTAATGTAATTTATATTTGAAATATTTAGTAATTTCGCAAACTGAAAATCAATATCACCTTTTAGGTTAACAATATGGCAAGATTTGAATTAAAACTTCCAAAAATGGGAGAAAGCGTTGCAGAAGCAACCATTACAAACTGGTTAAAAGAAGTGGGAGACAGAATTGAAGCTGACGAAGCTGTACTTGAAATTGCTACAGACAAAGTAGACAGTGAAGTGCCAAGCGAAGTTTCCGGAATTTTGGTTGAACAATTGTTCGGAAAAGATGATTTGGTTCAAGTGGGTCAAACTATCGCAATTATTGAAACCGAAGGTGGAGAACGTGTCTCAATTGTTAATGAAGCGGTTGCTCCTGAGGTTATTGCTGAATTGACAAAAGCGGTGAAACCGGAAGTGTCTGTAACCCAAGAAAATGATGCCTCTTTAAAGGATTTCTCTGCTGATTATTCGGAATCTGAAAAATTCTTATCGCCTTTGGTGAAAAATATCGCTAAAGAAGAAGGAGTTTCGGTTGCTGAATTAGCAGCAATTTCAGGCACAGGAAAAGAAGGAAGAGTAACTAAAAATGATATTTTAGACTACGTAAAAAATAGAACTAGCCAGCCTGCAGTTGCCGCTCCGGTTGCCGCAGTTCAAAAACCTGTTGTTGCTCCAGTGGCTCAAAAAGCAGCTCCGGTTTCTGTAAGTGGTGGTGATGAAATTATAGAAATGGACAGAATGCGCAAGCTGATTGCGGGTTATATGGTCGCTTCGGTACAAACTTCGGCTCACGTACAATCATTTATTGAAGTCGATGTTACGAATATTGTAAAATGGAGAGAGAAAAATAAAAATACTTTCGAAAAGAGAGAAGGAGAGAAGTTGACGTATACCCCAATTTTCATGGAAGCGGTTGCGAAAGCGTTGAAAGATTATCCTGGAATGAATATTTCTGTTGATGGCGATTATATCATCAAAAAGAAAAATATCAACCTTGGAATGGCGGCTTCGTTACCAAACGGAAACTTAATTGTTCCCGTTATTAAAAATGCGGATCAATTGAATTTAGTAGGAATGGCCAAAGCGGTAAACGATTTAGGTGGTCGCGCAAAAGCGGGTAAACTAAAACCGGACGATACACAAGGCGGAACCTATACGGTTACGAATGTCGGAACTTTTGGAAGTGTTTTTGGCACGCCAATTTTGAATCAGCCGCAAGTGGGTATTTTAGCCCTTGGAGCAATCCGTAAAATGCCGGCGGTAATTGAAACTCCCGATGGAGATTTTATCGGGATTCGCCAGAAAATGTTCTTGTCGCACAGCTATGATCACAGAGTGGTCGACGGCGCGTTAGGAGGTAGTTTTGTAAAAAGAGTCGCTGAATATTTAGAAGCATTTGATGTAAACAGAGATGTTTAAAACTTTATAATTACAATAAAAGCCCGATTGATTTTCAAAAATCAATCGGGTTTTCTTTTTTTGAGGTCTTCTGGAACTTTAAAGGTGGAACTTTAAACGGAATTAAACCCAAATTTCTATATTTGTAACCACACAAAATTTAAAAATGGAACTTAAACTCAATAAACCAATTTGCTTTTTCGATCTTGAAACCACAGGAATTGACATCGGGAAAGATAGAATTGTAGAAATCTCAATATTCAAAGTTTTTCCAAACGGAAATAAAGAAAGCAAAACCTGGCTGGTAAATCCAACGATTCCAATTCCGCCGCAGACAACGGCTGTCCATGGAATTACTGATGAAAAAGTGGCGAATGAACCTACTTTTAATGAGTTAGCGACGCAAGTTTATAATATGATTAAAGACAGTGATTTGGCTGGATTTAATTCAGATCGTTTTGATATTCCGTTATTGGCCGAAGAAATGTTACGTGCCGGAGTAGATTTTGACATGAAAAATAGAGTTTCAGTAGATGTGCAAACTGTTTTTCATAAAATGGAAGAGCGAACTTTAAGCGCGGCACATAAGTTTTATTGCGGAAAAACGCTTGAAAATGCGCATTCTGCAGAAGCAGATACGATGGCTACTTATGAAATTTTGAAAGCACAACTGGACCGTTATCCGGAACTGGAAAACGACATGAAATCATTATCAGAGTTTACAACTCGAAAAAAAATCGCTGATTTTGCCGGAATGATAGCTTTTGATAAAGACAATGAAGAAATTTTCACTTTTGGAAAACATAAAGGAGTAAAAGTGGGTAAAATTTTGGAAACAGAACCCGGTTATTTCAGTTGGATTCAAAATGCTGATTTTCCGTTGTATACCAAAAAAGTTTTAACAGCGATTAAACTTCGAAAACTGAATAATAAATTAAGCTAATTTTTGAATCTTTTAATCATTTAATTTTTTAATTAACAAGAAATGAAAATAATCTGCATCGGTAGGAATTACACCAATCATATAGAGGAATTGCATAACGAAAGACCAACGGAACCGGTAGTTTTCATGAAGCCGGATTCGGCTGTATTGTTGAAACAACACCCGTTTGTAATCCCGGAATTCTCGGAAGATGTGCACCATGAAATTGAAATTATTGTCAAAATAAGTAAAGTGGGGAAATACATCGAACCTAAATTTGCGCATAAATATTATGATGAAATTAGTGTCGGAATCGATTTTACCGCTCGTGATCTACAGGATAAATTAAAAGCAAAAGGACTGCCTTGGGAAAAAGCAAAAGCATTTGACGGCTCGGCAGTTATAGGTGAATTTTTGCCAAAAAATCAATTTAGTTCACTAGAAAATATTACTTTTGAATTAACCAATAATAATAAGACAGTACAAATAAGTAATTCTAGTTTTATGCTGTGGAAAATTGACGAACTCATTTCATATGTTTCTCAGTTTTTTACGTTAAAAATTGGTGATATTATTTTTACGGGAACCCCGGAAGGAGTCGCTGCTGTAAAGCCAGACGACGTTTTGGAAGGATTTTTAGAAGGACAACAACTATTTAGAATACAAGTAAAATAATGGCTATAAACTACAACCTTTCAAAAGTGTACGCACTTTCAGACAACGATCCGGAATTTGTAAATGAAATTCTGACTTTATTCGTTACCGAAGTTCCAGATGATTTACAACAAATAAAGGAAGGAATTAAAAAGAAAGACCACAAGCATGCTTATGCCTATGCGCACAAGATAAAGCCAACCTTAGATTTGATGGGTTTAAACGTCGCTTTTGAAGAGATTCTTCAGGTCGAAGCCTGGACGAAAGCTGAAGGTAAAAAGAAAGACATTAAAGAAACTTTTAAGAGCGTAAAAAACCAAGTCAACGACGCTATTAAAGAAATCAAAAAAGATTTCGATTTGTAATATTGTGGCGTGACCACGTTTTCACTATCGTTACAGCGTGGTCGTGCTATCCGTTACAAACGAAGTTCATTGAACTCCTATGAAAATATAATTAGGTGAAGTAATCTCCCGGAAAAGCGGGAGGATTTTCACTTTTATCTCTCACGAAAATTGCAAGTGAATACTATTTATTTAATGCTACTTATTTAAAAAAACAAACACACTCCTTTGAACTTAAAAGACAAATATGAAAGACAAAATAGGACTTCTGTTTTTTTTATTTTGTTCATTTACCATATATTCTCAGAAAAATTATTCTTTTAATTATATCATTGAATATAATTTTCAGAAAAATGAAACTTCAAAACCAGAGAAACGATACCTTTTAACTAATTCTGAAGACGATAGTTATAGCGTTTATGTTTATGAAGAGGATAATTTGAATTTCAAAATGGATTTTAAGGATGAAAAAGGCATTCGCAGTATTTCCACAATTGATAAAAATGATTTTTTTAAAGCTGAAACCATGGTGTTGAGTTGTGAAAATATTCAATATCAGAAAGACAAGCGCAAATACGATTCGGCGAGGTTTGATTTTATCAATAAAAAGGATACTTTAATCAATGGAATTTCCTATCAGAATTATGAGATGAAGTATCGTAAAAATGCAGAGTCGAAAAGATATAATCGTGGAATCTCAAATTACATTGTAGAAAACAATACGGATTTTCATCCTCCATTAATGATGTTTTCAAGTATATTCGATGTTAGTGCAACAAGTAAAAACAGACCAAATGGTATTGCAAAAGAAATTTTCTCCCTTAGTCACGATAAAAAGCAGTATGAGTTTATCTATAAACTTTCACAATTTGCAAAAATCCAAAAATTTTTAGAAATCCCTGCAGAATGTGATTAAACAAATCCTAAAGTGAGCAAGTATACATTGTTTGATTGTAGTGGTAGAGATAAATTTAAAATTTTAATTAAATAAATGAAAGCAACTATAGTTACCATTGGTGACGAAATTTTAATAGGTCAAATTGTCGATACAAATTCTGGTTTTATTGCCAAATCGTTAGACAAAATTGGAGTTGAAATCAACGAAATGATTTCGATAAGTGATGATAAAAAGCATATTTTAGATACGTTTGCCTCTCTTCAAAACAAAGTAGATTTAGTGATTGTTACGGGCGGTTTAGGGCCAACAAAAGATGATGTGACCAAGAAAACATTCTGTGATTACTTTGAAGATGAACTGATCATTGATGAAGCGGTCGAAAAGCATGTTATTGAGCTTATTGAGCGTGTGATGAACAGAACAGCATCGCAAATCAATAAAGATCAGGCGCTGGTTCCATCAAAATGTACGGTGCTTCACAATCAGGTGGGTACTGCGCCGGGGATGTGGATGAAAAAGGAAAATACCGTTTTTATTTCGCTTCCCGGAGTTCCTTATGAAATGAAATATTTGGTAGAAAATGAAATCATCCCTAAAGTAGTTCGGGAATACAAACGTCCGTATATTATCCATAAAACAATTCTGACGTACGGACAGGGCGAAAGTCTGGTGGCGGAACGAATCGAAGATTGGGAAAATAACCTTCCGGAATTCATCAAATTGGCTTATTTACCAAGTCCTGGGAGAGTTCGTTTGCGACTTTCTGCCCGAGGTATCGATAAGAAAAAATTAGAAGCGGCTATTGATGAAAATGTAGCTTCTCTTGATGCACTTATTCACGATATAATTGGTGGTTTTGATGATGAAGAAACCATCGAAGTTGTGGTTGGTAAAATGCTTGTAAAGCAAAATAAAACCATTTCGAGTGCCGAAAGCTGCACCGGAGGTAAAATTGCAGCTTTGTTAACATCGGTTCCGGGAGCTTCGAGCTATTTTAAAGGCAGTGTAGTTTCTTACGGAACAGAGGTGAAAATTAATGTTTTAGGCATTCCGGAAAGTCTTATAAACGAATATTCAGTGGTGAGCAGGGAAGTAGTTTCGGGGATGGCGTTGAGTGTAAAAAAGATGATGAAAACGGATTATGCAATTGCGACAACGGGAAATGCCGGTCCGACAAAAGGAGACTCAAACGCGGAATTAGGAACTGTTTTTATCGCATTAGCTACGCCAAATGAAATAATTGTTGAAGAATTTAATTTTGGTCAACCCCGTGAAAAAGTGATAGATAGAGCGGTAATTAAAAGTTTGGAACTATTACAGAAAGAAATTTTGAAAAATGTGCGATAATATTGTTGGTTAATAGGTTTATTTTTCTTTTCTTTGCACCCTGATTTTGAATAACGATAAAAGATAAGTATAATGTCAAGAGTTTGTGACCTTACAGGTAAAAGAGCGATGGTAGGAAATAACGTTTCTCACGCTATGAACAAAACTAAGAGAAAATTTTCTGTAAACTTAGTTAAAAAGCGTTTTTATCTTCCAGAAGAAGATAGATGGATTACTCTAAGAGTAGCTGCATCTACGATAAAAACAATTAATAAAAATGGAATCGCTGCAGTTTTGAAAAAAGCTCAGTCAGAAGGATTTATTAAATAATCCCTTCCAAAATAAAAAAATAGCAAGATGGCAAAGAAAGGTAATAGAATCCAGGTAATTTTAGAATGTACTGAACACAAAACATCAGGTGTTGCAGGGACTTCAAGATACATAACAACAAAGAACAAAAAAAATACTCCGGACAGATTAGAGATTAAAAAATTTAATCCAATCTTGAAACGTGTAACTGTTCATAAAGAAATTAAATAATTATTAGTCATGGCAAAGAAAACAGTAGCAACGTTACAGACAGCTTCTAAGAGATTATCAAAAGCCATCAAAATGGTGAAATCTCCTAAAACAGGTGCATATACATTCGTAGAATCTATTATGACTCCAGAATCAGTTGATGAATTCTTGAAAAAGAAATAATATTCAATAAGCATTATATAGAAAAGCTACTTTCATTCGGAAGTAGCTTTTTTATTTTCTATATTTACCAGTAGAAAACGTATTGGTTCGTTGGACTTAAATACTTCATTCTTAATACTATTTATACAATGAGTTTTTTCAAAAGAATATTTTCATCAGAGAAAAAAGAAACATTAGACAAAGGTCTTGAAAAATCAAAAACAAATTTCTTTTCAAAGCTAACCAAAGCGGTTGCCGGAAAGTCTAAGGTTGATGATGAAGTTTTAGATAATTTAGAGGAAATCTTAGTGGCCTCAGATGTTGGTGTGAATACAACCTTAAAGATTATTACCCGAATAGAAAGCCGTGTGGCTTCAGATAAATATTTGGGAATAGAAGAACTCAACCAAATCCTTAGAGAAGAAATTGCAGCTTTGTTATCAGAGACCAATTCTGGGGAAGCCAGTGAATTTGTAATTCCAATTCAAGCCAAGCCTTATGTTTTAATGGTTGTTGGGGTAAACGGTGTTGGGAAAACGACTACCATTGGTAAATTAGCGTATCAATTTAAAAAACAGGGCTACAAGGTTGTGCTTGGTGCGGCGGATACTTTTCGTGCAGCAGCAATTGATCAATTACAAATTTGGGCAGATCGAGTAGGCGTTCCTATTGTTCGTCAGGATATGGGAAGTGATCCCGCTTCGGTAGCTTTTGATACCTTGCAATCAGCAGTGGCTCAAAATGCCGACATTGTTATTATTGATACCGCAGGTCGTTTGCATAATAAAATTAACTTAATGAACGAGTTGACCAAGGTAAAACGAGTGATGCAAAAAGTCGTTGGTGACGCGCCACATGATGTGTTATTGGTTTTGGATGGATCAACCGGTCAGAATGCTTTTGAACAAGCGAAACAATTTACAGCAGCTACCGAAGTGACTTGTTTAGCAGTTACTAAATTGGACGGTACTGCCAAAGGCGGGGTTGTGATTGGTATTTCCGATCAATTTCAAATTCCTGTAAAATATATTGGTGTGGGTGAAGGAATTGAAGATTTGCAGGTTTTTAATAAATATGAGTTTGTAGATAGTTTTTTTAAATAATAGGTAGCTAATGAATTTCTCTTCTATCAAAAACAGCAACCCAATTTATTTTTATTTTGTAAGTATTGTTTCTTTTATAATTGCAAATCTTATTCGCGATAAGAGTCTGAGTGTCTATTATTTTTTGTTGGTAGTTGGTTTGGTATTCTTTGTTTTAGGTTTCTTGAAACGGATGAAAACAAAATAGAGTACTGATGCGAATTACTAATTTTTTGACACAAGACTTCATCATAATCTCATAGATCAAAATCTGGATTATAAAGATTTGCAACATTTCTCAGTAGGACATTTATTATTTTACAGCTGTGAATACCATAGATTTGTTGGTCATTTATGCCTATTGTCATTAACATATTGGCTGGGTCAGAAGGTATACCTAGCCCTGATTGCAGCGTAAATCCTTTTTAGCCGCTTTTTCAGCGGATAAAAAGATTGAAGCGAAAAGCAGGAAACAGCTCCTAAAAATTATTATCATATGAAAAATACATTTAGCATTCTTTTTATAGCATTTCTTTTTGTGGCTTGTCAGCAAAAGATAAAGCCAGAAGAAATTTCAAAAATAAACGGATATTGGGAAGTGGAGAAGGTTGTTTTTGATTCCATAAAGGACAAAGAATATAGGATGAATGAAGTGTATGATTATTTTGAGATAAAGAATAATAAGGGCATTCGGAAGAAAGTAATGCCACAATTAGACGGAACTTTTTTAGTGAACGATGCGTATGAAAACGTAATGGTTCGATTTGCGGATGACAAAGTATTTTTAGATTATTCAACACCGTACATGAAGTGGAGTGAGGAATTAATTGCTGTTTCAGAGCAAGAATTAGTGCTGTTGAACAAAGAAAATATAGAATATCATTACAAGAAAGCAACATCAATAAATTTACTGGGCGATGGCAAAACGACTAAATAATCAGAGTACGATAGGGGATGTTTTGAAACAAATTATCCAAGTGAATAAACTGCAACCGGGAATGGATCAAATTGACGTGAAAGATGCCTGGAAAAACCTAATGGGGAATGGTGTGAACAGTTACACTAATAACGTGGTTTTGAAAGGAAGTACTTTGTATGTTGAGTTGACTTCGTCCGTTTTGCGTGAAGAATTAAGTCACGGAAAGTCTAAAATCGTCGCGATGATTAATGAAGAATTAAGACGTGATGTGGTGAAGGATGTGGTTTTGAGGTAGAGATATAAGATTGTTGAATAACGATTTTTGATTTAAGATTTTTGAAATAAAAAAATCCCGTTTCGATTTTGAAACGGGATTTTCTATTTGTTTTCAGATTAATATGTGACTGAACACTAAAAACTGAACACTGAATACTAGAATTGCTCTCTTCCAGCAAAATGGAAAGCACCTTCGATAGCTGCATTTTCATCGCTATCAGAACCGTGAACTGCATTTTCACCAATAGAAGTTGCGTATGCTTTACGGATAGTTCCTTCAGCAGCTTCAGCTGGATTTGTAGCACCAATTAAAGTTCTGAAATCTTCAACAGCATTGTCTTTCTCTAAAATAGCAGCAACAATTGGTCCTCTTGACATGAATTCAACTAATTCACCGTAGAAAGGTCTTGCAGCGTGTACTTCGTAAAAAGCTTGTGCATCAGCAACAGTTAATTGTGTTAATTTCAAAGAAACGATTTTGAAACCTGCGTTTGTAATCATTGCAAGGATGTTTCCGATGTGTCCGTTAGCAACAGCATCAGGCTTAATCATTGTAAAAGTTCTATTAGTAGCCATTTTTTTATTTTTTAAATTTTGTGCAAAAATAGTATTTTTTTATTGAATATTTTTACAAATTCGGCATTCAAATAACGGTTATCTGATTAAAGTACAATAATATCAAATTTATTGTCCAATGGTTTGAGCTGTTTGACTAATGTTGAGATTAGATTTTCACCAAATTCTAAATAAAATTCCGAAAAATTAGTTTGTCGTTCCTGTAAACTTTGGTTTGGGAATAACTCGTTTTGCAACTCAGTGATGCGTTGCAAAATTTCACTTAATTTTCTTTTTTGTGCTTTCAGTAAGCGTTTTTCCAGATTTTCTAATCCTTTTATTTGTTTGGTTTCCTGCGCTTTTACAGCTCCAAGGAAAGACTCGTCGGTTTTGTTCGCTACATCATAAAGCTCCTGAAATTGTTTTTGCAATTGGATTTTAAGATGCGTTAAATCGACTGGGAAATCTGACAATTCTTTGGTTTTAGTTGTTACTAAATCGGCCTGTTTCGAAAATAAACCACCCCAATTCAAGTCTAATTTATCTGCTTTTTTAGCTTGCTTTTCGGTTGCCAATAGTACAGAGTTTCTCAATAAAAGCATTGGAAAAGTTACTTTTGCAGCAGCAAAAAAGGATTTTAGTTCCAACCAATAGGCAATTTCTCCACCTCCGCCGATGTAACATAGATTTGGTAAAATCACTTCCTGATACAAAGGACGCATAATCACGTTGGGACTGAATTTCTCCGGATGATTTTCTAAAAGGGATAGAATTTCATTTTCAGAAAACTCAATTTTAGTGTGGTTTACTTTGTATCTGTCGTTTTCAAATATTATACGTTCTCTGATGTCATCTTCAATATAGAACAAATTGATTTCACGAGGATTTACCTGAACCGTATACTCTTTTAACTTTTCGGCAGTTTCCAACACTAATTTATGGGAAGATTGATGCAGTAATTCTTCTTTTGCAAAAGGGATAAAGTTGCGTTTTAAATCAGCATTATCAGCATCCAAAATAACTAAACCATACGCACCAAAAAGCGAATTTGCTAAAAATCTTGTGGCATCGGCTAGATTATCGTGTTTGAGATATGAATCTTCAAATAATTTTTTTATCGTGTCAGCATTTAAACTGGAGCCGATTTCTAATGTAAATATTTCAAGAAATTCATCCAGACCTTCAGTTGACAAACGACCCACAGGGCCAGTACTTTCTTTGTTCCAGCGGAATTTTTTGCCTTTAAAATTGAAATAATTGATTTCTTCAAAATCATGATCCTCGGTTGCCATCCAGTAAACGGGCACGAAATTATACGTTGGATATTTCGCTTTTAATTCAGTTGTTAAATTAATGGTCGAAATGATTTTGTACAAAAAATATAAAGGTCCGCTGAACAAATTTAACTGATGTCCTGTTGTAACAGTAAATGTATTCGGGTTATTTAAAGCGTCAATATTTTGTTTGGTCAAAACTGAAGTTTCAACTTTTGAATATTGTTTTTGTAAAGTGGAAACTAGAGTTGGTCTGTTGTTATTATTGTAGTTGTTCTGCTTTTCAAGGATTTGATCTTCAAAGTTCTCAAGCTTTGGGAATCTATTGTATAGAGAATCTAGATTGTTCTTTTGATCTAAATAATCGTTCATTAAAGAAGAGAAATATCCGGAATTTTGATAGCTGATACAGTCGGTTGGCATGTTTTGAGTTTCTAAATTTGTCGCTAAAGTAAGAAAAAGTAAAGTTATTTTTTTTTGGTTTAAGATATGTTTAGGAAAATAGTAATTATCTCTTTAAACTAAAATGACCTTTATATTCTTTTCCATCAGCTCTGTTTACTACAAACCAATAATCATCGGAAGGAAGTTCATATCCATTCATGGTTCCGTTCCAATCGTTATTTTGGATTAATTCTTTGATTAATTTTCCATAACGGTCAAATATTTTTATAATCAAGTTGGTTTCCAAATCTGAAAATTTAATATTCCAAGTATCATTAAAACCATCTCCGTTTGGGGTAAAATATTTGGGGTACATTAATAAAAAGACTTCATCTGTGGCAGTTCCGCAACCATTTTTGTCTCGGACATGTACGGTATATTCGCCACTAAACAATGCCGAAAATTGATTGCTGTCCTGAAAATGAGTACCATCAATTGAATATTCGAAATCACCTGCGCCCGATGCAAAAACAGTAATTATATTCTGATTGTCGGTCCAATCTTTCGTCTCTACAGAATTTATAATGGCAATGTTTGATTTTCGTACTTCAAAATTCTTAGTACTCGAACATAAAATTGTACTGTAATTAGTAGTAACGGTAACAGAATAATTTCCTGGATTTGCAATAAGTATCGTAGATGTTGTTGCACCTGTTGACCACAAATAAGTGTCGAAACCTAATCCGGCATCAACAGTAATGGAATTGTTTTCGCAAATGGGAACAACATCAGGAATTGTAATAATTGGTTTTGATACAAGCGTTAATTTTAATTCAACAATGGCATAACAAGGCGTATTAGAATTGATGCGAACATAAATTTTGTTCTCACCAAAAGATAAGTTGTAATTTGAAAAATTATTGATTTGATTAACTGTCAATTGATTTTCTGCACCTAAAAAAGTCGAATAATAAGAAAACGTATATCCTGAAGTATTTGAAATTAACTTAGAATCGTAAACTGATAGATTCACTTTCTCGGATCCGTCATTCAAATCATCACAAAATAATTCTTCATAATTATTTGCAGGTAAAGTGTTTATTAGTGAAATAGTAACAGCTAATTTATTAAGGCTTTCGCAATTATTTTCTGTTTGCGAAGCATAATAAGTCACGCCGTCTTGCAAAGAGGTTAAATTCGACAAAAGAACTGCGGCTGAATTGTACCATTTTATTTCATTACCTGAAATCTTGATAGTTTCCAAAGTTGGGTTTTGACTGGAACAAAAAGTCTGACTTGTATTTCCTGTTGGTTCAGGAGTATTTTGGGTATTTATTAGGACAGGAATTCTTTCGCTTTCGCAGCCACTAATGGTTTGTGAGGCGTAATAAGTGATTCCGTTTTCAAGTGGAGTTGTGTTTGATAAAAGAGTTCCATTTGTTAAAGTATCATACCATTTTATATTTTGACCTGTAATTGCAATGCTACTAATTGTTGCATTTTGTTGAATGCAAAAAGTTTGAGGGGAAATTATAATGGGATTTGTAGACTTATCAAATGTGTAAAGTTTTAAATCGGTTTCAACAAAGCAAAATGGATTATTTTGAAAATAACTTTTGACTCTTATGGTTTCTTCTTTTTTGATTGTATTGGTATATGGATTTGGTAAAGGACTGGGTAATAAATTTCCATTTGAATCTATATATTCAACTACTAAATTAGTTTGACTCCCTACTATAGTCGAGTTTATATTCGAAGTATCAAAGGAGTTCGATATTCCAGATCCTGGAATCGTCTCGCAGGAATAAATGGAGTTCAGAGTATTAATAGCAGGGGTATTAGTAATAGTGATGTCTTTTTCTAGCGTTTGTGAATCAGAGCCGCAATTTACTATCACTTTAACGTGATAAGTCCCTTCATCTGAAAACTGGTGTGTTGGATTATTAATTGCTGCACTATTTGATGATGAATTAGGGTCGTTAAAATCCCAACTAATTGAATCAAATGTTCCGTTTACCTTAAAGCTAGTCAAGCCGTTCAAACAGGTATTTTCAGTGATTATTTCACCAGTGGCATTTGATGCATCAAGTTTATATTTATAAAACATAACATCGCTGGCATTGTTACCACTGTTATTGTTGATAAAAGAACCGTTGATAGTTAATGGGGAACTTTGAAAATTTGCCGTTAGGAATAGGTCATTTCCATTAAATAAAATTGGGCTAGCAGCATCAGTAGACATGCCTTGCGAATAATAATTTGTTCCATTTGATTTTAGTATAAATTCAGATTCAAAATTGTTTAAATTGACTTTAAAAAGTACCAAATCCTCACTATTATATTCAGACGAACCACTAGTGTACGTTCTACTTTTGATCGTTGCATTGGGAAATGTCATTGTGCCGGTAAAACTAGAAAAAATAAATAATTCATTTCCTTTTTCAGTTAAATAACCCGTGTTTCCTGAAGAGTTTCCATCCATTCCGGGAATGTCCAAACGTGATGAGTTGTTAATTTGTTTAATTCTCTCTAAGTTTCCTGTGGTAATATTGAATTCTGATAAAATACTTTGGGTAAAATGATATCCTTCGATAGGATCTGTATAAATAGTTCCAAGTATATCTGCTAGTTTGTAAAAAGATGCCCACAGATATAATTTGTCATTGTTAGGGTTATAATGCAAAAGAGTTGGTCTGTGAAAAGATGCATTTTTAGTTTTATTGTTGGAAATTTCTTTACTCCAGACAATATTTAAATTAGTATCGATTTTATCAATGTCTGAATGAGTATATGAACTATTTGAAGGTGAATATTTTGCGAAATATAAATCTCCATTTTTATCCATTGCAGAGCTAGTATACTCAGCATCGCTAGTTCCAAATTTTTTAGCTTCTTTTAGATTTCCATCAAGATCAAATTTAGAAATGAATAATAATGGATGGTATAAATAATATCCGGTATTAAAGGTGTTTGTCAGTGTTATTTGATTGTTGATTGTTATGCTAGCCATGAATGTGCCAGTTATGTATAGAATATCATTGTGGATATAGATATCTCTCATTCCGTAATCTGCACCACTACCTATTGATCGGTTCCAAACAAAATTTCCATTTTTATCAAATTTCACCAGATTTAATCCAGGATACATAGGCAATCCACTAAACAATTGTGGATAGGTGCCTACAGTATTATGAGCATTATACCAAGTAAATAAAACATATATATTGTCTTGGCTGTCAATTGCTAACTTACTTAAATAGAGATTTCTTTCGTCAATTTCTTTTTTCCAAACTAAATTGCAATTAAAATCAAATTTGTAAATAGACATCCAATCTCCGAAATTCCCTCCATTCTTTGCTAAGTATATACCATCGCTTGCTTTCTTTAAATCAGCAGTAGCATCATCATTCCAACCACCAAAGTTTTTTGTACAATCAAAACATTGACCTTGCATTGCAAATGAAAAAGTAAAAAGTAAAAAGTAAAAAAATAAAAAAGGAAAAAGAAAAATTCGCTTCATAAGTAAGATTTATAGCAAAACAAATGTAATTAAATATCTACAGATTACATAAAAACTAAAAATGGCATTATTTTATATTTGAATCCAAAGAATAAATAAAAACGTAGCCTTTTACTTTTGTGGAAAGAACATAAATAAGCCTTATTTTTGCACCAAACTTATTTCTTTTGAAAACCAAATTATTCGTAATTACGCCGCCTTTTACCCAACTGAATACACCTTATCCGGCAACCGCATATATCAAAGGGTTTCTGAATACTAAAAACATTGAGTCTGTTCAGGCGGATTTGGGCATCGAAGTGATTTTGAAATTGTTTTCGAAAGAAGGACTTGAAAATTTGTTTAAAGTCGCAAGTTTAAAGTTTAACGTTGGAGAAGTCTCAGATAATTCGAAACGTATTTACGCTTTGCAAGATGAATACCTTAAAACGATAAATCCTGTTATTGCTTTCCTTCAAGGGAAAAATCCAACATTAGCGCTTCAAATATGTCAGGAAGATTTTTTGCCTGAAGCATCTCGGTTTGCACAATTAGAAGAATTAGATTGGGCTTTTGGAACCATGGGAACACAGGATAAAGCGAAACATTTGGCGACTTTGTATCTCGAAGATATTTCAGATTTTATCGTTGAATGTGTCGATGCGAATTTTGGTTTCAGTCGCTATGCCGAACGCTTAGGTAGGTCTGCCAATTCTTTTGACGAATTGTACGAAGCCTTACAACAAGAGCCAACGTACATTGATAACATTCTTCTTTCGATTTTGAAAGAAAAAATAGAAACCGTTCAACCTACATTTTTTTTGATTTCTGTTCCGTTTCCAGGAAATCTATATTCAGCTTTTCGTTCCGCGCAATGGGTGAAAAAGCATTATCCGAATACTAAAATTTCAATGGGCGGCGGTTTCCCAAATACGGAACTGCGTTCGCTTTCGGATACTCGAGTTTTTGAGTTTTTCGATTTTATTACGTTGGATGATGGAGAAGCACCAATTGAAGAATTAATAAATGCTGTCACTTCGAACGCAGTCGAGAAGCTATATAAAAGAACTTTTCTGTTGGAAGACGGAAAAGTAGTTTACAAAAATAATTCCCTAAAGCCTGATTATAAACAATCACAAGTGGGTACTCCAGATTACTCTGATTTACTTTTGGATAAATACATTTCGGTAATCGAAATTGTAAATCCAATGCACCGCATGTGGAGTGATGGCCGCTGGAATAAACTCACTATGGCGCACGGTTGCTATTGGGGAAAATGTACGTTTTGTGATATTTCTTTAGATTATATCAAAATTTACGAACCCGTTGCAGCCAATTTATTATGCGACCGAATAGAAGAAATGATTGCCCAAACAGGCGAGAACGGATTTCATTTTGTGGATGAAGCTGCACCTCCTGCTTTGATGCGCGCTCTAGCACTAGAAATACTCCGCAGGAAATTAGCGGTTACTTGGTGGACGAACATTCGATTTGAAAAAAGTTTTACCAAAGATTTGTGTCTACTTCTAAAAGCTTCCGGTTGCATTGCGGTATCTGGTGGTCTCGAAGTCGCTTCTGATCGATTATTGAAACTTATCGACAAAGGTGTAACAGTAGAACAAGTTGCGAAAGTCACCCGGAATTTTACTGAAGCAGGCGTTATGGTTCATGCGTATTTGATGTACGGATATCCTACCCAAACCATTCAGGAAACGGTGGATAGCCTTGAAATGGTGCGTCAATTATTTGAAGTTGGTGTATTACAATCGGGATTTTGGCATCAATTTGCAATGACCGCGCACAGTCCAGTGGGCTTGTATCCGGAGAAATTTGGTGTGGTAAAGGAAACCGAAGCGATTGGAACTTTTGCAAATAATGATATTAATTATACTGATTCAACAGGAATCAATCATGATAAATTCAGTTTTGGGCTCAAGAAATCCTTGTTCAATTTCATGCACGGAATCTGTTTTGATTACGAGTTGCAGGACTGGTTTGAATTTAAAATTCCAAAGACTAAAATTTCACCTGATTTTATTTTTGACGCTTTACTTGAAGACGAGGATTTCAACATCAAGCCTACAGCAAAAATTGTTTGGTTAGGCGGAAAACCATTTGTAGAACATTTTACCAAATCCAAGAAAGGAAATTCCTGGGAAATGATGACTTTGACTTTCCATGATAAAAAAGAAAGTTTCAATATTCAAACTAACAAGCAGGAAGGAGAATGGCTAGTAGAAATGCTGTTGAAAATCTCCGTTTCTAACGTTAAAATATACACTTTTCAAGAAGTAAAAGCGGACTTTGAATCAAACTTGGAAGACTTTGAATTGTTTTGGTTCTCAAAACCAATTAAAACTCTTAGAGATTTTGGATTATTAGTCTTGTAAAATTATTTCTTGAAACTATAGTAAATTAGCATAAAACTTTTATTTTTCGATTACGAAAACGTTTTCTTTTACTTATTTTTACGAAACTAAAATAGAAACAAATGAGTATTGGTTATAAAGTTAATGTAAACGACACTTTTCATTTTGATTTGGAAAAGGAAAGTGTTTCACAACTGGATGCAGTGCGTGTGGAAACGGATAAATTCCATGTTTTACACGAAAACACTCCTTTTCAAGCGGAAATCATCACTTCTGATTTTCTCAAAAAAAGCTATACCGTAAAGGTAAACAACAACACCTATAACGTTGCCATTTCAAATTCTTTAGATATTTTGATTAAAGAAATGGGATTTGAAACAGGACTTACCAAACAAGTCAATTTTATCAAAGCACCTATGCCCGGATTGATTCTGGAAATCAGTGTGGTGGTGGGACAAGAGGTAAAAGAAAACGACAATTTAATTATTCTTGGCGCCATGAAGATGGAAAACAGTTTTCTTTCGCCTCGCGATGGTATCATCAAAACCATTTCGGTTGCTATGGGAGACGCCGTGGATAAAGGACAGTTGTTAATTGAATTCGAGTAGAGATAAAAGATACAAGATAAAAAGAACCAAGAATTTATATTTCTTTGCTCTTGCAGCGAAGCGGTCTTTATTCTTTTAGTCTTAATAAATATGAAAAAAATATTAGTTGCCAATAGAGGGGAAATCGCTATCAGAGTGATGAAAACCGCACAGAAAATGGGCATAAAAACCGTTGCGGTTTATTCAACAGCCGACAGAAATGCACCGCACGTAAAATTTGCTGATGAAGCCGTTTGGATTGGAGAAGCACCTTCCAGTCAATCGTATTTGTTAGGAAGTAAAATTATAGAGGTTGCGAAATCTTTAAACGTAGATGCCATTCACCCGGGTTATGGATTTTTGAGTGAAAATGCTGATTTTGCTGAAGAAGCGGAAAAAAATAACATCATTTTTATTGGTCCAAAGTCGAAAGCGATAAAAATCATGGGAAGTAAATTAGCGGCCAAAGAAGCCGTTAAACAATACGATATCCCAATGGTTCCCGGTTTTGACCAAGCCATTACGGATGTCGAAAAAGCAAAAGTTATTGCCAAGGAAGTTGGTTTTCCAATACTGATTAAAGCTTCTGCCGGTGGTGGTGGAAAAGGAATGCGTGTGGTAGAAAGCGAAGCTGATTTCGAATCTCAAATGGATCGCGCCATCAGTGAAGCAATCGCTGCTTTTGGAGATGGTTCGGTTTTTATCGAAAAATATGTGGGCTCGCCAAGACATATCGAAATTCAGGTTATGGCAGACAGCCACGGAAATGTCCTATATTTATTCGAAAGAGAATGTAGCATCCAGCGTCGTCACCAAAAAGTGATTGAAGAAGCACCTTCTTCGGTTTTAACACCGGAATTGCGAAAAAAAATGGGAGAAGCTGCTGTTTTGGTGGCTAAATCCTGTGATTATTTAGGAGCTGGAACTGTTGAATTTTTATTGGACGAAAATAATAATTTCTACTTCTTGGAAATGAATACACGTTTGCAGGTGGAACATCCCGTTACGGAATGGATTACCGGAACCGATTTGGTCGAACTGCAAATTAGAGTCGCAAGGGGAGAAGAATTGGCAATCAAACAAGAAGACTTGAAAATAAAAGGACATGCGATGGAATTGCGTGTGTATGCCGAAGATCCGATTAATGATTTTTTACCAAGCGTAGGTCATTTGGATGTTTATAAATTGCCTGTTGGCGAAGGAATTCGTGTGGATAATGGTTTTGAACAAGGCATGGATATTCCTATTTATTATGATCCGATGTTAGCCAAATTAATCACTTATGGAGAAACTCGTGAAGAAGCGATTCAAATTATGATTAAGGCCATTGAAGATTATCATGTGGAGGGTGTGCAGACAACATTGCCTTTTGGGAAATTTGTTTTTGAACATGAAGCGTTTCGTTCCGGTAAATTTGACACGCATTTTGTCAAGAATTACTACAGTGCCGAAATGTTAAAAAACCAAATAGCGCAAGAAGCCGAAATCGCTGCGAAGGTCGCTTTGAAACAATATTTTGAAGATCAAAAAATCATACGCTTACTAAATTAAAATTGTTGTTCTGACCATTAAGGAATTAAGAAAATTTAAGTTCAGCTTTTTAAATGAAACTTAATTTTTAAATGGTTTTCAAATAAAAATTAGCGAATTGGCGGTTAAAAAAATAAATATGAAAGATAAAATAAATATACTTAATCATAAAATTGCAGAAGCTCATTTGGGTGGTGGTAAAAATAGAATAGCAAAACAACATTCGAATAAAAAACTTACTGCCAGAGAACGTGTCAATTACTTGATGGACGAAGGTTCTTTTGAAGAAATTGGGATGTTGGTGACGCACCGAACATCTGATTTTGGAATGGAAAAAGAGTTGTATTACGGTGACGGTGTCATTACGGGATACGGAACCATAAATGGGCGATTGGTGTATATTTTTGCGCAGGATTTTACGGTATTTGGCGGTTCGTTATCCGAAACTCATGCCGAGAAAATCTGTAAAGTGATGGATATGGCAGTCAAAATGGGAGCGCCCATGATTGGTCTTAATGATTCTGGTGGAGCGCGTATTCAGGAAGGTGTTCGGTCTTTAGGCGGTTATGCTGATATTTTTTACAGAAACGTACAAGCTTCAGGTGTGATTCCGCAAATCTCCGCTATTATGGGACCCTGCGCCGGTGGAGCGGTGTATTCTCCGGCAATGACTGATTTTACAATGATGGTGGAAGATACTAGTTACATGTTCGTGACTGGCCCGAATGTAGTGAAAACTGTAACCAATGAAACCGTAACGTCGGAGGAATTGGGTGGTGCGAGTACGCATTCTACTAAATCGGGTGTGGCGCATTGTACTTCTACTAATGATGTGGAATGTCTGGAGGATTTGAAACGCTTATTGAGCTATTTGCCGCAGAGCAACAAAGAAAAAGCACAAAATTTACCGTACGAAATGAATGATGAGGTTCGTACCAAATTAGCGACTATCATACCGGATAATCCAAACAAGCCATATGATATGCATGAGGTGATTGGTGGAATTATTGACGAGGATTCCTTTTATGAAATTCATAAAAATTATGCCGAAAATATCTTAGTTGGTTTTGCTCGATTGGGAGGAAAAAGTATTGGAATTATAGCCAACCAACCGATGATTTTAGCTGGTTGTCTGGATGTGAACAGTTCCAAAAAAGCGGCACGATTTACCCGTTTTTGCGATTGTTTTAATATTCCATTATTAGTTTTGGTGGATGTGCCTGGTTTTTTACCGGGAACTGATCAAGAGTGGAACGGAATTATCGTTCACGGTGCGAAACTGTTGTACGCCCTTAGCGAAGCAACCGTGCCGCGAGTAACCGTAATTACCCGTAAAGCATATGGTGGTGCGTACGATGTAATGAACTCAAAACACATTGGTGCCGACATAAATTTTGCTTGGCCAACTGCTGAAATTGCTGTGATGGGAGCTAAAGGAGCATCAGAAATTATCTTCAAGAAAGAAATCAATGAAGCCGAAGATCATGAAGCCAAACTCTTGGAAAAAGAAGCGGAATACGCTGATTTGTTTGCGAATCCGTATACTGCAGCGCAACGTGGTTTTGTAGATGAGGTAATCTTACCAGAAGACACTCGACGCAAATTGATAAAGGCGTTTAGCATGCTCGAAAATAAAGAAAGCATAACGCCAAATAGAAAACACGGAAATATTCCTTTGTAATTATTGGATATAAAAATTTTGAACGACCCCGAAAAGTTAAATACTATTTGGGGTTTTTTATGAAAAAATTTCAAGAATCCGACTGCTGTTTTAAACATATAAATTACCAGTTTAGATTTTGGAAGGATAGTCGTTTGGTTCTAGGTTCAGCGAAAACATTTTTTTTAAAAAGAATAAGTTATAAATTCCAATAGAATCTATGAGAAAATTATTAGTTAAGATTCAAATTGAATTAAGCGATGGAATAGATTATCTAATAAATAAATGATGTTAATGGTAAACCGCAGTAGCTTAAATTGTTGTTTTTTTTATGACAAAAAAAGTCTAACTTTGGCCAGCAAAAAAAGTGATATATCTTACAAAAATATTGGTAAGATTATTAAGTTGTTTTTTTATTTGCTTATAACATATGAAGAGATTGTGTAGCCTAAATACGTACTTTAAATTATTGTTGTTGATTGCATCAGCAACTGTGTTCTTTTTTATTTTATACGCTTCACTTTACCTTTACACCGTTCAGGAAGAGCATCGTTTTTATAAAGCGACCTACAATCAATATAATAATGAGGTTAAATCATTATTCAGACTTAATTCTAAAACGCCTACAGCAACGGTTATTGACGTCACATTTTGGGATGAACTAGTCAATTTTACTAAAACCAAGGACGAAAAATGGTACAATAATTACATATTAAGTGAATTTGAATCGTATGACGCGGATTATATTGGAATATACGATTTAAACAAAAAAATAATTAATAAGACAACTTCTGCTAAGGTTAAAGGTTTTGATTTTATTCCAAAAGCAATGATGACTTCCCTTCATCAAAGTAAACTGAAAAGGTTTTATGTAAAAATTCCTGAGGGTATAGTTGAGGTTTTTGGAGCAACAATTCATCCTTCAAGTGATCCAAAAAAGATTAAAACAAAACCTTCTGGCTATTTTTTCATGGCCAGACTTTTAGATAAACCCTTTTTTAATGCCTTGGGTAATTTAAGTAGTTCCAAAATTAATTTGGTTTCTGCAGATTATATCTTGAATCCTGAGGACGATTTTGTCACCGTTGGATTGGATCTAAAAGATTGGAAAAACAAAGTGGTCAGCAAATTAGTTTTTAAAAGACCTTTTAATTTAAATTATAGTAAAACGAAAGAAATTCTTTTAATAGTCGTTTTAGCTTCTTTTGTCAATATTTTAATTTTTATTTATTACACTAAAAAATGGGTTTATGACCCATTAAAATTGATTAAAAATATTCTTGAAACCGGAAGTAATACTTCCATAAACAGTTTGAAAAAATCCAAAGGAGAATTTGGCTATATTGGAAATCTATTCGAAGAAAACAGCAATCAAAGGAAGCAATTAGAAATTGCTAAGCAAAAAGCTGAGGAAAGTGATACACTAAAATCTTCTTTCTTAGCTAATCTATCACACGAGATCAGAACGCCCATGAATGCCATTATGGGATTTAGTGATTTATTGACGGACGCTAAGCTGTCGGAAAAAGAGAGATTCGAATATTTGAAAATTATAAAAAACAGCGGAAATAATTTAGTTTCAATTATTGAGGATTTAATTGAAATGTCCAGAATTGATGCCAAGCAAATAGCACCGAATTATAAAGGATTGGATATAGAAAAATGTATTGCTGAATTGTATAAATCTATCAAAATTACAATTCCTAAAGAAAAAGATATTGAGTTTTGTGTAGTGGAAAGTAGCGTGAAGCTTCAGAAAAATATACTTACTGATGAAACAAAACTGAAGCAGATTATTGTAAATTTAATAACAAACGCTGTAAAATTTACAGAAAAAGGTTTCGTGTCTTTTGGATATTCCATAAACAAAGAAAGAAATGTTTTAGAGTTTACGATTCAAGATTCTGGTTTAGGAATTAGTGATGATTATACGAAAGTTATCTTTGACAGATTCAGAAGAATTGAAGACAATGCAACTAGTGAAATGACAGGATTGGGACTTGGTTTGTCTATTACTAAAGCATATGTCGAAATGTTGGGTGGGGAAATAAGTGTAAAATCGACCATGGGAATTGGATCTGTTTTTACATTTACGATACCGTTACAATATGATGAAACTGTTGTAGAAAATTTGCCGGGGAAAAAGATCTCCTTTTCTGGAAATTATGAGAATGAGATTATTTTGATTGCGGAAGATGACAATATTAATTTCCTGCTGTTAAAGAAAATTATAGAATCAAAAAAGCATACCGTTTTACGAGCTTTTAACGGTCAGGAAGCAGTAAATATTTGTGCTGAAAATCCACATGTCAGTTTGGTTTTTATGGATATAAAAATGCCGGTATTAAACGGTTTTGAAGCCTTTGAACAGATAAAAGTATTAAAACCGGAACTTCCCGTTATTGCCCAAACCGCGTATTCTTCCTTTGAAGACAGAGAACGAATTATGCAATCGGGATTTATGGACTACATTACAAAACCATTGGACAAAGAGAAAATATTCGAATTATTAGATACTGTTTTTATGGAAATTAATTCCTAAATTTAATAATAAAAAATATTCCGGATTTCTATTTGGGTACTTTTTTTTTATTTGTCGTTTCATCTAAAACTATCAATTTTTTTTTTTCTAATTGATTCCCCATCCTCTAAAACTTAATTGACAAAGAATTTAAAATACAAAAAGCATGATATTTAAATCGATAAATCCATTTTCACAAGAAGTGATTGCGGAGCATGAAATATTGACAAATGCGCAACTCAATCAAAAGCTACAGATATCCGAAAGTGCTTTCAAGATTTGGAAAACTACTTCTTTCCAAGAAAGAGCTGACAAGATGCATAAACTGGCTAATATTCTCCGTGTAAATAAGGAGAAACTGGGGATGCTAATTACAAATGAAATGGGTAAGATTTTATCTGAAAGCATTGCCGAAGTAGAAAAATCAGCGGGAAATTGTGACTTTTATGCAGAACATGCGGAGCAAATGCTAAAAGAGGAAATTTACGATACGCCTTTCAAATCCATGTCGGTTTATGATCCAATGGGAGCTGTTTTTGCTATTATGCCTTGGAATTATCCTTTTTGGCAAGTATTGCGTTATGCCGCTCCGGCAATTATGGCAGGTAATGTGACACTTTTAAAGCATGCGCCAAATGTTATAGGTTGCGCCAAAGCAATAGAAAGTGCTTTTTTGGAAGCCGGTTTTCCCGAAGGTGTTTTCCAACAAATTACGATTAAAATTGATCAAGTTGAAAGTGTTGTCGCTTCAAATAGTGTTTGTGGGATCACTTTGACAGGTAGTGAAATGGCAGGTTCATCTGTGGCTGCATTGGCTGGAAAGCATATCAAGAAATCTGTTATGGAATTAGGAGGTTCAGATGCTTTTATAGTTTTGAATGATGCTGATCTTGAAAAAGCCGCAACCGTTGCTACACAATCCAGGATGTTGAACGCAGGTCAGGCTTGTATTTGTGCCAAACGTTTTATTGTTATTGAAAAGGTTGCGGATGAATTCGCTGCGCTTTTTAAGCAAAAAGTACAATTTCTGCAACAAGGAAATCCATTACAAAATGGAATCCAAATGGGTCCATTGGCCCGATTGGACTTAGCAGAAAAATTAGAAGGTCAATTAGCAAAATCATTGCAACAAGGAGCAAAATTACTAGTAGGAGGAGAGCGGGAGAATTGTAATTTCCAACCCACGTTAATTGATTTTGTGGATTCAAATAATGTTGCGTTTCAGGAGGAAACTTTTGGACCATTAGCTACTATCATTAGAGCGAAAGATGCAAATGATGCAGTCGCTATAGCAAACAATCACAGGTATGGTTTGGCTGCGGCTATCTGGAGCGAAGACCGTGAAAATGCATATAAACTCGCAAGGAGAATTGAAGCCGGAAACGTTTTTGTAAATTCTTTGGTGCGTTCAGATTCCAGAGTTCCTTTTGGAGGAATAAAAAAATCAGGCTATGGAAGAGAATTAGGCGCAATAGGAATCAAAGAATTTATGAATATGAAATCGTTAGTTATCGAATAAACGATTATCGGGGACTGGTACAATACTATTTCAATTCAGATTTGGTCTAGAATGCAAGTATTTAGCATGTCTTATAAATATAGAATCAAGAACAGGATTTGTAATTGTAACAAATCTGTTCTCGATTTTTCATTGAATTTCGACCTATTAATGCAAGGTGCTGGTAGGTATCAATTGCTTTAGTTCTACTAATACGTATAGACTGCCGCTTTTAAATCGTTTGGTTTATTGGAAAGAATTACAATAAATGGAGATCCTTTTATTGCAGCATTCTGTTTCAATCGTTTTTCACCGTTATCTGAAAAAGATACAGGAGATTCTCCTTTTATTCCACCATAAAAACTTGTGATTATCCCAGATTCTTTCAATCCTTCAGTTTGATGTTTTTCTAGCACAACAACCTTTTTATAATCAGATTTTCCATTCAGTTGAATCCTTTCAGATAGGATTGCAGAAGCAATTTTTGATTTTTCATTCAGCTGTGAAACAGCATATTGACTGATTTTTTTTTCTTCAGCACTTTGCGGTAAAGTGTAGTACACTATATTATTTTCCTTTTTAATAAAGTTTACATCCATCGTTTCGCCATTATGTTTGACTATTTGATGTGTTTGAGCAAGTAAAGAAGAAGTAAATAAAAATGTGAACGCTATAAATAAATTTTTCATGTGTATATAATTATGAGTTTAAATGACTCCATTTTTAGAGTGGTAGATAGATTAATAATGTTTTTAGTAAAAAAATGACTTTAAGCTTGTTCTGGTGGAGGAGTTAAATTCTGTAAAACAAACTCTTTAATTAGAAACGAATCAAAAGAATTAATCTTTCTGCTTTCAAAAGAATCGTAGTCAAAACAGTTTATACTTTCAATTGAAGCAAGTAAGAGTGTTTTAGATTTACTCTCTAAGGTGTTCTCTCCTGCATTTTTTTCGCTTTGTTCGTATAAATCCTGATTCTTTTCATTTGAAACCATGTATAATTTGTCGCTTATCCAAAGGGAGGAAAAAACGACAAATAACAGCAAAACGGAAAGCTTAATTAATAATTTAATCATGTTATAAATTTAATGAAAAAGGATTTTTTATGCTATTAAAATTTTCATAAAAAAAAAGAGAAATAACTGGGAACAAACCTGATGGAATCACAGTTTCATTATTGGCTTAATGAATTTAAATTTTAGTTAAATTGAATCAATTTATGAAATCTTAATCTATTGTTTTTGAATTAAAAATCAATTTTCAATTTTGTTTAATATAAAAGCGCACCCCTATTTTTGGTAGGGTATTTTTTTTTATTAAGTTTAAAAATATGTTAAATACATGTATTTTTTGGTATAATTGAATGATTAGATGTAAAAAATTAGGGTATGTGTTTAAAATAATGATTATTGAATTTTTAAAATAGTTCTTTATAAATATGGAATATCCATTTTTTTTTGTTCATTTTTTGTTATTGATAATTCTTCTCAAATCAATGTAAAAAAGTTGTAAATAGTAATTTTAGTGAAATAAAAGTTAATAAATTCGCCTCAGATGAAAGGAAATTTTAGATGTAAAAAGGTGTGAAGAAACCTATTTTTAGTAAAATATAGAGTTTCTGAATTTCAAACTAGTATTAACCAAAACCAAATAAAATACCAATGAGATTACTAACTAAAACCAACTAAAGATGAAAAACCAATTAGCAGCCATAGCATTATTGCTAACAACAACATTAACATTTGCACAGGAAACAACGCCCGCGCCCGCCTCAACTTTTGCTGGATCTGCTGACGCTTATTACAAATATGATTTTTCAGGAATAGATAATAGTTTGACCAGTTTTACTAATTCCCATAATTCATTTGAATTGGGAATGGCTTCTATTGAAGCTTCTCATAAAATGGGGAAAGCTTCTGTTTTTGTTGACTTGGGTTTCGGTAGTAGAGCCGCTCAATTTACCTATAATGACGATTCGACTACATTTATGATTAAGCAATTGAATTTTACTTATGAGTTCTCAGATAAATTCAAAGTTACTGCAGGAAGTTTCGGAACCCATATTGGGTATGAATTATTGGATGCGGTTGATAATAAAAACTACAGTATGTCATATGCATTTACGTACGGACCATTCTTTAATACGGGTGTAAAAGCTCAGTATACCTCGGGAAAGATGAGTTTTATGGCCGGTGTCTCAAACCCGACTGATTTTAAAACAACCATTGAGGCAGGTTCTTCCCAGAAAACATTCCTTGGACAAGTTGCGTTTTTAGGCGATACTGGAAGCGCTTACTTTAATATAACTTCAGGAAGCAGCAACCCATCTTCAGAAGAAAATAAGACTCAGTTTGACTTTGTTGGAACAAAAAAATTGAGTGATAATTTTTCATTGGGATTTAACGGAACCTACGCACTGACCAGCAATGATTTTGACAGTTCGTTGGACGGAGAATGGTTTGCCCTAGTGGGATACGCTAATTTAGCGTTGAAAGAATCGTTAAGTCTGGCTTACCGATTGGAGTATTTAGATGCTAAAGAAGCTACAGCAGGTTTGGGTTTGCTTGCGGGAACGAGTGTTGTGGGTAATACATTATCGTTAAATTACAAGGTAGGAAATTTGACTATTATTCCTGAGTTTCGTGTAGATACAGCATCTGAAAATATCTTTTCAAATAGTGATGCAGCACCAAAAGGAGTTACTGCTTATGCCTTACTGGCAACAACATATTCGTTCTAATTCCTGTTTTTTTTTTTTTTTGCTGCCAAGATATTCTAAAGTATTTTGGCAGTTTTTTTTGAAAGGGACTACTTATAAATAATTGTATTAGGACGGTTTAGATTAAGATCTATAATTAAGAAGTATTACTAATTATTGTTTCTTATAAATAGAATATATAGTATTAATGGTCTTTTCATCCAGAATATCGTTTACCTCATATTGAATAAAGTGCAGTTTAAAAGCTGTAATTGCCGCAGATAAATTTTTAGTGTCGTATCCGATAATTTGCAATCCCAGTTTAACATTGAAATCAATCGGAGCGGTTTCTAAAACTTCATCAGACCAAATCCCGAAACCTTTATCTGCTAATACTTTCCATGGAAATAAAGCGCTAGGGTCTTGTTTTCGAGAAGGTGCAATATCAGCATGACCTATAATGTTTTGTGCAGGAATATTGTAATCTTTCTTTAATTTTGTCAGAAGAGCCAATAAACTGTTGATTTGCAGTTCAGAGAAAAGCTCTGTTCCATTGTTGTCCAATTCAATACCTATTGATGTCGAATTAATATCGGTATTTTTTCCCCAAGAACCATTTCCGGCATGCCAAGCTCTGAGATAATCATTCAGCATTTGAACTACTTTTCCATCTTCTGAAATTACATAGTGCGAACTTACTTGTGTAGCGGTTTTGGTAAATGTATTTATAGTCTGTTGTAAAGAATCCTGTGCAGTGTGATGAATAATTATGAAATTTGGCTTTCTCAGATTGAAATTTACAGTTCCTATCCATTCTGTATTAATGCCATTTTCTAACGATGTAGAACCCGTTTGAGAAATAGTATCTTTGTAAGTATGAAGTTGCTGGCTGTATAAAGTATCAATATTCAGCTTTACATGAGGAATTAGTGGTAGCGAGTGGGGATCCTTATTGGAAATCGTTTTGCTTAAGGATTTAAGTTGTTTATCATAGATTTTCTCGCTCTTTTTGTAAGGATTCGTGGAGCATGAAGAAATGACAACAGCAAAAATTAAGTAGTAAAAAATTTTTTTCATTTTGGGAATTAATTTTTGTGTTTAACAAAAAAATTATTGTTTTGCTTTCTTCTTAGAATTGGATTTTTTAGGATTTTTTGCTTCTTCATTCATTGCAGTATATTTTTCCTTCTGGTCCTTATTAAGCAATTCCATTATTTTTCTGTCTGTAACTTCTGATAGCGCTTGAATGTTTTTTATTTTGTCTTCTTGGCTAACTTCTGCTTTTACGAGAATGCCTTGTGTTTTTATACTCTCTACCAGAATATTCGAGATGGCAATTTCCTGAAGTGCATCAAGATTGAGTTCCGGTTTTACGCGCTCGATTATTTTTCTAACGGTAACTTCAACTGGAATTTCTTTTGGTTTATCCTGTGCTCTTGATTGATCCATTCCGCTATTCATTCGACGATTGCTCCCGTAACCATTTCCATATCCGCCATTTCCGTATTGTGCGGAAATGGTATTTGTTGATAATAGTACAAATGCGAAAATTAGAAAAGATTGAATTAGTTTCATAAATAGCGTTTTAAAATGATTTTAAAAATCGTTCCCAAAAAATTATGCTGGTTCTCCGTACAAGTCGAATTCTGTTGCTTCAATGATTTTTATCATTACAAACTCACCCGTTTTTACGTAATGTTTCGATGCGTCAATCAAAACTTCATTGTCAACATCAGGACTGTCAAATTCAGTTCTTCCTACAAAATGTCCACCTTCTTTTCTGTCAATGATGCATTTAAATGTTTGTCCAACTTTTTCTTGGTTCAAATCCCAAGAAATTTGGGATTGTAATTCCATGATTTCATTAGCACGCTCTTGTTTTACAGTATCTGGAACGTCATCTTCAAGTAAGTACGCATGCGTATTTTCTTCATGTGAATAAGCGAAACAACCCATTCTGTCAAACTTCATTTCCTGAACAAAGTCTTTTAGTATGTTAAAATCCTCTTGAGTTTCTCCGGGATACCCTACGATTAACGTAGTACGAATAGCCATTCCTGGAACTGCAGCACGGAAATCTTTCAGTAATTTTGTTGTTTTCTCCTGATTTGTTCCGCGACGCATTGATTTCAAAATAGAATCTGATATGTGTTGTAACGGAATGTCAATATAGTTACAAATCTTTGGTTCGCGCTTCATGATTTCCAAAACATCCATCGGGAAGCCGGTAGGAAAGGCGTAATGCAGACGAATCCATTCGATTCCTTCCACTTTTACTAATGCTTCCAATAATTCTCCAAGAGCTCTCTTTTTATATAGATCTAAACCGTAATAGGTTAAATCCTGAGCAATTAAAATTAATTCTTTCACCCCATTTTTAGCTAAACCTTCTGATTCTTTCACCAATTTTTCGATGGTTTGCGAAACGTTTTTGCCTCGCATCAATGGAATCGCGCAAAAGCTGCATGGTCTGTCACAACCTTCAGAAATTTTTAAATACGCATAATTTTTTGGGGTAGTAGTCAAACGTTCTCCCAACAATTCATGTTTGTAATCTGCACCCAATGCTTTCAATAGTTGTGGTAATTCTGTAGTTCCAAAAAACTGATCTACATTAGGAATTTCCTTTTCTAAGTCCGGGCGGTAACGTTCTGAAAGACATCCGGTCACAAACACCTTGTCAACCAGTCCTCTTTCTTTCTTGTCAGCATATTCTAAAATCATATTCACTGATTCTGCTTTAGCATTGTCAATGAATCCGCAGGTATTTATAACAATAATATTGCCTTCTTCGGCTTCTGGAGCTTCATGTTGTACGTCTTTGCCACTGGCGCGAAGCTGGCCCATAAGCACTTCACTATCATACACATTTTTCGAACACCCAAGAGTGATTACGTTAATTTTATTTTTCTTTAAAGACTTAGTTCTCATAACAGTATAATCCCGATATTTTGGGAATTTTGCAAAATTACAATTTTTTATTCAAACTTTCCAGATACTTTTCTGTATTGTTTGGGCTAGTTGCCGATGTTCTTTTGGAGCTATTCCTGCTATACGCTACAATCTCCCGAAAAAGTCGGGAGGATTTTCACTTCTATCAGGGCTAAAAAAAAATCCGTTTCATAATCACGAAACGGACTCTAAATTTTATTTTATTGCGATAATTACATTTCAAAGAGCAGAGATAAAGACACATTATTATTAATGTTGTCGATGCTTGCTCCATCCGTAAATCCTTGACTAAAAAAACCTTGTTGGGTATTTCTTTTAGCGTACGAATAGGCTAAATCAACTTTGGTAGAACCAAAACTATAACCTAAACCTGCTGAATAAGCTTTTAAATCACCTATCGTAACTTCGTTTTTATAAGGACTTTGTTCATAACGGTAACCGGCTCTTAAGCTCAAAGCATCAATTTTATATTCAGCACCTATTCTCAATTCGCCTGTAGTGTCGAGTAACGAATTCATATCACTGTTTAAACCCCTGAAATAAGAATCATTTTCCGGTTTAAATTTAGTATTACTATAATTTTTCATTGCATAATCAATACTAATCAACCCCGATTTTCCAAAAACATACGCAAAACTTCCTGTCAATTTGCTGGGAGTCTGTAATTTATAAGGTTCGTACAAGTTAATGATTCTAGGGTCCACAACATCCGATGGCAATTCATCGATGTTATTGCTGCTAACTGTAACTAATTTTTGAGAAAATTCGTCATTTAAGGTGTACCATGTTGAAGATTCGTAAGCCAGACCAACTCGAACTTCAGTTGTCAGTTTTGCGATAGCTCCCAAGTGGAACGAGAATCCGTTTCCGTAAGTGTTTAAGTTATTGTCAAACTGTAATCGATTTATCTTGTAATTGGAGTCCAATGGATTACTGTTGTCTTCGTAAAAACTGGACGATCTTTGAAAATCAGTAAAATGTGAATTTAAATTTAATCCTATGTATAATTTATCTTGATAAGACGTGGCTGCATTAAATGATAATTTACCATTATATCCACTGCTGTACACTAAGTTTTCTTGGTAATATTTACCTCCCGACGGAACGTTTGATGTGTATACGGAATTGTTGGCGTTAGTACTGACTGGATTGATTACGAATCCTTGATACCCCAAAAATGCTTGTTGAGCACCGTTTCCTAAATCATCATAGTTTGAATTTTCTAATACATTTAGAGGCACACCATTGGCAAAACTCAAAAAATAATCAGCTACAGAATTGTTTGGATTGGTTCCTGCAGAAAATTTTATATTATCAAAATTACTACTGTTTTCATAGTTTACTGCTAATGAAATCTTTTTCCAATTGCTATCTGTATTACTGTTCTTAAATACGAAAACAACTCCACCTTGATTCAGGTCAAAAGTATTATTTTTTTCAGTTGTTTCAGTTCCAAAGTAATTCGAGTTATTCGTCGTATCATAATTGCTAATGGTGACTCCTATTTGATTGTTTAAAAAAATAGCTGAACCGGCAGGGTTTACATTTATCGATGACAAATCCCCTCCTAGAGCTCCAAATGCCCCTCCCATTGCTCTAAATCGGGCAGTTCCGTTCAGGTTATCCTGCGAATAACGCATTGCATCTTGAATATCTTGCGATTGTGCAATGTTTGCAGTCAAACCTAATGCTAATAAAATTATATATTTTTTCATTTTAAATTCGAAGTTTAATGTACAATAAAAATAAGAATTGAAATTATCTGTTTCCTCTTCCGCCACTGGATGATCTTCCGCTTCCACCAGAATTACCCGAACTTGGACTGTAAGATCTAGAATTACTATCGTTTCTAGAACTTGGAGTGTAAGATCTTGCCGGTGTATTATTCTGCTGACGGTTTTCTATGTTAGATCTTCTGCTTGGCGAGTTTTGAGGATTATTTGGCGCTGGTTGTCGATCTCTAGAAAAAATTGGACTTGTTCTGTCAAATCTATTAGATGAATTTCTTCTGAAATCAGTATTGTTACTTCTTGTATTATCTATGTTGTTGTATCTTCGATTAATTGTGCTGCTTGGATTTCTGGAATAATTTCCTGAATTCCGGTTGTTGTAATTGCGATTGTCGTTTAAATTGTTGGAGTAGTTAGAACCTCTTCTGCTTGGGTTGTATGAATAATTCCTGTTGTTGTATTGATTATGGTATCCCCAATTATTTCCGTACCAATTATTCCACCCCCAGTTATTCCATCCCCAGTTATTACCATAAAAACCATTTCCGTACCAATTGTTCCAACCCCAGTTGTTTCCGTACCAGCTGTTTCCGTACCAGCTGTTCCAGCCAAAACCCATGTTCAATCCCCAACCGTTACCGTACCAGTTGTTCATTCCCCAGCCATTGTCATACACATTTATTACAGTTGAAGGATTGTTGCCCCAGCCTGGATAACTGTTAATGGTACCGTTTTGATTGTCGTTTTCTATACTGTAATTGTTATAACTGTCAACGTCTGTAAAGATTTCAACAGGTTGACTGTTGTCTTGTAGGGATCCAAAATAATCTCTATATTGAGTATTGATTTGGGTATCTGTTCCAGCAGCCTGATTTGAACTGTTGTTATATATTCCGTCGGAATCATTGTAAGAACTGTTTTTATAGGAACTACAGGAGGTTATAACAACACTTATCAATCCAATTATTAGATAATTGGGAATTGATTTTGCCGAAGAAAAATAATAAGTTTTCATATCTATACATTTTTATTGTTGGTCATTACAAAAATAGTTAGTTTTGTCGAACTATTTATGTAAATGTATTAATGCAAAATTTGTGCCAAACTATTCAATATGAGTAAGAGCTTAACTACAAGATCAGAGGATTATTCAAAATGGTATAACGAGTTGGTTGTCAAAGCCGATTTAGCCGAAAATTCCGGTGTTAGAGGCTGTATGGTTATCAAGCCCTATGGATATGCGATCTGGGAAAAAATGCAAGCGGAGTTGGATCGAATGTTTAAAGAAACAGGGCATCAAAATGCTTATTTTCCTTTGTTTGTTCCAAAAAGTATGTTTGAAGCGGAAGAGAAAAATGCGGAAGGCTTTGCAAAAGAATGTGCGATCGTTACTCATTACAGATTAAAAAATGATCCGGACAGGCCGGGGAAATTAATGGTGGACCCTAATGCAAAATTAGAAGAGGAATTGATTGTTCGTCCTACAAGTGAAGCTATTATTTGGTCTACGTATAAAGGTTGGGTGCAATCGTATAGAGATTTGCCATTGTTGATTAATCAATGGGCTAATGTAGTGCGTTGGGAAATGAGAACCCGATTGTTCCTGCGAACAGCGGAGTTTTTGTGGCAAGAAGGACATACTGCTCATGCAACAAAAGGCGAAGCTATTGAAGAATCAGAAAAAATGATGAATGTATATGCTGATTTTGCTCAAAATTTCTTAGCGATTCCAGTTATCAAAGGAATAAAAACTGAAACCGAACGTTTTGCCGGAGCTGAGGAAACCTATTGTATCGAAGCTTTGATGCAAGATGGAAAAGCCTTGCAAGCGGGAACATCGCATTTCTTGGGACAAAATTTTGCTAAAGCTTTTGATGTGAAATTTGCAAATGCCGAAGGAAAACAAGAATATGTTTGGGGAACTTCTTGGGGTGTTTCGACTCGTTTGATGGGTGCCCTGGTGATGACGCATTCAGACGATCAGGGGTTAGTTTTGCCTCCTAGTTTAGCGCCAATTCAGGTAGTGATTGTTCCTATTTATAAAACAGACGAGCAATTGGCAGCTATTACGGCTGAGGTAAATGTTTTAACAGCAGCTTTGCGGAAATTACACATTTCAGTAAAATTTGATGATAGAACGACCCAAAAACCTGGTTTTAAATTTGCAGAATGGGAATTGAAAGGTGTTCCAATTCGTATCGCCGTTGGTCCGAAAGACTTAGAAAACGCCACTTTTGAAATAGCAAGAAGAGATACACTGACTAAAGAAGTAGTTTCTAAAGATGGAATTACGACTTACATTACCGATTTATTAGAAAAAATTCAAAAAGAATTGTTCGACAAAGCTTTAAATTATAGGAATACACATATAACGGAAGTGAATAGCTTTGAAGAGTTTAAAGAAGTTTTAGACACTAAAGGAGGTTTTGTATCAGCACATTGGGACGGAACTGCTGCAACTGAAGAGAAGATTAAAGACATGACAAAAGCAACCATCAGATGTATCCCTTTAGACAGGGTGGAGGAGACGGGAAGCTGTGTATTTACTGGGGAAAGTTCAGTAGGAAGAGTTTTATTTGCGAAGGCGTACTAAAAAAAAAATATTTTTTTAGTACCAGCTATTGTACGTTTCAAAAATAGTTGTATTTTTGCATCCGCATTAGAGAAGCAGGGCCCGTTCGTCTATCGGTTAGGACGCATGGTTTTCATCCATGTAAGAGCGGTTCGATTCCGCTACGGGCTACTATTTTTTTTGCAGATTAAAGTTATCCTGAACTTAGAGGGAAAATGGCCCGTTCGTCTATCGGTTAGGACGCATGGTTTTCATCCATGTAAGAGCGGTTCGATTCCGCTACGGGCTACAAGTGAATTTTAGATTGACAAAACTTAGGGGATAATGGTCCGTTCGTCTAGGGGTTAGGACGCCAAGATTTCGTCTTGGTAACAGGGGTTCGATTCCCTTACGGACTACAAAAATTAGTAAAAGATAAAAAAATAATAAAATGGCAAATCATAAATCAGCTCTAAAGAGAATTAGAAGTAACGAAAAGAGAAGAGTATTAAACAGATACCAACACAAAACTACTCGTAATGCCATCAAAGCATTAAGAATAGCTACTGATAAAACAGATGCTACTTCTAAATTATCAAGTGTAATATCAATGATTGATAAATTAGCTAAAAAGAATATCATTCATGATAACAAGGCGTCTAATTTAAAATCTAAATTAACGAAACTTGTTTCTAAATTGTAATAGTACAATTTATTATATATAAAAAAAGCTCCTAATATATTAGGAGCTTTTTTTATATATGTTATTTTTTTATTCCATCTTGTTTTTCAGATATTCTAACATTGATTGGGTAATTGGTTTGGATAAAAAGTCAATTACCATAGGATATTTTTTTGCATTTTGTAAATCTTCAGGGTCAATTGTCGACGAAAGTACAACCACTTTTATGTTATGGAATTCAGAGAATTCTGAACTGCTAAAATAATCCAGGAATTCCCATCCCCCCATTACAGGCATGTTCAAATCTAAAAAAACCAATTGTGGGTGCTGTATTACTTTGTTCTGATTACTGGCAGTTTTAATGTTGTTAAAGTAGCTAAGTGCTTCCTCGCCATTTTGAGAGGTAATTATTTCATTGGAGAATGCGCATTTGATAATTACTTTTTTGCACAGCATTAACGTTATTGGATCGTCATCAATACACAAAATTTGGTCTAACATTATTGTTTGTTTTTGAATGTTAATGTAAATGTGGTTCCTATATTGACTTTGCTTTCAATATTAATAGTTCCTCCCATAGTTTCAACCTGTGATTTAACTAAATATAAGCCTAATCCTTTACTGTCAGGATAATTATGAAATCGTTGGTAAAGTCCAAAAACTTTATCCCGATGCCTTTCTAAATCAATTCCTATTCCATTGTCTTGAAATACCAATACAGCATGATCATCAACTTCATTGGTCGTAATAGTTATTTTAAGTTTTTTATTCGCCGATTTATATTTTATGGAATTTGTCAAGAGATTCAACAATATGCTTTCTATGTAAGCTTTGTTAATATTTAATACGGAGACTTTATCAAAATTGAGTTTAATTATGGGTTTATACAAATCAATCTGGAAACTAAGCTGACTAAAAACATTCTCAAAAATTTCTTTAATTAACACCGCTTCTTTTTGAATGGAAGGATTGTCTTTTATGATAATAACTTTTACCAGATCATTAATCGTATCGTTCAGTAAATGTGTAGATTTATTGAAACCGTCCAAGATTTCCTTTAGCTCCTGATCTTCTATGGGGATGTCTTCTATTAGATTTAAAAGGCCAGTCAGATTTGATAGCGGAGCTCTCAAGTTGTGCGAAGTAATATAAGAAAACTGTTTTAAGTCTTTGTTGTTTTGAGTTAATTCTCTAATAAGTTGCTCTTTTTCCTTTTCTTGCTTTTTTTCCTCGGTTATCTCCCTTTGAATAGAAATCCAATGAGAAAGTTCGTTTTCAGAATTATAAATAGGGATCATGGAGAAACGCACCCAATATTCCTCTTTATTTTTTGTAAGACTGATTGTCTCTATTAAGCATTCCTCTCTGTTTTCTATTGCTAGTAATAATTTTTGAAGTTCATTAGTATCAGAATTTGGACTATTGAAAATATTTGGAGTTTTACCTATAAGATCATCAACGTCATATCCTGACATACTTGAAAAAGCAGGATTTAAATAAATGATGTTAGGGATTTTTCCGTCAACCGAAGTAGCCTCGGTGATGATAATGGAATCTTTGGATTGCGTAATAACAGTTTCTAACAACTTAAGCCTTTGTTCCTCCTCTTTTTGTTTGGTAATGTCTTGTATTGCTCCAATCATTCTGATCACTTTGCCGTTCTCATCTGTCAAAAGAAACCCTCGGTCTAAAACATATTTATAGGTATTATCAGAACACCTAAAGCGATATTGATCCTGCCATTTTTCTGTTTTTTGCTCTATAAAGGAGTATAGTCTTATCGACATTTTAATACTGTCTTCAGGATGAATCTTATCAAACCACCATGTCGAGTTGTCGCCCACTTGATCTTGTGTGTATCCAAAAACGCTTTCGATTCCCTTATTCCATGAAAAACTGTCGTCTTGTATTTTCCAGTCCCAAATCGTGTCACTGGTTGCTTTTGCTACAATGTCATATTTCTCATTTGACTCTTTAATTTCATCATTAGAGTTTTTAAGTTTTTCGAAAATAGTTATATTGCGGGAATCATTTTTTGATAAAACAAGTTTGAAAATTATACCGGTCACGAATACAAACAGAATGTCTTTGGTAAAAGTATACAACTGTGAATTTTCATCAGAAATATATTGAATTAATATTTTATGACTAACAATAGCTACAAACATTGAGATTAGAATGTAGGTGATGATTACTTGATTGGTTTTGCTTTTCATTACTCAAATATAAAAAAATATTGCGGTATTATTAAATATAAGTGTTAACTTATTTTTTGAAATTTTAATAAATGTCTGTATTTTGGGTCTAAAGAGTTAACAATATGTAAACTATTGTATAAATATTTTTTATCTCAAAATAAAGTGTACCTTTGCACCCATTAAAAATCACAGATGGAATCTATTAGAAACATTGCAATTATTGCCCACGTCGATCACGGTAAAACAACTTTGGTTGATAAAATTATGTATCACTGTCAGTTATTTCGTGACAACGAGAATACAGGTGACTTAATCCTTGATAACAACGACTTAGAGCGTGAAAGAGGTATTACCATTACTTCAAAGAATGTTTCTGTAGTATACAAAGGAACAAAAATCAACATTATCGATACTCCTGGTCACGCCGATTTTGGTGGTGAAGTAGAGCGTGTATTGAACATGGCTGATGGAGTTTGTCTACTAGTAGATGCATTTGAAGGGCCAATGCCACAGACACGTTTTGTATTACAAAAAGCATTAGACCTTGGTTTAAAACCATGCGTTGTTATTAATAAAGTTGATAAAGAGAACTGTACTCCTGAAGAAGTTCATGAAAAAGTTTTCGACTTAATGTTTGAATTAGGAGCAGAGGAGTGGCAATTGGATTTTCCAACTGTTTACGGTTCTGCTAAAAATAACTGGATGTCTGACCATTGGGAAAACGTAACTGATAATGTGGAAGCATTGTTAGATATGGTTATTGAAAATGTACCAGCTCCAAAAGTATCAGAAGGAACTCCTCAAATGTTGATTACATCTTTAGATTTCTCAGCATTTACTGGTCGTATCGCTATTGGTCGTTTAGAAAGAGGTGTTTTGAAAGAAGGAATGCCAATATCTTTGTGTAAAAGAGATGGTGTAATAATCAAATCACGTATTAAAGAATTACATACTTTTGAAGGACTTGGTCGTAAAAAAGTTCAAGAAGTAATTGCTGGTGATATCTGTGCAATTATTGGAGTAGAAGGTTTTGAAATTGGAGACACTATCGCTGATTTTGAAAACCCGGAAGCTTTACAAACTATTTCAATTGATGAGCCAACAATGAGTATGTTGTTTACTATTAATGACTCACCATTCTTTGGAAAAGAGGGTAAATTTGTAACTTCTCGTCATATTAGAGACCGTTTGACAAAAGAATTAGAGAAAAACTTAGCAATGAAATTAGGTGAAACTGATTCAGCTGATAAATTCATGGTTTTTGGTCGTGGTGTACTTCACTTATCTGTTCTTATTGAAACAATGAGAAGAGAAGGATATGAATTGCAAATTGGTCAACCACAAGTTATCATCAAAGAGATTGATGGTAAAAAATGTGAGCCAATTGAGGAATTAACTATTGATTTACCAGAAACACTTTCGGGTAGAGCGGTTGAGTTTGTTACTATGCGTAAAGGTGAAATGCTAAGTATGGAAACAAAAGGAGAACGAATGATTGTAAAATTTAATATTCCATCACGTGGAATTATTGGATTGCGTAATCAATTACTTACTGCTACTGCTGGTGAGGCTATTATGGCTCACCGTTTTATTGGGTATGAGCCTTACAAAGGAGAAATTGCTGGACGTAACAAAGGTTCATTGATTTCGATGGAAAAAGGAAAAGCAATCCCTTATTCTATTGATAAATTACAAGATCGTGGTAAGTTTTTTGTTGAACCAAATGCTGAAATTTACGAAGGTCAGGTTATTGGTGAGAACTCTCGTGGTGATGATATGTGTGTAAACGTTACTAAAGAGAAAAAACAATCTAACGTTCGTTCTTCTGGAAATGATGAAAAAGCAAGAATTATTCCTCCGATTATTTTCTCATTAGAGGAAGCTTTAGAATACATTCAAAAAGATGAATATGTTGAGGTTACACCAAAATCTATTCGTTTGAGAAAAATATATTTGACAGAAACTGATAGAAAAAGATTTAAAATCTAATTTTATTTTTATAAAACTGAAAAGCCATTCGTTGATTCGAATGGCTTTTTTTATGATTTTTAGGGTAGTAATTGTATGTTTTTTTTTCGAAAAATAATTCTGGAAATATTTTATTAATGTGTAAAAATGCCAAATTTTATTCGAAACAATTGGCTTAAAAAGTTATATGAAAGATAAAGCCAGTAAATATTCTATTATCGCATCAAGCTAAAATGGCTTTTGGCTTCTCTCCCGTCTTCAAGTCTTATTGTGAACCAATAATCGTCTGCAGGTAATGGCTCTTTTAAATAAGTCCCATCCCATCCCAGACTAGAAGGAGATAGCTGGTTCAATAATTTTCCAAATCGATCAAAAATATATATAACGGCATTCTGATACATGCTGCTGTTTATTCCTTTCAAATTCCAATAATCGTTATAGCCATCACCATTGGGAGTAAAGAATTTCGGAGCATTTAAAACGGCAAAACTTTTTATAATTCGTCCACATCCATTTTTATTCTCCGCAATTAATTGGTGAAATCCACCAGGTACGTTTTCAAAAAGTATTGAATTTTGAAATGAAGTTTCGGATCCATTTTCGTATTGAAGCTTATATTCATAATCACTTGAATTATCGAGTTCGACTGTCACTTGATTTGTTTGCTGTAAATCTTGTATAATAATATTATTTATTTTCGCTAAGTAGGATAGAGTTACAATGTATTTTCGTGTAGCGGTACAGCCGGATTTATTTTTTACCGTGACGTTATATTCACCTTCTTTGTTGATGGATATGGTTTGTGTTGTTTCGCCTGTTGACCATAAATAACTGAAATCATTAATTGATGCTGGTGCTAAAATTCCCGAATTCAAAAGGATTGAGTGATCTATAAGCCCTTCGCATAACATCACATTTTCTAAAATATTGATTTTTGGAGAAGGTTCAACTATAATTTGAAAATTTCCGGTTCCGTAACAACCTTCATCATTTTTTGCACGAAGGAATACCGTTTTAGAAACTGAAACAAACTCTTCATTTAGTTCGTTTATTTCGATAAAAGCATCCTCTTCACTTGAATAAAAAGAGATTTGTACATCTGAAGGTAAATTCAACTCCTTTTTTATTAAATCTTTTTTTTGTTCCAAATCAAATGCTGCTTTTCCGTCACCAAGATCACATTCATGCATTGATTCGGGTAACAATAGTATATTTTTGTTAGCATGTAAGATGACAGTTCCTATGCTGTAACAGCTTGAGTTTGGTTGCGAAACTTTTGCGTATAAAAGCTCATCGGGAATTCTATTTCGATAATTTGCGGGAATAGATTGCGTATTAGTTAAATCATTTTCAGCATCATGAAAACTGTGGTAGTAATGTACTTCATAATCTTTTTCGCCTCTACTAATTTGTTCGTTAGCCAGCGACAAATTAAACAGCGCTAATCCATCAGTTGGAACATTATCTTGTGTATCGCATTGTGTTAACATATGAGAAACAGTAAGTACTTTGGGGACTTCATAAATAGAAATTGTTTTTTCAAGAGGTTCTCTTTCTTCACCATTTACGGTTTTTATCAAAGTCACAATATACTCGCCGGGTGCCTGGTACGTATGGTATGGCTCTCTGTCTGTTGATTTTGTCGTTCCATCGCCAAAATCCCAAACAACGGAATCAATTGTTTCTACAGAGTTACTGTAAAAATGAGTAGCATCACCCAAACAATTGAATTCATAACTGAAAGCATATAAGAATAATGAGGTGATGAATGGCGGTAAACCTTGTTCGGAACTGCCTTTTGTTAAGCTTATTGCATTTGGTATATAATTACAACTAATTCCATCTAATTCCGGATTGTTGATTACCGACAATTTATTGCGTAGATTATCGGTTGTAACGTATCCTGCGCGGTAAATTTTCTCGTCAATAGCTAATTGTAGCGCTCCTGCTATGAGAGGAGAAGTGTCTATAATAGTTTTTGAGGTTGGTATAGAGGCATTTTTCAGGTCATATTGAATTAATGAACTTTCTAAAATGGTCTCGCCATCCGCCTTAAATTGATTTGCTGTTATATATAATTTTTTTGTTTTGGAAGAAAATTCAACTCCATAAGGATTCGAATTGACCAACAGCGGGATTTCATTGCTTGTTTTTCCTGTACTGGAATCGAAATCATACAGTAAAACATTGCCAGTGCTTCTGATAGGATTACCTTTTGGTCCGCTTTCATTTGTTCGGCGTGAAGCATTATTTGCAATAACTACTTTTTTCCCGTTGGGAGATGCCTTTAAATATCCTATGGCATTTGGAAGATAACCGCCTAAAAGGATTTTAAGATTGGTCTGTGTTTTGACCGGATTCTTAATGACGCCTTTAGCGCTTATTTTAAAAGCATAAAAATTATTTATAAAGTGGGTAATTACCCAAAAAGAGACTCCATCGCCGTGTTGAACGGCTGTAATCTTTTCGGAACATTTGTATTTTGTTTCTTCTATATCATTGGGATTATAAGTGACAAGATGAACATTCTTCTCAGTACTTACAATGTCGCCAAGACCATTATTTAGCCGTATATCTACTTGAGAATAATTTAAGCCATTATTTGGAGGATCCAGATCATTTAATGGATTATCATCCGCATTTGCAGGAAGCGGTTGGTCGACAGTAAAAATATAATAGATATATGGATCGTTTGGTTTTGGAACTATGATCGCAGACTGTGTGCTGGAATTGTGTCCAAGTAAATCAGAGCCATTAGGCATTATTTGATGATTCTTACTGTAAACAACTCTACCATCGGTATAAAACAGCAAGTTACCGTTTTTATCAGAAATAGTGGTACATCCTTCTCTGGTCTTCAATTTCCCATCAGTTAGCGAAACCGGACTCCCTGAATTGAAATCAAGACCTGCATTATTACCAAAGTACCATATCGCCGCTTCTTTTTGTGCAGTTGCGGGTGTAACAAAAATAAATAAGGTAAATACCAAAAGAAGGAGGGTTTTCATATCTATTTTATACCATCAAATATAGTTAATATCAGTGTAGAAAAGAAATAATACCATTCCATCAATATCGAGATTGTTTATCTCTTCAAACTGAAATGTCCCTTCGCTTCTCTGCCATCACCTAATTTTATGGTATACCAATAATCATCTGAAGGCAAATTTTGCCCTGCAAAAGTACCGTCCCAACCTTGACTGGAAGTGGAGATTTGCTTTAAAAGCTTGCCATAACGGTCATAAATATAGATAATAGAATTTTCGTTGAAATTAGCATTTACTCCTTTTACATTCCAATAATCATTTTGACCGTCGCCATTTGGAGTAAAGAATCTCGGAACACCAATAACAGCAACAGTTTGACTTACGGTGCCGCAACCATTTTTATCATTGATATATACTTCATGAATTCCTGCAGATACATTTTCAAACAAATTCGATTGTTGAAAAGGGCCAAACGCAGCATCAAGACTATACTCATATTGCCCTTGCCCACTTACATTTACCGTTATGGAGTTTACCTCTGATAGATCTACAATAGCAACATTTGTTATTTGAGCGATATCGGATGCGGTTACTTTTATCGATCTGGTTCTGCTACAGCCAGCGAGAGAGCTGACTTCTACTGTATAATTGCCTGCTTGATTTACATCCAAAGTGGATTTCGTTTCGCCTGATAAAACTACATTATCTTTAGACCAGATATAAGTGTAGTTGCTGCTTGGCGATCCATCTTGAATTCCCGAGTCTAATTGTACAAAAAAAGTAGGGAGGTTAGTACACACTAATTGATTTTCATCTAAATCCTCATTAGTGTCAATATTTGGTTTTGGATTAACTGTCAATGTGATTCTTGGACTTAAACCATAACAGGCGTTATCAGTGGTACTTTCCACGCGAACCCAAATTTTTTGCTCATTTGGATAGCCTACATTACTATAGTTCGTAATGTTTGTAATTGCATCGTTTTCAGCCAATGCGTCTTGTTCATTTTTATAATATTTTATAGAATAACCGCTTGTGGAGGTAGGGAGAATTGCCAAAATTTCCATCGTAACACTACTAAAATCAAATGTAGCGATTCCATCAGTATCGTCATTGGTCACAGTTAAGTCATCACAATTGCTGAAGGTTCTTTTATAAGACGCTGGAATTTGAGTAGTGGATACGACTAGGTTTATTTGAACTGTGCTAAAACAACCATTTGCATTTTCTACTCTTGACCAAACTGGCATGCTTCCCGCGGTGGTATTTCTAAAAGCTAGCGGATTGGTAATCAATTTCGATGACTCCGCTGTTTGCGCTCCAGCTAATGAGCTGTAATACGTGAATTTTTCTGCTGCGGAATCAGAGGAAATTAGTGAGTTTTTGACTGTTAAATTAAAATCTGAAAATCCATCTGTATCATCATCACACTGTACAATAGTTATGGTATTGACAATTGGCAGAGCATAAATTTTTAATTCAGTTTCTGCAGAAACTAAACCGCAGGAGTTTCCTGATTTTTCCAGTTTCACTCTGTACTTGTAACCATTCATTGTATTTTTAATACTGGTAATTAGCAAAGTTTTAGTAGTAACTCCACCGTACAATGCATTGTTTGAAAGGGTATTCCACACAACTCCATCGGTTGAAACTTGCCATTGATATGTATTTCCGCCATTATCACTTATAGCAATCGAAGCATTTTCCAATTCGCAGGTTGGCGATATTTGCGGTTGGACAGTGATTTCGATTGGTGCAGCAGTTATGTAATTATTATTTGGAGTGCTGTAACCCACGCCACTTGTGACTTTGCCATTTACATTTACAATAACAGGAGAATTTCCTAAAACACCGTCCAAGTCTGGATCATTAAAACCTGCTTCGATCACATCTAAACAGGTGTCGCCATCACTATCCAAATCGATATAGTTGAAAATTCCATCTGCATTTGTATCTGCAATGGTGTAATTTAGCTTACCGCTGTCTTGACTTGTTTCAAGACCATCAAACAGACCATTGGAACCAAAAGCTGCAGCAGGACCATCAATCATACCATCTTTATTAGTGTCGAGAGCATTATGACCAGATTCAACCACATCAAAAATACCATCATTGTCACTGTCTAAATCAAGATAATCATATACAGGCGAGGAATTGAAAATATCATTATCTGTATTAATTCTACTTAAACCAAGTTCAAAAGCATCATCTAAGCCGTCTTTATTGGAGTCAATTCCAGAATAAACTTTGAAACCTTTTCCCTGAGCCTCAATAGTATCCGGAATTCCGTCATTATCACTATCGATGTCCAAAAGATCAGGGATGGTATCTGAGTCGGAGTCAAAAGTTTCTGTATGACTAATCATGAATGTCGCCTTATTAATTGCTGTTTCCGAAAGATTAGTATGGATGAATGTCACTGCATTAGTTAGGTACGATGAAAATTGAAAGGTGCCCAAACCTGCCGCCAATGGTGTGGTGCTTTTTAATCGGAATCGAATTTGGAAAGAAGAAAATTCAGTCACGCCGCTTTCATAAATTCCGTCATAATTAGTGTCAACTAATAATTGATTATCTGGGTCGGTCAATGTAATTGTTTTATCAGCAGGGACTTGCAGAATGAAATCACCTTCCGAATTTAAATACTCAGAAATAGGAGTACTTTGGGTTGGATTATCCTGTCCAATGTACTGTATGCTTATACTTTTATTTTTTGTGAAAGAAATGGTATGGGAGACATTATTGATCTTGCCAGCCGGAACTTCCGAAACATATCCATTAACCGGTTTTCCGGTAATTGTACCGCTGCCGCTTGTTGTTGCGCTGTAATATGGGCTTGCTGACGAGTTTGACTGGTTCAACAGAGAAACATTGGCTTCGAGAATGTTTAAAATCCCATCGTTATCCAAGTCAATATCGATGTTGTTATTGGTACCGTCATTATCTGAATCTAATGGACAATCGCTGACTGGAATCATATCTGAAAAAGTAGGAACGTTGGAAGGACAGCCCACAATACTTCCTTTTACCTGATAAAAACCAGGTTTTGTTGGTGTATATGAATTTGAATTGGCACCTGTAATCAGAATGTTATTGAAATACCATTGAAAAGTATCGTAAGAGGACAGGGTGCTGATTTTTAAAATAACATTAGGAATACAGGCAGAAGTCGCCACCGCAATTTTGTCGGTAACAATTTCTGGTTTAGTATCAAATCCAGAATAATACCCGCCATAAGTTGCCGCTCCATTTGTTCCAAAATACGAAACATATACTTGTCTTGTTGATTTTACGGCTATGTTTCCCGACAAATTATATACGGTATAACGCACATAATTTGGGTTTCCAACTACTGCAACTGGCAGGCTGGTAATAGGGATGTTGTTTAAGGTTACTGCTGCGCCAGCTTCTGTTACAATGTTTAATCCACCGTTATAAATAGTATTTCCTATGGACTCAATTGCTGGAATATTGTCGACGATACTGGGTGTCGAACAATTTAAGGGCGGCACAAAAAATAAATTTTGATTTGCAGGGGAAAAATCACCTCCGATACTCTGATAAGCAGAAACATTTTCGGAGGTAGAGACATATAAATTTCCATTTATAAATTGGCTACCATCAATAACAGTATTTTTTCCTTTGCTAAGAGTTACGAGCGGTGTCAAGGAGCCGTTCAAAAAAACTTTAGTATCATCTGCATTCGCAATTAGCAAAACACGTTCCAGTTCGTCGCTTCCCAGACCTTTTACAAAGATGTATTCTTTTCCGGTCTTTTCTACTGGCACAATTTGATCAAAACCTACATCTCGGCCAGTGGGATTTCCAGCAGCGTTCACAAAAGTACTGTTGCTGCCTCCAAATGATCCCGAATTTACAACCACTGGCTTGTCCGATTCCACTAGGGCGCCAATTATATTGGAACTGTTCGAAACGGTACCGCTATAATTCTCCAAAGCTAAAACATAACTCTCATTTTTATTTAAAGTAACTTCTATCGGTCCATTAATTATTGTTCCATCTGTCAGCACTGTACCTGGTGGGATGTTAGAAAATGTGACTTTGGTGCCATTCTCTGTAGACAGTACGGAAGCAAAATTTACTACAATTGGATCATAAACCGGATTTTGCATAGCGCCTAATCTAAATTCTTTCCCCAAGGCACTGTTTCCTTTTGACACCAATCCTCCCGCATGATTATAGGACCTGCTTACTGATGAATATCCTGCATTAACACGAACACTTACGTAAATTAAATCTTCTGCTTCAACGATATATCCCTTATTTGTTACAATTCCAATGTTAGTTTTCGGAGTGAAGAGTTGAGTGTCTTGTCCTTGACCAACTGAATATATATAAGGTGTATTGTTATTGACAACACCAGTTATTATACTTCCGCCATTTGCCATAATTTTAAAATTGACATTGGTGGTACTTGGTGTAGAAATATATAGATATTGGTCCCCTGCTAAATTTGTAGCACAAGTTATAGGTGGTATGTAATGTGATTTGCTAAACTGTGAGAAACACGATAAAGAAAAAAGAATAAATAGACAGAGTAAAGTTTTTTTCATTTGCTAAAAATAACAAAATTTAGATTATCTTTTTAATGAAAAATGACCTTTTATTATTCTTCCATTTTCTAATTTTAAATGAAACCAATAATCATCCGCCGGCAATACAAAATCATTCACAATTCCATTCCAGCCAATATCTGATGTGGTCAATTGCTTTAGTAACTTTCCGTAACGGTCATAAATATACAAAGAGGAGTTGGGTAGTTTTTCAAGATTTTTTACTTGCCAAACATCATTATATCCATCATTGTTTGGCGTAAAATAACGAGGATAATCTAAAATATAAACCACAAACGGAACTGATGATCCGCAACCATTTTTATCTCGTGCATATACAAAATATTCGCCAGGCGGCACTGCGTTAAATTGAGGGTTTTCCTGAAAAAAAGAACCATCTATAGAGAATTCATAGGTCCCATTTCCTGTATATTCGATAACTATTGAGTTTTGATTACCAGCAAAATCATTGATTGCTACTCCAGTAATTGTTGCAATTCCAGATGCGGTAACCGTATATTTTTTGGTGATTTGGCAGCCATTTGCATTTGTGATTATCACCGAATAAATTCCGGGAGTATCTACCATTATAGCATTTGTTAACGCTCCTGTACTCCATAAATAGTTGGCAAAGCCAGCATCAACAGATAAGTTTACAGAGAATCCTTCGCACAGAATTAGAGTTTCGTCTTGAAAATTTGCCGGACCAAAAGTATTTACGACCAATGTGACAGGAGTAATAGCATAACAATCCGTACCATTCATTATTTTGGAATAAATCGTCTGTTGGTAAGCAACCGTATTTCTAAAATTATTGGGTAATGGATTTAGGTTTGCAATCGCATCCGATTGGTTTAAATAATATTCTACTATCAGTCCGGCCGGTAGCCCAGTTACTATTTGTGGTGTAACTTGGGAATTTAAATTAAATCCAGCCATACCGTCTTCAACGCCATCCTCATCACAAGTTGAAATTGGGTTTTGTACCAAAATACTATTATTTGCAATGCGCAGTTTTACTTCAGCATAGTTTGCACATTCAAAAGAATTAGAGACTTTGGCGAAAACGGACTGGTTAATGGTTTTGCTGGCGTATGCGGAAGGATTGGCAATTGGATTATTATGTGTATTCGCATCATTCATTGATTCATAATAAACAACAGGACTCAAATTAGTTCCACTGTTTTTTATAATGGCATCTGCTTTTTTTAAATCAAAAATGGCTAATCCATCACTGTTATCGTCACATTGTATGAGTGTGGCATCACTCAGAACAATTTCAGGAGTGTATTCAATTGTAATTTCCTCAGTTGCAATACAGCTTGGCGTGATAAGGACTTCAACTCTGTATATTCCAGGAGTAGTTACCGTATAAGTGGGAGAATTGTTGATGAATTCTACGTTGTTTTTAAACCATTTATGAGGATAACCGGAAGGCAAATTTGGTGCAATGGTGTAGCTTTCTCCAAAACAAATCGGATTATTAGTGGCAAACAAACGGTCCGGTCCTAGGTCTATTTTCGGTGAAAAACTGCCTGCCTTTAGAAAAACTGCTGAGTCATAATATTGATTTCTCTGATCTGCAATTACCAATTTTATGTGATAGGTTTTTCCTGGCTCGACTTTCTTTTGCGCGGTTAAGACTTTTGTTTGCCCCGCATAATTTATTGGACTGGTAAAAGTATTGAAACCGCCGAAATAAAATTCGTTTTCCGGACCGCAACTCTTTATTGCTTCTGTAGAATTAGGTAAAGCATTAATTTGAGGATGGATACTTTTTGAAGAAACGGGTATTGTGGTTCCCGGCAGCAATGCTAAATTTGAATACGTACTGGTATTAATTTCTTTGATTAAAAACGCAAAACCGTCGGAGTAATTACAAGGAAAATCATCTTGATACTCATTGGATGCAAATATATAATCAAAACTTATAAAATCCGTCAATGCTTTAAAATCAAATTCTAAAACCGTCGCGTTTATTGTATTTGTTATTCCTAATGCATTCTCTAAATCTGCATCTCCCGGCCAGGGTGAATCTCCGCCACCCAGGCTTCTTACAAAAGGGCCAATGGAATTTTTGCTTCCCCACGTACTTAAAAGAACACCTTCAGTAAAAGGGAAACTACCGCCTTGGTTATTAAAATAGCCGTAACTATTTTGACTTGTTGAAAATGATTTTCCGGTTACTGAAAAATTAGAAACATTTGCACAGGAACTGTTAACCAGTACATCTTCAACAAGTTGTTTTGCGGAGTAGGATTCGTTGACTGAAATAGGCTGCGCCGTTGCACTAAATATAGCGCAACTAATGAAAAAATAAAGCGATATTATTTTTACATATTTCATAGCTACGTAAAGATACTACAAATCTCTATTTTTTAATAATCGATAGGAAAGGAAAATAAAAATTGCTGTCCAACATAAAACTATAATAATAGAAATTAGATCGACATCATATTTCTTGTTATTATCTAAGCCTATTTGGACTCCTAAATTTTTAACTACTGATAATCGTGTAAAAGGCTCTACTATTAAATTCGACATGGATTCAAGAGGCAAAAATCGAGTGATTGATGCGGCCGTTGTGGAATTCGGGAATACTTTAAAACTTAAAACTCCATTGATAATTCCCTCAATTATATTCCAAACTAAGAGGAATCCAAGTGCAAATGCGGAACGCTTGACCAATATCCCTAAAAATAAACAGAAAGAGAAAAAACCAATTAACTTTACGAAATATGCCAAAAGATATTCTAAATCAGAGAAAACTATACTGAATTCGTTGTAAGAAGAATATCCAAATCCTAAAATCAGGGACAATATAAAAATAAAAACGGTAGATACCGAGGCAAACAAAACAACGGTTATGAATTTAGACTTAATGAATTCCTTTTTGCTCATTCCATCAATTAAATTTTGCTTCAGCGTACCATAGGTATATTCATTTGCCATCATCGAGACAATAACTATTGCCAAAAATAATTTTAATATTGCCGCAATATAAGTGTTGAAATGCCATATAAAAGGAAAATTAAAAATACCCATTTCGGCAAGGTGGAATTTAAAAACGCCTAAATCAAATTTTATCGAGGCAATTAATGCAATAAAAGTCAGTAGAATAAAATAAGTCAGCGTCAAAACGCGGCTTGCTTTATTTTTCCAAATCTTTTGTAATTCTATGGAGAGTAATCTTTTCATATTTTAGTTTTTGGAGTTTAAAATAGTACTTGTCAATTGTAAAAATTGCTCTTCTAAACTATTTTTACGTTTAACCAAATGATTTAATACAATGCCTTTTTCAAAAAGGAATTGGTTTAGATCCTTAGCATCTAAGTCATTTTTTAAATAAACTAAAACTTTTCCATCTTCATCGACTACATTTTTAATTGCGGGATGAGTTTTAATCGCCAGGATTAAATTCTCTGTGTCAGCAGCTTGTAGTTCAAAAAAACCTTCATTTGCTGACATGCCATCCACTAAACCAGTGTATAAAATTTCTCCTTTTCTTAAAACTACAACGTGGGTGCATACTTTTTCTACTTCGTCTAATAAATGCGAAGCAAGCAAAATGGTGGTTCCCTGAGCGGCAATTTGTTTGATAATATCTCTAATTTGATGAATTCCCTGAGGATCCAAACCGTTTGTAGGTTCGTCAAGAATTAAAATTTCAGGATCATTCAATAACGCAGAGGCTATCGCCAATCGCTGTTTCATACCTAAAGAAAAAGTACTGAATTTACTGTTTTTTCGATCGGTTAATCCCACCAATTCCAGCTTTTCATCGACTTTAATATAATTGATTCCCTTGATTTTGCAAACCAGTTCTAAGTTTTCCTTGGCGGTCATGTAAGGATAGAAATTGGGTCTTTCGATAATAGCTCCTACTTTTTTTAGGGCTTCATGCGTCTCAATACTGCCACCAAACCAGCTATATTCCCCGGAGTTTTTATTCACCACATTCAGAATAATTCCTAATGTTGTCGATTTCCCGCTTCCGTTTGGACCCAGGATACCGTAAACATTGCCTTTATGAATTTCGAAAGAAACGTTTTTCAAAGCCTGAATTGAGCCATAACGTTTGTTTAGATTTTTGATGGAAAGTATTGTTTGCAAGGTTTTCATCTTTTAAATTTCATATAGGACGAACAACAGTGCTAATTGTTACTTTGAAATTGGATTTACTTTATTGCACCAATTAATTGGCATAATGTATCCAACTTAGCAGCAGTAATCGGTTTCATTATATAATCTTTAACCACCTCGTACTTTTTTGCCATTTCGATATCGGCCGGATCTATTGAAGAAGTCATGATGAAAATAGCGATTTCTTTTTTTATAGGCAATTGCTGGAATTCATCCAAAAATTGCCATCCATCCATAACGGGCATATTTAAATCAAGTAAAATTGCATCTGGAAGTTTTTCCACGTCAGCACTATTTTGTTTCAGGTTTTCTATTGCAAGTTGTGCATTATGGAACGGCTCAATCGCCTCACAGAATTTGTTTTTAGCGATAAGAATACTCATCAGTTTCACTGTGAGTTTGTCGTCATCAATAATATATGTTAGCTTATTTTTCATTTTAAATAAATTCTAAAGGTGGAACCATACCCTAATTTGCTTTCTATTTCGATTTTTCCTTCCATTGACTCAACTTGATTTTTAGTTATGAATAAGCCAATACCTTTGGCATCTTCATTGCCGTGAAAGGTTTTATACATCCCAAAAATCTTATGGCCATTTTTCTCTAAATTAACACCCAAGCCATTGTCTTTAAAGCTAATAACAATGTAATTATCGTTTATTTCATAACCGATATCTAAGGTAGCTTTACGTTCTGGTGATCTGTATTTTATCGCATTTGTGAATAAATTAAGCAAAATACTGTCCAGATAAGCGGGTATGGCATTGACAATCAGATTATTTGGTATAGAGTGCGTAATTGTTATCTGACTTTCCTTAATAGCTACGCTTAAAGCCATTTTTGTTTTTTCGATCTCGTCCTTCAATCGAATTGCAGTTTTATTGCTATTTGATTTTTGTTCAATTGTTATAATTTCATTTAAATATTCAATAGTTTCTGATAATTTTTCTGTTCCCTCTCTGAAGAGATCAAAATAGGAAAGTTTTTCAGAAATATCATCTGTATTTTCAATCACGTCAACAACCATCGATAAATTGCTGGCATGTGAACGAATATTATGGGAAACAATATGAGTAAAATTGTATAGTTTATTGTTTTGACTGCTGGTCACCGCCAATAACTTCTCTAATTCTAATTCTTTTTCTATTCTGGAAGTAACGTTTCGACCAACACCGACAAAATTGATAAAATTGTTTTGGCTGTCAAAAACTGTCGTTATATTCAGTTCAAACCAATATTTTTCTTTGTTTTTATTATAATTTAAGATTGTGATTTTAATGCTCTCCTTATTTTTGATTGCTTCTCTCATTATAGTGGTGGAGTGCAAATCAGTTTCCGGACCTTTAGATAAATAGCCGGGTTTTTGGCCTAATACTTCAGAAATATTCAAACCGGTGAGGTCTAAATAAGCCTGATTTGCCCACACTGCTTCTCCGAGCGCATTTGCAATTACTATTGTATCAGTAGTTTCTGATGCTGCAAGTGATAGTAAATTCAGTTTAGATGCAATATTTTTTCTTTCACTGATGTCCCTTATGAAACAAACTAAGTAAGTTGTATCAGCTACTTGGAATTTTTTTCCGGAGGCTATTTCTACTGGAATTGCTTCTCCTGATTTTCTTTTAAGGTAAGTTTCGTTTACCGTATATTCATTTCTGGACAGATTGTATTTAAGAAATAAACGAAGTTCTTTTCTAAATCCCACTGGGAATAATTTAGAATTATGCAACCCAATTAATTTCGAATTATCATGTCCAGTAAGTTCTGAAGCTCTCGAATTACAGTCTGTTATAATACCTGTAACTGTGTCAATGATAAATATGGCATCATTCGCACTGGAAAAAATAGAGGAAAATTTTTCAACATTTGATTGAAGTTCTATGATTAAGTTTTGCTCAGTTGTGATGTCCTGAAAAGTCCCTAATAAATGGGAGGGCGTCCCGTTGGTAAATTCCACCTGGCAGATACATTCAATGTATTTGATGTTGTCTTTAGCTGTCGTAATTTGGAATTTATCATTAAAAGAAATGCCTTTCCACATCGCTTTTTCCATCAATGTTTTAATACGATCCCTGTTCTCGCCAATCGTATAAAAATTAATTCCACTTTCATTCATCGGTTTATAATCTTGTGGCACTTCAAGGATGTCTTTTGTAACGTCATCCCAAAAAATGTGCTCAGTATCCAAGTTCATTTTCCATATTCCAATCTTGGCTGATTGTGCAGCTTTGAAATAAAGATCCAGCTTATTTATCATTGGTAGGTTTTAAATATATTCAACATAATCGGGGCAACCAAATATATAGTATATATTTGCGAGTTCCTTTTTTTTAACATAAAATAACAGCTTTTGAGTGTAGTACTTCTATTTTGACAGGCAATTATAGTTATATTACTTTTAAAGTTGTGTATTGATTCGGTATGGCTGAAAAATAGATTTTAAAGGGAACGGATCTCTTCAGCAGTTTATTTTATTGTAATTTTGTATTAAATTTTTTTCTACATGAGTGCGCCAATAATGCTTTTCAAAAAACCATCCTACCCTATAAATAATTCCCTTTTGGAATATTTAGAGCGTTTTGATAGGATATCTAAAGTTTCCATTTTTTATGATGATTTATTGCGCTTTTTAGGATCGGTGACTGTTTATGATAAAAACAATCAGGATACTTTGTGGGTTAGAGTATATTACAATGAATTCGAAAGAGAAGAAATCGATCTGAATCTGAAAAAAATATATTCTCTTTTACACTCCGATGGAAATCTGGGAATTATAAAATTCTTAAATGTGGATTCCATTGATTATTGCACTTTTGGGAATTCGAAGCCTTTTCGAATAAAAGTCAGGAATATCCTCAATGACAATTACACGCATTTCTACATCAAGAAAGCCGATGCTTCTAGAGTTTATGGTCTTGAATTGGAACACATTCTTTCACCCGATAAAATAAATTTTTTGGTGTACAAAGACACCTTGATAGAGGAACACATCCTGGGAATTCCTGGGGATGTTTTTATAAAAACCCTGTTGGCAGATTGCACTGAAACGGAGAAATCACAAATAGCAAAAGAATTTGTGAAGTTTAATGAGCGTTGTATGATCCGCTTACTGGGCGATATGCGTTCCTATAATTATGTGATTGTTCCCACGCATGATTTTGATCAAGTGGTTTATAAAATCCGCGCGATCGATTTTGACCAGCAGTGTTTCGAAGGAAATTTTAAAGTGTATCGCCCGCAGTTTTTTAAAGAAAATTATCCAATGGTCAAATTGGTCAAAGATAAACTTCAAAACAGTTCTATCGAACAATACAAAGATGAGGAGCGATCAGTGCTTGCTAAAAGAATACTTTCGGCCGAAAACAGAATCAGTAGATTACTTCAAATTATGGGTGAAGATCAACTTGCGCCCGAATCTCATCTGCAGCAACTGCAAATGGAATTGTATCGTTATACCAACGATTTGAATTTTAAAAGAGCAAAATCGATGGGAAATATAATGAGCGCTGCCTTTGAATTCATCACTCGAAATTTCAAAAGTACTAACGTATTGCGAAGCAAGTTATAAAAAGCTTATGCTTTTCTATCATTACGCTTGAGACTAATCCTCTTTTTTAAAATATGAAAAAATATTGCTCGATTTTGTTTTTTTTTGCACTGTTTGCTTGTCAGCAAGGGGCAGATTCTTTGGTAACACTTTACTCTTTGCCTAAAAAGTTAAAGGAAGTTTCAGGAATTGCCTTTTTACCGGAAAGTAATTTAATTTGGGCAATAGAAGACAGTGGAAACCAAAATGCCATTCACGGAATTGATTCGAAGGGTAAAATCGCGCGCACTATAACTATTGGAAATACCCGGAATAGAGATTGGGAGGACATAACAAAAGACAGTCAAGGAAACTTATATATTGGAGATTTTGGTAATAATGACAATGACAGAAAGGATCTCAGTATCTTCAAAATAGATAAAAAAGGCTTAAATTCTGAAAGTAGTAGTCCGGCTTATACAATCTCGTTTGCTTATCCGGAACAAAAAGAATTTCCTCCAAAAAAATCTGAAATGTTCTACGATGTGGAAGGCTTTTTTGAATTTAAAAATAATTTTTATCTCTTTACCAAAAATCGAAGTAAGGGTTTTGACGGAACTGCTTTTCTTTATAAAGTTCCAAACAAAGTTGGCTTCCATCAGGCCGTTTTATTGGGGGAATTCAACACCTGCGGTAATGCTGATCAATGTGCAATAACAAGTGCCGCAATAAGTCCTGATGAATCTAAAGTAATTGTTTTAACCCACGACAAAATTCTTCTGTTCGAAAACTTCAAAGGAGATGATTTTTTGAATGGTTCACAAACAACACTGAAACTGAACCATTTTTCTCAAAAAGAAGCCATTTGTTTTAGCGACAATGATACGGTATTTATTGCCGATGAAAGATCAAAAAAGACTGGCGGCAAAGTGTATCAGGTCAGCCTTAAAACGCTAAAATCCAAATCCTAATCCTAAAGCAATTCGGGCTCTTTCTTCATCACTTTTAAAATAGGTAACTCTGGCTGTAATCACATTGAGTCCGCTAATCCACAATCCGCCACCAACTGCTTTGTGCCATTTGTCGGAACTTTGCCCTTCCTGCCAAACTCTTCCGTAGTCAAAACCGCCTAGTATTCCGTAAGACATTGGTAGTATAGTTTTCTTAATTTTGCCCAAATTCCAGCGTAAGTCACTACTTTGATAAAAAGACCGATTTCCTAAAAAGCGTTCGTTTCTGAAACCCCTTAAATCGTAATCACCACCCAATGTCGCTCCGTGATAAAAGTCGAAATTGTTGTTCAACAGCATTTTTCCTTTCAAGATAGTAGCCAGCACAAATTTGCCTTCAGCATCAATCTTATGATTAAAATTAAGTTTTCCTTCTAATGCAGGAAAATTTCTTTTCGTATCTTCCAAATTCACTTTCCAGCTTCCGCTAACAGAAAATCCCATTCCCATAGAAGGAAAGGACGGAATATCATAATTTTCATAACTGTATTTTAAGGTTGCTCCCGCAAATTTCTGGTTTTGAAAAACGGCGGGTAATATATCTTCTGAGATGTCCACCAATCGATTCATTGTTTCTTCGACAGTGATTCTTTCAAAACTGGTTTGCAACTGAATTGTACTGCCATTTTTTCCCACTTTTTTAATCGATGGCAACACGTTCAACATGCGGATGCGCACCCGATTGAAATCCATTCCTAGATTTCCGTCATCGTTAACGGTTTCACTGCCATAACCAAAATAATTAATGGTAAAATTCGGACTGGTGAATTTACTTTCCAAATCCAAATCCCATTTCCCAAATAGCTTTGGAAAACGAGCATCGTAACCCAATTCATAACCATTTGTGGCAAAAAAATAATTGGCTTTTAAAACATGTTTTTGCGTGTATGGATTTTGTTTGAAATCATTAACAATATATCCAATTACCGCACCAAGTTTAACACCATCATCAGGATTAAAACCAATATTTGGAAGTGTTGAAAATGAATTGTATTTGGGTTTTTCATAATCATAAAGACTTGTTTCATAGTCATCGGATAATAAAACTTTGGTTTTAGAATCTAAAGTATAGGTATTGGTCTTTGATTTGAAATCATGAATTTTTATATTTTTTCCGTTTTCAATTACGTATGAATCTTCGTTTTGTCCACCAATTAATCGAATTTTTATTCCTGAATTTGATGTTCCTTTTACGTCAAAAATATCATCATCGTCTAAACCATAAATCCATATTTTTTTAGTTTTTGCAGTGCTGAAAGTTTTAGTATACTGCAATTCTTCAACACCATCTTTTACTCGATACGCTTGAATTTCAACTTTATTTTTAGCTTTTTTATTGATTACAAATTTGTCTTTTTTATCAGTTCCAACAATCAAAACGGTGTGTTGCAATACGGAATAATATTCTGAAGCAGAACGGTGCAATCCATTTCGTCTGAGTTTCAGTTTGCGTTTGATGTCTTTTATTGATTCATCCTGAACCTCTTTTGGCAGATCAGTAAAAGCACCGTCAATGTCCGCATCGGACAGATTTTCCTGAATGTATTTTGCTTGTTTAATCCATTCCTGTTCGTCTGCAGTTTTTAAAAAGGCAAGATCTAAAGGGTAAGGTTCCCTGTTCATCAATTTAACATTTGACATCTTTTCTTTAAAAGGTTGCATATGTCGCATCTCTGATTTTTTCATTAAAACAAACAATAAAGCGCCGTCATATTTGGTAAAAGCCTGATCTCTATCTCTTGGATTGGGTTTATAAACTATTTTATCACCTACTATATATTCTCCCCAAAACCACTGATCCTCATGTCTGTTCCAATCGCCAATGAGCATGTCAAATAGCCGTGCTTTGATATAAGCACTTTCATCAACACTGTATTTTTCATCTTTCCTAAGATTTTTAAATAATTCTTCAGTAGTAATAATGGCAGCTGGCGTCCCAAAACTTTTCACACCTTTCTGACTCGGACTTGGATTTTCTTCTACCAAATACAATTCATCACCAAAATCAGAGTTGAAATTTTTTAAAGCTTTATGTTTTGGAATATAATACAAAGCAGGATTGGTATGAGCTACGCCAATCTTTTCTGCTAAATTATCAACGGCAAAAGGAGTGTAGGGATGGGCGGTGGTATAAAAATCAGATAAAAGATCTTCGGCATATGTATCCTCAAATTCGTTATGAATGTATTGATTTTTAAAAGCAACGGACTGTAAAAAACGCGCCGTACTTTTTTTCATTGCATGCATTACATATTCTTTTGCGTTTCTGTCAAACAGTTGCAAGGTTTTAGACTGAAAGCCACCTCCGGCACGTTTTGGTTGTAAACCTCCAAAAAGTGTATCTAATGTAGCTGTTTTTGCTTCAATTGGAATACCATAATAGCTGCGATAATGTTTTCCGAAAAGGGATCTGTAAAATCTGCTTTTTTCGGTTTGTTTCGCAGAATAAATGCTTGCGGTGGTTGTTGCCGGGAACGAGGCTGCAAAACCTTTAGTGCTGAAGTCATCTTTTGGCTCTAACACAGTTTGTTCAAATATTAATTTTTCGGTCGTGTTTTCTTTTGCATAAAAGGATACTCTGGCAGCTCCATTTTCGTAAATAGATAAGGCGGCATACCCATTTCCGCCATAGGAGAAGTCATTCGGGAAAACGGCTTTGGCGGCACCTGATTTTGATCCGGCTCCGCTGATAATTTGTTTGATATCGTCTTTTTCAAGATACTGCAAATTATGTTCGTGACCTGAAACTACAATAACATTATCCTGGCTCTGCAGTAGTGTTTTTATTCGTTTTATAAAAAAAGTGTATTGTTTATTCTGAAGGTCTTGTGGATTAATTCCGGATGTTTTTCGGATCAGATTTATAACGGAGCCCAATAAAGGCAGTGGAATTTTCCGTTCCAATGGAAAAACTTGATGCGCTACCGAAAACTGTCCTCCATGCCATCCATTGCTCATCAATGGATGATGCAGCGCCAGAATTACTGTTTTCTCTTGGTTTTTGTGTAAAAGGGATTCTAACTCATCAAAAAAATTATTTCTGGTTTTGATTGTACAGTCATCATTAATGGTCGGACTTTTGTCCCAATCTTCCATAAACCACTGGCTGTCAATAGTTACAAGGGTCACATTTTTATTGATTTCCAATTCATCTATCCCGCAACTTTTTCTGGGCAGAAATGAATTTTTATCATTTAGATAATCGGTAACAAATTTAGCTTGACGTTCTAAACCCTTAATTCCGCTATACCAGTCGTGATTTCCGGGAATAAATATAGTTTTACCTTTGAAATTTTTGGATAATTGAAGTTGATTTGTCAATTTATTTTCGGCAAGAAGGCGTTCATTTGCCTTTTCTGCAGTAGGTAATCCTTTTGGATAAATGTTATCACCCAGAAACAAAAGCGTGGCATTTTTAGGAGCTGTTTTTAGTCTGTTCTCTAACAGGGTAATTGTTTGTTTATTTTTTTTTTCGCTCGTCTCACCCGCGTCTCCTATCAAAAAAAAAGTATGCGAAATTTTTGAACTATCGGCTGTGTTTTGTGCTATGGGATTTATAATGTTTTTTCCAAATTGTGCATGATGTGTCGCGCATGATTGAAAAATAAGCGCCATAAAAAACAATATAAATGCTGCTTTACTAGGCAGATTATAACAATTAGTGAAAAATAATTTCATAGTGGAATAATATATAATAAATCCTGATTATTTTAACAAAGCCTCAAGATTTTCGTGCTAAATGATCCAAAGGTAAACTTTCTTAGTTATATAGTTATTATAATTTGAATCACGTAATACTTCATTTTGCTCGCTCTGAAATAATTAAATATCTTTAAAGTGTAAGTATCTCATAAATAGCAACTTATAGCTATCAGGATGAATAAATAGGATTGCACTACAACGTACTTTAAAAAAAAAATCTCCAACTACTTTCGTAATTGGAGATTGATATATTTATAATTATCGCCCTTTAAATTGCGACTGAACACTGATCATTGCAAACTGCGACTGCACACTAATCCTAACTCTTCTCTTCTTTATTAAAATAAACTAGGTAGTAATACATTTGTTTTTCCTCGTCCCAACCTTTTTCTACATATTTTTCAGCACTTTCAGGATTAATGAAGTCCATTTTAATTTGGATGTGCGTATCTAAATTAATAACGTTTTTGATTGATTTTCTGGCATCAGAAACCGCTGCATTTGCGATAGGAAAAGAAGTTACATCCTCAATACTATATTTTTCCCCTTTATCTATTTTATAATTTTTAAACTCAGGAATTAAGTCTGGATTGTCTAAAACTTCATTTAGGAAATTAGTTTCTTCGAACTGATCGTTTTTTGCAAAATAATTTACCGAACGGTTCATGAACATCACTTCTTCTTTTTTGTCCTCAGCAGGAAAAACAACATCTTTAGCAAAGTTCTGGCAGAATTTCAAGTATTTTTTAGTGATAAAATTCTCATCTTCAAAAGCATCCACAGATAAGAAATGCTCCAACCAATATCTGGCATCATAACGGTTACTGTCCACAGTCAGGATTTTGTATCCTTCTTCTTTCTTGTAATTAAAGATAATACAACCTTTGTCCAACTTATTTAAACTGACACCTTGCTGCAAAATCATTTCTAAATGTGTTGCTTTTTCTTCAAATTGTAAAAAGTCAGCTTGTATTTCACTTTTGAAAATTCCAATCGCATCAACCACATTATTGTCAATGCTCACGTTCGTTAAGTAAGTAACGTAAACTTCACCATTCTTGATGTGCGGATGATTAGACTGTTCAAATAAGTGTGTCGTGATTTTTTTAGAAACGTCATGAATAGCGGTTGGATTATCAAAAACCTCAGTTGCATATTTGAACATGTCATTGTAATCCAAATCAATTTCATGGGCAAACTGAAAATAATTTTCTTCTTTTTCTCGAAAGGGTTTAAAGAAGAATTCTTTCATCAAAGGCACAATCTCATCATTCAGATTAAAGGGTTGCTCCGATAAAAAAATGGCTTCATTTCTACTTTTATTTCCCACTCTGTGAATGGATAAGTTTTCGATGTGTGTGTTATATAAGTTGATCATTTTTTTTATAAGGTTTCCTCCCCCCAACCCCCTCCGAAGAAGGGGGAGACGAGACGTGATTTTGTATTTTGTTAAATTGTATTATAGTTGTCTGAAATCATACTTAATAAGGAAATCGGTGTAAAAAGTATCCATTAGATATCGACAACGACATTCATTTTATTTTTATGTGGTTTGGCTCCCTCTCCTTTGGAGAGGGTCGGGGAGAGGATTAATTCCAGTTCTCCTCAAATCCATAGTCTTCAAAACTGTCATCACCTTCAAACATATCCAGATCATCTTCGTCTAAGCCATCTTCAAACTCAGCGTTGTAGTCATCGGCATTGTCAGATTCAAAGTTTTTTTCCATTGCTTCGTCGGGCATTTCTCCATGAGAAAAAATAGTTTCAGGATATAAATTTCCAACAACTTGATCTTCTACAGCAGCAAGCTCTACGAGGAATGTCCACATATTTATGAAATCATAGACATATAAAATTTTGGTATTTTGCTTGTCTAAAATATCGGATAATTGGTAATCGCTCATGATTTTTTGTTCGCCTGGAACATCACCGGTATCAAAAAGTGAAATTTCCTCTTCTTGGTTCCAAGTTTCATCACAAGTATAGAACGAAGCCACTTCCATTCCGTCAAAACCAAAGGAATTGAAAATTGCATTGTGCAAATCTTCTAAGGTATCGTCTTCAAGTATTGCAATGTCTCTAAAAACATCTTCTTCCGCGTCTAGAATCACTCTAAATTTATAAACCATAATCATTGTTTTTATTGAAAGGTCAAAGGTAAAATATAATTTTAGATTTAGATTTCAGATTTTCGATTTGTTGATAATATTTTTGCGTATAAGTAATTAAGGAATCTATCAATATCGAAATATTTTCGAAGAAAAAGAAAAAAGTAAATCTTGTTTTAGAATTAAATATTTACCTCCGAAGTTAAAGTTTTTGATCGTTTGGTTTAATTTTAAAAACACTTGCGACTCTTTTTCGGAACTGATGGTATTTTTTATGAGTGGGATATTGTCTTTTTGACGTCATGTTGTTAAAAACTAAAGCTACGGACAGTAAAATAAGCACACCGGTTAAAACAGGAGAAAATACATACCAGTAGCCTAGATTTTTAATTTCGTTTGAGCCAGTTACCGCTATCAGTGCCGTTGCGCCGCCTGGTGGGTGTAATGTTTTAGTCATTTGCATAAAAACAATGGAGAGGGAAACAGCAAGTGGAGCGGTTAACCAAACTATATCCGGAACGAATTTATATACGGTAACCCCAATGATTGCAGAAATCACGTGTCCTCCAATAAGATTTCTCGGCTGTGCCAATGGACTTTGGATGACACCGTAAATCAATACGCTCGATGCTCCAAAGGAACCTATTAAATAAACCACATCAGATTCTGGCAGTGTTTGTGATTGTAAAAAAGCGATTAATCCAATGCCAATAAAAGAACCTAGAAAAGCCCAAAAATGTTCTTTGAAATCAACTAAAGTTTCTTTGTACAGAATGTACTTGGTTTTGCGGTAACTCTTTTCTATTTTGTATTTAGTATTCATTATTCCTTATGAAAAATAGAGAGTGATAATTATATTCATTTTATCGTTTTGGAAGAGATTTTATTTTTCATAAAACTCTACCGGTAAGTTATCTGGATCTGCGATAAAGAAGAAGCTTTTTTGAGTAAATTCATCTATACGAATTGCTTCTGCAGTTATATTTTCATTCACTAAATAATCTCTTGTTTTTTGAATGTCATTGACTTCAAAAGCTAAATGGCGCATTCCAGCTGCTTCAGGCGTGGAGGGACGTTTTGGAGGGTTTGGAAATGAAAACAATTCAATCGCATATTCTCCGTTAAGTGCCAAATCAAGTTTGTACGATTGTCTTTCTTGACGGTAAATTTCCTGAATTATTGTTAGTCCTAAAACATCTGTGTAGAAAGTTTTTGATTTTTGATAATCGGAACAAATAATAGCGATATGATGAATTTTATTGAGTTGCAGCATTTGTATTTTAATGAAGAAAGCCTAATCGGTTGATTAGGCTTTAGGTTTTTATTTTTTTGCATCGGAACAAAGTCCCACAATTTCATGGAAAGTGTCGTGTAAGTCTGTAATTGATTTCACAATTGCGGCATCAGATCCATTAGACATTATTAATTTGTGAAGCGCTTTACTTTTAATTTGCAACCGTTCAGCTGAAGCTAAAATAGCATCAGTTCTAAATTCTGTTGGAATATCTGATTTTAATAACATCGCTGCTTTGTTCATCATTTCTTCCGAACGTGCTTTTATTGGAGCCAAATTTCCTTCTTCAGCAGGATGAAATGTTTGCGACATTACTTCGTGAAATTCTTTTATGGTAGGCCATTTATCAAAAGTGGATTGTGCAGAAACAGTGTTTGCGACCACGATAAGTGCCAAGACTAGAAATGTTTTAAGATGTTTCATTATGATTTGTTTAAGTTGTTATAACAAATATAGGAAAATTTAGTTTTGAGAAATTGTAATTCCATTATTCATTCAATTTCCGAATCACTTTTGCCGGATTTCCTACGGCCAAAGAATTGTCAGGAATGTCTTTTGTAACCACTGAACCTGCGCCGATAACACAACCATTTCCAATGGTGATTCCCGGACATATCACTGAATTTCCGCCAATCCAGCAATCATTGCCAATACTTATTGGCAAAGCATTTTGCAGTGTTTTTCTAAGTTCAGCATCCAGCGGATGTGTGGCGGTATACAATTGAACGCCAGGTGCAAAAAATACATTGGAACCAATAGTGACTTTGGCGCAGTCCAAAACAACACAGTTTACATTGAAGTATACGTTTTCGCCACAGCTGATATTATAGCCGTAATCGCAAAAAAATGGAGGCTCAATATAAAGATTTGCTCCTGCATTAGGAATCAGTTCTTTCAGTATTTCCCGCGCTTTTTTCGTTACTCTATATTCAGTAACGTTTAATCTATGGAGTAAATTTTTAGATTTTCGCCTGTCTTTTACTAAAATAGAATCGTTGGCCAAATAATATTCTCCGGCAATCATTTTTTCTTTTTCGGTTAACATATTATATTTTAGTTTTAGCTATTTTATCATGAATTTTAAGTGTTTCCTGCAGTGCTGCGCTTCCGTACCAAAGCGTTAATTCAGCTTCCAGAAGTTTCGATTGCACCGCAGGATCTGTCGCCACAAAGGTTTTGGCTTCTTCAATACTGCTGGCATTAAAAATATAAATACCTCGATAATTATTATCATTTTTCATGAATGGACCTGCCACAACTAGCTTTCCTTCCATGGCTAATTTACTAATGTTAGCCATGTGTCCTTCAAATAATTTTTGAGTTTCTTCTTTAGTTGCGGTTGTATTAGTTCCTGTTTTTAATAAACAAAAAACATATTTTTTCATGCCATATTCATCCGCATTCAGGGATTTTGCCAGTTTTTCATCAAATGCTGGTGTGTTTTCCTGAGAGAATATTGTCGTGCTACAGCAAAGTAATACCAGTAAAAAGATAGATTTTTTCATTTTTTCAGAATTTGATTGTACACAAATTTAATGTTTTTCATTAGACGTTATTGAAATTATCAGTAACAATCCCAAGTAAATCGTTTATAAACTGATTTATAAAATCAGCCACAGATTCACAGATTAAAATTAAGTTACTGGCAATAAAAAGCACCTTGTTTATTACCTTGTTTTTTGAAACTATTTCCACTTATAAAAGAAATCAAATTATAAATCAGTGAATCTGTGGCAGAAAAAAACACTAAGTATGTTTTGCAGAAACTCATAAAATTTATTGATCAAAACAACTCATCCTTTAAATTCAACAGTTCAGCACTAACTTTTTTTGGTTGTGATTTTTGCGTTAGATATTTGCTTCATCAAAATCAAACATCATGAAACCATCATTTGCGCATCATTCCAATCATTCTCAGAAAAGTCTTAAATCGATTTTCACTTTTGCAATTCTATTATTCAGCCTGACAATTTTTTCACAAAGTATAATTTCAGGTAAAGTGGTGGATGAGAAAGGGAAACCGGTTTCTGGCGCTAATGTTTTTATCGAAGGGACTTATGATGGCGCCTCAACTACTGAATCGGGTGATTTTAGTTTTACGACTACTGTAAAAGGAAATCAAACTTTGGTAGTGAGTTTCCTGATTTATGAAACTTCAAAAACAGTAATTGATGTGGCTAATTTCCAAAATAAAACCATCAAATTAAGAGAAAGTGTTACCTCGCTTGATGCAGTTGTGATTACAGCAGGAACATTAGAAGCGGGCGACAAAGCCAGAGTTTCGGTGTTAAAACCATTAGATATAGTAACTACAGCGGGATCTGCTGGGAATATTATTGCGGCTTTGCAAACGTTGCCGGGAACACAAACGGTAGGTGAGGACGGAAGATTGTTTGTTCGTGGTGGCGAGGCTAATGAAACGCAAACCTTTGTAGATGGAATTCGGGTGGCGCAACCGTATGGTGCAACCACAAATAATTTGCCTACCCGCGGCCGATTTTCTCCTTTTCTGTTCAGTGGAATGTCTTTTTCTACAGGCGGTTATTCGGCGGAATATGGTGAAGCCTTGTCAAGTGTTTTGTTGTTGAATACACAAGATGACCCTGACCAAACTAAAACCGAAATCTCATTAATGACTGTTGGTTTAGGTATTGGAAATACCCAAAAGTGGAAAAAAAGTTCGTTGAGCGTCAATGCGAATTATATCAATTTAGCGCCTTATCAAGCAGCTATTCCTCAAAACGTGGATTGGAACAGTCCTTTTCAATCGTTGTCAGGAGAAACCGTGTATCGCTATAACTTTAATAATGGGATTTTGAAAGTGTACGCTGCTTTTGACGCTTCAAAATTTAATATTAATCAGGAAAATATTAATTCACCGGATAAAATCAGAGTTGATTTAAATAACAATAATTTCTATTTAAATTCGTCTTACAAAGGCGTTTTTGGGAACAATTGGCAAATTACTACTGGATTAAGCTATGGCTACAGTAACAATAAAATAAACATCGATTCAGGTAAAGTGGCGAATGATGAAAATGCGGCTCATTTGAAATTAAAATTAAGAAAAAGCTTTTCTGACCGATTCAAACTATCCATTGGAGCGGATTGTTTTATTACCCAATTCAATGAAGATTTCAACGAAAATTCAGGCTCGGTTTTCACCAATGGGTACGATTCGAACATTGCAGTTATTTATACAGAAACTGATATTTTCTTTTCTAAAAAATGGGCTGCCAAAGTAGGAATACGAGCTTCGAATAATGATTTGCTTGACGAAACTGCTATCTCACCCCGAATTTCATTTGCGTATAAAATGGCTAAAAACAGTCAGTTTGCATTTGCTTATGGCGATTTTACCCAAACTCCAAACGCCGAATATATTAAGTATTTCAACAACAATCAGTTTGAAAGCGAGAAAGCTTCACATTACATTTTGAATTTTCAATACAATAAAAATGGAAAAACGTTTCGTGCAGAAACCTATTACAAAGACTATCGCGATTTAGTGAAATTCGACACTAAAATGGCAGCTTTTAATTCGGTTTTTAGTAATTCTGGTTCTGGTTATGCCAAAGGTTTGGATTTGTTTTGGAGAGACGGAAAATCAATCAAAAACTTAGAATATTGGGTTTCCTATTCGTACATCGATACGGAAAGGGATTATAAAAATTTCAGTTCTCAAGTGACGCCAAGTTTTGTTGCGGATCACAGTTTGTCTATCGTTACAAAATACTTTATTACGGACTGGAAATCACAAATAGGTTTCACAAATTCCTACAGTTCCGGGCGTCCCTACAACAATCCAAACGAAACGAAATTCATGAATGGAAAAACGAAATCGTATAACAGTTTGAGTTTCAATTGGGCGTATTTACTGTCACAGCAAAAGATTTTATACTTCTCGGTTTCCAATGTTTTAGGTTCTCAGAATGTCTTTGGGTACGAATACGCGAACAGTGCGGACAATGCAGGCTTTTACAACAGAAAAGAAATTATTCCTACAGCCGATCGTTTTTTCTTTATAGGATTCTTTTGGACGATTAGCAATGATAAAAAAGACAATCAGTTGCGGAATCTTTAAAAGAAGTCATAATGTCTTAAAGTCAAAGGTCTAAAGTCCTTGTAAACGAAAACTCTTTCAACTTTATGACTTTCGACTTTATGACTAAATAACAATTCATCCATCAAATTCTACAGTTCAGTATTTATAAATTTTAAACCAATAGAAACCGATATACTTTTGAAGTATAAATTAATTAGAACGTTTCAATCATCAAAAAAACAACCATTTAAAAACAAGAAATCATGACCAAAATTATCACCACAATCGTATTTTTCATCTGTAGTTTAGTATCCGCTCAAGGCCAATTTGAGCAAGGAATGGGAAAAGCCTTCCAGTTATGGGGCGAAGGAAAAAACACTGAAGCTTCGGATTTATTTGAAAGAATTGCCGCTGCGGAAAAAACAAGTTGGTTGCCTAATTATTACGTGGCATTAGTGAATACGACAACTGCTTTTAGAACCAAAGATAAAGATCAAATGACTTTATTACTTTCGAAGGCACAAAAATCACTAGATATAGAAATGGATAAAAATCCAAATAATGCCGAATTATTGGTGATGCAAGCGATGATTCATACTGCTTGGATTGCTTTTGATCCAATGACAAACGGACAAAAATTATCCGGAACGGTGATGGAACTGTACGGAAAAGCACAAGCAATTGCTCCGGAAAATCCAAGAGTTGTTTTTGGTAAGGCCGAATTTGAAATTGGTGCAGCACAATTTTGGGGAACTGATACCAAACCAATGTGCGCACAAATTGAAAAAGCTATTGGACTTTTTGCTACTTTTAAACCTGAAACACCTTTTTCTCCAAAATGGGGATTAGACAGAGCTGTAGCAGCACAAAAAAATTGTAAGTAAATCTATGATTGTTTCTAATTATTTGGTTTTAAGAAACAAAACAGAGAATAGTAACTATTGAAAAAAAGAAAATGATGTATATAAAACCACATTTACTTAAAGCTTTATTTATTGGGGTTGTGATTTTTTTAGTATCCCTTCTAATTGAATTTATTTCCGTTGGTAATGCGGTTTTTAGCCCTAGATTATACGTTCATTTTTTATATTGCATGCTTTACAGTGTTACATTGTATCTTGTTAACGCAGCGTTGTTTGTATTTTTGGACAAAGTTTTTAAAGATAATATTTATGCTGTAAAGCGAATAATCATTGGATTTGTCGGCTCTTTTTTCATTTCCTTATTTACAATTTTTTCACTTCGTATCTTTTTGAACGTTATCGTAGAAAAAAAATCAATGACAGATTTTTTAGCAAATGAAACTCCTTCAAATTACATTGAATCGACAATTATCACTTTCATCATATTATTAGGCGTTCATGCTTTACATTTCTACAAAGCGTACAATGAAAATAAAGTCAAAGAACAGAAAATCATCGCAGGAACAGCTAACGCAAAATTCGAGAGTTTAAAAAATCAAATTGATCCTCATTTTCTTTTCAACAGTTTGAATGTTCTAAGTTCCCTGATTGAAGAAAATCCGGAAAATGCACAACGATTTACGACTTCATTATCCAAAATTTACCGGTATGTTTTGGAACAAAAAGACAAGGAATTGGTCTCGGTAGATGAAGAACTGGCTTTCGCCAAAACGTATATGAATTTATTGAAAATGCGTTTTGAAAACAGCTTATTTTATGAAATGCCAAAAACTGCAATTTCGGCTGAAGCCAAAGTCGTACCGCTTTCTTTACAGCTTTTATTGGAAAATACAGTGAAGCACAATGTGGTTAGTGAACAAAGACCGTTGCACATCAGGATTTATGTGGAAGGCGATTATCTGGCAGTTCAAAACGACTATCAAAAGAAAGAAGTTTTGCAGGAGCGTCAAGGTGTTGGGTTGCAAAATATCGTCAACAGATATGGGATTATTACCAACAGGAAAGTTCTGATTGCCCAAGATGAACAAACATTTACGGTTAAAATACCGATTCTAACAAAACAAATAATGGTTATGGAAACACAATATAGTTATGATGAAACTGGAGCATATTTGAGAGCATCAGAACACGTGAAAAAACTGAAAGGATTTTATGGAAATTTAATTTCATATTGTTTAGTAATCTCGTTTTTGATCTTTATTAATCTAAGTTTTAGTTCTAATTTTCAATGGTTTTGGTTTCCTTTATTGGGTTGGGGAATGGGACTTACTTTTCATGGTTTGGAAGTTTTTGGCTATGGCAAATCATGGGAAGAGCGAAAGATTAATGAGATTTTGAATAAAGACAATCAGAATAATAAATGGAATTGAGATTCCCAAAACTTAAAAAAAAATAGCAACTAATATGGACAATTCAGAAAAATATTTTCAAGCAAAAAAGCAGATTGGAAAAATAAAAGGTTTTTACAGACATTTAACGGTTTATAGTATTGTGATTGTTTCTTTGGTAATCATTAATTTGACCACATCACCTCAATACTTATGGTTTTTTTGGCCGCTATTTTGGTGGGGAATTGGAGTGATTTTTCATGGGATGAAAGTCTTTAACTATATGCCATTTTTGGGAGCTAATTGGGAAGAAAAAAAGATTAATGAGTTGATGGACAAAGATAAAAATCAAAACCACTAATATCATGAAAACAGATGCAATTAAAGAGTTACAGTATATTGAAGCTATCGCACGAGTAAAAAAAATTAAAGGATTTTATATACATTTGATTGTATATTTAGTGGTGAATTTAATGATTGTGTTTATTAATATTCAGGATTTAGATGTCGGCGAAAGCTACTTTAAGATGGAAAATTTCTTTACGGCTTTCTTCTGGGGAATTGGATTAGCATCTCACGCTTTTTCTACTTTTTTGCCCAATTGGATTTTTGGAAGAAACTGGGAAGAGAAAAAAATCAAGGAGTTGATGGAGAAAGAGAAAAGTGAAAAATGGGAGTGAAAATGAGTATTCAGGATTCATCCCGACGCTTCGGGAGCAGTTTTCAGTTAAACAAATAACCAGATAAACGATTTTACATAAATGACCACAATAATTATAGAAGACGAAAAACCAGCTGCCAGATTACTCCAAAGAAAACTGGAAAAACTAAATATTCAAGTAGGAGTGATGTTGCATTCCGTGGAAGAAGCACTTAATTGGTTTTCTAAAAATGAACATCCGGATTTGATTTTTCTGGACATTCAGTTGTCGGATGGGTTGTCCTTTGAAATTTTTGAAAAAGTTGAGATTAAGAGCGCCGTAATTTTTACTACCGCTTATGATGAATATGCGCTCCGTGCTTTCAAATTGAATAGTATCGATTATCTTTTGAAACCCATTGACGAAGATGATCTCAAAATTGCCGTCGCTAAATTTAAGTCGCTTTCGCCAAAGCAAGAATTGCAACCTCAAAACCTTGGAATCGATTTTGAGCAAATCAAAAAGATGTTGACCAATCCATTTGAGAAAAACTATAAAAAACGATTTACGGTAAAAATAGGCCAACATTTGAAAGTGATTTCGATTGATGAAATCGAATGTTTTTTTAGTGAAAATAAAGGAACCTATTTGCATACTTTTGACAATAGGAATTATTTAATCGAATGTACTTTGGAACTTTTAGAGCAGGAATTAGATCCAGCAGATTTCTTCCGAATTAGTCGGAAATTTATAATTCCATTGAAAGCAATCAAAGAAATTGTTGTTTACAGCAACTCTCGTTTGAAAGTTATTTTGCCCTCTTTTAAAGAAGAAGATGTGATTGTAAGCAGAGAAAAAGTATCCGATTTTAAAACTTGGATTGGGTAATTTTAAGGCATAAAAAAACTGTCTCAAAGCGTCTTCAAAAAATCCTGAAAAGGAATAATTTTGAATTTTGCTTTGAAACAGTTTAAGTAAGTTTAGGATCTAAAAATTAATCAAGTAATGATTTAATTTCTTTTTGTGTCTTGCCTAATTTTTGTTGTAATTTACCCCACATTTCATCTTCTTTACCTTCATCGTATAGTAAATCATCATCCGTCAAATCGGCAAATTTTTGTTTAAGTTTTCCTTTCAACTCATTCCAGTTTCCTTCAATCTCTTTTGAATTTGGCATAATTTCTAAGTTTTAAATTACTATTTGTTCTTTACAAATTTGGTGATTTAATATTATAAAATTGTTACATAATTCGAGGGAACTATTATATAATTCCGAGAATTGACATTACGCTCCGTTGATTTAAGGTGTCAAATTGGATTGAAATAAATATTAAACTATAAGTAGAGGCTTAGTTGTTTAATGTATTGGTAATGTGTAATCTGTGTTTTACACATAGATTATGTCTATGATGAATTTAAACCTTAAAAAACACTTTTCGAATGCCAATTATAACAAAAATTAATGCGGTGTAAAGTATGAAAAACGGAATGATATATTCTATTAAGTTCATAGGTAACATGATCGCTATAATCAATAACTGAAAGCCTAAACCGTAAATAGAAAGTAAGGTCATAAACCAGTTAGGAAACGTTTTTACTTTGTAGGCATCTTTATCGAGAAAGTGAATTATCTTGTCAAATACTCCATAAACGATTGTATAAATGCGAAACAAAATATCAACTGATTTTTGGGTTTCTCCAGGTAAAGCTCTTGGTGATTTGTACTCGAAAATTTTACTTGTCGTATCTCCGCCAACGGATTTATTTCGTAAAATCACATAGTAATAATTGTATAAAGTACCTTGTAATTGGATTCCAATAAAGGCCAAAATAGTAAGCCAAAAAGATGTTTTTGAGACATAACAAATGGTCATTAAAAACAGAAAATTCAGAATGATATCGAATACGCTGTCCAAGTATCTTCCGGTGTAAGAAGGCGTGTTTTTTAAGCGCGCCAATTCGCCATCAGCAGCATCAATTGCTGATTTCAACACGATGAAAAAACCAGCCAAAAAGTAAGATCCATCAATAATACAATAAATGGCTATCAACCCGGAAATACCAAAAAGTAAAGTAACATGTATGGGAGTGATCCAAGTATTTTTTAATTGATTGGCCAGAAACTTCCCGAAGGTTCTTCCATAATCTGATAAATCCAAAAATTTATCTTGAGCTGCAAGTTTAGACATTTAGGTTAATAAACAAAGAAATGCGACAATATAGTCAGGTGTAATCGTTGGTATATTTTTATTTTGATAATCGATGTAATGTAAACGTCATTGCCGATAATAGAATGAAAGCCATCACTTGATGCAGCAGTCCCAACCACAATGGAACGCCGTACAAAAGAGTGAAAACACCTAAAGCGAACTGGAAAAACACCATAATAACTAAAGTGCTAGTTCCTCTTTTTTGCAAAGTGTTTAGCAAGTGTTTTCTGCTGATGATATACAAGGCCAAAATTAGTCCTACTACAACATAGGCCATCGTTCGGTGTACAAATTGAACGCCACTTTTTCCTTCGGTAAAATTCAAAAACAAAGTGCTTTTTTCAATAAATACACTGTCGTGAATGAATTGTCCGTCGCTCATTAAAGGCCAGTGGTTGTGAATTAAACCGGCATTCAAACCGGCAACAAAACCGCCATAAATAATTTGGATAACAAGAAAAACTAATGCGACACGCGCGAGATTTCGCAACGGTATATTAACAGCAGTTTTGTTTGGATAAATTAAATCCAAAGCTACCCAAAGCGTGTAGGCAAATGTGATAAAGGCAAATGTAAGGTGTAATGCCAGTCTATAGTGGCTTACATCAGGATTATCAATTAATCCGCTGCGAACCATAAACCATCCTAAGAATCCTTGAAAGCCGCCCATAAAAAGCAAAACAACACACTTTTTGATTGTTTCAGTTGATAGACGTTTCTTGAATAAGAAATAGACAAAAGGTATAATAAAAGCCAAACCAATAATTCGTCCGATAAAGCGGTGAAACCACTCCCAGAAATAGATGAATTTATAATCGCTTAGCGTAAAATCATTATGAATATTGATTTTTTGATACTCCGGAAATTTTTTATATTCTTCAAAAGCTTGTGACCATTTTTCTTCTGTTAAAGGAGGGAAAGTATCGGTTACTAAATGCCAATCCGTCATGGATAAACCGGAATTTGTCAAGCGTGTAATTCCTCCCACTATAACCATTATAAACAATAATAAGCATCCTGATAACAACCAAATGATAACGTAATTATTCTCTTTTTTCATTGTTTGAATTAATTTTTGCAAAGATATTTGAAAAACGATTAAATCTTAATTCAACAAGCGTTAATCTTTAGTCCAATTTTAGCTGCTTTTTTTAGCATAAATTCATACGCTGCTTGATATTCATTTGGAATTTCTCCTTCAAGGATTGCTTCTTTAATCGCTTCCTTGAGCATCCCAATTTCTTTGGATGGTTTCAGGTTGAATAGTTCCATAATTTCCTCTCCTGAAATAGGTGGCTGGAAATTACGAACCTGATCACGTTCTTCGACTTCGACAATTTTCTTACGAACAATTTCAAAATTATTATGGTATTTCTTGAATTTGTTTGGGTTCTTAGTCGTAATGTCTGCTTCGCATAATGTCATTAGATTTTCAACATCTTCTCCCGCATCAAAAACCAATCGACGCACCGCTGAATCTGTAACTGTATCTTGGGATAAGACAATCGGGCGAGAACTCATCATAACCATTTTTTGCACAAATTTCATTTTGTGATTCAATGGCATGTGCAAACGTTCAAATATCTTTTTCGCCATTTTTCCACCAAGAAATTCATGTCCATGAAAGGTCCAACCTTGTTTTTTATTAAAACGTTTTGTAGGTGCTTTTCCAATATCGTGTAACAATGCCGACCAACGCAGCCAAACATCATCTGTATTTGGACAAATATTATCAACGACTTCCAATGTATGATAGAAATTGTTTTTATGTGTATGACCTTCTATTTCTTCAACCTGGTTTAATTCTGTTAATTCTGGCAGAATGATGTCTAAAAGTCCGGTTTTAAACAATAACAAAAATCCGATTGATGGTTTGTCTGTCGAAAGTATTTTATTTAATTCATCAACAATGCGTTCTCCGGAAATGATTTTGATTCGGTCCGCGTTTTTAGTTATGGAGTTCAACGAATTTTCTTCGATTTCAAATCCAAGTTGGTTCGCAAAACGAATACCTCTTAACATGCGCAACGGATCATCAGAATAGGTAATGTCCGGATCCAAAGGAGTTTTTATTACTTTATTCTCTAAGTCGGCTAATCCATTAAAAGGATCGGATAATTCTCCAAAATTTTTTGCGTTTAAAGATAAAGCCAACGCGTTTATGGTGAAATCGCGACGGTTTTGGTCGTCTTCTAATGTTCCGTTTTCTACAACCGGATTTCTGCTTTCAAAATGATAGGATTCTTTTCTGGCGCCTACAAATTCAATTTCAGTATCTTCAAAACGCAACATCGCTGTTCCGTAGGTTTTGAAAACCTGAACTTTTGGTTTATTAGGAAGTAATTGAGACACTTTTAAAGCCAATTCGATTCCGCTGCCCACTGCAACAATATCTATGTCTTTTTTGAAGTCTCTGTTCAAAAGTAAATCTCTAACAAAACCACCAATCACATAACTGTCAACGTTAAGTTCTTGTGAAGCTTGAGAGATGACTTCGAAAATTTTATTATGTAGTGCTTCTTTGTATGAAGTTTTAATGCTCATTTTAAAAAATGTTTAAAGTTTAAAGTTTAAAGTTGCTAAAACTGAAAACTAAAAACTGAATACTATTTCCGAATCACTTTCACTTGAGAATCATTCGTTAATTTTATAATAGTTGAAGGTTTACCGGCTATTTTTTCGCGATGCAAATTTACAACATAGTCCACACCTTTTATAATTTCCGGGCTAATATCTTTGAAGGCAATAGGAGTAGGCTGTCCGGAGATATTTGCCGATGTTGAAACCAGTGGTTTTTTCATTTTCTCCATTAACTTAAAACAAAAAGGCTCTTTCACGATTCGAATTCCTAATGTATTATCTGGCGCAATTAAATTTGGGGCTACGTTTCTCGGTTTGTCTAGAACTAAAGTGGTTGGATTTTCAGATAAATCCATGATTTGCCAGGCAACTTCCGGAATGTCTTTAAAAACATTGTACATCATTTTTTCGCCATTCATCAAAACAATCATACTTTGAGTTTCGGCTCTTTGCTTGAGTTTGTATATTTTGGCAACAGCCTCAGCATTTGTAGCATCACAACCAATTCCCCAAACCGTGTCTGTTGGATACAGGATGATTCCGCCTTCTTTTATTACTTCGTATGCTTTATGGACTTCTTCGTTTGTGTTCATAGTATTATTCGGGATAAATTCTGATGCAAAAATAACCTTTCTAAATGGTATTATTCTTAAATTTATTTCAGAATAAGCACCGCCTGCAGAATTATTATTCTTAGTGAAAAGGATTTTCTAATGATTTTTTATCAGTTTTGGCGGTGCAGTGCAAATGTTTGGTCAATATTGGAAAAATGATCGTAGCTAAGAAACTATTGTTTCATTTTCAATTTAGTGCTAATGTTATTCATAAACTCACTAATTTTGCTAAAAATATATATAATGGTTTGTAAGATTAGCCCTAAAGCTTCATTTAGTGAAAAAGAGATTTTTGAATTGGTTAACAGCTTTCATTCTAATGGAAATACGGTTGTAAAAGGAAACCGAAATGAAATAAAATCTTTTAAAAGCGGCTCTTTTAATTTTAATATTAAATCTTTTAAAAAACCCATTTTTGTCAATAAAATTATTTATTCCTATTTTAGAAAATCCAAAGCAGCGCGTTCTTTTGAGTATGGAATGATTTTATTGGAAAAAGGTATTGGTACACCTGAACCCATTGCTTATATCGAGAATTTTGACTGGATTGGTCTTAAAGACAGTTATTATATTTGTGAACATGTTACTTTTGATTTCATGTTTCGGGACTTGGTTGAAACCGAGAAGTTTCCTGATCTCGAAAATATTTTAAGACAATTTACAAGATTTTCTTTCGATCTGCATGAAAAAGGAATTGAATTTTTGGATCATTCTCCTGGAAATACGTTAATTAAGAAAGCTTCAAATGGGAATTACGATTTCTTTTTGGTTGATTTGAACAGGATGCGTTTTCATCAACAAATGTCTTTTGAAATGCGAATGGAAAATTTGTGTAAACTTGTGACAAGCAATGAAATGATTGTAATAATAAGTGAGGAATATTCCAAATTATATAAAAAATCATATGCAGAAACATTTGCGAAATTGAGTTTATATACCACCGCATTTCAGCAAAAACATGATAAAAAACGTAAGTTTAAATTGTTTTTTAAAAATTTAATCAAATAGTAAGGCATAAAATTAATTCAAGAGATACAATCCTTTTGTTGTAAAAAGATTAATATTTAAAATTATGAAATTGAAATTATCAGTTATTATCATCGCTTATAATGAAGAGAGAATTATTGAAAAATGCTTGCAAAAATTGTATTGGGCTGATGAAATAATCGTGATTGATTCCGGTAGTACGGATGCAACGGTCGCTATTTGTGAAAAATATAATGCTAAAGTCATATTTAATAAATTCGTTGATTACGGAGCACAGAAACAATTTGCAGTGCAGCAGACATCGAATGACTGGGTTTTATCTCTTGATGCGGATGAAGTATTATCGGATGAATTAGTAGATGAAATTAAAGGTCAATTTGAATCCAACGCAACTGAAGTTGTTGGCTATTATTTAAAATGCAGACACGTTTTTTTGGGAAAGGCATTTCTGTACGGAAATGAGAGTAACAGAAGCATTTTACGATTGTTTAATAAAAATTTCGGTCAATTTAATGAAAAAAGTGTCCACGAAAGCATCTGTGTAAATGGTAAAACCCATAAATTCAAAAATGCGTATTTGCATTACACTACTGATTCGTTGCATGGATATATCAACAAACTCAATAAATACACACAGTTATATGCCGAAAATAAATTTTTAAAGAACAAAAAATATTCGCTTTTTGAAATTATCATAAAGACGAAGTTTGAATTTATTAAAAAATATTGTTTCGAATTAAATTTTCTAAACGGTAAAGAAGGTTTTTACTGGTCTTATTTTTCTGCTTTTTACACAGGTGTGAAGTGTATTAAAACCAATGAACAACACCTCATAAATAAGAAATAGTTTGCTTTTTTATTTTTTTAATTTAATCCATAATGCACGTAGTTGCGCAAATCGATACGGTATATTTTTTGAAAGAACTAGTGGTTCATTTTGAAATGTTTCGCCTAATCGCAAAACATTCTTATAAAAATAACTTGATGGAACTCCCCATTTTGAAGCAAACGTCAATCGGCCATTATTTCTGACGACTCTTTCGGTGCTTTTGGATTGAAAATGATACACGAAACTGCTGCCGATACCTTTAAAATTTCTAACGCCTGCCTGCCATAATTTCATACTGAAATCAGGATCTGAACTAAATCCAGGCGAATATTCAACACTGTAACCGCCTACCTTGTCCCAAAGTTTTTTATGCACAACTGACGGAGGCCATGATGCTCCCTGCCAATCGTTCTTTTTGGCAGTTTTTATAAAAGAAAGTAATTTGTCTTCTTCAAATGTATTAGCGGTTAATCCAAAATTATGCGGCGCAAGTGCGCACTTGTTTTTTGTGTCTGTCGGTTCAATCATTGTTGCCGAAAAATAAAAAAAATCATCTCCATTATTTTTAATAGCTTCAATCAGATATTTATCCCATTTAGGGCACGCGTACATATCATCATTCATATACAAAATATAATCGGTGGTTGCGAGTTTAGCCATTGCATTCATAGCGTAGCAAACTCCCACATTTTCCAGGCTGTGTGTAAAAGCCAATTTCTGTTCTTTTACCCATTCCAATGTCCCATCATTTCCTTGATTAACATGTATAATTATCTGATGTTTTTCAACTGAATTTTTTATGATACTGTCTACGCAGATTTTCAATAATCCTAAATTATTCCACGATGGAATTAAAATTGAAAAGGTAGCGTTTGGAACTTTTTGGCCAACAAAAGACAAAATCGGCAGATCATATTGCATAGTACTGTTTTTAGAATTAGGGATTTAAACTGTCGTCAATCGTTAGAGATTCTTGTAGATGTTCATAATTTGACTGGCCACAACTTCATCATTAAATTTCTGCACAAATTCAAAACCTTTTGTTGCCATCTCGTGACGTAAATTATCATTTACTAATAATTGTGTGATTGCTTTCTGCATTTGGATGACATTTGTTGGATCAACATAGATAGAATTGGGTCCTCCAGCTTCCGGAAAAACACCGCCAATTGTTGTGATTACCGGAGTTTTAGAATATAATGCTTCAACAATAGGAATGCCAAAGCCTTCATATAATGATGGATAAACAAATATTTTGGCTAGTCTGTACAAAATTGCCAATTCACGAATAGTCAATCCTCTGAGAAATAGGACCTTGTTTTCTAAATTGTTCTCTTTGATAAAGTTTTTAACTTCGACAGTATATTTAGTTTCTTGGCCAACGATTACTAAACAAGTATCTATATTTTTTATCGCTTTTACGACTAAAAGAATATTTTTTCTAGCCTCAATTGTACCAACATTAAGAATAAAATTTTCGGGTAAACTAAATTTCCTAATGACTTCAGTGTGCTCCTCTTCGGAAAAATTTTCTTTAAAAGACGCATGGCAACCCTGATAAATCACTTTTATTTTTGCAGGCTCAATTTTTAAAAATTCAATAATATCATCCTTTGTTTGCTCACTTATTGCTATAATTATATCGGATTCTTGAGCTGCTTTTTTGAACTTGTAAAAATGTATTTTTCGATCAAAAAAAGAATACAAATTAGGAAACCTCATAAATATTAAATCGTGGATGGTTACTACGCTTTTTATATTTTTAGCACGTAGTCCACTAGGAATTTCGCCTGATAAACCATGAAAAATGGTGACTTTATCTTTTACTAAATAGGCTGTAACTCCTTTCTGTCTCCAAATATTATAAAATTTGGTATAAAAAGCAGAAGACGGCTTTTTCTCGAAAACAGTAATATTATTGGGTTCAAATAGTTTTTTATCTGACGGTTTAGGATTGTATAAAAAATAATTATTTTCAGGGAAATATTGGCTGAGAATGCGTATCAAATCACGACTGTAATTACCCAGTCCTGTTTTGTTGTGAAAAACTCTTTTTGCCTCAAAGCCAATATTCATCTGATTTTATTTATTATACTGCTACGTCATATTCGCGCAAAGCATTGTTCAATGATGTTTTCAAATCCGTTGAAGGCTTGCGGGTTCCAATGATTAAAGCACAAGGAACTTGGAAATCACCGGCAGGAAACGTTTTTGTATAACTTCCCGGAATCACTACCGAACGTGCAGGAACAAAACCTTTCATTTCAATAGGAGTTTCACCTGTAACATCAATAATTTTTGTGGAGGCAGTCAAGCAAACATTAGCACCAAGAACGGCTTCTTTCCCAACGTGAACTCCTTCAACTACAATACAACGTGAGCCAATAAAAGCACCGTCTTCAATAATTACCGGAGCCGCTTGCAAAGGTTCCAAAACGCCACCGATACCAACACCACCGCTTAAGTGTACGTTTTTACCAATTTGAGCACAACTTCCCACGGTTGCCCATGTGTCTACCATAGTGCCTTCATCAACATAAGCACCAATATTTACATAGCTTGGCATCAAAATAACACCACTTGAAATGTAAGCACCGTAACGCGCTACAGCATTAGGAACCACACGAATTCCTTTTTCGGCATAGCCTCTTTTCAATAACATTTTGTCATGGTATTCGAAAATTCCGGATTCCCATGTTTCCATTTTTTGAATTGGGAAATACATAACCACGGCTTTCTTCACCCATTCGTTTACTTGCCAACCTTCACCAACTGGCTCGGCAACACGTAATTTTCCAGTATCTAATAATTCAATAACTTCTCTGATTGCATCAGTAGTTGTAGTTTCTTGTAACAAAGCACGGTTTTCCCAAGCTTGTTCTATAATCGGTTGTAATGGATTCATTTTTTTGATAATTTTTGACAAAGATAGGATTTTTAACCAAAATCAAAAAAGCAAAATAGGTTGAAAATGTTACAGATTTAACTTCTTGTTTTAATATTAAATTTAAAATGATAATTGTTCTTTGTATTTCAATGCGGAACAAATAAATTTGAGAAAAAATGATATTGAAGTGACTTTTCTGTTACTGCTAAGAATTGAGATATTAAAATAGTTACCTTTGAAAAAAATTGAAATGCCAAGAATTCTCTCCATAGATTACGGACAAAAACGAACCGGAATAGCGGTTACCGATGAAATGCAAATCATAGCTTCAGGATTGACGACCATTCCTTCGGCAACTGCAATTGCTTTTTTGAAGGACTATTTTTCCAAAGAGAAAGTAGAGGCTGTACTTATTGGTGAACCCAAACAAATGAACGGTGAGCCTTCAGAAAGTGCTTCGATCATAAAAGGTTTTGTAACACATTTTACAAATCACTTTCCGGACATGAAAGTCATCCGTGTTGATGAACGCTTTACTTCAAAAATGGCTTTTCAATCGATGATTGATAGTGGAATGAGTAAGAAGCAACGTCATAATAAAGCACTTATTGACGAGATTTCGGCAACTATAATGTTGCAAGATTATTTAATCCGAAAATTGTAGAATTCAATTCTAAAACGTTTTCGTAATTATGTAATTTTCACACAAAATTTAAGGTTTTTTTTGCATTTAGATAATTTATCTTTGCACTTTAAAATTTTGTTATGCCTGATACAACCATTCGTTCAAACACTGAAGTAGTACTTATTGGAGCTGGAATTATGAGCGCCACTCTTGGTTTAATACTCAAAGAACTGCAACCCGATATAAAAATTCACATTTACGAGCGCTTAGATATTGCAGCTGCCGAAAGTTCTGATGCCTGGAATAATGCCGGAACGGGACATTCCGCTTTTTGCGAGCTCAATTACACACCTGAAAGCGAAGACGGAAGCATTGATCCAAAAAAAGCAATCGGTATTGCCGAATCTTTCGAGGTTTCAAGGCAATTTTGGGCGTATCTCGTTCAGGAAAATAAAGTTCCGTCTCCTGAAAATTTTATAAAAAGCATTCCACACCTGAGTTTTGTTTGGGGTGAAAAAAACGTGGACTACTTAAAAAAGAGATTTGAGGCTTTACAATCGAATCCTCTTTTTGAAGAAATGGTTTTCAGCACGGATTGTTCTGAGTTAAAAAAATGGATGCCTCTGGTGATGGAAGGCAGAAAAGAGTCTGATAAAGTTGCCGCTACTTCAATGGCTATCGGTACGGATGTTAATTTTGGAGAGTTAACCCGAAGTATTTTTGGTTATTTGACAAAATTAGAAGGTATTGAGATTCACTTTAACCATGAAGTTCAGAAATTAAAACAAAGGGAAGATAAATCCTGGAGGATAAAAATTACTGATTTGGCTACAGGCCAAAAGAAAAAAGCATACACTAAGTTTGTTTTCATAGGTGCGGGTGGCGGTTCGCTGCCATTACTTGAAAAAGCGGATGTTCCTGAAGGAAAAGGCTACGGCGGTTTTCCAGTGAGCGGGCAATGGCTAAAATGCACTAATCCCGAAGTGATTGCCAAACATCAAGCTAAAGTGTATGGGAAAGCAAGCGTTGGCGCACCACCAATGTCAGTTCCGCATATTGATTCCCGAATGATAAATGGAGAAAAAGCATTGCTTTTTGGACCTTTTGCTGGCTTTTCGACTCGATTTTTAAAAAATGGTAGGTATTCTGATTTGCCTTTATCTATTAAAAGAGATAATATATATCCTATGATTGCCGCAGGAATCAAGAATATTCCACTTACCAAATATTTAATTGAGCAAGTACGGCAGTCGCCTGAAGACCGGATAAACGCTTTGAGAGAATATGTTCCAACTGCAAAATCCAAAGACTGGGTTCTTGAACGAGCAGGGCAACGCGTTCAAGTGATTAAGAAAGATGAAAAAAAAGGTGGTATTCTGGAATTTGGTACCGAAGTGATTACCACTGCCGATGGTTCTTTATCTGTTTTGCTGGGTGCGTCGCCGGGCGCTTCAACCGCTGTTTCTATTATGGTTGATTTGATTGAAAGGTGTTTCAAAGAACAATTTGAAACACCGGAATGGCAGGAAAAACTAAAAACGATGATTCCGTCTTTTGGGCAGAAATTAAATGATAATCCTGAATTATTAAAGGAAATCAGAAAAGAAACCGCTACCGTTTTAAAACTGAATAATTAAAATTTTTTATAAATATAAAAAAGGCGCTGAATTTTAGATTGTATCTGATTTCAGCGCCTTTTTCTTTATAAATTTTTTAATATTTTTGTCGTTTTCAAAATATTTTCGGATAAATTAGTTAACCAGATTAATTGTTCGATTACTAATTGCGCTTCCTGCATTTTTAGTTGAAACTCCTCTTCATCAATCGGAATTCCCTGTTTTAATTCTTTTTCCCGGATGTTTTTCAGCTCTGTAAATCGCATCGCTAAATCTTCTTGTGGAAGGTTTACCTTGAGTTCTGAATTGTTTTCTTTGAGGACAGCAATGGCATTATGTAAGTTTTTAATGGCAGTGTCGACTACTACATTAAACGCTTCAGAGGCGGTTGTAGTTTTATGCGATTGGATATAGGTACCCAAAGAAGCTAACGAGGACAATAGCGAATGGTTTAAGACTGCCAGTTTATACACTTGCGGCAATTGTTTTTGCTTAGATTTAGGTTCTTGTACCATTCTTTGAAACGAAGCCATTAAATTTCCAATTTCGATAAAAGCATTTTTACGAGCCAAACGGTATGAAGTAGAAATGTTTCCTTTTTTATTGTAAAAAACAGAAATCTCCTTTAAATAATCTTGGTTTGCCTTAATCGATTTCTCTAAGTAAACGGGCGTATTTAAAAACTCCCATGACGGCCATAAAAATTGATTTGCCAAAAATGCTAAAACAGCGCCCACCACGGTATCCAGTATGCGATATTGGACTAAATCACTAATGTTAGGCGTCATTAATCCGTAAATAAAAACGACATACATGGTGACAAATACGGCACTTACTTTATAATTTATTTGGGTAAAAGAAAATCCCAACAGTATACAAAGAATGGAAAGGATACTGATAACAATGTTATCTTTTACCAAGAAAAGAATTCCAAAAGCAATTAGTCCACCTATGACCGTGCCAATTATTCGCTGAAAAGAACGTTCTTTTGTCAAACCGTAACCAGGTCTCATGATTACAATTATCGTAAGTAAAATCCAGTATACGTTGTGGAACGGGAGAAATTTTCCAATAATAAATCCAAGCATTAATGTCATGGTTAATCGCAAGGAATGTCTGAAAATAGAAGAGGAGAAACTCAGGTTTTGGGTCAGCGTGCTCAACGGGTAATATTGTGGCGTAAGGAATTTTTCTAAATCCTTGTCGATTCCTTTAAAATCCTGAGAATTAAAAGCAAGTGTAAATGCATGTTCTACAATTTTAATTTTTTCGACCTGTTTTTCAGCATACTGCAGCATCGTTGTCAACATAAAAACCCCTTCGGAAGCAGTAGTTTTCCCCAAATCACTCTCATAACCTGCGATGGATTGTTGTAAGGAATTTAAATCATTCAGTAAAGTGTGCTTAGAAATGTATTTTGTGTGTTTTTTGACACTTTTTGATAATTGCTTCAAACTAGCCGCCAGATTGTAAGCTAAACGTTGATAGGTTAGCAGAACCTTAGGGTGATCATCGAATTTTTGATGTAATTTATCATGATCGAAGGCTGTGGACAAGGCCAGTTCAAGAATTTCTACCAATGAAATAAAAACCAGCAACATTTTGCGGTTTTGATTGGATGAACCTGAGGTAGTATGGCTGCTAATCAATACTTCCCGTATATTTTGATGGATGGTATTAAGTTCCACCTGAAGGTGTAATTGTTTTTCAATTATGGATTTTTTATCAGCATTTAAGGTCCACAAATCGCCTCGCAGTTTCAAATATTTTGCAGTAAGTTTAATACATTCCGCAATTTGTAACTCGATATAGCGATGCGGTCTGATGTAATGAAAAATCAGCGAAATCAGCAAATAGAATAAACCGCCGGCAAGAATCAGCGCGGAATGAAGTACCATTGCCCAGCCGGTGTTGATGCTTGCAAATGCTAATGAAACGGCAATAAGACCAGAGAAAGAAACCATGGTGGCTCGTTGCCCATAAACAGAAAGCATGGCTATAAGGAAAATTAATACCGCCAAAAAAGGATAGAAAATCCATGAATACGGAAACACGATATTCACAATCAAATTGATGCTTGCCACCAGTATTGCGGTGACAAGAATACCGTTAATTTTATGCTTCAGACTGCTTGGAATATCGCTTGGATAGGTAAAAACTGCGCCAAGAGCCATTGCAAAACCCATTTCAAATTTACCCAAAAAAGAAAAGATCATAACGGGAATGACCGTCGCGATAGTAATTTTTATACCATTGGTAAAATTAGTGCTGTCGGTAAATTTTCGGATTTTGTAAATCATATCAATGTATTGGCACAAAGGTAAGAGTTGTATTAATTAGACAACCAATAAAGGAGGTGATTTGTTTTAAATTGTAAATATTAGCTAATATTTAACGGCAGATTATTCATTGTCTATTTTTTTACTATTTTTGCAAACTGAATGAAAAAGAAACATAGTTCAATTTCAGTAGACAATATTTAATACAAAACGAATGATTTTACCAATTATAGGATACGGCGATCCAGTTTTAAGAAAAACAGGAGAAGTTCTTTCACCGGAACATCCAAATTTGAAAGAAACAATTGTCAATATGTACGAAACTATGTATAATGCCTATGGTGTGGGACTTGCTGCGCCACAGGTAGGATTAGCCCTTCGTTTATTTGTAATCGACACGACTCCTTTTAGCGATGATGAAGAACTAGAAGATGTAGAACAAAAAGAATTAAAAGGATTCAAAAAAACTTTTATCAATGCAAAAATGATAAAAGAAGAAGGAGAAGAGTGGAGTTTTAATGAAGGTTGCTTGAGTATTCCAGATGTCAGAGAGGATGTTTATAGAAATCCGACGATAACAATTGAATATTGCGAAGAGGATTTTGTAATGAAAACAGAAGTTTTTGAAGGATTAATCGCCAGAGTAATTCAACATGAATACGATCATATTGAAGGAATTTTATTTACCGATAAAATTTCATCATTAAAAAAACGATTGATTCAAAAGAAACTGAAAAACATCTTAGAAGGAAAAACGTTCCAAGATTACCGCATGAAATTTTTTGCCAAAAAAGGAAGGTAAAATAAATTTACAGCTTCGGTTGGTATGATTTTTGGTTTTAAAGAAAAAATAAATAAGTCAAATTCTTAATAATAATTACACAAAAGATGAATTTAGAAAAAATATTAGCCATTTCTGGGAAACCAGGTTTATATGTATTGAAAGTGCAAACAAGAACTGGCTTTGTCGCAGAATCATTAGCAGACGGAAAAAAAATCACAGTGAACTTGAAAAGTAATGTGAGTTTATTGTCGGAAATTTCAATTTATACGTATGAAGGTGAAAAACCTTTAGCTGAGATCATGCAAAAAATTGCTGATAAAGAAAGCAAAGGTCCAGCACTTTCTCATAAAGAAGACAATGCTAAACTAACGGCTTATTTCAAAGAAATTTTACCGGATTATGATGAAGAAAGAGTGTATCCTTCTGATATCAAAAAAGTTTTAAACTGGTACAATATGCTTCAGGCAAAAGGATTAGTTACTGATGAAGCTCCAACTGCTGCTGTTGCTGAAGAAGTTGCTGCAGTTGTAGAAGAAACTCCAGAAGCTGAAGTAAAAGCTCCGGCTAAAAAAGCAAAAGCTAAAAAAGAATAATTTTTCACTTCAATAATATTTAATCCTGTTCAGCTATTTTCTGAACAGGATTTTTTTATTTTTACCAAAAACAATTTCTGATGAATTCAAGACAAAACCAACTGCAAGCTTTCGAAAGATTATTAGACATTATGGATGATTTGCGTGAAAAATGTCCTTGGGACAAAAAGCAAACTATGCAAACGTTGCGTCATTTGACTATTGAAGAAACTTACGAATTAGGAGATGCAATTCTGGACAATGATTTAAACGAAGTCAAAAAAGAATTGGGTGATTTGTTATTGCATATTGTTTTTTATGCCAAAATAGGAAGCGAAACCAACGATTTTGACATGGCTGATGTTTGCAATGAAATTTGTGAAAAGTTAATTCATCGCCATCCGCATATTTATAGTGATGTTGTGGTTAAAGACGAGGAGGAAGTGAAACAAAACTGGGAAAAACTAAAACTGAAAGAAGGCAAGAAATCTGTTCTGGAAGGTGTTCCAAGAAGTTTACCCGCTTTAGTCAAAGCAAGCCGAATTCAGGATAAAGTAAAAGGAGTGGGTTTTGATTGGGAAGAATCGCATCAGGTTTGGGATAAGGTTCAAGAGGAATTGGAAGAATTACAAGTTGAGGTTGAAGCGGGAGATCAGGATAAAATTGAAGCTGAATTTGGAGATGTTTTATTTTCGATGATTAACTATGCCCGATTTCTTAACGTAAATCCCGAAGATGCTTTGGAACGAACCAATAAAAAATTCATTAAGCGCTTTCAATATTTAGAAAGTAAAGCAGGAGAATTGGGAAAACCTTTAATGGACATGACTTTAGCTGAAATGGATGTTTTTTGGGAAGAAGCGAAGAAGTTGTAGTATTCAGTGTTCAGTGTTCAGTCCCGATGCTTAGGGATTAGTGTTCAAAGTATAGTTTCAGATTAATTTATAATTACCAATGTCAGAAAATAAAACCGAGTTAAAACGTTCTTTAGGATTAATAGATGCCACAAGTTTAGTAGCTGGTTCCATGATAGGATCCGGGATTTTCATTGTAACATCAGCCATGGCGAGAGATATTGGATCTGCTGCGTGGTTATTGGTAATTTGGTTGGTAACAGGATTAATCACAGTTGCCGCCGCATTGAGTTATGGAGAATTGGCTGGAATGATGCCTAATGCAGGCGGACAATTCGTTTATATTCAACGCGCTTATGGAAGATTAGTTTCTTTCCTTTACGGCTGGACTGTTTTCACGGTAATTCAAACTGGAGTTATTGCCGCTATAGCGGTTACTTTTGCTAATTATGCCGCTATCTTCTTTCCTGTTTTAGATCAAAGTCTTTTTACTATTGGTACTGGTTTTGTTTTTTCGTACCAAAAAGTATTGGCTATTTTTAGTATAATTCTGCTAACTTATATTAATACCAAAGGAGTTGAAAGCGGAAAAACGGTTCAATTGATTTTTACTTCGGCTAAATTAATTGCGCTTTTTGCATTGATTGTTTTAGGATTGTATGTTGGTTTACAAACGGATGTTTTGTCCAATAATTTTGCAAACATGTGGGAAGCCAGCAAAACGGTGGTCAATCCTGATGGAACGGTTACGGTTACAAAATTAGTTGGAATGGCAATTTTGGGCGCTGCAGGAGCAACGATTATCAATTCACTATTCTCAAGTGATGCTTGGAATAACGTGACTTTTATTGCAGGTGAAATTAAAGAACCGAAAAAGAATATTCCTCGAAGTTTGTTTCTTGGAACTCTAATTGTCACTGTTATTTATGTTTTGGCAAATCTGGCTTATTTGGCTTTATTGCCAATGCAAGGAACACCAAACGCTGCTGATAGTTTGAGTAACGGAATAATGTTTGCCAGTAACGACCGAGTAGGAGCGGCCGCGGCAAGTATTATTATGGGAAATGTTGGTGTTTTTGTGATGGCTGCGTTAATCATGGTTTCCACTTTTGGATGTAATAGCGGTTTGATTCTTTCGGGAGGAAGATTGTTTTTTGCGATGGCAAAAGACGGATTATTTTTTAAACAAGCGACGGAACTTAATAAGAATCAGGTTCCGGCCAAAGCATTATGGGTGCAATGTATTTGGGCTTGTGTACTTTGTATTTCTGGAAAATTTGGAGATTTACTGACGTATGCTACTTTTGCGTCGTTGTTGTTTTATATCCTGACGATTTTGGGAGTTTTTATCCTAAGAAAAAAAGAACCCAATGCAGACAGACCATACAAAGCGTTTGGATATCCAATTGTACCAGCCATTTATATTATAGTGACCTCGGCAATCTGCTTGACTTTATTGATTTATGATACGTTCAATACTGGATTGGGATTGTGTATTGTGGCGCTGGGAATTCCGGTGTATTATTTTGTAATGAATAAGAAAGAGTAAAATGAATCTTGCTATTCTGCTAATTTTTTTAGCGCATTGATATCTTTTAAAACTATTTTTTTTCCTGTTAATTCAATCAGACCTAATTTTTTAAAATCAGATAGCAAACGGATGCAACTTTCGGTGGCAGTGCCAATTATGCTGGCTAGTTCGTCTCTTGAAAGTTGTACTTTTAAGGATTTATCGTCATTTTCTCCAAAGGTGTCGTGCAAGTAAAGAAGCGCTTCTGCCAATCTTTCTTTAACGGTTTTTTGGGCTAAATTCACCATGTGATCATCGGCTTCTTTTAAATCACCACAAATACTTCGCATCACATTCATCGAAAACTGGTTATTCTTATCAAAATATCCCATCACTTCCGACTTTGGAATAAAACAAACCTGCATGTCTTCAAGAGCAACAGCGCTTAGATTCACCGGTTCATCGCTAATCATCGAGCGTTGTCCTAGTAATTCTCCTTTGGTAACTAATTTTACAATATGATCTTTACCGTTTGCACTTAGTTTAGTAAGCTTGCAGATGCCATCTTTGATGCAGTAAATACCGTTTACATTCTCGCCTTCTTCAAATATAACCTCCCCTTTTTTAATGATATGAGATGTTTTACAGTCTGAAAGTTTTAGTAATTCGTCTTTAGTAAGTGCTTTTAAAGAGCTGAATTCTCTTACTATACATTGTTCGCATTTACTCATATTGTTTAGAATTTATTGGGCGTACAAAACTAACCCTTTAATATGACAAATATCATATTTTTAACTTATTCAATTAATCACCTTTGCCTCAGGTAAAATGAGCAAAGTTATGGACACACAAAACTGTTTCCATTGTGGGTTAGATATTATTAAAGAAGACGAAATTATTTTTGATGCTAAAAATTTCTGTTGCAACGGTTGTAAAACGGTGTATGAAATTTTTAGTCTTAACGATTTGACGTGCTATTATGATTTCGAAAAATCCCCTGGAGCAACCCCGCAAGATATTAATGGTAAATATGATTTTTTAGACAATGAAAGTATTGTATCCAAGCTTTTGGAATTTCAAGAAAATTCAACCGCAATTATTTCACTTAACATTCCACATATTCATTGTAGCTCGTGTATTTGGATTTTGGAAAATCTACAGCGTCTTCAAAAAGGAATAAGCACTTCGCAGGTTAATTTCCCTGAAAAAAGAGTCCGAATCACCTTCAATCCCGAAGTGGTTTCTATCAAAACGATTGTTTACTTGTTAAGTTCTATTGGTTATGAACCGTACATTAGTTTAGAAAACTATGAAACGGGAAGTAAAAATGTAGATAGAAGTTTAACCTATAAATTGGGCGTTGCTTTCTTTTGTTTCGGAAATATTATGTTGCTTTCATTTCCCGAATATTTTGAGGTTAAAGAATATTGGCTGGATCAATACCGCGGTTTTTTTCGTTGGTTAATTTTCGCTTTATCGCTGCCAAGTTTCTTCTATTCAGCGAGTGGTTATTATGTTTCGGCGTATAAAAGTATCAAAACTAAAATGCTAAATATCGATATTCCAATTGCTTTAGGAATTGTAGTGATGTTTGTGCGAAGTACTTTTGATATTGTCATGGATTACGGTTCCGGTTTTTTCGACAGCTTGACCGGATTGATTTTCTTTATGCTTTTGGGGAAAATGTTCCAAATCAAAACCTATAGTTTTTTGAGTTTCGAAAGGGATTTTAAATCGTATTTTCCAATAGCGATTACCAAAATCAATTCGGATTTATCAGAAGAAAGCGTAGCAATTTATGAAGTTGAAAAAGGCGACAGACTACTAATCAGAAATCAAGAACTTATTCCGGTTGATGGAATCTTGATTTCGGAAAAAGCGGAAATCGATTATAGTTTCGTCACAGGAGAAGCGATTCCCATTACGAAACAGTCTGGAGACAAAGTTTTTGCGGGGGGGAAACAAATAGGAAAAGTAATCGAAATGGAGGTTTTACATTCCGTCTCTCAAAGTTATCTGACACAATTATGGAGTAATGATGTGTTCCAAAAAAATGTAGAGCAAAAACACAAAACGATTACCGATAGTATCAGCCGTTATTTTACACCTATTTTATTACTGATTGCTTTTGCAGGATTTGGATATTGGATTTTTATAGATGCCAACACTGCTTTCAATGTATTTACTGCGGTATTGATTGTTGCTTGTCCTTGCGCTTTAGCACTGACGGCACCATTTACTTTTGGGAACATATTGAGAATTTTAGGTAAGCAGAAGTTTTATCTCAAAAATGCTTTGGTAATTGAACAATTAGCAAAAGTTGATACAATTGTTTTTGATAAAACGGGAACGATTACCACCAATAAAAAATCGAATATTTCTTATGAAGGAACCATTCTTTCTGATGAAAATTTGTTGCTGATAAAAAATGTATTACGCGCCTCCAATCATCCGTTAAGCCGAATGTTGTATGATTATTTGCCTATTTCAATTTTACAAAGTAAATCGGTACACGATTCCAAAAAGTTGAAAGTAGATTCTTTTGAAGAAATCACCGGAAAAGGAATTCGAGCTCAGATTTTTGGTCACCAAATCCAAATTGGTTCTGAAGAATTTTGTGAGCCACCATTTTCTATTTCGTTTCCCTCTTCTTTGGAGAGAGTTGGGGAGAGGACATCAGTTCACATCAAGATTAATGATACTTATTACGGGAAATTCGTTTTTAACAATCAATACAGAGAAGGACTGGAAGAGCTTTTCAGGAACTTAAGCACTAACTATCAAATCAAGGTTTTATCAGGTGACAACGAAGGCGAACGAACAACTCTTGAACAGCTTTTGCCGAAAGGCACGGAATTGATTTTCAATCAGAAACCAGAACAAAAATTAGAATTCATAAAAAATTTGCAGGAACAAGGCAAAAATGTGATGATGGTGGGCGATGGATTAAATGACGCCGGAGCTTTGGCGCAAAGCAATGTTGGAATCTCGATTTCTGAAAATGTGAATGTTTTTTCACCGGCTTGTGATGCTATTTTGGATGCCGGTGAATTTCAAAAACTGAATTATTTCTTGAAATTATCTAAAAATTCTATTACAACAATTAAAATGAGTTTTGCATTATCCTTATTGTATAATGTCGTGGGATTATCGTTTGCCATAACCGGAAATCTGTTGCCACTGGTTGCAGCTATTATCATGCCGTTAAGTACAATAACCATTGTAAGTTTTGTAACGGTGATGAGCAGTTATTATTCAAATAAAAAGTAGAAAAATAAAAATTTTCTGATTTTTTTCACATATTTTTAACAAAAGTGATAAGTATGATAAATGTCATATTTTACTTGAAATCGTCAAAGTAACTTTGTTAACATAAATTAAGGTATGAGTGTCATTTATTTATTAATCTCCATCAGTATAATAGTCGCTATCGGATTTTTTATTGCTTTTATAACTGCAGTAAAGACAGGCCAGTATGATGACGATTATACACCATCGGTCAGAATGCTATTTGACGATGAGTTAATCCAGCCTAAAGTTGAAAAGTCAAAGGGCGAAAGTCAGGAGACTTTATAATATTCAACACTAATTTTTTAAATTTTTCAATCATTTAATTTTTTTATTTATGGAAATGCAGCAGTTTTATTACGATAACAAAATTGTAAAAAACTTCATTTACGCGACCATCGTTTTTGGAGTAGTAGGAATGTTAGTGGGACTTACATTGGCCTTTATGTTTCTTTTTCCAAATATTACCGATGGTATTTCGTGGTTGAGTTACGGTCGATTAAGACCATTACACACCAATGCGGTTATTTTTGCATTTGTTGGAAATGCAATGTTTGCGGGTATTTATTATTCGTTGCAGCGATTGTTAAAAGCCAGAATGTTCAGTGATCTTTTGAGTGCTATTAATTTCTGGGGTTGGCAATTAATTATTGTCGCGGCAGCGGTATCATTGCCATTAGGGTACAGTACATCTAAAGAATATGCCGAATTAGAATGGCCAATAGATATTGCAATCGCATTGATTTGGGTTGTTTTTGGTATAAATATGATTGGGACAATCATGAAACGTAGAGAGCGCCATTTGTATGTTGCGATTTGGTTTTACCTAGCAACTTTTGTTACTGTAGCGGTTTTACATATTTTCAATAGTTTGGCATTACCGGTCTCAGGAATGAAAAGTTATTCCGTTTATGCAGGAGTTCAAGATGCTTTAGTGCAGTGGTGGTACGGTCATAATGCGGTTGCATTTTTCTTGACCACACCTTTCTTAGGATTGATGTATTATTTTGTTCCAAAAGCGGCAAATCGTCCGGTGTATTCTTATAGATTGTCAATTGTTCACTTTTGGTCGTTGATTTTTATTTATATCTGGGCAGGACCACACCATTTATTATATTCTGCTTTACCTAACTGGGCACAAAATTTAGGAGTTGCATTTTCTATTATGTTGATTGCGCCATCTTGGGGTGGAATGATAAACGGACTTTTAACGTTGAGAGGCGTTTGGGATAAAGTACGTGTGGAACCAGTTTTAAAATTCTTCGTTGTAGCGATTACCGGTTACGGAATGGCGACTTTTGAAGGACCGATGTTATCCTTGAAAAACGTAAATGCTATTGCGCATTATACAGACTGGATTATTGCTCACGTTCACGTAGGTGCATTAGCCTGGAATGGATTTATGGCTTTTGGTATGATTTATTGGTTGGTTCCTAGAATGACTAAAAGTAGTTTATACTCTCTTAAATTAGCTAATTTTCACTTTTGGATTGGAACTTTAGGAATTATATTATACACGATTCCAATGTATGTTGCTGGTTTTTTACAAGCATCGATGTGGAAACAATTTAATCCGGACGGAACTTTAACCTACGGTAACTTCCTTGAAACAGTAACTCAAATTATGCCAATGTATTGGATGAGAGCTATTGGTGGAACCCTTTATTTAATAGGAATGTTTACTTTGGTTTACAACATTATCCAAACGGTAAGATTAGGTTCTAAAATTGAAGATGAATTAGCTGAAGCGCAGGAATTATTGAAAATTAGTGCAGGAAGAGTTAAAGGAGAGAAATTTCACCCTTGGTTAGAAAGAAAACCAATTCAGTTAACTATTTTGGCAACTATCGCAATTTTAATTGGCGGTGTTATCCAAATTGTACCAACGATTATGGTTAAGTCAAATATTCCAACTATTGCCAGTGTAAAACCATATTCTCCATTAGAATTAGAAGGACGTGATTTATACATTCGTGAAGGTTGTGTGGGTTGTCACTCGCAGTCTGTTCGTCCTTTCCGTAGTGAAGTAGAACGTTATGGACCGCAATCTAAAGCAGGAGAATTTGTATACGATCACCCGTTCCTTTGGGGATCAAAACGTACAGGTCCGGATTTATTGAGAGTTGGAGCAAAATACAATGATAATTGGCATTTTAACCACTTTTGGAATCCTCAAAGTATCTCTGCTGGATCAATTATGCCAGGTTACAAATGGTTGTTTGACAATAAACCAATGGATGTTTCTTTGACTCAAAAGAAAATGCAGGTAATGGTAACGCTTGGAGTTCCTTACACTGAAGCTGAAATTGCAAGTGGTTTAGATGATTTACGAAAACAAGCTGTCGCAATTGAAGAAAGTTTGAAAAATGATCCTGACTTTGTAAAAAGTTATGATGAAAGCAAGAAAAAAGCCGAAGCTAGAGGAGAGAAATTTATTCCAATGAATGAAAGAGAAATCGTTGCAATGATTGCTTATATGCAAAGACTTGGAACCGATATTAAAGTAAAAGATGTTGCTAAAAAATAAAAGTCATGTTCGAACAAATAAAACATAATATGGAAACGATTGAAGGTGTGGCGATATATCCCATCTTATCACTATTGATTTTTTTCTTCTTTTTTGTAGGTCTTGGTTTGTGGGTTTTGTCCTATAAAAAAGAAACGATAAATGAATTGAGTCAATTTCCATTAAGAGACAACTAAATAGTATAATTTTTTAAAATTTAGAAAATGAAAAAATTAATTCCAGCATACGTTAGAGTACCTGTTATTTTCTTTGCTGTATTGCTAGCAATGGAATACTTTATTGACTCAGGAGACAGACCTGCTTTTATAAAATTCCCAATGGTTTCCGTATTCTTATTCGTATTTCTTTTCCTTTTGATAGCAATAGAAATTACCGTGAATGCCGTTGACAATATTACCTATCACTTGTTGACCGAGGAACAAAAAATACAATTAAAGGAAGCAAACGCTTTAAGTTTCAGAGATAGCGACTGGTTTAAAAAGCTGATGACAAAACTGACTAAAACCGAGTCATTGGATAACGAAGGTCAATTATTATTAGATCATGATTATGACGGTATCAAAGAGTTAGATAATAATTTACCGCCATGGTGGGTGTATTTATTCTATGCTTGTATCTTATTCGGAGTTGTTTATATGGTGCGCTATGAAGTTTTAGGAGCTGACAATCAGGAAATGGAACTTACGAAAGAAGTGGCTCAGGCCAAAATTGATATTGCAGAATATATGAAAACTGCACCAGACATGATGGATGAAAAAACGGTGACTTTATTGACAGATCCTGCTGATTTAGCAGCGGGGAAAGAAATTTACACAACCAATTGTGCAGCTTGTCACAGGGCAGATGCGGGAGGGCAAATTGGGCCGAACCTAACAGATGATCAATGGATTTTAGGTGGCGGAATAAAAAATGTATTTCATACTTTGGTGAATGGAGGACGTGACGGAAAAGGAATGATTTCTTGGAAAGGTACATTGAAACCTAAAGAAATGCAGAAAGTTGCCAGTTATATCTTATCCTTAAAAGGAAGTAACCCACCAGATGCAAAAGGTCCTGAAGGAGAAGTTTGGGTAGAAGAAGATGTTACTGTTGCGGTTAAATAACAATTAACACACGTTTTTATTTAACTAAAGAATTTTACTAATTATTTTAAACTTGTGTGTTTTAAATAAGAAAAAATGTCAAAATTACCAGACGAAGCGTTTAGAGATACCATTGGAACTATTGATGAAGAGGGAAATAGAAAATTTATTTTTCCCAAAAAACCTTCAGGGAAGTTTTATGATTACAGGAAATGGGTGAGTTATTTTTTACTGATTGTACTTGTTGCGAATCCTTTTATAAAGATAAATGGGAATCAATTCATGATGTTCAATATACTGGAGCGCCGATTTAATATATTCGGATTTCCTTTTTGGCCGCAAGATTTTTATCTGTTTGTGCTTTTTATGATTATCGGGGTAGTTTTCGTCATCCTTTTTACGGTGATTTTTGGACGGATATTTTGCGGATGGATTTGTCCGCAGACCATCTTTTTAGAAATGGTTTTCCGCAGAATAGAATATTGGATTGAAGGCGATCGCGGTGCCCAGATTCGTTTGGAAAAACAAGAATGGAATGCAGAAAAAATCAGAAAGAAAAGCATAAAATGGACAGTGTTCCTTATCATTTCTTTTTTTATTGCCAATGTATTTCTTGCGTATCTTATCAGTAGCGACAAGCTGTTTTTAATGATTCAGGAAGGACCAAAAAACCATGTCAGTACGTTGGTTTCTTTATTCATTTTTACAGGAGTCTTCTATTTTATTTTTGCTTGGTTTAGAGAACAGGTTTGCATCATAGCTTGCCCTTACGGAAGATTACAAGGCGTTTTATTAGATGATAAATCTATAAATGTTGCGTACGATTTTGTTCGTGGCGAAAAAGAAGTAGGCCGTGCTAAATTCAACAAGCAAGAAGACAGAGCGACTACTGGAAAAGGCGATTGTATCGATTGTAAACAATGTGTAAATGTATGTCCAACCGGAATTGACATCCGTAACGGGACGCAGATGGAATGTATCAATTGTACCGCTTGTATTGATGAATGTGATACGATTATGGATAGCGTTGGTTTACCAAAGGGACTTATTAGATACGCTTCAGAAGATGAAATTGAGAAAAAAGTTAAGTTCAAATTTACGCCAAGAATGAAAGGATATTCGGCCGTATTATTCATCTTGACAGGAATTTTGATTGGATTATTGTTCTTACGTTCGGATGTTGAAGCCAGCATTTTAAGATTGCCAGGACAATTGTTTCAGCATAAAGGTGATAATATTAGCAACATTTACACTTTTAAAATCATCAATAAAACAAATAATGATTTTAATGATATTCGTTTCAAGTTGGTGGGTATAAAAGGAACTTTAAAAATGGTCGGAAAACAACAATTAAAAGTACCCAAACAAGGAATGAATGGTGGAACTTTATTTGTTGAAATCAACCAAAATTTATTGGATAGCGATAAAACAAAATTGAAAATTGAGGTGTATAATGGAGATGAAAAAATTGAAACGGCGACCACTAATTTTTTAAGTCCGCGTAGTTTTGATTAAATAGTATCCACTTCAAGGTTCAAAAAAAAAAATATAAATACAATATCATGAAAATTAGCTGGGGAACAGGAATAGTAATCGCTTTTGGTTTGTTTATGACCTTCATTTTGTATTTTGTTTTTACGGTTCAATCCGATTCAAAGTACGATAATGAGTTAGTTGTAGAAGAATATTATAAACACGATGCACATTTTGGTGATGAAATGGCTCGTGTGCAAAATGCAGCTGATTTGGCTCAAAAGCCAACAATTAAGAGTGTTTCAAATGGAATTGAAATAGTATTCCCAAAAGTTTTTGATCCAAAAATTGTCAAAGGAAAAGTGTCCCTTTACAGACCGTCTAACAAAAAATTAGATTTTGAAATTCCCATTTCACTATCTGATGCTACTACTTTGCTCATACCTAAAAAAAGTTTGGCAGGCGGTCGATGGGACATTAATATGGAATGGCAATATGATGGAAAATCGTACTTGTCTAAAGAAACAATTTATATCAATTAGTCTCAAAGTCAAAGTGATAAAGCCAGTTACTGGACTTTATGACCATTGGCACTATGACATTAGAGTAAAAAAATGCTTTACACTGCCTTCATTTTCGGTTTAATAAGTAGTTTCCACTGCATTGGTATGTGCGGTCCTATTGCTATGATGTTGCCCGTAGACAGAACGAATCAGGCCAAAAAAGCAACTCAAATTATCACTTATCATTTAGGAAGATTAACAGCTTATTCGACCATAGGTTTCGTTTTTGGACTGCTTGGAAAAGGTTTTTTTATGGCCGGTTTACAACAAAACTTATCCATATTTATCGGTGTAGCCATGATTTTAGTAGTTTTGACTCCAGAGAAAATTTTTGCCAAATATAATTTTTCAAAACCTGTTTTTAAAATAATTTCTAAAATTAAAACGGCTTTAGGAAGTCAGTTTAGAAACAAGAGTTATAAATCCCTATTTACTATTGGTTTACTGAACGGTTTTTTACCTTGCGGGATGGTTTATGTAGCGTTGTTTGGTGCGATTGCCATGCAAAGTGAGAGCTTAGGTGTTCTGTACATGATTCTATTCGGATTAGGAACCGTTCCTATGATGAGCAGCGTTGTGTATATCAATTCATATCTAACAGTTCCTTTTAGAAATAAAATCCAGAAAGCAATACCTTATGTAGCGGTATGCATTGGTTGCTTATTTATCTTGAGAGGATTAGGATTGGGAATCCCTTATATTTCCCCATCTAATATGAGTTTGTTTATTCAATCTGATCCAAACTGTCATTAACTTTCTAATAGTTTAGTATAGAAAAGCACGCCATTCAGCGTGCTTTTTTGTGCTATGTAAAATTTGTTAATTGTCAGGAATTTATTATTTAATATTCAAGATCGTCAATAGCTTCTAACTTTAAATTTGAATGTATTTGCTCGTTATCTCTTAATCTCATTGTTAAAATTTGAAGGGAATTACCATATAAGTTGTGACCGTCCAATTACTTTTTTATTTTAAAAAATTCATAAAATTAAATGGTCATCGAAAACAATGCTGTTTCCGGAGCTTTTCTTTTTAAGCGTAAATCGAATGCCATGCAAATATTTCTAACATAAGGTTTCCCTTTTTCAGTAACGGTAATTGAATTGTCTTTAATGATCAGTAATCCATCATTTTCCATTTCTTGCAACTGAAGTAGGACATCTGGGATTTCAATGAAATAACTTTCCTTATTTTCCCAGGAAGTTTCAAATTGGCACATTAAATTCAGAATGTGTTTTCGGATGATTAGGTCTTCATCGGTCAATAAATGTCCTCTGAAAACCGGTAATTTATTCCATTCTAATATTTGATAATAATCTTCCAGATTTTTTACATTCTGTGCAAAACTATACCAATTGTCACTGATGGACGAAACACCCAATCCAATCATCAATTGTGTTTTTGAGGAACTATAGCCCATAAAATTGCGATGCAATGCACCATTTTGAAAAGCCTCATGTAAACTGTCTGTTTTCAGCGCAAAATGATCCATACCTATTTCATGATATCCGTTTTCAAACAATAATTTTTTACCAGTCTCGTACAACATTCTCTTTTTATCATCTTTTGGAATATCCTCATCATTAAAACCACGTTGTCCGTTTCCCTTAATCCAAGGAACATGCGCGTAACTATAAAATGCTAATCGGTCTGGCTGTAATGATTTTGTTTTTTCAATCGTATCAATAATATCTTCAATTTCCTGAAATGGCAAACCAAAAATGATATCATGTCCAATGGAGGTATACCCAATTTCTCTGGCCCAAAATGTAACTTTTGCTACATTATGAAAAGGCTGCAACCTGTGAATCGCTTTTTGTACTTTCTCTGAGTAATCCTGAACGCCAAAACTCACTCTTCTAAAACCTAAATCGTATAGTTTTTGCAAATGCTCGTGGGAGGTGTTATTCGGGTGGCCTTCAAAACTAAACTCGTGATCTTTGGCTTTTTTGGCATGAACAAAAATACCATTTATTAAATCCTCTAAGTTTTTGGTGGAAAAAAACGTAGGAGTTCCACCGCCCAAATGAATTTCTTTTATAGTTGGCTTTTCTCCAAGAATCTTACAATATAATGCCCATTCTTTCAAGACTCCCTCTATATATGGATTCTCAACGCCATGATTTTTGGTAATCCGCTTGTTACAGCCACAAAAAGTACATAAGCTTTCGCAAAATGGCAAATGGATGTATAAACTAATGCCTTCTGAAGAATTACTTTCTACAAATGATTTCTTTAGTGTTTCAGCCCAAATTTCATCCGAAAAATCAGTTTCATCCCAATAGGGAACCGTTGGATAGCTCGTGTATCTTGGACCCGGAACATTGTATTTTTGTATCAAGGAATTTTTCATGGCAAAATCATTTATTGTTGATCAAAAGTAGAACGACTACTCAAATATTAAAATGATAATTATCATACCATTAGGATATTGCATAAAAAAACCTCGAATAATTCATATTCGAGGTTTTAAGTATCAATAAGTGCTGAAATCTATTCAGTTTTCAAATTCCGTAGTTGTTTTAATTTTTCTTTCCAAACATCAAGGCTTTCCTTGTGGATAGCAATGTTTTTGCGAACTTCTAATACTATAGAATTTTCTTTTTTAGCATTTCTTGTATTGGTGAAGAATTGAATATTATTCTCTAACTGGAAAATTTCATTTTGAACTTCTTCTATTTTCCGCATTAAGAAAATCTTTTCATTGTCAAGTTTGCGAGTATCATTATTTTCTGATAAATGATCCATTCTGTGGGAGAAACGTATCATTTCAGTGTCTTTTTTACTCAAACTCAGCTTTTCAAAAAGAGCGTCTAATATTTTATTGAATTTCCCTTCAATATGCCTTCTGGGAAACGGTACTTTTCCAAAATTTTTCCAATTCTCAATATGCAATTTTATTGCATCTAGATCAGTTTTATGATCTCCGGTCAATTGAAATTCTCTCAACGTTTCTAAATATGCTTTTTTATTATCAAAAGCTTCTACTTCTTCAGTGTTCTCCTCATTTTTTTGCTCTTTTAACTTGTCAAAATAATGGTTGCAGGCATCTTTGAACTCTTTCCAGATTTTTTCAGAATACTTTCTAGGTACATGTCCAATTTGTTTCCACTCATCCTGAATTTTTTTCATGATAGGAGTAGTGGACGCAAAGTCGGTACTCTCCTGTAATTCTCTCGCTTTGGCAACAAGAGCAGTTTTCTTGCTTAAATTGTCGTTTTGATCTTTTTTAATGTCTTTATAAAATGAATTTTTGAAGGAATTAAAATTTCTAACAGCGGTTTTAAAACTAGCCCAAGTTTCCTCGTTAACATCAGATGGAACTTTTCCTGCTGAGAAAAATGCAGTACGCAGCGCCTCCACTTTTTCAATTTGAGATAGCCATTGCACATGAGCATTGACTTTTTCTGTAGCCAGAACTTCAATTTTGCTAATAATTTCTTTTTTCTTCTCTAAATTCTCTAATTCTGTTCCTCGTTGATTTTCAAATAAAACTTCGCGCTTATCATGCATTTGTTTAGTCAAATCACTGAATTTATTCCAAATGTCATCACGATGTTCTCTTGAAACTGGTCCTATATCTTCTTTCCAGATTCGGTGTAAATCTTGTAATTCTCTGAAGGCTTTGTTGATGTCAGATTCCTTAACCAATTCTTCAACACGCGCTACAATTTTTTGTTTTTGCTCTAAATTATGTTTGAAATCTAGATCTCTCGCTTCTCTGTCTAAGTGCAAGTAGTCATAGAAGTTCTCCACATGAAAATGAAAGTTGTTCCAAACGTGGTTGTATTTATCTTTAGGAATTGGGCCCGCATTTTTCCAGCGATCTCTTAATTCATTAAAATGTTTTAATGTGTCTTTAATATTTTCCTGCGGATTAATCAATTCTTTCAATTCCTCCACGATTGCTAGGCGATTTTCTAAATTGGTTTTTAGATTGGTTTGCAAGCTTTTGAAATGAGTGTTTTTGGTGTCTCTGAAAAGAGAATAATAATTATCGAACTGCGTTTTCAATGGAGAATGATACTGAAATTCTTCATTTATATCTTGATTTTCGGCTAAAAATTCCTCTTTTTTCTCTTCAAGAAGATGATTGTATTTTGCCAAGAATGCTTTTTTTACTTCTTCAATATGGTCTTTTACAGACATTACTTTTTCGCTGGAAACTAAGTTTTTCATTTCCGCTATAAGCTCTTCAAGAGACAGCGCGTCGTAATCCTGCATCGGAATATCGTGACGGTCTTTTAAAGTTTCATCTTCGCTCTCTTCAGCATTTGTTTCTGCAATTGCATCGAGCGCAGTTTGATTTTCTGTTTCTGCAGCAGCAGCGTTTACAGGCGGTACTGTGTTAGAAGGGTATATCGTATTTTCTTCTGCAGGCACATCAGTAGGCTCACTTAATGTACCTTCTTCTAAAACTTCACTGTTGATCTCCGTTGTTTCAACTGACCTGTTTTCTAAATTTCCATCTGCCTCTGGCAGGTTGTCGTTCTTTTCTTCTAACATTTTTTCAATGTATAAGGTTTTTAAATAGATTCAAATCTAAAGATAGTAAAGCAGTATGGAAATACAAAATATTACTCCTTATTTATTGTGATTTTAGGTTAAGAAAATTGTTTTTTTGAAGGGACTTTTAGCTTTTTGAGGTTGGTCCATAGCAATAAAAAGCGCGATCGAAAGCATTCCGCAGTCGATAAAATTGTAATAATGTTTACAAAACTTGCATTTTTATAATATATTTGTTGGTTAATAATTTTAAAATTAATAGTGTTTTAAAACTTCTGTGGAATAATTGCTTGCAGTAAATAAATAGTAGAAAATGGATTTTTTACCTAACTAGATCTAGGCGATAAAAATGTTTTTCAATATCATTTATTCCAAATCTTCCAGGCTTTCTCTGCCTGAAAAATAAGCATATCCAGACCATTTTTGATTTGTGCACCTTGTTGTTTGGCTTTTTTAAGGAATTGTGTTTCAGCAGGATTGTAAATCAAATCATAGGCAATATGATTCTCCGTGAAAAATTCGTATGGAATTAACGGAAACGCATCCGTGTTAGGGCTTGTGCCTACTGGTGTTGCGTTGATTATGATTTGGTAATTGTCAAATGTTGTCGCGTTGATGCGGTCGTAATCAATCCCATTTTCATTGGCTTCTCTGGAAACAAAAGTGTAGGATATACCCAGTTCATCCAGAGCAAAAGCGACTCCTTTGGAAGCGCCGCCTGTGCCTAAAATCAATGCTTTTTTATGGTGTGGTTGCAATAGCAGTTCTAATGATTTTTTGAAACCATAAAAGTCCGTATTGTAGCCTTTCAACATTCCTTTTTTTGTGATTTTAATGGTATTTACTGCACCAATTACTGTTGCTTTTTTTGATAATTTATCCAAAAATGGAATAACCGCTTCCTTGTATGGAATAGTAACATTCAATCCTTTTAAATCCGAAGTGTTTTTAATTACCTCTGTAAATGCGCTTATTTCTGGAATATCAAAATTTTCATAGCTGCAACCTACAAAGTTTTCGTTGTCAAATTTGTCGGTAAAATATCCTTTAGAAAATGAATAACTAATATTACGTCCTACCAATCCAAAGCGTTTCTTAACAGTGTCAGTCATTATTGTTTTTTATGTTTTGCAATATAATTTTGCACCATTTTTTTTGTCCAAACCACAGGGAATAGATCTTCCAATATTATGTAATTATCAAAATTCAATCGTAAGGCATTGCTCAAGTGGAATTTTGCTTTAGTGGTATCCGTCATCATAAAATACAATCCTGCCAAGCGGTATTCGATTTCATTTTCTTCCGGGAAATAGTCTGAGGCTTGTAATAATGTTTGAATGGCACTTTCGAATTCGCCCAAAAATTGCAGAATATCAACCCAAAATAACCAAGTTTCTAATCCGGTTTCACCAAATTCGACTGCTTTTCGATAACCAAATTCAGCTTCCTCATAGAAGTTCATTTGCTTGTTGATACTGGCGTAACGTTTCCAATACAACCGGTTTTGGTTGTCTATCGCTAATGCTTTGTTGACAAAGAAAAGCGCTTTTTGGTAATTTTTTTGACGAACGTAAAAGTCAGTGATGGCAATCCAGCCTTTGTCTAAAAGCGGATCTTCATGCACGGTTTGATTGAAATACTTTAAAGCTAGAGCTTTATCGCCTAATTTTTCATGGCATTTACCCATTCGCAGTAGCGCATAAGAAGTAGCGTCATCTAATTCGATAGTTCTGTTGTAACTTTCTATAGCTTCAGAATATTTTTTTAAACGTTCGTAAGCTTTTGCTTTTTCCATAAAAGCGCCTAGGAATTCGTCATCAATTAAAGTGGCATAATCAAAGGCACGAATGGCATTTTCATATTCTTTCACGCTGTAATGCAGTCGACCCAGTTGATGCCAGGCAATTTCGCTGTAGGGATTTTTGTCGATGTATTTTTGTAAATAACTGATTGCATCTTGGTTTTGATCTAAAAATTCAAAACAATACACTACGTTATACAAAGCAGATTGATCTTCCAAATCCTCTTCTAAACATTTGATAAAGCTTTCTTTGGCCATTTCAAGATTGTCCATAAAAAGATATTCCATTCCTATTAAATTATAGACGTCAGCATTATCATCAGTGTATTTCAACGCTATTTTTAATAATTCAACTGCTTTTTCATGTTGATCTCTTTTAGAGAAGATATTAGCTTTTTGAATATAAATTTCTTCATTGGTTGGTTCGATAGCATATAACTCATTCAAAAGTTTTTCAGCAAATTCGAGTTTATCATCATACACTAACATTTCCACTTGGACTAGTTTTAGTCCGGTAGATTTTGGATGTTGTTCCAATGCCAGTTTTAGAGCTTTTTTTGCCAAAGCGGCCTTGCCCATATCGAGATAATGAAGAATAATTTCTTCAAATTCTTCGGAGTCAAAAAAGAGTACTTTGTTGGTTTTCAACATGGACTCAAATTTAGACAGGGATAAGTTATAGTCTTCTTCTTCGTTGCTTAATTGCATACTGTGTATTTTTAATTTGGCCTAAATAAATTTAGGGAATAGTGCGATTACTAAGAGGGAAAGTTAGAATTGTTGTGAACAATTTAATTAACAAAAAAGCTTTAGTTAAAACGGATGCCATAGCCCTGATTACTTCACTATACTTTTATTTTAATTGGAGTTCAGTGAACTTCGTTTGGAGTGGAAATCCTTTTACTTTTTGCTGCCAAAAAGTAAAAGATTACTTCACTATACTTTTATTTTAATTGGAGTTCAGTGAATTTCATTTATAACGGATAGCAGGAATAGCTTCTAATCGCTACATTTTTAACTACTTATTATTGTTCATCATTTCATCCATTACTTCCAAAATAATGCTGCAACCTTCTCGTATTTCTTCTTCAGAAATGGTTAGCGGAGGTGTAATTCTTATGGCGCATGCTTCAAAAAGCAGCCAGAATAAAATGAGCCCTCTGTCTTGACATTTGAGAATCACCTCATTAGTGATATCGGAACTTTTCGTCATTGCGGCAAGCATCAATCCTTTTCCTCTAATTTCCTCTATCAAAGGATGTACCAAAAGTGATCGGAATAGCTTTTCTTTTTCCATTGCTTCGGCCATCAGATTGGTCTCGGTAATTTCCTGCAAAGTCGCTAAACAGGCTGACGCAATGACAGGATGGCCTCCAAAAGTGGTGATATGTCCCAGTTTTGGATCATGACTCAACAGTTCCATCATAGCAGACGAAGCCGTAAAAGCGCCTACAGGCATACCGCCGCCCATCCCTTTTCCCATAACTACGATATCAGGAACAACATCGTAATTTTGGAATCCAAAAAGTTTTCCTGTTCTCCCGAAACCCGGTTGGATTTCGTCGAGAATCATTATTGCGCCCACTTCATTACAGCGCTCGCGCACTTTTTTGAGGAAATCATTGTGTGGCTGAATAAAACCGGCACCACCTTGAATGGTTTCCAGAATAATTCCAGCAGTTTTGGTGGTTATTTTTTGTAAATCTGTCTCGTTGTTAAACGTGATAAAATCAACATCAGGAATTAAGGGGCGAAAGATTTGTTTGCGTTCTTCAAATCCCATAACGCTCATAGAGCCCATAGTATTTCCGTGATAGGCGTTATGACAAGAAATTAATTGGCTTCTTCCGGTAGTTCTTCTGGCGAGTTTTAAGGCACCTTCTATCGCTTCTGTTCCTGAATTGACTAAATAAGTTTTGTCTAATGGAGCGGGCAGGAGCGAGGCAAGCAGTTTGCAATATTCTACAGCCGGGCTTTGCGAATATTCGCCATATACCATGACGTGAGAATATTTATCTAACTGATTCTTTATGGCTTGGTTTACTCTTGGATGTTGGTGTCCTAAGGCACAAGCCGAAACTCCGGCTACAAAATCCAAATATTTTTTAGAATTCGTATCGTAAATATAGGAACCTACAGCGTGTGAAACTTCCATTCCTAATGGATATGGTGAGGTTTGCGCTTGGTATTTTAGGAAATCGGTATTCAATTTATTAGAAATTTAACCGCAAAGTTTACGAAGTTTTTTCGCAAAGTTCACGAAGTTTTTTAAAGGTATTTTTTTATCAGATATATTGAAAGCTTAAGTCTGTTAATTAAGACTGAAAATTGAACACTGAATACTATTTTATTCCTTTCTTCTTATCGTAATTCAGGGTTTCTTTTCGGATTTTCATAGGAACGTCTTCTTTTGCTTTAGCTGATTTAGTTGCTTTAGCAATTTTATCATTGTCTTCATTTTCTTCAGGTGGAAAAATATCGTCCTTGGATTTAATTCGTTCATCACCACGCCAGACTAATCCACGTAGTTTTCGAGCATTTTCAGGTAAATCTTGTTCGGGATAAATATCGCCATCTACTTGCTGAAAAAAGGTGATGGTTTCAATTTCATTTTTTTCTAAAATAAGATTGATTTTACTGCTGACATTTTTGTTGATACCAATAAGTTCTTGGGCTTCGTTCCGCATGTAATAGATGACTTCGGCATTTTTTACAATATCAACATCGTGGAGTTTTCCTTCCTCAAATTTGCCGTACAAATTTTGTCCTTTGACCTGATTGTAACCAGTACCTATCGTGTCTTTGGAGACTATAAAAGTATTTTCGAGCACTTTGAGTGAATCTAGTTCCTGGGTTTTGTTATTGCCTATCAGATGCATAATATCACCTGTTATTTGGCTTTCAGCGTTCCAAAGTATCGGATTTCCGATCATTTTCGTCAAAGCAGTTTTGGAACTCGAATGAATCGAATCACATTTACCGCTCATATCAGTTTTGAAAAATCGGACATTATTGAACGCTCTGATAATTCGGTTTCCTTCTTTTCCGGTTACCATTAATTTTTTTCCGTGGATGTAAACGGAGTCATTTTCAACAAAATTTACGGCAACGGCTCTTTTGGTGACATAAACAGAATCCTTTTTTTTATATAATTCAGCATAGTTTCCTTTTATAATGCCGCGATTGACTGAATCGGTAATTTTTACATTTCGCGTTGCGGATGCAAATTCCCTGTTTCGGTCGTAATACAAGCTGTCACCTTTTATGACACGATCATCGTATCTGATATAGGATTTTTTTACAAAATGCGCCAGATTTTTTTTGGTATCATAAAATCCTTTCTCGGTATAAATATAATTGGCTTTACTGGTAATTGTTGAAGGTCCAAAAAGATAAGAATGACCGGAATTACTAAAATAATCCAAATGATTTGATTTGATTACATAGGTTGGATTTGTAATGGTAACCGCAGTCAGGAATTGAAATTTCTTTTGTTTCACAAAATATCTTCCTGAATTGCTTTTTAATGTATTGTCTTTATTGATAATTGTACCAGCTGTATCGTAAAATACTTCCTGGGTGTTTCGATCAAAGTTAATGATTTCGGTAGTCAAAGTTGCATCGGGAGAACTCATCATCGCATCTCCGGATGCATAGGCTTTTTTTACATTTCCATTGTATTCCGCGTATTTACTGTTCAAAAATAATGTATCGCCCTGCACCATTTGTACGTTTCCAAAAGCTTTCAAATAATTTTCTTTTTGAAAATAATAGGCCTTATTACATGTCATTACCACTCCGTCATGATTGATGCGTACATTGCCAGTTAGTAATATAGCACCAGGAATTTCAAACTGATTAATATCTTGAAAATCTGCATTTTCTATAAATATTTTTTTTGGGGCTTGCGCCAAAACCAAATTAGTAACAAGTAGCATCAAACAATAGCAAAGGAAAAACAGTGATTTCTTCAATGGATTTAATTTTTGTCAAATTTATGAAAAAGGAAACGATCCTAATCGATATTAAGATATATTTATAAAAAGGTCAATTGGCACAACAACTACTTATTTTGCCCTTTAAAGTTATCAACAATTACAAGTACTCTTTCGTTGTAGTTTAACTTTATAAGCAGAAATCATTTTAAATGCAGAAGATAATTAGTCCTTATTATTTAAAAAATATTAAATTTAAAAAATGATAGTCGAAAGGCATTATCAAATTATAAAAAGAATTGAAAATCAGTAGAAATACTTTTATATGGTAAAAAAAACAACTATTGTTGCTGGGATAAGCGTGATGCTTTTGGTAACGGCTTGTAAAACGAAAGATTTAAAAATGAACGCACAAAAGAACGAGTCAGTCTCCAATAAAAAAGAAGTGGTGTATCAGGTTTTTACCCGATTATTCGGAAATAAAAATACCACAAACAAACCTTGGGGAACCATTGAGGAAAATGGAGTTGGGAAGTTCAACGATTTTACGGAAACAGCTTTGCAGGAAATCAAGGATTTGGGAGTTACTTATGTTTGGTACACCGGAGTTCCGCATCATGCTGTGATTCGGGATTATTCCGCTATTGGGATTTCTAATGATGATCCGGAAGTGGTTAAAGGAAGAGCAGGTTCTCCTTATGCTGTAAAAGATTACTATAATGTAAACCCAGATTTGGCCGTAAATCCGGCAAATCGTTTACAAGAATTTGAAGCTTTGATTGATCGAACACACAAAGCGGGTTTAAAAGTGATAATTGACATTGTGCCCAATCACATTGCGCGTAAATATGAAGGAAAAAGCAATCCGGCAGGCGTTACCGATTTTGGTGTTGGCGATGATACAACGGTTGAATATAAAAGAGATAATAACTTCTTTTATATTCCAAATACCCGCTTTGAAATTCCCGATACAGACAAACCATTAAATGGAGAAAATAATCCATTAATTGATGGAAAATTTGAAGAAATTCCAGCTAAATGGACAGGAAATGGTTCCCGTTTAGCAAAGCCAGATAAGAATGATTGGTACGAAACCGTAAAAGTAAATTACGGAATCCGTCCGGATGGCTCCAAAGATTTTCCGGAACTTCCGGCTGGTTTTGATACCAAATCATATCAGGAACATTTCGATTTTTGGAAAGGAAAAGACGTTCCGGATTCTTGGGATAAATTCAAAGACATTGCTTTGTATTGGACCGCAAACGGAGTGGATGGTTTTCGATTTGATATGGCTGAAATGGTTCCCTATGAATTTTGGAGTTATATGAATTCAGCTATAAAAGTGAGTAATCCGGATGCATTTTTATTGGCTGAAGTCTACAATCCTAAAGAATATAGAAATTACATTCATTTGGGTAAAATGGATTATTTGTATGACAAAGTAGAAACGTATGATAAATTAAAAGATATTATTCAAGGAAGAGCATTGCCGGATGGTTTATCAGATATCCAAAACGGAATGGCAGATATTGAGCATCACATGTTGCATTTTTTGGATAATCATGACGAACAGCGTTTGGCTAGTCCTGAATTTGCCGGAACACCACAAAAAGGAAAGCCTTTGATGGTGGTTTCTACTACGATAAGTACTTCGCCTACGATGGTTTATTTTGGACAGGAAGTAGGAGAGGCCGGAAATGAAAATGCTGGATTTGGAACCCATTCCAGAACGTCAATCTTTGATTACATCGGAGTTCCGAATCACCAGCGTTGGATGAACGGCGGAAAATTTGATGGTGGTCAGTTATCGCAGGATGAAAAAGAGTTGCGTGATTTCTATAAAAAATTGCTGAATTTCTCTTTAAACAGTTCGGCCTTAATGGGAAAATTTCAAGAAATTCAAACGGTGAATCGTCAAACAACACAAGGATATGATTCGGGAATATATGCATTCACACGGTGGTCTGATACTCAAAAGTTAATTGTTGTTACAAATTTTTCATGGCTTACCACGAGTAATTTCGAATTGAAAATTCCTTCAGACATTATTCAAAAATGGAATTTGAAAGATGGGAATTATACAATAACGGATCAATTGTACCATAAAAGTGCTGTTAAGCTACAGGTTTTGAATGGTGAAGGAAAAGCACAAATTACAATCGCACCATCGGAATCGTTTATTTATCAATTGTAAAAAAATCGATAACTAAATTTTAAACTCTATTTAATGACAAAAAAAATCATAATTTGTTTACTCTTTTTATTATTTATGCCATCATTTGCACAAACTGATTTTACCCCAAATTGGAGTAAAGGAGTCGTGTGGTATCAAATATTTCCGGATAGGTTTCATAACGGGGACCCTTCAAACGACCCAAAAGTAGAAGATCAAGATGGAGCTTATCCCTTTGACAGTACTTCTGATTTTCAAATTCATCCGTGGACGAGTGATTGGTACGAATTGAAACCTTACGAAAAGAAAAACGGAAAAGATATTTATTACAATCTTCAACGCAGACGTTACGGTGGAGATTTGCAGGGAGTTATTGATAAATTAGACTATTTGCAGTCATTAGGCATTAATGCTATCTATATGAATCCGATTTTCTGGGCGCCATCTTCCCATAAATACGATGCATTGTGCTATCACCATGTTGATCCATCATTTGGACCTGATCCGGAAGGTGATAAAAAAATGATAATGAACGAAGATCCTTTAAATCCTGATAAATGGGTTTGGACTAAAGCAGATTTACTGGCTCTTAAGCTGATAGATGAAGTACACAAACGTAAGATGTTTATAATTTTTGATGGTGTTTTCAACCATTTAGGAGTGAACAGTTTTGCTTTTCGTGATGTGGAGGAAAAACAGGAAAAATCAGCTTACAAAGATTGGTTCATGGTTGATAGTTGGAGAGATGCTGCCAAAGGGACTAAGTTTGAATACCAAGGTTGGTTTGGTGTAAAAACCTTACCAGAGTTTAAAGAGGATGAGAATGGAATCGTATCAGGTCCTAAAAAATATATCTTTGATGCGACCAAACGTTGGATGAATCCAATGAACAAAGGCTCTCAATATGGAATTGACGGTTGGCGATTGGATGTGGCATATTGCATTGCACATCCTTTCTGGAAAGATTGGCGAAATGAAGTAAAATCTATTAATAGTGAAGCGTATTTGACTGCTGAATTAGTTGATCCGATTGAAAAAACAAAACCTTATTTAAGCGGAGACGAATTCGATGCGACGATGAATTATAATTTTTCTTTTCTAGTGCATGATTTTTTTGTGCAGGATGCAAAAGGGATTTCTGTTACCCAATTTGATACTCAATTGAAAGAATTGCGTGAAGGATTTGGAGAAGGTGTTGCGTTAAATATGCAGAATTTGGTGGGAAGCCATGATGCCACAAGAATCGGTAGTGCCGTAGCAAATCCTGACGGGAAGAAATTCAGTGATTGGGGAGATTACTTTAATTGGAGTCAGAAAAGTAATAATATCGATTATAATGCTCGAAAACCAACCGATAAACAATTGGAAAAGCACAAATTAATTGCTGCATTTCAGATGTTATATTTGGGATCACCTATGATTTATTATGGTGACGAATCCGGTATGTGGGGAAGTAATGATCCTGATTGCCGTAAACCAATGGTTTGGTCTGACAAAAAGTATGATTCAGAAACAATCAATCCTAACCAAAGTAAACATGAGGCAGATAAAGTAAACTTCGATGTTGACTTATTTAATTGGTACAAAAAATTCATTGGATTACGCAATCAATATATAGCGATTAAACTAGGTACTTACACGTCTATTGAAACAAATGATGCTAATAAGATGTATGCATTTAGTCGAAAACTTGGCAATGAAGAAGTGATTGTAATTATCAATCGAAGTGATAAAAATGTTAATTTCACGAATTCTATTCTGAGAAAAGGTAAATACAAAGATGTTTTTACTAAAAAAAGAATAAAAAAGGTGACGGTAAAACCTATGGATGTTATGGTATTGAGCAATACCATTTTAAAATAATCTGAAATGTTTAGATAATATTCAAGGTTATAAAGAGTATGGATTTAAGCAATAAAAAAGCTGAAGCAAAATTAATATTGCTTCAGCTTTTTTAATTAGTCATTAATTACTTTTTTTTAACAGCATCGTAATTCTCCTGAACTTTTTTCCAATTAATAACATTGAAAAATGCATCGATATAGTTTTTTCTTTTATATTGATAATCCAGATAATAAGCATGTTCCCAAACATCTATGGCTAATAATGGAGTTCCGGGAACAACTGCATTACGCATCAAAGGATTGTCCTGATTTGCAGTGCTTGTTACCTGAAGTTTTCCAGTTTTGTCTATGATAAGCCAGGTCCAACCGGAACCAAATAGTTTTATTGCCTCCCCTTTGAATAATGAAGTAAAGTTCTCAAAAGAGCCAAAATCTCTGGTTATTGCTTCGGCCAGTGCATTTGATGGTTTACCTCCGGCTTTTGGCGCCATACACTTCCAGTATAGAGAATGATTGTAAAAACCGCCCGCATTGTTACGAAGAGCTGCATCATTGGGATCTAATTGTGCCAAAACTTCTTCTATAGTCAGATTTTCTAATGGTGTTCCTAATACCGCTTTGTTCAAATTGTTTGTATAAGTCAGATAATGCTTAGAATAATGCATTTCTAAAGTGCTTGGTGATATATCAGGTGCCAAAGCATCGTAGGCATAAGGCAACTTATCCAGTTGAAAGGATCCTTCGTTAGCTTTTACATCATCAGGCAATCCCATAGCCACTTTTTCCTCTGCTGTGGGAAGCGGTACTTCAACCACTTCGGTTAATTTTTTATTATTGCAGGAAATTAAAGTTATAAGAAGAAATAATGCGGAAATTAAAAAATTAAACTTTTTCATAAATAGACTATTTTTTCAGTAAAGAATATATTATTTCTATGTATTGTTCTTTGGCCTCATCGGCGCTCAGATGACTGATTTGCATCCATGCATTGGTTTTGAATGCATCTCTTAAATGATAAATGGAGTTTTGTTTAAGATCTAAAGTTCCCAATGTGGCTTGCTTATAGAAAGCATAAAGTCGCAATTGGACATCTTGAGGTAAAGATGCTTGCGTCATTTCAGAGGCTTTATAAACCGCCTCTAAAAATCGGGTATCTAAATCTTTTTTAATCATTATGCTTTTGTTGCAATAATTGTTTTTCCTCCAATTGCTTTTTGATTCAATACAACATTTATTGGTGTTCCTAATGGTAGAAAAATATCAACTCTTGAACCAAATTTTATAAAACCGGCATCGGTTCCCTGAATTACCTGAGTTCCCTCTACGGCATAGTTAACTATTCGTCGGGCTAATGCGCCGGCAATTTGACGGTATAACACTTCACCAAAGGTTTTGTTCTCTATAACGATTGTCGTTCTTTCGTTTTCCTCACTTGCTTTTGGATGCCAGGCTACTAAGAATTTCCCAGGATGGTATTTACTGAATTTTACCAATCCACTAAGTCCATAACGTGTAACATGGACGTTAATTGGCGACATGAAAATTGATATTTGCAATCGCTTGTCTTTAAAATATTCAGCTTCATATACTTCTTCAATAACCACAACTTTTCCATCAACAGGAGCCAAAATGTGATTTTCGTTGATTACAACCGTTCTTTTTGGATTTCTGAAAAATTGCAAGATGATGATCAAAAGCAATAGCGCTGCTATTTGAATGGCCATTTTAAGCCAGTTGGTGTCTATGAAATAATCAGACAATAAAAGGACAACAGCAGTGAAAATAGTGCCTAGTAAAATAGATTGGCTTCCTTCTTTATGAAACATAGTTTAAAATTTGATAAAATAAAAATATAATTGGTGCTACAAATATAACACTATCTAAACGATCTAGTATGCCTCCATGACCAGGCATTATGCTTCCGCTGTCTTTTACACCCGCAATTCGCTTGAATTTTGATTCAATTAAGTCTCCAATAGTACCTGCTATTCCAACAATAACTGCAATTGAAGTCCAAATTATAATGGAACGTTCACTAAATTCAGGACTGGCTCTGATGTAATATTTAGATATTAAATAGCCCGCTAAAACTGCAAATAGTATTCCTCCTAAGAATCCTTCAACTGTTTTTTTAGGTGATATTTTTTCGAATAATTTGGTTCGACCTACAGATTTACCCACGATATAAGCAAAGGTATCATTCGTCCAGATTAAAATAAATAACCCAATAATGATTTTAGGATTATAGTCATTTATACCAAATGAAATTTTAGTGATAAATAAAAATGGTAAAATAATATATCCTATTAAATACAGGTATTTTGATGATGTACTGATCTTTTGAATATTGTCATAAAATAAAAAAACAATGCATTTTACTGAAACTACTAGCGCTATAACCAGTAGAACAACATCTAATTGTTTGATGTTTATAGGGATTTCTAAATCAGTTTTGAAAATTTGACTGAGTAGGTCAGTAGTCAACTTATTATAATGGCTTATTAAAGTTACTACCGTATAAAAAGTAATTGCAAAAAAAATTGGAAATATTTTATGTATTTGAATTAGATTGCAAAATTCATAAACGGCAATAGTAAGAAATATACCAAAAAGTATAAAAAAGCTTTCCGTAGAATATAAAATACAGGAAAGTAATAATATAATGTAAACTGCTCCTGATAGACCTCGTTTTAGAGTTTCATTCATCTTAAAGATCTTCTAAGAGCAATAAATAAAGGTTTTTTGCGGAACTTCCATATTGTGTGAAGTCTTCTTCTTTGGCTTTTTCGAAATATTTTATTGTAGTAATGTTGGTAGGATAATCTCTTTCGTATTTCTTTTTTATCGCACTTAAACCGTCGCTTTTCGCAGGAAGTATTTGGCTTGTTTTAGCTAAAACAACGATATTTGCTGGTAATTCGTAGGGCTTAAGTTGCTTGATTTGTTTGGATGAAAATAAAATAGAGCCTTCGTCAGCAATTAAATTTTCACAACTAGCAAGAATAAATTTGGGATTAGCAGGTCTGTCATAGATTAGCTTGTTATCATCCAACATTCCAAAAAGAGAAGGGTCAAAACATAAAACTTGGCTTTCGAACCAGTCATTTTCTTCTAATATATTTTCAAACTGCTCTTTCACTTCATCAGTGTTTTCACAATATAAAAATTTACCTCCATTTTTTTTAAAATTAAAGATAAATTGTTCATCTATAGACATTGCTTTTTCAGCACTGGATTTACTTAATTCACTTTCTTTACCTTCCTCAGAAGTCGGATTAATAGAACCAAAAATTTTTCTAAAAAGACTCATATATCTATAAACGAATAAAATTTATTATTTGAAAACGTCCAAAGATAAAAAAATCTTAATTCAAAAGCAGTTTTTGAATTAAGATTTTAAAAATAATTAAATAATTTTATAGTTTTCTATGACACTACTTCTTCAAGATTTTTATCAAAAGTTCTTTTTCCGAAAATAGCTTCTAAATCATCTTTAAAGATCACCTCTTTTTCGATTAGGATATTTGCTAACTGATCCAATTTATCTTTATTCTCCTCTAAGATTTGAATCGCTCTTTGGTACTGACTTTCAATTAGTAATGAAATTTCTTCATCAATAACTCTAGCCGTTTCCTCGGAATAAGGTTTAGAAAGGTTGTATTCACTTTGACCTGTTGAATCATAATAAGTAACATTACCTATTTTCTCATTCAGACCATATATCGTTACCATCGCGCGTGCTTGTTTGGTCACTTTTTCTAAATCACTCAATGCTCCAGTTGAAATTCTGTTGAAAGTCACTTTTTCTGCAGCTCTTCCGCCCATTGTGGCACACATTTCGTCCAGCATTTGATCAGGACGAACAATTAATCGTTCTTCCGGTAAATACCACGCCGCACCTAAACTTTGTCCTCTTGGAACAATGGTTACCTTGATTAAAGGAGCTGCATGTTCCAGCATCCAACTCACGGTTGCGTGACCTGCTTCATGAATTGCAATTGCTCTCTTTTCATCCGGAGTGACAATCTTATTTTTCTTTTCAAGGCCACCCACGATTCTATCAACTGCATCAAGAAAATCTTGTTTGTCTACAGCAGTTTTATTGTTTCTGGCTGCAATTAAAGCTGCTTCATTACAAACGTTTGCAATATCGGCACCTGAGAAACCTGGAGTTTGTTTGGCTAAAAAGTCAGTATCCAGTCCCTCTACTTTTTTCAAAGGAGCAAGATGCACTTTAAAAATTTCAGCACGCTCGCGAATATCCGGTAAGTCTACGAAAATCTGTCTGTCAAAACGACCTGCACGCATTAACGCTTTATCCAATACATCAGCTCTGTTTGTTGCAGCCAAAACGATTACGTTCGAGTTAGTTCCAAAACCATCCATTTCTGTCAGTAATTGGTTCAATGTATTTTCACGTTCGTCATTACCTCCTGACATATTGCTTTTTCCGCGGGCTCTACCTACAGCATCAATTTCATCGATAAAGATAATCGCAGGAGACTTTTCTTTGGCTTGTTTAAACAAATCACGCACTCGTGATGCTCCCACACCAACAAACATTTCCACAAAATCAGAACCTGACAAGGAGAAAAATGGTACTTGAGCTTCACCGGCTACGGCTTTTGCCAGTAAGGTTTTACCTGTTCCCGGAGGTCCAACCAGTAAAGCACCTTTTGGAATTTTTCCACCAAGATTAGTGTATTTTTCAGGGTTTTTAAGGAACTCTACAATTTCTTGTATTTCTTCTTTCGCTCCTTCTAAACCGGCTACATCTTTAAAAGTCGTTTTGATATCTGTTTTTTCATCAAATAGTTTTGCTTTCGATTTTCCAATATTAAAAATCTGACCGCCACCACCTGCACCGCCACCTGACATTTTTCTCATGATAAATATCCAAACAGCAATAATGATGATGATTGGCAATAAACTAATTAAAATATCCGACCAATTGTTCTTTGGTAAGAAATTAAAATCTTTCAATTTACCTTCGGCAACTGCTTTTTCTAATTTGTTTTGAAAGATTTGATCATTACCAATATCAAAGGTGTAATGTGGTCCTTTGTTAGGTCGGTCAAAAACATCTTTCGAAACTTTTTTATGCGCAGCATCTTTCATTGCTGCAGCATTTAGAAAAACCTCTGCTTCGGTTTTATTATAAACGATAACTTTTTCAATTTGTCCTTTCTCTAAATAGTCGTTAAACTTAGAGGAAGTCAATTGTCCGGGTTCGTTTAAGTTGGAACCACCAGTTATGAAACTTATAAATAAGAAAATTAATAATATTGCAGTGTAAATTAACCAAGGGCTTACTTTAAACTTATTCGGATTTGGATTATTTTCTTTAGCCATTACTACGGATTATATGTCTTTAGTATTTGTTTTCTATGGTCGTTATTTTAGCATCGCCCCATAAGCTTTCGATGTTGTAGTATTCACGGATATGTTTTTGAAATACATGAACTACAATGTTTACATAATCCATTAATACCCATTCCGCATTATCAGTTCCTTCTACATGCCATGGCTTGTCCTTCAATTCTTTAGAAACTGTTTTTTGGATAGAGTTTACTATGGCGTTAACTTGTGTGTTTGAATTACCGTTACAAATTACAAAATAGTCGCATACTGCCGTGTCTATTTCTCTTAAATCAAGGATGGTAATGTCATTTCCTTTTACTTCTTCTATTCCCTTAATGATGTTTGCCAGCAGGTCATCATTATTTATAGTCTTTTTCGCCATGAAATATTTTTATATATAAGTTTGTAAAGTTACCCTTTTTTGTGATTATTTTTGAACCTTAACACAATATTAAATTCTGTTTCACAAAAAAAATTACTATGAAGCTAATCAAACTCGATGCCATAGATTCAACTAATGAATTCCTCAAAGGATTGTCCAACGAACAGGAGATCGATAATTTCACTGTTGTTACTGCGGAAAATCAAACAAAGGGTAAAGGTCAAATGGGTTCAGTATGGACTTCGGAGGCTAGTAAAAACTTAACTATGAGTATTTTGGTTAAGGATTTTATAATGGATATTAGCCAGCTTTTTACTCTTAATATTGCAGTTTCAGTTGCTGTAATTAGCGTTTTAGAATCATATAAGATTCCTGATCTTAGTATTAAATGGCCGAACGACATAATGTCATACAATAGAAAAATAGGTGGCATATTGATAGAGAATACTATAAAAAGTAACGGAACCATCATTTCGATCGTGGGTTTGGGCCTTAATGTGAATCAAATTAATTTTGAAAATTTACCAAAAGCATCTTCTTTGGCGGTTATTTGTAACGTAAATTTCAATAAAGAGGAACTGCTTTTTTCGATTTGTGATGCAATTGAAAAAAATGTGAAGTTATGCAGGTACAATTCGACCCAGTTGTGGTCAGATTATAGCAATAAATTATATAAGAAAGGTTTGCCGATGCCTTTTTCAGATCAAAAGAATCAAAATTTTATGGGAATTATTCAAGGAGTTTCTTCGCAAGGGAAACTGCAAGTTCTTCTTGAAAATGACAGTGTTGAAGAATTTGATATAAAGGAAATCCACATGCTCTATTGATTTTCAGATCCTAAGGAAGTTTCACAATAATAAACAAAAAAACCTTTCAGTTTTTAACGCTAAAAGGTTTTTAAGTCAGTCGAAAGCATTTACAATTTGTTCATGTTGCTCGCTAAAGTTTCGATGAATTTTCCAATTGGACCTTTTATCATCATGGCCATCATCGGATTGAAATCCCCTTCAAAATCAAGTTTTACATCACTTGAAGTTTCAGAAACTGCATCTATATTTGCTACCAATGTAAATGGAAGTTTGTCGCTTGCTGCACCCAAAACTATTTTGGTTGGAGCTACTTTTTCTTTCATTTTTAACTTTATTTCCGGCATCCCTTTTAGTCCAAAAATGAAAGCATCGTCGCCGATAACTTCAAATTTAGCGATGTTTTCGGGCATTAATTTTTCAAAATTTTTCACATCACTCAATAAATCGAATAATTCTTGAGCTGATTTTTGAACTGTAACTTTAGGACTTTCTAAGTTCATTGTTTTTATTTTTTATTAATTGTTTAAACTTCAATTGTCCAAGTAGACGGACTCACATTCCATTCTCGTAGAGTCTGTTCTTCGTCCTCAGTGATATATCTTTTGGCAACAGCTAAATTCAATAAATTTTGATAATTACTCAACGTAAATAAATCCAGATTCGCACTTTTAAAATTCTGTTCCGCTACATCAAAACCGTACGTAAAGATTGCGGCCATACCTTTGACATTGGCGCCAGCTTCACGTAATACTTCCACAGCAAGCAAACTACTGTTTCCGGTGCTGATTAAATCTTCTACAACGACTACGTTTTGTCCTTTTTGTAGAAAACCTTCCACTTGGTTTTGTCTGCCGTGTTTCTTTGGTTCCGGGCGAACATATACAAACGGCAATCCCATACTTTCCGCCACCAGCATACCAATTCCTATTGCTCCAGTGGCAACACCTGCAATAACATCTGGTTTACCAAATTGTTTCTCAATATTCTTAGAAAATTCATCCCGAACATAATTTCTCACGGCTGGAAATGAGAGGATTAATCGGTTATCACAATAAATAGGCGATTTCCATCCAGAAGCCCATGTAAAAGGATTTCTTGGATTCAATTTAATTGCATTTATTTGCAAAAGAAATTCGGCTGTTTTTTCGGCTGTATCTTTATTAAAAATCATATTACAAATGTATAAAGTTTTTGTTAACGACAAACCACTTTTTTTGACAAATCACATCTCGAAGGAGACTGATTTTCAATTATTTCTATTAGAAAGTATTGATATAGAGCAACTTATAGTTAAAATTTTTCAAAATAAAATTAGCAAGGCCTATCTTTATCATCCTGACGAAAGCTTGATTATGAAGACTTTAAAAGCTAAAATCCCCGTTTGTAAAGCGGGAGGCGGCTTGGTTTACAATAAAAAAGGGGAGGTTTTATTCATTTTTAGAAATGGGAAATGGGATTTGCCTAAAGGTGGAATCGAAAAAGGAGAGGAAATCGAGGATACTGCCATGCGTGAGGTGGAGGAGGAGACTGGCGTAAATGGCTTGTCAATTTCACATAAACTTCAAAAAACGTATCATGTTTTTAGGCGAAACGGGAAGTACAAACTAAAAATTACGCACTGGTTCGAAATGCAATCTGATTTTGAAGGAACGCCTCAGGGGCAATTAGACGAAGGAATCGATAAAGTGGCGTGGATGAATCCGGAACAAATCAAGGAAGCTTTGAAAAACTCCTACGAAAACATAAAATTATTGTTCGAAGAAGAGAAGATTATATAAATTAAATGCCCCCAATAAGTAAAAACTATTTGGGGGCATTTCTTTGAAAAAAGAATTTTTATTTCAAAATACGATATACCGGATATTGTAAATGTGCCTTTTCATAATAAACCGAATGTTTGTAAATCCAGTCAAGTTGGGCTTCGGGATTATTGATGAAATTCACATCACTTTGCTTTTTTAAATCAAATTCAGCTTTTAGTTTTGGATTTTCTTTCAGAATTTGCGTTGCTGAATCTTCAAAAACATAATCGGAGTAGCCTTCTTTTTGTTGTAACATCGTATCGAAAAAGTTCCAGTTAAAAAAAGAATCGACTGCTTCCGGTTCTAAAGTTTCCAATAAATATTTGATTCCTTTTTGTTGTGTGGGAATTACGTAATCTCCTTTGGTGAAAGCCACTTTTTCCATTTTAGAAGTTACCGAAGTGTTTCGGTGCAAATAATGGCCTTCATAAGCTGAATTTGTAGTTTTAAAATCTGCAATTCTGTAGCTTTCGACTTCAATTATGGTGTCTTTTTTTAATTGGGTATAGGTAATCGTGTTACTTTTTAATAAATCGATTACTGGCCAAAATCCTCTTGGAATGATGTACGCTTCGGGAATGATTATCTCTTTTACGGATTTAAATTCCTTGCTGTACGGAATGTCTTTTTTGAATGGTTTTGTACGGTCATAAAACAAGCGATTTCCTGATGTGACGTCACTTTTTTTGTAACTGGCTTCGTAGCCTAAAAACGAAAAAGGAACCGTTTTGGTACTGTCTATTTCCCATTTTATCGTGTACGCTTTCTTTGGTTTATACTGCTCTTCATTTTTCAATCGCAGTTGTTTGATTTTTTTGTAATTAGCATCCGTAAAGTCAATTGCTGAGCGCATGTATTCGTAGGTTACTTTAACACGATCGGCATATTTTTTAAGCATGTGCGTTTCCACCACAAACCCAATGGTGCTAAACAATGAAGTATAACCCGTTGCAAATCGTGAGCTCTCAAAAAATTGACCAAAACCTTTGTCCGGTGTGTCCTGAAAAGCATTGACATAAGGCGTACTTTCGATATTCTTTTTTTGTAAATCTTGGACCAAAGCCGGCATCATTTCGGTATTTAAAAAATCACCTAAAACAGTTCCCAATTTGTTATGTTGGGTCATAATGTAGGTGAGTTTGTATTGATAATCCGCGCCATTGCTAACGTGATTATCAATAAAAACATCGGCATTTACTTTATGGAATATTTCAACAAAACTTTTCGTGTTTCGGGTATCCGACTTGATGAAATCGCGATTTAGATCATAGTTTCTGGCATTGCCACGAAAGCCATAGATTTCCGGTCCGTCCTGATTGGCTCTTGAAGTGGAATTTCTGTTTAAAGCACCGCCAATATTATATACCGGAATACAAACAATAACCGTGTTTTTAGGAGCTTTTATTTTGCCTAAAGCTAAATCTCTAAACAATTGCATTGAAGCGTCAATTCCATCCGGTTCTCCTGCGTGAATACCATTATTGAGTAGGATTACTGCTTTGTTTTTTTGGATGTTTCCAAAGTCAAATTGTTTTTCAGGATTAAAAATAACCATGTGCAAGGGTTCGCCACTGTCTGTCAATCCCATTTTTTGCATTTCGATAGTAGGAAAATCATCTGCCAAAAGTTTGTAATAAGCAATTGTTTCTTGATAACTAGCAGATTGGTTTCCATTGCCTTTTTCGAAAAAAGTATCGTATTTATTCATTTTTTGTGCAAATGAACTGATGGAGAGTAGTAAAAAAAGGAATCTGAAAAGTCTCATATTTCGGTTTTTAAATGGAATTTCAAATGTAGCTTTTTTTAGATAACTGTAGAAATGAATGTACTAAAAGGAATTTTCCAATTGAAAAAGAATGAAATTTAATAATTCAAAATTCATAACTCACAATTAAAAATTACCTTTGCACCAAATTGAAAAAATGAATAAGAAACACCATTCCAACAATATACTTTTGAATTTAGGCATTGAAAGCCTTAACGAAATGCAGGAAGTAGCACAAGGTGCTATTCTGAATGACAATAATGTACTATTGCTTTCGCCAACAGGTTCTGGAAAAACTTTGGCTTTTTTGTTACCGATTTTAGAAATGTTGCAGCCTGAAATTCAATCGGTTCAATGTTTAATTTTAGTTCCATCACGTGAATTAGGATTGCAGATTGAGCAGGTTTGGAAAAAAATGGGAACCGATTATAAAGTAAATGTGTGTTACGGCGGACATTCCATTGATACTGAAATCAAGAATTTAAGCAATCCTCCAGCAGTTTTAATAGGGACTCCGGGAAGAATTGCGGACCATATCGACAGAGGAACATTCCGAGTAGATAAAATTCAAACCTTGATTTTGGATGAATTTGATAAATCGTTGCAATTGGGTTTTCATGAGCAAATGTCTTTTATCATTGGAAAATTAACGAAACTGAACAAACGTGTTTTAGTTTCGGCCACTTCCGATATTGAGATTCCAAGATATACAAGAGTTGTGAATCCAACGATTTTGGATTTCATTCCAGAAAATGTAGAAGAAACGAATCTTTCCATGAAAATGGTTGTTTCGAAAGAAAAAGACAAAATTGGAAGTTTATTCAATTTGATTTGTTCGTTGAAATCACAGTCGGCTATTGTTTTTTGCAACCATCGTGATGCTGCAGAACGCATAAGCGATACGTTGAACGAAAAAGGAATTTATGCCACGTATTATCATGGCGGAATGGATCAAGACGAGAGAGAACGCGCACTAATCCAGTTCAGAAACGGAAGTGTAAGTTATCTAATCACAACTGATTTGGCTGCCCGTGGACTCGATATTCCCGAAATGAATCATGTTATTCATTATCATTTGCCATCCAAAGAAGACGAATTTACGCATAGAAACGGACGTACAGCACGTATGTTAGCCTCTGGAACCGCCTATATCATTGCTCATGAAAGTGAGAAAAAAATGGATTACATCGATTATGGAATGGAAGCTTTGAAAGTAGAAAACTCTACCTCATTGCCAAAACCACCTGAATTTCAAACTATTTATATCAGTGGTGGAAAGAAAAATAAATTGAATAAAATTGATATTGTAGGTTTCTTTTCTCAAAAAGGAAAACTGGAAAAAGGCGATTTAGGATTAATCGAAGTGAAAGATTTTATCTCTTTTGCTGCAGTCAAATTCAATAAAGTAAAAGATTTATTGCACGCCATTAAAGACGAAAAAATGAAAGGCAAAAAATTTAAAATCGAAGTTGCCCGAAAAGTGATTAAGAAAGAAGAGGAGTAGTTTTTTAGTGTTCAGTGTTCAGTGTTCAGTGTTCCGTTTTCAGTTTAAAAAGTGCTCAATGTTCAACTTTTAGTGAGTAGAAAAAAAATGATTTAATAATAAAAAATCGTTAATAGTAAATTTGATTTACTGTTAACGATTTTTGCTCTAATGTGTTTCTAATTACACTTTTTTCTGACCACTGAATTTTTTTATAAAGTCAGGTACTGATCACTGATCACTGCACACTGATGACTATATTTTCTTAACGTATTGCGTAATAATTACAATAGTCTGACCATCTACTTTTCCTTCAATATACTCTGCGTTTTCATGGTCTAATCTGATGTTACGCACTGCAGTTCCTTGTTTGGCTACCATGCTGGAGCCTTTTACTTTCAAATCTTTGATTAAAACGACTGAATCTCCAATTTCAAGAATCACGCCGTTGCTGTCACGGTGAATTACTTTGGTTTCGTCTTCTTCCCCTTCACCGGTTGATTGCGCCCAAGCCAAAGTATCTTCGTCGAAGTACATTTGGTCTAATAATTCTTGAGGCCATCCCGCTGCACGCAAGCGGCTTAACATTCTCCAAGAAACAACTTGTACCGGAATATACTCGCTCCACATACTGTCGTTTAGACATCTCCAATGGTTTAAATCTTCGTGTCCTGCATTTTCTATTTGGTCTATGCAAGTGCTGCAAGCCATGATACTTTCGTCAAGTCCACCTTTTCTGGTAGGTAGTACTTCAAACATTTTTAGATTTTCAGTTGCGCCACAAAGTTCACATTTTGATCCGCTGCGTTTGCTTAATTCTCTTTCTGTACTCATTTTTTGATGGCTTTTATTTTTAGGTAAAAGTACGGCTTCTTGCTCCGTTTCACAAGTAATATTGTTACTGTTTATTTGTCAAGTCAAGCGCAGCCGAGACCTATCTTTTAGTCTCGACTGCGCTCGACTTGACAAAACTCTTTAAAATTATTTTACTCTAACGGCATCGGGAACCAGCATTTCATACTGTCCTCCGTTACGGATTACATCTCTTACAATACTGGAACTGATATAGGAAGTCCTGGCTGCAGTCAATAAAAATACGGTTTCTATTTTTGACAAACGTCGATTGGTATGCGCGATTGCTTTTTCGAATTCGAAATCGGCTGGATTACGTAAGCCACGAAGGATGAAGTCAGCTTTTATTCTATGGCACAAATCTATAGTCAAACCTTCGTAGGTAATTACCGAAACTTTTGGCTCGTTTTTGAAGGTTTCTTCGATGAAATGTTTTCTTTCTTCGAGCGAAAACATGTATTTTTTTTCGGCATTAATTCCAATTGCAATTACGATTTCATCAAATAACGGAATGCTTCTTTTGATGATGTCTTCATGTCCTAAAGTGATTGGGTCAAATGAACCCGGAAATATGGCTTTTCTCATTTATTTTTTCTGTTTTGTCTTTCCGAATAAGCACAGATCTGATGATCTAGTTTTTCTACTGTATTGAAGTGGCAAGTTTTTTTTAATTAAGCGATTTACGGCAAAGCTAATTCTATTGCATTGGTAAACAAATCTCCCAATGAAATTCCGGCGGCTTTGGCTTGTTGCGGAATCAAACTTTCTGTGGTTAATCCAGGAATGGTATTCATTTCCAACATGTGTGGTTCTCCGTTTACCAATATAAATTCGCTTCTGGAAAAACCTTTCATTTTTAATACTTCGTAAGCGCGTTTGGCAATTTCGCTTACTTTTTGGGTCATTTCATCCGAAATTCTGGCGGGTGTAATTTCTTGGGATTTACCCAGATATTTGGCTTCATAATCGAAGAAATCATTGTCAGAAACGATTTCCGTTATCGGTAAAACGGTTACTTTTCCTTTGTAATTGATTACGCCAACAGAAACTTCGGTGCCGTCAAGGAAACTTTCGATGATGATCTCGTTGTCTTCTTTATAAGCGACCTCTATCGCGATTGGCAATTCAGCGATGGTTTTTACTTTGGAAATTCCAAAACTGGAACCTGCTTTATTGGGTTTTACAAAACAAGGCAAACCTACTTTAGCGATAATTTCGTCCGTATTGATCCCATCGCCTTTGTTTAAGTAATAAGAGGTCGCAGTTTTTATTCCGTATGGTTTTAAAACCGATAATAAATCACGTTTGTTGAACGTTAAAGCCGCTTGGTAATAATCGCAGGATGTTTGCGGAATATGCAATAATTCGAAATACGCCTGCATCAATCCGTCTTCGCCGGGAGTTCCGTGAATGGCATTGAAAACGCAGTCAAAACTGATTTTGTTACCATCAACAATTACTGAAAAATCATTTTTATCAATAGGGAATTCAGCATCATTAGCATCAACATAAACCCATTTTTCTTTGAAAATATGGATTCGGAATGCGTTATATTTTTTTTTGTCCAGAAATTGATACACGACATTTCCACTGATAAGTGAGATTTTATACTCGCTGGAATATCCGCCCATGATGATGGCAATGTTTTTCATTATTTTTTGTTTGATTATTGTATTGTTTTAAATAGTAAAAAACCACCCCGCCTTTCTGGCACCCCTCCAGCGGAGGGGAAATTGTATGGATTCCCCTATAATGGAGGGGTGCCCAACGGGCGGGGTGGCTTTTAGATGTTTTAAAATGAAAGTTTTCTTTTGAAAACGGACGCCATAGCCCCGATAGCAGTGGAAATCCTTTTTATCAGCTTTTTCAGCGGATAAAAAGATTGCAACGAATAGCGGGAAATAGCTCCAAAAAGCATTAAACAAAATTATCATTTTTTTTGGAACGAAATAGCTTTATCTTTGCCGCATATAAAAATAAATTTATGAGTTTACGTAAGTATCTTACTAGCCGTGTTTTTTTAGTGCAAATGTTAATTGCAATTGGAATTATAGTTGTTTTGGCCTATTTATTTATGCATTGGCTGACTTTTACGACAAATCATGGGCATGAAATAGAGGTTCCAAATTTGAGTAAATTGACTGAAGAGCAAGTGGAGGAAAAGTTGGATGAATTGGACTTAAATTATGTGCTATTGGATAGTGTGGATTACAAAAGCGATTATCCGCAATACAGTGTTGTTGAGCAAGATCCCACGCCGGGGACAAAGGTAAAAGAAGGCAGAAAAATATATATAAAAATTAATACTTCGGGATTTTCATCCGTGCGAATTCCTGAATTAGTAAATAAAACGTATCGTGAAGCAGTGCCAACTTTGAAAGCTTTAGGACTTGAAGAAGGATCGGTTACTTATGTTCCAAATCTTGGAAAAGATATGGTGCTGGAAATGCGTTTCAAAGGAAGAAACCTGAAAGCAGGAGACAGAGTGTTGAGATCGTCCAAAATTGATTTGGTTTTAGGTGATGGAAAAATGAGTTACGAAGAAGAGGAAAATGCCGTAGATACCCTTGCAGCACCAATAGAAGAAGAAATACCAGTTGATGAACAATAATATAGATACAATAGATTTAGAAGACGAGTTATTTGAACATTTCAGGTTTGAAGTTCCCAAAGGCCAAGCGTCGTTGCGAATTGATAAATACTTGATGAGCCTTATTCAAAATGCTACACGCAACAAAATACAGACCGCAGCTACCGAAGGAAATATTTTTGTAAACGACGCTACCGTAAAGTCGAATTACAAGGTGAAAGCCAACGATGTGGTTCGAGTTATGCTTACGCATCCTCCTTATGAAAACCATATTATTCCGGAGAATATTCCGCTTGATATTGTGTATGAAGACGATACTTTATTGTTGATAAATAAATTGCCAGGAATGGTGGTGCATCCCGGTCACGGGAATTATACCGGAACTTTAGTTCATGCGTTGGCATATCATTTTGATAATTTGCCAATGAACAGCAGCGAACGTCCCGGATTAGTGCATCGAATTGATAAAGACACTTCGGGTTTATTGGTGATTGCCAAAACTGAAGCGGCTATGACGCATCTTGCCAAACAATTTGAAGCTAAAACTTCCGAAAGAGAATATGTAGCTTTGGTTTGGGGAAATGTGGTGGCTGATAAAGGAACGATTGAAGGAAACTTAGCAAGACACTTAAAAGATCGCATGCAAATGGCGGTTTTTGCTGATCCGGAAATAGGGAAACCTGCCGTGACGCATTACAAAGTGTTGGAGCGTTTTGGATACGTTACATTGATTTCGTGCCAACTAGAAACAGGAAGAACACACCAGATTCGTGCACACTTGAAACATATCGGACATCCTTTATTTAATGACGAGCGTTATGGCGGTCATTTAATTTTAAAAGGAACTACGTTTACTAAATATAAGCAGTTTATAGACAACTGTTTTAAAGTTTTACCTAGACAGGCTTTGCACGCCAAAACTTTAGGTTTTGTGCATCCTACAACCGGCGATATGATTCGTTTTGATACGGAACTTCCGCAGGATTTAATGGATTGTATCGAGAAATGGAGAGGATATTCAAAATCCCATGGTACAGACGAAGAAGAAGAATAAAAACATGAAAAGTCCCGAATTGGGGCTTTTTTTGTGGAAAGTAATTTGTATTAGTTGTATTTTAATACACACAAAGAATGTTATACTATAGGTTTCTTGGTATGTTTATTGTTTATCTTTAGCTTTTGGGCTTTTCCCTTCGTTCTCATTTCAAATGATATAAATTAGTTAGATTTGTAAAGTTGAACTTTATGGGATTCCATAATCTTCCTGTTTCGATTATGAAATACAGAATACAGCGATTCTCATTAAAAACTTAGAGTATGCTAATTTAATTTTTTCACTATGAAATTTAAAAATATAAATACCATGAAATTGACACTGTTTATAGGTTTATCGATACTAGTTGCAAGTAGCGTAGCTTTTAGTGCATTTAAATCAGTTAAATCTTCTCCTCAAAAAAATGAAATTACTGTCAATCAGACATTTGTAAATCCGATTGAAAATGATGATTCCTTGGGAGATAGAATTGTGAGATATGGAATGGAATTTTTGGGTACGCCTTATGTAGCAGCTGGTTGTAGCAAGGACGGTTTTGACTGTTCCGGTTTTATATACTATGTCTATAATAATTTTAAAATTAAGGTTCCGCGCAGCTCGTCACAGTTTGAGAATTTCGGTGAAGAAATCCCGATAGCTGATGTAAAAAAAGGTGATATTTTGTTGTTTTTGAGTCCAACCAGAAATGTTATTGGGCATATTGGGATCGTATCAAATCCAAAAGGAATGGACAGTGATTTTATTCATTCTACCTCAGGTCGTGAAATGCAAGTGGTTATTACCAGTTTAAAAAAGCCAGGGTATACACGTAGATTTGTGAAAGCGATACGTGTTTTGTAAATAAATTTAGTTGGAAACTCACGATTTATTTTGCTTAAAGCAAATAGTTTTTAACTATAACTAAATATGTAGGTTTCGATGATTTAATCTGACAAAAGTGCTATTTCTTAAAACTAATTTCATCCAATCCTATCGTGTATTCCGCACGTTGATTGTCATTGACATCCCAAATTTCCATTTTTATTTTTGGGATTTTCTTTTTCCAGTCTATCGTTAATAAGCCAAAATGGTTTTCCATAATAGGACCTTCAATTCTGTTGTTATTGGGTGTTGCAAAATGCCAGGTTGAAGAAAGTCCGCTTGAGGTAAAGTCGTAAATAGGATACAGTCCCGGTTCCGTAAGTTTAGAGATTTCGCCATAATGTACGTCGCCTGTTAAAAACAAAACACCATTTGCTTTCGTTTTTTTGATGAGGTTTAGGAATCTTTTTTGCTCCAGCGGAAAATTAGCCCAGCCTTCGTAACCGTTGTATTCAATTCCAAACTGGGACCCCGAACCAATCAGTCTGATATCCGCGGGTTTTTGCAATTCGGCTTCCAGCCATTTCCATTGCGCGGCTCCTAAATACGTAGAATCTGGGTTTTGTAAAGGAGCATAGTCTAGAGAGTAGAAATACCTTTTATCATCCTTAAATTCATCATTATATTTCTTATAATTATCTCTGAAGGTACGATTGTCTAATAAGATAATTTGTACTTTTTTACCTTTGTTTTCATACATGTAGGACGTGTATATTCCCTCGTGTTTTCGTCTTTCGGAATCTGCAGGTTCATTAAAAAACTTCAAGAACAGTTCTTTAGATTCTTCCTTTTTTGGATAATGCCGACCCGCATCATTTTGTCCGTAATCGTGATCGTCCCAAGTAGCAATAATAGGTACATTTTTTTTCAAATTTTGAAAAGTAGGTTTAGCCCCTAATCGATCGTATTTGGCTTGTAATGTATTCATATTGTCCGTGTCTCCGTAAATGTTGTCGCCCAGAAATACAAATAAATCCGGTTGATGTTTTACCACAACATCAAAAATGGGTAGCGGATTGCTTTGGTTCGAACATGATCCGAAAGCAATTTTTGAGATGTTCTTTTGAGAATAACCGTTGTATGGAAGTAATGATATCATTAAAAAAAGCAGTAATATCTTTAAGGAATTAATTTGAAGCATTTTTTTTATTTTTAAAAAGTTTGTAGATTTTTTTTTCATTAGTAAAATCGTTGCGTCTTTGACACTTTTGAGATAATTTGTTGTATGTTTTTTAAGCTTGCTGATATCCTACTGATAATTAGAATCGTCTCCATTTTGAGGCGTGTTGATTGTGCTTTTAAATTTTTGAATATGTCTTTTATGACGCAAAAAAATATACAATTGCATGTTCCATTAATTGCTCAACATCATAACTTTGCTTCCACGAAGTAGTTATCTTTTTGTTTTCATCCAGTTCTTCAATTTCATCATCATTTAAAGCGTTGAGTACATTTTCATTGTAAACCATCATTTTATTAAAGTCTTGCAAATATTCTTTTATTGTTGTGTGAAAAACTTTTTGAGGCCGCTCTGTTTTATTCCCTTTCAGATTATGAATGTAAATCGCATAGCAATAGCCTTAACTTACGGTGCGAGACAAAACGGTCTGGATTTCGTCAGTGGCTTCAGGGTCTTTAATACTTGACAAAAAAGTATCAGAAATATCTTCAATCACCTTTCCAATTTCTAATAGTGCTTGTTCGTATAAGTCTACCAATGCTCCTATTCCTCCTTGTCTGTACATGGTGTTTACTTTTTATGGTGAGATAAATTAAAGTGGGTTTATTATACCTTAAACTAAAGTAAATATAGGAGTTTTAACCGAAATGGTAATATTTGTTTTCATAATTACTGCAGCAAATAAACCAGCGGATGAAACAGCCATTTCTCCTTTAATTTTTTGATTGAAGTATTAATTTGATTTAAATGTTTCGGAAATGGAAGTATGGCCTATCTTTTGTATTACAGATTGTAATTCAATTCTGGATATAGAAAAGTAGTGTAAAATGATAAAAAAATTAGTATTCATGCTCCTTATTACCTGTGGTGCCTATGCTCAAGAGCAGGTGTTTAATGTGCAGCGCTATTGCGTAGACGAAATTCCTTTTAAAAATGGGCAATGTGATCTGGTAGGGAACGAATATTCTTTCGTGTTTTTAGATATTAAAAAGAGTGAAGTTGTATTTTTTTTTACTCAGATGAAAATGAAATATAAAATCGTAAAATCGGCTAATTTCTCGCCTGATCCTAATTATACGTTGTTTACATTAGAAAATGGACGTGAACAAATAGAGATGAAATTAAACAAACTACATACCAAGATCGAATTTATATATCCTAATAATCGTATTTATTTAACGGTAGGTAAGTCGACAAAAGGATTAAATTAAGATGTAAACTAATGTATGTCAAAATTCCCTTTATCTTTTGTAATATCAAAATAAATCATTTTACTTGTTAAGGAACAATCCGGATAGTGCATTTGAAATCTTCGCATCTTCCAATTGACAAAATGCTTACACTTTAATAAAAATGATTGATTATCTGTTTTGTCTTATTGTCATGGGAAAAGAATACAAGTAGGTGCTATGGGACTAAAGTTTATGTTTCCAGTCAAGGTATATTCTATTCAAAATTTGGTTAACATTTTTTAAAAGAAGAGTGGGGCTTACGTTCATAGTTTTTATAATTTTATGTTAAAACTTAATTTGCGATATAAAAAATTATTGTCCCTAAACTTTTTCCTGCATTAAATATCGCAGAAAGACTTAATGAGACAGCTATAATTTTAAATTGTAGTTTTTACGTTCCGTTTACAAGATATTTTTTCGATTCTATTATCAATTCTCTAATTTCTAATTCTAAATTATTCAATTTTTTTTAATTTAAGGTTTTAATAGAATGTTATTTTTCTAAATTATCAATGTGAAATGTCGTTAAATACCGTGTTTTTTTAAAGTTATACCGCTTAATTTTATATTGAAAGTAACAAAATTATTTAAAACCCGATCGCTCGTATTTATATAAAATGCGCTACCGATCGTGACATAGCACCGCAGTTAATTTATGACCGCCTATTTGTATTTGGAAAGATTACCTTTTGCGGATTTTTCTTTAGTTCTTCCATCACGACGTCAAAAAGTCTCTTCTTCACTTGGCCTGATTTTTTTGGTTCAACCAAGTATCGCACTACCACTTCTATCCATGTGTTGCTATGAGCTTTTAAAATAACTGAAGGAAATTCATTTACATCGAGCTCATCTACAGGAGTGTTTTTCAAAATTGTTTTAAATCGCTTTACCCGTTTCACCATTGCTTCACCAATTTCCGTTTCAACAATACGTTTTATCGTATCGCTGGTAAATTTGAAATCGCTATCATAAGATATGAACAAACTAAGTTCGTTCCAGATGAAAGGGAATAATGGCCAGGAGTAATTATATACATATTCATTGAATACTTTTGAGTTGGCAAATCGTATAATACGTCCGCTTGGATGGTCGCCCGATAAATAATCGCCATTAAATTCCCATAGTGTTGTATCAATGTAGCTTACGTTAATCACATCACCATACACGTTACCGATCCGTATACGGTCACCAACTTCGTAAGGCTTACGGATAAGAATATATAACCATCCAAAAAAACTTATTATGAGATTTTGTAAAGCAAAACCAAGTATTAGTGATACAATACCAAATGAAACCAAAGCAGTATACCAATTAGCAAAAAGCAGTGACAGGATAATACCGAGGATGAGCAGGCTCGCAAATAAGTCGACAATAAGATTGAAATTAAATACATGGGTTTTATCTACAATCTTGCGGTTAAATATTTTTTTGAAAAGTTTTGAAGCCAACAACACTAAAGAAATCAACATTACGGCAAGCACGATTTTTTGCGCCAACGGAATATAAATGCTGGAAATGGGCAAACGTTTCAATCCAAGAAGAAAATAAACGGCACCGCAGATTATAAATATGATGGCAGATATTCCCAGCAAGGGAGCCTCTATTGTTAAAGCAACAGCACTTTCCTTTTGTACAGAAATTGAGTTTTCGCTCAAGGCTCTTTGTACTTTCTCATCCTTTTGAATGTCTTGTAATTCCTTATCTTCTATAGATTCTGAATTTTCCATATTTTTTTTAAGTAGATATATTAATAATCGGTTTTAAAAAAAGCAGAAGCTTGTATTTATAGATAATCTTTAACACTATTTCGCAAACTGTGCCCGCTACAATTCGCAACTATTATAAAACTGATTTATATTTTTTAAAGTCACGCATTAGATCGCATAATATAAAACCATTTACTGCTTTCTGTATAAATGGTTATGGATGAACATAATACAATAATATTAGATTTCTAAGCCCTTTTGTTCTCCACTATGTACCAATTGAATACTAATATTTTTTTGATTAAATCGGATACAAGCATAAATCCAGCGAATGGTGTTAATCATTATGAAATAAGCTTCTTCGGTTGTTGTGGCTTTATACTTTGTTATTTATATTATTGGCTCTTAGTTTCTCATTATTGTGGGCACAGTTTTCAAAACTGCGCTAACGGTGATGCTATATCAGCGTGGTCGGGTGTTCTTAATTATTTACAAGTAACGCTGATTTACTTCAAAAAAAAAACTACAGTCAATCTAGTAAAAAAGCGATTGGCAAAGCTTAGTTTCGTTTTATGTTTCCCAAATATATAAATAATAAGTTACAAATTATTAAAAGAGCTTTGGTATTTGTGGGATGGTTCTAATAACTGCAAAAGCATGTAATTAGTCGGTTTTGCGTGAAGGATGGCAGTGAAAATCCTTTTATGAAGCGTAGCGTAATAAAAGATTACAACGTACAGCCTGACCTTGTTGCGGTACTAAATAAAGTAATCTACACAATAGCAATGTAACAAGGACACGTCCAAAATAAAAATATGTGTCATAAAAAAAACCGACTTGTTTTCACAAATCGGCTCGTATTAAAAGGAGATTTCCGTTTATACAAATAAGCCTTCGATGCTTAAATAATGTTCGCCGGTATCGTAACAAAAAGTGAGGACTTTAGCGTTTTCAGGGATTTCTGAAAGTTTTTTGGCCACGGCAGCGAGCGATGCTCCCGAGGAAATTCCTATGAACATGCCTTCTTCTTTGGCGGCTCTTTGAGTATAGGTAAATGCTTCGTCTTTGCTTACTTGGATAGTTCCATCCAATAAATCAGTATGTAAGTTTGTGGGGATAAATCCTGCTCCAATCCCTTGAATAGGGTGGGGAGCAGCTGTGCCGCCGCTGATAACGGGTGAAGCTTCTGGTTCTACAGCGTATACTTTCAGGTTAGGGAAATGTTGTTTCAATATTTCGGCACAGCCCGTGATGTGGCCGCCGGTACCTACGCCGGTTATCATATAGTCCAATCCGTCTGGGAACGCTTTTATGATTTCCTGAGCGGTGGTTGTTTTATGAATTTCAATATTAGCAGGATTGTCAAATTGAAGCGGTGACCAGGCATTTGGCATTTCGGAAACTAATTCTTGTGCTTTTTCCAGTGCGCCTTTCATTCCTTTTTCGCGGGGCGTCAAGACAAATTCGGCACCATACAGGCTCATGAGTCGGCGTCTTTCTATAGACATCGATTCTGGCATCACCAATATTAATTTATAGCCTTTTACGGCCGCAACCATAGCGAGCCCAATTCCTGTATTTCCGGAAGTGGCTTCAATGATGGTGCCTCCTGCTTTTAAAAATCCTTTAGTTTCGGCATCTTCAATCATCGCAAGAGCGATTCTGTCCTTGATGCTGGCACCAGGATTGGCGCGTTCCAGTTTGATCCAGACATTGCGGTTGGCACCAAATAAACGATTGATTTTTACGTGTGGCGTATTGCCTATTGTTTCGAGTATGTTATTGTATTTCATAATATTTATATAGAGAAAAAATTAATATCTTTTATTTCCTGCTGGTTCAAAACCGTGTTTTTATTGGATTGCATAACAAACGAATAGGGATTTACACTCTTGGTAATAAACGTGTTTCCACCTACAATACTGTGATTTCCTATGATGGTGCTTCCGCCTAAAATAGTGGCATTGGCATAAATAATAACATGATCTTCTACGGTAGGATGTCGTTTTTTTTCCTGCATGCTTTTCTCAACTTGCAACGCTCCCAAAGTCACTCCTTGATAGATACTGACATATTTCCCTATGATTGTGGTTTCGCCAATGACAATTCCGGTTCCATGATCAATCATAAAAGGAACGTCAATAGTAGCGCTGGGGTGAATGTCGATTCCTGTTTTGCTGTGTGCATATTCGGTTAGAATTCGCGGCAGCAGACAAGCGGTTCGGGTAGCAATCGCATTAGCAATACGGTAGACCTCAATGGCAAAAAAACCGGGATAGGAGTTGATGATTTCCTCGATACAATCAGCAGCGGGATCCGTATCCAGAATGGCTTGTGCATCTTTTTGCATCGAATTGTACAATTCCGGAAGTCCGGTATAAAAAGCTTCGGCGTCATCCAGAATTTCATTGGACGTTTTGTCTTTTACAATTTCAGATAAAATCGTGATAAAATCGGCTTTATTTTGGTCCAAGAGCATTTCTATCTGGATGGTTTCCAGAGCTTTTTCGGGGAATAATATTTTGAATAAATCATCAATCCAAGTAATAATCTTAGAAGAATCGATGGCTCTTACCCAATTTTTATTTTGGCTTTCATGCAGTGTATTCGAAAAATGGTTGGTTGCAGTGTTCATTTATAAAGGAATAAAATCAGAATTATACGAGTAAAATGGCTCGTTATACAAATATAGAGCAGAATTGAATAGCTTCATAACCCTGCTGTCTAAATAAATGTTAATATGTTAAATTCGCACAAAATGGATGATTTGTGTTGTAATTGGTGTTATAAAAAAATCCGATTTGCTTTCGTCAATCGGATTAAATATTTACAATATCAAAAATGAATTATTAAATTTTTTTTTGAAATGGTAACTGGTTTCAAGAGTTTTGAAGTTTGATAAAAAGATTTTGCGAACAATTACTTGATGAAAATTCTGTTTTTTGAATTAATAACTTTGCTGTATACAGCGTCAAAAGTATACTGTTTAATCAAACCGGATATCTTTTTTAATTCATTGATTTTATGTAAAGTCGAACGTTTGATTGCACGTGACATTCTAATAATAGTATCCGTATTGTCATCAACCTCCATAGCTATAATGGATTGAATAATCTCTTTTTTCATGATATGCCCAACCATTCCGTGCTCGCTAACAGCAATAAGCTGCTGGAGCTTTTCTGCGATTCTCATATTTTGAATGCCTTGATAGCTATAATTTGGTTGTTTGTCTAAAAAGGTTTTCTTTAAATTCGAAATTAAAGGATCATTAATAGTATTTGATAAGTTTGCAGTTTCGACTTTTATAATCGAAAATTGAACGGCCGTATCTTTTTTAAAATGTAATATGGTATTTATACTTCTTTTGCTGGTTACAACAGTTGAAAGATGTTTTCTGAGGGTTGATTGGTGTCCAGATATGCCAAAGCTGTGTTTAAAAGATCCCTCAGTACAATACGCAAATACAATTGACGTTGCGCTTAAAGATTCCATACTTAGTGTTACATCATCAGAAAACATCAGGTTTACCTGAATAGAAGTAATACCGTTTATAAAGGTTACCGCTTCAATATTTGCCTTAATCAAATCGGTATTTAGCGCTAGTTTAAATTCGTTATCACTTGAATTTAAAACGCCATTAAAAGAAGTTTCCAGTCCACTAAAAACTTCATTTATTGTTCCGGTATTTAGATACATATTTTTCATAAGACATATATTTAAATAATTATAAAAAGAAAATTGATTCTGTTTACTGTAACTATTTTTATTAATTCAAATTTCGCAAAACAGAGTAAAATTTTTGTTACGTAATTCTGTGTAAAAGTTTCATAATTCTTAGTTAAATTAGTTACAAACTAATTTATGGTCAAGAGGATAAGGCAGTTGAAGCAGCGCAATTTGCTTTTTTATTGGAGTGAAGTTGAAGATTATAGTTTTAAAGGCGGTGAATCTTGACTAAGCCCATAAAAAAATCCGATTTGCTTTCACAAATCGGATTTATATTATTCTGTAGAGACGCACTGCAGTGCGTCTCTACCGTTAAATTTACAAGTGTATTACCTCGCCATATGCATCCGCAACCGCTTCCATAACGGCTTCGCTCATCGTTGGGTGTGGGTGAATTGATTTCAGGATTTCGTGTCCTGTAGTTTCCAGTTTACGTGCTACAACTGCCTCAGCAATCATATCAGTAACTCCGGCTCCGATCATGTGACATCCTAACCATTCTCCGTATTTAGCATCAAAAATTACTTTTACAAAACCATCCGGTGTTCCAGATGCTTTTGCTTTTCCTGAAGCTGAGAAGGGGAATTTACCGATTTTCAATTCGTATCCTTTTTCTTTAGCTTGCTTTTCAGTCAATCCTACAGAAGCAATTTCTGGAGTTGCATAAGTACAACCCGGTACGTTTCCGTAATCTATAGGATCTACGTGAAGTCCTGCAATTTTCTCCACACAGTTGATTCCTTCCGCCGAAGCTACGTGAGCTAATGCTTGTCCTGGCGTAACATCGCCAATGGCGTAATAACCCGGAATGTTAGTTTGATTGTAAGCATTTACCAAAATTTTATCTTTATCGGTAGCAATTCCTACTTCTTCTAGTCCTATATTTTCAATATTGGTTTTGATTCCAACCGCTGAAAGTAAAATCTCCGCTTCCAAAACTTCTTCTCCTTTTGTTGTTTTGACAAATGCTTTAACACCTGCTCCAGAAGTATCTATTCTTTCTACTGAAGAGTTGGTCATAATCTTGATACCTGCTTTTTTCAAAGAACGTTCCATTTGTTTTGAAATATCTTCGTCTTCAACAGGAACTACATTTGGCATAAATTCTACGATGGTAACTTCAGTTCCCATGGAGTTGTAAAAGTGTGCAAATTCAATCCCAATAGCTCCAGAACCAACAATTATCATTGATTTAGGTTGTGTTGCTAATGTCATTGCCAGTCTATATCCAATCACTTTTACACCATCTTGAGGCAAGTTTGGCAGCTCACGGGAGCGTGCTCCAGTGGCAATGATGATATGATCTGCACTGTATTCAGTAACTTTATTTTCTTTGTCAGTAACATCAACCTTCTTTCCTGGTTTTAGTTTTCCAAAACCATCAATCACGTCAATTTTGTTTTTTTTCATCAAGAATTGAACCCCTTTGCTCATTCCGTCCGCTACAGAACGGCTGCGCTGTACAACAGCGGAGAAGTCTTTGTCAAATGATGAAACAGTCAGTCCATAATCCGAAGCATGTTTTAAATAATCAAAAACCTGCGCTGATTTTAGTAACGCTTTTGTTGGGATACAACCCCAGTTCAAACATACACCGCCTAAGCTTTCTTTTTCTATTACGGCTACTTTAAAGCCTAATTGTGATGCTCTAATCGCTGTAACATAACCTCCTGGACCACTTCCTAAAACTATAATATCGTATTTCATTTTATGCTTGTTTATTTGTTATTTGTACAAAATGAATTTGTAAAAACTCATTTCATTTTATGTTTTTTTTGTATTTAATTGAATGGGCGAATTTAATGATTTATTCTGTTTTGAGAAAGTTTCAAAGTAATAAAGTCGCAAACTAACCAATTTTCAAAAAAACACCTCTGTTTTTTAACTGCTGCATCTCTACAAAAAGTAAAGTGAAATTTAAAGCACACAAATTAAATTAATTTTTACTCTTAATTCTTTTATTCTCATTGTTGAAAAGATGGGAAACAGATTCAACGGATTCTTCTCTTTCTCTCTAAGTCTCATTGTTAAAAAAATGGCAGACAGCTGACACGGATTCAACGGATTTACGCTGATTTTTTAATTTAAAACTTTTGAGGCTTTATCTTTTATTCTTTATTCTTTGTCCCTCTGTTGCTTTTCAGCAAAAAAACTAATTCGCTACCGAAAACTGGGAATCATATAAATTTCTGTAATACCCATTGTCGCGGTTGATTAATTCCTGATGTGTTCCTTGTTCTACAATAAGTCCTTTGTCCATCACTACAATTTTATCAGCATTGACAATCGTTGCCAAACGATGCGCAATCACAATTGAAGTTCGGCCTTTGGTAATTGTTTCCGTAGCACGCTGAATCAATTCTTCCGAGTAGGTATCGATCGAAGACGTTGCCTCGTCCAAAATCAAAATACTTGGATTGCTCACATACGCTCTCAAGAAAGCAATCAGTTGGCGCTGACCTGACGAAAGCATAACGCCACGTTCCTTCACATCAAAGTCATAATTATCCGGTAAACTCATGATGAATTCATGTACGCCGATTTTTTTGGCTGCAGCTAAAACTTGTTCCCGACTTGTTTCAGGATTATTCAAGGTGATATTATTGAAAATCGTATCGGCAAAAAGGAAAACATCCTGCAATACAACTGCAATTTGTTGACGCAAAGAGCCCAAGGTGTAATTCTCAATATTGTGATTATCGATGTAAATAGAACCACTGTTGATTTCGTAAAAACGATTCAGTAGATTGATAATCGTCGATTTTCCTGCGCCTGTAGAACCAACAATTGCAATTGTCTGACCAGCAGTCACCTCCAAATCAATTCCTTTTATCACTTCTTCATCCGGAATATACCCAAAACGGACTTTTTTAAATTCTATATCTCCCTTAAAAATTGGTGCTTCGATAATTCCTGTATCCTGAATTTGATCTTCGGTATCCAAGATATCAAAAACACGGTTCGCCGCAATCATTCCCAGTTGCATCTCATTGAATTTATCCGCAATTTGACGCAACGGATTGAATAACATTCCGATGAACATCGTGTACGAAAATAAATCTCCAAAAGTGGTAAAGTTATCTCCGTTTAATATTTTGATTCCGCCATACAACACAATGAAACCAAGCGTTAAAGACGAAATAATATCTGCAATTGGGAAGAAGATGGAGTTATAAAGAATGGTTTTGATCCAGGCTTTTTTGTGCTTATCATTGATACTTTTGAATTTTTCGTATTCAATTTTTTCACGATTAAAGAGTTGAACAATCTTCATTCCCGTTACGCGTTCCTGCACAAAGGAGTTCATATTGGCAATTTGAGTGCGCACTTCTTCAAAAGCGACTTGCATTTTCTTTTGAAATATTCGGGTCACAAAGACTAAAATTGGCATTGCCACAATGACAATCCAAGTTAGTTTCCAGTTCATATAAAACATAAAAGCCAGCACCACAACCATTTTCATCAAATCACTGATAATCATGAATAATCCCTGACTAAAAATTCGAGCGATGGACTCAATATCTGAAACCGAGCGAGTCACGAGTTGGCCCACAGGAACGTGGTCAAAATATTTCATTCGGAAACTCAAAATGTGTTGAAATAGTTTCGTCCGAATGTCTTTTACAATATCCTGGCCGAGCCAATTTGCCCAATACACAAAGTAAAACTGAGAAAACACTTCAAACAAAAGAACGATTCCCATCAGGATTACATACAGCAATAATCCCTGCTTGTCTTGCGTTGCAATGTAACCATCAACGGTTTGTTTTAATAAATACGGTCGTAATGCCGCAAATACCGATAGCGAAATGGCGAAGATAATCACACCATTAAAACGCCATTGATAGGGTTTGGTAAATTTTAATATTCGTTTGAATAATCTGGTATCAAATGCTTTTGCTTTCATATTGTGTATTTTATCCTGACTGTTTTCAGGAGCTTAGTCCTGCTATTCGTTGCAATTTTTTATGTTTTTGGCAGCAAAAACATAAAAGGATCTTCACTTCAAATGTTTACATTCACTGAACTCCTATGAAAATAAAAGTCTAGCGAAGTAATCAGGGCTATTGCGTAATGTAATCGTACTCTATTTTGGTTAAATACAAACCATGCGCCGGAACCGAAAAACCAGCTTTATCTCGGTTTTTACTTTCTATGATGGCAGTAAAATCAGCCAGTGTAATCTTGTGTAACCCTATATTGATTAATGTTCCGACAATGGCACGTACCATATTCCGTAAGAAACGATTGGCCGAAATGGTGAAAATCAGGTTGCCATTTTCGTGGTTCCAACAGGCTTCAAAAATTGTACAATCAAAAGTATTCACATCCGTATTTACTTTCGAAAAACATTGAAAATCAGTCTGATCGAAAAGTATTTGCGCCGCTTGATTCATTAAATCGACATCTAACTTTTGATGGAAATACCAACTTTGCTCTTGCGAAAAAACATCTTTGAACGTATTGATGTGGTATTCGTAGGTTCTTTTTGTCGCGTCAAAACGAGAGTGCGCTTCATCATGAACCGGAATAATGTCATAAATAACAATGTCTTTGGGCAAGTAGGAGTTGAGTTTGTGTACTAAACTTGGAATATCAAATGGGGTTTCAAAATCAAAATGAGCGTACATCTCTTTGGCATGAACACCAGTATCCGTTCTTCCGGCTCCCATGAGACTGATGGTCGTATTCAACACCACCGAAAACGCTTTGTTCATCGTTTCCTGAACAGAAGCAGCATTGGGTTGGTATTGCCAGCCGTGATAATGCGTTCCGTTATATGCTAATTTGATGAAATATCTCAAGTAAATTTTTTTGAAGCCACAAAGATACTTATTAATTTTTTTGCCACGAAGTCGCACAGGTGCAAAGTTTGGTAAGTTTCAAATTGATTTTTTATTTGGAATGTGAATGTTTATTTTTACCACAAAATTCTAGCCCTGATAAAAGTGAAAATCCTTTATTGTTTTTTTTTTAAACAATAAAGATTGTAACGGATAGCAGGAAATTGCTCCTAAAAAAAATACTTTGAAAAAAATACTTTTGCTTTCTGATACGCACAGTCATATTGATGATACGATTTTGAAATATGTAGCTCAAGCTGACGAGGTTTGGCATGCCGGTGATATTGGTGATTTGGCTGTGACTGATGCGATAAAAAAGCTAAAACCGTTGCGTTGTGTGTATGGGAATATTGACGATGCCAAGGCGCGAATGGAATTTCCGTTGCACAACCGATTTAAGTGTGAAGGTGTCGATGTCTGGATTACGCATATTGGCGGTTATCCGGGAAAATATAATCCGAATATCAAAGCAGAGATGCAATTGAATCCGCCAAAATTATTTATTTGTGGACATTCGCACATCCTGAAAGTGATATTCGATAAGAAACATAATTTATTGCACATGAATCCCGGAGCAGCCGGAAAAAGTGGTTTTCATCAGGTACGCACCATGTTGCGATTTGTGATTGAAGGGGATAAAATCAAGGATATGGAAATAATAGAGATTGAAAAACGGGTCTGATTATTTTTTCTAATAGGTAATAGGAACATTTATTTTAATGGCTGTTCCAGAATCAAGCTTGGAATTTATAGCAACAGTTCCTTTTAGATTATTAATTCGGGCTTTAATTTGGTTAATACCAAAACCTTCTAAAACATGAAATCTATTGGAATCAAATCCCTTTCCGTTGTCCGTAATAGTAATATCCAGATATTTGCTGTTTTCATGGATGCTTAATCTTGCCTGCTGCGCCTGACTGTGTTTTATGATATTGTTCAGGAGTTCCATAATGATGAAATAAATTTTCATTTCGAAATCTTCGTCATAACGCGTTGTGCGATTTAGCGTACTGGAGTATTCCATGTGAAGAATGGAGTTGGAATTTTTTTGGCATAAATCCTCCAAAGCGTCAAATAAGCCAAAACGGGCTAGAAGGGAAGGCATCAGTTCGTGTGATAAATCGCGGACTTGATCGTGAGCTTGTTCCAGAATTGCCTTGGTTTTTACAATTTCTTGCGAGGAAGACTGATTTTGGGAAGTGTAGGCCTGAAGATGCAATCCTGCCGAAGAAAGTAAAGCGCTAATATTATCGTGCAAAAAAGAAGCGATTTTTTTTCGTTCTAATTCCTGCCCGTTTATCGATGCATTAATCATGTTTTCCTGGACTTTGCTTCGAAGGTCTTTGAGTTTATTTTTATGTTTTAGTTGCGCGTTTTGAGAATAAAAGTAAAAAATAAAGAACAATAATACCAAAATTGAGATCAATACAACGACAATTTTTTTATTTTTGGATTGCTCCTGCAATAGCAGATATTCTTTGGTTTTGAATTCGCTTTCTATTTTATCGATTTCTCTTTTGTATTCATCAATTTGAAGATTAATACCAGCAACATTTGCTTTTTGGAGTTTCTCTTCGTTGTTTAGTTTCTCTGTAATGGTATTGAAAAGTTCGAGGTTTTTATAAGCGTTTTTATAATCGCCGTTTTTTAATAAAAACTTAGAAAACTCATGATGTGAGTAGGATAAGTCTGATTTTTCATTTCCTTCATTTCCCAGTTTAATAGCGTTTAGGAAAAAGAATTGTGCTTTTTTAGTATCATTTTTATAATTATAATACATCCCGTTAAGCATGTTTAGTGCAACAATGGTAGAGCTGTCGCCATGTTTTTTATGGTGTTTGTTAATGTATTTTAGATACGGTAGTCCTTCGTTATAACGGCCAATATCAAAATATGCCCAAGTCAAATTGAGTTTGGTAAAAAGTATTTGCACTGAATCTTTTATTTTACTGCTATACTGCAACGATTTTTTGTAGTGTTCAATTCCTTTTTTATATTGCTTTTTGTCAAAACAATAAATGTTTCCTAAATTATTATTTAGCCAGTTTTTTAAAATGTCATTGTTGGTTTTGTTGGCATAGGTCAAACCTTTGTGGTAATAATAAGAAGCTTTGTCATTTTCAGATAACTGATCAAAATTTGCAGCAATGGTATTGTACAAACCGGCAATGAGATTATCGTCTTTTAAAAGGATAGCCTGACTTAACGCTAATCTTGATTTTATAAGTGATTGCTCATGATTGCCTACTTTCATTAACTCATTAGCTTCTTTGGCAATTGCCGTAACTTTACTTTTGGAAGGAATATTGCTTTGCGCCAAGACTGTTAAAGTGGCAAAATTCAATACTAAAAGCAGAATGATAAGAAGGTGTTTTACCAACATAAATATTTTATTTTAATCTATTGGATGCATTTAATTATAAATTAATTTGATTTTTGAATCTGTAAAAACTTGTATAGTATAGCAAAAAGAATCTTTAATTGTGCAAGTGAAATCCGCTTCAGGATTTAATCAATTTGTGTTTAATGGCATATTTGACGAGACTTATGGAGTTTTTGGCATCCAATTTTTTCATTATGTTTTTTCGATGCGTTTCCACCGTATTCACACTAATAAAAAGTTGATCACTGATTTCTTTACCACTGAACTCAAGTGAAATCAAAGTGATAATTTCTAATTCTCTTTCCGTCAATGTTAAGTTTCCTGTGAGATCAGATTTGTTTAATCGTGGATTATCCTTAGTTACAGTGGTAAATATTTTCTCCCGAACAGCTTTACAAAAATATTCTTCCCCGCGGTGAACCGCATGAATTGCTTCAACTATATTTTCGCCGGCACACTTTTTTGTCAAATAACCGCTGCTGCCTAATTTCATCACTTCTTTTATTATTCTTAAATCATCGTGACTCGACAAAACAATAATTTTGCATGGGAATCCTTTTTCAGCAAACTCTTTTAAGACTTCGATCCCGTCCTTTTCGGGCATATTTAGATCCAGAATAAGAATATCTGATTTATTAAGAATCACTTCATTGAAAAGGTTTTTGCCAGTTAGCGAAAAACCAACAACTTGAAAATCCGGGATTGTATGTAATAAAGTCCTGATTCCATCGATAAGGATCTGATGGTCATCAGCTAGATGAATAAGTAATTTTTTAGTCATATAAAATTGTTATATCCAAATTTATAAAAAAAAACAGGAGAATAGCCTTTTATAAGATTTTTATTCTGTTTTAGATTAAAAAAATAAATGACACAAAAAAACCCGAATTGTTACATTCGGGTTTCCTTCGCACTAATAAACTAAATATTATAGGTTTACCTCAATCTGTCCACAGATTTTACAAGATCTTCATCCTTTTTGATAGCCTTATTAGCCAAGACTAATAACACGATAGCAACTACAGGTAGAAACATCCCAATACCTTTCTCCGAAACAGCAGGTGTTTCTCCAGATAGATTTAGTGAACGATATACAAACAATCCTAATAAAATCAAATTTAATATGATATTCAGTCTGCCAATAACAAACTGATTTTGTCTTTTTTTATAGGAAACTACACTAAATAAACTCAACGTCGTACTCAATCCTAATAATATCGTATACACTTGACTTTGCATGAAATAATACTCCTTACCATCGCTCATTGTCCATAATGGAATAAAAAATAGTAAAATGCCTGTCACTACAAAAGCAAGCAATAAATAAATAGTCTGAATTCTTTGTATCATTTGTTAAATATGTTTTACAAAAATATATTTTCTTTTTTAAAAATACTATTGTCTGATTAAATTTTATTCGTATTATTGCATCATAATTCCGTAAGCACTTCATACTGCGGTTGATTCAATTTTAAGTTCACTACCTATCTTTTACATTATTTCCAAAAATTAATTAAACTCATAGAACATTCATGTTTGATATTTCTGCATTAAAAGAAATGAAGCTTTCTGAGCTTCAAGAAATAGCTAAAGCAGCTAAAACCATAAAATTTAACGGTGTAAAAAAAGATACTTTAATCGGTCAGATTTTGGATCATCAAGTGGCTACTGTTGACGCTGCACCAGATTCCAAAACGGAAGGTATTCTTGAAGACGATAAACCTAAAAGAGCTAGAATTTTACCTGTAAAAAAATCAGCTATTCAAAAAGCGGTAAAAAATTCCGTTTCTGAAACCGAAGAAACAGTAACAGAAACCAGCGTTCCTGTTCAAAATATTTCTTCTGATGAAGAAATGCCAAAAGAACAAGAAGCAGCTTTAATTCAAGAATCTGGACTTAGCGAAAAAAAAGTGGGTAAGGTGATTAAGTTTAATAAATCAGCTTACGAGAAAAAAATTGCCTTGAAAAAAGACAAGGAAGAAGTGAAAGAAACCCAAAATGAGAATGATTCTGTACAAGAAACCTCATTAGAAGAAAAAGTTGAAGAACAGATTCCTGTAAAAAAAATAAATCCAAATCAATTACATAAGCAGAATCCCAATCAAAATCCAAATCAAAACGGAAATGGAAACGGGAATCAAAATCCGAATTTCAAAAATAAGAAAAGTAATTTTGCTGCTTCTGATTTTGAATTTGACGGAATTATAGAAAGTGAAGGCGTTCTGGAAATGATGCCTGATGGTTATGGTTTCCTGCGTTCTTCGGATTACAACTATTTGGCTTCGCCAGATGATATTTATTTATCTACTTCTCAAATCAGATTATTCGGTCTTAAAACCGGAGACACGGTAAAAGGTGTGGTTCGTCCACCAAAAGAAGGAGAGAAATTTTTTCCATTAGTACGCGTTTTAAAAATAAACGGACACGATCCGCAAGTAGTTCGTGATAGAGTTTCATTCGAACATTTGACTCCTGTTTTTCCATCAGAAAAATTTAAATTGGCCGAAAAGCAAAGTACGATTTCAACGAGAATCATCGATTTGTTTTCACCAATAGGTAAAGGACAGCGTGGAATGATTGTGGCGCAGCCTAAAACGGGTAAAACGATGTTACTTAAGGAAATTGCCAATGCTATTGCGGCAAATCATCCTGAAGTATATTTAATCGTTTTATTGATTGACGAACGCCCGGAAGAAGTTACAGACATGCAGCGCAGTGTGCGTGGAGAAGTAATTGCTTCCACTTTTGACAGAGAACCGCAAGAGCATGTCAAAATTGCAAATATCGTTCTGGAAAAAGCAAAACGATTGGTAGAATGTGGTCACGATGTCGTGATTCTGTTGGATTCCATTACGCGTTTGGCCAGAGCATATAATACAGTTCAGCCTGCTTCAGGTAAAGTATTGAGTGGTGGTGTGGATGCGAATGCATTGCAAAAACCAAAACGTTTTTTTGGAGCTGCTCGTAACGTAGAAAATGGTGGTTCGTTAAGTATTATTGCAACTGCATTGACTGAAACGGGTTCGAAAATGGATGAAGTTATCTTTGAAGAATTTAAAGGAACCGGTAATATGGAATTGCAATTGGACAGAAAAATTGCTAACAAACGTATTTTCCCGGCTATCGATTTGACTTCTTCAAGTACAAGACGCGACGATATGTTATTGGATCAAAAAACATTGCAACGCATGTGGATTATGAGAAAATACCTTTCGGATATGAATCCGGTGGAAGCGATGGATTTCATCAATGATCGTTTCAAGAAAACGAAGAATAATGAAGAGTTTTTAATCTCAATGAATGATTAAAAGAAAGTTTAAAATTTTTTTAGTTTAATGTTTAAAGTTGAAAAAAGATTAAGCTGAAAAAATAAATTCACAAAAAAGTCCTCGAATTTCGAGGACTTTTTTGTGAATTCTGGAGTCTAAAATCTGTTTTTTATTCTACTTCTTTTTGTACTCTTTTTTCTTTCTGTTCTGAGCTTTCTTTTCGTTCTAACAAAGCCATGTAGAATCCGTCAAAACCAGATTCCGAAGCCAAGATTTTTTGGTCTTTTATAAAATTGAATTGTTTACCAATTTCGGTTGTCAAAAAACGTTGAACTTGTTCCTGATTTTCGGATGGTAATATAGAACAAGTAGCGTAGACTAATTTCCCTCCCGGTTTTACAATTTTAGAATAACTCTCTAAAACTTCCGATTGCACTTTACGGATGTTGTCGATGAATTCGGGTTTCAATTTCCATTTAGCGTCCGGATTTCTTTTCAAAACTCCTAAACCGCTACAAGGTGCGTCAATTAAAACACGATCCGCTTTTTCGTGTAATTTTTTGATGATTTTTGTAGAGTCAATAATGCGGTATTCAATATTAAAAGCACCGTCTCTTTTGGCTCTGATTTTTAATTGCTTCAATTTGCTTTCATACAAATCCATCGCAATTAATTGTCCTTTGTTTTCCATTAAAGATGCAATGTGCAATGTTTTTCCACCAGCGCCGGCACAAGTATCAACCACACGCATTCCCGGTTTAACATCAAGAAAAGCAGCAACTAGTTGTGAATTGGCATCCTGAACTTCAAAGAAACCTTGTTTGAAAGCATCAGTCAGGAAAACATTAGCTCTTTCTTTTAACACTAAAGCGTCAGGCTGATTTTTCAGCGTTTCTGTTTCAATGTTTAAATCCATCAAAATAGCACGCAATGCTTCTCTCGTTGTCTTTAGAGTATTTACCCTCAAAATTACTTTAGCTGGTTGATTTTGAGCTGTAATTTCAGTAGCCCAAACTTTTTCGCCTAATTCTTTAACTCCTAATTCATCCATCCAGTCCGGAATAGATTCTTTTAAAGCTCTTACTTTTGAAAGTTCGTCAAAACGCCCTTTTATTTTTCGTTCCGGAGTTCCTTCCAGCTGACGCCAATCCGGAATTGGATATCCTCTTAATACTGCCCAAACAGAAAACATTCTCCAAAGATTGTCTCTGTCAAATGGTTCTTTAACTTCGGCTATTTCTGCGTATAATCTTTTCCAACGTACAATTTCGTAGATGGTTTCGGCAACAAACTTTCTGTCAGAGCTTCCCCAACGCTTGTCTTTTTTTAAGGATCTTGCGACCACTTTATCTGCATATTCGCCCTCGTTGAAAATGGCGTTCAATGCGTCTATTGTTGTATAAACTAAATTTCTGTGTAATCTCATTTTGAATAATTGAGGTGCAAAGGTAGGTTTTTTTTATGTGAGTTTTTGCATTTGTAGTTTAGGAGTTTACAAGGGTGTTGCCTGCAAATAGTTGTTCTTGGCCTAAAAGCAAAAAAGTTTTTTTCTGATAAAGAAAAAAACTTTTTTGAAATAAGATTTACCATAAGAAAATAAAAAGAATTATATATTCTGATTTGACTTTTCTATTCTTTTCATATTGATAATTTCCGGTGGATGCAGAACCATGGGGAACTGTTCAACTTTAACGGAACTATTGTCTAAACCAAAAGCTTTACCTTCAGACAAACTGAATTTTTTCAAAATGAAATAGGTGTTCATTACAATTTTTTCGAAGAAAGTTAGATCACTGTCATTAGAAAGAAACTTTTCGGATAAAACAAATTTGAAATCACCTATAATATTATTTTTATTCAAAGATTCATAACGGCTGGAAATGTCCATTTCGCCTTTGCTAACCATATCTTTTATTACTTCTTTAAACATCAAGTTTATTTTTGTTGGTTCTCTAAAGCCCAAGTAAAAATCAACGCGATACAAATCATCTTTTAAGATTTCGGTCACTCGGTATTCTTTTTTATAAGGTTCATTTAACACGTTTACATGTATAAACCAGTATATATCAGCTCTTTTTGGTCTTTTTCGGAGGATTGAATACATCACTTTTTCTTCAATTTCATCGGATCTGGTTGCATTGGTCATGTACACTAAATGCGTTGCATATTTAGGGATTGTTTCATCATGACTCAACTCGCCCAGCACTTTTGCATAATCGTCAATTTTAACAATTTGCGTGTAATTTTTGCTAATTTTCTTGGCTAAAAACCAAGTGCTCATTATAAAAATCATAAATATTGCCACAAACAACGTTACATAACCACCTTCCATAAATTTAGAGACATTCGCATACAAAAATGCAATTTCAATGGTAGCGTATAACGCAATTAACGGCGTTAAAAAATACCATTTGACTCTTTTCATTATCAAATAAAAATTTAATAGAGTTGTAGTCATCATCATTCCTAAAATTATGGATAGACCATAGGCATGCTCCATATATTTAGATTCTTTGAAATACAAAACAATACCAACACATCCTACAAAGAGTAGCCAGTTTATCGAAGGAATGTATAGTTGTCCTTTAACATCTGTTGGATAATTGATTTTTACTTTTGGCCAAAAGTTCAATCGCATGGCTTCATTAATCAGTGTAAATGAGCCACTGATTAATGCTTGTGAAGCAATAATAGCTGCGAATGTAGCTATTACTATTCCAATGGGCTGAAACCAATCGGCCATTATTAAATAAAATGGATTGTGATTTGAACTACCTAATTGTGCTAATGTTTTTCCTTCGTGGAGCAGTAAAAATGCTCCTTGTCCAAAATAATTAAGAATTAAAGTAGTTTTTACAAAAACCCAACTCACTCGGATATTGCGTCGTCCGCAATGTCCCATATCCGAGTACAATGCTTCTGCTCCGGTTGTACACAAGAAAACAGCCCCCAAAATCAGAAATCCTTCTCCCGCGTTATCTGAGGTTAATAATTTATAGCCATAATAAGGATTAATAGCTTTGAAGATTTCAACATTTTTAAAAATCTGTATGCATCCTAAAATTCCAAGCATCGAAAACCATACTAGCATTGTAGGTGAAAAAAACTTACTTACCAGCTTTGCCCCAAATTGCTGAATGCTAAACAATATGAATATTATCGCAATAACTATCGGAATTGTTGGAATATCAGGTTTAAAGATATGCAATCCTTCAACTGCGGAAGATATTGAAATAGGCGGCGTAATAATACCTTCGGCCAATAATAAGCTTCCCCCAATAATAGCAGGGACAATCAGCCATTGTATTTTAGTTTTTTTGACCAAAGAGTATAAGGAGAAAATTCCACCTTCACCATGATTGTCTGCATTAAGGGTAATAATGACATACTTTAGGGTAGTTTGTAGAGTCAAGGTCCACAGGATACAAGACAAACCACCTAATATTAATTGTTTATTTATGGTATGTTCTCCTATGATGGCTTTCATTACGTATAATGGTGAGGTACCAATATCACCGTAAATTATTCCTAGAGTAAGTAATAAACCGGCAGCCGAAAGCTGAGTATGTATATTTTTATGCGATGTGCTCATGTAATGTTTTTAAAAACTTGGCAAAGTTACTGTTTTTGAATAAAGTAACACTGATTGTTAAAATAAAAGATAATTATTCAAGTTGTATGTCCGTTTTTAGCTTTTAAATATAATTATTTAATCCTTGTTAAACCTATGTTTTCAGGTGCATGAAGTACCATTGGAAATTTTTCTATTTTTACGGAGCTGCTGTCTAAACCAAAAGCTCTTTCTTCGGATAAACTCAATTTTTTAATTAAAAAATAAGAGTTCATAATTATTTTTTCATGCCACCTTAAATCACTGTCATTAGAAAGAAATTTTTCAGATAAAACGAATTTGAAATCGCCTATGATATTATTGTTATTCAAAGACTCATATCTGCTGGTAATATCCATTTCGCCTTTTTGTACCATATCCTTAATTACTTCCTTAAACATCAGGTTTATTTTTGTAGGTTCCCTAAATCCTAAATTGAAGTCTACACGATACAGATCATCTTTTACAATTTCAGTTACTTTATATTCAGTTTTATAAGGTTCAGTCAATATATTCACATGGACAAACCAGTATATATCAGCTCTTTTAGGTCTTTTTTGTAAAATGGAATACATTACCTTTTCTTCAATTTCATCCGTTCTTCCCGCATTGGTCATGTAAACTAAATGTGTGGCATATTTTGGAATTGATAAATCAGCACTCAATTCAATAAGTACTTTTTTGTAGTCTTCAATTTTAACGATTTTAGTGTAACTTTTGCTGATTTTCTTCGCTAAATACCAAATTGTCATTATCGATATCAATGCAATAGCGATAAAAAGCGTTACATAACCGCCTTCAGCGAACTTCGTAATATTGGCTGCCAGAAAACTAAATTCGATTATTAAATAAATTGTAATCAATGGAGTAATGAAATATAATTTTACTCTTTTCATGATTAAATAAAAAGTAAGTAAAATAGTGGTCATAATCATGCATAAGATAATCGCCAGACCGTAAGCATGTTCCATATTGCTGGATTCTTCAAAGTGCAAAACGATTCCAACACACCCTATAAATAATAACCAATTTATAGATGGAATGTACAATTGACCTTTCAATTCTGTGGGATATTTGATTTTTACTTTTGGCCAAAAATTCAATCGCATTGCCTCATTTATTAGAGTAAAAGAGCCACTAATTAATGCTTGTGAAGCAATTACAGCAGCAAGCGTAGCGATTACAATTCCGAAAGGCTGAAACCAGTCCGGCATTATTAGGTAAAAAGGATTTCCGTTTTCTCCACCCAAACTTTGCAATGTTTCACCTTGATGCTGAATTAAATAAGCGGCTTGACCAAAATAGTTAAGTACTAAAGCAGTTTTCACAAAAATCCAGCTGATTCTAATATTTTTCCGGCCACAATGTCCCATATCCGAATATAATGCTTCAGCTCCAGTTGTACAAAGAAATACAAAGCCTAAAACAAAAAAGCCTTCCGGATGAATCGTTAATAAATGATACGCATAATAGGGGTTGATTGCTGTAAAGACTTCAGTATGTTGAGAAATCTGGGTGATTCCCAGAACAGCAAGCATGCCAAACCAAATCAGCATCATCGGGGCAAAAAATTTACCGACTAATTTGCTTCCAAATTGTTGAATAGTAAATAATACAAATAAAATACCAATCACAATTGGGATTGTATTTATTTGTGGATAAAATGTTTTAATTCCTTCTACTGCAGAGGATACGGAAATTGGAGGGGTAATTATTCCATCAGCGAGCAATGCACTTCCACCGATTATTGCGGGGACAATCAGCCATTGAATTTTTGTTTTTTTGACTAAAGCATATAAAGCAAAAATTCCACCCTCACCATGATTGTCAGCACTTAAAGTAATGATAACATACTTAATTGTAGTTTGTAAAGTAAGTGTCCAAAATACAGCTGAAACACCTCCTAAAACAATATCAGCATCAATGATGTGATCCCCAAGTATGGCTTTCATTACGTATAATGGTGAAGTTCCTATATCACCATAAATTATTCCTAATGAAATTAATAATCCACCTAATGTCCATTTACTATGGAGGTCCTTGTGTGAAGTGCTCATGAAAAATTTTTAAAAAACTGGTCAAATTTACACTTTTAAAATAAAGCAACACTTTTTATCTTATAAAAAAAACACGGCCTTCTGAGCCGTGTTTTTATAGGTTTCTAATCAATTTGTGTTACGATCTTCTGCTTTCATTTCTGGATGAATTACCTCTCTGAGATTCAATTCTCTGAGGTGCAGCTTCTCTTGAAGAGTTTCCTCTGTTTTGACTTGCAGCTCTTTGTGGCGCAGCTTCTCTTGAGGCGTTTACTCTATTTTGAGATTCAGTTCTTTGTGGCGCAGCTTCTCTTGAAGAGTTTCCTCTGTTTTGAGATTCAGCTCTTTGTGATGCCGATTCTCTGGAAGGACTAGTTTTGTTTTGAGAATAGTCTCTTTTCGGAGTTGCCTGACTTGATGGACTAGTACTGTTTTGAGCATAATCTCTTTGAGAATTTCCTCGTTGCGGAGTTGCCTGACTTGATGTACTGGTCCTGTTTTGAGCATAATCTCTTTGAGAATTTCCTCGTTGCGGAGTTGCCTGACTTGATGTACTGGTCCTGTTTTGAGCATAATCTCTTTGAGAATTTCCCCGTTGCGGAGTTGCCTGACTTGATGTACTGGTCCTGTTTTGAGCATTATCTCTTTGAGAATTTCCCCGTTGAGGAGTTGCCTGGTTTGAAGGACTAGTCCTGTTTTGAGAATAATCTCTTGGTGAACTAGCTCTTTGTGTTGTAGCTTCTCTTGAATTACTCAATCTGTTTTGAGAAAAATCTCTTGAAGTGTTAGCTCTTTTATTGGAATAGCTCATATCATTTCTTAAACCTCTTCGTTGATCTAATTCATATCTGTTTGCAACATTAGCATTTCTACTCGAAAATGCATAGTTTGGATTTTGTCGTTCATATCCGTTTGAACGTCGTGAATTATGTAAAACTACAGCTCGACTACTTCTTCTAAAATTAACATAATTGTAATTATTGTTAATATTGATGTTGATGTTAATGTTATTCCTGTATCGAAAAACTGGGAATGGATTCCATGCGTAATAGTAAGAAGGATAATAATTCCAATTCCAAGATGAGTAATAAGGACTGTAATTAGCAGACCAAAAGGAAGCATAAATTAGCGGAGTGCTGTAATAAACAGGCTCATAAATATAATTGCGACCATACATAAAAACATCCCCTACTACCTGTACGTGAATTCTGTTGTTACTGTCTTTCTCTACGTCGATAGTTGCAACATCTTGATAAACATCTCGATCAAGAACAGATTGAACTATGATTACGTGGGTTCGATTTTCGACCGTTTCGATAACCCGCAAATAATCAACTTGATTATCGTTATTCAAATCTAAATTAGATATTTGAAGTTCCGGATCATTCAGGCGTCTTTCGAAATCCTGTAAGTTTCTAGAATCACCAAAAATCGAAGCAACAGCTCTTAAGTCAAGATTATCGCTGATTTCGGAATTCATCGCATGTACCGATGTCCTGTCTTGCGCTTGTATATGTGTTGCGAAAACAGAAGCCAACAGACTCAATAGTAACAATTTCGTTTTCATAATTATAGTGGATTAAATTTAGTATTTTTCAATCCAATTACTATGCCATTAAATTTAGTTACCAAGTAGCATTACCATTATTAATTGTAAATTAGCCCAAAATGTACAGAAAATGAAAAATATTTTTTTAATCCTACTAGTGTTGAATGTTTGTATATCCTGTAAAATAAATGTTTACACTGAAAAAAAAGTAAATGACTCTGAATTTCAGTCGATTCAAATTGATACTTTATTCCAGGATAAAATAAGCATCAGAGCGATCCAAATTGATGGAAATATAGTATGGTATGGTGCTGATAATGGAAGATACGGTTTCTATAACTTAAAAACGAAGCAAAAAAATGAAAATCAAATTATTAAAGATTCTTCAAAACTTGAATTTAGAAGTATTGCTCAAACAGCGAAACATGTTTTTATTCTGAATGTCGCAAATCCTGCAATGTTACACCGAATTTCAAAAGACGGAAAGGAAACAAAAGTAGTATACCAAGAAAATCATGAAAAAGTTTTTTACGACAGTATGCAATTTTGGGATGATCAAGAAGGTATCGCAATGGGAGACCCGATTACGGACTGTCTTAACATCATTACGACCCGTGACGGAGGGAATTCATGGAAAAAGATTCCGTGTCTTAAGTTACCAAAAGTAGCGTATGGTGAAGCAGCTTTTGCGGCAAGCAATACTAATATTGTTATCAAAGGAAGTAATACATGGATTGTTTCCGGCGGAAAAAAATCTAGAGTTTTTTATTCGTCAGATCGAGGAAATAGTTGGAATGTGTATGAAACGCCAATTGTGCAAGGAAAATCAATGACCGGAATTTTTACTGCTGATTTTTACGATGCAAATAACGGATTTATAGCTGGTGGTGATTATGAAATCAGAAATCAAAACTTTTCCAATAAAGCTATAACAACCAATGGTGGCAAAACGTGGAAACTTACAGCTGAAAATCAAGGTTTCGGATATGCCTCCTGTGTTCAATATGTTCCTAAAAGCAATGCTAAAGAACTTGTTACCGTAGGTTTTTCCGGCATTTATTACTCATCTGACAGTGGCGTTTCATGGAAACAACTGTCCACAGATTCTACTTTAAATACAATACGTTTCATAGATGAAAATACTGCTATTGCAGCAGGGCAAAATAAAATGATTCGTATCAATTTTAAATAATAAAAAACCCTAAGCTTTATTATAATTTTGCTCAGGGTATTTTTTTTAATCGATAAAATAAAAAATTATTTCTTGATGCCTTTGTTACGATATTGCTGTAATAACTTCCTGTTAAAATCTTCCTCAGCTTTTCTAAGTTTAATGATTTTTACAGAAGGTAATATTCGTCTCAAATTTTGTGTGAATTTTTTTCGAAGTAAAAATAATTCTTCTTCAGTATCTTCCATTTGAACTAAAAAAATATTTGCCTCTTTTTCAGTAATTTTATCTAATGAGCCATCATTCATTCTTTTCATGAACGCCCTCATTTTTTGATGCCTTAGTTCAAATTGTTTGTCATCAAATGTATTATATAGTGGCCAGAATTTCTCTGCTTGACTGATTGTTAAGTCCAACTCTGTTGTGAAAAAAGCTACTTTCAACTCTTTAATTTTTTCTTTTTTTTCTTTCATGCTTTCGCTCTGAGCGTAAAAGCTGAATGAAACTAATAAGAATAATAGGGGTAATAATTTTCTAATGTTCATTTTTTGTTATTTTGTTTAAAGCTAAGAGCCTGTTAACTATTTATTCTAAAATAAGATTTTCTAAATTTGAATTCTCAGATAAAACATCTTCTATGGTTTCATCTGCTATGGTAATACTTGTATTTAAGCTGTTAATATCTTCACTTTCCAAGCCACTCATCAAGTCATATTGATTGACATTAGATTGATAAGTTATATAATTTTCCAAAGCAGTTGAATCTAATTCACTAGTGCTCGTGGTTGAGTAATTTAAAATTGGAATCATCAGTGCAATTACTAAAACTGCCGCCACCATCATAATTAAATTCTTCCTTTTTTGAAAAATAGAAATTACTTTTGGTTCACTCTCAGGCAATTGCTGCATCATTTTGAGTGAAAAGTTCTCAAAATAATGATCTGGAGTTTTAAATCCGGTTGCAATTTTAGGCTCGTTTTCTAATTTAAATGTTTTCATATTTTCTTTAGATGTAATTCTGATAAAAAGGTTTAATTAGCAGATACAAAAGCTTCAATTTTTTTTACTGCAATATGATAGGATGCTTTTAATCCTCCAACAGAAGTTCCCAAAATTTCCGAAATTGCTTCATACTTAAGTTCTTCAAAATATTTCATTTTAAAAATTAATTGCTGTTTTTCAGGTAATAATGCGATAGCTTTTTGCAACTTTATTTGAATGTCATTGCCGTCAAAAAAAACATCCGCTTCCAGATTTTCGAGTGTTTTATTTTGCAAGCTTTCCGATGAAATCCCGCTTATTTTTGATTTTTGCTTTAAAAAAGTCAAGGCTTCATTGGTGGCTATTCGATACATCCACGAAAAGAGTTTGCTTTCTCCTTTAAAATTTTTCAAGTTTTGAAATATTTTAATGAAAGTATTCTGCAGAATATCATCAGTATCATCGTGATTTAAAACGATATTACGGATGTGATTATAAAGGGGTCTCTGATAATCCTGCAATAACCTCTGAAAAGCCTGATTTTGCGTTTTAGGGTTTAGCAATTGGGTTATAAATTCCTGTTCTTCTTGCAAAGCTTTTGTTTATTTGTTTAGAATGGAATCCATCAGAAAGGTTTAATACTCTTTGAAAAATAATTAAAATTCAGATTTTTCTTCTTCCTTAATTATTAAAGGATCAGGCGCTTTTACAGGTGCTACTTTTTTGATGACAGCTGGTGTGTAAGCTTTTACGGGAATTGCTTTTGGTTTAACCGGATAGTAAATTTCGGTTACCCATTTTGAAGGGCTTTTGATATCTGATCTGCGGATTATTTGACTTTCAAGGTGTGAGAATGATGGATCAGCGGCAATTCCGTTCGCATTAAGATATTTGATTGATTTATCCAATGCCTCTTTAATATGTGAATAATCACCCGTTAAAGTAGTCTTAACAGCATCGAATGGCTCCAGTTTTCCGCTTAAGATGTCACTTCCGGAACTCGTTAAAATCTGACTTTTTATTGGAATACAAAAAGATAACCTCGTTAAACCCTTTGCTAAATCATACGTGTGATAAATTACAAATGGCTTTCCATTTAACGGGATATTATTTTCCTTACAAAAATTGATTATTTTTGGAAATACTATTCGTGAATTCTTAGTGACATTCAAAATTGTGCTGGTAAAAGTTTGATTCAAATAAAAGGTGCCGGTTTTTTTTGTTAAACCATTCACTTTTACTGTGTAAGTATTTAATTCGTCATCCAAGGTTTTGTCCAAATTTGCTAGGCTTTTTTCATACATTTTACCGATAGTTTTATCAAGACCGCCATTTAAGGCAGTGAAAATTTTCATCGTAAAACTCTTTTTCCCAGTAGTTTTCCATGTTACTTTTGTGCCTCCTACTGTATCTTTAAAATGCCACATTACAGCTGATGAGTCTCCATTGTAATCCATTTTTTGAGAAATACTATCATTTTCTTTCACAAAAATAGTGGACATTGTACCGCTGCCATCTTTACCTTCCCAAGAATAGGAAGCTCCTGACCCAATGGTTTTTTTTGGATAAATAAATTTCATCTCAGCATCTTCCTTGGCCCAAGATACGAAGTCTTCCCAATTTCTGTAATCATTGACAAAATTAAAGACAGTTGCTTTGGGAGAATTTATAATTTGACTTCTTTCTACAGTGTAATCTCCTTTTTGAGTAGCCACAAAAATGGAGAATGCTACAAAACTAAGTAAAAGTAAAAGAAACAAATATTTTAAAATCCTCATAATATAACGGTTTGTTGATGTTGTAAAGTTAAAAATTTAATCTATAAGTTGTCAAAACGGTTAAAAAAAGTTGTTTAAATTTTCAAAATAGCAACAGTTTTTTAAATGTATTTAAGTTATAAATGGACTGTTTTAAAATACTGATTCACAATATAATTTAAATGTTTAAGGAATTCTGTCTGAAGATTCGAAATTGATAATGATGCCGCGTGTTATTAAGAAGATCCAATTAATCTTGTAAACAAATTGACAATCAGGATGATGTTGACAATTTTCTTTTTTTACTTTTAAATTTAACATTTGCAGCAATCATGACATATTTCTTAAAATTGATATGAAAGCATGAGTAAAATTGCTATTTTGACAATGGTGCACCCACAGCAATATCGCAGCGATGGTTCGTCTGTCCATGAGGAGGATTCATTCCTTCAGCTGTTGGCGTCACGGCTACTGCTGCAGGCGTAGCAGTCGCCGTATTTGCAGAAATAGGCTGACTTGGTTGTGTAATCATTTGGGGTGCAGCGACTTTGTTTATATTTGTGGGTGCAGGAGAATTTAGTGGTTCACCTACAGCAATGTCACAGCGATGTCCCGGCTGACCATGCGCAGGATTCATTCCTGTTGAAACGGCATTTGTAACATTGCTATTTGTATTACCAACAATAGGATTTTGCTGGACTGGCGTTTGCGTTTGCAGCTGCTTACCAACTTCGGTAAAAGGAACTACGTTAGTTGGACTGGCACTATTTTTAGTTTCAACTTCTTTTTTGCAAGAAGTCAATAATAATGAGGAGACTAATAGGAGGCTTAAAAGAGATTTCATAATCAGTTGTTTAGTTACTACCTCAAATATAAGATTTTAAATAATACAGGACAATATAAAAGAAATGATTTTAAACCTATTAAATGCTACAACTTGTAAATTTGATACATCATTTATAATAGTCTCCTATGAACACACTTTTATTTTAATCTTGCTTTAATTAAAATCTCTTAATTAGCTAAAGAATAATTATTTGGCTATTTTTCTCAAAGAACACATTGCGCAAATTTTCAAATCCACAAAATATATCTTACTTTAGCGTTTCATAAATTTCTTGTAAAATGATTAATGAAAAACAGTTCCAAACAGAGTTGCAAATATTGATAGAGAACGCCATACGAGAAGATGTTGGACCAGGGGATTACAGTTCATTGGCCTGTATTCCGGCGACAGCAAATGGAAAAGCAAAATTATTGGTCAAAGAAGACGGTATTATTGCCGGCGTAGCTTTTGCTAAAATGGTTTTTAAATATGTTGATTCAAATTTGGAAATTGAAACTTTTATCGAAGATGGAACTCCAGTGAAAAAAGGGGATATTGTTTTCCATGTTTCCGGAAGCTCACAATCGATTTTAAAATCGGAACGCGTAGTTTTAAATTCTATGCAAAGAATGTCAGCTATCGCCACTAAAACTAAAAATTTTGTTGTTTTATTAGAGGGAACAAATGCAAAAATCCTTGACACACGAAAAACAACCCCTGGATTTAGAGCCTGTGAGAAATGGGCAGTCAAAATTGGCGGAGGCGAAAACCATCGTTTTGCTTTGTATGACATGATTATGCTCAAGGATAATCACAACGATTTTGCGGGTGGTATCACTTTGGCCATAGCCAAAACCAAAGCATATCTCAAAGAAAATAATCTGGATTTAAAAATCATTGTTGAAGCCAGAAATCTAAATGAAATTAAAGAAATTCTTGAAAGCGACGGCGTTTACAGAATTTTAATTGACAACTTTAATTTTGAGGATACCAAAAAAGCAGTCGCTTTAATAGGTAGAAAATGCTTGACAGAATCCTCTGGAAATATTAACGAAAACACAATCCGGAATTATGCGGAATGTGGCGTAGATTATATTTCGTCTGGCGCACTGACACATTCCGTATACAACTTGGATTTGAGTTTGAAAGCATTATGAGCAAAGAAATTGAATTGAAACTTCGAAGAATTCCAATTGTACGGAATCTTATGTTTGGTTTAAAAAAGATAAAACTACCTTGGTTAGAAGGTTTGTCTTTGTATGATTTGATCGAATTATATGGCTTAGGAATCGTAGAAAGTGCGCTGACTTATCATGCCAGTGCCATTGCATTTAGCTTTTTTATGGCATTATTTCCTTTTGCACTATTTATATTAAATTTAATTCCATTTATACCTATTGAAGGTTTTCAGGAAGATTTTCTGTTGTTTGTCAAGGACGGAGTGCCGCCCAATACCTACGATGCAATTTACAAAATCATCACTGACATTCTTACTAATAGTGATTCTGGATTATTATCTTCCGGATTCATATTGTCAATTTTTTTGATGGCAAATGGATTGAATGGAATCTTGGGAGGTTTTGAAACTTCTCGTCATGTTTTGATCAAAAGAGGTTTTATACGCCAATATTTTGTTGCGTTTGGCATGTCTTTATTGCTGTCATTATTATTAATAGTAACGGTAGCGATTATAGTCGTTTTTGAGGTATTAATACAAAAAACGGTCTTCAGCGATCAAGTTCAATTAATTGTTTTAGGACGATATGCATTTATTATTTTAATGATTTTAGTCACAACTTCTATACTTTTCAAGTTTGGTACGAAACATGACAAAAATAGGGCTTTTATCTCGATAGGTTCCGTATTTACAACTATTCTTGTTCTTCTGGATTCTTATATTTTTGGAATTTGGGTTACAAAATTTTCACAGTACAATGAATTATATGGGTCAATTGGAACATTATTGATTCTGATGTTTTACATTTGGATCAACTGTATGATTTTGCTGTTAGGTTTTGAATTAAATGCCACAGTAAACAAATTAAAAACAAAAAAAGAGTAATTATTAATCCAAAATAGTTTTTTTATCAAAAGCTATAAAGGGCTTAAAAAAGAAAAAAGATGAAAAATACGATTACAATTCTGGCATTATTTATTTCAGTATGTTTTTACGGTCAAAACCAAAGTGTAATAGGAAAATGGAAAACCATTGACGACGAAACAGGAAAAGCTAAATCAATAGTTGAAATTTACGAACGCTCCGGTAAAATATATGGAAAAATAATCGACATATTAGATGTTGAAAAGAAAAAAAGTCTATGCACCACTTGTTCTGGCGATGAAAAAAATAAGCCAGTGATGGGACTTGTGATTATTAAAGGTCTTAAAAAAGATGGTAAAGAATACAATTCCGGTAAGATTTTGGATCCAACATCAGGGAAATTATACAAATGTTTTATGGCTTTAGACGGGAATGACAAACTCAATGTTCGAGGATATATTGGTGTAGCATTATTTGGACGAACACAAACTTGGAACAGAGTTAAATAATTGATGTGTTCAAAAAATATCAAACTAAGAGTAACTCCCAACTTATAATTACTATTAAATGTATTTCGTAGAAGTAATTTTACCACTTTCCCTAGCCAAAACATTTACCTACAAAGTTTCTGAAGCGGAGTTTCAGTACATAAAAAAAGGAATGCGGGTTGCGGTTCCTTTTGGAAAAAGTAAAATTTATACGGCTTTAGTTATTGAAATACATAAAAATAAACCTGAGTTATACGAAGCCAAGGAGATTCATCAAATTCTCGATGAAAGACCCATTGTAACAGAAATCCAAATCGCACATTGGCAATGGATCGCGTCTTATTATATGTGTGCTATTGGGGATGTGTATCGTGGTGCCATGCCAAGTGCACTTTTGCTCGAAAGCGAAACCCTGATTTCTCAAAAAACCGATTCGTTTGTAGATACAGGCCTTCTTTCGGATGATGAATTTCTGGTTTATGAAGCTTTGCAACAGCAAAATTCATTAAAAGTTCAAGATATTATTGCTATTTTAAACAAGAAAAATATTTTTCCCGTTATTCAAAAACTGGTAGATAAGAATATTCTGGTGCTTCAAGAGGAAATTCAAGAAAACTATAAGCCAAAATTAGTTCGATACGTACGTTTGCATCCAAAATATGAATCCAATCAAGGTTTGAGTGAGTTATTGGAAACACTGAAAAATGCCAATAAACAAAAGGAAATCGTGATGCGTTATTTCCAATTGTGCGCATCTGAAAAGACCCAAGGCGCAGCTAAACGCATAACCGTAAAAAGACTAATTGAGGAAGCTAATTCTACTGCGGCAATTATAAAAGCATTAATCGAAAAAGAAATATTCGAGGACTATTTTCTTCAGGAAGACCGAGTAAATTTCAACGGGAAAATAAAAGAAGATGAATTACGATTAAGTGAAACACAGCAAACAGCTTTTGCCGAAATCAAAGAAAGTTTCACTCATAAAGAGGTGTGCTTGTTGCACGGAGTAACTTCCAGCGGAAAAACTGAAATTTACATCAAACTTATTGAAGAGTTTTTGGCAACGGGAAAACAAATCCTTTATTTATTGCCGGAAATCGCTTTGACGACTCAATTGGTGGGGCGTTTAAGAGCGTATTTCGGGAATAAAGTAGCTGTTTTTCATTCGAAATACAACAATAATGAGCGCATTGAAGTTTGGAATCAAGTCTTACAAAAATCACAGAAAGCGCAAGTAGTGATAGGAGCGAGGTCGGCTTTGTTTTTGCCATTTCATGATTTGGGTTTCATAATAGTAGACGAAGAACATGAACAAACCTTCAAACAAGTAGATCCAGCTCCAAGATATCATGCGCGCGATGCGGCGATAGTATTGGCGCATTCGCATAAAGCAAAAGTACTTTTGGGTTCGGCTACGCCAAGTATAGAAACGTATTTTAATGCCAAATCAGATAAATTTGGTTTAGTCGAAATTTCCAAGCGTTTTGGAAACGTGATGATGCCCAATATCGAGCTGGTAGATTTGAAAGACAAATATTTCCGTAAAAAAATGACGGGACATTTTAGTGATGTTTTGATTGAAGAAATCACAAACGCATTGTCTTTAGGAGAACAAGTAATTTTGTTTCAAAATAGAAGAGGTTATTCTCCTATTATTGAATGCATCACTTGCGGTCACGTGCCGCACTGTCAACAATGCGATGTGAGTTTGACGTATCATAAAAATAAAAACCAGTTGCGCTGCCATTATTGCGGGTATAACATGGCTAAGCCTACGCATTGTCACGCGTGTTCCAGTATTGATCTGACTACAAAAGGGTTTGGAACCGAACAAATCGAACAAGAATTAATCTCTATTTTTCCAAATTCAAAAATTGGAAGGATGGATCAAGATACTACGCGAGGAAAATTTGGTTTCGAAAAAATCATTGATAGCTTTAAAAATAGGGAATTAGAGATATTAGTTGGAACTCAAATGCTCGCTAAAGGGTTGGATTTTGATAACGTAAGTTTAGTGGGTATCATGAATGCTGACAATATGTTATTTCACCCTGATTTTCGAGCATTCGAGAGAAGTTTTCAAATGATGACTCAAGTTGCAGGTAGAGCGGGGCGTTCAGAAAAACAAGGAAAAGTAATCGTACAAACCTATAATCCCGGTCACAATACCATACAACAGGTTACTAATAATGATTACTTGGGAATGTATAAAGAGCAATTGTATGACCGTAAAATTTACAAATATCCACCCTATTTCAGAATCGTAAAGCTGACGCTGAAACAGCGTGATTTTGATAAGTTGAAGGAAGGTTCTATATGGTTGTATCAAGTTATGAGCCAGAACTTAAATATGCCGGTACTAGGTCCAGAAGAACCAGCAATCAGTAGAATTAGAAACGAATATATTCGGACAATTATTGTCAAAATCCCTCAAAATGTGTCAATTGGAAACACCAAAAAAACGATTCAGAAAATGTTGAATAGCTTTGAGGCTGTTGCACAATATAGATCGATAAGAGTTACACTGAATGTAGATTTTTATTAGTGACAAAGTATTAAGAAAATGAAAGCGCCTTCACTAAATCTTCTTTTTTATGTCGGCTTAAAGGAATTTTTGTGACACCAATCTCAGCGTATTTACTATTAAACCGTTCTACTTTATCAATATTTATAATGTATGATTTGTGAACTCTGACAAATTTTTCTTTGGACAAATCATTTTCAAAAGATTTCATAGTAGAAAGAACCAGATTACTGTCTTCTTCGGTGACTACTCTAACATAATCGCCAAAAGCTTCAATCCATTTTATTTTAGAGGTAAAAACTTTTAATTTTTTCAAATTACTTTTAATGAAAATATGTTCTCCTTCTTCTTCTTTATTCTCTTTTTTGAGTAGATGTTGATCCATTGCTCTTTTAACTGAAGCGTTGAACCTGTCCATTGCAATTGGTTTTTGAAGATAATCAGTGGCATCGTAGTCAAAAGCTTTCATTGCATATTCCGCTTTTGAAGTGATAAAAATTATTTGAGGTTTTGTTTTTAATCCATCCAAAAAATCAAAACCACTAATTACGGGCATTTCAATATCCAGAAATATTAAATCTACATTGTGTATGGACATGCAGCTTCTGGCTTCAATTGCGTTAGAAAAATCACCTATTAAATGTAAGTTTTGATGATTATTAACTAACTTTGCAATAATCATCCTTTGGATGGAACTATCATCAACTACAACACAGTTTAGTTTCATAATATTTTTATTTAGATTTGGCTTAGTAAATATATTATTTTTTTATTTAGAAAAACTAATTCAGGCGTTGTTTTTTTACCATACATCGAATAAAATCAAATAAGGCTTGTTTGATAAGAATAATTGATTACTTTTGCAGCCAAAATAACAAATAAATATATATTTATGAATCATTATGAAACTGTTTTCATTTTAAATCCCGTTTTATCTGAAGTTCAGGTGAAGGAAACAGTAAGCAAATTTGAAGATTTTCTTACTAGTAGAGGAGCAGAAATGGTGTCGAAAGAAGACTGGGGTCTGAAAAAAATGGCTTACGAAATTCAAAACAAAAAAAGTGGTTTTTACCATTTATTCGAATTCAAAGTAGCTGGAGAAGTCCTTATTGCTTTTGAAACTGAATTTAGACGTGATGAAAGAGTAATGCGTTTCTTGACTGTAAGTCTTGATAAACATGCTATTTCTTGGGCTGAAAGAAGAAGAACTAAATTAAAATCTACAAAAGCTTAATTATCATGGCAACATTACAACAATCGGCTTCAGGAAAAAAAGACGGAGATATCAGATATCTTACGCCTTTGAACATAGAAACTAACAAAACTAAAAAGTATTGTCGTTTCAAAAAATCAGGTATCAAATATATTGATTATAAAGATGCTGATTTCTTATTGAAATTTGTAAATGAGCAAGGAAAAATTCTTCCTCGTCGTTTAACTGGTACTTCTTTGAAATACCAAAGAAAAGTATCAGTTGCGGTAAAAAGAGCGCGTCATATTGCTTTAATGCCATACGTAGCAGATTTACTAAAATAATAAAATAACTCAGTTGTTGGTTTTCTGAAACATGAAACCTAACTTCTATAACAAAGGACAACAACATGGAACTTATATTAAGACAAGACGTTCAAAATTTAGGATTTAAAGATGATATTGTAACGGTAAAAAATGGTTACGGTCGTAACTTTTTGATCCCACAAGGTCATGCACATTTAGCTACTTCTTCTGCAAAGAAAGTATTAGCAGAAAACCTTAAACAAAGAGCGCACAAAGAAGCTAAAGTGGTAGCAGATGCTAAAGCAGTAGCGGAAGCTTTGAAAGCTATCGAAATAAAAATCTTTGCAAAAGCAGGTGGTGAAAAATTATTCGGTTCAATCACGAATATTGATATCGCTGAAGCTTTGGCTAAAGGTGGACAACAAATCGAAAGAAAATTCATCACAAGCGGAATCGTTAAACGTACTGGTAAATATACTGCCAACGTTCGTTTACACAGAGACGTTGTCGTTGAATTAGATTACGAAATTGTTGCTGAAAAAGCATAAATTTTTTAAATTTATATAATTAAATCCCGATGGAAGTCGGGATTTTTTTTGTTTAATCTGAACCTGTTTCAGATTCCTTAATTCATAAATAAAGAGCATCTTAAATAATTAAGATGCTGAAATAAATGCAGCATAAATGAAATACTCAAGATTAACAAAAGAGCAATTTGAAGAATTGAATCAGGAATTCAGTACTTTTTTAGCAACCCAAGCGATTGATAAAGCGGAATGGGATACAATTAAAGCTTCAAAACCAGAAGTTGCTGAACAAGAATTAGACGTTTTCTCTGATTTAATTTGGGAAGGTGTTCTTTCAAAAGCTACTTATTTAGAGCATTTTTCTAAAAATCATATTTTCCTTTTTCATTGTTTTGATACGCATGTTCAATCGATTGTTTTGAAATCATTGGTTCCTGAAGTTGATTTTTTGACCAAAGAAGGATTGCAATGGCTTAGCGATAATATGTTTACGGATACTATTGAAATGAAAGTTGGAAAAAAAGAGTTTACCGAAGAGCGTAATACTTCGATTTTTGAACTGATACAACAAGGTTCATTTTTAAGCGATGGACTTTTATATCAGCAAATAAATACAATTATAGCATCATAATTGCATTGCTATTTCTTTTAAATTGGTTATTTTAGTACACTTTTTCAAAACTAAAATAGCCAATTTTTATTTTCTATGGACATTCAAAATACGATTCAAAAATTAAGGGAAGAATTAAATCAACACAATTATAATTACTATGTGTTAGATAAACCTGTAATTTCTGATTATGAATTTGATTTGAAGTTAAAGCAGCTTCAAGAGCTCGAAAATCAATATCCGGAATATTTTGACGGAAGTTCTCCTACTCAACGTGTAGGTGGAACAATAACGAAAAATTTCCAAACTGTACCCCATGAACACCGAATGTATTCTCTTGATAATTCCTATTCCAAAGAAGAATTAATCGATTGGGAAAAACGCATTCAAAAAGTTTTAGGAGATGTTCCATTAGAATATACTTGTGAATTAAAATACGATGGTGCTTCTATCAGTATTACATATGAAAACGGAATCCTTAAACGTGCTGTAACTCGAGGCGACGGTTTTCAAGGAGATGATGTAACTAATAATATCAAAACTATAAAATCCATTCCATTAAAATTAAAAGGAAATTTTCCTTCTAAATTTGATGTCCGTGGTGAAATCATTTTACCTTTTGCCGGTTTTGAAAAAATGAACCAAGAATTAATTGAAATTGGTGAATTACCGTATTCGAATCCAAGAAATACGGCTTCCGGGAGTTTGAAATTGCAAGATAGTGCCGAAGTGGCAAAACGACCACTAGATTGTTTGTTGTATTTTTTAATTGGAAATAATTTGCCTTTTAAATCTCAATTTGAAGGATTAGAAACTGCCAGACAATGGGGGTTTAAAGTTCCAAAGGAAGCAAAGTTGGCGCTTAACTTAGATGAAGTTTTTCAATACATTGATTATTGGGACACTCACAGGCATAATCTACCTTATGAAACCGATGGAGTAGTTATCAAAGTAAATTCTTTTCATTATCAGGATGAGTTAGGTTTTACCGCGAAATCACCTCGTTGGGCAATTGCCTATAAATTCAAATCAGAACAGGTTTCAACAAAATTAAATTCTATTTCGTATCAGGTCGGACGAACAGGTTCTATAACTCCAGTAGCTAATTTAGAACCAGTACAACTGGCTGGAACTATTGTAAAGCGTGCCTCTTTGCATAATGCAGATCAAATCGAAAAATTTGATATCCGTGCAGGTGATACTGTTTTTGTAGAAAAAGGAGGGGAGATTATTCCTAAGATTATTGCTGTTGATTTGAGTAAGCGTCCTGAACATTCAGAACCAACAAAATACATCACACATTGTCCGGAATGCAATACAGAATTGGTCAGATCTGAAGGCGAAGCCAACCATTATTGTCCTAATTTTTATGGTTGTCCGCCACAGATTATTGGGAGAATCCAGCATTTTATTTCTCGAAAAGCGATGGATATTGAAGGTTTAGGAGGAGAAACAGTAGCTTTGTTATTCAATAACGGGTTGGTTCATAATTATGCCGATTTGTATGAATTAAAAGTGGAGCAAATTCTTCCTTTGGAACGAATGGCTCAAAAATCCGCAGAAAATTTGGTAAACGGAGTCGCTAATTCAAAAAATATCCCTTTTGAGCGGGTTTTATTTGCGCTTGGGATCCGATTTGTGGGAGAGACAGTGGCTAAAAAACTGGCTAAACATTATAAAAGTATCGATGCATTGAGTCAAGCGACTTTGATGGATTTAATTTTAGTGGATGAAATTGGCGAACGTATTGCGCAAAGTGTATTAGATTTTTTTGAAAATGAAGAAAATCGAAACATCATTGAAAGACTTAAAAAACATGGAATACAATTTGAAATCATCGAAAAATTAAATCCAAATGCAACAGTTAAACTTTCTGGAAAAACCTTTGTAGTTTCAGGTGTTTTTGAGAAATTTTCCAGAGACGATTTGAAAAAAGCAATCGAAGATAATGGGGGGAAAGTGGGAAGTTCTATTTCAGCAAAAACAGATTATGTTGTAGCTGGAGATAATATGGGACCCGCAAAATTAGAGAAAGCAAATAAGCTCAATATTTCGATAATCACTGAAGATGATTTTATGAATTTAATAAATGAAACTAATGCAGCTACTGACTAAGAAGTATAATTTTTCACAGGGAAACGCAATCGTTGGTCTGCTTTTTTCTTTTGCAATTATTGAAGTTGTGGCGGAGTTGTTTTCATTCAAAGTAATTCTGTTTGCATTTCGACCTTTGATAGCGTTAATGATACTCTATCTTTATTGGATTACCTCCAAGGAAAGAAGTGTTCTTTTTTTTATAACTATCTTTTTTTTGTTGCTTACCAGTATTTTTATTATTTTGGAAACAGAATTATTTTTAAAACTAGGATTAGTCGGAATAGTTATCCATCGTCTTTTACTCATAATCTATATTATAAAGTTGAATAAGGTCAAAGATTATATACCTATTCTAATAGCAATAATTCCTTTTGTATTTATTTTTTCTTATTTGCTTTCTATTTCGGATGGAATTCCAGAGGGAAGTTATTACCCTTTGTTAGTCCAAAATATATTAGTGTCTATTCTTGGCGGAGTTATTTTGTCGAATTATTTTATGACTGAAACTACAAATACACCGTGGCTGTCAATTTTTGGAGTACTATTTATAGCCTTGTATTTTACTGTTTTTATCGAGAAACTTTTTTTAAATAATTTGCCGCCAACCTATTTTAGACCATTGGGAATGGTTTTGTATGTAACGAGTTATTATGCTTTTTATAAATTTGTAATTGATACCGAAAAATTAAATACAAATGCAAATGAAAATAACGAATAAACTATTGAAGTTTATTTCAAATAAAAAAAATCGATTATAGTTACACTATAATCGATTTTCCTTCAAAAGCTTTAGCTTTATTGTTATCTACATAAAAATCTATTCGTCCTAAGTTAATGCCATAGCATCCTACCTGATTTACTAAAACTTCTTTGCCCAAAAGATTCTTCGCAACTGTAGGTTTGTCTAAAAAAGTATGGGTGTGACCGCCAATTATTAAGTCAATATCCTGAGTTAGTTCAGCTAATTTTAAATCAGAAATTTTATTAGGCTCATCTCTGTATCTGTAACCTAAATGAGATAAACAAATCACGATATCACATTGCTTTTCTTTCTTTAAAATCCGAACCATATCCTGAGCCGTTTCCACAGGATTATTGTACACGGTTTCTTTGTACATTCCTTTGTCAACCAATCCTGCAAGCTCTATTCCAAGTCCAAATACACCTACTTTTATTCCGTTTTTATTGAATATTTTATACGGTTTTACAAAACCATCCATTACTGTATTTTTAAAATCGTAATTGGCGGACAGGAATTCAAATTTAGCATGGGGCATTTGCGCATGCAAACCTTCAACACCATTATCAAAATCATGATTTCCTATTGTAGACGCATCGTACTGCATCATACTCATCAATTTAAACTCTAATTCGCCTCCGTAATAATTAAAATATGGCGTTCCCTGAAAAATATCACCAGCGTCCAATAGTAACACGTTTGGATTTTCTTTCCGAATCGTTTCAATCAAGGCTGCTCTTCGTGCCACGCCACCCATATTTGCATTGCGGGGATGATCCGCAGGGAAAGGATCAATATAACTGTGAACATCATTCGTGTGTAAAACCGTAAGTTGTCTGGTTTTTGCCGACTCAAAACTGCTCAATGATACACCTAAACCTATTAATGCTGAACCAGCAGCTGTTTTCTCTATAAATTCTCTTCTTTTCATTTTATATTTTTTTGGAGCTATTTCCCGCTTTTCGTTACAATCTTTTTTATCGTTAAAAAACGATAAAAAAGGATTTTCACTTCAATCAGGGCTAGGGCTTTATGTTTTCAAAATTACTTTCGGTTGTTTTATGCTTGTTTTTTATTCAACTGTAATTCTAACATCTTTTATTACAGGAATGGTATCCACTTCTTTAAAATAATCAATCAGGATATTTCGTAGTTTGTACTCTAAATCAAATTTTTGAACTCCTTTTTTAAAGAAATTCATATTGTCTCCGCCATTAGACAAATAATCATTAGTTCCTACATAATAAATGGTCTCTTTTTGAACAGGTTTCCCTTGAACTAAAATATTTTTGGCAACATTATTTTTATCAATAGTAAAGGTTACACCTGATAATGGATGTGGTTTCTTTTCAGTAATAAAAAAGTCGACCATCTCAAGAATTTGTTCTCCTTTTAATGCAATAACAACCAAACTGTTTTCAAAAGGCATAATTTCAAAAGCTGTTCTGGCTGTTACATTTCCTTTTGGAAGTATGGAACGAATCCCTCCGCTATTGAGCAAACAAATATCAATATTCTTTTGTTCTCTGGCTTGAAATACGATATTTCCTCTCATTAAAGTAACATCAGCCATCAAATTACCAATTGTAGTTTGCCATTTACCCGTGCTTTTATCCAATGTTTCCGGACAATAAGCCAGAACGCTATCTAAATCTTTGTTGATATGTTCCCGATATGGCTTTATAAAATTTTCAATTGCAGGAACTTGATTTTCCTTTTCAGTGATAGGAATTCGTTTTCCTTCTATTTTAGTGACGTAATTTTGTTTGCTGCAAGAGGCAACAAATAAAAATGTTAAGAATATAACAAAAAGTTTAGAAACGTCGTTATACTTTTTTAGATTTACCATTTTAAATGCGACTTATTTAATTAATTTTGTAATCAAGTAAAAGTAATATGTTTTTAAATTATATAAAGAATTTTTTACTAAAAAAAACATTAAAAAATAGCTTGCAAAATTTAAAAAATGATTTGTCAAATAATGTTGTGAAAACAATTGGTTTAGTGGTTGATGCCACTCGTTTTACTGAAACGGAATTACTAATCAAAGAGTTGATAGCTAACGGGATAAAGCCAAATGATATAACAACGATTCTTTACAAAGATACAGTCAGGAAAACAGCAGAGAATACATTTCCCATCTTCAATTCAGGACACATCACATGGAACGGAAAATTTTCATCAACTGAGTTAAATAATTTTGTCGATGAAAAGTTTGATTTGTTGATCAGTTATTACGACATAGAAATACCCATTTTGTTGCAAATTACGTATAATTCTGAAGCAGAATTTAAGGTTGGTTTTTCATCCATCGACAAACGATTAAATCATTTCATGATTAAAACAGAGGTAAATAGTTATCGCATTTTTGTAGGTGAGCTATTCAAATATTTAAAATTATTAAAAAAAATATAAAATAATATGCAATCATTAATAGGAACTGGTGTTGCTCTGGTAACTCCATTTAAACAAGATTTTTCAATTGACACCGAAGCATTAAAAAGAATTGTAAATTTTTCAATTGACGGAGGAATAGAATATCTTGTCGTTTTAGGTACTACTGCAGAAAATGCAACTTTGTCTCAGGACGAAAAAGAAATAGTTATCAATACCGTAATAGAAGCCAATAATGGCGCTTTGCCATTAGTTTTGGGAGTGGGTGGAAATAATACTTTAAAAGTAGTTGAAGAATTAAAGACTAGAGATTTATCTGCATTTGCAGCAATACTTTCCGTTTCGCCGTATTACAATAAACCGACACAAGAAGGAATTTATCAGCATTTTAAAGCAGTAGCTGAGGCTTCTCCAATCCCGGTAATTTTATACAATGTTCCGGGAAGAACCGCTAGTAATATGTTGCCTTCAACTGTTTTGCGTTTGGCTAATGATTTTGGAAATGTGATCGCTATTAAAGAAGCGGCTGGAGATCTTGTTCAGGCGATGCAATTACTAAAAGATAAACCAAAAGATTTTTTGGTAATTTCTGGTGATGATATGATTGCTTTGCCGATGGTTTTGGCAGGAGGATCAGGTGTAATCTCTGTTATTGGACAAGGCTTTCCTAAAGAATTTTCAGAAATGATTCGATTGGGATTGAATCGTAAAGTGGACGAAGCTTTCAAAACACAATACCTTTTGGCAGATTGTATTGATATGATTTTTGAACAAGGAAATCCAGCAGGAATCAAACAAGTGTTTCTGTCACAAGGAATTTCTGAAAACACAGTGCGTTTGCCATTAGTAAAAGTAGATAATTCACTAGCAAGCAGAATTGATGAATTTGTTGAAAAAATCAATAAGCAAGGGTAAAAAAAGTAGCTGTTTTTAAACAAAAAATATATTTTGAAGTCGCTAAATTATTAACTAAATTTGCCACCGCAACTTCGGTATGATTTTATAGGTTGTTTCAACCAAGAAAGCATAATAAAAGTAAAAAAATGAAAAAAATTATATATCTATTGCTTCTTGTCGCTGTTTTCAGCTCTTGTAATGAATATCAAAAAGCATTAAAAACCGAAGATGTCGCTGTAAAATTTGATATGGCAACTAAATTGTACGATGCAGGAAAATATACTAAGGCGATTCGTATTTTTGAACAAATAGCTCCAGCATACCGAGGGAAACCGCAAGCTGAAAAATTATTTTACATGTTTGCTCAATCCTATTATAAGACAAAACAATATTATTTAGCGGGTTTTCAGTTTGAAAGCTTTGTTTCAGGATATCCAAAAAGTGAAAAATTACAGGAAGCGGCATATTTGGGAGCAAGAAGCTACTCTATGTTGTCACCAGTCTATAGTTTGGACCAAACGGATACTACAAAAGCATTGGATAAATTACAAACATTTATTGATACGTATCCTAATTCTGAATACTTGTCAGAGGCTAACGCGTCTGTAAAAGTACTGAGCGAAAAAATAGAGAAAAAAGTATTTGAAAATGCGAAGGGCTATCATACGATTTCAGATTTTAAATCGGCAATCGTTGCTTTAGATAATTTTGTTGCTGACTATCCTGGAACGCCATTTAAAGAAGATGCCCTATTTTATAAATATGATTCTGCTTACCAATTAGCCATTAACAGTATTCCTGCGAAAATGGAAGAAAGATTAAATGTTGCAAAAGCGGCGCATTCAAATCTTATAAAGTTTTATGCGAATACCAAATACAAAAAAACAGCTGACGTAATGTTAGTTCGAATAGATAAAGATTTACAAAATTTTACTAAATAAATAAAGTCATGGATTTAAAAAAGACGAATGCTCCGGTAAATACAATAACCTACAACAAGAATGTTATTGAAGAACCTACTGGAAACGTGTATGAAGCGATAACCATTATGGCTAAAAGAGCAAACCAAATCAATTCTGAAATCAAAAAAGAATTGACTGAAAAACTGGAAGAATTTGCTACATATAATGACAGTCTTGAAGAAGTTTTTGAGAACAAGGAACAAATTGAGGTTTCAAAATTCTACGAAAAATTACCGAAGCCACACGCTTTAGCAGTTCAAGAATGGTTAGACGGTAAAATCTACCACAGAGATTCAAATAAATAATTGTACGATGTCAGTTTTAAGCGGTAAGAAAATTCTACTGGGAGTTTCTGGTGGAATAGCAGCCTATAAAACAGCATCATTAGTACGACTTTTCATAAAAGCAGGTGCACATGTCCAAGTGATAATGACACCTGCTTCTAAGGATTTTGTAACACCTCTTACATTATCCACGTTATCCAAAAATCCTGTATTTTCCAGCTTTTACAATCAAGATGACGAAAATGAAAAATGGAACAATCATGTTGAATTAGCACTTTGGGCTGATTTAATGGTTATTGCTCCGGCTACTGCAAATACATTGTCTAAAATGGCAAACGGTACTTGCGATAATTTATTGATTGCGGCCTATTTATCTGCAAAATGTCCTGTTTATTTTGCGCCTGCAATGGATTTGGACATGTACAAACATCCATCCACCATTGCTAATTTTTTCTCACTAACTGAATTTGGTGATGCTATAATTCCTGCAGAGACCGGTGAATTGGCAAGCGGATTAGCGGGTGAAGGAAGAATGGCTGAGCCAGAACATATTGTCGCGTTTATCGAAGCTGATGTAGAAAGCAGATTACCATTAAAAGGAAAAAAAATATTAATTACTGCCGGCCCCACATACGAAGCGATTGATCCTGTGCGTTTTATAGGAAATCATTCTTCGGGAAAAATGGGTTTTGACATTGCCTTAAGCGCTGCAAATCTTGGTGCTTCGGTGATTTTAGTTTCTGGGCCTACCCATTGTAAAGCAACGAATTCGTTAATACAAGTGATTCCTGTAGTTTCTGCTCAGGAAATGTACGATGCCTGCCATCACTATTATGCTAACGCAGATGTTGTCATTGCTGCTGCTGCAGTAGCAGATTATAAGCCTAAGAGGGTGGCTCTGCAAAAGATAAAAAAGAGTGCGGACGATTTCAACATTGAAATGGAGAAGACAAAAGATATCTTGGCTTCTTTAGGACAAATTAAAGAAAATCAGTTTTTAATCGGTTTTGCATTGGAAACAGAAAATGAAATTGAAAATGCAAAGTTGAAAATTCAGAAAAAAAACTTAGATTTGATAGTTCTAAATTCTCTGCAAGATAAAGGAGCAGGTTTTGGAAAAGATACAAATAAGGTTACCTTTATAGATAAGTTTTTTACTGTTGAAGCGATGGAATTGAAATCCAAAGAGGCAGTTGCCGATGATATATTAAATAAAGTAATAGCACATTTTGATGTATAAATTAGTTACTTTTCTGGTATTAATGACTTTTGGGCTTACACAAGCGCAACAGTTGAATTGTACTGTCACAGTAAATGCACAACAATTAAGTAATGCAAATCTGCAGGTTTTTAAAACACTAGAAACATCAATTAGTGAATTTGTAAATAAAACGGATTGGACAGGCCAAAGTTTTAAACAAAATGAAAAGATTAATTGTTCTATGTATATTACGGTTTCTACAAACACTGCCGATCAATTTACCGCTACTCTGCAAGTGCAGTCATCAAGGCCAATTTTTAACTCCTCCTACTCATCGCCTGTACTAAACTACAATGACAAAGACTTTAGTTTTAGATACACGGAGTTTGAAAATTTAATTTTTAATCCAGCTAGTTTTGATTCGAATCTAGTTTCTGTAATTGCTTTTTACAGTTATATGATTTTGGGAATGGATGCTGATACATTTGTTTTGGAATCTGGAAATCCAAATTTTGATATTGCTCAAAACATTTCAAATGTAGCGCAACAAGGAGGATCAAAAGGATGGAGTCAGGCAGACGGAAATCAAAATCGTTATTTTTTAATAAACGATATGCTATCGCCAACATTCAAACAAATCCGACAATCTATGTTCGAATATCATAGCGGATTAGACTTAATGAGTCAGGATTCAAAATCTTCAAAAGAAAAAATAAAATCGTCGTTGATAAGTTTATCAAAATTAAATGCATCCAGACCCAACGCGTTTTTAACCCGTGTCTTTTTTGATGCTAAATCTGATGAGATCGTTTCCGTATTTTCTGGTGGTCCAAGTATCACGATATCAGATTTAGTCGATAATCTGAATAAAATATCCCCTTTGAATTCAAGTAAATGGGTGCTAATAAAATATTAATTGTTCTTCAATTTTTTAGTTTAATCGATAGCTTCCACTCACAAAAAAATATATAGATGATAACGTCACTTTCGATAAAAAACTATGCTCTAATAGAAAAATTGACTATCGATTTTTCAAAAGGGTTTTCAACGATTACGGGAGAAACCGGTGCAGGAAAATCAATAATTTTGGGCGCATTGGGTATGGTTTTAGGAAAAAGAGCCGACTTAACTTCTTTAAAAAACAAGGAAGAGAAATGTATTATAGAAGCTCATTTTGAAATTTCTAAGTATAATCTGCTTTCTTTTTTTGAATCGAATGATTTGGATTATGAACCGGAAACAATTATTAGACGTGAAATTCTGCCGTCGGGAAAATCAAGAGCTTTTATAAACGACAGTCCCGTAAATCTTCAGGAACTTCAGGAACTGAGTCTGTTTTTAATTGACATTCATTCGCAACAGCAAACTCAGGAACTTTCCGATCAAAATGTGCAGTTCGACATTATCGATGCTATTGCAAGCAATAAAGAGTCGATTTTGGACTATCAAGTTCTTTTAAAAACCTATAAATCCGATAAAGCTAAATTGAATTCGCTGCTGAAGAGACAAAGTGAAGCGAGGCAAGAGCAAGAATACAATACTTTTTTGTTGGATGAATTAGTTACAGCCCAATTAAAATCTGGCGAGCAAGAGACTCTTGAGGCTAATTTTGAACAATTGAACAATGTTGAGATTATAAAAGAATCGATTGATAAATCTTTAGCTATCGCTAATGATGAACAAATTGGAGTCTTGAATAATTTGAAAGAAATTAAAATTTCATTACAAAAGATCGCTCCTTTTTCAACAGAATACCATTCTTTGTTAGAAAGAATTACAAGTTTAACAATCGAGTTTAATGATATTTCAGATGAAATGAACCGCTGCTCAGAAAAACTTATAAATGATCCGGAGCAATTGGATTTAATTAGCCAAAAGCTACAGGTTATTTTTAATTTGCAAAAGAAACATCAGGTAAATACGGTGGATGAATTACTGGAAATTCAAATTAACTTAGAAAATTCAGTTTTAGAATTAGGAAATATAGAAGAAGAAATTAAAGCATTGATTCAATCAACCGAACAAAAAACAGTTACATTAGACGCAATATCTGCTATAATTCATAGTAATCGCTTAGAATCTATTCCTGTTCTATCTCAAAAACTGATTGCGATATTAGAAACCTTGGGAATGCCGAATGTGCGCTTTAAAATTGAACTTAACGAGACTTCAACTTATTTTCAAAATGGTAAAGATGAACTTCAGTTTCTGTTTTCTGCCAATAAAGGAACAGATTTCGGTTTGTTGAAAAAAGTTGCTTCTGGCGGGGAAATGTCCAGAATTATGCTGGCTGTTAAAGCAATTTTGGCACAATATTCAAAATTACCAACATTGATTTTTGATGAAATTGACACTGGTGTTTCTGGAGAGATTGCTATTAGAATGGGTGAAATTATGAAGGAAATGAGTCACGAGATGCAAATTTTTGCCATTACTCATTTGCCCCAAATCGCTGCAAAAGGAAATGCACATTTCAAAGTATTCAAATCAACTGATGGTGAGAACACACAATCCGAATTGAAGTTATTAAATGGACAAGAAAGAGTAGCCGAAATTGCCCAAATGTTATCTGGAACGGTAGTTTCAGAATCGGCCTTAAATCATGCTAAAGCCTTGCTGAACTAATATTTTGCTCTATCTTTGTACTTTTTTACTTTTTAATAAAGCTAAAAAGAATTAGATAAAAAATTAAATTAAACCAAATATGATTATAGAACCTAGAATGAGAGGATTTATTTGTACAACATCTCACCCAAAGGGATGCGAACAAAATGTGAAAAATCAGATCGAATATATAAAATCTAAAGGGCACAGTAACGGGGCTAAAAAAGTTCTGGTAATTGGAGCTTCAACTGGATTTGGTTTAGCATCCAGAATTACAAGTGCTTTCAGTTCTGATGCAGCAACTATTGGTGTATTTTTTGAAAAAGAACCTTCCGAAGGTAAAACAGCTTCTCCAGGTTGGTATAATTCTGCAGCTTTTGAAAAGGAAGCGCATAAAGCAGGTTTATATGCAAAAAGTGTCAATGGTGATGCATTTTCGAATGAAATAAAGCAGCAAACATTAGATCTGATAAAAGAAGATTTAGGTCAAGTGGATCTGATTATCTATAGTTTAGCATCACCAGTTCGTTTACATCCTGTCACGGGGGTACTACATCGTTCAGTTTTGAAACCAATTGGAAGTACTTTTACTAATAAAACCGTTGATTTTCATTCAGGCAAAGTTTCTGAAATTTCTATTCAACCGTGTAATGAAGAAGAAATTGCTAATACCGTTGCGGTAATGGGTGGAGAAGATTGGGCCATGTGGATTGATGCTTTAAAAGCTGACAATCTGCTTGCTCCGGGAGCAATAACTGTAGCGTACTCTTACATTGGGCCCGCCTTGACTGAGGCAGTTTATAGAAAAGGAACAATTGGTCGTGCCAAAGATCATCTTGAAGCGACTGCATTTGCTATCACTGACACTTTAGCCGAGATCGATGGAAAAGCATTTGTTTCTGTAAATAAAGCATTGGTGACGCAGGCCAGTTCTGCTATTCCAGTTATTCCATTGTATATTTCTTTATTGTATAAAATAATGAAAGAAGAAGGAATTCATGAAGGATGTATCGAACAAATTCAGCGTTTGTATCAAGAAAGATTATACACAGGTAACGAAGTTCCTGTAGATGAAAAAGGAAGAATCCGTATTGACGATTTAGAAATGCGTCCTGATGTTCAGGAAAAAGTGGCTAAATTGTGGATTGAAGCAGTAACTGAAAATCTATCTGAAATAGGTGATTTAGAAGGATACAGAAAAGATTTTTACAATTTATTTGGTTTTGATGTAGAAGGAGTTGATTACAAAGCAGATACAAACGAAGTAGTAAAGATCGAAAGTATCGCGTAAAAGTGTGGTACAAAATATATTATTTACAAAACCATCAATTAATAGTTGATGGTTTTTTTATTGATAAAGACTACATTTGTTTAGACTTTTTAATCAAAAAACACACATTAATACCACATTCGTAATTTATGTTATTTTCCCTAATCATACCCGTTTATAATCGCCCCGAGGAAGTTGATGAACTTTTAGCAAGTTTAATTCACTCAACGTACAAAGAAAAATTTGAGATTGTGGTGGTAGAAGATGGATCCACTGTAGATTGCAAAAATGTAGTTGAAAAATATGGTACTAGGCTTGATATTTCATATTATTACAAGAAGAATTCCGGTCCTGGTGATTCAAGAAATTTCGGAATGAAAATGGCGAAAGGAGATTATTTTGTCATTTTCGATTCGGATTGTATTATTCCAAAAGAGTATCTATCAGAAGTTGACATGGCATTAAACCAAAATTATACAGACTGCTTTGGAGGGCCGGATAAAGCTTTAGATAGCTTTTCAGATATACAAAAAGCAATCAATTTTGCAATGACATCGTTTCTGACAACGGGCGGAATACGCGGAGGTTCTGAAAAAATTGGTAAGTTTCAGCCACGGAGTTTTAATATGGGATTGTCTCGTAAAGCTTTTGAAGCATCAAAAGGTTTTGGAAATATTCATCCCGGTGAAGATCCGGATTTATCGATTCGTTTGTGGAATTTAGGTTTTGAAACCAAACTTTTTTCTAAGGCTTATGTGTACCATAAGAGAAGAATTGATTGGGAAAAATTTTCAATTCAGGTTAATAAATTTGGAAAAGCACGACCTATTTTAAATAGTTGGTATCCAAAATACAATAAACTCACTTTTTTCTTTCCATCAGTATTTATTGTTGGTTTTTTTACTTCCTTTTTTGCAATGTTACTTTTTAATTTTGACTTCCTGCTCCAACTATATTTTGTTTACTTTTTGGTATTATTTTTGGTGTCTTCTTATCAAAATAAGAGTTTAAAAATTGGCTATTTATCGCTCGTAGCGGTCTGGAAACAATTTTATGGTTATGGTTTAGGCTTTATAAAATCCTATTACAAAGTGATCATTTTAAAGCAAAAACCGCAAGATGCTTTTCCCGAATTATTTTTTAAAGTGTAAATATGACTAAAATTATTGGTTTAACAGGTGGCATTGGAAGCGGAAAAACTACCGTTGCAAAATATTTTGAAGATTTTGGAATTCCAGTTTATATTGCTGATGATGAAGCCAGAAAAATCATGCAATCTTCAGAAATTATAATTGCTGTTAAAGATATTTTTGGCGATACTGTTTTTGAAAACGAAAAGTTAAATAGAGCAGAATTGGCTAAAATTGTCTTTAGTGACTCTTTGAAATTAGAAAAACTTAACAATATTGTTCACCCTGCCGTAAAAAAGCATTTTGAACATTGGCTTTTACAACATAAAAATGTTCCTTATGTGATTTATGAAGCTGCAATTTTATTTGAAAGTGGCAGTTATAAAAATTGCGATTTGATAATAACAGTTACAGCACCTGTAGAGACAAGGATTCAGCGGGTTCTTGAAAGGGATAAAACTACTCGTGAACTTATTTCAAAACGAATGGATGCACAGTGGACAGATGAAAAACGCATCCCCAAAAGCGATTTCGTTATCGAAAATACTTCTATTGAAACTACAAAATTTGAAATTGACCGAATTCTTAAAATTTTAAAGATTAAACAAAAAGATACATAGGTGTTAATGTTTGGTTAATCTATTATTTAATATATTGTTAAAATACTAAATTTGTTTCGATGAATAAACTTTTTTTTAGGTTACTTGTTTTACTGATGAGTTTGTCTCTGATTGGGATAATTCTTGTACAAGTATATTGGTTCAACACATCATTCAAAAATAATGATGAACAGTTTAAATTTCATGTTAAACAAGTCATAGGTAACGTGGCGGATAAGATCCAAAAGCAAGAAACCTATAATTTTTATGATAAAATAAATCGTATTAAGGATAGTACTGGTAAACTTCCTGAAAAAGATGATTTATTACAGTTTTATTATGTTCAGAAAAATCCGAAAACGAATAAAACCATTATTTATTCGAACAGCATAATATCTGAAGATTATAATATTTCACCAACGTTCTTTGATAAAAAATTTGATAGTGAAAAATTTAAGAGCTTCAGCTCTAAACGTGTGACTGAAGTTTACAACAATAATTCTGTTGACAATTCCGGTGTTAGCAAAAGTTTGATTCCCGATATTAGAATAGAAAAATCAGGAAATTTGGATATTTTGGATAATGCTCTTTTTGAAATTTCTGCAAAGGATGTTCTTTCTGCAATGCCACTTGAAGAACGGGTTTCCAATGATATTTTGCAGAAATTAATTAAAAAAGAATTAGAGGAATATGGAATTGAAACACGATTTGAATTTGGTATCTATAGTGATAATCTAGCTACGAAAATTAAATCAAACGATTTTAAATACGATAAAGAATCCACGTATTCTATTCCGATTTTTACGGATAATGAGGGGAACAGTAAATACCAATTGTTAGTTACATTTCCTCTTAAAAAGAAATTTTTATTATCTGAGCTCGTAAGTATAACCGTTCTTTCAATTGTTTTTACACTGATTATTTTAATTGCTTATACAAGTGCATTAAATCAATTAATTCGTCAACGTCAAATTTCTGAAATAAAAAACGATTTCATTAATAATATGACACACGAATTCAAAACACCAATTGCAACTATAAATTTAGCGCTTGATGCGATTAAAAATCCAAAAATAATCGATGATAAGGAAAAGGTTTTAAGATACCTGCAAATGATTAAGGACGAAAATAAACGCATGCATGCACAAGTTGAAAATGTGCTTCGAATTTCTAAATTAGAAAAAAAAGAATTAGATATTACTAAGGAATCGAATAACATACATGAGATTATAGAAGATGCAATTGATCATGTTAATTTGATTTTAGAAGATAGGCAAGGAACAATTACTTGCCACTTTAAAGCCATTAGAACAACAGTTTTAATAAATGATGTTCATTTTACCAATGTGATTGTGAATATTTTAGAAAATGCGGTAAAATACTCGCCAAATGTTCCTGAAATTGAAATCTTTACTGAAAACATCAAGGATATGGTGATAATTAAAGTGAAAGATAGTGGACTTGGGATGAGCAAAATAGCGCAGAAAAGAATTTTTGAAAAGTTTTACAGAGAACACACCGGAGATATTCATAATGTGAAAGGTCACGGATTGGGTTTAGCATATGTAAAAAGAATTGTTGAAGACCATCACGGTCAAGTATATGTAGAAAGTGAAAAGGGAAAAGGGAGTACCTTCATAATAAAATTACCATTAATAAATTAGAATATGGAAAATGTAAATAAAAAAATACTTCTAGTCGAAGATGATCTTAATTTTGGTGCAGTTTTAAAAGATTATTTAATGCTAAATGATTTTGATGTCACTTTGGCGAAAAATGGAATGGAAGGATTTGAAAAATTCAAAAAAGATACTTTTGATTTATGCATTCTTGATGTGATGATGCCTTACAAAGACGGATATACATTAGCCAAAGAAATCAGAGAAAAAAACAATGAAGTGCCAATCATTTTCTTGACAGCAAAATCGATGAAAGAAGATGTGTTGAAAGGATATAAAGCTGGTGCTGACGATTACTTGAATAAACCTTTTGATTCTGAAGTTTTGTTGATGAAAATCAAAGCTATAATTCAAAGAAAATCTTCTGACACTAAAGCAGAACAAGTACAATTTGAATTTAATATTGGTAAATTTCATTTGAATTCAAAACTTCGTTTTTTAACATTTAACAATGAAGAACCAATAAAACTTTCTCCAAAAGAGAATGAATTATTGAAAATGTTGATTCTTCACGAAAATGACTTGATGCCAAGAGAATTAGCCTTGACTAAAATCTGGAGAGATGATAACTATTTCACTTCTAGAAGTATGGACGTGTACATAGCTAAGTTGAGAAAGTATTTGAAACTGGACGAAGATGTTGAAATTTTGAATATTCACGGAGAAGGATTCAGATTAGTAGTTAAGAATAAAGTAGCAGAATAAATAGATACAAGCCTCAAGAAATTGAGGCTTTTTTTTGGATTGAAAGGACTTTTTTATTTCCAATTCAATTGTAAAGCAAAACTCGTTCTGTCTTCTTTTGTAATGCTAAAAATAGTTTCATTATCAGAAATGCTTTCGTGAATCAGCACTTTATCTTTAATAGATAATTCCTTTAAGAAATTCATTTCAAAACTTTTAATTTTCTGATTTAGAATTAATTTCTCATCCACTAAATCCAAACACCATTCCAGATATTTGACATTATTGACATGATTTACAATGTCTAAATCGGATAAAAAGACAATTTTTTCGAAAACTATTTCTTTCTCATTATTAAAATTTATTTTAGAGAAACCATCAATAGTTGCTCTTTTTTCAGGATATAATTCGAAATGTTCGAACGGCAATGCCAGTCCTTCCGGCCGACGCTTTTTAGTATTAAACACTGCCCAGAAAGTCTCAGAACCTACAATTTTCTCCCCATTTACATGCATTTCCAGCGCACGTACGGAACGAGAATTTTCCAAAGAATTAATCCATGTTTTCACAGTTACAATATCGCCCCATTTTGGTAATTTTGTAATTTCAACTCGCATGCGGCTCAATACCCAGGCTTGGTCAAATTCCTGCATGTCCGTAAAACTAATTCCACCAACTTCGGAATGTGCTGCAGCCGTTAATTGCAAAATATTACACAGATCAGTGTATTTTAAAAATCCATTTGGCGCACATTGTGTAAAATTGATTTCCCAGTCTTTGCTTAAAATAGATGTGAAGTTAGAAGAGATAGGCATGTATATAATTATGAATTATGAATTATGAATTTGTAATTTAGACATATAATTTATTGGTTTACTTCTTTGATTTGATGTAATCCACAATAGTTTCATAGGGAGTTTCAAAATCAAACCATTTGGTATTTTCATTTCTTTTGAACCAAGTCAATTGGCGCTTGGAAAATCTTCGGGTGTTTTTCTTTATTTCTTCAATGGCAAATTCCAATGAAATTTCTTTGTCAAAATAACTGAATAACTCTCGGTAACCCACGGTTTGCAGTGCATTGAGTTCTTTGTTCGGAAATAGATTTTTGGCTTCAGCCAATAGTCCTTCGTTCACCATGATTTCAACGCGTTGATTGATTCGGTTGTAAATGATTTTTCTGTCCGCTTCCAGACCAATTAAAATGGGAGCGAAGTTTCGGCTGTTTTGTTTTTGATTTAAAAACGAAGAATATGGTTTTCCAGAACCTAAACAGACCTCCACAAAACGCATCATTCGTTGTGGATTTTGTAAGGTTTGAGGATTCTCGATAGTCAAAGTTTTGTAGTAATCGGGATCTAAAACTTCGAGTTTTTGTTGCAAATATCCAATTCCCAGTTTTTCATAATTTATGTTTATTTCTGTACGAACTCTTGTATCAATTTCTGGAAATTCATCAAAACCTTTCAGAATTGCATCTACATATAATCCGGAACCGCCAACTAGGATCGCATAATCATTAGTCAAAAATAATTCGTCCAGTTTTGCAATCGCTTCTTTTTCGAAATCTCCTACGGTATAATTTTCGAATATGGATTTGTTTTGGATGAAATTGTGTTTTGCAGCAGCTAATTCTGATTCATTGGGAACTGCGGTTCCAATAGTCATTTCCTTGAAAAATTGTCTGCTGTCGCAGGAGATGATTTCACATTTGAAGTAATTCGCTAAAACAATGCTTAAGGAAGTTTTTCCTATCGCTGTAGGTCCGATTATAGTAATTAGGTATTTCATATTTTTTAGCCCAGATGGAAACGGAAATCCCGCAGTTATGAAAGTTAGTTTTTCTTGGCATAAAAGAGCGACTGAAAGAAGCTCCTTTTATGCCTTAGAAAAACAATTGAAATAACGAGGAGTTGCAGTGTACAGCTGGAATTGCTTCTAATTATTAAATTAAAGTTCTGATCCGCAATGGAAACAGTATTTGGCATTAAATTCATGACCTTCGGTTCCGCAATCCGTACAGGGATTGATTTTTTCGGCTCTAGGTTTTGTACGGTTGCTGTTAGCAAATTCAGCCGTAACAATTCCTGTGGGCACGGCTATTATTCCATAACCCATAATCATTACTACTGACGCGATGGCTTGTCCCAATGGTGTTATTGGCGAAATATCTCCATAACCTACTGTCGTGAGCGTTACAATGGTCCAATAAATACTAATGGGAATACTAGTGAATCCGCCTTCCTTTCCTTCAACAACGTACATTACGGAACCTATTATGATACTGCTAATTAGCATGAAATAGATGAAAATTAAGATTTTTCCTCTGCTGGCAATCAAAGCTTCTTTTAGGTGTGCTGATGGGCTGGAGAATTGAGGATGCTTCAAAATTTTGAATAAACGCAGTAAACGGAGAGCTCTAACGACAGTTAAAATACTGGTACCAACAAAAAACAAGGAGAAATACATGGGTAAAGTCGCAATCAAATCAATAATTCCATAGAAACTAAATATATATTTGAGTGGCTTTTTGATCGATATAATCCTAAGAATATATTCTAAAGTAAAGAAAATGGTGATAATCCATTCCAATATAATTAGTTCTTTGTGGAATTTTACATCGAATCCCTGAACTGTTTCGAGCATCACAATTACGACACTTAACAGAATTACTGCTAAAAGTACGAGATCAAATAATCGTCCGGATGCCGTGTTGGTTCCGTAAATTACTACATTTGTTCTTTGTCTGAAAGCTTCGAATTTTGACTTCATTCTTTGCATATTTATTTACTGATTGACATGCGTTTAGAATTTCACAGTTTTTAACGTTTTATTTTTTCGGATATGTCCTTGAATAATATTTTTAGTATCACGGTTATTTTGCATCGGAATAATAATATTTCTTAGTATTTCGATATTATTGATTTGATAGTTTAAATCATAAAAAGCATAGCCTTTATAAATCCCGTTTTCTATCAAAACTGCTGAACGTTCGCTTATGGTTCTGCCTTTGTCAATCAAAACTACATTTTGGTTTTCGAAGGTGTTTTTCTCTATAAAATTTTGTACTCTGACATTGTATTCTTCGGGCGAAACCTTTCCAATACAAGCGCCGTCACACTCTTTTATACTGTATTGAAAGCAATTAGTTTTAGAATGATACAAACCGGTTAATTTTTGGCATAAATTGTAATGGGCTGTGATTCTGAACAACGCATTTTTTCCTTCTTGAATAGAAGTAAAGGAGGTGATTTCTTTTTTTCGGCCGTCTGCTTTTTGAAGTTTCAAGTTAATGTAACCTTGATCATCTTTCTCAGCATATAGAGCCAGTTGAAAAATACTTTTTCGCTGTGCTCTGTTAAAGATGGGTTTATTTATTTTTATTTCTTCACTTTCTTTTAATAAAGCAATCAATTCACTTCCAGTTTCATCATACGTTACGGTAAAAACTTCGGCCTGAATTTTTTTGCATTTCGGCGAAGTTCCTGTAAAATGCTGGTTTATGCGTTTTTTTATGTTTCGGCTCTTGCCGATGTAAACCAGGTTCCCTTTTTCGTTGTGAATGTAATAAACACCAGTTTTCGAGGGTAATCCGGCAACAATATCCAGTAATTTGGGAGCAATTCCTTTTTCGATTTCGAGCTTAATAAAATCTTTTACAATTTCTTTTTCTAAATCTTTTTCTAAAAGGATTTTAAATAGTTTGACTGTTGCTAATGCATCTCCACTTGCACGATGTCTGTCTGCCATTGGGATTCCAAGTGCACGAACTAATTTTCCTAAACTATGAGAAGGTTGTTCGGGTAATAATTTTTTTGATAGTTCGACTGTGCAAATTGTTTTAGCTTCATAATCATAGCCTAATCGGCGGAATTCAGTTCTAAGAATTCTGTAGTCAAAAGAGGCATTATGAGCTACGATTACACAATCATTTGTCATTTCGATGATGCGTTTTGCTACTTCGAAAAACTTCGGTGCCGATTGTAACATGGCGTTATTAATACCAGTGAGTTTGACCACAAAAGGCTGAATTGGAATTTCGGGATTGACCAAACTAATAAACTGATCCACGATTTCATGTCCATCAAATTTATAGATGGCAATTTCAGTGATTCCCTCCTCGTTAAATTGTCCTCCAGTGGTTTCTATGTCGAGTATTGCGTACAAAATAAGTATTCAGTGTTCAGTTTTTAGTATTCAGTTTTTAAGTAGATATTATCTTCTGGAATCAAAAATCGTTAATCTCAGATCACAAATCAAAAATCAATTTCTTCCCCCAAAGATACTACTTCCTATTCGAACCATAGTGCTTCCGCATTCAATTGCGAGTTGATAATCGCCGGACATTCCCATAGATAGTGTAGAGACGTACTGCAGTGCGCCTTTGCTGCTAATGTTATCAAAAATAGTTTTCAAATGAGTGAATTCTTTTTTGACTTGTTCTTTGTCATCTGTGAAAGTTGCCATTCCCATTAATCCAACGATTCTAATATTTTTCAGTTCCTGAAATTCGTTTGAGGATAGGAGTAAAGCGAGTTCTTCCTCGTCAAGACCAAATTTAGTTTCCTCTTCGGCAATATGAATTTGTAGTAAGCAATCTATAATTCTATTGTTTTTTAGTGCTTGTTTATTGATTTCCTGAAGTAATTTCAAACTGTCTACTCCGTGAATTAAGCTTACAAACGGCGCCATAAATTTGACTTTATTGGTCTGAACGTGACCAATCATGTGCCATTGAATGTCTTTGGGCATTTGTTCCCATTTCTCGGCCATTTCCTGGATTTTGTTCTCTCCAAAAATGCGTTGACCGGCTTCATAGGCTTCCATTAAATCCGAAACTGGTTTGGTTTTTGAAACCGCAACCAAGGTTACATGTTCCGGTAAAGTGGATTTTATTTGGAGTAAATTTGTTGCTATTGACATTATAATATTTTGATTTTTGAAAAGTTATTGAAATCTAAAGTTCATATACTACCAATCCGCTTCGGAATTTAGGTTCAATATACGTGCTTTTTGGAGGCATAATTTGATTGGCATCTGCTAAGGCTTTTATTTCTCGAATGTTTGATGGGAATAGTATAAAACCGATTTCAAATTCTCCTTGATCAATTTTGTTTTTTACTTCTAAAACGGATTGTTTTCCTGATAGATATTCTATTCGTTCATCATTTCGTAAATCTTCAATAGCAAGGATTGGTAATAACACTTTTTTGTATAAAATCTGAGTGTCTAAACTGTCTAAAGCTGTATTGAAAACTTCATTTTCTTTTCGTAAAATTAAGCTGTAAAATTGATTGTCAAGATACATTCCGAACTGATGCTTTTGAGCAGGTTGAAATGGTTGTTGAAATTTATTTTCGATAATAAAATCCTTTTCTAACTCTTTGACAAAATCTTCTTTCGAAAAACCGTTTAAATCTTTAATTAAACGATTAAATTCATATATTTTGACATTGTTCTCTGAAATCAAATAGCTCAAAATGTGATTTTTAGCTATATTTTCTGAATCATCATTTTCCTCAGATAACAATTTTAATGCTTCAGTTCGGTGATGACCATCAGCAATATATAGATTATTTGTCTTTTCAAATATTTTTTGCAACCAATCGATTTCTAATGCATCTTCAATTTTCCACAAGTAATGAATTTCTTTTTTGGTGGTTGAAAATTCAAAATCAGCTAATTTTTGAGTACAGTTAAAAATCCAGTTTTCAATTGTTTTATTATCAGGATATGTCATCAGAACCGGTTCTGTATTAAACTCAGAATATTTCATGTAGTCTTTTAGTAATCGAACACGGAACGCGATAATATCTTCATGTTTTTTGATGATATTATTGCAATAATCAGCTACACTTGTCCCGGCAATAATTCCGGTAAAAGACTGTGTTTTCGTCACAATTTTATGAATATAAATTGCGGGTTTTTTGTCTTTAACCAAAATGATTTCATTTTTGAAATCCTCATATTTTTGATGAACCTGGCGGTATCTTTTTTCGAAAGAAACAGTTTCCTGATTGGTGTAAGCAGGTTTTAGAATGTGCAAAAAAGACAACGGATTGAAATCCAGTTGTGCCGCCAATTCAGCATTTACATATTCTTCATACGAACGGCAAGTAACAAGGCAAACCTTATCACGAGTAGGACGAACTGCTTTGAAAGGAACTATTTTAGCCATCTGATGTAGTTTTCAGTCACAGTCACAGTTTTTGATTTAAATCTTTTAACTGTGACTGTAAATGGTAGCTTTATATAAATTGTTTAGAAATTTTCTCTGCTTTTTTGCTTTCAGAATAGTCGTAGAAACCTTCACCAGACTTCACACCCATTTTTCCTGCACGTACCATATTGACTAATAACGGGCAAGGCGCATATTTTGGGTTTTTGAAACCGTCGTACATTACATTTAAAATAGCTAAACATACATCTAGACCGATAAAATCAGCTAATTGCAAAGGCCCCATTGGGTGTCCCATTCCAAGTTTCATAACCGTGTCAATTTCATAAACACCGGCCACCTTGTTATATAAAGTTTCGATAGCTTCGTTGATCATTGGCATCAAAATTCTGTTGGCAACAAAACCAGGATAATCATTTACTTCAACAGGTGTTTTTCCCAATTTCTCCGAAAGAGTCATGATTGTTTTAGTCACTTCGTCAGAAGTATTATAACCGCGAATGATTTCCACCAATTTCATTATTGGCACCGGATTCATAAAGTGCATCCCAATAACGCGTTCCGGATGCGCCACAACGGCTCCAATTTGAGTAATAGAAATCGAAGAAGTATTGGTTGCTAAGATCGTATTATGAGAACAAGCTTCATTCAATTGCTTGAAAATATTCAGTTTTAGTTCTACATTTTCCGTGGCAGCTTCAACCACTAAATCAACACCTACAACACCATCTTTAATATCCGTATAGGTTATAATATTGGTGATTGTTTTGGCTTTATCTTCTTGGGTAATACTTCCTTTTGCAATCATTCGGTCTAAATTTGCGGCAATTGTTGCCATTCCTTTATCCAAAGATTTCTCAGAAACATCTATTAATTTTACGGTGAAACCACTTTGTGCAAAAGTATGGGCGATTCCATTCCCCATTGTTCCTGCTCCGATTACGGCTATTGTTTTCATATTTTTATTTTAAAGTTTAAAAGTTTAAAGTTTAAAGTCGTCTTGAACGACTTTAGACCTTAAACTTCAAAGGAATTTCATTTATTTTTTAAAACAATCAATAATTTGGTACGCCACTCTTAACGCTTCAGTTGCTTGTTCTAATGTTACAACAGGTTCAGATTCATTAATAATAGCGTCTGCAAAAGATTCAAGTTCATCAAGAATTGCGTTGTTTGGTTCTACATCTGGATTAGAAAAATAGATTTGTTTTTTTATGCCTTCCGCATTTTGTAAAATCATATCAAAATCGCCGGGAACTTCAGGAGCATCTTTCATTTTGACTACTTCACATTTCTTTTCTAAAAAATCTACGGAAATATACGCGTCTTTCTGGAAAAAACGAGATTTACGCATATTTTTCATCGAAATTCGGCTTGCAGTTAAATTAGCTACGCAACCATTTTCAAATTCGATTCTCGCGTTAGCAATATCTGGTGTATCACTAATAACCGAAACTCCACTCGCGCTAATATTTTTTACTTTGGATTTCACCACACTTAAAATAGCGTCAATATCGTGAATCATCAAATCTAAAACTACAGGAACATCAGTTCCACGAGGGTTGAATTCAGCAAGACGGTGTGCTTCAATAAACATAGGATTTTCAATCATGTTTTTGGTAGCGATGAAAGCTGGATTGAAACGCTCCACATGTCCAACTTGCCCTTTAACATTGAATTCTTTTGCCAATGTGATAATTTCTTCGGCTTCTTCAACCGTATTTGAAATGGGTTTTTCAATAAAAACGTGTTTACCGGATTTGATTGCTACTTTGGCACATTTATAATGAGAAAGCGTTGGAGTAACAATGTCAATTACATCAACTGCATGAATAAGAGTGGCAATTGTAGTAAAATGCTTGTATCCAAATTCTTTAGAAACTTTTTCGGCATTCTCTTGATTTGGATCATAAAAACCGACTAATTCATATTTATCAGATTGTTGTAATAAACGCAAATGTATTTTTCCTAGATGACCAGCACCTAATACTCCAATTTTCAGCATAACGATGTAATTTTTACAAAAATAGCAATAAAATGATTAATCTATTATTGATATGGGACAATTATTACATTAATTTAAAATTTAAAATCCAACATTTGAATTCAGAAATTCTTTGTTATTTTTACCAAAATAAAATAGTAAATTTTGAAAGACACAGCCAAACATCAAGGACTTCGGAATCAATTAGTAAGCGTTTTAGAGCAAAAAGGGATCACTGATAAAAATGTTTTGGAGGCGATAAAAAAGATTCCAAGGCACTTATTTTTGGATTCCAGCTTTGAAAATTATGCTTATCAAGATAAAGCATTTCCTATTGGTGCAGGACAAACCATTTCTCAACCATATACTGTGGCTTTTCAGTCTCAATTATTAGAAGTAAAAAAAGAGGACAAAATCTTAGAAATAGGAACAGGTTCAGGATATCAAACTGCTGTTTTGTGTGCGATGGGTGCCAAAGTATTTAGTGTAGAAAGACAAAATGAATTATTCAAAAAAACATCGGGTTTATTTCCAAAGTTGGGAATTCGTCCCAAACATATTTCTTTTGGAGATGGATACAAAGGTTTGCCTAATTATGCACCTTTTGATGGCATTATTGTTACAGCGGGAGCACCATTTATTCCTCAACCTTTGATGGCGCAACTAAAAATAGGAGGAAGGTTGGTAATTCCACTAGGAGAAGAAGTGCAGATTATGACTTTATTGATTAGAAAAAATGAAACACAATTCGAAAAACATGAGTTCGGAGAGTTTCGATTCGTTCCTTTATTAGAAGATAAAAATTAAAATTCATCTTCTGCTCCCTTCCCTTTGGGAAGGGAGCAGAAGATGAATTTTATTGACCGATAATAGTTAGATATCGTTCTAAACTTTCTTTTTCTATCTGTGCAATGAACAACAAAAAATCTTCTTTATTGTTTTTAGTTTGTGCTGTTTCAAGTGTTTGATAATATTGCATTCGACTTTCATAGTCACCTTTTATATTAGCAATAATGTAGCCATGTTGTAATAAAATCAGGTTCATAACCAAGCGCGAAGTTCTGCCGTTTCCATCAATAAATGGATGGATAGTAACCAAGCGTTCGTGCATCTCAGCTGCCAAAACTATTGGATGAAGACTTGATTTATTGGTTTGATACCAAATAAAATAATCTTCCATTTCCTTGGAAACAAGAAAAGGTTGTGGAGGCAAATAACTGCTTCCTTGGATCATCACTTGCACTTTTCTATAGCGACCTGCATCTTCAGGTTGAATTCCTCTCAAAATAAGATTATGAATAGACAATACTTCCCGTTCATTTATGGAGCTGTTTCTTTGCATTAAATCTTTAATGTAAGCAATAGCTTCTTGATGGTTAATCACTTCAAGATGTTCTCGCATGCTTTTTCCTGAAATAGTTAAACCTTCATTGATAACTAAATCAGTTTCTCTTAAGGTCATTGTATTTCCCTCGATTCGATTACTTTCAAAAGTGTATTCCAGCTCTAAAGCTTGTGCAACTCGATAGCTGTCAAATTGACGACACTTATCTAGTTTTGACTTTAAAGCATCTATTTCATCTAAAACTTTCTGTAGAGTGGTAGATAATTTTTTCTTGAAAGGATTACCTTGATATCGAATCTCTTGTTCAGCAACTAATAATGCTTTTAGTGCAAACTCGTCATGACCAATTTCATAAAGAATTTTTTCTTTAAGCCACACGACCATGATTGTTTCTAAATCTATTTCTAGTAGAGACGCTAATTTTAAAACTTGATCTCTTGTAGGTTTTCTGGTTCCACTTTCAAATTTACTTATTAAGGCTTGATCAATTCCTAAAATTTGAGCCACTTCTCTAGTTTTGAGTCCCTTTTGTTCTCTTGCATTTTTGAGTAGTGTTTTCATTTTAAAAATGTTTTAAATTGTCTTGACAAATTTAGTCATTTTTTAAATCAAAAATATTTTTTTTTAATTTTCTTTTAATTTAAAATGCTTTTTTGATTCTGTCTAAGTCACGTTTTGTGTCTTGTTCTTTAAGAGATTCCCTTTTGTCATAGGTTTTCTTTCCTTTACAGAGGCCTATTTGTAGTTTCGCCAATCCTTTTTCATTAGTAAAAAGCTTCAAAGGGACTATTGTAAGACCTTTTGCTTGAACACTTTTTAACAAGCCCTTTAATTCCTTTTTCTTCAAAAGTAATTTGCGTTCGCTTCTTGCTTTGTGGTTAAATTGATTGCCAAAAGTGTATTCTTCGATATATGTATTTATCGCAAAAAGTTCATTATTGCTAAATTCACAAAAGCTCTCGGTGATATTTGCTTTTCCTAATCGAATAGATTTGATTTCGGTACCAGCCAAAACAATTCCAGCATTGAATGTTTCGATTATTTCGTAATCAAATTTGGCTCTCTTGTTGAATATGTTTACTGTTTTTAGCATGTTTGCAAAGGTAGCAAAAATTAAAGGTTTAGCAATGCTTTAAGGTAATTTCAGTAGTTGAAAACTGATTATTCCGTCAATTATTGTAACAATATAAAGATTCCCAAAAGTTTCATCTTCCATATCAGAAAAAGAGTCTTGATTGATAATATCATTGACAAATTTTGGTGTAGTATTGCTATGTCCCACAATCAAAACTTTTCTCCCTAATGTTTCTTTTTTGAAAGATTCAATGTTTAGCGTTTTGGGATTATACAGTTTAATCTCAATCCTCCTTGCTGTCGCGGTTGGACTTGCAGTTTGCAAAGTTCTTTTGTAATCCGTTGAGTAGATTTCATCAAAACGAATCTCCGAAAATATTTTGTTCCAAAGTTCCGCTCTTTTCAAACCTTTTTCGGATAAATTTGGATTTTGAGAACTATCAACTTTCTCCGCATGGCGAATGAAATAATACGTAGTTATATTTTGTTGTCCAAAACTGATGTTTAAAAATAGTAGCGCAATTATTAGTACAATTTTTTTCATTTGAATGAATTTAAAAAATTAGTATTTCCCGATTTTATATATTTGCCAAATGGAAAATTTAAAATCGAAAGATCCACTTCATGGAATCACACTTCAAAAAATAGTTGAACAATTAGTGGCTCATTATGGATTTGATACTTTGGGAGAACTGATTAAAGTAAAATGTTTTACGGATAATCCTAGTGTAAAATCCAGCTTGACTTTTTTGCGAAAAACGGATTGGGCAAGAAAGCAAGTGGAAGATTTGTATCTAGAATCAGTAACTAAATTTAAAAAACAACTTTAATCGATTCGGTAGGAAATCATTACTCCTCCGCGATAAGGTAACCATTCACCACTTTTATTATAGTCTTTGGCAGGTTCATATCGTTCTCCAGTTTCTATTAGATAGCCTTTGTAAAATCCTTGATGACTTCCGCCGCCAATAAAAAAATCCAAAAGAAAACGTCTATTCAATTTTTTTTGATATCCAACTGTAACCCCGCCCATGTAGCCAACACCTTCTTGATAAGCGTTCGCATTATAATAATTCCATTTTTGAAATCGAAAAACAGTTGCTCCAATGTGGGCTCCTGCATAAAATCCGTTGAATTTTTCTTTAAAATGGTAGCGATATTCAGGTGTAAAAATATAGAATTGGCTAGGATGACCATTTATTGATTTCCAAAAAGAGGCGGTAACATCAAATTGAAAAGTTGACTTTTTCCCAATACTAGTTTCGATTCCAACATGCGGGATAGTCAGTAAAGTGGTTAAAGCATTTGCTTTTATATAAGTTTGACTTTGCGATAAAAAAGAGAATAAAAGAAAAGCGGTAAGAAATATTTTTTTCATAAAATGTAATGTCATTACTTTGTCGAGGTGGAGCTGGAGCACTTGCAAATATAAAAATTAATGTGTCAGGTGATTGATGTTTTACGTTAAAATAGCAGTTGATAATTATTTAAAGTCTAACTTTATTCAATAAAGAATAGATTACACTATCCAAAAATCGTCCTTCAAAAAATTCATATTCCTTAAAATGCGCTTCTTTTACAAACCCGTTTTTTTCTAAAACTTTTGCAGAAGCATGATTTTCAGGATCAATTACTGCCTCTAACGAATGTAATTTCATGATATTAAATCCATAATTTAAGACTTCTTTCATTGCTTCAGAAATAATTCCTTTTCCTTGGTATTCAGGTAATAACATATATCCAATTTCGGCACGATAATGTTCTGGTTTTATTCGATAATGTCCAATTATTCCAATTAGTTTTGGATTATTTTTCAACGTTATCGCCCAATTGATGCCTTCATTATTTTCTATTTTAAAGTCAATCATTGCTATGTGTTCCAATGCATCTTCATCCGTTTTCAGCAAAGGTCTTGGAATATATTTCATGGTTTCCGGATTGGATCGTAAAGCCAAAATCTCCTTAATATCATTAAAATCTACTCTCCTTAAAAGCAAACGATCAGTTTCTAAATTCGGAAATGGACTGAAATTTATAGTTAACATATTCACATTTTTTGATTAAAGGATTTCGAGACTGAATTTTGAATGGAAAGTCGCATCTGATTCTAAAATTTGAATCCCTTCTTTTTCGAATAGATTTCCAGAACTTTCATTAGTATCGGAATAACCAAACCAAGGTTCGATGCAAAGAAAATGGGCATTCATTTTAGTCCAAATACCTAAACTTGGAAAATCCTCAAAATGTACTCTTAAAATTGGTTTTTCATTTTCTAAAATCGTTAATGAATCAGATTGTAATGTTTTAAAAATCAAAGCGTCGTTTTTAAACAATTCATAAGTCAGCGGAATCTGTTTATCCGTAACTTCTAATTTCTTTGTCTTATTCGAAATTAAATCATTCTCCAAAAGGTAATATTCCAATGATTCTTCTTTATCGAAAGCAAGAGCGTAATTTTCGAATTGATTTGGTAAAGCAAAAGCAGGATGCGCACCAATAGAAAAAGGCATCGTTGATTTTCCTTTGTTAAATACCTTGTATTCAATCGATAAATTGTTTTCATTCAAAGTATAAATCAGTTGCAATTCAAATTCAAAAGGATACACTTTTAAAGTTTCTGCAGAAGATTGTATGGAGAAAACTGCTCTACTTTCTGTCGCTTCGATTAGTTCAAACTCCATGTCTCTGGCAAAACCATGTCGTGACAAATGATATTCAATTCCGTTATAATGAAAGGAGTTATTTTTTAAAGTACCAACAATTGGAAACAAAATAGGAGAGTGCTTGCCCCAAAATTCTGGATTTCCCTCCCAAATGTATTCTTTATGCTGATTCGATTTTAATGAAATTAATTCGGCACCAAAACGTTTGATTTCAGCAGTTAGAATTGAATTTTTTATTACAGTTGTCAAAATGATTCGTCTTTTAATTTAATTTTTTTTTCTAGGGTAAATATATTTTATAATTTTGAATTCTAATTCAATTTAAGCTAGATTTTATTTATATAAAATGGAATCAATTCTACTACTATAGCTCAAAATTCTCTTTTTTTTCATTAATTTGTGATATAAATCATAACAAAATGAAAAATATTCGTTTCGGAGTCATATTACATCTGACTTTATTATTGGGAGTTACGTCTATGATGGCGCAACAAACTCCAGCAAACACCTTTGGTAACACAGTTTCAAAGTACGATTACCATGATGCTTTTGCTCCGTTTTTTTACTCAAAAAATGGAACAAGTACGCGATCTGCGAGTGGTCAGCCGGGTGCTGAATATTGGCAAAACAGTGCCGATTATAAATTAACGGCAAAACTGGATGAAAAAAATAACGAAATTTCCGGTACAGGAATCATCACGTATACGAATAACAGTCCGGATAAAATGGCATTTGTTTGGATGAACTTAGACCAGAATTTATTCAAAGCGGATTCTCGTGGAAATGCAATTGTTCCCTTGACAGGAAGCCGAAATGGGGCTCAAGGCCAAGTTTTTGATGGCGGTCATAAAATAAAATCCGTTAAAGTAATTACTACCGTAAAAGGAGTCGCTACGGAAGCAACAGCAAAATATGTGATTACGGATACGAGAATGCAGGTTTTTCTTCCGCAAGGATTGAATGCTAAAGGCGGTTCTGTTAAAATCAAAATTGACTTTTCTTTTATAGCTCCTTTTGAAGGTTCGGACAGAATGGGAGTTTTGGAAACTAAAAACGGTAAGATTTTCACTATTGCGCAGTGGTATCCTCGCATGTGTGTGTATGATGATGTACGTGGTTGGAATACAAATCCATACCTAGGAGCTTCGGAATTTTACTTAGAATATGGTGATTTTGATGTGAGTATAACAGCGCCATCCAATCATATTGTGGTTGCTTCAGGCGAATTACTAAATCCTACAGCGGTTTATTCTACTTTAGAACAAAGTAGATTGGCACAAGCAAAACAAAGTGATAAAACTGTTTTTATCCGTACCGCTGCCGAAGTTGAAAATTCATCTAAAATAGTTTCAGTAGCTACTAAAACATGGAATTATAAAATCAAAAATTCCCGTGATTTTTCTTGGTCATCATCAGCGGCATTTATTTTAGACGCAGCAAAAATCAATTTGCCAAGCGGAAAGAAATCATTGGCTGTTTCAGTTTATCCGGTGGAAAGTGCGGGAGATGCAGCTTGGGGACGTTCAACAGAATATACAAAAGCTTCTATTGAGCATTATTCAAAAAAGTGGTTAGAATATCCGTATCCAGCTGCTACAAATGTCGCAGGAAATGAAGGCGGAATGGAATATCCTGGAATTGTTTTCTGTAGCTGGGAGTCAAAAGGTGCGGATTTATGGGGCGTTACAGATCATGAATTTGGACATATCTGGTTTCCTATGATTGTTGGGTCAAACGAAAGATTGTTTGCTTGGATGGATGAAGGCTTTAATACTTTTATCAATTCATTGAGTTCTGTCGAATTTAATAATGGCGAATACAAAGAAAAGCCAGTTGATATGCATCAAAGAGCGGAAGTGTATACAAGTCCGAATCTTGAAACAATCATGAGTTCTCCGGATAACATGAAAGAAGCTAATATTGGTCTTTTGGCGTATTCAAAACCAAGTTCTGGATTAATTATTTTACGTGAACAAGTTCTCGGACCGGAACGTTTTGATTTGGCTTTGAAAACCTATATCGAGCGTTGGGCATACAAACATCCACAACCGGACGATTTCTTTAGAACAATTGAAAATGTTGCTGGTGAAGATTTGAGTTGGTTTTGGAGAGGTTGGTTCCAATACAATTGGCGTTTAGACCAAGGAATTAATTCGATAAAATACGTGAAAAACGACCCGAGACAAGGAGTTGTAATTTCTATTGAAAACTTCGAAAAAATGGCAATGCCAGTAAGTTTAGACATAAAAACGAAAAGCGGAAAAATAACGCGTGTTAAATTACCGGTTGAAGTTTGGCAAAGAAACAAAGCTTGGTCTTTCAAACACAATACGACTGAAGAAATTGAAAGTATTACATTAGACCCGGATTATGTTTTACCAGACAGTAATCCAGCAAATAACAGTTGGACTGCAGATAAAGGTTTGATTGAAAAAGATGTAATTCTGGATGGTTATTTAGGAACTTTTTCCACAAAAATGGCGCCACTAAAAATTACTTTTTCAGAGAAAAATGGTGCGCTAAATGTTTTGATAACCAATTATCCAAGTTTTACGGTGGAACCAACAGGAAAAAACAGTTTCGAGTCGAAACAAGCGGGACTTAAATTCCAATTTAATGACAATTTAGACGGATTTGACATGACAGTTCCCGAAGGACAAAAGATACCGTTTACGAGAGATAAATAGTATTTAGACATCTATTAAAAAGAAAAAGACTTGTAGATTTAAATCTGCAAGTCTTTTTTTATGTTCTAATAATTCTATTCTAAATCTACTCTGGAATTTGCTGACTTAAGCAATGCAACGTTCCAAAACCCCAAATAAAGTCAGTCGCGCTAATCCCGATGATTTCTCTATCAGGAAAACATTCTGCCAGGATGTTCAACGCTTTTCGGTCATTACTGTCATTAAAAGTTGGAACTAAAACACAATTGTTCAGAATCAAAAAATTAGCGTAACTCGCTGGCAATCGCAAGCCGTCAAATTCCAAACGTTTTGGCATTGGTAAAACCACAATTATAGGTGATTTTCCGTTTTCCAGTTTGGCGTTTTGCAAACGTTTTAAGTTGTCTTGCAATGGTTTGTAGTTATTATCCGTCGGATCTGTTTCTACAATTGTCACAATCGTATCTTCATTTACAAATCGGCATAAATCATCGATATGACCGTGCGTATCGTCACCTTCAATTCCGTTGCCTAACCAAATCACATTCGTAATTCCAAGGTATTCCTTGAAAACTGCTTCATAATCAGCATTAGTAAAATTTGGATTCCGAACCTGAATATCCGGATGCATCAAACATTCTTCCGAAGTCAATAAAGTTCCTCTTCCATTAGTATCAATCGCACCGCCTTCTACAATTACCGGTTTTCCTTTGTATATGACTTGAGTCACAGGAATATTTAAAAATTCACCTACTTTCGCAGGGACGAATTTGTCCAATTGAATGTTTTTATACTTTGCCCAACCATTAAAATTAAAGTTCAGAGCTTCTCTTTCGGTGCCGTTTTTTACGATTATCGGACCCGAATCACGCATCCAACTTCTATTGGTTTTATGAATGATATAGGAAACGTTAGTTATTTCAACATGAGCTGTTTCCAGCATTGTATTGACTTTTTCTTTTTGGTTTTCATCGGCAACCACTAAAAAAACAGTTTCGAAAGTGGCAACTTTTTTAATGAACTCTACAAAAGCCCATTGAACCGCTTCATATTTTCCTGGCCAGTCTTTTCCATTGTGCGGAAAGCACAGTAAAATCCCTTGTTGTTTTTCCCATTCGGCAGGAAATCTTCTATTATTTGTAGTCATAATTAGTCGATTGCTCTTTTTGTAATATCACCAAAAGCATCAATTCTTCTGTCTCTAAAAAATGGCCAGTTCTGACGCACATTTTCTTGTAGGTCTAAATCTACTTCGGCAATGAGGATTTCCTCTTTGTCGTGTGAGGCTTGCGCCAAAATTTCGCCTTGTGGTCCCGCAATAAACGAAGATCCCCAAAACTGAATTCCTGCCGTATCAGGCAAGTATTGCTCTAAACCAATTCTGTTTGCTGCTGCTACATATACGCCATTTGCAACTGCGTGACCTTTCATAACACTCATCCAAGCGCCATGTTGATTTTCGCCGTATTGCTCTTTTTCTTGTGGATGCCATCCAATTGCTGTTGGGTAAAACAGTACTTCAGCACCTTGTAAAGCTGTCAAACGAGCCGCTTCGGGATACCACTGATCCCAACAAATTAGAGTTCCTAATTTTCCTTTTTTGGTTGGAATAGTTTTGAAACCCAAATCACCTGGCGTGAAATAGAATTTTTCATAAAAATGAGGGTCGTCTGGAATGTGCATTTTACGATACAGTCCTGCTTCTGAACCATCTGTGTCAATGATGTAGGCGCTATTGTGGTAAATTCCAGCCATTCTTTTTTCGAAGAAAGGAACAATAATCACCACGCCTAACTCTTTTGCCAAAGCGCTAAAAGCAATAAACGAAGTACTGTACAATGGTTCTGCCAAAGCAAAATTATCTACATCTTCACTTTGACAAAAATAGTGACTGCTGTATAATTCCGGTAACGAAATCACTTCGGCACCAAGGTTTGCGGCATCACGAACCCAACTGATGCATTTTTTCAAGTTGTTTTCGGCAATATCATTAAGATTCAATTGTATAACCGCTATTTTATATTTTTTTTTTGGCATTACTAAAATTTTAGAATGCAAAAATAGTGAATTTTATAAAGAGTAGAAAATCGGGGTACTGTGTTTTTTAGATTATAAAATTATCTGTCGGTTTACTGTATTGGATTTTTTTTTTTCATAACGACTCCAAAGTTGGGAGAAGCGGTAGAGCAAGAGCAGTGAAAAAATTAATATAAAATTGGCAGTTACAAACTAAGGAGGTTTTATTTTTGTATATAGTATTATGGCTAATAAAATTGCTTAACTTTTGCGTTGCTAAACTACTATATTTTATAATTAATTAAATTTTTACAATTATGACAGACGAATTCAAAAGCATTGATAAAGAAGACATCGCTCTTCTTAAATTTCCAACGACAGATGTTCTTGACGATGTTGACGAAATAAAAACCAGAACAAGTGAAATCAATAGAGCGTTATCGCTGGGGAATTTAGAGCATTCTAAAATTAAAATTTTCTTTGAAGATATTGAATCCAAAATGGTAGTAGATACGACAGTTTGGGGCGTTACAGACAAAAATGTGATGTTAAAACAAGGTGTGATGATTCCAATTCACAGAATATATAAGTTGTTTTAGTTTTTAATTACCCTCTTTTTGTGCAAACTTTGGGTCACAATATTATATTGTAAATTAATTGTTGTTTTGTTTTTTAGTATTTATCAGCTGGATGCTCGCCCTAGATTGTGGAATATTTTTTTGATTTTCATTTTTTATAACGTTGATTTCTTTTAAATTTTCAGTAGGTAAGATTCTTGATGCTTTTTTTTTCTATATCACAAATGAAAATGTATTTTTCGGATTTCCCAATGTATTTGATATTATCAGTTGTTTGAATTATTTTATCATCATAGAAAATTACGTAGTTAATTTTGTCGTTGCTTTCAATTAAATTATAAGCATCAAATAAACCATCTTTAATTACATAATTAGTATTGCTACCATTAAAAAGAAAGGATAAGTAAAATTAAATTTAATTGTTGAACAAAAAACGTAAGCCAAGCACAGCAAAAAATTAATACAGAATGAAGTTATTGTTTCAATTTCACTATTTGAATTACTATGCACAAGGGTAAAGACTAGGCAAATAAAACAATTATGGCTAAAATAATAGTAATAATTTTTTTAAGGTTCTGCTACTCTATTTTTTGTGTTCCGACTCTATGATCATTCTCAAAATTTGAATCAACAAGATATAAAATTATTGCTATTCCAAAATACATTTAATAAGAAAGCATATCGTCGATAAATAATATAAGAAATTCTGAAAACTGTATAAAGTCAACGATTTGAATATTGAACATTTTATAGCAAATTACCAATTTAATAGAACTAAATAATATTAATATTATACTTCTGAAAGGTAATAATTTAATGATGAATTCTAATTTCTTCACAATCTTTTGTCAATTCAAACGCGCTCACTCGTTAATAATAGAATTAATATAGCTTAAACATACCACAATATTACTCATTTTTGCAAATAAGTAACTTTTAGTAGTTTTGCTAAGATATAATCAATATAATACAAATTATTAAATCAATTTCTTTGTTCGGAAATAGTTAAAAATATTTTAATTGGTTAAGAACTTTTTTTTATCAAAATTTTATTCTGAAAAAGGTCGTTACAGATAGGTCCGTTGGTAACGAGTATCCTTTTTTATAAATGAAATCCAACAGCATAAGTTTATATAAACATCCAGCGGATAGCGGGAGTAAGCTCCAGATTGCAATTCCGCCAGAATGACAAACCCTCTGAAATGTCATCTTGTCAGATTTTTTCACGCCAATTTTCAGGTAAACTGACAATTTAAGGAAGGGTTTTGCATTGGCACAAAGATTGACTTATCGACTTCGAGTCATTAAAACAAGTATACAATAAAATTAAATATATTAAAAATGGGTAAAATAATCGGAATTGATTTAGGTACGACCAACTCTTGTGTTTCTGTAATGGAAGGTAATGAAGCAGTTGTTATTCCTAACGCAGAAGGAAAAAGAACGACACCATCTATCATCGCTTTTGTTGAAGGTGGAGAAATTAAAGTAGGAGATCCTGCTAAGAGACAAGCGGTAACTAATCCAACTAAGACTATTGCTTCTATCAAACGTTTTATGGGTCATTCTTTTTCTGAAGTTTCGGCTGAAGCAAAAAGAGTTTCTTACAAAATCGTAAAAGGGGACAACAATACACCACGCGTGGATATTGATGGACGTTTATACTCAGCACAAGAATTGTCAGCTATGACACTTCAAAAAATGAAAAAAACTGCTGAAGACTATTTAGGTCAAACAGTTACTGAAGCAGTTATCACTGTTCCTGCTTACTTTAATGATGCACAACGTCAGGCTACAAAAGAAGCTGGTGAAATTGCAGGTCTTAAAGTAATGCGTATTATCAACGAACCAACAGCTGCAGCTTTGGCTTACGGTTTGGATAAAAAAGGTAAAGATCAAAAAATTGCTGTTTACGATTTAGGTGGAGGTACATTTGATATTTCTGTTCTTGAATTAGGAGACGGAGTTTTTGAAGTATTGTCTACAAACGGTGACACTCACTTAGGTGGAGATGATTTTGACCACGAAATTATTGACTGGTTGGCTGACGAATTCAAAACTGAAGAAGGTATTGATTTACGTCTTGATCCAATGTCATTGCAACGTTTGAAAGAAGCTGCTGAGAAAGCAAAAATTGAATTGTCTTCTTCTGCTGAAACTGAAATAAACTTGCCATACGTAACTGCTACAGCTTCAGGACCAAAACACTTGGTTAAAAAATTAACTAGAGCTAAATTTGAACAATTAACTGACTCTTTAGTAAAACGTTCTATGGCACCAGTTGCTAAAGCGTTGAAAGATGCAGGTTTATCTGTTTCTGATATTGACGAAGTTATTCTTGTAGGAGGTTCTACTCGTATGCCTAGAATTGCTGAAGAAGTTGAAAAATTCTTTGGTAAAAAAGCGTCTAAAGGAGTAAATCCTGATGAAGTTGTTGCTATTGGTGCAGCTATTCAAGGTGGAGTTCTTTCTGGAGATGTAAAAGATGTATTGTTGTTAGACGTTACACCTTTATCTTTAGGTATCGAAACTATGGGTGGTGTGATGACAACTCTTATTGAGTCTAATACAACTATTCCAACTAAAAAATCTCAAGTTTTTTCTACAGCGGCAGATTCTCAACCAACAGTTGAAATTCACGTACTGCAGGGAGCTAGAGCAATGGCTGCAGATAACAAAACGATCGGTCGTTTCCATTTAGATGGTATTCCACCAGCACCAAGAGGTGTTCCGCAAATTGAGGTAACTTTTGATATTGATGCCAATGGTATCATCAAAGTTTCTGCAACTGATAAAGGAACTGGTAAATCTCACGATATTCGTATCGAAGCTTCTTCTGGATTAACAGCTGAAGAAATCGAAAGAATGAAAAAAGATGCAGAAGCTAATGCTGATGCTGACAAAATTGCAAGAGAAAGAGCTGAAAAATTGAATGAAGCTGATGGAATGATCTTCCAGACTGAAACTCAATTGAAAGAATTAGGTTCTAAATTATCTGATGAAAATAAAGTTGCTGTAGAATACGCATTAACTGAATTGAGAATGGCACACCAATCTCAAGACATTCCTGCAATTCAAACGGCTCTTGACAACATCAACGCTGCTTGGAAAAAAGCAACTGAAGCGATGTATGCTCAAGGTGAACAAGGTCAAGGAGAAGCGCAACCTCAAGGGGATGCTGCTCAAGGAGACAATGTTGAAGACGTTGAATTCGAAGAAGTAAAATAATAATTTCCCGTAGAGATGCACTGCGGTGCATCTTTACTGTTGATTTAGAAAACCGTTCGCCTTTGGTGAACGGTTTTTTTATGCATTTTATTTATTAGTTTGTTTTTTACCACGAAACATTTCGGTTATGACTGCTGCATGAGGAAATGTTATAGCGGCTAAAAAAGAGAAAAACAAAGCATTAAAAAGCCTTTCTCCTCTACACAGATAATAGATAAATATAATTCCTACTATTGAAATGAACCAATAAACTGCTGCCGCTCTACAATATTCAATAAAATATTTCATCGAAAAAGAACCATTCAAAAATTTAATTTGGTCAATTATAGAAGGAATACTGTGCCACAAGATAAAATAAATAGCGAATCCCCATATCAGACTAGAGGATTTGAAAAGGATTGCAAAGAGGACTAAATAAAAGAATTCCAACAGCAATTTATTTCTGATTATTTCTGATTTCCAAAATAAATAGGCACTTAAGCTAATAAAGGTAACACTTGAAGCTTGTAGCAATAAACTAAAATAAGCAAGAGGAATACTGATATTTGCGATGTTCAAAATGATATTTTGTACTTCATCGGAGTGAAAATTAAACAGTAATAATAGAATAACCAATCCGTAAAAAAACTGTAACAATGCTAAGAGCCATTTTGGAAAATCATGCTGAATGTTTTGCCATTGCTGTTCTCCAAAATGATACGCACTCACTATAATAAATAAGAGGAGTGCTATTTGAGGTATTGTATAAAACAAGAGTATACCTGTTAAAACCACCAAGACATAATACCCAAGTACTTTTAGTCCTGAATTGGATTGTTGTGTGGTCTTGATATTTTCAATCAAAAGTAGATCATTTGCGCCATGTAAAATCCCAAACGTAAAAATAAGGAGGAAACCCAATATTATCTGAAGCTCTTCGGTAAGAAATGAGTCCATCCATAATCCGAAAAAGCTAGAGATGATTGCGATTTTTGAATAATTTCTCATAATTTTAAATATTGTTTAAAAATAGCAAAAAAATAGTAAACAAAAAATTTTTTTAATCGTTTAACTATTTGTAAATTTGATTGAACAAAAAACCATTAAAATTATTTATTTATGACAAACTTTATGTTTATTTCAGGATTAGTTGGGAAAATGTTGCCAACAGATTATGTCGGATTTACTTTCTTTGTAGGCTGTATGGCGATGATGGCAGCATCAGCTTTTTTCTTTTTATCCTTAAGCCAGTTTGATAAAAAGTGGCGTACCTCGGTATTGGTATCAGGATTAATCACTTTTATCGCTGCAGTACATTATTTTTACATGAGAGATTATTGGGCTACTTTCGGTGAGTCGCCAACTTTCTTTCGTTACGTTGACTGGGTATTAACTGTTCCGTTAATGTGTTTAGAATTTTATCTTATACTAAAGGTAGCAGGAGCAAAACAATCTTTACTATGGAAGATGATTATTTATTCAGTAATCATGTTAGTAACAGGTTACATTGGTGAAGTAATATCACCAGAAAATGCAGCTTTATGGGGATTCATTTCCGGATTAGCTTACTTTTTAATTGTATATGAAATTTGGTTAGGTGAAGCTGCGAAATTGGCTGCATCAGCAGGAGGAGAAGTACAAAAAGCGCATAAAATTTTATGCTGGTTCGTACTTGTTGGATGGTCCATTTATCCGTTAGGATATATGATGGGTACATCTGGATGGTACAACGGATTTATACCAGCAGGTAATATTGATGTGGCCTACAACATTGCAGATGCGATTAATAAAATCGGGTTTGGATTAGTAATCTACAGTTTAGCTGTAAAATCATCAAAGGATTAATTACTTTCTTTACATTTAAAATTTATTTTGTAGAAACCGAGCTAGCGATAGTTCGGTTTTTTTATGGAATTACAGGAAACAAAAATACCCGATCTGTTTTTGAAACAAATCGGGTATTTTAATTTTGTTATTATTGTTATTATTTTTTACGTAGAGACGCACTGCAGTGCGTCTCTACAACGCGCGTCTCTACAACGCGCGTCTCTACAACGCGCGTCTCTACAACGCGCGTCTCTACAACGCGCGTCTCTACAACGCGCGTCTCTACAACGCGCGTCTCTACAACGTGCGTCTCTACAATAAGGTAGGTTTCTGCAACGTTGGGTTTGTACAATGTGCGTTTAAAAAGATCTTAATAACCACAAAATACATTTGCACATTTCACACAATCGAACGATGAAATAATATGTCTTACACCACAAAAAAAAGGGAAAATGTTGTTGAACATTTTCCCTTTTTAAAATATTATTTAGGATCTAAAGCTGCACCAATTCTGGAAATCAAATCGAGTACATGATATTTACTCATTCGATCTGTCATTCTTGTAGAAGACATTTTTAAATCATTTTTTAAATTTAATAACTGTCCTCTGGCAATTGAAGGTAAATCAGTTTGCGCTAAATTAACTCTTCTCGAGGCAGAAGCACTTCTGACAGTAGTTGTTCCAGGTTTAAGTAACTCAATCATCTTATCTACATATAATTTTTGTATGTTTCTTCGGTACATGTCAATAGAGCTGTTACTTTTCAATTCTGAGAAAATTCCTTTATTCAAGTCACTCATTAATTCATCAACGGAGTAGTTATTTTTACTTGCTGCTGAAGTTTCCAAAAGACGCACTATTCTGTCGCCAGCCATAAGGCTTGTCAACGTTGCATCTTGCATTCCTTTGATAGATTCAACACCATTTTCCGGGTTGATTTTCGAAAGAACATCTTGGTTTAATAACCATTTTGGAGTGGTAAACAACTGAGTGTTCAGGAATGTTACGGCATCTTTTTGTATACTTTTAGGAACTACCTCATATTGATTTCCAGTCATGTCATACGTTTTTGGATTATCATAAATTCCACCAACATTTTTAGTAACATGTCCCATGTATCTTCTGAACTGGCCAGTAAGAGCACCGTAAAGGTTGTCAAGTTCGGCATAACTTTCACCATCTTCTTTAGACCATTCTAATAAATTTGGTAAAATTCTTTTCAGATTTTTGATACCATATTCAGATGCTCTCATCGCGTTGTCACCTATGTCTTCTGTCTGATATCGTGGATCATAAGGACTGGTTTCTGTTCCAAACCATAAACGACGGTTTTTGTACGCTTCTTTGGTCATTTCATTCAGGAAGGCTTTCTCTTCTGCTGCATTTTTGGTGTCTTCAAAATAAGAATATCCCCATTTGATAGCCCATTTGTCATAATCTCCAATTCTAGGAAATAAGTTCTTCACGCCGTCTTCTGGTTGTGCAACATAATTGAAACGCGCATAATCCATAATAGATGATGTATGACCATTCTTCTCTTGGAAATCTTTATCTCTTAATTTCTCAACTGGAGTTGCAGAGCTGGCGCCCATGTTATGACGTAATCCTAAGGTGTGACCTACTTCATGTGAGGAAACGAAACGAATTAATTCACCCATTAAATTGTCATCATATTTTTTAGATCTTGCCGCTGGGTCAACCGCAGAGGCTTGAATCAAATACCAGTTTCTTAAAAGACTCATGATATTGTGATACCATCCAATGTGGCTCTCCAAAATCTCTCCACTTCTTGGGTCATGAACATTAGGACCATAGGCATTTTGAATCTCAGCTGCGAAATATCGTAAAACTGAAAAACGCGCGTCTTCTAAACTCATTGTTGGATCATTTTCTGGCCAATACTCTCCACGAATTGCATTTTTCCATCCTGCATGTTCAAAAGCAATTTGCCAGTCGTCGATTCCTTGTTTGATGAATTTTTTCCACTTTTCTGGAGTAGCAGGGTCGATATAATAAACAATCGGCTTCAGCGGTTCAATCAGTTCTCCCTTTTTTTGTTTTTGAGCATCTTCAGCAGATTTTGGCTCTAAACGCCATCTTACTGCAAATATTTCTTTGTCTGATTTTTGAGAATCTTCTTCAAAAACACCGTACTGATTGGCGAAATAACCCACACGAGCATCAAATGTTCTTTTACGCATCGGTTTTTTTGGCAATAAAATCATCGATGTGTTCATTTCAACTGTGACCACTCCTGCATCTAAAGCTGAAGGTAAATCCACTCCAATTTTTGGCGTCGGCGTAGTGTTAATTCTTGGAGGTGTAGTCGCAAAGGTTTTAACACTTCTGATTTCTGTGTTTATCGGGTAACTGCTTACTTTGGAGATGAATGATCTGTCTTTTTGAAACGCTTGAATATTCAATAGTTGTTTCTTTATAGGATCTAATGAAAAAGTTTGCACATCACCATCAAAGGTTGATGATAAATCAAGTACATAACCGGTAATTTTTCCTGTTTCGTCCTTTTTATAGGCCAAAATATCATAATTTCCGATGATTGGATCTGAAGTTGAATTTTTTACGGCTTGAGCCATCGGTTTGTCTTCGTCTGGAGACATGATTACATAAGTGATTGATCGCAATAGGATATTTTTATTTGGTCCTTTTTCCCAACGAACAACTTGTCTGTTGATTTCCTCGCCACCAAAAATTCCTCCTCCGGCTGGAGTTTTAGAATAACGGGTTATTGTCATCATTTCACTTCCTAAAAGTGTTTCCGGAATTTCAAACAGGTACTTGTTGTCAATTTTGTGAACATCGATCAAACCTCTTTGTGTAACAGCGGTAGAATCGATTACCTTTTTGTAAGGTTTGGGTTCTTTTTTAGAATCAGGTGATTTGGCTTCAACTGCTGTAACGGGATTTTTACTAGATTTTTTCTTCTTTTTGCTTTGAGCAAATGTCCCTTGGCTGAGACAAATAAGCAAACAGCTAATCAATAAGGTTAATTGTTTTTGTAACATTTAATTTAAGGTGTTTTACGTTTATAATAGGTTATGCTAAGTAAGTAGTTTTTTTTCAAATTTGTTACCACTAAAATCTAAATCTGTTGATATATTTTCTACTCATAGCATTTAGGGATACAATTTTAAATAATTGATAATAATAAACAAACGTTCACTAATTGATTTTCTCTATACCGTAATATGATTTTTATCAGCTTAATAGTTCATGCTTCAGCATATCTTTGTTTAATTAGTATATCAAATCAGATTGTAAAATTTCTTTTTTAGTATTGTCAAAAGGAAAACAGAGTAATGTTTCTGATTTTTTTTCCGTAATATTACTTCATAAATGATTTCCGCATGAGAAAAATTAAATTTAAGAAAGGCAAAAAAAACCAGCCCTTTAATCTGGAGTATACCGGAATTCATAAAGAGCATCAATCAGAAATGCAGTTGTTTGTTTATGACGATTTGAGTGTAAAAGAATACGAAGATTTAAACGTTTGGGATATTGATAAATACATGAATCCTAAACAAAATAACTGGTTAAATTTACATGGTTTAAATAACATTGAATTAATAAAATCTCTTGGCGATTATTTCAAAATTGATAATTTTATTTTGGCCGATATCTTAAATACTACGAAGAGAACTAAAGTAGAAGAATTATCTGAAATTTTATTCTTTAATATAAAATCTCTGTTACCTATAGATGATTCAGATAATATAAAGGTAGAACAAATCAGTTTTCTAATCAAAGATGGCGTGCTTATTTCTTTTCAGGAAAAACGAAGCGACTTTTTTACACACATAAGGGAAAGGCTTAGGGTGCATTCCGGAATTGTGCGATCAAAAAAAGCAGATTATCTTTTGTACATTCTTCTCGATGCCATCATGGAAAATTTTTATATCACCTTAGAAAATGAAGAAGACAAAGTAGAGGAGCTGATAAATCTTTCCAAAGAAAGTACCGACCCAATAATTTTGGAAAAAATTGAAAAGCACAGAGATAATTTTCATTTTCTAAAACGTTCCATAATTCCGCTACGGGAATCTTTATACAATATTAAAAGTATAAAAGACGACAACGTTTTTAACGCAATCGAAACTGAAAATTTTACTTTTTTTTCGAGATTACATCAAAAGAGTTTAGAACTCTTAGAACAAATAGATTCTGATATGAGCGCATTGGAAAGTGCTTCTAACTTCTTTTTTTCGGCGCAAACCCATAAGATGAATGAGATCATGAAGACCCTGACAATCGTCTCGGCGATATTTATTCCGCTTACTTTTATCGTTGGAGTTTACGGAATGAATTTTGAAAATTTACCGGAACTGAAATACCAATATGGATATCAAACCGTTATGGGTTTTATGTTTTTAATTGTGATGGGAATGATTATATATTTTAAAAAACGCCGTTGGTTTTAAAACTTAAAAAGCAATACCTCCAAATTTTTTTGGAATTAAATAAAAAATAAAAAAATGAATAAGGCCATTTATATAGCGACAAGCGAGCACAACAGCGGCAAATCGATAATCACTTTAGGATTGATGAGCATGCTGATAGGCAAAACTGCCAAAGTAGGTTATTTTAGACCCATTGTTGAAGATGTAGAAGAAGGAGGATTCGACAATCATATCGAAACCGTGATTGGACATTTTGGTCTGGATATAGAATTTGAAGATGCCTATGCCATTACTAAAAGCAAACTAATCAAAAAGAAGAACAAAGGAAAAATAGGAGAGGTTCTGGATTTAATTATTGAAAAATACAAGAAATTAGAAGAGCGCTTCGATTTTGTTCTGGTGGAAGGAACCAGTTTTACAGGAGAAGGAACCGTTATCGAATTAGATATGAATGTTCTGATTGCCAAAAACCTTGGGATTCCAACCATAATTGTAGGATCCGGCGTAGGTAAAACATTGGAAGAACTGATAGATAGTTTGTATTTAGCATACGATTCATTCAAAGTTAAAGATGTCGAAGTTTTGGCTGTAATCGCCAATAAGGTCCAGCCTGAAAATATTGAATTAGTGACTAACGGTTTAAAGAAAAGTTTACCGAAAAGTGTGCTGATTAATTCTATTCCTTTGATTCATAACTTGAATAATCCAACAGTACAGGAAATTGTCAATGAATTAGATGCTAAAGTTTTATTTGGATCTGCTCACCTGAACAATCAAACCGGAAATTTTAGCGTGGGAGCCATGCAATTGCGTAATTATTTATTGCATTTGAAAGAAAATAGTTTGGTGATCACTCCCGGAGATAGAGCAGATATTATTCTAGGCGCATTACAAGCCAATGAATCCGTAAATTATCCTTCCATTTCTGGAATTGTTTTGACAGGTAACATTTTGCCTGAACTTAGTATTTTGAAATTGATAGAAGGACTTTCTACCATTGTTCCCATTATTGCGGTGGAGGAAGGAACCTACTATATTACAAATAAAATTGGTTCCATAAAATCCAAAATTTACGCTAACAACAAGCAGAAGATTGAGATTTCTATCAACACTTTCGAAAAATATGTCGACTTAGACAACTTGGCTGAAAAGCTGATTACTTTTGAAGCGGAAGGAATGACACCAAAAATGTTTCAGTACAATTTGGTAAAAAGAGCCAGACAGCACCGCAAACACATCGTGCTGCCGGAAGGAAATGACGACAGAATTATTATGGCCGCATCCCGTTTATTAGAAATGGATGTGGTTGATATTTCCATTATTGGCAATAAGAAACAAATAGAAAGTAAGGTTGCGGAATTGGGTTTATTTTTTGATTTTTCCAAAGTGCATATCATTAATCCAATCGAATCCGAGCATTATGACGATTATGTAAATACATACTATGAGCTGCGAAAAGCTAAAAATGTAACCATCGCCATGGCTAAAGATTTAATGGAAGATGTTTCGTATTTTGGAACTATGATGGTGTACAAAGACCATGCAGACGGAATGGTTTCCGGTGCGGCACACACAACGCAGCATACCATTTTACCGGCGTTACAGTTCATTAAAACAAAGCCTAATTCATCGGTGGTTTCCTCAATATTTTTCATGTGTTTAGAGGACCGAGTTTCTGTTTTTGGGGATTGTGCTATTAATCCAAATCCAACTGCGGAACAATTGGCAGAAATAGCAATTTCATCTGCGGACTCCAGTTTGGCTTTTGGAATTGAACCAAAAATCGCCATGCTTTCTTATTCTTCAGGTTCTTCAGGAAAAGGAGATGAAGTGGATAAAGTGCGAACAGCAACTGAAATAGTTAGAAAAAAACGTCCAGATTTAAAAATTGAAGGACCAATACAATATGATGCAGCAGTTGATATGGCAGTGGGGAAAAGTAAAATGCCAAATTCAGAAGTGGCAGGACAAGCTAGCGTTCTCATTTTCCCGGATTTAAATACAGGAAATAATACCTATAAAGCGGTTCAAAGAGAAACTGGCGCATTAGCAATTGGACCAATGTTACAAGGGTTGAATAAACCGGTAAATGATTTAAGCCGTGGTTGTACGGTAGATGATATTATAAATACAGTCGTGATTACGGCGATTCAAGCACAAGGATTGTAAAATGAAAATAGTAATTATAAACTCAGGAAGTTCCTCCATAAAATATCAATTAATTAATATGCCGGCAAATGAAGTTATTTGTTCAGGGATGATTGATAGAATAGGACTTGAAACTTCAAACTTTACATACGTGACGGATACGACTAAATTAGAAGAAACGTTGCCTATAGCGAATCATAAAATTGGTTTGGAAAAAATCGCTGCTTTATTGATGGATAAAAAATTGGGGGTGATCACAAGTACCGAAGAAGTAGAAGCTGTTGGGCATCGAGTGGTGCATGGCGGAAGCTCTTTTTCTAATACGGTAATCATTACGAGTGAAGTAAAAGACAAAATCAGGCAGCTGTTTGAATTAGCGCCTTTGCATAATCCAGCGAATTTAGAAGGAATAAACGTTGCCGAAGAAATTTTTAGTTCGGCACAACAAGTGGCTGTTTTTGATACGGCTTTTCATCAAACGATACCCGTTGTGGCACACAAATATGCGATTCCAAATTATCTTTTAACGGAAAATAAAATTCGCGTATATGGTTTTCACGGAACAAGCCACAAATATGTTTCGGAAAATGCGATTCATTACTTGAAGCAAAATTCTTTAAATAACGGTTCAAAAATTATTACAATACATTTAGGAAACGGCTGCAGTATGACTGCGATAAAAGATGGTAAAAGTATCGATCATACGCTGGGTTTTGGTCCAATGAACGGATTGATTATGGGAACCCGAAGCGGAGATATAGATCAATCCGTGATTTTTTATCTGGTCAACTCGTTAGGTTATTCGCTTGAAGCTGTAAACACAATGTTGCAAAAACAAAGCGGAATGCTGGGACTTACCGGTTACAGTGATTTAAGAGATATTGAAGCCAATGCGGAGAATGGCAATGCTGATTGTCAATTGGCTTTGGCAATGAATGCTTACCGAATTAAGAAATATATTGGTTCTTATTCTGCAGTTTTAAACGGATTAGATGCCATTGTTTTCACGGCTGGGATTGGAGAAAATTCTTCCTATATTCGAAAACTGGTGTGTGCCGATATGGATTATTTCGGAATAAAATTGGATGCATCGAAAAATGAAATTCGTTCGAAAGAAATACGAGAAATCAACACGGCTGATTCAAAAACTAAAATATTAGTTATTCCAACCAATGAAGAAATTGAAATAGCCAATCAGGTTTATGAATTACTGCTTAATTAGAGCGATAGCCAAATTTTAAAAGCTTCTTTAACAGGAAGCTTTTTTTATTCCCTTTATTTAAGAAATCTGTTTATATTTGAAGATAAAACACCGCATTTTGAAAGTAAGAATTACAATTATCCTCCTTCTCATTATTATTTCATCTCAACTGAATGCGCAAGAGTTGCTTCCTTTTGTTGAAAACTACAATAAATCAAATTATCAGGGTGACAACCAAGTTTGGAATGTTGCGCAGGGAAGTGATGAAGCGATGTATTTTGCCAATAATCATTACTTATTGCGTTACGATGGAGTAAAATGGGAAAAAAACATGTTGCCAAATAAAACGATTATCCGTTCTATTATGGTCGATGGTGACAAGATTTATTCCGGTTCGTACAAGGAATTTGGATATTGGTTTAGAAAGGCGGGGAAGATGCACTACACTTCCATTTCAAAAGGGAAAAATGTTTTTGATGAAAAGGAAAACGAGGAAATTTGGAAGATTTTCAAGTTCAATAATAAAATTCACTTTCAGTCATTCAATGAAATTTTTGTTTTAGAAAACAATAAAATTAAAAAAACGAAGCTTCCATTTCTTATTTCATACTGTTTTGTTGTCGGCAATGAGCTATTAATTGCTTCTGTAGAAAAAGGGATTTATAAAATGAATAATTCCAAAATTGAAAAAGTAAAAGGTTGGAACGTTTTAGAAAATAATGTTATTCATGCCATTGAAAAGTATCAAAATAAAACTTATATTTTTACTAAAAAAAATGGAATTTACATCGACGAAAATGGAATCCTGAGTCCGTGGAAAAACCCATTAAATGAACTTGTAAAAATGGCCAATATTAATGTGGCTAAATTTATAAAAAACAATCAGTTAGTAATTGGTACTGCGAATAAGGGTATTTATATTTTTGATATGAATTCCAGTTCCTTTAAAAACATTAACAGAAGTAATGTACTGATGAACAATTCAATTTTGAGTCTGGGTGTAGATAAAGAAAATGATTTGTGGTTGGGACTCGATAACGGAATTGCACATGTTGAGGTCAATTCGCCATTATCGATCTTCTATGATAATTCGGGAGTTTTAGGTTCTGTATATTCCGTAGCAGCGACAGAGAAAGGTTATTTAATGGCTTCCAATCATGGTGTCTTTACATTTGAGGGCAATCAATTTTCTATGATTCCTGATACCGAGGGTCAGGCATGGAACATCAGTAAGGTAAACAATAAGTTTATTATAGGTCATAATGAAGGTACTTTTCTTTATGAGAAAGGAATTTTTTCTAAGTTAAACAACATTAACGGAGGTTGGAATTTAGCGAAAAGTAACATTAATAACTCCTATTTGCAAGCTACCTACAGCGGCGTTATCATTTATAATGATGTCAATAATTTAAATCAAAATAGGTTGGTGCAAGGACTTTTGAAACCTATAAAATACGTGGCACAAAACAGAAAAAACGAAATTTGGGCTGCAGATAATTATCGTGGATTATATCGCATCAAATACAATGATTCTGATGAAAATACGGAAGTTGAAAACATTACTCAGCGCGGTAAAATTGCTAATGATTTTGGAGTAAAAATATTTGAATTCCGGAATGAGATTCTTTTCTTGATAAACAATTCCTGGTTTAATTATAATGCGATCAGCAATAACTTAGAAGAAAATGAATTTTTTAATTCCAATTTTAAGTTTGTTTCAGATATTGCAGCTATTGATGACAATCATTTCCTAGTTTTAAAAGAAGGGTTTTTATATCATATTTTTGCAAATGAAAATAAATTTGTATGGAATGTAATTCAGGAAAAATACTATAAAGGGAAGATAATTAATGATAATTTGAAAATTTTCAAAGACAAGGACAACTATTTGTTGAATTTGGATGATGGTTTTATTTCTCTTCAATTAAAATATGGTGGTACGCAAAATACTACTGTCAAAGTAGAAGCTTTTAATGCGGATCGGCTGGTTGAAAACAAATCGAAAATTAACTACAATTCTGAAATAAAAATAAATGTCATTTCAGGAAAATTTGGTGCTGCAAAACCTAACTTATTCTATAAAATAAACAATGGAAGCGCTTTTATTCCGATAAAACAGGGATTAATTATTTTAAATAACCTGAGCAGCGGTCAGCATAATGTCATTATTTATAAACACGACGGATTAAATTATAATCAAGTTTCCAATTTCGAATTCAACGTGGCGAAACCATGGTACATCTCGTTCTGGATGATTTTGTTATATCTTGTTCTTATAGGTGTCATATTATATTTGTATTATAAATGGAATAAAATGCAATATGTTCAGAAACTTGAATTACGGGACGAGGAATTAAAACATCAGAAGGAAATACTGGAAATGGAACTGAAAGCAGAAAATGAACTGAATATTCAAGAATATGAAAAGCACATTCTTGAACTTGAACTGCAAACAAAATCATCTGAAGTTGCTGGTAAATCTCTTTCAATTGCAAAGCAAAGCGAAATGATAGATAATATTCAGGGAATTTTAGATTCAGAAATGGATTTCAACAAATTAAAGAGTGAGATAAAAAAAGCGATAAAAATTAATGCGGTTAACAAGCATGAATGGGAAACATTCGAGACAAATTTGAATCAAATTCACAATGAGTTTATTATTAAGCTATCTAAAAAATTTCCCAACCTTACTTCAAAAGATATCAAACTCTGCATTTACTTAAAAATGAATCTTTCTTCAAAAGAAATTGCTCCATTGATGAATATTTCTTTTCGTGGAGTTGAACTACATCGTTATCGTTTACGTAAAAAGCTGAACTTAAATCAAGAGGAAAACCTTTCTAAATTTTTATTAACCTTATAAAAAGGAATTATATTTAGGGATAATTTAGTGAAACACCATTTTTATTGCGAAATTAGAGTACATCATTACTACATCATACACCTGCAGCCGAAGCTGCTCAAACCTTTCTTAACTACTATTAAACGCTGATTTATTGAAATGCTTTTGCGTTTTGATGTATTCATGTAGTATTTTCGTTTTGCTTACTATAACGTTGTAATTATTTACTTTGGCTGTAATAACTTAAACAAATTATTAACATATGAGAAATATTATTTTTAGCTTTTTAGCACTTATGCTGCTTCCAGCATATATGTCTGGTCAAGTAATCCAGGGAAAAGTATTAGATAAAGGAGGAATGGGTATTCCCGGAGCAAGTGTGATTGCAACTGAATCTAATACCTCAGCTGATACAGATTTCGATGGTAATTTTAATATCAATGCCAAAGTGGGCGAGATACTAAAAATAAGTATGGTCGGTTTTGATGCAATGTCTGTAACTGCAACTGCCGGCACAATGAGCATAACGTTAAATGAATCGCAAGATACTGAGTTGAGAGAGGTTGTTGTTATTGGGTACGGCTCAAGAAAAAAATCAGATAATACTGGTGCGATTTCACAACTTTCCTCTACGGATATCACTAAAACCAAGGTTTTGAATGCCACACAAGCGATTCAAGGAAAAGCAGCTGGTGTTCAGGTTATTGGTACTGATGTTCCTGGAAGTTCACCGTCATTAATCATTAGAGGTATAGGTACTTACGGTGCTGACAGAACGCCTTTGTATGTAGTGGATGGGATTCCTACAAAAAATATCAACAACTTAAATTCAAATGATATTGCCTCTTTTGATATACTAAAAGATGCGTCATCATTAGCAATTTATGGAAATCAGGCGGCTAACGGAGTTGTTATTATTACCACTAAAAAAGGTAAGGGAGATAAAGCTACAGTGGAGTACGATGGTTTTTATGGCGTTCGTACGCCGTTAAGAACAGTTAAAATGGCTGGTTCTAATCGTTTTGCGTATTATTCTGATGTTGCAGAACAAAACACGAGATTTTCAACTGATCAACGTTACAATACTAACTGGTTTGATGAAATTACAAGATTAGGGATGTATTCCTCTAATAACTTATCACTTTCCGGAGCTTCTGAAAAAGTCAATTATTTATTCAGTTTGAATTATTACGACGAAAAAGGAGTATTAGACGGATTGGATTTCAACCGTTTTACTTTCAGAAATAATAATGATTACAAGCTTTCTGATAAATTAAAAATTATGCAAACCTTTAGTGGTTCGATCTCAAAGTCTACACCAAAACCTTTGTCAGCTTTTACTTCTGCATACAAGCAGTCACCTTTAGTGCCGGTATTGTATGATAACGGACGTTGGGGAAGACCAATTATTGGCGCTGATGGACAAGCATCTACAACAGGACAATTGTTTAATAATGTTGGTAATCCAGTAGCTGATTTAAATTATTTTACAGAAGAACAAAATAATCTTTTGCTTCAGGGAAGTCTTGCACTTGAATACAAAATTTTTGATGAATTGAAATTTACATCGAGAGTTGGAGTGGAATACAATACATTCAAAAGGTTTTCTTACACACCTTCACGCGAATTATGGTTGGCAGCAGATCCATCAAGAGAAGTAGCTAATTATTCCGCCGCTGACCCAATAAATGAATTAGTTACGGGAAGAAGTGATTACTTCAACTGGAATTTTGATAATTTCTTGACTTATAATAAAACGTTTGCCGAGATTCATGATGTTGAACTAACCTTAGGGATGTCAGCTCAGGAATTTGGAAGCCGCGAAGAATTAGAAGTAAGAGGAAGAAATGTACCTGAAAACTCAAATTACTGGAGTTTGAATCAGTCAACTGCGCCCTCAAATAACCTTGTAACAAGACATTCTATTGGAAACCAAAGAAATTTAATTGGTTACTTTGCGAGATTCCAATATACTTTAATGGAAAAATACCTTTTTACGGGTACAATTCGTAGAGATGGTTCTTCACAATTTGGTGCAGATAATAAATGGGGTAATTTCCCGTCCTTTGGTTTAGGTTGGATTCTTTCAAAAGAAGACTTCTTAGCTGAAAACGAGACAATCAATTTCTTAAAACTACGCGGTGGCTGGGGAAGATTAGGAAATCAAAATGTTCCTATTAACCAACAAACATTTAGTTCTGGTGCGGGTTTAGGATATGATTTTGGTGGATCTCTTTATTCAGGAACTACTATCGGATCATTTATTGACCCTACTTTAGGTTGGGAAGTCACGGAGGAAACTTCTGTTGGTTTAGACTTTAGAGCGTTAGAAAATAAATTATCTGGATCTTTTGACTGGTATGATAAAAACACCTCTAATGTTGTTCTTAATGTTACTCCTCCACTTACTGTGGGTACAGGGGCAACTCCAGCTCATGCAGGGGAAATATCAAATACTGGATTCGAAGTTGCTTTGCGTTGGGATGACAACATCAATGATGATTTAAAATATTGGATTGGTGCGAATTATTCGAATAATAGAAATGAAGTATCAAATGTTTTTAATCCTTTGGCGATTAGACAAAATGGTGGTAGCATCAACAACGGACAGTTCACAAAACGATTAGAAGTAGGACAGCCGTTGGGAAGTTTTTATTTATTTGAAGTAGCTGGTTACGATGCGAATGGGAATTTTACTTATTTTGATAAAGATGGTGGAATAACTTCGAATCCGGTTGAAACAGACAGAAAATTCTTTGGATCTTCTTTGCCAACTTATTATTATGGTATGAATGTAGGTTTCGAATACAAAAACTTCGATTTTTCAGTTGATGCTTATGGCGTTGGCGGAAACAAAGTCTACAATGGTAAAAAAGCACAACGTTTTGGTAATGAAAATATAGAAGCAAGTATTGCTACTGATTTTTGGACATCAGCAAATACGAATGCAGGAAATCCAGCACCGTTTAATTCAGTGCCATTATCTTCAGATTACTATTTAGAATCTGGTGCTTTTCTTAGAGTAAATAACATTACTTTAGGATACACATTGCCTAAAATTACAACTTCAATTTCTGCAATTCGCATATATGCAAGTGCAATCAACCCATTCATATCTCAAAAATTCACTGGATATTCTCCTGAATTGAATAATGATGGAGATCCAATGGGACTACAAGGAATAGAGCTTGATGCTTATCCTACTTTAAGTTCATTTTTAATTGGTGCTAACGTAAAATTTTAACAAGATGAAAAAAATATTAATACCCATGACATTAGCGGCGGTTGCGCTACTTTCTACTAATTGTTCTAACGATTTTATAGAAGTGGCTCCAACAGAAAATATAGCCGAAGCAGATTTATTATCAATTTATAATAACAATGATGGTGCAAAAAGCTTTGTAACCGCTATTTACAGTAATGCGTTGAGTTTTAACGCAAGTTCTTTTGCATGGAACGGATTAACAAGTATGACCTCAGATGATGCTGATAAAGGTTCAGATCCCGGTGATACAGGCGCAGATAAAGACAAGCTTGACGCACTTACTATGGATGCAACTTCATTATCCGTTGAACAAGTTTTTGAAACAAATTATCAAGGAATTAGTAAGGCTAATATTGCGCTGAACTACCTTCCAAAATTAGACAAAGCTGATGCTGCTGTTGTATCAAGGTTAACAGGTGAAGCTAAATTTCTACGTGCTTTAATGTATTTTAATTTGGTAAGATGTTATGGTGGAGTTCCAATTGTGGATCGCGTTCCAGTACCATCTTCTGTTGAAGATACGGATATGACATTGATACGTAAATCGAAAGAGGATGTGTATAAATTCATCGAAACTGATTTATTAGCAGCTATCGGAGCACTTCCTGAAAAATCAGGGTATGCAAGTTCTGATTTAGGTAGAGCTACTAAAGGTGCTGCTCATGCTTTATTGGCCAAAGTGTATTTATATCAGCGTAATTGGCAAGGTGTAAAAGATCAAAGTGCTGCTGTTACAGGATATAATTTAGTGAATGATTATGCTACAATTTGGAGAGAAATTGGAGAAGATAGCGTTGAATCTATCTTTGAAATCCGCGGTTACGGCGGAAATCCTTCTCAAGGAATTGAAGGTTATATGGTTTCTCAGGGAGCCAGAGGAACAAGTGGTTGGGGTTGGGGTTTCAATACACCAACAGAAAGCTTAACCAATTCGTATGAAGCTGGTGATGTTAGAAAAGATGCTACGATTATTTTCGCAGGAGAGACCATGTGGGATGGAAGAGTAGTTTCTCCGCTGGTTGCTAATCCTAGATATAATGAAAAAGCGTATGTAAGTAATACCAAGGAAACGTTCAACGGCGATTGGGAAACTACAAAAAACATTCGTGTGTTGCGTTATGCCGAAGTGCTACTAATGCAAGCTGAAGCTGCAAATGAAAGCGGAACAGGTGATGTAACGGGGCCTTTGAACAAAGTTAGAAACAGAGCTGGATTAGCAAATACAACTGCTACAGGACAAGTTGCACTGAGAGCGGCAATTAGAGCTGAAAGAAGACATGAATTGGCTTTTGAACATGACAGATGGTTTGATATCGTGAGAACGGGTCAGGCAAAATCGGTTATGGCGGCGGATGGAAAAACTTTTGTGGAAGGAAAACATGAATTGTTTCCTATTCCTCAAAAATTTATAACGCAGTCAAACGGAAAATCCACGCAAAATCCAGGATATTAATTTAAAATAAATCCCAAACCTTTTCTCTTTCCTGATGTAATTGGGGAAGAGACAGAGGCGAGGAAAACCACATAAAAAATCTAAAAATGATTAAATTTTCAGCTTTATTTATGCTCCTTACATTTCTTGGATGTGACTCCTCCGGAAGCACAGATAAGGGTCCTTCAGTAACTACTCCTGTTGTTGTTCCTCCGGCTGTTAAACTAACGGACGAGGAATTATTAGAGGTAGTGCAAAAACAAACGTTTGCTTATTTTTGGGAGTATGCCGAGTCAAATTCCGGAATGGCAAGAGAACGTTATATCCCTCAGGATCCCACTTTTGACCAAAATATTGTCACTACAGGTGGTTCTGGTTTTGGTTTAATGGCGATCGTTTCGGCGATGTCTCGTGGTTACATTACAAAAACACAAGGCGCAGAACGTCTAAACAAAATCGCTAATTTTTTGAGTACTGCGGAGCGTTTTCATGGTGCGTGGCCTCATTGGATAAACGGAACTACAGGCCGCGTAATCCCTTTTGGTACAAAAGATAACGGTGGAGATTTAGTGGAAACTTCTTTTTTAGTGGCAGGAATGATAACCGTTAGAGAATACTTTAAAAACGGAACAACAGAAGAGAAAGCAGTAGCTCAAAAATTCGATGTGTTATGGAAAGGAGTGGACTGGCAATGGTACACAAATAACCAGAATAAATTATTCTGGCATTGGTCTCCTAATTACAATTGGGAAATGAATTTTCCTTTGGAAGGCTACAATGAATGTTTGATTACTTATGTTATGGCAGCAGCTTCTCCAACACATGCAATTGCTCCGGCGGCGTATCATGAAGGTTGGGCAAGAAGTGGTGGCATAGTGTCAGCTAAAACTAAATACAACCTCCCATTGATTTTAAAACACAATGGTGCCGAAGAATTTGGCGGACCTTTATTTTGGGCTCACTATTCTTATTTAGGTTTAGATCCAAATCAGTTGACTGATAAATATGCTAATTATTGGGATGTGAATTCCAATCATACTAAAATTAATTATTTATATGCCGTTGCCAATCCAAAAGGTTTCAAAGGATACGGTGCTAATTATTGGGGATTGACGGCTTCGTATTCCCGCAATGGCGATGGTTCAATAGGATATGATGCACATATGCCAAGCAATGACAAAGGCGTTATTTCGCCAACGGCAGCGATAAGTTCGATTGTGTATACTCCTGTAGAATCGAAAGCATTCATCCGAAATTTATATGAAAATTATAAAAATGAAACTTGGGGTGTGGCGGGATTTTATGATGCTCACAGTCAGCAGTACCAATGGACAGCACAACGCTATCTGGCAATAGACCAAGGACCGGAAATGGTTATGCTCGAAAATTATCGTACAGGTTTATTGTGGCAATTGTTTATGAATGCTCCTGAGGTAAAACAAGGTTTGATTAATCTTGGTTTTCATTCTGGTAAATATGGTTTTTAACCAAATTCGGTAAAAGGAATACCAAAATTATTAATAATTTAAAAAAAATAAAACATGAAAAATAGTATTAAAATATTTTGTCTGACTACTGCGCTTTCGATGCAGTTACTGACAAGCTGTTCCGATAATGTAGACAGCAACGAGCCATTGGATTTACCGCCAGTAGGTTCTTATAATACCTCAGATGAAGTAAATGCAGATAACCTTATTGCAAAATGGAGTTTTGATGGTAACATCGCAGATTCAAAAGGAGGTCTTACCGGCATAGGAAAAAACGTTGCCTATACTGATGGGATTAAAGGACAGGCTTTTCAAGGCTCAAATATGCAAGAGCGTTATGCAGTTTACAATAATGCAACAGCTGTGGGCGCGTTAAGCAGTTTCAGTTTCAGTTTTTGGATGAAATCTGGTCAAACCGTTCCTGATGGTGGTGCTCCGGGACAAGGAAAAGGGATTCAAGGAATATTTTCGTTGGTAAATCCAGCTGGTTTTTGGGGAGGTTTAAACTTATTTCTTGAAAACCCTGATAATGCCAGACCTAACACACTTCGTTTGAAAATGGGAATCGAAAACAAAAGAGTTGCTTGGGGTGGACAAGGACCAATTTTTAATATCGATGGCGCAATTGACACTTGGATCCATGTTATTTTGACCTATGATGCTGCGACATCGAGATATACCGTTTACAAAAATGGAGAAAAAGGCACTACCAGTATTTACGGTACGCCATATGGTCCTTTTACAGATTTAAACGGATCTTGTATCTTATATGGTGATAATCCGGGCGGACCTGACGGAAGCAACGCAAATCCTAACAACGCTCCATTATACGGTGCTTTGGTTTTTGCAACTCCAAATTTATCGCAAATAGTGATTGGATCCAATCAATTCAGTACTTCACCATCGTTAACAACTACACATGGAGACGAAGGCTGGGCAACAGATTATGCTGGATTGTTGGATGAAATGAGAATTTACAAATCAGCATTGAGTCCTAGCGAAGTAATTGCTCTTTATAAATTGGAAAAAACAAAAAGATAATAATTAATAAAATAAAAACAGATTGTTTGATCTAAAAAGCAATCTGTTTTTTTAAATTCATTATTTAATGAATAAAATGCTTCTTTTTCTTCTGCTGATTGCAACCCAATTTTCGTTTTCACAAAGTGAGGTAATTGGTGTCATAAAAACCGAAATAGTACAAAAACGCGAATTAGCGTACGCTTTACACATTCCAAAAAATACTAAAGAAAAAAAGCCGCTGATTCTTTTTCTTCATGGTTCCGGTGAAAAAGGAACGGATATTGAAAAAGTAAAAGCACATGGACCGTTCAAGTATTTGAAAAGTCATGAATTAGATGCTTATGTTTTGGCACCGCAATGCCCGGAAAATGAGTATTGGAATGAAGAAGTTCTCTATCGTCTGATTTTAAAAATACAGAAAGAGAACAATATTGACAGTAACAGAATTTATCTCACAGGTCTTAGTATGGGAGCTTGGGGTGCCTGGAATCTGGCCTTTGCACATCCTGAAACCTTTGCCGCTTTGGTGCCTATTGCAGGATTTGCAGACAGAGTTCCAATGATAGAAAACTGTAAAATCGCAGCTATTCCAACCCGAATTTTTCATGGTTTGCTGGATGATGTCGTAAATGTGGAGTATTCGATTGCGATGTATAAAAAATTAAAAACCTGTAATAGGAATGTTGCACTGACAATTTTTGATGATGCAAATCACGACAGTTGGTCAAGAGTATATGACAACCAAGACATTTATGATTGGATGTTCAAACAAATTAAAAACAGACAAAATGAAAATTAAACTTATTATACTCCTTATTGGATTTTCACTTTTTGGCTACAGCCAAAAAAAGACAACTAAAAAGGCAATTAAAATTAAACCTAAAACTGAATTTGTTGCAGAGTTACTTTCCAAAATGACTCTGGAAGAGAAAATAGGTCAGTTGAATTTACCTACTTCGGGTGATATTACCACTGGAGCTGCAAACAGTTCAAATGTGGCGAAAAATATAGAAGAAGGTAAGGTTGGTGGTTTATTTAACATCAAATCGGTTCAAAAAATAAAAGAAGTACAAAAAATCGCTGTCGAAAAAAGCCGATTGAAAATTCCATTACTTTTTGGAATGGACGTGATACACGGTTATGAGACAACTTTTCCTATTCCGCTTGGATTGTCCTGTACTTGGGACATGAAATTGATCGAACGTTCTGCACAAATTGCCGCTCAAGAAGCCAGTGCCGATGGAATTAACTGGACATTTTCACCTATGGTTGACGTTTCCCGTGATCCACGTTGGGGAAGAGTTTCTGAAGGTTCGGGTGAAGATCCGTTTTTGGGAAGCCAGATCGCAAAAGCAATGGTCAACGGATATCAACAAAATGATTTGTCAAAGAATAATACGCTTTTGTCGTGCGTTAAACATTTTGCTTTGTACGGCGCGCCAGATGCAGGGCGTGATTACAACACGGTCGATATGAGTAGAATAAAAATGTACAACGATTATTTTCCTCCTTACAAAGCCGCTATTGATGCCGGCGTTGGTTCGGTGATGGCGTCTTTCAATGAAGTCGATGGTATTCCTGCAACCGGAAATAAATGGTTAATGACTGATGTTTTAAGAAAACAGTGGGGTTTTGATGGTTTTGTAGTTACTGATTACACCGGAATAAACGAAATGGTAGATCATGGAATGGGCGATTTGCAGACCGTATCTGCTTTGGCACTAAATGCTGGAATTGAAATGGATATGGTGGGGGAAGGTTTCCTGACGACATTAAAGAAATCAGTGGAAGAAGGAAAAGTTAGCGTTGAACAAATAGATAATGCAGCTCGTCTTATTTTAAATGCCAAATATGATTTGGGATTATTCCACGATCCTTATAAGTATTGCGATGAAACAAGAGCCAAAACGGAAATTTTCACAAAAAGCCACAGAGCCGAAGCAAGAGCTATTTCAGCACAGTCATTAGTTTTGCTAAAAAACAATAATCAGTTGCTACCGTTGAAAAAATCAGGAACAGTTGCCGTTATTGGACCATTGGCTGATGCCACGGAAAATATGGCAGGTACTTGGAGCGTGGCTACAAATATGGATAAATCCATATCCTTAATAGCCGGTATCAGAGAAGTGGCCGGAACTGCTACAAAGGTGCTTTACGCAAAGGGAAGCAATCTGGATTATGATGCTGCTTTCGAAGAAAAAGCAACCATGTTTGGCAAAACCTTACACCGTGACAGCAGAACTTCCGAAGAATTATTGGCGGAAGCTTTGAAAATTGCGAATCAATCCGATGTGATTGTAGCAGCTTTAGGTGAATCAGCAGAAATGTCAGGAGAAAGCAGTAGCAGGACTAATTTAGAAATTCCACAAGCGCAAAAAGATTTATTAGAAGCATTACTGAAAACGGGAAAACCGGTTGTACTGGTTTTATTTACAGGCCGTCCTTTGGTGTTGGTTCAGGAAAATGCAACGGTGCCAGCAATATTGAATGCATGGTTTGCAGGAAGTGAGGCAGGAACTGCGATTGCTGACGTTTTGTTTGGAAATCAAAATCCTTCCGGTAAACTAACTGCAACGTTTCCTAGAAGTGTAGGCCAGGTGCCAATTTATTACAATCAAAAAAATACAGGAAGACCTCTAGTAAATAAAGAAGGTAAATTCGAAAAGTTTAGATCCAATTATATCGATGAAAGAAATGAACCTTTATATCCTTTTGGTTTTGGTTTGAGTTACACCACTTTTGGATATTCAAACGTGAAAATTTCATCCGATAAGATGAAAAGGACCGAAAAATTGATTGTTAGTGTTGACGTTACAAATACCGGAACTTTTGATGGAAAAGAAGTAGTTCAGCTGTATATTAGAGACTTAGTTGGTACAGTTACCAGACCGTTAAAAGAATTGAAAGGTTTTCAGAAGATTGCTCTTAAAAAAGGAGAAATGCAAACAGTAAAATTTGAAATTTCTGAAGAAGAACTCAAATTTTACAATTCAGAATTAATGTTTAATGCGGAGCTCGGAACTTTTCATGTTTTCGTTGGCACGGATTCCACGACTGAAAATAAAGTTAGTTTTGAGTTGATCAAATAGATTTGGTTTGTTTATTTATGATCGGCCCTTCAGTATTTGTACTGAAGGGTTTTTTTTAACAAAAAAACGGTATTTGTTAAAAGTCATACGGTGTAAAACAGCTATTTTATTTACTTTTATCAATTCTAAAAAATCATCCAAAAATGAAATGTTTATTTTCTCTTTTTCTACTCTTTCTTTTCAATTTTGGCAATGCCCAAAGCGTTCAATCGCCATCGGGTAAAATTGCCTTAAATTTCAAATTAGGAACAAATGGTCAACCTTTTTATTCCGTAAATTACAAAAACAAAGCGGTCGTTTTAGAAAGCGCCTTAGGTATTAAATTAAAAGAAAAACCAGCTTTAGACGCTAACTTTGAAATACTGAATTCAAAAACTTCAAGCTTCAACGAATCTTGGAAGCCAGTTTTAGGAGAACAAGCCAGTATTCTAAATCAGTATAACGAACTTAATGTTTCGCTTATCAATAAGGAAACTAAGGTGAAAATGAATATCATTTTTAGAGTTTTTGATGAAGGAGTAGCTTTCAGATATGATTTTCCAAAGCAAGCGGAATTAAATTATTTCATTATTTCGGATGAAGTGACTGAATTTAATTTGACAGAAAACAATAAAGTATTCTGGATTCCTGGTGATTTTGACAGCAACGAATACGAGTACAACGAAACGAAATTTTCTGAAATAGACAACTCTAAAATAAACATGAATAATGGAATTGGGGTAAAATCCATTCCGGGGAAATACACCGTTCAATCGCCATTAATGATGAAATCGCCAGCAGGTTTGTACCTCAATATTTTTGAAGCTGCAGTTGTCAACTATCCGGTGATGCATCTGAAGGCAGATGTAAACACTTTTAAACTTACAGCGCAATTGGTTCCAAATGCAATAGGTGACAAAGCTTATTTACAGACACCTTGTGTATCGCCTTGGAGAACAATCATGATAAGTGATGATGCCAGAGATATTGTGGCTTCCAAAATGATTCTGAACCTTAATGAACCTTCGCAATTGGAGGATACTTCCTGGATAAAACCGATGAAATATGTGGGGATTTGGTGGGAAATGCACGTGGGAAAATCGACATGGGATTATGCAGGTTCGCAAAATGCCACCAATTTTGCTAACGCGCCAAAAGCGTCAGGAAAACATGGAGCAACAACCGAAAATACGAAAAGATACATTGATTTTGCCGCCAAAAATGGTTTCGACGGCGTTTTAGTAGAAGGATGGAATGTAGGTTGGGAAGATTGGAATGGCAACTGGAAAGAAGAAGTTTTTGATTTTACGACACCTTATCCGGATTTCGATATTGCAGCGCTTTCGGCTTACGCCAAAGCAAAAAACGTGAAAATGATTATGCATCATGAAACATCGGGTTCTGTCAGTAATTATGAAAGACATTTGGATCGCGCATTTGATTTGATGAAAAAATACGAATATCCTGCTGTAAAATCAGGTTACGTGGGCAAAATCATTCCGCGTGGCGAGTTTCATGACGGACAATCTATGGTGAATCATTTCAATTTTGTGGTAAAACGCGCTGCGGATTACAAGATCATGATTAACTCTCACGAATCATCCAGACCAACCGGTTTTGGAAGAACGTATCCTAATTATATTGCTGCTGAAGCAGCTCGTGGAAATGAATTCAATGCTTGGAGTGTTGGAAATCCGCCTATGCATGAAACCATTTTGCCATTTACAAGACAATTGGGCGGACCAATGGATTATACGCCCGGTATATTTGAAATCAAGATGAGTTATTATGATAAAAATAAAACGGAGCAGGTTCATACTACTTTAGCCAAGCAACTGGCTTTGTACGTGACAATGTATTCTCCGCTGCAAATGGCAGCTGACTTACCGGAGAATTACGAAAAATATCCGGATGCTTTTCAGTTTATAAAAGATGTTGCTACAGATTGGGATGATAGCAAATATTTAGAAGCTGAACCCGGCGATTATATTACAGTTGCCAGAAAAACCAAAGGAAAGGAAACTTGGTTTCTTGGCGCAATCACCGATGAAAATGCAAGAAAATCACAATTAAAATTAGACTTTCTTACAAAAGGTAAAAAGTACAAGGCCATTATTTATGAAGATGCAAAAGATGCCGACTGGCAAAAAAATCCAATTGCTTACAAAATAAGAACTATCGTGGTAACAAGTAAGTCTAAAATCAATTTGAATTTAGCTCCGGGAGGAGGAACAGCAATTAGTTTTGAACCAATCCAATAATACACTTAAATCCTGCAAGAACTTAAAACTTGCAGGATTTTTTTTGAACTTAAATCAAATATTCGGTAAGAATTACGAAATTGCAACAGCAACCAAAACCAAAGTTCTAAATTAAATCACCAAAAAAGACCTGCATTTACTATGAAAAAATCAATTATTTTAACCGCAATTTTGTTAAGCGGAATTACTGCTTTTGCACAAACTAAAGACGAACAGACTCTGAAGGAAATTTATAAATCATCCTTGACAAATGGAAAAAGCTACCCTTGGTTGGAACACTTGTCCAATACAATTGGTTCGCGATTATCAGGTTCAACCGGAGCCGAAAAAGCGGTTTTATATACCAAAGCGCAATTGGAAACACTGGGACTAGATAAAGTATATCTTCAGGAAGTGATGGTGCCAAAATGGGTTAGGGGCGAGAAAGAAATCGCTTATCTGCGATTGGGAAAACAAAAAATCACTTTTCCAATATGCGCGCTTGGCGGCTCAGTTGCCACTCCAAAAAAAGGATTACAAGCAGCTGTACTGGAAGTAAACAGTTTAGAAGAATTAACCGCACTAGGGGAAGAAAAAGTAAAAGGCAAAATCATTTTTTTTAACAGACCCATGAATCCTGAATTTATTGAAACTTTCAAAGCGTATGGAAGTTGTGTAGATCAAAGATCCTCAGGAGCAAGAGAAGCCGGAAAACTGGGAGCATTAGCCGTAATTGTCAGATCGATGAATCTGCGACTGGATGATTTACCGCATACCGGTGCAACTAATTATGGAGAAATCGCCAAAGAACAACGAATTCCTGCTGCTGCGATAAGCACAAACGGTGCCGAACTTTTAAGCAAAAGTTTAAAAGAAAATCCAAATGCACCATTCTATTTTAAACAGTCCTGTGAAACATTTGATGATGTTTTATCCTATAATGTTGTTGGTGAAATGACCGGTTCTGAACATCCTGAACGAATAATGGTCGTTGGCGGGCATCTGGATTCCTGGGATTTAGGAGATGGTTCTCATGACGATGGCGCCGGCTGTGTGCAAAGTATGGAAGTATTGAATATCTTAAAAAACATTGGATATAAACCTAAAAACACGCTTCGAGTAGTTTTGTTTATGAACGAAGAAAACGGCGTTCGGGGCGGAAAAGAATATGAAACACAATCCAATAAAAACAATGAAAATCACATTTTTGCTTTAGAAAGTGATTCGGGAGGATTTTCTCCAAGAGGATTTTCAATCGAAGCTGATGAAGCAAATTTTAATAAAATCAGTAGTTGGGCAACATTATTCGAACCGTATTTAGTTCACAAATTTGTAAAAGGACATTCCGGCGTTGATATTGGGCCGTTACAATCAAATCATATTGTAAAGGTTGGTTTGCAACCTGATTCACAACGTTATTTTGATTATCATCATGCGGCAAATGACACTTTTGATGCTGTCAATAAAAGAGAGTTAGAACTCGGAGCGGCAGCTATGGCTTCATTACTTTATCTGATTGATCAGAATGGGATTGTAAAATAAAAACACTCTAATTTTAGAAGGTGCTAAAATCAGTTTTTTTCAATATCTGAAGGAAATGGTGAATTTAGCACCTTCATTTATTTTACTTTCAACAGCAATTCGGCCACCTAAACTGGTGATATGATTGTAAACTAAATACAATCCTATACCATTACTGTCGATATTACTATGAAATTTTTCATACAAACCAAAAATTTTATCTTTTACCTTATCCATATCAAAACCAAGTCCATTATCAGAAAAAATTAATTGGTTCACCCCATTTATTTTCCGTGATTGGATAGTTATCACTGGTGATTGATGTGGTTTTGCATATTTAATGGAATTAGTTAATAAATTCAAAAAAATGCTTTTAATATACGATTTATTAAAAGCGACAGTCTCAAAATCTGAAAAGTCAACATTAATAACTGCTTTTGAATCGCGTACCAACGAATTTATGGAGCTCAGTACCTCATTGAGAGACTCATTAAGATTTATTTCTTCGATTTGCGTATTGATACTCTGATTTTCAGAGAGTTCATCAATAGAATCGTTTAAAGTCTGTTTTAAATTTTCACTGGTTAATTTAAGAATTTCTATCAGTTCCAACGTTTCCGGATCATTGATTTTTGAAATATCAATAAGGCTGAAAACAGAAAGCATATTATTGATGGGAGACTTTAAATCATGGGATGTTTTGTGCGACAAAAGTGTAAGTTCCTTGTTAATTTGCGTTAGATTAGCAAGAAGTAAATTGCGTTCTTCTTCCACTCTTTTTTTATGCGTAATGTTCTTAGCAATGGCATACACTAATTTCTCTGACTCAATAGGCATCGAAGTCCAGGATAACCACACAATTTCCCCGCTTTTAGTCAAATAGCGGTTTTCAAAATTCAAAAGAGGCTTGTTTTTATATACTTCTTCTCTGGTTTCTATGGTAATTTTTAGGTCGGGTGCATACACAAAACTGCTGATGGGCCTTGCATATAATTCCTCTTCGGAATATCCTAATAATTTTGAAACAGCCGGATTTATCCTTTTAAAATACCCATCAAATCCTGCAATACAAATAAAATCTGCTGAGATATTAAAAAAATTATCAAAGTGATATTCCACTCCAGAATCAGGATTTATTTGTTTTATTGTCATTGCGTATAAAAATTATTTCTTTGGATTATGGGCATATATCAATATAATAAATGCTCTTAATTTACAAGAAAAACACATTTTCAAATTTAGATAATTTTTTTTATAATAGAAAGCTATTTATTAAGGAAATCCATTATTAAAATGTAACGAATAGCCATTGTTTAAGAAAAAAAGTGGTTTAAACAAATGGAGGCTGTCATGTCTGACAGCCTCTTAAGTGTTTCAATTCAAAATTAAAATTTTCATCACAAATTTGTAATAAATTTAAAACTGATTTATCGTTTTTCGTATCGCAACTAATTTGGTCATCAATCCTTCAAAATAATCTAAGTGAAGCATATTGGCACCGTCACTTTTTGCGTTAGCGGGATCAAAATGAGTTTCAATAAAAATGCCGTCCACGCCTACAGCAATTCCTGCTTTTGCAATGGTCTCAATCATATCAGGCCTTCCGCCAGTTACGCCAGCCGTTTGGTTGGGCTGTTGCAGCGAATGGGTTACATCCAGAACGGTAGTTGCATATTGTTGCATCGTAGGAATTCCTCGGAAATCCACAATCATGTCCTGGTAGCCAAACATTGTTCCTCTATCAGTGATCATCACGTTTTCATTGTTGCAATCCAGCACTTTTTGAACCGCATGTTTCATGCTTTCCGGACTCATGAATTGTCCCTTTTTCAGGTTGACTACTTTTCCTGTATTGGCTGCAGCCACAACTAAATCTGTTTGACGGACCAAGAAAGCAGGGATTTGCAAAATATCGACGTATTGAGCCGCCATGTCCGCATCTTCATTTGTGTGGATGTCAGTTACGGTAGGAACTTTAAAAGTTTCCGAAACTTTTCTCAGAATTTTAAGCGCTTTTTCATCTCCAATTCCGGAAAAACTGTCAATCCTGGAACGGTTGGCTTTCTTGAAAGAACCTTTGAAAACGAACGGAATCTGTAAATAATCAGTGATGCCCACTAATTTTTCGGCAATCCGTAGCGCCATTTCTTCATTTTCTATAGCGCAAGGACCAGCAAGCAGAAAGAAATTGCCACTGTCAGTATGTTTAATTTGTGGAATATGTTGTAAGTTCATAATAGATTTTTTGAAGGTATAAAGGTAGTTAGGATTTACGTTTAACGATTTATGAATTTTAAATAATTTTATGGAAATACTATTTTTAGGAGCTATTTCCTGCTGTACGATACAATCTCCCGAAAAAAATCGGGAGGATTTCCTCTTCCATCAGGGCTAGGGATCTGGGACATTAGAATATTTTTTTGTTCATAATTTATTCGTTTTGTTTCAGCGTTAGTCCGACTGGAACCATCAAAATTCCTTTTTCATAAATGTTCAGGTAGAGTATAACGGGGTTTTTTTGGCCTTGCCATTCTAATTTATAAACGTCTAAAAATCCGGCACCCAGTTCACTTCTTTTTGTTGGAAACGGACAACAGCTTTCCAATTTAGTATAGGTGATTTTTTCCCCTTTTGGTCCTGCCAATGCATTCAAAAACCGACCTTGATTGATAGTTTCGTTTTTAGTGCTGTTATAAAAAATATTGATTGGATACTCTTTATCGTAGCCATATTTTTTGTCTGTACTAAATTCTGTAATTACAAAAGTATTATTTGTGGACAATTTAAGATTGGGTGCCGCATCATCTGTATTTTTTAAAACAGACTGTGTACTAGAACAAGAAGCCATGCCGATTAACAACGTTATGCCAAGGATTAATTTTTTCATAATTGGGATAATTTTACAAGATAAAATTCAAGGTAAAATTACAGAAGCATATAATTTTAACACTACAAATATAAACAGAACTTTAGACCCTACTACCACTAACCAAATTAATTTGAGTCGGCTCATTTTATTGATTTTCTATTTCCATTAAAAATCTTATGAAATGCTTCTTATATTTGCACAAAAAAAAACAATATGGATATTATTTTTCAAACATGGTCGTGGTATGTTTCCGGATTTTTAATAGGAATAATTATGCTGGCGTTGATATATTTTGGAAAGTCCTTCGGGATGTCGTCAAATTTGCGTTCGCTATGTTCTATGGCTGGGTTAGGGAAGCGTGTAGCCTTTTTTGATTTTGATTGGAAAGCACAACGCTGGAATTTAGTTGTAGTTCTTGGAGCTATGCTGGGTGGTTTTGTTGCGGTTCATTTTATGAGCGATCCCTCGAATGTTAGTATTAATCCAAGTACTATTTATCAACTGGCACAACTAGGTATTGATGCTCCGGAAGGGAAATTAATTCCCGATGCTCTTTTTGCGGTGTCCATTTTAGAATCGCCAAAAAGTATTTTTATTTTGCTTATCGGTGGCATTTTAATTGGTTTTGGTTCTCGTTATGCTGGCGGCTGTACTTCGGGACATGCTATTTCTGGTTTAAGTAATTTACAAATTCCTTCTTTGAAAGCCGTTGTTGGATTTTTCATCGGTGGATTGATAATGGCACATTTCTTATTGCCATTAATTTTAAACTAGCAAATAAATACGCATTCGCATTTTAAATTTTAAAATTAAAAACATGAAAAATATATTAAAATATCTGGCAGTTGGCTTTATTTTCGGAATTGTATTGACTAAATCGGAGGCTGTTTCCTGGTATCGCATTTACGAAATGTTCCAATTTCAGTCGTTCCACATGTACGGAATTATTTCTGTAGCTGTCTTGACCGGAATTATTGGAATACAAATTATAAAAAGAAATAATATAAAAGACATTAAAGGAGAATCAATAGAAATTCCTGCTAAAGAAGAAGGATCGTCTCGATACTGGATTGGAGGATTATTTTTTGGTTTGGGTTGGGCTTTGGTAGGTTCTTGTCCGGGACCCATTTTTATCTTGCTTGGAGCAGGTTTCTGGACGGTATCGATAGTGCTTTTTGGAGCCTTATTGGGCACTTACCTTTATGGTGTACTAAAAAATAAATTACCTCATTAACATTAAATACAGTATTAAAAAAGTAGTATTTTCTTACGGAAGTACTACTTTTTTTCGTTTAATTTCAAAATGCCAGTCACTATAAAATACTGTGCCGCCAGGTATGTGGACATGATTAGCAGGGAGCTGTATTGCAATGGTGTGTAAAATTTATTAAATGCCAATATAGTATCCGAAAAAACAAAAAATAATGAGCCAATTAAAATGTAGCTGTTGGCTGGTTTTTGCCAGTTTAAAAAGCCTTTAAAAGCAAATAACCACATGATTGAAATTGTCATGGAATAGATAAAAACCGGTATCGTTAATTCATTTAGTGTTGGTAATAAAAGGAGCATCGTAATGGTTAAATAGCAGACAATAACTGTAACACCTACCCAAAAAATAATTTTACTTTTCTTTAAATATATTTTTAATTGCTTACTGAACAGTATAATATAAAAGATATGAGAAATAAGAAAGGCGATCAGTCCCGCTGTAAAATACCATTCTGCTTTATCAACAAACATCAGAAGAATATCTCCAATCCATGACAAGACTAACGCAGTAAGAAGGATTTTCTTGGTTGTAAATCGATGATGAAAATAAACGGCAAGAATCAAAAATGGCATCAGAAGCGGCTTAAAAAACCAAGCAATATCTTCTCTGCCCAAAACAATTAGCAGTAGATAAAGTAGACTGAATCCAATAAATGGAATTAATAGAGAAGTGCTTTTCATTTATTATTTTCGATTATACTATAATTACAGTACGTTTATAATTCATTTTTTTTTGATCATCATTTGGTACAAAAACTTAAGCGTGAGGTAACTAGAATGTATTATATCCTAAAATAAATAAACACTCTCCTTTATTCAAATATAAATAAAAGAGAGTGTTTTTTAAATTAATAATTGTAAAACTGTAGTAAAATGATTTTTTACCAATTGCTAAATTATCTCTGCATTTAATCCTGCTTCTAATAATTGTGAACATTGTGGTTTTAATTTGTCATAAGAACCGGTTTTTACAGTGCATTTTCCATTGTAATGAACGATTAATGAGCATTGTTCCGCTTGTTCAGGAGTGTGATTACAAACACGAATCAACGTGTCAATCACATGGTCAAAAGTATTTACATCGTCGTTGTAAACCACTATTTCATGATCTAGACTCGTAACTTCCTTGACGCTAACTTTTTCTCTTACTTTTTCTTTAGTACTCATTTTGTAGGTTTTTTGTACTTTCGTAATTAATAAAAAAATATCACACTAATTAGAATATTTCAAAGAAACCCAATTGTTTCTTTCAAATTTTTTAACATACTTCAATCCTTTCTCTGTGCAGGAACTATCGATAACAGCGATGTCCTGTTCATAGAAACCACTTAACAACAGTGTACCTTTTGGATTTAGGCAATCAACGTAATTTTGCATATCATTCAATAAAATATTTCTATTAATATTTGCGATAATTAAATCATATTTTTTTCCTTTTAGCAAAGCTGCGTCACCCTCGTAAACTGTAATTTGTGTGCAATTATTGCGTTCTGCATTTTCAATTGAGTTTAAGTAACACCAGTTATCGATATCAATGGCATCAATTGGTTTAGCGCCTTTCATCTCAGCAAGTATTGCTAAAATAGCTGTGCCACAACCCATGTCTAACGTTTTTAGTCCGTCAACATCCATTTCCAACAAATGTTGAATCATCATGTGAGTTGTCTCATGATGGCCCGTACCAAAACTCATTTTTGGTTCGATTACAATATCATATTCGGCAGCTGTTTTTGGATGAAATGGAGCACGCACATGACAGTTTCCATCAACATCTATCGCTTCAAAATTCTTTTCCCATTCTTCATTCCAGTTTACCTGGTCAATTTCTTCAAATGTATAGTCAATTTTAAATTCCTCCGACTGCAAAATATGAATGTCTTCTAAAATAGCTGTATCCCACAAATCCTTTTGGACAAAAGCGGAAACACCAGTTTCGGTTTCTGTAAAACTTTCGAATGCTCGTTCTCCTAATTCTGCAATTAATATTTCTGAGCCCAATTGCTTCGCCTGTTCGCTATCGCTAGAGTCTTTGGGTTCAATAGTAAAATGATATCCAATGTAAATGTTTGACATGTTTAATTTTTTACAAAGGTAGTAATCACTATTTAAATCACATTTGTAAATCACATTTTATTTTATATTTGCACAACTAACAGGCTACCTTACAATGAACAAAATCATTCGATTTTTCGTTTTTCTCTGCAGTATTGCGAGCTGTGTCCAAGTTACTATAAAACAGAGCAACCGGAAAACGACCTAAAATTATCAGCACTTCCTTACTATAGTTTTGGTAAAGGAATAGGAATAGCTTCTCCTGATAGTTTATACCAACTGAATATTCGTTTTCGAATGCAAACAGAGTAACTTATTCCCAAATGAAGGCGGAGAAGGGGTTTATGATTGACAAATCAGATGTTTGCGTATGCCATTAGACCGATATGTAGGTTTTTCAAAATTTTTATATGCAGTCCAATTGTCATTTGCCCCGGGCGATGTTAGCCAAATTAAAGAAGGAAAAAATATCAATATTATTCGTGATGCAGTCTTTTTTTATAGACCTAATAAAAATTGGAATATTAGTTTTGGACAAACAAAATTACCGGGAAATCGTCAGCGAGTGAATTCTTCAGGGGGATTTCAAAGCGAATTGACTTTTGATACTTTAAATTATTTTGAAGGGAGCACCGAAAACAATTGGTATTTGCGTTTTCAGGTAGAAATAGGAATTTAAAAAAAAAGCGATGAACTGAATCATCGCTTTTTTTTTGAAGTTTAAAAGAGAAATTTATAAAGCATTTACAATTGCTACAAAATCATCCGCTTTAAGCGCAGCACCACCAATAAGACCGCCGTCTACATCTGGTTTTGAGAAAATTTCTTTTGCATTATCTGGTTTCACGCTTCCGCCATAAAGTATAGATACGTTTTCAGCAATATCGCTTCCAAAAGCCTTGCGAACTGTTTCTCTAATGAATTCATGCATTTCCTGAGCTTGATCCGGAGAAGCTGTTTCTCCAGTCCCTATTGCCCAAACTGGCTCGTAAGCCAAAACAATATTTTCCCAATCCTTAGCCTCAATATGAAATAAACCATCTCTTAATTGATTTTCCACTACATTGAAATGATTTTTTGACTGGCGATCTTTTAATTCTTCTCCAAAGCAAAAAATAATTCTCATGTCATGTTCTAAAGCAGTATCTACTTTATTAGCAATCACAGCATCCGTTTCATGGAAAATTGCTCGACGCTCTGAGTGTCCAAGAATAACAATATCAACGCCAACACTTTTTAGCATATCCGCAGAGATTTCACCTGTAAAAGCGCCGCTTTCGGCCTGATGAACATTTTGCGCTGCAACATCGATAGTAGTAAACTCTAAATGATCAACGGCAGAAGCTAAGTTCACAAATGTTGGAGCTACAATTACCTGCACTTTTGTATCAGTTGGTATTTTTGCTATCAGTTCATTCAGTAAATCCTCTGTTTGCTCTGCATTTTTATGCATTTTCCAGTTTCCGGCAACAATCTTCTTTCTCATTTTTAATTAGTTATATTTTGTTGATAATTTTGATTTTATGAAATATAAATCAAGTAAGATCTAATTACGGTGTAGATTATAATCCTTTATTTTAAGTTTTCTAAAGTCTCGTTAATTTTATCAAAATCAGTTTCAATCGCTCGGTATAAAACAATCTTACCGGTTTTATCCACAATGATATATCTTGGAATCCAATCTACATTGACAGCTTTTGCAAAAACACCTTTCATTTGGTCGTTTGCCATGAAATGCTCGCCATTTAACTGGTGTTTTTCAATACCTTCTTTCCACTTATCCGCGGTTTTATCCATTGATATAAACAGGTAAGATACATCAGGATTTTTAAACTGTAATTCTTTGATTTTTGGCATCGCCTTTACACAATCTCCGCACCAGGAAGCCCAAACTTCAATCACAAGTGTTTTTCCTTCGTACTGTTTCAAAATATCCTGAAAAGCAACCTGACTTCCGTCAGTGGCTAAAAGTGTTTCTGCTAAAGCTTCTTTTGAGAATTCGGTGTTTTCCTCTTTCACACAGGAAAAGGCAGTGAAAGCAAGTAATAGTAAAAGTATTTTTTTCATTTTCTAGTTGATTTAAAACAAAGTTAAGCAAACAATCGGAATGCGTTATGAAGAAAAGCATTTTTTGAAAGTACAACTCGATAATGTTGCGATAATATCGTTGTAGTTAATAAATAAATTGAAATAATAGTCACATTGAGTTCGAAAATATATTTCGTGAAGCCCAAAAAAGCTATTAGCCCAATCTTATTTTTGGATCAAGATAAGCATAAACAAGATCTACAAGTATGTTAATGATTACAAAGGTGGTGGCAATAACAATTACAGATCCCATGATTACAGGCAGATCCAGATTGTTTAAAGCTTCCACAATTTCTTTACCCAAGCCGTTCCATCCAAAGATAAATTCAACAAAAACTGCGCCTGCAAGCATCGAGGCGAACCATCCCGAAATAGCGGTAACCACCGGATTTAAAGAATTTTTCAAAGCATGTTTTCTGATGATTTGAAGCTCGGATAAACCTTTGGCACGTGCTGTGCGAATGTAATCCTGACCAAAAGTTTCCAGTAATGAGTTTCGCATAAGCTGGATCACAACCGCAAGCGGACGAATTCCTAAAACTATTGCGGGCAAAATGATATTTTTCCACTGGATATAGCTGCCTTCACCAAAATCATCTACTTCGTACAAACTGCCCGTCATGTTGAGATGCGTGTATTGTTGCAGCACAAATCCGAATAACCAAGCAAATAATATTGCGCTAAAAAATGACGGAATACTCATTCCTAATGTACTGATTAAAGCGATTAGTCGGTCAATCCAAGTGTCTTTAAACAACGCAGATATTATTCCGAAAATAATTCCGAAAACAATAGCAATTACAATAGCAAAAAGTGCTAAAACAGCAGTACTTGGTAGCGTATGAGCTATTATTTCAGATACTTTTTTACCACTTTTCTGGAAACTTTCCCGTAGGTATGGAGTTTTTAAGACCAATTTATTTTCACCAATATTAAATAGCGGCGCAGCATTATATTTCCCTTCGCTCAAAAAAGTATAATCAGATTGGTCATTGCTATGGAAAGAAATAGGCGAAAGGTCATTGAGATAATATAAATATTGCGTTGAAATTGGTTTGTCAAAACCATATTTCTTTTTTACAAGGGCCAGTTGCTCTGAATTTTCGTTCTGATCGAGCATCATTCGAGCAGGATCTCCAGGCAAAACCGTAAACAAAAAGAATATCACTGTAATCACCCCAAAAAGAGTAAGAAGTGCATATCCGATTTTATTTAAAAAATATTTCAGCATATTTAGTATTTATATTAAAGCCTGGCAACTTTAAATGGTAAATTTTAAACTTTTCTATAACTTTAAATCTGCAAGATCATTATGATGAACTTTCTGCATTATAGTTCCTTTTTCAAGTACTACAATGCTTGGATTGGCTCTTTCAATTGTTTTTAAAGTAATCGCATCACAGAAATAAAAGTCAAATGTAAGCCCGAATTGATTTTTTGCCGCAACAATTTCTTCCGGAGATGATGCCGTCATTCCAATCACTTTATACCCCTTTGCTTTCGCTTCTAAGTGTAGTTTTTCCATTTTAGCAAGTCCGTCTTTGTCTGCGTTTACCAGATCATATGCTACAATCAGTATCACTTTTGAAGCTTCTAAAAATTCCTCTTTATAATCAGAACCGTCTTTTTCCATTGTAAAATCATGAATAGGAGGAACGTAACCTTCTGTAATGACTTTATCCTTTCGGTCAACAAATACAGCGCCTTCCGGAATGTTCATCAAATCTTTTTCAGTAAACTCTTTATCTACTCCGCCGACTTTGTAGATAAAAACCATTTCGACCACTGACTTTTTTGCTCCATCAGGAATTCGCATTCCTTTTTGAATATTATTTCCAACCTTGAATGGTCTGAAATCTATTAAAGGCAAATGGTTTAACACCAAAACTCCCATAAATGAAGATAAAACGATACTGGCGTAAATAACTATGTTTTGTACGTTATTGCTAAACAGCGGTTTCACCAGCTTTTGATTAAAAAATAATATAAGAATAAAAAACAACAGCACTATATCTTTGGTGAACGATTGCCAAGGCGTCAGTTTCAGCGCGTCGCCAAAACAACCACAGTCTTTTACCACATTGTAATACGCCGAATAAAAAGTTAAGAAAGTAAATAGTAGAATTAAAATTAGTAGAGTCCAAATAGTAAATTTTGTTTTGTAACCAATGAGCAGCATAATACCCAGAACTACTTCGAGAATCACTAAAAATAATGCTAATCCTAATGCAAACGGAATAAAAAACGGCATATTGAAAACAGGTTCACTAAAGTATTCAGCCAATTTATAGGAAAAACCAATTGGGTCATTTAGTTTGATTAAGCCGGATATTATGAATAGTATTCCAACAAAAATTCTAGAAAACTGAGTAATTATATTTTTCATATTTAACTATTGTTTGTTATTATTTATTTCCAAAACCCATTAGAATCAAAGCGAAAACCGAATAATTTATCATATCCTGATAGTTAGCATCAATTCCTTCAGAAACTAATGTTTTTCCTTTATTATCTTCAATTTGCTTGACACGAAGTAATTTTTGTAAAATCAAATCGGTTAGGGAACTCACGCGCATTTCACGCCAAGCTTCGCCATAATCATGATTTTTGTCTTCCATTAAATCTTTGGTCAATTTAATTTTCGCATCATATAATTCAGTGGCTTTCGCAACTTGCAAATCGGGTTGGTCTGCAACGCCTAATTCCAATTGAATCAAGGCCATGATAGAATAATTGATAATCCCGATGAATTCACCTGTTTCATCTTCGTCAATTTTACGGACTTCGTTTTCTTGTAAACTTCTAATTCTTTGAGCTTTTATGTAGATTTGATCTGTCAATGAAGGCAATCTCAAAATTCGCCAAGCACATCCGTAATCTTTCATTTTGTTGATAAACAGCGCACGACAAGTCGCAATCACCGTATCATATTCCTTTGAAGTATTCTTCATTATTGGTGTATATTTGTCTTGAAATTTTTTCAAAAATAAGATAATTTTTTTGAATGTAGAATTTTGAAGTCTTTAAAACTGTAAACGAATGACTATTAACTGCAAAGGAACACTTATAGACCTGTCAACTCCCAAAGTAATGGGTATTTTGAATGTGACTCCCAACTCATTTTTTGATGGCGGAAAGTATAAAAATGAAACTGAAATCCTTTCTCAAGTCGAAAAAATGCTGCTTGATGGCGCTACTTTTATCGATATCGGCGCTTATTCCAGTAAACCAAATGCAGAATTTGTCTCGGAGCAAGAAGAAATTTCGAGAATTATACCCGTTGTAGATTCAGTTTTAAAACATTTTCCAGAGACAATACTCTCGATTGACACTTTTAGAAGTCAAGTTGCTAGAGCTTCAATTGAAAGTGGCGCGGCCATTATCAACGATATTGCAGCCGGAAATCTGGACGACAAAATGATGGAGACAATTGCAAAATATAATGTTCCTTATATAATGATGCACATGCGAGGAAACCCGCAAACGATGCAATCACTCACGGATTATGCTGATATTGTAAAAGAAATGTTGTTCTATTTTTCGGAGAAAGTAGCTATGGCCAGACGTTTTGGAATTAATGATTTAATAATTGATCCTGGCTTTGGTTTTGCCAAAACAATAGCGCAAAATTACGAAGTCTTTCAAAAAATGGAATTGTTTAATATGCTGGAACTTCCGCTTCTTGTTGGGGTTTCCAGAAAATCGATGATTTATAAAGCGCTTGACGCTACAATGGAAAGTGCGTTAAACGGAACCACAGTTTTGAATACTTTGGCATTGACCAAAGGAGCAAAGATCCTGCGTGTTCACGATGTAAAAGAAGCTGTGGAATGTGTTACCTTATTCAATAAAATCAATTTATAAAGATGAAATATTTTACGCTGATTGTTTTCTTTACTTTATTTTCCTGTGGAAACAAAGAAGATCTTTTATTACCAAAAGGCAACATAACAATTGTAAAAGATATATCGGATCTCTCGCCTATTTATATATTTTTTAGAGCAAAAGGTAAAGATACCTTGGCAGAAGTAAACCGGAAAAACAGTATTATTTCGACAAATTGGATTCTCAATGTAGACAAACGATTGCCGTTGCGACTTGCCATTCCAGAAATCATGAAGTTGCAGCAAAAAAAGCGCGAAGACAAGGCGCACAAAAATGAAAAAGCTGAAAATTATTATTCTTACGCTGATACTATTGGAAAAAATCTGGCTTTTATTCCTTTTACCAATGTGTTTTACAAACTGGAAAAACCAAAGTCAGGAGTAGTGGTCTTTTTTTCCAAAAACAACGAAATTTTTGTAGATGCTATTGCGGTAAAACCAGAAGAGTTGCAAGCCTATTTAAATAAATTACCAAGTAATAAATCCATCCAATACATTTTTTGCTTTGATAAAAACTTGAATTTTGGAAGTTACATTCAGAATAAAATTTTTATAAATAGTTTAAAGTTGCCCTCGTCTGAATTTAATGTGAAATTTGAAGAATTTATTTATTAGAAACTAAAAATGAATACTTAAAATTGAACAATGTATTCTATTTTACTGGTGATGATACGGTTCGTTTCTCAAAATAGTAAATCCGCGATACAATTGTTCTATAAAAAATAAGCGAACCATTTGATGCGAAAAAGTCATTAGAGACAGCGATATTTTACCTTGTGCTTTGGCATAAACGGTATCCGAAAATCCATATGGACCACCAATTACAAAAACTAAAGTCTTCACCCCGGAGTTCATTTTCTTTTGTAACTCTTCTGAAAAACCTACGCTTGAGAAGTTTTTTCCGTTTTCGTCCAACAAAATGAGCTGGTCTGTCGGCGTAATTTTTGCCAAAATTAATTCGCCTTCTTTCTCTTTTTGTTGACTTTCGGATAAGTTTTTTACGTTTTTGATATCAGAAATAATATCTAAATCGAACTTGATATAAAAAGACAATCGTTTCGTGTAGTCGTCTATTAAAGATTGTAAAGCTTTGTTATCGGTTTTACCGATAGCAATCAATTTGATGTTCATTTTTGTTAAATTTCAGAGGCTGCAAATATAGAAAAATTCACAGTTTTAACGTTCATAATTTTAATTAGGAACTTTCATCATGCTGAATTCTCTTGTTTTTTCAGATATTGAAGATTTGAAAAGAGTATTGGTTTATAAGTAAAGGAGAAAGTTTTAGAAATTTTTTTTTGAGGTCGGGTTGTACTTCTGGTAACAATGCTCCAAAATTATCGAAGAAAGCTTTTTGGTAAAACGATAATTATACTCAACTCTTTTGTATTAACATCTTCTTAAATAATCGAGTTTTCTCGAGGCCGAAAAATATCATATTTAGTGTCTTTTATTTCTAAATAAAAGTGACCATCCGAAAAATTAATTTACGGACAGCCACTTTTGTTTACTACTTCACAGCCATACCGTCTTTCATTTCTTCTGAAGCGATTTTTACCAATATGGAATTTTCAGGAATATCCCCAAAAATTTCAACGCGGTTTTCCAGTTCGCGACCTTTCTGAACGGCTGTTCTTTTCATTTTATTATTCTCTACTATAAAAACATAGACACCATCACTGGCATTCACCACAGCTGATTTGGGTACCACATAATTGTTGTCTTTTGATTTTAAAGGCAAAAGCACTTCGGCAACCATTCCCGGCAACAGTTTCTTAGAGGTATTCAAAACATCTAGCTCTACACGTTCGGATCGAAGTTTACTGTCTAAAGCCCCGGACATACGGGCTATTTTTGCATGGAAAGTCTCGTTATTGATTGATTTTACATTAAAAATCAGTTCATCGCCAAGAGTCAGATAACCGGTGTACATCTCCGGAACATAGACCGACAATCGCAATTTACTCTGTTGCTGAAGCGTAAATAACGGGAATTCCGATCCTTTTCCGGAAGATCCAACAAAGGTCCCCGGATTTACATTCCTGGCTGAGATGACTCCGTCAAAAGGCGCGCGGATTACCAGATAGCTTTTCATAATCGTAATTTCTTTATAAGCGGCCTGGCTTGCCTGATACTGTGCATAATCGGAATTTTTTCGGGCTGCTGCATGTTCCAGATCATTTTTGGAAATCGTTCCTTCTATTTTACTGGTTTCAAAAAGCCTGTCGAAAGTACTTTTACTGGCGGTATAAATGGCTTTTTGCGAAAGTTGTCTGGATTGGGCTGCCGCTAATTGCGAACTGATTTCAGGCGCTTCTAAAATGAGAAGTACTTGTCCTTTCTTGACCTGCGAACCAATATCAACTTTGAGTTCTTTGACAAAACTGCTCACTTTGGCATAAATATCTACTTGTTGAAAACCGTTCAGTTCGGCCGGAATGCGGAGTTCGGTAGCTAATTTTTCTTTACTGATGGTAAAGGTTTCGATAGCCGGAGCGGTTTCTATAGCTGTAATTTCTTTCTTTTCTGAAGTATTGCAGGCAGTTAAAACAGTGGCTAAGACTAAAAACAGAAACGATTTTTTAAATAATTTATTTTTCATTTTGAGGGTGTAAAGATGAGATATAATGTTGGCTTTCCTTGTCTTCTGGATCTAAGGATAAAGAGTGCACCGGAGTTTTACCCATTGCCCAGGCGAAAATGAGCGGTAAAACAAGAAGTACTGTAAAGGTGGAAAATACCAATCCGCCAATCACAGCTCTTCCCAACGGGGAAATTTGGTCGCCGCCTTCTCCGTGTCCGATGGCCATTGGGAGCATTCCCGCGATCATCGCAATACTGGTCATAATGATGGGACGTAGCCTCAGTGAAGCGGCCTCGCGTGCCGATTGTAACGCATTGCCATTGTGTTTTCGAAGCTGTTCTGCATTGGTGATGATCAGAACGGCATTAGCAATAGAAACACCAACCGACATAATAATTCCCATGTACGATTGCAAATTCAAAGTCGAACCTGTAATCACCAGCAGCAATAAAGAGCCTAAAACAACGGCGGGAACCGTGGTTAAGATAACCAGCGAGATTTTAAAGGATTGGAAATTTGCAGCCAACATCAGGAAAATAACCAATATGGCAATCAACAAACCCGTCTGCAAACTTCTCATGGTTTCTTTTAAAACGGTGCTTAAACCAATTTGTTCTATGAATAATCCTCTGGGAAGTTCGCCAAGTGAATCAATGCTTTGCTGAACAGCTTTAGTAGCAGTTCCTAAATCAATATGATCCATATTTGCTGTGACAGAAATATAAGGCATGGCTCCAATATTGTCATTTTCTCCATAGGTAAATGAAGGGGTAATTATGGCCACATCGCTCAAAACCGGACGGGAAGCATTCTTCAGCAGCGGAATTTCTTTCAGATCATTTTCGCTTTTCATTTTATTTAAAGGAACCTGTACCTGAACGTTATAGGAAAACCCAGCTTTTTCATCTACCCAAATATTCTTTTCGGTATATTGTGAAGAAGATGTGGAAGCAATAAGGGAACGCGAAATGTCATTCATATCAATCCCTAATTGTGCGGCACGAGTTCTGTCAATAGTGATGTCAAGCGCTGGATATTTGATGGGCTGGGCAATCTGAATATCTCTCAAATAGTCAATTTTATTCAGTTTTGCGATGAGTTTATTGGCATAGGCTTCATTTCGCTTTTTATTTTTTCCGGCTATCCTGATTTCAATTGGAGTAGGGGAACCCTGGCTCAGCACTTTGTCCGTCAGTTCAATGGGTTCGAAGGAAATTTTGACATCGGGCAATATTTTTTTAATGCGCTGGCGGAATTCATCTTTGAAAACATCCATATCCACATGATAATCTTTCAATCCAATTTGGAAAACCGCCTCATGAGGTCCGGCGGTAAACAAATAGATGGGTGAAACGGAAAATATGGCGGGATGCTGACCTACATAAACGGAGGATATCGCAACGTGTTCTTTACCAATCATTTTTTCCAGTTCGTTGAGTACCATTATTGCTTTATCTTCAGTACTTTCCAAACGGGTTCCATCCGGCGCCCGCAGTCTCAATTGGAATTGACTCGAATTGACTTTAGGAAACACATCCTGTCCGATAGTGTTTAACAGCAGTAATACCAAACCCGCCGATAGGAAAAGATATACCAGTGTAACCGGTTTTTTATAGTTAAAAAGCCGATTGATGAATCGCATGTATCGGTTTCTGAATCGTTCAAAAAAGTTGATTTTGCCGTCATTGTTAAAATCAGCTCTTTGTACCAGGATTTTTTTCTGGTCAAAAGTGTCTTCTTCGGATGCTATACTTAGTCCGGATGCATTAAACTCCGCTTCGTCATCGGTAATATTCGACGGATGCGCTTTTTTTGGATGCGATTTCATCAGCCAATTGGCCATTACCGGAACAAAGGTTTGCGAAAGCAAAAAAGAGACAATCATCGAAAATCCGATCGCTAATGCCAATGGCAGAAATAAGGCACCGGGAATTCCGGTCATCGTAAATGCAGGTGCAAAAACGGCCAGAATACAAAGCAGAATCAACAACTTGGGCAAAGCTATTTCTTTACATCCATCCCAAATAGCCAAGGCCTTGGGTTTGCCCATGTCCAAATGCTGATGGATATTCTCGATAGTTACCGTACTTTCATCTACCAGGATTCCAATCGCAAGAGCCAGTCCGCTTAAGGACATCAGATTGATGGTTTGCCCGAATAGTTTTAAGAATAAGACACCCGAGATAATCGCAATGGGAATGGTGAGTATCACAATCAATGCTGCTCTTCTATCTCCCAGGAACAATAAAACCATCAGCCCTGTTAGAACAGCACCGATTATTCCTTCGATAATTAAACTTTTCAGGGAATTAATCACATGAACCGATTGGTCAAATTCATACGATAGTGTAACATCATCAGGTAATGTACTCTGGATTTTTGGGAGATGTGCTTTTAATTTTTGAACAACATCCCAAGTCGATGCGTCGCCGGCCTTTGCAATACTGATATAAACGGAGCGCTTTCCATTGACCAAAGCATATCCGGCAGTAATATCGGCTCCATCTTTCACCTGAGCCACATCGCCAAGATATAAATTCTGGACACCGCTTTTGAACAACGGTATTTTTTCAAAATCCTTGACGTCCTTAATGGTATTGTTTGTAGGGATAATGTAGTTGATATCCCCAATTCTGAGGTTTCCCGAAGGAGCCGTCTGGTTGTTCGTGCGGATGGCTTCCACAATTTGGTCTGCTGTCAGTTGATGCGAACGAAGCAAATCGGGATCCACATTAATTTCAATAGTTCTGGGGCTTCCGCCAAAAGGTGGTGGCGACAACAATCCCGGAATTGCCGTGAATGAAGCCCTTACATATACGTTAGCCAAATCCTGCAGTTCATTATTGGAACGGGTTTTACTGCTCAAAACCAATTGACCGATGGGCAACGAGGAAGCATCAAACCGAATGATAAACGGAGGCTGTGAACCCGGAGGAAATCTGGACTGGATTCTGTTGGACAGCGCACTGATTTCAGAAGCGGCCTGAGCCATATTAGTGCCTTCATAATAAGTCACTTTCATCAGTGTGAGTCCCTGAATATTCTTGGTCTCGATATCTTTTACACCATTGGCTAAAATCATTACATTGACATAATTTTTGGCGAAATAGGATTCCATCTGATTGGGCGTATAACCTGCAAAGGAGTGGGCCAAATAGATAACAGGAAGATTCATTTCGGGCAGAATGTCAACTTTGATATCACGGACGGCGCCAATTCCGAAAAAGAATAATCCGGCAACCAACACCATTATCGAGATGGGTTTGCGAAGGGCAAAACGTATTAAATTCATTGTTTTAAATAATTAAAATTCATTGATAAATAAGTCAAAATCTCCCGTGGCTGCCGCTTTCATCAAAAGTGATTGCCACACATTGGTATAAATAATATCGCGATCCGTTTCTGCGCGGTTCAATGTGTATAAAGTCTGTGTAACATCGAGGAGATTGGTCATTCCGTTTTTATACAAAGTGGTTTTTTGCAAATAGGCCTGTTGTGCTGCCTGAACCTGTTTTGGAGCTTCAACATAATTTTCCAAAGCATATTTTATTTTGGCATCAGCCGCATCCGACTGAATTTTTAATTGCTGGTCGATTACATTGTATTCTTCCTGTAAACCTTCGGAAATCAATTTCTGGGCACTGACTTTTTTACTCACCCGAGCAATAGTGGTCAGGTTCCAGGTAACGCCAACGCCGAATAGGTAATTTTGTCTTGAAGGATCAATGCCGTCTAAATAATTTTGGGAAAAAGAGTTCTGATTTACGGCATAATCGGAGTTAAATCCGGAAGCCCGGGCCTGGTATATTCCAAATAAACTGAAGGTGGGATAATATTCCTTTTTAAAAAGCCGAAGCTGTTGTTCGCTGAAATCTACCCTGCTTTTATGATATTCCAATATCGGATTCAAACTTTCATTTGAGGTTTCCTGCGCTAGTATTGCCTTTGGTATTGTCGTGACAAAAGTAGTGTCGAGCACAAAATCCTGAATGGAAACGCCCATCAGTGCGATTAGTTTGTTGTTTCGTTCTTTAACCTGGTCTTTCACCTGATTCAGTGTGATTTTGGATCGGGAAACTTCGGCGGAAGCTAGTGTAGAATCTACTCCGGCCAAGAGTCCGTTTTTTACTCTGACTGAAGCAATATTCTGAAAGACCATGGCGCGTTCCAGATTTTTTCTTTGGGAAATCAACAATCGCTGGTTCGCCAATAAGTTGAGGTAAGCGGCTGCGATTTTAATTTTATGCTGAAATTTTTCCTGATTCAGATCTTTTTCGTAACGCTGGGAATCCGCTTTGGACAGATTGATTTTTTGTTTCATTCTCCCAAAAGTGTAAAAGTCCCAATTGACATTGACCAGATATAAAGCACCGAAAGCCGCATTCCAATTTTGCTTTTCCAACGGAAGTCCCGAGGAAGCCACTCCGAGTCCTCCAAAACCATAGAGCGGTCCGTTTTGCCCGTTGACGGTTCCGTAATCCTGCTGTCCCGAGAGTGTGACATTGGGCAGATATTCTCTGCGAACCTGTTGAATTCTTTCTTTGGAGGCATCAATATAATTGCCTTTTGCTTTTATTGTTCCGTAATTGGCAATTCCGGTTTTCAAAGCTTCTTTTAACGGAAGCGTCTGTGAGAAACCCTGAGAAAAGAAAACCAGAAATAGAAAAAGGGTTAGTTTTTTTGTTTTCATTATTAAATTACGAATAAATTTGAATTGCAAAACTAGCCGGAGTACTTCTTTCTGGATGGTTATAAATGACGAACCCATTTTATAAATGATGAATTGAATTGGTCACCCAATCGGTGACAGTTCCATTTATATGTCGTTCCTTTGATACTTTAATTAAAGAGCAATGAAATGGAGATTTAAGCCGATTTTAGAAAATAAATGGGAACAGGAAACGGCTATTTTAGTTTTTTCTTTTATCCTTTTTACACTCAACGACTGGGTTTTTATACAAAGTTGGAAAGGTTTTAGTAACGGTTTGCTCTATTTTTTCGTACTGTATTTTCATGCACAGCTCAATCGTATTTTTCTGCTTCCGGTTTTATTAAAAAAACACCAACCGGTTTTATATATAATTCTTACCGTTGGGTTAATAGCATTTTTTACGGTCTTTTTATATCAAGTTTCAACCGAGTATATTTATAAAAATTGTTTTTTATACAAATCATCCCATCAAAAAACGTATCAGTTTCAGTTTGCTACCTTGTCCGGAACACTCGTTTGTATTTTGGGAACCATACAGATTTTAGAACATTACCGAGCGCAAAAAAAGGAAGCCAACAAAGTATTGTTGTCCAATCAGGTTCAGCTTAATGCTTTAAAGAATCAGTTTAATCCCCATTTTTTGTTTAATACGATGAATACCCTTTATGGAATAAGCCTTCAATATCCGGAACGCACTTCGGAAATGATAATGGAGGTTTCACAGTTGATGCGGTATCAGGTGGAGCAGGGGAATAAAGAATTTGTTTCTTTAGAAAATGAAATTGCATTTATTTCCAGTTATATACAATTGGAAAAAGAAAGAGTAGGTTACCGCTGCCGTATTGATTTTGATTATGAATGCGATCAGGAAAGAAAGTATGAAATTGCACCGATGGTTTTGATCACTTTTATTGAAAACGCTTTTAAACACGGAGCAGCTACGATCGAAAAGTGTTTTGTAACCATAAACATAAAGGTGATCAAAGGAAAATTGCATATGAAAGTAGCCAATTCAGTTCCTCAGCATAAAAAAGAAGTGGTTTCCACCAAAATTGGTCTGAAAAATACGACAGAAAGATTGGAAATTTTATATCCGAAAAAACACCAACTTGAAATCACACAAAACGAGCACGATTATACCGTTAATTTAGTAATTGAACTCCGCCAAACATGACCGTAAGAAAATGTATAATTGTAGATGATGAACCTGCCGCGCATTATGTGTTGGCGAACTATATCAGCCAAAACCCGCAATTGGAAGTGGTGCAGCAGTGTTACAACAGTATTGAAGCTTTAAATTATCTTCGGTCGAATCCAGTTGATCTGATGTTTTTGGATATTGAAATGCCTGAGATTAGCGGACTGGAGCTTTTACGAACGCTGACTGATCCGCCTAAAACAATTCTGACCACGGCTTATTCGGAATTTGCTTTGGAGAGTTATGAATTCGGAGTGTTTGATTACTTATTAAAACCCATTTATTATCCGCGTTTTTTAAAATCGATAGAACGCTTCTTATCCTCTTACACTGATGAAAAGACCGAAATAATGAACCCGATTATTTCAGTAAAAATTGATGGATTTATGCTTGATCTGAATGTAAACGATATTCTTTTTGCACAAAGTTGCGGTAATTATGTCAAAATATTTACCTTAAAAAAAGTTTATCTTGCTTCGATGACGACAAATGAACTGGAAAATGGCCTTTCTTCGGAACTTTTCATGCGAGTTCATAAATCCTATATAGTAGCCATTACTAAAATTAAAGATTGGGAACGGAATATGGTCATCATCAATAACGAGAAAATTCCGGTGGGCATTACTTATAGAAGGGCATTGACGGAGCGATTAAATTTAAAATAATCTACAGATCAAAAATTGAAATTGAGTATAAAATTGATATTACTCATATTCGTTTTATTGAAAATATAATTTTTATTCCCATAGGTTTCACCCACATTGAATTTGTGCACATACAATAATTGCGCATCAAAACCTTTTAACATTCCTTGAAATTGGTAGCGAACATCAGCATTAGTCTGCACATAAGAAGGTAATCCGTATTTATTCATGGCAACGTTTTTTACATCCGGCAAATCAAAATAACCGACCGCCAGATGAGATTTGAATGTTTTTTTAGGATTTGTGTATTGTATTTTGGTCATTACCGCATTTACATCTCCAAAACCTTCGTTTCGTTCTCTGGCCATAAAGGTGTAAAACGGATCTCGTCCCCATTCTCTTGGCATTAAATACCTTCCTTTGGCAGTTATTCGGTTGTAATTTAAGGTAATTTCTATTTTTTTATTTTGCCAGCCTAATCTTCCTCCAAAAGTTTGAGAATTACTATTTTTTTCAAAATAAGTTTTGCTTTGGTCCTCATTTCCGCCAAAATTCAATGCGTTTTGGTAAATCGTCTGAAAACCGAAAAGCAGTTTCGAGTTTGGATTTAAATCGTATTTATAGTCCATTTGGAATAATGCCGAATTGAATATATTCTCAGCATATTGGTTCCATAAAAGTGTTTTTAAATTTTTTATCGATTCATTTTGTATACCAACAAGATAAATTCCGTCACTGTCTAAATTCCCTGAATAATCAGATTTTGTTCCATCGGGATTTACGCCTGTTGGATAAATTCCTATAGATTCTCCAACCCTGAAATATTTCATAGTGCTTCTTGGCGAAATTCCGTAAAGAAAACCCACATTAATTTTAGTTTTTTTGAGTTCATTAAAATCAATCCAAATACCGTCGACTTCTGTAGGTCGCATTCTGCCGTCCTGCAAGTTTATGAAAGACGTATTCAGCAATTGTTTTCCAAGGGTTGCACTAGAGTTTTTGTAGTTGTATTTTAAATATAATTCCTCTAACCGGCTTAAATTGCCTTTACTTGATACATTTTGAAAATCAAAAAGTGCTACTTCATATCTATTGGATAAATTTGTAACCGGGTCTTTTTTAGAAAAATCAGAAGAGCCTATATCATAAATGTAATAGCCGCTGACACCAAATTGAAAATTATGATATTTAGCGGTTTCAAACTTTACGCCGCCACCAATTGCATTGCCATAATAATCGGATAAACCACTTTCATTGTTGGTACCCATGAAAAAATAGCGAAAATGACCACTGAAGTTTCCGTTTTTGAAAGCATTTAAAATCGATGTGGAATCAATTTTTTCATCATTTTTTTCTTTCCAAACAGTTGGCTTATCCGAAATTTCCTGATGTTGTGCTATTGTATTTAAAGAGAAAAGGGAAGCGATAATGATATAAATGATACTTAAAAACTTTTTCATTTTTGAACTTTTAGATTTGGTACAAAAATATTCACATCGTTATACATGGGAAGTAACTTTTATCACATTTGCTCAAAAAAACAAAGTCGAATGCTTTACACATTCGACTTTATAACTTTTGACTTTATGATTGAATTACTATCTGAAAGTATAATCAACGCCTGTAACCTGAGTTAACAGTGTTTCTGGAGCATCAAGAATTACCGCATTTTTTTGCGGTGTAGGCGTAACAGGAGAGTTTTGTTTTAAATATTCTTTCATTACAGAATGTAATGTTGCGTTGGTGTTTTTCGCATCCATAACGCCTTTCATTCTGCAAAGCATGTCCACAGGATCTCCGTCACGTTCACAGGCCATTATGGAATACATTTTTTCAAGATCTAATGGTATATTTTTTACCGTAATACTTTGAACTCTTTTATCCATTTCGGCAAAAGCATTAAATCGTACTTCCATTCCTTTAAATTTGACTACCCAGCCGCCAAAACGTTTTGAAGCGTCTTCGGCAAAGACATTATTTAATTCTTTTTCCAACCAGTTTTTCAGTTGTTTTCCGGTAACTTTTGCTGTTCTTACAGTGCTGTCAACGGGTAGCATATCAAAAATAAATCCGTTTGTGATTGGAATATTTCCGGTTTGATCCGGAGTTGTTTTTGGTGGGCAAAAACGAAATCCGTTAGAAAGATTAATGTCAATGTCAGGAAATTTCCAATGCAAAGCATTCAGAATCATCGTATCAATAGGGTTTTCCACCACAAAATAGCGGTATAAAGGAATTGTGCTGTACCCAATAACTTGATTGATTTGTTCCTCATAGACTGATTCTTTTTCTTTTAATAATTTTTCAATTTTAGCATCCGGTTTTATTTTAGGAGAATTAACTTCTATTAATTCGTAGCTGTCACTAACCACTTTTCCGTTTAAAACCGTCAAATCTAATTTTCCGATAAAAGAACCAAATGCTCCCGGTTCTACTACTTTTGAATATTTACAAACTATTGGTTTTCGGACTCTTTCGTGTGTGTCCCCTCCTAAAATATAATTGACACCCTCGCATTGTGGCATGTTTGCTAACGCTATTTGCTGCGATAAACCAAGATGTGCAATCATAATTACATAACTGCATTGTTCCTGATTTCTGAGGACATCCACATAATGAGCCAGATTTTCTTCAGGGTTGGTATAAATAATTCCTTTGCTGTAATTGGGACTTTGTCTCAACGGTACCAATGGATCCGTGTAGCCTAAAAAACCAATTTTTGCTCCGGCAATATGCCAAATGGTGTAAGGCTGAAAAATAAGTTCTCCTCGTTTTCCTTCGCCTAAATCATGGTACATATTGGTACAAATTTTTGGAGCATCCAGAGAACCCAAAAGGGTTTGCATTCTCTTTTTTCCGTAAATCACTTCCCAGTTTCCGGGTAAGTACAAATCGTAATCCAACGCATTTAATATGGGAATAAAAGCTTCACCAGTAGTTTCCACACTTAATTCACTGCCCTGAAACATATCGCCGGTGTCAATGATATAAGTGTTTGGGTTTTTCTTTTTTAATTGCTTCAGCAGCGTGGCCATGTAAGCATACCCGCCCGTTTTTCTAAAAACGGCTTTCCCATTTTCCCAGAATAATTCATCATGCGGATGAATCTGGCAATGCACATCGGTAGTTTGAAGAATAGAAATCGTTTGTGGTTTACTTCGGTCAACTGCGTCATCTACTTTCATTTCTTCTATTTCATTTGTATTTGCAAAAGCAGAAAGTGGCGAAATAATCGCCGCGCCTAGACTTAGTGTTCCAACTGATTTTAGGAAATTTCGTCGGTTGTTATCTGATTCCATTTTATTTATTTAAAATGATTATTATTTAAAACTATATCTTGTACGAAATGCCCAGCATTAGCATACTTGTGTCCATATCGTAAGAAACTTTACTATTAGGAACAGCACCTAATGGATTAGTTTGCCCAGCTAACATTGGGTTGTATAGAGGTCCTGAGGTACTGCCGTCACTTGTAGCATTATGGTAAACCGCATTCAACGTTAATTTTTTTGAAAATTCATATCCAAAACCAAATTGATAGGCATTTTGAATTACTGCAGTTGCAGAAGTTGAGAAAAACGCTAGCTCTGGTTTTATAGGATTGGTATTATAGGTATACCCTACTCTTAAAGGTAATTTTTTGATTCCTTTATATTGTGCTCCTAGCGATAATACTTGCATATTTTTCCAGCCAAATCCTTGTACAGCTCCTGTTGCAGTCCATCCGAATTCTTCAAAACCTTCTGTTTTAGAGTATTCAACTTGTCTAAAATCAAATGCTAAATCAAATTCACGGTTTGAATATCCAACTCCTAATGAATAAACTGCAGGGAAATTCATTTTAAAAGAGTTTTCGGAAGTGGAATTGTCTAAATAGGTGTTTTTAAATTCAAAATTAGAAAACTGTTGCTCTGTTTTGTAACTGGCTCCTAATTTAAACCCTTCTTTATTTTGATAAAAAATACCAAATTGACCTCCAAAACCTGTTGCCGTAGCATTATTAGTAGTCGGATAACCAGCCATTGTCGGGTTAGCGGTAGGATTTGGTTTTAATTCTAATGTTGCAATATTAAAGTTTGGGCTTACGCCGATAGAAACTGATTCAGATAGTTTATAGGCGTAGCTTAAACCAGTTTGAAGCATCATATAATTGGAAGTTAAATTTCCAAAACCGCCCATAGATTGAGGCATATTTATCGGGTTTGTCGTGCTTTCAGGAAAATCAACACCAAAACCGCTTACTCCAAACGCAAATGCTCCAAAGGTATGTTTACTATCTTTTTTTCCGTAAACAAAACCCAAGGAAGGCATTATTGAATTGCTTTTTACATCAGTAGACGTACCGCTCATAGGTCCATTAGGTGTTGGTACGGTTGATGATAGTTCTGGATTTGCCATAAATAAACCCATATTTAAGGAAATAGTACTGCCTTCAAATACGGATATTGCAGCGGGATTCCATTTTAAAGCACCGTTAATGTCAATTGGTTGCGCTGTTGAAGCACCGCCCATAGACATATTTACGGCTCCAACTCCCTGCATTAAATGTCCAGATTGTGCGAAAAGGCTGGTGCAGAATAAAATCGAAATAATAGCTAGTCTGTTTTTCATTGGTTTTTAGGGTTTATTGGAAATGGTTAATAGCTTTAGTTTTACTACTTATAATATTTTTGTTATTGGGACATAAACATTTTTTAATTCTATGCATTATTCGTAAAACTCGACATACTGCTTTTTTGATAATTGTTAATATTAAATTAGAGTAATTTTTATATTTTACTTTTTTGAAAAAAATGTATATGATACTTAAAGTCAAATGAACAAAATCTGATTCTTATTTGTAATTTTTTAATGACCAATTGAATTCACCCTTTATGAAGTGAGGTTTTATCTTGATCTTTAAGAAATCGATTTCGTAAATTGGTCATGATTTCTCCGTACTTTCAAATCGATAATAAAAAAAACGGCATGTCGAACTATTGTTAATTTTTTGAAAATGAAAAAATATCGCGTAAGGCTGTCCTGTAAATAAGTATATGAAAATGAAAGAAATGTAAACTTAGATTTTGATAACACTACTATAAAACAGACCGCTAAGCGATAACAAATTTTAGATTTCTAATTAGATATATTAAAATCCTCCTTTGATATAACTCCAGCCTTGTTCCTGTTTTTCAACAATTTCGGCAATTCCGGCAGTCACATATTCTGCTTCCGGAATGAATTGCTCTTTGGTTATTTTTCGGGTTGTCATTGTATTTTCGCAAACTACAAAACGAACTCCTTTAGCATGAAGCGCTTTAATTGTTGCGATATGCTTTGATTTTGAAGGCATTAAAAACTCTAGTCCCATGTTATAGACCACTACTTCGTACTTTGCTTTCGGCCAGTGTGCCGTTAAATTATTTAGCTGATTTGCAAATGCCTTCTGTTGAATAGTATCATTGGCATTGGTAAATTGGAATACTATTTTGTGTTTGCTTTGTCTTTTTTGAGCAAATGTGCCGATGGAAATCAAGCCAAAGAACAGAACAAATAAAATCGTTAGATTTTTCATAATTGATTTTTAAAATTACTTTTTTTCGTTTTTCTTTTTTTCGTCTTTTATTGGTTTGAAGGGCCCGAATTTATGTTGTACTTCAGTAAATTTATCAGAAAATGGACCGAAAGGATGATCCACCGGTTTTTTAGAAATATCCGGCCAGTCTAGACTTAAATCTTTTGAAGGTCTTTCCAAGTTTTCTACATATGCCGCGATATCCCAAGATTCTTCATCGGATAGTAGAGGGTTTTCATACGTGGCGCCCAGTGGCATATTGTATTTTATATAGCCTGCAAAACGACTGATTCTAAATAATCCCGCACCAGTATTATAGGAGTTTTTACCCCAAAGTGGCGGATACGTATATTCTTTTTTATCTGCAGCCAAAATTCCTTCACCATTCACCTGATGGCAACTCGCACATTTGGCATCATATAGTGCTTTCCCTTTTACAGGATCAGCAGCGCGATCTAGATATTCTAAATCATAGATCCCAGAGGCATACGCTTCTTTTCCTTTAGGGACATTACTGCCAATATATTCAATGTAAGCGATCATGGCTTTCATTTCTCTATCATCTTCTTGAAGCGGTTGACCGTTCAAGCTTCTTTCTATACAGTCATTGACTCTTTTATAAAGGTCTTCTACTTGCCCGCTTCTGGCTCTCATTTTTGGATACATCGAAAATACGGAACCATAATTGTTTCCCCAAGGTTTTGTACCGGCATCCAGATGGCAGTTGTTGCAATTCATTCCGTTTGAGATTTGTTTCACACTGCCATTTGGACCCAAATATTTAGCCGTATGCGCAATTAGATCTTTTCCGTATTCAACTTCTTGCTTTAAAGTTGAATCTTTAATCAGAGTGATGTCAGCAGGTTTCCAGAATTTTGCCATTTCATTTTGCAAAATCACTTTTTTCTCAGCATCGACATAAAGGGAATCGAGTTGCGCATCATTATTTTGAAACCATGAGGTGATTGGTGTATTAAAAAACAAAACGACGAACAAAACCGTTACCAAGACGATAATGGTTGTAAACAGATAAATCAGCCTTTTTACGAGTGATTTAAATTGGACAATATTTTGTTTTTCCGGATTCATAATGTATTAATGAGGCAGTTTATCTCTAAAATAACCATAAACCCACGTTCCCACAATTGCAAAAAACAAGGTAACAATCATCACTGTAGCACCAGTTCCAATTTGTGCAAATAATGGACCAGGACAAGCTCCTGTAACTGCCCAACCCAATCCAAAGATAAGTCCTCCATAGATTTGTCCTTTGTTGAAAGTTTTGTCATGGAATTCAATTTGTTCTCCATAAATGGTTTTAATATTGAATTTTTTAATCAGAAAAACGGATATTATACCAACCACGACGGCGCTTCCTATTACACCATACATGTGAAAAGATTGGAAACGGAACATTTCCTGAATGCGATACCAACTGATAATTTCGGCTTTGATGAAAACAATACCAAACAAAACACCAATAACTAAGTATTTTAAGTTGTGGTACCATTTGTGTTCCAATTGGCTTTCATTGATACAAGAAGTATCTAAAGAACGTGTTTCGAAATCTGTATTTTGATCTTTAATGTTCATAATTTGTAATTTTTAAAGTGATAGAATAAATGGTAAAATAACATTTGCCATAATCAATCCGCCAATGAAGAAACAACAGGTCGCTATAAGCGATGGCATTTGTAAATTGGACAAACCGGAAATAGCGTGACCACTGGTGCAACCTCCCGCATAACGAGAACCAAAACCGATAAAAAAGCCACCAATAACCATCATAAAAAAGCCTTTGAGTGTAAATAAACTTTCCCAAGAGAACAATTGTTCCGGTAGCATTCCATAAATTTCGGTTATGCCGTACCCAGCCAATTCAGTTTTTAGATTTCCATCAATAATGATTGGATTTGGATTTGACAAAAAGCTGTACGCGATCACACCACCCAATAAAATACCGAAAACGAAAAACATATTCCAGATTTCTTTTTTCCAATCGTATTTGAAAAACTTTATGTTTGCCGGTAAGCACATGGCACAAGTGTGACGTAACGAGGCACTAATGCCAAATGATTTATTTCCAATGATTAATAAAGCCGGAACAGTAAGTCCAACTAAAGGGCCCGCAATATACCACGGCCAAGGTTCTCTGATTAATTCTAAAATTCCCATAATTATTTTTTTATTACAGCAAAGGTTATATTAATAGATGAGTAGTTATGTTACTTTTGTCACACAAGGAAAAAATATTTATAAAACATGATAAATATCTTGTTTTTTAGATTTTTAATTTTGTAAATAGTAATAAAAGGTACGATTTTAAAATAAAAAAAGTATCCGATTTCTCAGATACTTTTTTAATATTTTAATTGAAATAGAAAAACTATTCAGTTTTTGATTATTTATTTAAATAATTAATACTAATCCTTTTAGATAATTTTTTGCTTACTAATTCTGATTATTTTCTTAATAATTCGTTTAGCTTTTCTCGGAAAGAATCACTATTCCAATTTGCTGTTCCAATTTTGGCTACAATTATATTTCCCTGTTGATCAATAATATACGTAGCCGGAATTGTTGAAGATTCCATTTCCAATGGAGGACTGGTTACTGATTGATAGACAGGAAGCGTCAGATTTTCTTTAATCATAAATGCATTTGCTTTTTCGAATGAATCCGTTGTAACAAACAAAAAGACGATTTTGTCCTGATAATCAGCATATAATTTTTGAATGCTTGGCATTTCGGCAATGCAGGGCGGGCACCAGGTGGCCCAAAAATTAATGAATACTATTTTTCCTTTGTATGCTTCCAATGACACAGTCTTTCCGGTGGCATCTTTTAATTGCCATTGATAAGTGGAAAGCATTTTCTGGTCTGTTACTGCAATAGTTTTAGGCGAAAATGAAATTAATCTATTGAGTTGTACTTTTACAAAAGTGCCCACAGGACTAAACAGAAGCAGAGCAATCAACACGATAAAAATAATATTTTGAATAGTGGATTTTTTTGGTTTTTCTGAGTTCATATTTTAATTTTTACTTTCTAAGATGATATCTTTTTCTGATTCTATTTTAAAGATTATTGTTTAACAAAGTGTCTTTCGGCATTCGGATTTCAATAATTAGGGACGATGCAATGGTGATAACTCCGATCAATATTATGGCATAATTTACACCGAATAAATCGGCTGTAATTCCTGAAATAATCGCACCTATCGCATATCCTAAATCCCGCCAAAGTCGGAATGTACCAATACTTTCGGCTCTTTGATGTGGATTTGTCGCTTGCGCAATAGCCGATAAAAAAGTAGGATAGACTAACGCCGTTCCCAAACCCAAAAATGCTGAAATGGCGGCCAACTGATAGAATGCTTCAGCAAAAGGAATAAAAAGTATCGCTATTCCCTGCAGTAACATTCCCCAAAACAGCATCTTTTTTTTCGAATAAACATCAGACATTTTTCCGGTTATCAATTGTCCAAAACCCCAAACAGTAGGGTAAATAGAGGTGATAATTCCAATGTTCTGAGAGTCATAGTTCAAAGAAAGCAACACTATCGGCAACAGACCCCAAATCATGCCATCATTTAGGTTATTGACTAATCCTGCTTGCGTTACGGCGCTTAATGTTTTGTTTTTGAAAGTGGTTTCGAGAAATATATTTTCTAATTTTTCGGTTGTATTGGTCGTGTTTTCTTGATGTACAAATACTCGGGTGTCTTTCACAAAAAACAAAGTCAATAAGAAACCAATTATCGAAATCCCGATTCCCAAGTAAAAAGGGTAGGGCGTAATACCATATTTTTGGGCGATATAGCCTGATAGAAAAGCAACTAATCCAACGGCAAAATAACCGGCAAACTCATTGAGTCCCATAGCAAGTCCGCGATCTTTTTCGCCAACCAAATCAATTTTCATCACCACCGTACTGCTCCAAGTAAGTCCTTGACTGATTCCCAGCAGGATATTGGCAAAAATGACCCAGTTCCACGATTCCGCATAAATCAAAATAAAAGGAATAGGTATGGCCAGAATCCATCCGAACAAAAGCAGATTTTTTCTCCCGAAACGGTTTGCCAGTTTACCTGTAAAATAATTGGTAATGGCTTTTGTAATTCCAAAAGCAATGATGAACGATAGAATAGCCGTTTTAGAAGCAATGCCAAATTCTATTTCGGCAAACTTTGGAATAATCGTTCGTTCCATTCCTATCATTCCGCCAACAAAAGCATTGACAATAACCAAAATAGTAAACTGTTTCCAATTTTCTTTTAATCCAAGTTTAGTTGTATTTGTTTTCAATTGAGGTATTTATATCGATTTAAAATTTCCGTTTGGAAAAAAGATTGGGACCAAAAAAGAGTCACGATTATAATTTGTAATATTCTAATTGGTAGTCGCCGATGTGTTTTTTATTTTCTGCAATGGATTTTTTGTGCTTAAAATAGTTTAAAGTTCCAAAAACAAAAATGATAAATGAAGTAACAAAAAGTGCTATCTCAATCAGTAAACTATTTTCAATCATCAAGAGATTTCTCAAACTCAAACCTGCGATCAAAAAATACATTGACGTTCTCAAAAAGGAAAGAAAAGTAGATTGATTAGCCAAAGTAGTTCGTTGCAATGCTAATTTTTCTCTTAAAATTAAGTCTTTGTTTGCCGGTTTTATGTCTTCCATATTATTTTTTCTTATTGATTTTAAAGGTAATTATAACTGTCTTTGATGGATATAAAAGAAAAATTTAATACAATTTTTTCCAATGACTTTCAAATTTACCTATTTTAAATCAATTTAAAATTTTAATTTTTTTTAGGTGATTTTGCAAACATATTAAAAATCAAGCCTCCCATTAACCCACCATATAAAGTGCTATTTAGAGGTTTGGATGTTATGGCACAAGTACCGGAATCGCAACCGATGTTCAGATAATACAAATAGCCGGCAATTGCTCCGAGAATCACACCAACAACTGTTATGATGATTGCTTTTTTCATTAATATTAATTTTCCTTGCTGATTTTATTTCCTGATTTCGGAATAGCGCAACCATTTGAACCGCAAAAACTAGTATTTAATAGTGCCATTCCGGTAAATAAAATTCCGGGAAGCAGGAACAAATAATTTTTAGTATAAACAGCTTGAATCATCACAATAAGCCCTAAAACCATACGGATAACTCTGATGTAATTCCAATTGGTGTAAATATTATTTATCATATCTTGATATTTAAATAATTGTGCAGTTTAAAACAAAAAAACGGTTTTGTTTTAAACTGCACAGATTATAAATTTTCTGAAGTTTATTTACGTATCGCTTCTTTTACGTCTTGCCAAGTGCCGCCATTGGTAACGTTTTTGAAACCATTTTGTTCCAAAATCATTTTGGCTTGACCGCTGCGATTCCCACTTCGGCAGAAAACAATAATGTGCTTTTTTCCTTTGAATTTTTCCAAGTGGCTCGCCACTTGATCCAGCGGAATATTGGTTGATCCTTTTACGTTACCTTCAGCAAATTCTGCCGGTGTGCGAACATCTACAAGGAACGCGCCTTCTTTTATTATTTTTTCCATTTGTGTGTTATCTTTTTTTGAAAACATATTTTTAAAAATTCCAAACATAATTGCGTTTTTTAGTATTCAATAGCATTATTTTGACTCATCCACTCATTCATTCCAGGAGAATAGTTCAGTACATTTTTATAACCATTTCGTGCTAATAAGGAGTAGGCAATTGCCGCTCTGTCACCGCCTTGGCAATGGATTAATACTTTTTTATCTTTACTTATTTTGTCAAGGTTATTCACTAAAGTACCTACAAATACATTGTCAGCTCCTTTGATGTGACCTGCATTATATTCTGCAACACCACGAAGATCAACTACCTGAACATCTTTTTCTTGCTGTAAAGTTTTAAATTCTTCTATATTGATCTGATTCACTTTTTCTAAAGAACCGCCATTTTCTTCCCATATTTTAGTAGAAGGAATGTACCCGTGAATGTTGTCTAACCCTATTCTCATTAGTTTTCGGGTCAGATCATCCAATTGAGATTCATCGGCAAGTAATATAAAAGGTTCTTCATACGTAAGAAACCATCCTGCCCAAGTGGCAAAAGAATTGTTCCCCTGAATGTTAATACTTCCTGGAATAAATCCTTTAGAAAATTCAGTTTTATCGCGCGCATCAATTAATTTGATTCCTTTTTCTAAAGCTGCTGTTAATTCGTTGTAATCCAATTGTTTCAATTTAGGAACAGCAGTAAGCAACGGACGATCAACTTTATTTAGTTTTTTCATCATTGCAAAATACTTTGGTGGTTCCGGTTGGTCTTCCAATAAATATTTTACAAATCCAGCTTCATCATTTTTATGCTGAAAAGCCCAGTTTCTTATTTTTTCATAACCTACAGTCGTGCTTGGAACAGCTCCTAACGCTTTTCCACAAGCAGAACCTGCTCCGTGGCCTGGCCAAACTTGAATGTATTCAGGTAATGCATCGAATTTATTAATGGATTGATACATTTGTTTGGCACCTGCATCTTGAGTTCCTTTCATTCCTGCTGCTTTTTCTAACAAATCAGGTCTTCCTACATCACCAACAAATACGAAGTCACCGGTGAACAGCATTACCGGTTCGTCGCTTGCGGGAGTATCCGTTAATAAAAAACTGATGCTTTCCGGAGTATGTCCCGGTGTGTGAACCACTTCTATTTTTAAGTTCCCTACTTTTAGAACATCACCATCTTTTATGTCAACATGAGGGAATTCATATTTCCAATCGGGTCCGCCTTCAGCTGAAAGGTACATTTCTGCTCCCGTCAATGCGGCTAATTCTCTAGATCCAGCAAGGAAATCAGCATGAATGTGTGTTTCTAAAATATGAGTAATTTTCATATTGTTTTGTTTGGCAATTTCAAGGTAGGTATCAACATCCCTTTTAGGATCGATAACTGCGGCTACTCCTGCTTTTTGACAGCCAATAAAATAACTTGCCTGAGCAAGACTCTTGTCGTAAATGTGTTGAAAATACATATCGTTTATTTTTTTAAGTTTCTAATTTATTTGACAAAATTAATGCACGAATTCTTTAAATTTGGTGACTAATGTTACATAGCAGTTTATAACTGAATTATTTTGCCTGTATGCACGTCATAGCGCATGGAAATAATTTTAGTTTTATGCTCTTTTACAATTGAATTTTCTTGAATAAGCCTGTTTGAGTGTTCAATATTAGCATTTATGCAACCTAATAAATTGTCTTGTTTTGGAGTTTGCTTTTCGGCTTCCTGTTCCTCTTTTTCTTCTGCGATAGTTTCTACAATGTCATCAATGTGATTCAGGTGCTTTTTGTAATCATTATTTTTATCACTAATGTACGCTTTAATTGCGCCACATTCTGTGTGTCCCAAAATAACAATTAATTTAACATCCAGATGCTCAACTGCATATTCAATGCTTCCCATATCAATATCAGAAATTAGGTTTCCAGCATTTCTGATTACAAATAAATCGCCAATGCCTTGGTCAAATAGAATTTCAGGCGAAACTCTGCTGTCTGAACAAGTGACCACAACTGCGAAAGGATGTTGTGCATTTTGATTATCCAAAACTGACTTTTTATTTTGATGGGGATGAAGTGTTTTTTCTTCTAAAAAGCGCTGATTGCCGGAAACTAATTTTTCTAACGGAGTCTGGTTTTTATTTTCTTCCAATTTTTTTGTTTCAGTTTTATCACATCCGGTTGCGAAGAAAAGCATTAAGAAGGAAACTAAAATTATTTTTTTCATTGTACTTTATTTATTAATTTTAGTCAAAGGTACCTACAGCGCTGATCTTGGATAGTGACTCTTATCACTTTGAATCAAAAAAAAGAGAGAGAACCTTTTCAGATTCTCTCTCTCTATTTAGAACAAAAGCTTGTATTATAACAATGTTGTCGGACATACATAATCTGTTTTTGGAAGACTGGTTTCTTTTATTTCTGTAAAACCGCCAATAACATCCACAAAATTATTCCACCCACGCATTTTTAGAATTGATGCTGCGAGCATACTGCGATAACCGCCGGCGCAATGCACAATGAATGGTTTTTCTTTTGGAAATTCAGCCAAGTGACTGTTGATTTCGTTTAACGGAATATTTATTGCTCCTACCAAATGTTCCGATAAATATTCGCTTTTCTTTCTGACATCAAAAACGGGAATTGCCTCATTTTTTAGTTTTTCTTCCAGTTCTGTTGGAGTAATTCGGGTGAGTGTATCGACTTCTTTACCCGCTTTTTCCCAAGATTCAAAACCATCTTTTAAGTATCCAATCGTACTGTCATAGCCTATTCGAGAAAGACGAACCATACTTTCTTCTTCTTTTCCGGGCTCGGTGACTAATAGTATTTCTTGTTGTATATCGGGGATCATTTCTCCAACCCACATAGCAAAATTTCCATCTAAACCAATGTTTATGCTGTTTGGGATAAATCCTTCTGCAAATTCGGATGCTAGGCGCGTATCCAAAATTAAGGCACGAGTTTCATTGGCAATCAATTCAAATTCTTCCGGATTTAAAGGTGTGTTGGCTTTTTTAAGCACTGTATCTAAACTTTCATACCCATTGATGTTCATCAAAACGTTGGCAGGAAAATATCCCGGAGGAGCTGTTAGTCCTGTTAATACCGCAGTCACAAATTCATCTTCGGTCATCTTTGGATTTAATGCGTAATTCGTTTTCTTTTGATTTCCCAATGTATCGGTAGTTTCTTTACTCATCATTTTCCCGCAAGCTGAACCTGCTCCGTGATTGGGATATACGATTAAATCATCAGACAAAGGCATGATTTTGTTGCGTAAAGATTGGTAAAGATGTCTGGCCAATTTGTCTTCGGTCAAATCAGCCACAACGTGTTGCGCTAAATCTGGTCGTCCTACATCCCCAATAAACAAGGTGTCACCAGTTATAATTCCGTGTTCTTTTCCGTTTTCGTCTATCAACAGAAAAGTAGTACTTTCCATGGTGTGTCCTGGTGTATGAATCACCTTCACTTTGTAGTTTCCAATTTCAAAAATTTGTCCGTCTTCGGCAGTAATAATTTCATAAGCCGGTTTTGCTGTTGGACCGTAGACAATTTTGGCATTTGTTTTATTGGCTAAGTCTAAATGTCCCGAAACGAAATCAGCATGGAAATGGGTAAGAAAAACATACTTAATTTTAGCATTGTCTTTAGATGCCCTGTCGATATAAGGTTGTACTTCGCGCAATGGATCAAAAATGGCAGCTTCTCCGTTACTTTCTAAATAATAGGCTGCGTGAGCAATACATCCGGTATAAATTTGTTCGATTTTCATAATAATGTGTTTTAAATTAATAGTACGTTTATGTAAATTATTTCGAGACAAATTTATAGGTCACATGTGTAATCTAATGTGACAATTATCATGGTAAAACAACTTTTTTATCAGTAAATATAGTATGTGACAAAAGTCACACAGACAAATTAAATATCAGTTCTTTTGTTTTTGATATACAAAAAGACCATCACAAGGATGGTCTAAATCGAAAACATAATAATCTTTTACAGTGATTTTTTAGCTAAATACCAATCCACCATTTCTAAATCACTATTCTTTCTTTCTGTTAAAGCTTCCACTGTTTTTGGAGCCGGAATAATTACTTTATCACCCGGTTGCCAATCAAGAGGTATTGCTACTTTATGCTCATCGGAAGTTTGTAAAGCCAGCAAAACGCGTTTGATCTCTGCCATATTCCTACCAACATTAAGGGGATAATACATGATTAAACGAACTTTTCCTTCCGGATCAATTATGAAAACAGCTCGTACGGCGGCGGTTTCACTTTCTCCGGGTTGTAACATCCCATACAATTTTGCCACCTCCATGCTAATATCTGCCACTATAGGAAATTCAAATAAAACACCTGTTTTTTCTTGAACTGCATTTACCCATGCAATGTGTGAATGTATACTATCGATGCTCAAACCCATCAGTTTGGTGTTGTGTTCTGCGAAAAAGTTTTTTTCTATTGCGAAACCACTCAATTCTGTTGTGCAGACAGGTGTAAAATCGGCAGGATGCGAAAAAAACACTACCCAGCTTCCTCTATTATACTCTGAAAATTGTAATTTTCCTGTGGTTGTCACCGCTTCAAAATCCGGTGCCATATCACCAATTCTTGGCATTGAATACACTTTGTTTTCCATGATATTATAAATTTAGTCGTTCAAATTTAATTGTGTTTCAGAAACTGCTACATGATATTTATTACTTTTCAGAGAAGAAAAATTTATGTTTATAAATCAAGAAATAATTACATTTTTAATGGATTTTATATTCCTTCTTAATATCGATTTTTCAAACAGGCATTATTCTTCCCTATACCATATTTTGAAACTAATAAATCTACTACCGTTGTTCCTGTGAGTACATTAAATATCGATGTTTTTTTCAAGTGCAGCTTGATAGCGCTACTTAAAATGCGAAATCCATTTTAAATGTGTTATTTCATATCAGAAAAAAGGTGTTTAGAAAGATAGTTTAACGCATTACATCCATTTGGACAGAAAATGAATCAGTTCTTCTCTTAACTCTTTGAATAATTTTTCAAAAATGACGATACTTTCCCGGTGTTTTTTATGATCTGTAAAATTCTCGTGTTCAATATCTCCAATATTTTTTCGCATTGTTGCTTCAAGATATGATTCGTGACTTTTGATATCATGATTTAAGATATCAATCTGTTCTTTTTGAATGATTAGCTGATTACGAAAATGATCACATAAGGAATGGAGCTCCGTTGAAGTATTTTTTTCGGCCACTTCATTTATTCGTTTCGCCATTATTACAAGTTCATCTTTGTAAAACAGAAGTTTGTTTAACCACGTTTTATGTTCTTCGTGCAACTGATCTATTGTTTTTTTAGTTTCCATTTTACTTATTGTTAAGTTAATTTAATTGCAGTTATTAATTATTTTAAATGTTTGCTAGCAGTTACTCAAAAAATAGAATTTTTAACAAAACAAAAATTCATGATATATGGGAATTTGGATTAAGAAATAATTGTCTTAAAACCAATTGAATAGATTAAGTTAATCCTGTTTTTAAACTACTAATTTAGGAATATTCTATAAATAATAAAAAATATAATATGTTTATTTTCAATTGATTATAAAATAAATAATCAAATATGAATTTCGAAACAGGATCGATTTTTAGTACTTTTATAATTTTTTATATGAAAATAGATGGTTTTATCTTGGTAAATGCGTGTTGTTTTATCTGTTTTGGTACAAACAATATTTTTTTTAAAGTAATACTATCAGTTATATCAATAATTCTTTTGCTGGCTTTTGCAAAATCATGGTTGGAAGTCATGGCAAGTTCAGTACTACTGTTTTGGGTAATTGTGAGTCCCTATTCATTCTATAAATTTCAATCATTTATCATCTCCGCTAGGTGTTATGATGCCGCATTTGTTAAAATAAAAAAATCCCTTTCAGTTTGACATGAAAGGGATAACAAATTAAAAATCTAGGTATTAATGGTTAGGCAGTTCCTTTTAGGATTTTATTCCAATACAGCCATGGCAGAATCTTCGTTTTAAGAATCCACATGGCCCAATTTGGTTTTGCCTGATTTATCGGAAAAGTCATTTTTGGTGTATTTGTATAATCAAATTCAGCCAGCATCAGTTTTCCGTATTGTGTAGGAATAGGGCAGGCGCTGTATCCTTCATATTGGGCTGTAACGGTCTTTTTATCCATAACTGCCAAAAGGTTTTCAACCACAACCGGGGCTTGTTTTCGTATTGCCGCACCTGTTTTACTACAAGGCGCATTGATACAATCACCTAATGCAAATACATTAGAAAAACGGCTGTGCTGCAGTGTGTTTTTGTCTACTTCAACATATCCTTGTACATTCTGCGGATCTCTCAAAGGGCTGTTTTTTATAAAATCGGGTGCTGATTGCGGAGGAACTACGTGGCATAGATCAAACTTCAAAGTTACTTTTTTAAGTTCTTCCTGCGCGCTATCTTTTGTAATTTCGAAACTGCCTGCATTTTCAGATGACAGTTTTTGATTTAGATTTTCATCAATTTCTTTGGTTTCAAATTCTACCGTTTTGTTTTCACCATCTACTGCTGTAACATTAGCACCATAATGAACATGAATATTATATCTGGAAATTAATTCTTTTAATGTTTCCGCATATTCTTTGACACCAAATATTACGCTTGCTCCGGAAATATAATGAACATCACACTTGTCTAAAATCCCTTTTTTGCGCCAATAATCGCATGCTAAATACATGATTTTGTGTGGTGCTCCGCCGCATTTAATAGGCGTTGACGGGTTTGTGAAAACAGCTGTGCCACCCTTGAAATTTTCAATCATTTCCCATGTATAAGGCGCATACTGAAAAGAGTAGTTACTACTGATGTTATTTTTCCCTAATGTTTCTGTAAGTCCTTTTATTTTACTCCAATCCAATTGAATTCCCGGGCAGACCACTAAGTAATCATAAGTAAATTCATCACCTGTAAGGCATTTTACTTTGTTTTCAGCTGGCATAAACTCGGACACCGTTTCTTTGATCCAAGTAGTATTTTTTGGGATAACATCTTTTTCATTTCGAATGGTTTTATTGACATCAAAAATACCGGCGCCAACAAGTGTCCATGCGGGTTGATAATAATGTTTTTCCGAAGGATCAATGATTCCAATCGTTAAATTACTTTTTTTACGAAGTAATTGCGAGGCTACAGAAAGTCCTGCATTTCCCCCACCTATGACAAGTATTTGATAATGGTTTGGCATTTTTTAGATTTTTAGGATAATAAAAACAACCAATAATACGGCGTATTCTATTCTTTTCTAGTGACTTATGTCACATAAGGATTTATTTCAGAAAAAGTTCCTTAGTTATGATATACATTCCCATTACTAAAACAAACCATCCAAAGGCTGGTTTCAATTTATTACCATCAATTTTTTTAGACAGCGCCGTACCTATGAAAATCCCAACAATTGCAAATGCTGAAATTGTAAATAGGAATTGCCAATCGATAACATTTTCTCCACCTTCTCCAAAAAAACCAATTAAGGATTTGGCAGCAATAATTACTAAAGACGTTCCGACAGCTTCTTTCATGGGTAATTTACTCAAAATAACCAAAGCAGGAATAATTAGGAATCCACCTCCAGCTCCCACAAGTCCGGTGATTACTCCCACAAGCGCTCCTTCTAAAAGTATAAGCGGGTAATTAAATTTTTGTTCGTGTGGTTCTTCAGCAACAATTATTTTATCTTTTTTAATCATGCTGTAAGAAGCAATAATCATTATTACCGCAAAAAGCAACATTAAGAAAAGATCTTTAGTCAGAATGAAATTACCCATCGAAAATATTTCTTTAGGAATAGCAGGTACTATTAAAGCCCTTGTTGCAAAAACAGCAACAATGGATGGAATTCCAAAAACAATGGCAGTTTTGACGTTTACCAGCCCTTTTTTAAAATAGCCTACAGTTCCGACCGCACTGGTTAAACCAACAATAAATAATGAATAGGCTGTTGCAATCACGGGTTCTATTGCAAATAGATAAACCAATACAGGTACTGTAAGTATGCTTCCGCCACCTCCAATTAGTCCTAATGCAACGCCAATAAGTATTGACGCAAAATAACCGATATATTCCATAATTGTAAATTTTATGATGCAAATATTGTCAGTTTAAATTTTAGCTACAGTAACATTTATCACACTGCGGATTTTTTTTTGAAATTACAATGCTGATAACTGCTGCGACAATCGCCATCTTTTAGCATTCGGATACATAAATTAAAATGTGTTTTTGTTTTATATGGTGTTTAAAAAATGGTTTAAGGCGAATATACTTTACAAACAGTTATACCAGTGGCGGGTCAAAAGTAATATTAATGAATAAAATATTTGAAATCAGTAAAAAGAATATTTTTTTTCTTTTCCAACGGTCAAATTTGTTTTAGTACTTTCTTAATTGTAATAATTAAGAAAATATAAATGCCGGGTTAATACCAATCGCTGAAAAATTTAAAGCACATCTGTTCTTCAAGAATAATAAAAGGAAATATTATATCGAATTCTTTTGACACCAATCGAACGATATGAGTTGGGTATAAATTTATATATTTGTTATAGAAAAATAATTCGGCATGTTATGGTGGCCATATAATTCCATAAAAAAAACGGTAACTGCTTTTTAAATAGCTGTTTACCGTTTTTGTTGTGTGACCCCTACAGGACAAATTTCAAATCATTTTATGCAGGATTTAAAGATATTGGCTTATTATATGTAGGGTCTGTCTTTGATTGGCTCCCAAAATTTGGTTTTGATGTCCTGTTGGGGATTGATAGTAAAATGTACGTAAGAGTTGTCAAGTTATACAATACTAAAATTAATTAGTTAATCAATAAGATAAATTTAAATGTGTTATTAAATTCAAAATTAAGATCTAAAAGTCAAATAGGATATATTTAAATTAATAATTAACTGAAGATGATTTTTAAGAGTGAAATTAAAAAAGCATTATGATATTTTCTTTATAGGTTTGTCCTATTGGTACTTTATATCCACCTATTAGTATCCTGTTGCCTTCAATCTGTTTGATTTTATTTTTAGCAACTATAAAAGATTTATGGGTTCTTATAAAATCAAATTTTGGAAGCAACTGTTCCAAATCAGAAATTTTTTGAGGACTAACAATCATTTCATTCTTTACATATACTTTGGTATAATGTCCATAAGCTTCTATAAACAATAAATCTTCAAAATGAATTTGATAGTGTTTTTTATCACCTCTTAAAAAAAAGCTATTTATATTTGGTTCTGTTTCGTTTGGTGGCAATGCAACACTACTTTTTTTATTTTGAGCACTATCAAATGTCTTGTTAATGGCTTTTAGAAATCGGTCAAAGCTAAAGGGTTTCAATAAATAATCCGAAACATTAAGTTCATAACCTTCAAGAGCAAATTCTTTGTAGGCTGTGGTTACAATTATTTTGGGTGAATTGGGTAGGGTTTTTAAAAAATCAAAACCAGATAGTTTAGGCATGTTAATATCCAAAAACAGCAAATCGACAGTGTCCTCATTCAAAAATTGTAAGGCTTCAAAGGCGTTATAGCAATTTCCTTTCTTTTCTAAATAGGGTAAATTTTCGCAATAGTTTTCAATAATGCGATGGGCAATAGGTTCATCATCAATAATTAAATAGCGAAACATATCATTTCTATTTTAAGTTCTAATTTGTAAATAGAATCTTTAACATCTATTTTGATTTTATGTTTATCAGGATATAATAATTTCAATCGCTGTTTTAGATTCTGTATTCCAATCCCGGCAGTTTGGAAAGTTTCTTTTGCTTCGAAGTTATTTTCAATATCAAAATAAAGTATGCCAGCATCAATTTTTATATTGATATGAATATAAGCATCTTCGGTTATGCTTTCTACGCCATGTTTAAATGCGTTTTCCAACGGAATAATAAACAGTAAAGGCGCAATTTGATAATCAATTTCGCGACTGTGATTAAATACAATATCGACTCTTTTCTGATATCGTATTTTATGCAATTCAATATAGTTTGTTAAGTATTCTATTTCATTTTTTAAAGGTACAACATCTTCTTTTCCCATATAAATAGTATAACGCATTATGTCGGATAATTTTAAAATAACATTTGGTGCATCATCAGATTTTTCAATTACTAAACCATATAAATTATTTAAAGTATTGAAAAAAAAATGGGGATTGATCTGGCTTTTCAACAACGATAATTCTGCTTTTGTTTTTTTTGATTCTATTGTTTTCATCCATTTCCATTGCTGATAAAACCACGTTAAAAGCAGCACAAAAAAAGGAGCTGTCAAAATGATTTTTATTTCTTTTTCCTGCTGAAAGTATCTATTTATATCATTAATATATACTCTTAGATAGTAGAAATAACCCAATACCAAGCCATAATAACTCATTACAATCAAGGCGTACTTTTTGAAATAATAAGGAGTTATGATGGCGAAAAAGGATAGTACAACACAAACTAATCCAATAAAGGTTATGGGATTGTCAATTATTTTGGAATTCAGATCATTTATAATGATTACAAAAAAAACAAAAAGCAGAACAAGCAACTTTAGAGAAATGGTTTTATGCTTTTTTAAAAACGAAAAATAATGAATGGGTAAGGAGACTAGAAACCAGCTAAAAATAAAACTTAGGATATTCGCTATTGTTCCAGAATTGTCAATGTAAATAATATTAAAATACAGTAGCACAACTACTGCAATCCTTTGGATTAGAAATCCATACAAAAAGGCTTTGTACTTTTTAAAAAATTCAATCATGAGTCAAAATTAACAAAAAATGACTTTTTCCCAGTACAATCTGCACCAAATCACTTAAAAGAAGCACAAACGCTGCTTTTTTAGGCTTAAACCGGATTTGAACACAAATTATATTGTATGTGAATATATTTTACTAGTTGATGATAAATATTTTAGCCCGTTTTAGTTTACTGATATGTTTGCTGAAAATTATATATAGTAAAACGAAAACATTATGAAAACCTATCTTAAAACAATGCTGCTGATTTTATTTGTAACCGTGCAAAATACGACAGCACAAGACACTAATCGATTACTGAATACAAAGGAGAAAAATGAAGTTGTATTGGCAATTAAAACTCATCTTGAAGTAGCTTATATCGATTTGGAATTATCCAAAAAAATGATAATGCAATTGGATAAAAATTTAAAATCTGATACATATAATAAAATTACAAGTCCTGTTGAATTCGCTAAAACTGTAACAGAGGATTTGCAAAGTATTAGTAAAGATTTGCACCTAAAAGTTCGATTTGAACCAGAGCGTATTGCTCGGGAAAAACTTGCTGTTTCGGAAGAAAAGCGATTAGAAATGGAGAAAAGAACAGCTATGCAAATGACCGAAATAAATTACGGATTTACAGAGGTGAAAATAATGGAAGGAAACATTGGTTATTTAAATTTAAGTCAGTTTGCAGATATAAAATATGCTGAAGAAACAGCAACAGCTACAATGAATTTTTTAAGTAGTACCAATGCAATCATTATCGATCTACGCTCAAATGGAGGTGGTGTTCCCAGTATGATGCAGTTGTTATCGAGTTATTTTTTTGATGAAAAACCTGTTTTATTAAGTGATTTTTATGAGCGAGCAACAAATACAAAAACACAACTGTACACATTTGAAAATGTAAAGGGAAAACGAAGTACAAACAAGCCTCTTTATATTTTAACCAGTAAACATACTTTTTCGGCGGCAGAAGCATTTACTTATACTTTAAAGCATTTAGATAAAGCTATTGTAGTTGGTGAAATTACAGGCGGAGGTGCGAACCGAACCAAACGAATTAATTTGAATGATGAGTTTACAATTTCGATGCCATACATCCAAGCCATTCATCCAGTAACAAAAACCAATTGGGAAGGAAAAGGTGTGCATCCAGACATTAAAACGAATGAAAAAACAGCTTTGGTAAATGCTTATGTAGATGCCATTAACAAAACTGCTAAGGGCAATAAGAATATTCTTTTAAATAAAATTGGCTATGCTCTTTTAAAAGAAAAATCAGTTGATAATGCTATTGTTGTATTCGAAGAAAATGCAAGATTGTTTCCAGATGATGCAAATACTTGGGATAGTTTAGGTGAAGCCTATTTTATAAACAATGATAAAGAAAACGCACTAAAATCATTCAAAAAAGCTTTAGCATTAAATCCTAATTCAGAATCAGCAAAAGCAATGATCCAGAAACTAGTAAACATTAAATAAAAAAGAAGCTAGTTGGCGGTAATTAAAACTAATTGGACAATGAAAAAAAACATAATTAAACTTTTAGCACTGGCATTTGTAATATTCTCAAATGCTTGCAATACCAAGAAACCAGAAACAAAAAAGAATAATTCTTCGATAGAGGAAAATCTATACTTTGGGTATAAGCCACCAGGACTAAATCCTGAAGTTTTTGTTCCTAAAAAGAGTACTTCTGAAGATTGGAAACTAGGGAACGAGGACTCTTTGAATATGGAAGAGTTTTACTTCACTTACTCAGGTAATGACCCTTTTCAGCCTGCCGTTGTTGTTTATCGGCAAGAAGAAAATTATTATAGAGCTAGTAAATATACTTTTCATCCCAGTGGTACTGAAAATAGCAACATCTTATACTCAAGGCATAACTATATTGAACGTACAGATTTTGGTTGGTCAAAGCTAAAAAGCCTAGGTCCAATGTTTGACAGCAAAGATTTGGGCATTATGGTGTTGTCAATATCCGCCAATGGCACTATTGTTTTTGATGATTATAAAACTGATGACGGAATCCGTATATCAAGGATTAAAGACGGTAAACAGGAAGAACCAAAACCACTCGGCAAGGAGATTAACTCAGGGAAATTGGTCGCCCACCCCTTTATTGCGCCTGATGAATCCTACTTAATATGGGATAGCGAGCGAGAAGAAGGATATGGTAAGTCCGATAATTATATCAGTTTTCGACAGCAAGATGGTTCATGGGGTTCAGCTATTAATATGGGAGATAAGATAAATTCAGAATTAGTAGAAAATGGTGCGAGGTTAACACCTGACGGAAAATATTTTCTTTTTAGAAGGTCAGAAGAAAAAGTAAAAGAGGATGGAAGTACATATTGGGAGACTAAAGATTATTGGGTTGACGCTAAAATCATTGAACAGTTAAGACCTCAATAATGATTTCATATAAAATATAACCATCGCCAACAGCACCTACCCAAAAGTGGCGGTTCAGTGGTTAAATCTAGCTTTATGCATCTATCAAATTTTTCTGGACTTGGGTAGTTAATCGCCAGGACATTTCAAAAAAAAATTAAGCATCGATTCTTTGAGTAAATTAATGCAAAGGCGTTTTAGAATTGTAGTTCTTTACGTTGTATCTTACCTGAACCTCAAATACAATTTAATTTATTCACAGGTGAAAACTTAATTTATGTAAAGAAATTAACAATATTGAATTTGCTTAATTTAAAGTACATTTAATAATGGATTTTCTGTGTCTCAATATCATTTGTCAGTATGACGGGAAAGAATGCAGGCGATAATATATTCCGCCAATTAGGAATTGTTTAAGAGCTTCAAGATGTATTAATGAAAAACGAAAACAAATATATTGATTAATACTTTTTTTACAAAAAAAAGGCGCCAATTGTCTTCAATTGGCGCCTTTTGGCTGTGGTGACCCCAACGGGACAAATTTCAAATCATTTTATGCAGGATTTAATGAGATTGGCTTATTATATGTAGGGGCTGTCTTTGAATGGCACGAACAATTTGGTTTGGATGTCTTGTTGGGGATCGAAGAAAAATGAAGCGTCAAAAAAACAAATCCTTCTCTCTTTTTATTAAAACCAACTTAGCTTTTTGTGGCATAAGGTAGGAACTCAATTCAGGTCTTTTTACATATTGCTGCCTCAGGAACTCTTAGTATCTTGCCACTTTATTCTACATGATATGGCGCTAAAAATTGGAAGAAATGATCTTTGTCCCTGTGGATCCGGGAAAAAAAATAAAAAATGTCACAATATTGACAGACTGCCGGATAATCCCGGCACTCAAAAAACGCTTTCAAAAATGGAAACATACGTAAAGGAATACGACTCACATGTTGTTATGAATGAGATCATAGGTTTGCAGCTTATGGCTGAAAATCACGGAAAAAATATACGTATTGAAGAAATAGCAGTACTGGCAGCTAAAAGTCTTAGCAATGGCAAGCCGGGAGATAAAGCAGTACTTAGAGAAATATTGCAGCGGGAATATACGGCGGATTCAATGGAAGATCCTCCAGAGAATCTATTTACCGAAAACGTCGTGTTTTTTCATGGGAACCATATTGCATTTCCAGGGATTGCCGCACATACTGCTGACATTTTTCTTAGTTTCAGCCAGGTAGTTTTTAACTCGGGAACTGTGTTTCCGAAAGAATTCACCGACGAAGTATATCAGGGAATTGGCCTAATTCTGGAACTGGGAGACCAGCTGGCCCGCATGGCTGGTCTAAGGGGTAATATGGAAAGTATCGGATCAAAAGGGAGAATGAAAGTTTGTGATCTTCAGGCAGACTTTTCCATCTCTGAGCTGGAATTGGAGGAACTATGTCAAAAGATCCATGTTAATTCCAAAATCATAAATCAATTTATTCTGGACCCAGATGTCGCTTTAGATGTGGATGATTCTTCAATGATGCCGTTACTTTTTTATCCTATAACCTATTATCACGGACGTTATTATTTTGTCCTTGTATCAAATCAGCTTAATGCCCTAAATGAATTTATACTTAGAACAGCGTTAAAATTTGGATGTCAGGAAGTTTTTTTAAAGGCGTATCGCGAAGAGCTTTGGGGACATATCCGGGTAGCATGTGCAGAGATGAAATGGAGAGAAACAGATATTAAACTCGACCCTTTCCCTGATGCCAATTCTCCCAATGAAGCAATTTATTCTTTCGATCATAACAGACTTGCGTATGTGACTCTTGATACTCCACTGAGCATACCTGACGTTTCGGTTAGTATAGGTTCTGAAATGCATCCGCCCAAAATGGACAATAGGCTGAGGAATGTAGCAAATACAATATTAGATGATCAAAATAGGCAGGACTGCCAGCTGCTTGTACTTCAGCTTACAGATTCCTGCGGGCGCACCAGAATGGGACGATTTATGAAACCCAGAGATAGGGAATTTAGGCTGCCGTTTAATGTTCATGATTTTTTAAATCTATCGAAGGGAGAAGACTGGGAAAAGCACAGCTTATGGAAGTTTGCAAAAGCACTGGCAAAATTTAACAGCAAAACACAAACGATGGGCGATGCCGTAGAACTGTACAGCCTCTATAAACAAAAAAGTTCAGGATTTTATTTTTCGGATGACATAATGCCAGATTTTCTTGCGGTGGTTCCTGGTGAGGGAAGCGATCTTATCAGAGGATCCAAAATAAAACAGAATTATCATGCTTCTTCTTTCCTGAATGATGGAATGCTGGGATTTTTACCTGTGGTTTCCTGTGGGGATTTTGCTCCGATTTATAAGCCAATCAGGCATATAGGATATTTTATTGAGTCATTGGAAAGTTTCCGTTCCCCTATCTGGATGACAAGCTATCAGGTAAAAGATCATGGTATGGCAGGAATTGTGCGCCTTTATACCAATGCATTATCATTCTGGCTTGACCAAATGAAGCCGGCTTTAGAAGCGGTTTTAAATCCGCATTTGAAGCTTCCCGTTGAAATAAGGCTTGAGCTTGATCCGGTAATATTTACTGGCATGACTTCCCAGGAGCTTTCAGAAATTCCAAAAGAAGAATATGGAGTAGCCTTCACAGATAATGTACTTACCATTAGCATTCCGGGATCTTCGATTTGGTCTTTTACAGGGGCAAATAATGAAGGCGAGCGGGAACTTATGCGACATACATTGAAGAGTTTCCGTTTGTTGGGAGTTACGCTGGAAGATAAAACTATCGAGGAAATCTTGAATAAGTTTATGCCTTTGGGCCAGGCTAAGATGATGCTTTTTTTTGACAGTCAGGAAGATCTTATGATTGACAGGAGATGGCTTATGGAGCCTTTGCTCTTATCGGATGCTGAAAAGGAAATGCTGATGGACCAGCTGCCGATATGGATAATGGAGCATATGGTCATACCGGAGCAAATTACGACTCGTGATGATAAAAAACAGCTTTTCAATACCGGTACTAATGTTCTTCTTGAAAAACTGAAAGAGGAAATTTCAAGATATGAAAATGCTGCATTGCTCGTGTTACTGCTGAACCTTCATGAGTCTATTGTGCAAAAGAGGGAGTATGAAAAAACAATAATCCCAGCCCAGCTGATTTGTTTTGGAAATAAGGAGGGCAAGCTGGAGGAAATACGGGAGAATGGACGAATGCAGGTTCGGACATCGGTATCTCTTCGCAATTTAATAGAGTTCCTTGCCGCACAGCCTGTAAAAGGAACACTTATTCCTTCGCTGGACGACGTGGACAGGCTACTTGCGCTTATGCATGAGATAACCTCTTTTGGTATGATGAGTGATGCTGTCTATTTTAATATGGATGATCCAGAAGTGGGTATACTGCCATCGGGAAGAATTGGATTTATTTCAGATCTTTTTTCTGAAAAGATGGAACCTTTCAGTTTGGCAAATGCCAGAGCAGATATTGACAGTAAACTGGAAGATTTTGCAGGGCGGTTTTCTATCTACCAGCCTGCAGATGCGGGAGAAATACCCCCAGAGGTTCAGGAATACATCAACAGGCATGACGCAGCATTCCTTGCTGACTGGTCAGTAAGCTGGAGCAACCTGAATAAAATTTCGTATTATGCATCAAACTTTTGTATTGAAGAAGAAGCATCCGTAATTACGATGCGTGAATCGGATTTTATAGAACGCCTTGTAAACGAGGCGGCTATGCCTGAAGACCAGGTCTGTGCAGGTATCGAAAAATTAGTGCTTTCTCCTCGTGATTCTTTTTTAAAAGCTCCTGATGGCTATTCAAACAATGAAGTATTTCCATGGAAATATAACAGGGAGTTCAGCCTGACCAGAAGGTTTCTTGTACGGCATTCTAATGACGCTGGAGACAGCATGCTTTCTTGGGGTTTTAGAAGCGCTACCGCTGCTAGACACCAGATGGATTACTTAATGCGCGGTGCAAGACTGACCAACGGAGGGGAGGAAATCAAAAAACTGATTGGCGGTTATGCCGATCAAAGAGGGACTGATTTCAGAAATGTAGTCCATGACTGGGCGGCGCAACAAGAAGGTTTTGAGGTTATTGGGTATGAAGTCCCGATAATGCCGGGTGGGACACTTAATGCGGACAAGTCTTACGGAGATGTGGACGTACTCGCGTTTCACAGACCTTCAGCGACAGTTTTTAGCCTGGAGTGCAAGAATACAAGTCAGGCAAAAAATATTCATGAAATGAAAACGGAAATGGATCGTTATCTCGGAAGGGACGGCAAAAAAGGGATGGTGCATAAACATCTGGAACGTGATACGTGGCTTAATGCAAACTTAGGACAGGTGCAGAAGCTTCTGAAGTTTGACGATGCGCTGACGGTAAAATCGTTTATGATCTCCTCTCAGGTAGTGCCTACGCCGTATATCCGGGCAGGAGAACTGCCAATGCCTATCGTGGCTTTTCCGGATTTGAAGAGAGAAGGTGTAGGACTGTTATTTTAATTAGGACGGGGGAACTAAAGAATCAGATCGATTTTATCCTCAGGCATTGTGCAAGTGGCGGGGGCGGCAAGAAAAATCAATGAGGAGGCAAAAATATATGATAAAAAACTGCAGGAGATCAAGTATGAAAAGAGGGAGTTTCCTCACTGCATAGTACTGGTATCCGAACTTTTTGGATTTGGGGACTGGAAGAAGATAATAGTGGAAATATGCAGCGCCATGGTAGAGAACAGAATTTATCTCAATGTGATGGATCTTTCTGAATTCATGCAGTATGTAGGCCACGCAAGGGGCAGCGCAGACCGCTTCAATCTGATGCTCATCGAGCGTGTGGAGGCGTTTGTAAAGCATGAGACCATCAATATGAAGCTTAATTTCACTTATGAGCAAGACAAATTTGAAACGTAGCGAATTCCAAAATGCGGTTTATCATTGCCGTTTCTGAAGTTAACATAAAAATTATCTTATGTTTTTTGGTTTTACAGCATCAAATCCAGCTGAAATAACAAATACATTAATAATATGAACTCAGCCTATTTATATGTTCGTGTAAGTACGGACGAACAAAAAAGAAAAGGTTACTCCTTGCCAGAGCAGGAGGACAGACTATTGAAGTATTGTAAATATTACGATATCGAAGTCAAAGGCATTTATCGCGAAGATTTCTCAGCGAAGAATTTCAATAGACCAGAATGGAACCAATTATTCTCAGAAATCAAAAAGAAATCATCAGGAGAAGATAAAAATATACTATCTATCAAATGGGATCGATTTAGTCGTAATATTGAATTTGCGTACGAAATGATTGGAAAGCTTCGGAAATATAAAACAACAGCAAAGGCTATTGATCAGCCAATTGATTTCTCTGTGCCGGAAAGTACTGTTATGCTCGCTGTATATTTAGCAGTTCCAGAGCAGGATTCGAACCAACAAGCTGGAACCCGCGCCTATACTGCATTTTTACTACTTATAAACTAATGTGCCACGATTTTGCCACAAAACTCAACATGACAATTTTTAAGTTATTTTTTAATTAAATTATTGAATTAACTTGTTTAAAATGAATGATGTAATTCATGTTTTAAAAATCAAAGTTAAGTAATTTTATGACAATCCAAAAAGTTTATTTAATATTTTGCCAGTTTAACGCTAGTTTAATATTTTTTACCAATAGTATCCTAAACGTTTTCTAGAATCAATTGTAATAATTTGAAATACAGCAAAATACATTGATTTTTGTACAAGGTGGTTGGTTTTTTAATCACTTGATTTTGTGCCAATTAACCCTATTTTTCGATTAATTGCTTTTTGATGGAAATGCGTATCGAACCCCAAGAATAAATGTGATTGTAAATTGTATTTACTTTTTTAGCAGTGATTTAATGAACGAAAAAAAAGAACAAATGAGTCATTTTTTCATTTGTCCTGACAAGTAGCCCATCCGAAGAAATATCGAACTTTTTTATACAAAATCTGGAGCGATTATTAAGCATTCTTATAAACAGCACTACTATTTTAAAAGAAACATTTTGTAGTTGAAATATTAACTCTTCGTCAAAAAACGGAAACTCTTCAAGAATTCAACTTTTACCTATTCCAGAAGAATCAATTCTAAAATACTCCAATCACCCACATGGATAAATGAAGACAGATTATTAATCATATTATAATACTTTATTTGGCACGAATGTCAAAGGGTATGTAGTTGGTACGCAAGTATCATGGGCTGTAATTGTGTAAAATTTTCACCTTAAAAAAATTGTATCTTGCCTCAATGACCACTAATGAACTGGAAAATAGTCTTTCTTCGGAACTTTTCATGCGGGTTCATAAATCCTATATAGTAGCCATTGCTAAAATTAAAGATTGGGAGCGGAATACGGTCATCATCAATAACGAGAAAATTCCGGTGGGCATTACCTATAGAAGGGCATTGACGGAACGGTTAAATTTAAAATAGGCAATAGGATTAAAAATTGAAATTGAGTATAAAATTGATATTACTCATATTTGTTTTATTGAAAACATAATTTTTGTTAGCATAGGTTTCTCCCACATTGAACTTGTGCACATACAATAATTGTGCATCAAAACCTTTTAACATTCCCTGAAATTGGTAGCGAACATCAGCATTGGTTTGAACATAAGAAGGCAATCCGTATTTATTTAATGCAACGTTTCTCACATCCGGCAAATCAAAATAACCCACAGCCAGATGCGATTTGAATGTCTTTTTTGGATTCGTATATTGTATTTTAGTCATTACCGCATGTACATCTCCAAAACCTTCATTTCGTTCTCTGGCCATAAAGGTGTAAAACGGGTCTCGTCCCCATTCTCGGGGCATTAAATACCTGCCTTTGGCCGTTATTCGGTTGTAATTTAAAGTAATTTCTATTTTTTTATTTTGCCAGCCTAATCTTCCTCCAAAAGTTTGAGAATTACCGTTTTTTTCAAAATAGGTTTTGCTTGGATCTTCATTTCCACCAAAATTTAGTGCGTTTTGGTATATCGTCTGAAATCCGAAAAGCAGTTTTGAATTTGGATTTAAATCGTATTTATAATCCATTTGGAATAGTGCCGAATTGAATAAATTCTCAGCATACTGATTCCATAAAAGTGTCTTTAAATTCTTTATCGATTCATTTTGTATGCCAACAATATAAATTCCATCACTGTCTAGATTTCCGGCATAATCGGATTTTGTTCCATCAGGATTCACGCCTGTTGGATAAATTCCAATGGATTCTCCAACTCTAAAATATTTCATGGTGCTTCGTGGCGAAATTCCGTATAGGTAACCCACATTAATTTTAGTTTTTTTGAGTTCATTAAAATCAATCCAAATTCCATCCACTTCTGTAGGCCGCATTCTGCCATCCTGCAGGTTTATAAAAGAGGTGTTCAGCAGTTGTTTTCCAATAGTTACATTAGAATTTTTGTAGTTGTACTTTAAATATAATTCTTCTAACCGGCTTAAATTGCCTTTACTTGATGCATTTTGAAAATCAAAAAGCGCTACTTCGTATCTATTGGATAAATTTGTTACCGGGTCTTTTTTAGAAAAATCAGAGGAACCGATATCATAAATGTAATAGCCGCTGACACCAAATTGAAAATTATGAAATTTAGCGGTTTCAAACTTTACGCCGCCACCAAGAGCATTGGCATAATAATCAGATAAGCCACTTTCATTGTTGGTACCCATAAAAAAATAGCGAAAATGGCCGCTGAAGTTTCCGTTTTTGAAAGCATTTAAAATTGATGTGGAATCAATTTTTTCATTACTTTTTTCTTTCCAAACGGTTGGCTTGTCGGAAATTTCCTGATGTTGTGCCGAGGAATGGATACTTATTAAAAGTAAAAAAGTTGAAATTATTATAGAGAAAAAAGATTTCATTTGTAAGTCTTTAATTTTTGACAAAAATAAACCCAACGGTAATAAATGTAGGTAACATTTATCACAGTTGGGCAAATTATATAAGAAATTAAATGCTCAGAATGCTATCTAAATGTATAATCAACACCAGTAACCTGAGTTAATAGGGTTTCTGGAGCATCAAGAATGATAGCATTTTTTTGAGGTGTAGGCGTAACGGGAGAGTTTTGTTTTAAATAGTCTTTCATCACCGAATGTAAAGTTGCATTGGTGTTTTTGGCATCCATAACGCCTTTCATTCTGCAAAGCATGTCCACAGGATCGCCATCACGTTCACAAGCCATAATGGAATACATTTTTTCAGGATTTATCGGCGTATTTTTGACCGTAATACTTTGAACTCTTTTCCCCATTTCGGCAAAAGCATTAAATCGTACTTCCATTCCTTTGAATTTTACCACCCAGCCACCAAAACGTTTTGAAGCGTCCTCGGCAAAAACATTATTTAATTCTTTTTCCAGCCAGTTTTTCAATTGTTTTCCGGTAACTTTTGCTGTTCTAACCGTGCTGTCAACGGGTAACATATCAAAAATAAATCCGTTTGTGATCGGAATATTTCCGGTTTGATCAGGAGTTGTTTTTGGCGGACAAAAGCGGAATCCGTTTGAAAGATTAATGTCAATTTCAGGGAATTTCCAGTTTAAGGCGTTCAGAATCATTGTGTCAATAGGATTTTCTACCACAAAATAACGATACAAAGGAATCGTGCTGTATCCAATAACCTGATTGATTTGTTCCTGATAAACGGATTCTTTTTCTTTTAATAATTTTTCAATTTTAGCATCCGGTTTTATTTTTGGTGAATTTACTTCTATTAATTCATAGCTGTCACTAACGACTTTTCCGTTTAAAACGGTCAAATCTAATTTTCCAATAAATGAACCGAACGCTCCTGGTTCTACCACTTTGGAATATTTACAAACTATTGGTTTGCGGACTCTCTCGTGCGTATCACCTCCTAAAATGTAATTGACACCCTCACATTCGGGGTGGTTTGCTAATGCTATTTGTTGCGATAAACCAAGGTGTGCGATCATAATTACATAGCTGCATTGTTCCTGATTTCTAAGTACATCCACGTAATGAGCCAAATTTTCTTCGGGATTGGTATAGATGATTCCTTTGCTGTAATTTGGACTCTGTCGCAACGGAACCAAAGGATCGGTGTAGCCTAAAAAACCAATTTTTGCTCCGGCTATATTCCAAATCGTATAGGGTTGAAAAATAAGTTCGCCTCGTTTTCCGTCGCCTAAATCGTGGTACATATTCGTACAGATTTTTGGTGCATCCAGAGAACCTAAAAGGGTTTGCATTCTCTTTTTTCCATAAATTACTTCCCAGTTTCCGGGTAAGTACAAATCGTAATCTAATGCATTTAGAATAGGAACAAAAGCTTCACCGGTAGTTTCTACACTTAATTCGCTGCCCTGAAACATATCACCAGTATCGATGATATAGGTATTTGGGTTTTTCTTTTTTAACTTTTTAAGCATCGTTGCCATATAAGCATAACCTCCCGTTTTTCTAAAAACGGCTTTCCCATTTTCCCAGAATAACTCATCATGCGGATGAATCTGACAATGGACATCGGTAGTTTGAAGAATAGAAATCGTTTGAGGTTTGTTTTGGTCGATTGCTGTATCCAGTTTTGTTTCTTCCGTTAGATTTGTATTTGCAATAGCAGAAAGGGGCGAAATAATCGCAGCTCCCAGACTTAGTGTTCCTACTGATTTCAGGAAATTTCTTCGGTTGTTATTTGATTCCATTTTATTTATTTAAAATGATTATTATTTAAAACTATATTTTGTATGAAATGCCCAGCATTAGCATACTTGTATCCATTTTATAAGAAACTTTACTACTAGGAACTGTCCCTAATGGATCAGTTTGCCCAGCTAACATTGGATTGTATATAGGTCCTCCGGTACTACCGTCACTGGTAGCATTATGATAAACCGCATTTAAAGTTAATTTTTCAGAAAATTCATATCCAAAACCAAATTGACAAGCATTTTGAATTACTGCAGTTGCAGAAGCGGAGAAAAATGCTAATTCCGGTTTAATAGGATTGGTGTTGTAGGTATAACCTACTCTTAGAGGTAATTTTTTGATTCCTTTATATTGTGCTCCTAAAGATAATACTTGCATATCTTTCCATCCAAAACCTTTTACAGCACCTGTTGCAGACCATCCATATTCTTCAAAACCTTCTGTTTTGGAGTATTCTACTTGTCTGAAATCAAACGCTAAATCTACTTTACTGTTTGAATATCCAACCCCTAATGAATAAACCGCAGGGAAATTCATTTTAAAAGAGTTTTCCGAACGGGAATTGTCTAAATAGGTGTTTTCAAATTCAAAATTAGAGAACTGTTGTTCTGTTTTGTAACTGGCTCCTAATTTAAAACCTTCTTCATTTTGGTAAAAAATACCGATTTGTCCTCCAAAACCTGTTGCCATAGCATTATTAGTAGTCGGATAACCAGCCATTTTCGGGTTAGCGGTAGGATTTGGTTTTAATTCTAATGTAGCAATATTGAAGTTTGGGCTAACGCCAATAGAAACCGATTTAGACAGTTTATAGGCGTAACTTAAACCAGTTTGAAGCATTACATAATTGGAAGTTAAATTTCCAAAACCGCCCATTGATTGAGGCATATTTATTGGGTTTGTCGTGCTTTCAGGAAAATCAACACCGAAACCACTTACTCCAAATGCGAATGCTCCAAAGGTATGTTTACTATCTTTTTTTCCATATACAAAACCCAAGGAAGGCAAAATTGAATTACTTTTTACATCAGTAGAGGTACCGCTCATTGGTCCATTAGGTGTAGGAACGGTCGATAATATTTCCGGATTTGCCATAAGCAAACCTACATTTAAAGAGATAGTTCTTCCTTCGAATACAGATATTGCTGCGGGATTCCATTTTAAAGCACCGCTAATATCAATTGGTTGGGCCGTTGAAGCACCACCCATAGACATATTCACGGCTCCAACTCCCTGCATTAAATGTCCGGATTGTGCAAAAAGATTTGTAATTAAGAAAATCGAAATAATGGTTAGTCTGTTTTTCATAGGTTGTTATGGTTTATTTGGGGTGGTTAATAGGTTTAGTGTTTTTAATTATGATATTTATTAAAATTGGTTATAAACATATTTTTCGTTCCATTTTATTAAGCAGATCACTCGAAATAATATTTTTTTAATAATTATTTGTATCAAATTAGAAGTAGTTTCTATATTTATTTTTTATTTAAAAAAATTAGATACTTAATTCTCAAATTAACAACATCTTATGTGAATTTATACAGTTTTAATGACCAATTGAATTCATCCTTACATGGAAAATATTTTTTATTTTAATATTTAAGAAATCGATTTCGTAATTTTTCCACGATTACTCCATATATTTTCAAAATGATATTGAAAACAAAAAGTATATCGAACGATTTATAATTGATTGGAAATGAAAAAATGTCGCGTAGCAGTTGTCATGTAAATTAGTATACCGATAAAACAAAACATAAACTTTGATTACGCTGATATACCTGACACTGCTAAGCGACATTTAATTTGTAGATGTCTAATGGGAATTAATTAAAATCCTCCTATGATATAACTCCAACCTTGTTCTTGTTTTTCAACAATTTCGGCAATTCCGGCGGGTACATATTCTACTTCTGGGATCAATTGCTCTTTGGTTATTTTTCGATTTTTCATGGTGTTTTCGCAAACTACAAAACGGACTCCTTTTGCATAAAGCGCTTTAATTGCTGCTATATGCTTTGATTTTGTAGCCATAACAAATTCTAATCCCATGTTGTAAACCACGACTTCATATTTTGCTTTAGGCCAATGGTCCGTTAAATTTTTTAGTTGGTTAGCAAATGCTTTTTGTTGTAAAGTATCGATAGCATTTGTAAACTGAAAAACTATTTTATGATTGTTCGGTTTTTTTTGGGCAAACGCACTAACTGTAAATAATCCAATAAGAATGAGAGTTGTTAGTTTTAAATTTTTCATTTGTTTTATGTTTTAGATTTCAATTTTCCCTCAGCTTCTTCCATTTTCTTTTTTTTCATTTTTATGGGTTTAAATGGCCCATATTTATGTTGTGTTTCGGTGTATTTATCGGAATAAGGCCCAAATGGATGATCTACTGGTTTTTTGGAAATATTGGGCCAATCCTGACTTAAATCTTTCGATGGTCTGTCCAGACTCTCCACATATGCCGCAATATCCCAGGATTCTTCATCTGATAATTGAGGGTTTTCGTACGTTGCACCCAGCGGCATATTGTATTTTATGTACCCTGCGAACCGACTAATTCTAAACAATCCCGCACCGCTATTGTAGGATTTTTTGCCCCAAAGTGGCGGGTAGGTGTATTCTTTTTTATCCGCTGCCAGGATCCCTTCACCATTCATTTGATGGCAACTGGCACATTTGGCATTATACAATGCTTTGCCTTTAAGAGGATCAGCAGCGCGATCTAAATATTCCAAATCATAGATTCCAGCCGCATTTGCTTCTTTGCCTTTTGGAACATTGCTGCCAATGTATTCAATATATGCAATCATTGCTTTCATTTCTTTATCGTCTTCTTTGAGAGGCTGACCGTTTAAGCTTCTTTCCATACAATCGTTCACTCTTTTGTATAAGTTTTCCACTTGCCCGCTTCTGGCTCTCATTTTTGGATACATCGAATAAACGGAACCATAATTGTTTCCCCAAGGTTTTGTGCCGGCATCCAGATGGCAATTATTGCAATTCATCCCGTTGTTGATTTGTTTCACACTGCCATTTGGACCCAAATATTTAGCAGTATGCGCAATTAAATCTTTGCCATATTCTACTTCTTGTTTTAAAGTGGCATCTGTAATCAAATTGAGATCAGCTGGCTTCCAGAATTTTGCCGTTTCATTTTGCACCATCACTTTTTTCTTTGCATCGATATAAAGAGAATCGAGGTTTGAATCACTATTTTGAAACCAAGAAGTGTTGGATGAATTGAAAAACACTAGCAAGAACAACCCCATGACTAAGAAAATAATAGTCATAAAGAGATAAATCAGTCTTTTTACAAGCGATTTAAATTGTAAGATATTTTGTTTTTCTGGAATCATAAATGTATTAATGAGGCAGTTTATCTCTAAAATATCCATAAACCCAAGTTCCTACTATTGCAAAAAATAGGGTTACAATCATCACGGTTGCACCCGTTCCAATTTGTGCAAACAAAGGTCCAGGACAAGCTCCGGTTACTGCCCAGCCCAATCCAAAGATGAGTCCACCATAAATCTGACCTTTGTTAAAGGTTTTGTCGTGGAACTCAATTTTTTCTCCATAAATGGTTTTAATATTGAATTTTTTTATCAGGAAAACGGAAATTATTCCCACCACAACGGCGCTTCCAATTACTCCGTACATGTGGAAAGATTGGAAACGAAACATTTCCTGAATGCGATACCAACTGATAATTTCTGCTTTTATGAAAACAATACCGAATAAAATACCAATGACTAAGTATTTTAAATTGTGGTACCATTTGTGTTCCAATTGACTCTCGTTTATACAAACCGTATCTAAGGAACGCGTTTCGAAATCTGTATTTTGATCTTTAATGTTCATAATTTAATTTTTTAAAGTGAAAGTATAAATGGTAAAATAAGATTCGCCATAATCAATCCGCCAATGAAGAAGCAACACGTTGCAATCAGTGACGGCAATTGTAAATTAGACAAACCGGAAATTGCATGACCACTAGTACAACCTCCCGCATAACGAGATCCGAAACCGATAAAAAAGCCACCAACGACCATCATAAAAAATCCTTTGAGTGTAAACAAACTTTCCCAAGAGAATAATTGTTCTGGCAACATTCCATAAATTTCAGTTATGCCGTAGCCTGCCAATTCAGTTTGTAGATTTCCATCAATGATAATCGGATTAGGATTTGACAAAAAGCTATACGCAATTACACCACCCAATAAAATACCGAAAACGAAAAACATATTCCAGATTTCTTTTTTCCAATCGTATTTAAAAAACTTAATGTTTGCCGGTAAGCACATGGCGCAAGTATGACGCAATGATGCACTAATACCAAATGCTTTGTTGCCAATGATTAACAAAGCCGGAACTGTGAGTCCAACTAATGGGCCTGCAATGTACCAAGGCCAAGGTTCTCTGATTAATTCTAAAATTTCCATATGTTTTTTTTATTCTTGTAAAATTCACTTTTAAAAAAGATAATTTGTGTAACTTATGTCACACAAGAAAAAAAAAATTGTAAAAAATGACATATATAAGAGAAATTATCCTATTTCATTTTTACTTAAATAGTTATTAATCTTGATGTATTAATGTAAATAAGTGTTTTATTGAAATGGTGTCAAATAAAAAAGTGCTTGATTTCTCAAACACTTTTTAACAAATTAAAACTAGAATTTATGATTTTTTTTCGGCTTTTTTAGATGAACAACATCCATCTTTTTTACCTTTACCTTGCTCTTTTGTATCACTACCACAAGACTTCTTTTCTTCAGTAGAACATGATTTTTCTGTTCTTACTTTTTTCTTTTGTTTAGGTTCTTGCTCTTGAGCATTTATATTCATTGTAAATAATACTGTTGCTATTACTAATGATGAAACTATTTTTTTCATTTTATTATGTTTTATTTATTGAATTTGTAAAATTTTATTTTTTGTAAGTAAGAGTTAATCTCCGGAGGCTGCCAAATAGTATTAATGTAATTTGAAATTAGTTCTTTTTCGAAAAATAATTTTTGTTCACTTACAACCTCAAAATTATAGTTTTTTTTAAATATAAATTCTATTTGATTGATTATGAATTGCCCTATGTTAAAATTTAAAATACATCTCTCTTTTTGACAGCCATATGGCATACTGTTATTTTCAGCATTATTCTTTTGACAAGCCGATTCAGATTTTAGAGCATAATGCATTTTCACAAGTCTAACAGTTGGCAACACTGTCAGCATTATGATATAAAAGCACAATGTAGTTATCAAAAATTTCATCGTTATAAAAAGTTATAAAATATTTTTTTGTACTATTTTTTGAAATGATTTAAAATTTATATCGTCTTGTCTTCGGGTTTAAGCAGCTTTTCTATTCTGATTAATTATTTCCGCAGCCACCACTTGGAGTATTTATGATACTATTATATTCTTCTAAAGAAATAAATTGTGGTTCATAGCTTACCTCATTATTGCTCAGTTCAGTTGTAAAAGAACGAATGTGATTTTTTGAGCCACAGGTTAGATTATTATATACAGTTAATAAATCTGATTTTGAAGTATTTATTATAAAGTCATCAATATCATTTATATCTAAATCTTCAATAGTTGCACCAACTTTTAATGCTTCAATCAATGAAATATTAGATTGTGAAATCAAATTATTATACAAAACTTGCAAATCCTGATTTACAAAAATCCCCATTTGAACAGAGGAAGGATCTGGAATTCCATATTTATTTAATAATGATAAAACACTATTCATGTGTGTTTGTTCACTTTGAGAAATGCTATTAAAAATAGCCAATTTGTATTTATTGTAGGAATAAATATAAACATCACGAGCTAGTTTCTCTTCCTCTCTTAAAAATTTAAGATCATTTATTTCATTTTGTGTCAATGTAACTTCAGTATCGGTGTTAACATTGTCATTCGTACAGTTGCTAAACAGTAATCCTGTTATAAAAGCAACAAATATTTTCATTTTCATAATTATATTTTTTGGATTAATATGAAGTAAATTTATTAAAAGAACTCTTTTTTAAATGTAACAATAGTCACTTATAGAATTTAAAAAAGAGTCTTAAGTAAATATTAATTTTAATCACTTTTGATTAGCAGCAAACCTATTGTAAAATAATTAGGAGAGGAAGAGAACTTTCTTTTCCTTTTTTGCATTTAAAAGACTTAACTGTGCCATGATTAAATGGAAAAATAATATTTAAAGATGCTTGATAGTTTTTTATAAAGTCTTAAGAAAATTGATTAAGTCGATTTTATCTGTTTCTTTCATTACATACACCACGCCAGTATTTGCATGAGTATCATCGCTCTTGGTTTCGCTATCAATAAAGCGTTTAATCAAATCATCATTATAAACGGGAGTATAAATGGAAGTGTTTGTCAAGTCATAGTAGGTAATTGAGCCTGTTTGTTTGTCTCCGCCACCTCTAAATTTACCTTTACCGTTATCTCCATGACAATTTGCACATCCATGTACTTTTTTTATTTCAGATTGCGAAATATCTTGTAAAACAGCACCATGTATATTTACTCCTGTTCTAAAAATTGTTTCTCCATTAGTAGCGTACGTTTCATTATCATTTGAACAAGAGGTAAAACCTATAAGTGTAAATAAGACTATTATATATTTGAAATTTTTCATTTTTGTGTTTTTTTATTAAAGAGGAATTAATTTACTAGTACTTTCTGTGAAACATAAAATTTGTGATCGAAAATAAATGTAAGTAGTACCATTTGCGTATTTGCATTTTCTAAACTAAAGTTCATGGTATTATTCCCAATTTTTACTCCTTCAATTTCACCGTCATCCAATATTTTTCCGTCTAGCGATGAAATGAAATAATCTAAAGTGGCTAGGTAAGGTAGATTAAATTGAATTTTAACGATTTTATTAGCGGTAGGATTTGGTGAAACAGTAAAAGTAAAGGGGTTTTTTCCGTCGATTGTAACCACGCTCAAGTTCGTATTCTTAATTAGCTTAACTTCATAAATAGTGGGGTCAGCAGAAGTAACAGTAGTTTCATTATCCGTAAAAGCGCTAATAGTCGGACTTTGAATTCCCCCATAGATATGACCAATTATAAATTCATCATCCGATATTTCACTCAACTTAATTACCTCATTTTCATAGTGTGGCAGATTGGTGTTTGGAATAAATTCTGCGCCTGCACCTTTAAGATTAGGCATTTCTATCGGTAGATTGTGTTCTGTTAAAGTACCATCTGCAAGTCGGGTAACTCTACTGATTGTTTTTACAAATGGGACATTATTATCTTGGATTAAAGTTGTTCCATTATAATAATATTGGCTAATTCCTCCAAAAAAAACAGTATGCATTTGGTTTTCTGTTTGGTCGTATAAACCTACTTTTCCGGAGTGATAGTTGCTTAAATATTGGTTAAATTGTGTTTGTGGAAAATAGCCGCTGCTTTTAATGTCTACAGGATAGAGAAAAGGTAAATCAGCATTGATTTGAAAAACCCCTGAAGAAATAGTGTAGCCTTCTTCTCCGTTTGGAAAGACTTGAGGAACTAAGTTATAATCTCTTCGATGCAAGTTAACAGCATCAGTAACCGTTGAATAATTATCATAACTTAATTGTATTCCAGAATTGTCAATGGTAAATTTTTGAATTTGACTTAAATAGGATTGTACAAAAGAACCTCCATTATTTGGGTTATATCTACCTGTAAAAACCTGTCCACCTACTAAATAAAAATCAGGGCCGATTTTACCTAATTGCCCACCAGTATTCTGAAAAATAGGATCAGAAATTTGTTTAAAATAGGGTGTAATTGGAGTTCCTGCAATTACTGCTGTAATTAGGTTAGGAACATCGACTGAAGTTAGTTTGTCAAATGTAATATGATCATCTGCAGTTGCTGAAAAAGCATAACCTCCAATAATATACAATGTATTTCTATCTTGGTGAAAATTCATATTGGTAGACTGTAATTGTTCTGCAATTCCAGCTGTTAGTGAATTTAAAGAAGCTGACCACAATTGTTTTGTATTTACATCAATCACATAAATATCGGTATTGTTTTGTGTTTGAGGAAATGCATTGAAAGGTTGTCTGGCATGAATGCCATCTTTTCGTCCTCCAATTACAAGCCATTTACCATTATGTTGTGCAAAAACATAAGAATGTAATCCAGGTAGATTAGCTATAGCAATGGGGGTAAGTTGCACATCATAAGAAAACGAATTTTGTGCTACTGTTGCTTTGAAGGAAAGCAGCAGTATGATTATAAAAATGTATTTTTTCATTTTAATTGCGTTTTTAAATTATCCGTATTTTGAACATAGTTCAAATTAGTTTTTTCGATGTTGACTTGTTTGGTTTGAGTTTGAGTTTTTGAAACCTGAATTGATTTTTTATTAAAATTTTCAGAATAATCTTGTATACTAATTCTGGTACTATCTTGAACAATCGGATTCTCGTTTTGACAATCGTGACACTTTGCGCAACTCACCATTGCTTGTGAAAAATAGGATTTGTGCTTTTTTAAATCAAAATTTTTGTTTGTGTTTTTTATGATACTCTTATAATTTTGACTGTTGTCTATAAGTTGAAAGCTTGAAAAAGCGAATAAGGCTATCATGCTTGTAATTATTATTTTAGTTTTCATTTAGGTATATATTATAGTATTGCCTCATAACTAGCAAACTGTTATGGGCTTTGTTCCTTTTTATTTAGAGGGGTATTAAACTAAAGAAATAATCTTTGGCGGTTGCCAAATGGAGTTGAAATATTGGGAGATAAAAATCTTTTCGTAATTGGATTTCTCTTTTTTAATCGTTTCAAATAAAGGTGTAACTGAAATAAATGGTATGAATTGCTCCCTAATGCATTGTGTGGGACTAAAGTTTAAATTCATTATAAAATTTCCCTTTTCACAACTTGATTGGGAATTATCAACTGTATTAGTTGTAGAACATGCGGATTGATTTCTTTCAATAAATTGCATCTTTAATACTCTAACAGATGGGAGTGCAGTTAGAGTAGTTAAATAAAAACATAATATATACGCAAAATATTTCATGGTATAAATTTATTGTTCTAAACAATTAAATCAATTTTTTTTATAAAAAATCAACTAAAAATCATAAAGAGTGCCATTAAAATCATAACTAGATCTTCAATAATAGTTACGGTACTCATAGGCAAATTAAATACGGAACCCAAACAAGCACATTTTATTTTTCGTTTATTTAGATTACTTTCTATAACACCTATTATGCTAATAGTTAATACAATTAAAGTAATGGTATTGATTAATTTTGGGTTGTAGTTGATGAGATAGGCGAGTCCTAAACCCAATTCAATAAATGGGTAAATAAATCCATAAACAGGAATTTTCTTAGCCAAAATATCATACATAGCATAACTACTGGCAAAACCTTTCAAGTTTAATAATTTGAAAAATGAAAAAACAATAAAAAAACCAGCCATAAAACTATTCATAAATGACATCCATTTTATAGTTTCATTTTGATATGAAGTGATAAGTGAAATTCCACTGATAAATGCTACAATGAGCAGTAATGGAAAATAAGTAGCTAACCAAGATTTTTTAATTTCAGGGTTTTCAATTAGTGGAACTATAGTTTCTTTCTTTAAAATTGTAAATTTTGGTTTCTGAGCTAAGGCTCTTACTAATTCATCCAATTTTATTTCATTATTGGCGTGTATCGTTGCTGTTTCAGTTTCTAAAATTACAATTGCTTGTGAAACCCCTTCCACTTTGGAAAGTATTTCCTCGACAGTAGTTCTGCATCCATTGCAAGTCATTCCATTTATAGTAAATTCTGTAGTCATTCTTGTTTTATAATTCATTCAATTCCTCCGAAAAGTTAATTTACATTGAAATTCAATCATTCTGTTTTATTAGTTTAATGTTTTTTTACTTGTTAATTTTTAATTTTTTTTCAGCAAACTATCTAATTTTTTTCTAAACGAATCACTATTCCAATCAGCAGCACCAATTTTTGCTAAAACTAAATTGTTTTGTTTATCAATAAGATAAGTAGCGGGTATCGTTGACGAGTCCATTTCTGAAGGAGGGTCTGATAAAGATTGATATACCGGAAGGTCTAAACTTTCTTTGATTAAAAAAGTATTTGCTTTTTCGAAGGAATCAGTCGTGACGAATAAAAAAACAATTTTATCTTGGTAGTCAGCATATAACTTCTGCATGCTTGGCATTTCGGCAATACATGGAGGACACCAAGTGGCCCAGAAATTAATGAATACTATTTTTCCTTTATATGCTTCTAATAACACAATCTTTCCGGTGGCGTCTTTTAATTTCCATTGGTAATTTGAAAGTTTTTTTTGATCAGTTTCAGTAATCGTTGAAGGCGAAAAAGCAAATATACGATTTAGTTGTACTTTTATTATGGTGCCAAGAGGACTGAATAGTAGTAGCGCTAAAAATGCTATTAAAGCAATATTTTGAAGTGTTGATTTTTTTTGTACTTTCCCGTTCATTTCTTTCTTTATAAATTGCTGAATCTTTATTGAGTATCTTTTTATTAATTATTTCTTATTTTTTAACCCAAATATTATAGACTTACTGCCAACTAATGTTTTTAGTATTTCTTGAGTAAAAAAGGGAACATTTTTTTTAATTATTATTTTTATAAATATTTATAAGGTTAAAAAAAAATGGGATAGAATTACTTATAATATTCTAGATGGTAATCTCCAATATGTTTTTTATTTTCTGAAATTGATATTTTATGTTTGAAATAGTTGATTGTTCCAAATACAAAAATCACAAAAGAAGTGATAAAAAGTAAAATCTCTATAATTAGACTATTTTCAATTTTCAATAAATTTCTCAAACTCAAACCTGCTATCAAGAAGTACATTGATGTTCTTAAAAATGCCAAGAAAGTAGATTGATTAGCTAAAATAGTTCGTTGTAATGCTAACCTTTCCCTTAAGATTAAATCTTTATTAAGTGCGTTATCGGTTTTCATTTTTTTCGTGTATTTATTCCAAATGGCAAATACAAAGGGCAAAAACTGGCAAACGATGTTAGAATGAAAATACCCGAAAAAGCTCCAAGTACAATTGCTAATGTGCCATTAATTAAGCCGGTAAAGTATAGTACTCCAACAAGAATAGCACATGCAGAACGAATGATTTTATCAACAGTACCCATATTTTTTTCATAGTAATCTATTTCATATTTATAAAAGTAGTTCGTAAAAATAAAAATCTATGTAACAAAAGTCACATCGTGTCAAATTATAATATTTTTGTAGTTATATTATGGAGTGATCTCTAATAGAATACTATTAAAAAAAGTAAAATAATTATAAACTACTAGTACAAATAGTCCTATAACTACAGCAAAAATTATTCCTTTGGGATTTTTTTTATTTTTTCCATAATTTTTTTAACCGACACTATTTTTAGTTTTTCGTATTTTTAAAATTTCACAGTTATATTTCACAATAGATATTTTTTTAATCCAGTATTTTAAGTTGAATTAACAGTTTTTGTGTAGTGATTAAGTTGCAGGAATACAGTCTATATCTAGGTAGAATACATATTTGAAATAATTTTGATTACTATTTCAATTTCAGTAATGATAACTGCTATTTATATTATTTAATTACTTTTTTCTAAAATGACATTTATTATTTCGTCAGTTGACAAAACACCGGATTGTCTCCACAATTGCTTTCCATTTTGAAATAGTAGTAATGTAGGGACGCCACGAACTTTATATTTTGCTGCTATTTTAACATTTTTATCAACATCTATTTTGATTACAGTAACGCGTTTTCCCAGACGGTCTTTTACTTGTTGTAAAACAGGAGTTAGCATTTGGCAAGGACCACACCAGGTGGCAAAGAAATCAACTAGAACTGGGTTTTCTGAATGAATAGTATCTTTAAAATTACTCTTTTCCATAGCCCTGTTTTTTTGATTTTGGAATAGCACAACCATTGCTGCCACAACATCCTGTGTTGAAAAGGGCCATGCCTGTAAATAAAACACCCGGGATGACGAATAAATAATTTTTGGTAAATATAGCTTGTGAGATTACTATTATACCCAGAATCAGTCGAATGGCTCTAATGAAACTCCAATTTGTGAACATTGTATTTAGCATACTTTTGAATTAAATAAATTTTTTGATATTTATCATAAAACCAAGGTGAATTGCCTCATGATAATTGTTGAAACTTATCGCTTCTTCTATTGAAGCCAAATGAAAACCTATTGATGTCACATACTCCTTAAAGTTTAGAAATCTTCCGCTCTCATAATCGTCTCTTGTTTGTTGAATATGAGATAGTAATAGACTTTTTATTTCATCTACTTCTTCTTGTGTTGCTGGTTTTGTAGGGAATGTTCCAATTTTATATTTGTTGTGAAATTCTTTTGAAATTGTTACAGGTAAACCGGATAATCTGTAAACTAAACCTTGTTGAGTAGCTATAATATGTCCAATGTTCCAGATAAGATTATTTGTGAAACCAGTGGGGGTTTTATTGAGTTGTTCTAATGAAAATTGTTCTAAAAATTCGATATGTAGTTTTCTGTTAGTTTCCCAAATTTTGAATGTTGATTTCATACACTTTTGTATTTAATAAAAATAGTCCAATTTAAAAAACAGGCATTAATCTGTTTCAAACTGAACTATTTTCGCGTGGTATTTGTTATTTATTTGTTTATAATTGCATTTACATCTTGCCAGGTAACACCATTGGTAATATTAGTAACACCATTTTGCTCTAAAATTGCTTTAGCTTGAGTACTACGATTACCAGTTCTACAGAAAACAACGATGTTTTTTTACCTTTAAACTTTGGTAATTGATTTTGTATTTGATCCAAAGGAATATTAACTGCACCTTTTACAGTGCCTTGAGCAAATTCATCAGGCGTTCGAACGTCTATTAACAAAGGTCTTTTTTTAATACTCTCTTTAGTTCAGTTGTTTTTGCTTTTTGGGATAGGGTTTGAGTTAATACATTTGGAGTATTTTGTGCAGCTATAAAATTGCTTATAAAAATAATATTCCTTTATTTAATAAATTCATCCTTTATTTATTAGGTTGTTAACATCTTGCCAAGTGCCACCATTGGTAATATTATTGAAGCCTTTTTGCTCTAAAATAGTTTTAGCTTGAGCACTACGGTTTCCACTTCTACAAAAAACAATGATATATTTTTTTCCTTTAAATCGGTCAATTTTATTTGCTACTTGATCTAAAGGAATATTTATGGAACCTTTTACATTCCCTTCAGCAAACTCTGCTGGTGTACGGACATCTACAAGTAAGGCACCCTCTTTAATTAAGTTTTCCATTTGAGAGTTATCTGATTTTGAAAATATATTTTTTAGTATTCTGAACATAATTATTGCAAGGATTGTTTTTTTATTATTTTTAAACTTTGCTTTGGCAAACGAAATCGGTTTTAGGAACATTTGTTTTAGATATGGCTCCAAAACCACCCTCAATTTCAGAAAAATTCCTGTACCCTCTTGCTTGTAATATTGACGCAGCCATCATACTACGGTATCCACCGGCACAATGCATGTAGAAATGTTCTTTTGGGTTAATATCTTTTATCCACTCGTTTATAGATGCTAATGGACGACTGTAAGCTTCATTGACGTGTTCTGCTTCGTATTCACTTTTTTTGCGTACATCTATGACTTTACTTTCTCCAATTTTCACTTCGTTTTCAAATTTTTCTGCAGTTATTCTGTTGATGCTATCAACTTCATAACCTGATTGTTTCCATGCTTGAAATCCATATTTTAAGTGGCCAAGTAAGTTGTCAAAACCTACACGGCTTAAACGTGTAACTGTTTCTTCTTCAAATCCTATTTCAGTAACTAAGACAATCGGTTGTTTTACATCAGCAATTAAAGAACCTACCCAAGGAGCAAAATCACCATTAATACCGATGTTTATCGATTGTGGTACATATCCTTTTGCAAAATCACTATTATCTCTAGTGTCTAAAATTAAAGCTCCGGTTTTTTCAACTACACCTTCAAATTCTATTGCATTAATACCTCTCATACCATTATTGAATACTTCTTCAAAACTTTCAATTCCCGTTTTATTCATAGCTACATTCATACCAAAGTAGGCAGGGGGAGGTAACAAACCTTCAGTAACTTCTTGTACAAATTCGGTTTCCGTCATATTAGCGCGTAAAGCATAATTGGTAGCTTTTTGTTCGCCAATGGTTGAAATAGTTTCTTTACTCATGTTTTTTCCACAGGCAGAACCGGCACCGTGAGCTGGATATACAATTACATCATCAGCTAACGTCATTACTTTGTCTCTTAATGAATGGAATAATACTGCAGCCAATTCTTCTTGCGTCATATGTGCCACTTTTTGAGCTAAATCAGGACGGCCTACATCACCAATAAATAAAGTATCCCCAGAGAAAATAGCATGGTCTTTTCCGTTTTCATCGATCACTAAGTAGGTCGTACTCTCCATAGTGTGACCGGGAGTGTGCAATACTTTTATTTTGATAGTACCAATTGTAAATTCCTCATTGTCTTTGGCCGAAATGAATTCAAATTCTGGCTTTGCATTGGGACCATATACAATTTTTGCACCTGTTTTTTTACTCAAATCTAAATGTCCCGAAACAAAATCAGCATGAAAATGGGTTTCAAAAATATACTTTAAATTTACTCCGTCTTTTTCTAACCTTTCCATATAAGGTTCTGTTTCACGTAGTGGATCTATAATTGCTGCTTCGCCATTTGAGGTCACGTAATACGCTCCTTGTGCTAAACATCCTGTATATATTTGTTCTATTTTCATCTTATTTCTAATTTGAATGTACTGCTATTAATTATGCTATTACCGGATTGCCTTCATTCACCCATTCATTCATTCCTGGGGAATAATTTAAAACATTCGTATACCCATTTTTTATTAATAGGGAATAACCAATTGAAGCTCTATCACCGCCTTGGCAATGGATTACAACTTTTTTGTCTTTGCTTATTTTATCTAAATTATTCACCATAGTCCCTACAAAAACATTGTCTGCTCCTTCTATATGACCGGCATTAAATTCAGCAGCGCCACGAAGGTCTACGATCTGAACATTTGGATCCCCTTTTAATGCTTTTAGTTCTTCAAGAGAAATGAAATGGGATTGATCCAAATTCCCGGTATAAGTCTCGGTAGAAGGGATGTAGCCATAAATGTTATCAAGGCCAATTCGCATTAATTTTCTGGTGAGATCATCTAATTGGGACTCAGGAGCAAGTATCATAAAAGGTTCCTCATAAGTTAGAAACCATCCTGCCCAAGTGGCAAAAGAATTATTGCCTTGAATATTGATGCTTCCCGGTATAAATCCTTTTGAAAATTCAGTTTTATCTCTGGCGTCAATCAATTTGATTCCTTTTGCTAATGCTTCTGTTAATTCTATTTGATTTAACTTTCTTAATTTAGGAACCGCTGTCAAAAGTGGACGATCAACTTTATTTAAGTGTTTCATCATTGCAAAATATTTTGGTGGTTCAGGCTGATCCGTCAATAAATATTTTACAAAACCTTTTTCATCATGCTTATATTGAAATGCCCAATTTCTTACTTTTTCATATCCCACTGTTGTGCTTGGAACTGATCCTAAAGATTTGCCACATGCAGATCCCGCACCGTGTCCAGGCCATACTTGAATGAAGTCGGGAAGTGTATTAAATTTTTGGACAGATTGGTACATTTGTAAAGCACCAGCATCTGCTGTACCAACAACTCCAGCAGCTTTTTCTAGCAAATCGGGTCTTCCAATATCACCAACAAATACAAAATCCCCTGTGAAAAGCATTACTGGCTCATCGCTGGCAGGAGTATCTGTAAGAAGGAAACTGATACTTTCAGGAGTATGTCCCGGTGTATGTACGACTTCTAAAATAAGATTTCCAAGTTTTATTTTTTGACCATCTTTTAATCCAATATGAGGGAATTCATATTCCCAACCTTCTCCACCTTCATCTGAAAGATACATATCTGCTCCAGTTAAAGCGGCTAATTCTCTTGATCCTGCAAGAAAATCTGCATGAATGTGTGTTTCAAGAATATGAGTAATTTTCATATTATTTTGCTTTGCAATTTCGAGATAGGTATCTACATCTCTTTTTGCATCAATTACGGCTGCTACTCCTGCTTTTTGACAACCAATAAAATAACTGGCTTGTGCTAAACTTTTATCGTAAACGTGTTGAAAAAACATATCTTTTATTTTTAGATTAATTACTAATTAGAAACCAAAATTACGTATTGCATTTATTAAAAACTGTGACATATGTTACACAAGCTTTTTATAACTATAATTGTACTATTTTACCAGTATGAACATCGTAGCGCATGGATACAATTTTTGGATGCTTCTCTTTTACAATAGGATTTTGTGTGATTAAATTTGTTGAATGTGCAATGTTAGCATTTATTGAGCCTAATAAATTTTGGTCTTTCGGCATTTTTTTTTCTTCTTCTTGTTCTTCTTTTTCCTGAGCAAGAGTCTCTACAATATCATCAATGTGACTTAAATGTTTTTTATATAAATTATCTTTATCAGCAATATAGGCTTTAATGGCACCACATTCTGTATGACCCAAAACAACAATTAATTTTACATCAAGATGTTCTACTGCATACTCAATACTTCCCATGTCAATATCTGAAATTAAGTTTCCTGCATTTCTAATGACAAACAAATCACCTAATCCTTGGTCAAATAATACTTCAGGAGAAACTCTACTGTCAGAACAAGTAAGCACTACAGCAAAAGGATGTTGTTCATTTTGGTTTTTTAGCACTGTTTTTTTGTCTTGATGCGGATGAATAGATTTTTCGTTTATAAAACGTTGATTTCCTGAAATTAGTTGCTCTATTGGTTTTTGATTTTCAGCAATCGGGTTTGCTATTTCTTCTTTCTTGCAACCTATTGTGATACTTAAAATTGCAATTGCTAGGATTGTTTTTCTCATTTTACTTTCTAATATTTCTTCAAAAGTAGCTTGTGAATTTTGTATTTATTGTAACTTATATCACATAGCAAAAAAAGAGATTGCCTTTTTTAGACAATCTCTTTTTAATAAAAAACAATGAATTATTTACAACAGTGTTGTTGGACAAACATAATCTGATTTTAAAAGATTGGTGTTTTTGATTTCGGCAAAGCCACCAATAACATCAACAAAATTATCCCAACCCCTTTGTTTCAAAATTGATGCAGCAATCATACTACGATATCCACCGGCACAATGCAAAATGAATTTTTTCTCTTTTGGAAATTCTGCCAAGTGATTGTTGATTTCGTTTAGTGGAACATTAATTGCCCCAATAAGATGTTCGGATAAAAATTCGCTTTTCTTTCTGACATCAAAAATAAGTGTTTCATCAAAATCAATAGCTTCCTCCAGTTGTTTTGCTGTAATTCTGTTTACTATATCCAATTCAAAACCTTCCTTTTTCCAGGCATTAATTCCTCCATTTAAATAGCCAATAGTATGATCATATCCTATACGGGAGAGACGTATCATACTTTCTTCTTCCTTGCCAATTTCAGTGACTAATAAGATTTCTTGTTTAATATCAGCAATCATTTCGCCCACCCACATCGCAAAACTTCCATCTAAACCAATGTTAATACTGTTCGGAATAAATCCTTTAGCAAATTCAGATGCGTCACGTGTATCCAGTACTAAAGCTCTAGTTTCGTTTGCCGCTACTTCAAATTCGGTTGGATTTAATGGTGTTTTAGCTTTTTTAAGTATAGCATCTAAACTGTCATAACCATTAATATTCATTAACACATTGGCAGGAAAATAGCTTGGAGGATTCGTTAATCCGGTTAAAACAGCAGTAACAAATTCATCTTCGGTCATTTTTGGATTTAATGCATAATTTGTTTTCTTTTGGTTGCCCAAAGTATCAGTAGTTTCTTTACTCATCATTTTCCCGCAAGCCGAACCCGCACCGTGATTTGGATATACGATTAAATCATCTGACAAAGGCATAATTTTAGTTCGCAAAGAATTATATAAATGACGTGCTAATTTGTCTTGTGTTAAATCAGCAATAACATGTTGTGCTAAATCTGGACGACCAACATCGCCAATAAATAGTGTGTCTCCAGTAATAAGTCCGTGTTCTTTTCCGTTTTCATCAATCAATAGAAAAGTAGTGCTTTCCATGGTGTGTCCTGGAGTATGGATCACTTTTACTTTATAGTTTCCAATTTCAAAAATTTGTCCATCTTCGGCAGAAATAATTTCATAAGCTGGTTTTGCTGTTGGTCCATAGACAATTTTCGCATTAGTTTTGTTTGCTAAATCCAAATGCCCTGAAACGAAATCAGCGTGAAAATGAGTAAGAAACACATATTTAATTTTGGCATTGTCTTTAAATGCTCTATCAATATACGGTTGTACTTCTCGTAAAGGATCAAAAATTGCGGCTTCACCATTATTTTCAATATAATAAGCTGCGTGAGCAATACATCCTGTGTAAATTTGTTCGATTTTCATAATCAAGTTTTTTGAATTAATGGTGCTTTTAGATTTATAAGATTAGGGCAAATTTATAGGACACTTTTAGTATTCAAACTGATAATTATCATGAAAAAATAACTATTATATCAGTAAATATGGTATGTGACAAAAATCACAGAGAAAAATTAAGCAGTATATTTTTATTTAATATGTACAAAAAAGACCATCACAAGGATGGTCTTAGTAGAAAAATTATTAGAATTCTTTATAGCGATTTTTTGGCTAAATACCAGTCAACCATTTCTAAATCACTTTTCTTTCTTTCGGCTAAAGCTTCAACAGTTTTAGGAGCCGGAATAATTACTTTATCTCCCGGTTGCCAATCTAGAGGCATGGCTACTTTATGCTCATCAGAGGTTTGTAAAGCTAATAGAGAGCGTTTAATCTCTGCCATATTTCTACCAACATTTAATGGGTAGTACATGATTAAACGTACTTTTCCTTCGGGATCCATGATGAAAACGGCTCTAACGGCTGCAGTTTCACTTTCTCCTGGTTGTAGCATTCCATATAATTTTGAAACCTCCATACTAATATCGGCAACTATCGGGAATTCAAATAAAACGCCTGTTTTTTCATGAACTGCATTTACCCAAGCAATGTGCGAGTGGATACTGTCAATACTCAAACCCATCAGTTTGGTATTATGCGCTGCAAAAAAATCTTTTTCTAAAGCAAAACCACTCATTTCTGTTGTACAAACTGGTGTAAAATCTGCAGGATGCGAAAAAAAAACAACCCAACTACCTTTATTGTATTCTGAAAATTTTAATTTTCCCGTTGTTGTTACCGCTTCAAAATCGGGAGCCATGTCACCAATTCTTGGCATTAAAAATACTTTGTCTTCCATGATGTTATTATTTTTGATTATTAATTTACTGATGCAAAGATAATTTAGATAAATGTTACTAAAGGTGACATTAGTCACATTAAATAGAAAAAAAATATTATATTTTTTTTTATAATAGATTTTATTTATATGTTGATTTTTTAAATTTATTGTAAGTTTTTAAATGAGAATTAGAAATGCATTAGTAATCTGCTCTATACTATTTAAAAATAATATTCAATCAATAATAAATTGTATTAAGTAATTTAGGGTTTAAAAAATAAAATTCTACATTTGGTTGTTTATAGTGAGTTTGGTTTTGAATCTACTGTAATTTGATTTAGAATTTAAAAAAAAAATAGAAATATAAAAATATTGTAATATGAAAGTCAGGTATTTTATTGTAGTTATATTGATTGGTTTTTCTAGTATACTAAGAGCTCAAACGGATACATTGTATGTTTATGGCCCCGGCGGTCCAGCAGCTGCAATAGAGGAATGTGCAAAAATATTTTCAAATAAAACTTCTATTCCTGTAAAAGTAAAAGCAGGTCCCGAAGTGGAATGGATTCAAAGAGCTAAACAAAATGCTGATCTAATTTTTGGAGGATCAGAGTATATGCTTACACAATTTACTATGCAGCATGAAGGTTTAATTGATACCGCTACACGAACGGAATTATATAAAAGAGGCGCAGCAATTTTAGTACGTCCAAATAATCCTAAAAATATTACTTCCTTAAAAGACTTGACTAAAGAAGGTATTCGAATTTTAGATGTGAATGGTGCAGGGCAATTAGGTATGTGGGAAGATTTAGCTGGCAGGCAAAATCTAATAGGAGGAATTCAAAAAAATATTTACAAATCTTTCCCTAATACAGCAATGGCTATTAAAGCATGGAAAGAAGATAATACTTACGATGCATTTATTAGTTATGCATCATGGTATTTTAGATTAAAAGATGTCTCGACGTTAGTTAAGATTCCTGTCAGAAATACGGTTTATAGAGGCACTCCTATTGCAATAACTACTCTTACTATACAAAAGGCAGAGGCACAGTTATTTATTGAGTTTATGCTTTCAAATGAAGGGCATACTATATTTAAAAAATGGGGATGGGAATAATTAGCTAGAATAATAAAATAATTGAGGACTATTTTTCTTCTATTGTAAAAATAATAAAATGACGTCTGATAATTAGATCCACGTACTTTTGATATTATTTCATACAGAAAAAATTATTTTGTAAAACGGCAAATAATATGTCTCAGAACATTGGAGAACCTTTTGGTTTTTTGTCTATTGGTAATGACGCTTTGCATCTTAGTAATTAGAAGGGAACAAGTTTTATAAATCACAACTTATCTTTTGGATCAGATTACTACTAATAACATGATGTTTTTTATCTTTATTTCTGTAAAAAATTAAAAGACGTAAAAAAGAAAAAAACTAGTGACAATAGTCTTTTTTATTTTCTTTTTATGAGTCTTATTGTTATACTTATTCCGTTTTATTTACAAAATAAAAATAAGCAATATTAAATAATTTGACCTATACTATTTGATAGTAATCATACTTCATATTAACTAACCAAACGTTGTATTATGTATTTTCTAAAGTTTGAAAATAATACTAATCTTAATCCCCCAAGAAAATTGTAGTCTATAAATTTTCTGTTTTTCATGAAAAAGTTATATTCTATGTGACTAAAGTTACAATATACGATGGTAATTCTATATAGGTTTACACATATTATATAATCTATATGAAACCATTACTACTATTACTCCTACCATTAATACTAATTTCGTGCAATAAAAAAAACGAGAATTATAGAACTTTAACAAACAAAGTTGTTGAAATTAATGATAATTATTCAGGAAAAAAATTATTAGAAACTCATTGTTATGATTGTCATAGCGTACAGATGCCTGAAAGTGAAGGTAGAATTGCACCACCAATGATTGCAATAAAGGCACATTATTTAGCTAATGAAATTTCTAAAGATGATTTTGTTTCACAAATTATTTCATTTACAACGCATCCATCTGTGACTAATGCAAAACTAAATAGTGCTGTGAAACGATTTGGAGTTATGCCAGCACAACAATTTCCTGAAGGAGTAGTTGAGGAAATTGCCGAATATATGTATGATTATCAAATTGAAGAACCAATTTGGTTTAAAGATCATTGGAAGGAAAAAGGTTTTGGAGATTTCGTACAAACTGGAAAAAAAGCCGTTAGCATTAAAAAGCAAAAATCTTATGAAGAAATTGGCTTAGGGTATGCTTTATCTACTCAGAAAATTTTAGGAAAAAACTTGATGGGTGCTATTAATAAAAAAGGACCTATCAATGCCCTAGAATTTTGTACCATAAAAGCTATACCATTGACAGATAGTATGGCAATAGTACATAATGCAGCCATAAAAAGAGTTTCCGACAAATACAGAAATCCAAATAATAAAGCCAATAGCGAAGAGCTTCTCATTATCAAAAAATATAAAATACAGGTAGCTATAAATCAAGAAGCTAAACCCACTATTATTGAAAAAGGAAATAAAGTACAATTTTATTATCCAATAACCACAAATACAATGTGTTTGCAATGTCACGGAACTCCAGAAAATATTAATCCAGAAGTTAGAGTAAAAACATTAAAATTATATCCAAAAGATTTAGCTATAGGATATTCTGAAAACCAAGTTAGAGGTATTTGGAGTATCACTTTTGATAAAAAATAGATATAAGATATTAACTTTAAAATTGCAACTATGAAAACTATACCAACTGAGTTTGAAATTACCACGCCGCTTATTCAAAATACTTATTTAGTCGATGGCGAACTGAAAAAATGGACAGGCGAAACATCAGATGTTTATTCGACCATTTCTTCAACAGCGGATTATGCACCTACATTTTTAGGAACAATTCCTTTTATGAATGAAGTACAAGCTATTGAAGCCATTGATGCTGCTGACAAAGCCTATGCTAATGGACAAGGGATTTGGCCAACAATGAAAGTGGCAGACAGAATAAAATGTATGGAAGATTTTGTTATTCAAATGAAAGCAACACGAAGTGAAGTCGTAAAACTTTTAATGTGGGAAATAGGAAAATCATTATCTGATAGCGAAAAGGAATTTGATAGAACTGTTGAGTATATTTATGACACAATTGCAAGCTATAAGGAATTAAATAGCCGTGGCGCAAAGTTTTCAAAAGTACAAGGTATTAATGCAATGATTAGAAGAAGTTCGTTAGGAGTTGTTTTATGTCTTGGTCCTTATAATTATCCATTAAACGAAACCTTTACACTACTTATACCAGCATTAATAATGGGAAATCCTGTTATTTTTAAACCTGCAAAACATGGAGTTTTATTGTTGTCACCATTATTAACTGCTTTTCAAAGTAGTTTCCCTAAAGGAGTCATCAATATTTTGTATGGTCGTGGTCGTGAAGTAGCTTCGCCAATAATGAAATCAGGAAGAGTTTCTGTTTTGGCATTAATTGGTAATAGTAAATCGGCAATTGCCTTACAAGATTTACATCCCAACAAAAATAAATTACGTCTTATTTTAGGATTAGAAGCTAAAAATCCAGCTATTATTTTGGCGGATGCAAATTTAGATTTAGCACTTTCTGAATGCATTGCTGGTTCGTTGTCGTTCAATGGACAACGATGTACCGCTTTAAAAATATTATATGTTCACGAAGACGTAGCCGAAGAATTCAACAAACGTTTTGCTCAAAAAGTAGATGAATTAAGCTTTGGAAATCCTTGGGAGAAAGGAGTATTTTTAACACCATTACCAGAAAAAGAAAAACCGGCCTATATTCAAGAGCTAATTGAAGATGCAACTAACAAAGGAGCAAAAATCATTAATAAAAAAGGTGGAGAAACAACTGATAATTTTATATTCCCGGCGGTATTGTATCCAATTAATAAACAAATGCGATTATATGAAGAAGAACAATTTGGACCAGTAGTTCCAATTATGACCTTCAAAAATATCCAAGAACCATTGGATGATATGGCGGCTTCTGATTATGGTCAACAAGTAAGTTTGTTTGGTAAAGACATCAAAACTATCGCTCCGCTAATTGATACCTTGGTAAATTTAGTTTGTCGTGTTAACTTGAATAGTTCTTGCCAACGTGGTCCCGATGTTTTTCCGTTTACCGGTCGAAAGAATTCAGCAGTAGGAACATTGAGTATTCACGATGCTTTACGGGCTTTTTCAATAAGAACTTTTGTAGCATCGAAAGACAACGAATACAACAACGAAATTTTACAAGAATTGCTTAATAGCAAACAATCAAATTTTATAAATACTGATTATATTTTATAATATTTATAGAATGAAAATAAACCCTAAAGACATTTTATTTGTTAGTATTCAATTGCTGCTTTTTGTATTTTATACACTAGTAGTCGATGGTTCTTTGGGGTTTTCTTTTATTGTTCAAAAAGGGGGACTTTTCATTTCGGGTTTAGGAACCCTAATTTTAATATTTGCACTATTGCAAATAAATAAAAATTTATCACCTTTTCCAACACCAAGAGATAGGGCCATTTTAATTCAAAACGGATTGTATAAACTGGTTAGACATCCCATTTATACTGGAATAATTTTTATGTTAATAGGATATAGTGTTTATCAAAATTCCATTTATAAATTGTGTATTTCAGTATTGTTAATGCTGCTTTTTCATATTAAAACTAACTATGAAGAACAACAATTAATAAAAAAATTCCCTGAATACGTTGAATATAAACACAAAACTGGGAAGTTTTTTGTAAGATTGTTTTAATGAAAAATAATATCAAAAACATATCTGTATTTTTATTATTGTTTATTTTTTTAACCCCAATTTCGGTTAAAATTATTGATGATCTTTATCACGACCATTCATTAAATCATAAGTATTCTGAGGAAACCCGATTTCATTCCTTTAAAGAAAAATGTCCTGTTGAACATTTTGTATTATCTGTATTTACAACATTTGGTTTTTTATACGAGATTAATTCATCTGAAACAAAATATTATTTTAATGAAAATTATCTTGTAATCTCTCTTACAAATAGCCTCAAATTTTCATTTCTTTCACGAGGACCGCCAAATATGGTATAATTATTTTAAATCCAAAAAAGTATACTGTTGATTGTCTATATGACTTTGGACATTAATGCTTTGTACTCATTTATCAAAAAATTATATCAAAAAAAAATGAAAAATATCATTATATGTTTCTTTGTGTTGTTTCTTTTCGTAAAAGCAAATGCTCAAAACACAACCATCTATGGAGAAGTTATTGATTTTGAAAGTGCTAGAATTCCTGGTGCAACTATTTATTTACCAGAGCTAAACAAAACCGAAACTAGCGATGAAAGAGGAAAATTCTCTTTCCAAAACCTACCAAAAGGTTTTGTCAAAATACAAATTTCCCATCCCCAATATATATCTAAATTATTTACAATAAATCTTAAAAATGCTGAAAACATTATTAAATTAAAACTCGAAGAAGCTCTAATGGAACTTGATGAAGTTGTTATTTCTGGTGGATATATTTCATCACAACATCAAAATGCAATAAAAATTGACTTGTTAAAAAATAAAGATATTGCCTCATCTGGAACACCTAATTTTATGGAAAGTTTGACTAAAATTCCAGGCGTAGATATGATTTCTAAAGGTCAAGGAATTTCTAAACCAGTAATTAGAGGTTTGTCTATGAATAACATTCTAGTTCTAAATAACGGTTTCAGGATGGAAAATTATCAATATAGCGAAAACCATCCATTGGGTCTTGACGAAAATGGTGTAGATAGAGTTGAGGTTATCAAAGGTCCGTCGTCATTACTTTATGGGTCTGATGCAATAGGAGGTGTGCTTAATTTTATTAAAGAAAAACCAGCGGCAGCAGGAACAATTTCAGGAGATTATCGTGGACAATATTTTTCAAACACTAGAGGTTATAGCAATAGTTTGGGAATGAAAGGAGCATCAAATTCATTTTTTGGAGGTTTTAGAGTAAATAATAAACAGCACGAGGATTATTTACAGGCTAATAAAACATTTGTTCCCAATTCTCGTTTTAACGAAACAAGTGTAAAAGTAAACCTTGGTACAACTGGTAAATTAGGAACTTTTAAAGTTTTTTATGATTATTTCAAACAAGATCTAGGGTTAGTTTTAGCACCAGTAATTCCGCTTATTACTTCTCAAGGAGATAATGTTGGTATTTATTCTCAAGATTTGAAACATCAAATAGCGGCAACTGAAAATAATTTATTTTTCAATAAAATAAAAGTCTCTTTAAATGGGTCTTACCAGCTGGCAGACCGAATAGGATATACAGATAATGATATTCCAAAAGCAGAAATGCAGCTTAAAACCATCACTTATGAGAGTAAAGCAACTTATGCTTTTTCTGACAAAACAAATTTTATTTTAGGAGTTCAGGGTTTAAATCAAACTAATAGAAATTTAGAAAATAGATTGCAAAAATTTTTGCAAGATGCTAATTCAAATAACATTGGTTTTTTAAGTTTGTTTCAAACAGAAATTTCTAATAAATATAGTATTCAAGGAGGTTTCCGTTATGATATAAATAAATTTGACGCATTCGAATTGGGAGTTCCAACAACACCAGTAACCTACAAAAGTGCCAAATCGAATACGTTTTCTGATTATAGTGCATCGTTGGGTTCAACTTACAAAATTAACAACAAGTTTATGGTTAGAGCAAATTTTGCAAAAGCATTTAGAAGCCCGAATCTTGCAGAATTAACCTCAAACGGAATTCACGGTAACCGTTTTGAAACAGGCGATATAAATCTTAAAAGTCAAGATGCCTACCAAGCCGATTTGAGTACACATTATCACGGAAAATTAATTTCGTTTGATCTTGCTGGTTTCTATAACAAAATAGAAAATTATATCTATTATTCACCAACAGGAACTTATACGCCACAAAACATCGAAAAGTTTAACTATTTGCAAACCAATGCCAACCTATATGGAGGTGAAGCTGGTATTCATATTCATACAGAAAAGATGCCTTGGTTGCATTTTGAAAGCAGCTACTCCTATGTGAGAGGAGAGAAAGGTAATAATGAAAACCTACCGTTTATTCCAGCTCAGAAACTGCGATACGAACTTAAATTTGAGAAAGAAAAGTTAGGGGTTTTTCTGAAGCCAAACTTAAAAATTGTTTTTTTAACGGCTTTCAATCAGCCAAATTTTGGTTATAAAGAAATTCAATCGGAAGGTTATACTTTAACTAATTTGAGCATTAATACTATGATGAAAATTGGTAAACAACAATTGACAATAACACTTGCAGGAAACAATATTTTTGACATTGGTTATTACGATCATTTATCGACATTAAAATCATTATATTTTTATAATCAAGGTCGTGATATAAGTTTTACAGTAATAATTCCTTTCCAGGTTTTGAATTAATTTCTAAAAATCAGATGTTAATAGTATCGTTTTTACAAGTTGTTTATTAGCACATATTAATATTAGTTTTATAACATTAAAATTAACCATGAAGAACAACAATTAATAGAAAAAATCCCTGAATACGTTGATTGTAAACGCAGAACAGGGACTTTTTTATTAAATTAATTTTTTACTGTTTCATTGGTCATGATACTTAAAATGTATAATTCACAAAAACGGTAAAATTCCGTCCTATTTCGGTTATTGGAGTTCTTGAAAATCCAGTTTGGCCGTTGAAAGCATAACTTAAATGATTGTTGTACTGTTTGTCAAAAAGATTCAATATTCCCATTCCTAGATTTAGGTCTTTTATAGGAGTAAAACCCACTTTTATGTCCATGATTTCATATCCTGAAGTTGGAATTTCATCATAGGATTTTGAGATTTTATTTTGCGCAGCAGTCAATGTATAATGAATTGCTGCCCAAAAAATGTCCTTTTCAAAACCAAGTTTCAATCGGGTTACCAAAGGCGGTGTAAGGGGTAAACTCTCCTTATAGTCTTTATTCTCTGTGTAAACATAGGCGACTTCTGTCAGGAAATTAAAATACTTTGCAAATTTTATATCCCCAAAGACTTCGAATCCTGTTTTGAAAGCATTTTCAATATTTCTAAAAACTTTTGGATGGATAGGTGGAGTAGTAGGGTTGTATTTTCTAATTAAGGTTTCATCAACCACTCCCATAATATAATTTTCATAGATAGAATAGTAAATGGAACTTCCGAATTTTATTTGTTCAAAAAAACCGGAAATAGTTTCTTTTCCTGTCAAACCTAATTCAAACTGATTATTGGTTTCCGCTTTTAGATTTGGATTTCCAATGTATTCGTAAGGGTCACGACCGATATTGAAATAGGAAATATAACGCTCCTCAATATTGGCAGCACGAGTTCCTCTCCCGTAGGCAATTTCCAAAGTATAATCTGGAGAAAGTAATCTTTTATACGAAATGGTTCCGCTGAAGTTAGCCTCATTTCTTTGTTCTAAATTTGGATACAATGCAGCAAAATTAGGATCTAGATCCCTTGCTTCAGAAGTAACAAAATCTATTCTTGCCCCTATATTGAAAATTGATTTTTCAGAAGCAAACCACTTAGCTTCCGCAAAGGTTCCAAAAGTATTATTGTAACTGTCTTGCCACACTTTGTCATAATAAGCCATTGGAGTAGGTAATACCATGCCCGCCATATTTCTTTTCACCAGTCGATCTCGTCCGCCTTCACGAGAAATGTTAACCATATCAAGACCAGTGAAAAGTTTCCAACGTTCAGTAAAATTCCATTCTGCTTCCAGTTTTCCTCCGTAAGTCGTGGCATTTACTGCAGAAGACGCTTCGGTACTGGCATAAGCAGCTCTTCTTGTATTACTCATCAAGTGATCTACAAATGAATAATAGACCTTAGCAGATAATCCTTTGAATATTTTACTGTCGCTTATCCATTTGTAATCTAAACTTCCAATGGAGCTGTCATCAATGTCAGTATCCATAGACAATCCGGCATGAAGAACATCTCTTCCAAAATTCTGACGAAAATTGGCTTGTAATCTTTGATTATCAGTAAAATTATAGCCTACTTTTAGGCCATAGCTGGTACTTTTAAAAGAAGAGGGGATTTCGGTACCGTCACCATCTTTATAATTCCCATAATCTCGATAACTCAGATTTCCAGATATATCAAATTTGCCAAAGTTTCCGGCTAAATGTAGCATGTTTACTAGTGAATTGCCATTGCTTTCATAACCAGAAGATAAGGAACCGGATACTTTTTTATCACTATCCTTAGCGTTTCTAGTCACTAAATTTACGACTCCTCCAAAAGTATTTCCATAGCGAACCGAAAAGGGACCTTTGATAATTTCTATTTTGCTGACTTCCTCAGGATTTACTAATGTGGTAATCGGATCCATTCGGTTGGGGCAGGCGTGCGATGCTTTGGTTCCACCATCGAACTGGACATTTAACTGTTCGTACTGACTTGCTCTAAAAGCGGGATCTACGGCATAGCTTCCTCTTTTAATCAAAGAAAAACCGTTGATATCACTGAATAATTCCCCTGCATTTTTTGGTTGGACTACTTTTTCCTTGTAATCTTGTTTTACGATAGTAAGTGTTGGGTCCGTTTTTGTGTTTCCGGTAACGATAACCTCATTTAATAATATCGTTTTTTTGTTTACTGTATCTTGCTTGTTTGTAGTTTCTTTGGTTTGTCCAAAAGATACAACAGAACACCATAGCAAAGCCACAATGAATGTATTTTTCATTTTAAAGTTTTAAAATTGATAGGATTTTTTTAATTTACGAAAATGAAAAAAAGTTTTGTGGAGGGTGAAAATTATTTCCAAAACTATTGAAATTATGCAGCTTACATTTTGTTTGGATGTTATTTTTTATTGCAATAAACAATTTGAATTCAATAATTTCGATGGGTTGAAAAAAGAGTACTATTTCTTTTTCAATACTAATATCTTTATCAGGATTTTGGTTTTCAGCTGCTTTCGCTATTTTTGCCAAAGCACACTTTCCATTACATTTCAAGATTGGTTTATCCTTGTTTTCGCAATATTTTTCGGTAAAGTCAGTATTATTTAATGAAAAATCAAGAATAGAATAAGTCATTCTTAAATTATAAAATAAAATAGATATTAAAAATACCGTTAAAAATATATATTTCAGTACTGTTTTCAAAAGAGAAGTGAGTTAACAAGAGATTTTTGTAATCTTGAACAAATTTAAAGTATAGTTTTATTGTAAAATGTGATATAAATCACGTTCAATGATTCATTTTAGTTTCTTTATTTTTTGGTTCCAATGAAGCGTATAATAGCTGCTTTGCCTTTATGAAATTCACCTTCGCTTAATGCTACACTTTGTGTTTCGATTACATCACAGGTTAATTCTTCAAAATCTTCAAGCAACATTTCTTTGGTATACAGCATCGATACTTCTTTAGGTCCACCAGAGTTGTTTTGCAATTGTTCAGGAGTAAAAGCTTCTATTATAATTTTGCCTCCGGGCTTCAACCAAGTGATTGCTTTTTGGTGTATTTTTTTTCGAATTGACGCAGGGAAATGCGCATAGATAAAAGCAACTGCATCAATACTATTTTTCTCGTAAGTTACCGAGACAGCATCTTCAATCGTATAATTAATGGAAACCTCTTTACGAGCAGCTAATTGTATTGCTTTTGATTTTCCTATTATACTGGTATCAAAAGCATGTACTTCCCATCCATTGCCTGCAGAATAAACTGCATTTCTTCCTTCGCCTTCGCAGGGTAGAATGATTTTTCCGGGAGCTAACTGTTGGAGTTGTTCAGCGAAAAAAACATTAGGTTCTTCTCCATAGACATATTCTTTTTCGCTGTATCGGTCATTCCAAAAATTTTTCATATTTGTGTATTCTTTATTTTTTTATGGATTAAAATCAAATGCTATTTTTAATTAATAACTGGTATCATCCAGTTTTACTTTTCCATTGAATGTTCGGTACAAAAAGATAAAATAGGCTGCAAGTAACGGTGTTCCAATTACTACAATAGTCAACATGATTCCTAATGATTTTTGTGATGAAGCCGCATTGTAAATGGTTACGCTGTACTTTGGGTCGATTGTAGAAATTAATAACGTTGGATACAATTGTAAAGCAACCAGAACAAGCAAAAACGCCATTGTCAAAGAGGAGAAAACCAATGCCAACATATAACGCTTTTTTGACGCTAAACGCGGAACATTAGCTACTGCCAAAAAAGACACTATCGGAACAACGAAATAAAGTGGATTTGCTCTGAAATTTTCGGTAACTTCTGGTATAAAAACTAAGGTATAAAGTGTGGTCATTCCGAAGCTTATAATAAAAAATATCATTCCCTTCTTCAGTAAGAAAGTAAGTCTTGCATGGAGTCTTCCTTCGGTTTTTAATAACAGATAAATAGCACCTTGCGTCATGAATAGTGATAAAGTAGTCAAGCCAACCATAATTGCGTATGGACTAAGAAAAGAGAAAAACATGCCTCCTTGATATGTATGATTTGGTCCCAATGCAAAACCTTGTAAAATATTACCTAAAACAACACCTAACAAAAATGAAATCATAATACTTGAGACACTGTATACATAATCCCAAGTTTTTCTCCACCAAAGCATCTCTTCGGCACTTCTAAATTTGATAGCTGCGGCACGGAGTACATTAAACATTAAAAAGAGCATAAACGGAACATACATTGCGGATAACATTGTAGCGTACATTACCGGAAATCCAGCAAATAAAGCGCCACCACCTATGACAAGCCATACTTGATTAGCATCCCAAACCGGAGCAATGGCGTTTATAGCAACTCTGCGACTTAAATCTTTTTTTAAAAATAGATGCCAGGCACCGGCTCCAAAATCAAACCCTTCTAAAATGGCATAACCTGAAAATAAAAGCCCTATAACTAAATACCATAAAGTAGGATAATCAACTCCTAAAAAATATTCCATAATTAATAATTTTTAAGTTTTTTAAATGGTTGTAAAATTTACAGGTTTCTGAGCTTCTTCATAAGGGCCGTGTTTGATTTTTTTGTTTACCATGTAGATAAATAAAACAAATAGGATCGTATAAACCACCAAAAATAAGATTAAAGAAAAGAGGATGTGACTGGAAGTAACTTCTTGTGAAAAAGCTTTATCGGTTCGTAACAGACCATAAACTACCCAAGGTTGTCTGCCCATCTCGGCTGCAAACCATCCTACTTGATTGCCGATTTGAGGTAAAATTACAGCAAAAGAAAAAATCCACAACAACCATTTTGTTTCAAATAATTTTCCACGCCACCACATAAAACAAGCAAACAATGATAATGCGATTAAAGTCATACCAATTGCAATCATAATATGATAAAATTGAAAAACAGCATTGATTTGGCTTGGTCGGTCTTCCACCGGAAAACTATTTAACCCTGTAATCGGCGCTTTAAAATCTTGGTGCACTAAAAACGACAGCCCGCCTGGAATACCAATCCCGGTAACTTTTTGTTTCTCTTTATCAACCCAACCCAAAAGATACAAGTCCGCTGGTGCTGATTTTTCGAAATGCCCTTCCATTGCCGCTAATTTTGCGGGTTGGTTTACCGCTACGCCATCAGCTGAACTGTGTCCTGAGACTAACTGACCTAAAGAAAAGATAGTTGCTACAACAAGCGATATTTTAAATGCTTTTTTAGAAATTTCGATGTAACGTCCTTTTCTGATATAATAAGCATGTACACTTAAGACCAAAAATGCTCCCGCCAAAATAGCTCCTTGCCAGGTATGGATTATTCGGTCTACACTTGAGGGATTGAACACCATGGCCCAAAAATCAGTTACTTCGGCACGCGCCATTAATCCTTCACCTACGATGTGGAATCCTGCGGGTGTTTGTTGCCACGAATTAGCGACTACAATCCAAACAGCGGAAAACATGGAACCTAAAAAAACACCTAATGTAGAGACAAAATGAACCCAAGGCTTTACTCTATTCCATCCGAAAAGCAAGACACCAAGAAAGGTGCTTTCTAAACCAAATGCAAATAAACCTTCGGCAGCTAAAGCACTACCAAAAATATCACCTACAAATCTTGAATATACGGCCCAGTTGGTACCAAATTCAAATTCCATGATAATACCTGTAGCCACACCAATACCAAATGTTAGTGCAAATATTTTAATCCAAAAGCGCGTTAAAATCTCATATTCTTTATTTCCCGTTTTAAGGTAAAGTCCTTCCATAAGCACCATAATCAAACCGATACCAATGCTTAAAGGGGGATAGATATAATGAAAAGCAATGGTGAAAGCAAACTGAATTCGAGCAAGAATCTCTACGTCCATAAGTAATTATTTTTTAGTATTATTGGGGTGAAATTTATCATCACCATGAAAAAATAGGGTCAACCACAAAACTCTTGATAAACGCATTAACCAAGGTTGCAGTACGATAAGAAGTAAAACATTGAGTGGGAACCACCACAAAACTTCTTTATTTTTAAAACCATAACCAGTTGCAGCAATCCATGCTACAAAAGTTACAATTGATATGCCAACCGTTAATCCATAACTGACATAACCGGTGCCTTGATAAAACCCGGGTTCTAATTCCGTACGCTGCCCACAAACGGAACATTTTTCAACCATTTTATTGCCATTGGTGATATTATACCATTTGTTTATGAATAAGTTTCCTTTGTGACATCGGGGACATTTGAATGAAAATATATTTTTTAAGAATTGAAGCATATTTTAAATTTTTATCAAAAATAGTTTTTAAAGGAAATATAGTATGTGATAATAGTTACTTAACAAGAAATAGTTGATTTTAAATTTGATAGAATTGACTTGTGTTAATAAACTTACGCTTAAATGCATCAGGAGTTATGTTTTCATATTTCTTGAAGAAACGTCCAAAATAGGAGTTGTCTTCAAAGCCTAATTCATAAGCAATTTCAGCGACTGTTTTTTGTTCATGAATGAGTAATCGCTTGGCTTCTAATAGGATTCTATTTCTAATTAATTCCCCGGCTGATATATTTACCACATCATTGCAAACGGAATTAAGGTAATTGGGGCGAATGTACATTATGGAAGCATAATCTTTTACAAAGTGTTTTTGTTTGTAATATTTATCTATTAGTTCTTCAAAATGATGAACGAGTTGTAACGATTGACTGAATTCAGTATTTTTAGGTATAGGTTCAAACAATCGGTTTAAATCAATTAATAATAAATTAAGCAACGAACGCAGGCTTTTCTCATAATCGGTTTCATTGCCATTATATTCATTTAACATCCATATTGCAATTGATTTTAACCGATCAAATTTTTCGACAGCAATTTTTAAATAGGGTTGCTTATGGCGATAGGTGAGAAAAGAAAATTCGCTTAACTGATAGTTTTGATAGCGAAGTGCAAAAAAATCACTTTCGAATACTAATATATACCCCTCAATTTTGTCATAATCTAACCATTGATGAATTTGTCCATAATGCATACAAGTAACTGATAGGGGTTCGATAGGAGATTCTTTAAAGTCAATCAATTGTGAACCTGTATTTTTTTCATTGAGCAAAATCATGTAATAATTATGACGGTGTGGAATATTTAATTTTTGCATAAAAGGTAAAAAATCAGAAGTATGGTAAACGGCAAACTTTAATTCATTTTGTGTCACTTCACTACATTTGATATTTTTAATTTCACTCATAATTTAATTATCCTAAAGATGTTATTATAAAATAAATTGCCCAAGCAACAAAAACAATTATGGCTGCCCACAACCAAGAGGGAACATTTTTAGGTGTTTCGCTTCCGAAAATTAAAAATTGTTTTTGGTTTCCTTTTCCATAAGCATTGATCATCATAGGTAAAATTCCATCAACAATATCATTGTCATTTAATCCATCAAGGGTAATTGCCGGTCCGTTTCGAACTGTAAAAGGAATTATTCGGATGCCTTCTTTACCAGATGGATCCTTACTAATTATTTTTAGTTGGTGTAAACCATCAGTCAGTTTTCGAGTATCTAACTCAAAATTTACAGGTGCATCAAATTCTCCGATGGGTTGAATTTCATCATCTACAAATATAATTATTTTGCTTTTACTGTCCATTTTATTCGAAATTTATAACGGTTCTTTTTATATGATTTGCATCGGTTTCTTTTGGTTTCACCAAATATTTTATGGCGAAAAATAAGGTAACAAAAACGGTTGCCACCATGGTCCATACAATAACATAGTCCAAATTACTTTCCGGTCCAGCACCATGTGCAATACCTCTTAAAATTTTGGGTTGCTGTTTTTCACACATTGGACAGGCATAAGTTGCTATTGACAGCATTAAAAACAGAATAGAAAATAGAGACTTTTTCATTTTACTTATTGTTTAGGAGCACTTAATTTTGCAAGATCCATTAGTTTTTGTACTTGTTCCGGAGTTACCTTTTTAGCTGTATTTCCCCAATTTGTTTTCTCATGGTTCATTATAGCTGCAATTTCTTCGGCTTTTAAATTTCCGTTAGTTCCTACTGCTGGCATTACTCCGTAATCTTCTCTGGCGTCATAGCCGTTCATTATGATACCTACCATAATTTCAGGATTATCATCTAATACTATTTTACTTCCTTTTAAAGGAGGAAAAGCACCTTTTAGACCTTCGCCATTTTGCTGATGACAACTCATACATTGGGCAGCATATAATTCTGCACCATCTAATTCCTTTGTACCAGCACCTGTTGTACTATTTGTTTCTTTTTTCTCTTTTTTATAAAGAAAATCTGGATTAGGAGTACCATCGGGTAATTTTACTTGTTTTAATGATTGAAGGTACGCTACTAAATTTAATGCCTCTTCAGTAGCTATTACATCTCCAATTTTACCATGCATAAATTCACTAGGCACATTCACTTTTATATCCCCTTTTTCTGCTTTTGATTTAATTTCAAATAACCAGGGATAAGGTGCCATAATGGATTGAGGCATTACAGTCCTTGGGTTGTATAAATGAACCAAATGCCAATCCTGACTCGGTTGTCTTACACCAATATTGGTTAAATCCGGACCGGTTCGTTCTGTGCCCATCAAAGTTCCTGCATTTTGCCAGATACTTTTTCGCGTACTTAGAGCATAGTCAGCTGCTATCCCGGGCCTGTCACCCCAAGTTTTATCCATATCTACATTTCGAACTTGTTGCGAGTGACACCCGACACATCCTTCGCGAATGTAAATTTGCCTTCCGGCTTCTTGCTCTTTAGTAAGCGGAATACTTCCGTATAAAGGGGCATTATTTTCTTGATTGTACTGTGATGGCAGAACGGCAACAAAAAGCGTTAGTGTACCAAACAGAATTGTAGCAAGTGAAAAGAGTTTCTTATGTTCGTGAAATAGACTCATCGTTATTTATATTTTAGTTTCAACTGCATTCGTGTCAATATTTTGATTGATCAATTCAAATGCTTTTTCTTTTACATCAATCTCAATTGTAGGTTTCATCATTTTATACATATTGTAAGCCAAAACAATATGAGAAAGCCACATTAACGTTCCTCCAATAGCTCTCCACAACCAATACGGGCCCATCATTACCACACTATCAATAAATGGTTTTCCTTCTGCCCACATCAATCCTTTGAGTGTGCCACCAATCATAAGTGGTATGGTGTAAAATTGTAAGCCTATTAATGCCAGCCAAAAATGAGCACCAACACCCAGCTGTGGTGGCTCTTTTCCTGTAAGTCTTGGCACAATGGCATAGATACTTCCAAATAGTAAAAAGGTAATGATACCATACATTGTTATATGGGAGTGAGCAATAGTAAAATCAGTAAAATGCCATATTAGATTAGTAGATCTGAAGGCTTCCGCAGTACCTTGGAAAGAACCTGTAAAATAATAGATAACACCCACAAAGAAGAATGGAAGGGAATAACTATTACTTATTTTTCCCCAAGAACCTCTAAATGTCATTAGATAATTTATGGTACCAGCGGTAACGGGAATAAGCATACCAACGCTTCCAACGATAGCAACAGTTTGCAGCCACCAAGGCAACGCACTAAAAACAAAATGATGAGTTCCAATTACAGTGTAAAAAAGAATTTGCGACCAAAAGGCTAGCACTCCTAAACTGTAGGAATAGATAGGTTTATTAAGTTGTTGTGGCAGCAGGTAATATAGGACACCCAGCATGGAAAACATAAACCACATTCCAACGGCCTGATGCATATAATATCCTTGCACTATGGTTTCGCCAATGCCATCTTGTCCCATTGGGATGTATGCTATTATAGCGACAATAAGGATAAAGATATAAGATGCAATTATGAACCAGTTAGAGATGTATATTTCATGTGTTGTTCTTTTAGCTACAGTTTTAATAAAGTTAATAACGGTAAGCATCAGACCATAAGCCCATACTGCCATTATTGGCCAAATTATTTCACGGTATTCACCACCTCCATTATTAATTCCAGCCATTAAAGATATGCCACCAACTAGCATCGCTACATTCACACATATTAATGCCGTCCAGCCATTTTTTATACTGTGCAAAGGGGCATTACTCACCATGGGAACGATATAATAACCCAATCCCATTATTCCGATAGTAGCCCAAGCCCAAAAAACTAAATTGGTATGTACCGCTCTTAGTCTTCCGATACTTAACCAACTGAAAGTATCTGCATCCGGAGCAATAAATTTAATACCTACATATTCACCAACACTACTGCCAACGAACAACCAAAATACGGCTGTACCCAAAAACCATAAAATCAATTTAGTCAGTTGTGGATCAATTTTAGGGCGTTTTATTGGGGGACGTTTTACAGCAAAATAACGATAGTTTGTTTCTGAACTAATGCTTTTCAGTAATCCTTTTTTGTCTTCAGCTATTTCAGTGCCGGATAATTCAGTTGATGATAGGCTATAATCTAGTTTTTGTTTCAGTTCTTCTAATTTTTCAATTGGAGGAATGTTTTCTGGACTAGAAAGATATGCTGCTAATTCTTCAGCTTCTTTTATTTTTTGTGAGTTGAAGAACTGATTAAATCCCTTGTTTACTTTTATCGCTAAATATAAAAGAGCGAAAAATAAAGGAATAAAGACCAAAACTAAAGTAATGATAACTCCCGGTTCAGAAAATAAATGTGCTCTATTTGCAGGTGCAGTTTGTGCAAAAGTTACTTGCGGCAGCAGTGAAATAACACCGATAATCAGAACCGATATGATTTTATTGGATTGCTTTTGTTTCTTTTTTAAAATTTCAATTTCTGAAGTACTTAGGTTATTGAAGTATTTTTTAAATTTATCTTTTTTAGTCAAATTTTTATCATTGAGAAAATGAGCAGTAACGGTATTTAGTTTTAGGACTAAAAGGAAAACCAGCCCTACAATTATTATAATTAAGCTTGTCATTAATCCTAAAAAACCTATTGATTTATTTGGAAAAAAACTTACTCCATTATCCGTTTGAGCACTTGTTGCTAATGGTAAAAGGAAAGTCAATGCTACAAAAAGGATCTGCTTTGAAAAGGTATGTTTCATTTGAAAAGCCATAATTATTTGTTTTAAATTATATTGTAGAATTCTTTTAAAGATAATTAAAAAAAGAGTTAATAGTGGTGCTTTATATTTTTAAAAAGATATCTATTAGGCTGTTCCTTTCAATATTTTATTCCAATATAGCCAGGGTAAAACTTTTGTTTTTAAGATCCACATTGACCATCTTGGTTTTGCTTGATCAATAGGAAAAGACATTTTTGGAGTATTGCTGTAATCAAACTCAGCCAACATTAATTTTCCGTATTGAGTAGGAATTGGGCAAGCTGCATAACCATCGTATTTTGCTGTAGGTTGTTTATTGTCTAGTATCGAAAGTACATTTGCAACAACTACAGGAGCTTGTTTGCGTATGGCTGCACCTGATTTTCCACAAGGGGCGCTTGAACTGTCTCCCAATGAAAACACATTTGAAAACACATTGTGTTGCATTGTATATTTGTCAACATCAACATATCCTGATGGGATTGTCAGATTCGTGAGTGGGCTTTTTTTAATAAAGTCGGGTGCTGATTGTGGTGGTACAGCATGGCATAAATCAAATGGAATTGATTTTCGTTCTACTTCACCGCTACTATTTTCCTGTTCGTAATACGCAATTTTTTTATCCCCATCAATTTCAGTAACATCAACTTTAAAATGAGTTTTTATATTTCCTCTTTTTACTACTTCATCCAAAGTTTTCGCGTATTCTTTTATTCCAAAAATGATACTTCCACCAGAAAGGTAATGAACATCACATTTATCGAGGATTCCTTTTTTACGCCAATAATCGACAGCTAAATACATAACTTTATGCGGTGCTCCACCACATTTTATAGCACCCTTCGGATTGGTAAAAATTGCGGTTCCTCCTTCGAAGTTTTTTATGAACTCCCATGTTTTCGGTGCAAATTCAAAAGAATAATTACTGCTTACATTATTTTTTCCTAACGTTTCTTTCAGACCTTTAATTTTTCCCCAATCTAATTGTATGCCTGGACATACAATTAAAAAATCATAACTAATTTCTTTACCATTAGTACAAACGACTGTATTCAGTTGCGGTTCAAATTTAGTTACTGCTTCCTTTATCCAAGTAGTTCCTTTTGGTATAAAATCCTTTTCCTTCTTTACCGTTTTATTGATATCATAAACTCCTGCACCAACTAAAGTCCAAGCTGGCTGATAATAATGTTTCTCGGAAGGTTCAATAATTGCAATATTTAAATTGCTTCTTTTTCGAAGTAATTGCGAAGCTACTGAAAGACCAGCATTTCCTCCACCTATGATTACTATTTGATAATGACTTGACATTTTGTTATAAATTTTAATTATACAAATTAAATCAAATTCAAGAATAGGTATGTGGTGCTTTAATGGGTTTTAATGGTACTTTTTACTTTAAATAAAAAACACTGATAAATGTCATTGTTTATAAAATAATACCATCGGCCATTTCAATAATTCTATCACTGGCTTTTGCAAAATCATTGTCGTGGGTTACCGCAAGTACCGTTTGATTAAATTCGGTCGTCAGATGTTTGAACAAATCAAAAACAATTGCTGCATTTTTACTGTCTAAATTTCCCGTTGGTTCGTCGCCCATAATGATTTTTGGATCGTTTATTAAGGCTCTGGCAATGGCAACGCGCTGTTGTTGTCCACCCGAAAGTTTGGAAGCCGATTTTAATGCTTGGTCTTTCAAATCTAATTTTTCTAAAATGGAATACGCTCTCGATTCAATTTCTTCTTTGGAATATTTTCCTAATTTGAGTGCAGGAATCATCACGTTTTTTATACTTGAAAATTCAGGTAATAAATAATGGAACTGAAAAACAAAACCTATTTTTTCATTGCGAATAGCAGCTAACTGTTCTTTTGTTTTTAGGGTTAAATTTTCACCGTCCAAAATAATATTCCCTTCATAATCCGTATCCATTGTTGAGAGAAGGTATAACAAAGTCGATTTTCCCGAACCTGATTTCCCTACCATAGTTACAAATTCTCCTTTGTGAATGTCAAAAGAAATATCGTTCAATACCTTAAATTTTTCGGGTTCGTAAAAATATTTACTAACTCCTTTTGCCTGCAATAGTAGTTCTGATTGTATCATTTTCTAAAAATTGTTATAGGATCTAATTTAGCTGCTTTTCTGGCCGGAATATATCCCGCCAATGTGGTTACAATTAACCCGAATCCTATTCCTAACCCAAAGAATTTTGGGAAAAATCGAATCGGGAAAAAACCAATATCGCCGCCAACCCACATATTACCCATTACTTTTACTAAAAGCATCGCTAACACCAAACCAAATGCAATCCCGATTAATCCAATAACAATAGCTTCTTTTACAAAAATTCGGATGACATCTTTGCCTGAAAATCCAATGGCTTTCAGAATTGCAATATCATTCAGTTTTTCCATTATAGTCATATTCAAAATATTGTAAATGCCAAAAGCCGCTACCAGCATTATCGAAAATGAAATAGACATGGCCATCATTTTTCTGATTTTATTCGCTGCCGCTGCCGAAGCATTGGCTGTTTCCCAATCTTCAACTTCATATCCGCTTAACTGTTTGAATTTTGGAATTAGTTTTTTAGCCGTTTCATAATCATTGATATTCACATAAATATCGGTTATGAAACTTGCGCCCTGTTTGTTGAGTTGTTGTGCTGCCGAAATGTTGGTATACGATAGTGTTTTGTCGGTATTTGTAACTCCGGTTTTCAATAACGCAACCACTTTCATCACTTTAGAAACGCCATAAGCTGTGGTAACCGAAATATTATCAGCCAACCGAACATTCAGTTTTTCAGCAATTCCAACCCCTAAAATGATTCCATTTTGATTGGCTTTTAAGTCGAAATATTTACCTTCAACAATGTATTGTTCCAATTGAAACATCGTGTTTTGCTCCTCGATATTCACTCCGGAGGTTCTCCCAGTTACTTGTGCTTCTCCATTATTGTAAAACACATTTGCCGAAACATTTGGCGTTACGCCGATTACCTCAGGTTGTTTTTTCAGCGCTTCAATGATTAAATTCGGATTGATTAATTTTTTGCTTTCTTTCGTGATTTTAGGATTGGTGAGCAAAGCTAAATCGGTTTTGCTAGTTTTAATTAAGGGCTGGCTGATATGTTCTTCTTTATAAATCCGTAAATGTGGCGTCGATTTAAACAAACTTTCGACAGAGTAGACTTCAAAACCATACATCAGCGAATTCATAAAAATAAAAATGGCAATCCCAACTGTAACTCCTAATGCAGCTACCATCGTCTGTTTCTTTTTGGAAATCAAATGGATAAAAGCAATTTCAGAATTGATATTGTGTTTGTAGTTTTTCATCAGTACAGTTCTTTTAACACGATTTGATTTTCTTTTAAACCCGATGATATTTCAACATAATCAGAGGAAACAATCCCAGTTTTTACTGCAATTGGTTTTCTTTCCTCATCCAAAACTTTGTTGCCGTAACCCAAAAAACTTCTTGGAATGACTAAAGCATTTTGCTTTGTATTCACAAAAATATTAGCTTCTAATTGGGTTCCGGAAATGGCAAAATCTATAGGTTCTGTAAAAATGGCTTTTATGATAAAGGATTGTGATTGCTCATCAAAAGTGGGCAGAATTTCTGAAACAACGCCTTTGTAGGTTTTGTCACTGTTTACGTTCAGTTTTACCACGATTTGCTGGTTCAATTTGATCTTTCCCATATTGCTTTCATCGATATTCAAATTGGCGTAGATTTTCTGGTTGTTGGCAATCACCGCAATAATATCGCCTTTGCGGACATAGTCTCCCACTTGTTTTTTCTGTTTGTAAATTTTGCCGTTTACCAATGCTTTTACTTCATTAAAATCCTGAAGTACCAAACTGTTTTCTAGTTGTTGGTTTTGAACAATCACTTGCTGATTGGCTTGAACCAAAAGATTTTGATATTGTTGTTCCAATGCCGAGACTGAAGCTCTCGAATTGCTCACGGCAATCAATATATTCTCGTATTCAACCTTAGCAATACTGTTGCTTTCAACGAGTTTTTTATATCGAACAGCTAATAATTCATCTTGTTGCAGTTTTGATTTTGCTGCGTTCAGATTGGCTTTTGACTGTTGTAAAAGTGGTGCATTGGAGCCGGTATTTGCTTTTGCGATTTGCAACAATTTGGAACCACTTCTAGTATTGATAGTACTTTGTGGATTATCGATTACTGCCAAAATTTTTCCAACAACCACTTCATCTCCTTCATTAAAATTAATTTTGGTGATGTATCCTTCGGTTTGCGCCATCAAATTGTATTCATCATCGGCTTGTAAAGTTCCCGATGCAAAAACCATTTCAGTGATATTTTTACGTTCTACTTTGGTTTCTTCCGTTTTTTTTCCACAGGAAAAAAGCAGTGCAAGTGATGCTAAAATTAGTGTGCTTTTTACTATTGTTTTCATTATTGAATGGTGTTGTTGAGGTTTATTTTAGTGGTCAAATAGGAAATATTGGTGGCTATCACTTGTAAGTTGAGTTCGGCATTTAATTTATCATTAAAAGAAATCATTAAATTATCAAGCGAAATTAAATCCTGATGGTATATTTCTAAATTTTTAGTGTAGGTGTCAATTTTAAGCTCCGTAATTTTTTGGTTAATCACATAACTGTCAACGGCTTTCTGATACTCTAATTTCAACTGTTGGTTTTGATTGTTTTCCTGAAGCAAATTATGTTTTGCATTTTCTTTGGCAATCGCAGCAGTTGTTTTTAAATTTCTTTTTTGCAGATATTTAGAAGCGTCCGGCAGTGCATAATTCAATCGAAGTCCTACATAAGAGGCTTGAAACGTATTTGAATTTGGATTAAAAAAGCCCGCATTACTATTGTCTTGATACATCCAGTTTCCCACTAATGAAAGTGTTGGAAAAAAAGAGGAATTGAAACTTTTCAACTCTTGATTGGAAACCTCTTGAAGCAACTTGCTCTGTTGACTCAATAAAGTATTGGTAACATCCAAAACAGCATTTTCCGTTGCATTTTCTTGCGTATCACCTATTTCTAAACCAGTTGTGATTGGAATATCGCAGGCTGTTTTCAAAATGTTATTTTGTTGGAGTAGGACAGTAGCCAGTTGTGTTTCTTTATCCTGAATTTGCAACACATTTGCCATGGCTTGATTCAAATCCTGTTGCCTGGCCAGACCTTCTTTTTGTTTGTTAGAAACAATGTCTTCAATCTTTTTAGTATTCGTATAATTAGTATGCAGTACTTTAATTTGTTTTTGAATGGAAACGATGTTGTAATACGTGGTTGCAATGGTCTCAAAAAGATTTTTCTTAACTAATAAAGTCGTTGTAACGGCATAGTTTTCATTAATTTTAGACGCTTTTATTTTCTGCCAAGCGGGAATATTTATCAAATCTATCTGTGGTGTAATTGCAATGGTACTGATGTATTGTTGTCCAAATTGTGTTTCCTTAAAAGTACCGGGAGCACCCCCAAAGATTTCTGCCGGCAAATAATTAGAAGGTAATTGTAAATTATCCGTAGCCGAAGCCGTTGCATTTGCTCGTGGATTAAACGCATTTATTTTTGAAATTAAAGTTTGGTACTTTGACAATGCCACTTGTTCGTTAGAAATTTTAAGCACTGCCGCATTTTTTTCGGCGTAGTGTAAAACTTGATCAATGGAGTTAAATGAAACCACATCCTGGGCTTTTGATTGAAAACCAAGCAAAATGAGTAGTAGTATTTGAAATATATTTTTCATTATAATTTATTTAATGAGTAGTAAATTGCTGTCCATTTTTGCGTTTATCCAATGTTTTACATTTGCTTCAATAATTATATATTCACCTGAGAGCAGTATTTCTTTTTTATGATTTTCATTCTCAAAAATTACATTCCCATCAATACATACTAATAATCCGGGTGATTTTGTACTATGTTCTTTGAGTTGCTCATTCTTTAAAATTTTAAGCGCAATAACATTTCCTTCCATTGCTTTAAATAATTGCAATGTTGAAACAGCTTTATCACTAATATGTAGATAGTTTAGTTTCATTTTAATTTATATGGATTAAAGTAAGTATAGATTGTATCATCTTATTTCCTTCGATTTCAATATCAAATTGGAATTCTGCCATGCGCCATTTGTACATTTGGAGTCGAAAAGTTCCCATTACGATATGCGTTAAATCATCAGCAGAAATTACTTTTGTGAAAACTCCTGATTGCTGACCTTCAATAAGCAGTGGTTTTAAATGCTTAATTTTTACACTCATTATTTTATAAATCATTTCGTTGATGCGCTGACTTTCTTTCATTAAGCCATCTGAAAAAACAGCTACAACAAAGTGTGGATTTTGTTTAAAAAACGAATATTGATTCTGAAATAATTGTATAAACTGCTCTTTTTGATTTTCATTTATGGAATGTGATGCTGTTAATCTTTCATCCATATTTGTAGCCAGAAAATCAAGCAGTGCAAGTACTATTTCCTCTTTGCTTTCAAAATGCCTGTAAATAGCACTTTCAGAAAATTGCATTTCTTTGGCAAGCTCTTTTATGGTCAAACCACTAACGCCTGATGCAGTTAGAATTCTTCCAGCCGCTTTAATTATCTCCAGTTGTTTCGCTGAAATTTCCATTTTATATTTATTTTAATGTAAGTAAGTGAATGTTCACTCTGCAAATATGAGGACAGTAAACGGTTTTAATGGTGACATTTATCACATAAGCAAAAAAAATCCCTTTCAATTTTACTCAAAAGGGATAACAAACTAAAAAAATATGGGTAATAATTATTATGCAGTTCCTTTTAGAATTTTATTCCAGTATAACCATGGTAATACTTTTGTTTTAAGGATCCACATAGCCCAATTTGGTTTTGCCTGGTTAATTGGGAAAGTCATTTTTGGCGTATTAGTATAGTCAAATTCGGCTAACATTAATTTTCCGTATTGAGTAGGAATAGGGCAGGCGCTATAGCCATCGTATTGTGCTGTCACTTTTTTATTATCCATAATTGCCAAAAGATTGGTAACAACTACGGGAGCTTGTTTGCGTATAGCGGCTCCTGTTTTACTACAAGGGGCATTGGTACAATCTCCAAGAGCAAACACATTTGGAAAACGAGTATGCTGCATTGTGTATTTATCAATTTCCACATATCCGAATGGATTTGCTTCATCTTTTAAAATGCTATTTTTTATAAAATCGGGCGCTGATTGAGGGGGGACTGCATGGCATAGATCAAACTTCATTGATTTACGTAGCACTTCACCTGCTTGGTTTTTTTCTTCATAGAATATGGTTTTATTAGCTGCATCTATTTCATTTACATTGACACCAAAATGTACTTTTATATTACCCCTTTTTACTACTTCGGTAAGTGTTGCGGCATATTCCTTAACGCCAAATATTACAGTTGCGCCAGATAGATAATGTACATCACATTTGTCTAAAATACCTTGTTTACGCCAATAATCTACAGCTAAATACATGATTTTGTGTGGTGCTCCACCACATTTAATTGGTGTCGTTGGGTTTGTGAATACAGCTGTACCGCCCTTGAAATTTTCAATCATTTCCCATGTGTATGGCGCATGTTGAAAAGAGTAGTTGCTACTGACATTATTCTTGCCTAATGTATCTTTTAATCCTTTTATTTTATCCCAATCCAATTGGATACCAGGGCAAACAATCAAGTAATTATAGGTGAATTCTTTGCCCGAAGAACATCTTACTTTATTTTCGTTTGGCATAAATTCATTTACCGCTTCTTTGATCCAAGTAGTATTCTTTGGAATTACATCTTTTTCGTTTCGAACGGTCTTATTGATGTCAAATATACCAGCACCAACTAGTGTCCATGCGGGCTGATAATAATGTTTTTCAGATGGATCAATGATTCCAATGTTTAGATTACTTCTTTTAATAAGTAACTGTGAAGCGACAGAAAGTCCTGCATTTCCACCACCTATAATTAATATTTGATAATGATTGACCATTTTTTTTCGATTTGTTTTAAAATAAGAATATAAATTTATTTAATTTACATCTTTATCAATGTGACTTTTGTCACATAAGTATGTTATTTTAGGAATAGCTCTTTTGTAATAATATAAATACCCATTACCAAAACGAACCAACCAAAAGCAGGTTTTAATTTTGCACCATCAATCTTTTTGGATAATGCCGTTCCAATGAAAATTCCAACAATTGCAAAACCTGAAATGGTAAATAGAAATTGCCAGTCAATAATACTTTCTCCACCTTCGCCAAAAAAGCCTATTAATGATTTGGCGGCAATAATTACAAGAGACGTTCCTACAGCTTCTTTCATGGGTAATTTACTCAGAATAACTAATGCAGGAATTATTAAAAATCCGCCACCTGCACCAACTAAACCTGTAATAATTCCAACAATTGCACCTTCAATAAGTATCAATGGATAATTAAATTTTTGTTCTCCGGCTTCTTCTATTGTATTTTTTTTATCTTTTTTAATCATTGTGTAAGATGCAATAACCATGATTACAGCAAAAAGTAACATTAAAAAAAGATCTTTAGTGAGTGTGAAACTTCCTGTTGAAAAGATCTCTTTTGGTATAGCGGGAACGATAAAAGCTCTTGTAGTAAAAACGGCAATTATGGATGGGATACCAAAAACAATGGCTGTTTTTATGTTTACCAACCCTTTTTTGAAATAACCAACAGTACCTACTGCACTGGTTAAACCAACAATAAACAACGAATAAGCTGTCGCTAGTACCGGTTCAACTGCAAATAAATAAACTAAAACGGGTACAGTAAGAATGGAGCCACCGCCACCTATCAGTCCTAAAGCAACGCCAATCAGAATTGACGCAAAATAACCTATATATTCCATAATTATAAATTTTATACTGCAAATATTGCTAGTTAAAATTTTACAATCTGTAACATTTATCACATAGGAAGATTTATTTTAAAAGTTCAATATTATTGCGATGCATTTTTAGTACCCCTCGTTGCTCTAGTTTTTTGAGTAATCGAGAAATAACTTCTCTAGAAGTATTCAATTCACTTGCAATTTCTTGATGCGACAATTTTAAATCATCACAATCACAAGCATCTCTATGCCTTTTTAAGTAAAATTCTAAGCGTTCGTCCATTGCTCTAAAAGCAATACTGTCAATCACATCAAGGACTTCTTCAAACCTACTTCGATACGTATCAATTACAAATTCATACCAACTGCGATGTTGCATCATCCATTTATCCATCAATTGCAATGGTACCATAATTAATTCAACATCCTCAACTACTTTTGCCATAATTTGGCTTTTTTGATTTTTTGTTGCACATATCATTGAAATAGCACAAGCTTGACCTGGCTGTAAATAATACATGAAAAATTCGCTACCTTCTTCATCTTCTCGATAGATTTTTATTTTACCACTCAAAACGAGCACTGTATTTTTTATGTACTGACCTGTTCGCATAATAACATCTCCAGCAGCAAAAGATTGCTGTAGGGCATTTGTATTAATGTCTATTAGAAGAGCATTTGAGAAGGATGGGAATTTTTTTTTAAGGATATCGTTCATTTATTTGTTTTTTGAAAGTTCATAAAAGTAGTCAAAAATAGATTTTAGAATTTATTTTTTTTTAAATAGTTTTATTGTTTTAGCTAATACATTTATTTTAATAACTTCAGTTTAGTAGTATAGTAGGCGCGTTGTAAACGATTCGACTTTTTTTTATAAGGTAAGTAGGCACTCGTTTCAAACGAGAGCCAGTTAGGTAGGATGCCGAAATATAAAACTATTACCGCAAACATTAAGGCAAGAACGTAAAGAGCGTCATTATTAAAATAGCCCATAAATTGGCACGAAGAATACTCTCGGTAATTAAAACCGAAACACCCTATAAAATTAATAGAAATTTAGTGTTAGAAAAATAAAAATAACCTTCTTAAAAAGCTCAACCGTACTAGAGAATAAACTGCAAAACAGCTAGGGTGGTTCCATAAAAAGAAGGCATATTTTGTAGCAGGCAGCTATTTTTATTCTTGCAATCAAACAGATACAGGTGGTCTCGTTCTAAAAATCGAGAACCACATATAGAAGCAGGAGTTTTAAGAATTTAAAAGAAAGACTATGAAATAAAAGAGATTAAAATACGTGGATAATTGAAAAAGTTAGAATAATTTTTTCAGTCTAAGTCTTCGGCAGACAAAAAGTTGTTTCCAACTTTTTCAACAAGCCGTTGGAGCGGAATTTTATACTCGAAAAATAACCAAAATATAATCCTCTCAAAAGTTGTGAATAACTTTATGATGCTTTACATAGGAACGGCTGTTGGTGGCTCCCGTTCTTCTCCTCAATTAGTTTTTCGCATTCAAATTATTATATTCCCAAAATTTCAATTTTCTCTATTACAAGTCTTGGAGTTGTTGTTTACTCTTTGTTTGTATCAGTTCTTTTGGATAACCAAATAATCTCATTAATAATTCTTGAGATTTGTTTTTGATAAAAGGAATTTGATTTCCTATTAGCGTAAAACCAGAAACACCAATAATAGTAAATATGAAATTATATTGATCTATAAAACTAACCGTTTTAGGTGAGTAAATTGGCAGTGTAGATAAACTGTAAATTAAACCAAATAAAATTCCTACTTGTAAAATCAAGGTTAAAATCTTAATCCTTGTTTTGAATTTTTGATTGAATTTTTTTAACGAAGTTATTTCACTGCCTTCACTTGCTTCTTTTTGTTCAATAACTATATCATAAGTTCTAAACGCACACAAAGTTTGAAAATCGTTACGGTTTTTAAGCAACGTGGTATTTTCTGTAATACTTTTATAAGCTACGTTTAGCAAATTATTATCTATTTTTGAATTATTACACAAAATCAAAAACATTAAAACAACTTCCATTTGATTGCTCGTACTTGAATAGTTTTCGTTCAAAATGTTTTAAAACGTAATGGTTGTGGAGTTTCTGTTTCTGATAGAAATAATGTTTTTTATCCAAGTCTTATCAATATTAAACTTCGTGATGGCAATAATCAAACAGAAAATTAAATAATCATCGTTTACAAAAGGTGCTGGTGAATCTTTCCGCGGATTACTCTTGCTCTTTTTAATATATATTTCTTGAAAGGCTGTTTTGTTGTTTGTTAGAATTGAAGAAATAATTTTAAAAAACTGTTCGTCTGGAGTGGGTGGGACTACAATCGAACACCTTGTACCGATCTTAACTTTTTTTGATAGCTTAAAATTATGATGTAATATGTTGATTTTTAATTATTTAATTAAATAATTATTTTTTAAGTTTAAAATATTTAGTGAAATGTTTTTAATAATTCTAAGTTTTTTTAATGTAAAAAGTTATAGCTAAAGTAGGCGTGAGAGTTCGACTGTCAAACTCTTTTCACAGCTGAACACTTTAGATAGATAAATTTAAAAACAAGAAAATTATCTAATCAAATTCTCCTGAAATGTAACTATTTCAGGAGAATTTTCGAACCATTTTTTAGATGATTTAAAGAAATTAGCAATGTCAAATTCAATATAAATTTTAAAACAAAAGCAGAATTGGTAATAAAGATAAATAATAATTTTTTCCGATCCTTAATAATAATTTAGTGAGGGGATGAAAAAAATATATCTATCATCGGTTTTCGATGCAGAAAATAACTTTCCTTACTTTAATGGAGTTTTAAACTTCAGTGGTACAATTATGGTACAATTTAAAGCAAACTATCGCAAAACAAAACAAAGTATCCTTGTCAAGATAACATAACTCATGGGAGTTGTTTGTACAAAAATAGTTATAAACTTTGAATGTTGATTATATCACTAATATAAAAAAAGCTAAGTCTTGTATGATGAGAATACTTTGAGATTAGGGGTAAAAAGAAAAGAGGTCAAAAATCTAGTATTAACTTTAGATTTTTGACCTCTTTTCAATATCATTTTGGATTTCGAAATAAGTTTTTACTCGACCAGACTTAATCCATTTCATTAACTCATGTCTGTAAAAATAAATGCGTTTACCTTGTTTATTAACTGGGATTTCCCTTTTACATACTTTACTATAGATTGTTGATACCGATAGATTTAAAAGTTTTGATGCTTCTTGAATGTTTAGAAGTTCTTCTTTATTTTCTTCTACATTAGAGATTCTTACAATAAGTTTTTCTAAATACTCCAATTTATCATGAATCTTGTTCATCATTACAGGTATTTGGTCAAAAGTAAATGGCTTCATGGCGATCTGTTATTTAAATCTTCATGTAAAAGTATTTAATACCAACATTGGAAATAATAGATGTCCTTTAAAGGGGGAGTTTGGCTTTTAATTTCTAATGATTACTTGTTACAGGACTATAAGAAATCTAATCCATTAAGGAGAAATGTTGGCTCGAACTGTTCGGGCTATTAGCCCTATCCGAATAAATGCCTAACTATTTTATCGAAGATTTGGAAAAATTAAAAAATATTTTCAAGTAGTATTTATTCTTAACTTTTAGTTACTGCTAAGTTAGCAAATCCACTTTTAATCTTTTCCTTATTTTGACTAATAGTAATGCTAAAAATGCAAACTGAAAGTAGTGAAAAGTTAAGCTTCATTTTTTGTAATTAGTTTGATTATTAAATTCTTTATTAGTTTCATCAAAAGTAAGATTCTGTTTTTAACTATATCTCCACGCTTAGTTAGTATGTACAGTGAATGTGATAATGATTGTATATATAATAGAAAAAAGACATTAGCCTTTCACAGAAATCCTAATTTCAAAATTTTATAATGTCAATTTCAACGCATCATTCAATCGTAACGCTACGTTATCCCAATTGATGATATTAAATAAGGCATCTACAAAATCGGTTCGTTTGTTTTTGTATTTTAAATAATAGGCGTGTTCCCAAACATCTATAACCAATAAAGGAATGGCACCCCATTGCGTTAGTTTTTCGTGGTTTTCGCATTGTAAAATTACCAAACTATCGCTGTATGGTTGATATGCCAAAATTCCCCAACCATTGCCATCTACATTTTTTGAAGTGGCTGCAATTAAGATTTTAAGTTTATCAAAACTCCCAAAACTTTTTTCTATTCGCCGCAACAAATCACCTTGTGGTAACGTGTTTTTATTAGTAAGGTTTGTCCAAAAAATCGAATGTAGTATATGTGATGAAAAATGATGTGATAATTTTTTTGTCCAAAAATCAATGGTTTCCAAATTGTTTTCGTCCAATGCTTTTTTTATCATTTGCAAATCCTTGTTCGCTCCTTTTACTGCGCCACCGTGATGAAAAGTATAGTGTAGATGCAAGGTTTCGGCATCCATATAGGGTTCTAAAAAACTTTCACTATACGGAAGCGTTTGTTGAATATAATTGCCATTTCCATCAACCAATTTATCAATTGAATTGTCCGCTAAATTTGTGGCAAATGCATTATTTGTTGGAAGAATTAGCGAAGCTGCACCTAATAAAGTGCTCGATTTTAAAAACTCTTTTCTGTTCATAGTATTAATTTTATAATGATACCTAATACTGCTGCAACAGCAATAATAGATGGTTCTTGAATTTTCTTAATATAAAGTAAAGCAAAAATTGTTGCAATAGCTATTAGTGTTGTTGGAATATCAAAAATACTTCGGGAAGCAATTACTCCAACCTCACCTACCAAAGCCCCAACAACAGCCGCAGTAATAACATCTACAAAGGCTTTGATTGATTTATTCTGCGCAATTTTCTTAAAGGATGGAGCAAAAGTAACCGTAAATAGATAACACGGCAAAAATGTGGCTAAAGCTGCAACCAAAGCACCTGGAAAACCAGCAACTAAATAGCCAATAAAGCCAACAGGAATAACAACTGGGCCAGGGGGAATCATTGCAACTGCAACCGCATCAACAAATTTTTGTTCCGTTAACCATTTATTTTCTATTACTACTCCCGAATGTAAAAAAGGAACTATTGCCAGTCCACTGCCAAATACAAATGCTCCCGCTTTGGCAAAAAAGAGGGCAATCTTCATAAGAGTAGAATTGTCATAGCTCCTAAAGCCCATTTGCAAAAGAAGAATAGAATTTGCCGTTTTATTATTGAACCATTTTGGTGGTGCTTTGACAAACATATATATAATTCCAGCCAATACAAATAACAAAACTTGTTCCAGTTGTGTAACCAATGTCACAACTATGGCAACTACAAAAAAACAGCCACAATAACCAATTCGTTTTAAAAGAGGTTACATTAAATTTGCCGATAGATTTTATCGTTAGTTTATAGGAACTCATTACAATAATACCAATAACAGCTGCACCTACGCCATAAAAAACAGCTTGTATCCAAGACAATCCTCCGTATAACTTGTAAACGATTCCTAAATAGTACCACCATTATGAAAGAAGGCAAAATAAAGGCAAAACCAATCAACGTTGCCCCTAAAAAACCACAATGTACAAATCCAAGGTAAATGGCTAATTGTGCCGCTAACGGACCCGGTGCTAATTGCGCCAGGGCTAAGCCTTCTTTATATTCATCTTCTGAAATCCATTTTTGATCTTCGACTAAATCCCGGTGCATATAACCAACCAATGCTACTGGACCACCAAAACCAATTGTCCCTAATTTCAGGAAATAAAGAAGTAACTCTTTTAAACTATATTTTGGATTTTCTTTCATAAACAAGATGTTCTAAAAGGCTATACCAAATTGGAAACCTACTTTAAAATTGGCCGGATGCTCATTGCCAAATCGTACTGGTAATGGAATAGCAACATAATAGCTACTGTTGGTATTTTTTATTACAGTTTTGTTGAATACTGGAGTTACTCCATATCTGCCATTTGTCTCAAAGGCAACTCTACCCGCAAATGTGTAGTCTTTACCTAATGCTATCAACACGCCAGGATGAAATAATAAATTATTCATTTTACTAGCTAGTCCCATCTTCTGCTTTTATATTGGGTACAATTTCAAATGAGAATCCAATTTTAGAGCTTTTCCAGATGTTAATTCCTGTTGGAAAACCAACGGCGTAATAATCTCTAAAGTTTAAAGAAGTTTGATTTTCAGCGAAAGTTACTACTAGGATGAACTACACCAAAATAGCCCGTAATTTTTGGATAGGTTGTTTGTCCAATAGCAGCTATAGAAAATACTAATAAAGCAGGAAGCAGAAAATGTTTAAAGGGAATCATATAGTTTGTGTTTTATTACAAAACTATAAAGGTTAAATAGGTATAAATAGTATGTTACTTACTTTTTGTATCTGGATTACTTTTTTGTGTATTTTTTCGATAGGAAGAAGGATTTTTTCCTCTACTCTGCTTGAATATTCTCGTAAAATGACTTTGATCTGAAAACCCAGTCATGTAGGCTATTTTAGTAAGCGTATAGCTTGAATTTTGAATAAGAGTAATTGCTTTTTCAGTTCGTAATTTCCTAACATAATCCCCAAAATTAAGATTTTCAAAATACTTTGAAAACTCTCTTGATAAATAGGAAGGATTCAGCTCTAAATCATTAGAGATTTTTTTTAGGTCAAAAGTAAATTGGGTGTCTATTTGATCTGATATACTACCACAAATGAAATTGATCCATTTCTTCCATCAGATGCCCATATCCCTGGACTCGGATAAAATAAAGGTCGTTTAGTGAAATATTGCTTATTAAAAACATTATTCAAACTTGCTTTAATTTCAAATTTGGAATTTATTCTTATCGTTGAATTGAGATCAAATATTCCATATGAAGGAACTAAACCAATTGCTCCGGTTGCTGTTGGCGTAAGTGTATTTAATGCATCGGCAAAACTTGTGGCTGTATAACTATAGAGTCCCGACAAACTTAATTTCCAATAATGAACTGAAATTCCATTTCTGGAAATTATATTTGGTACACTTTCAATTTTGTTGTCTTCAATATTTACATTTGAATTTCCTGTTTTAAGATTTCCTGTTGTGTAGCGACCATCCATAAAGGAGGTTGAACTAAATAATGACATTTCTATTTTTTTATTTAAAACCCAGTTAATCTCAATAAATATTTCAATTCCTTTGGTTAGAGAATTTCCAATATTTGTTCTGTATGTATAAAAATTTCCTTCATTATCAGTTAAAGCCAAAGTTCCAAAACGGTTATTGTATTGAAGTAAAAAACCTGTAACGTCCCACTTTTAAAGATTTCCAATTTCCTCTAAACCTTAATTCTGCATTATATCCTTTTGCATCTTTAATGTTCTCATCTACTTTTTCGTATATAGAATTTGGAACAATGTCTTTGAAAAGCATGGGCCTATATACTTGTGAGAACCCTCCATAAACCTGTGAGAAATTTGTGGGCTTACAGCTAAAACTTGCTGCAAATAACGGAAATTTATGTTGTATACTTGCTGGTATTTCATTTTGAGGGTAATAGTTTATTGTTCCTGACATTTTACTTTCACCAATTTCATGCATTATTAATTCTATATGCGGGCACAGTTTAGCATGTCTAGTCTTGGATGGAGCTCCTGAAAATGACAGAGATCTCATCAACAACTAAATTTTATTTATGCTGGAAAACACCAAATTATCAAGAAAAGAAATGATTTTTGTCTCGTCTTTATTTACCCCAAAATCGGTAAGTGAAGGCAGGTTGTTCATGAAAAAATTCTGAAAATGCGCCATTTCAATGATAGTGGAAGCTAATGATTTAGGGTATTTGTATTTCGGATTGCATTCTGAAATTAAATCTCCAATAACGGCACAAAGATCTTTGTATGGTTTAAAAAAATGGTGTCTATTGTCTTCGCTTACATGCTTTGTTAAGTATGCTTTTGAACCTTCTGAAATAACAATTTGATGCAATAGGCTCTCGTTGACATAACTTGTTTTTTCATCATGTTTTACTGTTGTGGCTAACAATTTAATTACCATTTTTAATCTAATTATGGGGTCACTAATGTTATTGGTATTAAAGCCTATCTGGTATTCAAGCCAACTCCAATACCAAGCTACAATATATAACAGCAAGCGATGTTTGTTTTCAAAGTATCGGTAAATACCCGCTTCGGTTGTACCAATGTCTTTTGCTAATTTTTTAAAGGTGAACGCTTCAAATCCATTTTTATAGATTAATTCAATGCTGTGTCTAATGATTTTTTTGCCTAACTCCGACTGTTCAGGGTTGCGCAGAAATAATGCTTCATTCATTTTTATTTGTAACTGTAACTCCATTTTAATCCTTGTATTGATTGGTCTTCGTATAATAAATTGCTAAAAAGAAGATGTCTCATCTTTCTTTGGCAAATATAGCTAAAAATTATTTTACAATTATTAATGATAGTATTGCTATCATTAATAATATTATATCTATCTTTGTCGCGTTAATCTAAAAGATATAATCATGTTGCTAATTCGTAAATTACAGGAATTGCCAGACCCAATTAATAGTTTTGAATTAATATATTAATATATAAAGGAAATCCAAAAAATTTATCGAATAATTAGAAAAGTAAAAAACTAAAACCTAATAATTAAGTATAAAATGAAAAATCAACAAGTCTTTAAATTAATAGATGGGGTTTTTACTCCGGTAGAAGCAGGGAAAGTATTAACTGCATTAATAAACAGTAAGATTAACCACCATAATCTAGAGGATTTTAGCAATCATATTCGTTTCAATAATGACATCACTCACTCCAAAAAAAGAGTAGTGGAACTTAACGAAGCTAAAGAAAAAATTAAAAATTTAGTGGAAGTTGCAGAAGCAAATGGATTAAATTTGGTTGTAAATAGTACGATTGAAATAAGTTTTAAAGAATAACTAATATGTTTCAAGGTAGAAAACCTCTTATAGCAACCAAGCATAAAAAAGAAAATGTGATTGCACCGATTTTTGAAAAAGAATTAGGCATTATTTGCTTTGTCTCTGATAAATTTGACACTGACATATAGGGAACTTTTTCGGGAGAAATTGTGAGAAAAGATAGTGCATTAACGACTCTTTGCAGTAAATGTCTCCTTGCGATGAAAGAAAATGATTGTGATTTAGGGAGTCCTAAATAAAACTACTACAAAAAGAACTGTTTTATTTAAGAAATAACATAGATGAAAAAAAATGGAATTTAAAATTGGAAGCAGTAATTAAAATAGAAAAATGAATCAATTAGTAATAAAAATAGCTATTTCACTAGTCGCAATGATTGTTTTACTTGTTATGGCTTTAACAACACATGACGTAATTAACAGTGAACTATTTGCGTCTTTTGCCATAATACTTGGAGCATATTCTTCTAATCAGTTATCAAATAAAAACAACCAAAATTATGAATAGAATCGAAAATTTAACACTTATTGACGGTAACTTCTCGGAAGTTGAGGCGAAGGAAATTTTAATTAGTATTTTTTCTTCCAAAATAAATTTCCATAAGATAAAAAATTGGAGTTCACAGGAACGATATGGAGAAGACGATGAAATTGCTCAAAAAAGAATTCCTGAGCTAAAAAATGAGATTGAAAAATTGCAGAAGATACTATCGGAGGCGAAAGCCAAAAACAAGAGATTGTTAGTTAGTTCACAAATAAACATTTCACTTATTGACAATTAGTAATTTATGTTCAAAGGTAGAAAACTTCTTATAGCAACTAAGCATAAAAAAGAAAACGTGATTGCCCCGATTTTTGAAAAAGAATTAGGCGTAAGTTGCTTTGTCTCAGATAAATTTGATACTGACACATTGGGAACTTTTTCGGGAGAAATTGAGAGAAAAGATGGCGCGGTAACGACTCTTCGCAATAAATGTCTCCTTGCTATGAAAGAGAATGATTGCGATTTAGGTATCGCCAGCGAAGGGTCTTTTGGGATGCACCCCACAATTTTTTTTGCCCATGCCGATGATGAATTTTTAATTTTTATTGATAAAAAAAATGAGTTAGAAATTATAGTAAGAGAACTCAGTATGGATACCAATTTCAATGGCAGCGAAATTAAAACTGAAGTCGAGCTACTGGAATTTGCTGCTAAAGTAAAATTTCCATCGCACGGACTTATTTTAAAACCATCGGAAAAGGATATTTCGAAAATAGCTAAAGGAATCACTGATGAAAAGATTTTAAAGGAAAGCTTTAATGAAATGATGAAAGAATTTGGGAAAGTATATGTCGAAACCGATATGCGCGCACTGTACAATCCAACACGAATGAAAGTGATTGAAACAGCGGTATTAAAATTAGTAAAGGCAATTCAGTCGTTATGTCCTATGTGTGAAACACCTGGATTTGTGGTTTCTGATGCCAAAATGGGATTACCGTGTGAATGCTGTAATTCGTCTACGCGTTCTACTTTGAGTTTTATTTATACTTGTAAAAAGTGTAACCATACTTCTGAGGAATTGTATCCACATAAAAAAATGACCGAAGATCCTATGTATTGTGATTTTTGTAACCCTTAAAACGAATTATGACAATGGTTTCAAAAGACATATCAAAAGCTGCCAAGATTTTAGTCCAAGAAGATTTGGTTGCCATTCCTACAGAAACGGTTTATGGGTTGGCTGGAAATATTTACAGCGAAAAAGCCATAAAAGCGATTTTTGAAATGAAACAAAGACCTTTTTTTAATCCTTTAATTGTTCATATTAAATCAATCGAACAATTAGACGAATTAGCAAAAGATATACCGAAAAAAGCTAGATTGTTAGCTGATAAATTTTGGCCGGGACCTTTGACTATGGTGTTGAAAAAACAAGAAGCGGTTCCCGATTTAGTTACTGCAGGAAAAGATTCTGTGGCTATTAGAATTCCAAATCATGCTACAGCTTTGGCATTGTTGGAAGCATTAGATTTTCCATTAGCTGCTCCAAGTGCCAATCCTTTTGGGGCAATAAGTCCAACAAATGCTTTGCATGTTGCGGAATATTTTAGTGAAAAATTACAGATGGTTTTAGATGGAGGCGATTGCCAAAACGGAATAGAATCTACGATAATTGGTTTTGAAAATGAAGAACCGATATTATATCGATTGGGTTCTATTTCTGTGGAAGATATTGAAGAAGTTATCGGGAAAATCCAAATTAAAAACAAAAAAGAAAACGCACCAGATGCGCCTGGAATGTTATCACGACATTACGCACCAGCAACCACCACTTTTTTAGAAAGTGATGTAGCGCAATTCATCAGGGGATTTCCAGATGAAAAAATCGGATTGTTACTTTTTAAGGAAAGGATCGAAAATGCTACTGTTTTTCATCAAGAAATTTTATCCAAAAAAGGAGATTTAAAAGAAGCTACCTCACATTTGTATGCTGCAATGCATCGATTGGATAAAATGGACTTAGATATGATTGTTGCGGAACGATTTCCGGATTTTGAATTAGGAAAATCCATTAACGACAGATTAGAACGTGCAACAAAAAAATAAAAATAAAAGATGAATTTAGATTTACTACTAGATAATTTAACAAATCCGGCTTTATTGTTTTTCCTTCTTGGTATAATTGCCACAAGATTGAAAAGCGATTTAGCAATTCCAGACAATACATCCAAGTTTATTTCTTTGTATTTATTGTTTTCTATTGGATTTAAAGGCGGACAAGAATTGGCGCACAGTGATTTTCATATGGAAATCATTTGGGCAGTCTTATTTGGGATATTAATTGCGGTTGTCATTCCTATTTATTGTTTCTTTATCTTAAAGCAAAAGTTTAGTGTTGAAAATTCGGGTGCAATTGCGGCAGCATATGGTTCGGTTAGTGCGGTAACTTTTGTAACAGCAGTAACTTTTTTGGAAATTCAAAAATATACTTTCAGCGGACATATGGTAGCCGTAATGGCATTGATGGAAGCACCAGCAATAATCATCGGAGTAATTTTAATTAGATTATACAACAAGAAAGAAGTTAGTTCCAGTAAAATGAGTTCTGTCATAAGACATTCTTTAACCAATGGAAGTGTTTTATTAATTCTTGGAAGTTTGGTGATTGGTTTTTTAGCTAGCGAAGAACAAGCTATGGGAATTAAACCCTTTACCACTGATATTTTCAAAGGGTTTTTAGCAATTTTTTTATTAGACATGGGTATTGTAAGTGGAAGAAAATTAGACGATTTCATTAAAAGTGGATGGTCTACCTTGGTATTTGCCATTGTAATACCGCTGATTAATGGGGTAGTAGTAGCTTTTTTAAGTCAACTAGTGACTGATGAGGTTGGCAACCGATTTATTTTTGCCATTCTAGCAGCAAGTGCTTCCTATATTGCGGTTCCTGCTGCCATGAAAATTGCAGCACCAAAAGCCAATCCAGGTTTATTTTTGCCTATGGCATTAGCCGTTACCTTTCCGTTTAATATTACTTTTGGAATGCCTATCTATTTGTCTATTATTCTTCGTTGTTAAAAAATAATAATTGTAATCACTAATAGAATAAAAAAACTATCAACCAAATCAATCAGTTCATTTGTTGTAAATTAGCAATAATAAATTAAACCTTATATAACCATTGAAATTCAAATCATAATTTTACTTTCATCATTAAATAGATTTAGAAGTTATTTTAAAAATTGATATAGTCTAAACATTAAATATATTATTATGAAAAAACACTTTTTGATCGCTATTGCATTGTTATTAATTCAAAATATCACACATGCACAAACAGAAAAAGCTAACAAAAAAAAGGCTAGAACTCTAATGGCAATTGATTCTGTTAAATGGAGGGTTGACCATTATATTGTAAATAGGGATTCTGCTTATGCAAATCCTCGTTACGCACTTAAAAAACTCCAAGGGGGTAACAGACGATTTATTGAGAGCAAAAGTATACGCCCAAGACAAGACATTAGCTTTATCAAAAAATTAGAAAAAGGACAAGAACCATTTGCTACAATTGTAGGATGTTCAGATTCACGTGTTCCAAATGAATTAATTTTTGACCAAGGTTTGGGAGATTTATTTATTATTCGTACAGCAGGTCAAGTTTCTGCGGCTGCTTCTTATGGTAGTATGGAGTTTGCTGTTTTAAAATTAAATACAAAATTAATAGTTGTACTTGGTCATACAGAATGTGGCGCGGTTGATGCAGCAGTTAAACGTCCTGAAAACGTACCTGGTCATATTGTTACGCTTATCAACGAAATAAAAGGAGCAGTTGCAAAATCCTCTCATATTGCTGGTAATGCTACTAATAATGCTGTGAGACAAAACGTAATTGACCAAGTAGCGGATCTGAGAGACTTGGACCCAATATTACACAAAAAATATATTGATGGCGAAATTTTAATAGTGGGTGCCGTATACGATATTCATACAGGGAAAGTAGAATTTCTGGAAGAAACTCTATTAAATCTGCCACAAAATAAGTCTAAACAATAATATTGAACTATATGATTGCCGCTTTAGAAACAACTTGGTATTAGTTACGGACAGTCATATTTATTTTTATTCTAACACTATTTCTACACAATTATACTTATTCGCAAGAACAGAGATTGTCTGACCATAATAGTATTGGCTGGCTTGCCTATACCGGCACCTTAAAAATACATCCAAAAATTGCTTTGCATACCGAATACCAATGGCGCAGAGTAGATGGGCTAAAAAATCCGCAACAAAGTTTGCTGCCAACAGGGGTGAATTATGCCCTGAGAAAGGATGTAAGTTTAAATGCAGGTTATGCTTTTGCCGAAACGGATCCTTATGGCGATTATCCAAATGCAAATGCTTTCTCTGAACATCGCATGTATGAGCAAATAGTTTTGAAAAATCCAATAGGAAAAGTGGAGGTGTCCCATCGGTTTACCTTGGAACAACGGTTTCTTGAAAAATTCATTACTCAAAATGGAGTAACTAACACAGACTGGGTTTTCCTGAACAGGATGCGATACAGGTTAAGAACGGAGATTTCTATATATAAAAATAGTACCGACAATAACAGCGTGAGCATTATTTTATTGGATGAGGTGTTTGTCGGTTTTGGTAAAAATGTCGGAGCGAATGTTTTTGATCAAAATAGATTGGCTGCTTTAGTCGGTTATAAAGTAAATAAAAATGTAAAAATTGAAGCAGGTTATTTGAGTCAGATTTTGCAACAAGGAAAAAGGGTAAATGACAAATCGGTATTTCAATATAACAATGGATTTATGCTTACCACGCATTTGTCTTTTGATGCCGTGAAATAGTCGTGTAGCTTATCTAAAATTAGAAACTTTCAGTAAAATCAAATGTCATTTCTTTGAATATTAGGGATGAATTCAAATAACAACCAAAAGTACCACCTATGCATCAATCTATAGTAATAAAAAATGTTAACATCGTCAACGAAGGTCAGATAAAAAGTACTGACGTTTTTATCCAAAACGGCTTTATCCAAAAAATCGGCAATCTGTCCGGAGAAATCACAAAGGATGCTAAAACCATTGATGGAACCGGCAAGTACCTGTTTCCGGGTATTATAGATGGGCAAGTGCATTTTAGGGAACCCGGACTAACCCATAAAGGAGATCTCTATACAGAAAGTAGAGCAGCTGTTGCGGGCGGCACAACTTCTTTTATCGATATGCCAAATACAGTTCCCAATGTATTGACCACTGAAATTCTAGATGAGAAATTTCGTATTGCCTCAAAAAAATCTTGGGCTAATTATTCTTTCTTTTTAGGGGTTAATAACGACAATTTAGACAGTGTACTTCAAATGGATACGTCTCAATTCATAGGGGTTTCTGATGATGGACTTTATTTTACCAAGAAGGGAAATTTGCTTGCCGATAGTCCAGACACTATGGAAAAACTTTTTTCGAATTGTAAATCCATTATTGCCATTCATTCAGAAATGGAAAAAATCATAGAAGAGAATGAGGAAATTTACAGAGCAGAATATGGTGAAGATGTGCCAATTGCATGTCATCCATTAATTCGCAGTGAAGAAGGATGTTATCAATCTACCAAAAGAGCTATTGCCATTGCCGAAAAACACAAGGCAAGGTTGCATATTCTGCATTTGACCACAGAGGCCGAAACCCATTTGTTCCGAAACGACATACCGCTAAGAGAAAAGAACATTACCACCGAAGTATCGGTTCAAAATCTTTGGTTTTCAGACAAAGACTATCAGCGATTGGGAACCTTGATAAAATGGAACCCTGCCATAAAGACGGAGCAAGACAGAGTAGGTCTTTTGAAGGCTTTGCTGGATGACCGAATTGATATTATCACTACGGACCATGCACCGCACAGCTTGGAAGAAAAGGAAAAGCCATACTTCCAATCCATGTCGGGTGCGCCAATGGTGCAGCATTCCCTGTATATTATGCTTGAATTATACAAGCAAGGGCTTATCTCTTTAGAGAAAATCGCCGAAAAAATGTGTCATAATGTAGCGATACTTTATGGTATCGAAAAAAGAGGCTTTATCCGTGAGGGTTATTTTGCCGATTTGACATTGGTTGACTTGAATTCACCTTGGACAGTTGGTAAAGAAAATATTTTGTACAAGTGCGGTTGGTCGCCATTAGAAGGCGAAACATTTCAGTCAAAAGTGACCCATACGTTTGTTAACGGAAATCTAGTCTATGAGAATGGTAATTTTTCCGAATTCATTCCGGGGCAAAGATTAGAATTCAAGTAACTATTCAGGTCTCAATTATAACTGCTAAGTCGAATAATAAAAAATTGCCGCAAAGACACAAAGGCTCAAAGGAAATAGTTGGAAAAGAATAAGAGATTAAGTTGATTACTTAAATTATCAAATTAAATGACTTGAAAACTTAGCGCCTTTGTGTCTTAGCGGCAAAAAAATGTCTATTATTTGTGGTTACTGAGTAGTCACGAATTCAATTAAAAAAACACAACATAATGAAAACATATTTTATAACAGGAATTGGTACGGATATAGGAAAAACAATCGTGTCAGCCATTCTCGTCGAAGCGCTAAAAGCCGATTATTGGAAGCCTATTCAATCCGGAGATCTGCACCAAACAGATACAATGAAAGTGCAGGGACTTATCAGTAATTCCACTTCTGATTTTTTCCCTGAAGCGTACCGCCTTACAGAACCAATGTCTCCACATGCCGCTGCCGCTATTGATGGCGTTACAATTAATTTAGATTCCATTAAAGTTCCACCAACCAACAATAATCTCATTATAGAAGGAGCAGGCGGTTTGATGGTTCCGCTCAATAATGATTCTTTGGTAATTGACCTTATAGAAAAATTAAAAGTGGAAGTTATTCTGGTCTCCAGAAATTATCTCGGAAGCATAAACCATACACTGCTTTCCGTCGAAGCTCTTCAACGCAGAAACATTCCCATTAAAGGAATAATATTTAACGGGAATCCTGTAAATACCAGTGAGAAATTCATTTGTGAATACACGGGGCTGAAATCTTTATTTCGCATTGATAATGAAGAAACAATTGACAAGCAAACCATTTTAAAATACGCCTCTGAACCAAATATAAAATCACTACTTTAAAATTTAAGTGGGTTTTTATTTCAAACCTTAGTCTAGAGTAAGTTAACCCGTTTGAACGATGGTTGGGTATTTTACCTTTTGGTAAATCAGGTTCGTCAGCAAGCAATGGCGCAAAAAAACGAAATTTGGAAAGTGGGAAATAGAAGCATGAAAAAACTAAATCGCCGAACTTAAGCTGACAATTAAAATGTGGAAAGTGGAAAAATAAAACTTACGCAAAAAAAACAAAGATCCTACAAAATTGTCATAGTTGTTAAACATAAAACATCGACAACATAGGATTAACGTTTTGCTAACCAACAAGCTAATGTTTCTGTATTTTGCTAACAACCAATTAAAAAAAAACAAAAAAACAATTATATTGCTAAAAGGACACATTTTTATAACTAAATTTACTTGTAATAGCAGGACTTTAATAGCGTAAAAGACAACCCTGATAAAATTGACACGGAGGACAAACATAAAATATCGAAAACTTAAGATCAATTTTCGGAGGGCTTTTTGCCGATTTGACAAGCCAACGCTTAAAAATTGAAATAATTAATCTCCAACTTTAATCTGTTAAAAAAAATACTATGAAGAGCGATGATAAATTTTTAAGAATAATTATAGCCATTAATAAAAATATAATTCGTGTTTTAATTGGAATTATGACTTTAATTTTAATATTGGGCACATTACATCTTTACTATTTAGAATTTAAAAAAATTACCGCTCCACCTTATTTATTGATTGATGTTTCCACTTTATTCGAAGTGTTTAATTTGATATTGATTATTGCGGTTGGATATGAGCTTATAAAAGCATTGCTATTAATTATTTCATCCGATACAATTCCTACTATTCCAATTATAGAAATCTCAATTATTGCTATTTCAACTAAAATAATCACACTAGATATACAGCAAACAAATAGTAATACTATTGTAAGTTTAGCTTTGTTAATTGCTGCGCTCGGTCTTGCTTATTTTTTGTTGAAATATTGTAAGACACCACAAAACAAACCCTGAACAAATTTAAGTAGCACCTATTTCTGAATGATTTTAATTGTTTTTTAGATAATTAAGTAACGATAAATGAAGATTTTATGAGTAGCATAGTCCAAAATAAAGAATGGCATTCAGTTTCATACAGTAATGTATTAGAGAGTCTCGATACTTCCTCTGAAGGTCTTAGTACAACAGAAGCTGGGAAGCGCTTGAAAAAGGAAGGACCTAATATCATTTACAGGCAAAGTAGAGAAAGTGCCTTTAAAATTTTGCTGAGGCAATTTCTTAACCCGCTTATATATGTTCTACTTACTGCTACCATCCTTGCTATAACTATGGGCAAAATCACAGATGGTATAGTGGTGTTTTGTGTAATAATTATTAATGCCATTATCGGGTTTGTTCAGGAGTACCAGGCTGGAAAAACCATTCAGGGGCTTCTCCAATTAATTCCGGAAAATGCTACAGTGATTAGAGATGGAAAGCAAAAGAATATTCAGGCTGCTGAACTAGTTCCCGGTGATTATGTATTGCTTCAGGCTGGCGATAAGGTATCGGCAGATATGCGGCTCACATTCGTAAAAAATATGCAGTGTAATGAATCTATCCTTACAGGAGAATCCTTGCCGGTGGAAAAAAACACGGATATTATTGACGCAGATGCAGGAGTTGCTGATCGTAAAAATATGGTTTTTAGCGGCACATTGATTACTTCCGGCACAGCAGAAGGCGTAGTTGTTTTGACAGGCATTAAAACCGAGATTGGTAAAATTTCCGCACTTCTTCAAATTACCACATCAGTCAAATCTCCACTGACAAAATCTCTTGAAAAAATTGCACGGGGAATTACCTATGCCATCATCCTTGTTGGTATTTTAGTTTTTCTAATAGGAATATTTCGTAATTATACATTCATAGATGCAATATTTTTTGCCATTACTCTTGCGGTAGCAGCTATCCCAGAAGGACTGCCTGCCGTAATTACTATTGCATCAGCTATCGGTATTATGCGAATGGCAAAGAGACAAGCTATTATCAAGCATTTATCTGCTGTAGAAACCTTGGGTAGCACCACTGTAATCTGCTCAGACAAAACGGGAACGCTTACCCTTAACGAAATGACCGTTCAGGTACTTTGGAATGGAAAGCAAAAATTCAATGTTACAGGAGTAGGCATTAATACTGATGGTAAAATTTTAAAAAATGATTCCGATGAAGAAGGAACAGATGATGAAATTGGTGAACTTATTAAGGCTGCAGCACTGTGCAATGACGCAACACTTCATAAAAAAGAGGGTCATTGGAAATCAGTAGGAGACCCTACAGAGGTTGCCCTGATAGCAGTAGCTGGAAAGTTTGGAATAAACGAGGACGAACTAAGAAGCAAATGGCGGAGGTTGGATGAATTACCCTTTGATTCCGAAAAAAAAATAATGGCTACGCTCCATCTATCCCCTTCCGGAGAAAAAATGATTTACCTTAAAGGCGCACCTGAATCAGTTATTCCACTTTTATTAAATAGTGAAAATTCATCCATTGTCTTTGACACAGAACAGGTACGAACGGAGGCTTTACAATTAGCAGGAACAGGAATGAGAGTATTGGCTTTCGCTTCCAGAAAGTTGGATAGCGAACATTCATCACTCATTACGGAAGAGGATCTTTGCGATTTTACTTTTTTAGGGATACAGGCCATAAGTGACCCTCCAAGGATGGAAGTAAAAGAAGCGATCGATTCGTGTCATAATGCAGGTATTACGGTGAAAATGATTACCGGAGACCATCCTGCAACAGCCGCAGCAATAGGCAGGGAACTTGGATTTATAAATGCAGACAGGGTTATCACCGGAAAGGAACTTCAGAATTTGAATGCCCAGGAGATTCAAGAGGTAGTAAAAAACACCAATATTTTCGCACGGGTATCCCCCGAAGATAAATTAAATCTAGTAAAAGCCCTTCAGGCCAACGGGGAAGTGGTAGCCATGACAGGAGATGGTGTAAATGACGCCCCAGCACTTAAACGTGCAGATATTGGCGTAGCTATGGGTATCAGTGGTACGGCTGTTGCCAAAGAGGCGGCAGACATTATCCTGGCCGATGATAATTTTGAAAGTATAAAGGCTGCTGTTGAAGAAGGACGCAGAGTATTTGATAACCTTTTGAAATCGATTGTATTTCTTCTGCCTACAAGTATAGGATTGGGATTGGTTATTTTTATTGCCGTGTTATTTTTTCCCTCTGAAGGGGGAATTCTACTCATCCCAATACAGCCTGTTCAGGTATTATGGATCAATCTTATAACTGCCGTTGCCTTGTCATTGCCGCTTGCACTTGAAGCAATGGAACCCAATGTAATGAATCGTCCTCCACGTAAGCCCAATAAACCTTTATTAAGTTCTTTGATAATTTTCAGGATGACACTGGTTTCTCTGGTAATGGCAGGTGGAACAATTGGATTATTTCTTTGGGAATATAATATTGAACTGTCCAGAGGCATGGAACACTCACTGGCCATTTCGGAAGCTCAAACAATGGCTGTAACAGCAATGGTTTTATTTCAGGTGTTTTACCTTATTGATTGCCGATCTCTTAATTTTTCAGTCAATCAAATCGGGCTTTTCTCCAATCCATTTATTTATATCGGAATTGCAACAGTACTGTTTGTTCAAGCCGCTTTTGTTTATTTTCCATTTATGAATCGTTGGTTTCATTCATCTCCATTAAAAGCTGAGGCATGGGGGATGTCAGCCATGGTAGCTTTTTCAATTCTAATAATTATCAGTGTTGAAAAATGGATTCAAAGAAAATATTTTAAAAATGTTAAGATGTAATACTTGTTGTGAAGTACATGTTTTATATGCGAGGAAAAACTTGTTGTCAAGAAGTGTTTTACAAGGAGGAAGAATGGATTGTAGCATAGTAAATGAAATGTTTTGTGAACCAATCAACAAAAACCTAAAACAAGATGGATATGATCCTTATGCCGATGAAATAAAAAAACATAAACACTGAACTCATGAAACTACTTTGGCAATTACTGTGAAACAACACAGCAACAATTTGAACAATTTAGAGGTCATACAGTTTGGAGTATTGAACAAGGTTTTTATGCCGCAACATTTGTGTCAAACTTACAGAGTATTATAGAAAAAAAAATCGAACCGAATATAAACAATAGAATATGAAATATGACTATAATCAATAGTATAGGTATTACAAACTATAAAGGATTCATACAAGCATCAAGTTTTTTCATGCTATAAAATTTTGTTAGGCATTTGCCAAAAAGTTCATTACCTTTAAGAAGCGTTTTCGTTCAATACAGTTTGTACAAGTAAATCCCGAACAGCTTGTAGACGCAGACTGTCAGACCATCGTTATAGAAAAGTATTTTAGTAAGATTCAATAGACAAACATTTTGGTAAACCGTAAAAATCGACCAAATGAATTTGGTAAAACAAGAGGAGTCGAAAAATTAAACAAGTACAAGTATGCAAACGGATTTGAGTTTTTGGATTGGTTTTAACGTATTTGTACTGCTGATGCTGGCATTGGATTTAGGGGTGTTTAACCGCAAAGCGCATGAAGTAAGCATTAAAGAAGCCATGATTTGGACGGGGGTTTGGATAACACTTGCCATGTGTTTCAATGGGCTTATTTATTACTGGCAAGGCGAGGTAAAAGCATTGGAGTTTTTTACGGGTTATGTGATTGAAAAAGCATTGAGCGTAGATAATATTTTTGTATTCGTTTTAATTTTTTCTTATTTCAAAATTCCGGCTATCCATCAGCATAGAATTTTGTTTTGGGGAATTATCGGAGCTTTAATAATGCGGGCTGCATTTATTTTTGCGGGAGTCGCGTTACTCGAAAAATTCCATTGGACGATTTATGTTTTCGGGGCGATACTGATTTATACGGGATATAAGATGCTTAAGCAAAAGGAGATAATAATTGAGCCAGAAAAAAATCCCCTTATAAAATTATTCAGAAGAGTAATGCCTGTTACTAATGAACTGCATGGTGGTAAATTTTTTGTAAAACAAGATGGGAAACGGTTTGCAACGCCTTTATTTTTAGTATTGGTGTTGATTGAAACCACCGATTTGATTTTTGCGGCGGATAGCATTCCTGCAATACTGGCAATCACACAAGACCATTTTATTGTTTATACTTCAAATGTGTTTGCAATACTTGGCTTGCGCTCTTTGTATTTTGCACTGGCGGGAATGATGGATAAATTTCGGTATTTGTCGAAGGGACTTGCTTTGATATTAATATTTGTTGGACTGAAGATGTTGCTGGCTGATTTCTACAAATTGCCAATACAAATTGCTTTGTTGGTAATTCTCGTTATTTTAATCTTGAGCATTGCAGCATCATTGATGTCTCGCAAGAGATGATAATAGATTTAATCGGTCAATTGAATAGTGTTTTGCCATAATAACAATTAACATAAAAGATAATGGATAAAATTCTTGTTACCACCGATTTTTCTTCAAATTCAAAAGCAGGTTTGCGTTTTGCCATTCAATTGGCATCCCAACATAAATTTGAGTTGACTTTTTTTCATTCCTACTACATGGCAAATCTCACGTCGTTAAGCAATCTTGCCTTTGCTGATTATGAAAGGAAAGAAGCGGATAAAATTCAAAAAAAACTAAACCAATTTGTAGCATCGGTTTATAGGGACATGGATGTTGTTTCTATAAATAAGAAGTGTATAATAAATAGTGCTGTTCTTGCGGACAGCAATATCCGGGAATATGCCCAGGAAAATAAATTCAGTTTTATCTGCATCAGCACCAGAGGCTCAGGAAAACTGAAAAAAATATTCGGCACAAACACTTCCAGTCTAATCTCCCATTCAACAGTTCCTGTTATAGCCGTACCCCAGAATTATCGTCGAAGTGAGATAAAGAGCGTTATTTACGCCTCCGATCTTGTAAATCTTGAAAATGAACTGAAAAAAGTAATTGAATTCACGAAGCCATTAAAGGCAAAAGTTGAAATACTCCATTTCAATTTCCCCGCCGAAATAACAACCAACAAAAACACCATAGATGAATTGGTAAAAAAAAATTCAAAGCATAATATTAAACTGCATATCGAAAATATCAATCTGGCCAAGAGTTTAATTTCAAACATAGAGGCGGTAATTAAGCAGTCAAAACCTTCCATGATGATTATGTTCACGCAACAAAACAGAAGTTTTTTCGACAAAATATTTTTCTCCAGTAACTCAGCCAATTATTCCTTTAAAGCCAAAGTACCGTTACTCGTTTTTAATAAAATATAAGTCCAAGAAATGGAGAGATGAAAAGAACGGTAAAATACTCATAGGCAACTTCCCGTAATTTACTGATTTTAATACTTACCAACAACTTTAGGAGAAGATCAGGGTAAGCTTTTATTACTCTAAAACACAAATTCTAAAGTTGTGTAAAAAGTTCTAGTATCAGAAGGTATTATTCCTGGTCCTGGGTAGCCAGTTGCTCTTCTTGTAAAATAACTATTGTTTGTAAAGTTGGTGATTCCAGCTTCCAATTTACAGTTTTTCCATTTGTAGGAGGTGGAGAAATCAGCTACATAATAGGCTGGAATTTGACCAAAAATGCCATACGTATTGTCATTTACATCTGTTTTACTGTTATTAGCTTCCGTAAATTGAGAAGAAACATAGGTAAATTGTACACTCGAAATAAAGTTTTTATACCCAATTCCTGTCTTAATGTTATAAAGCGGAACAAACTCTACCTTATTTCCTTCAATATTTGGTGCGTCTGATTTTAAATATTCCGAATCGGTGATAGCGATATTGGAGAATACATTCCAAGAAAAGTTGTCGTTTTGTTTGAAAAATGTTTTATTTAAACTCCAATCGAACATCGTTTCAAAACCATACGTGACTGCTGTTCCAATATTATCTCGGAATCGTACTATTGCTGCTGAACCATTGGGATTTCTAGTTTCATATTCACCAATTTTATCATCATAATACAATCCGTAAACACTTGCGTCAAAAGTTACTTTGTCGCCTATTTGCCCGCGAATTCCAATATCCGAAGTATAGCCTTTTTCATCTGTAATATTTTCATCAATCACCTGACTTGGACTTACGGTTCGAATATCATTAAAAGTTACAGAGCGATAGTTCTGTGAAACATTTCCATAAAATTCAATTCTGTTTCGTGGTTTATAACTTAATCCAACTCCTACTAAAACAAAGTTTCGGTCTTTTATATTATTCTCAAACTTAGTTTCGTCTAAAATCACATTTCCTGCTAAATCCAGATTTATTTTCCGATAAGAACCTTCTGCTTGTGTTTTTATTTTTTCAAATCTAAAACCTGGAGTAATAGAGAACTTAGGTGTTATTTTAAAGATATTCTCCCCAAAAACAGATACATTCAAGTTCGGATATGTATAATTGGATTGATTTTGATAAAAAGGGAATTCTGCATCGGCAACATTAAAATTGGCATCACTACCGGAGCTTCCCGGACCTTGAATTCCGGAATTTTCAGATTGGTAATATTTGGCTCCAATTAAAAAAGCACTGGTGTTGTTTTTTATTCTGTACCGTTTTAAAAATCGTGCTTCAGCACCCCAATTGACAAATTCCCCTACTATTAAATCTCTTTCCGTTCCTAATACATCAGGATTAGATACTCTATTGGAACGATATCCAACAGCTTTGCGGCTAGCATCTAGCCCAAATAATTGCAGTGAAAAATCGGCATTAGCATTAAATTTATGTTTCAAGCGCAATGCAAATAAGTTCCAGTTTACTGCAAACCAATTCATGGTTCTGTTGCTTTGTGTAGGGTTATCGTTAAACATCACATCGGTCAATCCGCCGGCTTGTTGGGCTAGATAATTAAAATAAGTGTAGTCCAAATGCAAGGAAGTTTTATCGTTTAATTGATAATTTAAATTTCCAAAATAATTTTTACTCTCGAATTCAGAATTGGATCTAAAACCATTTCCTTGCTTGTAATTATAAAAGGTATAGTAACTGAATTTATCTTTTGTACCGCTTAATGAAGTGAAATTGGTAAACAAACCATAAGATCCAATGCTATTTCTTGTTGTAAATTCGAATGGTTTTTTGCTTGGCGTTTTTAATTTAAAATTGACTAATCCGCCAAATTGGGTTCCATATTGCAATGATGCTGCACCGCGAATTACTTGAATTTTTTCGAGAGCCTCGGTAGGTGTTGCATAATAACTTTCGGGATAACCCAAAACATCGGCACTGATATCATAACCGTTTTGTCGGGTATTAAAATTGGATGTTCGGTTTGGATCCAATCCACGTCCACCAATACTTAATTGTAAACCTCCATCTGAACTTTCGTTGATTGTTAATCCTACAACTTGAGCAAATATTTGACGTGCATTGTTGGTTGCCTTGTTTGCCGTAAGTTTGTTTAACGAGATTACTTCGGTTTTCTTTCCGGCATAAATGGCCGTTTCATCAATATCTTTTAATTTATTAAGTGCAAATATTTTTTCTTTTTGTTTATTGATAACTACTTCCGAAAGGTTGGTGATTTTATCTAAAATAATAACAATACTTTCTTCGGATGTTGAAACTGTTTTTTCTAAAAAGGCATAGTTTTCTTTGTAAAAAACGAGTTCATAATTGCCTGGTTTGTCAAACTCTATTGAAAACTCTCCTTTAGCGTTAGATAGGTATTTAGTCCCGGAAGATCTATTATATACTTCAACGGAAGCCAGTATTCTACCATCGTCAGCTGTAGTTATTCCTGAAATTTTATATTAGGAAAAACTATCTATTGTAAACAATAAAAACAGGATGTAACTAAAATCCTTTAATTTCATCGTTAAAAGGTAATATCCAAGTTTTGTGATGGAATGTTTCATTTTCGTTGGTTAAATTTATTGTTGGATTGATATATTTTTGACTTAATCTTCCATTGAGAGCGACGTAGCTTTCTACTCTAACTTCCGGGTTATAAATACCTTGTTTTTGGTAATAATCGTGTAAAAAATGTGCGTATTCCAAAATAAAATCCGGTTGAAAAGACATTTGTTTTTCCTGAAAAGTGGTTAAGAAATGACTGTTATCTACCATTATATTTTCTTTTGTTTTCGCATCGGTAACACTAAATTGTGTATAACCGGCTTTTTCCATAAGCATCACGCGCCACGAAAACCGAAATCCTTCCTCTGTCCAAAATAATTCGTCTGGATACAATACATATCGAAAAGGAAACAGTAGTTGGAAAGTTATAAAAGAGGTTAAAAAGGCGATTTTAATTTTATAAATCCCATTGAAATTCTGAATTTTTTCTTTTCCGTTCTCAAAGAAAGTTATACTGAAATTGAATAATTTTGAAACAGTTAGGAAACACTTTTTATGAAAATCCGCATCAAAAAAGAGCAATGAACTTACAATCATTATAAATGGAAAAACACCAATTGGGAAAAGAATTCTAGTCAAAATATGAAATACTACCACTAAAACAAAAGCGAATAATCGGGCTCTTTTATAAAGTAATAAAAAAGGAATACTTAAATCGTACATCATTCCTGTCCAACTGAAAGCATAATGCACCCAATTCTCGTTTAATAAAGAACCAATTATTGGTAAATTTGAATTATTTGGCAACCATATTTTGAGTGGCATGGCTTTAAAAAGCCAGTCGGAATTGAGTTTTGCTATACCTGCATAAAAATAGACAATTCCTAACAGCAATTTTAAAATATCAATAGTCCAACTCGGGATTTTCTAAAAGGCACTTTTTGGATTTCTATAGGCATCAACAGAAAAATAGGCGTTTGCCGGCAGAAAAATCATTATAAAACTCACAACCGTAATAAAATAATAATGGTTTAGGTAAGTGGTTTTATCCATAAATTCTATTTAGGTAAAGCTCAGGAAAAAGGTAATGATCGATAATTTATATTTGTATCCAATGGCGACAAATAAGGCAGCTAATCCTGAAATAAAAAACAATAAATAAGTATAAATTCCTAAAGGCTTTACCCACTCAAAACCATAATACGTAAAGTGAAATTGGGGTTGGATATAAAATTTATCAATCCAACCGTAACTCACAAATCGTATTAGACTTAAAACCATCATAACGCCAAACGCTAGCCTAAAAAAAGCTAGCGTTGATGCCTCTTGAAATTCTTCTTACACATTTATCGAAAAACCCATAAGGTATGGATGTAGAGTGGTTCCGTTCAACACAGCTTTCATTGTTCGTGCTACGCACGCAACGAAAGCTTAGCTGTTAGGTACTGGCGTTCTCATATTGTCAATTGTCTTTAAGCTCATTTTCTGTTTCTATTTTTGTTGCCAATTTTCGGAACAGTTCAAAATAAAAACCTACTACAAGAAAGTCCCGACCTGTTTCATCATTTATTTTATAGTCGAACTGATGTAAGTACCCCAATTGGATTGTTGAGCCTTTTGAAGGTTTATAGTTCAGTGTCATTTGTATTCTGTTCCGTTCAAAGTAAGGCTCGTTGTCGGTAAAAAACAATTCGTTACTAATGCTTGTCTGAAAAGGTTTGTACCCATTTCGTTCTTTCCCAAATGGATAAGATGCACCTAATCTATAACGAAAACGGTTACGGTAGCCATTGCTCGTCCATCGCAATTCTGCTCTGTATCGTTGTTCTATTTTAAATTTACCGACTGATTGAAAAAGTATTACCTGTGGCCAAAGTCTAAATTCGTCATTATTTTTTGGTAGAACAAAATTGCCTCCTTCTTTATATGTTTGGTAGCTACCTGCTCCTAATGTCAAATTTACATTTTTATGAACTTTGTAGTTTATACCGCCTTTATATTCGTAATAGTGAAAGTCGTTGTAAAATTTTAATGAACGCAATTGTGCTTCGCCAAATAAGCTTAGTTTGTCATTGTGATTGTATTTGATATTTAATATATTCCAAGAGCCTAAATCGAATTGCTGTGCATAAGTTATCGTAGGATAAATCATAAAACTCAATAGAAATAGTATCGTTCGTTTGTTATTTATTAACTTCATTTTTGATAGATTTTTCTACTACCAAAAATGAACTTTTTAATAGTAAGGCATTTGGGATTGTTAATACTCCTCTGTTTGGCGTTTTTATGAAGATAAAAAAGTAAGTAATATCTATTAGCTCACCTTCAGTTTCTTTCCCTTCAAAAGTTATTGCTATGGTATCACCAACTTTTATTGGGTGTTGGAAAAAAAGAATTAGGCAAGCTGTAATATTCGTAAGAATGGACATTTCAGCAAAAAGTGCTACACCAAAAACAGTAAGTAACGAACTTGCAAATATTAAAATGTTTTCTTGCTTAACACTCCATATAGCCACTATGATAATACAAAGTACGACCATTAATATTAGTCTGATTACTTTTAAAACATCATTTTGTTCAGCATTTTTGAAGTATGAGTTTTTAATTGTTAGTTTAACGAAATACATTAAAATTATTTTTACAGCAAAAAAGCTAATTACAGCTATGATTGTTTCAATTATTTGAATTTTATACGTTTCCATTCTTATTGTTTTGTTATTTGTTTTTCTCTATTTTGCCCAGTTAGGTTAATGCTCTCATAAAGCATTTTGGCATTATATAATAAGCGGTCAAGTTCTTGTTCAAAAAACTGTGAAGTGTAGTTGTTCCATTTGTCGGGTTGTTTCATAAGTTCTTTGAAACTATTACTCAATGTGTTTATGTATTCCTTTTTTTGTGAAGCATCATTAATAAATATAGGAGGGTATAAGTCATACATCAACATCCAGTTTTTGGCAATTCTTGTTACACGTCCATTACCATCTACAAAAGGGTGTATTCTTATTAACTCGTGATGAAAGTAAATAGCCCTTATTATAGGGTTTTGAATTGATTGAATTTTATAAAATAGCTCGGAAACCAAATGAGCAACTATTGTTGGCTCGGGACAAATATGTCCGCCTACTTGAACAAGAGTTTGCCTGTATCGGTTGGGGTGAATGGCATTTGTTTCAGGGGAAACTAAACGCAACAGCTGAAATAACTGAACTTCCTTTTCAAAATTGTTTTGTAAAATTATTTCTTCAACAACAAAATCCAGCGATACTTTTAAATTTAATAAATACTCTTTGGCTTCTTCTTCGTTTTGAGCTTCCATTTGGGCATTTTTGATGCCAACGAGTTCTTTAAGATTATGATAGCCTGCTAAATAAATGTCTAAAAGGTCATCGTCAAGGTGGTGCCTACTATAAATAATAAGACGGTAAATTGACTTTATGATTTTGTCAATTTCATCTATTTTATTTTGATTTATTTGAATAATTTCTACTGGTAGTAATTTCATTTTGCAAGCTCGTTATTAGGCATTGTATGGGTTTTTACTTGTATAAAATTTACAATAAAGGAAAATGCCATTGAAAAATAGATATATCCTTTGGGAATTTCAAAATGCAATCCTTCGCCTAACAAAGCGATACCTATCATAATTAAAAAAGATAGTGCCAAAATCTTGAATGAAGGATGCTTTTGTATAAACTCACTTATTGGTTTTGATGCAATAAGCATTATAACGACACTAACAATAACTGCCACATACATTATCCAAAGTTCTTTTACCATACCTACTGCTGTAATAATACTATCAATAGAAAAAACTAAATCCAATATAATGATTTCTAAAAGTAGCTTTCTAAAATTACCGTTTAATGTTTTTGCCTTTTCAGGATTGTTAGCTAATTCTGTTTTGTGGTATATTTCTTTTGTGCTTTTCCATATTAAAAACAAACCTCCTAATATTAATATTATTCCTTTTCCAGAGATGTCTATATTAATTATCGTAAAAAGTGTTTGGTCTAACTTTAATATCCAAGCTATACCAGCTAATAATATAAGCCTAAAAACCACAGCCAAGCCAAGCCCCATATATCGAAGTTTGTTTCTTTGTTCGGGTGGTAGTTTGTCTGTAAGGATGGAGATGAAGATGATATTGTCAATCCCCAAAATTAATTCTAAAGATATAAGGGTAATAAGTGGTATTATGAATTCGCTCATTGGATATTATTGTTTTTTTGTTAAGTCAATATTGAAATTTGCATTTAGTATAAATCCATTGTTCTGCTGAAAAACATTTCTACCATTTACTTCACGCCCAAGTTGAAGGATTTGATTTAAATAACCTGCCTCTAATCGTATATTTTGATTTAATCGGTAACCCATTAAAACACCTAACCTGTTTTGGTCAAAAATATTTTCATTTACGTTTTCACCAAAACCAATAAACACTTCCTCATAAATGGCTAAGTATGGTGTTTTATCTTTTATTTCTTTTCCTTTTAAAGGGACTTGTAAACGAAACATATACCTAAACCTGTTAAGCAAAGGATATTCATCTTCTTTGTTCAAATTGGCATTGGAGTACCTACCAACCCAACGCTGTTCAAGCATAAAACGGTGCGATAAATCCACAATACCTGCTTTGTCAGTTATTGTTGCCATTTGAAATAAGCGATGTTCAGTAAAATCTTTTCCCATTCCATTTATTGGGATTTCACCATAGGGAAAAGTTTCTATCCAAGCATAACCAACTCGTAATTGAATTTTTGGATTGAGTTGATAATTCACCCCAACTCGTAGCAAGCTTTGTTGCCATTCTGTTATTACATCGTTTCTGCGAAATTGATATTCCGTATGCAGTCCAAATTTGTTGTTGAGTTTAAATGTGCCAAAATAATTATACCACCCAATGGAATTACGGTTTGTTATTCTTGTATTTTGGGAAAATGAAGTATTACTTAAGGAAAGAAAAATGATTATAATTATGTATCTTTTTAGCATAAATTGGGAAAGTATTAAAAGGGTTGAGCTAAGCTCAGCCCTTTTAGTTAATTATTTAGTTTGTGGAGTAAAAGGAAGGGCTGATTTATGCACAATAATTCTAAGTTTTCCGTCTTTGCCTTTTTTGAAAACCCAAGTTTTGTCAACCATTACTTCTTTACCGTCTTTACCTGTTACCCATACATTACCCATAGTAATTGCTACAGAACCGTAAATTTGTATGCCTTCGTTTTTCTCTCCAGCATTGTCATATCTTGCTTTAACCCACGGTGTCAATGCAAAGCCTTTGTCGTTCGGATAGTCAGGGTCGCCACCTATAAAATAGGCTAATGCACCCTTTTTGTCGTTTCTAAAAGTTTGGTCGCCATAGGCTAATGTTGGTTTAAAAAATACTTTACCGTTGTCATAATTGTAAGCTGAAGACAGTACTTCATTTGCAAAGGCTTTGTAATCTCCACCCTCTTCTTTCAATTGTCCAATTTTTACCAAAGCATCGCACCAGGCTTGTTGTGCAGCATTTACTTCTTCGTAAGTAATAATCGTTTGTGCTCCTTCTTCAACATAAACCAACCCTAAGTCGTTAATTGTTTTCTGAACGCTTTCGTTTGTCTGAGCAATTACCTTGTTTGCTTCTTCTTTTACTTTGTCTGTTGCTTGGTTGCAGGATGTTGCTAAACCAGCTATTACGATTAAACCGTAAATCATTTTTTTGTTCATTGTCATTCTATTTATTTTTCTTTTGCCTACTTCTTAATGTGGTGTTCGGCTTGTCCACTTGCAAAGATAACTTTTATTGGTTGGGATGCTGTAGTTTTCGTGTGGTTACGCTTGCACCTAACGTCAGGCTGTGAAAAAACCTCTTCAAATCTAGAGAGTATTCGGAGGGCTACCAAAGAACAATCTCAAATATGGGATTCTCAAGAGGTTCTTTTTAGTTTTTTCATGGCCTGACGTTCCGGCGCTTGGCGAGGTTGCGAGCTTCGGAACTACTTATTTTCTTTCAAAGATAAAATTTCTTACGAAACTTAAACGTGAACGTACCACAAAATTCGCAATTGCGAGAAACGGCTGTGCTTGTTGCACACCACAACAAATATATCAAAAAAAACTTGCGAAAAAATAAATAAAATAGTATTTTTAACTATGCCACAGCCCAGTATTATGGAGAGGAAGGACAAGAAAGTATTGATCCTGTTGTGTTTTTCAAAATCTGTTTGGTAGGCTATTTAAACAATATCAATTCGGATAGAAAACTCATAGAATATTGCTCCAATTGTTTAGATGTTCGTTTGTTTATCCGGTATGACATTGATGAAGCCTTACCTTGGCACAGCACAATTAGTAGAACCCGTCAGTTGTATGGCGAAGAAGTATTTTTAACCTTATTCAAAGCCGTTTTAAGGATATGTGTTTCCAAAGGGATGATTCGAGGCAAACGTCAAGCCGTGGATAGCGTTTTTATCAAAGCCAATGCTTCTATGGATAGTTTAGTTGAGAAAGAAGTATTGGAAGATGCCAGTGCTTTTGTAAATGAATTGGAAGAGAATAGCGAGTTCAAAACAACCAGCACCAGAAAGAAACTAGTGGAACAACACCACGCTTGGAAACAAGAAGCCTATAAAGGAATGCCTAATGCCAATCAAAAAGGCGATAGAGTAGATGAATACGGGAATTTAATACGTCCAAAATATGTATCGAATCATACCCATTATTCACTCACAGATTCTGATGCCAGGGTAAGTGTAAAACCAGGAAAGGCAAGACAGTTAAACTATTTTGGACAAATCGCTGTTGACGATGCTCATCACTTAATAACAGGAGCTTGTTCTGATTTTGCAGACAAACGCGATAGTCAATGTTTAGAAAAAAAAGTTGAACTAACAGAGGGAAATTTACAAGAAAACGGCATTGAATTAGAAGAACTTTTAGCCGATGGAGGTTACAGTAGTGGAGAAGCTTTAAAGTATTTGAACCAAAAAAAACATCAATGCCTACATTCCAAACTTTGGGCAATACAAACCTGAGAGAGCAGGATTTATTTTCAACAAAGAATTGCATCAGTACGAATGTATAAAAGCAGGAGGAAACAAAGCTAATTTAGTATTTAAAGGCGAAAAAATCGATAGCAAAGGCTACACCAAACGTACCTATCGCAGTAGTGAGAGCGATTGCAAAAACTGTCCACTACGAGAACAATGCTGCGGAAAAAGCACCAAGTTTAAAAAGATAGACGACAGCATCCACAAAGAACACTACGACAGAATGCACTTAAAACTCACCCAAAATCCACACTATGCCAAGAAAATGGTACGCGTGAGAAGTAAAACAGTAGAACCTGTAATTGGAACATTGGTCAATTTTACCAATATGAAGCGAGTAAATACAAGAGGAATCAAGCAAGCTAACAAACACGTTTTGATGGCAGCATTAACCTATAATTTGAAGAAATATTTGAAGTTTATCACCAAAAAAACAAAAACAAAAGCTGGAGTTGTAAATGAAATACAAACAAAAGCACCCACTTCTGTAAAAACAGCTTTTTATGACTTGAAATACTTGTTTTTAAGTGGCTTATTTTTTAAAAACTACAACTTAAAACCAAAAACAAACCTCGCTTAAATGTGCTTAAACGAGGTTGTTTTTTATACTTATTTTGAAAGTTTAGTTTTTGAATGAGGTTGCGCAACAGCTACGGCTGTTGGCAGATGCCCTTTATTCTTTCTGTTTCCGTTCTGTTTTGCAATCCTTATATAATTAGGTTGCGGGTTTCAATCAATGTAAGTCGGATATATATAATTGCGATAGCAATAAATATAAATCAGGCTAGGTAGTTTTATATTTCTGTTTGTAACATACAATGTTTTTATATCTCCAAAATCTTTACAAATAATACCAAACTAATTTGTTAAAAAGCTTGACCTATGCCGATGTAGAAGAGTTTATCTTCTTTTGACATTCCGTAATCAAATGATAAAATTGTGGACTGATTCCAAGCAATTCTTGCACCTAAACCATACGAGTAACGAATGTTTTTAAAGTTTAGATTTTGCCATTCGTCTCTTACTGTTCCTGCATCAAAAAATGGTGCGACACCGAAAGCAAATCTTTGTTTTCCTAATTTTGTTTCTGCAATTCTATATCTTAATTCAATATTTGTGAACCACATAGAACGTGCTAAAAACCGATTTGCTCGATAACCTCGCAACGATTGCTTTCCACCAAGTGCATTGATGCTACCTTCTGGACTCCATTGGTCTTGAAATTCAAAAAATGGGGTATTCGAGCCAAAAATGTTACCAACTCCAAATCTTCCAGCGACAACAGTTCTTTTTCCAAAAGGTAACTTTTGATATCCTCTTGCTTGAATAAAAAGTTTATTGAAGTCAAATTGTGAGCCAATATATTTGCTAGAATATTCGTTTGCTATTTCAAAATAGTAACCTTTGGTTGGGTCGGGTTCAAAATCTCTTGTGTCATAAATTAATGCGGTTTGTAAAATTGAAATCCAACCACCATTTAAGCCAGATATTAAGCCTTGATTAAAATCTCTTCTTAAAAGTGATAGTCCATTTGGCGCTGTTGTTTCTTCTCCAGTTGTTGGATTAATAGCCTCGGCTGATTCTCCTTCAAAAGTTTTATAACTTAAATTTTGAATTTCATAACCGCCCATTACTCGCCATTTTCCGTTTCCTATTGCGTAATCTCCTTTTAGATTAAGCATATATTCTGTTTCTCTAAATCGGTTTGACAAGGCATCTGTTACAAAACTTGCTTCTCCAATTCCACCTGGTCTTAGCGTTTTTCTTGCTTTGTCAAATGCTTCATATGTTGAAAAAGTAATGTTTTCATTGGATGGCAATCGAAGATTGCCCAACGTTGATTCTGTTGAGCCAAAATATAAATTTGCTGGATTTTGTTGTGCTTTAAAATCAATTTTAAACCTCCAACGTGTTCCTTTATAATACGGCACATCTAACGATAGAATTAATTCTCTTGCGTTTGAAGTGTAATATGCTGCATTAGCTTTTAGTTTTGCCAAGTAAGGTGTGTAGGCGAAAAGTGGATTTGTTCGTTCGCCGTTCCAATAAACATTACTTCTAAGACCAAAACCAAAACCTGTTACAGGATCTGATGAAAAGTCAGGCAAACCCGTTATGAAAGTTCCTTCTCGTTTTTTTGCAAGGTCATCATCTGACATTCGTTTTGATTTTACAAATGAAAGTGTATCGTTTACTTGTGCGTTAATTGAGTACGTTGAAATAGTTAAAACAATGCAAAAGAGAATCTTTTTAATTAATTTAAGTTGCGACATAATTTTGGGTTCTTTTAATTATTTCGCAAATATCGTAAGTAATTGTGTTTTCCTAAAAATGAAATAAGTGCAAGATGATTGATTTGTACCAATTATTTTTTTTTACTAAAGATTTTTCTTGAATTGTGTTGGTGTTAAGCCTTTGAATTTCTTGAATGTAGCATTAAAAGAAGATTTGGAATTAAAACCTACATCTGTAGCGATTCCTAAAAGTGTAAGATTATTATTTTGGTCGTTTTTTAGGCGGTTTACAAATTCTTCCACTCTATATTCATTTATGAAATCTTGAAAATTGTTATTCATATGTTCGTTTAAAACTTCAGAAATGTATTGACGCGGAATATTTAATTTATCTGAAACATCTTGTATGGATAATTTTCCATCAAGGTATATTTTATCAATTTGCATTGCATTGATTAAAGCAGTTTTATATTTATTAATTGTTTCATCGTTTAGATTTGAGTTTTTGTATTTACCGATTTCTACTTTAGGTAAAATTTCTTTATTACCATTAAACAACTTAAAAGCTATAAAATAGAATAAAAACGCAACAACTAATAAAAGATATGAATTGAAGTTTTGGTCGGATAAAAACGGTAATTCTGATAATCCAACGATTTTAAGAATATCATTAATGAGTGAAAAAACGAACAAAATAATGATTGGAATAATGAAATATATAATCCAATTTTTTCTTTTACTTGAAATTATGGAAAATAAAATTAGTGATAAGTAGATGATAAAAGTTAATTCGCAAAATACTTCTAAAACTTCGATAACTATATTAGTTTGAATTAATTTTATTTCAATTACTTCAAGAATTAGATAAATGATATTTGGTATAAAAAAATAGTAATCTGATTTTATGAACTTTTCTTTTTTGCTTTTGAAATACCTAACAAACAAAAATAAAAATGTTATAAAAAGTGTGTTATCGAAAAGAAACCAATCGGTGTTATTAACAAATAAATTATTCTTGTCATCTCCAATAATATATAGAACGATAGAAAATAGACTGCCGAATAATAACCAAAAAGTTGTGTTCTTATAACTCTTACGATTGTTATATAAAATAAAAAGGACGAAAAGTCCTTGAAGTAATGCAATAATTTGAATTGTTTTAAGCATCATTAAAATTTACTGTTCGCAAGATACAAAATTTGAAAAGTATTTAATAGTGCGAAATATCTTTACATTATTTTAGATAATGTTATCTTTTTATGGAGGTTTCTATGCAATTCGTGTAGCTCGAGGGTTTCTGCCAACGTCAGTCTGTGAAAAAACCTCCGTTTTTTTTTGCATCAAATATAGTATTTTATATTGGATATAAGAGAGAAAAATTGTACATTTAAATATGCAACATATATCTGGATTATCGCGTCAACAATTACAAATTAGCAGTTTAGAAGATAAAATCGCTTTGGATAACCCCGTGCGTTTTATTGAAGCCTTTGTATAGTACATTTCACTTGAAGCTCTTGGTTTTACGGTGCAAACTATAAAATCCGAAGGGCGCCCTAGTTTTGACACTAAGTTGTTTCTTAAAATCTATTTATACGGTTACTTAAATGGCCTGCGAAGTTCTCGCAAATTAGAAAAAGAGTGTGTTCGCAATATCGAATTACAATGGCTCTTAGAAGATATTCGCCCCAATTACCACAGCATATCCGATTTTAGAAAGCAGAATCCAGCAGGGCTTAGAAAACTATTTAAACTCTTTGTTTCTTTTTTGAAAGATGCCGATCTGATTGCCGGAGAAACCAGCGCCATTGACGGTACAAAAAGCAGAGCGCACAACAGCAAGAAAGCGAATTTTAGTCAAAAGAAAATTGACAAACATTTGGCCTTTATTGAAGTTTTTAGATCCATTATACTACAGTTCCAGATGGGCATTAAGAAAGAAAAAAAAGCAACGATTATGTTTGAATAGTATAATTTACAATTTAAATGTCATTAAGAAATTTTCATAACACGTTAATTATGCGTAAATTAGCAATAGGTATTACCATATTTATTAACTAAATTTTTACTATTATGAAAACTCCAGTCCTTTTTTGTTTGCTGTTTGCTTGTATTGGATTCCAAAGTTGTAAAAAAAATCAAAACGAAAAAACCGTTAAGGCTACCCAAGTCCAAGCTGAAAAAGTGATAAGCGTACAATGTTATAAAGCGCTGTATGAACAGGATACTATTGAATTAAAAATGAATACTTTAAAAAACGGAAAAATAACCGGGAATATGGTGATGAAATTTTTTAATAGACCGAAAAAGGTTGGAAAAATCGCCGGAGAATTCCGTGGAGATACATTATTTGCCAGCTATACATTTATTCGGGACGTTAATAACAAAATAACATATAAAAATCCAATGGCATTTCTAAAGCGAGGGAACGAATTTATTTTAGGCAAAGGTGATATACAAACCACTTTAGGTGCCTCTTATTTAGTTAAAGGCACTATCGATTTTGAACGTGTGAAATTTAGATTTACAACTGTTGACTGTATCGATAAATGATAAGCAAAAAGCGGAGAGTTATTCTCCCCTTTTTGGATATAGCCTAGGTTTATCAGCTAATTTACGGGGATTTCAGGTTTTGAACTATTTGAACAAAGTTACACGAAATGATACAAACAGACATCTTTTCCTTATTAAGTTGGATTCCCACGTTTTTTTTGAGTCTCAAAAGTATTTGAAAGAAAACATTAAACCAGTGCTATTATTTCGTAACATTCCATAGCTCAAATATAGAACCTATAAAGAGTTGCTTTTTTAACATTAAATCAAAGCCTTAGCAATTATGGTAAGAGTTTTAACTATTGGGGTTGTTTCTCCTACTTCAAATCTCAAATTATTTGTCCTATTTTATTCTCTGCCTAATGCTTTAAAACTATTTCTGTTATATTTTACGGTTTTCCGTAAATACATTTAAATTATAGTATAATTATTTTAAATGCTCAATCTTCACCACCTCAGAACTCAAAGCTTTAGTGCCACTTTCATTCATAGTTTGCTTTACGGTTACTTTAATTCTATCATATTGAGGAGTAGGGAACTTCATCAGGTCTGAAATATTTTTATACCCAAAAGCTCTGGCTAATAAAGTTAAATGGCGAGTTGAATACTTATGTGATTCATTAATATTCTCCACATTGCCTACAAAACTGCGAGCTAATCCCATACTTATACTTAACTGTTCTTGTGAGATTTTTTTCTCTAGCCTAAGCGTTTTTATATGATTTATCAGGTCAAAATCAAATTGCGATATGGTATATTCTGTAATTTTCATCATTAATTTCGTGAAATTTTACACCTATATATTGGTGTATTAAATAATTTTAGTATATTTGTTCTAGCGAATTGACAATTAGCCTCTTTTGGCATAATTTAAACGATGTTTTCTCGTTCCGTAAAGTCCTATTTAGCAGACGAGAGTATCGTGAAATCGCTCCATGTCAAAAAGTTTCTTACTTTTGTATACGGCATGCGAGCGGTTCTCACATATGCTTTCAATTGCATACAATAATTATTAATTATTGTAAGGGTCGTAGGACACCCACGGATTGAAAGTGTGAGACCGCTCCTTGCTTTTTCTGCAAAGATGCTTCATACCACGAAATACATCGTTCCATAACCATAAACCTATAAATTATGAGAACGATTTTTTTATGTACAACCGTTACCAAACCACCTTAACTACCTGCTAAAAGCAAGCTGCCTTTTGTTATCCCAAAACTGAAATAAACATTGTGTTAGGATAGAAAAACACCGAGAAGTACTCTTATCAGAGACACTTCCCCCATCAGAATTTTAGTGCTGATGTGTTTAACTCTACCTTGATATATAAAAAAGGGAATTATATAAAATAACAATCCCCTCTATATCAAACCTCAACCCAAACCTAAAATTCTTTTGGTACTTAGATTTAAGCTTTCCCTCTTTAAACTCGCACTTTAAAAGTATTGCCTTTATTTCTATTTTCCAAATGGTACATTAAAATTTTAAAGTTTGTTTCAGAAAGGAGAGCAAAAGGAGCTTTTTAAACCCTAAACCCATTATTCATATTATTCATAAATCCCAGTTAGGAAAATACTCTTTTTGTAACTGGTCGGGAAAACCTATGCCAACTTTAAACCAATGACCAATAACCGATAACGATGGACGAACAACGATAAACGATTACTACTAAAACACCTGCACTGAAAGGTCCTTTGAATAAAAACACCTAGTTAATTTAATTTGAATTTGTTAATAAAAGTGCAGGTAATTTAGCCACAACAGCAACTCATAACCCCTAACTAAAAAAAACACACACATGAAATACTACAGACAAATACAAATAGGAATAATTATACTTTTTATAGCAACGATGTGCATGTGGATTTATGGTTGAGATATAGGTTATTTAGCAGCAACATCAACTCATAACTAAAAAACGCCTATGATATAGTAAAAAACACTATCCCTAAAGACTTTAAGACATTCTACTGGATGACTTTAAGACAAAACAAAAAAAGTCCCCTAACTCGCCGGCAAGCTAAACTAGAGGACCATAGCAAAACAAAACTCACATTTCATTTAACTAAACCAATATCATGAAATGAGCATAACGCTGATGCGATGCAAGCACCAATAGCTATTTGCGAATTACATATGACCGATAAAAAACATTAAATATAAACATATGAAAAATATTTCATTAAACAAAGGCTTGGGAGTACTTTGGTATCCGCTTATTCTCGGGTTATACCTCTGCTGCAACCCTGCTCAAGCAAACAACAGACTGAGGCAAAATCAGTTGCAAAGGCAACAAAACCAAATAAGCGGCACCATCACTGATGGCACAAGCCCTTTACCTGGTGTGATAATTTCCATAAAAGGAAAAAGAAACAATACCGTTAACTCCGACTTCAACGGGCAATACATCCTTTCGGCTATCGCTACAGATACTTTGATGGTCTCTTTCATAGGATTCAAAACAGCAATAGTTCCCATAAACGGTCGTAAAACTGTCAACATACAATTACAGGAAGACATAACTTCTTTACAAGAAGTCCGCGTCAATGCAGGCTACTATTCCGTCAAAGAAAAGGAGCGCACGGGAAGTATTGCCAAAATCACTTCCAAAGACATAGAAAAGCAACCCGTTAATAATCCCCTTGCTGCCATGCAGGGGCGTATGTCCGGAGTCAATATTATTCAATCCACGGGTATTCCTGGTGGTGGTTTCAATATACAAATTCGCGGTATCAATAGTATTCGCAGGGATGGCAATGAACCGCTTTATATTGTAAATGGTTTGCCCTATTCTTCACAATCATTGGGAGATACAACCACTGCATCCACTGCGATTTTAGGAGTAACAAACCCTCTAAATACTATTAATCCTTCCGATATTGAAAGTATTGAAGTGCTAAAAGATGCAGATGCGACAGCCATTTACGGTTCGCGTGGGGCAAATGGCGTAGTATTAATTAGTACAAAAAAGGGGAAGGCTGGCGAAACAAAATTTAATATAAATGCTTTTACTACGGTTGGAAAAGTAACACGCACTTTAGATCTGATGAATACCCCGCAATACCTCGCAATGCGTGCAGAAGCATTCTCCAATGATGGAATAACCCAATATCCTGATGATGCATATGACATCAACGGAACATGGGATCAAAACCGCTATACCGATTGGAAAAAGGAAATGATTGGAGGAACGGCATACATAAACAATGTTCAGGCATCAGTTTCCGGAGGAAATCCAAATACGCAGTATTTGCTTAGCGCAACCTATCGTAAAGAAACTACCGTGTTTCCAGGGGAGTCGAATTATAGTAAAGGGGTGGTTCATAGCAGCATAAGCCATAAGTCTGCCGACAAGCGTTTTAATCTGAATTTCTCAGCAGACTATTCCAGTGATAAAAACACGCTGCCGGGTAGGGATTTGACTGCCCGTGCTTATGCTTTGGCACCAAATGCACCTGCGCTATATGACGCTGCCGGCAACTTAAATTGGGAAGAAGGAACCTTTGATAATCCTCTTGCCTATTTACAGGCAACATATCTGAACAGCATGCAAAACCTCATCGCCAATACACTGTTGTCTTACCAGATACTTCCGAGACTTGAACTAAAAACGAGCCTGGGATATAACAACACAAGCTTATCGCAAAGTTACACAAGACCCACAAGCATATTCAATCCTTTTGACACCTCAACCCATGAGGCTTCTTTATATCTGAGCTCCGGAAACGGGAAATCGTGGATTATTGAGCCGCAACTGAGTTATGAAAAAAGTTGGGGCAAAATCGCGATGAATTTCCTTATCGGAACTACATTCCAAAATCAAAAAACGACACAATTGGCACAATCAGGCTCAGGTTTTACTAGTGATGCGCTTATAAATAACCTTGATGCGGCAACAAGGGTTTCGGTACTCAATCATAAGGTTGTTGAATACAATTACACAGCGGCTTTCGCCCGTTTAAATCTGAATTTTAAAGAAAAATACTTTATCAATCTGACGGGTCGACGCGATGGTTCAAGTCGTTTCGGTCCGGAAAACCGTTTTGCAAGTTTCGGTGCGATCGGTGCTGCATGGTTAGTGTCAAATGAATCATTTCTAAAAAATAATGAGGTGTTGAGTTTTGCAAAATTTCGGGGCAGCTATGGAATCACAGGAAACGACCAGATTGGAGATTACCAGTATCTGGATACATACGAAGTGTCGCGATATCTTTATGATGGCGTGGTTGGCTTAACTCCAGCACGTTTATTCAATCCCAATTTTGGATGGGAAACAAATAAAAAAATGGAAGTGGCGATAGAACTGGGTTTCTTAAAAGACAACATATTTCTAACGGCAGCATATTTCAAAAACCAGTCGTCAAGTCAATTGGTCGGAGTTCCACTTCCCGGTACAACCGGCTTTGCTTCAATTCAGTCCAACCTTGATGCGACCGTTCAAAATACAGGCTTTGAATTGGAATTGCGAACCGTCAACTTTCGCAAAAAGGATTTTTCCTGGACAACAACTCTAAACTTGACAGTTCCAAAAAATAAACTGATGGCATTTCCAAACCTTGAAAGCTCTACTTATGCAAATAGCTTGGTCGTGGGAGAATCATTGTTTATAAATAAGGTTTTCAACTATACAGGAATTGACCCTGATTCTGGTGCGTATACCTTTCAGGACTACAATGGTGACGGACAAATAACGTTCGATAGTGACCGTCAAAAAGTTGTCGATACAGCTCCCAAATATTATGGCGGTTTCGGTAATCAGCTGTCCTATAAAAATTGGGGGTTTGATTTTCTTTTTCAGTATGTCAAACAACAAGGCAAAAATTATTTGTATTCTTCTTCATTGGCAGGAACTTTTACAAATCAGCCTGCTGAAATTGGAAATCATTTCCCACTGAACGGTACCGGAGCGATAGCACAGCAATATACAACAGGGGATAATTCTGCTGTGGTAGACGCATTTTACAATTTTATCGAAAGCGATGCGGCATTTAGCGACGCCTCTTTTATCAGGCTCAAAAGTGTAAATCTTTCCTATACAATTCCGTCCGCATGGTCAAAAAATTTTACAGGAAGGGTATACCTGCAAGCTCAAAACCTGTTCACTTTTACACACTATCGCGGTGCTGACCCGGAAAACCAATCTACAACAACCTTACCTCCTTTACGACAGTTTACTTTAGGCTTTCAGTTAGGATTCTAATCTTAAAAAAATAGTACAAATGAAATATATAAATCGAATAATTGTAGCCATCATCGTATGTTGGCTTTACAGCTGCGAAAATTTTACCGAAGTTGATACACCGCAATCCCAGCTTACTTCTCCGGCAGTATTTAAAAATGTGACTACAGCAAATGCAGCAATGGCTAATATTTACGCACGCTTGCGGGAAGACGGGATGGTTACTGGCACACCAGGCGGCCTATCAAGTTTAATGGCGAACTATTCGGATGAAATGCAATTTTATGGTTCAAGTATCGACATGGAGCAGTTTAACAATCATACAATTGTTCCTTCAAACAGCTTGATAGCATCTTTATGGAATGGAACGTACGGAGAAATTTACGCAGCAAATGCAATCCTTGAAGGATTAGCAAATTCAACTGCCATTTCTGACGAAGACAAAGCACGACTAACTGGTGAAGCTTTATTCCTGCGTGGGTATCTGCACTTTTACTTGGTAAATGTATTTGGTGATGTTCCCTATGTGACTTCAACGGATTATAATAACAATACCACGATCTTCAAAACATCACAAGCGCAGGTCTGGCAAAATATTATTTCCGATCTGACACAAGCCGAAAGTGTACTGCCTGAAAATTATCCTGTCATAGAAAGGGTCCGCGCAAATAAGGCTGTAGCAACGGCAATGTTATCGTGAGTTTACCTCTATACAGAAGACTGGGTAAAGGCAGAAGAAAAAGCATCAGAAGTGATTGCAAATAATCTATATTCTTGGGAAGGTAACCCGGCAAAAGAATTTCTTCGGGAATCGCCAGCAATTATATGGGCGTTGCATCCGGGAGTTGCGGGAGTAAATACAAAAGAGGCAAGGACATTTGTTTTTTCAAGTGGACCACCAATAAGACCTTCGCTGGCTGACAGTCTTGTAAGCGCCTTCGAAAGTAATGATCTTCGAAGAAATCTTTGGATTAAAACGGTCACAAACAGCTCAGGTACGTGGTATTGCGCATTCAAATACAAAAAAACTTCAAATACTGGTACTTCTCAGGAATACTCGATTTTATTCCGTCTTGCGGAGCAATACTTGATTCGTGCAGAAGCTTATGCTCACTTGGGTAACATCCCGGGAGCACAAGATGATTTAAATAAAATTCGAACTCGTGCGGGACTCCCAAATACAACGGCAGATGCTCAGGAAAGTTTACTGACAGCGATTGCACAAGAGCGACGCATGGAATTATTTACAGAACAAGGACACAGATGGTTCGATTTAAAAAGAACAGGAAAAGCCACCGAGGTTTTGAGCCCGATAAAACCCGGTTGGCAAAATACACAGGTTTTACTGCCGCTTCCTCAGACTGAATTACTACTTAACAATAATCTCCATCCCCAAAATCCAGGATATTAAAATGATAAAGATTAATAACACATTTCCTCTAACCGTGCTGCTGATTTTGGCAGTGGCAATCTGTTACGGGCAATCCGTAAATCGCAAAATCACCACAGCAGATTATGCAAAATGGAGTACACTGCAGGACGAAGCAATTTCTCCTGACGGCTTATGGATATCCTATAGTTTGCAATACGATTATGGTGCTGACACCCTTTTTGTCCAAAATTGCAAATCAGATAGAAAACTAATTTTCCCATCAGGGAACAATGCCATTTTTAGTAGTGATGGAAGATTTGTCACCGTTTCAGATCCCGAAAAAGGCTTAATCCTACAGGAATTTAAATCTGGAAAAGTGCAGTCATTTAGGAATGTTAGTAAGCATGAATTTTTTGCTGAAGCAAAGTATCTAGCAATGTTGAAGAAAAATGTGAGTTCAAACGAATTGCAGATTTTAGATTGCAATACGAATAAATCCTATATTTTTCCAGACGTTCAGGAGTTCACGATTAGTCGTGAGGGTAAAATCGCTGTGAGTACCTTTCACGAAGTACGAATTATAGATCCTGCAGAAAATTTTAGCGAAAAAACCATTGCGCAGGATAGCGCTGAAAGTTTTAAAAATTTATGCTGGAGTGAAAATGGTAGTGCAGTCGCATTTTTACAGCAATTGCCAAAGGATACTTTAGCTCCGGATAACCACAGGATTATCTATTACAATCTCACAGATTCAAAAAGTTACATGCTTGACGGAAGCACTAACGAAGCATTAATGGCACAGCGCATCATAGTGAGATTGAGTAAACCAGCACTTACATTTTCTCCTGATGGAAAACGCATTTTTTTTGCGATTACTACGCCGCATAAACCCTTTACTACGGAGCAGGTTGAAATATGGGATACCGCAACCCCGTTAGAATACACGCAAAATAAATACCGGGGCAACACGAATTACGAGCCCAAGCTAGCCGTTTGGTCTGTAGAAAGTGGAAGAGTAATGCAAATTGGTACGGTTGAAAATCCTAAAGCCATGCTGACCACAGATAAAAATTATGCAGTCTGCTTTAATGCCCTTCGATATGAACCCCAATATGAATACGATGCTCCGGCAGATTTATACCTGAAAAATACCCACACAGGAAAGGAAACACTGATTTTACAAAAACAGGCGACGTCCATCGGTATGATGGGGACTTCACCTGACGGCAAGTTTATAAATTATTTCAGAGATAATAATTGGTGGATTTATGACATTGAGAAAACAAAGCGTAGGAGTATAACTGCCCAAATAGGAATAGCATTTAAAAACAAAGAGAATGATAATTCCGGTTCGCCAACACCTTACGGCAGTCCGGGTTGGTCTGCCGACGGTAAGTATTTCATAGCTTATGATCAATATGACATTTGGCTTTTATCACCTGACGGAAGTAAAACTCAAAAGATTACGCACGGCAGCAAAAATAAGGTGCGTTACAGGATTTGCACAGATCTTTATCAGGAAAACAAGACACACAATCTTGATAATTTATTCGCACCAAAATTTGACCTTACCAAAGGCTTGATTTTGGAAGTCCTGGGAGACAACATGGCAAGTGGTTACTATAAATGGTATCCCAATGGGTCACTTAAAAAGATGCTGTTTAAGGAAAGTGGAATAAATCGGATACAAAAAGCTAAAGATGCTGAAATGTATATTTGTATAGAGCAAACTTCAGCATTACCGCCAAGTATTATACTTTTAAATAATACGGGCACATTCTCAAAAGTTATTATGCAATCCAATCCGCAAAGCAAAAAATTTGATTGGGGTCAGGCTGAATTAATTTACTATAAGAATAAATTTGGAGATAACCTGAAAGGTATTTTATATAAGCCTGCAAATTACAAGCCCGCTAAAAAATATCCCATGGTCGTTTTAATTTACGAAATATTTTCGCACGGATTACACAATTACTACAACCCTACTGAATATGATTCCATGGGCTTCATACCATCAAACTATTTTCTCGACGATTATATAGTACTTATGCCTGACATTAGATATAAAATTGACGATCCCGGAATGTCGGCACTTGATTGCGTAGAATCGTCGGTTAACGCTGTAAAGGCAACTGGCATTGTGGAAGAAAATCACATTGGAATCATCGGACACTCTTTTGGAGGGTATGAAGTATCTTTTATTATAACGCAAACTAAAACTTTTGCTGCGGCGATCTCCGGTTCAGCGATCTCAGATTTAATTGGAAGCTATTTTACTTATGCCTCAAATATTCTCCGCTCGAATACATGGAGATTTGAAGGAGAGCAGTATCGCATGACATCATCGCCGTTTAATGATTGGAATAGTTATCAGCGAAACTCACCCTTGCCAAATGCAAAATATATTAGTACTCCTTTGCTAAGTTGGGCAGGAAAAAAGGACCCGACCATTCCTTGGACACAAAGCGCCTCATTCCATATGGCGTTACGAAGGTTAGACAAAAAAAGTATATTCCTGGTTTACAATGGAGAAACACATACCATACTCACTCCCGAGTTGCAGAAAGATCTGACAATTAAAACAAAAAATTGGTTTGATTACTATTTGAAACAGAAGACTGGTACAGATATCAATGATATCCCTTAAATTACAGTATAAAAGAACAATGGCGGAATCTTCGTAAGATTCCGCCATTGCATTTTAAATCTACAGCATACTGTTATTGCAGTCTGTAAAGATGTACAGAACAATCCGTTTGTTCTTCGTTCATGTCAAACAGTTCAACAGAACCACTTTTACAAAACGGCTTAGTGGTATCATTACCACATTTCACCGTACTTACAGCACAATTACTACTTGGAATTAGACCCCAAATGTCAACTACTTCCGCTTTTTCAGGCGCGGGTGTAAATGCAAATGCTCCAAAAACGGCTAGAGCGATAGCCGATAGAGAAAAAATTGGTTTAAAAAATGTCGTTTTCATAATGTTATAATTAAATTTAATGATCTACTCTGTCACAGGTTTTCGATCTTCTCCTGATACTGCGCAGTATATTGTATGCGCAATTATTTTGTCTGCTTAGGTTTCTTTTGATTCCAAGGCACATAATAATCGCTGCGTAATTTGCTAATAGTCAAATATTTTCCAGTTAACACTATAACAAGATCATTCGAAATTATAAATTCCGACATTTTTTCCCCTCCTTTATCATAGATGTAAAAACTAAAGGCATAAGTGTTTTTAACAAGGTCGTAAACATCAATAATTGAAGCCTGTTTCCACATATCTTTTGGTTCAAACTTTCCGATTAGGGCGGCATTTACAAAAAGGTAGTTTCCATAAGTGGCTGTTTTTTTATTAACGATTACGGGTTGTTTGGCTAATGTTGTGATTTTTTTTGAATCAATTTTGGCAAGTTTAATCTGGGCTTGAGTAGTCGTATCAATAGTATGACCAATTGAATAGGAATTTAATGAATCATTTGCAATAATAAACTCGTTACGGTAATAGTAGGTATAAAGTATTTTGTCAAGCTGTGCGTTATATAAAAGCATTCCGTCAGTATCAAAAATCCCGTCTATCTGCTTTTCCAGCATAGTGTAATTCAGGTGAAGGCTGTCGGTATATGCAATAGTCGCCAAAACATTTTCATGCGTTTTACTTCCGATAACACGTAGAGCGGCTTTATTAGCATTCACAGGCGCTATCAGTGAAAAGTAAGCTTTTTTATGCATTACTAAACTTGGCTTCCAGTCAGATATACTACCTCTGAAGATACAAGGTACCGTTCCATCTGTAAAATAAAAATAGGGTGGCTTTACTAATAACCGCGGCGCAGTATATGAAAATTTGTATTTGGGTAACTGAATAACAAATTGCTTTTTATTTTGATGAGCAATGTTAACCATGGTTACGGTCAATGGTGCAGTGGAATTTCCTAAGTAAACATATTCGTCATCATAACCAGCAATATAATAAGAATCATATTGCAAGTCAATTTCTGATTTGAACGTAGTAGGATGATGAGGAAATCTTCTGGTAAAATTATTGCTACGATGGATCGTATCTTCCGATAATAAAAAAAAGACAGTAACCACGGTAACACTGAAGATCATAGTAACACCAATTCTTGTCAATCGTTCTTTAAAATTTAACGTTCTGGCAGGGAGTTCATTTGTTCTGTATAATAAAATTGCTATCAGCATAAGTACTACGAAAACAATATTAAATATAAGGTGTTGATTCCAACTCAATTTTTCCAATACGCCACCACAGGAACAAGGTACAAACGGACTAAAATGGAGCATAATAAATATATACGCCGTAAACATTACCATTAGGCTGAATGCGGCATGCATACCAGCATAACGCAACCGTACTGTCAGAAGCATAAAAGCAATGATAAATTCAACAGCGGGGACTGTATACGATACTAGTTCAGCAAATGCGCTAAGCAATGGTGACTGGCCCAATTGAACCTGAAAATTTTCAAAGTCTAAAAGTTTATTTAATGCTGCATAAACAAACAACAGAACATACAGTAGACAAACCGTTTCAATAATAATACTTTTGATTGTTACAGGTAGTTTCATATCGACAAACTTTAAGATTTAATCCGATATAAAATTCCGAAAAAACAAGGGAATAAGTGTTATCAATTCGGGAGCTTAACTTGCTCCAAAGGGAGTTTTTAAATAAGGGAGCAATTTGTATTCCCTATTCTCACCGCCTTGTTAACATTACGTGTTGGAATTGACATTGATTTTGCATTTAATTCCTACTCCTCACCTCTAACTTTCCATTTCAAACCTTCTACCTCCTCTCAATAGCATTAGGAGCATAATCAAAGTGTTTTTTAAAGGTTCTTGAAAAATTGGGATAAGTGTTAAATCCCATAATAGTTGCAATTCTTTTTAAGGGTATTGTTGTTTGCTGGATCAAAAGATGAGCTCTTTTCAACCGTTCAGTAGCATAAAATTGATAAATACTCGTTTTAAATAAAAGTTTAAACCCCTGTTTCAATTTATTATCATTGGTTCCAAAAATTTGAGAAAGTTCTTTTAAAGAAGGTAGCGGGGAATCCAAATGGTTTAAAATATAATCATAGACATGCTGTATCAATTGTACATCAGAATAACTACTGAACCCCCCAAGCAAATTAATATCTTCTGGTGAAACCAATGCTTTAGCCACTATGGTCTCATCAATAACAGTAGTAACCGAACTGATTAAAATATTGGTACTGTGCATCAGTCGTGAAATGGTGCAATAGCAAGGTACAAGCAATTGCTCTTGAGTAATATAAATGAGTTGCAAGGTACCATTATAGTTAACATCATGAATTATGGATTCTTTAATACTATCCCAAATGGGTAAAGATTCCTTCGAGAGTATACTGCTGAAAGCAGTATTATAGAGCATTTCATCAGTAAAACCTAATACTTTAGGAACAGCTGAATTATAACTTCTGATAATAAAATCGGTATCCAGAATAACAGTGGTTTGAACAAGATTGGTATAAGTATGGTGAGGATTAATAAAGCCCCAATGAAAAACAGATCCTTTCATTTCTTCTGCTACCATGTTAACAAGCACTACCAATGCCTCCAGTTCATCATCCTGCTCTGTACGTTCGATGCGATTGGTAAAATTACCACTTCCCATCTCAAGAAGCATTTTATGCATACTTTGAATACGCTGTTGATTAATTTCTTGTTGCATATAGGAACTATAAGGTACCAGTTAAAAGATTTATTAAAAGTAGTGATTTATAATATTACTTGTAAGCTTCCAAAAAAGCCAAAGCGGCTGACTCATCAGTAAAAAGCTTTGTTGGAACACTTGGTTTACCAATTTTAAGATAAAAAGAGGTTATAATTAGAGAAATACTTTGATGCCCAACCAGACTTACAGCTTTTGTCAAAACGGAACCAGATTGAGCCAAATAATCTCTGGCAGCTTTGTCAGAATCTACAATACCCCTGATATCGCACAATATAGGATAAGCCTTTTCATTTTGTATCTGTATTCGATCGGCTACAATGCGCTGGGCTACAGTTAAATCAATAACAACATTGGGTTTGTATTCAAAAAAAAGAATACTATTTCGAATCCAAAAATGGGCATATTCATTCTCAAAGTAACTAGCTGAAAACCTCATAAGATTTTAGATAAATATGATGTTATTTGTAAAAATAGTAATAATTCTAATTATAATAAGCATAAAAACAGCGAAAATCACTAAAAATAGCATTGTAGTTATCAAATCGGGAGTATGTCTTACCATATCGGGAGTTTATGATATTTCATACAATACGATTCATTATTTATTCAGATTTTTACCCAAAAATAGTATCCAGTAAGAAAGAAGTACTTACAAAATTTTACATTTAAATAACTTAAATTTAAATAATATGGCAAAAATCAAGCACAACAATTTCATTGATACGGTCGATGAGGTTTTATCAGGAGCAAAAAAAGAAGGCGTATTGCACTTATATGCTGAAGACAAAGTATTGACAGGAAGAACCATACAAATCAAAGGAAAAGAAATGTTTCATTTCGGCACAACAGGATATCTTGGTTTAGAACAAGATAATAGACTCAAAGAAGCTGCAATTCAAGCCATTCGGGATTATGGCACACAATTTCCGTTGTCAAAATCATACATTTCACATCCACTATACTATGAATTAGAAAGCAAAATAGAACAAATGTATGATATTCCTCCTATTATAACCAAGAACAGTACGCTGGGGCATTTAGCTATTATTCCAACACTCATTAGAGATGAGGATGCCGTAATAATGGATCATCAGGTGCATTGGAGCGTCCAAAATGCATGTCAACTTTTAAAACTAAGGGGAATTCCAGTAGAACTGATAAGACACAGTAATTTGGATATGCTAGAAGATAAAATCAAGCAACTAACCACCAAATGCAACAAAATATGGTACATGGCTGATGGTGTATATTCCATGTTTGGTGATTATGCACCCATCCCAGAATTATTGGCTTTGACTCAAAAATATACACAACTAAACCTTTATTTTGACGATGTCCACGGAATGAGTTGGAAAGGCAAAAACGGAACCGGTTTTGTTTTTGACGCTATCAAAGAACTGCCTGAAAATTGCATTGTGGTAAGTACTCTAAGTAAAACCTTCGGAGCCAGTGGTGCAACAGTATTTTGCAAGAATCAAAAATTGAGGGACAAAATCAAAAATTTTGGCGGGCCGTTAACCTTTTCCGCTCAGTTAGAACCTGCCTCTGTAGCGGCTGCAATTGCCTCAGCAGGCATCCATCTATCTCCTGAAATAGAATTGATGCAAAAAGATTTGGCGAATAAAATTGCTTACTTCAACCAATTGCTGTCTCAAGGAAACCTTTCCATAATTTCAAAAAACGATTCGCCAGTTTTCTTTTTGGGAATGGGTACACCCGCAACGGCCTATAACTTTGTGAAACGTTTATTCAAGGAAGGCTTTTTCCTGAATTTGGGGATTTATCCTGCTGTACCAATCAAGAATACTGGAATTAGAATTACGCTATCCAGTCACAATCAACAACAGGACATTACAGCCTTGGCTGAAGCGATGGAATATCATTTTCCTAAAGCATTGGAAGAAACAAATAATAGCGAGATCAAAATCAGACAGGCTTTTGGAATGGACAGTAAAAAAGCAGAAAACATTTCAGAATCAAAAGAGCAGGAGCTTTTTATCGAAGAAAAAAATACCATTCAAGATATCATAAAAGATGAATGGAACCAATACATGGGAAAACAAAATATCTTTGATTGGGAAGGACTGGTTTATTTAGAAAAAACATTTAGCCAGCATCCGGATCCAACAAACCAATGGGATTTTTATTATTTCACTATTAAAGACAACAAAGGTACCGTAGTATTAATGACCTTTTTTACCTACGGCCTTTGGAAAGATGACATGCTGGCTACTGAATCGGTCTCCATCCATTTGGAAGAAATAAGAAAGACTAATCCTTTATACCTCACCTCAAGAGTATTGGGTATGGGTTCTCTATTCACCGAAGGAAAACACTGCTTCATCAATCAGGAACATCCTTTGGCAGAAAAAGCATTGAAACTATTATTGGATAAGCTGGAAGAAAAATACAATGACTTAAATGCAGATATGCTAGTTTTAAGAGATTTCGAAAAAGACAACAGCTACAACAAAACAATAGTAGAACAAGGTTATTTCAAAATAGACATGCCGGAATCCTGTCTAATTGAAAACCAAGTTTGGCATTCATACGAAGAGTTTACAAAAACGTTGTCGCTGCGTTCCCGTAAACATTTCAATAAAGAGATAGAACCTTATGAGAAGTACTATGAGTTTGTAATAAAAGATAAATTGAGCAAATCAGAAATAGCAAGAGCATATCAACTCTACAACAATGTGAAAGACAATAATTACGCTATCAATACATTCCGATATACACAAGAAATTTTCGAAAGCATGAATGACAGTCCCAACTGGGAATTTATAATATTAGCCTTGAAAGCAGAGCCCGAAAATCCATTCATAGGAATTATGTTTTGCTACAAAAACGACAATCATACCTATGTCCCGGAATTAATAGGTATGGATTATAAATGGGCAAAAGAATACCAACTGTACAGGCAATTGTTATTTCAAACCATAAAAAGAGCTAATGAGTTGCAGCTTCAAAAGATAGATTTTGGAGTTTCAGCCTCATTTGAAAAAAGAAAATTAGGAGCTAGGATAATTCCAAAAGTAGCCTATGTTCAGACAAGAGATAATTACGCAATGGAACTTATGAATACTTTGCAAAATGATTACAAATCAATTGCAAAATGACGAAAGTATATTGACAACTAATATTAAAAAAATGTTTGAAAAAGGGATTGAATCATTTAATGCTGTCTGCAATGAAATATACAAATGAATTAATTATTCGTTTTATTAGTTATTATGATGATGGAGTCTACTTATAAAGATGCTCTTTACAGTATACTGAAAAAAGAACAGGAAATAAGTTTGGAATCAGTACATGTTATTGATGAATCCTATCGTATGATTGTTTTTCTTCAGGATTTACTTTCAGATATGAAAAAACGTGTTCTGGATCATCATTTTACAGAAGAAAATGAAGAAATTGAATTTTTTAGGATAATTAAGCCACAAATACTTGGAAAGTTGATTTATTATAACAAAGTGTATAGAATAGAGACCTCTTGTCCAGTAAACAGTGGTAAAATGTACTATAAATACTTTTCCTGTGAATTACAGCAGTTAAAGAATGAATACAAAGAACATATCTGTAATTCTGATTTTTACCGGTATTATCGTTCAGGACGGACAGATAGAGATCATGATTTTTTTAAATTAGGAAAAATAAATCTTAATACGGGCCTTAACAGCTTTATCTTTGAAGTTGATACTCAATTCTCTACTTATTATGATTACAAAGTGTCGCGCATTATAGCCGATGAATTGCTTTATAATTACTTGATTCTCAAAATCAATCCTGTCGACAAACCTGATATGGTTTTACAAAATGCAGAATCTACCAAAGATATCTTTTGGACAGAATCTAAAAACGCGATGATAGAATTGATTTATGCCCTATACGTATCTGGTGCGATTTCGAATGGTAAAATCGGAATCCGTAAAATTAGTTTAGTTTTTCAGCTATTATTCCGTACACAATTGGGGGATATTCATCATGCGTTTCATCGTATGAAAGACCGTGCAGGTAATCGCACTTTATTTTTAGACCAGCTCAAATCTTCTTTAGAGCAGTATATGGATAAAGATTTATAAATAATTATAATCTTCTATCATTTTAAAGCAGTGTTTTATTACACTGCTTTTTTTATATCTACCCATCCTTACCCATTGGCAAAATGTTTCTCCAATTCGAGTTTCTTTGATAGTGTAAATTCAAAATTAGTTTAATTATTAATAATTGTCTGTATTCTAGAAATTTCCAAAATCATGATTTTCAATTGGTAAAGCTTGGCAGAAAATACAACAAATAGCCTCCAATTTTGCATATATCATTAATCGAAAACTAATAATTGATTAAAACATATCTATATGAATATCGACAGAATAGAATTTATGGCTTGGATGGAGCGAATCATGGAGCGATTTGACATCCTTATGGAATTGGTAAGCGGGGCTAAAAATCAACATACTATTATTGATGGAGAAGAATTGTTGGATAATCAGGATATTTTGCAAATGTTGAAGATAAGTGCACGATCTCTACAGCGTTACCGCTCTTCTGGCAAGCTGCCTTATTATACCATCAGCGGAAAAATTTATTACAAACTGTCAGATGTACACCAGTTCGTCAGGGAAAGTTTTACCGCTCCCATGCCTAAAACAAAAGCCAACTCGTGACAAATAGTGTCAAAGGATGCCAGTTAGTAAAAAGCAGTGAATGCCTCTTTTACTTTCGATGTCGAACTTAAATATTTCAAATTATGAGCGAACAAACTTTAGATAAATCACGATCTCCCGAACAATTATCCGAGATATTATTGGTGCTGGATAAAGAGAAAAAGAAAATTCAGGCTGTAAAGGGCATTGATGAAAATGGCAAGCTGGAAACCGTTGAACCTACAAAAAAAAATCAGAACCAGTTTATGCGGGTAGATAAGCAGGGGGATTTATTTTCCAATTTCTTATCTAATTTCTTCAGTCAGTTGAAGAATCCTACCAATTTCTCATTCTTTAACGTTCCCGCACCATTGGCTATTAATACAGCAAAAAAAATGCAAAAACAGGTAGATCACCCAACACTTGAAGGCGATCAATTAATGAGACAACACGAAGTGAAAGAGGAACCTGGTCAGGATCATAAACAAGAAAATCAGAATAGTATGGAAACAACACAAACAACACCGGAAACAAGCGAGTACCGCTACAAACCGGAACAGATCGATTGGGAAACCATGAACAACCTCGGTTTGAGCAAAGAGAAGCTCGAAAAAATGAACCTGCTTGATCCGCTATTGAGAGGCTACAAGACCAATGAGCTTGTGCCTGTCAGTCTTAACCTCGGTACAGCGGTTACCCGCATGGATGCCCGCTTATCTCTGCAACACAATGATGACGGGCAGGTTGTAGTTGCCATTCATGGTATCCGAAAAGTGCCGAACCTTAATTATGCTTTTTTCGGTCACGAGTTCAGCAAGGAAGATAAAGACAACCTGCTCCAAACAGGCAATATGGGCCGGGTGGTCAATTTGACCAACCCGAAAACGAATGAGACCATTCCCTCTATTGTCAGCGTGGATAGGCTGACTAATGAGCTTGTTGCTCTGCGAACAGACAAAATCAAAATCCCTGATGAGATCAAAGGCGTGAAACTGGATGATGTACAAAAGCAAACCCTAATGGAGGGTAAGCCGCTTCATATAGAGGGTATGACTTCCAAAAAAGGAACTTCGTTTGATGCAGAGGTACAATTCAATGCCGACAAACGTTTTGTAGAGTTCTTGTTTGACAGAAATAATACCAATAAGCAAACGCAAAACAATCAGCAAAGCCAGTCGAAGGAAGCCCCTAAAACCTTTCGAGGTAAAGAACTGGATAATGAGCAATATCAAAAGTTCAAAGACGGCCAAACCGTATATGTTATCGGCTTAGTGGATAAGAAAGGCAAGGAATATAATGGTTACATCACTTTCAACAAGGAAACAAATAAGACGGATTTCTCTTTTCAAAATCCGAATCAGGTCAAAGAGCACGCGAAGCCTACCGAAGCTCACAAAACGCAAACGGCGGTTAATTCACAAGGCAAAACAGATGAAGCAACCAAGAATATTAAAGAGCCTTTGAATTCGGGACAAAAAGGCCCCGACAGCAAGGAACAGCAGGAGCAAGAGGAAAAAACCAAAGCACCTGCCAAATCCAAAGGCATAAAAAGGTAATCACTATAAATGTATTGAATTATGAAAGCAGTGATTGCAGAAAAACCAAGTGTAGCAAGGGAAATAGCCAGCCTGTTGGGAGCCTCCGAAAAAAAGGATGGTTATCTGACAGGTAACGGCTATTATGTTACGTGGGCTTTTGGACATTTGGTGGGATTGGGTATGCCGGAAGATTACGGCATTTCCGGGTTTCAGAAATCGTCCCTGCCGATACTTCCCAATCCTTTTTTATTGACCGTCCGAAAAGTCAAAAAAGACAAAATCTATACAGCAGATGCAGGAGCGTTAAAGCAGTTAAAGGTAATTGAACATCTCATTGACCGTAGTGAAAAGATAATTGTCGCAACTGATGCCGGGCGTGAGGGTGAACTGATATTCCGCTATATCTATGAATACCTCAAAAGCAACAAACCCTTTGAACGTCTTTGGATTAGTTCGCTGACCGAAAAGGCAATCAAGCAGGGTTTTGACAACCTAAAACCTGGTAGCGATTTTGACGGATTATATCAGGCAGCGCAGGGCAGGAGCCGAGCTGATTGGCTTTTGGGCATCAACGCTTCTCAGGCATTAAGCATTGCCGCAGGCAACGGGATTTATTCGCTTGGAAGAGTGCAGACACCTACACTTGCTTTGATATGCAGGCGTTATCTGGAAAATAGAAATTTTTCGGTGCAGCAATACTGGCAAATACAGGTGTCCCATACAAAAGAGTTCATAGACTTTAAAAGTCTTTCCAAAAACAAATGGCAAGATAAAAAGCTGGTGGAAAATATATTAAAGTCCATCGAAAGAAATGGAAATACAGTTACTGTCACCACTGTAGAAACCAAAAATGTGACGGAACAACCGCCTTTGCTGTTTGATCTGACTGGCTTGCAAAAAGAAGCCAATAAAAAGTTGAATCTGACGGCTGAAGAAACCTTGAACATTGCCCAAAGCCTGTATGAAAAGAAATTTATTACCTATCCACGTACCGGAAGCAAATATATCCCTGAAGATATATGGGCAGAAATCCCCTATCTTATCAGGGCTTTGCAGGACATGGGAACCTGCAAGGAAGCGGTCGCCAAAGTGAAGTGGGGGCATTTCAATAAACGTATCGTGAATGACTTGCGGGTTACCGATCATCATGGTCTGCTGATTACGGATAAAATCCCTTCAGCATTACCAGCGAAGGAAAATTCGATTTACAATATGATTGTCCTTCGACTATTGGAAGCAATTTCACAGGCCTGTACAAAAGAGATAACCGATATTATTTTACAGGCATTGCATTATGATTTTGCCTTGAAAGGCTGCAAGATATTGCAACCAGGCTGGCGTTCCATCAAAGGCAGTTTTGTCGATAATGATGCCGAACCTGTGCAGGAACTACCCGAACTGAAAAAAGGTGATGAACTTAAAATCAAAGATGTCTCTGTTCTTGAAAAGAAAACCAAACCGCCTGCGCTTTATACCGAAGCAGGACTTTTATCGGCTATGGAAACTGCCGGAAAGGAGATAGAAAATGAGGAAGAGCGAAGGGCATTACAAAACATCGGTATCGGTACACCTGCCACAAGAGCCGCCATCATCGAAACTTTGTTTGCCCGTAATTATATCCAAAGAGAATTGAAATCCCTGATACCTACTGAAAAAGGATTGCAAGTGTATGAACTGATCAAAGACAAGAAAATTGCCGATGTAACGATGACTGCAGAGTGGGAAGTTGCTTTACAGAAAATTGAAAATAATGAGGCAGATGCTGGAACCTTTCAAAAGGAAATGGAAACCTACGCAGCGTCCATTACCAATGAATTGCTGCAAACGTCGATTGCACAAACCAACATGCCCAAGCTTGTCTGCCCCAAATGCAAAAAACAACAACTTATCATTAGGGATAAAATTGTCAAATGCCCTGATGAGGTCTGCAACTGGTTACAGTTCCGAAATGTATGTGGTATGCAAATCGGTATAGCTGATGTAGAAAGCCTTGTCAATAAAGGCAAAACTTCCCTTATCAAAGGAATGAAAAGCAAAGCCGGAAAGAAATTCGATGCCTATATAGTATTGAACGAGAAAGCCGAAAGCTCCTTTGAATTTGAAAAATCCAAACCTTCAAAGAAATAATGAGCAATTCTATCATTACCCAAAAGGAAATAGAAAACCAGATTTATAATGTCAGGGGAAAGCAGGTAATGCTGGATAGTGACCTTGCTAAGATTTATCAGGTAGATACAAAAGTTTTTAACCAAGCGGTGAAGCGTAATGTTGACCGGTTTCCTGACTACTTCCGTTTTCAACTGGAACAGGATGAATTTGATGCCATAAACTTGAGGTCACAATTTGTGACCTCAAGTTTGAACTATGGGGGAAGACGTTATCTGCCTTATGCTTTTACAGAACAAGGTATAGCTATGCTTTCGGCAGTACTCCGTAGCGATATTGCCGTAAAAGTGAGCATCGAGATAATGAATGCCTTTGTGGAAATGCGTAAGATGCTTGTTAGTAACGCAGCCTTGTTTTATCGGCTGGATAAGATGGAATTGAAACTGTTGGAAGCTGACCAGAAATTTGAAGAAATCTTTAAGGAGTTGGAAAGTGGAAAGCTGCACAGTGAAAAGGGGATTTTTTACAATGGGCAGATTTTTGATGCCTATACCTTTGTATCTGATATTATTCGTAGTGCCAACAGCTCCATTATTCTGATTGATAATTATGTGGACGATACGGTACTAACCTTGTTAGGTAAGAGAAATAATAATGTTACCGCAACAATCTATACCAAAAGTATAAGTAATCAGTTACGGCTGGATGTGCAACGATATAACAGTCAATATCCTCCGGTTGACGTTGAAGTTTTTTCTGATGCACACGACAGGTTTCTGATTATTGATAGCATAGAACTCTACCATATCGGAGCATCACTAAAAGACTTAGGTAAAAAATGGTTTGCTTTTTCCAAGATGAATAAGGATGTTGGACAGATGTTAAGTTTTCTATAAGGCATTTGAACAAATCCCTGAATTTACTCAGGGATTTGTTTTGTATTATTAATAGAGTTCAATATATTGACTTTGATAACTAATTACAGGAACATCAGCAGAAATTTTATCTAGTAATTGTTTCTCCAAAATGGTTATAAACCTTTTAATCAAATTTAAAACATCAGCATAATCATCCGGATTTGATGTTGTAATATGGAATTCACTTTCTTTATTATGAACAATGCTATTGCGTATTCTGTATATCAGATTTGTAATACTGTCAGCATCTCTTTGATTAAAAACATTTGCGGGAGAGGATATATTAATACTCCAATATGTCCTCAAAAAGGTTGCTTCTTGCGCATTTAAAGGATTTATTTGAAATGCATCGCCAAGAATTTCTGCTTCAAAAATCTTTTTAAAATTCTTTTTCAGAATATTAAATTCATTATCTGATTGACCTTTTCCAGTGAAACTGTGGATTTCTCGTATAAACGTTCTGTTATTTCTTGCCTTTTGTTCTATCTCAACTAATTCTCTTCGGTAGACCAAATATTCAATTATGTGATATAACTTTAAAAATCGTGTAATTGTATCAGTAGCGTGATTTAATTCATTGATAATATCAAATACCTCAAAATATTGCTCATAACGAGTATTGGGCCTTAAAGTAGCCGTCGCTCCATGTGCAGGCGTAAAGTTAAGATTAGGGTTTAAATCAATTTTTCCTCCCTGTAAGAGTTCTCTATAATATAAATAGGAATAAATACTTAAAGAGGTTTGATGATGAACAATTTTATGGATTAGAATACCCCAGTTTTCGTTTGCAGTTTCAATGTGAGAAAGTAATATTGTTATTTTATCATGTTCTGTATTAACAACCGCTGTTGATATAAAATCTACAAGAGTTCTATAGTCCTGCGAAGTTTCATCAATTGATGACAAGGGATTTATCATTAAAAGTTTAGATAAAGCCAAGTATCCAAATTCACCATCGGAGTAACTGAAGGCCCTGTTTCTTTTTGTAAAATCATTATGGGCAAAGTCAATGAGTTCAACATTTTCTAGTGGCAGATATTCATCCACTAAATAATCGGAACCAGTTTTAGCCTCTGTAAATGCTTCTAATAACTCATGGATTTTTGGTAATGCAATTAGTATGGCTTCACCTCTTAATTGATCAATTATCTCATCATTTGTCCAAAAATCATCATCAACTTGTAATCCAAAGTCATCGATAGTCAAATGGTAATGCTGATGAATAAGCTTATAAAAGCTTTTAAGTATTTCCTTTCCAGTCATAAACTATCCATTTTTAGATTTTGAGTTAAAAATAGCCTCCCACGAAGGATCAGCATCTTCTAAAAGCTGAATGGTATAATCCATAACAACTTTTCTAATAAAATTTCCAATATTGACAGATCGGCTGGATAGTACATTATATTGCTTGGTAAATTCATTAAGAGTAAATCCTTTTTCTTTTACCATAATAAGGAGTTTATCAAAACTATCTTGATATAGTTTGGTGATGTCCTCGATGGATTGTGTCTCGTTTACTTTTGCATAAGCACCTAATCCTGCAAGAATACCCGAAAGTGTAGTGTCTTTGACAAACCATTTCTTTCCATATTCAGCTTCTTTTTCTATAACAACATCATCCAGAGCTTTTAGATTCTCTAAGAACAGTTTGATAAAATGAGTATTGAAAATACCCTCGTTAATTTCTCCTGACGATTCATCCTGACCTAATTCAGAAACATCTAAATCGTCAATTGAAACACGCAAGGGTTTCTTTTCCAAAAAGGACCTTAAAGCAACTATTACAGAAGTAAACATATAGTCCCCTGAATTGCGGGTACCTGATTTAATTTTGTTGGCATCAGATTCTTTTTCCCGATATAAAGTAATGTCTTTTAATTGAATTCGCAGGTCCTCCCACAAATACAGGAATAAGAGTTCAAATTGGTGCGTTTTGCTAACACTCCTCTGCCCAGCATTCAAAACAAGCATTTTGTGGATTACTTTTTTAGGAGTAAGATCTATCCAAACAACAAAATAAACATCGAAATCCTGAAATGATGTTTTTATCTCATCAAACTCTCCATTTTGATAGAAATTTTTAATCTTAGTTAAAGAAACTATTCCTGTTTCAAAAAAGATTGGATATTTATTTTTAATCTGCTTAGCAAATGATGTTGGATCAGTAATAGCTGAAGATTCATATTCTTTAATTAATTCATTATGTGCCCATAACCTAAATGTCCTTTGAAGTCCATCAAGTATTTCAATATTTTCCATATTAATACTGACTTCATCACCAACTTTAGGCTGGAGTTTATCGTCATTATAAGTCAATGTTATTACCGGTATCGGGTCTTTTTCTTTAATCGTTGTAATTAAAGTATCTAAATACTGGTTCTTCACGATTTTTCGTTGAATTGAAAAAGTATAAAATTCCGGTTTTAAACTTTCTAAATACTCATTCAGACTGCCTTTACACAACATCCATTTTCTATCCGGAAAAGTTTTACAATCTAATATTTTTAGTTTATACATATCTATTACTCTATTTATAAGTCTGGAAAAAAATCACATTTTATTTCCTTTCATTTGAATTAATAAAAGATGTCTTTATCTGTAAACTAAGTCCAATAATCAACATCTATTACAAACATACAAATTAAAATCTTCGTTATTAATTTAATTGAATTATTCAATATAATTGCCGTTAGATGCTGGTTCTTTTTTAAAATATCCAATTTAATTTTACTTTTTCATTTTTTTGGTATTCAAATATTTTATCAATTATTGATTTTCGATGAGCCGCTCCGATGGTGAAGATTGCTCTGTCATAATTATGGTCTTGACTATATAGATAAATATTTTGAAGCATTTGGTTTTCTCGCATATCATTAATGTCTTTCCATAATTTAAAAGTTAGAAATAATTTGTCATTGTTTATTTTTTGCAGGCCATTTTCTAATGCATTACAGATTTCATTGTTTATGTTAATGCTGTCTATGCTATTTAAATATTTGAATCCATATCTTTCGGTGTATATTTTATTATTGTCAACTAGATTTCGAAAAGTAAATCCATTAATATCAGCAAGACCTTCTATTTTTTCAATCATGCGCTTATGATCTTTGAAAAATTCTTCTGAAGGAAAATTATTTGAATCTACTGGGATATGTTCGATTTTATGGTTTTGAATGTATTTGTTTATTGTGTCTGTTTCTAAATTAGCACGCCTTTTATCAAGATAATACTCGTCAAAGAAAGTTGGAGGTATTTCTTCAAATATTACTTCTGGATTTATGAGTTCTATAATTTGGTATAATTCATTAGAATTACACTTACCTAGCTCATCATGTCTTGTACAAACCAGAGTAATATTATACATGGATTTGAAGATTAGAGAATTGGAGTCCAAAAAAAAATAGTAATGGCACATACAGGGTAAGGAGCTGGCGTTACTATTCTTCTTTTAAATTCCAATAAACATAGTTAAAAAAGCTATCAATTTCCAAGAATGATTTCATATTCAATTCTTGTCTAATTTGAAATAGAAGAGTCGTATATTCTTTATAATCAATTCCATTAAATGCACTTGGTGTTTTTAATTCTTTACCAATTATTGACAAAACAGTTACGGGATTTTTATTAAGATTGGCGAATTTTTCAGAATTATAAGTCATTAATATTTCGGCAATAATATTTTCTCCAATTCCAGACATTTCATTATTTCTTCTCATGTTATTTAGAAAAGTCATCGAATCACTAAATGCTTTTTCAATTGGTTGATTGATATTATTTTTTATTTCACGAACCAAAACACGAAAATTATTAGCATAATGATTTAATGTTTTATGTGTTCCCCTATGGATGCTTCCTGAATGCCAAAGTTTTCTAAACCCTGAATGCCCCATCAAAGGCCCAAAAAGATTGCGAAACTCAGTATCATTTAGGTTTATATTGCTTCCGAGAATATCTAAGTTTTCTTGTGCCTGTGTATATTGTTCTTCTCTTTCCGATGGTTCTACAAATTCAGTAGATTCTAAATAGTTTTCATAATAATTCTTTAATCTAAGCATATCAATACCCGCAATTGTGCTTTTTTTTCGTCTGAATCGAAATGTTGGTTTTTGAGAATATTTATCTTTAAATTGTTCTAATTGAAATTTATATTTTAAAATTAATTCTGAAATGTCATCAGTGTAATATGATTTATGTAGTCGACTAAAATACTTTAATAATTGTTTGTAATCTAATGAGTCAATTGTTGTTTCAGATATAGTTGAAACTTCATCATTTGTTAGCCAGCCGGCTTCTGTTAAATTTGCTGAGCCAATAACTATTGTAATATTTCTATTTTTACGAAAAACGTAAATCTTGGAATGAAATATCCCAGCGTCTGGAGTGCAAAGAATTAATTGGTGATTGGCTTTAGATTTAATAATATTATTCAGTGATTCAAGAGTTTTAGGATCAGTTTCGCCAAATCCGATACCAATATAGAATGTTGATTTTTTCCTTTTGTCTTTGCAAAAATCTTTAAGAACATCCTTGATATTATTTAAACCACTATTTTTTAAAAATCCTGAAGCAAATATAATTTCATCGGCTTCATTAAAAAGAGTAAGTAAATTTTCTTTATGAGATTCGTTGTGGTTGGTTATTATCATTTACTATTTGTTCTAATTAATTCAGATTTTCAATGCGCTTGCACTTAACCTGCTTATATTGTTCACAAAATCTCTCTGGTACATTCTAAATCAGATTGACTTTGCTTCGTAAATTTAGGGAATTATTTTAGTTGTAAATATACTTTTTTATAAATTATCTAAAAGGTTTTTGATATGGGAAAGATTACTTCACTGGATTTCAAACCAACGATATATTAGTATTTATAGATCCCTTTTGCAATTATCTCTTTTGTACTAGATGCTGCAAATCAGGATCATTTTTAATACGTTCCAATTCAGTTTCAACAACCTGAACAATGTCCAGCTTTATCTGTTTATAATTGAGTTCAATTTCTTGTTTCATTTTGTCTTCTCCTTGTTCGTCTAAAAAGGATAAAATTTCCGGTATTTTTTGATAATACTTGGTTTCGGTTGCTACTTTTTCATTATCTACAACAATTTCAGCATGGAAAATTTTCTGTTCGATACGTTCATCAAAATTGTCTGATACAGCCCCTACAAAAACACCTTGGGTCAATGTAGAAATTTTAGATGCAGGAATGAGGCTGTCCAATTGTGTGGAAATGGATGTCGACGTATCATTACGGTTGATTGACAAACTCTGCCTTTTCTGCAACACCTTACCAAAACGTTCAGAAAGGTTTTTGGCAGTTTCTCCTACTACCTGACCACTGAATATATTACCCACGGTATTTTGTATAACCTTACTTTCTTTGTCTCCGTAATCACGAGTTAATTGCGAATAATCCTGAAACCCTAAACAAACGGCCACCTTATTACTTCTAGCAGTGGCTATAAGATTGTCTAATCCACGAAAGTAGATGGTAGGCAATTCATCAATGATGACTGAACTTTTAAGCTGTCCCTTTTTATTAATAAGTTTCACAATTCTTGAATTGTATAAACCCAACGCTGCGGAATAGATATTTTGACGGTCAGGATTATTGCCTACACATAGTATCTTCGGCTCTTTCGGGTTGTTGATGTCCAGTGAAAAATCATCTCCTGTCATAACCCAATACAATTGCGGGGAAATCATTCTTGACAAAGGAATTTTCGCAGATGCTATTTGTCCCTGCAACTGGTCTTGCGCGCCACCTTGCCAGGCATCCATAAAGGGTGATAGATAATTTTCCAATTCCGAATAGGTGGTTAGGATTGTAAAGACGTCCGAATATTTTTTGTTGAGCAGTTCAATGGCGTGAGGGAACGTGCAGTATTTGCCGTTTTCATAGATTTTAAGAAACCAAATAATGGCAGCCAATAAGATGATTGGAGATTCTACAAAGAAATCCCCTTGCTTTTGTATCCAACTCCTGTTAAGATTCAGCATGATGGTGTACGCCGATTCGTAAGCATCGGATATATCGGTCATAAAATCAGGATTTATGGGATTGCAACGATGACTTTTTCTAGGGTCATCAAAATTAATGACGTAGAATTTCGGTTTTACCTTGTACTTATCAGTGTGTTTTAGTAAATGATTATAGGCAATTGTAGATAGGTCGTCAAACTTAAAATCATAGATATACATTGAAAAACCTTTTTCAATATGTTGCTTGATATAGTTGTTTACTACAGCATACGATTTACCCGAACCGGGTGTGCCCAATACAATGGTCGCCCTAAAAGGGTTTACAATATTGATCCAACCATTATGCTGTTTTTTGTTGTACCAGAATTTGGTGGGTAAGTTCACGGAATATTCATTTTGCATTAGCTTAGTTTCCTGCATAAAACTTTCATTCTCATTGTTGAAAACATCCTCCATCAGGTTGGTACGGAGGAGACGGCTAATCCAAACTCCTGCTACCATCAGGGAGATATAGCCCAAACCTGCGGTAAGGATATAAAGAAATGCAGCGATGTTTAATGACAGTTTTAACAATGATGTGTTCAGAAAGAATAGTGCAAAACCAATTCCCAAAACCACATAAATTTTTGTCCAGGTTATCTTTTCATTCTTTACGCCTTTTGTTCCCAAACAGCTTAATGCTAATAATATCAAAGCAAAGACTTTAGTATATAAGATGTGTGAAAACAAACCCGCCGTTCTGTCGAAATTGCCTAAAATTTTGTTGATGATTTCCAGTGTCCAGCCCTTTTCTAAAAAGAACCCATAACAGAACCAGTAAAAGTGCATCAGCACAATCAATATACTTACCGCTCTCATGAATGCCATTATCTTGGCTAAACCTCTTAAATCGTCTTCTCCTTGCATTTTCTCATTATTAAATGTTCGGGTGTTAATTTAAAGACAGTGTAGCGTGGCTATAAAAAAGTGGCAGGCATTAGCGGTGCGTGACAGTGTTTGGCGTTAAGTGGCTCCAACCAGGTTCAGATTTTATAATGATTTTTTATTAAATTTATACTGTTGAAAAATTTTTGGGTTATCTCATCAATTTAATAATCAATATTAAAGGGGAATAATATGAATTGGAATAATCTTGATGCTGATCCGGGAGAAAGTGAAGATGAATATATAGCTAAGAAAAGAGAAGAAAGTGATTCTGCTACTGGACTAATGTTTGTGGTCGTTGCGGGTTTTATTCTCGCCTTAAAAATAGCTGCTATTTTCGGTATGTTTTTTTATGCAGGATTTTTACTGTCTCAAAAGTTCTGGGGAGAAGAAACCGACAAATTTAAAATTTGGGGTATCTCCTTATTATTCACCTACCTTATTTTCTGCATTATTTATTTCCTTAAAGGAACTATCATTGGCTTGCAAGCAAAGAACAGGAAGTTATGGATATTACCTTGGGTAATATGTGTGTTAATATGCTGTATTATTCCAGCACTCATAGTAAAATCATTCGTTGCAGGTATGTTCAATCTGACAGAACGACAAAGTATATTGTGTATTGGATTGAGTTGGGGAGCATTTATACTTTTTTCATTATATGTCTATGGTATTTATCAGTTCAAGAACCCAACTGTTCCGAAGATTTTGTACTGGAGTTATGCATTGGGATTGAAAGTGTCTTTATAATGAGGAGTTCATAATAAACAATAAAACCTACTGACCTCTTTTACGTCTTCTTTTTTTCTTCATTTTATTGGTAAAGTCCTGTTCTTCGTAATCTTCTCCTTGTGCTTCAGGCAACAGTCCCCCAAAACTTTCCATGATACTAGTTTCATTTGTGCTGGAAGCGGGGACTTCTTTGTTTAGGAAATCGAATAATTCATGGGGCTTTTCGGCTGGTAGATCTTTCATTGCGTTGTGCTGAGATATTTTTGGATGAGGTTCTTTAAGCCTTTTTATTTCCGGTTTGATAATATGATTCCAATAATCATTAAAGGTATTGGCCGAAAGCTCTTTCCCTAATCTGGAGCCATTCCAAACGGTTCTGGAATTGTGGTCGACAAACGTAATGCCATAAATACGTCCTGCATCATTTCTGCGAACAATTACATTAACTCCCTGTTCCGCTAATTGCTTCTTAAAGTTCTTTTCATCATTTGTCGATTGGAAGGCAGTTTCAATCGAAGCTTTGATGATTAGTTTTGCTGTATGGTTTTTTAAGGCTTCCTTGGATTCTTCAAAATGCCCTTCCAAAGCCGGAATTCCTGCATTTTTACCGAATAGGGAAGCCTTGAGTGGATGCCCGGCTTTTTCTCCTTTTTCATTTAAAGGAAAGTATAATAAACCTTGCTTGATTTTTCCTTGTAGTTCGCCCTCTATTTTTTCAGTGGTAATTTTGAACAGGGAAAGCAAAGCATTATATTCCCCCAACGTCTGGAACCGATAATACTTAGGCAGATAACGGACAACCGAAGCAATCTGGCTTTTTATATCTCCTGTTTGGTAATTAACGGGACGAAAAATCTTTTCATTCTGCAGATGTCCTTTCTCCGTAGGCGATATCAGTCCATATTTGTTTTCGAGTTCACGGCATACATTCATAGACCGTCTTTTTTCAAACTTATCCGAAATTTTTTTGCCTTCTTCATCCACACAAACCGATACGATATGGATATGTGTGCGGCCAATATCCGTGTGCTTGAATACTACAAAAGGTTGTTCCCCATAACCCAGCTCCTGCATATATTCCTGAGCCATCAGTTTGAATTTTTCATCACTTACATTATCCTTCGGGTCAGGATTGAGTGAAATATGCAAAATTGGTTTTTCAGTATTGCGGTTGGCTATCAGATAAGGTTCGAAAGATTGGACCAATTGAGCAACGGAATACTGCGCATTAGGTGTTTCAATTATTCTATTGGTAAACAGAATTTGCCCGTTTTCCTTCTCGACTTTGAGCTGATTGTATGCCAAAGCTCCGTATAAATTGCTCCCTCTTCCGATTTTTGCTATCATTTCAACACTGTTTTTTCAAATGATTTGCTTCAAATTCTTCTGTGAGCTGAATGGTTTTTTGACATAACACCGCCATTTCGGCTGTCTGTTTTTCCAATTTGTAGAGATAAGCTGCCGCTTTTTTCTCCGAAAAATTACGGTACAACAGCTTTACGACCTGATTATAATTTACGCCAATGGAACGGAACTGACTGTGAAAAGAGGTTAACCTCATATAAAAATCCAACATAGCTTTGTCTATTTTGACCGTTTTAATCTCTCTTCCAAACAGTACGGAAATGATAAATTTTGCTTTATTGACCATTCCCGATGCTTCAAAAAGCAATAATAATTTCGCGTTTTCTTCTTCCGTAAGGCGAAAAACGTGGCGGTGAATACTTGGGTTGTTCTTGGGCGTCCGTCCGCCTTTATTCTGTTTTCTGTTATTGTTTTCGTTCATCATATATCCATTTTTAACTTTAGCAAAAAGCCTGACTTCGGAAGGCTTTTCAGCCCCCAGCAGGGCAAGCTGTTTTGAGGCACGAACTCAGTTTCGAGTGCCTCAAAACACAACTTGCCGTGTTCTGGTGAACACAAAAATCCGCCCTTCGGGACGGATTAAATAAAGCAGGGATAAACGGCTTCGGGCCGTTCACTTTCTTACTTGATATTTCATAATATTTTTGCATAAGTCCGTTAATAAAAAATTTAATTACAAAGTAAACGTCTCTTCAGTAGAGTATTACACTGTGTCACAGTGCCAAATAGCACCAATAAAGGCCAATTCGTTCCACCTTAGAATAAGGACGTATATATCTGCATTTCTTTGTACCTGCAAGCGAGTGTAAACAGATAACTATGTTGGTATGTAGTTACTTAATTATGTATGTAGTCACTTGTGTATGTAAAAGCGTCCGGATGTGGATAGATGCAGTTGAGGATATGAAATCATATAGTTGTATATGTGCATATTTACAGACTTGGGTTTGCATATAACTAGGTCTGATGATACAAACCTATATGTATAGGTGCCTAAAAATAGAGGCACATATGTTAGTATTCAAGCAGAGCAATACCTACTTAAATGACCACATAGCTTTCTACAAAACTGCATACGTATAGGCAATAGTAGATAAGTATCTACCAACGCAACGATATAAGTAAATAATTTAATACAGTTAAAAATGAAAACAGAACACAAAACAGTATTCATTGCTTTTTCTTCCCAAAAGGGTGGAGTAGGCAAAACCACCTTTACGGCACTTGCGGCCAGTACGCTGCATTATCGGCTGGGCTACAATGTAGCCGTATTCGATGTTGATTTTCCACAACATAGTTTAATGAAAATGAAGATTCGTGATTTGGCTATGGTGATGGAAAATGAGTTTTTAAAAAGAGTGGCATTCAAACAATTTACAACCATTAACAAAAAAGCTTATCCTATCATCCAACATAAAGCTGAAGGGGTATTGGAAGCTGCGCATGATTTTTTGGAATCCGCTTCCGTTCCGGTTGATTTTATCTTTTTTGATCTTCCGGGTACAGTAAACACTCCCGGTATTTTGAAAGCTCTGGCAGGGATGCACCATATTTTTACACCTATTATAGCAGATCGTGTAGTTATGGAAAGTACGCTTATTTTTACCCAGTTGATGAAGGATGTTATTATGAAAAAAGGAGAAACCTCCATTGAAACCATTAACCTGTTTTGGAATCAGGTAGATGGTCGTGAGCGTTCGCCTTTGTACGATGTTTATAATAAATTGATAGATGAATTGGGATTAAGTCTGATGCAATGTCAGATTAAGAACAGCACACGTTTCCGCAAGGAAAGCGAAGCTGGTGCCAAGACAATTTTTCGTTCAACTTTAATGCCTCCCGATGAACGTTTGATGAAAGCTTGCCGCTTAGACCAGTTTATGACGGAATTTTTAAGAATCGTTCAATTGTAATAGTATGGAAAAAGACAATAAGAAAAAAGCTATTCCTGAAATCAACGAAGAGCTAATGATGAATTTAATGGTAGATGGAGTAAAAAGGGAAGGGTTGCAACTTCCGCCGGAAGAACCCGAAGCTCCTATGAAACCGTTACAGGAAAAACCTTTACTGAAGGAACGTAATAGAACCAAAAAAGTAAATGAACAGGATTACGAAAGTATATTTTTCAAAAGGCCTGGTACCAATGCCCGTGATGGCAAAACAGTATATATCCGACCTGATTTTCATGAGAAACTGTCGCGTATAGTACAGGTAATAGGTGAAGATAAGATAACCATTTACGCCTACTTAGACAATCTTCTCGAATATCATTTTCAGGAGTTCGGTGAGCAGATTACCACAAGCTTCAACGATAAGTACAAACCTATTTTATAATTATGGAAACAGTAATCGTTATATGCTTACTCATTGTTATTGCGCTGTTGTTGGAGGATAAGATTATCATCAGGAAAGGGGAGGAGCAAAAACCAACGCAGGAAAAACCCAATCCAAAACTACCCGATATTATGGGACAGCCCAAACCAATGAGAAGCCTTCCAGTGTCAATGAGTGCGACTGAAAGCCAAATTAAAAAGCAAGAACAGGAAATTGATAATTTTGATGTTGAAATCGACGAGGAAGATGTCGATATGCAAATTCCGCAGGAAGAACTGGACGAAGTTTTTGGGAATATGCCTGATTTGGAGGAAGAGGAAGAAGAATGGAACAGGTATGGAATATCCGGTGGTAATGACGGTTTTGCCCAAGGGGTTACCTTTGAAGAACTAAGCTCCGTGGGGATGCTGCTGCAAAAAGAAAAATTGGAGCCATCTCAAAAGGAAACAGCAGTTGCTATAGTTCAGAAAATACAAGGAACCGAATTATTCACCTTACTGGAGAATTCTATGGAATGTGCTTCCCGTAAAATAGCTGAGCTATTAGACGGGAGCTTTTCTTCTGAAACGGATACCAGTTCTTCCATTTTGCGGAAAAATGATTTGGAGAATTTTGATATTGGGGATTTTCTATAGACTTCCCTTTGTCTTTTATAAAAGATGGACATTATGGAAAGAGAATTGCCCGAAATTAAAATTGAGGGAACACAATACCATTTCGACATAAACCAAATGGCATTACTCGAAAAAGAAAGACCTGAATGGAGACTCTTTCTGGAGGATATGAAAGATTGCGGCACACATTACGAATTTGTATATGATAGAAATTCCAAACGTCTAGACCAATCAAAGACGACCGATGGAATAAGTTCATCTGATATAGCAAAACAAATCTTTACGACTGTCAAAATACCTCAAATTTCCGAAATGGATCCATTGGGTATGTTTAAAAAGTACAACTGCTCATTTGGTGATATTCGACAAAAGACCGACTTTGAAATAATGGTGGATCAGAAAGCTTTTGAATTACGTATAAACAAAGGACTGCTACCCATTATAGAAATTACAGGGCATACTTTTTATGTTGATTTACGAATGGACAAGCTAAGACCCAAAGATGATTTCCGTTCCCAAGGCATTGTGTTTTCAGATATCGAAAGCTACTATGACGGAGATAAAAGAACATATACCATTCCCTATAATCCAAAAACACACCAATTTCAGGAGCCTGATTATCGTCTCATAACCGAATTTCCTAAGGATTTAATAGCTGTTGAATTTCCATCTGAAAGATTATTGGACAGGATTGGTTGGAACAGGAAGTATGGATTGGACATTAAGCATGGACTGGTAAAGCAAGGGTTAAAAATGCAGTTTACAGCAAAGAATGTTCCGTGGGAAAAAACTTTTCTAGTCGATTTAATTCAAAGCAACCTTAAAATAGAAAAGATGCTAAAAAAAGCTGCCGAAAAACAACAGCCAATCCAGCCAAAACAAAGTAAACAAAAAGGGCGTAAAATGTAAATCGAAAAGGCTACAGTAAAACATCAAATGGTAAAAGTTTAGCATTTTTTTATACCCAATTTCTGCTCAGAAAATACAGGGAGCCTAATTATTGAGCCTGCTGGAAAATTCCATTGAGGGTGCATCCCGAAAAATTGCCGAGCTATTGGACGACAGTCTTTATTCTGAAGCAGATGCAAGTTCTTCCATTTTGCGGAAAAATGATTTGAAGGATTTTGATATTGGGGAGTTTACTTAAGCTTCCACAATATTTCAAATTGCTTTGTCTAAACGTTTATGTATAAAGGATATTGTATTTAGGATATCAAGAGCTTCATCTTCAGTAATCTCATATTTAATTTTTGGTTCATGTGCAGTTGGGTTTCTTATTAAACCGAACACACCTTTTATTAGATTACAAAGACCAATATGTTCACTCCGGTCAGTATCGGTTTTTAAGTAATTTATACTTATCATAGGATTAGTAGTTGAAAAAGCTGTTTCTACTAAAGCATTACCATCTGCGTAAAGTCCAGTCATTTTTCTTAACCTGTCTGCAATACTTTTTGTTGCTTCAAAAACAGAATGAAAGTAATTTTCTACTAATAATTCAGCCTTACAATATTCAAATATTTTATTATGAATACTACGACTTTCTAATTTTTGTTTTAACCGACTTGCTCTTTGTTCCGCTTCAGAGATTGTTTTTGCTTTTTGTACCTCCCTGATATTTCCTTCCTCGGTAATTTCTGCACCCATAAAAAACAATCGCTTGTTTACTTCTAATCGTCTATTATGAAAAACCTCTTCCTTTCCAATGTATCTGACAGGTTGTAATGCATCTTTTATAAATCTTAAGATGTGATTTGAACATTGATTTTTATTTTGCCAATCGGCAAATGCTGAATATAATCTTCTCCACTTTGTATTTTGGGAATCGATATCCGGGATATTAGAATTTAAAAGGATTTGGCCAATTTCAGTACCAGTTAGACCATCTACGGTATCCCCAATCGTTCTACACAATCCTTCCAATACGTGAGTCTCGAACATTGGACGTTTAATACTTGCCATTTTTTCTACTTTTCTTCATGATAATAGATTTTATAATACTTTCTGCCATCCTTTTCAATACCTTTTTCAATAAGATTTTTATCTCCGTGAATGTAGATGTCAAAATTTCGATCAAGTTTTAATACACTTTTGAAAATACGAGATTGTTTTTTTACAGCTTGAGAAGATATTTGAAAATTGTCTGCTAGTTCGACTTCATTTTCTTGTCTGTAAGTTTGGTTAAATTTCTGGAACGATTCTATTAAATTTTCATCTCCAAAAACTTGTTTTTCAAATTCTTGCTTATTAAAGGTTTCACTATTTTTGAAATAGTCAACAGAACGATTTAAAAAATCAATTTTATCAGCTTTGGAAACTTCAAAATTTTCATCTAATTGTTTAGTAACAAACTGTTTTGCAATGCCTAAAAATTGATTGGTTTGATGAAAATCATTTTTGATTGTTTTGATTCCTAAAAAATCATCTTTCCAATATTGGGCTTCTGAACTTTTATTGGTATTATCAACGACAGAAATTAAAAAACCATTCTCTTTTCTGGTATTAAAAATTAAGCATCCTTTATCTAATTTATTTGTATTTATTCCTTTTTCTCCAGTTAGTTCAAATCCATTTTCTTTATTATTTATTTTAAGAATAGTGTCTTTATTTTCTGATTTAAAAATACCAATACAGTCTACTATTTCATTATTTATTTTGCAATCGTTGAAATAGATTATACCTAACTCACCACTTTTTATTTGTGGATGAGTACTCTTATCATATAAATATCGACCTGCATTTTGTGATTGTTCAATAAATGATTCTTTACTTTTAAAAATTGAACTTACGAATTGATATACAGGATTAAGTTCCAAATTTGGAAGAAAAAAGAATTGATATAATTCTTCGAACTTAAAACTATTGTTTAGCAACTGCTTAATGTGCTCTTCAATTTTATCAAAATCAGTTAAAATATCGGAAAAACGTACACCATCTCCATTGTTTTTATTTCCAATTGAATGAACTATAAATTTATTTATTTCGCCTAATGTTATATTTTGCATAGTTAGTTGTTGTAAATTTCTTTTGGAATTAATCCTTTCCCGTCTATAAATTCATCTACAGTATGAAAATGTGATAAATTGTTGTCGATCCAATACTCTTTAGGTGCGTGTTCAACCATAAAAATTTGAAAATGTGTATTTTTTTGAGTTGTTAAATAATTAATAAATGAATTTAACAAGGTGAACGCATCAATAAGTTTTGTTTTATCATCATTTCCTTTTTTATTGTCTCCAGTGTAATAAGGAATACTTGGTTGGTCAATAAATAAAAATTGAGGGACGTGTACTTGCTCTATATTTATTATGTGTTCGTGTAATCCTAAATAAACACATAAGTGCATAAACATATAATTAGATTTGCTTCCAACGTTATCTAAAGGAAATTGAAATTGATCTATAGGTGGATACAATTTCAAAATCATTTCATTCTCATCAAATCTCGTTGTGTAATTTTTATAGGTAGGTAGTGAGTTTAATTGATTGTAGTTTCTTTGAATACTCTCGTCTAACTGAGTTTTCATCAAATACTTTATCTGATTATTGTTTATTGGAACTTTTTCTAAACGAGCTTTTTCTTCATTCAAACTATTCAATTTTATTGTATCAATAGGTTTATTTATTTTACCTTTAAATATTTGTTCGAGTATAATTTCTATTCTCCCTAGTTCAATGAATTTTTGTCCTTCTGATTGATGATTTTTCTTAATATCATTAAGTTGAGTTATTCGTTTGTCAATTTCCTGAATTTGCGTTCGTAACTCCTTAACATCACCTGTAACTTTCAAGGGTTCGGTAATTTTATTTGAAAGATTAATTTTAATTTTTTTCAAAGAAGATTCTAATGACTCTATAAAAAGTTTTGTTTCGTATGAATCTACTAATTGGTCTGATAATTTTTGACTTAAAAATTCTATAGGTTGTAAGCTGTCAGCAGATTTATTTAAGTTCTTTTTATATAGATCATATTCTCTTTGATATTGACTTATAGCATTAAGCTGTGCTTGTAGTCCGTTTTTGTTTTTGTACAAAAGATTAATTTCCGAAAATAATTTTGAATTTTCTGCAACCTTCTTTGTGTTAGTAATAATATCTTTAATCGTCAAGATTGCATCATCTACATTATCGAAAGAATCAGAATATTCAATGAATTTTTGTGTTTTACATTTTTCAATTAGGTTAAATATTTCTTTTTCAAAATTCTTTGTGTTATTTTGATTATTTCTTTCTTGATTTTTAATTTTTTTTAAATCAGTATCAATTTCTTTTAGCCTTTCGTTGGCTTTGATATTTTTCATATCATTTACTCCAATCACCAAATCAAAAATATGACTTAAAGCATTGTCATATTCTTCTTTACCATAAAATGTAGTGTCAAAATATGTTTTTGAGGCACCAATAATATCTTCAGTAATCGAGTTAAATAATAAAAAATGCCTAAACGAAATGTTGAATGATGTTTTTCCCATTTCTTTTCCATAAGGAAATCTTAATGTATCGGTAATTCCAAATTTTTCATCTAAAATTGATTTAATCTCTGCAATTTCTTTATTTTTTATTGGGTTATTTGGGAATGAACCCCAATTAAAAAATACTTCCGATGAAACCGCTCCATTACTTGGTGTTTTGCGAACTATAGATATTTCTTTTTCTCCTATTGTAAAATGTATTCCAAACCATAATACTTTATCATTGATTGTATTTGCTACATTTACGTCTCCTGACAATAAGCAATAGTCAATTATACTCCAGAAACTTGATTTTCCAGTGGTTGCATCCCCTGTAATGACATTCACTTTATCGGGTAAAAATTGATAGCTTTTAGGTTCCGTATTTTCGTCCTTAAACCAAAGCTTTATTTCGTGAAGTATAAATTTCATAATTGTACTTTTAAGATTTTGTATAGTTGAATGGTAGAATAATTTTCTATCATTGATAAAAACTCTGGAATTACTCCCTCTATTTTAGTAAATCTTTCTCCTAAATTTTCATCTTTTGAATATAATTGAGTAGTCGCTATTATTTCATTTCCTATACTTATTTGATTGCTAGTATTTAATATTGTCAAAGAATTAATTGTAACTGGCAATAGTGATAAATACCTCTTATTAAACGATGTAAACAAACGGGATTGTTCTTTTATCATATCCTCTAATTCCATATCTTGATTTTTGGACAAATAACTAACTGTTCTATCATCCAATAAGAATGGCAAAACCAAACAAGAACGAGCAATATCTAATCTGTCGATATTATTCAATATTGATAAAAATATGCAACTTGCAATTGCTTCGTTATTATATACATAGTAGATTTCTTTCATTCCTTTTTGTATTTATTGCCCCAATCAAAATGCCATCCAATTTCAAGTTTGTCTGATAGAGCGTAGTAATGTCCATTGCTAAATTCAATACCCAAATCTGAATATCCAGGTATTGACAAGTCTTGTTTTCTGATATAGTCAACTAAATCGACGCCTAAGTTTTTAATATCATCTTCTAAATCCTCAATGGCATAACCATTATTTATTTGACGCTCAATTTGTCTATATTTTGCTTTAAATTCATTTATCCATATTAGGATACTGTTATTTTTGAATTCTTCTATGTCTGTAAGTAAAATGAAATTTTCTTCCTCAGACCAATAAGTAAAATGATTTAAAAATTTCAGCATTTGGGTAGTGTAATTCCTAATATCATTTGAACCTGTTTGCACTTCGCCTATGTCAAGTAATTGCTGTATGAAAATCTGACTTTCTAAATCATCAGGTAGTAAAACAGGAAATTCTCTTTTGGGTAGGGGTTTAATATCGGTTGCTATCTTGAAACATTTTCCAAATTTTTTTCCAAAATCTTCACCTGAAATTTCAAATCTTTGACCAGCTTTTATTTCTAAATACTTTGATAAATTCAAATTTGATGATAATTTTTCAAATATTGGCTCAACTAAGTTTTCTTGATAGTGTTTTTCAAGTATTCTTTTTTTAATCTTATCGATAATTTCATCTTCACCGGTTTCTATCGTCAAATTCTTTAAAAATAGTTCAAGTTTACTTTTACTTAATTTGGAAACATTTTTAAAGTATTTCTTCAACGTTTCGTCTTGAGTTTTGTTCCCTAATTCAGCTATTTTCAATTTCACTTTATCAGAATCATTATCTTCTTTGAATGTATTAAGCGTAGTTATAAAATCATTGTTATTTTCACTCTTATTTGTGACTAAAATGAATGTATGTTTTTTAAGAAAATCGGAACTTTTATCTGCATTAATAAAATCAACCCAATTAGATAAAGTTTTCCATAAGTCAGTATCCAAATCCGTTAAATTCTGAGGATTACCTTTTGAATTTTTTATGATTGTATGTTTTGCTTGATATAATACTGTTGTTCCATCTTCTTTGTCAATATGTACATCATCCTTAACTTCAAATCCAATTTTTTGACCGAATGTAAGATCAAGTGCTAAAAGCATAAAGTAATAGAATTGATAGTCAAATCCTATTGCTTGTGGTCCAGCTGTGTGTTGTTCTTGTATTGTTTTTGTTCCAGCCATATATCCTTTAAATATTTTTGTCAGAAGTTGTTAAATAAGTATTTCATTTTTTTTAAGATTGGCTAATATACTACATTTTGATGCTTAATAAGCCTCTCACCTCCAAACAATTCCTTTAACTGCCACTTTGTTAGACTACCTCAATTTTCATAACACCTTTGTCTCCGAAAGCCCGTAAAGTACGGGAAGACAATAACAATTTAATGTGTTTTAATCATGAAAAAACAAAGAAAAAGAATCCTGCTGTCAGCAATGGTAATGCTGACAGGTTTGGGTGCGATGGCACAGGGAGACGGTTCAGCTGGTATCACCGAAGCCACTCAAATGGTTACGTCCTATTTCGATCCTGCCACACAACTCATCTATGCTATTGGAGCCGTGGTAGGTCTCATTGGAGGGGTTAAAGTGTACGGCAAGTTCAGTAGCGGAGATCCCGACACAAGCAAGACGGCGGCAAGCTGGTTTGGTGCCTGTATCTTCTTGATTGTTGCGGCTACCATTTTGCGTTCATTCTTTCTTTAATCCCTTGCCTTATGAATTACAATATCAACAAAGGCATCGGAAGAACGGTAGAATTTAAGGGCCTGAAAGCACAATACCTGTTCATATTCGCAGGCGGACTGCTGGGAACGCTTATTCTGGTCATGATACTTTACATGGTCGGGGTCAATTCCTACATCTGCCTGTTGCTTGGAGCAGGCGGTGCTTCGCTGATAGTATGGCAGACCTTTTCACTGAACAAAAAGTATGGAGAACATGGGCTGATGAAAATCGGTGCAAGAAAAAGACATCCTCGTTACATCATCTGTCGCAAGCCTGTACATCGCTATTTAAAGTTCACCCCTAAATCGAATGCCGTATGAGGAATGTAGCCAAAACCACAACGTTGGAAAATAAGTTTCCCTTACTAGCGGTGGAAAACAATTGTATCCTGTCAAAGGATGCAGACATTACGGCCTGTTTTGAAGTGCGTTTACCGGAACTGTTCACAGTGGCTTCTGCGGAATATGAAGCCATTCATTCTGCTTGGCACAAAGCCATCAAGACGTTGCCTGATTATACGGTTATCCATAAACAGGACTGGTACATCAAGGAAAACTATACACCCGACATTACGGGTGATGGTTTGAGCTTTTTGGGCAAATCCTACCAACAGCATTTTAACGAACTTCCTTTTCTTAACCATTATTGCTACCTGTTCCTGACCAAAACCACTAAGGAAAGAATGCGTACGCAGAGTAATTTTTCATCGCTTTGTAAAGGTGCTCTCATACCAAAAGAAATCAGGGATAAGGAAGCGATTCATCGTTTTATGGAAGCGGTTGCACAGTTTGAGCGTATTGCAAATGACAGCGGATTTATCGGGTTACGACGCCTAACGGAAGAAGACATCATCGGTACGGATGAAAAACAAGGATTATTGGAACAATATCTAACGCTGTCAAGGGAAGCCGGAACACCAATGCAGGATATAGCAATCGGAGCTGAAGAAGTGCGCGTTGGTAACAAAAGATTGTGCCTGCACACTTTATCCGATACGGACGATCTGCCTTCAACTGTATCAGCAGATACCCGTTATGAAAAACTATCTACCGACCGGAGTGACTGCCGTTTATCGTTTGCTGCTCCAGTGGGATTGCTCTTAAACTGCAATCATATCTACAACCAATATCTGTTTTTGGATAACAGCGAAGACAACCTGCAAAAGTTTGAGAAGTCCGCAAGGAATATGCACTCACTGGCTCGATACAGTCGTGCCAACCAGATCAATAAAGAATGGATAGAGCGGTACCTGAACGAAGCACACAGTTTTGGACTGTCGTCCATCAGGGCACACTTTAACGTTATGGCTTGGTCGGATGACCCTAGCGAATTCAAACAGCTAAAGAATGATAGCGGTAGTGCTTTGGCACTGATGGAATGCAAACCCCGCCATAATACCACCGATGTGGCTACGCTCTACTGGGCAGGAATGCCTGGAAATGCCGGAGATTTTCCAAGTGAAGAAAGCTTTTACACGTTCATTGAACCCGCATTGTGCTTCTTTACTGAAGAAACTAACTATCATAATTCGCCATCACCATTTGGTATCAAGATGGCAGACCGTCTGACTGGAAAACCTATCCATCTTGACATTTCCGACCTGCCGATGAAGCGAGGTATTATCACGAACCGAAACAAGTTTATATTGGGTCCTTCGGGAAGCGGTAAATCTTTCTTTACCAACCACATGGTTAGGCAATACTACGAGCAAGGCGCACACGTTCTGCTGGTAGATACGGGTAACTCGTATCAGGGATTATGTGAACTTATCAAAGGAAAAACCAAAGGCGAAGACGGGGTTTACTTCACTTACACAGAAGACAATCCCATTGCCTTCAATCCATTCTATACCGATGATGGAGTGTTTGACATAGAGAAAAGAGAAAGTGTCAAAACCCTGATACTTACACTTTGGAAACGTGACGATGAACCACCGACACGTTCCGAAGAAGTGGCATTATCCAATGCGGTAAGTGGCTATATCGAGCGTATCAAACAGGATGATGTATATGCTTCTTTCAATGGTTTCTATAATTACGTGCAGGGTGATTATCGTAAGGTATTGGAAGAAAAACAGGTTCGGGAAAAAGACTTTGACATCGCTAATTTTTTGAACGTACTGGAACCTTACTATAAAGGAGGCGAATACGATTACCTGCTCAATTCTGATAAACAGTTAGACCTGCTTTCCAAACGCTTCATTGTGTTTGAAATTGATGCGATCAAAGACCATAAAATTCTCTTTCCAATTGTGACCATCATCATCATGGAGGTGTTCATTAACAAGATGAGAAGATTGAAAGGTATCCGCAAACTCATTCTGATTGAAGAGGCTTGGAAAGCGATTGCTAAAGAGGGAATGGCAGAATATATAAAGTACCTCTTTAAAACGGTCAGGAAGTTTTTCGGAGAAGCCATAGTAGTAACGCAAGAGGTAGATGACATCATCCAATCACCCATCGTCAAGGAAAGTATCATCAACAATTCCGATTGTAAAATCCTGCTCGACCAGCGCAAGTACATGAACAAGTTTGATGACATACAGGCAATGCTTGGCTTGTCTGATAAAGAAAAGGCACAGGTACTTTCGATCAATATGAATAATGACCCATCACGGCTCTACAAGGAAGTTTGGATTGGTTTGGGTGGAACCCATTCTGCAGTTTATGCCACAGAAGTGTCCGTTGAAGAATATCTCGCCTATACCACCGAGGAAACGGAGAAAATGGAAGTGATGAAGCTTGCCGGTGAACTAGATGGAAATGTAGAGCACGCTATCAAACGGATAGCCCTACAAAGAAGAGAAAAGTAAATACAATTATTAATCATTTAAAAATCGAAGAACAATGAAAAAAATACTATTCATGGTGTTGACAGCACTAATGTTGGCTGTAGCACCGTCCGCAAAAGCCCAATGGGTGGTTACAGACCCCACAAATCTGGCTCAGGGAATTGTTAACAGTGCCAATGAAATGGTACAGACTTCATCCACGGTATCCAATGTTATTAAAAATTTCAAGGAAGTGGAAAAGGTATATAAACAGGGCAAAGAATACTATGATAAGTTGCAAGCTGTCAACAATTTGGTGAAAGATGCCCGTAAGGTGCAGCAGACAGTACTGCTGGTTGGCGATGTTTCCGAAATGTATGTTCAGAATTTTGGCAAAATGATGAATGATCCCAATTTTTCTCCCCAGGAATTGATGGCTATCGCCAATGGTTATGCAGCACTGCTCAACGAAAGTACAGCACTGCTGAAAGAACTCAAACAGATCGTAAGCTCTTCCAGTTTGTCATTGAATGACAAAGAGCGTATGGATATTATTGACCGTGTGTACAAAGAAGTGAAGGAATACCACAGCCTTGTACGCTATTACACGAACAAAAATATTTCCGTAAGCTTTCTTAGGGCAAAAAAGCAGAACAATACTAAAAGAGTACTAGACCTCTATGGAACAGCTAACCAAAAATACTGGTAAGCTATGGAATTTGATAATCTTCACGAGGTTCTGCGCTCCTTGTATGATAAGATGCTACCACTGTCCGCCGATATGGCGGCAGTGGCTAAAGGAGTAGCTGGTTTGGGAGCCTTATTCTATGTAGCTATTAAGGTATGGCAGGCACTAAGCCGGGCAGAGCCTATTGATATGTACCCTTTGCTTCGTCCTTTTGCATTAGGCCTTTGTATTATGTTCTTCCCGACCATGGTACTTGGAACTATCAATGCAGTGCTAAGCCCAGTGGTACAGGGGACACATGCCATTCTCGAAAATCAGGTGCTTGATCTGAACGACCTGCAGACAAAAAAAGACCTGTTGGAACGGGAAGCCATGCTTCGAAATCCTGAAAACGCCTATTTGGTATCGGACGAAGAATTCGATAAAAAACTGGAAGAACTGGGTTGGTCACCATCTGATCTGGTCACGATGTCAGGGATGTATATGGAAAGAGGAATGTTCAGCATTGAGCAGTCTGTAAAAAACTGGTTCAGGGAATTACTGGAAATTCTATTTCAGGCAGCTGCTCTGGTAATTGACACCATACGTACTTTCTTTTTGATTGTGCTGTCTATTTTGGGTCCGATAGCTTTTGCTATATCGGTTTGGGATGGTTTTCAATCCACACTTTCGCAATGGCTTACCCGATACGTTAGTGTATATCTATGGCTACCCGTTGTCGACCTGTTCAGCTGCATGCTTGCTAAGATACAATCTCTGATTATAGAAAGGGATATCGAAATGCTTGCTGACCCGACTTTCATTCCCGATACGTCAAATACCGTATATGTGATTTTTATGATCATTGGCATTGTGGGATATTTTACCATTCCGACCGTGACAGGCTGGATTATTCAGGCTGGTGGGGCAGGGAATTTTACTCGTAATGTAAACCAAACCGCAATGAAAGCCGGAAATATTGCTGGAGCCGGAGCCGGCTCGGCAGCAGGAAATATCGGCGGGCAATTACTCAAATAATGTAGAACGATTAATCAGTAAAAAATGGAATTTAAAACGCTAAGAAATATCGAAAACAGTTTTCGCCAAATCAGGTTGTACGCTCTTGTATTTGCCGTTCTCTGCATCAGTGTTGCAGGATATGCAGTATGGCAATCCTACCGCTTTGCAGAAGAACAACGCCAGAAGATCTATGTATTGGACAATGGCAAATCACTGATGCTGGCACTTGCACAGGATGCGTCCATCAACCGTCCGGTCGAAGCAAGGGAACATGTAAGACGTTTTCACGAACTGTTCTTTACGCTGGCTCCCGATAAGAATGCTATCGAAAGTAATATGAGCCGGGCGTTTAACCTTGCCGATAAAAGTGCTTTTGATTATTACAAAGACCTTTCGGAAAAGGGATATTACAACCGTATAATATCGGGCAACGTACAGCAACGTATCGAAGTAGATAGTGTGGTCTGCAATTTCGACACCTATCCCTATTCGGTACGCACCTATGCCAGACAGTTCATCATCCGTTCTAGTAATGTGACCAAACGTAATCTTTTTACTTCCTGTTTTCTTGTGAACTCTGTCCGTTCGGATAATAACCCGCAGGGCTTCAATATCGAAAAGTTTGCTGTTTTGGAAAACAAAGATATAGAGGTCATTGAACGCTAAAACGTAGGATATGAAAAAAATACGAACTGATATGAACAAGTGGTTTGAGAAACTGGATGAACATTGGCGAAAATTGCCTTTAAGAAAACAGCACAAGTACACGCTTTACTTTTTTGCGGGGTATCTGTTGCTTAGCGCAGTGGCTATTTTCAAAGTATGGTATGATACCAGCAAGTCCAATAACGATATGGCCATCGAGCATATCGAAAATCCTGTTCTCAAAAAGAAAGGAAGTCCCGCACACTTGAAGGACACATTATCAACAATTTTAAAAAAATAAGATTTATGAAAGAAAATGAGAATAAAAAAACGGTTGTTCGGGTAACTGATGGTAACCTAAAAGAAACCGATGATGTGCAAGACAGTACACAGAACAAAGCCCAAAAGCTTAAAAAGCCCCTCATCTTCGGTTTGATGGGTGTTGTTTTCCTCGGCTGTATGTACTTGATATTTAAACCGTCTTCCGAGAAAAAGGAAATCGATAAAATCGGACTGAACGAGGTCGTACCTCAGGCTACTGGTGCAGGAATGCCTGACGATAAAGGTACGGCATACGAGGAGGAAATGCTGGAGCGTAAGAATCAGGAAAAACGGAACGCTCTCACATCTCTTTCTGATTACTGGAATGCAGACGAAAAAGGAGAAGTGGGAGAGGAGCTGCCTGAAGAGGAAGAAAGCTACAGCAGTGCCAACGGATCTGGAAAACAAAGTAATCCTGCTTTGAACAGTTACCGCAATGTGCAAAGCACATTAGGTTCTTTCTATAAGGACGATAATTCTGAATCGCAGGAACTCCGCAAGCAATTGGAGGAATTAAAGGAAAAACTGGCTGAGAAAGACGTTCCTGCGGGAGTATCAGTAGATAACCAATTGGCATTGATGGAGAAATCCTATCAGATGGCTGCAAAATATCTTCCTTCAGGTACAAATATGGGAGAAGTTGTATCTTCCAATGGTGCTGTTTCTAAGTCGTCTTCGTCTGCACAAAAAGAGCAGTTTGTGGCATTCACTTCAACAAGAAAGAACACTGTATCCGCCTTGTACCGTGAGCCTAACGATAGTGCCTTTTTAGCAGATTGGAGTCAAAACAAGAACAGCCGTTTTTATACTACCAGTGCTTTAGAACAAGTGGTACAACCCAAAAACAGTATAAAAGCCTGTGTACAGGAAACGCAGACCATTATCGGTGAAACTGGAGTACGCTTACGGTTACTGGAACCCGCCCAAACGCCTAATCTTATCATTCCCAAAGGAACAATTTTAACGGCTAATGCCAAACTTGAGGGAGGACGTTTACAGCTCAAAGTTACTTCCATAGAACTGGACGGAAACATCATCCCCGTTGATATTACGATTTATGATCTTGACGGTCAGCATGGTTTGTATGTGCCCTATTCGCAAGAAATGAATGCCCTTACTGAAATGGCTGGCAATATGAGCCAGCAATCCGGGACGAGCCTGATGCTTACCCAATCGGCAGGACAACAGGTTGCCGCTGATTTGAGCCGTGGTGTAATACAGGGCATTTCGGGCTATTTCTCCAAAAAAGTAAAGACACCGAAAGTTACCTTAAAGGCAGGGCATCAACTGTTCCTTGTTTCCAAAAAATAATGTTAAACATAAATAGAATTAAACAATGAAAAATTACTTAAAAACCTTTTGGGCATTTACCATGATCATTGGCTTTGCCGTATCCTCTTTTGCACAGGACAGTGCAAAAACTCCTCTTGCTTTGGGTACGATAGAACCGTACTGTATGGAAGTTACTTATGACAAGACTTCGCATCTGATTTTCCCGACCGCTATCCGCTACGTGGATCTGGGCAGTGAATATCTGATTGCGGGAAAAGCTGAAGATGCCGAAAATGTACTACGTGTAAAAGCATCGGTAAAAGAATTTGAACCGGAAACCAATTTTTCGGTAATTACCAATGACGGCCATTTTTACAGCTTCAATGTGCATTACAGCTCATCCCCGGAGGTGTTGAGTTATGACCTGCTAACAATTCAAAAGACAGTGGACAAGGCTAATAGAAGTGATGTGCTTTTTGAAGAGTTGGGTAACAACTCACCATCTCTGGCAGGCTTGTTACTGGAAACAATTTACAAAAACGATAAAAGCATTGTAAAGCATATCGGGGCGAAAAGTTTCGGCATACAGTTTATCCTGAAGGGAATTTACATCCATAATGGTAAATACTATTTCCATACGGAACTCGGAAACCGTACCAATGTTCCTTTTCAGATTGATTTTATAAATTTCAAAGTGATGGATAAAAAGATTGCCAAGCGAACCGTGGTACAGGAAAGACCAGTGACACCACTACGTACTTACAAGCCACTCAGTGAGATTGGAGGAAAAACAACAGAACAAAATGTGTTCCTGTTGGACCAGTTTACCATTGCCGATGACAAGGTGTTATTGATTGAGATTTTCGAGAAGAATGGGGGCAGACATCAAACACTTCAGGTAGAAAATTCCGATTTGATCAAGGCTCGTTTGATTAACGATATGCACCTGAAATTTTAGTAATCCATTAAACGTAATAACAGAAAAATGAAAAAGTATATTTATACGATGATGTTTGTCCTTATAGGCATCACTATTGCACAGGCACAACGAATGCTGCCTAAACAGAAAGGACTGGAAGTAAACGCAGGAACCTTATCCGATGACTATCCCGGCAGGAACTACTACCTCAATATCGGTATGACCGTAAACGGTAAAAATGGTAATTATCAGCTTTGGGCATTGGAATATACGTACCAGTATGATGCGTATAAAAACCTCCGCTTACCACAGGAAACATACACAGCAGAAGGTGGTTACAGTTTCTTCCTGCTTGGTGATACCCGTAAGAATATTACCCTGAATGCAGCAATAACTGGTGTACTTGGTTATGAAAGCATTAACCGTGGCGAAGCTTTGTTGTATGACGGGGCAAAAATACTGACTGAGGACAATTTCATATACGGCGCAGGCGGACGGCTGTCTTTTGAAACATACCTGTCCGACCGTTTTGTGTTGATTCTTCAGGGTCGTACAAAAGTTTTGTGGGGTACGGACCTGGAACTGTTCCGACCATCAGCGGGTCTGGGATTGAGGATTAACTTTTAAAATATAAAACAATGATAACATTTTTTAATAGATTCAGAATAGGATTACTGCCAATGTATGTATTGCTGACAATCCTGATGAGCTCCGTTACATCCTGTAGCAAAGACGAACTGGAAATACAAAATAATTTCCCTTTTGAGTTAAAGGTGATGCCCGTACCCAAAGAAATTGCTAATGGCAATACCGTAGAGATTAGGCTGACAATACAGCCAACCGGTAATTATAGTAACACACAATACTTTATTCGTTACTTCCAATTTGACGGACAAGGAACTTTGCAGTATAACGATGCGCCACCTTATCTGCCCAACGATTTGTATCCGTTACGGGCTAAGCAATTCAGATTGTATTATACTTCGAACTCCACCGTCTCCCAATCCTTTGATGTATGGATTTCGGATAATTTCGGGAACGAAAGGCAGTTGAGCTTTGAGTTTAACAGCAGCGATTAACTGCCAAGTATTCGTTTAAGTTTATAGTATAAAAATTTGCATTTAATCACAACCCGAAGTCGATCTTCGGGTTGTTTCATTTAATGTTTTCCAGACGTATCTATAATATAAACATTGGATAACTCCATAAACCTTGCTATCTTTAAATAAAATATAGAAAAAAGACTTCACTAAAGAGGATATTATTTCAGTGATAAAGTAATTTAAATGCATTCCTATGAAAGATGTAATAGCACGTACCAATAGATTTTATATCGAAATGTCCCGAAAAGTACTCTCTGAAAAGGAATATGATGTATTGCAAAAGCTCCTGATAGAAAAAATGACACTACAGGAAGTGGCGTCCATTTATGGGGTCACTGGTGAAAACGTCCGCCAAATTTTCGAAAGAACATATAAAAAAGTAAAAAGCGTAACGGAGTTACTTGCTGAAATTGATGACTATAAGCAAAAATTACAACAGTTAAAATACGACTTTAAATGCGAGACCCAGCAAATCAAAAAAAGGAAAAGTAAAACTGAAATTGAAATTGACCAGCATAAGTTACTAATTGCAAGCCATTTCCCTTTCAGTAAAAGAATGTATAGCATGTTCGAGGTTTTGGATATTGATACCATAGGGCAATTAGCTGAAATACCTCTGAAAAGTTTTGGGTGTTTCAGGCGATTTAAAGGACAGTGCAAAAAAGAACTAATTGCATTTATAGAATTTGAAAACATTGAACATCTTTTTGAAGGCTTTTCTGTTTGGAAAACACAGCCAATAGAGTAATTAGCAATGGTAGAAAATCCAATTTTAATATTGCGGTCTTCTTTTGCTTCTTTGCTTTGACCGCTGCTGTGGAAAGAAAAGAAGTCCCCTAAAACAACGAAAGGGATAATGAATATCCCTTAGAAATTAGATTGCAACCTGTTTGGTAAAATATGAGAGAGAAATTTATGGATTGACATATATTTTAGCAAAGTGGTTGCACCGATTAGGCGCAAAAAGACTATCCCGACCATAGGAGGGAGTGTCTTTTTGCTGCCCGATTTTGACTTTCAGGCTACTTTTATGGGGTGGGTACGAAAGTCTTTCAGATTGTGGAAAAAGCCTCTGTACGGTGTCATACCATATCGAAACAAGCTCCATAAAAGCGAACAGCCCATTTGTGTTAAAGAGGAATTGATAAACAAATCCTGTTTCTCCAAAGCTTCCGCTAAACTGCAACTCGGTGTGTCATCGTGTTGTTCGGACTGCTTCAATAATTCTCCAAATTCTTCCGTAATCATTGGCAGATTTGCCACCGTTTCGTATTTCTCCGAATTGGGTTGATGAATGTTTCCTATGGTAGATAGCAACACTTGCCCTGTATATTGGCTGTTGCCAAAATCCAACCAATACTTCGGTTCGTCCCTGTGGTGTCGGCGGTAACCTATTTCTTTCAGTATTTCAGCAACTCCAAACCTCGCCTGTACATTGTCCACGCAGGTAATGTAAATAGTTGCCTGTGCTTCTTCGGGTATTCTGCCCAAACTGTCCTTCTCAAACTTTTCGGTTTCGGCTTTCCAATTTGTACCTGAAAAGCGGTTTGCACGGTTGATGAGTGCAACGGATTTGTATAACCCTGTTTCACTTTCTGCAAAACGCTGTCTTCCTAAATTGGCATTGGTCACAATATCATCATCCCATAGGCGGACACGTAAGCCTGCGTGTCCCAATTCGATTAAGCTGTGGTTCATTTCCATTAAAGCGGTCAAAATCTTTGAACCTGTACCACCTGCACCGATTAAGTTTACCGCAATGGGATTGGTCGGGCTTATCAGATAGTTATCGGTAAAATGTACTTTTAGTTTCTCGTTATTCATCACAAAAGATTTTTAAGTGTTTTGTTGTTCTTTTTCAAGGTCTCTTTAGGAAAGACTTCGCTGGTTTCAATCAGTTTTTTCCAAAGGATTACGCAATTCCCTTTTATGGGATTTTGTTTTCCTAAGAAATGGCTGAAATAGCTGTTAAAAAAGTAGTCTTCCCAAGCAGTTGTAAATTCCTCCACAGAAGCGGAATTTTTAATGTCTATACTTACAGTTCCCATACAGACTTTGCCGTCTTCATAAATGTTGAAGAAAGGAGCATAATACAATGGTGTATTTTCCGATGGTCTTCTGTCAGTTGCAAGAGCAAATACCGCAAGGCTGTTTTTACTGGCATACCAAAGCATTGATGGTACATAAGCTTTGCCGTTGGGTATGCCCAAGCCGTTCACAAAATATAATTGCTGTTCCTGTGCTTTGGTGTACCAAAGTACCGCGCCTTTTTCGCTTGGATTGATATGCAGTATATTGGTCTGCAAAATCCCTTTTGGCTTTAAAAAGGCTTTGTCCTTTTCTTTGTCGGTGTGTAAAGCCTTTGCCAATACTTTAGCTTCATTTACGGTCAATGGATGGGCATTGACAGGAGTTCCGTTTTTGTCCAAATCAAAATGCTCCACATACATATCGGTATTCGTCCCTTTGGTTTGGTAAAAAACCAATGCAGATTTTGGGTGGTAAAGTGTTCCAAAATTCTCGGTTATGTCGTTTATATTGTTCATTTTCTTGTCGTTTTATAATCATACAGTAGTGTGCAGAGTTCGTCCAAAAGGGCAAACAGGCGGTTCTCAAAATCAAGATTGGTTTGCGTTATGTTGCTACCGTCAAAGTATTTACAAATTGTTGGTTCTTCCATTGCTCCATACTCGTTAAACTCATTGTTGATACTATCCGCAAGGCTCTCATACAACCAACCTGTGGTATCTGCTATAAAGGAGATATACTTTTCCATTCCAACAGTTTCGCAATCGTTTTCATCAGTATAGGGGTCTTCTTCGGGTCTTGGTGCGTTTCGGAAAATGCTCTCGTGTGGATATTGTGAATAAAGGGCAAAGGCATCGCAAGCGACTTTTTGGCATTCCTGGTCGAATGTATCACGGCTTTTAAAGCGGTTAAAACGCTGTTCAAATAACTGTAAATTGATGCGATTGAATAGTTTCTGTTCAACCCGTTCGCCTATCCATTCAGCTTTTGCAATCTCAGCAATACAGCTGTCCGTTTCTTCGGTATAATCATCCTGTTCTACCCAATCGTTCATCATTTCATACATCCAATACAGATAGCTGTTTTCCTGTCTATAATACGGTATATCGACAATATGATATAGATAACTGCAAATCGAAACAAGCAATTGAGCCGTCTTTTTACGCTTTGGGTCATAGAGCATTTGAAAGAGTGGCACGATTGGAATATAGTATAGGGTTGTACCTGTGCTGTATCGTTCTTCGCTCGTAAAAAATGTTTTCTTACTATCCTGTACCAAACGTAAATTATCCCAATTGACATTGTTTTGTTTTAACTTGGTTTCAGCATCCCACATAGCCAAAGCCATATTGTAGGGGTAGCCGTATTCCTGCGTTTGTAACGGTTCAATGCCGTAATGCTCTGCAAGTTGGGAAAGGGACTTGTAAAAATCCCTTTGCGTTTTTGCTGTTTTCTTACAATCCTGTGTGGATTGTGTTGTTTTCAGTTTAGGCAGAAACCCACACTTTAGAAAACCATTGGAAGCATTGCTATCGGTACGGATTTCTGTTTGTCTTTCCGTACTTCGTTTGTGTCTTTGGCTCTTTGCATCCATTGTGAGAACTCGCCCAATTGTCTGTGCAGTTGCCGTTGTGTTTTCTGTTCGGGTATGCTGATAGTTCCCGATAGGATATTGCGTTGCATAGTTCATTGTTTTTTATTTTTGGTTTAACCTTTTGTTCCCATTACGCTCTCTAATTTGTATTCTATCCTATCATCACGGATGATGGGGGCAGATATTTTTGCGGTGGTTAGTATGGGATACGTATTGGCGTAAAAATTCAATACCGCTTCCACACTCCAACGTGGTTCGGGGTCGGTCAGTCTGATGTCCTGCCCTTTATCTTTAAGTATAAATACTCGTTCTAACTGTGTTGCTAATAACATAACTCTTGATTTTGTGTTAAACGGTAGTTTGTTCAGTCGCAAAAAGACCTGTTGAAGAAAATTGGTTTGATAGTTCCGATTTGCGTTTGCGTATCTCGTCTGCCTTTTCGGGGAAGTCTGTAATTTCGGGTACTTTCATCCATGCTTCACGGAATTTATCCTCTTTCTCCAATTCGTCTGCCTTTGCCATGCCGTCTTTAAACTTCTTGTCTTTGGCTTCCTGTTCTTTCTTCTCTTTTTCGGATTTTTCTTTCTCCATTGCCGATTGCTTTTTGGCTACTTCCAATTGCTTCATAAAGGCTTCCATATTTACCACTAAACCCGAAGCGGTATGCAAAGGCGTTGTTATCTGCTGAAAAAATCCCTCGTCCAATTCTTCTGCTGTTCCCCGCAGATTAAGCGGTGGTATCAGTTGTTTCGCATTATCACCACATTGCTCATTTTGAAGCATTATGGAAACAATAAGGGTGTTTTCTATACCCTTTGATATAGTGAGCTGTAAATCTCCCGTAATGCCCATTTGCGCTATCTGATTGAAAAAATTAGTCGGTTCCATAATTTAATTTGATTTTATAGTCTAACATTTGCTTAATTGTTGCTTCGTCATGTCCAATGGCACGTAAGCGTTCTTCATATTTTTTCATTCTTTCCCTATAATCCTGTTCGGCTTCTTTTCCACGCAGGATCAATAGGTGTGTGTTCCAGCCTGACATAGCTTCCCTAATTATAATATCAAGTTTAAATACGTATAATCTTTCTTCAGACTGTTCTTCATCAGACAACCCAATCTCTGCATATTGGGTTAAAACGTTCCAATAATTCAGCGACCAATCTTGTTTGTCCCTACGTTCTGCTTTTACAAATTGGTTGAAAAGGTAATCTGCAAATTCATTTTTCTTCTTGTTTTCCTTTGTCATGATTGTAAATTTTAAATAGGCGACCACCTGTAAAGGCAGTCGCCTGTAGTTATTAATTGAGATTTAAGATTTCCGAGCCGTTTATTGAAAAGGCAGTACACAATTCAAATGCTTTCTGTGATTTGATTTGAGCGGTTCCACCCATTACAATACTTTGTAACTTGGCTTCATCATCTTTGTAATTGCGCACATTCTGATAGTACCCTGTCACAGCATTGTATGCCCCGAACAATGTGCCTTTGGTGGTATCCATTTGTTGGGTGTCGCTTGTCATAGCATAGGCAAAGGCATCTTGTACCACATTTTTGAAGACGGTGGAAACTTCATCTTCTGCACCCTTCTTTAGCAAATCCAATGTTTCCTTGTTTGGGCAAAGAGCCAATTGGATTAGTTTTTTTACTTCTTGGTCAGTCACCTTTACTTTAGCCCACTGGTTGAATATTCCTTCTAACTGGTTGCTTAAGGTATCCGCTAATCCCATAACCTTGTGTGCATTTTCCAAGTGCTGTTTTGCTCCCGAAGTATGTTTGATGCGTACCACGTTGCTCATTGAACGAAGCGAGGCGTTAAGGGTATTTTGGCAAACAATACGGATAGGGGTGAAGGCTGCTGTTATGCTTCCACTGCCATCGTGCGAAGTGGTTAGGAAAATGTACTTTTCTGTTACATCATCGCCATTTCCTACTCGGATATAATCGGGTAGTTTGGCGGTAATAAAGATGCGTTCCCCTTGTCCCAATACTCCTGCGGTTTCGTATAATATTCCTTGTGAACCACCTACAATAGCATCAAAAAAATTGAATGCTTCACGGTTTTGTACGATGTGATAGTCTTTGCCAACCACACCCAATACGGCATTGTTATCGGCACGGATATTGGCATAATAGGAAGGTACTTCCAATTCGCTACTGCCTATTTCAATACCGTTTCTGGTTTCGATGATGCCCGAACCTTTGGTATATAGTGGTGTTTTTATGACTTCATAATCTAATCCTGCGTGCTTGATTGCTTCTTCGCTCGTAGGGTATTGCGCTACGATTTGCCCTAAGCCGTGCCACGCTTTTTCTTTTACGCTAAAGAATGAATAACGTCCTGTTGTGCTGTTGAAATTGATATTATGTGCCATGATAAAATGATTTAAAAATTTGATAATTGTTTGAATACTCTTGATTAAAATGGGAGGTCGTCATTTTCCTTATCGTTGCTGTTTCCTGCGTGAGCCTGCACCGTTTCGGATTTTTTGCCACCCCCGTGCAGTTTGATTTGCGAGGTATTGAAATTTAGCCCTGCGTGTGCTTCTCCGTCACTGCCCGTCCATGCCCTTGCACTTACTCTGCCTGTGAGTTCTACCACCGTACCTTTTGTGAGTATCTGCGCTACTTTTGGACTAAGCCAATACGAACAGTCGAAGTACGTTGTCTGCTCTATGCGTTCGCCCTGCTTGTTTCTGTAGCTGTCGTTAGTAGCTACTGAAAAGTTTACTACTTGTTTTTCCTGTGACGTTCTGCGTACTTCCGCATCCCTTGTCAGTCTTCCGATGATGTTCATGATTTTCTTTTTTAACTGTTATTCACTATTGTTACACTTCATTTTCTTTCAATCTGCTCTCCTCTGTGAGCCTTATTAGGTTTGCCTATTTTTTTAAAATATTTATTCGGCAATGAGAGGAGGCGCTGTTTTGTTTCATTTGTAATATTTAATTGATTGTTTTTCATATGTGACATTTTTTTTATTCGTGTAAAGAGCCGGAGTATGCTGGTTTTGTTTCATGAGCATAAAAAGGTAGGGTTTAGGAAAACCAAGGTTTTTGAGAAAAATACAACCCGCATGGGTGGAGATTTTATTCAAAACCTCAAAGGGCCTGACCTTGGTTATCCGTTAAGAGCCCGAAAATACCTTTGCTCCTGAAAAAAAAGAACCAAGCATCGGTGCTCCTCACCAAATGAAATAGGAAGAAAGGAAGTTAAATGAGATAAAACGGTAAAAAAAAAATAGCTATAAAAACTAATCGAAGTCTTTATCTTAATTGTTTAGTTGTATTGGATAATTGATGACATGTGAATAACCAGAATTATAAATGATGGGTATTTTTTTTGCAATTTGTTGAAGTATTTTTAAGAGATAGGAAATATATTTCCAGACAGAGCCAAGTACTGCCATTATGACTATTAGAGCCAGTTTTACGGTTAAATTACTTTTTAAAAGAATATGAATTTAAAAAAGTAAGAGGATGGAGAAGGATATGGACTATAGGGATTCAAAGCTGACGCCTGAAAGGGCTTTACATATGCTGAGATCAGAAGGATTAGATGTAACTTTCGAACAGGTACAGGAAATTTTGTATTTGTTGAGGAAAATCGCTAATATCGCTGTGTCTAAACATTTAAGCGAAAGAAGATGAGTAAGATAGCAGATTTATATATAAGGGTCAGCACTGACGAGCAGGCTGAGAAAGGTTTTTCACAACGTAATCAGGAAGAAATGTTGCGAAAATATTGTAGCATTAATCATATGGAAATACGCAACGTAATCTATGAAGATCATTCTGCAAAGACTTTTAACAGGCCACAGTGGAAAAAACTTTTGGTTAATCTTAAAAAACATAAAAATAAAGTAGACCTGATTCTTTTCATGAAATGGGACAGGTTCAGTCGTAATGCAGGGGATGCCTATCAAATGATAAACCTGTTAAGAAAACTAGGTGTTGAACCTCAGGCTATAGAGCAGCCTCTTGATTTAAGTGTCCCAGAAAATAAGATGATGCTTGCATTTTATCTGGCAGCACCAGAAGTAGAAAATGACAGAAGGGCACTCAATACATTTCAAGGGCTCAGACGCGGTAAGAAAGAAGGAAGGCATATGGGCATGGCTCCTTATGGTTATGTTAATAAAGCAACTGAAGACGGAAAAAAATATATAGCCCCCGAGCCGAAGGCAGCAACTCAGCTTATATGGGTATTTGAGCAGATTGCAAAAAATGCTTTCAGCACTGAATCCATTTACCAGATGGCAAAGGAAAAAGGGTTGCGCATTGCTAAGAGTAACATGTGGGTTATTTTGCGTAATCCGCTGTATTGTGGGAAAATCGTAGTTCCTAAATATAAAGATGAAGAGGTCCGATGGGTGGATGGACAACATGAAGCAATAATCAGTGAAGGACTATTTTACCGAGTGCAGGATGTTCTTGACGGTAAATCCAGAACGTATAGGCCTAAGGTCAGAACAATAGAAAATTTTCCTCTAAGAGGTTTTTTCCAGTGTCCACAGTGCGGACGAAAGCTCACAGGCAGTAAATGCAAAGGGAGAAACAAATATTACTATTACTATCATTGTGATAAGCTCTGTAAATGGAGAGTCAACTCCGAAATAGCAAACAAGATATTTATTGAACAGTTAAATAAATTCAAACCTTTAGAACCAGTTAAGAAACTATATACTGCTGTGCTACTTGAAGCTTATAGAGAGCATACAGGGATTATAGCTAATGAAAAGAGAAAGTCGCTGGAACAGATTTCGGAATATGAAAAGAAATTATCAGTTGCAAGGAACTTATTGGTAACTGAAAAAATCGAGGTTGAAGATTACAATCTTATGAAAAAAGAATATAATGGCATCATAAGTAATTTAGAAAAACAGATTGGGAATGCAGATGATGATAAGGGTAATATTGAGCAATTAATGAATACAGGATTGGAAAACCTTTTAAAGCTCGGAGAAGCCTGTGAAAACAGTAGTTTAGCTGATACTAGAGAACTAATTGGTTTAATTTATCCCGAAAATTTCACGTTTCGGGAAAACCAATTCCAAACCACCCGACTCAACGAAATTATTAACTGTATCTATTTGGTAAACAATAGATTAAGTGACCTTGACTGGAAGACGGATTTATACTATTAATACACGTATTAGAATAAAAGTACATATATTTTGTATTTATAGTAAAAATAATTTTATATTTGTAGTATAATATGTTTGTATTGGTTCAAACTGGTCGGGATATTGTCGGGATGGAATGCTTTGGGAAGAGTGTTCTTTTGATCAAATTAAAACGAAAATTATGGCAACACTAAAGTACTACATTGTAGGTAAAAAATCTCCTTCAGAAATCCGTATCCGTTTCATTAGCGGAAGAAGTACTGATACTGGCGCTGGTATTAATGTATTTATTGATCCTAAGTATTGGGACCAGGATAACCAGAAAATACGAAACGTTATAGCGGTCCCGAATAGAGACAAGTTAAATTCTAAATTATCAGAATTAAAGATCCATCTTTTTAATGCAGTCAATGAGGATTTTATGGAAGGTGAAATTTTGAATAAAATTTGGCTTGAAAAAAGCGTAGCCAAATTTTTCAATCGTCCGTCTAATGAACTGAAAAAAGCGCCAGAACTTCATAAACTTTATTTGACTGATTTTGCTACCTGGTGGCTAAAAGAGAAAGCACCAAAATTTAAAGTTTCGGCTGATAAATACATGGAAGAAAGAACACAAAGCCATTATACTATTTTGAATAAATTGATCCAGAAATTTGAAGGAAAAGACAAAATAAAATTTAGTTCAATTGATGATACTTTGCTGGATAATTTTTCTGAATTTCTAACGGCTGAATCTTACGCTGAAAAAACAGCTCGCAGGATGATTGGAAGATTTAAATTCTTTTGCGGTAGAGCAGAAGCAGAAAACATTTTGATTAATCAGAGTTATAAAAATAGAGTTTTTGTTACTAAAGAAAACCACGATTACAAAGAACCTTATTTTGATGAATTGGAAATAAATAAAATTTATAACCATGATTTTTCTGAAAATCCTACGCTAGATAATGTGAGAGACAATTTAATTATTGGATTGTGGACCGGTTTACGTATTTCAGATTTTTTATCGAAACTTAAATTAGATAATTTTCATGATGATTTTATTGAAATTCAAACTGAGAAAACAAAAACTTGGGTTTCTATTCCTGTTCACTGGATGATACACGATATTTTGAAGAAAAGAAACGGAGCGCTGCCAGAAAAAATTTGTGATCCTAAATTCAATAAACATATTAAAACAATAGCGGGAATTTTGAAATTTGATACTCAAATGATGGGCGGGGTTGCAAAAGTTGATCCTAAAACTAAAGTTAAAAGAAAAGTAGTAAGTTTATACCCAAAACACGAACTGATAACAAGCCACATTTGCAGGAGAAGTTTTGCGACTAACATTTACGGAACGGTAAGTAATAGTACTTTGATGGCTATATGTGGATGGAAGAGCGAGGAACAGATGCTAGACTATATTAAGAAAACGAATAGAGAACACGCTGAGAGCTTGAAAAAAGTTTGGGATATAAATTATAAGAAAGTAAATTAAGATGGAAATTAAAGCAAAATTTACAGGAACGAATTCATTAGGATATGAAAACGGAAAGGAATATGAATTAAAATTGTCTGATATAAAATCGCTATCGATAAATAGACTGGACGGTACGGGGAAATGTCCGTATGAATCTTTATCTTCTTTTTTGAAAAACTGGAATATAATTAGTAGTGCAAAATTGTCTGTTATTGAGCAAAATAAAGTGTTACTTTCCTTCTTGGAGTATGTCGATACTATTGACTTGAATGAATACGACGCAATGTCACATGAAGATTTAGTAGATGGATTTCAGAGAATAAATAATACAATTTAATCAAGTAAAAAAATATTAACAACATAAAAATAAACGAAAATGGCAAATAATGAAAACAACAAAAATTTACCTGATTCTGAAATAATGAAAAGGGTTTTAGCAGAATTAAGGTATTCTGCATTAGGATTTTCTAAGGAATTAGGGTACGCTAGTCACTCTTCAATTGATCATATTTTGCATGATCGAAATAAAATTAGTGATAATTTGATTGATAAAATAATTAAGCGCTTCCCGGAGATTAATTACTGGTTCTTGAAAAAAGGCCAGGATCCAATTGCTTTAAACGATAAATTAAAACGAAACCAAGCTAATTTGTTCGGTAAAACTATTGCAATTGAGTCGCCAGATTACAGCGTAGAATCTTTTACTGTTTTGAAAAATATAGAAAGTATTCTGCTTAGAATAGAAAAATCATTAAACAAAAAAAGCGACCACTAAGGGTCGCTTTTTTTATATTTTTTTATACGCTATTACTCACTTTTAAATAAAATTTTATTTTTTATACTAGTGAATATTTCCGTCCAAGTTTTACTTTTTCTTAGATTTAATAATTCAATATTTTGATTTTGTAGAGCTCCTTTTTCTGCTATAAGTTCCATAGTTAAACTGTTGGATATTACTAAAACATCTGTAAGCTGCTTTAATTCTTTATCACTATCCATGGTCATTTTCTCTTTAATTAACAATTCGTCATACCTTTTCAAAGGAATTTCTACTGTTCTCTCTCCATCTGCAGTGTTTTTGATTTCTTTTTCTTTTTCCATTTTTATTTTTATTTTAGTTTAAATAATTTTACAGTTCTTTATAACTAATTTCTGTGTTTAGTGCAGCCAGTATCTTACCCATTACATCAATAGTAATTCCTTTTCTTCTTCCGTTCTCCAGGTCACTAATGTATCTATTTTTTCTATCGTTGAAAACTTCTTCAGATAAATCAGCAATTGATTTTCCTAACGCTGTCCTTTTGTCCTTTACAAATTTTGCAAAGATTTCTATTTCTGTCATTTTTATTTTTGTTTTGAATTAAATTCTAGAGTTAAACCTAGCAAAAGTATCACTTGTTACTTCAATAATTTGCTTGTTTTTATAAACATTTCTTACTGTTACCGTATTAGTAGGTAGTTTAGTAATTTCGATTCGTTGTGTCATTCTAAAAAATCTGTTTAGTCCAGATCTAAGGCTGCTTTTTTTAACTAATTTTTCCATGGCTTTTTTTTTAGTATATACCTGCAGCAGTAATGATGGCAAGTAAAATGATGATTAAAATAATAGATTGCTTCTTGTTCATGAGTTTTTATTTATTCGTGGTATAGTATGATTGCTTTAAAAAATTCGTCAATGTGATCGTAAAAAGTAGAGCTGTGAATTATTACAAAATCAGTATTTAGTTTCTGCAGTTCAGTAATTAATTCCTTTCCTAGCATTTCCGGATCTTTGTGCGTCAAAATAGTTTGTTTCATTTTATAAAGGTTTTTGATTAAAATTTTCTTAGTGCCGTTTCTGTTATCGCTACAAATAAATCTCCATTTTAAAGATTTTAACGGCTTTTTTTTAGTGTTAATATGATGCTAAGTACATGCCGGACGCTGCTAATAAAAAAAGTAGTCCGGCGCCTATATTGTATTTTATTCGTTCTGATAATTCCATAAATTTTTCTTATTAGTAAAAATTATTTGTATTAAAATAGTTAATTTTTTTATACTTGTGAGAATAACATTTTTGTTAATCTGATTATAAAATTCTCGATTTGATCTCTAAAGTTTTTCATTAGATATGATTTTTAGTTTATTTTTAAAGTATTGTTTTTTACTGCGTTTACTCCAAATAAAAAGCATTCCATTTCTTTGAATTTCATAAAATTACTTTTGATGTTTACTTCTCCCGGTTCTCCGAATTCTGCAACTGCAAAACGTTTGCCTGTTATTTGATCCGTAGTAATAAAATACTTTTGATTTTTGTCTGAAACTCTTAAAAATTTAGTAAGAGATTCTTTTTTTTGCGCTTGATTCATGGTTTTATTTTTTTACTCTTGACTTTCGCCAAATATTATAAATTCAATTAGATCTTTGTTTTCTTCTGTCAGTTTTTGATAGGCCCGTTTTTCAATATCAATTATTTTGTTTTGTATGTAATAGCCGTAAATTCCGAGTATTAATAAAACAATTGTTAGGAATGTCCAAATAATAATAATTGCTTTTTTCATGGCTTTTTATTTTTATTCTTTAAATAGTCTTTCAGCTCTTGTTCTGAGAGAATCACGTCGCATAATTCGTGATCTTCAAAAAAATTATCATCACACATTTTTTTTCTGGCTTTTTCTTCGGTCTTTGCTTTCATTACTCGGATGCTATAATATATATTCATAATCGTATTTTTTAAAGTTGAATAATAATTGAAGTAATCAGGAGAAAGAAAACCGATAAAATTATCTTACATCGGTTTTCTGTTGTGTTGGGTTGCTTCTTCATTAGTTTTGCTCGATTAATTTATTTCTAAATTCCTCTAAAAGTTCCGCTTGTTCTTTTGGTTCAAATGCTTTATACATAGAACTATATATAAAATCTTCTTCGCTATCTTCTTCGTAGTAATATTCTATATCTTCAAAAGCAGTTTGAAAAGCGTATTCATAGTCATTTTTTGCTTTTCCTTCCCAATATCCAAAACAATTATCATCGCAATTACCTTCGTTTATTTCTGCAAAACCTGCAAAATCACATCCGCTTTCTTCGTATTCATAATGAATTTCTAATGATGTATATTTGCCGCTTATTTTTGTAAATAATTCAAGACAAGGACACCAGGCACTATCTCCAGATATAACAATAGTATTTTTGTCTTGTTCTACTAATTGAATATCAAACCATCTTCCGTCATTTTCAGATTTCCCAAACTCATTACATAAGTTTTCGTAAATGTCATAACCGTTTGGTTGTTGTTCGTCTATTTTTAAAAGTTGTGAAAACTCTTTAATATCATTATCATTTCCGTTGATAGTGATGTAATTCATACAATTGTTAGCCATGATATAAGTTTTTAGATTAAATAATTAGTTTTAAATTTGTGCCTTCGTCGGTATCGAACCGAAAACCATTTCTTTGCGAAGGCGTTGTAATAGATTATAAATTTTCAATTAACCACTCAATTAGTGCGTTTTCGTCAATTGCGTGAATAGGATTTGACAAGCTTTTTAAGTTCCCGTAACCGTCAAAACTTATATAATCATCTGACCAATTAACATCGCCAAAACTCGCTGCCTTTGCTGCTTCCATTGGTTTACCTTCAAAAAAAATATCAAAAAAATCATCGTCGAAATTATGTATTTCGTCTTCATTCCTTTGCTCCGAACAATACTCATTCCATAAAGAAACTTTTTCGCTGTCGTCTTTATTTTCGTAATCCAGTTCTATATATTTAAATATTTTTTCAAGTTCTGATTCACTCATAGACTCACTATATAATGAATCAGGAAACCCCTCGAAATCGGTGTACATTGGCTCAAAGTCTTGTAATCCTACAACATTATTAAAATGTGTTGTTATGTATGTATTGAATTCTTCAGCATCGTTAAAATCGTTTAACTCAACCCAATAACCAAACTCAAATTGTTTTCCTTCGTTATAACTAGCGTAATCTGTTACGAATAATTTTGCAGTGTTTTCCATGATATAAATTTTTATAAGTTTTTAAATGTTTTATTTGTTGGTTTTATGATTTTATCTGTAACGTAGCGGAGTACTTGAATAAATAAATACTATTATAATTGTTACTACTGTCCAAAAAATTACTTTTCCTAAAATTTCTTTTGTTTTGTCTTCTACTGGCGGAGTGTTGCTTGTGTTCATGGCTTTGTTTTTTTTATGATTTTTAAATATTTGTTTTGTTATTGTTTTTAGTCTTCAATATATGCGGTGTATTCTTCGTCAATTGGCAGGATCTTAAACTCTACCTTTGCAATGTGTTCCGCTGCTTCAATACTCCAACCTTCGCTTTGTAAATCGTTGGCGTATGCTTTCCAGTCGTTCGCTGGCGTTCTATTAATACAACCGTTAAACATGAAGTAAGAAGCTATAAGTATTAATATTATGTAATGTGTTGTTAACTTTTTCATTGGATTAGTTTTTATAATTAGTTAGCGGCTGCCGTTTCGCTCGACCTAGTACAATCATATTGTAAACCGTTATTTTTTATTCGATATTTCAATGAGCTTTTTTGTACTTCTTTAGTACCCTACAAATATAGGACTTTATATCATTAGTATAACAAATTGATACTATTAATTTGATACGAAATATTTATACTAATAAGAAAAACTATTGCTTTTATTTATAGTTGGTTTTAAAGCCTTGTTTTTGCTGCTATCGTATTATATTACTAGATTATTTTATCGTCGCTTATTCCTTTATATTAATATCAATATGTTATACTTATATAATGTTTTACCAGGTGTTAAGTTTTATATTTATTCCTTCATTAGATATTAATGTGATCTATTAATTTATACTTATATCATATTTAATTAGATTGTTTTAATACTGTTTATTTGATTGCTTTTTTGATTGCTTAATTGATTTAATTGTTGAATTTATTATTTAGATGCTATTTTGTTTTATAGGGTGATATTGTAATGGTACTGGATTCGCTTGTAAGTCAGTAGAATCAGCGCTTTTACTGATGTTATGGTTTAATTATACCGTACCAATGCCAATTAATTTTGAAATATCGAAAGCTCAGAGGGTTGAGATTATAATTTATTGATTAATTACATAGATTTTTGTAGTTGTCGTGTCGATTGTCGGGATAATTACAGTATAATATTGCTAGTTCCTTAATTGATAGGTGTTAACGAAGTATTAATGTGACCTAACTAGGATTAAGTATGTAGTAGTACGCAAAAAACCAGTCGTAACAGCAGGAATAAAAAAGTCGAAAAATTGTAGCGATCCGGGGAAAAAACGCACCCCATACCCGAAATAAATCCGGTTTCCTTTTTTTTCGCAACGCCTCCGTACCCCTATACCCTCCCTACAAATCAATCATATATAAAATATAAGAATAATACTAAAATATTAATATTTATAATATACTAACAATCAACACATTAACAATAAACTATTAATTAATAAATGTTAAAATTGATTATTTATTTGTTTATTACAATAATACTAAGTTACTCAAAGTAATTACTATGGAGTTTATTTGGTTGTTTTGACATGTATATTATTATTATTCAATAAGTTATAATTTAATTTGTCATTTGATATTACCACTGGGTGGTAACTATATTACCACTGGTTGGTAATTTGGTAACAAATTATTACACTATTAGTATAAAATAATTATATTTGTAAAAGCTTAAAACGAAAAAAACAAATGGTAGGAATTACAATAGATAGTTTTATTCTATTAATAGAGGCTATTAGGTTACAAATACTTAAAGACAGGAATAACGCTGTCACTTTAGCTGAAATATTTAATTCCGATGGAATGAACCCTTATGATAATAGCATTCTGATAAAAGCTATTATTAGTTTTCTACAAACTCATTTTCCTAAACAAGACGGTTTCTGTATGATAGAACACTATTGTTTTGAAATGAACTTTGGTAAGATCGGAGAGGAATTAATAATCACTGTAGAGGCTTTATGGCACGATTTAAATAAGAATCAAAATTAAGAACAATGGCATGTACTAATAGCTTTATGAAAGGTTGCGCCGGAAAGACGCAGCACAAAACAAAGTTATCAGCAAACTATTTTTTACAGAATGAGCATTCAGATGGAGCTTCTGAAATTTACAAATGTAAAATATGTGGCCGGTTTCACATCGGTAAAAGTAAAAGGAATACAAGGGAAAGTAAAACAGTTAAACCAAAAAAACGAGTAAATGAAGAACAACACAAGCGCAAGCACAAAAGATTTAAGTACTAAAGACGTACTTTCTTTTGTTCCAGAAAAACCAGTGTACACTATTGAAGAAATGTACCAGGGAGTAGTAGGCCACCCAAACGGCAACTATTACAAAATAGCCAAAAAAGATTTAACCTCCGTGTATCTTTCATTGATTGAAGGAAACCAATTAACCACTTGTCCGGCTGCTATGCTTTCTTTTGAAGTAGCTAACGGGACCTGGAAATTCTATGCTGCTGGCGACGATTCCTGGAAAGAAAAAGTATATACAGAAGAAGTGATGGCGTATAAAAACAACGTCTTAAAATCACTTATCTACAACCAACTTGCTGTAGAAGCTAATGACAATCTTATTGAAACGGTAGAGCATGATCCGTACTTAAACAACCTGCTTAAAAAAGCGAACAAAGGTTTAGAGCGTAAAGCCAATAAACATTTGAGTCAGGTTTATGGTGCTGATCCACAAATGTTGACTAATATATTCAATGCAATTGACGGTTTTGTTTCCAGAATGGCTAAATCATTACCGCACGAATTTTTCTACCTCAACTCCATTTATGACGAGTATAATGCGGATCCTACAAAATACATTGGCAGACAAATTATGCTCGATGATGTGAATATCAGAAACGAAGAAGGAAACTAAAAAAAATAACTCATTATGAAAAAATTAGCAATGATTACTAAGACAGTAGTTTTAACACCAGATTATAACGATGGTACAGGCTGTACGAACTTCTCAAAAAAAGAAATTACAATACGATTTCTAGGGATTTCAATTTATAAAGAAACCACAACAGTAAAATAACCCATGAACAGCCTACAAAATTTAGTGATAGGAATTGATCCTGATGTTAGTAAATCAGGAGTCGCCTGCATCGATAAGAAAACGAAAACTTTCGAATTGAAAACATTAACTTTTTTTGAACTATTCGACTACTTAGAACTCCATAAGGAATTCATAAAGGAAGTTCGAATAGAGGCTTCCTGGTTGATCAAAAAAACCAATTGGCATAGCAATAATATGGGAACTGGTGTTGCTTCCAGAATTGGCTCTAAAACCGGAGCCAATCACGAAGTAGGCCGAAAGATTGTAGAAATGTGTATTCATAAAGACATTCCTTTTGTTCAGGTTAAGCCACTAAAAAAACACTGGAAAGGAGCAAACGGCAAAATTACCCACAAGGAAATTGAAATGATCGCTCCCGGTTTCCCTAAAAAATCCAATCAGGAACAGCGCGACGCTTTTCTGTTAATTCTATAAACTATGAAAATATTGTTAGTCGCTATTATCGTAATAGCTTTTTTAGTAGAAACGTGGTTGAAGCCAAGGATTGATAAAGCCGATGGATCTTATGTGATTTGGTACGGTATTAAAAACAGAAACTATATAATCCTATGAAAAGACCAACGCGAAAAGCAGTAAGACAACATTTTGCTACAGCTAAAACCGTAGAATGTATCACAAACAAAATGAATATCGACGTTACCGGAATCACTTCTTTTGAATATGATAAAGAAGCTAGGATCTGGACTTCTGTAGGCGGTGCTATTACGTTCTGGAAAAAAGGAGTGTTTGCCACAATTGTAAATTCAGTTAATAATAAAAGTTAAAAAATGGAAATCCAGCAAACAACAAATTACGAATTATTTGAAAATATAACAGGGAATAGATTGTTGAGTAAATCTAAGATTGAAAAAATCATAAACGATGTTACCCAAGGATTTAATATGCTTCCTTTTTGTCCAATAATTGTTTCAGAAAAGGACGGATTGTATTGTATCATAGACGGCCAGCACCGATATGAAATAAGTAAACAAACAGGAAACCCAGTATATTTTGTTGTTTGCAATACGTTAACGCTAAAACAAATCGCTCAATTGAATAGCCGTGGCGAAAAATGGAAACCGAATGACTTCTTAAATTGCTATATAAAATTAGGCATTACGGATTACGAGAAAATCATTGAGATAATGAATAAGCATAAAATCGCAATTAAATTATCAATTGATTTATTAATGTATAATAATCCAAAGGTAAAATCAACTGAAACGTTTCAAAGTGGTGGATTCGAATGTAAGTATTTTGAAGAGACGGACGCTTTACTAACATTATCAGATGAATTATTTGGACAGTATCGTTTTTCTAAAGATAGAAACCTTATTGGCGCGGTCCAGGAACTGCAAAAGAAAGGACTTTGCAGTTTTGAAAAATTAAAAAGTAAAATTTCCCAGGCACCCATGTTGATGGATCGTCAAGCTAGCGTCAAATTGTATATGTATAACATTGAGAAAGTGTATAATCATAAAAATCAAACTAGGGAAGTAATAATGTAAGCAATGAAAATAAAACAATTAATCCGCAGCAAAGTTTTGGTAGAAATTTCGGAAGCTGTCACACAAACTGCTTCCGGAATATTTTTGCCGGGCGAAGCGATCAAGAAACCGCTGGAAGGGAAAGTAATCATGGTAGGTCCAGATGTGCAATCTGTACAAGTTGGCGATACCGTTCGCTACTATGATCATTGCGGAATTACAATAGAATACGAAGGTAAAAACTGCATTTTTCTTAAAGAAAAAACTGAACTAGAACTGATATTATGATAGAATTAGATTTAGAAGTTCTTTGGCTTCCAGAGGAATTAATACCGCAGCAGGAAGCAGGAATGGAAGTGCCAATTAAAGATTGTACCACTAGGATACATACATTTTATTTAATAGCCGCTATACGACCTCATGACGAAAAAGGATATTGTGACGTATTTTCTAATGGAGAAACTTATACAGTAAAAGAATCCTACGAATCGGTAAAGCAAAAAATAAGAAATCAAATGAATTTCAAATGGAATTAATTATGTAATTATGAATAAAGAAATTTTTCTATGTGAAGTAAAAAAAGATTTAGAAAACAAATTAGGTAAAGAACTACCTGAAGACATTGTTTTTGAATTAGTAAAACATAATTCATCAATGCGTTTAAGTTTTTTTAATAAAGAAACTCCAAGTAAAAACTCAGTAACTTTAATTCCAACTTTTTTAAAAGAAGACGAAGAATATAGTGAATGGTTAAATGATATTATCAGAGTACTTAAATATCATCATTTTAATAAACCAACAGATAAATGGAATTTTAAATAACAATGAAAAAAAAAAAGTAATATCTTATCTTGCCAAAGACGTTTCCCGAAGCTACAATGAACAATTGGAGTTGCTTCGTTTTGCGTCCGTGGCGGTAGAATCTGCTTTTACAAAACGCTATTTCAATTCATTATTGCTATTAATGAAGTTGTCCAAATCAGAACGGATCTTCCTGGATTTTATCACGGAGGAAATGGACGACAATAATTTTATCGCCAATAGCGCTCAGGTGCGTGACAAATTCAATTCGTTACTTACAAAAATAGGACAGGATATTTATTCAGATACTACGATACACCGCTGTTTTGCTAATCTGGCGAAGTCGCATTTAATTTCGAAAACCAAAGGAAGAGGATTATACCAGGTCAGTCCGGTTTTCTTTTTTCGCGGTTCCGAAGAGCAGCGCGCCAAAGTATTGCGTAACATTCTCGAAGCAATCAACAAAGAACCCATTAATAAACTACGACGAAAACTACTTACCGGTATAAAGCCTTCTTCTTTTCAGGTGCCGGAGCCTGATTGATTTTCAAAATCAGATCCATTTTCTTTTTGTCAAATGCCGTTCTGGTTTTCTTACGCGCCAATGGATTGTTGTAGTCTTCCAGAAATTTCTTTTCGCCAGACAACACTTCGTAAAATTCTTTTATAATTATGGTGCCTGGAGTATTGAGTCGGTACACATGTTTTGCCAGATTTTCGCCGTTTTGCACAATCCCCACATATCCCGTATTGAGCAGGTTTTTTATCGAACGGTACTTGAATTGTTTTGGCATTTCGGCATAATCTTTTTGGTTAAAGAATTTCTTCCCATGCAGGAACAACAAAATCTCGAACAATCCCAAATCTATTTTGTATTTCTTCTGGATATAAGGCCGCGCGACAATAAAATTTTCGAGCAAGTCATATCCTTCAAATAATTTTAAGTGCAGCCGCTTTGAATATTTGTTCTTTTTTGCTTCGGCATTATAGTCATATACTAGCTTTACATTACCTTCTTTTAGTGTTTTGTACACTTGTTCAGATACCATTTCTTTTACCGGTTTCTTCTTCATCTTTTAAGTATAAATAAATTACACTACAAATATAATTAGATTGCACTATAATAAATAAAAACTATTATCTTTGTTTTTTTAATAGTTTTTAATTATCAAATTTCAACAGTAATGCCAAAAGCAAATGACACTGACATTTACAATTACGACGAGTATCCTAGCTTAAAGGATTACTTGTTCGGGACTGAATTTGATAACCAAAAAAAAAATAAAAGTTATCGATTGAATTCCATTATTGGACTTATAAATGAAGTCAACGGAATCAATAATTTACAATTTATATTTTCAGACGGCTCTAATCCGCAAATTGATTATTACAGTAGAGGCTATTTCTTTACTGATACCAACGAAACAAATCCTGCAAATTTTACGAAACTGATATTAAACAAACAGTCGTTGCTGCCAAAGGATTTGAATATGCTGTTCAATAGACTAGCGGAAATCGATCATATAGTGATCAAAATTGAAAATCCGGCCAACGCAAATAACTTTTTTAGCTTCAGAATAGTATCCATTACCAACGAAACCGATTTTTATGTTTTTAACATAGAAGTTTTTCAAGACTTTTTCTCTGGGGAATTAGTGGACAATACCATTTACAGTTTTCGTTTTGACATTAAAAAAGACGGAGTTGTAGGCGAGGACGGAGCGCAAGGAATCCAAGGAGAAACCGGACCGCAAGGTATTCAGGGAATAAAAGGAGATCAGGGACTGAAAGGAATAAAAGGCGATACTGGAATTCAAGGTTTACAGGGAATTCAGGGCATACCGGGAGTAAAAGGAGATCAAGGATTACAAGGTATATCTGGTCCGAGAGGTATTCAGGGATTGCAAGGTATTCAGGGAATCCAGGGAGATCAGGGCGCCAAAGGATCAAAAGGAGATACCGGACTTCAAGGTATTCAAGGAATCCAAGGCGAGCAAGGAATCCAGGGAGAAACAGGACTTCAAGGGGAAACCGGTAATCAGGGAGAAACCGGAGCGCAAGGTATTCAAGGTTTTAATGGAACTGATGGTGGGCAAGGGTTACAAGGAGAGCAAGGGATACAAGGAATTCAAGGGGTGCCTGGAGCAGATGGAGAATCTGTTGATTTAGCTTTGATCACTGAAATACAAACTGACATTGAAGTACTTCAAGGCCTGCAAAACCTACGAACAAATTTTACAGGCAAAGCGTATGCAATATGGAGTGGTGTAGGTTTAGTGTATGATGTTTTTTACCCAGATTATTATATTGATTATATTTTATATCCGGGCAATCAAGAACAAATAACACTTGATGATTCTGATTTAGTTAATCCAAGAATAGATGCTATTGCGGTTGATGCTACGGGAGCCATAAAAATTACGGGTGATGCTACCGCAGATCCGGTTGCGGCTACTGTAAATACCGATACTCAAATATTAATCACTACAGTTTATCTAAATACGGGTGCTGTAACGCCAACTAATGTAAGTGAGCTTGCTGTCTATAAAGAGAACGTAGAATTTACAGGAGTCTCCAATAACGGAACCGTTAACTTTAATGCCGGAGCAGGTTCGTTTCAAGGAGCAAAACATATTGATTGCGGTGCTTTTAGCAATGGACAATACTTAAAGTTTACTGATATAACAACCAGACAAGTTGCTGACTTCGCGCTAATAAAATTTTATGTAAATCTAAAAGCTGCTTTTGCAAGTACAGCAAAATTCTCTATTCGCTTTTACAATAACAATACGCTGATCAGTTCTGCAGTCAATGTGGATTCGGGTAAATATAATTTTGTTAGAACTACCATTAATGCATATCAAACTATTGTTATTCCATTAAGCGACTTTACGTTTAGCGGTTCAGCATTCAATAGAATCGATATTGTTCTTGCCGGAGCAAATGCTTCTGGATTTAAAATGGATAACATTGTTTTATCTGTAGGAGCAGGAATAAGTTCGCCCGAACAAATAGCTTTAAAAACCATTATCACTGATAACGGAAATGTTAATGCTACAGTCAAAGACGATACGTTTCAGTTTAGAGGTTTAGGTGGATTGATTGTTAGTGCTGTTGGTAAAATGATAACGTTCACCCAAGCAGTACAAGACTTAGCAAACTACTACACTAAATCTGAAATAGATTCTAAAATTTCAAGTGTCTATGTATGGAAAGGAAGCGTAGCTAATTTTGGTGCTTTACCGCCAGCAGAAACAGTAGGACTTGAAATAGGCCATGTGTATAATTTGAATGACACAGGAGCTAATTATGGATGGACTGGAACAGTTTGGGATAAACTTGGAGACACTGTTGATATATCAGGAAAAGAAGATACCTCTAATAAATCACAAGATATTGAAACTGACAAAGCATCGATAACTAAATACGGAAGTGTCAAAGCAATTTATGATTGGTGTGTAGGTAGATTTCAACCTAAGTTCACACAAGGGGCAGGGATCACTATTGACAATACAAATCCACTCGCTCCTGTAATTAGTTCTACAGCTACCGGTGGTGGCGATATGGTTCTTGCTGATGTTCAAACAGTTTCAGGACTAAAAATATTTCTACATGATAAATTAGGATTAAGAAATGCTGCAAATACATTCACATCATTTTTTAGAAATGCAAATACTGCTGCAAGGTATTATACTTTACAAAATAGGGATGGAACACTCTTAGATAATACGGATTTAAGCACAATCAATACTGCATTGGCAACTAAACAGTCTGTATTTACAGGAACAACTAACTACATTACAAAGTCATTAAATGCAACTAATTTAATAATAAGTAGGCTTTTTGATGATGGGGTATTTTTTGGAATTGGTACATTTTATGCACCTACTAAGGATTTTACTTTAGGAAACCAAGCTAATAGAGAAATAGGTGTTGAACAAAGTCCTAATATCAACAAGGGTAGGGATTTAGTTATATCAGCAGGAAGAACAATTAATTTTCAACCTAATACTAATTTTAACGTTTTAGATGAAACAGCTAGAGTATGGCATGGAATGGCTTCTGCAAATGGTAATGTGTATGCTTGTGTTAATTCTGGAGATATTTATATGCAAACTGGTGGTATCGGAACTTTTGTTGCACTTGGGCAAGCACAAAGACCGTGGAATGGTATGTGTTCTTTAGGTTCTGATGTTTATGCTTGTGTTGGAAGCCAGTTTGGTACTGTTGGAGACATTTACAAACAAACAGGAGGTGTGGGTAACTTTGTAGCTTTAGGTCAAACTCAAAGAAATTATAGAGGTATGACTAGCGCAAATGGAAACATATATGTTTCAGCAGTATTAGGTGATATATATATGCAAACAGGGGGTGTAGGAAACTTTGTAGGACTTGGGCAATCTGTATTAGGATGGAATGCTATGACCTCTTTAGGTTCAGATGTTTATGCGGCTGTAGGTAATCAAAATTTTGGAACACTTACAGGTGATATATACAAACAAACAGGAGGTGTAGGGAATTTTGTAGCACTAGGACAAACACTTAGAGGATGGGGTGCTATGACTACTGCGAATGGTAACGTATATGCTTGCGCAGGATCTCAAAGTAACGCAGGAGATATTTATATTCAGATAGGAGGCTTAGGTAACTTTTTAGCTTTAGGTCAAGTAGCTAGAACTTGGTATGCAATGACCTCTTTAGGAACAGATGTTTATGCTGCTTTAAAAGCAGGTGGTATTTACAAACAATCAAATGATGCTTTAGGTACATATAATTTAGATGGAGGTACTATAGTACATAAAGCTGGAACGGGAAAAGGAACAGGAAAATCTCGTTGGCAAGTTTGGACAGGACAAAAAACTACATCAGGAACAGATATGCAGATTGAAACTTTAAGAGAATATATTGATGAAAATGGTTATCATGTATATATCTCAATACCTTCTTATGCTAATGATGCTGCAGCAGATGCAGACATTGATTTACCATCAGGAGCAGCATATAAACTAACAGGAAATAGAACAATTTTCCACAAACCTTAAAACTCAAAAATATGATACGCACTACTGAAGAAGTTTATTACGAGGACAGAGGCCCTAAAAAATCAATTATAGAAACAGAAATTTTTTCGTATTCAGTAACTCACGAGGGAATCAATTTACTGATTCATGACTACGTTTTTGTTGATGGAGTAAAAACTATTCACAAAGCTACTGAAGATTTCTACTCTACATTAGAAATGGACACACTGGATGCTTATTTGTTTTCTGATCATGACTTCTCAGGAATGACCAAATCAGAAATTGATTGGAAGAAACTCAAAGAAGCATTGATGTTTGACACGCAGTATGTCTTGTTCCCTGATGGTTTAACTCTTTACAGAACAAATCCTAATATTTGGGAATTTACAGAATAAAAATAAATCAATAATTATTAACAATTAAATTAAATTAAAATGAAAAAATGGTATCAGAGTAAAACAATTTGGGTAAACCTTATCGCAATCATCTTAGGAATATTGCCATTGGTAGATGAAACATTACTAACTGCAGTAGGCGTTGTGAACACTCAGGCTTATCTGTATGTAATCGGTTTTGTTACCGGAATCCTGAATCTAATCCTTAGAATGACAGGAGGTGAACAGACTAAAGAAATTGAAGGTTTTGAGAGTAAAGAGCCTGAAAGTTTGGAATAGAAATCAGCGCCTACGGAATACTTTACCTTTTAAAACAAAAATTAATGGACATTTCTCTTTTTTTAACAAAGCTCGCCAAGCCATTTATTTCTTTTATCAAAGAACTTGGTGTAATATTTCTAAAATGCGAGAAATGGTGGATCTCCAAAAGCGAAAGTACTAAACAAAACGGCAGATGGACTTTAATACTACTTGTAGTGATAGGAGTTTTCAGTCTGAAAATAATGGAATACGAAAATGATGAAACTGCTTATATTCTTAGAAGTGATCGGAATGTTATTATGGCTGAAAAAAAAGTCAACTTTTGGCAGTTCAGGTACCTTCTCATGGTCGAAAAACAAATCAAGGACCTTCAGGCAGTGGAACAGGTTACGGATAAAAATAAGGAACAAATTAAAGAGATAAACGAATGAAAAATTTTGGAGTACTTCTGATATGCACCATGATTATTACAGTCGGTGATTACTTTAGGAAAACACCTGAAGCACAACCGTACACTGAACCAAAAATCATGAATCTTCACATCATAAAACGAGAGCATGTTCGCGACAGCATTTTTGAGATTGTCAAGGCAAACGCTGAAGAAAATTCAATTGAAATAGAAGAGATCAAAAAAAGATTAGCCACGCAAAAAAGTAAAGAATAAAAAAAACAAAATGGAAAAATTTAATAAAGCATTTGAAATAATAATAGGAATTGAAGGCGGTTTAGCGGACCACAAAAATGATCGCGGCGGCTTAACCAACTATGGCATTTCTCAAAAATCATTTCCTGATCTCGACATTAGAAACTTGACAATTGACGCTGCCAAAAAAATATACTATTCCAATTATTGGAAAACAGCCCAAATGAATTTGGATTTAATTGACGAAAAAAACGCTATTGAATTATTTGATATAGCCGTGAATATGGGAGTTGGTACAGCGTCCAGAATGTTTCAAAACGGGTTGAATTTAATGAATCGCAACCAAAAAGATTTTCCGGATTTAAAGGTTGATGGTTTAGCAGGAAAAGACACAATTGGTGCGTACAACAAAGTAAACAAAGATATTTTGTTTAAGGTACTGAACGGTCTTCAGTTTTCACGTTACGTATCTATTTGCGAAAAAGATAAGACTCAGGAAATCTTCTTTAACGGCTGGATGCATCGAGTTTAATTAAAAAGTAATTCATTTCTAAAAACGAAAAATAATGACAAATCTAAAATCTATTGCCGCAATTGTAATTTTTGCCCTGATCGTGATATGTGCCGGAGGATGGTATGTTTCGAATAATGTCAACAAACGTCTTGACAAAATGAATCAGGACCAGATAGCGAACCAAAAACAATCCATTGAAGAAGCGAAATTTTTTAAATTCACTTTTGACCAAATGAAACAGTACATAGCTGAGAGCGAAGACTTGGCCGAAATTATTAGAAACAATAAAATCAAAGTGGACCGTATTCAGAACATACAGCAACAGCGATTGACGTACACTGATACTATTCCGTTCCGAGCTGATTTACAACCGGTGCTTGCCGCTATCAATGCCAACAATGATATTACAATGCCGTTCAGGGATTCGTCAGCATGTAATCCGGTAGAGGGAACAATAAAGTATATCAATAAGCAATTGTCTTTTGACATTACCAAAAAAGAATTCAAAGATACCACGACAGCAATCGCTTATCTCGAAAGAAAAAAATGGAAGTTCCTTTGGTTTCAAACCAGATTATTTGGCAAACTGGAAGGCAAGGCGTATTTATCGAGTACATGCGGAGTCAGTGAAACAATAAATATAACAAGAGTAGAAGATTAAACATAGGTTTATTTTGTCTATTTTAGTACAAATAAAGTATACTAATAATACAAAAAAATGAAGGGAATAAGTCATTTTATTATTGAAGTAAAAAATCCTTTTAAGGATACTATTTCAGTTGGAGCAGTTGAACTATTTGTAGATAAAAAAATATCAAGGGACCGCGCTTCCAATCGTTTTGGGACGATAGTTAGTTTACCGGCATTTGGTGATGAAACAATCCTTAAAGAAGGATACGAAATCATTTTTGACGCAACCATTTTGTACCAACAAATCTATAAGGAAGGCGTACAGGAAAGTATCCATTTGGTAAACGCAGCAAAGTCCTGGTATAAAACAGAATCGGATATGATTATTCTGTACCGTGAAAACGAAAATTCAGAATGGAAAGGTTACAACAATAATTTGATGGTTTCTTTTATCAAAGAGGAAGCGCAAGTTGTTTCTGGGATCATTACCGGTCCGGCCACAGAAAAAAACGTAAAAGGCAAAGCAATTGTAAAATACAACAATGATTTTCTAGCAGAACAGGGAGTCGTTAACGGACAAGAAATATTTATAAACCCATCGTGCGGAATACCTTTTTTCTTTAAAAACGAAACAATGTATTGGATACGATCTAAAGATGTATTAGCGGTATGAGTGAAGTAAAAAAAGAAAGTTACTATAAACAGAACCTTCCGAATCTTATTGAAAGGTTAAAAAATTCGATCAGTAAAATAGAAACGATAATCGACAGTGATATTGAAGACGATATTACTGATGATAAACTTTTTAATGTTTTGAAAGCTAAAAGACAAGCCTCAGAAGATGTGATCTGGACCTTAAAAAGAATCGATGATTTAGAAAATGAATTTAACGGCGTGGAAGAAGAGCAAGAAACCAAATCACTTTCAGCTAATCCAGCCAAAAGATACGCGCAACAAGCTAACAAATGATATTTTACTTAGGAGATAAAGTCGATAACGTAACGGACCATAAAGTTCGTCTAGCTAAAAACAAGGCCAAGTCTTGGGAATACGGCTATGACGCTTCTATTGATACCGTTATAATATCTAAGGTCGGAACTCTTGGGGAAATTTACAGCGTAAGTGGAATCAATATTGGTTTTCCGGAAGTTCCCAATAAGCAGAACATCTTAAATCACGATAAAACCGCAGCCAATCAAAAATTCAAACGTGAGGAAATTCCAGTTGGATTGACGGAAGCTACGATGCACAATCCTAAATATTCTGATTATATAGATCGTGAATACGAGCGCAGGGAAAAAGGAGTTTGGGCCTATGTAAAAGGAATTCCTATCTATATTACCGGGACTTATTATTACGGCATACAATGGATCCGGGAGGAAAAAGAGTTTCCGGACTTCAGGGTAATTCAAAACGAATTGATGATTTTCTGGGAAGCCTGTAAAGCAGACAACAGATGCTATGGAATGCAGTACGTGAAAAACAGACGTATTGGAGCTTCGTACCTGGCCGTGGTGGAATTACTGGAATCAGGAACCATTAACGAAGATAAATTGTTAGGCATTGTTTCTAAAAAAGGAGACGATTCCAAGAAAATTTTCAATCGATTAATCAAAGGATTTAAACGTTTGCCTTGTTTCTTTCAACCGTTATGGGACGGTACCAATACGCCTAAAAAGGAATTGGTCCTTGATGTTCCTACCAAAAGAAGAGCCAAAAACGAGGTCGTTAATGAAGACGGTCTTGGATCTGTAATCTCTTGGCACAACACCGAAATAAATGCGATGGATGGGGACGCTATCTTTCGTTCGCTGCTGGATGAATCCGGTAAATACCCTAAAGATGTTCCATTCGATAAGTACTGGTATATCGTAAAAACGTCTCATACCAAAGGAGTGAATATTACAGGAAAATCCATGGTGGTTTCTACGGTAAATGCGAAAAGCAAAGGTGGTGCGGAGTATGAGAAAATCTGGAAAGACAGCGATGTAAACGAACGAAATGCCAATGGACAAACTAAATCAGGATTGTATCGCATTTTTATTGCTGCTAAATATTGCTTAGAAGGAAAGTTTGATGAATACGGTTTCACCATAGTCGAAGACCAGGAGTTTGAAGTCATGACTGATATTGGAGTAAAAACAAAAGTTGGATCTGTAACGCATTTGAAAAATGTAGAGGAAGCGTTGAAAAACGATCCTGAAGAACTCAATGAACAAAAACGCCAGTTCCCGGATACCGTTCGCGACGCGTTCCGTGATGAAGCGACGGACTGTTCGTTTAACCTGATAAAAATCACGGAGCAAATAGATCACAACGAATTCGATATGCTTCCGGACGAAATAGAAAGAGGGAATTTCTCTTGGGAAAACGGCATACCGGATACAGCGGTACAATGGAATCCAGATCCTAACGGTAGGTTTTGGATCGCCAGAGGTTGCCATCCAGCTCCGGAATTTCGCAACAAAAAAGAAATGAAGTTTATCAACGGCGTTTCCGCGTGGGCGCCAACAGCATTAAATATTGGTTGTTTTGGAGTCGATCCGTACAATACCACAAAATCAGCAGACGGCAGAGGTTCGCGCGGCGCGGTGCATTTGAGTACAAAACTCAATACCAGCAACCTTCCCAACAACGCTTTTATATTAGAATACCTGGACCGAGCGCCAAAAATAGAAATGTTCTTTGAAGATGTTTTAATGGCCATGGTATATTTTTCTATGCCAATGCTTTGCGAATTATCGAACTACCAGTTTCTGACGATGATCAGAGATCGCAGGTACCGTCATTTCAGCATGAACAATCCGTTTAAAAACTTTGTTGATTTAGGTCCAAACGAAAAGGAGTTTGGAGGTTGTCCGGCGCAAAATGTAAAAATTGGCGACGCTCAGTTTTACGCCATTCAAAGTTATATCGAAGATCATGTGGGCGTTGCCAGAGAAGAAATAAACAGAGCAAAAGAAACGATAGCATTTATGCCTTTTACCAGGACTTTAATGCAGTGGAAAGAGGTAGATCCTAACCAAAGAACAAAGTTTGATGCCTATATCAGCTCTTCCTTATCGCTTTTAGGAAACCAAAAAATAGAAGTCGAAGCACCCAAAACCAGACGAAGAGGGAATCCTTTTCAGAAATACAACAACGTCGGAAATTTATCAACAGCAAAATAGTAAACCATGTCAAAAAACACACACAAAATCCCAGATCCTTTAGCTCCTGACACTGTAAAAGCAGATCCTACTTACGGTTTACAGATGGCCCACTTTATTGAAAGTGAATGGTTCAATGGCGGCATTGAATCCAAAGGCAGCCAATTCATGACGCGTGGTAAATGGATCGAAGAAAAACGATTATTTGTTCGTGCGGAATCCGACTCCGGTGACGACAAGAATTTGTTATCCAGAAATACCGGTGATTTAGATTATATCAATCTGGACTGGTCGCAATTGAATATTTCACAAAAATTCTGCAGGATCGTTTCCAATGGAATTCAGGACAAATATTACAATCTGGATATTAGAGCTTTTGACGCTATTTCTGTAAAATTAAAACAGGACCGCATTAATTTGTTCAAGACGGCTATGTATGCTAAACCGATGCTTGAAAAAGCCAAAAAGGTTTTGGGTATTGATTTGGTTCCAAAAGGTTTTGTACCGGAAGACGAAGACGAATTGAATTTGTACATGGAAATCAAAGACCGTCCACGAATTGAGATTGCTGAAGAAATCATGATTGATTACGTCAAAAAAACAAATGAATGGAATACAATCGAAAGAGAAAAGAATAAAGATTTAGTTGAAATAGGAATCGCCGTAGCGCGTGTTTATACCGATAAAAATGACGGCGTAAAAGTTCAGATTATAGATGCGGAAACTTACGGACACAGTTATGTAAATAAAAATAATTTCGACGATGCTTTTTATCATTTCTATGTGGATACTATCAGCATTAATGATATTAAAAGAGAAAGCGGTTTTGATGATATTGTATTGAGACGTATCGCTAAGAAACAAGCTGCAGCAAACAACATGCTTTTCAATGAAAATTTTGAAGAGTGTAACATGGAAAGCTTACTGGACATGAGAATTCACGTGATGCGCTTTACATTCAAATCAGCCAAAAGAATTACGTTTAAAAAGACCATTAATAAAAAAGGGCAAGTTACCAAAGTAAGCCAAAGAGACGATAGTTTTGATCCACCAATGACGGAATTAAAATCATCAAAAGTTTTGGACACTTGGTACGAAGGAAATTATGTGGTAGGATCCAATGAGATTTACGGGTACCAAGAATGTGAGAATTTAGTTCGTGACGACATGAATAAAGCCAAATCTCCGTTTGTGGTTATTGCTACCAACATTTATAAAAACAGGCTGCATTCGTTCTTAGGCGATATTCAACCGATGTGTAAACAATTGCAGCGCGAACATTTAAAAATTCAACAATTAGTTGCCGAGTTGAAACCGGATTTAACGCAAATTGACTTGGATAGCCTTGCTGATTTAAGTGGTGAAGGAGAAGAAGGAGGCGACAAAAAAGAGAATTGGCAAATGGCGTTAAACCTTTTGAATACCAAAGGTGTTGTGATTACCCAGCGAACGGATATGGGCGAACTAGGAATGAAAGAAGGCGCAGGAGCAAGACCTATTTCAAGTCAGCAAGGAAGCGCATTAGCTCCGTTGTTGAATACTTGGGCGCATTATTACAATTTAATTCGTGATGTTACCGGTGTAAATCCGGCCCGTGACGGATCACTTCCTGCAGATGCATTGTTAGGCGTAAACGAAATGGCACAATTAGCCAGTAATACCGCTACGCAGCATATTGTAGATGCCGCCACTGATTTTAATAAAAGAGTCGCTGAACTGATCTCTTCCAGAATACATTCTATTTTCAAACATGATAAATCAGGGTATTTAAAAAGAATCTACGAAAATGCCGTAGGAAAACACAATCTCGAAGCATTAGAAGCATTGTCAGATCGCAGCTTGCATGAATTTGGTTTTTCTGTAGAAATGGTACCGGCGCAAAAAGAAATGCAGGAATTCGCAGAAGATTTAGGCATTGCGATGAAAGAAGGGACCATTGACGTGGAAGACAAAATTGAAGCGCAACGGATCGCCAGAACCAATATTAAATTGGCGCATGAATACCTGAAATACCGCAGAAGAAAACGCATCAAGCAACGCATGGAAGAGCAGTCTATTATGGCACAAGAAAAAAGCCAAAACGATATGGCTTCCGCGCAAGCAGCAGTGCAGGCAAAAACGCAGTCTTATGGTATGCAGAAACAAATCGACATTGATACCGAAGCTAAACTTTCCAGTATTCGTTTAATGGAATACCAAAAGAAAAAAGAAATTGACGCTCCCGGAGAACAAATTAAGTTTGAGCAAGAAGTATATCTGGAGCAAATGAAAGTTTCTACTACGATGAACCTGAACAAATACAAGGAAGATGCCAAAGACAAAAGGCAAGATGTGGCCGCTTCGCAAAACTCTGAAATGATTACGCAAAGAAAAGACGGATCCGCGCCAATAGACTTCAAGGAAGAGTTTGATATTTCTAAATTATTTTCTAATTAGTACAAATTTATTATACTATCAATGTAAATTTTTATTATGTTTGTATTCACTAAATGTTTAACCAAATATTAAAACAATGAAAAAATTATTTTTAATGACGTTTTTAGTCTGTTTTGTTTTTTCTTCTTTTGCGACCTTAGCGGTCCCCAAGGTGTATCCAGAAAAGCATAAAACAGAAAAGATTGCCTTTGAAGCTACGGCTCCTGTAGAGGTAAAAAAAGTATCGTTTGTACCTCATAGTGTTGTTGCTTTTCAGGAACATCGAAAGAAGGAAGTAGCAATCGCAACTGTAGTTCCTGATCTCAAAGTTACCAAGCGATTTACTTATAATTATAGTTATCCCTGGTGCCGAAATCAGAAAGATGTGGTTTGGCTTATCGATATTTATAAATAAAACATACCAAGAAACACAATATACAAAAGAGCTGGACTTAAAATCCGGCTCTTTTTTTTTGTTTATAAGAATAATGATTGTTGATTAATATGAATTTTAAAACGTGATTCTTGTAAATCGAAATATTCTTTATCTATTTCATTTGCAACAAATTCACTAGCGTAGTTGTAAAGAGCAATCCTATCACTTCCTGAACCATTGTGACCACAATATACTTTCTTTCCTTCTAATTCAAAATCAATAGCTATTTTTTTATATAAAAGAATAGGTTTATGACAAGGGTGTATTCTTTTTTCATTTAATTTTTTATTTCCTTGCTGGCGCATTGGATTTTTTAAATTCTCCGCTTGCTGCATTCCTGCCCATAACAAATCTATTTCATGAGTATGATTAATGCTAGAACAATAAGCCATTTCATTATCTTTAAAACTCATTCCTTCTGGAACTCCTTTATTCCATTTTATCCTGCCACTTCCTAAACCATTCCAACTTACATATTCAACTCCAAAGATTATTTGATGTTTAGAGATCCTTCTCATTTCATCAAAATATTCTTGACCAGGAGCTGAATTATCCCAATCTTTTAAAGTATAAACTTTTTTATTTTTATTAGCACTTAATCGACTCCCGTTTTTCTGTTTTGTTGTATTCTTAGTTTCATTTAAAAACGCCATTTTGCCAACGTTAATTCCATAAGGAACATCATCAACTACGTAATCAAAATATCCGTCAGGAATATGTTTTGTTGTTTCCTGCCAAGGCTTATTGAAAACAATACTATTATGTTCGTTCTTGAAAATTATCATTTTTCAAAAGTATAAATTATTTACACTAATAATACAACTTCAAAACACTTTTTATCGATTGGTATAGTAATTTCAATAGTCAAAAACTATTTTTAGTATAAATAATTTGTATTTGATAAATATTATTTATTACATTTGCTACAATCATAACGAAAAACTATTATTATGGCATTTGGTATTAACAAAGAAATGGAATCAGCGTTAGAAAACACTGCTACTGCAGAAGCTACAGCAACTCAAACAGCTGCTGCTGAACCAACGGCTACAACTACTGAGGAATCCGTGGAAACCACTGCCGAGGCTACGAATGCTGCTGAAGCATCAAATGATATTATAGCCAATCACCCTACAAGCACAGATGAAGTAGCATTAAATGACGATCAAGTTCGTTCTTATTTTAAATCCAAAGGAAGAGAAGTAGAGAATCTTGATGATTTATTCCAGGAAAAAGTAAAAGAAGTCAATCCGTACGAAGGGATTAACCCGGAGCTTAAAGCTATTTTGGATTACAATAAAGAAACCGGAAGAGGCTTATCCGATTACCAAAAATTACAGCAAAACATAGATGAAATTCCAGTTCTGGATTTAGCAGTAGCCAAGGCCAAAGAAGAAACCGGAATGGATTTATCTGCTGAGGATGCACAAGCCTACATCGAAGACGTTTTGGGAATTGATTTATCTGATCTAAAGGATTTGAGTTCAGTGGATAAAATAAAACTGAACAAGTTTGTAAAAGAATACAAAGCGGAACTTAAAATTTCGCAAGAAAAATACAAAACGCCATTAGCTACAGAGAATGTTTCCGGAAAGGAAATGGTAACGCTGGCCGATGGACAACAAGTTGAAAAAACAATCTTTGACGAACATCAAAGAACAAGACAAGCTTATATTGAAGAAATGAAAGTAGCGGTGGACAGTGTCGCCAAAACCTCTTTAAGTATGGAGTTTGATAATAACGGTAAGAAAGAAGTTTCTACCTATGAATACGAGCATGATAAAGAAGACAAGAAAAACATGTTTGCTTTAACAGAAGACGTAGATCAGACCGTAGCTAAATTATTTCGCACCGAAAAAGGATTTGACCACCAGGGCCTAGCAAAAGGTATTTGGCGTTTGGATCCTAAAAACTGGGAAAAGGAAGTTTCCGCAATTGTGAATAAGGCTGTTGCCGAAAACACAGAGCGCTTGCTTCAAAATGAAAACAATATCAACTACAGCAGGAATCGTATTGCCAGTAATGGGAATGCTTCCGGAAGTAAAGATATTTTTGAAAAACCAAGGGGATTTGGAGTACAATTTGGTATTTAATCACACTCTAAATTAAAAAATAATGGCCTTCGAATTAACCGACAACAATTTATTGGGCGCAGCTGTTATTGACAGACCTGCTAACGCAATTAAATCCGCTGCTACTTTCATTGATCCTTACGATTACGCAATGGTGTACCAACCAGAATTAGTTTCCAAGTTTCACATGAGACACGGAAAAGGTTCTATACTTGGTTTCACTCGTATGACTGGCTCTGAGGGTACTTATGCATCTGATCAAATCCAACACGGAGAACAAAACAGATTGCATACAATTTCTAAAAATGTTGCCGTAGCCGGTAATGTTTTCACATCACCAACTGATCACCAATTGCGTGTAGATGATGTAATCCGTATTTCTGATGGTACCAATGAAGATCAAGCAATCGTTACTGCTGTTGCCTCTTCTAAAGTATTCACGGCGTTGAGTGATACTGTTGCTGCTTTTGCTTTTGCAGGAAATGTAACTTTGTTTAGCTCTTCTAACCGTTTTGCTAAAGGTACTGAGAACTTCTCACAAGGTTTCCACTGGGATCCAAGTATCTACAAAAACTACAGTCATATCCTAAAAGGATTCTACGACATTAATGACTCTGATAGAGCGCATGATACGTGGTTAGAAACTCCGGACGGTCCAATGTGGTTTAACTACGAGCTTTCGAATAACTCTCGTTATTTTGACAACTTGGCTGAGTTGACACACTTGTTCCACAATAGAGCTGCTGACAATGCTGCCTCTACTACTGCAGGTAAAACGCGTGGTATGAAAGGTATTATCCAGCAAATTGAGGAAAGAGGAAATGTAGCTAATGAGTACATCGAGAACATCGAAGACTTGGCTGACATTGCTTATAGAATCAAGCAGCAAGGTGGTTGTACTAGTTACACAATCTACGCAGATCACACACAAATGTTCAAGTTCAACACTATGTTGGCTGGCGTGAATGCAGGATTTGTAAACGGTGCTAACTACGGTATTTTCAATAACAGTAAAGAAATGGCGCTTGCGTTAGACTTCCAAAGTGTTTCTATCTTAGGAATTACTTTCTTTATTACTGGTTTGAGAGTATTGGACGATCCACAGTTCTTAGGAGCTGAACATTTCAAAACTACTGCTCCAGCGTTTATCATGGTACCAGCAGGATTTAAATCAGTCACTGAAGACGGAGCAACAATAGACAAGGCTTACCTTTCTATTCGTTACAGAAAATCTCAGTTTACTGACAGAAAGAAACAAGTAAAACTTTTTGGTCCTGGATTTACAGAACACAAGAAAGATACTATGGAAGCTCACTTTACACAAGAGCAATTGAACCAAGTAATTGGAGCAAATGAATACATTGTAGGAAGACGTAACATCGCCTATACATAGTAATAAATAACAGCAGTGTTGTAATGACACTGCTGTATTTTTTTTAACTTAATTTCAAAAATTATGAATGTTTACAAATTAAAAAACGGGAAAACTTCTGGATCATATCAACTGCCAATCAGAACAGAAATGGTTGCAAAGATGGTTGATGGAGAGAAAAGATTAAAAAAGATCCATTATATTCCAGGTTCGGACAGTATTTTTGTCGAGGACTACAAAGGGGATGAAGCTTCAAAAGCCGTATGGTTTGAAGACGGAGAGATCAGAGTTGCTGATGAAAACTGGGTGCTAAACGAATTATTAAAAAAACACTCTTGGTTTGGCAAACATTATGTTTTGGTAAACGAAGAAGCAACTGCAGAAGCTGAGGTAAATGAATTTGAAATTCTTACCAGAGCATCAAACTCTATCATCACGGAGAAAGACGAATTCAAATTGCAGGCAATGGCTATGATCGTAGTTTCATTAGAAGCGGCTGACTGGGGTGCATTCAAATGCAAAACAGAGTTGTTGAAATACGCCAAGAATCACAGCAAAGTATTGCTAGCTGAAATGGCGAAACCAGATTACGAAAGTCGTCTTATTGCAGCATTAGCATTCACTAAAAAAATCGTAAAATACAACGCGCACAGAACGGCTGTTGTATGGAACGACGGTAAAGAAGGAATTATTGTAAGAGTTGCTGAAGGAGAAACTGGAATTGATAAATTAGGAGAATTTTTATCAAAAGAAAATGAGACTTCAACTGGCGTATTGCAAAGAATAGGAGAGAAAACCGAAGTTGCGAATGTAGTTGTTAATGACGTTGAAGTTGTTGCTACTAAATCAGAAGCAGAACTTCGCGCAGAGATCAGAGCTGAAATGGAGCTGGAATACGCACCAAAAAACGAAGCGGCCACTGATGTAGTAAAACAAGAAGTTCCTGCTGTAGAAGCTAAAAAAGAAGCAGCTGCCGAAACATCTGACTTAGAAAAACTAAGAGAAGAATATGTTGCAGTACTTGGAAAGGACTTGTCTCCAAGATTCATGAATGATGCGGATTGGATCACAAAAAAAATAGCAGAGCATAAAGCTCTATAAAATACCATTTTCGTTTGGTTTGACTTTTCCCAGTCATGAAGAAGCCTGCTATTGAGCAGGCTTTTTCTATTGTACAGTAACCGTGACTTTCACAGAACTTTTAATATAGTCCGGATTTATGTGTCTGTTTTTTGAAGTATGAAATTGTTCGTTGAAACGGAAGCAATGAATCTCTTCTGCTTTGCCGTTATGAAAACAGCTTACCATGTATTGATTTAATGGATTGTATCTGGCGAAGAAATACCTGCAATCTTCATTTTCTAAATCTAATTTTGGTTTTAGAAACTCGAACATTTTCAAGCGTTCATCGTCTGACATTTTGTGATAATGAACATCACTCATGCTTTCCCAAAACATCGCCCTAGCAATGGGCCGTGGTGGTACACAAACTTCTGCTAGAAATAATAATTCAAAGAAATCTATTGTGAAATTTGACATAATTTATAATTGGTTTTATCAGTTAGATTAAAAATATTTTTGCGTATTGATTTTAATATAGCTACTGCTGCTTCGTAGGTCGCTGCAGGTATGGTCGTTTCGTCGAAGTCTTTTTCGTTTGCGCCTTGGTAATAAAACCAGTATTGTATCGTGAATTGCTGCATTTATTGTAACTGTTTTAAAAACGTACCTTTCTTAATTTTGTCAGCCATGTCGCGCACCCTGATTAATTGATTGTACTCTTCCCTGGAAAGTTCCGGAGCTTCTTTACCGGACAGGTCCACTTCTAGATCATTGGCGTGAATAAATGCCGAGCTAAACAAGTCCAATTCATCCTTGAACAAACGTTGATAAAAATCATTTTTAGCTTCAATTTCAATGTAGTTTGAAACCGAGCAAGAAACCATATAGTTTCCTTTTAGATACATTTCTTTTTGCATCTTAATAGGGAACGGACCAAAGACTTTTATATCATTGTTTACTTTTTTCACGATCTGGTACCATAATTTAAAATCCTCTTTTGAAACAATAAAAAAATAGTCTTGTTCTTTTTCTCCTTCTATTTCTTCAATAGTCAAATTATGTTTTTTCAGTAAATCAGTAAGCATTTTTTCAGCATTGATTTTCTCGCCGCCAATTCCTTTGTCAGCAAGCGCTTTTAATTTTTTAGCTAGTTCAATAGTTTTACTCATGGTTTTGGTTTAGTCATTGTCTATCACGAATTTAACATTAAAAATAATCCGTATAGTTCTGTGGTTTTTTACTCCGTTGTAGGAGCGTTTGTTTTCTTTGGCGTAATCCGGAATTGTTTTTAAATTCAGATAGGAGCCGAGGTGTTCTATTATTTGTACCATGTCGTCATTGTTCAATTCTCCATTTTCAATTCTTTCACTTAAATGCTCTTTTATCTTTTCTGATAATTTCATGGTGCAATTTTTTGAAGTTGATATGTAGTATAAATTTATGAATTTATATTTTTATTTGTCTGCTAACCTCAATGATTGCTGGGTGGTGCAATATTATGAATCACGCCTATAAACAAGTTATCACTCAGCTTGGTTGGAAGCTTGTAATTCTGCATATTCTTTAGCAAAACTTTCAGCATATTCCATTAAATTTAAAAGCAATTGATTATCTACTATCTGATAGTTAGCAAATACTTTTAAATCTTTAATATACATTTCGCCACCAATACATAAATTTTCCTCAATAAGTCTTTTATGTATTTCAAATTTCTTTTTGTTTTCCATAGCTTTTGCGATAAATTGCTCTTTTTTCAATTCTTTTGAGTTCATATTTAGTGGAATAAAAAGCCGAAGTGATAACATACGCTAACCGCTATTCAGGCTTTAGGTTAAATTTAATTATTGTTTTGTGTCTGTAAGATTTGTAATAATCCGAAGTTCAGTCCTTACTTTTCCTGAACATCGGTTAGCTTTTCCGTTAGCAAACAGCTTACTCAAAATTACGGTTAAAAAGATGCTGATTTTCAAAAACAGTTCCTATAATGTGATTATAACAAATTACCATTGATATTGCGCTTGAACTGTCTATTTTTCTCCAATAAACACCGTTTTCATCTTCATCTAATTTATATTGAATACATCTGTAGCCATCGTTAGAACTTGACCACTTTACAACATAAAAATACTGTATATTTTCACCTAATTTTTCAATTTCTACTTTTGATAATATATCGCCTTCACAAATTGTTTCTGCATTTTTATCAATTGAGCTTGTAAATTGACCAATAGAATTTATTTCAACTAATTCATTTATAGTTACAAAATCATCAACTCCATCGCTGCTAATATCTGTATAATTTATAATTCTTGTTTGTTTTTCGGGAGTGTGAATTAAGTCGCCATAAATCCAATTATTATGCTTTTTAGAATAACCTCTAAAAAGCCGATTTGCTAACAACGGTTTTGACTTATTGCCAGATTGGTCTTGAACTGAATTATTGTTTTGTGATTCCATAATTTGTCTTTAATTTAAAGTTGGTCTTGTGTTTTTTGGCAACAAGACAAAGCCACAATCCGTTACAGGACAGCGGTAGGAACGGCTAATAGTTCTGGATTTTCGTAAATATTTCCAATGACCTCATAAGAATGTTTCCAGTATTTTTTTAGATACATTGTTTTAACCTCCGCAGATGTATCAATGTTTTTAATATCAAAACCACCTTCACCATAAACAACAATCCAATTTCCTTTTATGCCTCCTTCAAGTTCTATTTTTTTATGTAAAATATCACCCTCATAAATATCTAAACCGTTTTTATCTTGTAGCCCTGTGAATTGACTAATAGTACTAGATTGTACAACTTCATTAAATGAATTGTAATCTAAGTCTAATGGTAATTCTCCTTTTAGTTCAAACCATAACATTCTATGCTCTCCATTAGGACAAACAATTAAATCTCCAAAAACCATTACATTGTTAGCTTTTGTCATTCCCCTAAACTTAATTTCTCTACTCATAATTTATGTTTGTCATTATAAATTTCATTTGCTTTTATTATAGCTGCCTTTGCTGCTTCGGTTCGTGTGTTAAAAATATCATAATAATATTTTAAATCTACAGAATAAGAGAATCCGTATTTATTTATTGGGAATACAGGGGTTATGCATAAATAAACCCCATACGAATCAAAGAACTCAATAATATACGTGCATTTAAAATTATCACTATAAAATAAAAATTCCTTATATGGATAATTATCATAAAACCATTTATCAAAATCTTCTTTGCATTTCCCTGTTAATTTCATAATTTTATTTGCTTTAAAAATTAGTGCCGTCCTGTAACAATATATTGTACTTATAGCTATATCAGGCTTGATTTAATTATTTGTAAATTCTGCGAGATTTGTCTTGAATCTCGATGTTTTGCTTACTTGTTCGATACAAGTACAATAATGAACGTTACTGGCTATGTTACCCAACAGATACGCCCAACATTTCATTGAACAATTTCATTACTTCGCCCTCGCCAGTAATTTCAAATATTTTGTGTTGTAAGTGTTCAATTTGCGTTTGAGTAAAAATCATTTCTCTTCGGTAAGGTTCAGGTTCTTTTATGGTTTCTACTTCTTTTTCAACAAGCATTGGAGCAAATGTGCTTTTGGCAATCATTTCTTCATAAACAAAAACTTTCGCTTCTAATGAACCTAATTTTTCATCACGATTATCCAATAAATGTTGTCTAATTATTTGCTCTAAAATGGTTTCGCTTCCTCTTTCGATTAAAGATGTTTTAGACATTTTACCGTCATAGCTTCTATAATCAACTTCTTTTTTAATAAGCTCTTTTACTAATTTTTCAATTTGTTGTCCGTTCATCACGTTTGATTTTAAAAACACAGCCAGTAACATATGCTACACAATAGCTGGGTTTCGGGTTAAATTTAAAGTCTGTTTTGCACCTTTTTAATCTGTCATTATCCGAAGTCTGGGTGTGTGCTTTTCCCAGCCATCGTGTAGCATCCGCCGTTATATTCCAGCTTGAGCAACTTTGTAACCAAAGCTACTCTCGCTGAAATTTTAAATCTTCAAGCATACCTATAATTGCTTCATAAGCATAATGAGCTAAAGTTTCACCTTCTATTTTTTGTATTAGTTTATCTATTTTTTCATTTACATAGTTTTCTGTTACTTTAACTATTTTATCAGAATCCATATAAAAATCTTCGTAACCTGTTTGGATTAAATCTACTTCTTCAATTTGTTCTTTTAGTGTTTTCATTTTGTTTATATTTAATTTGTTAATGTAAAAAAGCCGAGAATATAACAGCTACTATAAGCTATTGCCGTATCAGGCTTTGGTTGTTATTGTTTTGTGTTTTCAGTTGTCAAGTAATCCTTGACAACTGGTTTTGTCCTTTTCGTCAACATCTAATAGTAGCGGGACGTTAGTGGCAACCGCCTATTCTGGGTAATTATTGTTGTCAGAAGGTATTGGGTGATTTGTTTCTCTGTCACACTTTTCACAGTAACACCACAATTCGATGTAGCTAAATCCTTTTTCATTTCCTCCGCCTGTATCAATTTCTTCTGACATATTACAATGTTTTCCACAATCTTGGCATATAGGTTCTGGATATTCCATAATTTATAAGTTTTACGTGGTATGCCACTAACAATCGCTACATTTCAGCTTTTGCATTTGGCATTGGGTTAATATTGTTTTTTATTTGTAATTATTGTTTTTCATCCGAAACACCTCGCTTGTTTACGCCAAGCCGAAAGTGTAGCGATGGACGTTAGTGGCAATAGAACAGAAACCCTGTCTGTACATCATCACTATTTTCAAAACCAATAATTCCTTCATCGTCATATATTGGTTGTGCTTGTCCTTTTCTAATAATTGGTTCGCTTTTTACTTCGATACCTTTTGCTTTTAGTCGTTCAGTAATATCTTTCGGGTCTTTACAACCTACAACCCCAACTTTACCTCCTTTTTGTAGCTCGGTAATCATCCCTAAAATCATCACGTTTGTTTTTCCAATCAATCTACTGCCACTAACAGCCGCTTGATTTTCAGCTTTTTTATCTGTGATTTCTGTTTTCATTGTCTTGTACTTTTTAATATTTGTGATTAGGTAAATATGGTTTTATGTCTTTTCAAGCCGAAAAACAAGCGGCAAGCGTTATATTCCAGCTTCGAGCAACTTTCTGGCGAAAGTAACTCTGGCTGTCATTTTGTTATAGTTCATCGATAATTTTTTGTATACTATTTTTTGCTTTATTTACAGCTTCAAAAATCTCACTGTACATATCTTGATTAATTCTTTCTAAATTAAATGTTATTGTTGGGCTTCCTGTTCCGCAACCATATTTTTGCCTTTTAAAAGTAGAGTTTTTACTTTCTATCTCTAATTCTTCTAAGTGCTTTTTGCAATATTCGTATATTTCTACTTGTTCTTTTGTCATTTTATTTTTATTTATTGATTAATATTTAGTAAAAAAAGCCGAGAATATAACAATATATTGTACTTATAGCTTTACTCGGCTTAATTTGATGATTTGTAATTCTTGTTTTTATTAGTCTTTAATCCGATAAATTGTCTTGTGTCAGTTCGCTACAAGTACAATAATGAACGTTATCAGCAACCGAAGCTACACGTTGTCGATAATTAGTTACTCAAAAACGAAACTTCTGATTTTTTAAATTCCTCAAAGCAATTATGCCCGTAACCATTCATCGCATTAGTTACTTTCCACAAATCAGAATCATCTTCTTTTTTTATCTGTATCAAATATTGTCCGTTAAAATCAATATCTAATAAACCTGAATTTAAATCAGTTTTTGGAATCCTGACTACAAGTAAATCAATTACAATTCGTGTCGTTTCCATATCAAAAGACGGGTCAATACTTTTATAATAATCCTTTTGCATTTGCTTATTATATTCGTTTTGACGATTACTTTGTTCTATTTCTCTGCAACAAATATCACAAGGATATTCTTGATGCACGTGAGGATGAACTTCGCAATATCCTCTTCTTAAATCATTTCCGTAAATATCGTAAGCCATAATTTATATTTTTAAAATTAGTGTTAAGTGGTATGCTGATAACAAATGATTGTGGCTATTTGCACAATCATTTTATTCCTATTCAACTTCTGTAGTGGCAAACAGCCACAATCATCGGCCGTTATCAGGAATACTACGATTCCGTTATTTATGAAATTTAGATTTTGGTTTGTCGAATATTTGCTCCTGAATTGGTTCGGGTTCATTAAAGCATTTTAATTTCAATGCTTCATTTTTGAAATAATAATTTTCTTTTATTTCGTTTGCCTCTTCTGGATTTACAATAGTAATTCCTCTTTCTTTTTCCAGAACTCTATCAATTGCACTTTGCAAACAAGTTCTTCCGTGATCTACGTGACCTATAACAGCTATAATTTTTTTCATTTCCTCTTAAATATCATTTTACCATTAATGCCCTGTTTCATAACAAAATACTTCTGATCATATAGCACCCGAAGTACCGGATACAATTCTTCGTACGGTATTCCTGTACTGATTGCCAGATCCGGAATTAAAGTGCCGCAACTTCCATTAGAACTTTTGTGTTTTATGTCAATAGCTTCTTTTACAGTCTTGGTATGATCCATGTCAAAAAAGGAATTCCGATTAGTATTATCAATCCAATTACCAGGCAAAACCTTATAAAAAGTTGTAGCATCATATTAGCTCGCTCGTCGTCGTAATTCATAACATATTTATTTTTACCAAAAATATAAATAATTTGTATTAAAACTGTCTGTTAATGATACTTAAAATTTATTACATTTGTATTAAGTATAAGTTTTTGTTATTATTAGTGTAAAATCTGTTTTATTATGATCGATAGAGTATATCAAACTGTTAAGATGCTTGCCAATAGTGATGTTCGTGGAAACATGAAACCATCTGATTTTGACAAAGCGCTTTATAATGTAATGACGGAGAAATTTGAAGAGTATCCTTTTGATCTTACCAAATATCTGAACAGACAAAACAGAGGATTAGTAGGGAACGGTGTAGAAAACCTTCCTGATATTATCCGAGCTAAGATGGAACACTTCTTAACGTCCGGCCTCCTGACTTATACTGAAGGTAAATTCACTATTCCGGCAAACGTGGGGTATATGGAATCGATTCTATATAACGGATTAAGCGAAATCAGTATTTGTAAAAACATGTCAGAATTCAACCAACTACGACGATTTAAACATACGCAACCCAGTATTGATTATCCTATAGGTTTAAAAATCAATAATGTAATCGAGGTACTTCCTGCTGCAATCACTGACAAAGTAACCGCTTATTACCTTCGCAAGCCATTGGTGCCTAAATGGACCTTTGTGGTGATTAGTGATGTTGAAGTTTTTAATCCTGATGCGTTGGATTTTCAAGACATTGACATGCATGCTTCTGAAGAAGACGATATTGTGTCCAGGTTATGTGTCAAGTTTGGAATCAATCTTAAAGAGCAAGATTTACAAATGGCCGGGAACAACGACGAAATGCAAGAAGACAACAAAAAAACCGCTAATTAATGGAGACTCCTGAACAATATCACGGCAACAAAGACTCACACGGCAGCTATCAATTTTCTACCTTAAAAGAAATCATTGACGGAATGCTAATGGGCAGATTAGAATCGGACAACTATATAAAGAATACGAACCGCAGCATTTTAATTTACCATGGTAAAATGGGAATTAAAGAACTGACTAAATCTATTTCCGGAGCTACTTTGGCTATTGAAATGACCGTTGGCGAGGACTCTTGTATTGTTTTGCCGCAGGATTTTGTTAGTTGCGTAAGCGTATCCGCTGTGGTTGACAGTGAGGGGACCAGAAAATTATGCCCTTTAGACCGAAACCAAAATATCAATACGGTCACCGGTATTTTGCAAGACGATAATGCTAAAATCTTATTTGACGACAATGGTTTTATACTAACTGCAGATGCTTCCAATGCGTATAACATGCCGTTTAAGTCTTATGAGTTTATCAGTGGGTATAATGGAGGCAACTCTTTTACAGACGGATCTAATTTCAGCGTAAACGGGGAGTACAAGGTAGATGAAGAAAACGGAAAGTTAGTACTGGACGCGCGGTTGATTGACAAAGAAATTGTATTGCAATATAAATCCGATGGACTGCAATGGGAATCATTTAATGAAGGCGAAATAAAAGTACATAAGTACCTGGAGCAAGCGTTGAAGGACTGGATCTACTATTATTGTATTGAGCAAAGAATGACGGTGCCGGACCGGGAAAAAAGAAGAGCGTTGGACAGGTACAAAACAACCAGTTTTAAAGCTAAGAAAGACAGATCCGGACTAAACCTAAAACAAATTGCACGAGAAATGCGATCTAAATCTAAATTTTTATAATGGCAAATATCAGAAGAACATTCCTTTCCGGACGCATGAATAAAGATTTGGACGAGCGAGTTTTAAAAGATGGCGATTACCGTCATGCCGAAAATATATTAGTTTTAGATTCTGAAGGATCTGATGTAGGCGCTATTCAGAATTCATTGTCCAACAGGAAGCTGACCAGTATCGATTTTGGCACGAATCCGGCTTGCTTAGGCGGTTTTTCAGATGAAGCTACCCAGAAACTATATTGGATTATAAAATCAGATGCAGGATGCTACGTTTTAGAATATGATGTAAAAAACGAAGTGGTTTCAAAAGTACTGGAAGATACGCGTGTAGGAACCAATAGAGTTTTGGATTTAAAAGAAACGCATTTAATAACAGCAATCAATAAAATCATAAGCGAAGATCCTGAAAAGGATTTGATATTGCTGAATGACGATAACTTGCAACCGTTGTGTTTTAATATCGAACGTGCCAAAAAATATGGAGCAAACGGTTTTGATAAAGAGGATATTCTTCTGATCAAAAAACCACCTAGATTTGCACCAACTACTACTTTGGTTTTTGCTGATGGAGCCAGCAACAACATCGAAGAAAAGTTCTTGTCTTTCAGTTACCGATACAAATATTTAGATGGAGAATATTCCGCTTTGTCTTCCTATTCGAATTATAATTTTCACCCAAATCCATTCCAATTGGATTATGAGGTTTTGGATAATATAGGAATGATCAACGCCTATAATGCCGTACGATTATCAATCAATACAGGAGACAAACGCGTTACCGACATACAATGCATCGTAAAAGGAAGCACTTCAGAAAATTTATATATTATTGAAACTTTCAATAAAGAAAATGAAGGCTGGGGAAACAACGAAACCAGAAGCTTTGTTTTTTCGAACAATAAAATATACACGATACTTCCAGAAAAAGAACTGTACCGGTCCTCAGACGGCATTCCATTAAAAGCCAAATCACAAACTGTTATTGGTAACAGAATTGTAATGGGAAACTTTGTGCAAGGGTATGATTTAATTGATAAAAACAACAATAAAGTAAAACCAAATTATAATTTATCAATTGTTTCAGAAAGTTTAGAAGGTGTTACTGTTCCAATTTCGATTACTTCACAAGTACCTATTGCTAACAATAAGCTGAGAATCGATCTAACAGGAATGAACTTAAAATCAGGAAGCAAAATCAATCTGTTTTTTAGTTTAGACAACAACCAGACGGAACAAAAAAAATACAATGATAATTTTTCGTTTCTACTTACTAAGAATTATGAGGATGCTGCCGCTTTAGCACAGGATCCTGATTTTATATTTTTCATTACTAATTACATCACTAATTTATTTTTGAGCAATTATACCATTGCGGATATTCCTGGTTATGAATTTATATCGAATACTACTTTTGTAATCGAGAGTTATACTGCTAATGCCATAATACTAAAATCAGTTGCATTAATTTACGAGTTAAATAATGTGCAGGAAACAATCAACTGGGGTTTCAACAGTGCTACTAGCGTACTTTTTTATGAAATTGGTTCTGTTTCTACATTAAAAACCAACAGAAGTTATGAAGCAGGATTGATTTATATGGACGAATTCAATAGACAAACTACGGTTTTGACGCAGCTGAATAACACTATTTTTATACCGCAAAATTTAGCGCTATCAAAAAACAAAATAAAAGTCAGTTTATTAAGTAATCCACCGGCATACGCTGATAGATATAAGATTGTGGTAAAACAGCAAACGCTACAGTTTCAAACTATTTACGCCACTACTTTTTACGTTGAAGGATTGTTTCGCTGGATCAAATTAGAGAACGACAACAAAGACAAAGTAAAAGTTGGCGACATTCTTATTTTTAAATCAGATACAAATGGTTTTGTTCCTACATTGACAAAGGTAAAAGTATTGGAAATCGCCACAAAAGAAAAAGAATTCCTTGAAGGGAATGTAGATTTTAACAACACTGAAATCAAAGAATTACCGGGACTTTATATGAAAATAAAGATCCCTGCAGGAATTTCTATGGATTATATTCCAGATGGATTTTTAGAAAAAACTGGACAAGCAGCAAGCAGAGGCGATAGTTTTGATATGTATGTTGGTCCGTTTTCAGACAAAGATCCAGTGACCGGATTATATACGGATAAACCTATTGTACAAGGATCCAGGATTGACATTGAATTAACTAACGTTAAATACGGCAGCGCAGGTGGAGATAAAAAATTCACGAAAACGTTTTACGCCAGTGCGGATTATGCTAATTTTAAGTTATGGTACGATGCTGAGGTAAGCGACAATACCTTTCCTTTTGTATATCCTACAAACGGCGTAGTTCGTGGAGTTACTGAGGTAGGTTTATTTAGCCGTTTTGTAGAAAGTGAAACCGGAGCTTTATATTTAAGAATCCATAATGAATTAAACGGAAACGGAGAAGACTTGGGTATATTTGGAAGTACAGGCCACCAATCGTATATGAATGGCTCTATAAAAATAACAGCTGCTAATGGATTGATAGTTCTGGAAACCGAAGAGAAAAAATCGATTGATGCTGAGATTTATTATGAAACGGCACAAACATTCGAAATAAAAAACGGATTGCATCAAGGTAATTTACAAAACCAAACAACGGTACTCCCTGCTGAAATTGATTTGGATTTTTACAATTGCTTTTGCCAAGGAAACGGCGCCGAGAGTTATGTTATAAAAGACGCGTTCAATAAACCATACCTGAATATTGATTTACGTCCGTCGGTGGTTTCTATTGAAAAATATAAAGCCGTACGACGTTATGCAGACTTGATCTACAGCGAATCATACGTGGAAAGCAGTAATATTAATGGATTGAATGTGTTCAATGTAGCTACAGGAAATTCAAAAGAGCTAGACAAGCAGTACGGAAGTATCCAGAAATTACACAGTCGCGACAATGATATTTTAGTATTGAAAGAATCGAAGGCTTCTAAAGTAATGTTCGAAAAAGGATTGATTTACAACAGCGACGGAAGTTCTAACGTAAGCGCAACGAATCAAATACTAGGACCGGAGCTGACGTACTTGGGAGATAATGGAATTGGTAAAAACCCAGAGAGTTTTGCCGAAAACGATTACCAGATTTACTACGCCAATACCAAACAAGGAAATATTGTAAGATTGTCTATTGACGGCGTAACTGCTATTGTAGATGGAATGGTGGACTGGTTCCGTGATATTTTCAGATTGCAGCCGAACGCTAAAAAGCTAGGTGGTTTTGATCCGTACACCAAGCAATATGTGGTTTCAATAGCCGATGAACCTGTAAAGTTATTGCAGCTAAGTTGTGGTAATCAGATTATCAAAGAAAAACAAAGCGGAACGTTCACGTACCAATTTAAGTTAAATGATCTTGCTGGAGATATTATATTGAATTATAATATTGTTTCTGGGAACGCTACCATTGAAGCGTTATTTGACGGTGCAACAGAAGTTGTTTCTAATGTGACCGGCTTAGGGAACATCACGTTTAACAGAAGTAGTTTGGTAAAAAACATTGTTACCGTAACTGTAACTGCAGTCAGCGCTTCAATAAGTTACGAAATAGCTAATGTTTGTCCTATTGGCGCTGAACTAAAAATAGCCAGCATCATTGTAAACGATGCAGCAGATATTGGTAAAAACATTACCAACAGATTCAAATGGGGAGCGTCATTGTTGTACGCGACAGATGATTTATTTGATACTGCTCCGGTAAGTAAATTTCTAATTGAGACAGGTATTGAAGGAGTTGGTAAATTCCCGTTAAATAATTCTGTTTTCACGATACAGTCTTTTAAAGATAATTTGGCCTCCGGTAAGTTTTCGCTGGAAAATTTCAACCGCATTGGTTATTTAGTTTCCGATACCGTTTATACCGAAGCAGATATAAACATAATTTTGGCACAAGCTACTTTTTTGACGGTTACTAAAATTATGGAACCTGGATTTTTCGAAACCAATACGGCCAGTTTTCTTTTCAACAGAACAGAACCTGATGAAATTTTATATTTGATTTGGGATTACACCGAAAGAAAACCCGTTTTAGTCAACGACAATGTAACATTGAATAATGCGGCCAGTACTACTGTAAATGTTTTATTTAACGATCAGATTACAGGCACGCCAGTAGTGACCATTGCAGCACCTCCGGTAAACGGATTAGCAGTAGTAAATCTGGACAACACAATTACTTATACACATGACGGCACAGCAACGCTTACAGACAGCATCGTTTACCAAGTAAGTAACGGAATTGCCTCTAGTACAGCAACAATTAATATTACCGTAAATGCCGCTGGAACATTGCCTCAGCCAACATCTTCTTTTTGGTACATTGCAATACACCCTTCAATTCATCCGGCGAATGATCATGTTGTTTATATTGACGAATTCGGATCAGAACAGATACATATCTTAACCAGAACAGAGACAGGCGACAATCCATGTGAAGAGATAATAGCGCAGTCAATAGTAAGTAGCGCAGGCGCGGCTATTTGTAATCCTTAAACAAAACACCATGGCCCAACACACATTATCGCATTCTGAAAAATCACATGGCTGGACTTCTTTCTGGAGTTACATTCCGGACCTGATGCTCAAACTGAACAATCGGTTTTATTCGATAAAAAACGGACAACTGTACCTGCATAACGAAGACACGGGAGTTCAGAACAATTTTTATGGCGTTCAGTATTCGTCCAAGATCAAAATGATAATCAATGAATCCAGCGCCGAAGACAAGATTTTTAAAACAATCGTTTTAGAAGGAAACAATCCGTGGGAAGTCGCGCTAAAAACAAACTACACCGAAAGCACAATCAAAAGCACTGAATTCAATAAACGAGAAAGCAGGCAGTTTGCGTATATCCGTAAAAACGAAAACGCAAATGATTTTCACGGGAATACGGTACAGGGAATTGGAGTCATTCAAACTATTGCAGGACTCAATATTACTTTCAAAGCTGTTTCAAACTTTGTCAGTATTGGCGATGTATTGTACCAGTTGAATGGAAGCGCAAATGAGCCTATAGGAACGATTGCAGATGTATTCGAGAACACAATTACACTTGCTGCAATTATCACAGCACCAGTGGCCGGATATTACAGTTTCTCTAAGAAGAATGCCAGAATAGAAGGTGGAGAAATACGAGGATATTACCTGGAAGTGGATCTTGAAAATACCGATACCGAGAAAGTAGAATTATTTGCCGTAAATACCAATGCCGTAAAATCATCGATCACTTTAACCGAAAGATAAAATGGAATTCTCCGTACGATTTTTAAACGAAACTGATTACGATGTTTTGTGCCAGTGGTGGAAAGCCTTTCGATGGACCGCACCGCCAAGGGATTTTTTGCCGGAGAACGGCACCGGAGGAATGATGGTGCATAAGGACGGCGTGAATATTGTGGCCGGTTTTATTTATTTTACCAATAGCGCTATTGCTTGGAGTGAGTTTATCATATCCAATTTTGATTATAAAGACAAGGACCGCAAAGAAGCGATTAAGATCCTGATCTATGAACTGAATGAGCTAGCCAAAAGAAAAGGAAGCAAATACATTTATACCGTCGTAAAAAACCAAAATTTGAAAAAGATCTACCAGGAAATGGGATACGCTAACGGCAGCGTTAAGGTAGATGAAATGGTTTTAGTTTTGTAAAAAAAAGGGAGATTGACGCTCTCCCAAGTTTCGTAACTACGCTACTGCTCTAAGCGGTGCATTGTTAAGGCTAATTAATTTGCCGGTTAAAAAATAAAAAAGTTCTCTTTACTACTCGTGCATTGCTGTCAAAACCAGTCGCCCCCTTTTCTAATGGGTTTTATTTTTAAACCATTTTCAGGAAGTAAAAACCACATTCGCATTTCATAAACTTAGGTCAACGATTTCTCGGTGACTCCACCACTTTATTTTTAAAGAATAAAGAAACTTACATCGTGGCGAGCGATTCGTGGAGGCGCGGAGAATCGAACTCCGGTCCATACAAAAACTTGTAATACGTCAACGAACAATTTTGCGGGCGAGGGCGGAATCGAACCGCCGTCTATACCTTTTCGGGTATATGCTTTACCGTCTAAGCTACAGTCCCAATATTGTGTAATGTATTATAACTACACTCTCCTGTGCCAGGATTCCTACGGATTAAAGCGAGGGACATTACCTCACAGCATAGCATTGTTATTAGTCTTCCCTAATCTCCCGTAGAGCTATCCGCATTATTTCGCAAAGAAGACAGAATTCGAATCTGCATTTCCTAAGTCTATGAATTTCACATATTCGCTTTCACGATCCGGATATACGGCACTTCTTTAACCGTAGTCTTTCCTACTGTCAAAAGTTCTTTTCCTTTTTCGCCATCGGTTCTATTATGTGAGTACCGAAAACTACCGATCCGTCTATTCCGGCTGTCAAAGCTTCTATGTTTTTGTAAAAGTCGTCAAACAAGCATTAAGCACCTCGACTTTGTTGGGAAGCTGGGACTCGAACCCAAACGTTAAGTGATTCTCTTAACTCGATGAATTTAAATCGACTCAATTCTCTATCCATATCTAGCGTCTACCATTCCGCCACATCCCTGTTTTTGCTTGTCTTTCCAAGCTGTCAATACCTAATGACTTACGATTGTATTTACCGGTTGAACTATCATTTTCGCGTGTAGCATTGGTAAGAATCCTATTACTACCCCCATCTGTGAATACATTGTCAGTACTTTCTTAACAGATCCTCGTGGAGAAGAACGGACTCGAACCGCTGACCTACTGTCGAATTAACTATCTACATTTTAAAAAATGATAATCGATAGTTTTGCAATCGCTCTAGCCTACTGAGCTACTTCCCCAAAACCGAACTAACTAAAAACCATTTTATTTCTCTTTATCTCCTTCACAAGAAAGGCGGTGAAGTACGTTAGTTCGACTTTTCAAAAGTATAAAATAATTATACTAAAAATACAATAAAACGATACTAAATATTTATTACATTTGTATTTGATATAAATAATTTCTATTATTAGTGTAATTTTAGAGATTTAAATGAATTTACTATGGCAGCAGTTACAACCTCGGTTTTAGGATTAGGAATGTCAGGATTTCAAGCATGGCAAGGAATTGAAGACAAACGCAAAGGAGAAAAAGCACGTCAGGACTACAACCGTCAGGATCTGGATCAATCTAATGCGTATGAGAATATTGCTATCAGTACTGTTGGCAGTGATATTATGCGTGAAGAGGCGCAAAGAAGTTCCGCAAATACTGTAGATGCATTACGCAATATGGGTTCGAGAGGCGTTGCGATGTTGCCAGGAGTATTGGCAAATGACAACAGAAACAATCAAGAGGGACGAGATTATATCGACAATCAAATCAACAAAAGAAGCTATGCGATTGCTGGTGATCAGACCGCTATTCGTGGCATGAAAGAAGACCGAGAAAATGCTGATTTAGCAGGAATAGGACAACAAATACAATCCGGCCAGCAAAATATGTGGAGTGGGATTCGTGGCGTAGGCAGCTCGCTAATGTATGCCGCCAATAATGTTGATTGGAGTAAAGACGGATCGGGAAGTCAGGCAGATAAAGACATGGCAAATATGGGAGGTGGTGCAATGAATCAAAATCAATTCAATAATAGCTACATGCCTAGATATACCAGCATGCTTAAAGACTTTAATAAATTTTAACCATGGCAAACTCCGGAACGTACACCGCTTACCGTCAATTAAAACCGCTGGAAGGCAGTATTGCTGATGATATGCAGCAACAGCAAGACAACAGTTTTAAAAGACAGCATCTAAAATCACAAGAAGAAAAAACCAAGCAAGACAGAATTGATAAAGCTGAGAAAGAAAAAAGGGAGCTTTGGGAAAAACACGTTAAGCCTTTATCCAATTACGATACTGGATCCAAGTCGCTCAATGAAGCGCAAGGAAGATTGATACTTGAAGCGCAAAAAGAATACGTTCCATTAATGGCTGTAGTGAACAATCCGAATGCGTCCGACGACGAACGGTTAAAAGCTACCATAAAATTGCAAAACATTAATAATCTACCGGAGAATTTGTCTTCTATGACAAAAACACTAACCGAAAGAGATTTAGCAATAAAAAAAGGAATTGCAGCAGGCACTATGTTTGCGGATCCGGTTTATGATAAAAATTACCAGGAAGGATTTCAAAACAAATTATTGGCGCTGGATGATAACGGAATGCCAATGGTTGCTTTTAAAGATCTTGACGGCGATGGAAAAGACGATTTAGAAACCTACGACCAGATCCAGAATGTAGTTCCTAAGTACGAAATACAACAACGTTTTGACAGAAATGCAGATTTGATCGCCACTTCAAAAAACCTGCAACCCAATGCAAACGATAAGGATTTATTAACTGCTTACACCAACAGTCAATTGTATGAACTGGACGGGGTAACACCTACAGCGCGTTTAAAATCGTATGCCAGGGACGCAGGAATTACTGATTATACCAATACTGCAGCGTTAAAAGTAATTGCTACTAATTACACCAATGATGTTTTGTTACGCGTAAAACCGGATACGGCCCAGCAAGCCTTAGAACAGAAGATTTTGAATGACGCGGAAAACAACAGAATTGCCAGAGAGCGATTAAGGATAACAGAATCGGAAGGAGCTAAAAACCGTAAATCAGCAGCAGAAGCCAGAACAGAAAGATTAGAGCAAGAGGCTGCAGGTAAAACGACAGTCGCAACCGCTACAATGGATAATGAAGGGAATACCGTTACCACTACAAAAAGTCAAGGTAATGGCAAAACTAAATCGAACACGAACACAACTACTAAAAAGAAAGTGTACGCCGGCATCGATCCAAAAACAGGAAAAGCAATCTACAAATAAAAAACTATGTTACAGCCAAAATACGCAAAACAATTAGATTCTAATATTAAAGAATTAATCGCCAATGGAGGAAGTAATGAAGATGTTGATAAAATGGCTTCGGACTACACGGCAATGTTTTCTAATGATGCATTAAAAAAAAAAGAAAAATCTACTGGTACTGTTCCAGAAAAGAAATTGGCGTCGGAGGCAACCACTGGTTCTTCGGCTGGTGCAAGTTCTAAAGGATTTCCTAAGATCGATACCAACAGTGTAGCTCCGGGAATGGGAGCGCAACCACAAACAGAAAGTTCTGCAAACAAAGAAAAACGTTTACGTCAAAAATTAGCCAATGTAAAAGTGACTCCTGAAAATATGGATGCGGTTATGGCTGAAACGGATGCATTGTCTTCCTCTATCAAGACTAACGAAAAAGCCAAAGCACAAGCTAAAAGCCAGCGTGTAAAAGAACTGGAAACATCATTTTATTCTGCTACACAAGACAATGACGACGATGCTGTAGCGGAGCAACGATTGAATGACGCGGTAAATACAAATGGCGTTTGGAATAACGTAAAATCAATTGCTAAAAAAGCAGTAAATACAGTTATTGACGGGGCGGTTATCGCTTCTAAAAACGTTGGATTACTTGAATTTAAAATCAATGAAGATCCATTGTCCGGAGAAAAAGAGACGGTAAAAAAAGCAGCATTAAAAAACAAAGAGCAATTGTCAGAGGCTGAGGTTAATCAACGTGCCAAAGAATTGTTTAAAGAAAAAGAGAAAGAAAACTTATTTTTGGATCGTGCCAATTCCTTCCTGGACAATATGGATACGGAGGATAAGAATTTGCTGAAACAAGATCGATACGATAAAAGCATTCACCTTCAGGAAGATAATGTAAAAAGGCTGAAATACAATGCCGCATTACAAACCGTAGCTGAAGATAAAATTGAAGACTACAAAGCGGTAGAATCCCAATTGCAGCAACTTAAAGAAAGCGGCCAGTCATTCCCGGAGGAACTGTATAACAAATACACTTCGCTAGGAGCAGAGATCAAGCAATTAGGCGCTACTTTAAGCAAAAACGAGCAATACGTACTCAACAACAAAAAAGATTTAGGAACGGCACAACAAGAATTTGATTTATTCAAAAGAGAATCTGGCGATTTTAATAATTTTGCCGGAAATATTGCTGTTACTACAGGCGAGATAGCAACCGGTATTTTGGGAAGTATCAATTACTTCGCCGGCATGAGTGGGAATCCAATGGACCGTATAGGCGCCATGCAAGGACAAGAAGTAGCGTCCCAATTTGCAGCTGATCTAAAAGGCGCACGTGAAAATTTACGTAAACCCGTTGAAAGTATAGAAAGCGCGGAAGGTTTTTTGAACTACACTTCAGATTTATTAGCCAATCAAATTCCGATTTTGGTAGCAACCTCTACCGGTACCGGAGGACTGGCAGCTGTTGGTATGTCTTCAACCGGACAGAAATACACCGAAATGAATGAAGAAGTACGCCAAGGGAAAGCCAGTTATACTCCTTTGCAAATGGCAGTTTCTCCATTTTTGTACGGTGGTGCTGAAGTAATATCTGAAATACCTACATTATCAATCCTGAAAAAAGGAGGTAGAGTGATTGAATCTATCGCCAGAAATGAAGCGGAATTGATTACCAGAACTGCTACGCAAAAAGCAATTGACTGGTCTAAGGATTACGGGATCGATATGGGTAAAGAAATGTCAGGAGAGCAGTTTACAAATTTCACGCAAAACTTTAACGACAAGTTTATTTTAGGCAAAAAAGATGTAGGACTATTGGACAATACCGGTAAAGTTTTCAAAGATACTTTTACACTTACTTCTATTTTGAAAGTAGCTCCGCACGTTTTTGGAGTTATTGCAAAACCATTTCAATCCAAAACTGATTTAGGAACGCTGGATGAAAATTCACGTAAAATCATTGAGTATTCCAGCCAATTAAATACCGACGGATTAACTGATGTTGAAAAAACTGTTATTCAAAAACAGATTGATAAAGTTACAGCCGAAAGTTCAAAAATCGTGGCCAATACGATTGGTAAAATAACGGATATGCCTGGTGTATTGTACGACGAAGCGATTTCATTAAACTCCAAAGCCGGAGAAATAAAATCACAAGCCAGAGCAATAAACGACGGGAATTTACCCAACAAAGAAGCCTTGCTAAAAGGACTTAGTGACGACTACAAAGCGCTGCAGGAAAAAAGAAACGGTATCATAGACGGCAAAACTACTGTTGTTGATGTATTACCATTAAAAGAGCAGGAAACGCTTAAAATGCAAGCGATGGAAGACTTGGTTAATGAACTGAATCCGGACGGATCAAAAGACATTACCATTACAAACGAACAAGTTGTGGAACGTGCCAATAAAATCTATGCGGAATCCAAAGCTAATGAGAATCCTGCTGTAAATGAGAATCCGTTACCAACCGTTCCTGCAGATTACAATATCGTGGATCCACCAACGCAAAATGCACCACAAGCAGAAGCGCCAGCGCCAGAAGCTGAAGCAAAACTAGCAGAAATTCAAAACCCACCCGTAGTTGAGCAAACTACGACTGACACGAAAGAACCGGCTGCGGAAGCTAGTCCGGTTCCTAGTGTTTCTGAACTATCAGATAACCAAAAAGAAACGTTAAAAAACTTAGAGGAAGAAAGAAATAGTAAATTGCTATTAGAGCCACAAGGACTTGAAGAAAGTGAACTTGTTAAAACGCCGTCTTATATTAATAATAGAAAAATAGAGGCAGAATATAATGCCAAAATAAATCAGATTATTAATGAAGCAGCGACGTCAACAAATGAAGTTGCTCCGGTTGTTGCAAACACAAAAGAGGTTAAGAAAACTTTTTACACTCCAGAAGAGATAAATACTCATAATGACTCCTACGACAAAAAACATGACGAGATTTCTGAAAGATTAGAGAAAGAGTATTTAGCGCAAGGCATTCCTAAGTCGGAGATTTTTGAAAAAATAAATTCAAATTCGGAAATACGACAAAATGCAAAAGACCGATCTACATTAGAAAACCATAACAACACTGTTTTTAAGGACATTTTAAATGATATAATAAATAACAAACTAAATATTCCTAAGTATTTTAAAAATAAAGAAAAGCAGTATCAATTAGAAACTGCAATAAAAGAAAGCCTTACTAAGAGATTTTCAACAAAGGATTCAGGCTATGACTCCGTTAGAAACAACCAAGACGTATTAACGGAAGTTGAATTGACTAAAATCGCAAAGGAATTAGCAAAAGCTTTTTTACCTCCAGGTATGACTTTTAATAGTTTAACATCTGATCAGAAGACCAATGCGCTTGAAAAAATAGCTCCGACAGTAAATTCTTTTAAAGAATTGTTGTCCAGTGAAATAATAAATAAACAAGGAACAAATGAAGCAGCACCGCCAACAAATACTCCTGCTGATGGAAACCTTCGAATTGGAGCTGACAATGTGGGAGAAAACGGAAATGCCAAGCCGGAAGGTCCTGCAAAAGAAAGTGTACCGGGTGCCGCTGACGCCGGAGAAAATAAAGGAATCGATCCGTTAAAAGATGTGGAAAGCACTGCTAAGGCGCTTGAAACCGTAATCCCTAAAGAGCAAGCTTTTGCTTTTGCAATTAATGCATTACCATTAGAAGGCACAATAAATTACAAAGATATAAAACAGAGTGATTTCGCATTACCTTTTGATCGGTATGTAAATAGTCCTGAAAAGATAGATAAAGAAGTAGGAAGTGCGTATAAAATATATGAGTTTTTAAAAAACGGAGGAAAGTTGCCTAATAATGTAATTTTACTAGATAAAAATGGTAAAATATTAGACGGTAACAATAGAGTAAAAGCTCAATTAGCGTCAGGTGTAACCGACTTTAAATACGCTGTAGCTGATGATAAAATATTTTCACAACCTTATTCTAAAACTATTGCAGAAGGATACCACAAAGCTAAATTAGATGGATCTAATCCAGAATTAGTTACAGCGGTAGAAAAGCTGTTAGGACCACCTGCAGCGAAAAGCGACGTTGTAAAGAAAACCGTAAAATATAAAAGTTGGGGTAAGGAAACTGAATTTACCGTTGAAACTGACAGCAAAGGCGAAGTAAAGATTTTCAAAAAAGACGGTACCGAGGTTCCAAAATACACGCAACGGAAGCTAAAAAAACTGGTTGACAATAAACCTGTCTACAAACCTGTTAAAAACGCCAATTATTACAAAATATTAGCTATTGCAGAAGGCGGTTTATCGGACAATGAAATAAATATTGAAAATAAAAAGCAAATTCAAGATAGTATTGATAACTTTATACCTACTACCGAGTATGAATATGCGTTATTAGAAATTGCCAGAGGCGTAAAGTTCTCTAAAGAAAGTATTCAGACCGAAGTAGGAAACATGGACAGCAAGTGGGCCACCGATCCGTTTTCCACAAAGAAATTACCTAGCATTGAAAATGTAGCGGAAGGGATTGTTTCCGGAGCTGATTTTGTTGAATTGGATGAAAAGGCAGTAAGAGATCATTTGATTGATATTATCGCTGGTTTTGGCAGTGTCAATGATGTAAAGGAAAGTGTGCATGAAATGTATAAAAGATCAATTGATCCGTTCTACGGCATGAACGAAGCAGACGCTATTGAAGCGAATAAAGAATTTATAACTGAAGCAGAACAAACCTTATTTGACGCGGTACAAGCCGAAGACAATTTGAACGAAAGTGAAAAACTAAAATACTATCAAAATGAATACGAAAAATCCATTGAATCCCTTACAGGAGAACAGCAAAGAGAACTCTACGACCAACACGAATCAGACCGACAAGGATTACCTGATCCGAATGAAGGCGATGCGATTAGCGATAGCGAAGAAGTACGCGGAGGACAAGAAAAAGGCAAAGAAATAAATGCTGAATCCCCGGAATTAAAAGAAGTAAATGCTAAACTGGCGCAAGCGAATGAAAACCTTAGAATTGCTAAGGAAGCATTGGACCGCAAAGCAAAACTCTTAGATAAAGAATTGCTAAAAGACAATGAAGATATTTTTGGAGAGCGACCAAACCAGAATGAAAACAAGCTTTTTGATGAAAGAGTAGATGTTGACGCCAGAAACAAAGCAACGGCCAAAGAGCGCCAGGCGATTAAAGATGCTCAGGCAGAGATCAAACAATTAACCGATTTAAAAGCAAAAATTGAAAATGGAGAAGTGGTTTCTACTAAAGAAATCAATTTTGAAATAGACGACAAATCGACTCCGGATCAAATCCTGGAATGGTTAGAAAATGCTGAAAAGGAGCTTAATGATTTTGGTAGAGACAACCTATCAGTGGGAATTCCTATTGTTGTGGCTAAAGCTGCTATTCAGGCAATGAAAATAGCGGTAAAAGCTGGTAAATTAGCTGCAGAAATTATTCAGGCAGGACTTGACGCTGTAAAACAAAGTGACTGGTTCAAAAACCTAACACAAACAGAGCAAGCTGATATTGAAAATGATTTTCAGACTAATTTTTTGAATAAAATAAGCGCTATTGATCCGGCCAACGAACGCCAAGCTGAGAATTTATTAAATCGTGCTGCTTCCGAGAATATTTCAGAAGAGGATGCTTACAATGAAGTGAAGGCCACATTTGCAAAAGCACGTGCCGAATTAAAAAACAAAAAACTTCCTTCAGAATATATAAGAGACGCCTACCGTAATTTTGTAAAGAAGTTCACGGACCGCCAATATTTAGCTAAAAGCTTGTTGAATAAATCCGGAATGAAAGTGATCCAGAATTTAATTGTCAATGCACAAGGCGCTTCTGGTAGAGCTAAAATACAATTTGAAGAAGCTTACAATAAAATTTACAAAGGACTGACTACAGCAGAACGCGCTATTCTTGATGAAATCATTCAGGCCAAACGTTTTATTGCAATAGATACGAATCGTGAAGCTAGAGGACTGGATCCGGTTTCGCACCCTAATTTTATAGATAAAAACAAATCGGAGAAATTCTTATCTCAATTAGAAAAGGAATTGGGTACCGAAAAATTTAATGAGCTGGTAGAACGTTCCGAAGCTTATTTTGACACGTATAAAGGAATACTAAAAGATATGCTGGATAACGGATTGCTATCACAAGAGTCATTTGATTCTATGAGCGATGTAGATTACCAGCCGCGTGTATTTTTGCAGTTTGTCACTGATTTTAATGGCGATATTGAAACCGCCAAGCGAACCAATAATGTAGATAGCGGTGGTTTAAGTTCAGATCAGATTAAATCTATGTCAGAAGGAGACGCTAACAGTTTGGTTTTGAATTCCGAATGGCTGCTTACTAATTCGTTATCGTCCAGGTCCAAAGCAATGGCGATGAATAATATCAATAAGCGATTCATGACGGGCGAATTTCAAAAAGCAAAAGCACGTTTTGACAAATTAAATCCTAAAAATTTGAAAGGTGACGACGTTCGTTTTTATAAATATTTCAAGGAATTGTCTTCAAAAGTCATTGACAATCCTTTTAATAGTACAACCAACAAATACCTTTACGACAAAACTCCTGCGAACTTTTCGAAAGCGTATTATTACGTGAACGGCCAGCGACAGGAATTCTTTTTAGAAGACGAATTACATGAATCCTGGAATAATAATGTAGCCGGATTTTTAAGCAGTAATGCTAAGGAATTCATATCGTATGCTTCGGGAGCTGCATTAGTCAAAGCCATTGCAACGGGTAATAATCCTGCATTTCCGATTGTTAATACGCCGCGTGACTTTTTGTTTACGCTTACTTTCTCCGATCAGTACAGCAATATTGTACCCAAAGCGATGTTTCAGGTAGCAAAAGATGTGGCAAAAGCAATCAAAGAAATACGCAAGCCGCAAAGTGATGTATTAAAAAAATACATTGAATACGGTGGTGCCATGGATTTTTTGAGTTCACAAGGAAAGTTGAAAAAAGAGTCGGTAATGGGACAAGTCTTAGAAAAAGCAGTTTCAGCCAATACCAGGGATATTGCCAAATCAATTTTCAATAAAGTTACTTTACATAAAATATCTCAGTACAGCGAAATGATGTTTCGTTTGGGTATTTTTCAGCGTACGATTCAAAACCAGTTGAAAGATCTAAGATTCAGCGATATTTCAGAAGTTACCGACAAGCAACAAATTGACGATATTTACAGTCAAGCAGTTGCCAGTGCCAGAGGAATTCTGGATTTCAACCAAGGTGGATCCATCACTAAAGATATGGAAGCTTTTATTCCTTATATCAATGTGGCCTTCCAGGGAGGTAGAGTAGCTGCAACGGCCTTTGAAAAAGATCCTGTAGGCACTACAGCCAAAGTTTTGCAAGTCGCTACATTAGCTAGTACGGTGCCAATAGGAATTTCATTAGCTTTAATATCCGCTATGAAAAGCGATGATGATGAAGACAAAACGACCTATGAAATTTATCTGGATGCTGTTGCAGGAATCAGTAGTTATCAGAAAGAGAAATACATGAATATTCCAACTCCTTTTAAAAATGAAGACGGACAATATATGGTGATAAAAATAGCTAAAGCACAAGAGCTTGCTCCGGTTATGTCATTGACCGATAATATTTTTAATAACCTGATCCGAAGTCTGGCCGGACAAGAAAAGAAAAGCGCCGGAAAAATAACAGCAGAAGGTTTATCTGCTTTTAATCATATTATGCCAGTTGACGTGACAAGTCCTGCAGGTTTTTTTACCAGAAGTCCTGCTATCAAGGCGACTATGACGTATGCAACCGGATACGATTTCTTTAAGGACGAACCGTTATCATTTGATATTGGAAAAGTTCCATTAGCAGTGGAAGGGATTACGTTATCGAGTACTGAGGATTTTTACAAGAAAATTGGTGAGAATTTTGGTTTATCTCCCGTTAGGACCAAAGGATTTGTAGAAAGTTTGATTACTTCACCGGGAACCAATCCATTTGTAGGCATGCTTTATGGTGGTGCCGATGCTGCAGGTTCTGACAAAGGAATGAAACAAATAGGGAGTGAATTAGCGAAGACAACTTTAAAATCGTTCACGAAAAGAACGCATAGTTATACTTCTGATTTTAACCGACAATTAGCAGGTAAGAAAGAAATGCAGGAGAAACTGGACGCTATCAACATAGAGAAGCACCGCACCAAAGCCGAATTTAATACGCTGACGAAACAATTTGTAAACAAAGAAATTTCGAAAGCTGATTTAGATTCTAAAATGGGAGAGCTGGAACCGATTGAAAAGAAACGTATTTATAACAAAATCAAGGACAAAATCCGATTGAAAGATGTTGACGGAACAATTCTGGATATAAAATACGAGCAAGGAAATGAGGCCAAGGCATTAATGATCATGCATTATTACGGAGATATTTTTGACGGATCCAAAGATAGCCGAGCTGTAATGATACAAATGAAAAAAGCTAAAGGGATATTGACTCCTGCCACGATGCAGGCCTACAACAAACTAAAAAAAGAATTAGCAACAAAAAAACGCCCGGAATAGGGCGTTTTAATTATTTGTATCCTTCAAAGCACATTCCGCTTCGTCCCCGGTAAAAATCAGTGGTAGCCTTATTGGTAATAATAGGATCGCTTCTATCGAGTTCGATTGTATATTTCCAACCGGTACTGGTTTGTACAGCTTCTAATCCTGTTACTATCTGACAATCATCGTCCTTAGAGCAAGACAACAATACTATAGCTATTGCTATTAAAGATAAATTTTTCATGGTTTACTATTTTCGTTAACCAAATATAATAAAAAAAACCTTACTGTTATGCGTCAGCTTCGTTGGAATCTTCAGAAAAATAACCCAAAGGAATTAATCCAGTTAATCTGTCATAATCATAACCGCATTTTGAAGTGTAATATAAATCAAAATCTTCTAAATCATCAAAAACTTGATTTCCATCAAATTCTAATAATTTATTAGTGACTGTATTGTAAAATGCAAAGCTTTTTTTATCATCAAGATAAATTCCTGTAATTTTTAAAAATCTAATCATAATTTTATATCTTAATTAATAGTTAGTGTTGAAAAAAACCTTACTGTTATAGTAAGGTTTTTTGGTTTTAGAAAAATGGTTTAAATTTTACCACTGTTTTTTCAGGAAGGTACAGAATCTCTCCCGTTGAAGGATTACGTCCGGATCTGGCTTTTCGGATCACGTTTTTGAAAACTCCAAAACCTAAAACTCTTGTTTGACCTTCACTTGATAATCCAGTTTTGATAGCTGTTAAAACTGCTTCTACTGATGCGTTTGCTTCCGCAAGCGTTTGCCCTGTTGCCGAAGCAACTTCTTTTACTAATTGTGCTTTATTCATAATATAGATTAGCTTTTACCTATACAAGCGAGGTTTAAAATGTATTTTTAAAGTGGTCGAATTTGACCACTTTAGATTTTATAAATTTTGCTCTACGATTTTGAGCAGGTCCTTAACGTTTACTGTATGTTCATAGTCTTCATCCGGAATGGTACATTTAAACATTTCTTCCAACTCTATAATGATCTCCACTATATCCAGACTATCTATTCCAAGGTGGTCTTGTAGATTAGAATCTTCAGTGACTTTCTCTAAATCAACATCTGTTTTATCCGCAATAACTTGTTTAATTTTTGTAATTTCAAACTCTTCTAATGCTCTCATTTTAATTTGGGTTTTAGGTATTTATTTATGGTTACTGTTTTGGTGCCAACATTGCTACTTTGATTTCAGCATCACAAGTGTAGCCTTTTAGTTTAAACATATTAATGTCTGTTAGCTGCATTAATGTATCTAAAGTGATTATTCCTCTTGCAAAACCTTCGCAATTTAATTTGAATTCGTCGTTTATTTCTAGTTCACAATTTTGATGGTGATCCGGATCTCTTTCTAATAATTCCTTTGCCGCTTCGTATTGATTATCATAAAAGTGAACACATTTTAAAGTTCCTTCGATTGCTAATGCTTTGAATCCCGTTATTTGCTCTAACATTTTAGCCAGTAATCCATAAGAAGCAATATTTAATGGAAGTCCCAGAAAAGTATCTACGCTGCGCTGGTTCCAATGCAATTCAAAACCAAAAGTTCCGTTTTCTAATGGCACGCCAATAATCTGAAATTCAGAATGGCATGGCGGTAATGCTGTTTGGTCCAATTCGCTAGGGTTCCATGCATTTACTTTTAAACGGCTTGACATAATATCTTTTTTCATGCCGTCAATCAGCAATTGGATCTGATCTGTTTTGCCGTTGAAGTTCCTCCATTGTACGGAGTAGTTTTGGCCTACCGAACCTACGCCGCGTTCCTGGAAATTCTCAAACGATACTACGTGATTCGCGTATTTTTTATGCCAGTTATAGGCGTCTTCATTCCAGAATACGATTCCGTTTTTGTTCAGGTATTCTACGTTGTTATCGCCACGTAAAAACCAGATTAATTCTCCGGTGGTTCCTTTCCAATACAATCTTTTGTTGGTAATGGCCGGGAATCCGTCTTTGAATTCATGGCGAAGCGTAAAGCTTGGAATCTGGAGTCTTTTTACGCCTCTGTTCTTGTTGTTGTATTCAACGCCAGCAGTAAGGATTAAGCGGCATAATTCGTGAAATTTGTGATCTATTTTTGACATTGTTTTTTTTGGTTAAAAAAGGTTATTAAATTCTTGTTCTTTTTTTATTTCTGAGTATTCTTTAACTTCTGCAATCAGTTCGTCAATTTGGCTATCTAATGGACTGGTTCCTATTTCGCATAGCAATGCAAATAATTTGTATTTTTCTGGATCAATTTGACTTTTTGCTTTTTCAATATTTTCCAGTCTTCTTGTTCTCTCGTCTGCAATTCTTCTTTGTAACCTTTGCATTTTGAAATAATAATGATCTGCTACTGCATCTGGATCCGTTATTAATTCTAATTGACTCAACATTATTTTTACGTCTGCAATTTCTTCACATAAATGACTGAAGTTTTCTGGGTTTGGCTTTCTGTTCTGTTTGCTTATCGCCTGCATAAGTTCACCTATTTCTTCATGAAGCAGCTTTATCTGAGCATCATTTCCCCACAAGTGGATCGCTTCCTGCAGCGTTTGTCGTACTTTGTTTTCGTTCATTTATATTTTTTTTATCGATTTTGTACACATGATTTATTTTGTACAGATACGTTTTGTACGTCATGTAATTTTCTTTAGGAACGTTTAACAGATAGGCTTTGGCAACATTTCCTTTCGTTTTTAATAAGGCCTTCTCAATCAATCTTTTTTCATGGAAGGCCAGATTCAAATTTTCAGTCATATTATATTATTGGTATAAATAATTTATACTAAAAATTATACTTCTTTATTGAAATAAGCCAAGTAATAATACATTTGGCGCTCTTCGTCCCAACCTTTCTCGATAAACTTTTCGGCATTTTCCGGGTTGATAAAATCCAATCTGATACTGATATTGGTATCCAGATTAATCACGTTTTTGAACTTCTTTCTGGCATCGGTAACTGCTGAGTTTGATATTGGAAAGGAAGAGACGTCTTCGATGCTGTATTTTTCTCCTTTGTCTGCTTTGTAACTTTTGAATTCCGGTATTAGATCTGGATTGTCAATTACTTCATTTAAAAATGCTGTCTCTTCGAATTCGTCATTTTTGGCGAAATAATTCATCGAACGATTCATAAACATCACCTCTTCTTTTTTGTCTTCGGCTGGCGCGATCACTTCTTTACCAAAATCCTGACAAAACTTAAGATACTTCTTTGTTAAGAAATTTTCGTCGTGAAAAGCATCTACAGATAAAAAATGCTCTAACCAGTAGCGGCTGTCGTATCGATTGCTATCTACAGTAAGGATCTTATATCCTTCCTCTTTTTTATAATTGAAAATGATGCAGCCTTTGTCTAGTTTGTCCAAAGAAATTCCTTGTTTCAAAATCATATCCAAATGACTTTCGTTTTCATTGAGTTCAATGAAGTCATTTTTTATTTCTGATTTGAAAATTCCAATAGCGTCAACCACATTGTTATCAATAGAAACATTTGTCAAGTACGTCACGTAAACTTCTCCGTTCTTAATGTGCGGATGATTGGATTGTTCGAATAAATGTTTGGTTATAACTTTAGAAACATCATGAATATCACTTGGATTATTAAAGATTTTTGTAGCAAAAAGATACATATCATTATACTCCAGGTCAATATCATGAGCGAATTGAAAATAGTTTTCTTCTTTTTCGCGGAACGGTTTAAAGAAAAATTCTTTGATCAACGGCGTAATTTCGTCGTTTAGGCGGTACGGTTCATTGGATAAAAAAATTGGCTCGTTGCGGCTTTTGTTTCCAACTTTGTGGAGTGACAAACTTTCGATTTGTGTGTTATATAAGTTAATCATTTTTTGGCTGTGTTATTTTAGTTAATTCGTTTTTTAAGTCTAAGGCGCTGCGTTTTAAAGCTCCTATTTCTTTCGTTCCGCTGCATGGATAATAATTGTCTGATTTAATCCTTTCTTTGGCTGCGTCAAGGCGTTTCATGAATCGATAGACTTCTTGTTCTACTTGATTAATTGTTTCTAATGTCATGGTTTTCGTTTGGATTAATATTCGTCTCTATACCAGTTATTGTCATACTTTAATTCATCAACAACTACTTCAACTTGTGCAGAATATAGCCTGAACACTTTATGTTCTATACTTGATAATTGAGTCATTTTGCTTGGCGATACATTTCCTAAATTTGATAAATAAGAAGAGGATTTAAAAGAAAATATTTTCTTTCTACTATCTGAAATGATAAATTTAATTCCGCAATTATGCTGTTTTGTATTTGCATCTAAGTCTAACCATACTTCTGTCCAACCGTGTTTTTCATCGACTTCCACAATTACTGTAATTTCTCCGTTAGAGTCAGAGCTATCTTCCATGGCAGCATCTTTAAACATTTCAACTATATCGGAAAGTTTAATTGTCTTTTGTTTAACAAAACCAATAGCGTCTTGGCATAAATCCATAATTGGCTGTACATTTACCAATTGCATCAAATTGTCGTTTATGGCTTTGGATACTAAATGATTGTAATCTACCAAATCAAATTCTTGAAGGTTTACATCTAGTTTTTCTTCAATTTTAGACTTTATAGCTTTGGCTGTGTCACTGTAGCTTCGGAATACATCATCTAAAACATCATTAACCATTTTAGACACTTTTTCTTCTACTAATTGTGGTAGTTTTTCGGCAAGGAACTTGTCTGTTGCTACTTGAATTTCATTGTTTAAGTTCATAATTTTCGTTTGGTTTTAGATTGCGTTTAACATTGCCGGCATAACGATTGCGATAATTTGCCTATCGTAATCTAAATTAGTGGTCGTGAATAAAATTGCTTTATTAGCAGTTGTGGTTTCCATTCTCAACGTTTGTGGATTTGCACTTGGAATCCCTAAAAGCATTTTTTTTAGAATATGAGCATTTATGCCAACTTCTGCAGGTTTCTCTGGAAAGTCTTTTGGATTTGGAATTATAGCTGGATTGTTATATTGAGGGTATTTACCTTCGATATATTTACATCTGTAAATCATTTCTCCGAACCAGTGAATCTCCGCATAGGTATCAGTAAGAATATATTCAATATCTAATGTCATTTTGCTTTTAGTAGGCAAAGCAACCATGTATCGCAGCCTATTAAAATATTCTACAGGAACAATAACGCCTTCTAATTCAGAATCGTTATCTGTAATTTCAATTGGATAGGCTATTAGCACATGAGCATCTGTAGCTACTAATTTTTTTTCTTTGAAGTCAATGTAAACTCCGCACATTACCGGACGTAGATCATCGTTACTTGCGATGTTTTTTAAATGAGTGTATTTAACCTCCGTCGAATTGATAAATTTTACTTGCATAATTTTCGTTTTTATTTGATTTCCCAATCGGTTTAAAATAAGGCTAATTGTTCGTTAGCTTCTGGTTGTTTTGGTGGAAACATTTCTATATACCTGTTGAGGTAATCTATCATTGCTTCCGTGAGTATTTTGTGGTTTGGGTAATAGCAATCTAATATTAAAACCACTACATCAAGAAAACCTTCATTTGTTTGAACGGTTTCAAAAACCACGCAATCTTGCGTATGAAAATGATCGTGATGCAGGGATTTAATTAGCATGGTTAATCTAATATGTTACTCCAGAAACCCTTTTTTGTTAAATCCTCCTGATTCTTCTTAGCACGCTGTTCCGCTTTCTTAATCTCGGCATCGGTAAACAACAAGCAACGCTCATTTATACCGTTAGAATCCTCTACCCAAATAGCTTTATACGATAAAGCTGCACCAAACTCTCTTTTCGAATTATCAACGTTGATAAGACGACCTTTTTTTACCTTTGCCATAAGCGTTGTAGCACTTTCCCTTGCAATCGGGTTTTTAATTTTTATTTTTTTTGTAGAAACATACCAGCACGATTCTCTTTCCTTGGGTTATTTCTTTAGGATATTTACTATGGAAGCTTTGTGCATTGTATTTTAGTAATCGGTTTGGGTAACTGGTGACTACATCTGTTTTTTCCCATTTGGTTTCGTCGTTTGCGTCTTCAATGATTAACCGATCAAACTCTTCGTTTGTAACTGCTGCAGTAAGTTCAGGACCATGAGTTTTATGATTATAAAAACAAGTGCCGTTTGGAGTAGTTCCCAGTTGCTCGTTGATATACAAAACTGAAGCAATTGCTGTCTTGTGGCCGTTTACCAGATTATCAGCGTGAATGTTTAGATCCATATCGAAACCAGCGTAAGCACTTCGGATAAATGTCAGTACCAATTCGTATCCCGGAATTTTAAAAAATTCCAGTAAATATTTTGGAGTATCCAGTACTGAAAATTCTCTGTCTGCTGCTTTTACAATCTGGAATTCATTTGCTGCACAGTATTCCTGCAGGTCCTTGAATGCTTGTTTTGGTAAAAAGTTGTTGGTTACAGTCATGTTAAATTATTTTTTCTGCTTTTAATGAAATTTGCTTGTCGAAGTATTCCTTTAGGATATTTCTTTTGGCCCGGATAATGATTTTTGGCGAATAACCTGCTACAATTTGTTCCATATCTACTTTGATGCGCTGGCGCTCTAGTTTATCTGTAGATGTTTTTTTAGATTGCTCTTTTGATAGTTCTGTTTTGGCTTGCTGCAGTTTCAATTGGTAATACTCCAGCAATTTCGGATTATTGCTATTTTTTATTTTTCCTTTTTCAACCAGGAAGTCAAAAATATATTCACTTGGATCCGATATTGTGTTAGTTTCCTGATATTCCTGAAAAACTCTGTTTACGCCATCAATCAGGATTTGTTCCTTTTGTCCTTCGGTAACTGCAGCAAGTTGCAAAGTGCTGTTTTTCGATATATCGTGATTCATTTTCATATTCAGTTTCCAATTTTTGTATTTTTTCAGAATCTTAGCGATGTAATCCGCATTAAAAAGCTGAAAATGTTCTGTTTTGTCCTCGAAGCTTCCGTATCTTTCTAATTCAAACGCTTTGTATATTTCTTCCAAGGTTAGATCAGCATACGTGGTTAAAATCATCCTCATAATGTCTTGACCTACCAAAGAATCTATTTCATTTTTTATGCCGGCCAGCGTTCCAATTTTGATAAGCATGGTCCCAATAGTGATCTTAATATCCGGCTCCGTTGTTCTTTCTCTTAACTTTTTGTTATCTAAGTTCGATTTTAAGAACTGGACCGGAGCGAGCATGCATTTTTGTTCGATTATAGCAATGGAATCACTTACTCTTATTTCTTGCTGCACCTGTAGCGCTGCGGTATCTATTCTGTAATGATTGTTTTCCATTTGCTTATATAAATGCGTTGATACTGTTTTTGATTGCTGTCTCGGTCATTCGTCCGGCTAGTGGCTTTTCTTTTTCCGCGGAACTTTTTTTGTTTTGGTAATTACCTTCAAGTATTTTTACGAAATTGTTGGTTTTTAATATCCAGTCAAAATCTGCTTTCCATCCTGTAGGTCCAGCTCCGTTTAAAAAATCACTTTCAGAAACTTTTTGGAATGCCTCTCCTAATTTTTCTAGTCCATTTTCCTTAATTATTTTTCTGAGAGCTGTTTTCCTTGACTCCGTTATTTTTTCCACTTGTGGAGAGTTATTACAAACCATATTAAAAGCGTCAACTATTTTTTTGAAATCAATTTTTGCTTTTTCTCCTTTTTCATTTGTATTTTCAATTTCATCTTCAATTTCAATTTCATTTTCCATATGTTTATCATATGATTTAGATATGAAACCGTCTTTATTAATATCTTTTAAACCTTTTTTTCTATTGGTAGAGCGACTTTCGGAGTATCTTTTTCTTTTTTCTATCTCCGTTTTTAATCTTAAATTTTCGAATAAATTTGTTTCTATATTCAAAACAAACTTGCTTTTGATTAAATTATGTATATCACTTGATTGACATATGATTGACATATGTTTTTCAGAAATACCGTTTTTTGAAGCCTGAATACACATGCATTTTATGTAAGCTCCGGTTTCTTCATTTGTCATGTCTGAAACTCCGGTGAAGAAGTCTTGGTGATAAAACAAAAATGCTGGATCTTTACTCATGAGTAATTGATTTTGTTAATTCTAAAATTGTATATGGGTTCATTTTACTTACCTCTAATAATAAAAGATGTAATTCAGATAATAAGTCTGGATAAATAAACTCTTCATCAATTATTCTTTTCACCTCTTTTTTCTTCCAAGTAACTTCTGCATGACACGTTTCGCAAAGTGTTATTAAAGAATCATTTTCATATTCCCAAGGATCAGTATTAGCTAAGTATTTTGTATGATGAACATGAAGACTTGTTTCAAAATCGCCACAACATTTACAAGAAAAATTATCTCTTTCTAATATTTCAAGCCTTTTTTTTTGCCATTTAGGACTTTTAAGTTTTTCTAAATAAGTCATAAATTATTTATCGAGTTATAGATTGCAATTGCGTTTTCAATTTCATTTTCTTCTAAATGATGTTCAACATAGGTAATTGTGCGGCCAAACTTATTTTTAGCATTCACCGGTTTTGATTTCAGTATTAATCCATGTTCTAATGTCAATTCAGAAACTCTGGTCCTGAAACCGGATAAGTATGGATAATCTTCAATTGATACTTTGCCGTTTTTTATTAGCGTTAGTAACACTTCTTGCCGGTTGCTTTTTGGTTGAGGTAATAGACTCATATCATTAAAAAACAAAACCTTTAAAATCAACCGGCATCCACTCCGTTTCATTTAAAGGTTGTTTTGGTTTAAAAACCAGTAGCTCTTAATGTAGGTGGATGATCTACGGAGCAAACTTAGGAAAGTTATACTGATAATACAAATTATTTGTACTAAAAATATCATGCAAAATTCTCTTTTATGAATGTGACTTCTCCTGGTAATAGGTAGCCTTTGCCAATTATTCTTATTGTTCCTGCTATGACTGTGAATTTTATTTCAATTGCATAATCTCTGAACAGAAAATACGTGCTTTGATCATAGAGTGCCGGAACGATAAAAAAATCGGTTTCCATTTATATTAAAAAGGCAAGTCGTCGTCTTCTTCCTCTTCTGAAGGTAGAGCAGCAGCCGGAGCCGGAGCTTTGTATTGTGCTGCGTTGTCAGCAGCTGGTTGTGGGTGCTTTGACGTATCCTGGCGCTCAATTCTCCAGCCTTGGATCTGGTTGAAATATTTAGTTACTCCTTGTGGATCTACCCATTCACGGCCTCTCAAATTTATAGAGACTTTTACCGCTTCGCCTACTTTGTACGGATCTACTAAATCAACTTTATCCTGAACAAATTCAATTAGAATATGTTGTGGGTATTGCTCTTCGGTGGTCACTACCAATTCTATTTTGACAAAATCACCGGCACCTACCTTTTTTACTTCTCCAATCATTTTAATTTTTCCTTCTACTTGCATTTTTTTTATTTTTAAAAGTTGTTTTTATTATCTAGTTAATGTTTGCATGAATTCGTACATGCCAATTTTTTCTGAATTTTTCCAATCCTCTTTTTTGTTTTGCTCGTACATTGCTGTAAGCTTCTCCCAGTTTTCGGCTAAATTTTTCCAAGGAAGAGATAGTTTCGAAAGTTCTAATATTCTTCCTTTCCATTCCGGGACCGCTTCTAATAATTTGTAACATCTGCTAAAATCATCTGGATCATGCGGATGGTTAATTAGAGGGTTATCTTGGTGTAGAAAAAACAGCCACATTGTTTTCGAACTTAAACCTACGTGTCCGTTTGCGATCCACCATAAAGCCTTTGTTTCAATATCTTTTGATTGATCCGCTACTGGCTCTACATACGTTTGTTCGCAATCTTTGTGTAAATCGGCAAATAATTTGATTTTGCTATTCATTTCAGGAATCTGTAAAGGAAATTTTAAAGTAAATTCACCGCCACAATTAGTGCAAAATAATTTTTCGTTTTTTATTGTTGTTGACATTTCGTTTGAGATTATTCAATACCGTCAGGATCAGTCGCGAATCCTTTTAGATATTTAGGTTTAAAAAGTGTACGTTGTGAATGATCAAAGAAATTATAACTTTCTTCCCATCGGTCCTCTGCAGCGCATTTTTCGAGCATGGATAAAAGGTATTTGTATTCTCGTTTGCCGTATTCGATAAATGAACGATCAATAACAATATCACAAAAATTCCCTTTGGCATCAAAAGCAATGATTACATATTTATCCAGTGTTCCTGGTGTAGCATCATCATACATTCCGGCCTGCATGTAATATTTCATTTTGACAATATCACGTTCAAAAGCATCCGGATTGGCATTCTTGGTGTATTTTAGGTCAAACTTTAAACCGGTAATTTGGCCGTCAATATATCCTAAGAAATACCAGCCGTTTGCTACCCATTTTACCTCGACTTCTACATCTGATAATACTTCCAGGTATTTTAAAAATAAAGGAGTACTAATGAGATAATCAGTTAGTTTTTTTGCTTTGTCGTACACTTCATTCGTGATGATCTCTTTACCAGATTGTACTGCTGCAAAATAATCTTTCAGTTCCTCGTAAATCTTGGTATGACTCCCTGTTTTATAATTGTTGCTATAAGCCTCTTCAATTGGTAATCCGGATAAATAATCTGCAGCAAAAGCAATCTGATTATCTGTTGAAGGTCCTTTGGAAACTACTACAAATTTTTCGTCAAATAAATGCGGCTGCAAAATAAGCACGTGGCATAAGGATCCAAAAATCATATCTGGACTTGCTTTGAATTTTTTTAGTTTGTATTCTAAAAATTCTTTTGGAGAAGTAAACGATTTTAAAGAAGAGAATGACAATCGCAATTGTTTCTTTCTAATTTTCTCTATTAAAATTTCTCTTGGAGTTGGTTCTTGCTCCGGTACTGGAATAATCTGTTCTTGCTGCTGGTTCATATCTTCGAATGTTTGTTTAGACAATCCCATTATTAAACTACTTTTTCTAATTTAGCTAGCTTATCTTCCAGTAATTTTAAATCACCAGCTCTGGCTTTAAGCTTTCCTTTTTTGATCACATTAATAGTTGACTTCAATTGCTTCACTGTACTTTCTAAAGCTGTATTTACCTGATCCGGTGTAATCCATGGCGATTCTGGTCCTTCTGAAGTCATTACTTTTTCCGGTTCTGGTTCTGCTGGCGTTTCCGGCGCTGGTGTTAGCTCTACAATCTTGTTTTGTATCTGCAGGATTTGTTCAGCTGTTGCAATCACTTTTTTATTAGTGATCCCGTCAATGGTGGCATTCAATCCTTTTAAATCACTTAGCAATATTGCTTTTAATGATGTGGCATCAATTACTTTAGGTGGCTTTGGCGGTTTTGGAGCTGGTGGCACCGGAGCTGCAGGAGGATTGAATTCGTTTTTCATTTCTTCTACATATCGGGTATCATCAAATTTCCCTAGAAAAATATCAGCATTAAAACCAAGTTTAGATATTGCTTTAGTCAGCGTATCTGTTTCCAGTTTTTTAGCAAAATTATCGTCCAGTTTCGTCATGTCATTGTTAGTGAATAAACTAATGGAGTTAATTATTGGGAATTCCCCTCCAGGATAAAAGAAATCAGCTTTGAATACTACTAAACCCATATAAGCATCTTCGGTTCCAACTATTTTTTTATTTGGATAAACTCCTTCTGATTTTTCTCTTTTAAACGCTGTAGCAACTAATGAATAATCCAACTCTATATTTTTAAATCCCCAGGTAGCTCCATAAGATCCAAACTGTTCCGTTACATTCATTATCTGAAATTGTGGACCTATGCTAGTAATTTGATTGCCTTTTACGTTTGCGCTCTTAGTGTACTTTGGATTTGTTTTTTCAACTTTATGCCAAAGTTCTAAGTGATCTATTTTTTCTACTTCCATAATTTCAATTTTTTTAAGGTGGTTGACTGATAAGAAACTTTGTATTTCTCGATTAAAATTTCATTTGTTTCTTTTACACATTGTTCGTCTGTAAAATAGAATGTTTCTCTTTTGGTATCGATAAAAAGCTTATCAGCTAATTCATCTGGAGAAACAACTTCGTCCAATTCTGTATAACCTTTTTCAATTAGTAGGTTTGCTATGTCTTGTAATTTTTCTGAGGCAACGTAAAATCTATTGTTCATTGTTTATGTATTTGTTAAAGTTTTCTTCAGTTATTAGCCAGCTTTTACCCACTTTATCCGCTTTTAGAATTTTATCTCTAATGTGTCTGGCGATAGTGTTTTCTGTTTTTTTAGTCCATGCCGCTACTTGCTTTACGGTAAACAAATTGGATTTTGATTCGGTTTCTGGCTTAGGATTATTTTGATTTTGAATTTCGACTACTCTTACCGCTATAGCGTTAATATTTTCGTCAGAAAGTTTCATTGTGACTTCCATAATTATTTTGGGGTTGGTGGATTATAATTTTCTTCTAAGAAGCTTAAGAAGCTTAGAAGAGTAGGCTCTTCCATCGCACTATTGAAGTACTCCAATACGATAGCGGGCCAGCCTTCTAGTATAACTTCTTCCGGCTCTTCAATTGTTGTTGCTGCTGCGGTTACTTTTATAGGTTTTGGCTGTTCGATTATCGGTGTTGCTGGAACAACTACTTTAGCTTCAATTACTACTATGTTTTCTGCCGGGATACTTACTTTAGGAATTACAGCAGCAATTTCTTCTACAGGTTCCGGAATTGGTTTTTTGTCCTCTTCTATTAATAAATTCCAGTCTTTTATAAGATCATTCCAATGAACATCTGTACCTGATTTGATATGACTAAAAAAGCATTCAATTTTTGATTTGTCTTTTAGCTCAAAATCATAACTTTTATTCTCTTTATTTAATACAAAAGATAAATCCTTGATTTGTTTTACCCTGGCTTTGGAACGGTCTTCTAAAATTTTAGCTTCGTTGGCTTTATTTACTTTAATAAATGAATTACAGCAGATATTCCAATCTTCTACAGTCATTGACTTTAGATTTTCTTTAGAAACAAATTCAGAAGGATCTTCTGTAGCGGTATTAACTAGTGTAATTCCAAGTTCAGAAATAGTGGCGCCTATAAAAAGTAATGCTTCTAGTCTAACATTATAGGCAAGTAATCGTTCGTTTTCTAGCCTTGTTTCTTCGTTTTGAGTAAGAAGTGTCACGGACGATTTTAAACGATCTAAAACAGCTTGATGCTTTACTGAAAACTCAATTTGAAACTCTTGAAAGTCTTCTAAAACTAAATCTTCAGTAAATTTGGTAAATTCAGCGTCAAGTGCTTCAATACCGTTATAATCCAGTTTCGTAAGTTTATCATTCCAAGTGTCCTGAAATTCAGCAATCGTATTTTTGATTGTTGATTTTCTCAACTCTTCCGCTTCGGCTTTGGCTTTTTCGATTGCAGCAATTTTCGCTTTCCAGGCTTCACAATTGGCATCGTGTAGCTCTTCCAGTGGTTGTGTCATTGTAGCAATCTCGTCGTAGGTAGCTATCAAAGGTTCAAGTATATTGTTTTTTAAAGCATCAATATCAATTTTTTTGGAAGCGTTTGTAGTTGTTCTCCCTTTTTTTAATGCTTTCCTGCTGGTGTCAGAAATTTTAAAAGTGGCTTCATCTACAATTTCAATAACCGGGTTGTTATCGATCAATTGTTGTTGGTTGCTTTTGAAAAGGTCCACGTTTAAGAAATTAGCAGGAGTCAGATCCTGGATACTAATTAATCCTTTCTCGGTAATAGGTAATTCTTTTTTTTCGTTTTCGTTTGACATAAAAATAATTAAGATTTAAATTGATATTAATAGTAACAATAATTTATATTATTTATTCCAAAAAAAAGGTTTTTGAAATACTTGATTTGCATAATTCTGAGAAAGAAGTTTGAAAAACTACGTCTGCAGGATCCGTTGTTGAACCAGCTTCAATCAGCTCTGTTCCTATTGGAATTCTTTTATTAGTCAACTCTAAATTGTAGTTGTTGAAAATTTCAGATGTAGTCATATTTTCGTTCTTTATCGTTTATAAACGTATTTAAACAGATATTTCTTTAAATAAATTGAAAGAAATAATTAAATTTGTATCTTAGTTTATATGCTTTTTCGTTGAAGCAAATATATAAACACTATTCTAATACGCAAACAATATTCTAATTTATTTTAAAATAAATTGAAAGAATATTCTAACTAATTGATAATGAAACCAATAGACAGGGTAGAAAAACTAATAAAATTTAAAGGGATTTCAATAAGCGCATTTGAACAAGAAACCGGCATGTCTAACAACAGTATTCAGACTGCGATTAAAAGACAATCTAATTTAAAAGACAGTACTATAAACAGTATTCTTGATACCTATAAAGATATTTCACCAATATGGTTGCTAAGAGGTGAAGGAGAAATGCTGAGAGAGCCTGCAGAAGTAAACATTGAACGCTCCGTCTTGCAAAATATACAACACGAGAACGATTATACCAGATCGTTAATTGAACTTCTTTTCAATTCTATACTATTTAAAGAAAAAATTACCGAATTAGTAAAAAACGAAATCCCTACAGGCGAAACTGATAGGGATCTTAATTTAATTAAAGACTTGGAACAATTAATGAATAATAAATCAGTTACTGATTAACTCTTTTTTTTCCTTCCATAAACATTTTTCTCAATAACAGTATGTATTGAGTTCTCTTAGGCATCATAGTTTTTTATTTTTTAATTTGGTGGCTGCTAAACTATAACGATTTAGGCTAGTGTGGTTACGAGAAACCTCATTATCACAAAAAGCTTAACTTTTGTTATATTTCTATTTGTTTTACTTCGTTTGCGTGGATAAATTGTCGGGATCTGGTCGGGATATTAAAAAGCATAAAAAACCCCAACTCCTTTGTTTTCAGGGGTTGGGGGATGTTTTTGAGATAAAAAAGTGACCTTGACTGGATTCAAACCAGTAACCTCTTGAGCCGTAATCAAGTGCGCTATTCAGTTGCGCCACAAGGCCTTTATGCGGGTGCAAATATAAGGATAAATGTGTAATTTGCAAGTCTAAAATTATAAAAAATAAAAAAATATGCCACTAAAAAATTATATACGTGATATTCAGGGATTTCCAAAAGAAGGAATTTTGTTTAAAGACATCACACCCTTGCTAATGAATCCTGATGCAAGGAATAAATGCCTTGAAATATTGATTTCATCCCTAAAAGATAAAAATATAAACAAGGTGATAGGAGTGGAGAGTCGCGGTTTTTTCTTTGGAATGCTGATTGCACAGGAATTGAATGTTGGTTTTATTCCGGTTCGAAAGCCAAACAAGTTGCCTTACGAAACCATTTCAGCAACCTATGATTTAGAATATGGAACGGATACTCTGGAAATTCACACCGATGCGATTCAAAAAGGAGATCGAATTTTAATTCACGATGATGTTTTGGCAACCGGAGGAACAGCGAAAGCAGTTTGTGAATTAGTGGAGCGATTGGGTGGCGAAATCGTGCAATGCAATTTCCTGATGGAAATAGCTTTCTTAAATGGAAGGGCAAAAATCAAAGGCAATGAAATTTTTGCCGCAATTACGTATTAATTCAGTGCACGTGTGGTTACGTAATATCTAAAACCAATAATTGCCATCTGCCATTTCTTGGCTTTGGCCAAATCCAGACGCTGCTTGGTAAAACTGGGTAAAACGACTTTGTTGATTTTTGCCAGTATTTTATACATAAAGTTTGTTTTGAACAAAGATATAAAAAAAGACGATCTTGTTTGGGACCGTCTTAAATTGTAGCGTATTTTTTATTATTTTGTGTATACTTTTATAATTCGTTTCTGATTTTTAGTTCTACTTACATCAAGTCGTTCAATGGTGTTATGGTCTAATTTTTCAATTTTACTTCTAGTTACTTTTTTGTCATTGATATAATATTCTGCATCTTTGGGTAAAGAATTGATTTTATCATAAGAAACTGTCATTTCCCAAGTTTTACTATTGTTTTGATCGTTAACCGTCGATTTAGTGTTGTTCTTTTCAAAATTCGGTTCCTTGATTTCTGTGGCTATGACTGTAAACGCAGTATTAGCATCATCATTTTCTGAAATTTCAATGTTTTTTTGATTGCGTTTTTTATTTGATCTCTTGGAATCATTTTCAGTCAATGATGCATTTTTATTGTACACCACATTCTTAATATTTTGGGTTCTCGTTATATTATTTTGTGGCGTGGAAGTTCCAAAACTAATTTCCCAACCTTTATTATCCTTCGTTACAACTTCGACAGCTCCATAAATAGCCTGGTCACCATATTTATCAACTGCATTTTTATCCTTTAATACATTCACAGTAGCTATAGTATTCGGGTCAATATCGTTTAAATTTACATCAGGATCTGCTTTTTTACCATTTATAATGATTATCGGTTTCTCATTTCTATCATTTATTTTGACTTCTTTTGCGTTTGGTGGCGTTGGAGGAATTGGAAATTCTTTAACATCAAGATTCGGCATCACTTCCTTTTTGTAGTCTTTTAAAGAATTTAAATGATCATAATGAATTTTCAGATGTTGATTGTCTTTTAAATTAGCACTAAAACCGAAGTTTATTTTATTTTCATTGTCCTTTTCTGCAAAAATATTAAAAGGTTTAATAGGTGACTTCCCATCAATTTGATTTGTTTTTTTAATTCCTTCTTTGTTTTTCAATTCAACTTTAATGGCAATAATTTCCTTGTTTTTATTTAATTTAATTTTCGAAAAATTCATTTCCAAATTATATTCTTCTTTAAAAAAATCTTTTTCAGCATTTAGTTCTTCCTCCGTTGAATTTGAAGTAACATGAAGTTCTACCTTAATGCCATTGGCTACAACGGTATACTTTTCTGCTTTCTCTTGCGCAACAACATTTATTTGAAAAAGCATCACAAATGCTACTAAAGCTGGAAGCACTATTGCATACTTCCAGGAATTCGATTTTTTTGATTGATTTTTGTTTAACATAACGATTCGTTTTTTGATTAATGATTGATAAAAATGATTGGTAATCGCAACACAGTTTTCGTGCGTTGTTATTTTTAAAAGCATGAACTGATACGCTTTTTTATCGGATATCTTTTTTGTGGCTTCACTGTCAGCAATGAATTCTAAGTTTTGTATGATTGCCTTTTTGTACAACCAAATTATTGGATTGAACCAAAAAAGGGCACAAAAAACTCTCGAAATCAATACGTCAACAGTGTGATTTTGTTCGCTGTGTACTTTTTCGTGTTCCAAGATATTTTCTAATTCCGAAGAACTGTATAATGACGAATTGTAAACAATAGTGTTAAAAAAAGAAAATGGAGCTACATTTTCAGTGGTATCAATAAATTTAAAATCAGCGTGATTTTGAATGGTTTTTCCTTTTAAAAGGGTATTTAAACTATAAAAATCGCAAACAAATTTGGCCAGAAAAAATAGGATTCCTATTCCGTAAACTACTGAAAAAATTAAATACCAATTGATCTCAAAAGCTTCATTTTCCGAAATATTTGCTACAGGAATTTTAGACCAATCGATGTTTTTGGAACTTGATTCGACTATTATAATTTTCGTATAAATGACTAACGGCAAAACCACAGAAGTAAATAAACCCAATAACAGAAACCAACGATTGCTCGTAAAAAAGGTTTCTTTTCGCAATAAAATATGATAAGCCAGATAAAACAATGCGATTAACCCGCTGGATTTGATGAGGTAAATGTATAATGCTTCCATAATATCTATTGTCAAACTAACGTTTATTTTTCCTCTTTTTTACCTTCAATCATTGCCAATATTTCCCGTAATTCGGCTGCAGAAATTTTCTCTTCCTTGGCAAAATGAGATACCATATTTTTATAGGAGCTATCAAAGTAATTATCGATGGCTGTGTTCATAAAGCGTTTTCTGTATTCCTCTAAACTTACTATTGGATAGTATTGGTGTGTGTTTCCAAAAGCATTGTGCGACACAAATCCTTTTTCTTCCAGATTGCGCACAATCGTCGAAAGTGTGTTGTAATGGGGTTGCTCTTCCGTGATTTCCGCCATGACTTCTTTTACGAATGCTTTTTTGAGCTTCCATAAAATGTGCATGATTTCCTCTTCTTTATTGGTTAACTTTTGCATGAGTTTTTATTTGAATCAAACCTACAACTATATTTTTAGTTATGCAACTAAAAATATAGTTAATTAACTAAAAAAACAGGTTTAACGCTAAGGTCATATTTATAAAGTCCAAAAAAGAAGATCAAAATAGTAAAAGCGGAACTATTTGTTTTCTAGTTTAATTAATTTTTGAAGCCAAATACAACCAGCTACCGATAGAATACCTAAAGTGCCCATGACAAACCAATTGGTTTGGTAGCCACATGCTGCAATGACTTCCAGTCCGGTTTTGGAACTCGCAATGTGCGCTAAGCTGAAACTCATTGTAAACAAGGCCATGTAGCGGCCTTCGTGGCCTTTTGGCGCGCGGCTTAACGCAAAAGAATTGGAGAAAGGGAAAATAAACATTTCACCAAACGTGATAAAAAGAATACTGACAATTAATATTCCTGCCCACATATTGATCATTAATACATAGAAACTAATGGACATCAGTAGCGAACCCCAAAGTATGATTTTGAGTTTATCGATGTTTTTTCGCTGGCTAATGCTAACAATTGGCATTTCCAGGAAGAAAATCAGCAACCCATTTAAGGACAATAAAAGTCCGCTTTGAAACTCTGTCAGACCAAATTTTTCATTGTGATACAATGGCAAAGTGGTGAAAAGTTGAAAGAAGAGCATGGCGGTTAAGAAACATACAAAAAGAAAAATCCAAAATATTTTGTCTTTAAAAACAGAAACCGGAATTTCTGTTTCGCTACCTGCAGTATCTAAATCGGCTGGTTTTTTACGATCTTTTACCAATAATGTAAAAATTAAAATAGATACAATACACGAGCTTCCATCGACCCAAAATAATCCACTGTATCCTATATTCATAATGATTAAGCCTCCTAAAGCCGGCCCGGCTGTAAAACCTAAATTCACAGCTAAGCGAACTAAAGTTAGTGCTCTGGTACGATTTTCAGGCTTTGCATACGTGCCCAGAGATACAAACATCGCCGGACGAAACATATCGGCAACGGTCATGATGAAAAACATTCCAAAACACAATCCCCAAAACGTCCTGATGTATTGTACTAGAAAAAATAAAATCCCGGTGGTAAATAAACTGAAAACCATGATTCTGTAAAAACCTATTTTATCGGATAATTTGCCGCCAAGCCAAGATCCCAACATCGAACCAAGTCCAAAAGCGACCATGATCCATCCTACCTGAGCATAGGAAAAACTTAAATCTTCTTTTAAATATTTGGATAAAAAAGGCAAAACCATCGTGCCTGCACGGTTAATAAAGGTAATCAGAGTAAGAATCCAAACTTCTCTTGTAAATCCTCTGAAATTATTGATGTAGCGTTGAAAAGCAGTTTGGAGCATATATAAAGTTCTAATTTTGCAAAGGTAGAAAACTTTGTACCGATGCGCCTTTGTGTCCTAGTAACTTTTAAACTATTTTTGCATAAAATTATAGATGATTGTCCGCTAAGCAGACAAAAAAATCACTTTATTTTTTTTACCATTAAGAAATTAAGAAAATTAAGTTTTTTATCCTTAATGAACTTTAATTTCTTAATGGTTTAAGAGAAAATAACTTTATTTTTTTAAGACCAACAAAATCTCGATTATTATTAATAACGGATAGTCAAAAAATTATAATTATGAAAACGCTAATTACTTTATTTCTTTTGCTTCAATTGAATTTTGGTTTTGGCCAAGATAAATTTGATGTTTCGGCTGTAGCCAAATTCCAAACGGAATTGAACGAAGAATATGCGGATGCCAAGAAAAGTCCGTTGACTGCAGAAGATTTAGCGATTTTCAAAACACTTGATTTTTATCCTATTGACGAAAAGTTTTTTGTGGTCGCAAAGTTTATCAGAACTCAAAATGAGAAGCCTTTTGAAATGAAAACATCAACGGATAGGAAACCATTGTATGTAAAATATGGTGAACTTTCTTTTACAATTGATGATCGGGATTTTAAACTGAACGTCTATAAAAACATTGAACTTTCCAAAAAGAAGGACTACAAAGACTATTTATTTCTGCCGTTTTCCGATTTGACTTCTGGAAAGGAAAGCTACATTGGCGGGAAATATATCGATTTAAGAATCCCAAAGGGTGATACCATTGTGATTGATTTCAATACCTCGTACAATCCATATTGCGCTTATAATTCTAAATATTCCTGTCCAAAAGTCCCGTTGGAAAATGATTTGGATATCGAGATAAAAGCAGGAGTTAAAAAATTTCATGACTAATGGAATTGTTTAATCTTCATACTCATAAATGGACTAATCAACCAAATGTGTTGGAATTAGTGAACCAATATCCACAGGAATTTGACGCAACAATTCCCTATTATTCCATCGGAATTCATCCGTGGTTTATCGTTGAAGAACGCATAGAAACTGATTTGGCGATAATCGAAAGTAAGTTACAAGACGCAAATTGTCTTGCTATGGGCGAATGCGGATTGGACAAGCGCATCGAAATTCCGATGGAACTGCAACAAATGGTTTTCGAAAAGCAATTGCTTTTGGCACAGAAATATCAGAAACCGGTTGTAATACATTGTGTGGCAGCTTTTCAGGAATTGATTGCAATTAAGAAGAAATTGAATATTTCAGTTCCACTGATTATTCATGGATTCTCGAAAAATATACAAGTCGCCAAACAATTACTGGAGAATGGATTTTATATTTCGTTTGGGAAATATTTATTGCTCAATAAGGAGTTAGAAACGGTTTTTAAGAGCGTTCCTGATAATCGATTTTTTCTGGAAACAGATACGGTGGATGAAGGAATTGAAGCTGTTTATGAATTGGCAGCGAAATACAAAGGAATTTCCGTTAAAGAAGTACAGGAACTGGTGAATAATAATTTTTTGGAAGTATTCAAGATTGAATATTAATTGATTTAAGAATGTAGATTAACGATTGTTGATTTCAGATTTTTTAGAGCAGCAAACTATAAACAATAAACTAAAAAAAATGGCAGAGTGGACAGAAAGAGCCGAACTTTTATTCAAAAAAGAAGGTTTAGATAATTTGAAAAATGCAAATGTATTAGTTGTCGGACTGGGAGGTGTAGGGTCTTTTGCGGCCGAATATTTAGCACGAGCAGGAGTAGGAACCATGACTATTGTAGATGGTGACATAGTTGATATTACGAATATAAACCGACAATTACCGGCTTTACACTCTACCGTGGGACAACCCAAAGTGACTGTTGTTGGGGAACGATTGATGGACATTAATCCGGAATTAAAACTGACTCGCGTACAAGAATTTCTTTCGCCGGAACGTGCCTTCGAAATTGTTTCGGAGGAATTTGATTATGTTTTGGATTGCATCGACAGCGTGACTCCAAAGCTGAATTTGATTATTGGCGCCAAGCGAAAAAGAGTAAAAATCATCAGTAGTATGGGCGCTGGCGGAAAAATGGAAGCTTCTAAAGTGAAAGTGACGGATATTACCAATACCGTGAATTGCTTCTTTGCTAAAACTATTCGAAGACGATTGAAAGAATTTAAAATTGACAAACTGAAAGTAGTTTTTTCTTCTGAAATTCAGGACGAAACGAGTTTGAAAATGACCGACGGATCCAATTTCAAAAAATCATTTTATGGAACCAACAGTTACATGCCGGGATTATTCGGTTTATATGCAGCAGAAACCGTAATCCGCTATTTAATTAAGAAATAGTGTTCAGTCTCAATATTCAGTATTCAGTTCTGGAAATCAAATAATCTAAGTAGTCTAAAAATCAAAAAAAAAAATGATACAAACTGTAATTTTTGACATGGATGGTGTAATTGTCGATACTGAACCTGTACACCGTTATGCTTATTTCAAACAATTTGACGAGTTGAATATTCCAGTGACAGAGGCGATGTACACTTCATTTACCGGTTTTTCTACTCGAAATACATTTCAAAAATTGAAAGAGGTCTTTGTAATTGAACACGAAGTTGAAGATTTAATCCAGCGAAAAAGGACAATTTTTAATGATGCTTTTGACAGTAAAGCTGATTTGGAATTATTAGAAGGTGTTGAAAATCTTATTAAAGAATTGCATCAAAACGGTATGCAATTGATTTTGGCTTCTTCGGCATCCAAAGTGACTATTGAACGCGTGTTTAACAGGTTTAAGTTGCATGACTATTTTACGCATGTGGTCAGTGGGGAAGATTTTCCGAAATCGAAACCACATCCTGCTATTTTTGAACATGCCGCCAGTTTGTCAATTGCTCCAAAAGAAAACTGTATTGTGATTGAAGACAGTACAAATGGTATTAAAGCGGCGAAAGCTGCCGGAATTTTTTGCGTGGGATACAACAGTATTCATTCAGAGGCGCAAGATTTATCAGAAGCGGACGTTATTGTTAATCATTTCAACGAAATGGATTTTAAAAGGATAGAGAATTTTCATTCTAAATTAGGAAATTATTAACATTTTAACGGGACTGAATTTGTAAATTTGGACAACATAAAAAAATTTTAACATGAAAAAAATACTTATTGCATTAGCAATTATCATTGCAAATTTCTCTATCGAGGCGCAAGTAAAGACGCCACAGTCTAGCCCTAAAGCTAAATTAATGCAAACTGTTGGATTAACGGATGTCGAAATTAATTATTCCAGACCTAGCGCGAGAGGAAGAGCGGTTTTTGGGAATTTGGTTCCTTTCGGAAAAGTATGGAGAACCGGAGCAAATGAAAATACGACAATTTCATTTAGTGATGATATAATGATTGACGGTAAAACATTGAAAAAAGGAAAATATTCCTTATTTACCATTCCAAAAATTGAAAGTTGGGAAGTGATTTTTTATAAAACTACTGACAATTGGGGTAATCCAGAGGAATGGAAAGAGGATAATGTGGCATTGAGAACGACTGTTAAACCGGAAACTTTAAACAGAAGAACGGAAACATTTACAATCGGAATAAGTGGTTTGGATGATAATTTTGCATTTTTAGAAATTTCTTGGGAAAATTCTTATGCAGCGTTAAAATTTGAAGTTCCTACTCAAAAAACAGCAATAGCAAATATTGAAAAAGCTTTGGCCGGACCTACTGCAGGAGATTATTTTTCTGCCGCTCAGTTTTTACATCAATCTAACGGTGATAGCACTAAAGCATTGATGTATGTCAACAAAGCATTGGATATGTCTAAAGATAAACCTTTTTGGTACAACAGATTAAAGTCATTAATTCAGGCAAAACTTGGAGATAAAAAAGGTGCCATCGAAACTGCTAAAGCATCACTTGCAGCAGCTGAAATTGCAAAAAACCAAGACTACGTGAAAATGAATAAAGATAGTATTGAAGAATGGAGTAAGAAATAATTATTCTAACTTTTTTACAAAAAAATCCCGTTTCAAATATATGAAACGGGATTTTTTTTGTTTGAAAAAGAAGGAGTTATGATTTTAAATGTAGAACTTAATACCATTTTCCTTTTGTAATTACTGTAATAAACAACCGCACAATTTGTCGTTCCTACGAAGGAGCAATCTCATCAAGTTAATCAGAATGTGTGATTCCTCCTTCGTTGTAAGTACAATAGAACCAATAAATATTCCAATGTTTCAATAATAAAATGGCATTTTCAATATAATTTTCGAATCTTCTGTTAATGGATTTTAAAAATTAAAACACAATTATTTAGTTTAGAAGTTATAGAGCGACACTACTTTTTTTTAAGCTGTAATCGCTCTCTGTTTTCTGAAAATCGTCCATTGTAAGAGCAACGAAATTACAATCGTCAACATTGCTCCAATGAAATTAAGCCACAAATAACCCAGTTTTTCTTCCCCGCTTGGAAAAATATAAATAGCGTAATAATAAATAATAAAGATCGTAATCTGACTTACAACCGCACTATAAAAAATAGCTTTAGAGTGTACGTTGTGGATGTAAAAACCAACCAGGAATATACCCAAAACAGTACCGTAAAATATGGATCCAATGATATTTACCAATTGGATTAAGTTTTCAAAAAGCGTTCCGACACAGGCAAAAAGGATTGCGATAATTCCCCATAATAAGGTGAAAAATTTGGTAGCGTAGAGGTAATGTCTTTCTGATTTTTCTTCTTTAAGATTGCGTTTATAAATATCTATTGCCGTTGTAGAGGCCAGTGCATTCAGTCCGGAAGCGGTAGAGGACATAGCAGCTGAAATGATAACGGCCAACAATAAACCAATAAGTCCTTTTGGCAAATAATTGAGGATAAAATGAAAAAAGACATAATCTTTATCGTTGGTTTCACTGTTGCTGTCGGCTTTCATAATTATTTCTTTAGCCCGATCTCTTAAATCTTTTTCTTTATTGGATAAAGCCACTAATTCTTTTCGAAGAATTGGATTGTCATAATCCTGATTGAGCTGATCGATATAGAGTAGATTAATTACTTTTTTATCTTCAGATAAATCGTCTAATTTTTTCTCTAAGGTATTGTATTCACCTTTGAAAGCCGATTTTTCAATCATGGCTTTGTTGTTTGGATTAAAATTTAAAGGGACAGGATTAAACTGAAAAAAAACAAAAACCATAACTCCGGTAAGTAGAATGAAGAACTGCATGGGAACTTTTAAAAGTCCGTTCATAATCAGTCCCATTTGACTTTCCCGCACTGATCTTCCGGATAAATAACGTCCTACTTGCGATTGATCGGTTCCAAAATATGCTAGTGCAAGGAAAAAACCTCCTGTAATTCCGCTCCAAAACGTATATTTTTCTTCCGGATCAAAAGAGAAATTGACAATGTTCATTTTGTCATTTGCACCGGCAATATGCAAGGCACTGGTAAATGTCATATCGTTTGGTAAATAATGCAATATCAGGAAAAACGTGATAAACATTCCGGACATAATCACAAACATTTGTTGTTTTTGAGTCACATTAACTGCCTTTGTTCCTCCCGAAAAGGTATAAATGATGACTAAAACCCCAATAATAATATTCATGTAAGTAAGATTCCACCCTAATATCGCCGACAAAATAATCGCTGGCGCATAAATGGTTAATCCGGTTCCTAATCCTCTTTGAATCAAGAAAAGTATGGCGGCAAGCGAACGGGTTTTTAAATCAAATCTTTTTTCAAGATATTCATAAGCGGTGTAAACTTTGTATTTGTGGTATAAAGGGATAAAAGTGACGCAAATTACCACCATGGCAATAGGCAATCCAAAGTAAAATTGTACAAATCCCATTCCGTCATGATAGGCTTGCCCGGGAGTAGAAAGAAATGTAATTGCGCTGGCTTGTGTGGCCATAACGGAAAGCCCGACAATGTGCCAAGGCGTTTCGTTGCCACCCAAAATAAAGTCTTCTACATTTTTACTTCCTTTAGTTTTCCAAGCTCCATAAATTACAATAAATAATAGCGTCGCTACTAGTATAACCCAATCAAATAACTGCATAACTTAAGAGTATAATTTCATTATGAGACAAAAAATTAAGATATAAATAACATTGGCTATTAACACCCAAGTATAGTTTTTCGTCCAGGTTTTTATTTTTTTTGTTTCCATTTTACACTGGTTTAGTTTTTGATTTTTTGGGAAGGATTATTTTCGGAAGATTTCAGTGAAATAATATTTGAAATTAATTTGTACGCACCAGTAACACCTTCGGGTAATTCTCTAAAAAAACTTAAACCCGTATAAACGTAATGTCCTTTTCCGTGAGATGCAATGAGTAGAGCTCCGTTTTTAGGGCTTTCACCGCGATCATTTGACGATAAAATAGGAGTGAAGGCTTTGTCATATTCACTTGGGTAATATAATCCTTGCTCTTGCTTCCAACCTTGAAAATCTTCAGCTGTAATTTTATTTGGAAAATTCATAACGGGATGGTTTGCCACCAAAAATCGAACTTCCGCATCTTCTTCAGTTACTCGGTCGCGAGACAGTTTCAATGGATAAGGCGCAATATTTTCGGTGACAAGATCGCCCGCTGTGTTATACTGAACCACCATTGTTTTTCCTGATTTTACAAAATCAAAAAGTATGTTTTGTTTGCTGGCCAATGCCGTAACCGTATTATAAGCGCGAATACCAGTGATGACTACATCAAAATTTCCTAATTTTTCAGCTGTTATTTCTTCGGGTTTAAGTAGTGTAACAGAGTAGCCCAATTGAGTCAGGCTGCCAGGAACTTCATCTCCTGCACCCATAATGTAAGCGATTTTCTCACCATTTGTCTTCAAATCCGTTTTAATGCATTTGGCTTCAGCAGATTTTAGAACTTGCTGCTTAGTAATATGGTCATAATTAATAATAATTTGCTCTTTGTCAAATCGTTTATTGTTAATGATTGCAACACTTTTGGCTATTGCTTCTTCAGATTTGTTTGGTGCAGTTACTTCAAAATAAACAATTTGTTCCGTTCCTTTTTTTAGGATATTGAAAGGAATTGATTTTGGAGAAACACTCCAGTTTTTTGGTAGTTCAAGTTGTAAATTCCCTTTTAGAGCATCTTTCCCCGCTTTAATTTTTACCCCTACGTATTTAATTTTCGTATCCTTAAAAATCAATACTTTGTCAACGATTGAAGTGGTGACCTCAGGGACTATGTCGAGATAATTATACACTTCGCCTTTTACATCATCATTATATTTGTAAACCACGGTTCGCTCAAACGGGATTTCAATTCCGTTAATTTGAACATTGAATACCACTTTAGCTTCCCTGATAATATCTGGAATACCTATATTTTGCTGTTGATTTACGGCATACATTCCATCGGTTCCATTTTCCATTAACCAATACGGTTGTGTGTAGTTAATTGATTCAGGTAATTTTAAATCTAAGCTGATATTATTTAGAATATTATTTTTTAAGTCCCGGTTATGAGGAGTGTTTGTTTCTATTGGCAAAGCCGTCACACTGATCAGCTGCATTGGCGCGGAGCTTCTGTTAATGGCTTCGAGTTTTACTTTAATAATACTTCCGGGAGTTGCTTCCTGATTTTGGGCTACTGCTTCAAGATAAAGTCCAGAGCAGGATGCTATGATTTCTTTGATGGCTGCAGATTTTAAAGGTGTCCATTGATTCTCTTCCAAAGCATTTATCATAGCATAGGCTTTCGCCAAATCTGGAATGCTAGCCGAAGGATTCTTATGGTCAAATGCAGCTGCAATGGTTGTCAATAATTCTCCAATTGCTTTTCCTCCTTTGACCCGATTCCAAGAGGTATCAATGCCCTCGAAAAGAGATTTTTTTTCTTTTAAAGCGTCTCCATTTATAAACTCTAAATATTCCGTTTCTTCACCGCGAGCACCAGTGCTGCCAAATCCTTGCGACTGATGGCGACTGCGACTTAATGCTGCTATTTCTTGATTTGATTTGCCTTTAACAGAATAATACACTCCAGTTTGTAAAGCAATTAAATTCGTTTTATCAGCGGCATTAAATTTCTCTAAACTTCCGTAAAACCACCAAGAGGTATTAAAAAACTGGCGTTTAGTTTGCCACGGTTTCACATATTGTAACTGTTCTGGAAAAATTGTCGGATCATTGGCTAATTCAAAACTTTCGACACTTAACATTGCCGACGCTGTGTGGTGTCCGTGTGTGCTTCCGGCTGATCTGTGATCAAATCGGTTGACAATAACGTCCGGTTGAAATTTGCGGATGGCCCATATAACGTCAGCCAATACCTTTTCTTTATCCCAGATTTTTAGCGTTTCTGTTGGGTTTTTGGAAAATCCGAAATCATTGGCACGAGAAAAAAATTGTTCGCCGCCATCGATTTTTCTGGCTTCAATAAGTTCCTGTGTGCGTATCACTCCCAATAATTCCCGTAATTGAGTTCCTATTAAGTTTTGACCACCATCACCGCGTGTCAAAGATAAATAGCCCGTCCTTGCCTTTTGTTCATTTGACAAATAAGAAATTAATCGGGTATTTTCATCATCAGGATGAGCAGCGATATAAAGAACTGATCCTAAAAAATTTAGCTTTTGAATTTGATTGTAGATTTCAACTGAATTTAATTTTTGCGGTTCTTGACCAACTGATATTTGAAAACAAAAAAGTACTATTATAACAGTTAGAATATGTTTTTTTCGCATTTTTTTAAATTTAATTTGCAATAGCTTCAAATGTAGGGATTAAATGTTTTTTTCTGAAATGTTTTTAGTTTTCTTTAAAAATAAAAATTTCCTTTAATAAATAAAGAGAGAAAACTAATTTTTGGTTCTCTCTCTTTTTGATTCTTTTGCAAAAGTTAAATTGGAATTAGTCTCTGTCATTGTCTCGCTCATCGCTATAACCATTTCCACGTCCTTTTCCATTGCTATGTTTATTTCCGTGTTTAATTCCATGACCGTTATTTTCATAATTGTAATTTTTACTTTCTCTGTAATTCCCATATTGTATGCGGTCATTATAATTTCTGTGATAATTATTGTATCCTACTATTCTTTGCTCTCTTCAACGATATTCTTTGTAGTAAGTAACTCGGTGTTTGTTAAAGTTGGTATAAGGCTTCGAACCATGATAATCATTTAAAACCACTTTATAACCCCGATGTAAATCATAATTTCGGTATTGATTTGGTAAATATCTTGATCGGATCCATCTTCCTCCACCGAAATAAATAAATTGATTAGCTTTCACGTCATAATATGTTTCAACATCCGGTAAATAATACCGTGCTTCTGTAAAACCTACAGGTCCCAAGATGGCGCTGAACCCATGTTTTACGTTTACAGAAACTTATGCCTGTATAGCTTGCCTGGATACTAAAAAGATAACTCCGAACACGATTAATTTTAATATTCTCTTTGTTTTAAATTTAAATCGGATAATTTTAAATCGGACTTCATTTAATAAATATTTTTCGAAAATTTAAAAAATTGTGCCAATATGAAATGATTAACATTCTGTTTAAGATCTAATTAAAAATTTTTTATGCAAAAAAAAAGAACCTTGATGAGAGGTTCTTTTTTTAAACATGTCAATATATTATTTGTTTTTTCCGTTTCCATGGCCTTTATTTCCATTTCCGTGCCCTTTATTTCCGTTTCCTTGTTTGTTTCCATTTCCTACACTTTTATATTGTTTAGCGTTGGTGTTTCGATAGGAACCAATTGTTTTTTGGGGTTTGCCTTTATATCCTTTATAATATTTTGCTTTATGACTCTTAAAGTTAGTGTATGGAGTTGAACCACGGTAATCATTTAATACAACTTTATAACCGTTATATAAATTATAGTTTCTGTATTGTGTTGGCAAATTTCTGGAACGAATCCATTTTCCTTGACCCAAATAGATAAACTGAGATGCTCGAACATCGTAATAAGACTGAACATCCGGTAAATAATAATAGTCTACTGCGGAGTAGCCTGCCGGACCCCATGCTGGAGGAGTACCTGTATTTACATTGACCGTAACTTGGGCCTGCATCGAATGACCAGATACCAAAATAATTATTCCTGCAATGATTAATTTTAAAGCCTTCATTTTTAATTTTTTTAATTAAAACTCATTTGTTTGTACTTACTTAATAATACTTGTTGTCAAAGCCAAGAACTGTGCCAATAAAAAATTAGTATGGCTCTATGGTCTTTAAAATTGGGCATAAAAAAAGGAAACGAATGTTTCGTTTCCTTTTCTCTTGTTCTTCTAAATTCGTTTATTTTATAATAAAAGAATTAATAAAAGAACAACTATGATAATTGCACCAACAGACAAGTAAATGCCATTTCCTGAAGATTTTAATTCCTCTTTAATAACACGAACTTCTTTACGCAATTCTTTTTTCTCTGCAGAATTTAATGAAGATTTGTCCATTGCTTTTATTTCGTCAAGTCGGTTTAGCAAAACTTTTACTTCAGCAGGAACTTCTTTTGGAGTGTTTGCAATAGAAGTTGGAGTTTTTTCAGCCGCTAACATTTGTGTAGGAACAACGCTTAATGATAATACCATCATCATTAAATAAAAGGAAACTTTTTTCATTTTTTTAGGTTTAGGTTATAAATTTTTATAAAATAAAAGTAAACATTAATAACTAATAATTCCTTACACAATTGCTTTTTTTAGTTATATAATTCACACTACAACTCATATTGTAAGTAGTTTGAGGTTTTGTAAACTGTAATTTGTAAATCATAGCAACTGATAAATACGAAATGATGCTTTTATTTATTTTATTTAAAAAGTACCGTCCGTGGTTTACCAAATTCAAAATCCTGAAAACCAAAATCAGTAGTTTCAAAAGAATTAGTTTTAAAAATATTTATTCCATTTCCTGGAATAGAAGGATAATAGGAAAGAGAAATCTGAAACGAACTAAATACTAAAAAGTCATTGTTCACAATAAATCCAATTCCAATTTTTGAGTAGGTTTTGTTTTCCAGCATACCTTTGCTGGCATTACCAATCATTGCAACTGAATAGTTTAAAAATGGATTTAGTCTAAAGCCCCAAAGATCCCAAGGAGCATATGCTTGAGTTTGCAGGGTCAAAATTGCTTTTTCTGTTCCGTAAGTAGCGGTATTAAATCCCTGCAAGCCGTAATTATTGTTTATTGTAAGCAAATCGCCGATGGCATCGACACGATTTAAGCCAATTACCACTTGGGGTTTTACAAATTGTCGTACTTTCCACCTTCCGATAGTGAGCAGATTCGTAAAATAATTGGCCTGAAAAGAAAAGGCAGTTTGCTTGCTTTCGGATTTTTCAAAGAAGCTTCCAAGTTCAAAATTTGCACTTAGGAAACCCCATTTGTAAAAATTTCCAAATGCAGCACGAGCACCCAAATAATATCTTCCCGCATCATTTTTATATTGATATCCGGTAGTCAGACCATATATTTTTCCAATGGGCACATCTTCTATAATTCCATTTTTGAAAATGTATCGGTCTCGTATAAATTTACGGGATGATATACCTAAGCCCAAAATCCCGAATTTTTCATCGGAATAGAAATCACTGCTGTCGTATTCGAACACAGGACTTTCCGGGAATTTTACACTCAGATATCGACTGCTTATAATTAAATTTGTGGTTCTTTCACTTTCAGTATTTCCTTTGAAAATTCTAAAAGCCCGTCCCAGCCATACATCCAATGAATTGTATTTGAAATTCTGATAGGCAAAAACTAAGTTGGAATCCGGGAGTGTATCACGTCTAAACTGCTGGTCTGCATATAGCCCTCCGGCCCATTTTGTCAATGGGGAATAAAAAGGACGTTCCACGTCGATACTTTTGGCATAATAATTATCTAAATCAACGTGATAGCTAATTCTAGTTTTGATAAACGTATTTTTTATATTTGGAATACTGTAAAATACACTATAGGCAGTTTTGCCGTCAACGAATCTGTTTCTTACCGTATTATTAAACTCATGGCCGGATCCTAAAAAATTTCTGTCGTTCAGTCCAAAACTCAACCTTGAGCTGGATATTGAACCTTTTGGAATAATACTCCAGGAATCTAAAACCCGAATAGAAATGTCAACAGAATCCGGACTGTTTTGAATTAATTGAGGTGAGATATCAACTCGATTAATAAAACGCTGGGTCCTTATTATACGTTCAGATTCTTTTACAAGTAAGGAATCGAAGGGCCTGTTTTTTTTGATCAGCAGTAAATTACGAATAGCCAGTCGATTCGTTTTAATGTGGATTCTGTTTCCATAACTTTCAGCCCAGTTTTTCGGTTTTCTGCTCGTGTCAATTTCAGAATATCCAAACGGGTCAAGGGTTGTAATCACTATTTTGCGAATGATTTTTCCCTCAAAGGTTTCGTACTTTTTTTGTATTTTTTTTATTTCTGCAGTTTTCAGCACTGGAGTTCTAAAAATCATTTTATGCATCAACCTGGTTAACTTATTTTTTTGCGAGTAGTTTTTAATATTAGAATAAAAAGTAGAGGAGTCCTTCTTTGTTTCGATAACTTGTGAAAAAGTAATCTGACAAAAAAAGAACATCAAAATAAACAAAAGAGGTTTTGTCTTTTTATACATTATTAACGAATAAACGTCAGAAACGCAGATAATAAAAATAGATTATAGCTGATAATATAGTTTAACTGCGTTTTGGCAATTGAATCTTATTCCTCTGTTTTGCTGGGTTCCGTTATAGTTGTGGTTTCTGTAAAAACAGGAACAACAATATCCGTTTTGATGATATTTTTTTTTGATGGTGCTTCCGAGTCAAAAAGAGGTAATTTTATTTTACGCCAGGTGTAAGTTTTAGGTAAATGATCGCCCATTAAATAACCCCAAGGCTCCAGTGATTCTACTCTGTCAAAAATTACTTTAAGGACAGCTAGTGTCGGAAGGGCCAAAAACATACCTGAAACTCCGGCAATTGCGCCACCAATAATGATTCCAACAATCGATATAAACGCATTAATTTCAACTTTAGAACTTACAATCATTGGTACAACAATATTGTTATCAATAATCTGTACCACAATAGTAACTACAATAACACCAATTATTATCGATAAGTCAGGTGAACCTGTTAACGATGCAACGATACTCAATAAACCTGCAAGCAGGATGCCAATGTATGGGATTAAATTTAAAATTCCAGTAATTATTCCCAATAAAATGGCATACTTCACGCCGATTATCATAAACCCAAGAGTGGTCATGGCAGAAATTAAAATCATTTGGATAATTAAACCTACGATATAACTGTTGATAGCGACTCTGATGTGCATTAATATATCTTTTAACAGTTCATGATTCTCTTTATTGATTAATTTGGACAAAAACAGTAAAAAGTGAGTTCTGTACAACAGAATTAAAAAAGTATAAATCGGAATTAAAGTTAAATTAATCAATGTATCCGTAAAGGACATTAAGGTTGAGCCAATCATTTCCTTTCCTTTTTCCATGGAATCTGCGGTGGCGGTATCGATGTATTCTTTTTGTTCTCTGGAACTTAAATGAAAATTTTCCCTTATAAATCCTTGAATATTTCTAAGATGGATGTTAATATTTCTTTCAATTTTATCAAAATCGTTAGCGAAATCACTAATCTGAATGGACAGAAATACGAATAGACCGATAAAAAACAGAACAAATAGTATAACAGCCAGCATTACCGCTAGTACATGAGGAAAACGAAGTTTTGATTTTAAAAATAACACAATTGGATACAATAATACCGCAAATAAAAACGACATCATTACAGGAATTAATATGTCTTGACCTATATAAAAGATAAACATAATAGCAATTAAACCTAGTAAAGTCAGGGTTATTTTAGCATAAAACGGAAATTTCATGATGTCGTTCATATATTTTTAGTTTTTTTAGGAGACTATATTTAATATTTTAATAAATAGGTTTTTAACAGACAAATATGTGGTATTTGAAAAAGAAAAGTATTATATTTTTTAAAACATTAGTTATATAATTGTCACATTTGTAGATTTAAATATGGAAATAAAAGAAAAGTAATTCTGCACACCTTTCGAATTAATCCATAAATTCTTTATCATCAAAATGATTTTTAATAATTGAAATTCCTTTTTGCAAAAGTAAAGTGTTGGGATAAATGATCTTTTCCCCTTCATGAGTGTTCAGGAAAACATGAAAAGCACCAATATCTTCGATTTCGGCTTCAATTGGGAAATCCTTATCATGGATTTTTATAACGTCACCAATTTTAAACGGAAAAGAAAAAAATAAAATAACACCAGAGGTAATATTACTCAAAATAGACCATTGAGCGAACATCGCAACACCTACAACGGTTGTGATAGATGAAAGCGCAATGAAAATATCTTTAGTCTGAACTCCCCAAATGACAATTAACGCAATAATTACCAGAATATGAATAAAAAGATGGAGGTATTTGATTATTAAATTGGTTCTGTGCTCGAGATTATGGTTTGATGCTGCGTAGCGACGAACCATTTTTGTAGCACCGATTCGAAATACAATCAACAAAATCCCCAGAATTGCAGTTGCAATTATTTCTCTTGTATATTCTTGAAAGAAACTCATGTCCATAATTTTGTTACGCTAATTTACTTAAATATTCGTAGACTTTATCCGTTGGCATTCCCATCACATTAGCATAAGAACCTTCAATTTTTGAAACGCCTACAAACCCAATCCATTCCTGGATTCCATACGAACCTGCTTTATCATACGGTTTATAATTTTCCAAATAATAGCGAATTGATTCATCGCTTAATTCATTAAAAGTAACTTTTGTTATTTCGTGCAAAAGCTCAACTTTCTCATTGGTTTTAAAACAAACCGATGTGATTACTTCATGAGTAGCATTCGATAATGATTTTAGGATTTCAAAAGCATCCTGTTCGTTTTTTGGTTTTCCCAAAGCCTTAAAGTTATGCCAGACAATCGTGTCGCTGGTTATCAGAATTTCATTTGGTTTTAATTCTCCTTCAAAAGCACGGGCTTTCAATTCAGCCAAATAATTAGTGATTTCGTGCGCTTGTAATTCAGGTGGAAAAATTTCTTCAATTTCTTTCAATCGTATTTCAAAATCCAAGTCTAAATCTTTGAAAAATTGTTGGCGTCTTGGTGAACCCGAAGCCAGAATTAAAGTGTATTTTTTTAATTTATTTCTAAGCATTGTATTTTATATTTAAACTGATAACAACAACGGAGAGGATTCCAAAAAACAGAATCCATTTTAAAAGTCCACTCAAAATGTGCAATTCTTTTTTGGTTGTAGCTGTCCACATTTTTACGGTAAAAAAAAGTAGCAGACTCACAACAAAAAGCAACAGATAAATGGTAACGAATAGTAATTCAAATAAGTATTTATTTATGTAAAACAAAATAAAAAAAAGTGGAATAAAACTCAATCCAAAAACTATTTTTCCAGTTCTGGATTTTCCTATAGCAATAGGTAAGGTGTTCATTCCTTGTTTGTAATCACCATCAGTATCTTCAATATCTTTAACGATTTCCCGAAGCAGATTAATCACAAAAGCAAAAATGGCATAATCCAGCAAAATAGAAAAAAGCAATCCCATTTGTTGTTGATTCTCAATACCTGTGACAGGATACAAATCGAAAATTCCAATGATAACTACACTAAAAGAAAGCAGTAATGCCACAACTATGTTACCAATAAGCATCATTTGTTTTAGGCTTGTGGCATACAAATATAGTGTTGCTGCAATCAGAATAAAGATAGATGCAAAACCTGGTTTGTCTATAACATTTGATAAATAAAAACCAATTGCCACACCCGTTGCAGTAAGTCCAATGTATAAGTTATAGGCATGCGTTTCCGAAATGCTTTTGCCGACAACAACCATATTGGGTTTGTTGACAGCATCCGTTTGTTGGTCAAATATATTATTAATCACATAACCACCAGCAGCGATCAAGATGGTTGATAAAACCAATAAACCATATTGCCAATCCGCTAATGCCAAAGGAATATTTTGAATTTTAAAAAATCCGTACCTAAAAATTAGCTGCATAAAAGCTAACATTAAAAGATTTTGGTATCGGATGAGTTTTAGGAACTTCATATTTAGTGTTCAGTGTTCAGTTTTTTCGTGTTCAGATTGGAGAATCTAGTATTCAGGGGTCAGTTTTTATGGTTCATATAAAATTCAGTGTTCAGAAAAAAATAGAACTAAATTACTTTTTAACAATCATTGAAACTGATTACTAAAAACTGACCACTGATGATAAATCAATCGTGTTTTCCGTCAAAATGCGCCATCCATTTTCCTTGCGCTTTCATAACTTGTTCAATGACATCTCTCGCAGCGCCTTTTCCTCCATTTTTATGCGAAATATACTTGCAAATAGCTTTAATTTCCGGGCTTGCGTCTTGAGGACAGGTTGGTAGTCCTACTAATTTCATGACATGATAATCAGGAATATCATCGCCCATATATAAAACGTGTTCCGGATTTATTTGGTAAACATCAGTATATTCATCAAAGGTTTCTACTTTATCTGGTGTGCCCAAATAAATATCTGTAATGCCAAGATTTCGCAGTCTGACCCGAACGCCTTCATTGCTTCCTCCCGAAATAATACATACATTATAACCGCTTTCTACCGCAGCTTTCATCGCATAACCATCCCTGATGTTCATCGTACGCAGAATTTCCCCTTCATTGGTTACAAAAACAGAACTGTCAGTAAGTACGCCATCGACATCAAAAATAAAAGTAGTGATATCGTTCATTATTTCCTTATAACTTTTTGCCATTCTCTTGTATTGATTGTGTTAATGTTTTATAAATATCTAAATGATTTGCCTGTGATAAAAAAGCTTCATGTGCTGCAATAGTTTCTGTGTCATTGCGTTTTGCAGGACCAGTTTGCGCCTCTTCAGGAGAAAGTACCATTATTTTATTGGCGGTTTCAGCGATTAAAGGTTTCAAAATTTCGAAAGGGACTTGGTGTTCCTGGCAAATTTCCTGAGCTATTTGGTACAAATGATTCGTAAAATTATTGACAAATACCGCTGCCACATGCAAGGCTTTGCGTTGGTCAGAATTGATTGCGAAAACTTTTTCAGAAATTGATTTGGCCACCTTATCTAATAATTGAAAATCAGTTGCATTTTCACTTTCCAAACAAATAGGTATAGTTTTGAAATCAACGGGTTTGTTTTTGGTAAAGGTTTGCAAAGGATAAAAAACCCCTTTTCGATTGTCTTCATCCAAAGCATTCAACGAAACACTGCCGGAAGTATGCACGACCAACCTGTTTTTAAACGGAAGTTGCGAAGAAATACTGGCAATAGCATCATCTGATACACTGATAATATACAAGTCAGCTTCCGCTAAAGTGTCTAAATCATTTGTAATCTGTTCCAAATCGAGTAGGTGGGAAACACTTGCTGTTTGTCTGGAATACACCTGAACAAGCTCAATTTCCGACCCCTGAATTTGAGCATTTTGAAAAGCGGCAATCAGATGTTGCGCTACGTTACCGGAACCAATAATTACTACTTTGACCATGGGACAAAATTAGCAAAAAAATATTAAGAGTTTTATTCGAAATTTACTAGGTTAAAAAATTGACTTTAGCCTTGTAAAGAGCCTTTTCAGGGTTTGCGAATCATTCTTAATTTTGGATTTAATTAACAAATGTCAGAATAAAGAAGTCAACATTTTTAAGTACTTTTGTGGCACTTTTACAAAACATAATCCCATAAAAATGGATAAAAAAATATTCTCTTTTTTGTTTTCTACACGTTTAATGGCCTTTTTATTTATTTCTTATGCCGTTGCCATGGCTACCGGAACTTTTATCGAAAGTAAATACAACACCGATACCGCAAAAATTTTAGTTTACAATGCCTGGTGGTTTGAAGCCATTCACGTATTTTTTGTCATCAATTTCATTGGAAATATCAAGCGTTACCAACTCTTAAAGAAAGAAAAATGGGCTACACTGTTACTCCATTTATCTTTTATTTTTATTATTACTGGTGCATTTGTAACGCGTTACATTAGTTATGAAGGAATGATGCCCATCAGAGAAGGCGCTTCAGAAAATCAAATTTTTTCAGATAAGACCTTTCTGACCGTTTTTGTTGATGGGGAATATAAAGGTGAAATGAAACGCCGCGTTTTTGAAAAGCAAGTGTTGCTTTCTCCAGCTGTAAATAATAATTTCCGTATTTCTGAAAAGTTTGCCGATACACCATTTGAAGTAAAATATGAAAATTTCATAATGGGAGCCAAAGAATATATTAAACCAGATCCTAAAGGAACGTTATTTTTAAAAATTGTAGAAGCTGGCGATAGTGGTCGACACGAGCATTTCTTGAAAGATGGTGAAGTACAAAATATACATAACGTATTATTTTCGTTGAATAAATTTACAGATGGTGCCATAAACATCAACACTACAGGAAGTGCCTACACAATTCAAACGCCTTTTGAAGGAAACTTTATGCGAATGGCGGATAAATTGCAAGGCAAAGTAACTAAGGACAATGCACAACCATTGATGATGCGTTCGTTATACAGCATAGGTGAAATGAGATTTGTATTTCCAGATCCTGCAGTAAAAGGGATTGTTGATTATGAATCGGATAATGATTTCAAAGCTAAAAATCATGAGGATGCGGTAACGATAAAAGTTACTGCTGACGGTCAAGAAAAAACTGTTACCGTTTTGGGTTCCAAAGGTAAAGTAGGAGAGGCCAAAACTGTAAAAATTGGAAATATTGATTATTCTTTTTTCTACGGAAGTAAAGCGTATGTGTTGCCGTTCAAGATAAAATTGAATGATTTTATTGCTCAGAAATATCCAGGAACGGAGAAAAGTTATTCTTCGTTTGAAAGTAAAGTAACCGTTGAAGATAAAGAACCATTTGATGCCAGAATTTATATGAATAATGTATTGGACCACAAAGGATATCGCTTTTTTCAATCTAGTTTTGATCCTGATGAAAAAGGAACGGTTTTATCTGTAAATCATGATTTTTGGGGAACCACACTGACTTACATTGGTTACTTTATGTTGTATTTTGCAATGATGGCGATTATGTTTACTAAATATTCTCGTTTTGCGGATATCAAGCGCAAACTGGAAGTGGTGAAAATTAAAAAGGCAAAATTACTGACGATTTTAATGTTATTATTCAGTTTCAGTAGTTTCGCTCAAGAGCAAGAACATGACCACGCGGAGCACGAAGGACATGAACATACAGAAGCCGAAGCAGCACCTGCAACACATGAGAATCATACCAAAAAAGTACTCAGTCAGGATGAACTGAATGCTTTGATTGCTAAATACAAAGTGCCTGAAGCACATGCAGCAAAATTCGGTAGGCTTGTTATTCAAGATGGTGGCGGTAGAATGAAACCAATTAATACATTTTCATCAGAATTGTTGCGAAAAGTAAGTCATGATGATTCGTATAAAGGAATGAATTCTGATCAGGTATTTTTGTCCATGACACAGTATGCGAGTTACTGGATTGAAATTCCAATTATTTACATCAAAAGCGGAAACGACAGTCTTCGTAAAATTATTGGAGTTGACAAGAAAGCGAAATTTGCTCCTTTTGTAGCTTTCTTTGATGCCAAAGGAAATTACAAACTTTCTAAATATTTAGAAGAAGCTTTCAAAGCTGCAAATCCTAATCAGTTCGAAAAAGATTTTATCGAAACAGATAAAAAGGTAAATCTGATGGAATCGGCATTAAGCGGTCGAATATTGAAAATTTTCCCTATTCCGGATGATAAAAATAACAAATGGGTTTCCTATTTAGAACTTAACGAAGCAGGTTTCAAAGGAATGGAAGCGACCTATACTAAAAATGTATTGCCTTTGTATTTTGGTTCTTTGGCAAACGCTTCAACTTCTAATGATTATAAAACAGCTGATGAATTATTGGAAAGTATCAATGGTTTCCAAAAACGATTTGGTAGTAAAGTAAGACCAAGTGAAGAAAAAATCACTTCGGAAGTATTATATAATAAATATGACGTTTTCAAGAAATTACCATATTGGTATATTTTTGCGTCGATTTTGATGTTGTTTTTTACGATTTTGCAAATCTTCAAGGAAAGAAAAGCACTGAATTATTTGGTTAATTTTATGCACATTGTTGTGATTGCATTGTTTGCACTACACACTTTTGGATTAATTGCAAGATGGTATATTTCCGGCCACGCGCCGTGGAGTAATGCGTATGAATCAATTATTTATGTCGCTTGGGCAACCATGTTCTTTGGATTGGCATTCGACAGAAAATCAAAACTTACTGTGGCTTCATCAGCATTTGTAACTGCCATGATTTTGGCTGCAGCCTACATGAACTGGATTGATCCGGAAATTGCAAATCTGCAACCGGTTCTGAATTCATATTGGTTGATGATTCACGTCGCGGTAATTGTGGCTAGTTACGGCCCGTTTGCATTAGGATTTATTTTAGGAGCAGTTTCGTTGTTGCTGATTTCGTTTACCAATGAAAAAAACAAAGAAAAAATGGATTTGAATATTCAGGAAATCACTTATATCAACGAATTAGCGTTAACAATAGGTTTGATAATGTTGACTATTGGAAACTTCCTTGGAGGACAATGGGCCAATGAAAGTTGGGGACGATACTGGGGATGGGATCCAAAAGAAACTTGGGCATTAATCAGTATTATGGTGTATGCGTTTGTAATTCATGCTCGATTTGTTCCTTCTTTACGAGGAAAATGGATTTTCAATTTGATGAGTATGTTTGCTTTTATATCTATTTTGTTTACGTATTATGGAGTAAATTTTCACTTAGTCGGATTGCATTCTTACGCAAGTGGCGAAGCACATTCATTGAGTTGGATTTGGTATTCCCTTGGAGGAATTACGTTGTTTGGTGCAATTTCCTATCCAAAATACAAGAAGTATTACAAGAAATAATAGTTATTTAATTTCCACAAAAAAAGGTTCAACTTGTAGTTGAACCTTTTTTGTTTTATTTAGAAAAGAGGCTTTTTATACTTTTCCTAAGGTGTATAACTGTGCCATTGTAGGAGTTAAACTTCCACCTGCAGGTTCTAATGTAATTCCAAAAGCTTCTGCATCATTAGCATTATTTACTGCAAATAATTTTTGTTCATTTACATCAAAGTTTTCCAGTAAACCAATACTGGTAGGAGTAAGCGGGCTTAATTTTAATGCCCAAACCTGATACACCATTCCTTCAGGTGGTTCTGGTAAACCGGCAGCATCGATATGCACTACTTTGGTTTCTTGATTCCAATACACTTTAGCTGAAGATTCAGGAGCAACTGCCTGTCCACCTAGCGTTATAACGGTATTTTTAGTGTCTCTTACAACTGCCAAACTAGTTTCATTAGCTGTATTCTTTAATTTTAAGACATTAAATTCTTTCTCTAATTTAATTTTCTCAGTTTCAGTTTTGGCTACTTGCGTAGTAGTTAAGTTTAATTGATTGTACTGATAGCCAAGGCCCACTAACAATAATAATGCTGCAGCCCATCCAATGTATTGAGATCTATTTTTTGCAGGTTCTAGCTGTATAACTTCTGCATGTTTGAGTTCCAGTTTTTCTTTTATTTTTTCATAATTTGCTACAGAATGAAATGGTGAAAAGCTTGACGATAAAGCAACAATTGCCTTTTCAATTGCTATAATTTCATTGTTAATTTCCGGATTATTTTTGGCCTTGCTGGTGACTTCTTCGTTTTCGGCTTCACTTAGTAAACCGTAAACATATAGCTCCAGAATTCCTGATTCAATATATTCTTTTGTTTCCATTATACTTTCAAATAATTTCTAAGATCATTAATACAGTTTCGATTGTGAGTTTTAACGGTTCCTAAAGGAATCTCCAGTTCGTCCGAAGCTTCCTGCTGGGTGTAGCCTTTAAAAAACAGTAAATCTATTATTTGAATACACTTTGGTTTCAGTCTTTTTACAAATTCCTGTAAACCTATCGTATCCATTTTATCTGCCAGTTTAGAACTGTCTTCAAAGTAATTTACGAAATTATCAGTAGCAAGGTTTTTTTGACTGTTATTAAAGTTTTTTGAACGCAACTTATCTATCGAAGTATTTCTGGCGATATTAAGAATCCAAGTATAGAATCTTCCTTTGCTTTCATGGTACGAATCCATGTTTTTCCAGATTTTTACAAATACCTCCTGCAGCACATCTTCTGCTTCTTCTCTGTTTTTTACCAGAACATTAATGACTGAAAATAAACTTTTAGAATACATATCATATAGATGTGTAAATGCCCTTTCGTCCTTCTTATAAATTAATACTAATAATTCTTCTTGACTCATATTTTACTATTTAACGAATACAAACTTATACATTCTTATTTACAAATTATTGATTTTATGAATGTCAAGACAATAAAAAAATCAAAATCAAAATAATTTTATTTTTTTTAAGAATTTAAAATAATGATTATCAGTTGTTTAAAAAATTAATTAATTTTTTATTACCATTTTTAAAACCAAAACAAATGCAATCCCGTAAATGCATCTATAACCATTTAATTAAAAATAAAATGAAAAAAACAAAAATGATTTTAGGTCTATCGCTGGTGGCGGTCTCAGGCTTAATTTTAGTAGCTGCGGATCACATTGATGCTCCGGCGGTAACAGGAAATGCATCAGACATCACAGATGTTTACGCTTTCCAGGGTCAAAACTCAAACAATTTAGTATTTGCCGTAAACACGCAAGGATTATTAAGTCCTAACACTACTGCTGCTGCAAAATTCGATGAGAATACGATGATTGAAATCAACATTGACAACAATGGCGACAATGTTGAGGATCTGGTGATTCAAGCTATCAAAAGAGATAACAAAATGTATTTCTTTGGACCGGTTGCTCCAGGAACTCCAGGAAAATCAAGTACAGTTAAAACGAGTTCTGCGTCAGGAAACGTAACAATTTCATCTTATGGCGCAACTGCTATAACTGCTGAACAAAATGGAATGAAATTTTTTGCAGGACCAAGAGATGATCCTTTCTTTTTTGACTTAGGTCAGTTTCAAGCAATTCTTGGCGGAACAGCAACAGCTTTTAAAAATCCGGGAACAGACACTTTTGCAGGAACAAACGTATTAGCCGTAGTAGTGGAAGTACCAAAAACGATGTTGGGTAATTCTAATACCATAAACGTTTGGGCTGAAACTAAGAAAAAACAATAACAAATTTTATTTTAAACTTTTTAAATAGTGGAATCCACAATTTGCGATTTCAAAAAAACTTAAATGTAAACATCATGAATAAAACAAATAAATACAAAAGCATAACAATCGCGCTAATTGCGGCAGTTGTTTCAGTAAATTGTGATAATGACGATTCAAATAATGATTCGGTAGCAAGTTTGGATTTTTCCGGAAATTTTGTTCAACAAGATCAAATGGCAAGACCTGCAATTAACACCGTTTTTATTGGTTCAGGAGCGCCAAAAGACGAATTTAACGGTACCATTCCATCTGCAATGGGAACAAAATACCAATCTGTTTTTCAATCCAGATTAATGGCTTTAAATCCGGCTTTTACTACAAATGCTTTGGGGCAAACCGCCGCTCAGTTTACAGGTCTTCTAGCTACAGATGTATTAGGAGTATCAAAAGTTGCTCCAACAACTTTTTTTGACGGAACAAATGTTTTGACAGGAAGAACTTTGGCTGACGACGTAATAGACGTTGAATTATTATTGATTTTTGGTGGACCAATGGGAACTTCTAATCCTGGTTTGACTAAAGATAACGTAAACGCAAATGATAAAGCATTTGGAACAGCTTTCCCTTACTTGGCTTCAGCTTGGTAATATTACCTTAAAAAAAGACAGAGCGCTAACACTAATTTTCGCTCTGTCTTTCTTTTTAAACAAAAACAAATAAACAAACAAACAAACAAAACGCTTAGAGTATGAAAACTTTAAAAATAATCCCGTTTACAGTTTTCACAATCCTATTCATATTCGGTTGCGAGACTAAATCAAATCCTATCACACAAAAAGAAGATTACAACAATTATCTGGAAGTTAAAGACAATAAATCATTGACTTTAGCACAAAAAGAAATTGTTTTTTGGCAGAAAAAATTTGATGCTGCCCCTAACCAAATAACTTATTTAACTCAGTTAGCCAATAATTATAACACGCTTTTCGAATATACAGGTGATATTAAAAATTTACATAAAGCAGAGGATTTATTGACAAAATCAAATGAAGCCTATGATTTTTCAAAAGTTTCAACTGTTCGATCATTGGCAAGAAATTATATTTCGCAGCACCGTTTTAAGGAAGCTTTGGAACTTGCCAATAAAGCATTAGCAATTGGCGAGGGTAAAAAAGAAACTCAAAAATTATTGTTCGATGTTCAAATGGAATTGGGAAATTATCCCGAAGCGGTTAAAAATCTGAATGCAATCAGAGACATGAATAGTTTTGATTATTTGATTCGCTTGGCAAAATGGAACGATCATAAAGGCGATTTAGAAACTGCTATAACTTTCATGGAAAAAGCTAAAGGTATTGCTGAAAAAGATGATAACAAGGTGCTTAAAATTTGGTCCTATTCTAACCTCGGTGATTTTTATGGTCATGCTGGAAGAATTCAGGAATCGTATGACAGTTACCTAAAAACGTTAGAATTAGATCCTAATTATTCCTACGCTTTAAAAGGTATTGCGTGGATTGTTTTTTCTAAAGAAAGAAATGTAAACGAGGCCAACAGAATTATTGATGCCATTGCTGCCACTCATAACACACCAGATTTTTATTTGCTGAAATCTCAAATTGCTCAATTTGAAGGCAATAAAAGTAAGGAAATAAAAAACAGAAATGCTTATTTTTCTATGATGGAGAAAAATAATTATGGTGCTATGTATAATAAATACAACGCTTTAATTTATGCTGATGACAAACAAACCGCTCAAAAAGCATTAGAAATTGCTAAAATTGAAGTAGAGCACAGACCCACGGCTGATTCGTATGATTTGTTGGCGTGGTCTTACTTAAATGTGGGCGAGAATAAAAAAGCATTAGAAATTGCTCAAAATCATGTGGTTGGAAAATCGTTCGAACCAAAGGTACAGTATCATTTGGCAATGATTTACAGCGCAAATAATTTGCCGCTTAAAGCCAAACCTATCAAGGAAGAATTACTGTCCAGTTTATATGAATTGGGGCCGAATTTCGAGAAAAAGTTAAACAAATTGTAGCGTATGAAAAGTTTGATTTTAATGTTAGTTGCCCTTTCTGGGTTGTCAACCTATGCCCAAAAAGGAAAAGTGTTGGACCTTGATGGGAATCCTATTGAAAACGCTTATTTAATGAACACAAGTTCTGACAATCATGCGCATACAAATGAATTTGGTTTTTTTAGTTTAGATAAAACAGTAATTGGTGATGTAATCAAAATATCTGCCTTAGGCTACAAAAAAACGAATTACCAAATTGTTTCTTCGGATGATACAATTATCATGGAAGATGATATTTTTAGATTGAATGAAATTGTAATTCAACCGAAACTTTCAGCTATGAATGTCATTTCAAAAATAGATTTAGAAACCACGCCGGTGAATTCTTCACAGGAAATTCTTCGAAAAGTTCCTGGATTATTCATCGGGCAACATGCCGGCGGCGGAAAAGCGGAACAAATATTTTTGAGAGGTTTTGATATTGATCACGGAACAGATATAGCCATTTCTGTCGACGGAATGCCAGTAAATATGGTGTCTCACGCACATGGTCAGGGCTATGCTGATTTGCATTTTGTTATACCTGAAACCGTAGAAAAAATAGATTTTGGAAAAGGGACGTATTATGCCAACAAAGGGGATTTTGCAACGGCAGGATACGTTACCTTCCAAACTAAAGATAAAATTGAAAAAAGCAGCATTGGTGTCGAAGTGGGACAATTCAATACCCTTAGAACGGTAGGATTGTTTAATCTTTTGGGCAACCAAAAAACACAAAGTGCTTACATTGCCACAGAATATATCCTGACGGATGGTCCGTTTGATTCTCCCCAAAATTTTAACAGAATCAATTTGCTAGGGAAATATTCCGCTATTTTGAAGGATAACAGCAAGTTTTCAATTTTGGCTTCTCGCTTTTCAAGCAAATGGGATGCTTCGGGACAAATTCCGCAACGTTTGGTTGATAATGGAACGATTTCAAGATTTGGAGCTGTTGATGATACCGAAGGGGGAAATACATCACGAACTAATTTTAATGCGAGTTTGAGTAAACCAATTGATGAAAATACGTTCTTGAAGGCCAATGCTTTTTATTCAAATTATCAATTTGAATTATATTCTAATTTTACTTTCTTTTTAGATGATCCAATAAATGGAGACCAAATTAAACAGAAAGAAAATCGCGATATCTATGGAATGAACGCGGAGTTGAATAAGAAGACGAAAATAAATGATACGGATGTTTTGTTGCAATTTGGAGCTGGTTTTCGTGCTGATGCTACAACAGACACAGAGCTTTCACATACTTTGAATAGAAGAACAGTTCTTGAGAATATAAAATTAGGTGATATTGATGAGTCTAGTTTGTTTTCATACGTGAATTCCGAATTTAATTTTGGAAAACTGATGATTAATCCGGCGATTCGATTGGATTATTTCAAATTCAATTATCAAGATAAATTGATGGAGAATTACAAAACACAATCGGAATCCAAAGTTAAATTTTCTCCAAAACTGAATTTCATTTATTCGCAAAATAACAATTTACAGTTTTTTGTAAAATCAGGAATGGGTTTCCATTCGAATGATGCCCGAGTGGTCGTACAAAACAGTGGAAAACAAATTTTACCAACGGCTATAGGAACTGATGTTGGTACCATTTGGAAGCCATTTCCTAAGTTGATTGTAAATTCAGCATTATGGTATTTGTTTTTAGAACAGGAGTTTGTTTACGTAGGAGATGCCGGAATTATTGAGCCAAGCGGAAAATCAAAACGTATGGGAGCAGAGCTTGGATTGCGTTATCAACTGAACGATTGGTTGTATTTTGACGCTGATGCAAATTATACGTATGCCAGAAGCATTGATGAACCCAAAGGTCAGGATTACATTCCGTTAGCACCAGATTTCACCACTACTGGAGGATTAAGTTTCCAAAAAGTGAATGGTTTTTCTGGAGGAATTCGCTATCGTTACTTAAAAAATCGCCCTGCGAATGAAGATAATTCAATTGTTGCGAAAGGATATTTTATTTCCGATTTAAATGTTAATTATCAATATAAGAATATCAATTTCGGAATTGCAGTAGAGAATATCTTTAATACTGCATGGAATGAAACACAATTTGCCACTGAATCCAGGCTTCAAAATGAGCCTGAAAGTGTTGAAGAAATTCATTTTACTCCAGGAACGCCTTTCTTCATGAAAGGAAAAATTACCTATACTTTTTAAATACCACATTAAGATTTGTTGTTTATTTGTTTGGAAGCCTGGCATTTTCATAATGTCAGGTTTTCTTTTTATTTAACTACTGTTTAACTGAAAAACGCTTTGATAAAACAAATTTTTATCTAATTTTATAAAAAATTTCAAATATGAAAAATGTATTATTGCTGGCCAGCTGCGCTTTGTTATTGTTCAGTTGTAAAAATCAGGCACAACCTCAAAAATCAGAAACCAATATGAGCACACCATTAGTAGCTAAAGAAACCGTTTATCAGTTCAAAGTAGAAGATTTATCAGGTAATAGTTTTGATTTTGCTTCATTGAAAGGAAAAAAAATCATGATTGTAAATACGGCTTCAAAATGTGGATTGACGCCGCAATACAAAGACCTTGAAGCAGTTTATAAAGAATATAAAGACAAAGGATTAGTAATAGTAGGTTTTCCGGCAAACAACTTTGCTTCACAAGAGCCTGGAACGAATGAAGAAATTGCTACTTTTTGCCAAATGAACTACGGAGTGACTTTCCCAATGATGGATAAAGTTTCTGTAAAAGGCGATGATATGGCGGCAATTTATCAGTTTTTGACTCAAAAATCTAAAAATGGATTACAAGATTCCACTGTAGAATGGAATTTTCAAAAATACTTAATTAACGAAAACGGTGAATTGGAAAAAGTAATTGCTCCAAGAACATTAGTAACGGATCCAGAAGTGCTGAATTGGATCAAAGCATAATTCTTTACCGCTAATTTGCTAATTTTAAAAAGTAACATAAAAAAAAAGAGATTTTCAGTCAAATGAGAATCTCTTTTTTTTTGCGGTTCGACTATGAATGTAGCGAAGATTAAATTTTAACCATTAAGAGATTAAGTTACATTAAGAATTAAAGCTTGATTTTTCTTAATTTCTTAATGATTTATTTTTTATTTAAATTTTTTCATTTTTGAAAATTTCAGCTACAGCAGCTTCGTAATTCCGAATACTTTGCGCTTTTTTTATTTTTTTCAAAACTTTGTGTGGATTTGAAAACGTAGCCGAAAAGTATTCCCATAAATGATACATTTTTAGTAAAATATGTGTCGACCCGGAAAGTGATTCACTATAAATAGCATACAAAGTATCGTGAAACGCACTGAACATTTCCATTTTGTTGGCAGGATATTCCATCGTGTTATTCTTTATCATACTTGGTAAAAAAGGATCCGAGATTAATCCTCGGCCAATCATCCAATGGTCAATAGTTGGAAAGCGTTGCTGCATTTCATGAAATTTAGCCACGGAGGTTATATCACCATTATAATATAATTTATGTTTGGTGTTATCAACACATAGCTGGAACGCATCCAGATTCACGCCACCTTTATACAGTTGTTTACCAATGCGCGCATGAATGGCAATATTCTTTATAGGATAGGTATCTAAAATAGGCAAAACGTCCAGAATTTCTTCACTGTTTTCATAACCCAAACGCATTTTCATAGACACAATAATATCCGATTCATTATGTGCTCTGTGAAGAATATTATTGATTTTTCCGGGATTACTGATCAGACCGGAACCCATACCGGATTTAGTCACCATCGGATACGGACAGCCTAAATTCCAGTTTAATTCTTTGTAACCCAATTCTCTAACATATTTTGCTACAAATAAAAATTCATCGGCATCGTTCGTTATAACTTGCGGAATCACTTCTAAATCAAGATTGTTCTCCGGAAGCAGGTCGCGTTCGTAAGACGGTTTGATAACCATTTTTCCGTTTAGCCGAATGTATGGCGAGTAAAATGTATCAATTCCTCCAAAAAGTTTGTTTTGGGCATTTCTAAAACGAAAGTCGGTAAATCCTTGTAAAGGCGAAGAGAGTAAGGTATAATCCATGAAATTTTTAGTTGTGCAAATATACTATAAAGTAGGAGGTCTTAAAGTTATAAAATTCCTAAAGTCAAAACATAGTACAAACTGAGCCACAAAATGATAAAATTCGTTTTATTCTAAAATCAATTGCATAAAAACGGAGCTCAGCCAACGATCAAATTTATAACCGGATTCTTTAATAATGCCAACAGTTTCAAAACCATATTTTTCATGAAAAGCAATACTTCCTTTATTCTCGGAGTCAATAACACCAATCATAGTGTGGTATTTTTGTTTTTTTGCCAGTTGAATAAGTTCAGCCAATAATAATTTCCCAACCCCTTTTCCTAAAAATTCATCCGCAACATATACCGAATGTTCCACTGTAAAGCGATATCCTATTTTATGACGAAAGGTGCCATAAGTAGCGTAACCAATCGTTCCATTTTCAGTTTCAGCAACAATAACAGGTAAATCATGGGCCAATTTGTCTTCAAACCATAATTTATGAGTTTCAAAATCTCGTGGCTCATAATCATAAATCGAAGTACTGTTCAGTATTTGGTGATTGATGATTTCCAATATTGTATCTAAATCGGCAAAAACAGCCGGTCTTATTTTTATTTCCATGTAGAATTTATTTTGTTTCAAATTTAAGAAAACTATTTAAGATTAGAGAAAAACCTTTACATCTTTGTATCTTTGTTTCATTGAAAATAAAACAATGATTTACCCCAAAATACCTTTAGCACAAAGCATTATTGAAATTTGTTCTGCCAAAGGAATCACCACCATAATTATTTCTCCGGGTTCTCGAAATGCACCGCTTACAATTGGTTTTGTAAACAATCCCGCCTTTCAATGTTACAGCATTGCTGACGAGAGATGCGCTGCTTTTTTTGCACTCGGAATGGCACAACAAACGAAACAGCCGGTAGCTTTGGTGTGTACCTCCGGTTCTGCTTTATTGAATTATTACCCGGCTTTTGCTGAAGCATTTTACAGCCAGATTCCTATGATTGTGATTTCGGCAGACAGACCGCAAAGCAAAATTGATATAGGCGATGGACAAACCATCCGTCAGGAAAATGTTTTCGAAAACCATTCATTATACAATGCTAATTTGCATGAGGATGTTTCGAGTGAGAATGATTTAGAAATCAATGAAGCCATCAATACGGCGATCACTCAAAAAGGTCCCGTTCACATCAATGCGCCTTTTGAAGAGCCGTTGTACGAAACCGTTTCAGAACTTTCTGTCAATATAAATAATGTCGCTTCTGCAAATACTACTCAGACTATTTCCATTGAAGATGTTTCGGAATATGCAACGATTTGGAACAATTCCACTAAAAAAATGATTCTCGTTGGAGTAAATGAACCAAATGCAATCAATGAAAAAATAATTGAGGCTTTCGCCAAAGATGAGTCGGTTGTAGTGTTGACCGAAACAACATCTAACTTGCATCATGATACTTTTATCAATAATATAGACACGATAATTACGCCTTTTACGAATGAAGATTTTGAAAATTTTCGTCCGGAAATATTGGTGACTTTTGGCGGGATGGTCGTTTCAAAACGAATCAAGGCTTTTTTACGAAAATACAAACCAAAACACCATTGGCATATTGATTCTTGGAGAGCGTATGATACGTTTGGCGCTTTGACCAAACATTTTGAAATTGACCCAAATGTATTTTTTGAAACTTTTTTGCCGCTTACAAACGAAATTAAAAGTAATTATTTTCAGCAATTAAACGCCGTGAAACTATTGCGAAAACTAAAAAATGATATTTATTTAGACAAAATTCCTTTTTCGGATTTTAAAGTTTTCGAAAAAGTGATGCAGAGTTTACCAGTGAATAGCCAATTGCAAATCAGCAATAGTTCAGCTATTCGTTACGCGCAATTAATTGATATTGATCCTTCAATTGAAGTATATTGCAATCGCGGTACCAGCGGAATTGACGGTAGTACTTCTACGGCTATTGGTGCGGCTGTAGCCAATGAAAAACCAACCGTTTTTATAACTGGTGATGTTGGATTTTTATACGATAGCAATGCGTTATGGAATAATTATATCCCAAAAAACTTTAAGATTATTCTAATCAACAATGGAGGTGGAGGAATTTTCAGGATTTTACCAGGACACGAAGAAAGTCCTGTTTTTAATACATTCTTTGAAACTTCCCATTGTTTAACGGCGGAACATTTGGCTAAAATGTATGGTTTTGAATATACAATTGCCAGTGATGAGGTAAGTTTAGCACCAAGTTTGACTGCTTTGTATGCTCAAAATGAAAAACCAAGTATTTTAGAAATTTTCACACCTACTTTGGAAAACGACAGCATTTTACTGCAATATTTTAAAGAATTGGTTTAATAGAGAAAAAATAAGAATTAATTTAGAACTAGTAATTGCCATAGTGATATAAAGACATAACGGGTCCTTTGAAATTTAAAAAAGCGCCCAAAAGGCGCTTTTTTAAATGTACATTACGTAAATTATTTTATCGAATCGGCAGTGGAAAAACCGGTAAACTAGAATGTCCTAATGCGTCAACAGCTTGAACAGCGAAGAAAAAGTTGTCTTTAGAATAAGGAATTTCAGCTTTTGTATCTTTTACGAAAATTGCTTTTTCCCAATGTTGTGAGGATGTTTCTCGGATAAGAATGTTATATCCATAAACCGATTTCCCTTCAGGAGCGGTCCAAACTAAAGTGGAAAAATTAGTCAAATCCTTCACTTCAATTCCTACGTTTGTTGGTGCTTTTGGCGACCAAGCCAAATTGCTAAACGTAGCCAAGTTAGAACAGGTTACTTTTTTCATATATTCAAAATCCATGAATTCTGCTAAATCACCATACTGGATGTTGTTTTCTTTTCTCACGTTTTGATGTTGATGATCGTAGTTTTCGTTCATTTCACAAAAACGAATCGCCGTAAATCCGTTTTGACTGAAAGGAGTGTGATCTCCACCACGCAAGAAACGGTCGTTGCGATACACTAAATTAATATCCAGTTGCTCTACATATTGATTGGTAACTGTTTTGATATATCGGGCTAATTGTCGGGATGGACTGTCATTATCACGATTGGTTGATTTACGCATTTTTGACTCCGCTTCCGTTTCTAAAAAGGGAATTGTTTCACTGAATACGCGGACTCTGGTGTTATCTCGCAATAAAGTTCCGCTCGATAAACTGTTTCCAATCATGTCATTATTGATCATCGCAATAACATTCCATTTTCCTTCTTTGGCAACATCGGCTAAATGTTTGGCTCCGTACAATCCTTGCTCTTCACCAACAACAGCAACAAAAATTAATGTAAAAGGAAATTCTCTTTGACTCATGATTCGGGCAAGTTCCATCATGGCAGCAACTCCAGAAGCATCATCATTTGCACCAGGTGCATCTGATTTAGCATCCATTACATCTGAAGCACGGGAATCTAAATGGCCACTTATAATCATTACACGATCATCTGCAGGATCAGTTCCTTTTAAGGTTGCCATCACATTACCCAGCTGGCTGTCGGTGGTGATGCGTCTTCCATCGGCTTTGATGGTAAAAAAATCAATAACAGAAGTCAGTCTTCCATTTGAAGCTAGTGCATATTTATCAAATTCTGATTTTACCCAGCGTTGCGCTGCGCCAATACCGCGGGTGTTGCTTTTTGTATCGCTTAATGTATGTCGGGTTCCAAAAGATACGAGTTTACGGACTGTAGCTTCCATATTTTCCGATTTTACTTCGGCAACCATTTTTTTTATTTCGGGATCATCGACAGTGGTTTGTGCGTAATTGGTATGAAAAATGAATAGTAGTAGGAACAAAGAGAGAATTGAGGTTGGTTTCATTAATAGTATTTTTTAGTTTCATCAAAGTTAGTAAAAAAGAAAAACAAAGCATAAGTGAAATTGAGTTTTAGGAATTGTTTTTACTTTCTGCATTCAAGATGTTGATAAATTAATCATTTTGAAAAACAAAAAGTTCTACTGTAGCCCCGATGGAAGCAAGTATCCCACGCTTTTGGGCGTGGATACTGCGGACAGCGGGATAACTCGTGCTGGAAACTGACAAATAATCTGCTCCTAAAAAAATAATACGCATAAAAAAACAACAGCCTTCCGACTGATGTGCTGATGCTGTTTTAAAATTTTAGGAAGCTAAAATATCGTCAGATTTGGTTGGTTTACTTTTTGCCAATTATTTTTTTGACCAGGTTTACGATTCCCAAAACAAGCAGTCCAATTGCAAGTCCAACAATAAATTCAGTTACTATGGGTGGTAATTGAGGTAGAACTCCATGTAAAAAATCAATTTCGTGAACAAATATGCCTCCTGCCACTAAAAGCAATGCAATGGTTCCAATAACGGATAAACTCTTGATGACTTTTGGCAAGGCTTGAACCAAAATGTTTCCGATAGTCTTTGAGAAGCTACGCTCTTTGGTACTCATGCTTATCAGTTTTAAACCTGCTTCATCCATGCGGACAATCAGGGCCACAATTCCGTAAACACCGACCGTTGCTATTATGGCAATGATAGTGACCACTATTATTTGTGATGATATAGGTTTTCCGACAACCGTACCTAAAGCAATAATGATAATTTCAACGGACAGGATAAAATCAGTTACGATGGCTGATTTTATTTTTTCTTTTTCGAAAGCCAGAATTTGTTCTTCGGTCAAGGGTTCGAGTGAAACATCAGACTTTGCATGTTCATGCGGAAAGAAGTATTCGTATATTTTTTCGGCACCTTCGTAGGCCAAATATAATCCGCCAAGAACTAAGATTATAATTACGGCAAGGGGTAAAAAAGCACTTAACAGAAAAGCAATGGGTAAAATGATTACTTTATTTAAGAAAGATCCTTTAGTAATTGCCCACAGTACGGGAAGTTCTCGAGACGAGATAAAACCGGATGCTTTCTCCGCATTTACGGCTAAATCATCGCCCAGAATTCCAGCTGTTTTTTTGGCAGCAACTTTACTCATTACTGCAATATCATCCATAAGTACTGCAATATCATCTAATAATGCGAAAAAACCTGATGCCATTTTGATTGTTTTAGTAACTGCGCTGGATTATTTTTTTGAACGAAATTCTGTTTTGGCGCTTTGTTTGTTTATTCTTGCGAATCTAAAACTTTTTTTATTTACTCTATTTATAAAATCGAGAAATTTTAGTTAAGGTTTACCTAAAACCTTTCTGTTTTATCTGTGCTGTTTTTAGTTACTTTTGAAATAAAAATAATATGGGTTTCAAACTCGTTTTTAAAGCCAAATTAGATTGGTTTTTTTCTAAAAAGGAAACAGAGGCTTATACTAAAAGTCATTCCATATCGATTGCTGGCAAGGCTGTTCTTAATGTTTCGGCTGCCAAAGCCTTCAAAGGTGATCCTGCTTTGTACAATCCTGAAGATCTGTTATTGAGCAGTGTAGTTTCCTGTCACATGATGTCATATTTATATCTTTGCAGCCAAAATGGGATTGATGTGGTTTCTTATACAGACGAAGCGGAGGCAGCTCTGGAGGTTTTGGAGGACGGTAGCGGACGTTTTACTGCTATTAAACTGTTTCCAGAAGTTTGTATCAGCAATAAAGAAAAAATGGAAGAGGCACTTAGCTTGCACAAAAAAGCAAACCAACTCTGTTTTATAGCCAATTCGTGTAATTTTCCAATTCTGCATTTTCCTACTTGTGAAGTTGTAAATTAAAGTTGGAACACGTTTTTAACTTTGTTTTTGGAACTAATTATAAAATAGTAAGTAAATCATCCAGTTTGTTCCTAAAAAAATTTGCGTATAAAAAAACCAGCCTTTCAACTACTTTTCATTCTATTCAAATATTTTGATCAAGAAACTGATGCAGATTGATTTTTAGTCAGGAATGTATCTTCGAATCACAGGTTTCATAGATGAGATATTGTAGCAGAAATATATAAAAAAGGAAGTTACATTTTAGGGTAGAAAGAGTTTGAATAAAAGATGCTCTTGGTGTAAGCGATATTTTTGTGTTTTATTTCTTTAAGAATATGAATTCTGAAATTATAATGAATAATAAAAATCATATTTAATTTTTAAATACCTAAAAATAACTATTAGTTTTGTTGGTGAAATTATTTGATAAACAGTTAATAAAAATATATGAAAAAATTACATTACACGCTTTTTTTATTCTTTTTGGTATTTAAAATTTCGAGTCAGAATGTTCAAGTGGATATTATAACAAACCAAAACGACACAATAAAAGAATTTAGATTAAAAAAGGATTATTTACTCGAAAATTTAATGGTTTTGGATTTAGAAAAAAAACTATTCGTAGTTAATGGAAAAGGTGAAAAAAAAGAGTTTTTTCCCAATGAAGTTAAATCTTTTAGTTTTACAAGAGAGAATAAACGATTTGAGTTTATTGCTATTGATGATAACGTATTTGGTTTACTACTGTATTCGAATAAGTTAAAATTATTGAAAGTTATAAAGCCTGGTTACACGACTGTAAATTTTTATGTTATTGTAAGGCCAAATAATGGTAAGAAATCATTCATGGAAGCTATGGGACTAGGCAGGCTCATCTCCAAAAAAGTTATTAGTCGTGAAATTACTGATTGTCCAAGCGTATTAGAAAAGGTAGAGAATAAAATATTAAAAATAAGTGGAGAAGAGGGAGTTATAGAATTGATAAAAGAGTACGAATCAAGCTGTTTTTAGTTTATCGGTAAAAATCTTTTTGAATATAAATAAAAAGACTTCACAGGTTTCATTTCTGTGAAGTCTTTTTTTATAGTTTTTGATTAAGAAACTAGTTCACTTTGATTTCTAAAAACCAACTGCCCATTAAAAGCATCCAACAGAATAATACTATCTGTTGTGATTTTTCCAGCTAGAATTTCTTTAGATAACTGGTTCAGAACATCTCTTTGAATCACTCTTTTCACCGGTCTTGCACCAAATTGCGGATCATAACCTTTTTCGGATAAATAGGCAATTGCCTCCGGAGTTGCGTCCATGGTGATGCCTTGCAGCGCTAGCATTTTAGTAACGCTTTTTAGTTGCAAGCCTACAATTTTAGTAATATTTTCATTGGTAAGCGGCGTAAACATAACAATCTCATCAATACGATTGATGAATTCCGGACGCACCGTTTGTTTCAATAAGCCCAGCACTTCCACTTTTGCAGCTTCGGTTGCGGCTTCGACACTTCCTTTTAGGTTTTCGAATTTTTCCTGAATAATTTGGCTACCCATATTTGATGTCATGATGATAATCGTGTTTTTAAAATCAGCCAGACGCCCTTTGTTATCTGTCAAACGCCCTTCGTCCAAAACTTGTAACAAGATATTGAAGGTATCGGGGTGCGCTTTTTCAATTTCATCCAATAATATCACGGAATATGGTTTTCTGCGAACAGCTTCCGTTAATTGGCCGCCTTCTTCATAACCAACATATCCCGGAGGCGCACCTACCAAACGGCTTACGCTGTGGCGTTCCTGGTATTCGCTCATGTCAATACGGGTCATCGCATTTTCATCGTCAAATAGGTATTCTGCCAAGGCTTTCGCCAATTCCGTTTTTCCAACGCCTGTAGTTCCAAGGAAAAGGAAGGTTCCAACCGGTTTTTTCATGTCTTGTAATCCGGCACGACTTCTTCTAACCGCATCACTTACCGCTTGAATGGCTTCTTCCTGTCCCACGACTCTGTGATGCAACTCATCTTCCAGTTTCAATAGTTTTTCTCTTTCGCCCTGAAGCATTTTCATCACCGGAATTCCGGTCCATTTAGCTACTACTTCAGCTATGTCTTCTCTGGTAACTTCTTCTTTGATTAACGAAGTTCCTCCAATTTGATCTTCGGCCAATTGTTTTTGAAAAGTATCTAATCTTTCTTGGGCTTCTTTAATTTTTCCATAACGAATTTCGGCTACTTTTCCATAATCGCCATCACGTTCGGCTCGTTCTGCTTCGTATTTGAAATCCTCTATCTCCGTTTTTACTCCTTGAATAGTATCGACTATATCTTTCTCGGATTTCCATTTGGCGTAAATTTCGTTTCTCTCTTCTTTTAGGTTGGCCAAGTCCATTCCTAAAACTTTGAGTTTACTTTCGTCTTTTTCTCTTTTTATCGCTTCAATTTCTATTTCCAGTTGCATTACTTTTCGGTCCAAAACATCCAGTTCTTCAGGTTTGGAATTGATCTCCATGCGTATTTTTGATGCTGCCTCGTCCATTAAATCAATGGCTTTGTCCGGAAGGAAACGGTTGGTAATATAGCGTTGTGATAATTCGACTGCAGCAATAATAGCTTCATCCTTTATCTGAACTTTATGATGTGTTTCATATTTTTCTTTGATTCCGCGTAAAATTGAAATCGCACTTTCGGTATCCGGTTCTTCGATCATTATTTTTTGAAAACGTCTTTCCAGCGCTTTGTCTTTTTCAAAATATTTTTGATATTCGTCCAATGTTGTAGCTCCAATGGCGCGAAGTTCTCCACGAGCCAATGCCGGTTTCAGAATATTCGCCGCATCCATAGCACCTTCGCCACCGCCGGCTCCGACAAGCGTATGGATTTCGTCAATGAATAATACAATATCACCTTCAGCAGAAGTCACTTCTTTTACTACGGATTTTAATCGCTCTTCAAATTCACCCTTATATTTAGCACCGGCAATCAGCGCTCCCATGTCAAGAGAATAGACGATTTTATCTTTTAAATTGTCCGGAACATCGCCATCTACAATTCGGTGTGCCAAACCTTCGGCGATAGCGGTTTTTCCGACGCCGGGTTCTCCCACTAACATCGGGTTATTTTTGGTTCTACGAGTTAGAATCTGCAACACCCTGCGAATTTCCTCGTCACGACCAATAACAGGATCGAGTTTACCGGCACGGGCCAATTCATTGAGGTTTTTTGCGTATTTGTTCAATGAATTATAGGTTTCTTCAGCCGAAGCCGAAGTTACTCGTTCCCCTTTTCGCAATTCTTCTATTGCCGCTTTCAATCCTTTTCCGGTTACGCCCTGATCTTTTAAAATTTGGGCTGCCTTAGTTTTAGAATCAAAAATCGCCAAAATTAAATGCTCCACGGAGACGAATTCATCATTCATTTTTTTAGCAATAATTTCTGCTTCATTTAGGGTTGTGTTTGCAGTTCTTGAAAGCATAATTTCGCCACCGGAAACTTTTGGAAAACTTTGAATCGTGCTATCTAAAATTTGAAGAAATAGAGGAACATTTACGTTTAATTTTTTCAAAATAAAAGGAGCCACATTTTCATCAACTTCAAAAATAGCCTTGAAAATATGTTCGTTCTCTATTTGCTGTTGCCCTTGGCTTTGCGCCAATTGCTGCGAAAGCTGAATGGCTTCCTGAGATTTGATCGTGAATTTATTTATGTTCATGATGTTATATAGTTTTGTGGTTATTTAACTAACTTTGCAATTCAATATTCAATATATATTCCATTACAATAATACCGACAAATTGACAGAAATTTCATGATTTATATCATATTTCAAAGTCAAAATGTCTTAAAATAAGACAATTATGAGTTTTTTTAAAAATATATTCAGCAGTTCCGACGACGCCAATGCAAACGAAAACAAAATCAACTGGAATGAACTGACCGGTTTAGCGCAACTGGATGAAATTATTGCTGTGTCGAATGAAAAACCAGTTGCGATTTTCAAACACAGTACACGATGCAGCGTAAGCAGAATGGCGCTGAAACAGTTTGAAAATCAGTTTGATAGCTCAGATAAAGTTACACCTTATTTTTTAGATTTAATAGCACATCGTGATATTTCTAATGAAATTGCAACTCGTTTTGGAGTGTATCATCAGTCACCACAATTGATTCTTATAAAAGACGGAAAAGCCATTTATAATGTTTCGCACAGTGATATTGATGCTGAAGAATTGAAGAAAAAATTGTAGATTTCTTTCGACAAATATTTCTAATATTCTCCTGTAGAGCCCCCACCACTAAATCCTCCACCACCAAATTTAATTGGTGACTCTTCTTGATTTATTTCTGGTTGCAATCCAAATTGTGAGGCAATAACTATTGTTTCTAAATTTAATTGAGAATTAGAATTTGAGAAACGATCTGGCAGAAAGGTTAATCCAGTTTCATTATTCTTGATTTTTTTAATCGAGAAATAAGTAAAGACAAACAAAGCCAATCCAGAAATGGTTAATGCCTCTTCAGGGAGAAGAATGTGGTGGTAATAGAGAATGGTGAAAATAGAAAAGGCAAGTCCCAAAAATCCAATCCAAAGCATTATCTTGTCTTTTTTTATCAAAGAATAAACTAGATAAAAAGCTGGGACAATAATGGTGAAAGCATAAAAAAATAGTGCAAAAGAAATTTCTTGAGTCGCTGGAATCTCTTTTTTTAGCAATAAAACAGATAATTCTCGTACTACTAAATAATTTCCAGATAGATAAAATAAAATTAAGCTAAAGCTATTTACTAATTCTATTCCCTTTGAATAATAAGGCAATTTAATGTTCTTTAAGGCTATTTTGGCCGAGAAATATAACAGCCCCGAAAATAACATCAGAACAAAGGGCAAGATTGATTTTCCGATGTCACCAAATTCAAACATCAAATACGCCAAGCTCCCTGTTAGTCCCAGACTAAATAGTAATGCTGATGATAAATAGATGTATCTTAAATAACTAATTATTGATGCTGCAGCAATAGTTATAAAAACTGCTAAAAAATTTCCCTTGGTAGTAATTCCCACTCCTAAAAATAAAAGCAATTGCGCGCCTAATAAAAAAGCATCGTCAAGACCAAATCCATAAAATTTTTGTTTGGCTAGAAATTCTATTCCAACAAAACCAATTATGGAATACACAAATAATAGTATTTCATCATTAAAATTTTCAAAATTTATGGAAAAAATAGAAAGCATTCCACAAATTGAAGAATATAAGAACTTGCCAAGTAAAAAAAAGCCTAATCGAATTAATATGTTTTTATGCCTTTTTAAAGTGGACAATTCACCAATTATAGTTTGGTATTGAGCTGGATCGATGAAACCTGATTCTTTTAAAGAAGAGGCTTCATCAACAAACAAAGTGTTGTCTAATAAGCTTTTATTGTAAACTATCATTTGAAGTTTTTTTATTAAAGTTCTTAATCAGTTTGATAAACATTACTATTGAAAGAATCAGATAGGCAGGTGTCAAAAAAATTAATGGAGTAACTAAATATTCAGGGTTTATCTGCTCCAAAATTTTAAAAAGTAAAAAGTTAAATCCTAGATAGGCATATAAAATTGTGAATACAAATATCGAAATTGAACCCATTTTATGGCTTATTCTGTAAAAATAATAAGTGGAAAGCCCCAAAATAATTTCAAAGAAATACCAATAAACTTCTAATAGATTGTTTAAACAAGCAATACTAATTAGATGTAAGGAAAACGTAAAATAGATTAAATTAAAATGCTTTTTTAGGTCTATTTTCGTGGCATAAATTGTCCATAGTACAAGAGCTATTCCTAAAAGAATGCCCGAATAACTTAACGAAGTGGTGTTGTAAGTGGTATTGTTTAATAATGCTGGTGGACTAACCGATAATCCTACAAAAGCAGCCAGTCCAGTGATGGCAATAGATAAGACACTTTTGTTGTCAAAATAATAAGCGCAAAAAAAGCAAATTAGTGTAGGGATTAATGTTGCCAAACCATAATGTGTTCCAAAAGGATGGTACTGGTACTGCAAATAACCAATAAAAGTACAAGTTAAAATAGTGGCAGAAAGCAGCAAATAATCAAAGATTGGATTGGCAAAAGCAGTTTCGTTTTTTTTGAAATTACCAGCATTTTTGAAGCAAAAATAGAAGCATATAATCGTCACTACAAGTATAAAAGAAAGTATGGCAATGTGGCCAATACTGTCGATGTTTTGATAAATTATAGTCCCCATTCCAGAGGTAAACAGCAAAACGGACAGATAAAGTAAAAATCTCAATTCATTGCGGAGTGAAAAGATATTTAAACTTCGATAGGCTTGAATCTGTAGGTATTGTTCTTTTGAAATAAGATTTCTTGCTAAAAGAGTTTGTGTTGCTTCTGATTCAAATTTTTTCATTTCAATTAATTCAGATAAGTATAAATCAAATATAAGGAATTACACAATAAAAAAAAACGCATCGAGGTTACCGATGCGAAATTATTTTTATATGAAACAGAGTTTAAAAAGCCAATCTCATTTTCTCTTTGATTTCCTCCAAACAAAGGTTGTTGATGCTTCCTTCGTGCGTATGTCTGGTTTCTTTGGGAGATTGAAAAGTACCATTTTCAAGCTGCTCAGCAACCGCTTTATACGCGTCTCTAAAAGGCATTCCCGTAACTACCATTTCATTTAAAGTGTCAACGGTAAACAAATAATTGTATTTTGGATCCGCAAGAATATTGTCTTTTACTTTAATGTCTTTGATTGCAAAAATCGCGATATCCAAACAGGCTTGCAGGTTTTGAATCGCTGGAAATAATCCTTCTTTCAGTAATTGTAAATCCCTGTGATAGCCACTTGGCAGGTTATTGGTGATTAAAGTAATTTCGTATGGTAACGCTTGGATTTTATTGCATTTCCCGCGAATTAATTCAAAAACATCCGGATTTTTCTTGTGTGGCATGATACTCGAACCGGTCGTAAGATGCGAAGGCAAAGTGATGAAATCAAAATTCTGACTCATATACAAACAAACATCCATCGAGAATTTAGCCAAAGTTGCCGCGACGCTGCTCATAGCAAAAGCAACTGTTTTCTCTGATTTTCCACGGCTCATTTGTGCCGCTACCGAATTGAATTTTAAAGTTTCAAAACCCAATTCCTGTGTAGTGAATGTTCTGTTGATAGGAAATGAACTTCCGTAACCTGCAGCTGATCCTAATGGGTTTTGGTCCACAATTTTCAAAGCAGCATTCAACATCGTTACATCATCAATCAAAGTTTCGGCATAAGCGGAAAACCACATTCCAAAAGAGGAAGGCATTGCAATTTGTAGGTGCGTGTATCCTGGTAATAAAACATTTTGGTGTTTTTCGGCTGATTCCATCAGTAAATCAAAAAGGCTTTTTACTTGCTCTTTTAGTTCTTTAACTACATCTTTCAAATATAAATTAACATCTACCAAAACCTGGTCGTTACGGGAACGGGCAGTATGGATTTTCTTTCCGGCGTCACCCAATTTTACGGTCAGTAAATATTCGATTTTGGAATGCACGTCTTCAAAGCTGTCTTCTATTTCGAATTTTCCGCCTTCAACGTCTTTTATTATTTCTTCCAAAGCCAAAACCAAAGAAACGGTTTCGGAGTCTGTTAAAAGACCGATTTGTCCCAACATTTTTGCATGTGCGATAGAACCCAATGCATCATATTTGGCCAGAACTAAATCCAGTTCTCTGTCGTTTCCAACGGTAAAATGTTCGATTTGCTTATCGGTTGGTATTCCTTTTTCCCAAAGTTTCATATTGTGGATAATTAGATTTTTAGACTGTTAGATTTTTAGCCCCGATTACTTCACTTAATTTCTATTTTCACAGGAGTTCAGTGAACTCCGTTTGCAGTGGAAATCCTTTTATTTTTTTTCTTTAAAAAATAAAAGATTGCAACGTATAGCGGGATTAGCTCCTGAAAATAATCAGGATAAATTCAAATTATTTTATTGTTTGAAAAAATCAGTTAGTATTTTGATATACAATTTAATTCCTTCTTCGATTTCGTTTATAAATATAAATTCGTCTGCCGAGTGTGACCGCAGGGTTTCACCAGGTCCTAATTTTAAGGATTGACAACTCAAAACCGATTGATCCGAAAGGGTAGGCGACCCGTACGTGGTTCTTCCCACTGCGATTCCGGCCTGTACCAATCCGTGAGCAACTGGAATCGAAGACGCATTCAAATGCATCGAACGCGGATTGACTTCAGCAGTTAAATGTTGTCTTACGGTATCTAAAATTTCTTGATTGCTATAACAATCATTCACCCTGATATCGACAACCAAATGACATTCAGCAGGAACTACGTTGTGTTGTTTTCCAGCAGAGATTTGTGTTACCGTCATTTTTACAGGACCTAAAACCTCCGATATTTTTTCGAATTGATAGCTATTAAACCATTCAATAACGGGTACCGCATTATAAATAGGATTATCCGGATTGTTATGTGCGGCGTGACTGGCAGTACCTTTTACGATGACATCAAGTACTAGTAAACCTTTTTCGGCTACGGCCAATTGCATCAAAGTTGGTTCACCAACAATCGCACATTCCAGTTTTGGTAAATGTTTCAATACGCTGTTTAATCCATTTTTTCCACTGCTTTCTTCTTCGGCTGAAGCGACCATCACAATATTGTAAGGCAAATTTTCATTCAGATAAAAATATACAAAAGTGGCTAAAAGCGAAACCAGACAACCTCCCGCATCATTACTTCCCAATCCAAATAATTTACCATCTTTTACGATAGCTTTAAAAGGATCCTTGGTATAACCTTGGTTTGGTTTTACGGTATCGTGGTGTGAATTCAGTAAAAGCGTTGGTTTGGACTTGTCAAAATTCTTATTGAAAGCCCAAACATTATTATTCTCTCTTTCGAAAGGAATGTTATTTTGTGTGAACCAATTTTCAATTAAAAGTGCAGTTTTGTCTTCTTCACTAGAAAATGAAGGCGTTTCAATCAGTGCTTTTAATAGCGCAATGGCTTCTTGTGTAAGGATTTCTATACTCTTCATATTTTATTTGCCACAACGGGTCTGTTATTTACGACGAAGGCACAATGACACAAAATTTTCAGTTCGTGTAAATTTGTGAAATTCGTGTTTAACTTTTTATAATTCTATACTTGTGTACAATGAGGTCTTGTCTTGCAACATGCGATGATGACCAATTTTTATTTTTTGAACTCCTTTGGATAAACTGTTGAAACAGTTGTCTAATTTAGGAATCATGCCCGAATGTATCGCTTTTTCGACTTTTAATTTGGAATATAGTTCTTGATTGATGTTTTCAATTACTGAAGAATCGTCTTCGGCATCATATAAAACACCAGGTTTTTCGAAGCAATAATTCAATGTGACATCAAAAACTTCTGATAAAGCAATTGCTAATTCACTGGCAATCGTATCCGCATTCGTGTTTAATAATTGTCCTTTTCCATCATGTGTTATCGCGCAAAATACAGGGACAATGCCATTTGAAAGCAACGTTTCCAGCAATTCGGTATTCACTTTTTTTACATCGCCCACGTAGCCATAATTGATTGTTAGGTGGTTTCTTTTATCCGATTGAATTAAATTTCCATCAGCACCAGAAAACCCTATCGCATTGGTGAAATTTGCTTGTAATTGAGCAACAATATTTTTATTAATTTGGCCTGCATAAATCATCACAACAACCTCAAGCATAGCAGCATCGGTGATGCGTCTTCCATCAATCATTTGAGGTATTAAACCTATGCTTTCGGCCATTTTGGTAGCTGATTTTCCTCCGCCATGAACGAGTATTTTATCCCCTTCAATTATAGAAAAATCAATTAAGAACTGTGCTAATTCCGCTGGATTATCAATAATGTTTCCTCCAATTTTTATGATTGAAAGTGGTTTTAGGTTCTTGGTTTTTGGTTTCGGACTCATCACTAATATTTTAAAAGTCTTTTCTCTATTTTCTATTTTCTAAAATCTTCTGCAACACTAATTGCGCTGCATACGTTCTATTATTGGCTTGTTCAATAACAATTGAATTTTCGCTGTCAATCACTTCATCGGTAACAATCACATTACGTCTTACCGGTAAACAGTGCATGAATTTAGCATTGTTGGTTAGCTTCATTTTATCGGAAGTTACGGTCCAATTTGGGTCAGAATTTGTAATCTGACCATAATCGTTATAATTGCTCCAGTTTTTGGCATAGATAAAATCGGCATTTTCGAAAGCTTTGTTTTGGTCGTATTCAATCTTGGAATCTTTCGTGATTTCGGGATTCAACTCATAGCCTTCGGGATGCGTAATCACAAAGTCGGCATCTTGTAACTGCATCATTTCTACAAAGGAATTGGGAACAGCTTGAGGTAATGCTTTAGGGTGTGGCGCCCAAGTTAAAACTACTTTTGGGCGGTGTTCTGTTTTGTGCTCTGCCATAGTTATAGCATCGGCAAGAGATTGTAATGGATGTCCAGTAGCACTTTCCATATTGACAACAGGCACGGTGGCGTATTTTAAGAAACCGGAAAGTACAATTTCGGCATTGTCTTTTTCTTTATCTACCAATCCGGCAAAAGCCCTGATGGCAATTATATCGCAATATTGAGAAACTACCGCAGCAGCTTCTTTTATATGTTCCGAAGCACCTGAGTTCATGATGGCTCCATCTTCAAACTCAAGTGTCCAACCTTCACTGGTAAAATTCATTACCATGACGTTCATTCCCAAGTTTAAAGCTGCTTTTTGTGTACTCAAACGCGTTCTTAAACTGGAATTGAAAAACAACATGCCTAAGGTTTTGTTTTTTCCCAATTTTTTGTTTTTAAGAGGTTTTTTCTTGATTTTTAATGCTTGTTTCACCCATTTATCGAGCGAATCTATGTTTTGTATGGAGATGTAGTTCATTGCAATTATGAATTATGAATTATGAATTGTCGAAAGATGATCCAATATTTGGATGAAAAAATAGATAAAAATATACTTATAATTCAGTTAAACTTTCTTTTAAAGCTATTATAAAGGTGTCAATTGCTTCCTTCTTGATTGTCAATGGAGGAAGAATTCTTAATAAGTTTTTATTATTAGCATTTCCCGTAAAAATATGTTTATCAATAATCATTTTTTTACGAAGTGTACTTACGTCAAAATCAAATTCTACGCCTAACATTAATCCTCTTCCTTTTACTTGGATCACTTCAGGAACTTGTTTTATTGCTTCTGAAAAATAGGCGTAAACGTCATTTACGTTATCCATTAATTTTTGACTTTCAATCACATCCAAAACTGCTATTCCGGCGGCACAAGCCAAATGATTTCCACCAAAAGTAGTTCCCAATAATCCATAACTAGCTGTGAATTTTGGAGAAATCAGGATTCCGCCAATAGGAAATCCGTTACCCATTCCTTTTGCCAGACAAATAATATCTGCTTTGATGTTATGATGCTGATGTGCGAAAAACTTCCCGCTTCTTCCGTATCCTGATTGCACTTCGTCCAAAATCAGAACGGCATCGTATGCTGCACATATTTTTTCTAATGCCTGGAAAAATTCAGTTGTACCTTGGTCTAAACCACCAACTCCTTGAATTCCTTCAATGATAACAGAAGAAACATCTCCTTTTTTTAATTCGTTTTCCACCAACTCGATGTCATTCAATGGTAAAAAAGTAACGATTTGTTGTGCATTGATTGGCGCAACAATTTTTTTGTTATCTGTCACCGCAACTGCCGCCGAAGTTCTTCCGTGAAATGCATTATCAAAAGCAATAACACGTGATTTATTGTTGTGAAAAGAAGCCAGTTTCAACGCATTTTCATTGGCTTCGGCTCCGGAACTGCACAAGAATAAAGTGTAATCTTCCAATCCTGAAAGTTTTCCTAATTTTTCCGCTAATTCTACCTGCAATGGATTCTGAATCGCATTGGAATAAAAACCAATATTATCCAATTGATTTTTTAATTTGGCAACATAGTCCGGTTGTGTGTGTCCAATGGAAATTACTCCATGACCACCATATAAATCTAAATATTCCACTCCTTTTTCATCTGTAATTGTGCAATCCAGCGCTTTTACAGGAGTGATGTTGTATAATGGGTAAACGTCAAATAAGTTCATTTTATTTTTTTGTTTAAATGGTTTAAGGTTTAAAGTTTAAAGTTACGTGTACAACCTTAAACTTTAAACTTGAAACAAATTTTTTCTAAAATCCGCTTGGTTTCAAATGCAATCCTGTGGTTTCATCCAATCCAAACATCAAATTCATGTTTTGTATGGCTTGTCCCGAGGCTCCTTTTGTCAAATTATCAATTACTGAAGTAATCAATAACCGGTTTCCTTTTTTTATTAAACTGATAATACATTTATTCGTTTGAACCACTTGTTTCATATTGATTCCATTGGTAGTAACCGTTACAAAAGGCTGGTCTTTGTAAAAAGCCTCATATTTAGCTACTACATCTTCCAGATTTTCTTCGATTGTTGTGTATAATGTAGCGAAAATCCCTCTGGCAAAATCCCCTCTGTTGGGTACAAAAATCAATTCGTTTGTATAATTCGCTTGCAATTGGTTTACACTTTGGTTTATTTCGCCCAAATGTTGATGCTCAAAAGCTTTATAATGCGACATGTTGTTCGATCTCCAGCTAAAATGCGTCGTTTCCGAAGGTGAAACTCCGGCTCCCGTGCTTCCGGTTGTAGCACTGATATGAACGTCAGTTGCTAGTATTCCGGCGTTCGCCAAAGGCAATAATGCCAGTTGGATTGCTGTCGCAAAACAACCTGGATTAGCTATGAATTGAGCGTTTTTGATCGCTGCTTTATTCAATTCTGGTAAACCGTAAACGAAAGTTTTACTGTCAAAATCTTTGTCTTTTGTCAATCTGAAATCATTTCCTAAATCGATGATTTTGGTATGGCTTGCAAATTGATTTTGCTCTAAAAATGATTTTGATTTTCCATGACCTAAGCACAAGAAAACCACATTTACATTTGGATTTACGGTATCAGTAAAATTCATTTCGATATCGCCCATCAAATCATGATGCGCAACATGCAGCGGTTTCCCGGCATTTGTTGTGCTGTAAACAAAATCAAGTGTGGCATTGGGATGAAACATCAGTATTCTGATGAGTTCCCCCGCTGTGTAACCTGAACCACCAATTATTCCAATATTAATCATGTGTCAGTTTATTTACAGATGAAAATATGTTTTGGGCATTCCCCAGAATTTTGATAAATCCTTTGGCATCGTCAGATGTCCAAGCATTGTTCATTTCTCCATATTGTCCAAAACTGGTATTCATTAAATCATTTTCAGATTCAATTCCGTCCAATGTAAAGTGATATGGTTTTAGCGAAACTATAACGGTTCCGTTTACAGTGGATTGAGTGTCTTCCAAGAAAGCCTCGATGTTTCTCATTACAGGATCTAAAAATTGCCCTTCATGAAACAACATTCCGTACCAGTTTCCTAGTTGTTCTTTCCAGTATTGTTGCCATTTACCCAGCGTATGTTTCTCCAGTAAATGGTGTGCTTTGATAATGATTAAAGGCGCAGCGGCTTCAAAACCAACTCTTCCTTTAATTCCGATAATCGTATCGCCAACATGAGTATCTCGGCCAATTGCATATGCGCTGGCTAGTTTTTCTAATGCAACGATGTTTTTTGTTGGTGTGTCCAATGTCCCGTTGATACCTACTAATTGTCCTTTTTCAAATTGTAGTGTCACTTTCTCTTCACCCGTTTTTTGCAATTGAGAAGGGTATGCTTCACTTGGCAACGATTGATTAGAGGTCAATGTCTCTTTACCACCTACGCTTGTTCCCCACAATCCTTTATTAATTGAATATTGTGCTTTTTCCCAAGAATAATGAACTCCGTTTTTGGCTAAATAATCCACTTCTTCCTGTCTTGATAATTTTAAATCACGGATAGGAGTGATGATTTCAATTTCGGGAGCAATGGTTTGAAAAATTAAATCAAAACGAATTTGGTCATTTCCTGCGCCGGTACTTCCGTGAGCAATTGCTTCAGCACCTACAGATTTCGCATATTTAATTGCTTCAATGGCTTGAAAAACACGTTCAGCACTTACAGATAATGGATACGTATTGTTTTTTAAGACATTTCCATAAATCAAATATTTAATGGCTTTGTCGTAATATTTATCTACGATAGTAAGGTTGGCATGTTGGGCACTCCCTAATTCGTAAGCTCTTTCTTCAATAGCGGCTAGTTCCGCTTCATCAAATCCACCTGTATTGATAAGGACTGTATGAACTTCATATCCTTTTTCATTTTTTAAATATTTTAGGCAATATGAGGTGTCTAATCCTCCGCTGTATGCTAATACTACTTTTTTCATGATATTATTTTTTTTCCTCCCCCCAACCCCCTCCGAAGGAGGGGGAGCCAATACTGGCAAAAGGGGAATTTTTATTATTAATTTTTTTTCTCTCTTTGGCTCCCTTCCCTTCAAGAATCCCGAGGCTTCGGGAGGGGAGGGGATTTATTTTTTTAAGAACAAGGCTTGTTTAATTGATTTTAATCTATTGAGAACTCTTGTGTTAAATGGATGTTCAGGCGGATCTACCGGTTTTTCTTTTGGATCATAAAGCATTCCGGTGCACAAACACATTTTGTTGTCTTTACTTTTGAGGATTTCATAATTGGTGCAGGTTTGGCATCCTTTCCAAAAACTTGGATCGCTGGTCAATTCTGAAAAAGGAACTGGTTTGTAACCTAAATCGGAGTTGATTTTCATTACTGCAAGACCAGTTGTAATACCAAAAACCTTGGCATCTGGATATTTCTCTAATGAATAATCGAAAACAAATGATTTGATCTTTTTAGCTAAACCTAAATTTCTGTAATCAGGATGTACAATCAGCCCGGAATGTGCCACAAATTTCCCGTGTTGCCAACTTTCGATATAGCAAAAACCTGCAAATTTGCCATTGTCTAATGCAATTACAGCATCTTTGCTTTCCATTTTTTTCTGGATGTATTCAGGAGTTCTCTTAGCAATTCCCGTGCCTCTTAAAAGGGCGGATAATTCTATAGTATCGCATATTTCCTGCGAATACTTATAATGTTCTTCGTGAGTTGTTATAATAGAAATATTCATTTCAAAAGCTAAATTTTTGAGTTATAAAATGATTTGTGATTTTGTAATTGAAATATCTCCTTGCCAAATTTAGCTATAACATCAAACCAGTTGATTGTTGTGCAATAAATTGAACCGCAATGCAATAGTAATGAATATGTAGCTTTTTTTGGATTTGAAAATCCAATGGAAAATAAGGTTGATTTCAAAACGGAAAAATGAAAAATGAATAATAAAACGAAACAGCTTTTGGGTACTATAGAGATAGTATCCGTACTTCGGGAGAAGTAGAAGGTCTGTTTGTCCGTGACAAAGAAGTTATATGTAAACTTGTTTTATTCATTGGTACAAAAGTACACTTATTTTTATAACACCATGCAATTTTTGTGTTTTCTAACAAAATTTTAATGTATTGTGTGTTTTTTTTAAAATAAAAAACTCCTTGATAGTTTGATTATCAAGGAGTTTTGCGTACAGAAATTAAATTTAAGGGATTAGTTTCTAAATTTATTTCGACTTATGATATCTTTAATTTTAGCTTTTAAGTCTTCTCCGGTGTCATAAACCATTTGTTCACTGTTAGGAAAAGCTACTGGTTTTCTGTCAAAATAAGAGTAATAATTATCGTCAGAAGCCCGTCGATCTCCCTTGTAAGTAGCATAAATATTTTCGAAAATGAATTCGCTGCTTAGAGGAAAAGATTGTAATAATTGATTGCTTTTAAAGTTAATGTAGTCAATTTTTGCTGTAATTTGACACGACTTAAATTGTCTGAATTCATAAATCCTGGCAGTTACAGTTTTGAGGTTATCGACCATAACTACTTTTCCTTTTTCGTCCAGCATTTCCTTTCCGTTGGCATCAATTAGTTTTTTGACACCGTCTTTGATGATGCGTTCTTTTACAAATTCTCTTTCTTTTATTTGCTCTGGCGAAATATAAATTTGTCTAAAATTGATTACCATTCCATAATCATAGCTGATTCCTTTTTGTTTGTTGCTATGATAAACTGTCCATTTGTCATTTAATCCTAAAGTGCTAAAATCCAGTAAGTCATTTTCAAGCCGGACCGGAATGATCATATTTGTTTCATTTTTAGTGTAAACCGAAACGTAATCAGAACCTTTGAATCTTGCATCATCCATCAATCGCAGAACATCTTTATAATTTGGATTTATCTGGTTTAAATAATCCAAATCATCATACGCTTTTCGGTAATTCATCTTGTCTGATGTCGCCAATAGTTTTTTAGCATTAGCATACAAATAAGCAGACAACGCATTTTTGCTGTCAATGATCTGATCGTTATAGTTGTCGAATGCGAAAATGGCATTTCTACCTTCTTTGATTAAACTTAAAGGAAGTAAGGGTTTTATTTTTTCCTGTCGGGAATTCAATTGCAAATAGGTATTGTACATTTTTTCCAATTGTGCGGGATTAGCATCTTTTGCCAATAAATTTATTGCATTCAAATCGCGTTCTTTGGCTTTGGCGAAAGCCTCTTCGAGCAAATAAATATAATCTTGCTTGCCTTTTTTATCTTTATTGGTTTGCAAATTGGAAACGGCATTATCTATTGCCTGATCGTAATTTCCGGAACTTAGTAAATTTTGGGTTTGCTTTACGCCACAGGAAGAGATTAGGACCAAAAAGGATATTAAAAGAGTAATTTTTCTCATAAGCTTTACGATTGAACAGATGATTTTTATGATGGCAATGCTGCTTTTTTCAAACAGATTAATTGATTCTAATTTTCAAAATCCAAAAATATTGCCATAAAAAAACCTAACAAAAATAGTACAATTGTTAGGTTTTTAGAATGTGTATTTTACTTTTTATTTTCTGACGAAAGGTGGTAGTAACTTACTGGAAACTTCACCAAAACCAATGCGAACATGTCCATTTTGGCAATGTCCTTTCATGATTACAGTGTCATTATCGTTGATAAATTTACGTTCCGTTCCGTCATTCAATTTTATTGGATTTTTTCCGCCCCAAGTTAGTTCTAACATCGAACCATAACTGTCTGGCGTAGGTCCGGAAATAGTACCAGATCCCATCATATCGCCAGAATTTACTCGACAACCATTAGAAGTGTGGTGTGCTAATTGCTGACTCATTGTCCAATACATGTATTTGAAATTCGAATGTGAAATAACTGTCGCTTCTGAATTTTCAGGCTGAATAGCTACTTCCAAATTAATGTCAAAAGAATGTTTTCCTTTTTGTTGCAAATAAGTAAGTGGAGTAGGTTCTTGTTTTGGTCCTTTGGTTCTAAAAGGTTCTAAAGCATCCATAGTCACAATCCAGGGTGAAATTGATGAGGCAAAGCTTTTCGCCAAGAACGGTCCCAGCGGTACATATTCCCATTTTTGGATATCACGTGCGCTCCAGTCATTTAATAAAACCATTCCGAAGATGTATTCTTCAGCTTCAGTAACAAGGATGTTTTCCCCCATAATGTTTACATCAGTGGTTATAAACGCTGTTTCCAGCTCAAAATCTACAGAACGGGAAGGACCAAAAACCGGTGTGGCTTCTCCGTTTGGCAATGTCTGTCCCATCGGCCTGTGAACCGGAATTCCAGACGGAACAATGGTAGAACTTCGGCCGTGATAGCCTACAGGAATGTGAAGCCAGTTAGGTAACAATGCGTTTTCAGGGTCACGAAACATTTTTCCTACATTGGTTGCGTGCTCTTTGCTGGAATAGAAGTCCGTGTAATCACCAATAAGTACCGGTAACTGCATTTCTACATCTTCCATTTTGAAAATTATGATGTCTTTATCTTTTGCATTATCCTGTAATTTCGGATTTGTCACATCAAAAAGCTCTGCAATTCGGTTTCGAACCAGACGCCATGTTTTTTGACCATCAGAAATAAAATCATTCAAAGTGTCCTGCATGAACATATCATCCGTCAGCTCAATGCCTTCAAAATATTTTAATTGTTGTAAAGCTCCCAAATCAATGGCGAAATCTCCAATTCTTGTCCCTACGGTTACTATGTTTTCTTTAGTGAGAAAAACTCCAAAAGGAATGTTTTGAATGGGAAAATCACTGTTGACAGGTACTTCTAGCCATGATTTTCTATTGGTATCGTTAGCTGATATTGGCATATTTTGTTAATTATTTTGTTGAAAAATTACACATCAAATATATCATAATCTAACTATTAACCAAACGTTTTTTTGTATTTTTGCATCAAATTAACGAAAATCAAAAAAATGCAACGCGACGAACAAATTTTTGACCTTATTCTGGAAGAACAAGAAAGACAAATTCACGGATTAGAACTTATTGCATCGGAAAACTTCGTAAGTGACGAAGTGATGGAAGCGGCTGGTTCTGTTTTAACTAACAAATATGCTGAAGGATATCCTGGCAAAAGATACTACGGCGGTTGTGAAGTAGTTGATGTTGTGGAGCAAATTGCTATTGACAGGGCCAAAGAATTATTTGGTGCTGCTTACGCAAATGTGCAACCACATTCCGGTTCACAAGCCAATACGGCGGTGTACCACGCATGTATTAAACCTGGAGATAAAATCTTGGGTTTTGATTTGTCTCATGGTGGGCATTTAACGCATGGTTCGCCAGTTAATTTTTCGGGACGTTTGTATACTCCTTCTTTTTATGGTGTAGATAAAGAAACAGGAAGATTAGATTATGATAAAATTCAAGAAATAGCGACTAAAGAACAACCAAAATTAATTATCGCAGGTGCTTCGGCGTATTCCCGTGATATGGACTTTGAGCGTTTCAGAGTAATTGCTGACAGTGTTGGCGCTATTTTATTAGCTGATATTTCGCACCCTGCAGGTCTTATTGCTAAGGGCTTAATGAACGATCCATTGCCACATTGCCATATTGTAACTACTACGACACACAAAACATTACGTGGTCCTCGTGGAGGATTAATCTTAATGGGTAAAGATTTTGAAAATCCATTTGGCTTAACAACCCCAAAAGGCGAAATCAGAATGATGTCTTCTTTATTGGATTTAGCTGTTTTCCCTGGAAATCAAGGAGGACCGTTAATGCACATTATTGCCGCAAAAGCAGTAGCTTTTGGTGAAGCTTTGAAAGATGAATTTTTCACTTACGCTTTACAATTGCAAAAAAATGCCAACGCTATGGCGGAGGCTTTTGTAAAAAGAGGATATGAAATCATCTCTGGCGGAACTGACAATCACATGATGCTGATAGATTTAAGAAATAAAAATATTTCTGGAAAAGATGCTGAAAACGCATTGGTTAAAGCAGAAATAACCGTAAATAAAAACATGGTGCCATTTGATGATAAATCTCCATTTGTAACTTCAGGAATCCGTGTAGGAACTCCGGCAATTACTACTCGTGGCCTGGTTGAAGCAGACATGGAAACCATTGTTGCTTTAATCGACAGAGTTTTGATGGATCACACTAACGAAGATGTTATCGAGGCAGTGGCGAATGAAGTAAACGAAATGATGAGCGAAAGAGCTATTTTCGTATACTAATTTTTTTGTTTTAGAGTTTAAAGTTTAAGGTTTAAGGTTTAAAGTTTTGGAATCAACAGTTATCAAATACTATTGGGTATTTAAATAATGTATTGGTTTCTGAATTTTAATTTTAAACCTTTTTCTTTAAACTTTAAACTTTTTCAAACTTTAAACAAATTTTGTAATGTCTGTATTAAGATTAAAATTGCCAACTGATCCAAGATGGGTCAATATTGTAGAAAAGAATATCGAGGAAATCTTGACTGATCACGCTTGGTGCGAACAAAAAGCAGCAACTAATGCTATTACCATTATTACAAACAATTCCGAGCATCAGGATTTAGTAAAGGATTTATTGGCTTTGGCCAAAGAAGAAATCGATCATTTTGAGCAAGTTCACAATATTATTATCAAGCGCGGACTCAAATTGGGTCGCGAACGCAAGGATGACTATGTCAATGAATTGTATTTGTACATGAAAAAAAGTGGAAATGGCAGCAGAGTTTCCAGTTTAGTGGAACGGTTGTTGTTTTCTGCCATGGTCGAAGCCAGAAGCTGCGAGCGTTTCAAAGTGCTTTCTGATAATATCAATGATGAAGAGCTGTCCGTTTTCTACAGAGATTTGATGGAAAGCGAAGCAGGTCATTACACGACTTTTATCACGTATGCAAGAAAATATGGCGTAGGAATTGATGTCGAAAAACGCTGGAGAGAGTGGATAGAATTTGAAGCTTCAATAATAGAAAATTACGGGAAAAACGAAACGATTCATGGATAATTATCAGAAAAAAAACATCAATAATCAGGAATGCTTTTACGATATTTTTGATTAAATTTTTGATGCATCTGCATTTTCCAAAAAGAAGGTTTTACATTAAAATTACATTAATTGTTATGGATTAATATTTTTTAATTTATATTTATGATAAATATTAACTTTAACAATTGTTTAATTAAATGAAACTCAATTTTAGTTATGACGGAAATATTGCTGTCAAGGCGATACTACAAGAGCAATTAGAACACTTAGATATTAAGTTTCAACTCCTGGATTTGGGACAAATTGAAATAGGAGATGATGTTTCTGAGCAGAGTTTTACAACGCTTCAGACTAATTTAAAAAAGTACGGAATTCAAATTGTAGATAATCCGAAAGGACAATTAATTCAAAAAATTAAAGATGCAATAATTGAAATCGTATATGATAAAGAAAAATTCCCAAACATCACGATTTCTCAATATTTATCTGATAAATTGAATTTCAGATACGGGTATATCACCAATTTTTTTTCGGAGTACACGCATACTTCTATAGAGAATTTTATTATCCTGCAGAAAATCGAAAGAGCAAAAAAATTAATTATGGAAGAGGAGCTCACTTTAACCGAAATTTCGCATGAATTAAACTACAGCAGTGTAGCGTATTTATCCACACAATTTAAAAAAGTTACAGGATTAACTCCTTCTTTGTTCAAGAGAATCGTAGTGAAAAGAAGAGAAATGACAAATAACGATTAAAAGAAAATTAGAAAAATAACGCCCCAATTTTATGATTACACATCAAGATTCAATGCACATTCTTTTAGTCGATGATGACGAAGATGATCGTGCTTTTTTTAGCGAAGCGATTCAGGAACTTAAAATGAATAATAAATTAACACTGCTTAAAGATGGCAATGATTTAATGGATTATTTAATACTGCCAGAAATTAAATTGCCTCATGTGCTGTTTCTTGATTTGAATATGCCCGGTAAAACTGGCATAGAATGCCTGAAGGAAATCAGAGCCGACACTCGTTTTAAAGACGTTTCCATTGCCATATATTCTACTTCATCCTCAGAAAAAGATATTGAAGACACTTTTATAGGAGGAGCAAATATTTATATTAAAAAACCCAATGATTTTTCGAAACTAAAAAAAGTGATAAAAGAAGTCGTAAATATGAACTGGCAATTTCACACTTCAGGCCTAAATATTGAAACTTTTTTCTTTAGCGTTTAATAGAGGATAAATGAAAATTTTAGGACTGTATAAAAATTCTCAGGTATTCAAAATAGCTTTGGCTATAGCAATTCTGGTGGTTTGTTTTATTGGCTCGGTATTTTATTCGCAAATGAAAAAACTGGATGCTACAGTTGCATTGATTGCCAACTCCAATAAAACGCAGCTGGAATTAGAAAAACTTTTATCGGTTATTAGTGTCTATGAAACGAATTTAAGGAGTTACATTATTACCAAAGATGAATCCTATATACAAGATCGATTTTTGAGTAGAGGAAAAATTGAAGAAAGCATCCAGAACTTAAAGGAATTAACTGCGAACGACACCTTAGCAAATAATGACATAAACCGCCTTCAGATACTAATTGAAAACAGATTTAAACTTTTCAGACAAACACTGCTTATTGCTAAAAGTAAAAATGCTGTTCCGTTAGATTTAAATGAAAAGTTGCTGGAAAGCAGCCATGTTACACAAGTTATGAAAGCTTTTGTGACGAAAATAATATTTTCCGAAAGTGCAAAAACGAAGTTTCAAAATGACAACCATCAGTTTGAATTGCGGGATTCCATAATAACGGCTTTTTTATTAGTGCTCATTTCCCTTTTAATCTTGTGGCTGTCATTCAATAAAATGAATGTCGATATTGCTGAACTCAAAAAAGCCAACGATAAATTAAAACTACTCAATGAGTCGTACAATACCGCTGAAATGACAGCCAATTTGGGCCATTGGATGGTTAATTTAACATCTGACACCTATTCTTTTTCGGATAATCTTTTTCGGCTGATGGGAGTTGCACCCAACGCATTCGAGCCCAATCTGGAAAACTCAGTTAAATACATTCATCCCGATGATGTAGAACAGGTAACCAAATTACATATGGATTCTCTCGTTAATAGACAATATACCTCAACGATTTTTAGATATTTGACTGCAAAAGGAGAGCTAAAGTATATTATGGGAGTGGGAAGTTTTACTAAAAATGGAGCTGGAGATTTGATTAAAATTGGAGTAAATTATGACATTACCAGCCAATATAAAAAAACGCTGGAACTAGAAAAGAATAACAAGGAACTTCAATACATTAACAAAGAACTGGAGGCTTTCAATAACATCGTAAGTCATGATTTACAGGAGCCACTTCGCAAAATTCAGATGTTTATTTCCAGATTAGAAGAAAAAGAATTCGAAGTGCTATCGATGCAAGGGAAAGACTATTTTTCAAAAGTTCGTGCGACGGCTAACCGAATGCAGAACTTACTGATTGATTTAGTAGACTATTCCAGAACCATAAAAGGCGATAAAGTTTTTAGCGATACGGATTTGAATGCAGTACTGAACGAAATAATGCACGATTTATCGACTAACATTGAAGAGAAAAAAGCAGTAGTTAATGTTGGAAATTTGCCCATTATAAAGGCCATTCCCTTTCAGATCAAACAGCTTTTTATCAATTTGATTTCAAATGCATTAAAATACAGCAAAGAAGGAACTCATCCCGAAATAAATATTTCCTCACTGACTATAACGGAAAAGGAAATGCAGGATTATAAAATTAGCAACAAAGAAGATTATTATAAAATTGTTGTTTCGGATAACGGAATTGGCTTCAAGCAGGAGTACGCCGAGAAAATATTTCTATTATTCAAACGCCTGGAAACCGATGCAAAATATTCAGGAACCGGACTTGGTCTGGCTATTTGCAGTCGAATTGTAGATAATCATAAAGGGTTTATAAAAGTAAAAGGTGAACCAGGCGTGGGAGCTGAATTTTATATTTTCATTCCAAAAGGAGATTTGCTTTAATTTTATAGTTTCATCAATAAATCTTAAGTAGAAGCTCCCACAGTGGGCTTTAAAACTGATGGAAAATTCCCTATGCTTCCCAACAGTAAAAAGCTCCAGTCTACTGCATTTCCTTTAACGCGGAAAGCTTTTTGGCTCGTAATTTTACAACAATGAATGTAACTTCAAAATGGATATTGTCGTATATTTATAGAAGAAATTACAACAATTTACAAAGTTAAATAAGAAGCGAAATGAGTCTGAAATTACAATCACTATTTTATCTGCTAATTTTCAGTGCGCTTTCTTGTTCCAAAAATGAAACTGAAGAAATAAAACCAACCTTAGGCGCGGTTACTGAAAGTGTCTACGCATCCGGAGTGATCAAAGCGGAGGGTCAGTACACTGTTTATGCAACGGTAAACGGGACATTGCAAAAAGTAAATGTTATCGCCGGTCAATCCATAACTAAAGGACAGTCGTTATTTGAACTGGAAAGCGATAAAGCGGAACTGAACACGGAGAATGCGCGTTTAGCGTATCAATTAAGTCTGGAAAGCAGTCGGTATATTCAGGATAAAATTGCCGAAATGGAAATGAAAGTGCAATCCAGCAGAGACAAATTGACGTTGGACGAATCCATTTACAACCGCAACAAAAACGTCAGAAACCAGGGAGGAATTTCGGAAGTTGATTTTGAGAGAGTGGAATTAGCGTATAAAAGTTCCAAAATTAATCATGAATCGGCTAAAAAACAATTGGCACAACTTAAAGCCCAATTAAAGAACGATCAAAGCAGAAACTCGGTTAATCTTCGGATAAATCAGAAATCCCAAAGTGATTTTAGCGTCAAAAGCGCCTTTTCCGGACAGTTGTTTGATATCTTGGTAAAAGAAGGAACGCTAATTACACCGCAAACACCTTTGGCTATAATTGGTCAGTCCGATTCGTTTGTATTGGAACTGGAAGTAGATGAAAATGATATGGTTCGTGTGAGCACGGGACAAAAAGTATTGGTGACAATGGATAGTTATAAAGGACAGGTATTTGACGCCTTGGTTGATAAAATCTATCCGATAATGAACGAGCGTTCCCGTACTTTTAAAATCGAAGCTCATTTTGTAAAACCGCCCCAAAAACTGTATCCAAATCTTACAGCTGAAGCCAATATTATCATTCAGATAAAGCAGAATATCATTACGATTCCAAAATCATATTTGATAGAAGGCAAATATGTTTTAGTAGATAAAGACGAAAAACGCGAAGTGAAAACCGGTTTGAGTGATTATCAGAAAGTGGAAATAGTATCGGGGTTAACCGCCGAAGAAACGATTTATAAACCCAAATAATGAACTTTAAACTTATTTTAAATATCGCTCTGCATTTGCTTCAGGCGCGATTGAAGCAAACAATTGTTGCTGCTATTGGCGTTACTTTCAGCATCGCCATGTTTATTGCTTTAATTAGTTTTATGAATGGTTTAAATGATTTATTGGATGGCTTAATGCTGAACAGAACGCCTCATGTGCTGCTGTACAACGAAATTAAACCTTCCGAGAATCAGCCCATACTTTTGTCCGAGGCGTTTAAGGACAACACGAACTTTGTTCGTTCGATTAAACCGAAAGACCGTGGGAAATCCATTTACAACAGCAAAACAATTCTGGCTGTTTTAAAACAAGATCCAAGGGTTATTGATGTTGCTCCAAAGGTGACTTCGCCCGTTTTTTTTAATTCGGGGACAATCGAAATCTCAGGAATAATTAATGGAATTGATGTTCTATCCGAAGATAAATTATTCAAAATCAGCGATTATATCATTGAGGGAAAAGTAGCTGATTTGCTTCAGAATAACAGTATTATAATAGGAAAAGGTTTGTCGGATAAAATGCTCCTTGTCAAAGGCGATATCATCAAAATTACCACTTCTAAAGGAAATTTAGCTTCGCTAAAAATTGTCGGTATTTCCGAAATTGGAATAGCAGAAATCGATAATGTGATGAGTTATACCTCGTTGGCGACAGCCCAAAAATTATTGGGAGAACCCACAAATTACATAACCGATATTCAGCTAAATTTATACGATATGACCACGGCACCTGCTGTAGCAAAAGAGTTTCGGGAAAAATTCAATCTCGATACGATTGATTATCAAACCGCAAATTCGCAATTTGAAACCGGAAGTTCGGTCCGAACTATCATTTCCTATTCCGTTGGAGTGGTGTTGCTGATTGTTGCCGGTTTTGGAATTTATAATATCCTGAACATGATGATTTATGAAAAAATGGACAGTATTGCGATTTTGAAAGCCACGGGATTTTCAGGTAATGATGTGAAATGGATTTTTGTTTCGCTTTCGATCATTATTGGACTTACCGGAGGATTGTTTGGGTTGCTGTTTGGTTATATTTTCTCCTCTATTATTGATGTTATTCCGTTTGAAACGGCTTCATTACCTACGGTGAAAACATATCCCATAAATTACAATCCACTATATTATGGTATCGGGATTACTTTTGCATTATTTACAACGACCATTGCCGGACTTTTTCCTGCTTTAAAAGCCAGTAAAATAGATCCCGTGGAAATTATCAGAGGAAAATAAAAATGGAAAATAATACTGTTTTAGAAACAATTGGTCTGAGCAAATATTTTTACGATCCTGTAAAATTTCAGGTTTTGAAAGATATAAGTATGCGCGTCAATCATGGTGAATTTGTTTCAATCGTAGGAAAATCCGGCTGTGGAAAATCGACTTTGTTGTACCTGCTCTCTACGATGGATACCGATTATGACGGTCAGATATTGATTCACAACGAACTTGTTACTGGAAAAACCGACAGAGAATTAGCAGTAATCAGAAATGAAAAAATAGGTTTTGTATTTCAGTTTCATTACTTACTGGCAGAATATAATGTGCTGAAAAATGTGATGCTTCCGGGGATGAAATTAGCCAAATATTCCAATAAAGAATTGGAGCATCGCGCTATGGAACATTTAAAAACACTCGACATGGAAGATCAGGCGCTGAAAATGCCAAATCAGTTAAGCGGCGGTCAAAAACAGCGCGTAGCGATTGCACGTGCTTTGATCAACGATCCGTTTATTATCATGGGCGATGAACCTACCGGAAATTTAGACAAGAGAAATAGTGATTTAGTTTTTGATATTTTTAATAAGTTGACTCAGGAGAAAAATCAGACTTTGCTGGTGGTCACGCATGATTCGGATTTTGCCCAAAAAACCAATAGAATTATTACAATGGAGGATGGGAAAATAATTTCTTAAGCCGTTATCCAAAAATGGTTCTCGATACATTTTAATAAAACCGCTTTCGCTAATTTATTAAAACACTCGAACTGACGATCAAAATTCTACATCGAACCGTCTCTTCGAGTGTTTTTGGCTGCAACATTGTGATAGAAAAGGAAGAGTACATTAGCCAAAAATGTATCGAGAAGCATTTTAATAAAACCGCTTTCGCTAATTTATTAAAACACTCGAACTGACGATCAAAATTCTACATCGAACCGTCTCTTCGAGTGTTTTTGGCTGCAACATTGTGATAGAAAAGGAAGATTACATTAGCCAAAAACGTATCGAGAAGCATTTTAATAAAACCGCTATCGCTATTTTATTAAAACACTCGAACTGACGATCAAAATTCTACATCGAACCGTCTCTTCGAGTGTTTTTGGCTGCAACATTGTGATAGAAAAGGAAGATTACATTAGCCAAAAACGTATCGAGAAGCATTTTAATAAAACCGCTATCGCTATTTTATTAAAACACTCGAACTGGCGATCAAAATTCTACATCGAATCGTCTCTTCGAGTGTTTTTGGCTGCAACATTGTGATAGAAAAGGAAGATTACATTAGCCAAAAACGTATCGAGAAGCATTTTAATAAAACCGCTTTCGCTATTTTATTAAAACACTCGAACTGACGATCAAAATTCTACATCGAATCGTCTCTTCGAGTGTTTTTGGCTGCAACATTGTGAAAGAAAAGGAAGATTATATTAGCCAAAAATGGTTCTCGATACATTTTAATAAAACCGCTTTCGCTAATTTATTAAAACACTCGAACTGACGATCAAAATTCTACATCGAACCGTCTCTTCGAGTGTTTTTGGCTGCAACATTGTGATAGAAAAGGAAGATTACATTAGCCAGAAATGGTTCTCGATACATTTTAATAAAACCGCTTTCGCTAATTTATTAAAACACTCGAACTGACGATCAAAATTCTACATCGAACCGTCTCTTCGAGTGTTTTTGGCTGCAACATTGTGATAGAAAAGGAAGATTACATTAGCCAAAAATGGTTCTCGATACATTTTAATAAAACCGCTATCGCTAATTTATTAAAACACTCGAACTGACGATCAAAATTCTACATCGAACCGTCTCTTCGAGTGGTTTTGGCTGCAACATTGTGATAGAAAAGGAAGATTACATTAGCCAAAAACGTATCGAGAAGCATTTTTATATAATCATTGTCGCTTTACATAATCGGATAGGTGTTTTTAATAATGATCACCAGCGGGATTATACCACTATAATTTCATGTTTGTACAGCAATCCTTTGGCACCTTGCAAAGAAAAAACGGCTTTCTTCAGTTTCGTTGTTTTGGGATCAATCGTGTAATTATAACTGGTTTTAAAATTAGCTTTGTTGGCAATTGCTTTTGAAAATTCAGAGCGGTATAAATCGCAGTTGTCAAAAACGACTTCGGTCAAATCAGTGCTCATGAAATCGACGGCAATAATACTGCAATTGGTAAACGAGGTTCCTTTGATTTTTAAAGTATAAAATTTAGAGAAATTCAAAATACAATCATTAAAAGCAATTTCGAAAATCAATTTATCGCACATGGCAAAATTGACATCTTTGATTTCGCAGCGATTGAAGGTTACGGTTCTAAAGGCTACATAATTAATTTTAGCGTTACTAAAAGTGCAATCATTAAAGGTGCAGTCAATGAAAGTAACCGCCACAAAAGCACAGAGAGAGAAATTACAATTGGTAAACGTACAGCATTCAAATTCCTTTAAATTGACTTCTTCCTCATTATACGTGATGTTGTTGTATTCAATATCTAGAAAATATGCTGCCATTTTGGATTTTAAATTCACTTTTATTGTTTTCTCCTCACCACAAAGAAACAAAATTCGGAATTGTGAAACAGGATAAATGAGCCTTATTATTTTGCAGCGTTAAACTCTTTCGTGATCACCTTTCCACTGCTGAATCGCTTTTTTGATAGCTGTTCCCGAAAGATTTTCGTTCAACGCTCTTTGAGTCAGTGCGGGAAATTCATTGTCGGGGGCAAAACGTAGAGCAAATAGCTGATCGTCATTTAATTGTTGCTCAAAATCCTCCAATCTTTTCCCAGTAATAGAAAAATAACGGTATTGAAGTTCCAAACGGACGATTCGGTTTTGTAAAGTCAACGCATAATGCTGTCGCAACATAAAGGCAAGGCAAAAAAGCACTACAAATATCCCACTGATAAACGCCCAAATTAACGAATCTTCTGTCGTGAAACTAAAATAAACGCTGAAAGCTAAAAACGTCATTACTATAGGATAGTATACAAAATGATGAGGCGGATAGTAGCGAATGTGATTTTTATAAGATTGAGTTTCCATAATTTATTTTTTTTAAAGATACTCAAAACAACTTATTTTGGAAGTGAACCGGATTCTTTATTGCCAGAAAACCAAAATTATATAAGTTTTAGTAGTGGTTAATAGCTGTAATTTTAGTGGTAACAGACATAGTTAAAATTATGCACTTTAGTGTATTTATCTTTCAGGTTAGAAAATTTTTACCACGAATTTCACGAATTTGCACTAATTAATTCGTGATAATTTGTGAGATTTGTGGCAAATAAATAATTGATACAACTTTGCAGACTTTAAGTCTGCCAACCAAAACTATATACTTTCAGTTCCTAGTGGTTTATTTCAACGGAGGTATTGCTGAATTTTGGGAAAACCTTTGGAATTGATATAACTTCTAACTGACATTAATTCCATAATTTTATTCAAAAATAACCCGTTGGGTGTAATTTAGTTTTTGATAAAAATTTTTCGTCAGTTCGAGGTATTATTTTTATTTTAATACAGCAATATCAAATGACATATTATATACTTTTTATTTTGTTTCTCCGCCCTTTGACTGTGGCAGCAGGGCACCCGCTTTTCGAAAATTCTGAAAAAATCCAACGCTGTTTGAGCGAAGCGAGTTCGTTGGATTTCAGAATTTAGAAAATAGTGGGTCGGCGAACAGTCGTGGGCTAGCGTTTTTTGTTTCTTTTTTGGGCGATGCAAAAAAGAAAAATAGCTATTAGAAACACAGTTATTTATCGTATGTATAATTTTAGTTAAAATGCAATAAAATAATGTGTTTCCTTACAATTGTATTGTATCATTTTTCTCTCGAAGGCTCGGGAAGAGAATCATATCGACAACAAGAAAAATTTAAATAAAAAGGGTATGCGATACATTTTTTGTTCTGCTTTGCTCCACAAAATTCCGAAGCGTCGGGACAAACTGACGTTTTTAATAATTATACTCACTAAATAAAAATTAATAATTATGATACCAACAAAAGGATACGCTGTAGCAGATGCTAAGACTGATTTAGCACCATGGAATTTTGAAAGAAGAGAAGTAGGACCGCATGACGTGCAATTTGATATCCAGTTCTGTGGCGTTTGTCATAGTGATCTGCATCAAATAAAAGATGATTGGGGTGGCGCAATTTACCCGATGGTTCCCGGACACGAGATAGTGGGGAAAGTAATAAAAGTGGGAAGCCATGTCAAAAAATTTAAAACAGGGGATTTAGCGGGTACGGGATGTCTGGTAGATTCTTGCAGAACCTGTGAAAACTGTCAGGAAGGTTTAGAGCAGTTTTGTGCAAATGGAAGTACTGCGACTTATAATGCATTGGAACAAGATGGAAAAACACCAACCTATGGCGGATATTCGAATACAATTGTAGTACACGAAGATTTTGTGCTGCATGTTTCGGATAAATTAGATTTAGCTGCAGTTGCTCCCTTGCTTTGTGCCGGAATTACCACTTACTCGCCTTTAAAACATTGGAAAGTAGGAAAAGGACATAAGTTAGCAGTTTTAGGTTTAGGCGGTCTGGGACATATGGCAGTTAAATTTGGGGTTGCCTTTGGTGCTGAGGTTACCGTTTTGAGTACTTCCCCCGATAAAGAAGCTGATGCCAAAAAATTAGGAGCGCATAAATTTATTGTTACTAAAGATGCGGAGCAACTAAAAAGTGCCGCTGGATATTTTGACTTTATTCTGGATACAGTTTCAGCACCACACGATCTGAACTTGTATTTATCCTTATTAAGAACAAATGGAGTACATATTTGCGTGGGAGTGCCACCAACACCTTATGAAATTCATGCTTTTAGCTTAATCGGCGGCAGAAAAAGCTTGGCGGGTTCATTGATTGGCGGTTTGCCTGAAACACAGGAAATGTTGGATTACTGCGCTGAACATGGTATTGTCTCTGAAATAGAAATGATTGATATCAAAAACATTAATGATGCCTATGACCGAATGGTAAAAGGGGATGTTCGCTACCGTTTTGTAATTGATATGGCGACATTGTAAATACAAGGTTAAAAGATTTAGTAAAGCCCTAAACATTTGAGGTGTTTAGGGCTTTTTTGTTATAAATAGTATTGAGATTAAGTACCAAATCATCCTCCTGATCGCCAGTCGTCGCTAGTTCGATTTCTAAACCCTGTAAACAATTAAGATTATGGTTTAAGCTTATATCTTCAATTACTGATAGTTTAGTGTTAATATTTAAAAATAAATTATCGAAATGTGGAAACCCGTAAAATAAATAACACTAAACTAAATACTTTCGCAACTTTATTATTCCAAATATCACTAAAAGTGGGTATCGTCACTGTAAATAAATACGTGTTTATTTACAACTTTACAAATAAACCTATTTCTAATTTTTAAACCATAAATAAAATGAGCAATTCAAAGCAATTGAGCTCCGCAACTAAAAAAAAAGTTTTTTCTTCTTTTGAGCATAAATAGTGAGAAAAATTTTAATCGTAAAGCAATTGATTTCCACTACATTAATATTGGTTATATGTAGTTTATCGGTTTATTGTGCTCTTTGTCGATTTTTTTGGTTTTTATAATTAAGATAAAAAGCATTTATTTTACGTACTTTTGCCCGCGATTGCCCTTTTTTAGCCCATTTATGGGAGTATGAGGGGCGAAGCCGTGGAATAAAATGAGCAAAACTACTTAGAATTAAGTTAAAACTCCTTGAAAAAGCAGTAAAACACAGGAAACCGTAAGGTATTTAATTTTTTAAACCTTCGCATATTAATGATTAACAATAATGGTGTGTATCATAAACTTTTTAAGCACCGAACTTCAATAAAAAAAAGAGATCAACTAGTTTTTCTATTTCTTGTTTCTATATTATGTTACATATTTAATTAACATAATATTGGACCAATTGAAGATGATTAGCAAAAAGCTTAGTTAAAAATTATACAATAAATTGTCAAGTTCAAAAACCATAGCAAAAAACACGATGTTCTTATACATAAGAATGATTATTACCATGGTTGTAAGTCTGTATACTTCACGTGTTGTATTAAATACACTTGGTATAGAAGATTACGGTATTTATATTATTATCGGTGGTGTAGTCACTTTATTTAGTTTTTTTAATTCTGCCATGTCCTCAGCAACACAACGTTTTTTAGCTTTTGATATAGGTACTAATGATGAAGTAAAACTAAAACAAACATTTAATGCCACTCTAAATATTCATATTGGAATTGCAATATTAGTTTTAATTTTAGCTGAAACAATTGGGTTGTGGTTTGTAAACTATAAATTAAATGTTCCAATAGAGAAAATGAATGCTATAAATTGGGTATATCAATTCTCAATATTTGCATTGTTAGTGGGAGTAGTGCAAGTGCCCTACAATGCTTTAATTATCGCAAGAGAAAGAATGAATATCTATGCTATTTTTAGTATTGTAGAGGTTTCATTAAAACTATTTATACTTTATTTACTCATTGTTTCTCCATTTGATAAGTTGAAAACTTATGCTGTTTTGATGTTTTTTGTAACAATTCTAATAGCTATTTTTTATACATATTATTGTAAAAGAAATTTCACGGAAAGTATTTATAAATTCTTTTATGAAAAACAATTATATAAAATATTAATATCCTATTCTGGCTGGAATATCTTCGGTAATATTGCTGCAGTTGCGAGAGGACAAGGAATTAATATTCTTTTAAATTTGTTTTTTGGAACAGTCTTAAATGCTGCTTTTGGTATTACACTTCAAGTTCAAGGAGCTGTACAAGTCTTTGTCGCTAATTTCCAAATGGCAGTAAATCCTCAGATAATTAAGAATTATGCAAATGGGAATACTAAACAATCTTTAAATTTAATATTTCAGAGTGCAAAATTTTCTTATTTCTTATTATTTTTAATTGTTTGCCCTATTCTGTTTAGTATAGATTTTATTTTAAAAATATGGCTCATAAATCCTCCTAAATATACAGCTATTTTTGTTACTCTAGCCTTGATAAATCTATTAATTGATTCTGTTTCAGGACCTTTAATGACTGGTATTCAAGCAACTGGTAAAATAAAATGGTATCAGATAGTAATTGGTTCTTTTATATTTCTCAATCTGCCAATAGCATATGTTTTATTAAAAATTTATAATAAGCCAGAATTGGTATTTTTTAGTAGTATAATAATATCATGTATTTCTTTTTTATTCAGACTTTATTATGTAAGAAATAGCTTAAAACTGTCGGTTATTGATTTTTTTAAGCAAGTAGTCAGCAAAATATTTGTTGTAAGTTTTATAGTTTTGGTGATGATTTTATTCTTTAATCGAATAGACGTGAGTCTATCAGAATTTCAAATTGTTATGATTAGGTCCTTTTATATTATAATAATTACAATCATAGCAATATCACTATTTGGTATTAGTAAAAACGAAAGATTATTTATCAAACAATTTATCTTCAATAAAATTAGCAAGTAATGAAGAATCCAACAAGTATACAAGAAATAGTTAAGCAGGAATTATGTACTGGTTGTGGTATTTGTGTATCTGAATCACCATCCTCACTGAAGATGCAATGGAATGAATATGGATTTTTAACACCGCATCAAATTGGGGACAATATCAATGACAATGCAATAAGAGTCTGTCCATTTAATCCTAGTCCAGATGATGAGGTTAAAGATGAAGATAAATTAGCAGATATATACTTGAAGGGAGCTACTAACTATGATCCAAAAGTAGGTAGGTTTGAAAATACTTATGTTGGTTATTCTAACGAATACAGAGAAGTTGCGTCATCTGGAGGTTTAGCGACTTACATCTTTAAAAAATTATTAGAAGATAGAATTGTAGACTATTTATTTATTGTAAAAGAGGTAGAAGGTACATATAAGTACCAATTTTTTAATCAGGTAAATGATATAATTAAAATTTCTAAAACTAGATATATACCTGTATCGTTAGAAGAATTGTTTTTAAAAATTAATGAGGTAGATGGGAAAGTTGCCGTTTCAGGTGTTGCTTGCTTTATAAAAGCGATTAGATTGAAGCAGTATTATAATCCAGAATTAAAATTAAAAATTCCTTTTTTGGTTGGGATTATTTGTGGTGGTTTAAAAAGTAAATTTTTTACTGATTACTTAGCACAAAATTCAGGAATTAATGAGGCATATTCAAAACAAGAATATCGTATTAAAGATAAAAAAAGTTTATCATCAGACTATTCATTCGGAGCATATGATGAAAAAAATAATTTTCATCAAATGAAAATGAATACTGTTGGAGACATGTGGGGAACCGGTCTTTTTAAGTCTAACGCGTGTGATTTCTGTACTGATGTTCTAACAGAATTAGCAGATGTCTCACTAGGGGATGCTTGGTTAGAGGAATATAGAAATGAAGGTCTAGGAAACAGTGTTGTAGTTACCAGATCGAAATTAGCAGATCAAATTGTAAGAAAAGGGATTAGAAATGGTTCTTTGTGTGTTACTGAAATTAGTAAAGAAAAAATAATAGCTTCACAAGCTTCAAGTTTTATACATAGGCAAGACGCTATTGATTTTAGAATAAAAACAAGAAAATTTAAAAATAAATTAGTACCAAGCATAAGAAGAAGAAATTTAAAATCTATTAGTTTGCCATTTAAACTAGTTCAACTTCAAAGACAAAGAACACGTAAAATGAGTTTAACAACATGGCGACAATTAAAGGATCATAAAAAATTTAAAATCTCGATGAAATATGATTTAAAACTTTTAATTCTGTTAACAAAAATTAATCATAAATTAAGAAAACGAATAATTTAGGTATTAGATTCTGAAATTAAAAAAAAACACTAAATATTTTGTTGTCAGTATATTTCTTAAATTGAGCGTAGTGAAAAAAATGAGTTATTTCTTTTAAAGAAATATATTTTGAAATTTAAATTTTTAGTAGCTATCAAGTGCAGAGACCACATTATTCGCCAAGTATTTAAATTATTTTCTTGATTATATAAAAAAAGAGAAAATCACAAAAAATTTGAAAATGCTTTTTGTTTAGATGTTTATGATTTTAAACTTAATTTATAAAAAACATAAGAAGTAGCGCTACTAAAAAAAACTTTATTAAACTTTGGAAAAAAAATCAAAGTTCTTTATTTTTTGATATTAAAATTTAAGAAATAAAAATAAAGCAAATGATTTTATTAAGTATTACCAATGGATTGCGAGATTAATGTGGATTGTTGAATTAAAATTATTTAATTTTTATGAGTGAGCGTATAAAATATTATGATATTCTGAGAGGAATAGCCATAATAGCTGTTATTTTAATTCATACTTTAAATGTAGAGGTGAATAATGTAATTTCTTGGACGGCTATTTTAATTAGACAATTAATTAATTTCGCAGTACCGCTTTTTATTGCTCTTTCAGGTTATTTTATGGCAGACAAGGTTTTTAATACCCAACATACCCATAAAATGTTTCTTGAAAAACAACTTGTAAGAGTTTATTTGCCATATCTGATTTGGAGTTTACCTTATATGTTTTTGGGTTTGTATTTTCATGCAGATACTATTTTGATTAGTTTGTTCAAACTGATAACCTTTCAAACTTCAGGAATATTTTATTATGTATTGTTAATTATTCAATTTTATGTCTTTCTTCCATTATTAAAGAAAATGGCAAATACAAAAGGGCTTATTATTGCTTCATTATTGAGTTTTACCAGTTGTTTAGTTCTGATTTTTTTAAAATTATTTCTGGAAATAGAAGTTCCTTTGATTATATATGCTGGTAATCTTGTCACATGGTTAATGTTTTTTATACTGGGGATGTATTTGAAAAATAATAAAATGAACATAAATAACACAGCATTACTGATATTGATTATTCTTAGTTTAATACTCGAAATGATTGTGACAAAAATTCATTATGATTTATTAAATAACATGAATGAGGCAATAACGGCAGTAAAATTATCAAGTTTCATATATTCGGGAATGATTATTACTCTTTTATTAAGGAAAAAAGATGTATATATCGAAAATTTTAAATTTTTGGAATCATTGGGTCAAGTATCTTACGCAATTTATTTGAACCATTTACTAATATTACTTTTTGTAAATAACTTTGTTAAAGAAGCAAGTCTGACAAATCAATTATTAATTTTCTTGTTTACAGTAGGAGTTTCTTATCTTATTTGCATAATGATAAAGTCTATTAATAAAAACATAGCACATAAATATTTAGGAATATAAAAAAAAATGAAAAAAATAGCAATTCTAACCCAACCGCTTCACACCAATTATGGTGGAATTCTTCAAGCATACGCTTTACAAAGAATTTTAAAAGAATTAGGGCATGATGTATTGACAATTGATAGAGTTCTTCCGAAACTATCTTATAAAGTAAAAGTGCTTTCCGTCCTGAAAAGATTAATAATGAAAATGCTTGGTCGATACAAAGGTCCGATTCGAATTTGGCCGACAGTAACTGAATATTCTACAATAGCTAGAAAGACCCAGCATTTTATTGATAAATATATTTCTTTGACTGAGCGTATTGAGAATAACAAAGAATTGGTTCATTTAAAGAAATATAATTTTGATGTATACGTTGTTGGCAGCGATCAAGCATGGAGACCTCAATATTCGCCTAATATTTTAAATTATTTTCTTGACTTTGTTGAAAATGAAAAAAGGATAAAAAGGTTATCTTATGCTGTTTCATTTGGTGTAGATGAATGGGAATTTAATTCGGAGCAAACCAAGCAAGCAGCTGAATTAATAAAACTTTTTGACGGTGTCTCTGTGAGAGAACTTTCAGGTGTTTTACTCTGTGAAAAATATTTAAATGTTAAAGCAGAGTTTGTGCTGGACCCTACTTTACTTTTAAATCAAAAAGATTATATTGAATTAGTCAGGGAAAGCTCTTCTGTTAATGATGTAGATAATGGAGGTAAATTATTTGCATATGTTTTAGATAGAAGTGTTGAAAAACAAAATTTAATTTCTAAAATAGCAAAGCAGTTTAACAGTACTGCATTTGAAGTAATGCCTGAAAATAATTTCCAAGAGGTAGGTTCAAGACGTGTAGATGATTGTGTTTATCCGCCTATTACAGATTGGATTAAAGGATTTATGGATGCCGACTATATTGTTACAGATTCATTTCACGGTACCGTTTTTTCCATAATATTTAATAAACCATTTATCACTATAGGAAATAAGGGCAGAGGTTTGTCACGTTTCCAATCTTTACTTTCATTGTTTAATCTTGAAAATAGACTTGTTATTGATTGTAATAATGTTCCAGTTTCTTTATTAGAAGAGCAAATTGATTTTAATAAAGTAAATGAAATTCTTAATATTCAAAAGGCAAAATCAATACAATATTTGATTAATGCATTAAACAAGTAGTATAATGGATAGGATACTAATTTCAATTATTGTTCCAGTTTACAATGCTCATAAATATTTGCATAAATGTATTGATAGTATTTTAAATCAGACTTTTTTAGATTTTGAGGTATTACTAATTGATGACGGTTCTAAAGACACATCTGCCGAAATATGTGATGAATATGCCTTAAAAGACAATAGATTTAAAGTTTGTCATATTCCTAATTCAGGAGTATCTGCAGCACGTAATAAAGGTATCGAACTGGCTAGCGGAACTCATATTGCTTTTATCGATGCTGACGATTGGATTGAAAACGTTTTTTTAGAGCGATTTGATGAGATTTTGAACTATGATAAAATTGATCTAATTGTATGTGGGTATTGTTATGAGTATGGATCTAACAAACCACAACAATGTTATTCCTTGCCCAATCAAAAAGCAAAAACGAAAACTCAATTGGGTGCGGTTATTCCAGAATTGGAATATAATAGAATGCTTAGCAGTGTATGGGGAAAATTGTACAGACGTGATATAATCGTCAATAATAAATTAAGTTTTGACACAACGATAAGTTTTGGAGAAGATACAATATTTACTTGGAGTTATTTATTTTTAGTAAATTCTATTGCAGTTACCGATACAATTGGATATCATTATGTACAGTATGATGAGTTAACTTTAACTAAAAAGGTATATGGATACGACATAACCAAAAAAATAAAAGATAAGTCTTATGAATTAAGAATGGAAGTTCTAGAAAAATATGATTTATTTTCAAATAAAAAATTTCTCAATGCAATTCAAGGGGAATACATTATGATGTCAATTTTAGCCAATTTGTCTATGTATGATTTAGCCTTTAGAAAAGAGAGGAAAGAGAGATATGAAAACTGGTTAGAATTAGCAAATAATGCGCATATAAATGAAATGTATATCCAATCAAGATTTATTAAAACTGTACAATTTTTGCTTCTTTATAAACAGATAAACGTTTTAGATTTAGTTTTAAAAAGTAGAAATTTAATTATTGGAAAATAATCCTTTTATTTAGCAAGAAAATAATAAACAATAAATGAATATACTGATATGCATAGGTCGGCTTTATATGGGCGGAATTGAAAAGTACGCAATGGATTTAGCATTAGGTTTAAAGAATAGAGATCATAATGTACATCTCTTGGTTTTTTTTCAAATTTTAAATAGTGAAAAAAAGCAATTACTACTAAATGAGGGAATTACTGTACACGAGTTACTTTTAAAATCTGGAAAGGATTTAAGATTACCTATTCGATTTGGAAGACTATTAAGGCTAATAAAACCGGATATAATTCATTTAAATATACTGCCTTTCTTGGCAGTAATTCCATTAATTTTTTATAGAAACAAAACAGTTTATACCATTCACCAGATTGCTAATAACAAGTTTGTCGCTAAAATTTACAGTTTTGTTATTAAAGGTATTATCGGGATTTCGAAAAATGTAAAAGAAGTACTGAAAAACCAAAATGGTTTTTTTCAAAGAAATTATTGGACTGTTATAAATAATGGTATTGTGTTGAACGATGTAAAAATACCTGACTATGCTAGCGGCATTATAAATTTGGTAATGGTCTCAAGATTAGCGCAGGACAAGCAACCCGATCATGCTATCGAGATATTAAATTATTTACATACTAATTCTAATCTGGATTACGAACTAACACTAGTAGGTAATGGAGATATTGATGATGATAGCTTTACGAAAATGTTAAAAGAAAAAGTTAAAAATTTTGGACTAGAAAACAAAGTTCACTTTGTAGGTTGGCATGAAGATGTCAGTGAATACTTGCTGAAAAGCCAAGGATTTTTAATGCTGTCAAGATTAGAATGTTTTCCATATAGTGTAATTGAAGCAATAGCACATGGAGTTCCGGTATTTAGTTATAAAATAGAAGGAGGTTTACATGATTTACACATAAACCATGAAACTGGAATTGTTAGTGACAAGAATGATCCAGTTAGTTTAGCTTTAAAAATTGACAATGTTTTTAAAGATCCTACTGTTTGGAAAAAATTTAGTGATCAAGCCTTTCAAAGATCAAAGTCTTTTTCTGTTGAAAAAATGGTGCAAGAAACAGAGCATTTTTATTTTAACTTATAAATTAACTTGAAATGAAAACAGTTTTGAAAGCGCTTTTGGGGGATTTACTTTATTTTTTAACCAAGTTGGTAGGATACTTGTATTGGAATTATAAAGGTGTTCGAATTACTTTTAGCTGCCAGGTAGCAATGAAAGCAAAAATTGCCAAAGGTTGTGTTTTTACAGGAAATAGTATTATTACGGAATATGCAGAAATAGGAGCGTATACCTATGGGCACAATGTAAACATCAATAATGCGACTTTAGGAAGCTATTGTTCGCTCGGGCCTGATGTTAAAATAGGTTTGGATGAGCATCCATTAGATAAAGAGTCTACACACCCACATTTTTATCAAAAAATAACTCAAAATAGAAGCATAATTCAAGATCATGTTTGGATTGGAACGAATTCAGTTATTTTATGTGGAGTAAAAATTTTTGAACATTCGGTAATTGCAGCCGGCGCAGTTGTAAAACATGATGTAGAGACGAGAACTATTGTAGGAGGAGTGCCTGCACAATTCCTCAAAAGAATTTAAATTGAACAATTCTATTTTTTGTAGTACTGAAAAAATCTTAATTAAGTCAAATATGGATAAGCCATTACAATTTTCTGAAAAGATAGTTATCAGGAAAATTAAAATTTAATTTTTTAAAGATTAAGCTTTCTTGATGTAAAGTAATAAGGTGTGTTTTAAAAAAATATAAAACATGTATCAATAAAAATGAAAAAACTAAAAGTAGTTGTTTACCACGTAGGAGCAAGAGATAAATACTCAATTGCTAATTATTTTGCAGATAAACAAATGTTGCATGCTCTTATTACCGATTATTGGTTTAAACTATCAAGATTTATGTTGTTTGGAAGAATTAGAGAAAAAGCAAATAGAAGATTTTCAGAATCTTTGCAAGATGATAGAGTGTATTCATACCCATTTGTAAAAATCATAAAAAATTTATGGAATAGATCGCAAAATTTATCAGCAGATCAGATTTGGATACTGCACGATAAAGCTTTTACATCTTTTGCTTTACAAAAAATGAAAAAATTAAAACCTGATGTTCTCTATGGGTACACGAATGCGAGTCTAGAAGTTTTAGAATATTATAAAAACCACAAGAATGTCTTAAAAATTCATAATCAAATTGATCCTGGTTTAATTTATTACGAAATTAAAAGAGAATTAAATTTACTTTTTCCTGAATTAGAAAAAACAGCAGAAACTATTTCACTTGAATTTATTGAAAGAATTAAAAAAGAATGGGAACTCGCGGACTGTATTATTGTAAATTCTGAATATTCTAAAAAATCACTTTCAAAATACGTATCACAAGATAAGGTAATTGAGATTTTACCACTAATCTACGACAGAAAGAAAAAGTTTAAAACATTCAAACGAGAATATTCCGATAGACTTAATGTCGGATTCGTAGGAAATATTTCTGTAATTAAAGGATTTAATAAGTTTATAGATGTAGCTAAAAATCTAAATTCAGAAATGAATTTTATTGCAGTTGGCACTTTTTTATTGAATGATACTATTATGGAAGAGACAAAGTCTTACATTACTTATACTGGTCATCTTACTATACAAGGTATGCAAGATATATACAAAACAATTGATGTACTGGTCTTTCCAACCTATTGTGACGGTTTCGGAATGGTACAATTAGAGGCGATGGATAATGGTATTCCTGTTTTAGCATCAAGATATTGTGGTGAGGTTGTAATTGACAATTATAATGGTAACATAATTGAAACTGCTGATGACATTATAAATGTTCTTTCAGTTTTGAACAATGATAGATATTTATTACAAAAATACTCTGAAAATGCTTTCGAAACAATAAATAATTTTTCACAGGAAAAGTTTGAGTTGAGGTTTAATCTGATTCTTGAAAAATATTTGTCATGATTTACTTTATCCTTTTATCACTTTTATTTATAATAGGGATTGGCTTTGGATTGACTGATTTTCGAACACATTTTTTGTTGCTATTCGCCTTGATTGTATATTTTATATGTTTCTTTTTAGGGCCTTTGAATTCAGTAAACTACGACTTGTATACGCATTTGGGTGGTTATTTTCGCGCTGGATTTGATGACACTATGGAATTGTATATTCTGGCCATTTTATGCTTGTTGCTAGGCTATGCTATTTCTTATAATGTAACTAAAAATAAAGAACCTAATAAAGTAATTTACTTACTTAATCCAAAAAACAAATACTATATGTGGTTGTTTTTCATCTCTTTAGTCTCTATGATTCGAAGAAATATTGTTGACGAAGTATATGGTGGCGGTTTTTATAATTATTTAAGTTTTTTAGGAGATTCTCTCATTTTAGCTTTTATCACACTAATATATCACAAACAATTCAACAAAAAATGGCATTGGATTTTGTTGGCAGCTACGCTTTTGTGTTATATGATCCTTGGGTTTCGTTACCGCATTCTTTTACTGATTATTGGGGTCATTTACCACTTTGCAATAACTTCCAAATTTTCATTCAAAGTAGTTTTTAAATGGATTTTTTTAACATGGCTGGTGGCATACAGTATAAATTTTATTACCCTCAACCGCACTGCACTAAGTACTTTAAACTTTAATGAAGTAAGTTTTGAATCAAAAGTACAATATGGTTTGTCACCCTACCAATTGGTTATGCACCAAACCGATAATTACAAGACCGAAATGATGGTAGTAAAGTACATCAAAGCTAATGATATTGAGCAAGATTATGGGGAATCGATGTTTGCTCATATTCTCATTCGGATCGTTCCGGCTAGTTTTTTTGAGGGCAATAAAAAACCAGAAATACCACAAATTGCGGTAATAAAAAATTCCTTTCACTCTGTTGAAGGTATGTATGCTGGCGCTGCTGTGTCAAATGTTACTCAATTCTACATCGCTTTTGGTTATTTTGGAGTGGTGTTTTTCATGTCGCTTTTAGGTGTTTTTCTGGGGAGTGTTGCAAAACGTACTAACCTTTATGAACCACGAGATCGGGTAGTGGTTGTGATGATACTCATGGTTTTGTTTCAAGAAATTACGCGCGGATATTTGCCTCAAAATGTGACCCTACTCGCATTTCTTTTAATAACGTTAAAACTATTTTATAAAAAACAATATGTTAGCACTAGTAACCAATATACCTACACCTTATAGAACGGCTTTTTTTAATACTTTACAACAAGAGCTTTTAAAAGTAGGACAAAGTTTGCATGTGGTATATTGTTCAAAAACCGAAACTGGCAGACATTGGCAATTTAATCCAGAAGAAAACAACTATGTCTTTACCTTTTTAAAAGGCTGGCATCCTGAGTTTAAAGGTTTTTATCCGCATGTTAATATTGGTTTACTATCCCATTTAACAAAATTAAAACCAGATTGGATTATGTTAGCCGGAAGTTGGAATGCGCCGGCTACAATTACGGTAATCCTAAATAAAAGGAAGTTGAATTGCCCAGTTATTTTTTGGAGCGAAGGACATTTTGATGCCCAAATGCGAGCCAATAAATACATCGATTTTCTTCGAAAAACTGTTTTAAATAAATTAGATTATTTTGTTGTGCCTAATGTAAAATCAAAAGAGTACATCTTGCATTATAATAAAAGTGCCATAATCGACTTTTTGCCAAATACCATTGATGAAAGCTTTTTTTCCTTATCCAAAAACGATTCGAAAGAGCAAAACAGAAAATTAAAAAAGTTACCTATTGATAAAACTATTTTGATATTAGTGTCGTCTTTGGATAAGCGGAAGGGCGTTTTAGATTTTTATGAAGCGTTTAAAAAATCTAAAAAAGATACACTTTATGTAGTACAAATCGGAACAGGGGAATTTTACGATACTTTAAAAGAGCGGCTGATTGCAGATAATCTTTCAGAACAGTACCGCCTCACTGGACAATTAAAAGCAAATGACGTTAGAGCGTATTTAATTGCTGCAGATGTTTTTGTTTTGCCAACAAAATCCGACCCCAATCCGTTAAGCCCAATTGAAGCCGCTTTTCTCAAAAAAGCTTTATTGCTTTCTGCAAAAGCCGGCAACGCCCAAGATCTTATTCCAAATAAAGAAAATGGATGGATACTGAACCAAATTACTAGTGCAGATATAATTGAAAGTATAAATAAAATTGCAGAAACCGATAAACAACGATTAGAAGAAATGGGTGAAAAATCCTTTCAAATAGTTTCCGATTCTTTTACTAGAAAAAAGGCATCAGAGTATCTTATCGTTTTTTTAAATAAAATAAAAAAATGAAATGAAAGTACTCATTGATAATTCCAATCTTTTTGCCGGTGGCGGCCTGCAAGTGTCATTTTCATTTTTGCGCGATTTAAGACGTTTGCAACTTGCGTGGGAATGGCATATAGTGCAATCTGTAAAATGTGCGGAAAATTTTGATGAATCCACTTTTCCAAGTAATTTTACCTTTTACAATCTCCGAAAAGCCGAAGAAATTTCAAAAAGAAAACGAATTAGCAGTGTTAAATATTTGGAAAACAACATTCAACCAGATTGTATTTTTACTCTTTTTGGACCATCGTATCACAAAAGTAAATTTCCGAAGATAGTAGGCTTCGCTTTACCGTATATTCTGTATCCCGATTCTCCGTTTTTTAAGCAAATTGGTTTTAAAGAAAAAATTTATTACAAGTTACTCTCTATTTTAAAAACCTATTCATTTAAAAAATATTCAGATACATTAATTTTTGAAACTGAAGATGCAAAAACTATTTTTACTAACAAGGCAAATTACACTAAAGATAGTTTTGTTGTAGGCAACACGCTGAACGAAATTTTTTTCGCGAAAGAAAAATTTATAGAATTAAAAATTACTGATTCTACTTCTTTAAACATTTTATTTTTAACTGCCAATTATGCCCATAAAAATATGCAAATACTTCCGGCAGTCATTAAAGTTCTTAGAAACAAAAAGCACCTTAAAGATTTCAAGTTTTTAATTACTTTGGATAAGGCTGAATTGAATTTCCCCATAAGTTGTGATGAAAATATTATATATTTAGGCAAAGTAGGGTTAGAAAAAATTCCTGCTCTTTATTCCAATTCTGATATGGTTTTTATTCCAACATTATTAGAAGTTTTTTCGGCAACGTATTTAGAGGCCATGTTCATGAAAAAACCAATTGTTGCTTCTGATTTGGGTTTTTCTCGCGAAATTTGTGGCGATGCAGCTTTGTTTTGTAACCCAACCAATGCAGAAGCCTATGCTAACGCAATTTTTGAAATATTTCATAATGAGAAACTTAGAAAGGAATTGATAGGCAAAGGAACAGAAAATTTGAAACGCTTTGGAACCAGTATGGATCGAACCAACGCCTATATAAGTATTATAAAAAATATAATTACTAAAAATGAAAATACAAAATAAAATTCTATTAATCACTGGTGGTACCGGTTCTTTCGGAAACGCTGTGCTAAACCGCTTTTTGTACACCGACCATTTCAAAGAAATCCGTATTTTTTCGCGTGATGAAAAAAAGCAGGATGACATGCGCAACCAATTAAAAAACGACAAGCTTAAATTTTATATCGGTGATGTACGTGATTACTGCGGTATAGAGCGTGCGATGCGCGGTGTAGATTACGTGTTCCATGCGGCAGCCTTAAAGCAAGTGCCTTCCTGCGAGTTTTTTCCAATAGAAGCCACCAAAACCAATGTGTTTGGTACCCAAAACGTTATTGATGCAGCAACAGCCAATAAAGTACAAAAAGTGATCTGCCTGAGTACCGATAAAGCTGCTTATCCTATCAATGCGATGGGGATTTCTAAAGCATTAATGGAAAAAGTAGCGATTGCCGCTTCCAGAAATACTAAAGATACCACTGTTTGCTTGACCCGTTATGGAAATGTAATGGCCTCACGAGGTTCAGTGATTCCGTTGTTTTTAAAACAAATTCAGGAAGGTAAAACCATTACGATAACCGACCCTAAAATGACACGTTTCTTAATGTCATTAGAAGAAGCGGTGGAGTTGGTTTTATTTGCTTTTGAGCATGGGAATCCGGGTGATTTGTTTGTCAATAAAGCACCGGCAGGAACCATTGGCGATTTGGCACAAGCCTTAAAAGAACTCTGTAATGCCGATACTGAAATAAAAATAATCGGAACGCGTCATGGGGAGAAATTATATGAAACATTGTGTACCCGTGAAGAAATGGTAAAAGCAGAAGATATGGGCGATTTCTATAGAATTCCGGCAGATAACCGTGATTTGAATTATGCACAGTATTTTTCGGAAGGAGAAAAGGATGTTTCCATAATTGAAGATTATCATTCCCATAATACAGAACAACAGGATGTGTCAGGAATGAAAAAATTATTAGCTACATTACCATTGATTCGAAAAGAAGTATTTGGAGAGGAAATTCATGTAACAAAAGTGCTTCGCAACAAAGTGGCAGGAATAAAAGTGTTCGATAAAGAAGTGACACTATTACCATAATAGCATTCAATTTGCTGTAATTAGAGGTTAAAAAATGATTCCAAATATAATAAAAGGAGGCAGGCATGCCGATTCAAGAGGAACTTTGTTTTACAACAATAATTTTGTTGCATCGGCTATCAAGAGAATGTACATTATAGAAAATAATAGTACTGATTTTGTAAGGGCTTGGCAGGGACATAAAATAGAACAACGATGGTTTTCTGCTTTGAAGGGTTCTTTTACAATCCGGTTGATTGCAGTTGACAACTGGGAAAGTCCAACCAAAAAATTGGAACAATTTAGTTTTACAATTAATGCAGAAAAATTAGATGTGCTCCATGTCCCTTCAGGATACATCAGCAGCATTCAATCGCTGGAGGAAGGATCTAAATTACTTTCAATGTCAGATTATTTGTCAGGAGAACTCCAAGATGAATACCGTTATGAATTTGATTATTTTAAATAATTAGTAGAAAAAAAACTAAAAGTGTAGTGACAATCACTAATCAACATTTACCAATCACCATTCAATAAAAAAATGATAAAAATAGGAATAACAGGTCAGGCCGGCTTTGTCGGGACCCATTTGTACAATACCTTGGGATTGCATCCTGACGAATTTGAGCGTATTGATTTTCAAAAAAGTTTTTTTGATAATGAAAAAAGTTTGGATATTTTCGTATCACAATGCGATGTAATTGTGCATCTGGCAGCGATGAATCGCCATAATGAGCCTCAGGTGATTTATGATACGAATGTTGGGTTGGTTCAAAAACTGACGCAATCCTTAATTAAAACAAAGAGCAAAGCCCACGTTTTATTTTCTTCTTCTACGCAGGAAGAAAGAGACAATCTGTATGGGAAGTCCAAGAAAGAAGGACGTGAAATGATGATCAGTTGGGCAAAAAATGCAGGAGGAAAATTTACAGGAATGATTATTCCGAATGTTTTTGGACCTTTCGGTCATCCCAATTACAATTCGGTAGTAGCCACGTTTTGCCATAAATTGGCGCATGGGGAAACTCCGACAATTGATGTGGATGGTGTTGTGAGGTTGATCTACGTAGGTGAATTGGTTACTGCAATCTTAAAAGAAATCAGAAGCGGAGAAAGTGACGAGGAGCTTAGTGTTCCCTACACTGCTGAAGCTAAAGTTTCAGAACTATTAAACCTTTTACAAAACTATAAAACAGGGTATCAGGATAATGGAGAAATTCCAGCAATCAATACCACGTTCGAACTGAATTTATTTAATACGTTTCGTTGCTACATGGATATCGCAACTCATTATCCGGTAAAATATGTTCAACATACCGACCCAAGAGGTTCTTTTGTGGAAATTATCCGATTAGGGGTTGGCGGTCAAGTGTCATTTTCCACAACTGTACCAGGAATCACAAGGGGAAACCATTATCACACCCGAAAAATAGAGCGTTTTGCAGTAATCAAAGGAAAAGCATTAATTCAACTCAGACGCATCGGAACTGATGAGGTTTTAGATTTCTACTTAGATGGCGACGAACCTTCGTACGTAGACATGCCAATTTGGTACACACACAACATCAAAAACATAGGAGATGAAATTTTGTACACCAATTTCTGGATTAATGAGTTTTATGATCCAAGTGATGCAGATACGTATTTTGAGAACGTATAATAACGAAACAGTATAGTGATCTATATTAGTTCTAGCGAAGTTGAGAGTCATTACAACGTTTTGATGGTTCAGCTTAATAGGTTCATTGAGCAAAAGAAGTAAATTATTGAACTGAAATCAATTATCAAGAGATATAAAAAATAAAAGATGAAAGCACAATTAAAGGTGATGACCGTTGTTGGAACCAGACCGGAAATAATACGATTGTCCAGAGTAATGGCCGCTTTAGACCATTCAGAAGCCATTGAGCACATTATCGTGCATACAGGTCAAAATTATGATTATGAACTGAATCAGATTTTTTTTGAAGATTTAGGGATTCGTAAACCAGATTTTTTCCTGAATGCCGCAGGGGCAACCGCTACTGAGACAGTTGGTCAGATATTGATTAAAATTGATCCGTTATTAGAAAGTGAAAAGCCGGATGCTTTTTTGGTTTTAGGGGATACGAACAGTTGTTTATGTGCCATACCAGCAAAAAAACGACATATTCCTATTTTTCATATGGAAGCGGGAAACAGGTGTTTTGATCAGCGTGTTCCTGAAGAGACCAATCGTAAAATTGTGGATCACGTTTCGGATATTAACCTTACCTACAGTGATATTGCCCGTGAATATTTATTACGTGAAGGCTTGCCGGCGGATAGAATTATCAAAACGGGTTCACCAATGTTTGAGGTGCTGAATCATTACTTGCCTGAAATTAGTGCATCAAATATTCTGAAAACTTTAAATTTAGAGGAAAATAAGTATTTTGTCATTTCGGCTCATCGAGAAGAGAATATCAACAGCGAAAGAAACTTCAAAGGATTAATGGATAGCTTGAATCTGATTGCTGAAAAATATGGCTTTCCAATTATTGTAAGTACACACCCTCGTACCCAAAAGATGATTGATACTAAAAAAATTAAAATGCGACCGGAAGTGCAGTTTTTGAAACCAATGGGATTCAATGATTACAACGCTTTGCAGATGAAATCTTTTGCTGTTTTATCAGACAGCGGAACTATTTCGGAAGAATCATCAACGTTAAATTTTCCTGCTCTGAATATTCGTGATGCACACGAGCGTCCGGAAGCAATGGAAGAGGCATCGGTGATGATGGTAGGCCTGAATCCGGAAAGAATTATGCAGGGTTTAACGCAACTGCAATATCAAAAAAGAGGTCAGGAACGCAATTTCAGACCGGTGAATGACTATTCGATGCCGAATGTTTCGGATAAGATGGTTCGTATTATTTTAAGTTATACAGATTATATCAAGAGAACTGTTTGGAATGAATACATTTAATTAAAGTTATGAATATACTTTTTTTGACATTGGTTAAGATCAATACGCTGAAGGAACGAGGGATTTATACTGACTTGCTTCGTAAATTTAGAGATGAGGGACATGAAGTTTTTGTAGTAAGCCCTTCAGAGCGCCGAGATAAAAATAATACACGTATTTCACAGCAAGATGGGGTTAGTATATTGAATGTCCGGACTTTTAATCTTCAAAAAACGAATATTGTGGAGAAGGGTATAGGGATTTTAGCTATTGAATGTCAGTACTTAAAAGCAATTATAAAGCATTTTTCAGAAATAAAGTTTGATTTGGTACTGTATTCAACACCGCCTATTACCTTATATAAAGTTATCGACTTTGTAAAAAAAAGAGACAATGCTTTCGCTTATTTGTTACTAAAAGATATTTTTCCTCAGAATGCTGTGGACATGAGAATGATAAAAGACGGGGGATTGATTCATCGACTGTTCAAAAAAAAGGAACGAAAACTTTATGAACTTTCCGACATGATAGGTTGCATGTCAGACGCTAACAAAAGTTATGTTATTGCTCATAATCCAACGATAGCTTCTGTAAAATTTGAAGTAAATCCCAACTCTATTGCACCTGTAGCGATACTTCAAACATCAGAAGAAAAACAACTTATAAAAGAGAAATATAAACTTCCTTTACATAAAAAAATAATTATTTATGGAGGAAATCTCGGTAAACCTCAGGGACTTGATTTTTTGATGGAAACAATAACAGCGACAACAAACCCTGACGTTTTCTTTTTAGTGGTAGGTTCGGGTACTGAGTATAACAGGATTTCTAATTGGTTTCAAAATAAACAGCCAGTAAATGCTTTGTTACTCGCACAATTACCTAAACAAGATTACGATATTCTTTTAAAAGCATGTGATGTGGGATTGATTTTTTTACACAAGGACTTTACGATTCCCAATTTTCCATCTAGGCTGTTATCCTATTTAGAAATGAAAATGCCGGTAATTGCAGCAACTGATGCTAACAGTGATATCGGCTGTGTGATAGAAAAAAATAATTGTGGCTACAAAGTTCTGTCCGGAGATATCACAGGAATGCTAAAAGCTATAGATAAAATAGTTTCGCCCGATGAAAATTTTACTCTAATGCAGGAAAATGCATGGGGTTTGTTACAGAAAGAATTTAACGTTGATAATTCATACGAGTTAATCAAAAATAAGTTGTAAAATAATTAATAATTTAAGCGTTTTATAATTTTTTTGATCTTGGTTCTAGATTTTCTTTGTTCTAAATACTGTTTATTTTTTTTAAGCGCTTCTTTAATTTTTAATCAACTGAAAATAAGCACGCTGCTAAATAATGAGGTTTAAAAGAACAGATGTAAAAAAAATTGTAACCAAGTAGCAATTTCCTTTGTATTATGATTAATAAAAACCAGTTTTTATAGTGTAATACTTAGCCGTTGAATTCCACTTCTGTAACAAGTAAATTCCACAACTGAATATTTAAAAGGAAAAGGTATGCGATTTGAAACAAAAATTTGCATACTCACTTTTACAAAAGTCGCCCAAAGCCATGGAGTTAAACATTAATTTATCCCTTTGAAAAGTTCTTCATTAGAGCGACCAGTTTAAATTAAAGTCACACTAAATTTGGTGATTTAAAAATGTAAGGATTTCACTTTTTTATTAAAGTGGAATCCTTTTTCTCATTATTAGTGATAATAGATATATTCCAATCTCAACAAAAGTGGAGTAAAAAAAGTATTGATAATCATGTTGCATGAAAATCGCAGTTGTGACAATTTTTTAAAGACAAAGCATAAAACGACCTTTTTTTCTTCTTTTTAGACGTTATTGTTACAGAAATATTAAAAATAAAAAGTATTGCGTTTCTTTATTTTCAATTGATTATAAGTACATTACATTTTTTTTGCTATTTGTAAGTATTGTGTGTAAAAAAATTAAGAAAAACACCATCAATTGTACTTACATTTGTATCAAAACTGCCCCTTTTCTGCTCATTTTTGTGAGTATGAACGGCGAAGCCGTGGAATGAAATGAAAATAACGGGTAATTTAAAGTTTATTTGGTTTACCAAAAGATAAATGTTAAAGATCGATTGAACAATTAGACAGTTTACCGTGTAAACAGTGCACCACTTAAACAAATAAACAGTTAACGAATTAACCAAATAACCGATAACCAGTTAACCAATTAAACCGTTAAACAGTCCATTAGACAATTATCCGATTAACCGGTTAAGCGAATAACACCTTAAACGAATAACCAAACAAGCAAAAATTGTATGTTCACTATAAATCTGAAAAACGACACCCATTTTTTATGTGCTGCTGAAGATACTATATTGATTGGTGCACAAAAAGAGAATATAACGATAGATTACAGCTGCAAAACTGGTCGTTGTCAATCGTGTAAGGCAAAAGTTATCAGCGGAACTTCATTCGCTAACATAGATGAAATTGGACTTAGTGAAGAGGAGAAATCACAAGGGTACATCTTAACTTGTGTTCGAAGTCCAACATCGGATTTAGTACTCGACATTGAAGATCTGAGTGGTTATGCATTGGAACAGGTTCGAACACTGCCATCAAAAGTGGACAAAATTACAGCGATTTCTTCTGATGTAATTGAATTACAATTACGAATGCCACCAAATGCAACATTTAACTATTTGTCAGGGCAATATGTAAATATAATTAAAGGAGATTTCAAAAGGAGTTACTCCATTGCCAATACTAGTTCAGCCGCTAATTTGGTTTTTTTTATAAAGAATTATAAAAATGGCAGGTTTAGTAACTACATATTTAATGAAGCTAAAATTAATGATCTACTTAGGGTTGAAGGCCCAATAGGAACTTTTTTTTATAAGAAGACCAATAAAAAGAATATTGTTTTTCTGGCAACAGGAACCGGGATTGCTCCGGTAAAGGCAATATTGGAACAGCTGGATGAAAATAACTTTGACTTTCTTGACAAAACAATTTATTTGTTTTTTGGAGGCAGAAACGAAGAAGATCTGTTTTGGAAACCTGATTTTAAAAATTTAAAAATCAATTTTATTGCTGTACTAAGCAGAAGCAATGAGCACTCGACTGCCGAAAAAGGTTATGTTCAGGATATTGTTGTTTCAAAAAAAATGGATTTATCGGATACCGTTATTTATGCCTGCGGTTCAGAAAACATGATCAAAGATTCAAGAGAATTATTAGTAAAAAACGGATTATCGGAAGATGCATTTTATTCGGATGCATTTATTAGTAGTTAGAGAAAGGGGTTAATCGGATAGGAAGAGGTTAATTGTTTAATCGGTTAGGTAGAGGTTAATCGGTTAACTGTTTAGGGAAAGGGTTAATTGGTTAGGAAAAGGTTAATTGGTTAACTGTTTAGGGAAAGGGTTAATTGGTTATGGAAAGGGTTAATCGGTTAGGAAAAGGTTAATTGGTTAACTGTTTATGGAAAGGGTTAATCGGTTAGGAAAAGGTTAATTGGTTAATTGTTTATGAGAAAAATTAATCGGTTATTGATTAAATTTTTTAGTTAAAATAAAGTACTCAGTCGGGTCAGATAAAGTGAAAATTATGAAAGCAGTCATTCTTGCAGGAGGTTTAGGAACCCGATTAAGTGAAGAAACGGTTTCAAAGCCAAAACCTATGGTGGAAATAGGAGGAAAGCCCATTTTATGGCATATTATGAAGACCTATTCTCATTATGGCATTAATGATTTTATAATTTGTTGTGGTTATAAAGGTTATGTGATTAAGGAATATTTTGCTAATTATTTTTTACATCAGTCTGATGTTACTTTTAACATGAAGGACAACAAAATGATGGTACATGAAGAAAGAGCTGAACCCTGGACCATTACATTAGTAGATACAGGCGATGATTCAATGACTGGCGGAAGACTTAAAAGAGTTGCCCAATATTTAAATGAAGAGGAAAGCTTCTGCTTTACGTATGGCGATGGAGTTGCAGATGTGAATATCGCAGCACTTTTGGAATTTCATAAATCTCATGGAAAAGACGCCACAGTAACTGCGACGTACCCGCCAGGCAGATTTGGAGCGTTGGATATCGTGGATAATGAAGTGCGACAGTTTCAAGAGAAGCCAAGAGGTGACGGAGCCTTGATAAATGGAGGTTTTTTTGTGTTGTCCCCTAAAGTGATCGATAGAATATCGGGAGATTCAACTGTTTGGGAACAAGGTCCTTTAAAAGGACTGGCAGCTGATAACCAATTAATGGCATTCAAACATGAAGGATTCTGGCAGCCTATGGATACGTTGCGAGATAAGATGCTTTTAGAGGAATTATGGGATACTAATCAAGCACCCTGGAAATTATGGAAGGATTAAAAGGAAAAGTAAATGCTTCTTTTTGGAAAGATAAAAAAGTATTTCTGACCGGACATACCGGTTTTAAAGGAAGTTGGTTGTCCCTTTGGCTTCAATCGATGGGGGCTGTGGTCAAAGGATATTCGTTAGCGCCGCCCACTGATCCATCGCTGTTTTTGGTAGCTGATGTTGCCAAGAATATGGAATCTGAAATAGGAGATATTAGAAACCTGGCGCAGTTAAAGGAAAGTATGCTTGCCTTTGATCCGGCTATTTTAATACATATGGCGGCACAGCCTTTGGTGCGGTTGTCCTATATGGAACCGGTGGACACCTATACCACCAATGTAATAGGTACAGTTAATGTATTGGAGGCAGCAAGAGCCTGTCCAAATTTGAAGGCAATCGTATCGGTTACGACTGATAAGTGTTATGAAAATAAGGAATGGGCCTGGGGATACAGAGAAAATGAACCTATGGGCGGTCATGACCCGTACAGCAGTAGTAAAGGTTGTGCCGAACTGGTTACAGCAGCGTACCGAAACTCCTTTTTTAATTCGAAAGACAGTGCGGCATTGGCAACAGCCAGAGCAGGCAACGTAATTGGCGGCGGCGATTGGGCAGACGACAGGCTGATACCTGACATTCTTAAAGCATTTGAAACTTCAAAATCGGTTGTCGTGCGCAATCCTTTGTCTACAAGGCCGTGGCAACATGTGTTGGAACCATTATCAGGCTATCTGGTGTTGGCAGAACATTTATATAATGATGGTCAGGAGTACGCGCAACCATGGAATTTTGGTCCGAAAGAGGAAGATTGCAAACCGGTAAATTGGATTCTGGATAAAATGGTAGCTACCTGGGGCGAAGGAGCTTGCTGGGAATTAGACAAAAATAATAATCCGCACGAAGCAGGTTTTTTAAAATTAGACTGTTCCAAAGCAGCATCAAGATTGAATTGGCAGCCCAAATGGAATTTGGAATATACCCTTAATCTCATCGTAAATTGGCAGCAGCACTGGAGAGCTGGCAAGAATATGAGAGAACAATGTTTAAAAGAAATTACAAATTATAGCAATTGATATTGATAATGGAAAGTAAAATAATTTTAGAAAATTTAAGGAAAGAAATAGCAGTACTAGTATCAAAATATACCGAAGAAGCCTATAAACAAAAGCCTTTTATTGCTGGTGAAACAATGATTCCACCTGCAGGAAAAGTTATTGGAAATGAAGAAATCCAGAATATGGTGGATGCTTCCCTGGATGGATGGTTAACAACGGGACGTTTTAATGCGGCATTTGAAAAAAAGTTAGCCGAATTTTTAGGCGTTAAATATTGTATTTCTGTAAACTCCGGATCTTCCGCAAATTTGGTGGCTTTTAGTGCGCTTACGTCGGCAACACTGGGAGACAGAGCCATCAAAAAAGGAGATGAGGTTATTGGTGTGGCAGCTGGTTTTCCCACCACGGTAAATCCTATTGTACAGTTCGGGGCAATCCCCGTTTTTGTGGATGTGGATCTGGACACTCATAATATTAATGCCGATTTAATAGAAGCAGCGATATCTCCCAAGACCAAAGCCATTATGCTGGCACATACCTTGGGAAATCCTTTCAATGTAGATAAAATTAAAGCCATTTGCGAGAAACATAATTTATGGCTGATTGAAGATTGCTGTGATGCTTTGGGTGCGACTTACAATGGCCAGTTAGTGGGCACTTTTGGAGACATAGCCACCTTAAGTTTTTACCCGGCACACCACATCACGATGGGAGAAGGTGGCGCTGTTTTTACTAACAATGCCGAATTAAAGGCAATAGCAGAATCATTCAGGGACTGGGGCAGGGATTGTTATTGTGCTCCCGGATGTGACAACACCTGCGGCTGTCGTTTTGAACAGAAACACGGGGATTTGCCTTTTGGTTACGACCATAAGTATGTGTATTCCCATTCAGGTTATAATTTAAAAATTACCGACATGCAGGCCGCTTGCGGATTGGCGCAAATAGATAAAGCTGCCGGGTTTATCGAGAAAAGAAGAGAAAATTTCAAATTGTTGTACAACAGCTTAGGTAACCTCATTGATTTTATACACTTGCCGGTAGTTACTCCAAACAGTAATCCTTCCTGGTTTGGTTTTCCGATAACGCTGAAAAAGGACTGCGGGGTTAATAGGGTTGATTTACTGAAATTTTTAGACCAAAACAAGATTGGATCCCGATTGCTTTTCGCAGGTAATTTAACAAAGCAGCCTTACTTTAAAAATATCGAATACAGAGTAGTTGGTGAACTGACCAATACTGACATTACTATGAATGATACTTTTTGGATTGGATTATATCCAGCCTTAGGGCAAGAACATTTTGATTTTGTGGCAGAGAAAATGGAAGAATTTTTTGGGTTGAATTTCTAATTTCATGAAAATAACTATTCTACTTACCGGTGCAACAGGTTTTTTAGGGAGTCATTTACTGGAGTCTTTTGTTAATCAGGAATTTGATGTAATAATTTTGAAAAGAACTACATCTGACACCTGGAGAATCAATCATTTGTTAAATAAAGTTCGAATTTATGATATTGATAGAGTCGATTTTACAACAGTTTTTAGTCTTGAAAAAGTCGATGTCATCATAAATACAGTATGTAGTTATGGAAGAAGTAATGAAAGCACTGCAGATATTGTGAATACCAATTTAATTTTTGGTTTAAATTTATTAGAAGAAGCAATAAAAAATAATGTAAAAACATTCATTAATACGGACTCTTTACTGCCCCGAAATTTGAATGACTACAGTTTATCAAAAGCTCAGTTTGCCGATTGGCTGCAACAGCGTTCCGAAAAAATACAGGTTGTCAATTTTAAAATTGAACAGATGTATGGTGCAAAAGATGACACTAATAAGTTTCTGCCTTGGCTGATGAATGAAATGATTAATAATACGGACGATATTAATTTAACCTCCGGAATTCAAAAAAGAGATTTTATATATATTAGTGATGTTGTTGCCGCTTATGATTTGATTCTACAGAAACGAATGAGTTTACCAAACTGGAGTCAGTTCGATATCGGTACCAATATATTTACGGAGGTGAAAGAGTTTGTTTTAATTCTTGCAGCCGCATTAGAAAAACTAAATAAAAGTAAAATAGTTTCCAGGTTAAAATTTGGCAGAATTCCTTACAGAAAAGGAGATATTATGCTGCCGGAATTAGATAATAGAAAATTAATTGAGTTGGGGTGGAAACCACAAGTGACCATCATCGACGGTATTCAAAAAATTTTAAACGATTAAAAAATGAAGTACCTGATAACGGGAGGTTGTGGGTTTATAGGATCTAATTTGGCTGCCGAAGTTTTAAAAAGAGGAGAGGAACTGGTTGTTTTTGATAATCTGTTTCGATTTGGGAGTGCCCTGAACTTAGAATGGCTTAAAAAACAAGGTGAATTTAAATACTATCCCTATGACATCCGGAACTTAAATGATATTGAAACGGTAATTAAAGAAGAACAGCCTGATGTTATTTTTCATTTGGCTGGCCAGGTAGCGATGACAACTTCGATCAGCAATCCTAGACTGGATTTTGAGATTAATGCGATGGGAACATTCAATTTATTAGATTCTGTCAGAAAATATGCTCCCAAGGCAATGATATTGTATTCTTCTTCCAATAAAGTATATGGGGATTTTGAAGACTTAACTTTTGAAGAAAAAGCGACCCGCTATGCCTGCAAAGAGCACCCTGACGGCTTTGATGAAAGCACACCGCTTAATTTTCATTCGCCTTATGGATGTTCAAAAGGAGCAGCGGATCAATATTTATTGGATTTTAATCGTATTTATGGCATTAAAACGGTGGTTTTTAGACATTCTTCGATGTACGGAGGCAACCAACATGCGACCATAGACCAGGGATGGGTAGGGTGGTTTATTCAAAAAGCATTAGAAATTAAAAAAGGGACCAGTAAAGAAGAATTCACAATTTCTGGTAATGGAAAACAGGTGCGAGATGTTCTGCATGCTTCAGACGTAGTAAACCTCTACTTTAAAGCAGTGGAAAACATTGAATCCGCAAAAGGAAACTCATTTAATATCGGTGGTGGAATTGAAAATAGTCTTTCGCTGTTAGAATTGTTCAAATTACTTGAAGACGTTCTGAATATAAAAATGAAATACAAACAGCTTCCTTTTAGGGAAAGTGATCAGTTAGTTTTTGTTGCCAATAACAGGAAGGCAACCAATTTATTGGACTGGACTCCGTCAACAACTCCTCAAAATGGAGTTAAGGAGAGTATTCAGTGGGCAGAATCGGTATTTAAATAATAGATTCAACTTCAAAACATTTTATTTAAATATAATAGAGTGCCAAAAGATCGTAGTTTTCAGAATGATAATAGAAGCAAATATTTGAATAAAAACCTGGAGAGATGAACTTTATGTTCACCAGCAGTATTTTTTTGAGTAAAATTGAAATCATCGCTATCACTAAAAATAGAGGCAACATAGAGGGAACAAAAAGTAGACTTTTTTACGAGGTAATTAAACCGAAAATTTCAACTATTTACAAGAAAAATAAAATAATAATTTTGAATTCATGAAACTTTCAGTTGTTGTTCCCACATTAAACAGATTAGAGTATTTAAAAATAACACTTAAAGATCTACTACCTCAAATTCAGCGAAATTTGGATAGTGTGGAATTGTGTATTTCTATCAATGCATCGGCAGATGAAACAGAGGCGTATATTAAAAGTTTAAAGGAAGAAAACCCTTTTATCACCTATAAAGCATTTACGGAAAGAGTCGAAATCTGTGAAAGTTTCTCAAGAAGTATAAATTTATGTAAAGGGGATTATATAATTATATTTGGCGATGATGATATACCTGCTCCATATATGATTGAGTCTGTTTTAGAGGTTTTGAACAACAATTTAAATATAGGTCTAATTCATTTTAATCGAGTGGTAGGTTCAGATTTAGGAGTGTCTCTAATAAATAAATTAAGGCTTGAAAATTCGAATTATGATTCGATTATTGAAGAGAACAGCTTATCGAATTTCATTGAGAAATATACGATTGCACCGGGCTTTATTTCGGCCTTGATTTTTAAAAAAGAAGCTTGGGATTTGGGTGAATATTTTGATACCTCTAATCATTTCGGATATGATTTTTTAGGAAGAATTTATGCGGGTATTGATAAATTGACGCCTGCAAATTGTTTATACATCAGTTATCCGTTGGTCATCCAAAGAATGGTGAAAAATAGGGAATGGAATGACACCTGGCCGAAATATTGGTTATTGGGTGTTCCTAATTTGTTACAGTCATTTGATGAATCAAAAATAACAGGTAACTCAATGTATACATGGCATAATGAGCTTAATAAATCTTGGTTAAAGTTTATTTACACGTTAGTTTGGGCTGCGGCATACAAAAAAAAATATAGACCTTTGATTCCCGAAATTCAAAAATTTCAACAAGGATCTTTAAGGAAGGCGGCTGTATTTTTAATTATTACTGTTACACCAGAAGTGGCTTTCAAACAAATTAGAAAATTTTTATACAAATGATAAAAGAAGATAAAAATCTAATTTCTTTAGCGAATTATCAGGATAAGATAACTTTAAAAAATAAGCTTTCAAGGTTATTGTGGAATATCGTTTGTTTTTTATTTTTTAGATTTTTTCCTACTACTTACTTTCGGATTTGGAGATTATTTGTTTTGAAACTTTTTGGAGCTAAAATTCATAACAGTTGCACGGTATATGCTTCTGTAAAAGTGTGGGCTCCTTGGAATTTAGAAATGGATGCCTATTCTTTATTAGGACCGGATGTTGATTGTTACAATCCGGATAAAATAAAAATTGGAGCTCACTCGGTCGTTTCACAAAAAGCGTATTTATGCTCCGCGTCGCATGATATAACAAATTCAAAACACCCTTTAATAACTGCACCTATAATAATTGAAGATCAGGCTTGGATAGGAGCTGATGTATTTATTGGAATGGGAGTTACAATAAAGCAAGGCGCGGTAGTTGGAGCAAGAGCGGCTGTTTTTAAGGATGTTGAACCTTGGACAGTGGTTGGCGGCAACCCCGCAAAATTTATAAAAAAGAGAATTATAAATCAATAGGTTACAATAGTTAACGGCAGTTGTAATAATTCAAAGTAAAAAAAAGAATGTGAGTTGAATTTAATTTCTTAAGTAGCACACATTCTGAAAAAAAACTTAAATTTAAGAAGTCTCAAAGACCTATACAATTGATGAGCGTAGTGTTATAAAAAATCCAAACCATTAAATCCAGAACGAGGTAGGTAAGGATGCTCGTCGGTGAACCGCGAGCGAATAATAGTTATTAATTTAAGTGCCGCAAGGAGCCAGCAGATTTAGGTATAGGAAGTTTATCAGGTAATGGAAACCTTACACAAACTTTGAATCAGAATCATATAGCCACCTTTGAAAAAAGGTTAAAAGTTGCAAAGTAGATTGCGACATATTAAAAAAAATAAATGAATAAAGTTTATATTACAGGCGTAACCGGTTTTGTTGGCAATAATTTAATGAATTATTTACAAAAGCACAACAAAGAAGTAGTAGGTGTCTCCAGAGTTGCAAATGGTGTCACTCAGACACTTGATTACACGCGTTTTCAACAACAGGCTAAAATAGATGCTAGCTCAATAATCCATTTGGCAGGAAAGGCGCATGATTTAAAAAATGTGGATGAGCCAGAAGCTTATTTCAAAGTAAATTTTGGTTTAACTAAAGAGATATTTGATACTTTTTTAGCATCGGAGATCGATGTTTTTATTTATATGAGTTCCGTCAAGGCTGTAAAAGACGTCACTACCGGAGTTTTAACGGAGAATGAAATTCCAACGCCTGCCACGGCCTATGGCAAATCCAAATTAAAAGCGGAACAGTATATTTTGTCAAACTTGCCAGAAAATAAAAGGGTTTATATCTTGCGTCCTTGTATGATTCATGGTCCGGGTAACAAGGGAAATCTAAACCTATTGTACAAATTAGTATCCAAAGGAATTCCGTGGCTATTGGGTGATTTTAGCAATAAACGGTCATTTTTAAGTGTTGAAAATCTTTGTTTTGTAATTAAAGAATTATTGGACAGAAAGGATATTCCTTCGGGAGTGTATCAGGTGGCAGATGACCTTTCACTTTCAACTAATACAGTTATTGAACTCTTAGGAAAAAGTCTCGGAATAAAAGTACGCATCTGGAATTTGCCTCAGAAATGGGTCAATGCAATGGCGCAATTAGGTAACTATTTAAGATTGCCTTTAAATACTGAGCGTTTGCAAAAGCTAACCGAAGATTATGAGGTAAGCAATTCTAAAATTGTTGAGGTAATGCAAAAAAAAATGCCAGTATCATCAGAACAAGGACTGAATTTAACCTTCAAATCATTCAGAAAAAATGCTTAACAGATTAACCGCATTGGTACTTTTGGTACTTCTATCCCCTGTATTCATAGTCGTTGCACTGTTAATATATTTTGAAGACGGGCGTCCTGTTTTATTTAAACAAAAAAGAGTAGGTGTAAATTATACCTTTTTCAATATGTATAAATTCCGCAGCATGAAGATGAATACTCCTAATGTTGCTACTCATTTATTGAATGATCCGGAACAATACCTGCTTAGAATAGGAGTTTTGATGCGCAAATTAAGTATTGACGAATTCCCCAATTTAATTAACATCATAAGAGGCGAAATGGCTTTTATCGGACCTCGTCCTGCTTTATATAACCAAGATGATCTTATGGAATTGCGCGTAAAACAAGGTGTTCACATCATAAAACCAGGAATAACTGGCTGGGCCCAGATAAATGGAAGAGATGAAATATCGCTGGAAGAAAAAGTAGCGTATGAAGCGGAATATTTAAAACGAAAATGTTTACGATTCGATACAAAAATATGCATTCTCACTTTTGTCAAAGTTCTGGGACGTCATGGAGTTAAGCATTAATTTATTTTTTTCAGATAAACCTTTTTAAAGTATCTTGTTGAAATTAATGTAACAGTAGGTAGTATTATTAAAAAATATCAGGGTTCGACTTTTAAGAGCAGCGCAACCTTTTTAACTAATAATAAAGTTCGGATTACTTTTAATTCTTGGTAGATAGGGGCATTATGTTTTTCTCTAAGTATTACATGAAATCAAAAAAGTGCATTTTTATATAATCAACGGAACTTCGCCAGAACTATTGTTTTTTGTTTGTTGTAACGGAGTAAAAAAGGAATTGAGAATCATAACAGCACAAAAAATCCTTACTTAACTGTTTTTCTTTTTTAAGGATTCCCTGAACTGAAAATTTGAAAATTATGTAGTATTGATTTTGTTTTAATTTGATTATTAGCAGGTTATCTTTTTTTTGATGTTTGTCGGTTTTTTCGGTTAAAAAATCAAAAAAAAAAGCATTAATTGTCCCTACATTTGCCTTAAAACAGATCTTTTTCAACCCATTTATGTGAGTTTGAACTGCGAAGCTTTAAAATAAAAAGAACACAATGTATTACTAACAGAGACGAAATTTGAGGTTACGATTGGAAATCGGGTACTATGTACAATGCAATTTTCCAATTGTGAATTTAAGGTAAAAAAGATGTACGGTATGAGGCCTCTAGTTAGCATGGTAGCAGCCACTTTTGCAAAACAACGTATTATAGCAATAAAGCACAATGAATAAAGACACTAAAATATATATTGCAGGACATAAGGGAATGGTGGGAAGTGCGATTTGGAGAAACTTAACTGCAAAAGGATACACTAATTTACTAGGTGTTTCCAGTTCAGAGCTGGATCTTAGAAATCAACAGGCCGTTAGTAATTTTATAACTGATGAAAAGCCGGAAGTTATAATTGATGCTGCTGCAAGAGTGGGCGGAATTCTGGCGAACAGCAATTATCCGTATCAATTTATTATGGAAAACATGCAAATTCAGAACAATCTGATCGATTCGGCACTTAAATCGGGTGTGGAGAAGTTCATTTTTCTGGGAAGTTCTTGCATTTATCCGAAATTGGCGCCGCAACCTCTAAAGGAAGAATACTTACTTACGGATACTTTAGAACCGACTAACGAATGGTACGCGATAGCGAAAATTACCGGGATAAAAGCCTGTGAGGCAATCCGCAAGCAATTTGGAAAAGATTATGTGAGCCTTATGCCCACTAATTTGTTTGGGACGCATGATAATTTTGATCTGAATACCTCACATGTTTTGCCTGCAATGTTGCGTAAGTTTCACGAAGCGAAAGAGAACAAACATGCACCAGTTACCCTTTGGGGTAGCGGTACGCCCAGACGAGAATTTCTATTTGTAGATGACATGGCTCAGTCCGTGCTTTTTGCCTTAGAAAATAAATTGCCGGAGTCCTTGTATAATGTAGGAACAGGAGAGGATATAACGATAAAACATTTGGCAGAAACAATTCAAAAAATCACAGGACATCAAGGAGAAATCATTTGGGATGCCACCAAACCGGACGGTACACCAAGAAAATTAATGGATATTTCAAAAATGCATGATTTGGGATGGAAACATCAGGTGAACCTTGAAGAAGGCATCCAGAAAACTTATGATTGGTTTTTGGAAAATATCGAACGATTTAAGGAAGTGAAGATGTAAAGGAGGTTAATCGTTTATGAAAAAGGGTTAATCGTTTAGGAAAAGTTTAATCGGTTAAGAAAAGGTTAATTGGTTAGGAAAAGTTTAATCGTTTAGGAAAAGTTTAATTGGTTAGGAAAAGGTTAATCGGTCATGAAAAGGTTAATCGGTTAACTGAGATACAAATTCGATTAAACGCTTAACCAATTAAACGCATAAGCAATTAAACGCTTAAACAATTAACCAATTAAAAGCTTAAACAAATAAACAATTAACCAGCTAACCAATCCCGGTTTAATCAAATTAGAAAAAGAAAATATGAATATCATACTAAAGCATAATGGATAATAAACAAAAAATAGCATTTATCACAGGTGTAACAGGACAAGATGGAGCATACTTGAGTGAATTTTTACTAAAAAAAGGATATATTGTACATGGGTTAAAAAGACGTTCGTCTTTGTTTAATACCGATAGAATCGATCATTTATATCAAGATCCGCATGTTAATAACCGTAATTTCTTTTTGCATTATGGTGATATGACGGACAGTACTAACTTAATTCGTTTGATTAAAGAAATTCAGCCCGACGAAATTTACAATCTTGCGGCGATGAGCCATGTGGCGGTTTCTTTTGAAACGCCGGAATATACCGGAAATGCGGACGGATTAGGAACTTTACGTATTTTGGATGCGGTTCGTTTATTGGGATTGGAAAAAAAAACCCGTATTTATCAAGCCTCCACTTCGGAGCTATACGGCAAGGTGCAGGAAGTACCACAGTCAGAAACGACGCCGTTTTACCCTCGTTCGCCGTACGCAGTAGCAAAAATGTATGCGTTTTGGATTACGGTAAACTATAGAGAAGCCTATGGAATGTATGCCTGCAACGGTATTTTATTCAATCATGAATCACCTATTCGCGGCGAAACTTTTGTAACACGTAAAATTACCAGAGCCGTTTCCAGAATTGCTTTAGGATTGCAGGACAAATTCTACTTAGGTAATTTAGATGCCAAACGAGATTGGGGTCACGCCAAAGATTATGTTCGTATGATGTGGATGATATTACAGGCAGAAGAAGCTGAAGATTGGGTTATTGCCACAGGTAAAACCACAGCGGTACGCGATTTTGTTAGGATGAGTTTTGCTGAAGTAGGCGTTGAATTGGATTTTAAAGGAGAGGGAGTTGATGAAAAAGGGTATGTTAAAGCCTGTAATAACCCAGAATTTCAACTGGAAATTGGAAAAGAAGTACTGTGTGTTGACCCTAAATATTTCAGACCTACCGAAGTCGATTTATTAATTGGTGATCCTACTAAAGCACGCACTAAATTAGGCTGGGAATGCAAATATGATTTGCCGGCATTGATCAAAGACATGATGCAAAGTGACATAAAACTGATGCAGAAAGATCAATATTTGAAAGATGGAGGATATAATACTTTAAATTATTTTGAATAGTTAACTTTTAATATCGACAGGATTAAATAGTTATCAAGAAAATAAATTTTTTAAAAACAGTATGGTCAAACCAAAAATTTACTTCTGCACTTTTTCAGATTCAAGATTACAGCCTACATTAAAAAGAATTGAAAATGAAGCTAAATCTTCTAATTTTTTTGATGATATTTTTATTTTTAATGAATTTTCTCTTAATAAAGAATTTAAAAATAAATTTAAAGATGTACTTAATTACAATAGTAGGGGATATGGTTGTTATATTTGGAAGGTCTCCATAATACAAGATGTGCTGTCTAAGCTTAAAGAAAATGATATCCTCTTATATACAGATGCAGGCTGTAGTATTAACAGTAACGGGTTTAACAAATTTCAAGATTATATCAATTTAGTAAATGAATCTGAGTTGGGCATCTTGGCAGTTTCTCTTGAAGACAATTTACTTGAGAGTAAGTATACAAAAGGAGATTTATTTGATTACCTGCAGGTACGAGATAATGAAGCGATTTACAATACCCCGCAAATACAGTCTGGACTTATTTTAATAAAAAAAAATAAAAATGCTGAAGTTCTTTTTAACGAATGGCAAAATGTTATTAATTCAAGTTTTAATTTAATAAATGATGAAGTATCCATTTCATCAAATTTTCCCGATTTTATTGCCCATCGACATGATCAAAGTATTTTTTCAATATTATTTAAAATGCATAAAGGGGTAACAATTCCTTTGAGTGAAGTATGGGTTAAACAAAATGAAGATCTTCACTTATTAAAAGACAGCCCAATTTGGTGTATGCGAAACAAAAATAAAAAGGTATTTGGTCTAAAATATCTTATGGTCAATTGGATAAATGACACCTTAATATTTAAAAAAAGGATGTAAAGACATGGTTTTTAGATCCATGGGTACTATGGGCTTAAAAAGTGAAATTATAATTATGTATTATAAATTTACATCTAATATTTTTTTGTACTACTAAAATTCATCAGTTTGATAATAATTAATCTACTTTAGAGAGAATGTTTTGGAATTATTTAGAGTGGACGAATGCTTTTTTTATTCAGTTTTTTGCAATTATTGTTGCTGTTATCGTTGGTAAGAAAAATGAAATCAAAAATCATGATATATTCCTGGCGATCTCATTAGTTAGTCCCGTGGCGATATTTACTGTGTCAGCGGGTGTTGCAGGTGCTATTTTTTTAAGCGATTTAGCAGCAATCTATTTATTGTTCCGTGAAAATAATCCGATAAAAAAAATCAAAGTGGTGGTTCTAGCTTTTTTTTTATATTTAGCCTGGCCACTTATTTCAACTTTTTTAGCTGTTCTATATGCACCTTTTTCTACTGAGATAATAGATTTTGACAGCAAAATTTTAATTATTCAGTTGGTACGTTATTTTCTTTATTTTATTCTTTTGGCTAAATTAGTTTCTAAACCTTTTACTGATACTACTTACATACTAAAATTGTTTAAGGTGCAGTCGATAATGCTTTTTTTTATTTTCACCGCAATTCTATTAGGATATTTAGGATTAATTAAGGTCGACGCTTGGAATGAATTGGCCGATATTGATTTAAGTGACAGTGATTTAGGTAAAGGGGGTATGTACCTTTATCGAGGAGGTGTGGGGACATTGGCAACAATATCCATTCCCATTGTATATTATTGTTTTTTTTCTGCAAAAGGATTTTATAAATATCTTATGATTTTTTTAATCTTTATAATTATTACAGCAACACTATTTTCAGGTTCACGTCAGGGAATAACTCTTTCTTTTTTATCTTTATTGCTATCTCTGCTGCTCTTTAAACAGTTTAAAAAAGCCATTCAAATCTCAGTTATTGGTTTTGTATTCTCTTTATTTGTTTTGCAAAACGATTCTATCAGCAAGACCTCTGATTGGGTTATTAATCGTTATGAAATTTTATTAAATGATAATATTAATTTTGGAGATGAAGTGAAAGAAAGGAATTGGGCAATTGATAATGCTGAAAAGCAAAAAAAAGATTTATTTCATGAAATTAATGGATATGGACTTGGAGGGGGTATAATTCCAACAGAATCTGATTATTATAATTCCTATTCTTATTTTGGAGCTATTGGTTCAATTATTTATTATTTTTTTATTCTTTATTGTGCTTTTAAAATTTACAGGAACTGGAAAAATGCATATGACCGTAGTATTAAAAATATATTTTTGATTTCTTTAATTATTGCATTAATAATGCCTCTTTATGGCTTTCAACAGTGGTACATTATGACTTTTGGCTCACATAATGCGATGAACATTTATTTAATATTATTCATTCTTACTCTGGCATTACGAAATTTGAAGTCGCCACTTAGAAATAGTAAAATTTCAATCAATTGATCCCATATTTAAAAAAAATAATTCAACATCCTTTTTTTACCAATTCTTTATGGGCGATAGCAGGATCTTTTATTTCAAAAGGAATCAATTTTGCTTCAATAGCTTGGATTGCCCGTATTTTAGGGCCTGAAATGTTTGGGGAATATAACGTAATACAAACTACTGTCGGGATGTTTGGCACCTTTTCTGGATTAGGTCTGGGACTGGCAGCTACAAAATTGATTGCCGAATTTAGAGACAGGGATATTATAAAAGTTGGGCGAATAATTAGTACACTGTATTTACTATCCTTTTTAATAAGTTTTGTAGTTGCAATTATTTTTTTTAGTATCGCTGGATTGATTTCAAACAATTTGCTGAACAATGACAAGCTTACCTTGCTATTACAAATTACATCAGTAATTGTAATTTTTGACGCAATAGCCGGAGTGCAAAATGGTGTTCTTTCCGGTTTTGAGGCATTTAAGGAAATTACTTTTATTGGTATTATTGTTGGGATATTCAGTGCTCCATTGTTGGTTTTTGGTACTATCTATTATGGTCTCACTGGGCTTACGGTTATGTTACTTGTGTCAAGAATCATTAATGTTGTTGCGAATAGAGTTTATCTCAATAAAAAATTTAAAACTCATGAAGTACGAGTAAGGCCGCAAATAAATAAAGATGTTCTGAAAAGTATTTTTGACATAGGAATTCCATCCTTCCTAAGCGGATTGTCAACAAGTCCTGTTAGTTGGATTACAACATCGATATTTGTGAATCAGCCATTAGGATACCAGTCTTTGGGAACTTATAATACTGCAAATCAACTTCGGACACTGGTGCTTCTTTTACCTGATAGCGCTGGAAAAGTGACCATGCCACAATTAGCTAATGCGTTTGGCAATGAAGATATTAAAAAATTTAAAAAGATAGTTGTGATTACTTTTGTATGGAATCTAGTTTTATCAGTTTTGCCCGCTGTGATCTTATTTTTTTTTGGAGGTCTTTTTCAAAACTTTTTTGGAGATAAATTTAATTTAAGTAGTTCCTTGATAGCTGCTGTATTGGCCACAGGAATTTTAGTTGCCCTTACAAATGCGGTTGGCTATATATTTATTTGTTCCAATTTAATTTGGTATGATTTTATTTTACGAATATTTTGGGGTATAGCACTTATAATTTTGATCCTTCTTTATGGAAGACACAATGGAGCAATCGGATATGCCATTTCTATACTCGGAGCTTCAATTGTACATATGATTGCTCAGGGAATTGTTTTGTTGATAAAGTTTAAATACAAGCCTAATAAATGAAAAATATTATTTATATAAATATCATAACGCCCTTTAACGATGAAACTTTTATGAGACAACTGTCCGCTTCTTTGGAGAAGGAAGGTTTTTTGTTTTTTGAAAATAGTTTGCAAGATCGCGTTTGGGATATGGTAATTGTTTACGAAGGTTTAAAAACGGAATTAAAGATAAAATGCAAACAAGGGGGGATTTTGTTTATTTCCGGGGAACCACCTTATAGTATGACGTATTCGACTTATTTTCTAAAGCAATTTGATCATCTGATTTCATCTCATCCCAATTTAAAGCACAAGAACAATCATTTAATTCAGCAGGCACTGCCTTGGCATATTGGTATTGGTCATAAAACAAAATGTGTGAATTATGATTATAATGATTTAATTGATATGCCATTGCCTAAAAAAAATAAGAAAATATCTATAATTACCTCAAATAAATTAATAATGCCCGGGCATAAGCAGCGCATGAAATTTTTAAATAGTATACAAACTACCTTTCAAAATGAAATAGATGTATTTGGCCACGGTATTAATCCAATTGATGATAAAGCTTCTGCTTTACTGGATTATCAATTCAATATCTGTGTTGAAAATTCGTCTATAAATGATTATTGGACTGAAAAGATTGCGGATCCATTTTTAGGTTACTGTATTCCCATTTATCATGGATCCAAAAATATAAGTAAATACTTTGATGAGGATTCTCTGATTAAAATTGACATTAATAATATTGAAGCTTCACTAAAAACTATCGAGAATGTCTTGTTGAAATCAGATAAATTATATTTAGAAAAATTTGAGTATTTGATCGCCTCCAGAAATAAAATTTTATTAGAATATAATTTATTTAACGCACTTAAAAGTTTTTATATCGATACTATCAATAATCATCTTTTACCTTCTGAGACTTTTATTTTAAGACCAGTCTATGATTATAAAGATCAGAAAATAAAAATGAATTTTTTAAGAGGAAAACGATTTTTAAAAAGGTATATATAAGACACGGTACTTAAAAAAGTATAAATTATTCTAGTATTTGTTCACTGCAGTTTTTTTAAGAAAACAGCGTTTGAAAATTATTTGTAGAAAAATTAGATAAAATAAAATAATGACTCAATATTTCATAATACTTTGTAAAAATAAAAATTGATTTATGATAACAGTTCGCCTGTCCAGTGGTTTGGGAAACCAACTCTTTCAATATTTTTTTGCGCAATATCTTAAGGAAAAGTACGATCAGGAAGTACAATTTGATTCAAATGGCTTTAAATTTGATGATTCCCGAGAAATAGAAATTACTATTTTAGAATCTAATTTTAATACAGTTAATGAAGCAAGACTGTTTACAAATTATTTAGGAGTTGCTCACAGGATAAAACTTTTTTTCTTTAAAATTAGTCGTCGTACTAAATATATAAATGATAAAGTAGTATTTAATAAAACAGCACTGGATAAGGCTAAAGATTATTATTTTGACGGCTACTGGCAAACGGACTATTATGTTTCTAAAATAAAAAACAGAGATTTTTTTTTGGATACAGTAGATAAAATGCCTGTATTGATCGAAAATTATATTTCAGAAATTGAAAAAAGTAATTCAGTCGCTTTGCATATCAGACGTGGAGACTATTTTTCGCCGCTGTACATGGACAGGTATGCGGTTTGCAATGTTAACTATTATTTAAAGGCTGTAAATTATATTCAAACTAACGTTGAAGACCCTGTCTTTTTCGTGTTTTCAGATGATTTGGATTGGGTTAGAAATAATCTAAAGCTACCAAAGGGTACGATATTTGTTAAAAACGAAAAAATAAATAGTTTTTGGTATGTTTTTTTAATGTCGAAAGCGAAACATAACATTATTTCAAACAGTACATTCAGTTGGTGGGGAGCATATTTGAATAACAATACAAATAAGATCGTAATCTCGCCAGATAGATGGATGTTAGATTCCGATAAAACTATTGCATTAAGTGAATGGATCAAAATTTCAGTACTGAACGAATGAAAAAACTATCTTTAATCATTCCGGTATACAATGTAGAAAAATACGTTGCTAAATGTATTCAATCCTGCATTGATCAAAATCTGAATAAAACCGATTATGAAATCATTATTATTAATGATGGGTCTACCGATAATAGTTTCGAAATAGTAAAGGCTATTGCCGCAGGCCATGAAAATATAACTGTTTTTTCTCAAACCAACGCCGGATTAAGTGTAGTACGTAATAGAGGTTTAGAATTAGCTCAAGGTGAATATATTTGGTTTATTGATTCCGATGATTGGATTGAAACAAATTGTCTGCAGAGTATTACAGAAAAATTGACTGATATTGATGTTCTAGCTATGGGATATGTTAATGCCTACGACGATACTTCAAAAAATAAAAAGATTTTTCCAACTTCAGCTGTAACAAATTCAGGTATTGATTTACTTCACAATTCGTATATTGTTCCAGCACAGTTTTATATTTATAAAAAGGAATTTTTATCAGAAAACAATCTTTTTTTTGAACCCGGAATTTTTCATGAGGATTTTGAGTTTATTCCAAGGATGCTATATTTTGCTAAAAAATTAGTGGTTTATAACAAACAATTTTATTTTTTTTACAAACGGCCAGATTCGATAACTGCAAGTATTAATCCGAAAAAATCTTTTGATTATATCAAGATTGCTTTAAATCTTATTGCATTTGAGAAAAAAAATGTAAAAAAAACGGAAAAGTATATTTTTCATAATGTGATTTGGTTGGCATTAACTAATGCGTTACACAATTCACTGGTAATGGATGGAGTTACCAGGGTTAAGCTGAACAAAGAATTCTATTTTAATAAATGGATGTTTAAATATTTAGACTCAGGTACTATTTTAAAATATCGAATAGAAAGAATTTTGTTTGTTATTTTTCCTAAACATTCAGTTTTTATTTATCGATTGTTAAAACGATTTGTAAAATGAAGCAGAGTTGTTTAAACAGGATTGAAAGTTCCATTTTCAATTACGACGCAATATTTTTGATGCTCATTAAAAAAAAATTATGAAAATTTTATATATTTCTGACAATATATATCACCATATGATTCCTCTAGCCAATGCATTAGTATCTCAGGTTGGAATTGATAATTTTAAATATGCAATACTTGAACCTGCGGAAAAATTTAGAGTTAATATGGGATTTAATGCTGAGGATGAGGATCAGCCTTGGGCAATTAAAGTATACGAAAACGAGGAAAACAGCATTGAATTTGAAAAATGGTTTGATCAGGCTGATGTCGTTCTGTTCAGTAATAGGACTTTCTTTGAAAAGGCCAGTCAACGAGTAAAAAACAATAAATTGACATTCTACTTTTCAGAACGATGGTGGAAACCGAAGATCGGAAGATGGAGATTGCTATTTCCAAAATATATTAAATACGCACTGGAAATCAGGAAATTATCAAAAAATCCTAATTTTCATTATTTAGCACAGGGAGGTCATGCAGCGAACGATATTCTGTTCATTTCTAAATTTAAGGAAAGAATATGGAATTTTGGATATTTTACAGCTGTTACATCAACAACATTAATGTCAAGACCTACCAGCACTATCTCTATTTTATGGTGTGGGAGAATGCTGCCTTGGAAAAGAGTAGATGTATTAATAAGAGCTTTTAGCGAGGTAATTAAAAAACATCCTGATTGTCACTTGACATTAGTGGGCGATGGAGAAGAAAAAGAAAAATTGCAAATTTTAGCCAAAGAGATTTTACCACAAGAAATGTACAGTATTGTACCTTCTCAAAAAATTGAAGTTATAAGAGAAATGATGGGAAGTTCTGATATCTATGTGCTGCCAAGCAGCGGATATGAGGGGTGGGGAGCAGTTGTCAATGAGGCAATGTCTGAAGCTTGTGCGGTTATTGCTTCCGTAGATTCAGGTGCTGGTAAAGCTATTATCGAAGATGGTGTAAATGGATTTGTGTTTAAATCCGGTGACTGGAAAGCATTGAGTAAAATAATACATCAATTAATTGTTGATGAAAAACTAAGAACGCAAATTCAATTTAAGGGTCAAAAATGCATAAAAGAAATTTGGTCTCCGCAAGAAGCCGCAAAACGATTTGTCAAAATTTGTGATATTATTTTAAATAGAAAAGAGAGAATTAAGTTCGATAGTGGACCTTTTAATAAAAATTTCAAATAGAAAATAAACGATAGATTATAAACATATTTCTGTTTATCCGGTTGTGTGTAATTTGTTTTTGATTATAATTTTTCGTCAGTCAAGTGATTTTCAAATTAAAATTGTAACGAGAATAAGAAATATTTGATTAAAAAATGGTTTTCAATACATTTTTTGTTCTGCTTTATTTCACAAAAAAAGTACTGTGGCTGTTTTAAATAATAACATTTAAAGGAATTAAGTTAGTATCGTCGAAAAAGAGAATGTTCAATCTTGAAATAATTAATTATTGATTAATAGAGTAATCAGATTAATTGCAGAAATGTATTTTAATTTAAACAGTATATTATTGATTAAAAATGAAAACTTTTAATAAAATCGGTCTTATATACAATTTTGCACAGCATTATAGAACTGCTATATTTACGCTTTTAGATAAAGAATTGGAAGTCGATTTTTATTTTGGTAACAAGATGGACGGTATTAAAAAAATGGATTACACCCTTCTTTCAAATTTTAAACGTGAACTTACAAACGTTAAATTATTTTCGACGATTTATTGGCAAAGAGGAGCCGTTTCTCTTTTTTTTAAGAATTACACTCAATATGTGATTTTGGGAGAATATTATTGCCTTTCAACATGGTGTATGTTGTTGTTAAGTAAATTTTCTAATAAAAAAATTTACTTGTGGACTCATGGTTGGTATGGAAATGAAAGTTTTATAAAAAAAGTAGTTAAGAAAGTATTTTTTAATTTGAGTGATGGTTTATTTTTGTATGGAGATTATGCAAAAAAACTGATGATTAAAGAGGGTTTTAGAGCAGAAAATCTTCATGTGATATACAATTCATTAAATTATAGTAATCAGCTCTCAGTTAGAGAAAAATTGCATAAAACTGATATTTATTCCAATTATTTTAAAAACGATTATCCGATATTGATTTTTATTGGTAGATTAAGTAGAGGGAAAAAATTAGAACAGTTGATAAATGCCTTTAAGTATTTAAAGGAAGATGGAATTTTAATCAATTTGGTCTTTGTCGGAACTGGGACTGAAGATGAAAGACTGAGAGAAAAAACGAAAAGCATGAATAATAGTGTTTGGTTTTATGGCTCCTGCTATGATGAAGAAAAAATTGGTGAGTTAATTTATAATGCAGCAATTTGTATTTCACCGGGAAATGTTGGACTTACCGCAATGCATTCATTAGTATACGGAACACCAGTAATAACACATTCTGATTTTTCAAGTCAGATGCCCGAATTTGAAGCGATAAATGAAAATGTTTCGGGAACTTTTTTTATTAAAGACAACGAAACTGATTTAGCAAACAAAATTAAAGCTTGGTTTTCTGAATCAAAGGAGAGAGAAAAAACGCGGCTCGACTGTTTTCAAATCATTGACGAAAAATATAATCCTCGTTTTCAACTGGAAGTAATTAAAAGAGTTTTAACAAATGATTAAATATAAAATAAGAGAATTATTTAGGTTAACGAGAATGTCATTTCTTCGATGGAAACTGAATCTAAAATATGTTCACAAAACCTTTTATATGGGTCGTGGTTGTTCTATATCTTCAGATTTAATTGCAGGAGCTTTTTCTTATATTGGACCTAGATCTTTAATTTATCCAAAAGTTAGTATTGGTAATTATACAATGTTGGCTAATGATGTATCTATCGTAGGTGGGGATCACGTTTATGATATGGCAGGTCGACCAATAATATTTTCAGGTCGTGCCAAATTGAATTCAACTGTAATTGGTAAAGATGTTTGGGTAGGAGCTTTTGTCAAAATTGCGACAGGTGTAAAAATTGGAAATGGAGCAATAATAGCTTTAGGTTCTGTAGTGACAAAAGATGTTGAAGCTTATTCGGTTTATGGAGGTATTCCTGCAAAGAAAATAAAAGACAGATTTCAAAATGATCAGGACCGAATTAAGCACGAGGAAATGTTAAACAAAACATATCAAGATGCCGGATTCGATTTTAAGTTATTGCCCCGGAAAATGGAGAATACAAAAATAGATGTATCGTAATTACGCAGTGCGCTGAGCTAAAAACCTCATGATGACAGTATGGTCTCGATAATTATATGAAAGCCTTTAAAATTTTCAAAATATCATGGATGTTCGACTTTTTACATTCTTATGTAGTTTCCAAATCTGTAAATTTATACGCTGGTTCTTATTGGACATATTAGCCGCTGTCGTTTACAAATTATAGCATAATAACGATGGTTACCACAAGATGGGGCAGTAGTTTTGTGTAGTAAGAAGCAGTACCAAAAAGTTTAACTTTATACAGTCGCTGTGACAGCGCCACAATATGCTTAAAAAACAGATTTTTTTAAAATAAAAATATGAGAATAGATTTTAATAATTTAAGTAAAATTCCAGTAACTGTAATTGTTCCGGTTAAGAATGAGGAAAAAAATTTACCGGAATGCCTAGGGAGATTAAAGGATTTTTCAGAAGTTATTGTGGTTGATTCTAAAAGTACAGACAGGACTCCTGAAATTGTAAAAGATTTTGGTTTTCAATTCGTACAATTTGATTGGAATGGTAAATTTCCTAAAAAAAGAAATTGGGTGCTGCGTAATGTAGAAATGAGAAATGAATGGGTTTTATTTTTGGACGCTGATGAGTTTGTTACCAAAGATTTTCTTGAAGAGTTGAGAAATAAAATAATAGCTGATGAGTATTCAGGTTTTACTATAATGTATGAAAATTATTTTATGAAAAAGAAATTAAATTATGGCGATAAAATGAAAAAAATGCCTCTTTTTAAGGTAGGTAGTGGAGAATACGAGCAAATAAAGGAGGGCTCTTGGAGTCATTTAGATATGGAAATTCATGAACATCCAATAATATCTGGAAAAATTGGTTTTATCAAAAGTCCCATAATACATAATGATTATAAAGGTCTTGAGCATTATATAGCAAGACACAATGCTTATTCTTCATGGGAAGCTAATCGATATGTAAGTTTGAATAGCAGTAATTATGGATTGCTTACGTCTCGTCAGAAGTTAAAATATAAACTAATGAAAATAGGACTTCTACCGATCGTATATTTTATAGCAACTTATTTTTTTAAATTCGGCTTTCTCGATGGGAAAGAAGGATTTTATTTTGCAAAATATAAATCACAGTACTTTTTTCAGATAAAAACAAAAATAATTGAGTTACAGTCGTAAAGTGGATTTTATAAGTGTGGTCAATCTAATAAATGCTAACGAGTTTTCAATGCATGGACTGGCAAAATCAATAATTGATTTGAGAAACCAAATCTAATTTTATTTTATGCCTCTTCTATGGGATAATCTTAAGTAAAGACAACTTAATCATACGTTGGCTCAAGAAAAAATATAAAAGTGAAAATAGGATTCAATTAGGAGACAGTTCGATAAACACAATAGGTTACCTTAAATATGTTTTAAGGAAAACATATTTTTTTTTAATTTAAATACAAATTTTTGAGAATATCCATCATTACCGTATGTTACAATAGTGCCGCCACTCTTGAAAAGACAATTCTTTCCGTTGCTGGTCAAACCTATAAAAACATTGAATTTATCATCGTTGATGGTCTTTCCAAAGATGATACGATATCGATAATTCAAAAGCATCAGGATAAAATTTCTAATTGGATTTCAGAGTCCGATAGAGGCCTATACGATGCCATGAATAAAGGTATTGCTATGGCTACAGGTGATATAATTGGAATTCTGAATGCAGATGATACATTCTATTCAGATAATGTTATCACAGAAGTTGCCGCTTTTCATTCAAAAAACAAAACGGATGCATCCATAGGTACAGTAGTGCAACACAACAAAGAAGGCAAAGTTATTCGCACTTATTCATCAAAATTTTGGAATCCGGATAAACTTAGAATTGGATTTATGCCGCCACATCCTTCAATTTTCTTCAAAAAGGAACTATTTGATAAATTCGGAGTTTACGAACTTGGATTTACGATAGGTGCAGATTATGAACTTATCACTCGTTTTTTTCTCAAAAAAAAAATAAGTTGGAAATATTCAGGTATAACGACCACCGCAATGTTAGTTGGAGGATTGAGCAGTTCGGGAGCTACTTCTTACATGCTTATTACAAAAGAAATTCAAAAAGCATTAGCAATGAACGGCATCGCTTTTTTACCATTTAAAATAAAAATGCGGTTCTTTTGGAAAATAATTGGTTTTCTAAAAAAATAATTAAAAACAGCTTTATTAATGTTTTGTTAAGATCCTAATCTACTGGTTGATCCGGCTAAAATAAAAGTTATAATACGGAAACTTTGTAGACAGTATCAAAAAGTTGATTACTATAATAAAAGGAGAAATGGTTTTTTTCGGCCCGCGACCAGCCTTGTATAATCAGGAGGACCTTATGGCATTGCGTGTCGCAGATAATGTGCATACACTAAAACCGGGTATTAGCGGTTGGGCACAAGTCAACGGCAGAGATGAAATTTCAATCGAGGAAAAAGTGGCGTATGAAGTGGAATACTTAAAAAGAAAATCTTTTCTGTTTGACTTGAAAATTTGCATCCTCATTTTTACAAAAGTTGTCGGACGTCATGACGTAAAACACTAATTTCATTTCTGTGGGAATAATTTATTGGTGGCGACAGCTTTGAAATAAATAAACGCTCAATCGCGTGATTGTTAAAATATAGGGATTCCACTTTTTAAATAAAGTGGAATCCTTTTTTTTATGGATATTGACGCCAGTGTTGTGGCTCATACGCAATTTTTAGGGTAAAAGGGTATTTTCAAATATGATAGTAGAGTCAATATAATATTTCACATTAGCAATGGAAATACCGTTGTCATTTTTAAATCCTTCTTCTTTTTTAGGTCAATTAGGAAAGATTTGTAAGATATAAATTCCATATCTCTGGGATTTATTTGCAACACGAAATTTATTTTTCCCAATAAATGCTCCAGGTAATTCCTATGGTTAATTTCTTTGTATTCAAGATGTTCCTCAAAACCAAATTTCTTAATATAATAAAGCGCTTGTCGCAAATCGTTGCGTTTATGAAACACAACTTGGGGCTTTTCATTGACAATTATTCCGGTCACCTCCTGGCGTGAATTGGGTGTCATCAATTTTGTTTTGTTTCCATTGATGCGAAAATTTTGTCTTTCAATAATTTCAGTGACATGTTTTAGCAATTCATTTTCATCAAAATCTCCTGAAAAGGTAAGGTCATCCGCATATCTGGTATATCTTATTTTTCGTTGCATACAAAAATTGGAAATAGCGGCATCAGCTTCCTTAAAAATTAAATTAGAAAGATAAGGACTCGTGCAGGCACCTTGTGGCAAAGCACCGTTACAACTACACAATCGGGTTAAAAGTCTTGACATCATTTTTGAATAGCCCAACTGTAGAAAAACTTTTTGTATGGAGTCATATTTGATCGATGGAAAGAAATTTTCTACATCCAAAGTAAAAACTTTCGGTTGCTTTTTATGGAATTTCAGATTTTCTAGAATACTTACGGTGGGTTTATACGCTTTTGCAAAAGCACTGACTGGTACTTTATAAAGGATGTTTCTGAGAATCCAAAGTTGTATTTCTTTCAAGCTGGGCAGCGGTTCAGAAATAAGTCGTTTTGATCCGTTTTTTTTTGTAATGTGAAAGTTGCGATAAAAATAGTTAGGATATAATGCTGCTTTCTGCAAGTATTCCTTTTTGTAACCCACAAGCAACGCGAATTGTGATGGATTGTAAAGTACTGGGACCCCATGAGAGAATAAAACTTCAGCGTATTCCAAACAGCGTTGGATATTTTTTGGAGAATATCCAAGTTTTGAAGCTTCTCGTGTGAAAACACAGGTGTAGTGCGGAAAATCCATTGCTTTTAAAGTCATTAATGGGGTAGGGACTATTTTGTCCCTATCCCCAATTAAGAATACAGGTTTAAAAGTTCGGAGCTCTGCGGAGAATCTTTTAAACCTGGTGCTTGAAAGAACATTCAATTACAGAGCAGTGACTCACGGCTCCGATTCTAACGTAAACAAATTTATTTCTAGAAAATGGGTTAGAAGAATAATTCATCCTGATTTGGAATAAATAGTGTTTTTTTATCCAGTTTTGGAATTTTACGCTCTATGTCCTTCCGAATCCAATCCTCTTTCTTTTTAGCTTTTATTTTGTGGGTTTCCATTATTTTAAAGTATTGATTTGTATTTTATAAGTATCACATTATAAGTGTTTTGACAAACTAAAAACCATCATAAAGTTAATTAAAAATATTTTATTATCAATATTATTGAACTATTTTTTTTTAACTTAAATTCCAATTCGTTGAAACTTTTACAGCAGATTTTAGGTTTAATTTCAGAGCGTAAAATGCTATGATTTTATTAATTATAGAAACGTTTATAGGGAGTGTAAGTGACAATAATTTCTATAATTCGCGTGATTAAGTATGACAGGATATTGATCAGTTTTGTCAATATATTGGTTTTATTTTGCAGCAGTTCCGGAGTAATTCTCTCGCATTGACCAATAATTTTAATCAGTTGTGCTCGGTACATTGCAGAGAAAGTTACTGAATCGATTTCCAAATTCATTTCAATACTTCCATAAGAGCTCAGATTATTCAAATTAAATGAGCCTACTGTAGTCCAGCATCCGTCTATTACAGCAGTCTTCCCATGCAGAATCGATTGTTCCCATTCGTACAATTCAATCTTGTAACTCAGCAATTTTCCGTAGAGAAAGCATGTAGCGCGACGGGTCAGCGGAAGGTCTGATTTGCCGGATAGTATTAATTTTATTTCCACTTTATTTTTGGATGCTTTTCTGAGAGCGCGTATAATTCGAATACCCGGCAGAAAATAACTGCCTACGATAATGATTTCTTTTTTGGCAGTCCGAATTGATTTAATATACGCGTCACAAATTTCATTTTTTCCTTTTAACCAATCATTCTGGAGGATGCGGACACTTGCATCTCCTTGCATCTGAAATTCTGATTCGGTTTTTTTATTATTGGGTCGTCTTTTTTTGAAATAAGTGACATTGCAGAGCTCTCGGAGGCTTTTTGCGATTTCACCGTTGACTTGAATCGCATAATCGAGCCAAGGTGCTTCATGCCTTGTACCATGATATTTGTCAGCTATATTTATGCCACCAATTAATGCAGTTTTACCATCGGAGACTACAACTTTTCGATGTAATCGTCTGCCAAGATAAAAAGTGTATGATGAAAACAACGGTGCAAAAAACCGAATATTTATGCCACACTGCCGCAGTTCTTTGATCGTTTCAGCCGGAAATGTGAGAGATCCTAATCCATCTAAAAGAATATAAATGGAAACATTTTTAGCAGCTGATTCTTTCAATGCCTTTATAATTCGCCTACCTGTTGCATCATTGTCAAAAAGGTACATCTGAAGATGGATTTCAAATTGAGAACCACAAATAATAGCTTCTAATCTGGAAAAAAAATCTTCGCCACTGTTAACAAGTTCCAGATTTTTAGCGGTCGTAAAGTCATTTTTAGTTTTTGACATGCGTTGCATCTATTTTAACTTCATGAATCAAAATGAATTCCATCAGATTTTCTATATCTAATGTGCCGGCAAGTTCATTATTCTCCATAACCAGCATTAATCTTGATTTATTGAGTTCGAGTAACTCAAAAACATTTTCCAGTAAGGAATCGCTATCGAGATAAGTCAAATTCCTGTCCATTACATGATGAATTAATTCCTTTTCCCCTGCTGTCGAAAGTCCTTTTATAATTTGGTCGCGATTAAGCGTTCCAACTGGAATACCATTTTCCAGAATTAGAAAATTCTTATTTTGACTGTCCAGCAATAAGCCAACTGCCGTTTTAATTGTTTCATTTAAATCAATTGTCTGATAGTTTTTCATGACCACATCCTTGATTTTAAAACCTTTCAACATGAATTTTGACTCGGTATAATCAGCTTCAACCTGTGCGCCGATAATAACAAAAACACCGATAAAAATCAAAAAAGGGGAGATGAAAAAACCAAAAATAATAAAAAGCATTGCCAGAAACTGACCAATACGGGCCGAAATTCTCGTGGCCACATGTCTTTGCAATTTAAACGATAACAGTGCTCTTAAAATTCTGCCTCCGTCCATGGGAAATGCTGGAATTAAATTAAAAAAGGCCAGCCAAAAATTAATCAAAAAGAAGTTAAGAAAAAAATTATCCGCGTTTACTCCTTTAGATAATTCATTCATCATTTGCTCAGTAGTTTGAGGAAACGTGATAAAAATTCCCGTAATAAACGCCAGTGTGATATTGACCAGAGGTCCGGCAGAAGCGACTATTAATTCTTCGAAAGGCTCTTCAGGAATCTTTTCCAGACGCGCTATCCCGCCAATAGGTAAAAGGGTGATGTCCTTCGTAGCAATATTAAAATTTTTAGCTGCTAAAGCATGACCTAGTTCATGTAAAATGATAGTAACAAATACAGCTAAAATAAATACAACAGACCATATTATCTGGTTGATATTATGCTGAGCTTTGTAATTAATGAAAATGATAAATAGTATGAGTAAGGAGAAGGTCCAATGAATAAATATACCAATTCCTGCTATTTTTGCGAGTTTAAATGATCCTTTCATCTTGTCAGATTTTAATCCTATTAATCACAGTGTGTTAAAAAATATGTTACTAAATATACATGTAGATTCGTTTAAAAAGCATTATGAAAATCGTATTATTTCACTTCATTTTCAGAAATACCATTGTAGGCCCAAGCGTTTAGGTTTGCAATCGTGTGATGTGCAATTTGTCCTAATGCCTCTTTAGTCAAAAAGCCCTGATGACCGGTAATCATAACATTTGGATAGGAGCGGAGCTTGAGAAATAAGGCATCATTGATCGAAGAATCGGTGTGATCCAGAAAAAATATCTGTCTTTCTTTTTCATAAACGTCCAGACCAACTGCAGCCAGCGTTTTGTCCTCTACAGCTGCTACTAAATCTTCTGTATTTACAATTTCTCCTCGGGCGGTATTAATAAAAAACATTCCTTTTTTCATGAGGGAAAAAGTAGTTTTGTTAAACATTGCTTTTGTCGTTTCGATAAGCGGACAATGAATGGATAACACATCTGAATTTTTACAGACCTCCTCGAGTGATGCATATACAACAGGGATTTCGCTCATTAGTTCCTTGTTCTCTTCAATGTCAAAGGCCAAAATTTCACAGCCAAAACCATGTATAATTCGCGCGAAAGCAGCTCCAATTTTACCCGTTCCCACAACACCTATTTTTTTTCCGTGCAAATCAAAACCCACCAGATGATCTAATCGATAATCGCCAATTTGCATTAAGGTCTGGCCTAAAATTAGTTTTCTGTTTAAGGCCAATAATAAAGCTACAGCATGTTCAGCCGTGGCGTAAGGGGAATAGGATGGCACGTTTGCCACTTTCATCGCTAAGGATTTAGCTCTTGGTAAATCAACCTGGTCGTAACCCGCTGAACGAAGGGCAATATATTTTACACCGCAGGCATAGAGTTTTTGCAAAACGATGTCTGAAGCATAATCAGAAGTGAAAAGTGATACGGCATCAAATCCGTTAGCCAGATCTACAGTGTTTTCATTCAAGGTCATTTCTGTAAAAACCAATTCGTGATTCCCATGGGCGGCTTTTTCCAAAAATGGCTTTTCAAAATTAAAGAGACTATAGACTAATACTTTCATTATTAATGTTTTTTAAGATCAGTAAATAAAAGCAAATATGGACCAATAATAAAATACAAGAAACTGAAAATCAATAAATTGTATAATATTTATCTAAAAGATAGCTATGTAAAGTTACATTATTTTAAAGCAAAATAATTATATAAATGTATTTTTTGAATGTGAAAGTCAAAAATGGTTATTAAATTTTTAAAGTGCTTTTTGCCCCAATACTATTTGGCAAAATGGTACTATTCGTACATTTCCGGATGCATAATTTAGTTCGGTTTTAATTCCCTGTTCTTGTCCTTACGGCAAAATAAATGCTTATGGCAAATGCGGTAAAAAAGACAATAACCGTTGAAATATCAACTAAATTTTCAGAAAAATTAATTCCAGTTGTTTTCAGTATCAAAAAATGAATATAGGAATTACTTTCATCGGAATAGCCCATAAGCCGCCGTATTTTCCAATGCCAATCAGTCAGTGGGCAATAGCCAAAGCCGTACCATATTCCCAATACAAACCACGAAAAAGCGGTTAGTGACAAAGTGATTAAATTTGCACATCGCCATCGTGGAATAATCCAGCCAAAAACATTGAATAAGATGAGAACGATATGAAACACAATGAAAAAATAATCGATAAAATGCAATATAAATTTATTCATAATAATGCTGATATCACGGCGATGCTATTTTTTTTTACGGGAAATATATGATACTAGGGCTTCTAATGTATTGATTTTTCCATAATCCTCTTCCGGAATATCTATTCCTAATTGCTCATTCAAGGCGACGATGAATTGCAACGTATCAAAAGAATCAATAGCGAGAGTTTCCCGAATATTTTCATCTGCTTTCAATTCCGAAGGTTCTGTATCAGGAGCAATCCGCTTCAGCAATTGAAAAATAGTTTTTTTAATTTCTTGTTCATTCATAATGATTCTGGATTTTGTAAATATTTGTTCAGTGAAACTAAAAACCCACTGCCAGTAAGTCCGTCGGTAGCGCGATGATCACCTGCCAGTGTTACGAAAATTGAAGAGCGAATTCCTAACATGCCGTCCTGCGCAAACGGCTGTTCCGAAATACTTCCAAAACCAATTATCGCAACCTGGGGAGGATAGATAACTCCAAAAATCGTATCAGCTCCGCCGTCACCTATATTTGTTATTGTTACAGTGGAATCACTTAATTCCGAACTGCGTAACTTCAAAGCTCTTGCTCTGGGGATAATATCATTGAGGGCCTCCATAATTTCATCAACATTTTTTAAACTGGCCTGATGTATGGCGGGAACAATTATTCCGCCGCTGCGTAGTGAAACCACAAAGCCAATATTGATGTCTTTTTTTTGCTGCAAACCATCGTCCCAAATCGCATTCAAATCCGGAAATTCAGTTAATGATTGCGCGGTTGCTTTTATCAGCAGAACAACAGGAAGTAGCCGTTCTTTTACCGTTCTTTTACTGTTTACCTCTTTCAGCCAGGTTAGTGCATTTGTCATATCTATTCTTTTTCCGAGATAATAATGCGGAATTTCCCTGTTCGATTTGCTCATCGCAGCTGCTACAGCAGTACGAATCGATTCAGCAACGGTGCCAGGTTTTTCTGGTGCAACAGCTACTTCCTGAGTCTTTTCTTTTTCAGTTATATCTCTTTGTGCTAGAGTCTTTTCTACATCCTCTTTGGTAATGGCGCCCTCGGGTCCGGTTCCTTTTATTAGCGACAGGTCAATTTGGTTTTCGAAAGCAATTCTTTTGGCAAATGGAGAGGCTTTAGTATGAATTTCTTCTGTTTTTTCTAAGGAAATGGGTTCCAATATCCGTTCTTCTGTCGGTTGTAATGCAACTGGTTTTTTCTCCGGAATCTTTTCTTCTTCTTCTGGTTCTGAAGCAATTCCACTCGGGTTAATTAATGCCAGTGCAGTTCCTACGGGCACTTTGGCGCCTTCGGGAATCAGCAATTCTCCGATGATTCCTTCGTCAAAAACTTCAATTTCAATGAGTCCTTTTTGCGTTTCCACTTCGGCAATAATATCGCCGCGTTTGACCGTATCGCCTGGTTTTTTCTTCCATTCGATTAAAGTACCCGCTTCCATATCAGCTCCCAGACTCGGCATTAAAAATTCAATCATGGCGTATCATTTTTTTTACTGCATTTATAATATCGTTTTTTTGCGGAACTGATGCTTCTTCCAAATGCAAAGGGTAGGGAATAGGGACCTCGACACCGCACAACCGCTGTACTGGCGCATCCAGATCATAAAATACCTTTTCCATAATTCGAGCGCTGATCTCTGATGAAATACTTATCGAACGCCAGGCATCTTCCACAACGAGAACCCGATGCGTTTTAGCAACTGATGCAAGAAACGTTTTTTCATCTAAGGGGCGTAAAACCCGCAAATCAATAACTTCTGCATCAATACCGACGGTGGCTAATTCGGCTGCAGCCTCCAGACATTTATAAACACCTGTTCCATAAGTAATAATCGAAAGGTCTTTTCCGGTTCTTAATACTTTGGCTTCGGTAATGTTTACGGCAGCTGAATTTTCTGGAATTTCTTTTTCCAAGTTAAGCATCGAGGTATATTCAAAAATAACAACCGGATCCGGGCTTTGAAGCGCAGTGCGCAACATCCCTCTGGCATCTTCATGCGTACCTACCGATAAAACAATTAATCCCGGGACATGGGCATAAAAGGGTTCCCAACTATGAGAATGTTGTGCGGCCAGTTGCCGTCCAATGCCGCAGCCCATTCTTATAACGATAGGAATCTGTAATTGTCCGCCGGACATATGCTGCAGGGTTGCTGCATTATTAATTATCTGATCCATCGGGAGTAATCCAAAATTTATGGTCATTACCTCAACAATCGGCTTCATTCCGGTCATAGCAGCGCCAATTCCGGCACCTACAAAGCCTGATTCGGAAAGCGGTACATCCATGATGCGATCGGCTCCAAATTCCTGTAACAATCCTTTACTCACAGCAAAAGCACCACCATAACGGCCCACATCTTCGCCCATCAAAAAAACGCGTTCGTCATTTTGTAACGCATCACGAATTCCTTGCCGGAGGGCCTCACGATAGGTGATGGTAATTTTATCGTTATTCTTTTCCATGGTTTGAATCGATTATTTAAATGATTAGCTTTCTTTCCAGCGTTTTAATAGCGGTAAAATGTTGATAGCTTCATGAATAACATTTTCTTGAAGATCCAATTTTTTCATTTGGTTTTCCACGTTGTTTTTCATTTCAGTCAAAGTCATTTTTGGATGTTTGAAAGCTCCGTCTTCGTAGCAATACTTGCAATAATCAATACTTTTTAAGCCATTTTTCTCAGTGCCTTTTAAAGCTTCGGTATCAAGTGGCAAACCGCAACTTTGACATAAAATTTTATTTTCCATTTTTTTCCTATTTTAATAGGGTTCAATTGATTTGCTTTCAGACTTATTTTTATCATGTACATCTCGAATCCAGCCTACCAATTCCTCATTAATTTCCTCATCCGTGAAAACATCAATACAATGGAGGAAACGGTTTTTTGACATTGGAGTAATTTGTTTGATTCGTTTATTTATAACTTTATGATTTAAACTGAAATCGATACTAATTTTGTCTTTGAATACTTTGACAGCTGCAAAAGTGAAAGTGCTGACAAAATGAATGCAACATTCAAGCGATTCAATTTTAAAACGATCGAATATCTTTTCGAGCGAAAATTTTAATTTTTTATATAACAATTCTCCATTGCTTTTCTCTATAAAATGTTGTTCTATTGGATATTGCTTGCAGGAATGACTTTGATTTATTTTTTCAAATTGACGTCCTCATTTTGGACATTCCTATAGTTCTATTATGTCGGTTTTATTTCTCACTGTAAACAAATTTGGTTAGTTGGTTTAAAGGTTCCCAGGTTCCTGCTTCCGCAAATGCTACTGCTTTTTCAATTTTTGCTTCAATTTTATCCTCAAAAGCAGCGATTTCCTGATCCGTAATCCATTGCTGTTGCAAAAGAAACTGCTCGAATTGCGGAATCGGATCCCGTTTTTTCCATTCCTCGACTTCATTTTTGTCGCGGTATAACTCGGCATCAAACATCGAGTGGGCACGAAAACGATAGGTGTTGCAAACCAATAAGTAGGGCTTACCACTAATTCTTACTTTTTCTACAGCTGAATTGGCGGCTTGCATCACAGCCAATAAATCCATTCCGTCCACTGCAGCAGCTTCAATTCCATAAGCCGCGCCTTTTTTTTCCAGTTCGGTTACGGAATGAGAGTATTCTATGGGTGTTCCCATGGCATACAGATTGTTTTCACAAACAAATAAAACGGGAACTTTCCAAAGTGCTGCCAGATTCATCGCTTCGTGAAATTCTCCTTCAGCGGCGGCTCCTTCACCAAAAAAACAACAGGTAATATTTGTTTTTTTCTGTTTTTTGGACGCCAATGCCATTCCAACAGCTATCGGAAGATGGCTAGCTACAATAGCGTTACCACCATAAAATTTTTTTGATGCATCAAACAAATGCATGGAACCGCCCCGACCTCGGCTGCAGCCTTCCACTTTTCCATACATTTCCGCCATGATAACATCTGGGTCAATGCCGCGAGCCAACGCATGACCATGTTCGCGGTAGGTGCTTAACACATTGTCTTCATCAGTTAACGCTTGAATTACGCCAACAGCGACCGCTTCTTCACCAATATATAAATGCAAAAAACCCCTGATTTTGGCTTTGGTGTATTGCTCTGCTGCTTTTTCTTCAAACCGTCGAATGAGCAGCATTTGATACAAAAGGAGCAATCCTTTTTTCGCATCCATGGGTTTCTGCATTGTGACTAATGGTAACATATCGTTTTATTTTTTAAAGTTGTTTTACATTCCAAAGGCATAGTAATAATAAGTTGGGTCACCGGCATATTTTCCTTCGAGCATTATCCCACCTTGTTGTGCTTCAACTGTCTCCAGGAAAGATTGAACGGTCGACACCGCCCTGTTGTTTACGGATGTAATTACAAACCCTTCTCGTATAGCGGTATATTTTTTGAGTTTTCCATCATAAAGTTTGGTGACTTTTACTCCGTTTCTGACTTTGTAATTTTTTTGATCTTCCATGCTAATTGCAACGAGTTCAATGCCCAGATCCTTGAGTAAATCGGTTCTTGTACTTTTTATGATTTTAGGACTTTCCTGTTGTATTTTGAGTGTGGCAGTAAGTTCTTTTTTCTCTTTACCGTTTCTAATCAGCGTAATTTTTATTTTATCTCCCGGGCGTTTTCGCATGACAATCTCCTGCAATTTTGAAGCTGTTACGGTTTCCATATTATCAATGCTGATGATTACATCTTTGGCTTTAATGCCGGCTTCTTTTGCGGCTCCGGTAGCCGTAACGCTGTCAACATAAACCCCGTTGGCACGGTCAATATTGATCTCCTTTGCAATGGTGCTGTTCATGTCACGGATAATGATTCCTAAAACACCTCTCTGAACCGATCCAAAATTCATCAGATCATTGGCCACTTTTTTTACAATCTCAGCAGGGATTGCAAAAGCATAACCCGCATAAACCCCAGTAGGTGTTGCTATTGCGGTATTGATTCCGATGAGTTTTCCATCTAAGGTCACCAAAGCGCCGCCGCTGTTACCCGGATTGGCGGCGGCATCGGTTTGTATGAAGGATTCAATGGCTCCCTGTTCTCTTAAAATATTTATATTTCGGGCTTTGGCACTTACAATTCCGGCAGTCACTGTTGACGCCAGATTAAATGGATTTCCCACGGCTACGACCCATTCTCCAACTTCTATGCTGTCACTGTTGCCATACATAATAAAGGAGAGGTTTTTTTCATCAATCTTAAGGAGCGCCAGATCGGTCTGCGGATCATTACCGATTACTTTACCGCGATAGGAACGGCCATCAAACAGAGTGATATTAATCTCATCGGCATCTTTTACCATGTGGTTGTTGGTGATAATATAGCCGTCGGGAGTCAGTATCACTCCGGATCCGCTTCCGATGAAAGGCTCGGAATCATATTGCGGAGATTGGGGAATTCGAAATTTAAACTGTCTGAAAAAAGGATCGTCTTTAAAAAAATCTTTTAAAGGATCAGGCATATTATGAAAATCATCGCCATCTTGGTACTGCTGCGTCTGTGGTTTAAAAGTGCATTTAATATGCACCACTCCGGGTGTCGCTATTTTGGCGGCTAATTTGAAATCTACATTGCCAGTGTAAGAGGCCTTAGCAGAGATAGGAATTGCACTTTTCTGAATCGCAGCAATGTCTTTTTCATCTTTCTTATCCTGAGCGTGACATCCCTGAAATAGCAGAAAGAGGACAAACAAATAAATTTGTCGACTTTTGGGACCCGTTTTCTTAATTGTCATCATGACTGAAACTGATTTAATAAAAATTAGTATAACGTCTCACTTATATCTTGCTTTAAGTTACCAGATTTGATAAGCTTTAAATTATTTTTAGTTTTGTTCCAATGTAGAAAGATCTCCTTCCGGCAATCCGAGTTCACGGGCTTTTAATAATCGTCTTAAAATTTTTCCGCTTCGGGTTTTGGGTATACTTTCCACAAATTCAATTTCTTTAGGAGCAACAGCTGGACCCATTTCTTTCCGTGCAAAACCCATGATCGCCATTTTGGTATCTTCATTCGCTTCCTTTCCGGTTTTTAATACGACAAAGGCTTTTACCATTTCCCCAATAGTGGGTTCCGGTTTACCAATCACCGCTGCTTCAGCCACTGCCGGATGTCGCATCAAAGTGCTTTCCACTTCAAAAGGCCCCACCATATGACCCGAAGTTTTGATGATATCATCGGCCCGACCGATAAACCAAAAATAACCATCGGCATCTATTTTGGCCAGGTCTCCGCTGAGGTACCAATCGCCAATAAAACATTTTTTATACCGTTCTTCTTCATGGATATATTCCCGAAAAAGCGATGGAAATCCTTTTTTCAGAACCAAATGTCCTTGAATTTCAGGTTGTGTGATAAGTGTCAGTTGGTCGTCATTTATTGCTGCAATGGCAATTTCTACTCCCGGTAATGGTTTTCCCATCGAACCGGGTTTTACGACCATCGACGGATAATTTGCAATCATAATACCGCCCGTTTCAGTTTGCCACCAATTGTCTAAAATTGGGATACCAAAATTTTCCTGTCCCCAAATCACGGCTTCGGCATGAAGTGGTTCGCCAACACTGAGTATCAATCGAAGATTTTCGAGATTATACGTGTTTTTTGGCTTTATATCCATCCGCATCAATCGTCTTATAGCAGTGGGAGCGGTGTACCAAATGTTTATTTTATGTGTTTCAAGAAGCGAATACCATCGGGAAGCATCAAATTCTGCTTCATCAACAATGCAGGTGACACCATTGATTAAAGGAGCAATAATTCCATACGATGTGCCCGTTACCCAACCCGGATCGGCGGTACACCAATAGATATCCCTTTCGTGAAAATCGAGTACATACTTGCCCGTTATATAATGCGTAAGTGCAGCCTGATGCACATGTAACACCCCTTTTGGCATTCCTGTAGTGCCACTGGTGAAATGGAGCAGTGCTGCATCTTCCGGATGCGTTTCCGCAATGATAAAATTATCTTTTGCCTCTTCCATAAGTTTTGAAAAAGACAATATTTTCTCTGAAACAGGCTCACTCACATCGGTGAGAATGATGTAACGAAGCGAAGGAAGTCGTTCCACTAATTGCTTTACGGTCTTTTCATATAAAGCGGATGTGGTTATTAAAACCGATGCATCGCCCCTGCTGAGTCTTTGAAAAACAGGCTCAGGGCCAAAGACAGAAAATAACGGACAAAATACTGCAGTATATTTCAACGTTCCCAAAGCGGTAATGTATAGCTCTGGAATTCTTCTTGCCAGCGAGAAAACGCGTTCCCCTTTTTGGATGCCCAAATTCTGGAGGACATTGGCGAATTTTGAGGTTTGTTTTTGCATTTCAGCATAAGTGAAGTCCTCAAAACTGCTGTCTTTTCGAATAAAGCGAAGCGCTACGGTATCTTTGAGATGACCGTTTGCATGACGATCAATCGCTTCGTGAGCGATGTTTAATCCTTTTCCCTCAGCAAGTCCGCTTAATTCCTTAGCAGTATTTTCCCATGAAAAAGAAGCCATAACTTTTTTATAATCCAATAGATGGTGTTGTATTTTATTTTTGATGGAAATCATATCGTTACTCTTTAGGGATAAGACTCTGCTCAACAATTATTTCGGGTTCTAATCGAATGGTTGTTTTAACTGCGCTGGAAATCAAACAGGCCTTTTCGCTCATCTCCAAAAGACGTACTGCCTTTTCTGGTTTTTGTGAAAAGTGGATGACGACTTTTGGTTGTAAGATGATTTCGGTTACTGCGTATTTGCCATCAATCAGGTCGACATTGCAAATGGATTTGCTTTCAAAGCTTGAAAATTCAAATTTTGAGTTCTCGGCAATTGATATAAAAGTTGTCATCAGACAGCTATTTATCGATGCTGCAAATAAATGTTCGGGGGACCAGATTCCTGCAATTCCTTTAGGAAATTCTGGAGGTGTGGCGACCTCAATATTTTGGGGCAAAACAGGGGAACTTAAAAGCCCTTTTCTGGTGCCTGTCCATTTTAAATTTACTTCGTAAGTATGCATTTTTATTGAGTTTTTAGTTTGAATATGAAGTAGTAAAATTATTATTGAGCCACAAAACCACCATCCACGGCCATCGCGTGTCCGGTAACGAAGGAAGCTTCATCGGAACACATCCAAACCACGGAATTGGCTATTTCTTCGGGCTGACCAAAACGTCCCAGCGGTTCTAAACCTTTAAATTGTTCAATTGCTTCTTTCGTTTTTCCGGTAAGTCGGTCAATCATTGGCGTTTGTATGACGCCGGGACAAACAACGTTTACACGGATTCCGAGTGTAGCGTATTCTAAAGCAGCTGTTTTTGTTAATCCGATAACACCATGTTTAGATGCCACATAAGCGGGTAATCCGGCAAAACCAATCAGTCCGGCTACTGAAGAGCAATTGACTATAGCTCCGTTGCCTTGTTTCAATATTTCGGGAATTTCATATTTCATGCAGAGCCAGATTCCTTTGAGATTTATGCCAATGGTTTTATCCCAATTTTCTTCTGTACAATCAAATGTATTTGCTCGTGTTCCTTCAATTCCGGCATTATTGAACGCATAATCTAATCGACCGAAGGCAGCAATGGTTTTTTCTACCATCGTTTTTACGTCTGCGGTTTTGGAAACATCGCATTTGATAAAAATAGCCTCACTGCCCATTTCTTTGATGAGGTTTACCGTTTCATTGTTTTCAATCCAATCCACAACGGCGACCTTGGCTCCTTTTTTGGCGAAAGCAAGTGCCGTGGCTTTCCCAATTCCAGAGGAACCTCCGGTTACAATAGCCACTTTATTTTTGAATGCTGTTTCCATAATTGTATTTTTTTTACGTTAGAATTTTTCTTTTTGTTTTCTTTTCCGCTTCCAAAATATTCTCGATTCCTTTTATCAAAGCATCGGGATTAAATGAAATACTGTCAATTCCTTCGTTGACCAAAAAATTGGCAAATTGTGGAATGTCGCTCGGTGCCTGTCCGCACAATCCCACTTTTATTTCAAAACGTTTGGCGACCCGAATCGTTTCTTTAATTAAATATTTTACGGCCGGATTTTCTTCATCAAACAAATAACTTACTAATTCAGAGTCCCGATCCAAACCTAAGGTGAGCTGCGTTAAATCATTGGAACCGATAGAAAATCCATCAAAAAGTTTTGCGAATTCATCGGCCATCAATACATTGCTTGGAATTTCAATCATCACATATACCTGTAATCCGTTGATGCCTTGCACTAATCCGTTTTTGGCCATTTCATTAAGGACATTTTCTCCTTCTTCGACGGTTCTGCAAAAGGGAATCATCAATTTAACATTGAGAAGACCCATTTCGTTACGTACCTTTTTCATGGCTTCACATTCTAAAGCGAAACCTTTTCGGTAAAAATCACTGTAATAACGTGAAGCACCGCGGAAACCAAGCATAGGGTTTTCCTCATTGGGTTCATAATATTTTCCGCCAATCAGGTTGGCATATTCATTACTTTTAAAATCACTCATTCGTACAATCACATCTTTTGGATAAAAAGCGGCGGCAACAATAGATACAGCTTCGGCTAGTTTATCAATGAAATAATTTTTGGGATCATCATAGCCTTTGGTTAACGTTGCTATCTCAGCAACGATTTTTTCATCGGTTATTTTTTCAGGTTCGCACAAAGCCAGCGGATGAATTTTGATGGTATTCGAAATCGCAAATTCCATTCGCATCAAACCCACGCCCTGATTTGGATAATGACTTAATTCAAAAGCTCTTTCCGGATCGGCAAGAATCAGCATCGGGTCTGTCTGGGGCATTTTGAGTGTGCTGAAATCCTGTTCTGTAATTTCCCATTTCAATTTCCCGTCATAGATATTTCCTTCTTTTCCTTCTGCGCAGGACACCGTAATTTCCTGACCGTTTTTTATCACCGAAGTAGCATCACCGCAACCTACCACCGCAACGGTTCCTAGTTCTCGGGCTACAATGGCGGCATGACTGGTGCGTCCGCCTTTATTAGTAATGATTGCCGAAGCTCTTTTCATGATGGGATCCCAATCCGGATTGGTTAAATCGGTGACTATGATTTCACCATTTTGCAGTAAATAGCCTTCCTGAGGGTTGTTCAGAATTCTGGCTTTTCCGGAAGCAATCTTATCGCCAAGGGCAATTCCTTTAGTCAAAAGTGTGCTTTTTGCTGTGAGTTTATAAATTTCGCGGACTTTCTTATTTGCTTTTCCTTGAACGGTTTCGGGACGTGCCTGAACAATGTACAATTGGTTATTCAAACCGTCTTTTGCCCATTCGATATCCATTGCTTTGTTATAATGTTTTTCGATTTTATAACACCATTGTGACAGTTGGATGACTTCTTTATCGTTTAGCGAAAATTGAATTTGTTTTTCAGTGGGTGTATCAACGTTAACAATAGTATTTTCGGCTGAGGTACTTTCCGATTTATCGGCATAGATCATCGTGAACTCTTTTCTCCCGCACTGTTTTTTTAGAATTGGATTCAAATCTGGATTTTCCAAAGTGGGCTTGAAAACCATCCATTCATCGGGAGTAATGGTACCTTGGACAATATTTTCTCCTAATCCCCAACAACCATTGATGATAACCGTATTTTCGAACCCGCTGTCCGGATCAATGGTAAAGGCCACTCCGGAGGATGCTTTATCGCTTCGCACCATTTGCTGTACGCCAACGGAAATGGCAATATCTAATTTAGCAAAATCCATATCGTAACGGTATTTTATGGCACGGTCGGTAAATAAGGAAGCGTAGCATCTGCGAATAGCTACGAGCAACTGCTGATCTCCGTTAATGTTCAAAAAAGATTCCATTCTGCCTGCAAAACTTGCGGTTGGTAAATCCTCCGAAGTAGCGCTGCTTCGTACGGCAACATCCAGATTGCTGCTGCCGCATTGATCGCTGAGCGACTGGTAAGCGACTTTTATTTCATCTCGGATTTCCTCTGGAATAGTTGCTGTTAAAATAAGATTTCTAGCTGTTTCTCCAATGAAAGAAAGATTAGAAAACTGTTTTGTATCCAGTGACAGCAACAAATCCTCGAGAGGTTTATTCAGATTATTTTCTTTACGGAATAGCCTGTAGGCTTCGGCGGTAACAGCAAAACCATTGGGAATGCCGATGCCTATTGGATTGAGTTCATTGTACATTTCGCCGAGAGAGGCATTCTTGCCGCCAACTTGACCAATGGCCTCGATGCCAATCTGGTCGAAAAACAGGATGTGTTTGTAATTTGCCATTTCGTATGTTTTTTAATTAGAAGCAGACTATTAGTAGCATTCCAGAACGGTAACAATAGAAAATAGTTGGGGCTAATTCATCCGACAGTATAATTTTTAAATTCAGAAGAAAATTGAAAATTAGCCGTCGTTTTATGGTTAGAATAAGTAGAATGTTGTAGGTACTGCAACTTATTTAAACCGATATTGTAAATTTAATAAATTAAAATTGTTTTTCGATAAAAAATAATATTTAAATGACTGCTGGTCAGTATTTTAAAATTAAAAAGAAAATATTTTTTTAATTAAAAGTAGAGAAAGCAATCGTTTTTAAATTCACGGAATAATTTGCAGAGCTATAAAAATACTTTCGGTATTTGCATTTAGATCTTCCAAGTATCCAGCAAAAATTTTCACAAATTCATTTTTTTCGCAAAGGTAAAATTGTTGACTAAAGTCGGATATGTAATCTTTAAGATAGTCACGTTCAATTCCTCTTTCGATATATCCCGGAACATTCGCTCGTGTAAACATTTTAACAAAATTATCCTTGTGCATCTGCTGCAGTTCTGTGACCTTAATTACATCTTCGGAAGTTTTATTTCTTTAAAATATTGGGTTGTTTTGAATTCAATTTTTTGAAAGAGGTTTCAAAAGATGGAAGTAAACGACGTGATTACAGAACCTACTGCTGTAAAAAGATCCGGATCTTTGTATTGAATTGCGGCAAAGACATCATGCGGAATCAACTCGGCTTCCGCATTTATACTTCTTAGCATATTGTTAACGCCGAGATAATCGGCGCATCCCGTAATCGGAAACTCGACACAGTATTTTCTCCTTAAACGAGTAAAGGTAAAAGGGCGTAACTGGGAAATTCATAATGGGAGGTTATTTTTTTATCAAAATTAAATAGTTTTACAAGCAGCTTTTCAGGCTATTTCTTTACAACAATTTTAAAAAAAAACACAGCTGAATTTAAGATTTTCTATATTTCTTCGGTTGGTACTATTGATCTGTTGCACGCTTTTAATGTAAATTAATGCGAAGCTTGCCAACTAATTAATAGTGTTTGGAATATTAAATTTGAAAAGCAACTAATTATTCAAAAATAATTTTATTTTTGTGTGTTAAATACCTTTAGAAATTCATTCAAAAAAATTAGAATAAAGCTTTAAAATAAATAGTATTTAGTGTTTATACTCAATTTAAAAATAATTTAAGATCTGCTTATTAAGATTAATTCCCAAAGATGAAAAAAGTTCCGTTGCCATTAAATGAATCTGACCGGCTTGCAGCTCTTGAAAGTTATACTATTATGGATTCTTTGCCTGAAAAAGCATATAATGCTTTAACGCAGCTAGCCACTTATATTTGCGGAACTCCAATTGCATTAGTTAGCTTGTTAGATAAAGAAAGACAATGGTTTAAATCAAGTGTCGGACTGGGAGCATCTGAAACACCAAGAGAAATTTCTTTTTGCCAGTATGCCATTATGGGCGAGGAAGTATATGAAGTGAAAAACGCTTTAGAAAATGAATTATTTGCAGATAATCCTTTGGTTACCGGTAATCCTGATATTCGTTTTTACGCAGGAGCACCTCTTAAAGATGCAGATGGTTTTAAGTTAGGAACTCTTTGCGTTATCGATACAGTTCCCAGGGCCTTGAGTGAAGATCAAAAAAATGCTTTAAAATTATTGGCAAACCAAGTCGTTTTATTATTGCAATTGCGCAAAAAAAATGCAGATTTGATTAATACCCAGAAAGAATTTCAGAATTTCATCGACCTATCAAAGGATTTGGTTTGCATTGCTAATGTGAACGGATTTTTTTATAAAGTAAACCCTGCTTTTACTACTGTTTTGGGATATTCGAAGGAAGAATTGGAAGGGACGCCTTTTGTTAATTTTGTTCATCCGGATGATTTAGCGGCAACCGGTCTTGAGGTGGAAAAACTTGTAAAAGGAGAGCTGACCATCAGTTTCGAAAATCGTTTTCGATGTAAAAATGGCGAATATATTGTGTTAAGTTGGAACACCTCTCCGGATCCAGTTACTGGCAATTTATATTGTATTGCCCGAGACATGACTTCAGAGTATCAGCAGAAAGAGAAATTGGTAAAAACCAGTAGCGAATTATCGGCAATCCTTAATTCTACGGATTTTTCAATAATATCTTCCGATTTAGATGGAACGATTAAAGAATTCAACAGAGGCTCGGAGATATTACTTGGATATAAGGCAGAAGAAGTAATTGGAAAAACTACTCCATCTATTTTTCACTTATGGGATGAAGTTGTCAAACGAACAGAAGATTTATCAGTTGAGTTTGGAAAAGATTTGGCGCCTGGGTTCGATACATTTGTATTTAAAGCGAGAGAACTAGGAGTTGCCGACTCTTATGAGTGGACGTATGTACGAAAAGACAGTAGTTTGGTTCCAACAGTTTTATCGGTTACGGGAATAAAGAATCGTGAGGGTGAACTAACAGGTTATTTAGGAATAGCTAAAGATATTACTAGAGAAAAAGAAATAGAGCTGAATTTAAAAAACAGCAATACATTATTAGATGAATCGCAAAGTATTGCTAAAACAGGAAGTTGGAAATTTGATTTAGCCACGAAGGATTTGATTTGGTCGAAGGGTAATTATAAAATTTTCGAAATTGAAGAATTACCTGCAAATAAATTATACGAAGCATATCGAAAGTTACTACGTCCAGAAGTCTTAACAAGTTTGGACCTAGCGATAGAAAAAAGCATTAGCATTGGGCAGAATTTTGAGTTTATGACCGACATTGATTTTCCTGACAACAGAGTAAAACATATTTGGACACTAGGTGAGGTTATTAAAAATGAATTTGGACAGGTAATTGGTGCTCAGGGAAGTACTCAGGACATTACTGAAAAAAAGCTGGCAGAACAAAGTTTGATAAATAGCAATAAATTATTAGATCAATCGCAAAGTATTGCTAAAATTGGAAGCTGGAAATTTAATCTAATCACAAAAGACCTTATGCTGTCTAAAGGACATTACAGCGTCTTTGAACTAGACGGTGTTCCGGCTGATCAACTCTATCAGGCGTACAGGAATAGGATACATCCTGATGATGTTTCGCAGCTGGATCAATTAGATCAAAAAGTGATGAAAACGGGTGAAGATTTTAAAATTAATTATAGAATTTTATTTCCCGATAACCGGATAAAATATATTTTAGAAATAGGGCAGCCTTATAAAAATGAGCAAGGAGAAATAGTTGGTTTGCAGGGATCAATTCAGGATATAACAGAGAAAACGCTTGCAGAACAAAAGATATTTGAAAAGTCTAAAGAAATTATCGATATCAAATCGGCCCTAGACGAATCAGCAATTGTGGCTGTTACCAATCAAAAGGGAATATTTACTTCCGTTAATGATAATTTTTGTGCGATTTCTAAGTATTCCAAAAAAGAATTAATTGGACAAGACCAAAAAATTATTAATTCAGATTACCACACCCCAGAATTTAGAAGAGAGGCTTTCGTAACCATCGCAAGTGGGAATATTTGGAGGGGAGAAATAAAAAATAAAGCAAAGGATGGCTCTTTTTATTGGGAAAGCACCACTATAGTTCCTTTTTTAAACGAGAAAGGTAAACCATATCAGTACATTGGTATCAGTACTGATATTACTCAGGAAAAATTAGCAAAAGAGAACTTAAACAATGCGCTGACAGATCTTGAAAGAAAAAATAAAGAGCTCGATCAGTTTGCTTATATTGTCTCGCATGACCTTAAAGCACCGCTACGAGCAATCAACAATTTGTCGGAATGGATTGTTGAAGATATGCCTGAAATGCCGGATGATGTAAGCGCTAACTTTGGCTTATTGCGCGGACGCATTGTGCGAATGGAGAACCTAATCAATGGCGTTTTAGACTATTCCCGCATTGGCCGGACAAAGATAGAAAAGGAACGCACTGATTTAATAAAAATATTAAATCAAGTCATTGATTCTGTTGTTCCTGTCGAAGGATTTGAAGTGATTGTGGGGGCAAACATCCCGACAATTACCACAGAAAAAATACTTATCGAACAAGTATTTAGTAACTTGATAAGCAACGCGGTAAAATATAACGATAAAGCTATTGGAAAGATAGAATGTCAATATGAGTCCTTGCCTGATTTTCATCAATTTTCTATAAAAGACAATGGTCCTGGAATTGCTGAAGAGTACCATAAAAAAGTATTTAAAGTTTTTCAAACTATTGAGGCGCGCGATAAAAAAGAGAGCACAGGAATTGGATTGTCAATTGTGAAAAAAATAATTGAAGAAAAAGGAGGTAATATTTATATTGAATCCGAAGTTGATCAAGGTGCCAATTTTATTTTTACACTTCCTAAATAAATCAGTATGAAAGTCCTTGAAGATAAATGCGAGCTACAGCTTGCTGCGTTACAAAAAGAATTTGATGAGTTTGTGTATATTGTTTCGCATGATATAAAAACTCCCATGCGAGCTATTGTAAACCTCACATCATGGATTGAAGATGATTTAGGCAGCAATGTTGAGCAAGATATTTTAGACAACTTCAGTCTACTAAAAAATAGAGTGGAACGGCTTGAAAGAATGATGAATGCGCTGCTGGAACTTTCGCGTGTCAATACATCCAATATGGAGCTGTATGAGGTTGACATTGCAAAGTTGGTCAGCGATTGCACCGAAATGATAGATAAGAATTTAAATGTCGAGTTTCATATTACGTGTAATTTAAAGGATGTTAAATACACTACTTTAGGAAAAAAATTAGAAAAGATAATTTACAATTTAATTAATAATGCCGTTCGATTTCACGATAAAGAAAAAATGAATGTGTTTATCGAAATCAGTGAAAATGACGCTGATCTTGAAATAAAAATTAGCGATGATGGTCCCGGTATTCCGGATGAATTAAAAGACAAAATTTTTTCCATATTTTATACTATAAATTCAAAAGATGTTGTAGATTCGACCGGTGCAGGATTAGCGATTTGTACTAAAATAATAAAAATGGTGGGAGGTACATTAGCTTATTATCCGGCGGAAAATGGAGGTTCACTTTTTAAATTTGATTGGCCTAAAATAATTAAAATCGAAAAATTAAAATTATGATACAAAAATTGGTGAATATTTTATTGGTGGAGGATGACTTGGTTGATGTAATGAATGTCAAAAGAGCCTTTGCAAAAAATAATATTAAAAATGAACTTTTTGTAGCGGGTAATGGGGTAGAAGCACTGGAAATGTTGAATAACATGATTGTACCTTTGCCTCGAATTATTATTTTGGATATTAATATGCCAAAAATGAACGGAATCGAGTTTCTGAAAAATTTGAGGGATACAGAGAACCTGAAAAATATATCAGTATTTGTGATGACTACCTCTAATGAAGACAGTGACAAATTTGACGCTTACAATCTCAATGTTGCAGGTTATATTTTGAAACCCCTGTCATTTGAGAATTTTATTGCATCGGTTGCGACACTTAAAGACTTCTGGCAATTGTGTGAAATGTAATTTTTATAATTTTTCTTGATGAGAAACTATAATATTTTATTAGTTGATAGTTGTAAAACGGATATCGAGTACACAAAAAATGCTTTTTCTGTACTCGATATCAAACATACTTTATATACTGCTGAAACGGAAATCCAAGCTTGGGCGATGCTTCAGGGCAATAATAAATTGACACCATTACCTGAAATTTTAATTATTGACATAAATGAGGAAGGTATAAACGGTATAGATTTATTAAGGAAAATACGAATCCATCCGGATTTAAAATCAATACTGGTGTTTGTGATTACAGCTGCTGACAATGAAGAAAATAGAATTGCAGCTATAAATTTAAACATAGCCGGATATTTTAGAAAACCCATTGAAAAAAAAAATTTTCCTGATTTTTTTTCAATTCTTAATGATTATTGGAACCTCGTCGAATTTCCAAGTAAAAAATAATGGATACTATGGCAAATGCCTTAAAAATATTGATAATCGACGATGACAAAGTTGATTTGGTCACCATAATTCGATCGATATCGCATTCTGGTATAATCGCCGATGTAGAAAGTGCCTTTTCAGCTAAAGAAGGTATCGAGAAAATTAAATCAATACAGTATGATTTAATATTCCTTGATTATATGATGCCGGACAGTGATGGAATATCTTTCTTGAAAAAATTGAAAGATTTAGGAATAGAGACTCCAGTTATTTTTGTCACCTCACAAGGAGATGAAAAAATAGCCAGTCAGGCCATTTTAGGCGGTGCTTCGGATTACATTCCAAAAACATTATTGACTCCGGACGGTATCTCACAAAGCATTAGAAATGCACTGAAACTTTCCGAAAGTCTGAAACAGAGAAAGAAAACCGAATTAGCTTTAAAAATTAATGCTAACCGACTTGCCGAAGCGCAAGAATTAGCCAAGATTGGAAGTTGGGAAATAAATTTAGCTGATAATGAAGTGTTTTTCTCGGAGCAATTCTACACTATTTTTGAAATTAATTCAAATTGTCAAGCGTCTATAGGTCTTTTAAAATCGAGACTTATTAAACCTGACGATGTTGAACTTTTTGAAACTAATCTGAATTATGTTAAAAAAAATAATTCAGAAGTACAGTTCAGCCATATTCTTACCTGTAAAAATGGAACCATTAAATACATCAATGAATATATTAAATGTCTGAACGATGAAAATAATGAACCGGTCAAAATTTTGGGGACCATTCAAGATATCAGCGAGCAAAAAAATATCGAAAATGAATTGATACTTGCAAAAGAGTTGGCGGAGCAATCAGTACGCGTAAAAGAGGAGTTCCTGACAAATATGAGTCATGAAATCCGCACGCCAATGAACGGAATTATAGGATTCGCCCGAATTCTGGAAAGTACAAATCTGGACAGCGATCAAAAACAAAGTGTGGATGCCATTAAAAGAGCGAGTAAAAATTTATTAGTTATTATTAATGACATTCTTGATTTTTCTAAAATAGACGCAGATAAAATGACATTTGAAGATGTAAATTTCTCCTTGTCTAAAAATATAAATTCAGTAATTGAGTTGTTATCTCCAATTTCAAAAGAGAAAAAAATAAAATTATTGTTTGAAATTGATCCGAAAATACAAGATTTTCTAATTGGTGATACCACAAGGCTTTCACAAATCTTGATTAATTTAGTAGGAAACGCATTGAAATTTACCGAAAAAGGATATGTGGAATTAATTATTACTCAAGAGGAGGAAACTGAAACGGAAACTTTTATTCGATTCAGTGTAGTTGATACCGGGATTGGAATCGCAAAAAACAAGATTGATTCGATCTTTGAGAGTTTTAATCAGGCTTCTCATGGAACGGCTCGAAAATTTGGAGGGACAGGCTTAGGTCTTACCATTACCCGCAAGCTAATTGAATTGCAAGGCGGAGTGATAACGGTAAAAAGTGAAATTTCAAAAGGGAGTGAGTTTTCTTTTTTACTTCAGTTTAAAAAAGTCCAGAAAGGAATTTTACCGATTGCAAAAGCGAAAAAAGAACGATTATCTGCTAATTTCCTAAAAGACACTAAGATACTCTTGGTCGAAGATAATGAGCTGAACCAACTTTTAGCGATTAAAGTATTTCAAAAATGGGAAAAAGAAATTGACATCGCTGATAATGGAAAAGTAGCCATCGAAAAAATAGAAAAGAACAATTATGATATTATTTTGATGGACATTCAAATGCCAGAGATGGATGGGAATGAACTTACAAATTACATACGAACGAATATGGGATCTAAAGCAAATATCCCAATAATTGCATTGACGGCTCATGCCACATTGGCCGAAGAAAAACGAAGTTTAGAGAATGGCATGAACGATTATCTCTCTAAGCCATTTGATTTCAATGTGTTGCTCGAAAAACTATACAATAATCTGATGAATGTAGAAAGTGTACAATCGGTTGATTTAATAGTACAAGAAGAGATTTCAGAAAAATTGATTAATTTTGCCTACTTAAATGAATTTGCTGACGGAGATCCCGATTTTATCGGCAAAATGGTTTCCTTATTTTTACACAATGCTCCTCTGGCTTTGCAAAGCATACTAGAGTCTAATGCGATGGATGACATTAAAGTTTTGAAAGCTGAAGTGCACAAAATAAAATCCTCCATTGGTTTATTAGGAATAAAAAAAGCATCCCAAAGTATCGAAATTATTGAAAACGAAATACAAATTGATCCATTAGGGCAGAAGAGAAAAGAGGAAGTTGAACAATTGTACGAAATCTGTCAGTTGGCTATTCGCGAATTGGAAACAATACATGGTTTCTCCAGATTAGAGTCAACTTGCAGTTCAGAATTAGATTAAAAACAGCAGAAGTGTAATTATAAATTGATAATCATAGCAAAACAGTGTTTTTAGAAGATGAAATTACGATAATTAATACTTAGAAAAATGAAAATATTAATAGCTGAGGATGATGAGATGATGCTAAAAACTATGGAGTTTAAGCTGATTCGTGAGGGATATGAGGTGATTTCATGTGCTGACGGGCAGGATGCACTAGTGAAAATCGTCTCTGAAAAACCGGATTTGATATTATCAGACATAGAGATGCCGTTTGCTTCCGGATTAGATATCGTAAATCGGGTAAAAATAGAGTTAAAACTGAACATTCCAATCATTATATTATCCTCCGTTGGATTAGAGAAAACCGTATTACAAGCCTTTGAATTGGGAGCTGATGATTTTATCACAAAGCCTTTTAGTCCTAATGAATTGATAGTAAGAATAAAACGACTGTTGATCAAGCACTAATTTCTAGCAGCACTTTTTATCGAACAAATAATAAAGAAAAACCAAATCACCATATAGGTGCATTAGGTTTTTTTGCGTTATAATTCTATCAGTTTTGGTAATCGATATGCATGAACTTGCGACATATTTTAAACATTAAAAGCATCATAGGCTGCTGTTTTTTATTTTCGGGCCGGAGGTGGTTTAATTATACACTTTTGCGCGCTCCTCTTACGGCAAAAATTTGTAATAAAGACTTTACTATGAGTGCTTCTATTGTGTAATCAACTATATTTACTCGATTATCAACAAAATAGAGTTAGAACCGAGTTCTTGGCTCCTGAAATTTATCGATGATTGTATACTGCTTAATTAATTTAAATAATTGCAGTATTATTGGAAATGAATCTCCAGAAGATCTTTACAAATTTTTGTTACTGAGCATATAAAAAGATTAAAAAGATGAAGAAAAAAGATCTTAAGATGAGGATAAAGCAGTTGGAAGTCGAATTGAACGACTTACATTCATTTAACCTTGATGTTATGCTGCTCGCGCAAAATAATAAAGAAAAAGAAGTGAAGGACTCAGCAGAACATTTGCGTGTGGCCAACGAAGTAGCTTCACAGACAGAAAGCAATGTTCAGTTAAAAGAAAGTGAAGAACGTTTTCTTTCTTTGGCTGACAATGTCCCGCTACACATTTTTATCATTGAACCTGACGAAGAAGCAAATATAAGTTATTGGAATAAAAGCTGGCTGGATTACATTGGTCAAAATTTTGAACAGGCAATTGGCAATACCTGGGGTGATGTTATACATCCGGATGATGTGCAGGGTATAATGGAGATCTACCTGCCTGCTTTTGAAAATCGTCAACCCTACTTTCTTCCCGGTGTACGGGTGAGGCGGTATGACGCACAATACCGCTGGCATTCCGTGAAGGCCAATCCGAGGTATTTGCCCAATGGCAAATTCATGGGGTACATTGGGATAGGCGTAGATATCCATGAAAGCAAACTGGCACAAGATGAATTAAAAGCAAGTGAAGAACATTTTAGAAAAATGGCTGACCTGATGCCGGCAAAAATTAGCAATGCCAATACAAATGGCGATGTTACCTATTACAATAAAAACTGGTTGGATTTTACCGGATTTACTTTTGAAGAATTAAGGGATTTTGGCTACCATCAGATTATGCATCCCGATGAGATGGAAGAATTTGCTATCCGTTTACAGAAAGCTGCTGCGACCGGAACAGATCTGGTAATGGAAATGCGTTTGAAAAATAAAGCAGGTGATTATGTATGGCATTTAAACATAGCAACTCCGGTAAAAGATGAAAATGGAAACCATAAAATGTGGGTGGGTGTTACCACTGATATTAGCGACCAGAAAAAACAACGGGAAGAGCTGGAAAAAGCCGTAACAAAAAGAACCAACCAGTTATTGAATGTTAGTAAAGAACTTGAAAAAAAGCAACAAGAATTGTTTGATGCCAAGGAAAAATTATTTAATGAATATGCACGAAGTCTAATTGAAGCTAGCCCAGATCCATTATTTACGATCAGCTCTACAGGAGAAATTACAGATTTTAATGAGGCAAGTTCAAAAATCACAGGAATTTCAATACAAAAATTAAAAGGCACAAATTTTATAAATTATTTCACTGATCCTGAAAAAGCACTTAAAGGATACAAACAGGTTTTTGAGCATGGTTTCGTAGCAAATTATCCACTTACAATCAAAGATGTAAACCAAACTCCAGTTTTATTTAATGGCTCCGTTTATAAAGATGGAAATGGAAACGTAATTGGTGCGGTAGCAGTGGCCAGAGTAATTACCGAGCAGAAGCGATTTGAAAAGGAATTAACCGAAGCAAAAATTGCCGCAGAAAATGCCGCGGCATCCAAACAACAGTTTTTATCCAACATGAGTCACGAAATCCGGACGCCATTAAATTCGATTTTAGGATTTACAAATGTTTTATTAAAAACAGCATTAGACGAAAAACAAAAAGAATTTATTGATGCAATAAAAACAAGTGGAACTTCATTAAATGTACTCATAAACGATATATTAGATTTGGCAAAAGTTGAGGCAGGTAAAATGTCATTTGAAAAACAACCCTTTGAAATACAGAAATCAATAAAATCGATACTTCATTCTTTTGAGTTGAAAATGAAAGAGAAGAATTTAAAAATGATAAGAGAATACGACAGTAAAATACCGTTAATGTTGCTGGGAGATTCAGTACGATTGAATCAGATTATAATAAACCTTATGAGTAATGCAGTAAAATTTACGCACAATGGGACAATTATATTAAACGTCAAATTATTAAGTGAAGATCAAGAAAATGTAACACTTGAATTTGCAGTAACCGATTCAGGAATCGGTATTGCAGAGGATAAAATAAATTCAATTTTTAAGGTCTTTGAACAGGCAGAAATTAGCACGTCAAATTCCTACGGCGGAACAGGATTGGGACTTGCTATTGTGAAACAGCTCATAGAATCTCAAGGAGGAAATATTAACTTAAAAAGCAAATTGGGTGAAGGTTCTACTTTTAGTTTTACCCTGACTTTTGGTAAAACGAATATGAGAACGCAAGAAATTATAGAAATACCAAAACTGGATTCAAATAATAAAAATATTAGCGTATTAGTAGCTGAAGATATCCCATTAAATCAATTACTAATCAAATTGATTTTAAATGATTTTGGATTTGAACACGAGGTAGCAGATAACGGAAAAATTGCACTAGAAAAATTGCGAACCAATAGCTACGATATAATTTTGATGGATTTGCAGATGCCTGAAATGAATGGGTTTGAGGCAACAGAATACATTCGTAAAACAATGAAATCTAACATTCCAATAATTGCATTATCCGCAGACGTAACTACAGTAGATATTTCGAAATGTAAAGAATTTGGAATGGACGACTATATTTCTAAGCCTATTAATGAAAACTTATTATACACTAAAATAGTAGAGCTAGTAAAGCAAAGTAACATTTTTCATGAAACATAATTGTTGAAGAAAACACTTACTATTAATAAGGTGTGATATAACTCCCCAAAAAAAAGCTATTAATACTTGAACAATCTGCTAAAATAAAAAACCCTGTAAATCAATTGATTACAGGGTTTTTGGTGGAGTCGCCGAGAATCGAACTCGGGTCCAAACAAGCAACTAAAAAGCTTTCTACGCGTTTATTTCCTGATTGAGTTTTCGATAGTGTGCTAGGCCAGAAACAGCCACACGCTACTTATCTTCTTAATTTTGAAATCCACCCGAAGCTCATGGAAATCTAGGTTTATTTTTACGGTTCTCCTGGACTGAACGCCACAAACCAAGGCTTTCAAGGAGAATCCAGCTTTCCTATCTGATAGGAACGTGGCTTAATCTTACTATAATTCGGATTATGCAGCTAAAGCGTAGTTATTTTCGCCGTGTAAAATGGTAAGATCTTATATTTACGAGCAAGGTCTCAATGCTCGACGTGCTTACTGATCAATTCGACTTGCTGTCAAAACCAGTCGACCCCTTTATTATTTCAAAATCAAAACGCAATTTTGAAGTTGCGAATTTACACTTTTTAACTTAAATCCAGTGCTAAATATCAATTCTATTTCAAAAATCGTACCTCTTTTATTCATCTTTTAATTTGAATGGATAATCGCCAAATAAAACCGCCAGTTTTCGAATGTCATATGTTTTTCTGGTGAATTTATTAGAAAGGGCTATAATCGTTACGCCCTCTTTTCTCAGGGTTATGTACGAAGATGTATTCCCGTGCCACCAGCCGTTATGAAAATAGAAATTTTGTCCCGTTTCCCAGTTGACCATTCTGATGCCTAGACCGTAATTTTTAGTTCCTTTGCGTTCATTGCTGTAACCCTTATAAACAAGGCTTTGCAGTTTTGGTGTTAAAAAAGTGGAACTGTTTCTGGCTCTGTCAAATTTCAATAAATCTCTTGGTGTAGAATAGATATTTTTGTCGCCATAAACCGCGTCTAAATAATCCGTACCTATTTCAACTCTGTTAGCTTTATAGGAGGTTACAGCGGTATCTTTATCTTTTTCATAGTCAAAAACGTAGGTGTTTTTCATTCCAAGCGGTTCGAAAATCATCTGTTTCATCGCTTCCTTGTAAGATAGTTTTGTTATTTTTTCGATTATCAGTGCCAACATCGCATAATTAGTATTGCAATAACTGAAACGCGTATCCGTTTTGAATTCTAAACCAATATCCTTTGTTGCCATAATAGTAAGGATATCTTGATTGGTTAATATATTATGCCTGTCCCAAACAGTTTTGTCTCGGTCTGTGAAATAAGCATAATTACGCATTCCGCTTCTGTGATTCAACAAGGTCTGGATCGTGACATCAGGATACGGAAACTCCGGCAAAATCGTATTTACTTTTTGATCCAGTTCGATTCTTTTTGCATTCACTAATTTCAAAATAGCAGTTGCAGTAATAACCTTTCCTACTGATGCAATATGTAATGGCGTGGATTTCGTAATCAACGTCTTTTCTCTTAGATTCGAATGGCCTTCGTATTTTTCATAAATAATTTGGCCGTTTTTAGCGACCAAGAAGCTTCCGTTTGCACTATTGTTGGGCCAATTCTTTTTATAAAAAGAGTCTATTTCTTTCCTTTTTGAAGCAATGAATTCCGCTGTGAGTTTTGGTTCTGGTTTGGTTAACGGCTTCATTTTAGGCAATGTACTCTTTGGGAGTGCCGCATCACTTATCTCTATTTTCTTTACCTCTTTCGTGCAAGAACTGAAAACCAGGACGAGCAGGAGAATATGTAGTATATTTGCTTTTTTTGTAAAATTCATTTCTGGTGTGCTAGAATCACAAATATATAGAATCAATGTCTTCTAATGTTGTGTTTTTTTTAAACCTTAACACTATTTTATCAAAAGTCTGTAATGACATTTTTTGTATCATTTTGTACCTCAGTGAATAGTGATTTTTAGCCTAGAAATCAAGATCAAAAATTAAAAATAATTTACTTTAAATTGTTACATTTGTAACAAATAAGTGCCCTAAAGTTATATTAAACAAATAAATAGAAATACATATATGAAATTTGGAATTTTAAAAGAAAGAAAGAGCCCGCCGGACCGAAGAGTTGTTTTTTCCCCCGATGAATTGGTTAGGCTAAAACAGTTGCATCAAAACGTTTCTGTAAAAGTGGAAGCATCTGATATTAGAGTTTTTACCGATTCACAATATGAAGATCTCGGAATTAAAATAACAAATGATATTAGCGATTGTGATATTTTGTTTGGTGTAAAAGAAGTGCCGATAGATAATTTGATTCCAAATAAAACCTATTTCTTTTTTTCGCACACGATAAAAAAACAGCCTTATAATCGAAAATTGTTACAGGCTATTTTAGAAAAAAATATCGATTTGTACGATTACGAAACGATTGTAGATGCTAACAATCGTAGGTTAATTGGTTTTGGGAGATATGCAGGAATTGTAGGTGCTTATAACAGTATTCGTGCTTTTGGAATCAAATTTGAATTGTTTAAATTACCAAAAGCAGAAACACTTTCGGGCAAAGAGGCATTGATAACCCATTTGAAACGATTGGTATTGCCTCCTTTAAAATTTGTTATTACAGGCACAGGAAAAGTGGGTAATGGTGCAAAAGAAGTACTGGATGCCATAAAAATAAAGGAAGTTTCAGTAGAGAATTATTTATCAAAAAACTACACGCAGCCCGTTTATACCCAAATTGATGTCTTGGATTACAACAAACGCAAGGACGGACAAGTATTAGACTTTACTGATTTTTATCGCAATCCAAAAGAATACGTTTCTGATTTCGAAAGATTTACAAAAGTATCTGATATTTACATTACAGGGCATTTTCATGCCAATGAAGCGCCGGTGATTCTTACTCGAGAAATGCTGCAGTCTAATGATTGCAAGATCAAAGTTGTTGCTGATGTTTCCTGCGATGTCAATGGTCCAATAGCTTGTACGCTGCGTTCATCAACAATTGCGGAACCTTTATACGGATATTTTCCACGAGAAGACAAAGAAGTTGATGTCTTTCATCCTGCAGCAGTTGTAGTGATGGCAGTTGATAATTTACCTTGTGAATTGCCCAAAGATGCAAGTGAAGGCTTTGGAGAAATGTTTCTAGAGCATGTTATTCCAGCGTTTTTCAATGTCGATAAAGACGGTATTTTGCAAAGAGCTAAAATTACCGAGAAAGGAAAACTGACGCCAAGATTTAGCTATTTACAAGATTATGTTGATGGGAAATAATTCCTAACACCTTAAATACTAATTAAACCTGCCACCTAAAGTTGCAGGTTTTTTTGTAGATTTCAAAATGATTAAAAATTCATTGTTCAAAGAAATAGTTAAAAATATGCGTAGTAGTGCATTTACTTGTCAGGGTCTACAAATTTTCACAAATTAATTCGTGATAATTTGTGAAATTTGTGGCAGGTAAATAGGTTAAATCGTCATGGAGACTTTAACTATTGGAACCAGAACTATTAACTTTTGGTTCATAATGATTTATTTTATCAGAAACATTATAAATCAATTAACAGCACAGAATTTTTGGCTCGATGGGAAATGATTAATTTTGTTCAAAATTTGAAATTTATAATGGATAAAAATATTCCGATTTCCCTATTAGAATTAGCGATTATTACCCAAAATAGTAATGCGAGCGAAACATTACAAAAAACAAAAGAACTGGCGCAATTGGCTGACAGTTTAGGATACAAACGATTTTGGCTGGCCGAACATCACAATATGGCGCACGTAGCCAGCACTGCAACGGTTGTATTGATTGGTTATATTGCCGGTCAAACCCAAAATATACGCGTAGGTTCCGGTGGCATTATGTTACCAAATCATGCTCCGTTAATTGTAGCGGAACAATTTGGAACCCTTGAAATTTTATATCCAAATCGTATTGATTTAGGATTAGGAAGAGCTCCTGGAACAGATGGCTTAACTGCGCAAGCGATTCGGAAAGATTTCTTCGAGCAATCGCATCGATTTCCTCAAAATGTTGCTGCGCTTCAGGAATTTTTCTCAGAAGATAATGCTACTGCAAAAGTGCGTGCTTTTCCTGCCGAAGGGACGAATGTTCCTATTTGGATTTTAGGTTCTAGTATGGACAGTGCCGCTTTGGCTGCTGCCAATGGATTGCCATATGCTTTTGCGGGACATTTTGCACCGAAACAAATGTATCAGGCATTTCAGTTTTATCGAGATAATTTTGAGCCTTCAAAATATTTAGACCAACCCAAAACGATGGCTTGCGTCAACGCAATAGCTGCGGATACGGATGATGAAGCTGAAAAACTATCAACGAGTTTAACTCAAATGTTTCTGAATTTGATTCGGAATGATAGAAAACCTTTACAGCCGCCGGTTGATTCCCTTGATGGAATTATGAGTGAAGAAGAGCATTTTCATGTCAACCAGATGACTGCTTGTTCTTTTGTAGGAAGTAAAGAAAAATTAGTGACCGAATTGCAGCAGTTTATTGATTACACTAAAATAGATGAACTGATGATTACCAGCCCGATTTTTAATCATGACGATAAATTGAAAAACATTCAAATCATGAAGGAAGTTATGGATGTTATTAATAAGTAAAAGAAACTATGTAAGTTTTTCTACTCAAAGCTAAATTATTAAATCTGCTGCTGAAAGAAATTTAAACCAAGAAACCCTGCAACGTTAAATTGCAGGGTTTCTTGGTTTATAACTCATAATTAACAATTCATCATTTATAATTAATTATTTCAAGCTTCCCACCATATCTTCGGGTTTAACCCAAGCATCAAAATCTTCTGAAGTTACATATCCCAAGCGAACAGCTTCATCTTTTAAAGTTGTTCCGTTTTTATGTGCAGTTTGAGCAATTTCAGCTGATTTGTAGTATCCGATTTTAGTATTCAAAGCCGTAACCAACATCAATGAATTGTCAACCAATTCTTTGATGCGTTTGTAGTTAGGTTCGATACCTTGAGCGCAATGTTCGTCAAAAGACATGCATGCGTCACCCAATAATCTCGCTGATTGCAAGAAATTTGCAGCCATTAATGGTTTGAAAACATTCAATTCATAATGACCTTGCATTCCTCCAACAGAGATGGCAACATCATTCCCCATAACTTGTGCGCAAACCATAGTCAATGCTTCACATTGTGTTGGGTTTACTTTTCCTGGCATGATGGAAGAACCCGGCTCATTTTCCGGGATAAGGATTTCTCCAATTCCGGAACGTGGTCCAGAAGCTAACATACGAACGTCATTGGCAATTTTATTCAATGAAACCGCCAGTTGTTTTAATGCTCCGTGTGTTTCTACAATGGCATCGTGTGCGGCCAGTGCTTCAAATTTATTTTCAGCAGTTACGAATGGATGTCCTGTAAATTCAGCAATATATTCCGCTACTTTTACATCATATCCTTCTGGTGTATTTAATCCGGTACCAACAGCAGTTCCCCCTAAAGCCACTTCTGATAAGTGTGCCAATGTATTTTTAACCGCTTTCAAACCGTAGTTTAATTGTGCCACATATCCTGAAATTTCTTGTCCTAATGTAAGTGGAGTAGCATCCATCAAGTGCGTTCGACCTATTTTTACCACAGTATTGAATTCAACAGCTTTTGCATGAAGCGTGTCTCTTAGCTTTTCAACTCCGGGAATAGTAACTTCTACAACTGCTTTGTAAGCCGCAATGTGCATTCCGGTAGGGAAGGTGTCATTTGAAGATTGTGATTTATTCACATCATCATTGGCTTTGATGAATTGTTCGCCTTCGCCAATGTTGAATCCTTTTAATACTTGAGCACGATTGGCAACAACTTCATTTACGTTCATGTTACTTTGCGTCCCTGAACCGGTTTGCCAAATCACCAATGGAAATTCGTTATCTAATTTTCCGGCTAGGATTTCATCACAAACGGCTGCGATAGCATCGCGTTTTTCGACTGGCAAAACACCTAGATCACAATTGGCATATGCCGCTGCTTTTTTAAGATAAGCAAAACCTTCGATGATTTCTTTAGGCATCGAAGCCGATGGGCCTATTTTGAAATTGTTTCTGGAACGTTCTGTTTGTGCGCCCCAATATTTGTCAGCTGGAACCTGCACTTCACCCATGGTGTCTTTTTCTATTCTGAATTTCATTTTGTTGTTATTTAGGAATAATTATGTCGATTAGTACTTTTTAGCCCCGATGGAAATGGAAATCCTTTTCTTTTTTTCTTTAAAAAAGAAAAGATTGGAGTGAACAGCGGGAAACAGCTCCAAATTCTGTTTTCAAAAATACGGATAATTCCTTTTTTATAAAAATTGATTGATAGTTTTTATGCTTTTTTATTGGTACGAAAAGGAATTAAACTTACATTTGTGGCTACATTCAAAATTCCGGAAAACATGTTTGAATTTTCACAGTACTTAGGCTTTTTACTTTTCTTAACCATTCTTACTATAGGATTTTGGTTGATGTTTTTTCTAGTTGGTTTCGTATCTTATTGGATAGGTGGAGCAACTTGGGAGGCATACAAGGAGAAAAGAGCAAAAAAGAAGCAAGAACAATCAGTTTAATCTTTTTGTTAAATAAAAAAAGGACTCATTTATGGGCCCTTTTTTTTATGCTTATACTTTTTTATTCAGATATATTAAATGATTTATATAAAAAAAGGACCCATTTTCATGAGTCCTTAATTTTGTTATCCTTGATAATCACCTTCGTTATCATTTTGGTTTCGCTTAGGCTGTTCTCTTTCGTTCTTAGGTTTGTTGAAACGATAGGTGAATGATAAATTAAATTGTCTTACTCTCCATTGCATTTCGCTGTAAGAATCAACAATTCCCGGAAGGTACGTTTCCATCATTCTTTTTCTGGAGTTCAGTACATCACTCACGTTGAATGAAAGAGTACCTTTATCCTTTAAGATGTCTTTACTGAAGGCAAGGTTTGCCGCAAAAATACCTAAGCTTCTTCCTTGTGCATTATTTTGCGGACCGTTATAGGTTGCATTAGTCTGCCACTCGATTTTGTACGGCAACGTGATTTTTGAAGTCAGTCTTGTAGACCATGATGTTGCTATGTTATCAAAATTTTGTACAATTTCATTATTGTTAAAATCAGTATAAGTAAAATCTCCTTGCGTTTCGCTTCTGAAGAAATTGAAATTACTGTTTAATTTCCACCATTTGTATGGAGAAAAATTTAATGTAAATTCAAATCCAGTTCTGTATTCAGTAGCCAAGTTGATCGGTGAACTAATTATTATGGGAATTCCATTTACGAAATCTCCTGATTCTCTTCTTGCAAATTGAAATACATCCGTAGTTTTATTTAAATAAAGGGAAGTATTAAAGGTTAATTTCTCCCATCTTTTGATGTAACCGAAATCAATAGCATCTGAAAAAGCTGGATCTAAATCTGGATTTCCAACGAAAATATTGATGTTACTTGACAAATTACTGAACGGATTCAACATTCTTCCTCTCGGTCTTTGAATTCTTCGGCTATAGCTTATTGAAGTACTGCTTTTGTCTGAGATTTCATAAGTGAAAAAAGCGCTTGGAAAAAAGTTATTGTATTTTTTAGTATTGAAATCATTGGTTGCTAATTGATTAATTTCAATATTAGAATCCTCAAAACGCAATCCGAAAAGGGCAGAAAATTTGCTAATCTTCACACCATATTGTGTGTAGACTGCATTTACATTCTCCTTGTACTCTAAAGTATTGGTGAAATTGTTATTGACTACTCCATCATTTTCAACTCTGTAATCTGTAAGTAGTTCGGAGAAATCGCCACGGTAACCTGCTTCAAACTGGCTTCCTTTTCCAATAGGCAGCACATAATCCATTTGAAGTAAATTTCTGCTTTGAGTTTGATTGTTGATTGTATTATCGAATTTTACCAGACTTGTATTAGTGGCTGTATCCGTAATTAACGCAATGTTTACATCATCATTAGTAGAGAAGGAACCATCAAATGTTAATTTATGACCATCTTTTTTAAATTTTTTAGTGAAGTTAGTTGCGTATTCTATATTCTCACTATCGCTATTCTCTAAATTGATACGATTTCGGGTGTAGTCAAAATTAAATCCTGCATCATAGTTATTTTGGAAAATGTCATCCACATTGATTCCATCACTTTTTCTATAATTGAATGTATTAGTCCAAGAAAGACTCTCGCTTAAATACCATTCGATTCCAAAGTTTCCATTATATCCTTTACTATCTCTTTCATTTTCTCTAGTTTCATTTACATAATTTCGAGTTGTGTTATCAGCATTTAAATATCTTGAATTTGTAAATGCATTACCCGGATTACTACGGTCATTGTATCCTTGCGTAGTAAAAAGATTAAAGTTTTTTGATTTGTAATTTAATGTACCACTCAAACCATAATTTTCAGGATATCCTGCCGAGGCAATAAATGTTCCATTTAAACCTTGGTTTTTTCCTTTTTTCAAAATGATGTTCAATAAACCTCCACCACCTTCAGCATCATATCTCGCAGATGGATTGGTAATCACTTCTACTTTTTCAATTGCATCGGCCGGAATCAATCGCAACGCTTCAGCAATGTTAATAGCATTAGAAGGTTTTCCGTCAATAAGCACTCGTACATTGTCATTTCCACGAAGGCTAATGTTTCCTTCAATATCTACTGCAACAGAAGGAATGTTGTCTAAAACATCACTTACAGTTCCGCCTTTTACCATAAGGTCATTTCCTACATTGTAAACTTTTTTATCTAGTTTGATTTCAACGGTCGTTTTTTCAGAACGAATAATAACCTCATTTAATTGATTAATGTCCTCTTCTAAGCTAATTAAACCTAAACTAGTGCTTGCCTGAAGTGTTTTCTGTTTGATTTCGTTTACTTTAAAAGATATAAATTCAATTTTTATATCGTAAACTCCCGGTGTGATATCAATAGAAAATTCACCGGTTGGATTAGAAATTCCACCAGCAACTGCTTTAGGATTGTTTGGATTGTAAAAAGTGATTGTAGCATATTCAAGTGGTTGTTTGCTGATTTTTTCAACAACCTTTCCTGTGATTTTGATTTTTGGAACAGCAGGGCCTTGCTGTGCAAAACTGAATAGAGTTGTAAGAAATAGAACAAGAATTAAAAAGGGTTTTGTTTTTTTCATTTTATTTAAAATAGGGTTGCGCACTTTAGAATGCAAAAGTATGATTTGGTTTAACGTAACAAATCACAAATAAATGTTAATTAAAAAAATATGATCTTACAAAATAAATTCGGCTACTTTTTGTAAATCCCGACCAATTATTGCATTGTTCCCCCTAATAACAATAGGTCGTTCAATGAGGATAGGATTTGAAATTAATATTTCGATAATTTCTAGGTCGTCCAATTTTTTATCTTTAAAATTTTCGACCCAAATTTTTTCTTTTACGCGAACTAATTCAATAGGTTTCAAATTTAGTTTTTGAAGGATAGCAGACAGTTCTTTAAAAGAAGGTGGGTTGGTCAAATAATTGATTACTTCAAACTCTTTTTCTGATTGTTCCAAAAGTGCAACACAATTTCTTGATTTTCCGCAGCGGGAATTATGGTATATTTGTATCATATTGATATGAAATTAAATGTTTAAGGTTCTTTAATTTGTAACAAAAATAGCATTTGTCAAACTAATCAGCATTTAAATTAAACCAAAAAAATACATGTTTATAGAACAAGGAATAAAATCAGAAAATAAATTTTGGAAATACATCTTAGGATCCATACTGATAATTTTCGCTTCATTTGCAGGGCAATTGCCACTTCTAATTGCCTTACTGTATGAAACTTTTGTAAACGGTAAACCGTATCCTACTAGCAATGAATCAATAATGCGTTTTTTTGAGCCGAATCTTACTTTGCTGTTGATCTTAATTTCTTTTGTTTTTATAATGATTGGGATAATATTAGTGGTGCGTTATTTACACAACCAAACGATGCTGTCCGTGACGACATCAAGAACTAAAATTGATTGGCGAAGAGTCGGATTTTCATTTTCAATTTGGTCTATTTTCACAGTTGTTTCCACATTATCTTTTTACTTCTCAAATCCTGCTGATTTTGTTTTCAATTTTAAGCCTGTTCCATTTGCTATTTTAGCATTAATAGGAATTGTTTTGATTCCTGTTCAGACCAGTTCCGAAGAATATATTTTCAGGGGTTATTTGATGCAGGGATTTGCAAACCTTGCCAAGAATAAATGGTTTCCTTTACTAATGACATCAATAATTTTTGGCGGAATGCATATTTTTAACCCGGAAGTCTCAAAAATTGGATACATAGTGTTAGTTTATTATATAGGAACGGGGCTATTGCTGGGAGTTATTACATTAATGGATGAAGGAATGGAACTGGCTTTGGGATTTCATGCTGCTAATAACTTAGTGGGGGCTTTACTGATTACTTCTGATTGGTCTGCTTTTCAAACACATTCTATTTTCAAGGATATATCAGATCCTTCAGCGGGAGTGGATGTTATTTTACCGGTAGTTATCATTTACCCGATACTTTTATTTATCTTTAGTAAAAAGTACAAATGGACGGACTGGCAGGAAAAATTATCTGGTAAAATTTATTAAATTAGCGTAAGTTACCTATAAAAAAACAATTAATTATGAAGAATACTTTAACCTATAATAACGTTCACAATCTTTTTAAATTGAATGGATTTCATTTAAATCGGAACGATTTATGTCGAGTAGCTTACAGTTTTATAAAAGAAGGAGATGAGTATGAAAAATCGGTAGGCGATTTTCTACTCGATTGGTTTGATAATAAATCATACCTTGATTTGAGTACATCCGGAACTACAGGAACTCCAAAATTGATTCGAATCGAAAAACAAGCGATGGTGAATTCAGCAATCGCAACGGGCAATTTTTTTGACCTGCAACCCGGAGATAAAGCATTGCATTGTTTGCCTACTAAATACATAGCGGGAAAAATGATGTTTGTGCGAAGTTTTATTTTGGGTCTCGATATAGATTTTGTTGCTCCAAGTTCGCATCCTATGACGAATAACATTGTTAAATATGATTTTGTAGCCATGGTCCCACTGCAAGCTCAAAATTCTTTAAAACAATTGGAAAATGTCAAAAAGATGATTGTTGGCGGTGCCAAAATGAATACTACACTTGAAAAAAAACTTTCTAAATTGAAAACGAAGGTTTATGAAACGTATGGAATGACGGAAACTATTACTCATATTGCGGCCAAGGAAGTAGGAGAGGACGCTTTTTCCGTTTTACCGGACATTACAATCAGCTGTGACGATAGGAGTTGTTTGGTTATTCATGCGCCTAAAATTTCTAATGAAGCAATAATTACCAATGACATAGTGGATTTACGTAATGATAATCAATTTGTTTTTTTGGGACGAATAGATAATGTCATAAATAGCGGAGGAATTAAATTGATCCCCGAAAAAATCGAAGCTAAATTATCTGATAAAATTAATTCAAGATTTTTCGTAACCGGAAAACAAGATCCTGTTTTAGGAGAAAAATTGGTTTTGGTAATTGAAGGTGAAATACAATCAGTAGACACAATTATATTTGAAGGCCTGGACAAATATGAAAAACCGAAAGAAATTTTCTATGTTTCGAAATTTAGCGAGACAGAAAATGGAAAAATAAAAAGAAAAGAAATAATTGACAGCCTATAATTTTAAAAAAAAAAAGCATCTTATTAGAAAATAATAGATGCTTTTTTTAATTTAGTTATTGTTCCATTTTAAAAAAATAATCCGCTGAATGTTTCCCACTGCCATAAAATAAAAAAGCTACACAAAAACTTAAAGTGAGTAATGCCAACAGCAAATTTTGAGAATACATCTCACCCATGAAATTCACGATTACAGCTCCTATCAAAATTGGCAGTTGTGCAATTATCGCCCATCTTGTCAGTAAACCAAAAATGATCATTATGCCGCCTACCATGTGCGCTGGAGCAATATAATGAATAAGGAACATCCCACCCCCAAGTTTGTCAATCGGTGAAATTAAATCGTGTAAATATTGGATATTTGTCACAAAAAAAATACCCTTCATAAACAAAAATACCCCAAGCGCGATACGTGCTAAATCTACCGGTAAATAAGTGTGCGCGTTTGCCCATTTATTTAATTTTTTTTACATTATTCATAATAATAAAGCTTTTGAAATTAATAATAAGTCTCTGATTTTAATAGATATATGATAAACTGAGTTCTTTTTTTGTTTGGGCCTATTCTAAAATAGTTCCCCAGAAATAAACCCGAGCATATCCCAAATTATTGCGGAACTGCAAATTTGGAAATAAATCCCAGTCCAAAATCATTATCTTCATCGGAAATGGTACAACCAACTCCTGTTTTGGCACCCCAATACCATTTCGAGTTTAAATTGAATTGTACATTGGGTTATATATAAATTAAACTAAAGTAACTAGGAAGAGCCCTTTTTTTCAAACTACTTTCAGGTGTCATGATTCCGATGTTTTATTTTATAAAACGTTAATCGTAATCGGATTTTATTCCTAATTCCCTTCTCGGAGAATTTTATTTCTATGGCATCAAATTAACGCCAATAGAAAGCCTGTAGACACGATACATCATAATGTGAACAGGCAGTGATAGATTAATACTCGTTTCGAGGTGAATTAAATTGTCCTTTTTTAATGAAATAGTATTGGGCTCACTTTCCTGCGCCGATACAAATTGAAACACCAACAGCATAATAATCGAGGATAGAATCTGAATAATTTTCATTTTTTAAAATAATTAAATAGTCAAATGAGGATGAATACTTTTAATGCAATTAAAAAAAAAAGAATAAGGCAGAGATGAATAGTATTTAAAAATTTAAAATTTGCAAACACAATTAAAGATACAAATTATTATTAATCAATGACATACGAACTATTGAATATTTCAACATCGTTTTGATTAATGTCATTGGTGTGGGAAAAATTGAAGAAATTTAAATGCCCGATCGCAGATCAGTAAGGATCCAGTTAATTTCAGGATCGTTTTCTTTTATACGATCTTCAATGGTTGGGATAATTTGCATATCGGGAAAAATGCCGCGCCCGTCTGTGGTAGTTTTGAAATGAGGAGCCATATACATTACACCCATGCGAATTTGGATGTTACTGTGTGGCAATTTAACCCGAGGCATAAACCCTGCAACGGTTCCATTAAATGCTCCACCAGTTTCTTCGCCTACAAACAATGCTCTTTTAGAACCTTTTAAATTAGAAGAAATTATACTAGACGCCGAAAAACTTCCTCCATTGATAAGAACATATACTTTCCCTTTGAAAGCATTTTTATTCATTGTACGAGGCTTAGTTTGCGTTTTAAAGTATTTTTTGCCATCCTGTTTTTTATTAACAGTAAACAATATATAGCTATATATTATTGGAGAAAAAATAGTTTTTAAAGCTTTGACTCCAACGGAACCGCCATAAAAATAAGCTCCTTTGAATAAACTGGATTTTGAAACTACTTCAGATTTATCCAGAAATACAAAAGTAGAATATGTTAAATAAGAATATAAATCGGCAATTTCAGTAACGCGGCCACCGCCGTTATTTCTAAGATCCAGAATAAGTGCTTTGGAATTATATGCTGCTATTTTGGCAAAGCTTTCTCGATAAAATGATTTGTAGTCACCAATTTTAAAACTTCTAATTTTCAGGACTGCCACACTGCTGTCTTTTTCCAAGAAATTCAGGTTTCGATTGTAATTTTTTTCAACGGAATAATAACCGTTTACCCTTTTCTTTTTTCGAAGCGCTTTCAATTTTGCTTTATCCTTGAATAACAGTTTTTTTTCAATTTTTTTAGCCTGATTTCCAGTAGTGTCCTCTTTTGTTCTTCGAATCGTAATGGTTTTTAAGCTATCATTATATTTGAAATTATAGTGTAAACTATCTTTAAGTCCATTTGCGGTAGTGAAAAATGATGAAAAACGTTTGCCAGAAGTGCTGGTTTTTAAAGTTGTATTAAAACCGTCCGAGCTGTAAAAATGACTGTATTCCTTTATTAAGTCAATAGGCTTTGTTCCGTTTACTGTAACTACTTCCGTTCCTATTTTGATTGATTTATCATGGGAATTATTCTTTATAACATACAATTTTTCATTGAAAAGTTCAAAATCAAATTGAGAAAGAGGACCAATGCCTTTTTCAAGGAGTGCTTTGGTTTCTTTCTTTCTCATTTTTTTGGTTGGCGGATAAACGACCACATGCCCTTGCCGAACAGCAGCAACGACTGGACTCAGTTTTTTAAAAAACTTAAAACTAGTCATTGGTTCGGTAATAGTTGTTTTTATACTGTCAAATTTATAGTCCAGATCTTTTTCGCTACTATACCAGTATAATTTTGGGTGTAATTCCTGTAGTTTTCTGTATGTAAAATCTACGTCGGATTTTAGCTTTTCAGCGGAAATTAAATTGTTCAATTGCGCGTTGTGTCTTTTTATCGAAGTACAGTGCACAAATAATAAAACTGTAAAGAAAAATAATATTATTTTTTTCATTTTATATCTGCAACAAAGGATTCTTAAAAAAATAGTAGCGATCAGAAAATTATCCTCTGATCGCTGAACACTGACAACTACACTTGAATGACGCCAAGGTTAAATTTCTTTTCAATAGGTGAGTGGTTTGCCGCTTCGATTCCCATCGAGATCCAGGTTCTGGTATCTTTTGGATCGATAATAGCATCAGTCCATAGTCGGGAAGCAGCATAATATGGCGAAACTTGCTCGTCATATCTGGCTTTTATTTTATCGAACAATTCTTTTTCTTTCGTTTCGTCAACCAGTTCTCCCTTTGCTTTAAGCGAAGATGCTTCAATTTGGGCGAGTACTTTTGCAGCTTGTGTTCCGCCCATTACGGCTAATTCCGCACTTGGCCACGCAAAAATTAATCGTGGATCATACGCTTTTCCACACATAGCATAATTTCCTGCACCATAAGAATTCCCTACGATTACAGTAAATTTTGGAACAACGGAGTTGGAAACAGCATTTACCATTTTAGCGCCGTCTTTTATAATTCCGCCATGTTCAGATTTGGATCCCACCATGAACCCGGTAACATCCTGGACGAATACCAAAGGAATTTTTTTCTGGTTGCAATTGGCTATAAAACGAGTGGCTTTATCAGCGCTATCAGAGTAGATTACTCCTCCAAACTGCATTTCACCATTTTTAGTTTTTACCACTTTTCGCTGATTGGCAACGATTCCTACAGCCCAACCGTCAATTCTGGCGTAACCTGTTATAATGGTTTGACCGTAACCGTCTTTGTACGCTTCAAATTCAGAATTATCAACTAAACGATTGATGATTTCCATCATGTCGTATTGCTCGTTTCTGGCTTTTGGCAACACACCATATATCTCGTTTTCGTCTAATGCGGGTTTTACCGCTTTAATTCGGCTGTATCCTGCTTTGTCAAAATCACCTATTTTATCAACTATATTTTTAATTTTATCTAATGCGTCTTTGTCATCCTTGGCTTTGTAATCCGTAACACCCGAAATTTCGCAATGTGTTGTTGCTCCTCCCAGCGTTTCATTATCAATGCTTTCGCCAATAGCAGCTTTGACCAGATAGCTTCCTGCCAGGAAAATACTTCCAGTTTTTTCAACGATTAAAGCTTCGTCGCTCATGATTGGCAAATAAGCGCCACCAGCTACACAACTTCCCATAACAGCTGATATTTGTGTGATTCCCATACTGCTCATTTGTGCATTATTTCTAAAAATACGTCCAAAATGTTCTTTATCCGGGAAAATCTCATCTTGCAAAGGCAAATAAACTCCGGCACTATCGACTAAATAAATAATTGGCAGACGGTTTTCCATTGCAATTTCCTGTGCACGCAGATTTTTCTTCGCAGTTATCGGAAACCAAGCACCTGCTTTTACAGTTGCATCATTTGCGACTACAATGCATTGTTTTCCTCGGATGTATCCAATTTTAACAACAACACCTCCAGATGGGCAGCCACCATGTTCGGTATACATTCCTTCACCTACAAATGCCCCAATTTCTATACATTTCGCTTTTGGATCTAATAAATAATCGATACGTTCACGTGCGGTCATTTTGCCTTCACCATGTAATTTTTGGATGCGTTTTTCGCCGCCGCCCAATTTAACTACGCTTAATTTTTGACGCAAAGCGGAAAGTAAAAGTTTATTGTGGTCTTCGTTTTTGTTGAAGTTCAAATCCATGATGAAATAGTATTTTAAAAATTTTTGTGCTAAAATACAAAATCCAACTAAATAACTATTGTTAATTTAAGTCGTTTATTCAGAGAATTGAATGTATGTTTATTGTTAAAACAAAAAAACAGAAGTCACCAGTTGTTTTTTTATGAATTTAATAATAAAATGACTTTTTATTTTTTGGATTCGTTTGCCAGTCTTTTCAAAATAGCCCATTGTTTTAATGCATCTCGTGCTTCTACAGCTGGATAACCTAATACAGTTTTGCCTGCAGGAATATCTGCTATAACGCCAGATCCGCCGCCTACAATGGCGCCGTCACCTATAGTAACATGGTCTTTTACAGCTGCGTTTCCTCCTATAATTACTCCATTTCCTATGGTTATGGAACCAGCCAGACCGCTGTGTCCTGCTATGATACAAAATTTCCCGATATTACAGTTATGACCTATTTGTACAATATTATCGACTTTACAGCCATCACCCACAATGGTTGAACTGAATTTTCCTCTGTCAACGCAAGAGTTGGCTCCAATCTCAACACTATTTCCTATAATTACATTTCCAATTTGCGGAATTTTGACCAACCCTCTTTCCGGATCGGGGCGAAAACCAAAACCGTCGGCACCAATCGTTACATTAGGATGTAAAATGCAATCATTCCCAATATGACAGCGTTCTCTAATGACAGTTCCGGGCCAGATTGTCGTGTTTTTTCCAATTGTGCATTCATCCATAATTGTCACATTTGGATAAATTGTTGCGTTATCTCCAATGACAACTTTTGGACCTATATAGCAACCAGGACCAATTCGTACTCCGTTACAAACCGTTGCACTTTGATCAATCACAGCGGTCGGGTGAATATCAACTGCAAATATTGGAGCAGGAGGAGCAAAAAGTTCCAGCACCTGAGACATCGCTAAATCAGCGTTTTTTACCTTAATGAAAGCTCTATTTTCCCCTGGTTCGATTGAAATATCTTTGTTTACGACTGCAGCACCAGCTTTGGATGTAGCCCATAATTTTTCATATTTTTTATTTCCAATAAAAGAAATTTCGGAAATATTGGCCATTTCTAATTGTTCAGGAGCTGTTATTTTTTGGGTAGTGTTCCCAATAATTTCTCCCTTAAGAATCTCATTTATTTCTTCAATAGTGTAAGATTTCATAACGTATTGTTTGGATTTGGTTGTCTGCTAATTTTCAAATAAAAGAATTTAGGTTTGAAATTCCTAATGTTCCTGTTTCTTTAATATGCATGAAAAAAGAAGTTATATACTTTTGAACGCAATTCGATGATAGTTATTCTTTTAAGGATATGGAGAAGAGCTAATTGATTTTAATAAATACAGAGTACTATAGGAGTAGGGGTTTCCTTAATTGTATGGATGTATTTAACTTTAAAAAAAAGCCGATACTTAATTTAAAGTACCGGCTAATTTGTATTTATTTGATTCGAATTTTATGCTTTGACAATCATTTTTCCTTTGTTTTCCCCTTTAAATAAACCAAGTAAGGCAGCCGGTAACTGATCAAAACCCTCTATTATGGTTTCTGTGAATTTCAATTTTCCTTCATTTACCCATTTTGATAATTGAGCGATTCCTTCTGGAAAGTCCTTTTGAAAATTACTGATAATAAAGCCCTGCATCAATACACTTCGGGTTAATAACATGGGTTGAATACGCGGTCCCAGAGGAATTTTGGTACTATTGTATAAGGAAATCTGCCCACACAAAGCAATTCTAGCGTGAAAATTCAGGTTTTGGATGACTGCATCAGAAATTTCTCCCCCCACATTGTCAAAATAGACATCAACTCCATTTGGACATAAATTAGCGATTGCGTTCTTTATATTGCCAGTTGTTTTATAGTTGATGACATCATCGTATCCAAATTCTTGTTTTAGCAGCGATGCTTTTTCATCAGAACCGGCAATTCCGATTACACGGGCTCCATGGATTTTTGCAATTTGGCCAACTACAATCCCAACTGCTCCTGCAGCTCCTGAAACCACTACAGTTTCACCTGCTTTTGGTTTTCCAATGTGCATGAGACCAAAATAAGCGGTTAATCCGGTCATTCCCAGGATTCCTAAATAATACGTCAGCGATTCTACTGTCGATTCAATTTTTTGCAGGTTTTTATCCGAAGCAATCATTTTTTCGCTCCAAGGCAAAGACCCCAATACAACATCTCCCGTTTTAAAGAGATCCGATTTTGATTCTAACACAGTTGCCAGAACACCACCCTCTATGGCTTTGTTTAATTCAAATGGCGGGACATAAGACTTTCCTTCATTCATTCGGCCCCGCATGTAAGGATCTACGGAGTAATACATTCCTTGCAGCAGTACTTCTCCCTGTTGCAGTTCGTCTAATTCTATATCTTCAAATCTGAAATCATTCAATATTGGAGTTCCATTAGGTCTTGCTGCTAATACGATTTGTTTGGTTGTCATAATTTTTTCTTTAAAAGTGAGTATTTTAAATACCTACAAAAGCCAAAGCCTATCTAATCTACTAATTTAAAATTGGTAATAGAGTAGATAGGCTTTACCTAATTAGTATTTTCTAGAACGGATCAGATAATCCACTAACACGAATTAATTTTTTATTTACAAATTCATGAATTCCTATTTCAGAAAGCTCTCTCCCGTAACCAGAACCTTTAGTTCCACCAAAAGGCAAATCGGTTTGTGTCCAGGTTGGGTGATTGATAAACACCATTCCAGAATCAATTTGATCTGCAATTCGTTTTCCACGTTCAATATCTTTGGTAAATATGGAACCACCTAAACCAAAATCAGAATCATTTGCTAATATAATTGCCGCCTCCTCATCTTTAACTCTGTAGAAAGAAGAAACTGGTCCAAATAACTCTTCATAATAGGCAGGGATTTTAGGGTTTAAATCCGTTAAAATGGTAGGTTCCATAAAAGCTCCCGGCCCATCAACGCGTTTACCACCTAATAAAACGGTAGCTCCCGCTGCAATGGATCTATCAACTTGATCTAATAAATGTATTAAAGCTTCTTCACTACTTAAAGGACCTAACTCTGTATTTTGATCCATTGGATCACCTACTTTTAATTTTGCTAATTTGGCGGTATATTTTTCAATAAACTCATCGGCAATAGCCTCCACAGCAATAATTCTTTTAGAGGCAATACAACTTTGGCCATTATTGTTCATTCGACCTATTACGGCCCATTCAACAGTTTTGTCAATATCAGCATCTTCTAGAACAATAAAGGCATCGTTACCTCCTAATTCTAATACTGATTTTTTAAGGTTTTTACCTGCTTCTGAGGCTAAACTTGCACCAGCGGCTTCACTCCCGGTCAGGGAAGCACCTTTAATTCTCTTGTCAGAAATAAGCATTGATGCCCTTTTTCCTGATAGTAACAAATTGGTATATAATCCGACTGGCGCCTGTGCTTCTTTGAATAAATCTTCAATAGCAATTGCACATTGAGGAACCATTGAGGCATGTTTTAATAGAATAGTGTTTCCTACCATCATATTAGGTGCTATAAAACGCGCCACTTGATAAAAAGGAAAATTCCAAGGCTGAACTCCTAATAAAACGCCTATTGGGCTTGATCTAATAATGGCTTCACCTAACTCAGGCTCTAATTTTTTATCGGCTAAAAATGTTTCGCCATTTTTAGCATAATATTCTAAGATATTAGCGCTTAATTCTATTTCACCTTCGGCCTGAGAAAAGATTTTTCCCATTTCGAGTGTAATTAATGTCGCAAGAGCTGTTTTTTTCTCTCTCATCAAAGAAGCAACTTTATTTAAAACAGCTGTTCTTTCGGGATAAGTTGTTTTTTTCCAAAGTTGAAACGCGGTTTCAGCTTTTGAAACTGCCTGATCTAATTGTTTATCCGTCATTTCGTCAAATGATTTAATGACTTTATTAGTAGCCGGATTCGTTGTTTGTATGGACATAATTTATGTATTAAAAAGATTAATATTTTGGCATCCGCCAAAAATAACTTATGATGCAAAACACAATGTTTTGGCATTGATAATATTCAAGAATAATTAGGGGAATTTTACAAATCAGATTTTTTTTTTTAATAACTGTTCTGGTTTGTAATAAAAATCATTGAGTCACAAAGATAAAAATTGAATAAGGAATAAGACTTACATAATTTCCACATTAACTTTTTTTTGTATGTGTAGTTAACATTCCAAGAGCCATAATTTTTTAAGGATTTTGATTTTACTTTGTGCTCGATTTTGCTGATTTTTGCGCTTTGAATAAATCTTTAGAGACAAATAATAGAAAAAGAGCTTTAATTAATTGAAGAGAATATCGTTGACAAGCTGAAAATTTCAGAAAAAGCACCAAATTAGTTTGCTGTTTTTGTAAATTAATTTACTTCAAATTACTGTGAAATACCCAACAGTATCAAATTAGCATAGAAAATGGGATCTAAGTGCTAGCCGTTTATAATTATATTTTACTTTTTCCTTCAAAAAAAAATTAGCCACAAATTTTACAAATTTCCTCACAGCAATTTGTCCTAATTTATGGCTAATGTTTAGAGATACAACAGTGCAGACTTTAAGTTTAATAACATATTTACGGACTTCTAGTACAGATGATTTTGTGCGGTTTGCAGTAGTCTTCCTTTTACTTTAAGTTGCCTGGCTAATAAATAATACAGATTTTTTGCAACCCTGTGAAAAAGTTAATTAAGAACACGAACTGATTCGGAATGTTCCTAAAATTTTTATTTTTGTATTTTTTAAAGTACCAATGAATGGAGTGATATTCAATAGCCAATCTGCTGGAAAAAGCGAATCTTTTTCAATAAGTTGGAACAGAATCATTCTTTATGCCGGATTGGAATGTAAGAACGGTATAAGCTATTTTAGGACGTGGCTTCGTAGTCCAGCAGTTAAAGATGATTATCCAAATATTTAAAAATTTGTTGACGTGGAGAAATGAAAGTTATCGATACCAAAAATGGTCCTCTATCCTCTTTTTTTTGCAGTTTTCAATGGAATTTTACTTTAAAAGCAAGAGGGACTTTATCATTTTCTTTATCCTGTCTAATCAAATAAAAAATAATCTTACTGCATGTTTAATAATCTCTTTTGCTTTTGGGGAAACACTGATCGATTGAAATAATTTGCAACAACTATTGGGATAGGTGTTTCTTTGAGTGAATGGCTTTACGTACAGGAAGCAAATTATTTTACAGTAAGTGGTATACTAAATTTCACACGTGCATTTTTTCCGTCTACCTTACCGGGAGTCCATTTGGGACTGTTAACTAATAATCTTATAGCTGACAAATCCATCTCTTTATTTATACTTTTTAAAACTTCGAAGTGGTTTAGAGTTCCATCTAATTCAACAAAAAATCCAATTTTTATTTCACCTTTAGCACTGTTTGGAGATTTAAAATTATTCGCCACGTAATCATAAAAAGCTTTCATTCCTCCAGGAAATTCGGGCTTAATGAAATACGGAAAAAAATCAATTTCGGTTCCGTTTTCATCAAAACAATTTCCGTCAACAAATTCTCCATTTTTAAAATTTTCGGTACGTTTTATTTTGCCATTTTCAAAATACCGAGTTTGAATACCTTCTTGTTTGCCTTTAATATAAATTGAATGCATTTCTTTTACACCATTTTTATACCACTTTTCAGATGTTCCGTTTAAAATTCGTCTTTTGTAATTCGAAAATTGATCTTTGGAATAAACGGTATTATCAAGGTAGTAAGTTGTTCGTAATGTTCCTTCTGGACTATCTTCGTAAATAGTATAATAAATCGCATTATCCGCAGATGGTAATTCTTTAAAATCCTCGGTAAAATATACTTTATCCTGAGAAAAAATTTGTACCGAAAAAAACAGGACGAATAATAAAAGTAATTTTTTCATGGGGATGTGATTTTTTGGTCGAAAGTAATAAAAATATCCTACAATATAGCAGTTTGCTCATTGTAGGATATTTTTTTAAATGTAGGATAAATTTATTCTTCTTTTTGTCCCATCATCATTAAATAGGCTTTCAGAAATTCGTCAATTTCTCCGTTCATGACACCATCAACATTACTGGTTTCATATCCGGTACGAACATCTTTGACTAATTTATAAGGTTGCATCACATAATTCCTGATTTGGGATCCCCATTCTATTTTCATTTTCCCGGCTTCAATATCCGCGCGTTGTGCCTGTTTCTTTTTTAACTCAATTTCGTATAATTGAGAGCGTAACATTTGCATCGCGCGCTGTCTGTTATCTTGCTGCGAACGGGTTTCAGAACATTGTATTTGAATTCCGGTTGGTTTGTGAAACAATTGCACTTTGGTTTCCACCTTATTTACATTTTGTCCTCCCGCACCACTAGATCGTGAAGTCGTAATTTCGATATCAGCAGGATTTATCTCAATTTCTATACTGTCATCTACTAGCGGATACACATAAACAGAAGCAAACGAAGTATGACGTTTGGCATTGCTGTCAAAAGGTGATATTCTAACCAATCGATGCACGCCGTTTTCTCCTTTCAAATAACCAAAAGAATAATCGCCTTCAAATTCGAGTGTTACGGTTTTGATACCGGCAGCTTCTCCTTTCTGGAAATTCAGCTCTTTTATTTTGAATCCGTATTTTTCGCCCCACATCATGTACATACGCATGAGCATTTCGGCCCAATCACAACTTTCTGTTCCTCCGGCGCCAGCGGTTATTTGTACCACAGCACTCAAAGTATCGCCTTCATCCGAAAGCATGTTCTTGAATTCGATGCCTTCAATATGCGCTTGAGTAGCGTTATAATGTTCGTCTAATTCTTCTGCGGTAAGCTCTCCTTCTTTGTAAAAATCATAAGCGAGTTGCAATTCGTCCGTCATTTCGACCGCTTTATTGTAATCTTCAATCCACTTTTTCTTGTTTCGAAGGTTTTTTACAATAAGCTCAGCTTCTTTTGGATTGTTCCAAAAATCAGGCGCAAAAGTTTTTTCTTCTTCGTTTGAAATCTCAATTAGCTTGGCATCAACGTCAAAGATACCTCCTCAACGCACCAAGGCGCTCTACAATACCTTTAATTTGTTCGGTAGTTGTCATAAAATTATATTAATTTGATAGGTCTGTTTTCAATATTTATCAAAAATGCCGCTGTCGGCTACAATTAGTTTAGTTTTAACGGAACTAGTTGGAATTAACAAACGGTATTGTGTAAATTTGTGGCACAAAAATAGAAAAATTTTACGCAGGGACAAGTCACGGCTTCTCCTTATCAAAAATAAAAAAAATAATATGGAAATAAATTTAGTTAGCGATACAATTACAAAACCTTCACGCGAAATGTTGGTACACATGTTAAATGCTGTGGTTGGTGATGATGTTTACAAACAAGATCCTACGGTTATTGAACTTGAAGCCAAAGTTGCCGAAATGTTCGGAATGGAAGCAGGACTTTTCTTTCCCTCAGGTACGATGGCAAACCAAACGGCAATAAAATTACATACACAGCCTGGAGAACAATTGATTGCCGACAAATATGCGCATGTTTATCATTACGAAGGCGGTGGTGTTTCCTTTAACAGCGGTGTCTCTTGTTGTTTATTAGACGGAAACCGCGGAATGATTACTGCGGAACAAGTGGCTGGTGCGATTAATGACCCGGAATTTTACCACAGTCCGCTAACGAGTTTAGTTTGTGTAGAAAACACTACAAATAAAGGCGGTGGCGCTTGTTATGAACTGGAAGATTTGCAAAAAATAAAGATGGTTTGTGATGCTAACAATTTGAAATTTCACATGGATGGTGCCCGAATCTGGAATGCTTTGGTAGCCAAAAATCAAGATCCAAAAGCATTTGGAAAATTATTCGATACTATTTCTGTTTGTTTGTCAAAAGGATTGGGAGCACCGATTGGTTCCGTTTTGTTGGCTGACAAAGCGACGATTCACAGAGCGCTGCGAATTCGAAAAATTCTAGGTGGCGGAATGCGTCAGGTAGGCTATTTGGCGGCAGCCGGAATTTATGCTTTAGATAATAACGTAGAACGCCTTGCTGAAGATCATCGGAGAGCGAAAGAAATTGCTGAAGTTTTGAAAAATGTAAGCTGGGTTGCATCAGTGGAGCCCGTTGAAACTAATATTTTGATTTTCTCATTGGTTCCAAATTGTATCGAAAAGAACTTAATTGAATTATTGAAACAAAAAAATATTTTAATCAGTTCTATGGGACATGGAAAACTGAGAATCGTTACTCATCTGGATTACAAAGAGGTGATGCATACTTATGTATTGGAAACGCTGCAAAAGTTAGTGTAAATGTTCTTGGGAAATTTGTTTAAAGTTTAAGGTTTAAAGTTTTTAGCTCGATCAAAAAACGTTAAACCTTAAACTTTAAACTTTAAACTTTAAACTTTTTTACTTAAACAAATTATCCATTCCAGGAATCATTGGCATATCCATTTTTGCAACTGCATCAAGTTCCGCTTCATTTGTTTTAGTCGCTTTTTCGATGGCTTTATTCAGCGTTAAAATCAAATAATCTTCCAATTGTTCTTTGTCCTCTAACAAAGAATCATCAATTGTGATTGATTTTATTTTTCTATTGGCCGTCAAAGTAATTTTCAATAGACCATCAGTACTTTGCTCGTCTATAAGAACCGTGTCTAGACGTTTTTTAGTGTCTTCTATTTTTTGTTGGGTTTCTTTAAGTTTGCCCATCATTCCCATTAAATCCATTTTAAGAAATTTTAATAATTGAACTACGAATTTACTACTTTCATTGTAATTGACAATTTTAAAATAGATGAAAAATACAATCGTTTTGCAATGTCTTTATATTATTTTTGTAACTGGACTTATTAAAATAAACGCGCAAACAATGCCAAAAAATTTACAACCACCTTTTGCCAAAATTATCCCTAAAAATTTAGAAAATTTCGGCGTTGAAAGAATCGATAATTATTATTGGTTGAATGACAGGGAAAATCCGGAAGTTATTGATTACTTGACTAAAGAAAATGAGTATTATCATGAAATGACCGCTCATACCAAAGATTTCCAAAAAGAATTATTTGAAGAAATGAAAGGTAGAATAAAGGAGGATGACGAATCTGTTCCTTATTTATATAACGGGTATTATTACATAACCCGTTTTGAGAAAGGAAAAGGTTATCCTATTTATTCTCGAAAAAAAGGCAGTCTTTCGGCAAAAGAGGAAATCATGTTTGATTGTAATGAATTGGCTAAAGATCAGTCCTATTTTCAATTAGGAGGTTTAAGCATAAGCCCGGATAATAAATTGGCTGTTTTTAGTACAGATACTATTGGAAGAAGGATATTTACTATTCAGGTAAAAAGTCTGGAAACCAATGAAATTTTAGAAGATAAAATAGAAAAGGTGACAGGCTCCGCTGTTTGGGCAAATGACAATCGTACTATTTTTTATTCCTCGCAAGACGAAGTTACCTTGCGATCGGACAAGATTTTTAAGCATAAATTAGGTTCAAGTCAAACGGATGATGTCTTAGTTTATTTTGAAAAAGACGATACTTATAATGTAGAAATCGCTAAAACTAAATCCAGAAAATATCTCGCGATTGAATCTGGAAGTACGCTGACGACAGAGTATAGAATTTTAAATGCTGACGATCCGGATGGAAAATTCAAAATTTTTCAAAAACGAATTCGCGGAGTTGAATATAGCATTAATCATTATAAGGATAGTTTTTACATAATGACCAATGCGGATAAGGCTGAAAATTTCAAGTTAATGAAAACAGCTGAAAGCGCTACTTCAAAAGAAAATTGGACTGAAGTGGTAGCGCACAGAGAAGATGTTTTATTAGAAGATATCGAAATTTTTGCCAATTATTTAGTGGTCGAAGAACGCTCAAATGGTTTGAACAGAATCAGAATTATGCCTTGGAGCGGAGAAGGGGAATATTACCTGCCTTTTGAAAGCGAAACCTACACCGCTTACGCTACAACCAATGTTGATTTTGATACTGAAATTTTGCGTTACGGGTTTCAATCGCTGGCCACGCCCTCTTCTATTATCGATTTTAATATGAGAACCAAAGCCAAAGAAGTCAAAAAAGAGCAACAGGTACTTGGCGGAAAATTTGATAAAAACAACTATAAAGAAGAACGCGTTTGGGCAACAGCGAAAGACGGCACCAAAATTCCCATTTCGATGGTGTACCGCAAAGAATTAAAAAAAGACGGAAGTAATCCATTGCTGCAATATGCTTACGGTTCTTATGGACATTCGATGGACGCTACTTTTTCATCTACACGATTATCATTATTAGACCGGGGATTTATATTTGCAATTACGCACATTCGAGGTGGCGAAGATTTAGGACGACAATGGTATGAAGACGGAAAATTACTGAATAAAAAAAATACATTCACTGATTTTATCGATTGTTCTAAATTTCTTATCGAACAAAAATATACGTCACCGGAACATCTTTATGCTGAAGGAGGTTCTGCCGGAGGTTTGTTAATGGGCGTTGTGGTCAATTTAGCGCCTGAGTTATACCATGGTGTAATCGCACAGGTTCCGTTTGTGGATGTAATTACAACGATGCTTGACGATAGTATTCCGCTGACCACGGGAGAATACGACGAGTGGGGAAATCCAAATAAAAAGAAATATTTTAAGTACATGTTATCTTATTCGCCGTACGATAATGTCAAGAAACAGCATTATCCTAATATGTATGTGTCTACGGGACTTCATGATTCACAAGTACAATATTGGGAGCCTGCAAAGTGGGTTGCAAAATTACGTACCCTGAAGTCAGATACCAATCTCCTATACCTTGATACTAACATGGATGCAGGTCATGGAGGTGCTTCAGGTAGGTTTGAAGCCATAAAGGAATTAGCTAAAGAATTTAGTTTTTTACTAGATTTAGAGAAAATTAAAAACTAAATAGATATTTTTTGTTAGATTTGTAACTTTGGTGGTTTAATTAAATTGCCACGACTAACTATTTTTTTATGAAAAAAGAAATAACAGCTTATAACAATGTCTTAGAATTAATAGGTAATACTCCGCTTATTAAGCTAAATAAAGTTACTGAGGATTTAAGAGGAAATTTTTACGCTAAAGTAGAAGCTTTTAATCCGGGACATTCATCAAAAGATAGAATTGCATTATACATTATTGAAGAAGCTGAAAAGAGAGGCATTTTATCTCCTGGTGATACTATTATTGAAACTACGTCCGGAAACACTGGTTTTAGTTTGGCAATGGTCAGTATCATAAAAGGCTACAACTGTATTCTTGCGGTTAGTTCGAAATCTTCTAAAGATAAAATAGACATGCTTCGCAGCTTAGGCGCTAAAGTATATGTTTGTCCGGCGCATGTATCTGCCGATGATGAACGTTCTTATTATAACGTGGCTAAACGTTTGCACGAAGAAACGAAAGGTTCAGTTTATATCAATCAGTATTTCAACCAGTTGAATGTTGACGCGCATTATAAGTCTACCGGTCCGGAAATTTGGAAACAGACTAATGGTGCAATCACTCACTTAATTGCTTGTAGTGGAACAGGTGGAACTATTTCAGGTACTGCAAAATACTTAAAAGAGCAAAATCCAAATATTAGAATTCTTGGAGTGGATGCTTTTGGTTCTGTATTGAAAAAATATCATGAAACTAGAGAATTCGATAATGATGAAATTTATCCATACAGAATTGAAGGTCTGGGGAAAAATTTAATTCCATCTGCAACGGATTTTGATATTATTGATAAGTTCATGAAAGTGACGGATGAGGAAAGCGCTCATGCTGCCCGAGAAATTACCAGAAAAGAGGGTTTATTTGTAGGATATACTTCAGGAGCAGTAATGCAAGCGATAAGACAATACGCAGAAGAAGGTGAATTTGACGAAAACAGTAATGTTATCGCAATTTTCCCGGATCACGGTTCTCGTTATATGAGTAAAGTATTTAGCGATGATTGGATGAATGAACAAGGTTTCTTCGACAGCATCAATGAAGAAGAAGTTCAAAAAATTGAAATGATAAAATAAGTTGAAAATATAAATAAATAAAAAAGTCCCATTTGCTTTTGCGAATGGGACTTTTTTATGGAACATAAAGAAGAATATTTTTTATTTAATCTAGTAACTCAGGATTATTAAGTATCAATTCAATTTTTTTAATAGTGATTGTGATCTGACTCATTTGTAATTCTATGTTTCTAAAAAAGAGACTAATATCTCTATTAACCCAACTTTCTGAAATAACTCTGGCACCCAAACTAATTCTTAAAATAGCGCTTTCAATTTCTGTAGTATATTTTACGTTCACTGCTTGACCAATATGACATTTTTGCGCAGCAAGCCGAATGATTTCTAAAGAAGAACCTTCAAATTGATCTGATAAATCCGAATTCAATAAAGTATATAATTTTTTTACTTTATCAACAGTTAAGACTTCATTGTTTGTAAAAATAAAGAAAGGAAAAATGGTACGGATGTTTCGTATTCCAAATTCCTTACTGTTGTAACTCTTCGTTATTGTTTCATCCCCATAAATAGGCTGTAAAAAAGTAGCCTCTTTTATAGATTCATCCACAAAATTGCAAAACATCTCAATACCCATATTTCGATATAAAATGGGTGTTTTGTAATACCTGTCCATTTCAACCACAGCGGCATTCCAGCGCATATAGGAACCATAGTTATAGCCGTCACATAATTCATTGGAACAAAACCAGGAAGTCGGCCAATCAGAACGATTATAATATTGGGTTAATCCTTTGGGTAATGTATTTTTTACAGAATGAATTAATTTATTGACATTTTTAGGTAAAATTAATGCACCGCAGTATGGAGGTCCTGTGAAGAATTTACTACCTGTTATGGTAACAATATATCCTTTGTTCAAATAATTTTGTATGTCTTTTGGATCTAATCGTAGCTGAGAACCATCTACAATTATCTGAATTGATAAATCTTTTAGTGTATTTAGTTTTTTAATAAATTCATCACTGGGAGATTGATATCCTAATTTTGATTGGTCCATAGTGTGTAATACAATGTGCCTTCCAAGATTTTTGGTTCTAACAACGGCATCAAATACTTCCTTGTCTAATTGAGCAGAAGATTTTAATGCGCCATTTTGATCTCTAAAAGGGATTTGAATTAAATCAACATCTCTAAAACCTTCAATTTTAGTGTCTTTTTTAATTGGATGATTTAAAGCAGTGGTATTTTCAAAATGGCATCCTTTTAAGGCCGCCGCTACGCCGCTACCAGTTTCATCAGAGGCAACCAGAATATGTGTAATATCTTTATCGGAAATAATTTGGGTTATAGCTGCTATTTGAAGTGAAGAATCAGTGCCTGATGGTGAAAAAATTATTTCACATTCCTCATTTAATTTAAATATTTTTCTAAGGTTATTTTTTAGTAATTCAGAAAACTCGATAGTAGTATTTTTAAAACCATTTTTCAAGCTATTTCTAATTAGTATGCTTCTCACTTTATCGGTCTTATCAAAAGCAAAATTAGAAACGCTGGACGCTGTAGATGAAGCAAAAGTAAATGCATCAGGTCTTGGGAATGGACGACATCCGTATTTATTTAGCAAATGTATTTCGTCTATATTCAATCTAAGATCTCCTCCAGACATCAACATATATTCTGTGGGTTTTGCAAGATTTTCGATAATAGGTTTCCAAGATTCTTTGATTTCAGTGTCTGAATTTTGTAAACCATGAAATGATTGGAGCTCATCGTTTATTAATGAAGATTTAGCATTTAAATCAATATCATTTTTGATTAAATTAATTAGAACATAATCAAGATTTTCTAATTTTTCTTTATCATCTTTAGGTAGTAAATTATAAAATATCCGAGTTACTTCAAGAGCTGCAATATCACATAAAACTACATCCTGTTTTTCGGTATTCAAAGCTTTGTACCATAGTTGCCATTCGATTCCATATCTTAAATAGACTAAAGCTAAAATGGGTTTATTCAAAAAAGAGGAACCAATTATAATTGATTTGTTAGGGACAATTTTGAAAATAGTAGGCGAACTGGTTGACGTGATAATATTGATGTTATTTATCTTTGGTACGGTATTAAATCTTTTTAAAATGCGAACTAAATAGTCTACATTTTCTTTTTCAAATAAACTGGTTCTTTTATATTGATTTTCAATAAGAATATTGTTTGTCATATATGTTATAATTTTAAGCGTTCCTTAGAACGATATTCTGTATTGGGAATAATTTGCTTTCAATCTAAACTCATTCAATTACGGACTATATTTTCTAAAAAAAAATTGTCACAAAAACCAAATTTTCATTTTGTATTTTTTGTTTCAAATAATGAAATTCAAATTGTAAAATAATTGTACTCTCAATATTTTTATGTATTGTTTGTTTTTAGGGCGTTGCATTTCGCAAAAGTTAGCAAATATATGAAACTTGAGAGCAGTAAAAAAGATATTGAAAAATACTCGCTTGCTAAATTTACTGTTTTTAATTAAAGTCCGTTGTTTAAAAGGTTTTTATAAAATAATTTGAAGGCAAACGCTGATGAAAAACTGCATTGATACACTATTGATTTAGTACTTGAAAACTTCAGAAAAAGGGATTAGCAGTTGCGCAAACACATAATTCCAAAAAAGTATCTCGTTTGTGTTTAAAATATGCTTTCGGCCGATTTTAAAAAATAACGCTGCAGTTGCTCAAAAGAGAATACTTTAAACAAGGAATACAAGAGGTTTTATCCTTAATTCATACATTATAAAACAAAAAAACTCCAGCCAAAGCTAGAGTTTTAGATATAATTGTAATGAAGTCTAAGCTTCTTCCATCGTGTGATAAACGTTCATAACATCATCATCTTCTTCTAATTTTTCAATCAGTTTTTCGATATCAGCCATTTCAGCTTCCGTTACTTTCTTTGTAATTTGGGGTATTCTTTCAAATCCTGAAGAAAGAATTTCAAGTCCTCTGTTTTCTAATTCTTTTTGGATGGTTCCAAAGCTTCCAAAAGGCGCATAAATCAATATGCCGTCTTCGTCTTCAAAAACTTCCTCAGCACCAAAATCGATTAATTCCAGCTCTAATTCTTCCGGATCCATTCCGTTTGCTGGAATTCTAAAGTTACAAGTGTGGTCAAACATGAATTCAACAGAACCTTGTGTTCCCATTGTTCCATTGCATTTGTTGAAATAACTTCTGACATTAGCTACCGTTCTGTTATTATTATCCGTGGCAGTTTCAACCAGAATTGCGATTCCATGAGGCGCGTATCCTTCAAATAAAACTTCTTTATAATTGGCTGTGTCTTTATCAGTTGCTTTTTTTATGGCGCGTTCCACATTTTCTTTAGGCATATTTACAGCCTTCGAGTTCTGAATAACGGCTCTTAATCTGGAGTTGGCATCAGGATTTGGTCCACCTTCCTTTACGGCCATTACAATATCTTTTCCAATTCTGGTAAATGCTTTGGCCATTGCTGACCAACGTTTCATTTTTCTTCCTTTTCTAAACTCAAACGCTCTTCCCATTTCTATTTCTTATTTTGAACTGCAAAAATACAGTTATTAGTTATTTTTTCAAATATTTTTGTTAATCAATTGGAACGTGTTTCGAAATAAAATTAGTTCCGGTTGTATTCCAGTTATTGATAGCGATGGAGCGCTCCGTATTAAACTTTGTATTGAGTTTATTATACGTTCCTACTTCTTTATTCAATGTATTTACCAACGCATTGTAATTATCAATTTCTGCTTTTGATCTCGCACCAGCTTTTTTATCATCCATTATTTTTTTACTTTCCTGAAATTTTTGGTTCAGCATCATAAAAACAACAACTCCCGGAGCGAATTCTACCGCTTCTTTTTTACTGAATTCCAATACTTTTTTGGTAGCATTCACAAGCATTACATCATTTTTGTAGGCTTTAAAGGTCTTTAGTTTTTCTAAACCTTCATTCGAATATTGTTCCAGTGCGTTACTGTTTTGTTGTATGGCATTCAAATCATTTTGAGCAATCGCTTTCATTAAAACTGATTCTGTAAAATTCACTTTAAAAAAGATCAGATATAATTGGGTGTGATTTTCGAAAACCTCGTTAGATATTTTCATTTTCTTGCCCAATTCGCTTTGATCGTCTCCAATTTGAATCCCATATTTATTGGCAAATATTTTTTGGTTGGCATTCAATTTATCGACTTCTTCATTGATTTTAGCATTGACTAAATCTCTGGCCATAATAAACGCTTCCATAAAGTCATAGGATTGTTCAGCGACTTCCTGCATGTTTATTATTTTGTCATATTCCTGATTAATTTGCTTTTCAGAAATTGCTAAATAGGCTAGAAGCTGGTTTTTGTATTCTACATCACCTTTGTAACCGTCTTTCAAAGCTTCTATTTTTTTAGCTGCGGTTTGTATGCTTTTTACCAATGTTTTTCGAGTAACATCAATTTTCCGGGCATTTTTGCTATGTGCAACTGCCGAGGTGTATTTCCAAGTTGTTCGAGAAATAATATCGGTTTCCTTACTGATATAATTCAAATAGTCAACGGGCGTTTTAAATTCCTGCGCAGTAGAAATGGTTATAGTTAATAAAAATAAGAGCAAGGTAAAGGTTGGTTTCATGTTTTATGGGTTGGTTTATTTGGTTAGCGTAGTATAATCATTCAGTATCGCAATTGCTTCTTCTAAATAGGGGCTGTTTTTTAGATTTTCAATTTTATACGTATTACTGTCTTGTTGAAAAGTATCAAATTGCAATTTTTCTAAATCATAAGTGGTGTTCGAAATCGTGAAATTACTTTTACTATCAATTATTTTTTTGACTTTTCCCCAAAGAGAATCAATTTCATGTACGTCATCAAATACATCTTTGAGAACCAATCGGGTTGGCATTTTAGGATTGTTATAAAGGGCATTAATCTGTTGGTTAGCCATATTGATTTCATTAAAACGAACATTAGCTTTTACTCTTGTTTGGCTTAATATTGTCAGTTGTGGGAAATAAGTTCTAGGCAATGGACTAAATCTGGCTTTTGTAGTAATGATATCGTTTTTAAGGGCCGTTTTGTAACTGCTTTCACGAGGATTTATACTATCAAATAAAACTGGGAGCATGATATCTGGTACAATTCCTTTTATCTGATGGCTGTCACCGGTAATTCTATAGAATTTTTCAATCGTTACTTTCACAAAATCTTCTTGATTATTTTCATCTAATGGCACTATAGCCTGCATGCTCGCCTTTCCTAATGAGGTGCTTCCTATGATAATTCCTCGGTTGTAATCTTGAATGGCAGCCGCAAAAAATTCACTCGCTGATGCAGAGTTTCCATTCATTAAGAGGACTAAAGGTCCGCTGTAAACGCTGCCACGATTGTAATCTTTTAATATAGTTTGTTGGTCTTTACTGTCTACTAAAACGGATACTGGACCAATATCTATAAACATTCCGGCTAATTTTATTGCTTCCTGGATAGAGCCGCCACCATTATTCTGGAGATCAATCACCAAACCTTTGATGTTGTCTTTTTGAAGTTTTATAATTTCTTTGGCAACATCATCAGCACAACCTTGGACAGTGTTTCCATCAAAATTGGAATAAAAACTGGGGATATTGATGTAGCCAATTTTTGATTCTTTTTCGGCGATGAAACTGTAAACGGCATTATCAGTTGCTTTCATTACTTGCTTTCGAAGAAATACGGTAACGATAGCGCCATTTTTTTTCTGAATGGTTAATTCAATGTCAGTATTGGAATCTAAAAAAATCAATTCTCCAATTTTTTCAATAGAAGAACAGGAAACAGTATAGCTGATTCCTTTGGTATTGGAAACGGCTAGAATGATGTCATTTTTTTCAAACTTACCAGTCTTTGCAGCTGGCCCGCCCGGAACAATTTCCTGTACGACGATTTCTTCCTTGTCATTAAATCCAACATTCAATCCTAAAGAAAGCGAACTGGTGGACAAACCCGACATGAAACTGGATTTTGCGGCTAACGAAAAATAATTAGAATGTGGATCAAAATAAGTACAAAACAAATTCATAAAAGTGTTTTGAAGATCACTTGCTATTCGGTCTTTGGTTTCCAAAATACTGTTTACCTGACACAAATTAGCGTCAAATAGTTTTGTTTTGGTTGTTTTTTCAAGGTCTGTAAAGTGTTGATTCAAAGAATCCAAATTAGTGCTCAATTTCGAAATATCTTCGAGGATATCATAGCGAATTCTCTTTTTCCAAACTCGTTCTAAATCAGTTGCAACTAAATCAAAAGGAAATTTTTTCTTCGAAAATTTTACAGAGTCATTGGAAGTATAATCAAAAGAATCCTTTTGTATTTTTTCTAAAACTTTCTTTTTTCTGTTCAAAGCCAAAGTGTAAACAGCAACAAAATCATTCAAAAAAGAACAATTATTTTGCAAAATGTAATTGTCCAGCTCGAGTCTGTGTTCGCGAAGTTTTACGTACTCAATCTTGGTGAATAAGTTTCGGTTCGAATCCAAAGCATCCATAAAACCATCAAAAACAAAAACCGATAAACTGTCGTCTACCGGTTTAGGTTGATAATGTTCGCGTTGTATTAGTGCGTTTATTTTAGAAAGTGTTTCACAAGTTTTTGCTTCATTTTGACCAAAAAGTGAAAATGTAGTCAGCAAAAATGCAAGTGAAAGTTTCTTCATTTAGTTGTATTTCTTGTAAAAAGGTAATTTCACCACTTTGGCAGGAACATCATTTTTACGGATTCTGATAAAGATATCACTTTCCAAAGCACTATTTTCAACAGTTACGTAACCCATACCAATTCCTTTATTCATCGATGGTGACATCGTTCCTGAAGTTACAATCCCGATTACATTTCCAGCCGCATCTACGATTTCATAATCATGTCTTGGCACTGAACGTTCTTGCATTTCAAAAGCGACTAATTTTTTAGTAACTCCGGCTTCTTTTTGTTTTTTCAGATTTTCTGAATTCGTGAATTCTTTCGTGAATTTTGTAATCCATCCCAAACCGGCTTCCAGTGGAGATGTCGTGTCGTTGATGTCATTTCCATACAAACAAAAACCCATTTCCAATCGCAGCGTGTCACGAGCCGCAAGACCAATTGGCTTGATGCCAAAAGCCGCACCCGCTTCAAAAACTTTATTCCAAATTTGTTCTACTTCTGAATTTTTACAATAAATCTCAAAACCTCCAGAACCTGTATATCCTGTCGCTGAAATAATTACGTTTTCAATACCCGCAAATTCACCCACTTCAAAATGATAATAGGGAATCGCAGATAAATCTTTTGAAGTCAACGATTGCATTGCTTCAACCGCTTTTGGTCCTTGAATGGCCAATAAAGAATAATCATCCGATAGATTTTTCATCTCTACACCCAAATCATTTTGAGCCGAAATCCAATCCCAATCTTTGTCAATATTCGACGCATTTACGACTAATAAATACTGCTCGTCTTTCATTTTATAAACCAGCAAATCGTCTACAATTCCACCATCATTGTTTGGTAAGCAAGAATATTGCGCTTTTCCAATAGTCAAAGTCGAAGCATCATTTGAAGTCACTTTCTGGATTAATGCCAATGCATTTGGACCCGTAAGCAGGAATTCACCCATGTGAGATACGTCAAAAACACCCACGGCATTGCGCACCGTTTCATGTTCCGCATTCACTCCTTCATATAAAATAGGCATATTGTATCCGGCAAACGGAAGCATTTTTGCTCCCAAACTCTCGTGTATGTGCGTAAGCGCAGTATTTTTCATTGTGTTTTTATATAAAATTTGAAGTCGCTAATTTATTGATTTTATTTCGGGTGACAAAGGCAGAGTGAAGCAAAGTTTAAAGTTTCAAACGTTTTCGAAACAATTCATATTATAGAATTTGCATCCATTTTTTTAGGAGCTATTTCCTGCTTTTCACTGCAATCTTTTTATCCGCCAAAAAGGCGTATAAAAAGGATTTCCGTTACAAACGAAGTTCACTGAACTCCTTTTAAAATTGAAGTAAAGTGAAGTAATCAGGGCTAGGGAATTTCGGTGCAATTAACAATTTTGTTTCCTATAAAATCCGTAATTTTAGACAAACAAATTTTCATGACGAATCCTATTTATATCGACCAAAAAGAAATCCTGAAACATTACAAACAACCGGACAAGCATACGCACAAAGGAATTCAGGGACACGCTTTAATCATTGGCGGAAGTTATGGCAAAATAGGAGCAGTGAGTTTATCCTCTAAAGCCTGTTTGAAAACTGGTTGCGGATTAGTAAGCGTTTTTATTCCAAAATGTGGCTACACAATTCTGCAAACCGCGATTCCCGAAGTCATGGTTCTTACAGATAATCAGGAACAAATAATTTCTAATATCACTTTTGACATTAAACCACAAGCCATCGGAATTGGTCCCGGATTAGGTCAGGCGGTAGAAACCCAAAACGCATTGTTTCAATTTTTGAAAAAGAATAAAACTCCTTTAGTTATAGACGCTGATGCATTGAATATCATCTCCAAAAACAAGAAATCATTAGCTTTATTACAACCTAAAACAGTCATTACGCCACATCCTAAAGAACTGGAACGATTAATAGGAAAATGGGATTCCGAAGAGGAGAAAATGAGTAAAGCAGTCTCTTTCTCCAAACAATACCAAATTATAATCGTAATGAAAGGAGCACCTACCCGAATCATCGATGGCGAAACTGTTTATGAAAATACCACCGGAAACGCTTCACTGGCAACCGCCGGAACTGGAGATGTTTTAACAGGAATGATTAGCAGTTTATTGGCACAATCCTATGAACCTGTAAGCGCTGCAATTCTTGGCGTTTATCTTCACGGATTAACCGCTGATATTGCTTTGCCGGAAACGGGTTACCAGTCTTTTATCGCTTCAGATGTGACTGCGAATATTGGGAAAGCCTTTTTGAGTTTAGAAAAATTGGAGTAAATAACATTCCTAAATGAATTTTACCCCACTTATTTGTAAGTTTGTATCAAAGCAAAATTGCTTTATCCAATTCGATTATGGAAAAAACACCCCATCTTAGAACCGTAAATGTTACGCGATACATCACTCCGCTGCGGGAAGGCGGTTCTTTGCCCGCGCTCGCAGAAGCCGATGATGATTTTAAATATGTATTGAAATTCAAAGGTGCCGGACACGGCGTAAAAGCTTTAATAGCCGAATTAATAGGCGGAGAAATAGCCCGTGCATTAAACTTGAAAATGCCAGAACTCGTTTATGCTAATCTCGACGAAGCTTTCGGACGCAGTGAAGCCGACGAAGAAATTCAGGACTTGCTCCAAGGAAGTCAAGGCCTTAATTTGGCGCTGCATTATTTATCGGGAGCCATAAATTTTGATCCTGTTGTCACTTTGGTTGACCCGAAACTAGCTTCCCAAATTGTTTGGTTAGATGCTTTTATCACTAATGTCGACAGAACCTTTAGAAATACCAATATGTTGATCTGGCATAAAGAATTATGGCTGATCGATCATGGGGCAAGTTTTTATTTTCATCATTCTTGGACCAATTGGGAAAAGCACGCGCAAAGTCCTTTTGCATTGATAAAAGACCATGTATTATTGCCTCAGGCTTCTTTTTTGCCAGAAATAGACGCAAGTTTCAAAAAAATATTATCTGAGGATGTATTGCAAAATATCGTAAATCTGATTCCGGAAGTATGGCTGCATTGGGAAGATACCGATGAAACTCCCGAAGCCATTCGAGAAGTCTATTTTCAGTTTTTAAGAACACGTTTGAACCATTCCGAAATTTTTATAAACGAAGCACAAAATGCAAGAAAAGCACTTATATGAGTATGCCGTAATCCGTGTTGTGCCAAGGGTAGAACGCGAAGAATTCCTCAATGTGGGTATTATTCTTTTTTGTAAAAAAGCGAAGTTTATTAAAGTTTTATATTCGGTAAATGAAGCCAAACTCCATCTTTTTTCTGATGATTTGGATGTAGAACAACTGCATTTAAATGTAAAGGCATTTGCTAAAGTGGCGCATGGCGAAAAATCAGGTGGACCTATAGCGCAATTTGATATTCCATCGCGTTTCCGTTGGTTGACAGCGCTTCGCAGCTCTGCCATTCAAACCTCAAGACCACATCCGGGATTGTGTGATGATTTGGAGCAAACTACACAGAGATTATTTGAAGAAATGGTATTGTAAATAAATTTTAAAACTGAAAGAAAGTCATTTCGTAATCAAAATACTTTTATGCTGTTAATATTAGAAGATAAAAATTTATGACTGTCCTCAAAACATACCAAGTGTTTTTTTGCCACAGATTCACAGATTTATAAATTGTTGCATAGCTATGTTTTTTTTGCCAAAAATCTAATTTTAATCTGTGAATCTGTGGCTAATTTTTAAAAACGTTGATGCGAGATTTAATTGTTATTAGTTGAGGAAAATATTGTAAAATAATTTAAGGAACTTTATTCAGGTGACGTGCAAGATGCATCCCCATGCTAAAACACGCTTGTAGCAAATAACCACCAGTGGGCGCATCCCAGTCCAGCATTTCACCGATACAATAATTACGATTTTTATTTTTTAGTTGGAAATTTTCATCTACGGCATGCAGCTGAACACCGCCTGTTGTGGATATGGCATCGTTCACGAGGCCACTGCCGGTGATTTCAATAGGTAGTTTTTTTATGTTTTGGGCTAATAATTCTGGATTCAGGTAGGTTTCTTTTGAAAGGTATTTTTTCAAAAGTCCAATCTGTGCGGAACTCAATTTAACTTCTTTTTGTAACGTCGCGCTTGTCTTTTTGAAAGTTGATTTTCTAATTTTATCAAGCAAATCATCATAACGCAAGGTTGGTTTCATATCCAAGAAAACTGTCGCTTTTTGCTGGCTGTCCAATTCCTGCCGAATTTGAGGACTCAGCGCATAAATGGCATTTCCCTCTAATCCAAAGCGGGTGATGACCGCTTCGCCTTTTTGTTTTTTATTCAAACAGCTAATCGCAATATTTTTAAGAGGACTGCCTTCATGTTCCAAGATAAAATCTTCTGGCCAGTTCACACGATACGCACAATTTGAAGATTGAAAAGGAACAATAGGAATACTTTCCCTTTCAAATAAATCTAGCCAAGAACCATCAGAACCGGTAACTTTCCAGCTTCCGCCGCCCATGGCAAAAATGGTATAGTCGGAATTTAGTATTGTATTTGAATTGAAAACAAGAGAATTGTCGCTCATCCAACCTGTCCAAGTGCGTAGGTACTCAATCGCAACGCCTTGTTTATCCAGAACATTTAGAATTGCGTTTAGAACAGTAATAGGTTTGATACCACTTTCGGGATATACGCGTTTGCTACTACCAATGTAGGTTGGAATACCGATTGAATCAATCCAATGTCTAAAGTCTTCGTTATCAAAATCAAGCAATGCTTGTTCCAGAAAATCAGGCGGTGTATAGCGCGCAATTAACTCCCCAATAGGTTCCGAATGGGTGAGGTTGAATCCTCCTTTTCCAGCCACCAAAAATTTCCTTCCCAGTGTTTTGTTTTTCTCGTAAACAGTAACCTTGAATTTATTGCAATCCAATAATGCAGCAAGTATGAGCGCTGCGGGTCCTCCTCCAATAATTGAAACTGATTTTTTCACGCCACAAAAATAGGTTTTGTTTTACCCGTAAACGCTGATATGGATGTTTATATTAACGGATCTCGTAGTATAAGATTTTAAAAAACAAATAAAATCGCAACCGTTTGATGAATTGGTTTAATAAATTAAAAAGAGTAGACGTCGAATTTCGTACAAAAAAAATGCTCCGCTGATGCAACGACGGAGCATTTTAACAAAACATGTAACTTCTTTGAACTAGCGTTCCAAAAGAATTTTATAAGTACGATTGCCATCAACTCCCTTTATGAGCAAAAAGTAAATTCCGTTTCCTACCTTATTGTTTTCCATTCCTGTTCCATTCCATGATAAATCATGATTTCCTTTTTCATAATGTGCATCGGCAATCGTTGAAATATGCTGCCCTAAGATGTCATAAATCTCGACTTTATAATTTCCGCTTATGCCTGCTTCCATTTTTACAATAGTCTGATTACTGAACGGATTGGGAGCAATATTGGCATCAAATGTTCCATTATTCTTATGCGTTACAAGATTAGACGGCATTGTACCCACATAGAAAGGGCGCATCATTTCATGATCTTCGTGTGAAAGGATATGACAGTGCCACGCATACAAACCCTCGGTATCAAATTTTGCTCTTATGCGAGTCACCTCTCCGGGATACATTATAGCAGTATCTTTCCATCCGCTTTCATCCATTGTCGGAGGTTTGGGTTGCCCGAGCAATTGCAGTGAATTAGGGTTACCCACAACATAACGCGATGTGTTGAATTTTTGTCGGTTTACTATCTGGAAGTTTACCAAATGCAGATGAATCGGATGTGCATCTTCGGTATAGTTGATGACTTCCCATTCTTCAACGGCATCAAGCATAGGGTTTTCTGTAATTGGATCATACCAGTTTAATGGACCTAGGGCAGACGTTCCTAATTGCGGTTTTAAACGTCCAAACTCATCCTCAGTTTCAATCAAAAGCAGCTGACGCGTTTTTTCAGGTGTTCCAAGAAGCGCAATGGGAGCAGGTCTCAATTGCATCGGAATTACACTATTATCAATTCCGTTAAGCGGAACAGTAACGCGAAACGCCATTATTTGTCCTGCAGTTTGTGGGTTAACAGTTTCTCCCATTGGGAAAGGAGAACGCGCATTATTTTGCAGGATGATGGTTTGGCCTGAAAGTGCAGGATTCGAAAAATCAACAATCACATCTTTACGTTCTCCCGGACCAAGTGTCATCTGGCTTAATATAACAGGAGTATTCAGGAAACCGCCGTCGGTGCCAATTTGAACAAATGGTATTGAATTCCCAAAAAATAGTTTATAAAAACGAGAGTCGGAGCCATTCAAAAAACGAAATCGGTATTTACGGGGTTCTACGTTTAATACCGGCCAGGTTTTTCCATTTACAAGAATAAAATCCCCAAACATTTCGGGCAATACGTTCGGGTTAGGTTGTCCAGCTTTTTCAGGCATCGAAGGATAATACAATTGTCCGTCGTCAGTAAACATTCGGTCTTGTATGGCGATTGGAATCTCATAATTGCCCGATGGCAGGTTCAGGTTATCTTCCCAGTCGTCGCGCAGTATATAATAACCCGCAAGTCCGGCATAGACGTTTAATCGCGTAATTCCTATAGCATGATCGTGATACCATATTGTTGCCGGCTCTTGGTCATTGGGATAATGGTAAATTTGTTGAGACCAATAGGAACCCTTTTGGCTAAAGCCGGGAGTAAACCAAGCATCAGGATTTCCATCGCTGGCAGATTCAACATGTCCTCCATGCAGGTGTGTAACCAGCGGTACCCCGCTGTACGGCCAACTTTCTGGCATAGCCCAATGGATAGTGGTGTCTAAAGGTAACAAATGCGGCAGAAAATCGCTTCCATTTCGCAATTCATTTTTCCATCTTACCGTGATGGGTACATTTCTTCTTGCTTCAAAGGTCGGGCCCGGATAACTGCCATTGTAACCCCACACCGTTGTCAAAATTGGATTTCCAAAACCATCTTTCAAACCCAAATCCTGCGTAAACTGGGTCATGCTCACTTCGTAATGAGTTCCGTTTGGAGTCGTGGGCTGGATAACTGATGGAATCGGTAAGGGATTTACGAATTTCCGTTGTGAAGAAGGGCTCAAGAGTGCCTGACATTGAACGTCTGCGATTGCAGTTAGTAACATTGCTATGGTTAACACAAGCAATATACCTTTTTTGTAATTTTTTGCCATGATGCTTCGTTTTTAAAATTTATATTTTTAAAATTTGGAAGTAGGCTGAACAAGAAAATGGTAAGATTTAAAGGGGCGGAAATCTATTCAATAGTTTAAGTAAATATACATAAAAATAAAACTTAAATCAACAAATAAAATCATTAATATGCGCTTAATTAATTGAAATACAGTGTTTTGTGTTTTTAGAAAGTTGGAGCGAAATTAGCAGTAAAATAAATTTTGAGCATGGAATTTTGGGCGTAACCCCAAAACAGAAAATTCCCTTTTCCATTCCCGTATCTGCAGCTTTGGGGTCGGGCTTTTGTCTTTATCCACGCTAAAAAGCGTGGGATACCGCCGCAATCCCTTACGCGAGCTGCCCGAAGATTAAACGATCTTTTGCTTATCGCTAGATCTTCTTCTCTTCAAATAACATTTCCAATTGTTCCAAACATGCGGTAATGCCTTGTTCAAAGCCCATTTCAATCATGGTTTCAATCTCTTTTTCATTGGAATAAAACATCTTGAATTCTACTAAAGTCCCCGATTCAGTTGTTGTAAAAACAATAATTCCTTCAGAAACTGGTAGCGAACTATTTACAGTTCCCTCTTCATCACAAAAACTGTCCTTAATTTCAAAACTTAAATGTGGCGTTATGGCTGTGTAGTCCATTCGTCCCCAATGTTTTTCATTTTCAGGACCCACCATCGCGTAAAGCCAATAACCGCCAACCGTAAAATGCATCGTTTTGGTTTCGGCTTTCCAAGGTTTTGGTGCCCACCATAATTCAAGTAGTCCACTTTCCGTGTACGCTCGCCAAGCTTTTACAAGCGGGGCAGAAAATGTTCTCGAAACCAGAATTGATTTTTCTTGGAAATCTTTTACAACAAGTGTTTTGGAAGTGGTTGCCATTTTAATTCGATTTAAGATTGATAGTATTTAGTCAATTGTATCGTTTCTTATTCTTTTGTGCGTTAATAAAAATCAACTATTAAAGTTAGTTAATTTTATTTAAATAAATACTGTTGGCTGTAATTATTAAAAATCCAGAATTCCCAAAAAAGGACAAAAAATAAACAAAAAGAAACATAGAAAAAAAGATAAGGATAGCCCAATTCTTGGCTCTACAAAGCTATTATTTACTATTTTAAAGTGAAGGGTTTTCAGAAAACATATAAAATCTATCAATCTAAGCGTTAAAAAAAACTTGAATTGAAATCAAGGAATTAATACGTATATTTAGCTTACAATTAAGCAATAAAACTTATCTAATTTTTTTTTCCAAAACAATAAATTCCAAGGGCTCTTCCGAAATTGGAATATGAACATCGCTTGCCGGAAAGGGCTCTCTTGCTCCGGTATCCTCATAACCGTTGCGTTTGTACCAAGCAATTAATTCGTCCCGCACAGATATTACAGTCATTACAATTTTTGGCAATCCTAATTCCAAAGCATGAATTTCTGCCTGTCGCAGTAATTTTTTTCCAACGCCACTGTTTTGTAATTCCGGTGAAACGGTCAGCATACCTAAATACAATTGCTGCTCTTTTTCAGCCAACAATACACAGCCTATAATCTGGTTGTTTTCCGTAAATTTCAGAATGGTGTTTTTTGGGTCTTGAATCGTTTCTGCCAGTTCCTCCTCGGTAGTTCTGAGTCCTTCTAAAATGTTAGCTTCAGTAGTCCATCCTTTTTTAGACGATTCCCCACGGTATGCTGAATTGATTAATTTATTTAAATGCGAAATATTTTCTATAGTTGCTTTTGTAATCATGGATTATTCGTGTATTCTAAGATTATTACTTTATGTCTTTCAAAGGTAGAAAAAAGACAGTGATCACTTCATTTTTTGTGTCAAATAATTGCTGTATACATACGTTGGTGTTTTTCATATGTTTGATAATCAGTATATTTGATTATTAAGTAAGGAATTTTTTTTATCTTTGGATAAAGAAATTTTAAAATAATTTAATAAATATAGGTTATGAAAAAATTAAGGATTATTTGCATGATCGGATTGGTTGGTTTACTGTGTATATCGCCTGTATTTGGTCAATCGAAAGCTAAAAAGAATAAAATTATTGCTGATAGCAATTTAGCAAAGGCTGAGTTTATTGAAAAAGATGCTCTCATGAAAGAGCTTTTTGAAAACGCCTATGGCTATGTCATCTTTCCCAATGTTGGCAAAGGAGGATTTGGTATTGGAGGTGCAGCTGGCAATGGGACTGTCTATGAAAAATACAAGGTAGTCGGAATGGCAAAGTTGACGCAAGTAAGCATAGGATTTCAGGCTGGTGCGCAAGTCTATCGCGAGGTAATATTTTTTGAATCAAAAAAGGATTTGGACCGGTTTAAAGAAAGTCGATTTGAATTTTCTGCACAAGCCTCCGCAGTAGCTGTAACCGCTGGCGCCTCAGCAAATGTAAAGTACACGGATGGTGTTATGGTATTCACCATGCTAAAGGGTGGTCTCATGTACGAGGCAGCTATTGGCGGACAGAAGTTCAAGTTTAATAGATTTTAATGAAAAACAAAACGGTTAAAAAAATATTTTTTAGCCGTTTTTTTATGATGTGCATTGAATTGTTACACTACAAAGTATTCCAATTGATTTTTCTAAGGAAACTAATTCTAAATTAATAACCAGCACTTCTTTTCTTCTCTGTAAAAAAGTATTTTTCAAAAAAATATTTCCAAGACATTGAGAGTATTAGAATGATAGTTGCCGGAAATATGTAAGCCATTTTTGGGGTTAGTACAGATTTTAAACTTCCTGCGGGGCAATAAAATACAGACCACAACTATAATCCTAAGTTTCTTTTAAAAAGCATAATGGGTTATACGGGCAGCGAATTTAAAACCCTTTGAAAAACAAGTATTTAGTGCAGGATCTAACTGCACCAATCAGTAGTCCTTAAACGATTCCAAACGCTACCATGGGTATGAATGATGTGCCATGAATTAGTTGCAACAAAAACGAACATTTAAGAAATAAATTATCGTATTATATAAATATTAATTTAGCAAACTCAGCACGAATGTTTGCAGTCAGGAACGAAAATGTTTTTGAAAATAAATTTTGATTTACTCAACTGTTAACGCAGCTACTCTTTTATATTCATAGTTTTTTGTGTCTCGGTTAATAGAAAAAGTCCAATTCTAGAGGTCCATTTTGGGCTATTTTTAAAACTAAGATAAAAAAAAATGCTGCTCTTTTGGAACAGCATTCTATAAATCAATCGAAAATGACAAGACCTTCATTACAAACTAAGTTTTATGGATTAATTGGTAATAACACCGCATTCACTACATGAATGATTCCGTTTGAAGCCGAAATGTTCGCTGCTGCTATACCTGCAGTATTACCTACAGCAGTGATTATTCCATTACTATTAACTGAGAAAGTAGATCCGAGTAAGGTTGTAATTTCTCGGGAACCGTTTTTAGGAACCACGCTATTGGCGGCACGACGGCCCTCTACAACATGATATTTTAACACATCCAATACCAATGGTGCAGGAAGATCGGTGATTTTATTCACTCCCAAAGCAGCGTAAAGATTTTTAAATGCGGCATCTGTCGGAGCAAATACAGTGTATTGATCTTTTCCATTTAAAAAAAGGTTTACCAAACCAGCATTTAATTCATTATCAACGTAAACTAGAGCTCCTACAAGTTCATTGAATCCGGCATTTATAGCAATCCCTGCAATAGGCGTGTCACCTGGTTTAGGCGCACTGTTTGTAGATTTAAAGCTTTCGCCGGTTAAATTTTTAGAGGAATTCATCACATCCATTCCTTCAGTTTCCTCATTATCACAAGAAATGGTTAAAATTGATACTGCAGCAATCAAAAGGAATGCTTTTAGCGTACGGAATAATTTAAAATAATTTGTTTTCATGGTTGTTTTTTTTTAAATTAATGAAATTGTTTTTTTTGTTTAATTGTTATAATATAAAGTTAAACAAATATAATTGACAGTAGAATTGTTTAACTGTAATTTAACAATTGATTGACTATGTGATAGTTACGACATAAAAATGCTTTTTTTTATTGAAAAAAATAGTGCGGTTTTCTGGCGCTTTACAAAAATATTGTAATAAAAATAATAAATTTAGTAGTTAAACATTAATTTTAAGAATTTATTGATGCACAAACCAACAAAGGAATTTAAGGTCATGCATTGAAAGTTAACTAAGGAAAAATTGTTGCAACCAAGAAGTAGCGGCAACAAAATCAAACATTACCCCGAAGAACGACCGCATCAAATAAATATTGACTCGGCGAAAGCCATCGTAATTTTTAGTGATCAGGAAGAAAAATATTTTTGATACTGAACTTGGTTTGTTTCTGCTCTGGTGAGACTTGCTCTGTTTCGTTCATCGTTTTTTGGTTTTGATAGAGCCAAGGTATAAAAAAAGCTACATCCTTTTAAGTCAGTAGCTTATTTTTGTTTTTTAGTATTGTTTGATAATTTAATTTGCTAGCGCATGAGTCTGAAGAAGGCCTATTAAATTTATATCATGATCTCTTATTGCCTTTTGTTGGTCACTAGAAGGATAGTATATCGTTATTTTTCAGATTTGATTTGGTAAAGTAAAGTAATTAGTTGTTTAAAAGAAGAAAGATGATTTGTTTCAGTTATTCTAATTTCTAATTCATCAAAAAAAGTTTTCTCTAGAACAACTTTTGGTTGTGATTTTTTATAAACTAAATTATAATGTTCTTTCAAAATTTCTCTAAAATACGAATAATGAAAATGTGCTTTATTTCTAAATCCTTTCATTAAATCAAGTTCTTCTGGATCGTTTGTACTAACATCATAGAATATTTTAAATTCTTTTAGAAGAGTGCCATCAGGGTTTTTCTTAACTATTTTTCTATTACCTAAAAACCAGGTCTCTACACAAACATTTTGAACAACAAAATCTAATTTACAATTTTCATTTAATATTACTTTAGATTTTTCAATGTAATCTTTTATTTCTTTAATTCTTCCCTCAATACCTATTTCTTCCCCATCTAAGCAAACTATTAATCTATCAAATACAGGATTGTCATTTATGTTTTTAATTGCATTTACAGTATGATTATATATAGATGGGATACCTCCACCAGAAAATATATAAAAATTATTTTTAATAACTTGATTTTCAAAATCAACTTGAGAATAATCAGGTAAAACATAGCTTATCCATTTTGGATAAAGTAGAATTTCGGTTTTTTCACCCTCTAAAATGAAGTATAAATTCATAAATTAAGAAATACCTTGCTTATAAAAAGGATGATTTATTAAACTCATAAACCTATCGTGATGTGATTTTCCAAAATCAAAATCCTTTGCATCAAAGGTTTTAATTATACTTCCTTTTCTAGTTACAATTTTCCAATAATCGTATGGAATTTTGTTAATTATGTATGGATGATGACTTGTTGCAATAAATTGAATATTATTGTTGTCATAAATCAAATCCTCCGTAAGAACATCAATACAGTTTAGACCGAGACTATTTTCAAATTCATCTATTAAGATTACTGTACCTTCATTCCACAGATACATTTCTGCAATATGTATTAGTGTTCTTAACATACCTGATGACATTCTATTGTGTGGAATCCATTTCTCAACTCCAATTTCTTTTATTTGAATAACTGTTGCTTCAAATATAAAACTTGAAAAATCATTGTCAACTATTGGTTCAACTTTTAAGTCTTCAATTTGAGGAAATACTTCAATAAATCTGGATTTAATTTCTTCAAAAGTTGGCTTAGAAATATCATAAACTAAAGCAAATTTATGAAATGTGTCTAAATCACTTTCTTTTATTTGGTCAAATGTTTTGTATTTATTTTTAAGTTTTTCAATACTTAAATGGCTATATCTTATACCTTCTTTTTGTGTATGATCTCTAAAGATGATTAATTTGAAACTGTCATAAATTTCTTTAATTAATTCTTCTTCTTTTAAAATATTAATAGCACTTTCAGTGGAGATAAGTTTTGGCATTTCTTTTCCACTAAAGTTAAAAACATTATTATCTCTAAAAATTATTTCTTCACCATTTAATAATATTTGTTCAGAAATGATTTTGGGTTTAATTTTGTCTTTTTCGTCATCAAAAATGTCAGGAATAAATTCGTTTTTTAATTTAACATTTTCAAATTCTCCTTTCCATAAATATGTGTTGCCACTTAAAGTTTGAAAATTAACTTCCCACTTTACTCCGTTTTGGCTACTTCCGTCGGCAATATGTTTTAAAGTATAAATTGAACGAAGTATTTGAGTTTTTCCAACTCCGGATACGCCAACTAATAATGTTAAATCAAAGAAATTAATTTCTTCAAATCCCCATTCTTGTTCTGTATTCGTATATTTTATTGAAAGAAGTTTCATTTGTTTTTAAAATTTATTTTACAAAAATAAACATTTTAAATTATTATTATTAATATTTTGTAACCATTCGCAATCGTTATGAAATTTTTCATGATGGTAGACAACTTGCATTGATAGAAAGTAGTGACTATAAGCCCAAATAAGATAGATTTGCACAATATTTTGTTTTTTATCCTCAACAAACCTAACAAATTTACTCTCAAAAAGCTAATTTAACTATAAAAAAAATCTGACGAATTGCCACAATAATAAACCGACTGAAAATTACTTCTCAGTCGGTTTGTATTTTAAAATATTCGTTAAATTTTTATCCCAAAAACACTTTCAATTCCTCATAAGTTTTAATTTTTACGCTTACTTTTACCTTTCCTAAAACACTTTCAATTTGTGTTGGAATCGGCAGTTTTACGTTTAATGTTTGTTCCACGGTGTCTAAAAACTTAATTGGGTGAGCGGTTTCTAAGAAAATACCAATCGCAGTCGGATGATTTTGTAATTCTTTTTTTAATCCCAGGTATCCAACAGCCCCGTGTGGTTCAGCAATGTATCCTTCGGTATTGTAAATGGTTTTCATGGCTTCAATCGTTTCTGCATCAGAGAACGTAAACGAAGAAAAATCTTTTTTGAACTGCTCCAAATCATTTTGGTACATTTCCTGAATTCGGATAAAATTACTTGGATTTCCGACATCCATCGCATTCGAAATTGTGGCGATTGAAGGCATCGGATCGTAAATGCCGTTTTCTAAAAATCTCGGAACCGTATCATTTACATTGGTGGAAGCTACAAAATGTTCGATAGGCAATCCCAATTTTTTAGCAATAATACCTGCGCAAATATTTCCAAAATTCCCGCTTGGACAAGAAAAAACTATTGGTTTGTTTTCTTTCTTTAAGGCTTTATACGCAAAGAAGAAATAAAACATTTGTGGCAACCAGCGCGCAATATTAATAGAATTTGCTGAAGTCAGGTTTTTATGTTTTAGACTTTCATCCAAAAATGCTTTTTTCACCATATCCTGACAATCATCAAAAACACCATCTACTTCCAGCGCTTTAATATTCTGACCTAAAGTAGTCAATTGGCGTTCCTGAATATCGCTCACTTTTCCCGATGGATAAAGGATAATCACTTCAACGCCTTTCACACCAAGAAAACCGCTGGCTACAGCACCACCAGTATCACCAGAAGTCGCTACAAGAACAGTGTTTTTACTGTTTTTATTATCTTTATTGAAATAACCCAAACAACGTGACATAAAACGCGCGCCTACATCCTTGAAAGCCATTGTTGGACCATGAAACAATTCTAGGGAATAAATGTCTTTTTCCACCTGGACAACTGGAAAATTAAAACATAAAGTTTCGGCAATGATATGCTTTAAGGTTTCTTCAGGAATTTCATCGCCCACAAATTGTTGAATCGCTTCAAAAGCAATTTCTTCATGGCTCATATTCTCAATTGCATCAAAAAAAGTTGGAGCTAAAGGAGTTATTGTTTCCGGGAAATACAAACCTTTATCAGTGGCTAGTCCTTTGATAAGGGCTTCTTTAAAAGAAACATTGGGTGCTTTGTGGTTTAAACTGTAATATTTCATTTGTATTTTTGATTGAAGATATTTTATTTTTGATTTTTTCGCAACAAGATTTATATCTATAATCAAAAATCATTAATCATAATTCTTAAATAATTTTTATTCCTTCATCATTGACTTTAGAAACGTGAATTTCATACGGTAAATTCATTTCGTCGTACACTGCGCTCATGGCTTTTGCGATTTTATCAGCGGTTTCCTCTCCTTTGCTTAAAGCAAAAATCGAAGGACCGGAACCCGAAATTCCGGAACCCAAAGCTCCGTTTTCGTAGGCTGTTTTCTTGATTAAATCAAATCCGGGAATCAAAACAGAGCGCAGCGGTTCTACGATTTCATCGTGCAACGAACGTCCGATCAAATCATAATCTTTGGTATATAATCCGGCAATTAATCCGCCCACATTTCCCCATTGCGTAATAGCACTTTTCAAGGAAACGGTTTGTTTCAATACCGAACGCGCATCTGAAGTTTTTAACTCAATTTGAGGATGAATCACGGTGGCGTACAATTCCGAAGGACTTTCTATTTTGATAATATCCAACGGATTCGAACTTCTCACCAGCGTAAAGCCACCCAAAAGGGCAGGAGCAACGTTATCAGCATGAGCGTTTCCGCTGGCTAGTTTTTCGCCTTGCATCGCGAATAAAACCAATTCTTTTCTGGTGAATGGACGTCCCAATAATTCATTGATTCCAAAAACTGCCCCAGCCGAACTAGCGGCACTGCTGCCAATTCCGCTTCCGGCTTTGATATTTTTATATATTTCTATTTCGAATCCAAATTCGGTTTCTACCGCTTCCAGCATCGCCAAAGCGGATACTCCGGCAACATTTTTTTCGGTTTCCAAAGGCAAGTCGGCACCCACAATTTTAGTGATGCGAATCCCTTTTATGTTTGATTTTCGAATAATCATTTCGTCACCCGCAGTTTCTAAACAAAGTCCAAGGACATCAAATCCGCAGGAAAGATTGGCGATAGTGGCGGGGCAAAATATTTTTATTTCGTTCATGTTGTTTTATTTCAGGTTTAAAGTTTAAAGTTGTTGCCAGTTGTAGAACTTGAAACTTTAAACAAAGAAAACTTTAAACTATTTTTATACGTTTCCAATTCTAATGACATCAGCAAATATTCCTGATGCGGTAACTGCAGCTCCTGCGCCGGCACCTTTTATCAATAAAGGTTGGTCCACATAACGATCTGTAAAGAATAATACGATGTTGTCTTTTCCTTCCAAATTGTAAAAAGGATGGTCTTTGGGAATGAATTGTAAACCAACATTCGCTTTTCCGTTTTCGAATTGCGCCACGTATTTCAAACGAGAATTTTTGCTCAACGCTTCTTGATAAATAGTCTCAAAATGAACTGCATGTGTTTGCAAGGATTCGAAAAACGCTTCATTTGAAGTGGTATCCAAACATTCAGCAGGCATAAAAGATTCGTTGGCAATTTCTTCAATTTCCATTTTATAACCACTTTCTCGTATCAAGATTAGTATCTTCCGGGCAACATCAACTCCACTCAAATCAATTTTTGGATCTGGTTCGGTAAATCCTTGAACTCCAGCTTCTTTAACTACGTTATGGAAAGTGTTGTTTTCATCAAAATTATTGAAAATAAAGTTCAAACTTCCCGATAAAACTGCTTGAATTTTATTGACTTTGTCACCTGATGCAATCAAGTTTTTTACCGTGTCGATGATTGGTAATCCAGCCCCAACGTTAGTTTCAAAAAGGAAGGGAGAATTGTATTTTCGCGATAAGTTTTTCAGGTTTTTATAAGAATCATATGCAGAGGAACAAGCAATTTTGTTGCAAGTTACTACTGCGATATTCTGTTTTAAAAATTTTTCATATGTTTTAGATATACTTTCATTAGCTGTGATATCTATAAAAATACTATTTCGTAAATTTAGCTCTTTTACATTTTCAATAAAGGACTCTTTGTCTGCAGCTTCTCCGTTATCTAAAACAGATTGCCACATTTTTAAATCGATTCCATCGACGTCAAAATGCATTTTTCGAGAATTAGATAAAGCAATTACGCGAAGGTTTATCTTCAAGTTATCTTTTAGGAATTTGTTTTGTTGACTAATTTGATCGATAAATTTCTCCCCTACATTCCCAACGCCCATTACAAACAAGTTCAGCTGTTTGATATTGTCTTCAAAAAATCGTTCATGCAGTGTATTTAGTGCTTTGTTGACGTCTCTTTGATTGATTACAGCTGATATATTTCTCTCGGAAGCCCCTTGTGCAATCGCACGAATATTGACGTTATTTTTTCCTAAGGTACTGAACATTTTACCACTTAATCCTTGATGATTTTTCATTTTTTCGCCCACTAATGCAATGATGCAAAGGTTTTTTTCGATAATGCATGGCTCAATTTTATGTTGCAAAATTTCAATTTCAAATGCTTCGTTGATTGCCTTTTCCGCAATTTCGGCATCATTATTTAAGATTCCGATACAGATAGAATGTTCAGACGAAGCTTGAGTAATAAATATAACGTTGATATCATTAAGCGACAATACTTCAAATAGTCGTTTCGATGAGCCTGAAACCCCAATCATTCCGGAACCTTCAAGTGTGATTAATGTAATATTTTCAATATGACTAATTCCTTTTACGGGATTTGTATTTGAAATGGTTTGTTCTGAAATATAAGTTCCCTCTGCTTCTGGCTCAAAAGTATTCTTGATATGTATTGGAATGTTCTTCCGCAAAACGGGCTGAATAGTTGGAGGAAACAAAACTTTGGCGCCAAAATGAGATAATTCCATCGCTTCCTGATAGGAAATAGAAGCGATGGGCTGCGCTTGCTTTACGATTTTTGGATTTGCGGTATACATTCCGTTGACATCGGTCCATATTTCCAGATTAGTTACATCCAGTGCTGCTGCTAAAATTGCAGCTGTATAATCAGAGCCACCGCGACCTAGTGTAGTGTTTATACCGTCTATTGATGATGAGATGAAACCAGGCATAATTACTACCTGACTCTCATTTGAAGCAAAAAAATCACTAATTAACTGATTTGAAACTTCAAAATTCACCGCCGCTTTGCTAAAATGATTATCTGTTTTTATCAGTTCACGACTGTCTTTGTAACTGCAATTTTTCATATTTTGCTTGAGTGCCTCCGCAAAAATATAAGAAGATAATAATTCACCAAAACTTAAAATAGTGTCAGAAGTTCGAGGAGAAAGTTCTCCCAATAGAAAGCAACCATCCAGCAGGGTTTCAAGATGATTTATAATTCTTTTAATATGACTCAATAAACTGCTTTGCTCGTTTACAGGAATTAATTCTTTCAAAGCATCTAAATGTCTTTTCTCAATATCAGCTACAATCTCTTTATAACTATCGTTATTAGACGCAGCTGTAACTGAGGCTAGCTGAAGTAAATCGGTTACTTTGCTGAGTGCAGATACCACTACAATCAGCTGATCATGTTTCGCCTGATTTTGAACTATTGCTAAGGCTAACTCTATATTTTGCGCATTGGCTACAGAAGTTCCGCCAAATTTTAATACTTTCATCTTGTTTGTATTTATTTTATAAAAAAGGAAACACTATTATATATGTGGTATCTTTTCCTTTTAAAGAAAAAAATACAAAAATAGGATTATATGTAAAGTATATACCCCACAGGGGTTGTAGTTGTTGTAGCGATAGATATAACAGGAATAACAACCCAAATTTGAGCTGTTATCGAAGAGTAATATGTAGTCCTATTTTCTATCATAATTGTTTATCAAAAGTACAGTTTTTTAGAAATAGAGTGCTCTTATAAATGCGTTTTTGCGAATATTTTAATAATTCAGCTGCATATAGACCATAATTGTATATTGTTTAATTTTGGAGGTATAAATTGAAGCTATTCTTATAAATGCAAAATGTTAAAAATCTTTACTATTTCATTTCATCACTTTAATTAAATTATTTCCGTGAATTTTAATTTATTGTAATGGATCTAAATAACTGGCACGTAACCTTATTGTGCTGTAATTTCTAACATTATTTGGGCAACAAACAATATTACTTTTCCACGCTGGTTTGTTAAAGGTTTAAGGAAATGTAGCTTTAATATGTTTTTCGCTTCAAAAATTAAATGATCAGCAATAAATGTTGTGTATTAATATAGATTTACTGAATTTTACCCATTAAATATAAAATACAAATGACCAATATACATTATGTAAGTACTGCATTGCTGAATTTTGATGTCTTACAGGAAATTATTGTACAAAATAAATCTATTGCACTCTCTGAAGAAGCTAAAGTAAATATTCAAAAATGCAGGGATTATTTAGACAAAAAAATGGCTTCTCATTCAGAACCCATATACGGTATAAATACAGGTTTTGGATCGCTTTGTAATGTGAAAATATCCAACGAGAACCTATCAAAACTACAGGAAAATTTAGTAAAATCTCATTCTTGCGGAACGGGTGAGGAAGTGCCGATCGATATTGTAAAGTTGATGTTGTTGCTTAAAATCCAATCCTTAAGTTACGGACATTCCGGAATTCAAATACAAACAGTAGAGCGCTTGATTGCTTTTTATAATAATGATATTCTACCGGTAATTTATACACAAGGCTCGCTGGGAGCTTCAGGTGATTTAGCGCCTCTGGCCCATTTATCATTACCGTTATTAGGAGAAGGCGAGGTGCATTTTGAAGGAAAGAAAGTGCATTCGAGCGAAGTTTTGAAACATTTTGATTGGGAGCCTATTGTTTTACAGTCAAAAGAAGGGTTGGCTTTGTTAAACGGAACGCAGTTTATGAGTTCCTATGGAGCGCATATTCTGATGAAAGTCAGTAAATTTTCTTATTTGGCTGATTTGATAGGAACAATTTCTTTGGAGGGTTTTGACGGAAGAATTGAACCTTTCAACGAACTAATTCATTTTATTAGACCTCACAAAGGACAAATTGTAACAGCCAAGCGCATAAAAGGATTTCTTGAAGGAAGCGAAATTATGGAACAGCCTAAAAATCATGTGCAAGATCCTTATTCGTTTCGATGCATTCCTCAAGTTCATGGCGCTTCAAAAGATGCGATTGATTATGTCAAAAAAGTGTTTAAAACAGAAATCAATTCGGTGACAGATAATCCTAATATTTTCATTGAAAGCGATCAAATCCTTTCCGGAGGAAATTTTCATGGCCAGCCGTTAGCTTTGGCACTGGATTTCATGGCGATTGCATTGGCGGAATTGGGAAGTATTTCTGAGCGAAGAACCTTTCAGTTGATTTCAGGAACTCGAAATCTTCCGGCGTTTTTAGTCGATAATCCGGGTTTGAACTCTGGTTTGATGATTCCTCAATACACAGCCGCCAGCATTGCGAGCCAAAACAAGCAATTGGCAACTCCCGCTAGTGTGGATAGTATAGTTTCCAGCAACGGGCAGGAAGATCATGTCAGTATGGGAGCAAATGCTGCTACCAAAGCATTACGCGTTTTGGATAATCTGGAACGCATTTTAGCTATCGAATTGATGAGTGCTTCGCAGGCCATTGAATACAGAAGACCACTACTATCAAGTGATTTTATTGAAATGTTCTTACTGGCGTATCGCCAAGAAGTTCCCGTGATTAAAGAAGACAGGATTTTACATTATGACATCGAAAAGACAGTTTGTTTCCTGAATACTTTTCAAATAGAAAATGATTTGTTAACAATGGCTTAACATTAGCAGGTAATAATGAAGTAATTTTGCCGGACTAAATTTTAATAAGATGAATATAAATAATTTTTTCCAATTTTTGGTTCCTAAAGACAAGAAATTTTTTCCACTCTTTGAAGAAGCATCAAGTAATTTAATTGAAATTGCTATTAATTTGCATGACGCAGTAAACCTTCCGTTGAAAGAGCGTGAAGTTCTCTTTCAGAAAATTGATGTTCTAGAGCAAAAAGGGGAGGATATAACGCGTCAAACTAACCTTGAATTGAGCAGAAATTTTATCACTCCATTCGATAGAGAAGATATTTATTCATTGATAAGTTCAATAGACAATGTTGCCGGAAATCTTCATGGTGCAGCAAGTAGAATGAGATTGTATCAAGTCGATAAAATTACAAAATCTATCAGAAAATTGACCGAAATTAATCTTGAAGCATGCCAAAACATTGATGTTGCGGTAAGAGAATTGAGAGATTTGAAAAAAATGAAAATCATTACAGATGCTTGTCTTCGGATTAATAAGTTAGAGAATAAATCAGATAATGTTTATGATAAAGCAGTTCTTGATTTATTTGAAAATGAAACTGATGCAAAAAACATTATCAAGTACAAAGAAGTATTGTCAGTTTTAGAAACTGCAACTGATAAATGTAAAAGTGTAGCGAGTGTTTTAGAATCAATTTCTGTAAAACATTCTTAATTCAATCGGTTTTATTCTGAAATTATAAATATGGAATTTACTCTACTTATAGTTATTATTGTGCTGGCTTTAATTTTTGATTACATCAATGGTTTTCATGATGCTGCCAATGCTATAGCTACTGTTGTTGCCACAAAAGTCTTAAGTCCTTTTCAAGCAGTAGTCTGGGCAGCTTTTTTTAACTTTTTGGCCTATTGGGTTTTTGGTTTTGGGGTCGCGGATACAGTCGCAAAAACTGCCAATACTTTGGAAATTGACTTGGTTGTGATCCTTGCTGGAGTTATAGCTGCAATTATTTGGAATTTGTTTACTTGGTGGCAAGGAATTCCATCCAGTTCCTCTCATACTCTTATTGGAGGATTTGCAGGAGCGGCCATTGCTCATGCGATTGCGGTTCATGGTTTTTTTGGCTACGAAGTAGTTGAAGGAACAGAAATTCATACAGCATATTGGTATGATACTGTAAACTGGTATACCGCAGGAAAAAATGGTGGATTCCCTTCTGGGGTTTTAATTATTGTTGCTTTTATTGTTTTGGCTCCTTTAATCGGTGCTTTAATGTCGTACTTAATCTCTATTTGGCTTCTTAATGCTTCTAAAAGAAGTATCTATCCTAAAATTTTTACAGCTGGATTAATGCTGCTAACTATTTGGTTTGTGGAAAGTCAGATGGTGTACTTTGAGGAAATTAAGAAACCACGTTTCGACTCCCATTTTTGGAGTGTTGTATTTGAATCACACAATATTAAGTGGTTTTTAGTTGCGTTTATTGTTTTGTCAATAAGTTCTTTTTGCCTGATTTTTAGCAGTTTAAATCTTTATCAGTCAACGTATTGGTTAAAGAAAATGCAATTATTATCATCAGCTGCTTTTAGTTTAGGGCATGGTGGAAATGACTCCCAAAAAGTAATGGGTATTATAGCTGCGGCTGTAACTGTTTACATTCAAACTAGTGGTATCGCACAGGAAAGCTTACCGGATTGGTTAGATGTGGTTCTTCCAGATGAAAATGGAGCTTTCAAAATGCCAGACTGGATTCCGCTGGCATGTTACTCCGCAATTGCTGCAGGTACTTTGAGTGGTGGTTGGAAAATTGTAAAAACAATGGGGTCAAAAATTACAAAAGTAACTTCTTTCGAAGGTGTTGCTGCGGAAACTGCAGGAGCATTGACCTTATATTTTACGGAACATTTTAAAGTGCCCGTAAGTACCACGCATACAATTACCGGGTCTATCATTGGTGTTGGACTAACTAAAAGAGTTTCAGCAGTGCGATGGGGTATGACCGTAAGTTTATTATGGGCATGGGTTTTAACCATTCCAATTTCAGCTGTTTTGGCGGCAATTATATACTATGTTTTCAGTATTTTTATTTAATGCTAATTATCAATTATAAAAAAACCATTCTCACTGAGAATGGTTTCTTATGCATTTAAGATATTGTAGCACTTTAAAAAAATTAAGAATGAAGTTTAAATTCTAATAACTTTTGTTCTAATTTCTCTGTTACAATGGGATTGACGAAGATTGTTTTCACCGCATGTACTATTAATATTTCCGTGTGCTTTTATTTATTGCCAATTTAACATCTTTGAAAAATTCGATTCCTTCTTCACGCATGGCCTTTTTTAATTCATCGGAAGAAATATTTAATTTTTCTAATACTTTAAAATCCAAATTCCTGTTATGGATGGACATATGCGTTTTTTTTTAAAGTTAGAATTTCTAAATTTCTTAATGGATTGTAAATGGCTAGTGGTTGCTATTTTAATTTAAAATTCTTTTCAATCGCTATTATCATCTCTCCAGCTATATCTTTATTGGTAGCGCCTTCAATTCCTTCAAGTCCCGGGGACGAATTTACTTCCAGTAATAAAGGTCCTTTGGCTGAGCGAATAATATCTACCCCTGCCACTTTAAGATCCATTGCCTTCGTTGCTTTTATGGCGATGCGCTTTTCTTCAGCGGTAACTTTAATAATTGATGCAGTTCCACCAAGATGGATATTGGCTCTAAATTCACCTGGCATTGCTTCACGTTGAATAGCTGCAACGACTTTTCCATCAATCACAAAACACCGAATATCTTTCCCGTTTGCTTCTTTTATGAATTCCTGCACTAATATGTTGACATTTAAACTTTTGAAAGCATTTATAACACTTTCAGCTGCTTTTTTTGTCTCTGCCAATACGACTCCTTTTCCTTGTGTACCTTCAAGAAGTTTTACGATTAAAGGAGATCCTCCCACCATTTTAATCAAATCATCTGTATCTAATGGAGAATTTGCAAAACCGGTGGTTGGGATGTCAATACCGCTATGCAGCAGTAACTGCAATGAATATAATTTGTCACGAGATTGTGTAATTGCGTTAGATGAATTTAAGCAAAAAACATTTAGTGCTTCAAATTGTCTGGTCAATGCACAGCCGTAAAAAGTAATGCTGGGTCTGATCCTAGGAATAATAGCATCAAATTGATTAAGTATTTTACCACCGCGATAATGGATTTCAGGCGTTTTTGCATCAAGTTTCATATAACATTCCTTGATATTTAGAAAGTGCATTTCATGGCCACGCATCTCTCCTGCCTCCATAATACGCTTATTGCTGTATAATTCAGGATTACTGGCCAAAAGCCCGATTCGCAAACCGGCAGTCGCTTTCTCAGAATTCTTATATAAATCTTTTAGTGTAGCGGTTGTAGGTTGTCCTAAAAGATACTTTTGTTCGGGATCAACAAGAACTCTTCCGCTCATGGCTTCACGGCCTAAAAGCATTCGAAAACCCATGGAATCTCGATTAGTCAACGTCATTTCTATTGGCCATTGAGAACTGCCAATTTGAAGATTTGTTTGAATAACGTAGCGCTGCTCTCTAAAACCACTGGAACTCTTAACGATGCGCTTGTCAACAAGCGGCGCTTCACAATGTATTACAGTCTTCTGATTATTTTGTATCGGGTTGATGTCAAATTTCACCCAATTATTTTCATTTTTAATGAATGGAGCAATGTTTACAGCATGTAAAGCTGATGTTTTTGCACCCGAATCCACGCGGGCTTTAATCGTAGGAATTCCTAATTCTGGAAAAGAACACCATTCTTCACTACCAAGAATTATTTTTTTATCTGACATAAATTAATTTTATTAAACCTTTTGTATAAAAATCAAATGTAAATATTTGTTTTTAAAAAAAGCGTATTTGATGTAAAGAATAAACCCGTTATGTTATAAAAACGTAACGGGTTTATTTCAAGATTTGAATGTATACTTTACAGATTGGTTGGCTCGCCAGCCTTATGGACTTGTACTGTTAATTCTTGAGCTCCCTCCTCAATATCCATGAAAATTTCGTCACCTGAGGCAATTTTTGAAGTGATAATCTCTTCAGCAAGTGCATCTTCAACATATTTCTGAATGGCTCTTTTTAATGGCCTTGCTCCAAATTGTCTGTCGAAACCTTTATCAGCGATAAAAGCTTTCGCTTTATCAGAAAGATTCAATTGGTAGCCTAATTCAGCAACACGAGCGAATAATTTTTTCAATTCGATTTCGATAATCAAATCAATATCATGTTTTTCTAATGCATTGAAAACAATTACATCGTCAATTCTATTAAGGAATTCAGGAGCAAAAGTTTTTTTCAACGCGTTTTCAATAATGCTTTTCGAATTGTCATCAGCTTGAGCTACTTTGGCAGCCGTTCCAAAACCAACACCCTGTCCAAAATCCTTCAATTGTCTGGCTCCAACATTCGAAGTCATGATGATTATGGTATTTTTAAAATCGATTTTTCGGCCTAAACTGTCTGTTAAATAACCATCATCCAAAACTTGTAATAACATATTGAAAACATCGGGATGCGCTTTTTCAATTTCATCCAATAAAACTACGCAATATGGTTTTCTGCGAACTTTTTCTGTTAATTGGCCACCTTCTTCATAACCTACATATCCCGGAGGCGCTCCAACTAAACGAGAAATCGCAAATTTTTCCATGTATTCACTCATGTCAATACGGATCAGCGCATCTTCAGAGTCAAATAATTCTTTCGCCAATACTTTCGCCAACTGGGTTTTACCCACACCGGTTTGTCCCAAGAAGATAAATGAACCTATCGGTCTATTTGGATCTTTTAGTCCGGCACGATTTCTTTGTATCGAACGGGCAATTTTCAAGACAGCTTCCTTTTGTCCAATAACTTTATTTTCAATTAGTTCTGGTAGCTTTGCTAACTTATTACTTTCAGTTTGCGCGATACGATTTACCGGAATCCCGCTCATCATGGAAACTACATCGGCAACATTGTCTTCGGTAACTTCTATTCTGTTATTTTTGGAATCTTCCTCCCATTGTTCTTGAGCAACGGCCAAATCTTTTTCGATGCGTTTTTCATCATCTCGGAGTTTAGCGGCCTCTTCGTATTTTTGTTTTTTAACCACAACGTTTTTCAATTCACGCACATCTTCTAATTGACGTTCGAGATCTAAAATTTGCTTAGGAACTTCAATATTGGTAATATGAACTCTAGAACCTGCTTCGTCTAATGCATCAATAGCTTTGTCCGGCAAGAAACGTTCGGACATATATCTGTCTGTTAATTTCACACATGCTTCAATTGCTTCTTGTGAGTAGGTAACATTGTGATGGTCTTCGTATTTGTTTTTGATGTTGTTCAAAATAGTAATCGTTTCAGAAACTGACGTAGGTTCCACGATAATTTTTTGAAAACGTCTTTCCAGTGCACCGTCTTTTTCAATATATTGTCTGTATTCATCTAATGTTGTTGCACCAATACATTGAATCTCTCCACGAGCTAATGCTGGTTTAAACATATTCGATGCATCCAACGAACCTGTTGCGCCACCGGCACCAACAATAGTGTGGATTTCATCTATAAATAGAATGATATCGTCGTTTTTTTCGAGTTCATTCATGACCGCTTTCATGCGTTCTTCAAATTGTCCACGGTACTTTGTACCCGCAACAAGACTGGCCAAATCCAAAGTGACCACTCGTTTATTGAATAAAGTGCGCGATACTTTTTTCTGAATAATTCGCAACGCTAAACCCTCGGCAATAGCTGATTTTCCCACTCCGGGTTCCCCGATAAGTAATGGATTGTTTTTTTTACGACGGCTCAAAATTTGAGAAACACGTTCAATTTCTTTCTCGCGTCCTACAACAGGATCTAATTTTCCTTCTTCGGCCATTTCTGTTAAATCCCTTCCGAAATTATCTAAAACAGGAGTCTTCGATTTTTTATTGGATTTATTGGCCGGATTGTTGAAAGTTCCTTCTTTCAGACTGTCATCTTGTCCTGAATCGTCGTTGTACGATTCGTTTCGCGGCAAGTTTTCTATAAAATCTTCTTCGTTTGGCGTCATGTTTAGATATTGTTCTTTAGCTACGTCATAATCAATTTTAAGTTTATTCAGTAGCTTGGTTGTTGGATCGTTTTCGTTTCGTAATATGCACAACAATAAGTGTGCAGTGCTGATTGAAGAACTTTGAAATACTTTTGCTTCAAGAAAAGTGGTTTTCAAGGCTCGTTCTGCTTGTCGTGTCAAGTGTAGGTTTTTCTTTTCAACATTTATTTCAACACTTGGACTTGCTGGGCTTAAGATCTCTACTTTTCTGCGCAAATGGTCCAAATCAACATCCAGGTTATTCAATATTTGAATTGCTTTTCCGTTTCCGTCTCTTAAAATACCCAGCATTAAGTGTTCAGTTCCTATAAAGTCGTGCCCTAATCGCAAAGCTTCCTCTTTGCTGTAAGTAATAACGTCTTTTACTCTTGGTGAAAAATTATCATCCATAATATATATTTGATATCGTAAATTTAGTGAATTAGTGATAGAAAAACAAAAACCATTCCTATAAGAAGTCGTGTCAGCTAAGAGACAAAAATAATCATAATATTAAAGTTAAATTTCCCTTAAATTATTAACGAAAGGCGAAGTTTAATTTGTTAATAAATCGTTGAAATAAGTGACTTAAAATTGGGTTAAAAATTTCAAAAAGGTGTATATTGGCACGTTTTGAAACTAATATAATTATTTAATATAACAACTTATGTCTGAAGGAGAAAAGTTAATTCCTATTAACATTGAAGATGAAATGAAAACAGCTTACATCGATTATTCGATGTCAGTAATTGTATCAAGAGCACTTCCAGATGTCAGAGATGGTTTGAAACCAGTACATCGACGAGTACTTTACGGTATGCATGATTTGGGTGTTAACTCCAGATCGGCTCATAAAAAGTCAGCAAGAATTGTCGGGGAAGTTCTTGGTAAATACCACCCACATGGTGACACCTCTGTTTATGATGCAATGGTGCGTATGGCTCAAGAATGGAGTATGCGTTATTTGTTGATTGATGGTCAGGGTAATTTTGGGTCTGTGGATGGCGACAGTCCTGCAGCGATGCGTTATACGGAGGCTAGAATGCGTAAGATTTCAGAAGAAATATTGGCTGATATAGATAAAGAGACAGTTGATTTTAAATTAAATTTTGACGATACTTTAGAAGAACCGACAGTAATGCCAACTCGTGTTCCTACCTTATTAATAAATGGTGCCACAGGAATTGCAGTAGGTATGGCAACAAATATGCCGCCTCACAATTTAACAGAGGTGATCAACGGTACGTTAGCTTTCATGGACAATACTGATATTGAAATTGACGAGTTGATGACGCATATAAAAGCTCCTGATTTTCCTACTGGTGGTATTATATACGGATATGAAGGCGTTCGTGAAGCATTTAAAACCGGTCGAGGACGTATTGTAATGCGTGCTAAAGTTGGTTTTGAAGAAGTGGACGGAAGAGAATGCATTATCGTAACCGAAATCCCTTATCAAGTCAATAAAGCAGACATGATTAAACGTACGGCTGATTTGGTAAATGATAAAAAAATAGATGGAATTGCAAATATCCGCGATGAATCGGATAGAAACGGGATGCGTATCGTTTATATTTTAAAACGTGATGCAACGCCTAACGTGGTTTTGAATACACTTTATAAATTCACACAATTACAATCTTCTTTTAGTGTAAACAATATTGCCATTGTAAAAGGGCGTCCGCAAATGTTGAATCTGAAAGATCTGATTCATTATTTTATCGAACACCGTCATGATGTGGTGACACGCAGAACGCAATTCGAATTGAAAAAAGCAGAAGCAAGAGCACATATATTAGAAGGTTTGATCATTGCTTCGGATAATATTGATGAAGTAATTGCTTTAATCAAAGCTTCAAAAAGTACCGAAGAAGCAAGAGAAAAATTAATCGAAAGATTCAATTTGTCTGATATTCAATCTCGTGCGATCGTAGAAATGCGTTTGCGTCAATTGACAGGTCTGGAACAAGATAAATTAAGAACGGAATACGACGAAATAATGAAGTTAATAGAGCATTTGAAAGCTTTATTGGCAGATGTTAATTTAAGAATTGCTTTAATTAAAGAAGAATTGACAGAAATCCGCGATAAATATGGAGATGAGCGTCGTTCTCAAATTGAGTATTCCGGTGGTGATGTAAGTATCGAAGATTTAATTGCCGATGAAAATGTTGTAATTACCATTTCGCATGCAGGTTACATTAAACGTACGAATCTTACGGAATACAAAACTCAGAATAGAGGTGGAGTTGGACAAAAAAGTGCAGGAACAAGAGATCAGGATTTCTTAGAGCACATGTTTGTAGCAACCAATCATCAATACATGATGTTCTTTACTCAAAAAGGAAAATGTTTTTGGATGCGTGTTTATGAAATACCGGAAGGAAGTAAAACCGCTAAAGGTAGAGCAATTCAAAACTTGGTAAATATTGAAAGCGATGATAAAGTAAAAGCATTTATTTGTACGCAAGATTTAAAAGATCAAGATTACATAAAAAGCCATAACCTTATTATGGTAACCAAAAAAGGTCAGGTTAAGAAAACATCTTTAGAGAAATATTCTAAACCTAGAGTTAATGGTGTTGCTGCAATTACGATCAAAGAGGGTGATGAACTATTGGAAGCGAAATTAACCAATGGGGAAAGTCAAATTATTTTGGCAGTAAAATCAGGTAAATTAGTTCGTTTTGAAGAAACTAAAACTCGTCCGATGGGAAGAACAGCTTCCGGTGTACGTGGAATAACATTGAAAGATGATACGGACGAAGTAATTGGCATGGTTACTGTAAATGACATGAACAGTGAAATATTAGTTGTTGCCGAAAATGGTTACGGAAAACGTTCCAGCCTTGATGAGTACCGAATCACAAATCGTGGTGGTAAAGGAGTTAAAACCTTAAATATTACCGAAAAAACAGGTAAATTGATTTCGATAAATGCAGTTACAGATGCCGATGATTTGATGATTATTAATAAATCGGGATTAACAATCAGAATGGCGGTTGAAGATTTGAGAGTGATGGGACGTGCCACGCAAGGAGTGAAACTGATCAATATCAAAGGAAATGATTCGATTGCGGCAGTTACAAAAGTAATGAAAGACGATGTGGCTGAAGTCGTTGTTGACGAAGAAGGCAATATTATAGAAACTGAAGCTATCGAACGAGTGAAACCGGTTTTAGAAGTACTTGAAGAAGATGGAACCGAAGACGATGAAGACGAAGATGACTCTGAAGAAGAGGAAATTGAGGATGAAACTGAAGAAGATGATTCAGATGACGAAGCTTAAATAAAAATTAGAGAACTAAGAATAATTATTAAATAAAAATTTTTACAATATGAAAAGTAAATATGCAATACTAGCATCAGCGTTATTGATATCAGTAGCTACTTTTGCTCAAAAAAATGAAATTAAAGCTGCGGAAAAAGCCATGAAAGCTGGCAAATCGCAGGAAGCGGTGACTATTTTAATGGGAGCAGAATCGTTAATAGCAAATGCAGGAGAAGCTGAAAGAGCACAATTTTTCTACCTGAAAGGAAATGCTTTATTGGATTTAGCGAATAAAAATATAGATACTGACTCAAATCTTTCATTTGCAGCAAAAGCATACCAGGATTTAATTTTAGCTGAAAAAACTTCAGGAAAGGTTAAATTTTCCAGTCAGGCGGCAGCTTCAATTACTGATATTAAATTTAAGTTGATTAATGCTGCAATTGCGGATTCTAAAATACAAAAACACGGAATTGCTGCAAAAAAGCTATATGACGCTTATTTGTTAGATACAAAAGACACCATAAATTTATATTATGCAGCTTCTACTTATGTAAATGCGAATGAATATGATGCAGCATTAAAACTCTATAACGATTTAAAAGCCTTAAATTATTCTGGAAAAGGAACGAGTTATTTTGCAGTTAATAAACTAACTACAGAAGAAGATTTTTTCCTAACTCCTGCAGAAAGAGACAGAGTTGTTAAATTAGGAACCCATGAGAAGCCACGAAATGAAGCTATCCCTTCAAAGAGAGGCGAAATTTACAAAAACATGGCTCTAATTTTAGTTGATAAAGGACAAACGGTAGAGGCTAAAAAAGCAATTGCCGAAGCTAGAAGTGCAAATCCGGAAGACACTTCCTTAATTTTAACTGAGGCGAATCTTTATTTAGAAACAAAAGATTTCGAAACGTACAAAAAGTTAGTAGCTGAGATATTGGTAAAAAATCCTAATGATGCTGATTTAGTTTTTAACTTAGGCGTATTAAGTGCGAATGCAAAAAATCAAGCAGAAGCTGAAAAATATTACGTTAGGACTATAGCGATAGATCCGAAATACGTTAACGCTTATATTAATTTAGCCGCATTAAAGTTAGAGAATGAAAAAGTAATTATTGATGAAATGAATAAGTTGGGCACCTCTACTAAAGATATGAAGCGCTATGATGAATTGAAAACGAAAAGAGAAAATTTATTCAAAAGCGCAATTCCTTATCTTCAAAAGGCGGTAGAATTAGAGCCAAAAAATGTAGAAGTTAGCAGAACACTTTTGAATGTGTATAACGCATTAGAAATGACTGCAGAATATAAAGCACTTAAAGCAAAAATGTAAAATTTGTTTTCAAATTATAAAACCTATCTCGAATCTTATTCTTGATAGGTTTTTTTTATATAATTTTTTTGATTACTCTCAATTTATGAGTGTGTTTATTAATTTCTGCATTAAATATCCCTAAGTGATCTAATCGGTCTACACGGACTTTACCACTGGCATGAATAATATAATTATCATCCATAATAATTCCTACATGAATTATGTTGCCTTCTTCATTGTCAAAAAAAGCTAAATCTCCGGGTTCACTTTCTTCGATAAAACTTAAAGCTTCACCTTGCGCTGATTGTTGCGAAGCATCTCTCAGTAGTTTATACCCATTTAATTTATAGACCATTTGTGTAAATCCGGAACAATCTATGCCAAAAGGCGTTTTTCCTCCCCATAGATAGGGAGCGTTTAAATACATAAACGCAGTATTAATCAAATTTTCTTTGGTTTTCTCGCCGCTGGTTTTAGTTCCTTCAAAATCAAAATTTGAGATATTTATATCATTATGATTTATAAATGATACCGAAGAGGCAAGAGGAATAGGTATCAGTACATTATTGGGACCTGTTATATATTCTATCAAATCAGCATTAAGAATAATGGCTTCATCAGATAATTGATAAAAACTGGCTTCAGAAATCATTTGTAGTTGCTTAGAATCGATCCAGCCTTCATAACCGTCGTATTGCATTTTGATTTTGGACCATTGTTTTAACTGTTCTAAAATTTCAAAATGTTCACCGAACAAAACTTGAGAGACTATTTCGCTTTTGTCACTGGGCTCAATGCGAAGCGGGATTATGGCTAGATTACAAATTCCGAACATTTAGGTTTATTTACGAGTTAAAAATCATGAGTTACAAGTACTAAAACTCACAACTCATAACTTATAATTATTTACGCTTTTTCAATTACAATTGCTGATCCACCGCCGCCGCCGTTGCAAATTGCTGCAGCGCCAATTTTACCATTATTTTGTTCTAAAACATTTAATAATGTAACTATGATTCTCACTCCTGAACAACCAAGAGGATGTCCTAAAGATACCGCACCACCATTTACATTTACTTTACTGTCATCTAACCCTAAAATTTTTGAATTAGCTAAACCTACAACGGCAAATGCTTCGTTGAATTCAAAATAATCCACATCATTGATTGATATTCCAGCTTTTTCTAATGCTTTTGGAATCGCTTTTGCGGGGCTTGTAGTGAACCATTTTGGCTCTTGCGCCGCATCCGCATATCCGTTGATATAGGCCAAAGGTTTTATTCGTAAAGCGATTGCTTTTTCTTCACTCATTAGGATTACTGCCGCAGCTCCATCGTTTATTGTTGAGGCATTGGCTGCAGTTACAGTTCCGTCTTTGGTAAATACGGCATTCAAAGATGGTATTTTATCTAATTTCACATTTGTGAATTCCTCATCTTTAGAAACGATGATAGGGTCTCCTTTTCTTTGTGGTACAGGAACAGGAACAACTTCATTGTCAAATTTTCCGGAATCCCACGCTTTTGCGCTACGTTCATAGGATTGAATTGCGTAATTATCTTGATCCTCTCGGGTAAAATTATACTCTGAAGCACATAAGTCAGCACACACTCCCATAGCGCTGTTATCGTATGCATCAGTAAGCCCATCTTTCTGCATTCCGTCAATCATGGTTGCAGGGCCAAATTTAGTTCCATTTCTTAAATGCATGTAATGTGGAATTAAACTCATGTTTTCCATACCACCAGCAACTACAATTTCAGCATCGCCACATTGAATCGCCTGCGCGCCCAACATAACTGCCTTCATTCCTGAAGCACATACTTTATTTACTGTGGTGCAGGCAACTGTATTAGGTAAACCGGCAAAAATTGCAGCTTGTCTGGCAGGAGCTTGTCCTACGCCAGCTTGAACTACATTGCCCATAAATACTTCATCAATTAAATTTGGATCTAATTTTATTTTGTCCAAAGCACCTTTAATGGCTACTGCACCTAATCTTGGAGCGGTAACTGTAGACAAACCCCCCATAAAACTTCCGATAGGTGTTCTAACGGCAGAAACGATAACAACTCTTTTGTTCATGACTTTCATAATGTTAGTTTATACAGCAAATTTAAACTTTTTTATACAATTTCATATTTTGATACTGAGTTTATCTTTTTTAAATTTATTTTTATTCTATATGTTTGATTGTGAAGCTTTTTTATAAAAATGATAAAAAAGATTGAAAAAAAGCCTTCAAATAGTTGTGAGAAGTCTAAAGATGTCTTAAATTTGCAACCGCAAAACAGGACACGTTTCTTTGAGCTTGGAGGGGTGCCAGAGTGGTAATGGAGCAGTTTGCTAAACTGTCATCGAGCAATCGGTGCCAGGGTTCGAGTCCCTGTCCCTCCGCTTTATAATTTGCTTTTCGGGGTGTAGCGTAGCTCGGTTATCGCGCCTGCTTTGGGAGCAGGAGGCCGCAGGTTCGAATCCTGCCACCCCGACTAATTTTTTTACACGAGCAATGGAGGCATAGCTCAGCTGGATAGAGCACCTGCCTTCTAAGCAGGCGGTCGAAGGTTCGAATCCTTCTGCCTTCACAAAAACCGATACTTTTTTTAGTATCGGTTTTTTTGTTTTTATACGTGATGAAATCCCTTTAATTGTTTTATTTTTATAAAAAAAAGTATTTATGTTTTCTTACTTCCAACCTTTTGTGATTCTTTGCTCTGTCTTTTGTATTGTTTCATGCAAATCGCAAACTGTCATATCTGATACTAAAGAAAAAAATACTCCAATTATCAACGATACTACATTTGTGAATTTAAAAGAGTACAGTCAAGATTTTATATACGATATGAAATATGCAACTTCAGATAATTTCCTGAAAGCAAAAGTGTATGACTGTGCCGAATGTTTTTTGCGTTTAAAAACCGTTACTGCACTTGTTGAAGTGAATAAACAATTCATGAAAAAAGGCCTTAAAATCAAAATTTTTGATTGCTATCGCCCACTGGATATTCAGAAAAAAATGTGGAAAATTATATCTAATCCTGAATATGTCGCTAATCCGGCTAAAGGCTCCATTCACAACAGAGGAGGAGCGGTAGATATCACCCTTGTAGATGGTAATGGAAAAGAATTGGATATGGGAACAGAATTTGATTTTTTTGGAGTAGAGGCAAGCCACAATTATCCAAATGTTTCATCAGAAATCAAACAAAACAGAGAATTATTAAAAACAGTAATGACTAATTCTGGCTTCAATTCTTTTGATTCCGAATGGTGGCATTACAATCTGAAGGCAGGTTTAAATGATAAAATTTCAAATGCTAGGTGGGACTGTAATTAAACTATTCGATACATTTTATAGTATTAATAAAATATGTTTCAGGATTGTAAATTTTATTGTCCAATTCCGATTTAAACTCTTTTTTTAAAACATAATCTTCTGTACCCGTTGAATATTTAATCTGCATCATAGAAACTGGAGAGTTTTTTAAGTCTTTAAAACTGTCCTTCATGAACATAAAAATCCCTGAATTAACTCTATTATCAAATCCTGCATCATCACGAATCGTCGTTCCACAATTTTCCTGATCAATATGAATCAACGTTATTATTTTTCCGTTGTTTAGCTGCAGATAAATCTTAGAATTTTTATCAAAACAATTCGCTTTAATAAATTCCTTACTCTTTTGGATCAATTGCACAGTTAAAGTCGGCATCCCATCTGTTAAAGCCAAAGAATAAAAAATGTAATTGGAATTTCCTCCAAAATTTTTCTCGCTGATCATATACGCTGCAGTTGATTTGTATGACCCTATCGAATCCGTCACATTGACGCTGTAATCACATGTTTTTTGACCAAAGGAGGCAATGCTGAATAGGATTAATAAACTTACAAGTGTAGATTTCATTTTTAATTTATTTTGGTACAAATTATAACTATTTTAGCATTGTTAACATCGGTTGTAAAAAAACAATACGTATTTCCACCATCTTTTATTTTCCATTTTTTTCGAATATTTTCCACATTATCCGGGAAATTTCTGGTGGTGATATTTGCTTTGGTCATTTCTAAATTACTTTTCATTTCCGCATTGTTGTAATGAAATGTATTTTGAATTTCAAATATGCGTCCCGGAAAAGGTATTAGTTCAGTTGAAGTGTAAAGATGGGAATGTTTGTGTAATTTATTTAAATTAAAATAGATCGCTACACAATCAAATCCACCTGATTTCATAATGGCACTATTGGGTTCATATAAATATTTTTGTGGTAAACTAAAATTTGGAAATTTAGAATCCGTGTTTAAAATAAAATCAAATATATCATTTTTGTCTTTTCCAATATTAACGGTTTTGATGTTTACATTTCCACTGTAATTTTTATGCAGTTCCCAAACCAATTCTTTTACTTCATTTTCTAAAGCTACGATGTGAATCGTTTTAACGTGTTTTAATTCCAATAAACCCGCAGTAATATCAAGTAGTGGCGCAGTTTTTATGAGAACAGCAACTGATTTTTGAAAATAAAAATCAAGATTTTCAGGAACATTTGGTAAGCAATCTTTGATCATGAATACTTTACCTTTAACATCATTTCGTCTGGAAGGATCAATATAGATCCAATCCCATTTTGTATTCAAAGTTTTTAAAGTTTCCAAACTGTCTCCCACAAAACAAGTAATGTTGGAAATTTTTAATTGCTTGAAATTGTGTTTTACAAGATCTGATAGCTCGACATTGATTTCGCAATGTGTTACATGTTTAATTGTTTTTGCAAAATAATAATCATCAACTCCAAAACCTCCAGTCAAATCGATTAAAGTTTCACCTGATACAATTGAAGATTTATAGGCTGCGGTTTTTTCGGATGAAGTTTGTTCTACTGAAATTTTACTTGGATAAATAATATTGTCGGTCGAAAACCAATTAGGCAATTTGAATGCGGCTTTTGTTTTGGCTTCAATTTGGTTTAAAATAGAAATCCATTCCACATTCGGAAATGGATTTTTTTGAAGCGCCAATTGCGAAATGCTTTTACCAATATTTGCATCGATAAAAGCTTGTATTTCGGTGTTCAAAATCAAGACATTCACAATTAAATATCTTTAGTTAGCAGTTGGACGATTTTGTTTTCAGGAAAGAATTCTTTGCCCATAACTTTAATTATGGTATATAACGGTACGGCGACTATCATACCTAATATTCCGAAAAGGAAACCTGCAATCAGGATTACAAGAAATATTTCTAACGGATGTGAGCTTACACTTTTTGAAAAAATAATTGGCTGCGAAAAATTGTTATCGATAATTTGAACAAGCCAAAAACCTATTAAAACATAGATGGTAGTCGGTAAGATTTCAGATTGGAAGTCACTTCCCAAATTGCTTAACATGGTTAATACTGCCGCTAAAAAGGAGGCGATAAGCGGACCAATGTATGGAATAATGTTCAAAACCGCACATAAAAAGGCGATAACAATAGCATTTGGAACTCCAAAAATAAACAGTACAATTAGGTATAAAATGAATACAATGAATAATTGTATCAACAAGCCAATGAAATAGCGTGAAAGCAAGTAGTTTATTTTTCCTAAAGAATGTAAAATCTGATCTTCATGACTATTTGGGATCAGTTTTTTTATTCCTAAAATGAACATTAACCGGTCTTTCAGGAAGAAAAAAGTAATAAATAAAACCGAACCTAATGCTACGCCAAAATTACCAATTGTGCCTAAAATTGTATTTAAAAAGTTAGGAATGAAGTTGAAATTTATTTTGGAAGTGATGTTCGCTTCTTGTAAAACTTTTGCCGAATCAATTTGATGATTGTCTAAAAATACTGTGATCTGATTGATTAACCGGACTATATTTTCTTCAATTTCAGCCGTGTTGAGAAGCGAAAGATTTGCTCCTTGAGACAAAATCAGCGGAACAAACATCATGATAAAACCGAATGTAATTAATACGAAAATAAACAAAGTTGCTATGGTTGCAAAGATATGATTGAACTTTAATCGTTTTTTGAAAAAGTCCAAAATTGGATTTCCTATCAGTGTAAGTATGAATGCTACAATAAGATAAATTAATACAGATTGAATTTGAAAAAGAAAGTACAATACTAAGCCACAAAAAACCAGAGTAAGTAATGCTTTGAGAATTCCATTTGAAATGGTTTTTGATGTAATCATGATTTTATTTTAGATTGTAAATATAAAAAAACTCGCTAACAAGTAGCGAGTTTTGAATTCTAAAAACTTAAAAAATTATATTCCGAAGCTTGCTCTTGACCCGCCTGAAAGGAAAATTGAAGCCATTCTTGATTTCTGTCCGTTAGAGAACATATACATTCCTCTATCATCTGTGTAATCCATGTAGTTCATTGTCATTTCTACTGGAGTTCCACTACAAGTGCTATAATGAGGATAAGCTGGAACACCATAGTTAGCAGTGTTGTGCGTAGGTGTATCAGAAACATAATCAGTTCCACAAGTTGCATCACCCCAAATGTGACGTAAATTCATCCAGTGACCTACTTCGTGAGTAGCTGTTCTTCCAAGATTAAATGGCGCTGTTACCGACCCGGTAGTACCAAATGCATTGTTATCCATTACAACTCCATCAGTAGATGATGCACCTCCTGGAAATTGAGCGTAGCCTAGAATACCGCCACCAAGATTACAAGACCACATGTTTAAAACTGTTGTCGGTGTAGTTGGAACGATTCCGTATGTTGATCTTTTCATCGCATCGTCTGTAGACCAAGATGTTGTAGACGTATATCTTCTCTTTACACTTTGTAATACAAATGTAATTCCAACATTTGCTTTTACTCCTGAAAATGCTGCCGGAACTGAATTATAATCAGAATTTGCAGCATTAAAATCTTTATTTAATACGTCAATTTGGGATTGGATTTGTGCCAGCGAAATATTTTCTGCTGTAGTTCTGTACAATACATTTACTACAACTGGAATTTCTACTTTACCATTTACCAAACGTCCGGATAACATTGCTTTTTCAGTAAAAGCTTCAATTTTATTCATTCTTAAAGCTAATGTTGGATCAGCCTTCATTTGGGCAGCAAGCACTTCTTGAGATGCGCAACCACGCTTCGAAGCCGCTTCAGCTAAGGGAGCATTTTCTGTTGTTTCATTTTGACAAGCAAAAAGCATTACTAATGCAGCTGCAGATAAAAGAATTTTTTTCATAGTAAATTTATAATATGTTAAAGTTTTGGTTAAATGTTTTGTGCTTTTTGCATCTAATAAAGTAGCTTGACTGACATCTGATTAAAAATAATTTTTCTTTAAAATCATGGTAGAACCTAAATGAACTTTATTATTTTGCAGCAAAGCGATTTGACGCAATCAGATTAAAATTGAAGATACAATTTTCGTTGTGCTTGCTTAGATAATAAAAACGTAAAGTAATATCAAAAAAGAAGAGGTGAATTTTAAGTTCACCTCTTTACAATTAAATTTTAAATCGAATTATATTCCGAAACCTGCTCTTGCTCCACCTGAAACAAAAATTGAAGACATTCTTGATTTTTGTCCGTTAGAGAACATATACATTCCTCTATCATCTGTATAATCCATGTAGTTCATTGTCATTTCTACCGGAGTCCCAGTACAAGTGCTATAATGAGGGTAAACAGGAGCACCGTAGTTAGCAGTATTGTGAGTAGGTGTATCAGAAACTAAATCACTTCCACAAGTTGCATCGCCCCAAATGTGACGTAAGTTCATCCAGTGACCTACTTCATGAGTCATAGTTCTTCCTAAGTTATAAGGATAAGCTCCTGATCCAGATAATCCAAAATATTTTGAATCAACAACAACTCCATCAGTACTAGTACTTCCACCAGGAAATTGTGCGTAACCTAAAATTCCACCACCAATAGTACAAGCCCACATGTTAAGTTTCGTTGTTGGTGAAGTAGGGTTTAAACCTCCTTGTTTTGTTTTTTTCATAGCGTCTCTAGTTCCCCAAGATGTTTTGGTTGTAGCTTTTCTGTTAACTGTTTCCAAAACGAAAGAGATTTCCACATTTGCAGCAACACCAGAGAATAAAGCAGGAGTATTATTAAAATCAGCATTAGCTGCATTGAAATCTTCGTTTAATACATCAATTTGAGATTGAATTTGAGCTAATGAAATATTTTCAGCAGCTGTTTTGTATAATACATTTACGACAACAGGGATTTCAATTTTTCCGTTTACAAGACGCCCTGATAACATTGCTTTTTCAGTAAAAGCTTCAATCTTATTCATTCTTAAGGCCAAAGTCGGGTCAGCTTTCATTTGTGCTTCCAAAACTTCTTGAGATGCGCAACCACGTTTAGCTATAGCACTCGCTTCTGGACTTGTTTCTGTAGTCTCATTTTGACAAGAGAAAAGCATCAACAATGCTACTGCAGATAAAAGAATTTTTTTCATAATAAATTTGTTATAAATTAATAGATTTGGTTAATTATTTCACAATTTTATAACAAATTTTTCATAAAAAAAATTAATACTTATTTTTTTTTCAAAAAAAAATTCAATCTACCTATTTTACGGGTTTCCGTAAAAACGCAGGAATTTATATTAAAGTATTTTCTGATAACTTACTTTGCGTTAAATTTTAAAAAATAGTATGGTTGTTGATTTAAATTAGAGGATTTATGATAAATTTTATCATATTGTATAAATAATTACTAATTTTTATAAAACATATGAATCTGCTATTTGAAGTAAATCAGTCGTAAACCAAACTAATTCAGTGCATTATAAGCTCTTGACAAATACGAGTTGCACGAACAGAATGCAAATATTTTATAGATTTATCATTACACTATGTGTTTTTTCTAAATTTTAGGTCCAAAAAAATCCGAAATGATTTTACAAATAATGTGCGATACATGGTTTAAATCGAAAAAATAAATCAATATAAAAAAATTGAAATATTGAGTATAATTTTAAAAAAGAAAGAATTAACTAGTTGTTAAAAAGATAATTAATGATATTGGCTCCCATTTTTAGTGCCTTTTCACGGATTTCTTGTGGATCATTATTGACTTCCTGATCTTCCCATCCATCTCCTAAATCGCATTCGTAAGTATACAGCAACACTAATTTATTTTCTATAAATATTCCAAAGGCCTGTGGTCGCTTTCCATCATGTTCGTGTATTTTTGGTAAACCACTCGGAAATGAATACGGCTTTTGAAAAATAGAATGATTGGCCGGAATTTCAACCAATGCAACATTTGGGAATATTTTTTTGATTTCTTTTTTGACATATTGATCCATTCCATAATTATCATCAATATGAAGAAAACCTCCAGCCAGCAGATAATTCCTCAAATTTGACACATCGGCATCGCTAAAAAGGACATTTCCGTGACCCGTCATGTGCACAAAAGGATAGGAAAATAAATCGGGGCTGCTTGGCTCTACGGTTGCCGGCTTTAATACTAACTTTGTATTGATATTGGCATTGCAAAATTTAATTAAGTTTGGTAACGAAGTGGGGTTGGCGTACCAATCCCCGCCGCCATTGTATTTTACCAATGCAATTTCTTGCGAAAACAATGTTGTCGAAAATAATACCAATACAAAAAATAAATTTCTCATAATTCAGGAATCAATAAATCATCTGTTCTTATTCTTCGTTAACAAAAACTACGCTGTGACAGGCAACAATGGCTGCGGTTTCAGTGCGTAAGCGGGTATTACCCAATGAAACTGGAGTGAAATTGTTTTTAATGGCCAATGCGATTTCTTTTTCCGAAAAATCACCTTCGGGTCCGATAAGAAGCGTAACATCTTCATTTGGTTTCAAAATCGATTTAAGTGTTTTTTTATCCGTTTCCTCGCAATGCGCAATCAATTTTAAACCTTTATTTTCAAGTTTAATAAATTCCTTGAAAGTAATGGCCTCATTTAGTTTTGGCAGATACAATTCATTGGATTGCTTCATGGCAGCTAACAGAATTTTATCAAATCGTTCTTTATTAATAACTTTTCTTTCGGAATGGTCACAGATAATTGGAGTAATTTCATATATTCCAATTTCAGTGGCTTTTTCTAAAAACCATTCGTAACGGTCATTCATTTTAGTTGGAGCAACCGCCAAATGTAATTTAAATTTTGAAGGTTCTGGCTTTTCAAATGAAATGATTTTAACGGTGCATTTGCTGTCAGAGGCAAGAGTAATCTCCGTTTTGAATAAAAAACCTAAGCCATTGGTTACGTATAAAATATCGGTATCCTTTTTACGCAATACTTTGATGATGTGTTTGCTTTCTTCTTTATCAAAAGAAAAAGTTTCCGTGGCCTCTGTTATATTTGGATTGTAAAATAATTGCATAATTTATAATTGTATTCTTGCTTTAGAAACAACGGCTGAAGTTTCAAATTTTTGGGTTAAAAATTTTTGATAACCTACAATTCCAATCATTGCGGCATTATCAGTTGTGTATTCAAATTTTGGAATAAAGGTTTTCCACCCGTATTTATTCTCCGCCTCTTTTAATCTGTTTCGGATTCCAGAATTGGCAGAAACACCGCCTCCGATGGTTATTTGTGTTATTCCGGTTTCATTTACAGCCAATTTTAATTTGTCCATTAAAATTTCAATAATCGTATATTGAATAGAAGCACAGATATCAGTAAGGTTCTCTTCAACGAAATTAGGATTTTCTAGTTTTTTCTTTTGAATAAAATATAAAATAGCGGTTTTTAAACCTGAAAAACTAAAATTTAATCCTGGAACTTTTGGTTTTGTAAACGCAAAAGCCTTTGGATTTCCCAATTTCGCGTATTTGTCTATTAACGGACCGCCGGGATAGGGAAGTCCCAAAATTTTGGCGCTTTTATCGAAAGCTTCGCCAACCGCATCATCAGTAGTTTCACCAATCACCGTCATTTCAAAAAAATGATCCACTTTGAGAATTTGTGTGTGACCGCCACTTATGGTGAGTGCCAAAAAAGGGAAGTTTGGTTTTTCATATCCTTCTTCATCAATAAAATGAGCCAAAACATGCGCCTGCATATGATTTACGGCAATCAAAGGAATTTGTAATGCCAGAGCTAATGATTTTGCAAACGAACTTCCCACTAAAAGGGATCCCATTAATCCGGGGCCTTGTGTGAAAGCAATAGCTGATAACTGTTCTTTTTTTATATTTGCTTTATCAAGCGCTGCAGCAACAACGGGAACTATATTTTGCTGGTGTGCTCGAGAGGCGAGCTCAGGAACCACACCGCCGTATTGCGTATGAATAAGTTGATTTGCTACAACATTTGACAATACTTTATCGTTTTGTAAAATGGCAGCAGCAGTGTCGTCGCAGGAACTTTCGATGGATAGAATAAAAACCTCGGGATTTTGCATAAAAAGGCACAAATTTTGAATTATATTTGACGAGTCAAAAAATATTTTTTTGTAAAAGCCAAAATTAAAGAATTTTTATCAAAGGTACTTCGGATTTCAAAGGCAAAATCAAAATTTAAAAAATTTAAATAGTAAATAGGTATCAAAAAATTTTTAAAAATAATATTACGTATTCTTCTTGGACTTTTCCTGCTTTTGCTCGTGCTTGGTATTGCTCTTACAATGCCAGTTGTTCAAACAAAGATTGCTCAGTATTTCACCAATAGCATCAACAAAGATCTGGGAATCAATGTTGCTATTGATGAAGTTGCAGTTTCAATTTTTGGAGGTGTAAAATTTAAAAAAGTACTGATTCGAGATCATCATAAAGACACTTTAATTTATTCAAGCAGAATATCCACCACAATTTTAGAAGGTAAAAAATTACTCGATGGCGATTTTATTTTTGATGATATCGACCTTCATGGATTAGTATTAAATTTGAAAACCTATAAGAACGAAAAGCAATCCAACCTCGATATATTTGTAAAAGCCTTTGAATCCGACAAACCATCAAGCAGGAAATTCTTGCTTAAAGCAAATAAACTGCAAATCTACGATGGCCATTTTGTTCTAACGGATTACAATAGGGAGAACCCTAAAGATGTTGATTTCACAAAAATGAATGCCTCCGTTACTGATTTTTTAATATTTGGCACTGATGTTACAACCAATATTAAGAAGATGTCTTTTTTAGATTTCCGTGGACTGTATGTTAAAAATTTAAGCTCAAAATTCACCTATTCTAAGAAAAATTTAAAACTTGAAAATCTTAATGTAATAACAAAGGAATCAACGCTGAATGGGACTGTTATATTAAATTATAAAATAGAAGATTTCTCCAATTTCACCGATAAAGTCGTTTTTGATATCAAATTGAATACGGCCTCTGTGGGGTCAAATGACATTCGTTATTTTTATAAAGAATTAAGTAAAGACCAGCATTTTTACATGAAGGCAAGCGTTAAAGGCACATTAAATAATCTACAATTTAAAAACTTAGAATTAGTTGATAATCGCAAGACAAGAATTGATGGGGATATCAATTTTAAAAACCTCTTTGCCAAAAAAGGGCAGAAATTTTCCATGTATGCTAGGTTTGACAAGTTAACGTCAAGTTATGATAATCTGATCGTGATTGTTCCAAATATTCTTGGAAATAAATTGCCAACTTCGTTAAAAAAACTGGGCAGATTTACAGCTTCGGGAACTTCCAGCGTTTCTACTACTGCTGTAAAAGCTGATTTTTCTATGATTACAGCATTGGGAAATATCACGTCTAACTTAGAGATTCAAAATATAGATGTAATTGATAAAGCCTCTTATTTTGGGAATGTGATTTTACAAAACTTCGACGTCGGGAATTTCTTGGATCAAAAAGAATTGGGAACGGTAAGTTTAAATATAGATGTGGATGGAAAAGGCTTTAAACGAAAATATTTAGACACTGCTATCAAAGGCGATATCAGTCAAATAGAGGTTAATGGTTATAATTACACCAATATTGTTGTCAATGGAAAGCTTAAAAGTCCCAATTATGAAGGTCAGATTTCTGTAAATGATCCTAATTTGAGCATGAATTTTGAAGGCTTATTGGATTTGAGTAAAAAAGACAGTCGTTATGACTTTCACGTCACTGTAGAAAATGCAGATTTACATAAATTAAAATTAATCAAGGATTCTGTTTCAGTATTTAGAGGGGATGTTGTTGTTCAGGCATCAGGGAATAATATCGAAAATTTTCAGGGAAATATCTACATCAATAAAACTTCCTATCAGAATGCAAAGGACACCTACAATTTTGATGATTTTACCATCATTTCTACTTTTGATCAGAATAAAACACGAACCATCACCATTAACTCTCCTGATATTGTGCAGGGCGAAATCGTTGGGAAGTATGAATTCAACCAGCTGCCAAATTTAATAACGAACTCTTTAGGAAGTCTTTATACGAATTACAAGCCAGTGAAAGTCAAAAAAGGACAGTTCCTTACATTTGATTTTTCAATCTACAATAAAATAATTGAAATATTCTATCCTGAAATTTCGATTGGCGCCAACACAATTGTCAAAGGAAACATCAATTCAGATAATCAGGAATTTAAACTGAATTTTAATTCGCCTCAAATTATTGCTTCAAATAACATTATCGATAATATCAGGGTATCGGTTGATAATAAGAATCCGCTTTATAATGCTTATGTAGAATTAGACAGCATAAAAACGAAATATTATAAAATCCGTGATTTTAGTCTGATTAATGTGACAATGAAAGACACTTTGTTCTTTCGTTCTGAGTTTAAAGGAGGGCCAAATGCGGAGGATTATTATAATTTGAACTTATATCACACAATAAATAAGGATAATAATAATGTTGTGGGAATCAGTAAATCTGAGGTGAAATTTAAAGATTATTTGTGGTTTTTAAATGAAGATGAAACACCCAATAACCAAATTGTATTTGACAAATCATTTAAAAATTTCAATATTGATAATATAATTTTGTCTCATGAAGAGCAGGCGATTTCTTTGATGGGAGTATTTAAAGGCGAGTCGGTCAAGGATTTGAAATTAAGCTTCAAAGATGTCGATTTAAATCAAATCACTCCGACTAATGAAAAGCTGATTGTACATGGAAATATCAACGGAGCAGTAAATTTCAAGCAAAATAATAATGTTTACCAACCCACATCATCTATAGTAATTGATAATTTGAATGTCAATAAAACAGATTTAGGAACATTGAATTTTGATATCGAAGGTGATGAAAATCTCAGAAAATTTACGATTAATTCCAACTTAGAAAATGAAAATGTAGATTTATTCAGTGCCAATGGAAGTTTTGAAATTGTTAACAAGCAGACGATTTTAGATTTAAAACTAAAATTTGAGAAATTCAATATTGCTACTTTAAATTCACTTGGTGGGGATGTATTATCTAATATCAGAGGTTTTATATCAGGTAATTCAACCATTGAGGGGAATCTAAAAAAACCGAGTATAAGTGGGCGTCTCTATTTAAACGATGCAGGAGTCACTGTGCCTTATTTGAACGTTGATTATGCACTAAGCGACAATACCATTATTGATTTAACAGATGAGAAATTAATTTTTAGAAGCAATACACTTACAGATACAAAGTACAAAACAAGCGGTAAATTGAACGGAAGTATTGAACATAGTAATTTTGTTGACTGGAAATTAGATTTAGCCATAGATTCTAAAAGACTTTTGGCATTGGATACTAAAGACAGTGAAGATGCCGCCTATTACGGAACGGCATTTATTGATGGTATTGCAACTATCAAAGGACCAACAAATTCATTGTTTATAAAAGTGGACGCTAAATCCGAAAAGGGAACCGCAATAAAAATTCCAATTAACAATGCGGAAAGTGTTAGTGATAATAAATTCATTCATTTTTTAACTGCTAAAGAGAAGTATAATATTGCAAAAGGAATTTTTGAAAATACCAGAAATTACAACGGGCTAGAGTTAGAATTTGACTTTGATATTACTCCTGATGCAGAAGTGGAGGTAATTTTGGACCGAAATACGGGTCATGGAATGAAGGGGAAAGGTTTCGGATCCTTATTATTTAAAATAAATACTTTGGGAAAATTCAATATGTGGGGCGATTTCCAGGCGTATGAAGGAACCTATAATTTCAAATACGGAGGGCTTATTGATAAGAAATTTGCAGTCAAAAAAGGAGGTTCCATAACTTGGGAAGGCAACCCTATGAAAGCGCAGTTAAATCTTGAAGCGGTTTACAGAACCTCTGCAAATCCTGCAGTGTTGTTGGAAAATTCGTCTTTTAATACAAAAGTGCCTGTTGAAGTAGTGATAGGACTTAGAGGCGATTTGACGAGTCCCGAACCTGATTTTAATATTGAATTTCCAACAGTGAGCAGTGTGTTGAAATCAGAAATTCAATATAAATTAAACGATCGAGACGTCAGACAAACTCAGGCTTTGTACTTACTTTCCTCTGGTGGCTTTTTAAGTCCGGAAGGAGTAAGCCAGTCTGATTTTTCAGGAAGTTTATTTGAAACTGCCTCCAGTATTTTAGGTGGGATCATACAATCCGATGATGAGAAATTTAAAGTGGGACTTAATTTTATTGGTGCTGACAGAAGATTGGGGAGAGAAACTGATGGAAGATTTGTTGCCACAATTACTTCCAAAATAAACGAAAGAGTTACTATTAACGGTAAACTCGGAGTTCCTTTTGGAGGAATCAATGAATCAGCAATCGTGGGTGACGTTGAAATCCTATACCGTGTTAACGAGGACGGAACACTTAATTTACGACTTTTCAATAAAGAAAATGACATCAATTATGTTGGTCAAGGAATTGGATACACGCAAGGTTTAGGGGTGTCGTATGCGGTAGATTTCGACACATTCAAAGAGTTTGTCAATAGAATATTTAAAAACCTTAAATTTGATACAGAATTCATTCCAGCTTCGGAAGATCAGGATTCTGATTTATCTCCAGATTACATCAATTTTTCTAAATCAAAAAAAACTACGACCAAAAAGATTAAGAAAAATCAAGACGGATTAATTCCTGAGGAAAACTAGTCATGGAATTTTTACGGGATTATTATTAAATTCTTCATCGTAAAAAAGAAAATTGTCAGTGCCGTATTTAATTATTTGCTGAATTCAAGAAATTTAAAACCGTTCGTTTAAATATGTTCGGTTATACTTCGTAATTTCTTCTGTCAACAAATAATGCAGTATTAAGCGTTGTTTTTTACTTTAAAAACAAACGAATTGTTAATTGTTAAATAAAAGTTGATTATTTTTCACTATCGTTAAAAAAAAGTCATTTCATTTTTATTCCCCCAAAAACTTATTAACGAAAACGTTTGAATTCATAATGCTTTATTAAATTATTAAAATCTCCGCCTTGAAAGTGGTTTATGTTTGCTAATTTTACACTTCAATACTTAAATAATGCCAAAAAAAATAAAAAAAGTTGGTGTTCTAACCTCTGGCGGAGACTCACCAGGAATGAATGCTGCAATCCGTTCAGTTGTTCGAACATGTGCTTATCACAACATAGAATGTATAGGAATTTATAGAGGATACCAAGGAATGATTGAAGGAGACTTCAAGGAAATGGGGCCTCGAAGCGTAAATAACATTGTAAATAAAGGAGGAACGATTTTAAAATCGGCTCGGTCCTTAGAATTTAAAACTCCTGAAGGAAGAAAACAAGCACATGAAAATCTTATTAAAGCAGGAATTGATGCGTTAGTGGTGATAGGTGGAGACGGTACATTTACTGGTGGATTGTTATTTAATAATGAGTTTGGTTTTCCGGTGATGGGGATTCCGGGAACCATCGATAATGATATTTTTGGGACAAGTCACACTTTAGGATACGATACCGCATTAAATACTGTGGTGGATGTGATTGATAAAATTAGGGATACAGCCAGTTCGCACAACCGTTTATTTTTTGTAGAAGTGATGGGTAGAGATGCCGGTCATATTGCGTTGAATGCAGGTATCGGAGCAGGAGCAGAGGAAATCCTTATCCCGGAAGAAGATTTAGGTTTAGAACGATTATTGGAATCTTTACAAAAAAGTAAGGCCTCCGGAAAATCATCCAGTATAGTTGTTATTGCCGAAGGAGATAAAATTGGTAAAAATGTGTTCGAATTAAAAGATTATGTTGAAGCGAATTTGCCTGAATATGATGTTCGTGTCTCTGTTTTAGGTCACATGCAGCGCGGCGGTTCTCCTTCTTGTTTTGACAGAGTTTTAGCAAGCAGATTAGGCGTAAAAGCAGTCGAATCACTTCTGGAGGGAAAATCAAATTATATGGTGGGCTTACAAAATGACAAGGTTGCATTGACACCTTTGGAACAAGCCATCAAAGGAAAAACCGAAATCGATAAAGAATTATTAAGAGTTTCAGACATCATGTCTACATAAATAAAATGAAGTTTATTGTGAGGAAATTAGACTTTAAATGAGTTAAAGAAAAATAAACAAAAAAATTAAGTAAAATGTCAAAAGTAAAATTAGGAATAAACGGGTTTGGAAGAATTGGAAGAATTGTATTCAGAGAATCTTACAACAGAGATAACGTAGAAGTAGTAGCAATTAACGATTTACTGGATGTTGATCATTTGGCTTATTTGTTAAAATATGATTCAGTTCACGGACGTTTCAACGGAACTGTAGAAGTAAAAGAAGGACAACTTTTTGTAAACGGAAAAAACATCCGTATTACTGCTGAAAGAAATCCAGCAGATTTGAAATGGAATGAAGTTGATGTTGATGTAGTTGCTGAATGTACAGGTTTTTTTACAACTATTGAAACTGCAAACGAGCACATCAAAGGTGGCGCTAAAAAAGTAATTATTTCTGCTCCTTCTGCTGATGCGCCAATGTTTGTAATGGGTGTAAACCATGAAACTGCAAAAGCTACAGATATGGTTGTTTCTAATGCTTCTTGTACAACAAACTGTTTAGCTCCATTGGCTAAAGTTATTCACGATAATTTTGAAATTGTTGAAGCTTTGATGACTACAGTTCACGCAACAACTTCAACGCAAATGACTACTGACGGTCCTTCTAAGAAAGACTGGAGAGGTGGACGTGCAGCAAATCTAAACATTATCCCATCATCAACTGGTGCTGCAAAAGCAGTTGGAAAAGTAATTCCGTCATTAAACGGAAAATTAACAGGTATGTCAATGCGTGTTCCTACCGCTGACGTTTCTGTTGTAGATTTAACGGTAAAAGTGGCTAAAGAAACTTCGTATGAAGAAATTATGGCAGTGTTAAAAAAGGCTTCTGAAACTACTATGAAAGGTATTTTAGGATATACAGAAGATTTAGTTGTATCTCAGGATTTTATTTCTGATCCAAGAACTTCTATTGTAGATGTTCATGCTGGAATTGGTTTGAATTCTACTTTTTTCAAAATCATCTCTTGGTATGACAACGAATACGGATATTCAAGTAAATTAATTGATTTATCAGTGCACATTGCAGGGTTAAAATAATTTTTTATATTTACAAATCCCGTTATCTTTTTAACGGGATTTTATTTTTTGTTGCTTTTTTAAATGGAGGTTATTTTAGCTCATTTTAAAATCAGGTAACTCCAAAACAAAAAAAACACAAGCAAAATGAAATTAATAGTTGATAGTGGTTCTACCAAAGCCGATTGGATAGCAATAGATGACAAAGGAAAAGTATTGTTTACAACGCAAACATTAGGATTAAATCCTGAAGTTCTCGATTCAGATGAAATTATTGAGCGCCTAAATGATCGCTTTGATATCTTGCAAAATAAGAAGAATGCAACCCATTTGTTTTTTTACGGAGCAGGTTGTGGGACTGATAAAATGAAAATGACACTTTCACAACTTTTTCAAAATTTTTTTCCAAATGCCATTATTGATGTTAAGGAGGACACTTACGCGGCGGTATATGCAACAACTCCTAAAGGCGAGAAAGCGATTGTTTCTATTTTAGGTACAGGATCAAACTGTAGTTATTTTGACGGAAAAGAATTGCACCAGAAAGTCCAATCCTTGGGATATATAGTCATGGACGACTGCAGTGGTAATGTTTTTGGTAAAGAATTAATCAGAAAATACTATTTTAATAAAATGCCAAAAGAATTGGCGGTTGAATTTGAAAAAGAATACGATTTAGATCCGGATGCTATCAAAAGCAAACTATACAAGGAACCTAATCCAAATGCTTATTTAGCGACTTTTGCGAAGTTTTTAATTCAGCACAAAGAAACAGAGTTTTGCAGAAAAATTATTTTCAAAGGAATGAAATCGTTTGTAAAAAATTATATCAAACAGTTTGACAATTGCAAAGAAGTCCCTGTACATTTTGTAGGTTCTATTGCTTTTTATTTAAAGGATGAACTGAAAGAAACTTTTGATAAATATGAATTGCAGTTGGGAAATGTTCTAAGAAGACCCATTGATGGTCTGATTGCGTACCATATTGCCGATAAGTAGATCTCAGATAGAGGTTTGCTATAATTTTAAAAATGCGTAATTTTCTATTAAAATATAGAAAATTACGCATTTTTAAATAGTAGATAAAATTGAAAAATTAAACTCTAAATAAATTGTAATGGTTGTTTATATGCACCAGTATATTACAGTATTGCAATCATTGAAATTTCGACATTTACATTTTTAGGCAAGCCAGCCACTTGAACGGTTTCGCGAGCGGGCGCATTTTTTTCGTTAAAATAAGAACCGTAAACCGCATTTATTTTTGCAAAATCATTCATATCCATAATGAAGATTGTTGTTTTTACAACGTTCTCAAATGTCATTTCGGCTGCTGCTAATACTGCTTTCATATTTTGCATCACTTGTTCCGTTTCTGCTTCAATAGAGTCAGTGATCAGTTCTCCGCTTGCTGGATCTATCGCTATTTGGCCGGAAGTATACAACGTATTTCCTTTTAGTACAGCTTGGTTGTAAGGTCCGATAGGTGCAGGGGCTTTTTCTGTAAAAATTATCTTTTTCATAAAATGTTTTTTTAATTTTAAAAAGGCATCGCTAATTTTTATTTAAATTATCAAAAAATAAAGAAAACAAAAATTACGCAAATTATTATCTATTGATGGTACTTCTTTTGTCCCATTTGATGTCGCTAAGTACGCCAGATTTTATTCCAACGAAGAATCCCCAGTTTGCATTAGCACCAAATGGTGACCAGTTGAAATCCATTCTCCAGCTCAATAAATCTCTTTCAAAACGAAGCTGGGTAAAGGTAACTCCATTTTGTACAAAATCGTAACCTGTAGAAACACCTACTTTCCATTTCGGTGTTACATCTGCGTTAGCAGAAATCATGATGGAATTTCCAATAATTTCATTTTCCCGATTGTTGTTGCCGTAGGTTAACGAATACGCAAAAGTTATGTCCCATGGTAACTCAGATTTAAAAAATTCTGAAATTTTATCTTCTCCTTCTTCTTCATTTTCATCCTCAAATTGTGTTCTTCTGCTGTCGCCTAAGTCTGTGTTTGTGCCAAATAAATCATCTTCACGACCTCCATTACGCTGGCTTTGAACATTTTTTTCTTTCTCGGGTTTGTCTTTTCCTGTACTCGAAAGTGAATAATTCACAGTCATATTGGAACTGGTCATTCTAAAGAGACTTCCGCCGTTATTAATATTAAAAAGATTAATTCTGTTGCCGGAGTTGTCGATGGCGTAAGGATCTAAAGTAGCTCCAAAATTTACGTTCATTTTATTATCTAACAATTGTGTACCACCGCTTATTCTTACAGGAGAAAAGGCAAGCGAATTTACACCGTCGGCATCCAGATTGTAACTGGTCGAAAGGTTTAAATTGTTAAGAAGCATTATTTTTTTCGGCTCCATCTTTGTGCTGTCCTTATCGGTAACTTTTGCCTCAAATGTATTACTCAAATCAAAACCTAGAATATTTGAATTGTTTAATCCTGGTGCACCGAAAATTCCATTTTCAAATCTCGAATATTGTTTTCGCATTGCTCCGGTAGCATCTGCCTCGTAGGTATCATAATATTTTTCAAAACTAGGGGTGTATCCATAGGACACCGATGGCCTCATGACATGTCTTATTGACTGTATTTTTTTTTCATCGCCAAAATTAAATGTTCCGTAAATGGTGGTACCTAAGCTTGAAGATACAGAATAGGTTCTAAAGGCATCAAAGCCATTTATGGTTTTATCTACAACTCTGCTTTGATCTTGGTCAAAACTTCTCTCAATGGTTTTGGTGTACCAGATTTCCTCGTAATTCATGGCTGTGGAGGCACTGAAATATTTGAATAATTTAAAATTGGTGCTTAATGGAATACTGTGTTGAAATCCAATTTTAGCATCTCTAAACATTTGCGGTTTAAAGAATAAAGAATCAGTGGTGGTGATACTATTACGAGCATTTAAATTGTACTGCAGATTTATATTTTTAATAAAACCTTTTTTTGTACCATCTTTACCCACAAAAGGATAGATTCTGTCCATGCTCAATTGTAAGGTTGGCAAAGTCATATTGATTTCTTCAGTTTGCGTGTTTTGTGAATGCGTTGCCGTCAAAGACATTCTAACCTGAGGAATTGAATTGAAGTTTTTGGAATACGAAACCGAAGAGCTCAGCGTATTATTCAAGTTTGATCCAATATTAACCTGATTGATAGACTGCTGAAAATACTTACTGCTGCCAAGATTTACCGATGCTGAGAAATTCGAATTAGGTGAAGATCTCGAGTCTTTAGAATGAGACCACTGAATATTATAAATATTTTGTTTTGAATAATCCGGATAACCTCTTTCACTGTTGATCAGATTTTCAAATCGAACGTTTAAATTTCCGTTAAAACTATATCTTTTTGCATAGCTGGATTCAAATCGCATTCCATAACTACCATTGGTATAATAATCTCCCAAAACGGTTAAATCATAATTGTCACTCAGTGCAAAATAGTATCCTAAATTTTGAAGTGAAAATCCTCTATTGTTAGAGTCATTGTAACTGGGTAAAATGATTCCTGAAATACTGGTTTCTTTACTCATCGGGAAAAAAGCAAAGGGCAGTGCAATTGGAGTAGGAACATTAGCTATAACCATATTGGTAAATCCTGTCACTACTTTTTTGCCAGGAATAAACTTAACTTTATTGGTTTGAAAATAATACTCCGGATTATCAATATCCTTTGCCGTGGTGAACCGAGCCCCTTTTAAAAAGTAAACTGAATCATTTTCTTTTTTGGTAATCGCTGCCTTGATTTTAAACTCGCCTTGTTCGGATCTTGAATTCCAAACTAATGCTTTTTTAGTTTTAAAGTTGAAACGAATAGAATCCGGTTCAATTACATTCGCGCCTTGTTTGAAATTTGGATTTTGAGTAAAAGCTCCTGTTGAATCTCTGATTCGTCCGGCGTACACCTCGTTTTTTTCATAATCCATAATGATAATTCCTGCTTTCAACTCAACATCCTGGTAATACAACTCCGCTTTATCATACAAGGTAATCAGTTTTTTCTTTTGGTCTATTTTAGCATATTGATCCGCTTTGTATTTCACTTTCCCGTTAAGAAATGTTTTTTTAGGCCTCAAAGAATCTTTTTTTATAGAATCATTTTCTGTTTTGGTGATTGCGATTACAGTGCTGTCCGTTTTTACATTGGAAATTTTGCTATCTATTTGTTCTTTAGCGGGTATAGCTTTAGTTTTTTTTATTATATCCTGAGAATATAATTTGCTAGATCCCACTGACAGGAATATTGATAATAAAACGATATTAAATAAGTTTGTATACAAAGGTTTAAATGCTATTTTTGTAAAATTATGGCGTGTTTTTTGACATGTCAAACTTACATATTATTTTTTGTCAAAAATAAAGAAATAATAAAATTAATAACTGTTCTGTTTTAATTAAATTAACTTTTAGATTTATGTATAATTCCTATAAAATTAAAATTAAATTAACTTTTATTCTGATGATTATTTCTTTATCAGGGTATAGTCAATCCAATAATTTCAAGGTAACTTTAGATGCGGGACATGGCGCTCACGATTTTGGAGCAGTTTATGAAGGCCGTGTAGAAAAAAACATTGCTTTAGCGGTGGTTTTAAAGGTTGGAAAGTTATTGGAAGCAACGCCGCAAATGCAAGTTAATTACACCCGCAAAACAGATGTATTCATTGATTTGATCGAAAGAGCTAATATCGCCAATCGATTTAACGCTAATATTTTTGTCTCCATTCATTGTAATGCCAATAGAAATACTGCTGCTGTTGGTACTGAAACCTATGTAATGGGTTTAAGTAAAGTGGCTTCCAATCTAGAAGCTGCAAAAAAGGAGAATTCCGTAATAACTTTAGAAAAAGATTATAAACAAAAGTATGAAGGATTTGATCCTAACTCTCCGGAAACGATGATTGGAATGACGCTGATGCAAGAAGAATATCTGGATAACAGCATTTCGCTCGCCAGCAAAGTGGAGAATGCTTTTGAGGATTTAGGAAAAAAAATAAGAGGCGGCGGAGTGAAACAAGCACCTTTTATGGTACTTCACAAAGCATATATGCCAAGAGTTTTGATCGAAATGGGTTTTATATCCAATACAGTTGAAGGGAATAGATTAAATTCTGAAGAGGGTCAAAATGAAATTGCCAAAGCCATTGCTGAAGCAATTGTTAGTTATAAGAAAGAATATTTCGGAAATGGTGAAGGTGAAATTTTTGAAGAAAGACCTTCTCAAAAAATTATTGAAAAGCAAATAAAGGATACGGCAAAAGAAGCAAAAGCAAAAGTAAATCTACCTTCAGTTGAACCCGTGCAATCAAATAAAGTTGTGGATAATTCAAAAGCATTATTCAAAGTGCAACTTTCAGCTAGTGTTAAAAAAGTAGATTTACTTCCAAAAAATTTTAATGGACTTAAAAATATTTCTGTAGCATATGAAAACAAAGTATATAAATATATGTACGGGGAAACAGCTGATTATGACGAGGCTAAAAAGCAATTGAAGGAAGCGAAAGGAAAAGGATACGATTCAGCATTTCTGATTGCATTGAAAAATGGGAAAAAAATTAGCATTCAAGAAGCTTTACGATAACAACAAGTTGAATATTTTATATTAAATTTGTAAAAAATACTTAAATTTTGAAAATAACACGAGAAATTAAAACTGCTATCTTAGTAATATCATCTATATTATTATTTATTTGGGGATACAGTTTTTTAAAAGGAAAAGACCTTTTTATAAATTACAAAACTTTTTACGTTGAATATAAAAGTGTCGAAGGTCTTGTTACATCTGCACCAGTTACGTTAAATGGTTTGGTTATAGGTAAAGTAAGCAATATTACAATAAATGAAAATACAGGGGCTTTATTAGTTGAACTACAAATAAAAACGGATTTCCCTATTTCTAAATCAAGTAGCGCTTCTATTTATGAGCCTGGATTTATTGGCGGAAAACAAATTGCGATTAACCACAATTTTAATGATAAAATTCTTGCTGTTGATGGTCAAACCTTAACGGGAGATGTAAAAGCAGGACTGACCGATAAAGTGGGAGATCAACTTGCTCCTCTTCAAGAAAAACTTGAAAAGTTATTAGGCAACGCAGATACATTAATATCTGGATTGAATAATGTGCTTGACAAAAAAGGGCAACAAGACTTGAAACAAAGTTTGGCAGAGCTTAACAAAACTATTGAACAATTTCATAAGGCTTCTTTAAGTGTCAACACACTACTGGATAAAAATAAAACTCAAATTAATGGCGTTGTTACTGATTTTAGTAAAATTGCTGGAAATTTTTCTAAAATATCGGACTCATTGAACAAAGCCGACATAGGAAAAACAGTAAAAAAGCTAAATGCAACTTTAGGACGAGTAGATGGCATAGTGAGTGGGTTAGAAGCAGGAAAGGGCTCTCTGGGTAAATTACTGAATGATGATGGTTTTTACCAAAACATTAAAAGTTCCACAAAAGAATTGGAGTTATTAGTGCAAGACATAAGACTGTATCCCACTAGATATGTAAATATTTCTTTATTTGGAAAGAAAAACAAACCTTACGTTGGTCCTATTAATGATTCTATTTCTAATGAAAAAAATTAGCAATTATGAGCTACTTGGATAATATTTTATTTGCTATTTTATTGATAATCGGTTTTGGTTATTTTTTTACAAGTATTAAAAAAATCAGACGAAACATAAATCTTGGAACGGATGTTAATCGTGTTGATAATCCAAAAGCGCGCTGGACCAATATGGCCATGATTGCTCTTGGTCAATCAAAAATGGTAAAAAGACCGATTGCGGGAATACTCCATATTATAGTTTATGTTGGTTTTGTAGTTATAAACATCGAGTTATTAGAAATTATAATCGACGGACTCTTTGGAACGCATCGTATTTTTGCTTTTTTGGGAACAACGTATGATGTATTGATTGCTTCTTTCGAAATTCTGGCATTTTTAGTTTTAGTTGCTGTTTTCGCTTTTTGGATTCGAAGAAATGCGATTAAACTGAAAAGATTTGTAAGTTCAGACTTAAAAGGTTGGCCAAAAAGTGATGCAAATTATATTTTGTATTTCGAGGTGGTTTTGATGACTTTGTTTTTGCTGATGAATGCTTCTGATTTGCATTTGCAAAATGTACCCGGAGGCTTTTCTCACTTTATAAAAGCAGGTTTTTTTCCAATAAGTCAATTTATTGAACCTATTTTCAATGGAATGTCAAATGAATTGGTAATGTTGCTTTCAGAGATATTTTGGTGGCTACATATTATAGGAATTTTGATTTTTATGAACTATTTATACTTTTCAAAACACTTACACATACTATTAGCTTTTCCAAATACCTATTTTGCAGATCTGAATCCTCAAGGGCAATTTGATAATTTAGCATCAGTAACCAAAGAGGTAAAGTTAATGATGGATCCTAATGCTGATCCTTTTGCAGCCGCCCCGGTTGATGAAAATGCGGTTCCAAGCAAGTTTGGCGCAAGTGATATTCAAGATTTAAATTGGGTACAATTATTGAACGCATATACTTGTACAGAATGTGGTCGTTGTACTTCATCTTGTCCAGCAAATATAACTGGTAAAAAACTGTCTCCACGAAAAATCATGATGGATACCAGAGATAGGATGGAAGAGGTGGGTAGAAATATAGATGCCAATAAAGGTATTTTTATTCCGGACAACAAAACATTATTAAACGATTATATTACACCAGAAGAACTTTGGGCTTGTACCTCTTGTAATGCTTGTGTCGAGGAATGTCCCGTAAACATTAGCCCGCTTTCTATTATTATGGATATGCGCCGTTATTTAGTTATGGAACAAAGTGCGGCTCCAATGCCTTTGAATGCCATGATGTCTAATATAGAAAATAATGGGGCGCCGTGGCAATACAATCAACAAGACCGATTGAATTGGAAAAACGAATAATTGTTTGCTTGTTAAAAGTTCTGTTAAATAAAAGAAATAATAATGTTCCGTTTGCTTGAATAATCAAATCAACGAATAACCGAATCACAAATAGTATGTCAGAGAATTTAATAGTGCCAACAATGGCCGAAATGTTAGCTCAAGGGAAACAACCAGAAGTTTTATTTTGGGTAGGTTGTGCGGGAAGTTTTGACGATAGAGCAAAGAAAATTACAAAGGCATTTGTTCGTATTTTGAATCGTGCTAATGTTCCTTTTGCCGTTTTAGGTACTGAAGAAAGTTGTACTGGTGATCCTGCAAAAAGAGCTGGAAACGAGTTTTTGTTTCAAATGCAAGCCATGATGAATATCGAGGTATTAAATGCATACGAAGCTAAAAAAATAGTTACGGCTTGTCCGCATTGTTTCAATACTCTAAAAAATGAATATCCGGAATTAGGCGGAAAATATGAAGTAGTTCACCATACAGAATTTTTGAAATCATTATTAGATGACGGAAGATTGACTATTGAAGGAGGACAATTCAAAGGAAAGCGAATTACTTTTCACGATCCTTGCTATTTAGGTAGAGCTAATAATGTGTATGAAGCACCTAGAGATTTAATTCTTAAATTAGATGCTGAATTAGTCGAAATGAAACGTTCTAAAGCAAACGGTTTATGCTGTGGTGCTGGTGGTGCGCAAATGTTTAAAGATGCTGAACCTGGGAACAAGGAAGTCAACATAGAAAGAACCGAAGATGCATTAGAAACAAAACCGGAAATAATTGCTGCGGGTTGTCCTTTTTGTAACACAATGATGACTGACGGTATTAAAAATAAAGAAAAAGAAGGCGAAGTAAAAGTCATGGATATTGCGGAATTAATCGCCAATGCTCAGGATTTATAAATCAATTAAAATTACGAATTTTGATTGTCTAAATCATAATTCATAACTCATAATTCATAATTAAGATGTACGTTCCATTTGAAAATTTACCTGAAGAATCCAGAATTTGGATTTATCAATCGAACAGAAAGTTTTCGGACGCGGAATTTTCTGAGATAGAAACTGCTTTGCAAACCTTTCTTGAAAGTTGGGCGGCGCATGGTACCAGTTTGGAATCATCGTATCAATTAAAATACAACCGATTTATAATTATCGCTGTAAATCAAGATGTTCAAGCCGCTACTGGATGTTCTATTGACTCTTCTGTAGAATTTATTCAAAGTTTAGAGCAAAAATATACTGTTGATTTATTGGATAAAATGAATGTCACTTTCAAACTTGGGGAGCATATTGCACACAAGACATTGATCGATTTCAAGAAAATGGTAAAAGACAAAGCGGTTACTGAAAACACGATAGTTTTTAATAACTTGGTCAATAATATCGAAGAATATAATGAATCCTGGGAAGTTCCAGCTATCGACAGTTGGCATAGTCGCTTTTTTTAAAATATAGTTTAATGAAAAAAATAGGCATCAAAATTGTTTTTTTTAATGTCTTATTTCTTTTTGTTGCTACGGCTTGTGTTGGTACAAAAATTAATAAGAATAAAGTAATTTTAACCAATATCCCTTCCAAAGTAGAAAATTTGGACAGCATAACTGCAAGTAATCCTCCAGCTCTTTTTGAATTGCTACCGCAAGGGAATAAATGGGTAGACAGTTTGTATAATGTAATGTCCTTTGAAGAAAGAGTAGGACAGTTATTCATGGTTGCCGCTTACTCCAATAAAGATTCGGTACACTTCAACGCCATTGATAAATTAATAACGGAAAACAAAATTGGAGGATTGATATTCTTTCAAGGTGGACCTATTCGTCAGGCAAAATTAACCAATCGCTTCCAATCAAAATCAAAAATTCCATTGTTTATTGGAAATGATGCAGAGTGGGGATTGAATATGCGACTTGATTCTACAACAAGTTATCCTTGGAACATGACTCTTGGAGCTATCCAGGACATGAAACTTATAGAGAAAGTTGGGGTTCAATTGGGACAACAAGGCAAGCGATTGGGAATACAGTTTAACTTTGCTCCGGTACTTGATATAAACACAAATCCAAGAAATCCCATTATAGGTTTTCGTTCATTTGGCGAAGATAAATTTAAAGTTACCGAGCGGGCCATTGCTGTAATGAAAGGTGTTCAAAGTCAGGGAATATTTGCTACGGGAAAGCATTTTCCGGGTCATGGAGATACAGAAACAGATTCTCATAAAGGTTTACCAACTGTCAATTTTTCTAAAGAAAGACTGGAGCAAGTGGAATTTTATCCATACAGAAAACTGTTTCATGAAGGGCTGTCTTCGGTTATGGTGGCTCATCTAAATGTTCCCAGTTTAGAACCGAGATCTAATTATCCTTCATCGATATCGTATAATATAGTGACTACCATTCTACAAAAAGAAATGGGTTTCAATGGACTTATTTTTACCGATGCGCTAAATATGAAAGGCGTCAGCAATTATAATATCCCTAGCGAAATAAATTTTGAAGCGTTTATGGCTGGTAACGATATCTTATTATTTCCAAAAGATATTCCTGCCGCAATAGAAAAATTTAAACTGGCCTATTCCCTTAATATGTTTAATGAGGAACGATTGGCTTCTTCCGTAAAAAAGATTTTAAAATTTAAATACAAAGCAGGTTTAAATTCGTATCAGCCTATAGAAACTTCAAATTTGATAAAGGATTTGAATTCGCCGAAAAACGAGGCCTTGCAATATGAATTGTACGAAAATGCCATCACCGTTCTAAAAAATACTGCTTCCGTTTTACCCATTAAGAATTTGGATAAGCAAAAAATAGCCTATGTTAAAATAGGGGATGAGAATAATGATTCATTTATTTCGACACTTAAAAAATATGCAGAAATAACTGTTATTGCAGATGTGAATCTGGACAGCTTACAAGTTAAATTAAGACCATTTTCAACTGTTATTGTGGGTTATCACAAATCTGATGGCGCTTTTAAAAAGAATGACTTGAGTTCCTCCGAATTATCAAAAATTAATTTTTTGGCCAGAAACAATAATGTAATCTTAGATGTTTTTGCCAAACCTTATTCATTATTATCCTTAAATAATTTTGAGGAAATAGAAGGATTGGTAGTTTCGTATCAGAACAGTGCTATTGCTCAGGTGGTTTCGGCGGAACTAATTTTTGGAGCAATTGAAGCCAAGGGAAAATTACCGGTTTCTATAAACAACAGTTTTAAGGTAAATGATGGTTTGTCTACGGAAAAATTAAATCGTTTAGGATTCACTACTCCAGAGAATGTTGGTATGAATTCAACTATTTTATCAAAAATTGATGCTATCGCCAATAAAGCGATTAATGCAAAAATGACACCCGGAATTCAGGTTTTAGTAGCCCGAAAAGGAAAAGTTATTTATCAAAAATCATTCGGACATCATACTTATGATAAAACGATTAAAGTTCAAGATTCAGATATTTATGACGTAGCATCTTTAACAAAAATTTTGGCGACTCTTCCAAATGTTATGTTGCAATACGATCAGCAAAAAGTAAATCTGGAAACAACATTGGCAACAATGTCTCCGATTTTCAAAGATTCGAACAAGGCAAATATTAATTTCAAAGATTTATTGTCGCATTATGCAGGACTTGCTGCCGGGATTCCATTTTACAAAGCGGCAATGGACAAATCTAAATTACCTTCGGAAGTTTATTTTAGAAAAATAGCTGAACAGGATTTTTCTAAAAAATTGGGAGACAGTCTTTTTATCAGAAATGATTTTAGTGATACGATTATGAAAATGATTGTCGAAAGTAAAATTGCAGTAAAGAAAGAATACAAATACAGTGATTTAACTTTCATGATTTTGAAGGATTACTTGGAGAAAACAACGGGTAAAACATTAGATGTTTTAATTCAGGAAAATTTTTATCGTTCGCTCGGTATGAATAATTCCAGTTTTAATCCGTTGACTAAATTTGACAAAAACAGAATTCCTCCAACTGAAACCGATACTTATTTCCGTCGTCAACTTCTAAAGGGCTATGTTAATGATTTGTCAGCTGCTTTAGAAGGCGGAGTTTCTGGTCACGCCGGTGTTTTTTCGAATGCAATGGATGTGGCTAAAATAATGGAACTTTATTTGCAAAAAGGGAATTATGGCAATCAGCAGTATTTTTCTGAAAAGACATTTGAAGATTTTAATACCTGTTATTTCTGTGCCGTCGGAAATAGGAGAGGTGTTGGTTTTGATAAACCCCAATTGGGTTCTGAAGGTCCAACATGCGGTTGTGCCTCGATGACCAGTTTTGGTCATACCGGCTACACAGGAACGATGGCTTGGGCAGATCCTGAAACACAAATTGTTTATGTGTTTTTATCAAATAGAACTTTTCCGGTTGCTGCAGAGAACAGATTATCTAAAGCAAACATTCGCGAAGAAATTCAATCGATAATTTACGAAGCGATTACAGATTAAAAGAAACAATAGTTTTGATCATTTTTGATTAAGAAATACGGGTTGACTTCTCCCTTTCTGAAAGTTAATTTTGTAATTTAGAGATTCTAAATTTACTCTACTTATGGCACACAAACATAAGAATAATGCCAGTCATCAAACTGCTTGTTGCTCATTGGAGGAAAATAAACAAGAATCAGATAAAAGTCAAACTGAATGTTGTACCATAGAAAATGGTGTTGACCATCACGATGATCACGACCACGATCATGATGATTTAAACGAAAACGAAAGTGTATTCAGATTATTTTTGCCTTCAATAATCAGTTTTGTATTTTTAGTTGCTGCACTTTTATTTGATAATTACTTTTCGCAATTATGGTTCAATGGTTGGATTAGAGTTACATGGTATGTCACAGCCTATCTTCCCGTAGGTTTTCCAGTTTTGAAAGATGCTGTTCAAAGTATTAGAAAAGGAGCTGTTTTTTCCGAATTTTTTTTAATGAGTGTTGCTACAATCGGGGCTTTTGGCATTGGTCAATACGCGGAGGGAGTCACCGTAATGCTTTTTTACGCAATTGGAGAACTGTTTCAAATGATGGCTGTACAAAAAGCTAAATCCAACATAAAATCATTATTGGACCAAAGACCTGATACAGCAAATGTATTACATGGCGTAAATGTTGTTTCTAAAAAAGCTTCAGAAGTTACTATTGGAGAAATAATAGAATTAAAACCCGGAGAAAAGTTAGCATTGGATGGAAAATTACTTTCGGAGCATGCGACTTTTAATACTGTCGCATTAACCGGAGAGAGTAAACCGGATTCTAAATCAAAAGGGGATATTATTCTTGCCGGTATGATTAATCTGAATGCTGTTGCGCAAATAGAAGTTACTACCGCATTTACCGACAGTAAATTATCTAAAATTCTTGAAATGGTGCATGAAGCTACGGCCAGAAAAGCACCAACAGAACTTTTTATTAGAAAGTTTGCCAAAATTTATACACCGATAGTAGTTTATCTGGCTATCGGGATTTGCTTGATTCCACTGTTATTTGTCAATGATTATGTTTTTAAAGAGTGGTTATACAGGGCTTTAATATTCTTGGTTATTTCATGTCCGTGTGCTTTAGTTATTTCTATACCGTTGGGTTATTTTGGGGGCATTGGAGCAGCAAGCAAGAATGGAATATTGTTTAAAGGTTCTACATTTCTCGACACTATGGCGGCTATTCAGGTTGTAGTTTTGGATAAAACAGGAACGTTGACTAAAGGTGTTTTTAGAGTTCAAAAAGTAATAGCAATAGGGATTTCAGAGGCAGATTTAGTAAATTATACTGCAGCGATTGAAGCTAAATCGACCCATCCTGTAGGTTCAGCAATAATAGAATTCGCTAACAATGCTAAAAACGAAACTGTTGTTACCGAAGTTACTGAAATCGCTGGTCTCGGAATTACAGGTTTTGTAAATGGAAACGATATCTTGGTGGGAAGTCCTAAACTGATGAAAAAATTCAATATTGAGTATGATTCAGAGCTTGATACGATTCCGTACACAATCATTGTTGTTGCCATCAATAAAAAATATTCAGGTTATTTCTTGATAGCGGATGAAATAAAAGAAGATGCAAAAAAGACAATTGAAAGCTTACACAAAATAAATATTAAAACGATATTGCTTTCAGGAGATAATCAAGCCGTAGTTATGACTGTAGCCAAAGAGTTAAATATCGATGAAGCATACGGTAATTTATTGCCGGAGAATAAAATCGAAAAAGTAGAAGCATTGTTGCAGCAAAAGCTTAAAGTTGCATTTGTTGGAGATGGCGTCAATGATGCTCCGGTAATCGCTTTGGCGGATGTTGGAATTGCAATGGGTGGCTTAGGAAGCGATGCTACTATTGAAACCGCTGATATTGTAATTCAAAATGACCAACCCACTAAAATTTTCACCGCAATCAACATCGGGAGAAAAACAAAACAAATAGTTTGGCAGAATATCGGATTGGCTTTTTCAGTAAAACTAATAGTCCTAATTCTGGGAGCTGGCGGACTGGCTACGATGTGGGAGGCAGTTTTTGCAGATGTAGGCGTTGCCTTGTTAGCTATATTGAATGCGGTACGAATCCAGCGGATGAAATTTTAAAGTCCTCTAGTAATTAACTTAAAATTCCATAAAACCCATTCCTATTTTTCTTAATTTCGTTTTATTAAATTACACACATGAAAATTGCAATAGTTTGTTATCCTACCTTTGGTGGTAGTGGTGTTGTCGCTACAGAACTTGGACTGGAATTGGCTCGTCGCGGTCATGAAATACATTTTATAACCTACAGTCAGCCCGTGCGTTTGGCGCTACTGAGTCCTAATGTGCATTATCACGAAGTGAATGTTCCTGAATATCCTTTATTTCATTATCAACCGTATGAACTGGCTTTATCGAGCAAATTGGTTGATATGGTGAAATTATATAAAATAGAATTACTTCATGTACATTACGCTATTCCGCATGCGTATGCTGGCTATATGGCAAAACAAATGTTGAAAGATGAAGGAATTAATATCCCAATGGTTACAACGCTTCACGGAACGGATATTACATTGGTGGGAAATCACCCTTTTTATAAACCAGCTGTAACTTTCAGTATCAACAAGTCAGATTTTGTAACTTCGGTTTCCCAAAGTTTGAAAGACGCGACCTTAAAATTATTCAATATAAAAAATGAAATTGAGGTAATTCCAAATTTTATTGAATTGGATAAAAACAGTAATGACCCTAGCATTCCTTGTCAACGTTCGGTTATGGCGAAGGAAAATGAGCGAATTATTACCCACATCAGTAATTTCAGAAAAGTAAAACGAATTCCGGATGTCATCAAAATTTTCTATAACATTCAGAAAGAGATTCCTGCAAAATTAATGATGGTTGGCGATGGTCCTGAAAAAGAAAAAGCAGAATATTTATGTCAGGAATTAGGAATTTTAGACAAGGTGATTTTCTTTGGTAACAGTAACGAAATTGACAAAATTCTGTGCTTGACAGATTTGTTTTTACTTCCCTCAGAAACGGAAAGTTTTGGACTTGCGGCTTTGGAAGCGATGGCTTGTAAGGTTCCAGTTATTTCCAGTAATTCAGGAGGTTTGCCAGAAGTGAATTTTGATGGTATTTCCGGTTATTTGAGTGATGTGGGAAATACAGAAGAAATGGCCCAAAATGCCTTGAAAATACTAAAGGATGATGCGGTTCTTAAACAATTTAAAGAAAACGCATTGTCAGTTGCAAAACAATTTGATATTAAAAACATATTGCCACTTTACGAAGAGTTGTATAAAAAAGCCCTTAATAAATTTTTATAAATTCTTGAATTTCTAAATTGAAGTGAGAATGAGTTTGCGAAACAATTCCATTTAATTAAAAAACAAAAAAATGAAAAAAGTAATTTTATCAGTGCTTGCTGTAACTTTGGCAGCTTGTGGGGATACACCTTCAATAAGTTCAGCTACTAATAAATTGTATGAAGTTTTGACACAGCAAACAAATGGAGGCTCAAAAATTCGTTTTTTTAAAGTCCTTTCGGAACCAAATGACATTAAAATGCTGCAAATTGATGAGAATCTGACCAACAAAATTAATAAAGCGGATTTTTACGCGTCTAATTTTATTATTTTGAATATGGGAGAGAAAACAACTGGCGGTTACAGTATAGGAATTGACAATTTAGTTGAAACCGACAAGAATATAGTCATCACCGTTAAAGAAACCAATCCTGAACCAGGAAGTATGGTATCACAAGCTTTTACAACTCCTTTTTGTGTAGCTAAGATAAATTCTAAAAAGGAAATTATTATAAAATAAAAAACGCCACTATTTCTAGTGGCGTTTTTCATATATTATTTGGATAATACTAGAATTGATATCTTAAAGCTAAAGCTACGTCAGAACCATAATTGTTTTTGTAGTATCCACTTCCACCAAATTCAGGTCTAAAATCTAAAGAAATCAACAATGGAATATCAAAGTTGTATTCTATACCGATATCTCCTGCAGCAAAAGCAAATGTGTCATTGTATTTTCTGTTGTCATTTTCATAACCATAGCTTCCAACACCACCACCAATACCAGCATACCAGTTGAAACCACCATCAATGTTCCAAACCCATTGGTATAAACCTGTTAATTTGATAGCATTGTCATCGTAGTTATTATTGTTGAAGTTACTTCTATTTCTCCATCCCAAATCAAGTTCAAGTCTATTGTTGCTTCCCAATGCTCTTTGATAAGAAAGTTCAGCACCAAAACCACCACTATCACCAAAACGAAGTCCTAGAGCATTTTTCGAAATATCTTGTGCTTGTGCGGTAAATGCTAATCCCATTAACATTATTGCCGATAAAATAATTTTTTTCATAATTGAGTTTTTATTGCCACAAATATATAGGTAAAGTCTGTATTTGCCATTATAAAATTTGAGCTAAAAGTTATATAATTTACGTATTACCAAAGTAGGAAAACAGTACAAGCGAATTACATTAAAATATTTTGTTTCGAAAACAAAACAGAAGCTACTATTTGATTGCTTAAAATATCTTCCATTTCAAAAAGATTATCTTCTTCAACGAAATTCATTTCGGAATAACGAAATAATTTCCAGCGTTTTTTATTGTATTCTAATGCTGTTAAATTCTCAACCCAATCTCCAGAATTTAAATATAGCGTGTTTCCATTTTTGGTTTCCTTCTGAATCATTTTAGGTTCGTGAATATGACCACATATAACATAATCATACTTATTTTCAATAGCTAGTTCAGTGGCTGTTTTTTCAAAATCAGAAATATGCTTCACGGCTTTTTTGACGCTAGCCTTTATTTTCTTAGAAAAAGAGTAGGGTTCTTTTCCTATTTTCGACAAACACCAATTTACAAATCGGTTTAAGAGAATTAGATAATCATAACCAAAGCCGCCCATTTTTGCAATCCATTTAGAATGTTGAACGGATGCATCAAAAACATCGCCATGAAAAATCCATGCTTTTTTATCATCAAGATCTAACACTAACTTGTCCACGAGTGTAAAATTACCCATATGCATGTCGCTAAACTTTCTCAGCATTTCATCATGATTTCCTGTTATGTAATACACTTTTGTTCCCTTTGAAGCAAAACTGACGACTTTTTGGATGACTTTTAAATGCGCTTTTGGAAAATAAGATTTTCTAAATTGCCAGACATCAATAATATCCCCATTTAAAACTAAAATCTTTGGTTTTATGGTAGATAAATAATTATAAAGTTCCTTAGCATGGCTGCCAAAAGTCCCAAGGTGTACATCTGAAATTACTACTAACTCGACTTTTCTTTTTTTCAAAATGTTTGAATTTTAAATTTACCAAAATAATCGAAATATTATCGAACAAAATCCAAAAGAACGTTAAGAAATGTAACAGTAGATTAATTTAATAACAATAAATGTGGAATGTTGGTTAAAACTTTAAACGCTAAAATTTTGAACTTTAAACTAAAATGGTACTTTTGTTCAAAACTAATTATAATGGCGGGAAATAGCTACGGAACACTATTTAGGATAACAACTTTTGGAGAATCTCACGGTGACGCTTTAGGCGGAATAATAGACGGTTGTCCTCCTGGAATCACAATAGATTTAGATGCAATCCAATTTGAAATGTCTCGCAGAAAGCCCGGTCAATCCGCTATAGTTACCCAACGCAAAGAACCGGACGCTGTTCAATTCCTGTCAGGGATTTTTGAAGGTAAAACAACAGGAACACCAATCGGTTTTATAATTCCCAACACTAACCAAAAATCAGACGATTACTCTCATATAAAAGATAACTACAGACCCAGTCATGCCGATTATGTTTATGAAAAAAAATATGGTGTTCGTGATTATCGCGGAGGCGGACGCAGTTCAGCCCGTGAAACGGCCAGCAGAGTAGTGGCTGGAGCTGTTGCTAAACAAATGTTGCCTCAAATTAAAATCAATGCTTATGTTTCTTCTGTTGGACCCATTTTTTTAGAAAAACCATACCAAGATTTGGATTTTTCAAAAACAGAGAATAATCCGGTTCGCTGTCCTGATGAAGAATCAGCAGTAATCATGGAGGAATACATACGAACCATTCGTAAAGAGGGAGACACTGTGGGAGGAACAGTGACCTGTGTGATTCAAAATGTTCCAATAGGTTTAGGAGAACCTGTCTTTGACAAACTTCATGCGGAATTGGGAAAAGCAATGCTTTCTATAAATGCGGTAAAAGGTTTTGAATTTGGTAGCGGTTTTTGTGGAGCAAAGATGAAAGGAAGCGAACACAATGATTTATACAACTCTGACGGAACTACGAAAACCAATTTATCAGGGGGAATACAAGGTGGAATTAGCAACGGGATGGACATCTATTTCCGAGTTGCATTCAAACCGGTTGCGACTATTATGCAAAAACAAGAGTCATTAGATAATGAAGGTAACATTACAGAAATGACAGGAAAAGGACGCCATGACCCATGTGTAGTGCCGCGTGCAGTTCCAATTGTTGAAGCCATGGCTGCGATTGTTATTGCCGACTTTTATCTGATAAACAAAATATATTAGAACTAATTTTTGTAGCTATCACTTGTTGCACCACATTGTTTCTTTTTAAACAAAAAGTAAGAAACGAAATTTTACACAATAAAAAGTAAGACTAAAATAAACAATCAACTTAATGAATAACAGAACAACCACCAAACCATCTTTTTTTTCAGGATTAACAGGACAGATACTAATTGCGATGGTACTAGGTGCCATTTTGGGTATTATAATTCATAATTCAATCTCTCCTGAAGCTGCACAAAACTTCAGTTCAAAAATTAAGATACTTGCAACTATCTTTATTCGATTGGTGCAGATGATCATCTCTCCTTTAGTTTTTACAACATTAGTCGTGGGAATTGCCAAACTCGGAGATATACAAGCAGTAGGTAGAATTGGTGGTAAGGCGATGGGCTGGTTTTTTACAGCTTCATTCATATCATTATTAATAGGAATGTTTTGGGTAAACATATTGGAACCGGGAGTAGGGCTTAATTTATCAAATGTTGATCTGGGTTCAGTTTCCGAGGTTACTGCAAAAACACAAAATATATCTTTTGAAAATTTTATAGAGCATATTGTACCAAAAAGTATTTTTGAAGCAATGGCAACCAATGAGATTTTGCAAATTGTAATTTTTTCCATTTTCTTTGGTTTGGCCGCAGCCGCACTGGGTGATTATGTGAAACCAGTGATAAATGCTTTAGACAAAACGTCTCACATTGTTCTTAAAATGGTAAATTATGTAATGAAGTTTGCACCAATAGGAGTTTTTGGAGCTATTGCGGGCGTATTTGCCGTAAGAGATTTTCAGGAACTGGCAATTACATATTTTAAGTTTTTTGGTTCTTTCTTAATTGGAATTTCGTCGCTTTGGGTAGTATTGATTGTTGTGGGTTATATTTTTTTAAAAAGCAGAATGACCGTTTTACTAAAAAGAATTGTAAGCCCGTTAATTATTGCTTTTGGGACAACAAGTAGTGAAGCTGTTTTTCCAAAATTAACAGAAGAATTGGAACGTTTTGGAGTAAAAGACAGAATAGTTTCTTTTATGTTGCCGCTTGGATATTCTTTCAATTTGGATGGAAGCATGATGTATATGACTTTTGCCAGTATTTTCATTGCGCAAGCGTACGGAATCGATTTGGATATTGGAACACAACTGACTATGCTTTTAGTTTTAATGTTGACCAGTAAAGGAATTGCGGGTGTCCCAAGAGCAAGTTTGGTTGTAGTAGCAGCGACCTGTGGTATGTTTGATATCCCAATTGAGGGAATTGCTTTGATTCTTCCAATCGATCATTTTTGTGACATGTTTCGTAGTGCAACTAACGTGCTTGGAAATGCATTGGCTACATCAGTAGTTGGGCAATGGGAAGAAAATGCTGAGAATGATAATGAAATTGCAGTTTCAGAGTAGATAAAAGTTTTAAATTCATCTTTTAAATAAAAGAAATAACCTGTTCAATCATTTGAACAGGTTTTTTTTTCTATTTTTTTAAAATCATTAGTTTTCCAATTGAAAGTTCATATCTTCTAAAATTCAAGAATGCAATTTATTTTATTGATCTTTAACAGATTATATGTAATCATTATCTTTATTTTATTAATAAAATGTATATTTGATAAATTCAATTATTTATGTATCAGATACGTACTGTTGTATTACTATTGTTTCTTTTGAATTCCTTTAACAATTCAATTGCCCAACCAAAAATATCTTCTAAAAAAGAAATTGCGAAATTAACTGACAATGCCACTGTCTACTTAAAATCTGCTAATTTTGAAAAATCTTTAGGGATCTCTAAAGTAGCGCTACGCTCCGCGATAGACGCGAATGATTTAAACGCGGTTGCCACTTCTTATATAACAATTGCTGCAAATTATGCTGAGATGGCAGAATTTGAGAAAGCAATATTTTTCTACAATAAAAGCCTGTCCTATGCCAAGAAGGCTGCGAATGATACGTTAAAAAAAAAAATAAATAACAATTTAGGAAATATCTATTGCTTTGAGAAAAAACAATATGCAAGAGGTATCCAATTTTATGAAAATTCACTCCAGTACAGTCAGAAACTTGGTGATACGAGCCAGACTTTTGTTACTAACCTTAATATCGCATGGGCATACTTTGACATTGGAAATTTTGAAAAGGGTTATCCAAGTTTGAAATTCATCAATAAGTATAACAAAAAATATGGAGATGAAACAACTATTACTGCTGTTAACATGCTAAATGGTATGTACCACAGTTATAAAGGGAACCATAAACTTGCCACATCTTCATTTTTAAATGCGATACAATCTGGAAAAGGAGAAAATGAAAAATCAGATTTATCCTTTTCACACCTCGAATATTCGAAATTTTTATCGAAAAAGGGCGATCATAAAAATGCTTATGAGAATTTATTGCGCTACAATATAATTACAGAGGAACTTTACAATAAGGAAAAACTTAAAAAAGCGAATGTAGCGGGAATAAATTTAGAATTAGACGAATATAAAAGACAAATAGACAGAATCGAAACTGAAAAAGAAGTACAACTGCAAAGTCTTAGAAAATCAAGAATTATTGTGATGCTATTTGGGGTTGTTTTTGTCATTTTATTGTTACTCCTTTACACTTTATTCAAAAACAATAATTTTAAGAAAAAAGCAAATGCCGAGCTTTCACAAACGAATAAAGAATTAATAATTGCAAAAGAAAAAGCGGAAGAAGCTTCTATTGTAAAATCACAATTTGTCTCAACGATTAGTCATGAGCTAAGGACTCCGTTATACGGTGTGATAGGAATAACAAATATGTTGCTTGATGAGCACAAAGAATTAGCCGGAAGTCCTTACATGAACTCTCTTAAGTTCTCGGCTAAATATTTACTATCACTGGTGAATGATATTCTCCAAATAAATAAAATTGAAGACAACAGACTGGTGCTTGAAAATTTAACGTTCAATATCTCTGACGAAATTAACATGATCAAGAATTCTTTAATATTTATGGCTAAATCCAATAATAACATATTGAGAGTTACTATTGATCCTGATATCCCAGAGTATTTAATAGGGGACAAGCTACGATTATCGCAAATCATTATGAATCTAGTCAGTAATGCTTTGAAATTCACTAAAAATGGGGAAGTACAGATCAGGATTTTATTAGCAAAAGTTGACTGCAGAACTAATTTCATCGAATTTCAAATCCAAGATAACGGAATAGGTATTGCAGCTGCTGATCAGGAAAAGATTTTTGAAAAATTTGTGCAAGTTGGAAGAAAGGAAACCGATTATCAGGGAACTGGACTTGGACTTTCAATTGTCAAGCAGTTGTTAGGGCAATTTAAAAGTGAGATTACAATTGATAGTGCGATCGGTAAAGGAACACTGTTGAAATTTGTTATTGGATTTGAATTTAATACAGAAAAAACAAATGAGATAATCAATAATATTCAAGTGGACATGACTTCAACGCAACCAATCAATGTTTTGGTAGTTGAGGACAACCATATAAATCAAATTATTACCAGAAAAACGATAGAAAAGAATAACTATAAATGCAGTGTTGTTGACAATGGATATGCAGCCCTGGAAATATTGGAAAAGGAGAATTTCGATGTCATACTGATGGATATTAATATGCCTTTAATCAATGGTTTTGAAACGACAAGAAAAATTCGTTTAAAAGGTATCGATATACCAATTGTAGCATTAACGGCATTTGACAAAGCAGAAATAACCGAAGAAGCTCTTTCCGCCGGCATCAATGATATCATAATAAAACCTTTTGATTCAATCAAATTATTTGAAATAATTAATATTTTGATATCAAAAAATTAAAGTAAAGCTTTCCTTATTATGTAAATCTTATTTAACAATTTGTAATTAAAATCGTTAAATCATCAAAATAAAGTGCTTATTTCAATGATTTAACGATTTTAAGAAATTATTTGATTGAATAATTTATTTTATGGCTATGGTTTTATTTGCTTTTTTCTGAATATTTTCTTTTTTAGCAATTTCGATGTGCAAAATTCCATCTTTATAAGTGGCTTCAACTTTACTTTCATCAATATATTCAGGTAAAGCAAAAGTTCGGCAAAAAGATTGATAATTAAATTCTTTTCTAACGTAATTATCTTTTTTTCTCGTTTCTTCCTTTTCTTCTTTTTTCTCTGAAGATATCATCAACATATTATTGTCAATTTCAACTTTGAAATCTTCTTTTTTCATTCCCGGAGCGGCTAATTCCACTTGCAATTTTTTATCGGTTTCTTTTAAATTTACCGACGGTAAATTACTGCCAATGGCAGTGAAATTTTTATCATTCCAGTCAAATAAATCTCTTGACATAAAATCATCAAAAAATGTTGTTACCAAGGGCACTGAGCCGTTTCTTTTAATTAACGTTTCCATAGTTTTAGGTTTTAAATATTTAAATAAGTTAAACCAAATTTAATGAATTTATTTGCTTTAAAAACAATAATTAAAACGTAAAACGTTGAAAATAAGGTTATTAACGATAAAATCCCTATTTAACTAAAGTTAAAAAGGGATTTCTTACAGTGGAAATAATTTACTTGTATGGTTTATTAATACCAACGTTTTTTGTTTTGTTTTGATGCTTCTGATTTTCTCGATTTGTGAGCTCCACCACTTCTGTTAGAGTTCTTTTGTGCCGCGGATGCAGGTGCCGACTCAGGACTGCCTGAGTGCCAATGATACGGATGATCATTTACTGTTTTAACATCAACTTTTATCAGTTTTTGTATGTCTTTCCAGTAGGTGTGCTCGTCTTTACTGCAAAATGAAATAGCAATTCCACCGTTTCCGGCACGACCGGTTCTACCAATTCTATGTACGTAAGTTTCAGGAATATTAGGTAAATCAAAATTAATTACAAACGGTAATTGATCGATATCAATTCCTCTCGCTGCAATATCAGTTGCCACTAAAATGCCGACTTCCTTGTTTTTGAAAGCATCCAGAACGCGTTGTCTTGCATTTTGTGATTTGTCACCATGAATGGCTTCTGCAGCGATATTGTTTTTTCGTAATGCCTTGACAACATTATCGGCACCGTGTTTGGTTCTGGAAAAAACCAATACATCGGTCAAATTTTCCTCTTTAATTAAATGGTATAATAAGTTTCTTTTTTCGCCTTTTTCAACGAAATAAACGCGCTGTTCTACGTTTTCAGCAGTTGAAGAGACAGGTGAAACGGTAACTGTAGCAGGATCCGTCAGAAACATTTCGGCTAATTCTCTGATGGCAATTGGCATTGTTGCAGAGAAAAATAATGTTTGTCGGTTTTTTGGCGTAAGCTTTACAATTTTTTTGACATCATTTACAAATCCCATGTCCAACATTTGATCTGCCTCGTCAAGGACTAATGTGTGCAGATGATCCAAATCAATAAAACCTTGTTTGTGTAGATCAAGAAGTCTTCCTGGTGTTGCAATCAAAATATCGATACCGTTTTTTAAGGCGTCAACTTGAGGATTTTGTGAAACTCCACCAAAAATGGTAAGTTGTGTCAGATTCGTATATTTTGCGTACGTGTCGAAACTTTGGCCTATTTGAACGGCTAATTCTCGCGTTGGAGTTACGATTAGAGACCGAATTACTTTGGCTTTTTTGGATGAACCTACAATTCGGTGTAACTGATGTATAATTGGTATTGCAAATGCGCCTGTTTTTCCCGTTCCCGTTTGTGCACATCCTATTAAATCTCGTCCGGCTAATACTAGTGGAATAGATTGTTCTTGAATAGGAGTTGGGTTAAGGTAGCCTTGTTCAAATACGGCTTTTTGTATACTTTTTGAAAGTGATAATTCTTCGAATAACATATTTTGGATATTAAATATCTTGTATTAAGTACATAGATAGTATCGCAAAGATAGTATTAATATTTTTGATGATTATTTTATCAGAAATTATCGAGTCAGATTTCCGTATTTTAATGAAAAACGTTTTATAGTCGAATAGTCTATAAATTATTAGATTTGATAAAATCCGTTACAAGGTAGCCAATAAGTTTGCCTACCAGATGACTGTTTTTTTCTTCACCTAAATCTGGAGCGCCTTCACAAATATGTAAATAAACGGCATTTTTGTTTTTTGCAAAATACGAAACAAATTGTCGCAGTTCTTCAATAGAAAAACCACTTAAAGTCATCGCACTACTTGCAATATTCGGAAGAGAATCTAAATCGATCTCAATTCCGTAAAAATCATCGTTTACAAATTCTAACGCCAGCGCCATTTCCTGGTCAAAATTTTTCTCTTTACGAATTTTTATACCATCATACGTATTATAACGCACACGGTCTTCAATTTTTTTAATGATATCCAAAACACTTTTGGAAGTGTAATTTTCGTGTAATCCAAAAATAAAATATTTTTTCAAAAAACCCTCTTCATAAGCGTAGGAAAATCCGTTGCCACTGTGTCTGCCCTCCAAAATCCTAAAATCAGAATGAGCGTCAAAATTGATCGAATTTATTGGTCTTCCTTTTGCAAGGGCCGATCCTTTAATATTTCCGTAGGAATTATTGTGTCCGCCTCCAATTACTATTGGAGTTTTTCCAGATTTTACAATGTTAAAAATGATATGAGAAACATCTTTATCAATTTTTTCCACTAATTGACTTAGTTTCGAGCGATCGTCAATATCGTTAAAATCCAAAAGTTCAACTTCTTTCATTGCTTCGTTCACGTCGAGCTGTCCCAAAATCAGAAGTTGGTTTCCTTTACAGAACTTATTATGTTGAATATTTGCAATACTTTTGATAGCACTATCCCAGGCTGATGCAGCTCCAGGTCGTCCAAAATTAGCTCTTATTCCAATGTCTTCGGGGATTCCAAATAAAACATATTTTGCCTCGCAGGTTTTCAAAAATTCAACAGGATCGCTGTCTTTTGGGATAGTTATCATTTTTTCTCCAAATTTTATTTCACCACTTCTGTGGTTTGTAATTTTTGCAAGATCATTTAGAGAGAAAGGGATAATTTTTTCCATTGAAATAAATTTTATTCAAAAATAATATAATTGTAGTAACTTACGTTATTAGGTAGAGAAATATTGTTAAATTTGTAATTAAATAAATTAAATTCAAAAAAAAATGGAAAATCAAAGAAGTAGTTCGAGTCTAAAAGCAGTGATAGCTGTACTAGCTGTTTTATTAGTGGGAAGTTTGATTTATATATTTAAAATGACCTCTGACGCAGATGTCGTAAAAACAGAATTGAAAACTACATTGACCGAAAAAGAATCGGTGATGAAGGATTTACAGGAATTAAAGTCGACTTATGATGCTGCAATTTCTGAAAACACATCGATGTCAGATGAGTTGATTCAAGAAAGAGATAAAGTGGTGAACTTAATGTCTGATTTGAGTAAATCTAAAGGTGATGTAGCTTCATTGTCAAAATACAGAACTCAATTCAATGCGCTGCAAGGCAATATGAAAGTTTTAATGGCAGAAAATGAAGGATTGAAAAAACAAAATACTACTTTAACTACGCAACGCGATAGTACAGTTGTCGTTTTGGGAGAAACTAAAAAAAATGTTGAAGCTTTAACAGGTCAAAACGAAGAATTATCGAAAGCAGTTGAAATAGGTTCAAAATTGACTGTATTGAATACCAGAGGATCAGCGTTTAAAATGAAAAGTTCTGGTAAACAAATTGAAACAGACAAAGCAAGCAGAGCTGATGTTCTTAGAGTCAGTTTTACAATCCCTGAAAACCCGATTGCTAAATCAGGAGAAAAAATGTATTATGTACAAGTAATTGACAGTAAGAATAATGTTTTAGGCGATAAAAAAACAGAATCTTTTGGAGAAAATATCCTTACATATAGTTTTACAACGGTTGTACAATATGATAACAAAACCGTTCAGGTTACTCAGGATCTGAAAGGAAAAGATTTTGCTAAAGGAACGTATTATATCAATATTTTTGATAGAGACATATTAGTTTCAAAAACAAGTTTTGTTTTAAGATAATCATCTTATAATTAAATAATAAAAAAGAGGAACATTCTGTGTTCCTCTTTTTTTATGCAAAAATTTCACCTTCTAAAAGTACAGTTTCAATCAGATTGCTTCCAAAAGCGTAAGGTAGTTGATAGTAGGAGGGAATGGGTTTCGTAATAATTAGATTTGCTTTTTTACCTATGGTGATGCTTCCGTGAGTTTCGGAAATTCCCATGGCGTAAGCTCCATTTATTGTGGCGGCATTGATGGCTTCTTCGGGAGTCATTTTCATTTTGATGCAAGCAGTTGCTACTACAAAATTCATATTTCCGGATGGAGTAGAACCCGGATTATAATCTGTTGCGAGAGCGACAGGAAGTCCCGCGGCAATCATTTCTCGAGCTGGCGTGTAAGGAATACTCAAAAAATAAGAACAGGAAGGCAATGCAACGGGCATTGTATCAGTATTTTTCAAGGCTTCAATGTCTTCTGGTTTCATTACTTCTAGATGATCTACGGAAAGTGCATTGTGTTTTATTCCAACTTGAATTCCGCCAATTGAGTTAAACTGATTGACATGGATTTTTGGCTTTAAGCCAAATTGAATTCCGGCTTCCATAATTTGTTCGGTTTCTTCAACCGTAAAATAACCCGTTTCACAAAATACATCGATGAAATCGGCCAGATTATGTTTTGCAATTTCAGGTAGCATTTCATTGATGATTAAATCAATATAATCTTTCCGATCCTCTTTGTATTTCAATGGAAAAGCATGAGCACCTAAAAAAGTTGCTTTTATAGTTATCGGATAATTTTGAGCTAATCGCTGTATCACCCGAAGCATTTTCAATTCTCCTTCAACCGTCAATCCGTATCCCGATTTGATTTCGACTGCACCCGTGCCCAATGACATAACTTCTTCCAGTCGCGTTTTGGATTGCTGGTAGATTTCTTCTTCGGTAGTTTCGTTGAGTTTTTTAGCTGAATTTAGGATTCCGCCGCCACGATTAGCGATCTCTTCGTACGACAAACCATTGATTCGGTCTACAAATTCCTGTTCCCGATTTCCCGCATACACAATATGTGTATGACTGTCACACCAAGAGGGTAAAACTATTTTTCCGTCTGCATCAATACACTTTTCTGGATTTATGTTAGGTAAATCCTCCATAGATCCAAAATCAGCAATTACATTATCTTTGATTACCAAAAAGGCATTTTTGATACTTGGAAGAATTGCCATTTCAGCACCGGAAACCTTCAAAATTGTAGAATCCCTAACCTGAAGTAATTCCTTTATATTGATGATTAATGTTGTCATTTTATAATAATTACTCTGAAACTTTGATTTCAAACATTTTGTCCCAATTTTTACCCGTTACAAAAATGGTTTTTGTTTTTGGATTGTAGGCAATTCCGTTTAGGACATCTGTGTCTGGCAATTGGGTTATTTTTTTCTTCAAATCAGCAAGATTAATAATTGCTTCAACCGCTCCATTTTTCGGATTGATGACAGCAATAGCATCTTTTTGATACACATTTCCATAAATTTTCCCATCAATCCATTCGAGTTCGTTAACTGCTTTTATTTTTGTTTCAAAAGAATATACGTTTAAGTAATCTACTTCTTTAAATGTGGTTGGGTCAATAATCCAAATTTTTTCGGTTCCGTCGGATTGGTATAAATATTTACCGTCATTTGTCAATCCCCAACCTTCCATTGGTTTGAAATAGGTAAACGTTTTTTCTTTTTTGAAAGTATCTGCGTCATAAACGTACCCTTCATTATTTTGCCAGGTTAACTGATATACTTTGTTATTTAAAATCGTAATTCCTTCACCAAAATATTTGTCAGCCAATTCCACTTTTTTATAAACTTCGCCAGTTTTATAGTTTGTTTTTCTTAAACTTGAAACTCCTTTTATATTAGTAGTGTTTCCAGATCCGTTTCCTGTTCCTTCATAAAGGGTGTCACGGTAAAATTCTAGTCCTTGCGTGTAGGCTTGAATATCGTGTGGATAGGTATTGACAATCGTATACTGTAATAATTTTGGTTGAATATCAGAAACTAATTCTACTCTTGTGGTAGCTTCTGAGTTCTGTCCTTCATAATATACTAAAGCTTTTAGGTTTTGATATCCCAATTTTTGATCTTTCAATTCAAAAGATAATTTGTCAATTCCTTTTCTTGAAATAATTTTTTTGTCATTTACATAGTAGACAACGCTGTCAATAGTTTTGGAATTGGAGTTCAAAATTTCCAAAGAAAGAACTTCCTGAGGTTTATATTGTTCTTTAAATTTAGAATTATCAAAGGAGAATAAAGTATTTTCACCTTTTTTTGTTTCGTTGCAACTTGCTAAGGTGATTCCTAATAAAATGACAGATAGGAAGTTATAGTTTTTCATGATTTCTTTTTTTTGTTGTACCAATATACAATGTTATTTTTAATGATTAAAGCTCTTGTAAAAATATAAAAAGATTGTATATTTGCACCGGCAAGTCCTACACGACCAGCTCCTGCAGACTCCCCCAGGATGGGAACATAGCAAGGGTACGTGGTTGAGCGGTGCGATGTAGGTCGCTTGCCATTTTTTTTATCTGAATTTATTTCATATTCTTTTCTAAGTTCACGCAAATAAGTAGTCTTCCTTCGGGAGGATTTTTTTATTTTTGGACCTTTCGCATCACAAACAGCAACAATCATGAATAAAGTAGTTCTAATTACAGGAGGTTCTTCGGGAATAGGAAAATCTATTGGAGAGTTTCTGCATCATAAAGGTTTTGTTGTGTATGGAACCAGCAGGAATCCGGATCGAGTTTTGAGTTCGGTTTTCCCTTTAGTGGCTTTGGATGTTAGGGATGCGGATTCGATTCATGCGGCTGTTGCCAAAGTGATTTCGATCTCTGGAAGGCTTGATGTTGTCATTAACAACGCTGGTGTTGGGATTACGGGACCATTGGAAGAAATTCCGATGCAGGAGATCAAGAATAATTTTGAGACTAATCTTTTTGGTCCAATTGAAGTAATGAAAGCCGTGTTGCCACAAATGCGTGCGCAAAGCTCAGGTTTGATTATCAACGTGACTTCGATTGCTGGTTATATGGGTTTGCCGTATCGAAGTGTTTATTCGGCTTCAAAAGGAGCGTTAGAACTTATCACAGAAGCATTGCGTATGGAAGTGAAATCATTTGGTGTTCATATTACTAATGTGGCTCCGGGAGATTTTGCTACAAATATTGCGTCGGGACGTTTTCATGCTCCGGTTCTAAAAGGTTCTGCTTACGAAACTCCATACGGAAATACATTGAAAACGATGGATGAACATGTGGATAGCGGCAGTAATCCGAATGAAATGGCCGAAGCAGTTTATCAGATTATCCAAACTCGGGAACCTAAAATTCATTATAAGGTGGGCGTTTTTATGCAGAAAATATCAATTGTTTTGAAACGAATACTTCCCGACAAAGTATATGAAAAAATGCTAATGAATCATTATAAGTTGTAATTTTGCACGGGATTTGCGTGAAGGATTGAAGCGGCATCCCTCGCTTTTTAGCGAGGATACAGCGGAAAGCATGACCCGAAGTTTTTACGAAGGGTCACGCCCAAAGAATTAGAAACACACAATTAAATTATATAATATGAAATTTTTTATTGACACGGCTAATTTAGCTCAGATTAAGGAAGCACAGGCATTAGGCGTTTTGGATGGCGTTACAACCAATCCTTCGTTGATGGCCAAAGAGGGAATTACAGGAAAAAACAGCATTTTGAAACATTATGTTGACATTTGCAATCTTGTTGATGGAGATGTAAGTGCTGAAGTAAATGCTTTGGATTACGACGGAATGATTAAAGAAGGAGAAGAGTTAGCGGATTTACACGAGCAAATTGTGGTGAAATTGCCTATGACTAAAGAAGGAGTGATGGCTGCTAAATATTTCTCGGATAAAGGAATAAAAACGAATGTGACTTTAGTATTCTCAGCTGGACAGGCTTTATTGGCTGCAAAAGCTGGAGCTACTTATGTTTCTCCGTTCATTGGTCGTTTGGATGATGTTTCTACGGACGGTTTGGCTTTGATTGAAGAAATCAGACTGATTTATGATAACTACGGTTATGAAACTCAAATTCTTGCTGCATCAGTGCGTCACACAATGCACATTGTAAACTGTGCAAAAATTGGTGCTGATGTGATGACCGGACCATTATCTGCTATTTATGGTTTGTTGAAACACCCATTAACTGATATCGGATTGGCACAGTTTGTAGCTGATTTTGAGAAAGGAAATAAATAGATTTAAGATTAACGATTTCTGATCTTTGATTTCAGATTTCGGAATAAATAAAAACTCCCATTATGCTTAGCAAAATGGGAGTTTTTTTATTGGTTTGGTTTTGGTTAGTTTGTGTTGAAATTAGTGTGCTCCACCAACTTCTATTTCTTTCCCGATTCCTTGTTTTTCTAAAATTCCAATTACTTTCCATCCGTAGAATGCGATGAATGCAAAACATAAAACAGGAATAAAGTAAGAAGCATGGATACCGATGATATCAGCTAGTTTTCCTTGTAATGGAGGTATAATTCCACCACCAAGGATCATCATTACCAAGAAAGCCGAACCCTGAGAAGTGTATTTTCCTAAACCTGCAATTGCCAATGAGAAAATAGAAGGCCACATAATACTTAAGAATAATCCACCGCTCATAAAAGCAAAAATTGCAATCGTTCCTGTAGTGAATAAACCAATAAGCATGGCTGTCATTCCCATTAATCCAAAAATCATAAGTGTTCTTGATGGTTGGTCTTTTCCTAGGAAGAAACCAGCGATTTGAAACAAAATTACAAATGCGTACGCATATAAAGGCGTTACGTCTTGTCCGGAAATGGCGTTTGCAGCTAAAACTACTCCAAAAGCTATGTAAGGAACAACGATAAGTAAAATTTTCTTTACTTGCGATGATGGATTGAAAACCGTAATGGCTCCTGCCCAACGTCCAATCATTAAACTTCCCCAATACATAGACATATATGGTGCCAAAGCTGGCCCTGAAATAGAACCAAAATCTGCGGTTACTAATAATTCACCAAGGTTACTTCCTATAGTTACTTCGACACCCACGTAAGCGAAAAGCGCTAACATTCCCAAAACTAATTGTGGGTATTTCATGGCTCCCCATCCTTCCGGGTTTTTTTGAGCTGTTGTATTTGCGAAGAATAAACCAATAACAACTACCAAAAGTGTAGAAACTGTTAAGGCTAATCCTAAATAATCTTTTTCTTTATTCTCAATAAAACGAGTGATAAATTCAGCGTCTTCATAACGAGAAAAGATATAAGCAAAAATAGCAACCAAAATAACAGTGATTGCAATTAAGGTTTGCATTGCTTTATTAGCCGTTTCAAAAGTAGAATCACTTTTTCCAGCGGGTAATTTTTTAGAAAAATGGAACAACGCTGCTGCTAATAAAAATAGTCCTCCCACAAATACATAAAGAATTCTCATTGAATCTAATGAATCTGGTTTTTGAGCGTATTCTTCAATATTTACTCCGGCAATCACGCCAAATAAGGCGATAGAAACTACTATTGGTCCTATTGTGGTACCCAATGAGTTGATTCCTCCGGCTAAGTTTAGTCTGCTTGATGCTGAATGAGGTTCACCAAGAGATGCTGCAAAAGGCTGTGCCGATGTTTGTTGTAATGAAAAACCAAGTGCTACAATAAATAAGGCGCCAAGAATGAATAAATAACTCCCTTGTGTAACTGCCAATATCATAAGTAAGGCTCCAAACGTACTAATCAATAATCCGTAAATAATTCCTTTTTTGAATCCCCAGCCGTTTAGAATATCTTTTTTAGCGATACTGCTAAAAATAAAAAGCAATAGAGCACCGATATAATAAGCACCATAAAAAGCAAAATCGATAAGTTGACTTTGAAATTGGTCTAAGCCAAATTTAGCTTTGCAAAATGGAATAAAAATCCCGTTTGATGCCCCAATGAAACCCCAAAAGAAAAATACGGTGATCAGCGTATAAAGCGCGGAATTGTTAGACTTTGTTTGTTCTGTATTCATAAAATGTAAGTTGGTTAAAGATTTTACTTAAATCGCTTTGCTTACTGCAAGACCGTAAATATATTTGTTAAGTAAATTAAAAAAAAATAAATTAGTATAAAAATTATTATAATTGTAGAATAAATTACATTTTCGTAAAAAAGCTGCTTTGTATTTAAAAATTTCCGCATTTTCCGTTGAATTTTATTAAACCATTTTGATAGAACTAATACAATTGCACAACTAATACTGAACTAATTTAAACGTTTTAAAAAAGTATATCTTTAACAATTGGAATTGAAAGTTAAATTTAGTTTGGCTCGATTAATCTAGATTGAACAAAAATCTTATTATTTATTTAGAATAACATTGAATACGAAAAGTATGAAGTATATCTTAATCCTATTATTTATTCCTTTTTTGTCGAATGCCCAAATAAAAATGGAAAAATTAGATCTTATGCCTTGGCCACAAAATATAAATTTGAAGGACGGCACTTTTACCATAACTAAAAATTTTAAAGTAAATATTACCGGAAATCCTAATCCCCGAATATTTATAGGTGCAACAAATTTTCTGCGAAGATTAGATGGTAGAACTGGATTGTTTCTGGAACAGGCTTTTATAACTAAAAACAATGAGTTTCCTGAAGCAGAATTACAGATAAATTGCGTTCGAAATGGAAAAGTAGAATTAAATGAAGATGAAAATTACACATTAACGGTTTCTGCCAATAAAATAGTTGTTAATGCGACGACGGATCTTGGTGCGTTGCATGGCTTAGAAACCCTGTTACAATTGCTGCAAAATACAAGTACTTCGTATTATTTTCCGATGGTTGAAATTTCGGATTCCCCAAGATTTATCTGGAGAGGATTGATGATAGATGCTGCAAGACATTTTCAACCGGTAGACGTTATAAAAAGAAATCTCGATGCTATGGCTGCGATGAAAATGAATGTATTTCACTGGCATTTAGCAGACGACCAAGGTTGGAGAGTTGAAATTAAAAAATATCCAAAATTGACAGAATTGGCTTCGGACGGGTATTATTATACTCAGGAAGAAATTAAATCAGTCGTAAAATATGCTGATCAAAGAGGGATTTTAGTGATTCCGGAAATAGATGTTCCCGGTCACGCTTCGGCATTGCTTTCTGTTTTTCCTGAAATAGGAAGTAAAGTAAGTAATGAAGTTACCTATACAGTGGGGAGAAGATCAGGAATTTACACGCCAACATTAGATCCTACAAACCCAAAAACATATCTGTTATTGAGTGAATTTTTTGATGAAGTTTGTCCGTTGTTTCCAGGGAAATATTTTCATATTGGCGGTGATGAAAATCAAGGAAAAGAATGGGATGCGAATCCCAAAATACAAGAATTTAAGAAGAAAAATGGATTCGCCAGCAATCATGAATTGCAGACGTATTTTACAATGAAATTGATTCCAATGTTAAAAAAGCATAATAAAGAATTAATGGGTTGGGAAGAAATAATGACAAAAGACATGTCCAAAGATGCTATAATTCATTCCTGGAAAGGAGTAAATGAAAGCGTTTCTCCAGGAGGATCTCTTGTTGCTGCTGCAAAAAATGGGTACAAAACAGTTTTATCTAATGGATATTACATCGATTTAATGCTAAGTATTCAAAGTCATTATTTGAATGATCCAATTCCGAAAAATACTGTTCTTACTGCTGAAGAAAAAGCAAGAATTTTAGGTGGTGAAGCAACGATGTGGAGCGAATTGGTAACGCCTTTGAACATTGACTCCAGAATTTGGCCAAGAACTGCAGCCATAGCTGAAAGATTATGGTCTAATGAAAATATTACCGATTTGAATAGTTTGCATAAAAGATTGAAAACAATATCCTTTAGATTGGAAGAATTAGGAATTATGCATCTAAGAAATAAGGAAGTGATCTTAAGAAACATTTCAAATAATCAAGATATAGAGGCGCTGAGAGATTTTTCTAATGTTTGTGAACCACTAAAAAATTACAAGCGAAATGGCGGAGGAAAAAAATATTTTATGTTTTCTCCATTGACATTATTTGCCGATGCATGTACTGCAGATGCTTTTGACGCATACGATTTCGACATAGCGGTAAACAATTATTTAGGAAATAAAAATATAGAAAATCAAACTTTGGTAACCAACTATTTAAGAAAATGGATTCTTATGGATGCGGATTTAATTAAATTAAGTGTCAATGCACCGTTGATTCAGCCGCTTTTACCTTTATCCAAAAATTTAAAGGATTTATCTGAACAACTTTTAATAGGCATAGAAAACAAAAAAAAGGTTAATCCTGACGTACTGAATGGTTTATTAGAAAAATTTAATTTGAGAAGTCCTGCCGATGTTGAAGTGGCAGTGTATGCTAGTTTAAAAAAGTTATTTCAAGAATGAAAATTCGAATAAAGCATTCTTCAAAATTAAGTGTATTTAGAGGATAATTTTAAAGAAGAAAACACTGCAAGCCTAATGATTTTTTATCCCATTTTTTTTGGACTACTATTTTAATGTTAAGCTATCTACAATTTATAAAAACTGGTATTTTTTTTGTACTTTTGCAAAAATTTTTATAAAAAATATTTATGTTAACAGTTAATAATTTATCGGTTCAGTTTGGCAAACGAATTTTGTTCGATGAAGTAAATACTACCTTCACACACGGTAATATATACGGAGTTATCGGAGCCAACGGCGCTGGAAAATCAACTTTTCTTAAAATAATTGCCGGTGAAATGGATCCTACATCAGGACATATTCATTTGGAACCAGGAAAACGTATGTCGGTTTTGAACCAAAACCATAATATGTTTGACGAAAGTACCGTTCTAGAGACCGTAATGATGGGAAATAAAACATTGTATTCCATCAAAAAAGAAATGGATGCTTTGTATTTAGATTACAATGATAAAAATGCAGATAGAATAGGGGAGTTGCAAGTGCAATTTGAAGAGATGAACGGTTGGAATGCAGATTCGGATGCGGCATCCATGTTGTCAAACCTAGGGATTTCTGAAGATCATCATTATACTTTAATGGGAGATCTTGAGGGTAAGATAAAAGTTCGTGTCCTTTTGGCACAAGCACTTTTTGGAAATCCGGATTTACTTATTATGGATGAGCCGACCAATGATCTGGATTTTGAAACCATTGCCTGGTTAGAGAATTTCTTGGCAAACTATGAAAATACAGTAATCGTGGTTTCTCACGACAGACACTTTTTGGATTCAGTTTGTACCCATATTTCTGATATCGATTTTAGTAAAATAAATCATTACTCGGGGAATTATACTTTTTGGTATGAATCAAGCCAGTTAGCCGCTAAACAGCGCGCGCAACAAAACAAGAAAGCAGAAGAAAAGAAACAGGAATTAGAAGAATTTATACGTCGTTTTAGTGCGAATGTGGCCAAATCAAAACAAGCTACTTCTCGTAAAAAAATGATTAGTAAATTGAATATTTCGGATATAAAACCATCAAGCCGTCGTTATCCGGCGATTATTTTTGATCAGGAGCGTGAAGCAGGAGATCAAATTTTGAACGTACAGAACTTAAGCGCTTCAATAGATGGCGATATTTTGTTTAAAGGAGTAGATTTGAATATGGCTAAAGGGGACAAAATTGTCCTTTTCTCAAAGGATTCACGTGCAACCACTGCTTTCTACGAAATTTTAAACGGAAATCAAAAAGCGGATTCTGGTACTTTTGACTGGGGAGTTACTACAAACCAAGCGTATTTACCGGTAGAAAATCATTCTTTTTTTGAGAGTGATTACTCACTTGTGGACTGGTTGCGTCAATGGGTAAAAACGGAGGAGGAACGTGACGAGGTTAATATTCGAAGTTTCCTTGGTAAAATGATTTTCTCCGGAGAAGAGGCTTTGAAAACCTGCAGAGTATTATCAGGAGGAGAAAAAGTACGATGCATGTTGTCTCGAATGATGATGGAACGAGCAAATGTCCTGATGCTTAATGAACCAACGAATCACTTGGACTTAGAGTCTATTACAGCTTTTAATAATTCATTGAAAAACTTTAAAGGATCTGTGATTTTTACAACACATGATCATGAATTTTCTCAAACGGTTGCTAATCGTGTTATTGAATTGACTCCTAACGGAGCGATTGATCGCTACATGACTTTTGATGATTATCTTGATGATGAAAAAGTGCAGGAACTGAGAGTTAAGATGTATACGAAATAAAAAAAAATTAATAAAAAAGGCGATCGTTTCGAAACAATCGCCTTTTTTTATTTAAACTCCTATAAACGGAGAAGTCTTTATTGTCATGCGGTTATTATTTTCTAAAAACTTTACTGATAATAAATACGATAACAGCAATTACGGCAATTACTATAAAAATGCCGACACCCATACCAGCTTTAAATATACCTTCTATTATTGAACAACTTGAAAATGAAATTAGTACTATAAAAAGCATTAATAATCTTGTTAGTTTTTTTTGCATGATTTTATGTTTTTTTATGTTAAACGTTAATATGTAAAATTACTATGTATTTGCGGGTCTTTGTTACATAATTTTTGTTGATTGTTACAAAATTAAGTAGTATAAATATACTGTTTTTTTTGAAATATCAGTATTAGTATTTTCTCTCTTTTTAATTATAAAATCATAAATCGGAATTTGTATATTTGCCAAACCAAACCACAAAATTATTATGAGTCAAAAAGTATTACTTACTGCAAAAGAAGTTACTATCATATTACATCGTTTGGCATGTCAATTAATCGAAAAACACTTAGATTTTTCAGATACAATATTAGTTGGAATCCAACCAAGAGGTGTTTTTTTGGCGGAGCGTTTAAAAGAAATTTTAGAAAAAGAGTACCAAACTCCTGAAATTCAGTTGGGGTATCTGGATATTACTTTTTTTAGGGATGATTTTAGAAGAACCGAAAAGCCATTAGAAGCAAATAAAACCAAGATTAATTTTATCGTCGAAAATAAAAAAGTTATTTTCATAGATGATGTTTTGTTCACCGGACGAAGTATTCGATCTGCGTTGACGGCTATACAATCTTTTGGCCGACCTTCGGAAATTGAACTTTTGGTTTTGATAGACAGACGTTTCAGTCGCAATTTACCCATTCAGCCAGACTACAGAGGAAGGCAAGTAGATGCAATCAATAATGAAAAAGTAAAAGTGAGCTGGAAAGAAAATGAGGGTGAAGATGGCGTTTATTTAATTACAAATTAGATTGTATTCAAACGCTAACTATTAAAAACTATAATCGTAAACAAAAATGAAAGAATTAAGCGTAAATCATTTATTAGGCATAAAATACATCAACAAGAATGATATTGACCTGATTTTTGAAACTGCCGATCATTTTAAAGAAGTCATCAATAGACCAATTAAGAAAGTACCTTCGTTACGAGACATTACCATTGCCAATATTTTCTTCGAAAACAGCACCAGAACAAAACTATCTTTTGAATTAGCACAAAAACGTTTATCTGCCGATGTCATTAGTTTTTCGGCCGCGCAATCTTCCGTCAAAAAAGGAGAAACATTGATCGATACCGTTAATAATATCCTTTCGATGAAAGTAGATATGGTAGTGATGCGACATGCAAATCCCGGTGCTGCTTATTTCTTGTCCAAAAACGTAAAAGCCAGTATCGTAAACGCTGGAGATGGCGCTCATGAACATCCTACACAAGCTTTATTGGATAGTTATTCCATTCGGGAAAAACTAGGTGAAGTAGCCGGAAAAAAAGTGGTTATCGTAGGCGATGTTTTGCATTCCAGAGTAGCTTTATCCAATATTTATGCTTTGCAGATGCAAGGTGCTGAGGTGAAAGTTTGCGGTCCTAAAACGCTTATTCCACGATATATTGAATCACTGGGTGTTACCGTGGAACCTAATTTAAGAAAAGCGCTAGAATGGTGTGATGTGGCGAACATGTTACGTGTGCAAAACGAACGAATGGATGTCAATTTTTTTCCTTCAACAAGGGAATATGCCCAGCAATATGGAGTTGATAAACTGCTTTTGGATTCTCTGAATAAAGAAATTATAATCATGCATCCCGGCCCCATTAATCGCGGTGTAGAAATTACTAGTGAAGTAGCTGATTCCAATCAATCCGTGATTTTAAACCAAGTAGAAAATGGTGTAGCGATCAGGATGGCAGTTATTTATCTTTTGGCATCTAAAATTCAATAATATAACTTGAAAGTTTGTAAATTAGCTACTGAAAAGCAACCCTAAAATTGAACGGAAAAAATCAAAGAAATGAAAGTAGATCAAAAAGGACATACCATAACGATTAGGGATACGCAGCGTGACTTTATTTCTTTTTTAATGAAAGTTACGCATGAATATAAAACATTCGAAAAGCACAACATTATTATCGATCTTTCGATGCACAAAGATTTGTCACCCAATGACATCAAATTATTAACGCCCTTATCAAAACAGCATAAAAAAGCGAAAAAGTCATTCCTTATCGTTACTTCAGATTTTGATTTTAATGCTGTTCCTGTGCAGCTTACAGTGGTTCCTTCTTTGCTAGAAGCTCATGATATTATAGAAATGGAAGAGATTGAAAGAGATTTAGGCTTTTAAATTACTTTATTCGGTTATTTTTTAGCCGTTTAATTGATTTAAGCAAAATACAAAATAACCGAATACGTAAAATCTTGAAACTAACAATCCTTGGTTGCTATGCCGCAACACCTCGAACATTTACCAATCCGACTTCACAGGTTTTAGACATAAAAAACAGACTTTTTCTGATTGATTGCGGGGAAGGGACCCAAGTTCAGTTACGCAAAAACAAAATCCGATTTTCAAAGATTAATCATATTTTTATTTCGCACTTGCATGGTGACCACTTTTTCGGTTTGGTAGGATTAGTATCCACTTTCACCTTATTGAACAGAACTACGGATTTGCATATTTATGGTCCAAAGGGCATCAAAGAAATTATCAAGTTGCAATTGCGATTGTCTAATTCCTGGACCAATTACGGTTTGTTTTTCCATGAATTAGAGTCTTTAGAGAGCGAGATTGTTTTTGAAGACGACAAGGTTTTGGTGAAAACCATTCCATTGAAACACCGTGTGTACACGAACGGTTTTTTGTTCCAAGAAAAAATTGGAAACCGAAAACTTAATTTAGATGCCGTTCAAAATTATGAAATCGAAAGTTGTTATTATCAAATAATAAAAAACGGAAAAGACATCACGCTGGAAGACGGAAGAATAATTGAAAACGATAAATTGACATTTGATCCTGTTCCGGCAAAAAATTATGCTTTTTGTTCGGATACAGTTTACAATGAAGCAATGCTTCCGATTATAGAAAATATAGATGTGCTGTACCATGAGTCTACTTTCCTGCAATCTGAGGAAAATCTGGCCAAAAAAACATTACATTCTACTGCTAAAGAAGCGGCAACAATTGCTTTTAAAGCCAATGCTAAACAATTAATTTTAGGACATTATTCTACGCGATATGAAAGTATCGAATTGTTTAAAGAAGAAGCCGAAACTATTTTTTCTGAAGTACTTTTAGCTGATGATGGGAAAAGCTTTGAATTTTAAGTAAAAAATCAATTTAGATTATAAAAATTGCAATTTGGATTTTTTGATTATTAGAATCGAATTATTCATCTCTAAAACGTTTTTAAAAAACAAAATTATGAATGACTTAAGTAATTACAGAAAATCATACGAGAAGAGCGAGTTGCTGGAATCTAATATTCCCGAAGATCCAATTAACTTGTTTAACAGATGGTTTCATGAAGTAGAAGATTTTGGTGGCGATAGCGAAGTAAATGCTATGACGGTTGCAACAATTGGTTTAGATGGTTTTCCAAAATCTAGAGTTGTCTTGTTAAAAAAGTTTACTGAAGAAGGTTTCATTTTTTACACTAATTATAATTCCGAGAAGGGAAGGTCCATTACGAACAATCCACATGTTTGCCTGTCTTTTTTTTGGCACTCTATGGAGCGACAGGTCATCATAAAAGGGATTGCGCATAAAACTAGCGAAACTATTTCAGATAATTATTTTGCATCAAGGCCTGAAGGAAGTAAATTGGGCGCTATTGTATCAAACCAAAGTGAAGTCGTGCCCTCGCGAGAATATCTAGAAGAAAGCCTAAAACAATTAGAAAAAGATTTTGAAAGTATGGTAATTCCAAGGCCGCAACATTGGGGTGGATTTTTAGTAACTCCCTTAGAGGTTGAGTTTTGGCAAGGAAGAGCTAATAGATTACACGACAGAATTCGTTACAGCAGTCAACAAGATTTTTCATGGAAAATAGATCGACTGTCGCCTTAATGTAAGAAAAAAATGTATTTATCATTTTCATTATGTAGTTCATCGATTTTTTTTGGTATTTTGACGATATTAAATGTATGTTTGTTTTAGAAATATAAATAGATCTTAAAGAAGTTTGCCCCACAATCTACTTTAAACTCAAATCCTTTTATTATGAAGCAAAATCTACTTAGTGCGTTATTACTTGTGCCTTTTTTATGGACTATGAATTCTTGTTCCTCAGATGCTTCTGAAACTCAACCTGTAAATACTACAGTACAAAAATCAGTTACTTATTCTTATAATACTATTGAATTAGAAACTATGAATTTGATAAATGCCCACAGAATTAGTGTTGGCTTAAATCCGCTGGAAAAAATTAATTACATGTCCGTCAAGTCGGAAGAGCATAATGACTATATGATCGCAAATAATGTAGTAAATCATAATGATTTTGTGGCTCGCTCGGAAGATATTATTAAAACTTTAGGTGCAAAAACCGTAAGTGAAAATATTGCTTTTAATTTTAATACACCGCAGTCAGTTTTGACTGCTTGGTTAGCAAGTCCGGGTCATAAAGAAAACATTGAAGGTAATTTCACTCATTTTGGAATTGCAATAAAAGAGAATCCTGTGACTGGTAAAAAGTATTATACTAATATCTTCGCCAAAATATAATTTAGTTTTTTTTATTAAAAGGCTGTCTTTTCCCCAGAAGACAGCCTTTTATATTTTATAAGATTTATAATGAAAATCCATTGAAAATAAAGCATTAGCATTAATGACACCTGATTATTTAAATGTTTACATAATCGATTTCAACGGTCTTTTTTTGAATTGTACTCTTATTAATTTACAAGCGGCGGATTCAATTTCTTGTAAAAAAATAACTAATTTTATATCAATCTGTATTTAATTTTAAAAGTAGTTATATAAAAAGAGGCTGCCTTTATCGGGCAGCCTCATATTTTATGTGAATTAGTATAGTTAAAGAGCAGTAATAATAAACTCGCTTCGTCTGTTGAGTTGATGTTCTTCCTCGGTGCAATTCACATCGTCTTTACACTGATTTACAAGTTGGTTTTCTCCGTATCCTTTGCCGGTCAATCGGCTTTTATCGACTCCGTTTTTGATTAACCAGCTGATGGTTGATTTAGCTCTTCTTTGTGATAAAGATTCATTGTATTTAAAAGTTCCACGACTATCGGTATGCGATCTGATGTCGAGTTTCATCGTTGGATTTTGGTTTAAAACATCTAATATTTTCTCTAAATCCAGAGCGGCTTCTACTCTAATATTAGATTTATCAAAATCAAAATAAATCATTTTTATGTTGAAGCATTTACCCAAATCATCACCAATAGTTACTTTACATTGTGCTTTTTCCAAAGCGATTGGCAAGTGGGTTTTTCCATTGACTGTTGCAATAGTTATTTTTTCTTCTTTGGTGGTGTAGTCTGCTTTTTCAGCTCTGACACTGTAGTTTTGTCCACATTCTACAGCAAAAGTATAATTGCCTTTGTCATCAGAAGTAGTTGTACTAACCATATTAAACTGACTGTCGTATAAGGTTAATTTAGCATTTGGAAGTACTTCTGTAGTAGCTATATCGGT
>NZ_SMFM01000019.1 GCF_004349085.1 Flavobacterium caseinilyticum | reverse complement strand
AAAGTAAACGGAGAACACAGCCTGATTATGCTGGTGTATAACATCAAACGCAGTATCAATATCATGGGCATTCCCGATCTTATTGCCAAGCTCAAAAAATGGAATTCACCCTACAAGGCAAAAGTTTTGTTTTGTCTAAAAACGGAGTATTTAAAGCTAACTAATGCCCTTGATTATTATCTAATGAAATTAGTAGCCTAAAAAAAGAGCCTTCTTAAAAAGGCGTTATTTCAATTGCAAAACAGGAAAATTGAAGGTTTTTAATAGAAAAAGGAGGTTTTTTCACAGCCTGACGTTCCGCCGCTTCTCGTCAGTTGCGAAGTTCGGAACTTTTTATTTTCTGTTAAAGTTAAAAATTCTTGCGAAACGTAAACGTGAACTTACAACAAACTTCGCAATTGCGAGAAACGGCTGTTAGCAACAGTTATTTTACTTCGTCCAAGGTTCTTTATCTTTAGCATTCATAATTGTTTGTCCATCATAAATGCTTAATCCTTGCCAACTTCCAAACCAAACTTGTCCTTTGTTATCTTGGAGAATACTTTGTGTTACATTGGAGGTCAACCCATCTTTCGTTGTGAATTGGGTGAAATTTGTTCCATCGAAACGATACACGCCATAACCTTCTGCCGTAAACCATATATTACCTTTGCTATCTTCACAAAAATTATAAGTTTCTACACCTTCAATAATTCCATCCTTTGTGAAGTTGTTGTATGTTTTACCATCAAATTTGCTCACACCGCCATTAAAAGTTCCAATCCAAATGTTTCCTTGCTTGTCTTCTAAAATATCTGCGACATTATTGTCGGTAAGTCCATTTTTAGATGTTAAATGAATGAATTCGCCACTTTTGTATTTGAAAATTCCATTTCCATCGGTAGCAAACCACATCGTTCCATTTCTATCTTCCAAAAATTTAAAAACCAATTTATCAGAAAGCATAGGTTTTGGATTTTCGACCTTTTTGGCTGGCAATAAAAATGGTGTAAACTTTTTGCCGTCAAAATGACTAACCCCGCCAATCGAACCAACCCAAATGAGTCCGCTTTTGTCAATTGTCAGTCCCCAAATTTCATCATCTTGCAGGCCATCTTTTTCTGAGTATGTAGTAAATTTTTTACCATCGTATTTTATGAGTCCATTGTCAGTCCCAAACCATAAAAATCCTGCTTTATCTTCAACAATTTCTCTTACAACATTAAATTGGCGAAGTCCTTCGATTGAAATTTTTTCAAGTGTTTTACCATCGTAGCGTATAATCCCATTTCCATTTGTTCCAAACCAAAAGTTTCCTTTTTTGTCTTGATACATTGTCCTTACAAACTCTCTTACCATTCCATTTAAGTTAGTGTGAATTTGTGGAAAGGTCGTGCTTTGATTTAAAATGAGTGGTTGGATGTTGGCTTCATTTTCTATTGTATCATTAACAGATTTTTCTTTCACTTGTCCCGTGCAAGATGAGAATTGAAGTGTCAAAAGAACCAAAATTAGATTTCTTGCTATGAATACTTTCTTACTTTCAATGGTTGTCATATTGTTGGTTTTATAATTGTTGCTAACGTTTAGCCACTTTGAGATGGCTGGAAGTTCGTAACCTTTCAGTTTTCGGCTTAACGAAAACTTGATGCGAAACGGTAATCCCACTAAATTCCAGCTAGCTCAAAATAGCTGTTGGCAGTAGTACTTTTACGATTGCCAAGTACGCTCTATTTTTTTAATTTTCCATTTATTGTTTATCTTCTTAATAATAATTAGATATCCAATTCCGCATCTTGGTTCACAAAGATAATTTCCACACAAAATTCCGATTTGTTTTCTTTCATCAAAAATTATTTTAGAAAATGCAATTCCTCCAGAAAATTTAAAAGTTCCGTCATTATTTAGAATATTTGCACCTATAGGAAATTCAGATAAATATTTAAATCTAAATTTCTTATTATTTTTAAATTGCTCTAAATCAATTTTAGATTCGGTAGAATTACTAGTTGTGTCAATTTGTAATTTCAATGTTTTAAAATATGACTCTATACTTTTATATTCATATTCTGATGGCCTGTATATTTTTTCGCTAACACCAAATAGTAATTTAGATGTATCTTTTTTTCTTAATTCCTCATCATTATTATACTTGATGATTTCAATTTTATATTCTGTTGAATCTACTCCAATTTTATTACCTTTTTGGTCATAAATTATATCCGGATTTGGAGGAAACGTTAGATAAATTCTAGGGTCTTTGTGAATTGAATCCACCATTTCCACAAATAAATTGTTTATGATTTCTTTCTCAATTTCTAAACTAGAATTTCTCTTTTCACAACTAAGAATTGCAAATGAAATTATTATCGTGAATATTATTTTTAGTTTTCTCATAGTATTACTGCCAACGTCAGTCTGTGAAAAAACCTCTGTTGTATTATGATCAAATATAACAAAATACTTGTATAAAAAGAAGATTTTTCGTATTTTTAAGAATGCAACATATCACAGGTATTTCCCGTCAGCAAATGCGTTTTTCAAGTTTAGAAGACACTATAAGTCCCGATAACCAGGTGCGATTTATAGATGCCTTTGTCGAATATATTGACCTCTCTAAGCTCGATTTTGCTGTAAAAACGCTCAAGACCGAAGGTCGCCCGAGTTTCAATAGTAAAGTGTTTCTAAAGATTTATTTATATGGT
>NZ_SMFM01000018.1 GCF_004349085.1 Flavobacterium caseinilyticum | reverse complement strand
GCAGATTCTGATGGATTACAACCCAATGTGCCGTTGGTTGGGGTTCCTGTAGCAGTGATTACTGGAGCTACTGTGTCCACTGTCCAAGTCGCTGTACGTGAAACCGGTGCTGCTGCGTTGCCACAGGCATCAGTTGCATTCCAGGTTCTGGCTTGTGAACGTAAACAGCCCGTGATCGTAACCACACTATCGGTGAATGTCGGAGTTACCATTCCACAAACATCCATTGCTGTTGCTGTTCCAAGTGCTGCATTTATTACAGATGCTGATGGATTACAACCCAATGTACCGTTGGTTGGTGTTCCTGTAGCAGTGATTACTGGCGCTACTGTGTCCACTGTCCAAGTCGCTGTACGTGAAACCGGTGCTGCTGCGTTGCCACAGGCGTCAGTTGCATTCCAGGTTCTGGTTTGTGAACGTATACAGCCCGTGATCGTAACCACGCTATCGGTGAATGTCGGAGTTACCATTCCACAAGCATCCATTGCTGTTGCTGTTCCAAGTGCTGCATTTATTGCATCAGCAGATGGATTACAACCCAATGTACCGTTGGTTGGTGTTCCTGTAGCCGTGATTACTGGAGCTACTGTATCCACTGTCCAAGTCGCTGTACGTGAAACCGGTGCTGCTGCGTTACCACAGGCATCAGTTGCATTCCAGGTTCTGGTTTGTGAACGTATACAGCCCGTGATCGTAACCGTACTATCGGTGAATGTCGGAGTTACCATTCCACAAGCATCCATTGCTGTTGCTGTTCCAAGTGCTGCATTGATTGCAGATTCTGATGGATTACAACCCAATGTGCCGTTGGTAGGTGTTCCTGTAGCCGTGATTATCGGCGCTACTGTATCCACTGTCCAAGTCGCTGTACGTGAAACCGGTGCTGCTGCGTTGCCGCAGGCGTCAGTTGCATTCCAGGTTCTGGTTTGTGAACGTATACAGCCCGTGATCGTAATCGCGCTATCGGTGAATGTCGGAGTTACCATTCCACAGGCATCCATTGCTGTTGCTGTTCCAAGTGCTGCGTTGATTGCAGATTCTGATGGATTACAACCCAATGTGCCGTTGGTTGGTGTTCCTGTAGCCATGATTATCGGCGCTACTGTATCCACTGTCCAAGTCGCTGTACGTGAAACCGGTGCTGCTGCGTTGCCGCAGGCATCAGTTGCATTCCAGGTTCTGGTTTGTGAACGTAAACAGCCCGTGATCGTAACCACGCTATCGGTGAATGTCGGAGTTACCATTCCACAAGCATCCATTGCTGTTGCTGTTCCAAGTGCTGCATTGATTGCATCAGCGGATGGATTACAACCCAATGTACCGTTGGTTGGTGTTCCTGTAGCCGTGATTATCGGCGCTACTGTATCCACTGTCCAAGTCGCTGTACGTGAAACTGGTGCTGCTGCGTTGCCACAGGCGTCAGTTGCATTCCAGGTTCTGGTTTGTGAACGTATACAGCCCGTGATCGTAACCACGCTATCAGTGAATGTTGGAGTTACCATTCCACAAGCATCCATGGCTGTTGCTGTTCCAAGTGCTGCATTTATTGCAGATTCTGATGGATTACAACCCAATGTACCGTTGGTTGGTGTTCCTGTAGCCGTGATTACTGGAGCTACTGTGTCCACTGTCCAAGTCGCTGTACGTGAAACCGGTGCTGCTGCGTTGCCACAGGCATCAGTTGCATTCCAGGTTCTGGTTTGTGAACGTAAACAGCCCGTGATCGTAACCACACTATCGGTGAATGTCGGAGTTACCATTCCACAAGCATCCATTGCTGTTGCTGTTCCAAGTGCTGCATTTATTGCAGATGCTGATGGATTACAACCCAATGTGCCGTTGGTTGGTGTTCCTGTAGCCGTGATTACTGGAGCTACTGTGTCCACTGTCCAAGTCGCTGTACGTGAAACCGGTGCTGCTGCGTTGCCACAGGCGTCAGTTGCATTCCAGGTTCTGGTTTGTGAACGTATACAGCCCGTGATCGTAACCACGCTATCGGTGAATGTCGGAGTTACCATTCCACAAGCATCCATTGCTGTTGCTGTTCCAAGTGCTGCATTTATTGCATCAGCGGATGGATTACAACCCAATGTACCGTTGGTTGGTGTTCCTGTAGCCGTGATTATCGGCGCTACTGTATCCACTGTCCAAGTCGCTGTACGTGAAACCGGTGTTGCGTTGTTGCCGCAGGCGTCAGTTGCATTCCAGGTTCTGGTTTGTGAACGTATACAGCCCGTGATCGTAACCGCGCTATCGGTGAATGTCGGAGTTACCATTCCACAAGCATCCATAGCTGTTGCTGTTCCAAGTGCTGCATTGATTGCATCAGCGGATGGATTACAACCCAATGTACCGTTAGTTGGTGTTCCTGTAGCCGTGATTACTGGCGCTACTGTATCCACTGTCCAAGTCGCTGTACGTGAAACCGGTGCTGCTGCGTTGCCACAGGCATCAGTTGCATTCCAGGTTCTGGTTTGTGAACGTATACAGCCCGTGATCGTAACCGTACTATCGGTGAATGTCGGAGTTACCATTCCACAAGCATCCATTGCTGTTGCTGTTCCAAGTGCTGCATTGATTGCAGATTCTGATGGATTACAACCCAATGTGCCGTTGGTTGGGGTTCCTGTAGCTGTGATTACCGGAGCTACTGTATCCACTGTCCAAGTCGTTGTACGTGAAACCGGTGCTGCTGCGTTACCGCACGCATCAGTTGCATTCCAGGTTCTGGTTTGTGAACGTAAACAGCCCGTGATCGTAACCACGCTATCGGTGAATGTCGGAGTTACCATTCCACAAGCATCCATTGCTGTTGCTGTTCCAAGTGCTGCATTTATTGCATCAGCGGATGGATTACAACCCAATGTACCGTTGGTTGGTGTTCCTGTAGCCGTGATTACTGGAGCTACT
>NZ_SMFM01000017.1 GCF_004349085.1 Flavobacterium caseinilyticum | reverse complement strand
TTCTTTACCGTATTCCTGGAAAGGGATAAGTAGCTACTTATAAACAACTTACTCTTTCCTTCACAATAGAATTTAATTACTTTTCTAATTTTACTCATGTCTGTTATTTTGTTTGCCATAATCCGTATTTTTTTAACGAATGTATGGTGCTAACAACATGAAAAAGTCAGTAGTTTTTAATAATCAATTTACCCCAAAATTAGGTGGTCAATTTGAACTGGAAAGTGGTGGTCAGTTTGCTCCGGAACTGGTGGTCAATTTACACTGGAAAGTGGTGGTCAATTTGACCGGTTTTTCCATCCAGGAGAAGCTAAACCCAATAAATCTTTACCTTTTTTAGATTTAAAGAAAAATAAAAGATAATCTAAATCAAGTTTTGAAGCTAATGGCTTATACATTGGAAATCTATGCGATACAATCATATCTAATTCAGCAATAGATGTTTTTGCAATTGCGTGTTCCCAAGCAAATACAATATTTAGAATAAAACAATCAGGTTCAATAGCGAAAACGGATTTATTCCCAAGGCTTTGACCTGTTACTGATTCCTTGTAAAAAATACCTTTTGTATGCGAGCGAATACCTATTTGTTTGTATAGTTTATCTTTTTCTGGTTTAACTGGATTTTTAACCTGTTCCAAGACAGATGACAAATTTTTTATTTCCCAATCATCAGGTATTCTATAACCATTTCTATGACTAATTTTATTATCCTTTAAAAACGTCTCAAATCTAATTTTGCCAGATAAAACATTTATTGTCATACCTTTTTTAATGATTTCAAGATTTCTTAAAATTTTCTTATTTATGTCTATCGCATTGTCCCAAGTAGATAATATTGAAGCAATTTTTTGCTGTTCTAGGAGTGGTGGAATTGGGACAATAATATTTGAAAATGTTTTTATAGAAATAGTAAATCTAGTACTACCAGTAGCATACTTAGTAAATTGACTCAATACCGATTGATTATTACAGAAAAAATGTGAATACAAAATATTCAAGTCAACCTTTGGTCTAAATCTCATTAAATGATAACTGAATACTGTATTTTCCAAATCTTCAAAAATAACAACAGAATGTCCAATATCATCTGGTGTCTCTGAACTTGGCGTAAATAATATGTCTCCTTTAACTAAATTACAACTTTCGATTTGTGATTTTTTTGCTGAAACTACTGGAAATTTTTTGACACTTAAATTGTTTATTGTTTCGTGCTTATATACATTCATATAATTTATTAAAAAAACCAATTCCTCATTTTGTTTAATTAATTTATCAATACTACTAGTTTGAAAATTACCTATTTGCCCTAATTTTTTCACTTCCCAATCAATAGGAATTAAGCCAATGGCAGTTTGTTTGTATCCTGTATTATTTATCATAATATAATTATATTTTACGAAACCAATAAATTGATTGGCTACTTGTTTGGTTTATTGATTTAGGTCAAACGATTTCACAAACTGATTAAAAATTTCCTGCATATCTTGATTACCAAACCCATTGTCCTTAAAAATGGCTGGATTAGGCAATTCGTTTTTTACGACATCGGCAAACCTTTGCAAATCAGCTTTTATGGTTTCAGGTGTTTCGAACACATCATTCGCATTTAGCATCAAGACCATTCTAAATACATCGTATTTATGCTTTTTTATATTCACAGACCGTACCGCTTGACCACTCGCTTTTCTCTCGGTGTTATTCAAAAAAGCAAACGCTTTTAGACAGATTAGCGTGTGGGGCAATGCGAAATGAACATCGTCTTTTTGTTCACTATTTTTGATGGTATAGGCATAATATTCTTCATCCAAAAGAATAGCCGACAAACTGGATAATCCTTCTTCGACAGGAATAGGTGTAAGATGTGCATCTTCATTCGCATCAATCACATCTGGTACTTTGCAAAACAACTCTAACTGTTTTGGAAAATTGGGAGTAGCGGGATCCGCAAAACGGTAGCAGTTTCTTTCCTCTTGGTTTTTTTGTTGTATAGCATACTGCCCTTGTTTGATGAATTCCCAAAACTTAATTACAAAGTCTGGCGACAAGGCTTCTACAATTAATATGATATCAATATCATCTGTAGCCCGAGGAACAAACCCCGCTTCTTCAATTATAATATCACAAGCCGTTCCACCAATGATGATATAACTGTCCTGAAAGTCCTTGAAATGTGTGCTAAATGTATCTAATCCTACTACCATGTATATTTTTCTATTATTTGTTCTAAAGCCATTTCTATTCGTTCATCGTGATTGTCTTTTAGACTAAGGTAAAGTGATAATGGATCTACTACCGCATTATTTACGGGGAATTCGTCTAGCAATGTTACTGGATTGTATTTCCATACTTCAATAGCAAATTTGCCTTCTCTATCATTTGCATTTAATAAAGCATTGCTTTTTTGCAATTCATAAAACTTGTTTTTATCAATGGCATAATAGTGTTGTTTGCTCGGGTTAATGCTAGTATATTCGGGTAAAGCCGATGCATTGGCTTTTAGCATAAATACACTGTATGGCAACTCATCAACAAATACCGTTTTTAACACGGGGTTTGACAGTAGGTTTTCTTGTTCTACTATGTGCCATAATTCGCTTCTTTGTATATTGAATTTAATGTATTTTTCTTTTTCACCCGTTACTTCAATTAATTCATGATTTTTCAAATCATCAACTGCATACGAAACCGCCATCGGTGTATAATCTAATTTCTTGGCTATTTCTTTGAATGAATGCCCTTCTATTTTCCAATTATTATTTTTGTGAATGATATGAAATAGTAATAGGAATTGAGAGGAAGGCATTAGACTTTTGCTTTTTAATTTTGTCTTTGCCTGTGGATAACTTTCATTCAAATTGATTAATAATTCCGGTAAAAAAAGTTGCTTATCAGGCACAATAAAGTTTATTCCTTTTTCAATTAGTCGCTTTCTATTGTAGGATTGCAGATTTTCTAAAACTAAAACAACGGTTTTGCCTATGCCATTTCTAATCAATTGTAAATGTTTCTCTGTTTGTAAAATACTAAAATCATCCTGATTGATTTGCTCTACCAAGACTATGTTTTTATCGAAAAGAATTGCATCATAAAGTTTGTATGCTTGGGTAATATACATAGGTAAATTGCCCAAAAACTTATTTGAGATTGGATTTTCTAAAGCATTTGTGCCCAGTGTTTCGTTGATGTAATTAATTGCTTTGCTCATACTCTATGTTTTAATAAAGTTAAAAATTATCAATAAAGTGATAGACTTTATTGTGCTAATATAACTTTATTATATTGAAAATCAAATATTAAAATATTTAATAGGACTGAAATGTTCATTTTCATTTCGCTGAACATAACCCAATTGATTGGTTAGCATTTGCGTATTACCAATTTTAAAATCTTTTGTATTGTAATGACTGTGACCATAAATCCAATAATCTACCTTAGACGCTTCAATTGTATCAAAAAGTTCAACGGCAAAAGCTTCATTTAAAGTACTGTTTTTATATATCTTAGGATACTTTTTGAATGTAGGAACATGGTGGGTTACCACAATCGTTTTATCAGCATCATTAACTTTTAATTCTTGATTGATAAAATTGATACAATCTGTATGCAAATGGTTATAATCATCAGCAGTAAACCTATGACCGTTGTAATTAATCACATGAAAATCGCTAAGACCACGTTCAATACTCCACTGATTGGCAGAACTAATTTTGGACCACAGTGTAGAAAAAATCAGTTTGGTATTTTGGTGTTGCACTACCGAATTGTTTAACAAGATCACATTACTTCGAATTTTTTCATAAAAAGTTCCGGACTTTGTTGCTGCATCAAAATAATAATATTCGTGATTACCCGGAATCCAATAGGTCATTTGGAAATTATCTGATAAGAAACTGAAAAAATCTTGGTGCTTATCCATAACAGCAAAAGGCACAATATCACCTGCCAAAATCAATATATCTCCATTGGGAACTAAAGGATTGGCATTAAAGAATTCCTTATTTTTAGGGAATTCTAAATGTAGGTCGGATGCGTATTGTATTTTGCTGACTTGCATGTCATTTGTTTTATTAAATTAAATTCAACTCTTTCAAATAGTTTTCCATTTGGTTTTCTACTTCGGTAAGTTGCTTTTTGAGTTCGATTATGTTAGTGGAAAAACCGGTCAAATTGACCACCCTATTCCAGTGTAAATTGACCACCAGTTTCGGAGCAAACTGACCACCACTTTCCAGTGCAAATTGACCACCTGATTTTGGGGTACAATTGACCATTAAAAACTACTAACTTTTTCATGTTGTTAGCACCATACATTCGTTAAAAAAATACGGATTATGGCAAACAAAATAACAGACATGAGTAAAATTAGAAAAGCAATTAAATTCTATTGTAACGGCAAGAGTAAGTTGTTTATAAGTAGCTACTTATCCCTTTCTAGGAATACGGTA
>NZ_SMFM01000016.1 GCF_004349085.1 Flavobacterium caseinilyticum | reverse complement strand
GAATGGTAACTCCAACATTCACTGATAGCGTGGTTACGATCACGGGCTGTATACGTTCACAAACCAGAACCTGGAATGCAACTGACGCCTGTGGCAACGCAGCAGCACCGGTTTCACGTACAGCGACTTGGACAGTGGACACAGTAGCGCCAGTAATCACTGCTACAGGAACACCAACCAACGGCACATTGGGTTGTAATCCATCAGCATCTGTAATAAATGCAGCACTTGGAACAGCAACAGCAATGGATGTTTGTGGAATGGTAACTCCGACATTCACCGATAGTGTGGTTACGATCACGGGCTGTTTACGTTCACAAGCCAGAACCTGGAATGCAACTGATGCCTGTGGCAACGCAGCAGCACCGGTTTCACGTACAGCGACTTGGACAGTGGACACAGTAGCTCCAGTAATCACTGCTACAGGAACCCCAACCAACGGCACATTGGGTTGTAATCCATCAGAATCTGCAATCAATGCAGCACTTGGAACAGCAACAGCCATGGATGCTTGTGGAATGGTAACTCCAACATTCACTGATAGCGTGGTTACGATCACGGGCTGTATACGTTCACAAACCAGAACCTGGAATGCAACTGACGCCTGTGGCAACGCAGCAGCACCGGTTTCACGTACAGCGACTTGGACAGTGGATACAGTAGCTCCAGTAATCACTGCTACAGGAACACCAACCAACGGCACATTGGGTTGTAATCCATCAGCATCTGCAATAAATGCAGCACTTGGAACAGCAACAGCAATGGATGCATGTGGAATGGTAACTCCGAGATTCACCGATAGCGTGGTTACGATCACGGGCTGTATACGTTCACAGACCAGAACCTGGAATGCAACTGATGCCTGCGGCAACGCAGCAGCACCGGTTTCACGTACAGCGACTTGGACAGTGGATACAGTAGCACCGATAATCACCGCTACAGGAACACCAACCAACGGTACATTGGGTTGTAATCCATCAGAATCTGCAATAAATGCAGCACTTGGAACAGCAACAGCAATGGATGCATGTGGAATGGTAACTCCAACATTCACCGATAGCGCGATTACAATCACGGGCTGTCTGCGTTCACAGACCAGAACCTGGAATGCAACTGACGCCTGTGGCAACGCAGCAGCACCGGTTTCACGTACAGCGACTTGGACAGTGGACACAGTAGCTCCAGTAATCACTGCTACAGGAACCCCAACCAACGGCACATTGGGTTGTAATCCATCCGCTGATGCAATAAATGCAGCACTTGGAACAGCAACAGCCATGGATGCATGTGGAATGGTAACTCCAACATTCACCGATAGCGCGGTTACGATCACTGGCTGCATACGTTCACAAACCAGAACCTGGAATGCAACTGATGCCTGTGGCAACGCAGCAGCACCGGTTTCACGTACAGCGACTTGGACAGTGGACACAGTAGCGCCAGTAATCACTGCTACAGGAACACCAACCAACGGTACATTGGGTTGTAATCCATCAGCATCTGCAATAAATGCAGCACTTGGAACAGCAACAGCAATGGATGCATGTGGAATGGTAACTCCGACCTTCACCGATAGCGTGGTTACAATCACGGGCTGCATACGTTCACAAACCAGAACCTGGAATGCAACTGACGCCTGCGGCAACAACGCAGCACCGGTTTCACGTACAGCGACTTGGACAGTGGATACAGTAGCGCCGATAATCACGGCTACAGGAACACCAACCAACGGTACATTGGGTTGTAATCCATCCGCTGATGCAATCAATGCAGCACTTGGAACAGCAACAGCAATGGATGCTTGTGGAATGGTAACTCCGACATTCACCGATAGTACGGTTACGATCACGGGCTGTATACGTTCACAAACCAGAACTTGGAATGCAACTGATGCCTGCGGCAACAACGCAGCACCGGTTTCACGTACAGCGACTTGGACAGTGGACACAGTAGCTCCGGTAATCACGGCTACAGGAACCCCAACCAACGGTACATTGGGTTGTAATCCATCAGCATCTGCAATAAATGCAGCACTTGGAACAGCAGCAGCAATGGATGCTTGTGGAATGGTAACTCCGACATTCACCGATAGTACGGTTACGATCACGGGCTGTTTACGTTCACAAACCAGAACCTGGAATGCAACTGATGCGTGCGGTAACGCAGCAGCACCGGTTTCACGTACAGCGACTTGGACAGTGGATACAGTAGCGCCAGTAATCACGGCTACAGGAACACCAACCAACGGTACATTGGGTTGTAATCCATCAGAATCTGCAATAAATGCAGCACTTGGAACAGCAACAGCAGTGGATGCTTGTGGAATGGTAACTCCGACATTCACCGATAGCGTGGTTACGATCACGGGCTGTTTACGTTCACAAACCAGAACCTGGAATGCAACTGACGCCTGTGGCAACGCAGCAGCACCGGTTTCACGTACAGCGACTTGGACAGTGGACACAGTAGCTCCAGTAATCACTGCTACAGGAACCCCAACCAACGGCACATTGGGTTGTAATCCATCAGAATCTGTAATAAATGCAGCACTTGGAACAGCAACAGCAATGGATGCATGTGGAATGGTAACTCCGACATTTACCGATAGTGCGGTTACGATCACGGGCTGTATACGTTCACAAACCAGAACCTGGAATGCAACTGATGCCTGCGGCAACAACGCAGCACCAGTTTCCCGTACAGCGACTTGGACAGTGGATACAGTAGCGCCGATAATCACGGCTACAGGAACACCAACTAACGGTACATTGGGTTGTAATCCATCAGCATCTGCAATAAATGCAGCACTTGGAACAGCAACAGCAATGGATGCTTGTGGAATGGTAACTCCGACCTTCACCGATAGCGTGGTTACGATCACGGGCTGTTTACGTTCACAAACCAGAACCTGGAATGCAACTGACGCCTGTGGCAACGCAGCAGCACCGGTTTCACGTACAGCGACTTGGACTGTGGATATAACTCCTCCAACTCTTATTCTACCAGCTGTTTCAACAGCTGATTGTGGAACGATACCAGTGTTTGGTATTCCAACAGTAAGTGATGGTTGTGATTCAAATCCTGTTATCAATGATTTAGGTATTATCATAACAAATAATCCTGATGGTTCAGTAACTTACACAAAAACTTGGTCTGCGACTGACGCTTGTGGCAATACATCAACTCCAATCAGCCAAACTATAATAGTACTGGCATGTAATGAAGGATGTACATTAGGATACTGGAAAAACCACACAGATAGATGGTGTTCAGAATATAGTACTTCAATGTTATTTGGTACCGTGTTTGTAAATGCACCTTCAAATCTTGCTAATCTAACTTTGTTACAAGCTCTTAATTTAGGTGGTGGCGGAATTAATAATTTAGCTCGTCAGGGAGTAGCCGCTTTATTGAATGCTTGTCATGATGATGTTGATTATCCAGCACCTTATTTAAATAATCCTCAGTCAGTAATAGATGCAGTTAATGCTGCATACTTAGCTGGTGGAGATGCTCCTGGAAAATTAGCCACCAAATTGGATACTCTTAATAATTCAGGATGTCCATTAGGAGGAACTCCAGCTACTAAAAACAACGATGTTTCAGTAAATGACTCTGTTGGTTTTACAGCTTATCCAGTTCCTTTCAAAGATGTTTTGACAATAAGATGTGATTTTAATTATACCAGTGATGTGAAAATAGAAGTATTTAATTCACAAGGTCATTTGGTACTTTCAAAATCAGAGGCAAATTGTTTCTTAAACAAAGAAATTATGTTACACCTTCATACCTATAGAGGTCAAGAACAGGTTTACCTTGTTAAAGTAACTACTAACAGAGGAAGCACTGTGAAAAAAGTAATTTCTTCTAAATAACCTTGAGTAATCATCTAATCCATTAAAATAAATCGGATTAGACAATAAAATTAAACCTCGAAAGTATTTCTTTCGAGGTTTTTTTATGTTTTCTCTCTAAGTTTTATTGCCAGTTATTGAACACAAAAATCTAATTGAAATAACCAATCGAATACAGTAAAAGAGTGCACTAAATTTTTATTTTTGACGCAGAATGCCAATTTTAAGACGTATCAATGGATTTATGGAATTTGACTAGTATAAGTTTATTTTGACTCTATTATCGAGATGATACTCTGGATAATGAGATTAAATCCCGTTTTAAAAACGAAAGAATAGTGTTTAAATGTAAAAGCTGTCCTGAAAGCTGAAAGTTAATTAGTATTAAATAACTATAAAATTTATTAATTAATTTGTCATGTAAATACTTGATAATTAAATACTTACATTTTTGAAAATTGATCATATTGAACAATAGAACATACTAAATTTCCTAAACGGCATGCGTTTTATCGACTATAATAGTTTCTTGTCGGGTTTTATTTTTAATTTTTTGAGGCTTCTTTTTTTAATGTTTAATTTTACTAAAGTAAATTTTTAAAAGTATAAATAAGTTGTTTTATAAAGCGACTTTCAGGCTAATCAAAGAATTTTGTTATTGTCCCAACAATAAAAATTTTTTGGATGATGGATTACTTCATAATTTTTTTTGAAGTTGTTTCGATTTTCTGCAAGTTTTCTCCCCAAATCTGAAAACTTTTGTTTTACCTCATTATATTAATTTTATGTTCTAATTACCAATCTAATTGGCATTTAGCTTCAAAAAGGATTTTTGATTCTTCAAAAGAAAAAAATCCTTGCAACGACGGTGTACTTCATAAATTTTTATGAAGGTGTTTTATTTTCTACGATTTTTCTACCCCAAATCTGTAAACTACCTTTTATCTCTGATGTATGATATTAAAATACTTTAATTATGAAAAAGAGTACGATTTTCGAGATTCTCGATGTTTTATATTGCAAAATAACCCAATGCATTATAACGGAGAACAACTTTTCTAAATTAGATGCAGCTAAATCTAGTGAGAGAAATTCAATTAATTATTTAGTAAATGCAGCAACCCATTGCTGGCTCCAAAAATTTGTTATTCCTATATTATTGGTAGGATTTTTAATGGCATCCTATACCACGAATGCTCAAAACATACTGGGAAGAGCGCCAGTGTTATGGCCTAAGGGAGGATTTGCTGTTGATGGCAATGAATTTGTTAAATATCCAGGCGATAATCCACTTTGGGGCGACTTTTTATTTGAGGCAGGTGAAACAAATGTGGGAGCTGATCCGGGAGGTATATTTGTACCCGTGCCGCCCCCATACACTTATCCGGACGGGCCATTACCAGCTAGTTTCTATGTTTATCCTTACACCACCTTTTTCAGGGATAATATCACCAATAATGACCCAACTATTTTCACCAGTAGCAATAAGATCAATGATCCTGTAAGCTCTTTTACTTGGGGAGCTGGATCTTCGCCAAACAAGAATGAAATTCAAAATGCGATTGCTCATTTTTCTTATGGGGATCCTGCCTTGGGTGGAGTGGCTACTGATTTATGGATGATTTTTGCCGCAGACCGTCAGGTAACGGAAGGGAGCAGTTATATAGACTTTGAAATTCTGCAAAAAAAATTGACTATGGAGATGAACGGAACCTTTAGTTCTGAGGCGGGTACTCTTAGCGGGCGCACCATTGGGGATCTATTGGTAACTATTGAGTTTACCCAAGGTGGAGATTTCGCAAATGTAGTGACCAGACGATGGGATGGAACTTCTTATATTGAATTTACACCTGCAGTTGGGACTGTTTTTGGTACTAATAACACGGGACAAACCATAGTGCCGTATCCTATTTATAATCAAGATCCTATTTCGACCAATCCTGATTTGTGGGCCTATGAACCAAATCAATGGGCAGAAGGAGCAGTTAATGTAACTAGCTTTTTTGGAAATGACCCTTGTTTTGTAATTAGCACCTTATTTGTAAGAACCAGAACTTCCGGTTCTTCAGGTCAATCAGAATTAAAAGATTTTCCTGGAGCGCCTTTTCAATTGGATTTAAGCTTCGTGCCTGATGCGCCAACTGTAACTTCTGTTACACGCTGTGATCCTGGTATTGTAGCCCTGTCTGCCAGCGGCTGTCCAGGTGGAACTTTAACATGGTATGATGCCGCCATCAATGGAAACATAGTAGCTACCGGATCATCCTATTCTCCAAATATTACTCAAACTACAAGTTATTGGGTAAGTTGTACAAATTCCAGAGGTTGTGAAGGGCCAAGAACTCAGGTTACCGGAACAGTGAATGTGATCAGCCCGGGTACAATTGACGGAAGTCAAACATTATGTACTCCATTTGATCCTGTTGCTTTTACAAGTACTACACCTGCTACAGGTACCGGAACACTGACTTATCAATGGCAAATCAGTACAACTGGATGCACTGGTACATGGACAGATATTGCAAATGCAACTTTAGCGACGTATGATGCGCCGGCAGTTACTGTAATAACTAATTTCCGACGAGTGGCAACTTCAACACTCAATGGCGTGGCTTGCCCAGCAATCAGTAATTGTTTAACAGTTACACCAAATAATGTAACATCAGGATCGATAGCTGGTGACCAGACACTTTGTACTCCATTTGATCCAATTGCGTTTACCAGTACTACTGCTGGAACAGGAAGTGGTCCGGTGACGTATCAGTGGCAAATAAGTACTACTGGATGCACTGGAACATGGACAAATATAGCCAATGCTACAGCAGCTATTTATGATGCACCAACTGTAGCAGTAACTACTTATTTCCGCCGAGTAACTACATCAACACTCAATGGAGTTTTATGTTCTGCAAACAGCAATTGTTTAATTGTAACACCAAACCCTGTAGCACCTGGAGTGATAGCAGGCGATCAAACAGGATGCGCTCCATTTGATCCAGTAGCGTTTACTAGTAGTTCAGCAGGAACTGGAGGCGGTGTAATCACCTATCAATGGCAAATCAGCACAACAGGCTGCAATGGCACTTGGTCTAATATTGCAAATGCTACAGCGGCAACTTATGATGCGCCATCAGTATCTGCATTGACTAATTTCCGCAGAGTGACTACTTCTACAGTTAATGGAATCGCTTGTTCTGCAAATAGTAATTGTTTAACAATAACCCCTAGTGGTGTAAACGCTGGAGAAATTGCGGGCAGCCAAACTTTATGTAGTCCATTTGACCCCGCTCCTTTTACCAGCACTACCGCAGGTACCGGAACTGGTGTAATCACGTACCAATGGCAGAGCAACACTACAGGCTGTAATGGTACATGGACAAATATTGCAAATGCAACAGCAGCAACTTATGATGCACCAGCAGTAGCCGTGGTAACTTATTTCCGTAGAGTAACTACTTCAACACTTAATGGTGTTCCTTGTATTGCAAACAGTAATTGTTTGACAGTATCACCAAATAACGTAAGTGCAGGCGTAATTGCGGGTAATCAAACTTTATGTTCTCCGTTTGACCCTGCAGCCTTTACCAGCACTACAGCCGGAACCGGTAGTGGTACAATCACTTACCAATGGCAAATTAGTACAACTGCTTGTTCAGGTCCATGGACAAATATCGCCATGGCTACATCAGCCACTTACGATGCGCCGGTTGTATTAGTTGTTACCTATTTCCGCAGAGTGACGACATCAACATTAAATGGTGTTTTATGTTCCGCAAACAGCAATTGTCTGACAGTAACTCCTGAATCTATAAATCCAGGTACTATAGCTGGAAGTCAAACGCTATGTACCCCATTTGACCCTGTTGCTTTTACAAGCACAACTCCTGCTACAAACGGAGGTGTAATCAGTTACCAATGGCAGATGAGCACCACAAGTTGTAGTGCAGGATTTACTGATATTGTAGGGGCTAACTCAGCCACTTACGATGCAGCAACTGTGTCAGTAGTCACTTATTTCCGCAGAGTGGCAACTTCAACACTCAATGGCACAGCCTGTCCAGACTTTAGTAATTGTTTAACTGTGACTCCAAATAATGTGAGTGCAGGTTCAATTGCCGGAGATCAAGAAGTATGTATAGGAGATGATGTTGCGGCTTTTACCAGCACAACACCGGGTTCTGGCTCTGCTGCGGTTACTTACCAATGGCAAAGTAATACGACAGGCTGTGGTGGTACTTTTACCAATATCGAAGGAGCTACTCTAGCTACTTACGATCCGGGTGTGGCATCAGTTACAACATATTACCGTCGGGTGGCTACAAGTACGTTGAATGGCGTTCCATGTTCCGCAAACAGCAATTGTTTAACTGTAATTGCTGAATCTTGTGCCGATGCATTATGTACTTATACTCAAGGGTATTATGGAAATCTTGGTGGCATGTCATGTGCTCCGGATAATGGTGGGTTTACAAAATACACCACTTTGGCCCTTATAGATAGAGCTTTAACATATTATGGCGGTACGATGACAATAGGTTCGTTAGGAAATACAGTAGTAATTACTAATACACCAATAGATAGAATGGCTATTATAGACGTTTTACCTGGAGGAGGAAAAAGTTATGTGTTATCCGGTAGTTACTCCATAAGTGCATTGCCAAGCAGCTATTTGAAAAATGGAAGAATCAATAATACTTTATTGGCTCAAACCATAGTATTAGGACTTAATATAGGAATAAATGGCGCGCTTGGTGACTTTGCTTTACAAGGAGGCACTTTAGTAACCGCTGAGTCACAAGGTGGCTGTGGTTCTGATATCGCTAAAACACGTATCTGTAATGCTGATGGAACTGTAACTAATGATTATGAATACTACCCTATCAGTCCAAATGTTGTCGCAGCGATAACAGGCGATAAAACAGTTCAAGGACTGTTTGACTTGGCCAACAGAGCTTTGGGCGGAGGAGCTATCAATGGTCTTTCACTTTCTGAAATTGCGAGCGCTGTTGATATGATAAACAATGCATTTGACGGTTGTAGAATATTTGTTGGATATGATATTCCAAGATGTAATGAAACAACTATTGGCATCCCAACAATCGATGCGAAAGTCGAAAGTGCAGGTTTTGATGCGTATCCAGTTCCTTTCACAGATCAGTTAACCATCAAATATAAATTTGATTATGTTACCGATGTGAAAATTGAGGTCTTTAATGCTCAAGGTATTATGATACTTTCAAAAACAGATGCAAATGGTTATTTAAACAAAGAACTTGCGCTGAACCTAAGTGCAAATGTAGGAAAAGAGCAAGTATATGTTGTGAAAGTAACTACTAATCGTGGTAGCACTGTGAAAAAAGTAATGTCTGCAAAATAGATTTTAACAACCATTTAATCCTAAAAAATGTAAAGGATTAGATTCTACAATTAAGCCTCGAAAGTGAAAATTTTCGAGGTTTTTTTTATACCGTTCCTTTTTCATTAATGTTTATAAAATTAAATATGAAATATTTTTATAAAATATTGTAAATCAAATAATTAAGGTATTGATTGTTGTTTTTAGAAATCATTTTTAGCGTAGTAATTTTCCGTAATTGTTTATTTTACATCGGATATTTTTGTTTTTCATCTGATTTATTAAAACTTCTAAAAATGTTTTTTAAGATATTGATTATCTTTAATATAGCAATAAAAAGGTGGATTTCTAAGTTAATTTCGGATGCGTTTTTAACGGTGAAAAAAGAAATTTTTATTGTACTCAGCGATAAAATTTTCTTTTGACGATGGAGTTCTTCAATTTTTTTGAAGGTGTTTTCAATACATGAAGTTTTGTTGTTTCAATTGAAAAAACTGATTGTAGTCTTGTTAGGTATTATTAATTTATAATAAAGGTTTTACAATTCTTTAGAGCCCCAATTTGGTTAATAAAAGTCTGTTTATTTCCGCAAAATTAAATGTGCGTTTGATGATGGTTTACTTCATTTATTTCTGTGAAGGTGGTTTGCTTATCTATGACTTTTTTGTTCCCAAGTTTATTGGTTTCCTACTTTTTAACAACTTATGGTTTAAAAACTTTATTATCATGGAAAATATTACAAATTCGAATTTTTTCGATACATTATCCCGTAAAATGACTAGCTGCTTTTTGTCGAAAGACACCATTTCTGCAGCAGGATTTAACTCTCAATCAGATAATAGTAACGCTAGCCAACGCTTTGACCATTATTTTAAAAATGTATGTATACTATTGCTGTTTGTTTTCTCAGGATTTTCAACGGCAGTTGCACAAACAACTCCTGCTAATTGTACATCTGGCTGTACATCTAAAGACATTAAAATTATAAATGCCTTTTTGTCAGATCAGTACGGAGCCCCATTACCGGATACTTTTATTTGTAATGGGACTGCTAATGTTTATCTCTCTTTGACGCTAACAACAAAATCACCTCGTATAGGGACTGCTGTTTATGGTAATGTTTACCAATATTTTCCTGAAACAGAAACAATAGGAGGTCAACCAGTAGCCACGGTAGCACAATGTTTTGGTGGAATAACACTAAACGCAACAAATGTGGTTACTTTCACAGATCCTTTCTCATGGACTTGTGGAGATGCCATCGCATTGACTGATGTATATATTAGCTGGGGAACTGGGAATACAGATTTCTGTACTGGTAGTGCATTTCAATGTGGCGCAACACCTTCAAAATGTAACAGACAAGAAGGAAATATAATTATTAGTACGCCAAATATAGGTACGGCAAGTGCTTCAGCGTGTTCATTAGTAGCCTTGCCAAATTATTCAGCCTATTTTAACTTAACTTCTCTTGAAGCTGATATCAAAAATGGTGGAAATTTAACAGTAACTTGGTTTAGCGATTTAGCTTTAACTACACCTATTTCAGATGCTGATACGAACACAGCTGGGTTACAATTTCATGCAACTGCCGCTTCTACCAATGTATATGCGAAAGTATGTGTTACAGGTAGCACCACGAGTTGTGAAACAGTAACAGTACCTTTAACCATTTATCCAAAACCAGCTGTTCCAACTATTTGCGTTGTGCAGCCTTCCGCTTCCCTATGTGATAATACTACAACAGCAGGAAGTATTACCATTACATCTCCAATCGGCGCAGCGGGAGTTTATGATTATAGCATCGATAATGGATTAACATGGACAGCTGATAAAACCTCTTGGACTGGATTACTTGCTGGATCAGTAAATGGCGTAAAAGTTAGATTTACATCTGTGAATAATGATGGATGTCCATCAGATGCATCATCTTGTGCAGACTCCGATTGTACTGCTCCAACCGCTGCTAAAACCACTAAACCAGATTCCAATAAAATGGCAGCAATAACTCCAACCGGAGCCAACACTGACAAAGCGGGTTTTGAAGCATATCCGGTTCCTTTCAAAGACCAGCTTAGCATCAAATATAATTTTGATTATGAGTCTGATGTGAAAATCGAGGTGTTCAATGCGCAAGGAATTCGAGTGTTTTCAAAAACGGATACCAATGGTTATTTGAACAAAGAAACTGCGCTAGACCTCAAAATGAATAAAGGAAAAGAGCAAATGTATGTTGTAAAAATTACTACGAATCGTGGAACTACTACCAGAAAAGTAATGTCATCCAGATAGATGATAATTGCTTATTTCTTCAAATTATAAATAAGCGTTAGACTATAGATTTAAACCTCGAAAGTGAAAATTTTCGAGGTTTTTTAATTTTCGTGTTATTTATTGCCTTTATGAAAAAAATAAATAGTTTTTTTATTTTTAAAATATTGGTAATCAATGCTTTGACAAATTATTTTTTGATTCTCGAGACTATTTTTTAGGTGCTAATTTTCTTGCTTTGTTTGTTTTACATCGGCTATTTTTGTTTTTTATCTGATTTATGACGGCTTGTAAAATCCTGTCTCAAGGTATTCTTTATCTTTATTCTAGCAAACAAAAAATGCAATAGAAAACTGTTTTTGCTAAGCAGTTTACGGCGAAAGAAAGATTTTTTATTGTTCCTTGCAATTTAATATTCTTTTAATGACGGAGTTCTTCAATTTTTTTGGAGTTGTTTTAAATACTGATAGTTTTATCGCTCCGATACAAAACTTTATGTATTCTTTCAGTACGTATTATTAATTTAAAAGCAAGGTTTTTAAGATGATTTAAAGCCCCAATTTGGTTAATAAAAGTTTGTTTATTCCCCCAAGATAAAATATGCTTTTGATGATGGTGTACTTCATGAATTTTCATGAAGATGTTTTGTTTATCTATAAGATTTTCCCAAGTCAACTAATTTCCTGCTTTTAAAACAATTATGGCGTAAAATTACACTATTATGAAAAAGAATATACTTCGGAAGTTTTTCGAAGTTTTATCTAGCAAAATTAATTGTTGGATACCACCGAAAAACATAATTTCTACATTAGCTTTTTATAAAAATGAAAATGTAGATGGTCTCAAATCAAAAACCAGCGGAGGCAATACACAGGAACGGACTGTAAATTGTAATGTGCAACAAGTTGGAATGCGAACTAATAACATTAAAAACACATTGCGGGTTTTTAATCCGCTTTTGATTGCGTTTTTACTATTTGCTTTGCTACCGCTTTCTGCAGTTGGGCAAACTTGTGATGGTAACACCCCCTCTCAACCAGATTTAAGGCTTTTGAAACTTGGTTGCAGTGCGAACGATGTCGAAATAATTAGCGCAACCCTCGGTAAAGCTACATGTGTGACTTGTACTGGCACCGAAGTGCAAGAACTTGATCTGTTTGTTACTCTAAGGCATAACACGAATAGTGATAGACCATCCGTATCTATATTTGGTAATTTGACTACAACCTTTGCAGATAAAACTACATCCATTTGCGACCTTCTCAAATGTAGCGGGCCTCTGATTCCTAAAAATCAGATTTTAGATAATGTGCCTGTACAAAGCGGAGGTAATGGAATACAAATCATTAAATTTGGTACAATTAAGTATACCTGTGGTAGTTCACTCGTTTTAAGTGATATTATGGTGGCATGGACAGTGCCTAGTGACGACCCTTGTCCAATGTTAACAAGCATTCCCAGCAAATGCAGTTATCCAGGAGGAACTTTGGTTATTGTTCCTCCTTTACAGGCCACAGCTGAGGCATTCTGTTCGCCTGATAAGGTAGATGTTACTGTGTTAGGAGGTATAGGACCTTACACATACAGTTGGACCGGTCCAGCAGGATTTACATCCACGCAGAAAGATCCACCTACTTTAGGTCCCGGCGATTATACTGTAACCGTTACTGATAGTGATCTAAGAAAATGTACCACTACGGCCACTGCTAGGCAAATTGTTTGCTGCACACCAAGTGCCACCTGTAAATTAGGTCCAATAGATATAGAAGGCTGTAGTATTCCAGTCGCGTTTACCGATCCAAACGATGTGTTTTCGGGCATACAATCTTGTGGTAAGGTGATTACTATGACTTCTGCAGACGTTGGTGATACAGATGTTTGCGGAGATGGAGATGGTGCAGATTTTTCAAGAACATATTCGCTGTTTTTTGGCGGTGATTTATTTACAACTTGTGCACAATCAATAAAAATTGATGACACAACTGCGCCTGTAATCGCAGCCTTACCAGCTCCGTCAACTATCAATTGTCCGGCACTGCCTGCCTTTGCGCAAGCTACTGCCACTGACACTTGTGACGCATCGGTGACGTTGACTTTCAATGATGTGAAAACACCAGGCAACTGTGCCGGGAACTACAGTGTAACCAGAACATGGACTGCTACAGATGATTGTGGAAACTTCTCCACCGCTACGCAAACCATTAATGTTCAGGACATCACTGCACCTGTAATCGCTGCCTTACCAGCTCTATCCACTATCAATTGTCCGGCACTGCCTGCCTTTGCGCAAGCTACTGCCACTGACACTTGTGATGCATCGGTAACGTTGACTTTCAATGATGTGAAAACACCAGGCAACTGTGCCGGAAACTACAGTGTAACCAGAACATGGACTGCTACAGATGATTGTGGAAACTTCTCCACCGCTACGCAAACCATTAATGTTCAGGACATCACTGCACCTGTAATCGCTGCCTTACCAGCTCCATCCACTATCAATTGTCCGGCACTGCCTGCCTTTGCGCAAGCTACTGCCACTGACACTTGTGATGCATCGGTAACGTTGACTTTCAATGATGTGAAAACACCAGGCAACTGTGCCGGAAACTACAGTGTAACTAGAACATGGACTGCTACAGATGATTGTGGAAACTTCTCCACCGCTACGCAAACCATCAATGTTCAGGACATCACTGCACCTGTAATCGCTGCCTTACCAGCTCCATCAACTATCAATTGTCCAGCACTGCC
>NZ_SMFM01000015.1 GCF_004349085.1 Flavobacterium caseinilyticum | reverse complement strand
TACCGTATTCCTAGAAAGGGATAAGTAGCTACTTATAAACAACTTACTCTTGCCGTTACAATAGAATTTAATTGCTTTTCTAATTTTACTCATGTCTGTTATTTTGTTTGCCATAATCCGTATTTTTTTAACGAATGTATGGTGCTAACAACATGAAAAAGTTAGTAGTTTTTAATGGTCAATTGTACCCCAAAATCAGGTGGTCAATTTGCACTGGAAAGTGGTGGTCAGTTTGCTCCGAAACTGGTGGTCAATTTACACTGGAATAGGGTGGTCAATTTGACCGGTTTTTCCACTAAACAGCTTCCGAGAAATTATGGAAACTTTGAGTGAAGAAGTAGATTACTAACAATTAAATCTTATAACTATGGGGATATTATCTTACTTTGGAAAACAAACTTATACTTTATATATCGGATATCATTCCGGACTATTTGTGGATCAAGATGATCAAGAACTTAGGTTTAGATTAGACTATAAATATATGGATATGCACGAAAACCGCTACAAAGGGTTTGGTGTAGATTTTGATGATTTACCACGTCTTCTTGACCCGCCAATTCGTACGGTAATTAGTACAAGTTCTGATTTGTTGGCTTTGAGTCATATTGCTGATGAATTTAATGAAGCGCAGGCGAATGATTTATATTATAGAGTTTCTAAGAAAATTGAGAAAGGAAATATTTCTTATTCCAATTCTGATCACCCTTTTCCAATAAAATTCCGTTTTGACTATAATATTTTGGGTTATCCGGATGATGATGAAGGGAGTAAGTGGGATGAATGGTATTGGGATGGATATTGATCGGTAAAGGTGTTTTTAAAATAATGAAGGTGTTAAACACTGATTTACAGTTTTGTTCATTCATATGAGCTTTATTTTACTTAACAGCATTAGATGAAAAGCAATCAAAAGGTCTCTCTACGGTTGTTCCCTTAGTTTCGCTGGGCTATTCCAGTCAATCGTTCCTCTTTCCATTCCATAGATCATTTGCCATCAATAAAAAGAGCCACTCGAAAATGAGAAGCTCTTTTTTTTGTTGCCTGCATTCCCAGTCTTCACCGGTCACTTCTCTGCGATCGTTGAAGCTACCACATCCATAACACAGCTTCATATCATTTCTCTACGTAAACTACGATACATTCAATTCAGCAGTGCTACGCCTGTCGCTTCAAGTTAATTTAGCGGTTGCTCCTTCGCACAGCCATCGAGGTCGGCTCCGTTAACACTTTGCCCTAAATTAAGGAATGCCTAACGGCTGTCTTTTATATTTTCCTCGCCGTTTTACGCTGCTATCCCTTCTCTTTACTTCGCAAGGGCTACGTTTCATTCTCGGTCTAGCGTGGCTGTTCGATTGCCGCAACACCGCGTGGCGCTCCTCGGGAATTGTTCCGTAAAAGACTACACAATCCCTGCGGGGCTTCGGGGTGTTAGTTGAACCGCATAACTCAATCGCCGTAGGCTATGCTCATTTTTTCGAAAGACTGCCAAGGAGAATTTATCTAAAAAACAACTTTTCGCAATGACACCCTTCCAAAAAAATCGAGCGAACAATTTAAGCCAATCAGCAAAGTCTAGTCATTAATTTACTCTTTTGGCTTTTTTGATAGCATATAAGCCCCACCCCAATTTTAGATACCGAATCCTATTCTATATTATCAACGGGGTAGGCCTGTTTTGAGAGGCTCTGATTTGCATGCATTAGGCATCCTGACAACGTGCTATTTAATCTAGATACTACTTACTCTTGCGTAATTGTTTACTTAGCTATAAAAGCTCTTAAACAAGACCTTTTTCAACAGCTAGGAAGTTGTTTTACCGGTCTTTCAAACAGCTTCGTATCAGATCTAACGTTGTTACTAGCATTTTGCGACAGCATCCACCTTGAAATTCACCTATAATTTTATGAATTGGCTAAAAATTAAAAAAAAATATTTTCCACATACGCGTGACAATGCACTATGGACATCGCCCCCCGTTCTACAGTTGGGGGGAAGTCAAAGTGAGACAGGAAAGGGAAGTAGTGCTGTTCTTAGGGTATCGAAAATTTCTGCAGTGCTTTTTTATACTAATAATTATGCTTATACTTACAAAAAATTAGAAAGGTGCCTAATTAGGGAGCATAGAAAAATAAAAATAGTTAATTTACAGATATTTAAGCGGTTACAGCAATGAGTCAAGACCCTCATCGCCCACAAAAAACTCCATTAGAAATAATGGAGTTTTTTTATGTCTTATAGTCTATGGAACACGTTACTTACATCTTTTTTAGCGGAATTAAAAACAGATATTACATTGGTTTTACTTCTAATTTTGAAGAACGTATTATTCGGCACAATCAAAAAAGCAAAGGATTTACTGGTAATGTAAATGATTGGAAAGTCGTTTATATCGAAAAATACGAAACAAAAGAGTTAACTCAATAAAGAGAATTACAAATTAAATCTTGGAAAAGCAGGATTAAAATTCAGGAACTAATTTCAAAAAAAAGATTAGTTCAGCTGGTTCTGAGCATTCCGATTCTATCGGAAGTGGTCGGGGGTTCGAACCTTCCGAAATTCGGAACAGGCTATCATCGCCCACAAAAAACTCCTCAATTCCTTGAGGAGTTTTTTTATACAACTATTTTTACAAATCTGTTTTACAATAAAAATTCTAATGTTCTTTCCAAAGCCATTCCTCTGGAGCCTTTAATTAATAGAGCACTATTTTCGATTTTAATTTCTTTTAAATGCTTCGAGAAAGCTTCAAAAGTTTGATAAAACCGAAAATTATTTTTATCAATTTTATTATCATAAAATGCGTTTCCAATAAAATAACAGCTTACCTTTTCTTCTTTCGACAACATCGTTACAATTGCGTTATGCTCTTGATGACTTTCTTCTCCCAACTCAAACATATCTCCCAAAATCATAATCTTATCTAAATCCTCTAACTGCAGAAAATTGTCAATTGCTACAGCCATACTGCTCGGATTTGCGTTATAGGCATCTAGAATTATTTGGTTAGTTCCTTTTGTCAATAACTGTGATCTGTTGTTTTCAGGAACGAAACATTCTATTGCTTCTTTAATTGCCAAATCTGTTACCCCAAAATACTTTCCGATGGTAACAGCCGCATTAATATTATTGGCGTTGTAAAGGCCTATTAAATGAGATGAAACAGAAAAGTCAGAATAAATTATTTCAACAAAGGGATTAGCTGTAACTGAGGTAATGTTCACATCAGCTTCGGTTTTATTTACACCAAAAGAATAGGCTTTTAACCCTTTTGCTTTTCCTACTTGAATTGTGTCTTCTAAATTTATAAAAGCTAATTTGTCATTTGCTGAAATATAGTGATATATTTCACTTTTTCCCTCGATGACACCTTCAATTCCTCCAAAACCCTCTAAATGCGCTTTGCCAAAATTAGTTATATAACCATAATCAGGTTTTGCTAATTCACATAGGAATTCGATTTCTTTTTTATGATTTGCACCCATTTCAACTATTCCAATCTCCGTTTCTGAAGTAAAGGAAAGCAAAGTCAATGGCACTCCAATATGGTTGTTTAAGTTTCCAACAGTTGCTTTAGTCCTGAATTTCTTAGAAAGCACGACGTGAATAAGTTCCTTGGTAGTAGTTTTTCCATTGCTTCCCGTTAGAGCAATAATAGGCAATTTTAGATAGATTCGATGAAATTGTGCCAATTCCTGCAAAGCAATTAAGCTATCTTCCACCAAAATAGTTCTTTGGTCAATAAAATATGAATTATCATCAATTATAACATACGAAGCACCTTTTTCTAATGCTTCTTTAGCAAACGTGTTAGCGTCAAAGCGTTCGCCTTTTATTGCGATAAATAATGAATTTGGTTCAATCTTTCGTGTATCTATAGAAACCGATTTACATTGTAAAAATAAACTATGAATGTACTTAATATCCATCTGAAAAAATTTAAAAAAATAAAAGCCCTAATCAAAGGGCTTTTATGGTTATTTTGTATAAAAAAATTAATTTCTAGCTGACTTTTTCTTGTTTGCTTTTGGACCAACTTTAGACATTGCACATCTAAAACCTATATAATCCGTAGCCATATCCTGAGGGAAATATCTTCTTTGCGCTGGATCTAACCAATACGCTCTGTCTCTCCAAGAACCACCTTTATAAACTCTGGCTTCATCGTTTATGAATGTTGTTCTTTTACTTGAACTATCATATTTTCTTACCATTTTACCCAAACTATCTGCCGTTACATTGTGTTTAGGGGAATTGTACATGGTTCTTTCTTGCTTTTCTTTTTCATCCTCAGATTCTGATGATCCAAAATTATAATATCTGGTTGACTGTTTGTCACCATCTCTATAATTGGTATTGTCACTTTTATCAAAGTTTTGTCTCAAATAAGTATCTTTTTCATCAATTGGAACCTGTGCAATTTGTCCAGGTAGCCTTCTGACAACAACTTTACCATTACTCAAGGTATCAAACTTCATGTTATCTTTGGTTACGATTTCAATTTTACCGTCTTCTCCGATTTTGTTTTTCGTGTATTGATTCCCTCTAAAATAATTAAAATCATTCGCCTCGTTATCGATTATTGGACGATAAACATCCTGAACCCATTCCGCTACATTTCCTGCCATATCATACAGTCCAAAGTCATTTGCCGGATATTTTTTAACTTCGTTAGTAATATCAGCCCCATCATCAGACCAGCCTGCGATTCCGCCATAATCACCATTCCCTTGCTTAAAGTTAGCTAACTGATCACCTTGACTTTGTCTTTTCCCAGAACGAGTGTAACCTCCAGACCATGGATATTTTTTCTGACCTTTATAAATGTTGTATTCTCTTTCTCCTGCATCAGCAGCAGCAGCATATTCCCATTCTGCCTCAGTTGGTAGTCTGTATTCAGGAAGAAGAATACCGGAAGAACGTCGTGCATAGACATTTTTTTCCGTAGGGACAGTACCGTCTTTTCCTGCTTTTGGTGCTTTTTTTGATCCTTTACCACCTTTCAATACAATGTCTTCATTACCGCCATAAGTGGAAGTAGGCGAATTTAAATAAGTTTCAGTATCAAAATTACTATCAGCAGTTACGTCTAAAGTTTTGGCATCCTTTTTTAAATATCCACTTTTTTCCAAAAGCGCTTCATTCACCCTTTGTGTTCTCCAGTTACTAAATTCAACAGCCTGAATCCAGTTTACCCCTACAACCGGATATTCCGCATAAGAAGGATGTCTTAGGTAATTGTTGGTCATAGTTTCATTATAACCCAATCTATTTCTCCAAACCAATGTGTCTGGCGATGCTCCTTCATATATGTTCTTATAAATTTCCTCTGTAGGCGGATATACGTTTTTCAACCAATCCAAATAATCCAAATACATTGAATTAGTCACTTCGGTCTCATCCATATAAAAGGACTGAACGTGCTGTTGTGTTGGTGTATTATTCCAATCATGCATAACATCATCTTGGACTTTTCCCATCGTAAATGTACCTCCTTCAACAAAAACCAAACCCGGCCCTGCTTTTTGTTCTTTTGTATTAGAACCTTTTCTACCGTCCATATCCCAACCCGTTGCTCTGGAAGTGTTCTTTGAACTGGACTTTTTACTGCAACTGGTTAAACCAGCAATCAACATGATTGACATTAACAACCGTAAGCCCATAATTTTGTTTGCTTTCATACTCTTTCGTGGGTAATAATTTTAGTGACGCAATATAATAATTAAACAATTAATCAGCACCAAACTTTTTTTATAAATTTATAAATTCTAAATTGATCGTAAATCATATAATCAAACGCAAATTTATAATATTTATTATTTACTATGACACGAAATGGTTTATTTTTACTGATAAATAATAACTCACTATTAATCCCGTTAAAAAAACAATGAGAAAAATACTTTTGGCTTTGCTAGTCCTAATTCCGTTTGTTTCTTACACACAAATTAAAGGTGACATCAGTCTTGAGTGGTTCGAAAAAAAAGAAATGTCGTTTGGCAATTTCAGCGTTAACATTCCATATTTTAAAGGGAATAGTTTTCATTATGAGGAGAGAACTAAAACATTGATGTGCTCTCAAAAAATACAAGAACCGATTGCGTTTGACGAGGGTAGTCTCCAAATCTCCAATATAATTTTCGAGTCGCTCACTGCTTCTCAGCTTGGAAACTTATCTCCCGAGAACATTCCAAAAACAATAAATGCATCTCTAAGAATTTCCAATTCCAGAGATATCAAAGAAGCTTTTATCACTTTTTCGCCCATAATTAAGGACGATTTTGGATATAAAAAAATCAAATCATTTTCATATGAAGTAGCGTATAAAAGCTCCAGAATCACCGCGTCCAATAAAACGTCTACGGGCATCTCTAATTCTGTATTAAAAACCGGTAATTGGTATCAATTTTATATTGAAAAATCCGGTGTTTATAAAATATCTAAAAGTTTTTTGCAACAGTTAGGAGTTGATCTGACTGGCTTGGACCCAAGAAATATAAAAATTTACGGTAATGGCGGAAGAATGTTGCCACTATCAAATAACATTTACTATCCAAACGATTTAATCGAAAATGCCATTCAGGTTATTGGTGAAAGCGACGGCGTATTTAATAATGAAGATTATATCCTTTTTTATGGCGAAGGAGTTGACACGTGGAATTCGGAAAGCCTCACTTTTACTAATTTATTTGACTCAAAATCGTATTATTATGTCACCGTTCAAGGGGGTAATGGAAAACGGATTACACCTGTAATACAACCCGTTGGAGACAGCAATGTGACGGTAACCGCATTTGATGATCACCAACATTATGAAAAAGATTTAATCAACATTGCGCGATTGGGGCGTCAATGGTTTGGAGAATCATTCGAGGTCAAAAACGAACAGGAATTTGAATTTAAATTTCCGAATTTTGATTCTTCAGTTCCTGTAAAAATTACTGTCACTGCCGCCGCCGCCGCTTTTACACCAACCGCTTTCAATGTTACAGCAAACGATAGTCCGGTTGGTACTATTTCATTTCCAGCATTGAACAACAACTCTGGCACCGAATTTATTTTGGGATCTTTACCAAATAACTCCAGTTTCAGCGGGTCAGAAAACATAAAAATAAAACTGAAATACAACAATAATGGTGTCCCTGGTTCCAAAGGCTTTCTGGACCACATTAGGATCGTCGCCAAGAGGAAGCTTCAAGGTTATGGAAAGCAATTTCATTTCCAGTACGACCAAGCCGGTTCAACCTTGGGAATTGTAAACTATGAAGTTTCGAATGCAACAGCGATTGCTCAAATTTGGGATGTCAGCGATCTTTTTAATGTAACTAAAGTTGAAAATTCCAATCAAAGCACAATAAATTTCAAAGCAAATCTGGGCGAAATCAGAAAGTACGTCGCATTAGACGCCTCGGACTATTATACTCCTTTAAAAGATACAAAGTCGAAAATTGCAAATCAAGATTTAAAAGGAACTTTGTTAAAAAATAGTCAAGGACAATTTCAGGACATTGATTACGTAATTATTACACCTGCTTATTTAACTGCGCAAGCCGAAAAATTAGCAGGTTTTCATCGTGTTAATTCCCGATTAAACGTAAAAGTAATTTCTTTGGAATCGATATATCAGGAATTTTCTTCTGGAAAACAAGATGTTTCAGCTATAAGAAACTGCATAAAATACATTTATGAAAATGCTTCCGTAGCTGATAAAAGAGTGAAATTTGTCAATCTTTTTGGAGATGCATCCTATGATTTTAAAAATAGAATTATAAACAACACCAATGTCGTCCCGATATACCATTCTTTAAATAGCAGCACAACCGGCGAATCTTCTTTTGCTTCCGATGACTTTTTTGGATTAATGGATGCGTCCGAGGGAAATATTGTTTCTTATTTTGGAGGAATCGATATTGCAGTGGGAAGAATGCTTGTGAATGACACGAAACAAGCAGATGAAATGGTCAATAAAGTCATTGAATACCACGATCTAAAATCGTACGGAAGTTGGCGGAATAATTTTGTATTAATTTCTGATGATTCTGATTTACAATCTGATGCCAGTTTGCAAAGCAGACAAAACATTTTAGCAAATACAATTGCATTCGAAAAACCATTTTTAAATGTAAATAAAATTCTTTTGGATTCCTATGTTCAGGAAGCTTCAGCAGGAGGATCCCGATATCCAAAAGCGAGAGCCGATTTTTTTAATGCTTTCGGAAAAGGAGCTTTAGTCTTTAATTATTTGGGACATGGTGGCGAGGATGGCTTATCAAGTGAACGTATTTGGGAGAAATCAGATGGGCAAAACCTAAGCAACCAATATAAATACCCATTATTCATCACCATTACCTGTGAGTTTTCGCGCTTTGATAATCCGTTCAGACCAACCGCCGGAGAATATACCTATTGGAACCCACAAGGAGGAGCCATCGCGATGATTACCACTATACGCTCCATCGGTCAGTTTAGTGCGGAAAACTTTAACGACGCTTTAACTAAGAATTTATTATCATATGGTTCAAACCAATACAATTCAATTGCAGAATCGCTAAGAATATCCAAAAACGGTAATCCAAATTCAGCCACCAACGTTGTTTTTTACATTGGTGATCCCGCACTAATGCTTGCCATACCAAGGCCAAAAATTAGATTAACTAAAGTAAATGATGTTGCCGTTACCGAAGCTCTTGCTGATTTTAAATCATTGGCAAAAATGAAATTAACCGGCGAAGTTACTGATGAAAACAATAATCCATTAACGAATTATAATGGAGAAGTTTCCACTACCATTTTTGACAAATCAGTTTCAAGGACAACTTATAATAACGATGGCAACAGTCCGCCAATTAATTTCAGTGTCTTGGGCGAAACAATATTTAGAGGAAATGCATCAGTAAGCAATGGACAATTTGAATTTATTTTTGTTGTGCCAAGAGACATCAGAATTCCATTAGCCAACGGAAGAATTAGTTTTTATGCTAAAAAAGATCAAACATTGCAAAATGAAACCGGTTTCGACTCCAGCATAAAAATAGGCGGTATAAATGAAAATGCAGTTATAGACAATATTAGTCCGAAAGTGAAGTTATATATGAATGACGAGACTTTTGTTTTCGGAGGCATAACTAATGAATCCCCATATTTAGTTGCCTTGCTTGAGGATGAAAACGGAATAAATACAGCCAGTGGAATAGGACATGATATTGTGGCCATTTTGGATGGCGATGTGAATAATCCTTTTATATTAAATGATTATTATCAAACAACATTAGATGATTTTACAAGTGGAACTCTCCGATTTCCGTTACGCAATTTAGCTCCTGGATTACACACAATAACTTTCAAAGCCTGGGATGTATACAACAACCCAATAACCGCCGAGATTCAATTTGTTGTTGTAGGTGATGAAACTGTAACATTGACAAATGTATTGAATTATCCAAATCCGTTTGTTAATTATACTGAATTTTGGTTTACACACAACAGACCGTTTGAACCTTTGGATGTTCAGGTTCAAGTAATGACTATAACCGGAAAAGTGGTTTGGACAAAAAATCAAATCATCACAACTGAAGGTTTTTTATCCAAAGAAATCATTTGGGATGGAAAAGATGATTTTGGAGATAAAATAGGAAAGGGCATCTATATATATAAGCTCACGGTAAAATCTAGTTTAACCAATAACAAGACTGAAAAATTTGAAAAACTTGTAATACTTTAATAAACATAGTATATTTGTTTAACTAATATTAGCAATTAGCATCACAATGAAAAAAACAATCTTACTTTTTGCCCTTTTACTTGTAATTTCTTCTGCAACAGCGCAAGATAGGGTTATAAATCCGGGAGTTCCCTTTTTATTAGTCGCTGCTGATGCAAGAGCTGCAGGAATGGCAGATATGGGAGTTGCAACGTCAGCTGATGCTTTCTCGCAGCAGTGGAACCCTGCAAAATATGCTTTTGCAACAGATCAGAAAGGATTTTCAATAAGTTACACCCCATACCTTACTGATTTAGTAAATGACATATCGCTCGGACAACTGACCTATTATCAAAAATTGAATGAAAGAAGTGCCTTTGCTGGAAGTCTTCGCTTTTTCGGATTGGGTGATATTGAATTGCGCGAAACAGGCGACCCGAATGAAGTCCCTCGAGAAGTTTCACCTAACGAATTTTCCCTTGATGGCTCTTACGCCCTTAAATTAAGCGAAAGATTTTCTATGGCTGTAGCGGGTCGTTTCATTCATTCGAGTTTAAAAGTAGCAACAGATAGTGGTGATGCATCACCGGCGAGCTCATTTGCGGTCGATGTAGCAGGTTTCTATCAATCAGAAGAGATAGCGTACAACGAATTTAACGGAAGATGGAGAGCTGGATTTAATATTCAAAATTTAGGACCTAAAATAAGTTATGACAACGACGAATTCAGCAATAATTTTTTACCTGCAAATTTAAAAATAGGAACTGGCTTTGATTTTATTTTAGATGACTACAACAAGGTAGCTTTAAATGTTGAATTTAATAAGTTATTAGTTCCTACTCCTCAAAATCCTGATTTAAACGGTGACGGTACAGTAACTAGTGAAGAAAACACTCAAAATAACAATGACTACCGATCAATCGGATGGACTTCTGGAGTTTTCAGATCTTTTGGAGATGCTCCTGGAGGGTTCAGTGAGGAAATAAAAGAGTTTACCTATTCAGTGGGTGCCGAATATTTATATCAGGAATCTTTTGCGATGCGTATGGGTTACTTTCACGAAAGTCCAGAAAAAGGAGCCAGACAATTCTTCTCCCTTGGGGCAGGTTTCAAATATAACGTAGTTAAAGTTGATGTATCTTATTTATTCTCATCTTCAAGAGTAAAAAATCCATTAGAAAATACCCTTCGTTTTTCACTTACCTTCAATTTTGGAGAGAAATATGACGAATATTAAAATTAAATTAATCCCAAATAACAATCCAAATTTCAACACCATGAAATTTGGATTTTTTTTCCTTAAAAAAGCATGAAAGAAATATCTATTACTACTCAATTCAAAGTTTTTGATTCCACTCAGGATTTACCAATTGACATTCAGGATTTAATGACGCAAGCCATTGAAGTTAGAAAAAATGCCTATGCACCTTATTCAAAATTTAGAGTTGGAGTTGCGATTATTTTAGATAACGGCAAAGTTGTATTAGGTTCAAACCAGGAAAATGCAGCATATCCTTCAGGACTTTGTGCAGAACGTGTCGCTATTTTTTATGCCGGTGCCATGTATCCTGATGCAAAGGTTTTAAAAATGGCAATTACTGCTGCTTCGGACACAAATCAAACCACAGCCCCAATTCCACCTTGCGGCTCTTGCAGACAATCGATTGCAGAATATGAAATCAAACAAGAAACCCCAATAGAAATCTATTTCATGGGAGAAATTGGCTCTATTTATAAATCGGAATCACTGAAAAATTTACTCCCATTTATGTTCGATAAAAAATTCTTGTAAAAAATCCAAAAATTGCCTATTAAATTTTAGTTCTTACTTGGAATGTCTTATTTTTGCATCCCGACGCTTTCGGGGCGCAAATTTGTGGGAGGAAACTATTTTGCGTTATAGGTACAAATTGATAATACAATAACACTTTAGCAAAAGAAAAATTCAGATGAAAGAAGTTACAAAAGAAGTATATTTAAAGTGGTATGAAGACATGCTCCTTTGGAGAAAGTTTGAGGACAAACTTGCGGCATTATACATCCAACAAAAAGTTAGAGGTTTTCTACACTTATACAATGGTCAAGAAGCAGTATTAGCTGGTGCGTTGCACGCTATGGACTTGTCAAAAGACAAAATGATTACTGCATACAGAAATCACGTTCAGCCAATAGGCATGGGAGTTGATCCCAGACGTGTTATGGCGGAACTTTTAGGAAAAGTTACAGGAACTTCAAAAGGTATGGGTGGTTCTATGCACATCTTTTCAAAAGAGCACCGTTTCTATGGTGGTCACGGAATTGTGGGTGGACAAATTCCTGTAGGTGCAGGATTAGCTTTTGCAGATAAATATTTTGAAACCGGTGGTGTTACTATGACCTATTTTGGTGATGGTGCAGCACGTCAAGGATCTTTGCACGAGGCCTTTAACATGGCTATGTTGTGGAAACTTCCAGTAGTATTTATTGTTGAAAACAATGGTTACGCTATGGGAACTTCTGTTGAAAGAACAGCTAACCATACTGATATCTGGAAATTAGGTTTAGGATATGAAATGCCTTGCGGACCTGTTGACGGAATGAATCCTGTTAAGGTTGCGGAAGCAATGACTGAAGCAATCGACAGAGCGCGTCGTGGAGACGGACCAACTTTCTTAGAAATGAAAACATACCGTTACAGAGGCCACTCTATGTCGGATGCACAATTATACCGTACGAAAGATGAAGTGGAAGAATACAAAAAAATCGATCCAATTACACAAGTTTTAGATGTCATTAAAGAACATCAATATGCTACAGAAGAGGAAATCGAAGCAATAGATCAAAGGGTTAAAAATTTAGTGGAAGAATGTGTAACATTTGCCGAAGAATCCGACTATCCACCTATTCAACAACTATACGACGTCGTATACGAACAAGAAAACTATCCATTTATACCTCATAAATTATAAAATCAATTATGGCAACAATAATTACAATGCCTCGTTTGAGCGATACGATGACGGAAGGAACGGTAGCGACTTGGCTAAAAAAAGTAGGGGATAAAGTAAGTGAAGGTGATATCCTTGCAGAAATTGAAACCGACAAAGCAACAATGGAATTTGAGTCTTTCAACGAAGGAACACTTTTACACATAGGAATACCCGCAGGTGAAACTGCACCAGTAGACTCTTTATTAGCGATTATAGGAAAAGAAGGCGAGGATATTTCGGCATTATTAGCAGGAAAACCAGCCGATACAGCTCCCGTAAAAGAAGAATCAAAAGGAACTGAGGAAACAAAAGTTACTGAAGAAACAACTTCTACTCCTGAAGCTACAAAAGAAGCTGCACCGGCAGCAACTTCACTTCCGAAAGGAGTTGTAGTTATCACTATGCCTCGTTTAAGTGATACGATGACAGAAGGAACTGTAGCAACTTGGTTGAAAAAAGTAGGTGATGCTGTTGCTGAAGGCGACATTCTTGCTGAAATCGAAACTGATAAGGCAACAATGGAATTCGAATCTTTCAACGAAGGTACTTTATTATACGTAGGAATCGAAGAAGGTAATACTGCACCTGTTGATAGCCTTTTGGCAATCATTGGGCCTGCAGGAACTGATATTAGTGGAATTGCTGAAAACTATAAAACTGGCGGAGCACCACAAACAGCTCCAAAAGTGGCAGAAGAAAAAGAAGTTGCTTCAACAGAAAAGGCTTCAGAACCAATCGTTCAAGAACCATCAACTGACGGTCAACGAATTTTAGCATCACCATTAGCAAAGAAAATTGCAAGCGACAAAGGAATTCAATTGACACAAGTAAAAGGTTCTGGTGAAAACGGACGTATTGTAAAAAGCGATATCGAAAACTTTACACCACAAACTGTAGCTGCTCCGGCACCGACAACTGAAACTGCAGCAGCGAAAACAGAAACTGTAGCTACTTCAAAACCATTTGTTCCAGCAGGAGAAGTTGTCACAGAAGAAATCAAGAATTCGCAAATGCGAAAAATCATAGCTAAGCGTTTAGCAGAATCTTTATTCACAGCTCCACATTACAACTTAGTAATTGAGGTAGCAATGGATGAGGCTATGAAATCTAGAACTATCATCAACAGCGTTCCAGACACAAAAGTATCTTTTAACGATATGGTGATAAAAGCCTGCGCAATGGCTCTAAAAAAACATCCAAAAGTGAATTCACAGTGGAGAGAAGATTCAATTCTTATCAATCATCATGTGAATATTGGAGTTGCCGTAGCTGTTGAAGACGGATTAGTGGTTCCAGTATTACGTTTTACAGATGCGATGAGTTTATCCCAAATTGGCGGAAGCGTAAGAGATCTTGCAGGAAGAGCTAAAAACAAAAAATTATTACCTACAGAAATGGAAGGAAGTACTTTTACGGTTTCTAACCTTGGAATGTTTGGTATTACTGAATTCAATTCTATCATCAACCAACCTAATTCTGCAATCTTATCCGTAGGAGCAATTGTAGAAAAACCGGTTGTGAAAAATGGCCAGATTGTAGTAGGAAATACGATGATGTTATCTTTAGCTTGCGATCACAGAACAATTGATGGCGCAACGGGAGCTCAATTTTTACAAACATTGAAACAATTCATAGAAAACCCAGTTACGATGCTAGCGTAATAACTCGGATTTTAAAATACAATCCCGTCTTGTTTAAAAACTTGACGGGATTTTTTATTTATTCTTCTCCTCTATCCAACGCGACATATATTTGGTGCTTTTTAAAGTATGGTGTTGCAACATGGAACCTATAAAATTATTCAATCGATGTTGCGGTAAATTAGATCGTAAAAATTCAATTTTAACTCTAAAGTCACTTTCGAATAAAGTTTTAGAATATCGTTGATTGATAATTTCAAATCCATTTTGTTGGGCTTTAAGCCAAATTGTTTTATCTTGATGCAATTGCACTGCCCTATCCGCAAAATCAGTTATATCATCAGTAATAAAACCGTTCCAAGGCAAATGACCATGCATGGATTCAGAACCAATGGAAGTAGTGACGCTTGGTGTTCCGCACTGCATGGCTTCCAATAATTTTCCTTTAATCCCAGCACCAAAACGCAAAGGCGCCAGAACAACCCGTGCTATCTTGACCACTTCCTGCGCATCAATAGCTCTTCCCATGATTAAAAAACCCTCTTTCTTATTATGTAATTGCAATACTTTTTGCGACGGATAAGCGCCATAAACATTCAAAACGGATTCTGGCAAACGTCTTTTAATCAATGGCCAAATCGTTTCCTTTAAATATTGAACGGCATTCCAATTGGGCTCATGAAGAAAATTTCCGATAAAAACAAAGTCTTTTCGGTCTTCAAAAGTAGGTAAATCCTGAATTACGGTAGCATCAATTGGCTCCAATAAAAAAGGTAAATAATACAGTAAAGAGGTATCAATTCTAAATGCAGATTCCAAAAGTTCCATTTCAAATTCGGAAATCATCAAAGACAAATCACAGCGCAAAATACTAGCAATTTCACGTTTTGCAACGTCTTCTACAAACAAATCACTGATATTAAAGGAAAGGTTATCTTTAAATGCTTTCTGACGAGCCAAACGCAAACAATGTAAATCTTCGGTATCCAATAATCGTAACGCATCAGGACAATTTTCGCCAACACGCCAACCAAATTGTTCTTCCATCATAAAACGGTCAAATAAAACAACTGAAGGATTCAGTTCTTTTATAAAAACATCAAAATTGGAATTATTAAGTTCTATTGATTCTTTCTCCACTCCGTATCCTTGCAAATCTACCATGAAATCACTGTTTTGAGCAGGACTAGCAAACGTAATACTAAAACCTTGCGCTTTAAAAAGTGAAATCAGTTGCAACATCCTTCCTCCTGCTGCGGATGAATTGGGTTCTGGCCAAACAAAACCGATAATTAAAAGCTTTTGTACTTGATTCATATTATTATAAAATTTCAATTGCAAAATAATGCTATTTTGAGTTCAATAGGGTCATTTGAACCAAAAATAGATTATAAAACACTAATTTTGCTCAAAATAAATTTCATCATCATGTTAGGATTAAAATTAGCCACAGACCCGCGTTGGGTAAATATAGTTGAATCGAATATAGAAGAAATCTTGACGGATCATGCTTGGTGCGAGCAAAAGGCAGCTTCCAATGCAATAAGTCTAGTTACTTACAATTCGGAATTAGAAGAATTAGTAACTGAAATGTTAATCATTGCAAAAGAAGAATTAGACCATTTGCAATTGGTTCATAATTTAATCAAAAGCAAAGGACTGACTTTAGGCAGAGAAAGGAAAGATCATTATGTAAATGAACTGTTCAAATTCATGAAAAAAGATGGCAGCAGAAAAGACGCACTTTGTGACCGATTGTTGTTTTCAGCGATGATTGAAGCCAGAAGTTGTGAACGTTTCAAAGTTTTATCAGAAAACATAAAAGATGTTGAACTGGCTACTTTTTACAGAGACCTAATGATTTCTGAAGCGGGACATTACACTACTTTTTTGGGTTTTGCTCGAAAATATGCTGATAATATTGATGTGGACAAACGCTGGAAGGAATGGATCGAATTTGAAACCTCGATAATCACAAACTATGGCAAACAAGAAACTATCCACGGTTAAAATAAAAAGTCAATTTTAGAAATAAAATTGGCTTTTTATTTTACAAATTTCACTAGCTCCTCAAACTCTAATAACGACATTTTATAAATAAAGTCTGTTATATCATAAAAAATAAAGATATGAAGCTAATTCTATGAATCAATAATCGTTGCAATTTAAAAAGCAACCGATAAAATTATTGGAAGTTCAAAATTAGCCAAATGGCATGAAAAAGTAAATCTTAATCTGGGTTTAAGTCTTTCAATCCTATCTCAAGATCTATAATAAATCATTATCAAAACATATTAAACTATTTTGACAACAGAAGTACTGATGCATCAGCAGAATCCTTTAACGCCAAAATAAAAGCTTTTAGATCGCATTAAGAGGTTTAAGAAATGTAAAATTCTTTCTTTTTAGACGAACTAATATTTATGCTTAATTTTTATCAATCCACAGGTTTTCGACTTGATCCCTGGGCCGCTGTAAAACAAAAAATCCCCATCAAATAAATGATGAGGATTTAATAGGTCCTGAAATAAATTCAGGATAAAGAAAGGCGACGACATACTCTCCCACATAACTGCAGTACCATCTGCGCAGGCGGGCTTAACTACTCTGTTCGGGATGGGAAGAGGTGAGCCCCGCCGCAATAACCACCTTAAGAGGTTATAATTGCTTTGGGCAATTACTGTAATGTTGTTTATTGTTTTATAAACATCACTTACATAATATCTTAACATACTGAGATAAAGAAAAAAGTATTAAAGTTCCTGAAATAAATTCAGGATAAAAGAAAGTTTCTTCCTGCCGATTGCTCGGCAGGAAAA
>NZ_SMFM01000014.1 GCF_004349085.1 Flavobacterium caseinilyticum | reverse complement strand
ACCATATAAATAAATCTTTAGAAACACTTTACTATTGAAACTCGGGCGACCTTCGGTCTTGAGCGTTTTTACAGCAAAATCGAGCTTAGAGAGGTCAATATATTCGACAAAGGCATCTATAAATCGCACCTGGTTATCGGGACTTATAGTGTCTTCTAAACTTGAAAAACGCATTTGCTGACGGGAAATACCTGTGATATGTTGCATTCTTAAAAATACGAAAAATCTTCTTTTTATACAAGTATTTTGTTATATTTGATCATAATACAACAGAGGTTTTTTCACAGACTGACGTTGGCGGTAATTTTGCAGCCGAACGTGAAAATTGAAAATAAATTAAATGAAGACAGTTAAAACATTTCCGAATTTACTTTGGTTACTCTTAAATTTGGTATTTCTTTCTTTTTTTGGAATAATGATTTTAGTTTGTCTTGAATGGATTTTTGAATTTAAAGGGTTTTTCAAAAACAATAGTGAAAACAAAATTGGAATGATATTCTTGCTAATTTTTGTTTCCTTAATATTTCTATATTTTTATTACCAACTTTCAAATCACTTCACTTTTGCGAAAATAAGTTCTAGCGGAATAGTTATATTTCAACTGTTAAAACTTAAAATTGAGAAATTAAGTTTTGAAGAAATCAATGGTTACTCGAAATCTGAAATTTCATATGGAAGAGTTCCTTTAAATTATACTTCAAAATCAATAATAATTTATTCTAAAAGATATAATCAATTTGAACTAATTAAAATCTTTAACCTAAACTTTGAGAATTTTGAAAAAGAGTTTAAGAAAGCTGAAATCAAATATTTGGGTAAAGAACAACATCAAACTGAAAAAATATATAAACGGAAATACAAATACGTACAATAAAAAACTACCGCCAACACACGCTACAAGCAATTTGGGCAATTGGCTTAATGGGAAAATGGTTGTGTATATGGGATGATTTGGCAAATCCGAAAATAGCGCTTAATTTAGTCCCAAACCCGCTGTAGTAGCGGAACGTTATAGGCAAGCACTGAAAAACCGAACGTATGAAACAACAAATTAAAACGCCTTTTAGTGAAAAATTCAACTATGCAATAATTTTGATATTTTGTTTCGCAACTCCTTTTTTTATTCTTGCGCAATTTGGATATGAGAACAGACAAGAAAGTATAGCAATAACTTTTATTTCATTATTCTCTTTAGGAATATATGCCATTTTCAAAATATACCAAAATTCTAAATCTATATTTGTTTATTGTGAAATCGAGAATACAAATAAAAAAATAATCATCAACAAACTTGCGGAAGAAAAAAATTTTAAAACTTTACCCAGTTTTAATTCTGAAATAATTAGACTGTATTACAAAAAATATGTTTTGGGATTGGATTATGAAATACACTTTTATATTCATGAAAACCAAATTGAATTTAATGCTTTTTGCAATCGCCCAGGAATATTGGATTTTGGAACTCGAAAAAGGATACTTAAAAGCTTAAAGAATAAAATTGAATCGAATTGCGCCAGCCTATAACAGCGGTTTTGCTGGATTTGGGTTTTCGGCTTAATTTGAAGTTGGTCTTGTACTTGAAATAAAAGTGATTATCCGGAAGAAAAATCTTAACTTAGTCCCAAAACCTAGCAAAGCCGCGGGACGTTATGCATAATGCTATCAAAAACCCTATGAACTTAAAGATTTTATATATTTTGCTCTTCTTTTTGATAACAATTTGTCAAAAAAACTATGCGCAGACACGTGATATGATTCCAAAAGAGTTTGTCGAAAGTATGCAACCAAAAGTTGAATCTGAAGAATGGTATCCGTTAAATCATTCTAAAAATGAGTTTAGTGTTAAGTTAGTTAAAGACAGGCTAGAAATTGAAAAATTTAAAGCAGTAGATAAATGCGAACTAAAAATTCAAGGAGGAACACTTATTGGAATAAACAAGGGGGAATTTGGAGGTCAATTAATTTTTCAACCAAATGATAGCACAAAACAAGCAATCAAAATAAGTAAAGGAAACATTAGTTTTATATTCAATTACAAAGACAAAATTTATTTTATAACTAGTTATGCTCACCAAGTTTTTAGCACTGGTGGTTTGTTTGAACTCGAAAGAATAAACAATGACTTTATTTTTAAATTACTTGTTGATTTTGAAGATGCACCTTTTGCATTTACTATTTATAATGATACTTTTCTTGTAGCAACTTTCGAAAACTTCTACATAGTAAAAGATTTTAAAAAAGAACTCATTTTTAAAAATACATTTTGGTACAGTTTATATCCTAACTCAATTGCTGTTCTTAACGACAAAAATATTTTTATTGGAATGAGAAGCGGTATTGCAAAAGTTGACTTAACAAAAAGAACCTTGAAATTTTATAAAAACGATAAGTAAAGCACTATGCATAACCACCATTTTGAGCTAGCTGGAGTTTAGTGGAATTATCGTTTCGCATCAAGTTTTCGTTAAGCCGAAAACTGAGAGGTTACGAACTTCCACAACATCCACAGGCAGCGGGACGTTAGCACACATTTTAACGCAACCATTCGAGAGAAATAGTATCAACAAATAAAACCAATATGAAAAAAATTATTTTATTAGTGCTAATACTAACTACTTTTCTGAACTGCAGTAAAACAGATGATGATACCGAAAATCTTTGTTCTTCAAATTGCACAACGTTAAAAGGAAGAATCGTAACTGAAAATGATACGCCATTAAAAAATATCAAATTAAGGTTAGATTATCGAATTTCAAATGCACCATTCAGCGCAAGTACCCGAATAATTAAAGAAACTGAAACTGATGAAAACGGATTCTATAGTATGGAATTCTATCTTGAAGACAGCGAAATTGGAGGAAATGGACAAGGCTATTTTGCACTCTTAATTGATGAATCACATCTTAGCCCTGAAAATTACATCAGGAAAAATGATATATATATTGCCGAAGCCATATATTCTTTGCCTACTCGTGATACCATAATTAACAAATCATTCTATATTCCAACAAAAGACTTCATTACTGTAACCTTGAATAATTTTCTTCCATTAAACAGTAATGACAGATTTGAAGTCCAGACTCTATATCCTTCGGGACTTAAAATAGGTCAAAATGACCTTATTGAGTCGCAATACGCTTCTCAATCAAGTGGTTTTGGGAATTATATTTCAATTAATCAAGTCGAAACATTCAACAATGTTATTGTTGCTCGAAATGAAAAGAATTTAATCACAATCACTAAAATTAAAAATGGAATTGCAACTACAGAGAATCTTTTAATTTTTGTACCAGAAAATAACAATATCAATTTGACATACGAGTATTAAAAAACGTGTGCTAACCGCCGTTTGGCAATATGGCGGGTTTAGGCTTAATTTAAAGATGGTTTTGTACTTGGAAAATTAGTCATTAACCGAAAGTTTAGGCTTACTTAATCCGCCACATCGCCAAGCGGCCAAACGTTGGCAGATAATTTAAAAGAACGAAACGAATACTAATGACCGAAAGAAAAAAAACTATTAAAAAGAAGACAATTAAAGTAGAATTACCATTCTACAAAAAATGGTCAACTTACTTTTATATTCTTGGTTTCTTTCTCTTAATGTTTTTAATTTATATTATCTACAGAGTTCAAGTAAGTGAGAGAAAATTATTTACTTTAAGTTTCATTCCCTTACTACTTGGAATAATCTACGAAAACAAAAGACTTTCAACGGACTGGAAAATTATCGCTTTAAAAATTTTAGGCTCACTCATTTTGAGTTTTTTTGCTTTTTTACCTGGAAAGCACGAAAGGAACTATAATTTCGAAAGTCATATTGAAGCTTGGCCTTTTACTTTTTTAGCATTTTTTATTTTAATATCAGTAATTTTCCACGATAAAAAAGTTGTTCCAAAACTAACCGAAGGAATAACTCTAATTCAATCGATTTCAATAATATATTGGATTTTTGATTATAATTTCTTTGAGAACCTAAATCTATTTTCCTTATCATTAATCTCAATATCTTTCTTAATTTCATTCTATTCTTTAATTCACGCATTTACATATATTCCTTTAAGTAGAAATCACAGACTGTTTTTAAGTATATGGAGTTCAATGATTATGATAATTTTCGCCACAGAACATATTTTTAGTGTTTTTAATAGTCAAAACATCGAAGACACGGATGCTGTAAATGGGTCTATACTAACTTTAGAGTATTTTATTTTAGGTATATCTTCGATGTACATTTTGCAGAATTTTTTAATGGTAGCTGAATATTTGCCAAGTAGAAATAGGTTTTATGACAAAACACATATGAACGATATAAAAGCAATGAATAAAACGCATATTGAAAGATATTCAGAAAAGCAAGTAATGAAATTTGATTCTTTTCTTTGCCTACTCTACTGTTCTTCATTTTATTTCATAAATTATAAATATCAAATAATATATAGACAAACCGCAATTTGGATCATAATTTTAACTTTACCGTATTTTATATACTTGAGGGAAAAAATATATCCAGAAAACGAAACGTAAAAAAAATCATCTGCCAACACACGCTACAAGCAATTTGGGTATTAGGCTTAATTTGAAGTTGGTTTTGATTTGGGATGATTTGGCAAATCCGAATAATGGACTTAATTTAGTCCCTAACCTCGCCAACCGGCAGGAAGACAAGCTATCGTAGATCATCCGGCAGCCTGTCCCGCTCTTTGCGGGAGAGTCATAAAACGGCAATGGGATTTTTATTATATTATGACCAAAAAAACCATTAAGCATGCCTCAGCCAATGTAGGTTTGATTTTCTCTGCATATAATCTACGTCGAATTTTCAATCTGATTGACCACAATCTACTAAAACAATATCTACAAGTATTGGACTTTTATTTTAGGACTCTAAGAGCAATTTTTAAAGCATTTTAAAGCCTGTTTTGTTTTGAGAAAGTGAAAGATGCTATTTTAAAAAAGAATTTTTATTGTAGTTTAAATCACATATATTTACTCACTGATTAACAAAATACTGTTCGTTTGGAGGTTTTTAGACGAACTGACGTTATAGGCAAGTTTAAACGAATGCTAAAAACAACAACTCCAATGAATAATTATTTTTTACTTTTTCTTTGTTTAATAGCAAATTCTAGTTTTGTTCAATCTCAAGAAAAGTTAATAAATCAACAACAAGATTCTATTAATTTTAATGACAAAATTTATAAGACCATTTATCAAATTAAATTATCGAGTTCTCCTCTAACAATAGAGCTTATTGAAAAATTAGATGGTGATTTTTTTGGTAATGTAAACATTGTGATTGACAGAGATTTTGAAAACAAGAGTGAACTTTTTGTAGGTAAAATGCAGATTGAAAAATCAAAAGTTGAAAAGCTAATTTCTGAATTCAAAAAGATCGCGCTTGAAACTGTTAAAAATTGTACCGAAAATGATGATTGTGTAATGGGGCTTGACGGTGTTCACACAGAGTTTTATATTAAATCTAATAATGTAATTAAAGAATATAGTTTTTGGGAATTAACCCCCAATCAAAAAAATGAAAAAGACACACCTGAAAACCGAAAAAAAGCACAAAAAGTATTAGATTTTTTGGACAAGGAACTTAATCTAAAAGTAAAGTATCATGAATTGCTTCAAAAACTACCGAAAGGCAGATATAGTTATTGGAGTGGTAATGGAGATGCTAGTTTTACAATAAAATAAATAAAACCTGCCTATAGCAGCTACTACAACGGATTTGGGCAATTGCCTTAATGGAAAGTTGGTTTTGTATTTGGCAGTTTAGCGATAACCGAAAAATAAATCTTAATTTAGAACCCAAATCCGCTGTAGTACCAAAACGTTGGCACGAATACAACCAAAAAATGCGAAAAAACTAACAACAACCATATATTTAATTATCTTTTTTATAAAAAATGAAAAAAATAAATGCTTCGATAAACCATCATTTACTAATCGGAATTTTTATCAGTTTTTGGTTTTTCATTTTCGCTTATTTTATCAAACCTTTTGATGATGGAACAGTAAATTCAAGACAATGGATTCTTATAAGTGTTGGATTTAGTTTTATTTCATTTCTATGTTATGGACTAATAGCTGTAATTCAAAAAAGTGTTTATCAAAAAGTATTAATATGGAATATTGGTTTTGAAATAAGTATCCTTTTCCTTTTTCATTTCCTTTTTTTAATAATAACCTATTCATATTACAAAAGTCGTATTCTAAATGGAGGATTTGGTTTTTTTGAATTTTTACAAGTAATCATTCTTAAATCTGCTTTGATTTCAACTCCAATTATAGTTTTAGCAAGGATATATTCTGTTAAGTTGATTCCAATACAAGACGAAAATATTGTTATTAGAGGAGAAAACAAGTTGGACATTTTAAAAATACGAAAAAATGACTTAGTCTGCGTTTCTAATTCACAGAATTATGTGGAAATTTTCTTTTTAGTCGAAAGTCAAATAAAAACAAAATTAATTCGAAGTACACTTAAAAAAATCCATAAAGATTTCGACTTTTTAGTTCAAATCCATCGCTCACATTTAATAAATCCAACTCATTTTAAAGCGTGGAAAAATCAAGACACCATATTTTTGGCTCAAATTGAACTGCCTGTTTCTAAAAACTATAAAGAGCAATTATTATCTTTATAGTTTTCGTACCTAAAACATTATATTTCATACCTAACATATCAAAACACACTAATTCAGAGCGCTTTTGAGTTTATTTTTGCACCTCAAAACAGAATTAAAAAATTATGAAAAAACTGTTGTTTAGGAGAATACTTTACGTCTCTATTATATTGCCAGGCATTTTTATTGGTGTTTTTATTTGGGCGGATAATGAATTAAATAAGGTTTTAGGTAAATCAACAAAAGTTATTGATATTTCTTCAATTGTAAAACCATCCGAAATAATTCATGTAAAAAACGCAAATATACTTTCAGAAGATTGTAGTCATTTTATTAAAAATCAAGATGTAATTATTGAAAATGGTAAAATCATTCGTTTAGGAGAAATTCAACTTGTCGAAAAAAAAACTGTTATTATTGATGGAACAGATAAATATTTAATTCCAGGACTAATTGATTCTCACGTTCATTTAAAAGAAAGCAAAAACGATTTATTTTTATATTTAGTAAATGGTGTAACTTCTGTTAGAGAAATGGCTGGAAGACCAATTTCTTTAAAATGGAGAAAATCAATACAAAAAAATGGAATTGGACCACGAATGTTTATAGCATCACCTCCAATATTTAGTGAAAGTGGATTAACAGGATATTATTATCGTTGGACTAGACAATCAATCAATTATTCAACTAAAAATGATGCTGAAAAAGAAATAAAAAAGAAAAAAGTGCAAGGTTATGATGCAGTTAAAATGTACGGTTTTGTTAATCCTGAAATATTTAAAACTACAATAAATATTGCTAAAAAATATAACATTCCAGTTATTGGACATATTCCATTAGTTAATTTAGATGCATTTTATACATCTGGTCAAAAAGAGGTTGCTCACGTTGAAGAACTAACGGTAAAAACTATCGATGATTTTGGAAAATCAATATCAAAAAATCAAAAAGAATTTCTCAACTATTTTAAAACACGTTCAGTCCAAATAGCAAAAAAACTAAAAGAGAATAATATTAGTGTTACTTCAACTATTTGGTTAGGTGAGAGTTTTTTGAATCAAAGATTTGATCTAAAATTAAAACTCAAAGAAATCGAATTAAAATATGTCAATCCAAAAATCATTGAAGGAACACCATTATACAAATTAGGATGGTTACCAACTAGAAATGGGTATGAATATGACGGAGACGAAAATCCAGAGGCAAAAAAATTATCATTAATTTACTGGAAAATTTACGCAGAAGCAATTCATATTATGACAAAAGCATTAGTTGACAGTAAAGTTACCATTATGGCTGGAACAGATGCCAATGTAGCAACAGTTGTTCCGGGGTTTTCACTTCACGATGAGTTACAATCTTTATCAAAATCAGGAATGACCAACTCACAAGTACTTTATTCGGCAACAGTAGAGCCGAGCAATTGGATGAAAAGAAATACTGGAAAAATAAAAGTTGGATATAATTCAGATTTAGTGCTACTTTCCAAAAACCCATTAGAAGATATTAAAAATACAAAAACAATAGAATATGTTTTCTTTGATAAAAATATGATTGATAAAGTACAAATCGCAATTATTCTGAAAGCAATAGAAGAAGCGAATAATGAAAATAGAAATATAAAAATTGACGAATATATTAAGTAAAAAAATGCATTATCTGCCAACACACGCTACAAGCAATTTGGGTATTAGGATTAATTTGAAGTTGGCTTTGTATTTGGTAGATGTGGCAAATCCGAATAATGGGCTTAATTTAGTCCCGAACCTCGCCAAGCGGCAGGAAGACAAGCTATCGTAGATCATCCGACAGCCTGTCCCGCTCTTTGAGGGAGAGTCATAAAACGGCAATGGGATTTTTATTATATTATGACCAAAAAAACCATTAAGCATGCCTCAGCTGATGTAGGTTTGATTTTCTCTGCATATAATCTACGCCGAATTTTCAATCTGATTGACCACAATCTACTAAAACAATATCTACAAGTATTGGCCTTTTATTTTAGGACTCTAAGAGCGATTTTTAAAGCATTTTATGGCCTGTTTTGTTTTGAGAAAGTGAAAGTGGCTATTTTCAAAAAGAATTTTAATTGTAGTTTAAATCACATATATTTACTAACTGATTAATGAAACTTAGTGCGTTTAGAGGTTTTTAGACGAACTGACGTTGGCGGCAAGCGCTGACTATGCTTCACAATTAAAAAATTAAATTTGTTCATTAATTGACCTTATTTATGAAAATAATTAAATACATTTCACTTATCGTTCTGATTACAATCATTGGTATTGTCGGGTATATTTACTATTTGACATTTACTCCTCAAGGGCGTTTAAATTGGGGACAGGCAGTTTTTTTAAAATTAGCTGCAACTGATGATACAGCTGAAAGGCTAAAAAAAATGACCGTTTTAGAACGAAGCCATTTTATTGATGCAATGCCAATAAATTTGGAAGGAATAATCGTAGATACAATTAGAATAACAAATGATAGTCTGACAACATATATTTTTAAGCCAAAGTACTTTAATAAAGAAAGCCCAGTTGTAGTCTATTTTCACGGTGGAGCATTTGTATTGCCTTGGACAAACCTTTCTGTATCTTACGCATCACGGTTGTCCAAATTATATAATGCTATTGTAGTGGCGGTCGATTATAGGGTTGCACCTGAACACCCCTATCCAATTCCTAACAATGATTGTTTTGCTGCTTTTCTATGGACGATTTCAAATATCGAAAAATGGGACGGAAATCCAAATAAAATAATTGTTGCTGGTGAAAGCGCTGGAGCTACTTTTGCATCTATTGTAACGATAAAGGCTAAACAACAGAATTTGACTAATATCAAATATCAAATTTTGGAATGCCCAGCAAGCTACGCTCCTTTCAAAACAACTGCCTATCAAAAATTGAAAAAAGGGTACTATTTAGAAGAACCCGAAATGCAATATGCAATAGAAAGTTATACTCCAAATAAAGCTGACCGAACAAACCCATTTGCGTTCCCATTTTATTCAGATAGTTTATCAAATTTACCACCTGCCTATATCATTACTTGTGAGTTTGACCCATTAAAAGATACAGGAAGAGATTTTGCTGAAAAGCTTAAAAATGCAAAAATCCCTGCAATTCATAAAGAAATGAAAGGTATGGTTCATTCCATACCCGGACCTTTTAACGAAAATGACAGGTCCAATTTATATCAAGAAATATTTCTTGAATCTCAAAAATATTTAAAAAATTAAATGCAACACAAATATCATTACTTAAATGCTTAAAAACAATAGAAGCAACCACCAACAACCGTTTTGCAAAAGAGTTGGCTTAGTGCTTTTATCAAAATGAATTGCTAAATTCAAGCTTTATTCATATAAGGAAGTTTAGTACTGAAAATCTCAGCCATCTCGAAGCGGCAAACCCTTACTGGCAGGTTATGACGAAATTATGCAGACAAAAATATTCCGAAAATAACCATTTGTTTCCGCAGGAAGTTTACAAAGCAGTGGCGGTAATTTTAAGAAATACGAAAGAATTTAATAATATTTTAAAAAATATAACTTATGATAAAGTTTTGGCTAATTGCGATTTTTATTTTTATTATTTCAACATATATATTGTCAAAATTAACTTTGAAATCAAACAGAGAAGAAACTGGTGAACGAATTTGGAGATATGGGAATGGAAGGTCTGTTTATTGGCGCATTCTTACTTTGTGCAGTTTTGGAGTAACTGTTGTAATAATGCTTATTTTGCATTGGATAGGAATTCCTATTCTGTAAAAAATTAAATATTTTAAATTAGCAATTTAAGCCCAAAACCGCAGTAATACGAGAACGAAGGGTGAAAATTGGAACTTGCCAACAGAAACATAAAAAATTTGTCGTTTAATTGTACTTTTAACAGAGTAACCAGCTAGTAACAGTACTTACTTGTGGTATATAATATAAGAAAAAAACTATTTATGAAACTAAGCAAAGAACTTATTAAAAAAGGGATATATTTATCGGGTATAATGAATATTGGTGGTGTACTGGTATTTTCCAGATTCTTTACCAATAAGGTTATTAACGAAGCTGACCCAGTCACCATGTCCAACTTTGGATTATTAATGATAGTAGTTTGGGGTCTTGTATTTTTAGCTATTGTTCCTAAATGGGAACATCTTAAATGGGTGATTGGAGTTTTTGCCATTGAAAAAATTATTTATGCGCTTACTTGGTCTAAATGGCTTATGAATAATGACCTTTCTTCCGTATATAAAAAAGATACAATGGCTGGAATTTTTTATACCATTTATGGACTTAATGATTGGTTATTCTGTATCTTTTACTTACTTGTTTTTATTTACTTAAGTAAACTTGAAAAAAACAAATAGATAATCCTTGATATATAAAGCTATTTCCAACAGAAAAATATATACCTGGTATTGGGAAATCTGAAGAGATTTTTTCACTAAACTTTGTTGAAGAGTGGATGAACATAATGACAAAGTAACCAGCCGGTAATCGCCGTTTGGCATTTTGGCGGGTTTTGGGTCTCTAAGTGCGATTTTTCAAAGCTTTTTACACCTTATTTTCTTTTGAGAAAGTGAAAGTGGCTTTTTTAAAAAAGAATTTTAATTGCAGTTTAAATCACATATATCTACTCACTGATTAACAAAATACTGTTCGTTTGGAGGTTTTTAGACGAACTGACGTTGGTGGCAATTTTAAAAAAACGAAACTTAAAAAAAAATATTCACAAATATATAAACACAATAATTATCAATATGAAAAAATTAATTTTATTTGGAAGCATTTTTCTTATTTACTCTTGTAATAATGTGAAAAGTGTAGTTAAAAACACAAAATATAATCAAGCAAATTTATTTGCAGTTAATTCAAATGATGTTGATAAAATAAAAATACTCAATTTTGGAACATTTCATATGGGTGAAACAAATGATGCAAATAAAACTGAATTTGATGAAAACGATAACAAAAATAAATTAGAGATAAATGAAATTGCAAAGAAGTTAGCGCTTTTTCAGCCAACTGTAATTATTGTAGAAATGCCACCTGAATATGATATAAAACTTCAAGCCGAATATCAAAGTTATTTATTAAATCCAAAAATGAAATTTAAAAATCCATCTGAAATTGAGTTATTGGCTTACGAATTGGGCAGAATTAGTGGGGTTAAACGGATTTACGGTATTGATCATAAAATGAGTTATAATTACAATATTGGCGCCGAAATGATAAATTCTATTGACTCATTATGGCATAATAAATATTATAAGAATCCAATGAAATACTATCCTGAAATTGACATTGATCAAAAGAATTTAAATCTTTTAGAAAAGTTAAAAATAACAAATAACAATTTGTATTTGGACTTTATGATTGAAGTAAATGCTGAAATGCTTTCTCATGTAGGTAGTGATAATGCATTTGAAGGCGCAGATGAGGCTACTAAATATTATCAAAGAAATATGAGAATGTATTCTAATCTTAACAGATTAAATTTGACAAGTGCTGATAGAGTTTTTATTCTCATGGGGGCTAGCCATACTGCTTATTTGAGAGATTTTATAAGTCGAAGTCCGAAATACAAAATGGTTAATACTTTTAGTTACTTAAAATAAAAAACTGCCACCAACAGCAATATGCAAAAATGGCGGGTTTTAAGCTAAATTTAAAGTTAATTTTGTACTTGCAAAACTTATCCTCAACTGAAAAATAAATCTTAATTTAGTATCAAACCTCGCGAAGCAACAGGTTGTAGGTGAAGATCTCAGAAAAATCCGAACTAAAATTCTACACTTATGTTTACACTAGAACAAATTAAACAACGGCATTCAAAAGTTAAAAGTGGAGCTGATTTTCCGCAATACATCAGAGATTTGAAATTGTTGGGAGTAAATAATTATGTAACTTACGTAGCTGACGGACACGCTGAATATTTTGGAAAATCTAATTATCATATAAGATCGGATCCTAAATATTCTATTATAAATGTTTCAGAAAAAAACGACAATGATAAATTCAGGGTCTATTTAAAGGCTCATCAGCAAGGACAGACGGACTACTTGACTTTCTGCAACCAAGCTGCAGAAACTGGAGTTGAGAAATGGGTTGTTTTACTAAATGAGATGACATGCACATATTATGACAAAACAGGAAATAAAGTTTTGGTCGAAAATGTTCCTCAATAAGTGAGGCCGCCACCTACAGTTACTGCAACGAATACAGGCAATTGGCTTAACGAAAAGTTGGTTATGTATTTGGCAAGATTTGCTTCGGCTGTTCGAAATCGATTGGGTGGAAAATCCGAAAACAAAGCTTAATTTAATTCCAAATCCGCTGCAGTACTACAACGTATTAAGCATGCCAGCTTCGACTTAACGAATAAATGGTAAATTTTATGTAAATTGCTATTGGACAATAGAAGATAACCTGAATTATGAGGTGGACATTTAGCATTAAAAACAAACTCGCTGCGTCAATTGTTTTATTGGCATTATGTCTATTGGTGCTATCAAGCAATTGTCTTGACAGATTACATACTGAAAATGTTAAGAAGTCGATATCAACGATGTACGAGGACAGGTTGATTGCCGAAGAGTACATATTAAAAATGACGAGAAATATTTATCAAATCAGAGAAATTTTAAAAACAAAAGACCATGCTCTAAAAGAAAGTACTGTCAAAAAATTAACTGGAGATTTTAAAGCCACCTACAACATTTTCATCAGGACGAGACTTACTAAAAATGAAAAGTCAACGGCGGACGAATTGATGAGCCAAATTAAAGGATTAGAGCAAACTGTATTAAACGATAGCAATGTACCTTCAATTTACACTGATAAAATTCTTTCGTCATTAAACAAACTTTCCGCAATTCAATTGGACGAATCGAAGCTAATAATGAAACAAGTGGAAGCGCAATATGCCACAATCAAAGCATCATCGCAATTTGCTTTTGCAATCATTATCATAATTTTAATTGCACTACAAGTAATGGTTTTCTCAGGAGAATCTATAATCCCAATATTCAAACCAAGAGATCCAACTTTAAATTAATTGTTCTGCTTACAACAGCAGATTTGTGCGATTTTCTCAATTTTATTTGTCGAAAGTTTTTCTGCACGAAAAAGTTTTATCTTGCCGAAAGAACCCAAGCCGCCGGCCTCACAAACTGATACAAACCCGCACCTATTAGTCACAATTTGACCGAACTTTCGATAGAGCAGCTAAAAATAACAAAGTTCGATACTAAATAAATTGGGCAAAAAACTAAGAGAAGTTTGTCATAATATACCAAAAGTAATTCTTTGACGATGATACATCTATTTGGAACCCGTTCGCGTGCAATTGCATTTCGTGCCCATTTTTACTATCAAATGAAGAATTACTCCAAATCCCCCGACTGCCAGTGGAAAATGAAATCGTGTACAAAAAATGAAACTCCATTGAATTGAAGAGCATTCAGCCTGACCAAAATTCCAACAATGATAAAATACAGACTAAACAGGAAAACTAGGCCCATCTTTCACCACAAAAATTAAAGGATTTTTCTCTATTCAATTGTAACAGTATATTAAAAGTTATACATTTGATAGCCGATAATGCGAAACAAACTTTCGGCAGTCACGCCATTTTTGAATTTATATATCAAGTTTTTCTATAGCCGATGTACCAGTGAATGGCCAGCATCGAAAAAAGACACGGCGAAAACAACTGCGAAATTGATAAACCTAGAAAACAAACCGCTTGAAATACGGTCTCCTTTTAAAGTCTTTAATAGTTTAAAAAAATACAAAAGATGAAATGCCTTTTAATTTTACTGACACTCACCTTATCCAGTTCAACAAACATGAATAAAATTTATACGTTCTCCAAGCAAACAAATATCAAGGAATGGCGTATTGTCAACGATGGTGTTATGGGTGGTCTGTCCAAAAGTTCCTTAATGCTTACCGAAGCCGGATATGGACAATTTTCAGGTCACGTTTCATTAGCGAACAACGGCGGATTTGCCTCGGTTTTATTGAACACAACGATAAAAGTTGCGGAAGAAAAGAAATTCATCGTTTTGCGCATAAAAGGAGACGGTAAGCGCTATGAATTTCGTTTGAAGGGTGAGGATTTTCAGTCCGAGTCTTATGTACACCAATTTGCCACTTCAGGAGAATGGGAAAATATCAAGTTAGAAATCAGTGACTTTTACCCTCAGTTTCGCGGCCGCAAATTAAACATTCCGAATTTCAATTTTAAAACGATCACACAACTGAGTTTTATGATTGCCAACAAACAAGAGGAAGACTTTGTATTGTTAATTGATTGGATAGGTATGGAGTAAATTGCCAGATTGACAGCGCTTATTTTGGAGAGGAGTAAAACATACGAACAACAGGAACGCCAATCCGATAATAGGCGTTTGATAAAAAAGTAGGCTGATCGAACTATAGAATATTCAACCTTATTTCAAATTTTGTGATGGTTGACAGTTTGTCGCATCGTGATCTGCTTCCGCGCCAAGCTTTAAACGTTAGCAATCCATAATGATCATTTTTATAGCCTCTACCTTCATCATTCGATGCAACGATTAAAGAGAGTATATCAACTCTGTATTCCCATGCTCAACAACCAATTCATCGAAATTATGCTACGCTGACAGTAATTGCAACAATCAAAATAATTTCATTCGGAACCTAAAGTTTGACCTGAAGAGTAAAAGAAAGAGATTGACTTCTTTTCGCAAAAGTTTGAATTATGTAACTTACTCCATAATTAAGTAATCCCTGCTATGTTTTTTTTATCTTTAGATAACATTTTAATTACGTTATAAACTAAAATTATAAAAAATGAAAAATGAAAAAATTGAAAGTTGCGTTGATGCTTGCGAGATATGTGCTGAGGCATGTGAAACTTGCTCAACAGAAAACAAAGGCAAAGCGGGAATGGAATATTCCGTAGCACTTTGTATCGCTTGTGCTGCTGCTTGCAACGCTTTAATTGCTGCAAGCAAAACAAATTCAAACCTTGATGCTCTTTGCAAAAAATGTGAAGAGGCTTGTAATGCTTGTGCAACTGAATGTGAAAAACACGCTGACATGAAACATTGCAAAGAATGTGCTGATGCTTGTCGGAAATGTGCAGCAGAATGTAAATCTATGCTTGCAGAACAAGCATAAGTAAATCGCAAAAACTCTTGTAATGCGTAAGTGTTTATTTCCCGCAAGAGATAAATTTGTGCTTGAAAGTGCTAACGCATTTGCAAGCACAAATTTATTTTTATACCCACGCCAGTTGACACAAAAGAGCAATGAATGTCAAATGAAATTAAATCGCTTTTAGTCATCTTCTCACCGAAATTGACTGACACTACTCTATGGATAAAGTAAAACCCATCCACGAACAGCTAAAGTTCATTGCATGAGTAGCCAACCAATGAATCAAGTGTTGAAGGGAACTTATTACAAGTCCGCTAGCACCATGGATTTTTTATACTATTGGGAGAGAGGATTACTATAGGATCTTTCATTCTCTTTTTTCTATAATTTTGGTTGGTTAATTGAGATTTTCCACTAATGAAATTTAAGTACTTTTTTGACAAACAATTTTGACTTTAGTTAAATCATATATATTTACTCTTTGATTAACCGAATAGAATTCATTTGGAAGTTTTTGTATAAACTGAAGTTAGTGGTAATAATCTTGAACATTCAGAAAAAAATTACTTTTGATCCTATCAAATGATAGTATCCATGAAACCACGTTATAACATCACGCTGAAAATTTTAAAATTGATACGTTCAATTTCCATAAAAATTGCTGAAGTCAATGCTAATTACCTAAGTAAGCAATCTCCACAACTTGGTAAACAGAATAGAATTAAAATTATACATTCATCCTTATAAATCAGAACAGTAATCCGTGAAAACCTTAAATTTAGATACGTGATATTTTTTTTAACGTATATTTATAATCAGGATAACTTAAATATGTTTAATTATGCAAAATGATTAAAGCAGCACGAAATACTTTATTAATTCGATATTTTTGGGGTTTCATGTCCTTATATTTTCTGAATTGTTGTGTTGATTCTGCAGATGTACAACCTAATTATGTACCCGAAAATCTGACCTATAATGATCAAGAGAGCATTATTGAAATTATTGTAGAGAAATTGTTGGGTTACGATAATGCAATTGCTGAATATGATGATAATGATACTAACGAAAATATCGCTGGTAAAATCACCTTTAGCCTAGGCATTTTCGTTGTACCAAGCGCTTTCTTTCACATCAACCCAAAATTTTTAACTCTTAAAAATCAGTATTTATCAGGGCAAAATCTAATTATTTTGATCCCTTTTTTTGAAATCAATACTCCCCCTCCTGAAGTTTTATTTATTGTTTAAATGATATATCCCTTTTTTATAAAAAAAGAAAGGACGACCCTTTATTAATAAAAATAAAACAAACTAAAATGAATACCCACTATTTAGAAACGAAGGTGTGGACTTTGGTATTAACACTACTTATAGTTAACATTGCTCATGCACAAAAAGAAAAAAATCAAAGTAATAGTATAAAAGACAGTCTGTACATTCAAGAAGTTGAAGGTAAAAAAGACAGACCCAAAGTATTGCACGCAGAACCTCTTTATATCGATTTGATTAGAGATCTAGGCGCCAGAAAAGGGGAACGCGAATGGAATGTTGGTCTAGGTTTAACAGACAATATCACCCATGATGAATATACTGCATTGATAGAATATGAGTGGGCACCAATTGACCGATTAGGTCTTGAAATAGAATTACCCTTTTCAATATATTACCCTACTATCAGTGATGCTGAGACTCCCGGTAGCAGCCTACACAGCATAAAATTAGCGGCGCAATATACTTTTTTTGTTTCCGAAAAAAAGAAGCTGTCAATGGCATTGGGCTACATTCATGAATTTCAGTTAACCGATTTTAAAAATTACCAAAGTGATACTTTCTTTACTGGAAATGTCTACAATCCATTTTTGGTAGTTGCAAAGCGCTGGGGTCAAAATTTCCATACCCTTTTATACACTGGTCCTCAATTTTCGACACGTTTTGCAGATAACGCACAAGAAACGAACTGGCAAATCAACTCTAATGTCCATTATATGATTCCAGGAAGTAGAAATTTTATTGGTGTTGAGTTTAATAAGGAAATAAAAGAAAATGATTTTGACATGACCATTCGTCCACAAATGCGAGTGGAGGTTACTAAAAAATTACTTATCGGAATTGTCACTGGAATCCCGATAAAAAGAGAAATTCAAAGATTTAGTACCTTTTTACGGTTAATATACGAACCGTCACATTAATAAAAATAGTATCACTCAATTAAAAATTAGAAACCTTGCCAATATAATCTTGAGCAAGGTTTTTTTTTGCTGTGGTCTATAAAAGGTAAATAGATCTTAACAGATTTTTAGGCAATTTATTGTGGACATTGCCGAGGACAATTACATGAATTAAGAAAAGTGTATGAAGACAATAGAAAAAGTTATTTTGAAATTGTTGGAGTTGCAATCGACCAAGAAAAATCAAAATGGATAAATGTATTTGATCAAGAAAAACTTAAGGAATTAATGTAAATTAAAACAAAGGTTTTAACGGCAAAATTACTATTAGATATAATGAAGATGAATTACCAAAAAATCGTTTAGTAAATCCAGAAGGAAAAACTTTAGCAGAAAACATTAAAATAAACGATTTAGAAAATCATTAAGAACTTTACTAAAAAACAGCCTACTAAAGCTAAAATTTCGTTGCGCACGCAGCACGAACATTGAAAATCCTACAGAAGGAAACCTGATATCAGGTTAATAAAACTGTAGCTTTCAGTAATGTTTTGATAGTGATTTATTAGAAAATTTAGTGCTGTTTTTTCTGTAATTTGGTTAGTTGATCGAGATTTTCCATTAAGGAAATTTGACTGCTTTTTTGATAAACAATTCTGATTGTAGTTTAAATCACATATATTTACTTCACGATTTAGCAATTAAAGTTGATTTGCACGTTTTACAGCAAACTGACCTTAAAAACGACGAGAATCCGCTCATTAATATCAAACATTTTTATATCATGAAAAAACTACTATTGATTTTAACATTATTTATCAGTTTACTTTTCACCGGATGTGAAAAGCAAGATTCAGCAAACAATATTATTGTCATCGTACAGTACAAAACTCTGCAACATAAAAATGTAGATGCGATTACGGGCTTAAAGAAGTTACTTGAGCAGGTCAAAAAAGAAGATCACTTTATAAATCTCAGATTGCATGTAGACCAGAAAGACAATTCTAATGTTTTGTTGTATGAGGAATGGGATGACGAATTATATTATAAGAATCAGCATTTGAAAACGGAGCATATGCAACGATTTATTGTAGAATCACAAGCATTTTTAGATGGTCCGCCAGAAATAACTTTTTGGAAAGTCAATGCCGTTTATAAATAGTTCCGCCAGTTAAAAGTTGGCGAATTTAAACTTCTATATTTTGAAAACCGGCACTTCTTTGACACTAAAACGATAAGAAATAAGGATTTTATTCTTTATGCGATCCTACAAATACACCTATAGAACTGTGAGTTTTGTATTTTCAGGGAACAAAAGTGAAGTTTCCTGTAAGTGAAAAATTTGATGCTGCGTAATGTACTGCCAAAACAACTTTTGTTTATCAAAACGCTAATTTTTATGCTTTTTTAAAAAGGATAAAAAACAATTTGCTAAGAATAAATTAGACAATGAATATGATCGATGCGTGTGGCAAAATTAATTCCACGATTCGTCGGAGCAAAGGATTATGAGGAGTCACGCCGATTAATCGACATCTTGGATTCCAGAAAATCATTTTATCTTCCAAAATGAGCTATTTCAATACAGCGTAGTTCGGATTTTATTTACAGAATGCCTACTTAAAAGATTAGACCGAAAACACGACGCTTTTTATGGAAGTGGAGAATGTATGACAGTTTTATAACGAATTGATGGCAATTAATCTTACCTCGAAATATAAAACTATAAAATTAGTGCCTGTTCGAGAGCTGGAATGGTAAAAGAATGTTTTGTATATGACCCAGCGGGAAATCTATGGCATTGGGGAGAATTCAATACTAAATAATTCGACTCGCTTTATATTTTTAGCGTATTTGCTAAAAAAAATTGAATTCAGATTCGCGAAAAAAAGTTTAAAATCAAAAAAAATATCCTCAGAAGCGACAAAGTCGCAGCAGCAAACCTACCGTAATTTTCACTTCAAAAAACCTAACGACAGAATCTTAAAACCTTCTCTATTGGAATGTTAGCACTGACAAATATTAAAGAAACACTTGTTAATTGGATTTAATTCAGTAACTTTCATCTACTATTTTGGCATTGTAAATTCTGAATATTTCGGTGAATACTATTTAATTTTAATACAGTTTCGACCATGAAAATTTCTTTAGAAAAAAAAATAATCACTGGATTTATACTCAATATATTTGTTGTTTTTGCCATTGCCTGGGTTTTTATTTTAAGGATTGATAAACAAAGAGACCAAGCTTTGGATAATTCTTTGAATTGGATAGAAATAGCTTTGATTATTCTTTCCCTTATTTTGTTGACCGTTGTGTATTTCATTATCCGTTCCCAACTTCGGTCTAAAAATATTGCGCAGAATTTACTTTTGGAAAACAAACAATTACTGCAATCCATTATGGACAACACGTTGAGCCCCATTTTCATAAAGAAAATAAACGGCGAATATCTGTTGACGAATAAACAATTTGAATCTTTATTTAACATCAAAAATGAAGAAATAATAGGTAAAACTGACCATGACTTCATGCCTATTGCTGCAGCGGACGCCTATAGAAATTCTGATTTTGAGGTTGTAAAGGCATTGAAGGAATTAAAAACGGAAGAAACTATTCAGCTTCCCGACGGAATTCATACTTACATTGCCGTGAAATTTCCGATATATGATTCCTCAAAAAGAATTTACGCCATTGGTGGAATTTTTACAGATATATCCGAGAGAAAAAAACTGGAAGAGTCTTTCACTGCCGCTGAAAAATTCTTTACAATGTCAGTAGACATGATGATTATTTCGTCGATGGAAAAATTTGTAAAAGTGAATCCTGCAGTCAGTAAGATTTTAGGATATTCAGAAGAAGAATTGCTGAGCAAAAACTTCTTGCATTTTACGCATCCTGATGACCAAGAAATCACTAAAAAAGAAGTGATAAAACTTCAAACCGGCGCTTTGTCAATTAAATTCGAAAACCGCTACATTTGTAAAGACGGAACTGTCAAATGGCTGGTTTGGTCCGTTTTTCCCGATGTAAAAACTGGACTATTGTATGCAGTTGCCAGCGATATCACAGAGAAAAAAGAGATTGAAAACGCGCTAAATATTGCTAATACATTTTTTAACCTGTCATCTGAAATGTTTGTCGTGATAAAAGAACACAATTTTGTAAAAGTTAATCCTGCTTTCACGAGAATTTTAGGATACAATCAGCAAGAAATACTAAACAAACCCTTCTTAAGTTTCATACATCCTGACGACGTTGCAGTTTTTATGGATGGCATCAAAAAGTTGAAAATCAGTGATTCAGTGATTACCACGCGAGTTCGGGAACGCCTAAAAGACGATTCCTATAAATGGTTTGACTGGACCAGTACTATCGATATGCAAACAGGAATTATATACGCTGTTGCAAGAGATGTAACCGAAAGAATTGCAAATGAAGAATCTTTAAAAATATCAAACATGTTTTTTGACATGGCATTTGATATTTTAACCGTAGCCAAAGAGGAACATTTTATTAAAATCAATCCCGCTTTTACCAAAACACTTGGATACACTCAAGAAGACGTGAATAAAATTAAATTCATAGATTTAATTCATCCTGACGATAAACAAACAGCCAGCGAAGCGCTGCAAAGACACTTAAAAGGAGAATCTATTATCAATTTCAGAACTCAGTTCCTTTGTAAAGACGGCTCTTATAAATGGCTCGATTGGAATAGTAATATCGATCTTCAAAACAGGGTGTTTTATTCTGTTGCCCGAAATGTTACCGAGCTTGTAGAACTCGAAAATGAACAGCAAACAGCCATTGACAACCTCTACGAAAATGAAGAAAAATTACGGTTGATCGTCGAAAATATCAGTGAAGGAATAATTGTGGCCAATGTCGATAAAAAAATAATCATGGCTAATTATATGGCTAATGAGATTTTCGGAATTGAAGAAGATGATAAAATATCGACGGATTTAAGCAATCATTTCGAGCTTTTTTTCCCTGATGAAAAGACCATTTTTCCTTCGCAAAACTTACCGATGGAACGTGCGCTAAACGGACAAGTCAGTACTGATGTTGAAATAATTCTCTGGAATCCTGTGGCACAGGAAAAGAAAAGAGTGCTCATTAGCGGCAGGCCATTAGTGGATCAAAATAATAATGTGGTGGCAGCTGTTGTGACGATAAAAGACATCAGCAAATACAAACAAATGGAGGAAGATTTAAAAGAAACACAGTCAAAATACAGACAGCTGATAGGTTTTAGAAAAGGTGGCGATACGATGATTTAAAACGAAACCAACTGAAGGATTTTAATTTAGAAATTCACATCGGTAAAGCGTATTTTTCCGTAATTTTCCTGATTTATTATCACATTCTACTGCTTTATTATTTTATTTTTTTCTTACTTTTAGCGTCTAAAGCAAAATATACTTTGCCGTAAAAATAACGTTGAACCTAAATTTAAAAAATGAAACCAATCCAGTTATTAATGTGCTTTTTGGTGCTTTTTAGCACTTTTTCATCCCACTCCCAAAATCAAAAATCAAAAGAGTTTAAAGTCGCATTTGAAAAATTCACTTTAGATAACGGATTGCAAGTCATCTTGCATATTGACCGATCAGATCCTGTGGTTGCAGTTGCGTTGACCAGCCATGTAGGTTCTGCCAGAGAAAAAGCGGGTCGTACAGGATTTGCACATTTGTTCGAGCATTTACTTTTCCTGGAATCGGAGAATTTAGGAAAAGGAGGTCTGGATAAAATGAGTGCTCGTATTGGCGGGGCTGGTGCCAATGGTTCTACCAGCAGAGACCGCACTAATTATTTCCAGACTGTTCCAAAAGATGCATTAGAAAAAATGATTTGGGCAGAAGCCGATAAATTGGGCTACTTTATCAACACGGTAACAGAGCCGGTTTTAGCCAAAGAAAAGCAGGTCGTTAAAAATGAAAAAAGACAGAGTTATGACAACCGACCTTACGGACATAATTTTTCAGTAATCTCTAAAAATTTATATCCGGCAACGCATCCGTACAGTTGGGATGTTATTGGTTCATTGGAAGATTTACAAAATGCGACGCTTGAAGATGTAAAAAGTTTTTACAATCGCTGGTATGTACCCAACAATGTGACATTAACTATTGCCGGAGATTTTGATGTTAAACAAACCAAAGCGTGGGTCGAAAAATACTTCGGAGAAATAAAACGCGGTGAAGCTATTCCTAAAATGGAAAAGCAGTCTGTAACGTTGACCGAAACTAAGAAACTATATTACGAAGATAATTTTGCCAAATTGCCGCAACTCACATTGACTTGGCCTTCGGTTTACGAATACCATCCTGACAGTTACGCACTGGAAGTTTTGGCCAGTTATCTTTCCAAAGGTAAAAAAGCGCCTTTATACAAAACCTTGGTAGAAGAAAAAAAAGTAACGGATGCCGCTGACGTTTTTCAATACAATTCAGAAATTGCGGGTCAATACATGTTGAGCGTAACCGCTTTCGAAAAAACAAATTTGAATGAAGTAATGAATGGCGTAAACGAAGCTTTTAAAAACTTTGAAGCTGAAGGAATTTCACAACAGGATTTAAATCGAATTAAAGCCGGGCAAGAAACTGCTTTTTACACCAATTTATCCAGTGTTTTAGGAAAAGGTTTTCAACTGGCGCAATATGAAATTTTTGCAGGAACTCCGGATTATATCAATCAAGATGTAAAAAACATTCTTGCGGTGACTACTGAAGATGTGATGCGTGTGTATCAAAAATACATCAAAGGAAAGCATTTTGTTGCCACTAGTTTTGTTCCGAAAGGAGAGGCAAATTTAATTTTGGCTGGTTCAACATTAGCCGAGGTTGTTGAAGAAAAAATCGTTGAAGGAAAAGAAGATTTCTTTGATGCCAGTATTGCTGCAACGTATAAAAAAACACCTTCTAAATTTGACCGAACTGTTGAACCGGCTTATGGAGAAAGTCCTGATGTAAAATTACCAACTGTTTGGAAAAGCAAGTTGTCATCCGGTCTAAACGTATTAGGAATTGAAAACCACGAAGTGCCACTTGTTCAATTTCAACTGCAAATAAAAGGCGGAATGTTGCTTGAAAACACTAATAAAATAGGCGTTTCAAATATGTTAGCGGAACTGATGACAAAAGGAACCAAAAATAAAACTCCCGAGCAACTGGAAAATGCTATCGAAAGTCTTGGCGCAACTATTAGAGCGTATGCAACTGATGAATCCATTTTTATTTCAGGAAATACTCTGGCAAAGAATTACGCTGCCACTATGGCATTAGTTCAGGAAATAATATTGCAACCGCGCTGGGACGCAAAAGAATATGATTTAATTAAACAAAGTACTTTAAGTCAAATTTTGCAGCAGAAAGCGGATCCAAATAGTATTGCCAGAAATGAATTTAAAAAATTACTTTACGGTAAAGAATCGATTTTGGCGAACAACCGAATTGGGACCGAAAATTCTGTAAATAGCATTACGATTGATGATTTAAAAAATTATTATGCTAATAATGTAGCTCCATCAGTTGCTAATTTTCAAATTGTTGGCGCTATTGCAAAAACAGATGTGACCAATTCATTAGCGACTTTAAATAAAAACTGGGAGGCTAAAAAAGTTATGGTTCGTAAACCAATTGTTACGAATACGGTAGCGTCCTCGAAAATTTATTTTTATGATGTTCCGGGTGCAAAACAATCTGTAATCCGAATTGGTTATCCTGCCCTTGCAGCAACTGACCCGGATTTTTATCCCGTACAAATTATGAATTACCGGTTAGGCGGTGGTAGTTTCGCCTCACAATTGACGCAACAATTGCGCGAAGGAAAAGGATATACGTATGGAATCAATTCATCGTTTAATGGCTCTGTCAACAAAGGTCCATTTGCAGTGTCAAGCGGTGTGCGTTCAAATGTAACCTTTGAATCCGTTAGTTTGATTAAAGAAATTCTTTCACAATATGGAAAAAACTTTACTGAGAATGATCTTGAGGTGACGAAAGGATATTTAATAAAAAGTAATGCACGAGCATTTGAAACATTGTCATCAAAATTGGAAATGTTATATGATATCAGCAACTATAATTATGCTGATGATTACGCAAAGCAACAGGAAAATATTGTGAAGAACAGCACTATTGACGCGATAAAAAAACTTTCAGAGAAATATTTGAATGCTGATAAAATGATTTATTTAATAGTAGGTGATGCTGAAACGCAGTTAAAAAAGCTAGAGCAAATTGGTTTTGGAGAGCCAATTCTTCTAAATAAACCAGCGATAAAATAAGTTGATTTTAAACTAATTTGGGTTATACATCACTGACTGTTTTAGCCCAGATCGAAGTGAAAATAACGACTGAAAAAAAAATAATTTTTCTTGTCCTGAAAGAGCGACCAACGGAAGCTCCTTTCAGGATTTAGAAAAATATTTTTTTTAAGGGAGTATTGTAACGGAGTGCTGGATAAGCTCCTGAAAATTTTATTCATTCATTTCGTCATGACGTTCCGGAACTTGCGGATCATAGAGCGGACATTTGAACTCTTCCATTACATTCACTAAAGTATCCATTGTTTTTCCTTCAGTGCCATAACAATCAATTTTTATACTTTGTGGTGTCGTTCTGATATGAAAAGCACCCACTCCATTGTTATTTTTCCAACTATTCTCATCTACTTTTTCCCATTTGGAGAAAACGGAAGCAATTCTGTTCAAGATCACTTGAACCGGAAGTTCTTCCAGACCTTCAATTTCGGCTTGCTCTTCAATAATCGCTTCATAAACTAAGTGATGGTTGAGATAAATTCCCTCAAGATATTTCCAAAAAACCAATTCGTACATAGATAAAAAATTTAAAGATTAAAGAATTGAAAGAATGAACAATGAGCTTCTATTAAAGCTTCTTAGTATTCAAAAGTTCCGTATTCACTGGTAATAGTCAGTTTTTTAGTATTGGCAGCTTCTACTCTACCTACAATTTGTGCATCAACATTGAATGATTTTGAAATCGCTATAATGTCTTGCGCAACTGCTTCCGGAACATAAATTTCCATACGGTGACCACAGTTGAAAACCTGGTACATTTCTTTCCAATCCGTTTTAGATTGCTCTTGAATTAACTGAAACAAGGGCGGAACTGGAAATAAATTGTCTTTTATAATGTGTAAATTTTCTACGAAATGTAAAATTTTAGTTTGCGCTCCTCCACTGCAATGCACCATTCCGTGAATTTCATTAGAAGAATATTGGTCTAAAATTTTCTTGATGATTGGTGCATAGGTTCTGGTTGGTGACAGCACTAATTGTCCGGCATCGATTGGTGAATTTTCAACGGCATCTGTCAATTTTACTTGCCCAGAATAGATTAATTCCTCAGGAACTGCAGCATCAAAACTCTCGGGATATTTGGTAGCCAAATACTTCCCGAATACATCATGGCGCGCTGATGTTAATCCGTTGCTTCCCATTCCGCCATTATAGCTTTTCTCGTAAGTGGCCTGACCAAAAGAAGCCAATCCTACAATTACGTCGCCAGCTTTGATATTAGCATTATCGATCACTTTAGAACGTTTCATTCGGGCTGTAACGGTTGAATCTACGATTATAGTTCGAACTATATCACCCACATCTGCGGTTTCACCACCAGTTGAGTGTATGGTTACCCCAAAAGAATCCAGTTCTTTAATCAGCTCTTCAGTTCCGTTGATAATTGCTGAAATTACTTCGGCGGTGATCAAATTTTTATTTCTTCCAATTGTGGACGAAAGCAGAATATTATCTGTTGCTCCAACGCACAATAAATCGTCAATATTCATGATTAAAGCATCTTGCGCAATACCTTTCCAAACGGAAATGTCGCCAGTTTCTTTCCAATACATGTAGGCCAAAGAGGATTTAGTTCCGGCTCCGTCAGCATGCATAATCAGACAATAATCATCATCTTGGGTTAAATAATCCGGGACAATTTTGCAAAAAGCTTGTGGAAATAATCCTTTATCAATATTTTTTATGGCATTATGTACATCTTCTTTGGATGCTGAAACACCTCGAAGTGCATATCTTTTTGACGTATCTGAACTCATGTAGTATAGTTGTGAAGCCTGCTTTTAGGCAGGTAGTTGTGCGGCAAAGATACTAATTTGATTTAGGAATTCAGAAGTAGGATTTAGGATTTATTATACTATTTTTTCAAGACAAGAATCTCTACTCTCCTGTTGGCAATTCGCTCGGCTTCATTTTTTTCCGGCAATTTGTAAATTGGTCTGTTACTGCCAAATCCTCTGTGTCCCAGCCTGGAAGTCGAGATCCCATTTCTGATTAAATAATCAAATACAAATTTTGATCTTCTGTAGGAAAGTCGTACATCGTTTGGGTTGTTATTGCAGCAAATATGACCATGAATATTAATTTTTAATCTCGGATTCATTCGCAGAACCTGCAGCAGATCTGAAAGAATTGATTGCGACTCCGCCATTATTTTTTCGGAATTCAAATAAAAATTTAAATTTTCAAGCTGGATTAAATCACCAACTTTCGCATTATTTATCTTTTCAATAAACGCACTCTGATTTTCTGGTGCATTAGTTACTGCATTTTTGTCCTGAGCAGTTTCAACAATTTTTTCTTTGTCGGATTTTTTTTGACTGGAGGGATTTTGCAAAGCCTTTAATTGATAATATAGGACCACTTTTCGGTTCTCACTTCGATTTTTCGATTGCTGAAAATCTTCTCCTAAGCCGGTTAACTCACATTTTTCACTTATCTGAACCTTATTAAGTTCTAAAAGAGTCAACACATTATTTGCTCTGCGCAAAGACAATTCATCGTTGTAGCTATTGGAATCAACACTGTCGCAATACCCGATGATTTTAAAAATTTCTTTGTCTTTTGACTTTTCCAACCATGTATTGAATTCCATTTTTGATTTTTGATTGATAAAATCCTGATTAAAGTCAAAAAACAATACTAATTTATCTTGAGCGGACACACCCAGGATATAAAAAAAGAATATAAAAAGGAATTTTATCTTCATCGAAAACAACTAAATAGCAGTTGCAAAATAACGAAAAAATAAATATAATCACATAAAAAAAACCCGACAGGTTGCGACGCCTGTCGGGTTTGAAATTCATTTGGTTTTACAACCTATTTTGTAAACAGTAATTCTCTGTATTTCGTCAAAGTCCAAATTTCATTGTCAACCAACAACTCTAATTTATCACAGTGATTTCTGATGATTTCAAAATATGGTTTTACTTTATGGCAATAAGCTTCTGCCATTTCTTGAGCATCAGTCAAATTGTTTGCTATCTTTCTTTCATTAGTCATCTCTTGCACTTTAGAATTGATGCCTTCAATATGTCCTGAAATTTCTTTGATTAGGATAATTTGCTCCTTAGCGATTGTTTCAAAATCATCTCCAAAAATATCTTTTAGTCCTTTTACATTTGTAATCAAAGTGTTTTGGTAACGGATTGCTGTAGGTATCACGTGATTTTTAGAAATGTCACCTAAAACTCGGCCTTCAATCTGGATTTTCTTAGTGTACTCTTCCAATTCAATTTCGTAGCGTGCTTCCACTTCAATATGGTTCATGATGTTCAGCTCCGAAAACAAATCCAAAGATTGTTTAGAAATTCTTGCTTTTAATGCTTCAGGAGTAGTTTTAAAATTACTTAAACCTCTCTTTGCAGCTTCTGCTTCCCATTCTTCGCTGTAGCCATCTCCTTCAAAAAGGATTTTTTTAGATTGTTTGATATATTCTCTTAAAACATTGAAAATAGCATCGTCTTTCTTCATGTCTTTGGATTCGATCAAAGCATCCACTTCAACTTTAAAATCTCTCAGTTGCTTTGCTACTATGGCATTCAAAGTAGTCATCGCATTCGAACAGTTTGCAGTAGAACCTACCGCTCTGAACTCAAATTTATTTCCTGTAAAAGCAAATGGAGAGGTTCTGTTTCTATCCGTATTATCCAACAGAACATCTGGAATTTTCCCTACAACATTTAGTTTTAAATCGGTTTTTTCTTCCGGAGATAATTTTCCCGCAGTTACGCCTTCTAATTCAGCTAAAACTTTAGTTAATTGTTCTCCAATAAACACTGATATAATTGCCGGTGGTGCTTCATTAGCGCCTAATCTATGATCATTACTGGCAGAAGCAATGGCTGCTCTCAACAAGGATTCGTTATCATTTACCGCTTTGATAGTATTTATAAAGAAAGTCAAAAACTGCAAATTACTCATTGGCGTTTTACTTGGACTTAACAAGTTTACTCCAGTATCAGTAGCTAATGACCAGTTGTTGTGCTTCCCTGAACCATTAACGCCTTTGAACGGTTTTTCGTGAAACAACACTTTCAAATCATGTCTCTCGGCCACTTTTTCCATCACATCCATCAGCAAACAGTTGTGATCTACGGCAAGATTTGTTTCTTCAAATATAGGTGCCAATTCAAACTGGTTTGGAGCCACTTCGTTATGACGCGTTTTTACAGGAATTCCTAGCAACATACATTCTTGCTCTAAATCTCTCATATAGGTCAAAGCACGAGTTGGAATAGAACCAAAATAATGGTCGTCCAATTGTTGTCCTTTTGCAGAAGTATGACCCAATAAAGTTCTTCCGGTCATCATAAGATCAGGACGCGAATTTGCCAATGCTCTGTCCACTAAGAAATACTCTTGCTCCCATCCTAAAGTTGCCGTAACCTTTTTTACATTTTTATCAAAATATTTACATACCTCGGTAGCGGCTTCGTCCATTACCATCAGAGCACGCAATAAAGGTGTTTTATAATCTAAAGCTTCTCCGGTGTACGAAATAAAAACCGTAGGAATACATAATGTAGTTCCAAAAATGAATGCCGGAGATGTTGGATCCCAAGCTGTATATCCTCTTGCTTCAAATGTATTTCTAATTCCACCATTCGGAAAACTTGAAGCATCCGGTTCTTGTTGTACTAATTGTGCTCCGCCAAATTTTTCTACCGGATCACTTCCGTCGTAAGATGTTTCAAAAAAAGCATCATGCTTTTCAGCAGTAGATCCTGTAAGGGGTTGAAACCAGTGCGTATAATGAGTCACTCCTTTTGACAAGGCCCACTCTTTCATACCCATGGCAATATAATCAGCTAATTTTCTATCTATTTTAGTTCCATGCTGAACAGCACCTTGAACTCCTTTGAAAGCATCTGAAGTCAAATATTGCTTCATTGCTTTATCATTAAATACATTTGAACCAAAAATAGTTGATTTCCTATCCGATTCTTCAAATTTAACTGGCTTTCTAGTCGATGCTTCTCTCAAAGCTTGAAAACGTAATGTTGACATATAAATTGTTTTTATTTAATTAGACCCCTATTATTTCGTTGCAAATATAATTCAAATATTACTTTTACAAAACTATACCCGTATTTTTTATGGGTAATTATTTGAATTTCCTCAAATTATCACAAAATATATTACCAGAAGCAAAATAATTATTGGATTTGCGCTATTTTTTTTACTGCTGCTCCAGTCAAAAAATTAAACACTGACTTTGCAAAAAACTTTAAATAAATAGTGCTGTAAGTTCAAGAATCAAAAAGTATCTTTACACAAAATATAAATATCATATTCTATGATTGTCTGGATCTCTTTTTTAACAGCTGTTTTCATTTTTTTAGCGCTTGATTTAGGAGTTTTTAATAAAACGCCGCACATAATAACTTCTAAGGAAGCCGGTAAATGGACCGCAATCTGGGTTACACTATCTTTTATGTTTTCCGGAATAGTCTATTGGCTTTACACCACAGATTATTTACCCAATCCTGATCAATTAAAGCCAGGAACCGCTGCAATAAAATTCATTACGGGTTATTTAATTGAATTATCGTTAAGTATTGATAATATATTTGTCATTGCAATCATCTTTGCTGCTTTTAAAATTCCACAGAAATACCAACACCGTGTATTATTTTGGGGAATACTGGGAGCTATTGTATTTAGAGGTTTAATGATATTTTTTGGTGTGATGTTAATCAATAAATTCACATGGATGACCTATATTTTTGGTACATTCCTGATTTACACCGCCATGAAAATGCTGTTTAGCGGAGAGGATGAGCAATTTCAACCCAAAAAATCATTTGTTTATAAAACACTTCGAAAAATAATACCAATCTCCAATCATATTGATGAGGAACATTTCTTTGTAAAAAGAAGACACATCACCGCCGCTACACCCCTTTTTGTAGCTCTTGTGGTTATTGAAGTAATGGATGTGGTTTTTGCTATTGACAGCGTTCCCGCAATTCTAGCCATTACAAATGATCCATTTTTAGTTTTTAGTTCCAATATATTTGCCATTTTAGGTTTGCGATCCATGTATTTTTTCTTGGCCAATATGTTAGCAAAATTCAGCTATTTGGAATATAGCCTGATTGCCATTTTAACTTTTGTAGGTCTTAAAATGCTGCTTCATGATTATATCAAATTGCCAGAATGGGTATCGCTTGCGTTTATAGCGGTTGCGCTTATTACAGGAATTGCTGTGTCACTGCGAAAGAATAGCAAAGAGTTTAGTTAAACAGCAGAAAATACAACGCATAAAAAAAGGAAATCAATTGATTTCCTTTTTTTAATTCTACAAACGACAGATTACAACTTAATCTTTTGAATGTCGGTATCGTTAACTTTCAATGCTGACATAACCGCATCTATATTATTTTTATTTACCGCTGTTGAAAAATTAGCCGGGATAATAACAATCCTAAAGGTTTGATTTTGCGTCCAGCTTGACGGTATTGTTGCCAAACTGTTAGCATCAAGAAAAAGATTAACGCTCAACTTTGAAAAATCAAAATTAAAGTCTAACGCTCTTCCGTCACTTAAGTAATACGTTTGAGGCATCAATCTCCAAATATCTTGACCGTTTACAATATCATATAAGTGATACACTAATACGACATCCGATGCAAAAATCGGCGGATTAAAAGTGACCAATGAAGAAAAGTTATTATTTGAATTAAATGAAGTGGTTACTTCAAAAACTTCGCTAATCGTGTCATTATCGACATAGGGTCCATCGTCGTTTGTACTGCAACTTTGTAAGGTAAATAATCCCACAATGGCAAAAAATGTAATTATTTTTTTCATGATTTTAAATATTTAATGGTTAATTTTACTTTTTACGTTCACGAATTGTGCCAAAGTTTAATTTTAAAAATTATTGTAGTTTTGATAATGGAAAAAAGACTAAAACTCTATATGATAATGTTAGGCTGCATACCGAAAGGCAGGCTTACAGAGCAGCACGATATTTTTTTTGGGATTGGAAATTCCTTAAAAAATTTGATCCCCCAGATGAAAGCTTTTTGGCCTGAAGCCAAAGGACGAATTCATATTGATGCATGGAGAGAAGTTTGCGTTGTAGAAAATTTTTCAATTGAAATTATTGCAAAAGATTCAGTCGTAAATTCAGTTTCGGATCATTTATTCTTCATCAACTTGGGCGGCTATAAAGAAAATGAATTTGAAGAATACCATTACAAAATCCTTACTATTGCGGAAAGTATGGGATTGGCTTCCAAAAAAGCCAGAAGATCCACTTTCTACAAACATTGCGGCTTCAAAGGTGCCCCTTCGCATATCGACGACAAATACGGGATTGATGTGGACGATATCTATAATGTAGCTGATATATTGCCTTCGCCAATTAAAGAACAGTACTCCTTAAAAATTACCAAATCTGACATTGATTTAAAAGAAGATGAATTGCATATTGGGTATTTGAAATTAAATAAAATAACCGATTGATGGGCAGGCCAAAATAAAAAAGCATCCGCGAAAACGGATGCTTTTTAGTTAAAATTAATTTTCTTTTAATTATTTGGAAGACATTACTTTTTTAGTAAATGTTCCTTGGTTAGTAGTTACTTTCACTACATACACTTGTTCCTGTCTTCTGCTTCCTTTAAGATCCAGTGTTACTTCTTTATTTAAATAACTATCAGAATCCGTTTTAGAAAGCACTAACATTCCTTGTGCATTGAATACCTCGATTTTCACATCAGATTTGTAATCAAATTTATATTGGATTGTAAGCTGATCTCTGAAAGGAACCGGATAAGCATCGAAACCTGTAGTTTCAATTTTCGCATCGATTGGAGCAGAAGGTTCTTTTGCATTTGGACCAGAACAAGTTCCGGAAGATGCACTGCCTGTCTGACAGTTTTTAGAATCTACCACATTTATCGAACCTTCGCTTCCGTTCACATATTTATCTATATCTCCATTTTCAATGTAACTTGTAAAAGTGTATTGACAGATTCCAGAGGCTGGTTTACCCACGATAGATCTAGTGTCATACTTAACAGATAACACATACTCTGCGTCAGGGGTAGCATCAGTTACACAAATTTGTACATTCCCATCTGTGGAGACACTTGAAACAGTCGCATTAACCACTTTGTTACAATTAGGATCCCATAAAATAATCTGGTCTTTTTGAACTGCAAAATAGCCCAATTTACCATTAACAGAACATGGACTTTCCTGTAGTATATTTATGCAAAAACTATTACTAGGAGCTTTAATTTTAGCATAATAAAAGAATACCCCAGGAGTGGCATTACTTACAGTACCTCCTGTTTTTCCCTTACCAACGGTATAACAAACATTTACAAATGGTTTAGCAGAATCATTTTTGTAACTGCAACAAGTAGTTCCTGTTGGGAATAGATGGCCACAAAGTGCTATTGTAACAGTTTGCGAAGCCGTAGCAGTATTTCCGCAATCATCCGTAGCCGTCCAAGTTCTAGTGTACACTTCTCTATTTTGAGTGTCGACAAATGTCAAATCTACAGAACTGTCGCAGGTATCTGACGCGGTTGGCGTATCAAAAATTGGTGTTGTCTCACAAGTTTGGTTTTTATTTGTTAGAGGCGTAATTACCGGTGCAGTGATGTCCTGAACATTGATGGTTTGCGTAGCGTTGGAGAAGTTTCCACAATCATCTGTAGCAGTCCATGTTCTAGTTACACTGTAGTTTCCGGCACAGTTGCCTGGTGTTTTCACATCATTGAAAGTCAACGTTACCGATGCATCACAAGTGTCAGTGGCAGTAGCTTGCGCAAAGGCAGGCAGTGCCGGACAATTGATAGTGGATGGAGCTGGTAAGGCAGCGATTACAGGTGCAGTGATGTCCTGAACATTAATGGTTTGCGTAGCGGTGGAGAAGTTTCCACAATCATCTGTAGCAGTCCATGTTCTAGTTACACTGTAGTTTCCGGCACAGTTGCGTGGTGTTTTCACATCATTGAAAGTCAATGTTACCGATGCATCACAAGTGTCAGTGGCAGTAGCTTGCGCAAAGGCAGGCAGTGCCGGACAATTGATAGTGGATGGAGCTGGTAAGGCAGCGATTACAGGTGCAGTGATGTCCTGAACATTRATGGTTTGCGTAGCGGTGGAGAAGTTTCCACAATCATCTGTAGCAGTCCATGTTCTAGTTACACTGTAGTTTCCGGCACAGTTGCGTGGTGTTTTCACATCATTGAAAGTCAACGTTACCGATGCATCRCAAGTGTCAGTGGCAGTAGCTTGCGCAAAGGCAGGCAGTGCCGGACAATTGATAGTGGATGGAGCGGGTAAAGCAGCTATTACCGGTGCAGTGATGTCCTGAACATTGATGGTTTGCGTAGCGGTGGAGAAGTTTCCACAATCATCTGTAGCAGTCCATGTTCTAGTTACACTGTAGTTCCCGGCACAGTTGCGTGGTGTTTTCACATCATTGAAAGTCAATGTTACCGATGCATCACAGGTGTCGGTGGCAGTAGCTTGCGCAAAGGCAGGCAGTGCCGGACAATTGATAGTGGATGGAGCTGGTAAAGCAGCTATTACCGGTGCAGTGATATCCTGAACATTGATGGTTTGCGTAGCGGTGGAGAAGTTTCCACAATCATCTGTAGCAGTCCATGTTCTAGTTACACTGTAGTTTCCGGCACAGTTGCCTGGTGTTTTCACATCATTGAAARTCAACG
>NZ_SMFM01000013.1 GCF_004349085.1 Flavobacterium caseinilyticum | reverse complement strand
AACTTTGCGATTTTATTTCAGACAAACCTTGAAAAGATAATTGAGCCTCACAAAACCAATAAAAATATCTTTTCCAAAGAAAACAGAAAATCGGAAAAAAGAAAAAGAAAGCAATTTCAAAGGACGGGATGCAGACAGGACAAAAGGAAACGGAATAAGTCCCGAAGGGTGGTTTGTGAGGAACGAGCAAACCATTATGCCGTAGTCTTTTGGACAGGCTCATCCAGCACGTCCTACCTTGGTTTTCTTTTTATTATTTCTTTGGGTAAAATATAAAGTTCAACCCGTAGAAAGTCTGACATGCCATGCCAATAAAAGACTTACTGTGTCAAAAACAAGAATCTAAAAATCTAATAATTACCTTTTGTCTGAAAATAAAATATCATGAAAAAAGATAAGTATAAAGATAAAACACCGAAAAAAAAGAAAAAACCATTATTAACTCCAAAACCTGAAGAGGAAAAAAAGAGGAAAATTAAAAAAAAGGATGATAGAAAGAAAATTCCATTTATGCAGGTAGACAGGGGTGGAAACATGTTAAGCAATTTCTTCTCTAATTTTATCAAACAGTTTAAAAACCCAACAAAAACAGGGCTAAACAGACTGTTAGATAAACTATTGGTTATTAAAATTAAGGAAAGTGAAAAAAAGCCAGTACAGAAGCCTGAAAAACCTTTGGATATAATGGGGTCTGTAAAAACGGTTTTTCGTTATGTAAACAATGATAGCAGGAACAATTTAACTCCAAACGAAAAAGAATCATTGAGACAGCGTACAAACCAGCCAGTTAATATTGGCGTTAAGATGGAACAAAGCAAAGATGAGGAATTAAACAAACCAAGAAAAACCCGTTTAGGGATTTAGGTATTCACTAAATCCAGCTGTAGGGTTTATCTTTACGGTTAAGATAGCAGTACATCTCTTCCTTTTTCAGTTCAGGAAACAATTTTAAAGCCTTGTCAATGGCATAGTTGGGAAGAAAGAAAATCTCGTCACGGATAGAAATAATTACTTTTTCACGACCATAAAAACGGACGATTTCGTCAATTTGATCCTGACCTCCACGCTCAACAATACGGGCAATTACCATTTTATATCCTCCATCCCAGTCAATACTGTCGAATCTAAAATCCCAGAAGAATTTAGGGTGAAGATTAGGTATATGTTTGGTTAGTGGCTTCATTATTTTTTTAATTGGTGTAGTATCAAATATAAGTATTTTTTGCTGAATTACCTGCGAAATCCTCTCTTTTTGTTGGGATTAATCGGTAAATCCTGGCTTTCTGATTTAAATTTATACAAAGGATTTTTTACTGCCAGTTCCAGCCGTTTTTGGATAATTTTCCAGTTTTGCTCTTTTTCTTTCAGCATATCTATACCTTCAAAGGTAGTAATCTTGTCATATGTATTCAGACCTATGGAAGCCCAGTAGGGATCCTTATCATATTTTCTCTGATAGGCTTGTAGGTAGAAATTTAATGGTTCTCGTTCAAGCATAAAGTACATGTCAACAAAATCCTTGTACCTGTCTCCGCTCTGATGAATCGCATGGAGTTTCATTGCTCCAATATCTTCATTGGAAATCATGCGGACTCCTTCAGCTGTTTCCACGGAATTCAGAAGAGGGTAATTGTGTGTAACAATATCGACTTTTATATCATCGATGTAGGTAAGAACAGTGTTCGGGAAGAACTGGCTTTCCTTTTCATTTACATCGTAAGTGTCATGCAGATATTTGAGCATCATCTGCGAATTAAAAGTTTTTGTTGTAAAAAGATCTAGATCCACTGATAAGCGATGTCCCAGTCGTAAGGCTAACGCCGTACCGCCGACCAATATATAGTCTTTCAATTTTTCATCTTTCATAAGCCTTTGGAGAAGTTCCCACATTTCCTTGCTAACTGTTTCTTTGTAGAGCATAATTTCACGTTTCTCATGAAATTAATCCCGTAGTGAGGCACTCTTACATACTGACCTGTCGTGGCTTTATTTGACGGAGGTTGTCCTAAAAGCGAAAATCCACATGCGGAAATAATAAGCCAAATGCTTCCAAATTCTGCAATATCCAGAAGTCATTACTAATGATAAAGTAAATTGGTTTTAAAATTCTTTAGACGAAACCAGTAAAAATGGTTATGGAAGACAACGGCAAAACCACCCCGCATAAAGGAGGCAGGCATCCCAAGAAAGATCCCGCCGTTCACCGCTATTCTATAAGCCTTAGTGCTGAGGAAAATGCACGATTCCTTTCTCTCTATGATGCTTCACGCATGGATGTAATGGCCCATTTTATTACGGCATGTGTTTTCCAAAAAGGAATTACGACCGTAATGGTTGACAAGGCAACCATGGATTACTATATGCGCCTGACCACCCTATTCGGACAGTTCAGGACTGTAGGAACCAATTATAACCAAGTGGTAAAAATACTGTACCGCAATTTTTCTGAAAAGAAAGCCGCAGCCTATCTCTATAAATTGGAAAAACAGACAGCAGAAATGGCGGTATTGTGCCAAAAAATCATTCTACTAACCCAGGAATTTGAAGCAAAATACCTAAAAAAATGATAGCGAAAATCGGAAGAGGCAGCAATCTGTATGGTGCTTTGGTGTACAATCAGCTTAAAGTGGAAAAAGATAATGGACAGATTTTGTATACCAATAAGATAATTCAAACCCCCGATGGCAGTTTTGCCACCAGTCAACTGTTGCGTTCTTTTGAACCGTACCTGCTGGCCAACCGAAAGACTGAAAAATCAATATTACATATCTCTCTCAATCCTGATCCGAAGGATAAAGTAAGTGATGAACAATTTGAAAAGCTGGCGCAAAAGTATATGCAGAAAATGGGTTACGCTGAACAGCCTTTTGTGGTATTCAAGCATACAGATATTGAGCGGACCCATATTCATATCGTATCAGTTTGTGTGGATGAAAATGGCAGGAAAATATCGGATAAATTTGAAAAAAGACATTCGATGAATGTCTGTCGGGAATTGGAAAAACAATTCTCCTTGATATCGGCTATCGAGAAAAAGCAAAATCCACAAAATCAAATATTCAAACCAGTTGATTATAAGGCTGGAGATATAAAGAGCCAGATGGCTTCGGTAATCCGTAATTTACCAAAGTACTACAAATTTGAGGGTTTCGGAACCTACAATGCCCTGCTTTCCCTTTTCAATATTACCGCCGAAGAAGTCAAGGGCGAATTTAATGAAATCCCAAAACAAGGACTGGTATATTTTGCAATAAATGAAAAGGGAGAAAAAGCAAGCAATCCCTTTAAGGCTTCGCTGTTCGGTAAACAGGCAGGATATTTTCATCTTCAACAACACTATGCCCAGTCCAAAGAATTGTTAAAAAATGAGCCATCCAAAGCTTTGCTTAAGACAACCATTGAGATGTGCTTGCAGACGGCATCGGATGAAAAAGAATTCAAAAAATGGTTGTTGGAACGAGGTATAAATACCGTTGTAAGAAGAAATACGCAAGGCAGAGTTTATGGAATAACCTTTGTTGACCATAGTTCGAAATCCGTGTGGAATGGTTCGCAATTAGGCAAAAACCTTTCGGCTAACGTATTCAATGACTGGTGGAATAATGGCAATAAAATGGAGCAGCCTATACAGGGAAATGGTGCTTCAAAGAACAATGCCACTATAGATGAAAATAGCAAAGAACCAAACAATCTGTTTGGCTTTTTGGCCAAGGAAGATCTGTCCAATAGCCCCGAAGAAAGCAGCCTTATAGAAGTCTTTGGAGGGTTGTTATCCAATGGAAAAGCAGAAGACTATGATGAAGTATTATTTGCCAACCAAATGAAAAAGAAAGCCAGACGCAAAAAAAGATAGTGCCTACTATCAATTTTAATCGCCAGCCTTTTTGTTGATTCACGACAAAGGAGTGATTCATCAAATTGGCTGTACCAACTCTTTTTAAAAACAAAGACTGTCCCGACGATAAGGAGGGATTGTCTTTGTTTTTTTTATAACTGTTCCTAATATTGCTTTGAGACTAATGCAGCCAAAGAGTTCCTCGGTGAGACTGTATTTACTCTTAAGTCATCTATGGTATTAAATTCATGTGCAGATTAAAAATTATTGTTTTACCAAAAGTAAAAGGAGGTACAAAAATGAAACAGAAATTTATCAAACAGACTGATGTAGAAGAATATATCTTAAAAAATTATGAAGATATAGAGCGGGAAAATGAACAAAAATTCGTAAATTTAATGATTGAAATTATTGTGTCATTAACATTGAAAGAATTATATGAAGAGGGCGATTAGATATTTAAGATTTAGTCAATTAGGGCAAAGCAATGGCTCGATTGAAAGACAGGAATTGTATACCGATCAATACCTGCAATATAATAATATACAGTTGGTGGATTCGTTCATTGACAGAGGTAAAAGTGCCAAGACTTTTGACCGTCCAGATTTTATAAAATTACAGGCATTCATTGCCAAGCATTATAAATCGGTAGACTACCTTCTTGTAGACCAGCTTGACCGCTTTAGCAGGGATGCTGGTGAAGCTATGAGTTTGGTCAAACAATTCCAAAAAAAATACAGTATTCAGATTATCAGCGTGACCGAAGGGATCGTTTTTGATTATGATACACCGGGAAGCTTTTTCCGAGCAGGCTTACAATTGTTGCTAGCTGAAGAAGACAATATCAACAGGAGTATAAAAGTGCGTGGCGGACTCTATACAGCTCGTGCAAAAGAAGGTCGTTTCCTTACTAGAGAAAAACCTTTCGGCTACAGCAAGGTTGGAGAAGGAAAACAGCGGCACCTTGAAGTAAATGAGATAGAAGCTAAAATTGTCAAAACAATTTATGATATGTATCTGCGTGATGTGCCGTTATATAAAATCAAAGAAATAGCTTATCAATCAGGTTTTGACAGGAAAGGCAACATGGCTATTGATCGTGTGCTTGCAAATCCTGTTTATGCAGGGCTTGTAAGGGTTGAACCGTTCAAAGATCTGCCGGGAGGTCTTTTTCCAGCCATTCATGAGCCAATAGTTGATAAGACAACATGGACAATGGTGCAGTCTAAAATGAAGAAAGTTGATAAAGTAAAGGTAGTTATCGATGATGAAATACCGCTACGGGGCGTTGTAAAATGCCATTGTGGAACTCCGCTTACTGGTGCGCCTTCTCGTGGTAAATCTGGAAAATACTTCTACTATTATAAATGCAAGCATTCAAAGCATAACAACATTAGTGCTATCAAAGCACATGAGCAATTCTTAAACGTCTGCGATCTCATGAGCGTTCCCGAAAGGAAGATTAAAGAGATAAGAGATGGCAGTTACGCCTCAATTGAACAGGAAGTAAAGGCAAACAAGAAAAAAGTAGCAGACAAAAAACATGAGCTGGAGGAAATACTGCAGCTATTAAATGCAGTAGAAGAAAAATGGTTTAGGGACGAGATAAACAAGGATACCTACGAAAGATGGTATTCAACCTACAGTGACCATATATTGACCCTTAAGGCAGCAATAGAAAGGCTTAGCCCAAATCAAGGAAAGGCCTTCAAGATTTTAGACCGTAATCTGGATATATTGGGTGATATTAAACATGCCTACACGAGGTCAGATACTTTACAAAAGCGTGAGTTTGTAAACATGGTGTTCAATGGTAACTTATACTACCAAGAGGGTATATATCGAACACCTACAATTTTAGATATATTTTCTCATAATGCCAGTAAAATGGAGGAAAAGGGATGTCTTATATACAAAAAAAAGAGGGAAAACCTTTCGGTAATCCCTCACAGTGGGCGATGAGGGGTTCGAACCCCCGACCCCCTCGGTGTAAACGAGGTGCTCTGAACCAGCTGAGCTAATCGCCCTAAACAATAGAGTCATTTTCATTTCCTTATTGCGATTGCAAATATACTGTTAGAATTCGTATCTGCAAGCAAAAAAGTAAAAAAAATGAATAAAATATTGAGTCTATTTGCTTTTACGCTCTATCATAGTACGTTATGTTAAGCATGAAACTCTAGTATTTTTTTGTATTGATTCGCTATAGTCTTACATTTGCGCTATAAACAATAGATAATGGCCAGGTTCAAAGAAAACGATTTACCAAAATCAAAAATTACTGCAAGTTCACTCCAAAAAGCAACCGTAATATTTCAATATGCAGGAAATCACCGTTGGAAATTTTATGTAGGTTTAATTTTTTTATTATTTACCGGAGCAACCGCTCTTGCTTTTCCGAAATTAATGGGAATGCTTATTGACTGCGTAAAAAATAAAGACAACTCGCAGGCTGACATGATTGCTGGAGGTTTGATTATAATCTTATTTCTTCAATCTATATTTTCGTTTTTCAGATTATATTTATTTGTCAATTTTACTGAAAACACGTTGGCCAATCTTAGAGTCGCACTTTACAGTAATTTAGTAAAACTACCGATGTCCTTTTTCTCGCAAAAGCGTGTTGGGGAATTAAACAGCCGAATCAGTTCTGATATAACCCAAATACAAGATACTTTAACATCAACAATCGCCGAATTCCTTAGACAATTTATTTTAATTGTTGGTGGCGTTCTTTTATTGGCGAATGAAAGTATTAAATTGACGTTGTTGATGCTATCTGTAGTTCCGCTTGTCGCTGTAGCGGCAGTTATTTTCGGACGATTCATTCGAAAATATTCAAAAAATGTTCAGGATAAAGTAGCCGAAAGCCAGGTAATTGTCGAAGAAACCATGCAAGGTATCAGTATTGTTAAGGCTTTCGCCAATGAATGGTACGAAATTGCCCGTTACAACGGAAAAATAAAGGAAGTTGTTACAATAGCTATTAAAGGCGGGAAATACCGTGGTTACTTTGCTTCATTCATTATTTTCTGTCTTTTTGGAGCCATCGTAGCCGTAGTCTGGTATGGTGTTCGATTAAGTATTAGCGGAGAGATGAGTGTGGGACAACTGATCTCATTTGTACTGTATTCTACATTTGTTGGAGCTTCTTTCGGAGGAATTGCAGAGCTTTATGCCCAAATCCAAAAAGCAATCGGCGCAACAGAACGAGTTTTTGAATTACTGGACGAAACTCCTGAAAAAATTAATTCAGTTCAAGATGTTGCTAAAACCCAAAAAATAAAAGGTAATGTTACATTCAAAAATGTAGCGTTCAGCTATCATTCCAGAAAAGAGATCAAAGTATTGAAAGATGTTAGTTTCACTGCTAATTTTGGCCAAAAAATTGCCATTGTAGGCCCAAGTGGAACTGGAAAATCGACTATTGCTTCGCTATTATTACGTTTTTATAATATTGATGAAGGAGAAATATTAGTAGATGGCAAAAACATTTACGACTTCGATTTAGAAGACCTTCGTGGTAACATGAGCATCGTGCCCCAAGACGTAATATTGTTTGGAGGAACCATTAGAGAAAATATTGCTTATGGAAAACCAAATGCCACGGAAGAAGAAATTCTTACCGCTGCAAAACAAGCCAATGCTTATAATTTCGTTGAAAGCTTTCCTGAAAAATTTGAAACTATAGTTGGAGAAAGAGGAATTAAACTTTCTGGCGGACAACGACAACGTATTGCCATTGCCAGAGCCTTGCTAAAAAATCCGAGTATTTTGATTTTGGATGAAGCCACATCATCATTAGACAGTGAAAGTGAAAAATTAGTCCAAGAAGCGTTAGAAATTTTAATGCAAGGAAGAACCAGTATTATAATTGCGCACCGTCTTTCGACCATTCGTAGTGCAGATCAAATTTTAGTTTTGGATAAAGGAAAAATTACTGAACAGGGAACGCATCAAGAATTGCTTGCCTTAGAAAATGGTATCTACAAAAACTTAAGTAATCTGCAGTTTAGTAATTCGTAAATTTCAGTACGGGATAAATTAGACATAAAACAAACTCCATTCAGTAAGCTGAATGGAGTTTGTATGTAGATTTTCATTTAACAGTTAACTAAAAAATAAATATTTTTTCCTGAATTTTAATCTGAGATTAAATTACTCCCATTTTTTTCATTAGGAATGTTGCGCTTCTGTTTTTACAAATTCCATCGCGGAGTTTATAGTCAAAATGCAAATCATTATTGATGATTTCTACCTCAAAGCATTTGTTTGTCAGTATGTTTGGATAATCATTTGTTGTCAGACAAACTTCAATGTCGTGAGTAGCAATAGCGCCAATGGCTTTTTTACCGATCACTTTTTTAACTACTTCGATTGTTCCGTTGCGCTTATCATCTGAATTGGTTCCTCGTAATATTTCATCTAATAAAACAAAAGCAGGTCTATTTTCCAGTTCGTCCATAATTTGTTTAAGACGCTTAATTTCAGCGAAAAAGTACGATTCGCTATCCGATAAGGAATCTGATAATCGCATTGAAACTAATACTGGCAGTGGATGTACATTGGCCTGACTGGCACAAACCGGCGCGCCTACACCTGTTAGAACCATATTTATTCCCAAACTTCTCAGGAACGTACTTTTACCTGACATATTGGAACCGGTTAAAATCATGAAGGATTCTGGATGAAAAGTGACATCATTCCCTATTCTTGTTTTTTCATTCAATAAAGGGTGACTCAAATTGGAAAAATCAATTTCAAAATTAGTATTTAATGTTGGAAACGTAAACTCCGGATTATTAAAGGAAAGATTTGCCAAACTATTCAACATTTCGAATTCGCCAATAACTTCCAACCAATCTTCGAGCGCGTGAGCATGATCTTTTTTCCACTGAATTAGGGATTTTAAGACATGTAAATTAAAAAGAAACGTTCCATTGAACACGATAGCCGTGACGAAATTTGAGATACTGTCCATTTTCGAAAACAAACCGGCTAATTGTTTCAAATGAACACTCGCGTTTTCTTTTTTAAACAGTAGCTTTTGTTGCAAATCGATCAGTTTCTCCGACTGAAAAGATTCTTGTTCGATTTTTTTCAACAACAAACTATATTGATGGATGGTTTTATCAATAGCAGATGAATTGGCAATTTCAACTTGAATTCTCTTCATAAATCGACCCAAAATAATTAAATTGAAAACAAACAAATAAGACAAAACAGTTGCAAAAATAATATTAGAAGTTACTAAATATGCAACCAAAACGCCCAGAAAAAGAAACGGAGAAAAGTAAGAAATAAAAATACTGACTTTTGAAAAAGGCGTACTCTTGAAAATACTCCACTTGAGCAAAGTTTCATAATTAGATTGCTTGTCATTGCTTATTTTGGCGAAAGCCAAAAACTCCTGACGCCAATCTACCTTTTGAGATAATTCTTTTACCGCTTTATGATTTCTGGCAATTTCATCATTTGGAAGAATGGTTAAAAGTTGGTTTGCCAATGTTTTTTTTCCAATGTAAGTGGCAGTTCTATTCAAATTTTGGAATAAAGAATGCTCGCCAAAAATATCTAAATCATAGGCATACGGATGATGAAAATCATTGAATTCCTCTCCGTTTTCAAAAGGTATTTTATTTCTTTGGAGATAGGACTCTTCATTTTCATTAATATCCACCAATGCCTGATTGACTTGCTTCTGAAAAAGTAATTTGGAATGAATACGCATCAAGGTTACAAATACAGCAAAAAGAAAAACAGCCAAAACGACAAAAAAAATATCGCTTGTTTTGATGTAATAATAGATTGAAACTAGAAAAAGTACAATAGCAAGCATTCTTAAAATGCTTATCGTATTGTACTTTTTATTTATTTTGATTAATGCTGTTGTAAAGCCTTCTTTTTTTTGTTTGTAAACTTCCATATTTTATTTGATGAACGACAAATATAGTGCTTACACAATTATTTATGGAGCAGAGAAGCAATTTACTATGTTAAATAATGAAGTCTCAACTACCACTTTAAATTTAAAATGCATTTATTCGATATGAATAGCTAAAATTGGAATATCAAAATTGGTAACTACTTTTTTTGTTAAACTAGGTTTGAATAATCCTTCAAAAAAACCTCTTTTATAGGTAAGCATAGTCAGTACATCAACTTCTTTGTACATAATAAAGTCCAATATAGTTTCTTTGACCTCATCACTATGAACTACAAAAAACTCAATTGGTTCCTGTATAAATTCTTGTTCCCATTTGGCTACGGTATCTTTAGAAACATCCGATTCGTTGGTTTTTACATATAGACATTTTACTTTGGCGTTGGTTTTTTTAGCAATTTCCAAGACCATTTTCAACGCTTTTTTATCTTTTGGTCTAAAGCGGGTCGTAAAACCTATAATCTCAATTTTCTTGAATTTAGCTTCTATCGGAATACACAACATTGGGACATCGATGCGTGAAATAGCAGATTCCGTATTAGTTCCCATGAAAAATGTATCCCAGCCTGTGGCTCCCGAAGTACCCATTACAACAAAATCTATATTATCTTCATTAATTACTTTTTTGATATTAAAAATCAAATCACCGTCCATCAGCCTGTGGGTCATCTTGATGTTGCTTAAATGGCGTTCTTCAGCAATAGCGCGGAGTTTTGGGATCTCATCTTTAAACATATCAAATTGAGAAAGTTCCAATGAATTGAAAATAACGGCATAATTTTCTGGAAAAAACTGATTGTCATATATTGGCAATTGAAAAGTGTGCAGTAGCACCAGTTCGGCATTCACTATTTTCGCAAACTCTAAGGCATGTACAAAGGCGTTAGTCGCTACTTTGGAAAAATCGGTTGGGAATAGAATTTTTTTCATTTTGTTAATTTTTAAATGGTTAGATTTCAGCAACCTGTTTTACTCATGAATAGCCAAAATAGGAATATCGATATGAAAAGCCAATTTTTTTGAAAGGCTGGTTTGGAATAGTTTTTCGAAAAAATTCCTGCGGTACACATGCATTGCAATCATATTAATTTTATGCAATTCAATAAAATTTAAAATAATACCTTCAACGTCGTCTCCTTTGATGGTATGAAAGGTAATATCATGGTTTTCAACTAATGTATTCCAATCTTTCATGTTGTCGTGTTTGTCATCATGATTTGGCGGAACTACACGCAAACAATCCGTGTGCGCCTGAAAGATGTTGGCAAAAGCCATCACTCTCATGAAAGAATCAATATCTTCCGGTTTATACTGCGTAATAAAGAGTATTTTTTTTATTGGCTGATATTTACATCGTTCCGGTATAGCCAAAATTACGGCTTTTACATCATTCATCACTTTAGTTGCCACTGTACCCAGAAAGGTTTCTTTCAGTCCGGTTGCCCCTTTGGTTCCCATCACCACAAAATCGATATGTTCTTGTTGCGTGATTTTTTGGATTTCATGAATCAGATTACCCAAAATTAAGGCGTGACTTATTTTGATATGTCCCAAATTATTTTCTTCAGCAATCCTTCTTAAAATTGGTACTTCATCTTTATAATTTTCAAAATTGCTTAACTCGGTAACATCATAAATTTCATGCAAGTATTCCGCCACATTAATGTAGTTGGCTTGCGGCAGCTGATACACGTGCATCGTAATGATTGCGGCATTTATCGAGTCGGCCAGTTTTAATGCGTAGATGAATGCGTTATTGGAAACATCCGAAAAGTCGGTGGGAAATAAGATCTTTTTCATGGCGTATTTTACTTAATTGTTAGTCCATTATTTACATAAAATTACAACAAAAAAATAATTAATATGTATAAAATTCTCATAGAATCACTTTTAATTGCAAATAAAGATACTGGTTTTAAAAGGGAATCTTGCAGCGTTACAAGTTTTACTTACTTTTGCATAAAATTGATTCAAAAAATGATTCCAAACGATTCTATAGTGGCGTTAGCAACTCCTTCGGGAGCTGGAGCAATTGCCGTAATCCGAATATCAGGGCACGACGCCATTACTATTGGTCATTCTGTTTTTAAATCTGTGAAAAAGAAGGATTTAACGTTACAAAAAACCCATACATTACATTTAGGACATATCATGGATGATTCCAAAACATTGGATGAAGTCCTGGTTTCTATATTCAAAGGCCCTAATTCTTACACGGGCGAAAACACTATCGAAATTTCCTGTCATGGTTCTATCTATATCCAACAACAAATTATCCAATTATTACTTCGAAAAGGCTGTCGCATGGCCGATCCGGGCGAGTTTACGTTACGAGCTTTTTTGAACGGAAAACTAGATTTATCCCAAGCAGAAGCTGTTGCCGATTTAATTTCGTCAGATAATGAAGCGTCACACCAGATTGCAATGCAGCAAATGCGAGGTGGTTTTTCTAATGAGATATCCAAATTGCGAGAAGAACTCTTAAATTTTGCTTCCCTGATTGAACTCGAACTCGACTTTGCCGAAGAAGATGTTGAATTTGCGGACCGAACGCAATTTCACGAATTGCTAAACAGAATTGAGTTTGTACTGAAACGTTTAATCGATTCGTTCGCGATAGGAAATGTGATTAAAAATGGAATTCCTGTTGCTATCGTGGGCGAGCCCAATGTAGGTAAATCTACGCTACTGAACGCTTTGTTGAATGAAGAACGCGCGATAGTTTCGGAAATTGCAGGAACGACACGTGACACCATTGAAGATGAATTAGTGATTGGCGGCATCGGCTTTCGATTCATTGATACGGCAGGAATCCGAGAAACGGAAGATGTTGTGGAAAGCATTGGCATCAGAAAGACTTTCGAAAAAATAGAACTGGCACAGGTTGTTTTATATTTGTTTGAAAGTTTAAAGTTTAAAGTTTCAGGTTCAGATTACATTATCGAAATAGAGAAAATTAAAAATAAATATCCGCTAAAACCATTAGTTATTGTAATCAATAAAGTTGATTTAATTTCGAACGAAGAACAAGATGCCATTATTAAACAGCTTGAAACTTTAAACGTAGAACAAATTTTATTGAGTGCCAAAGAGAATATCGGAGTTGAAGATTTAAAGAATCAATTACTCTCGTTTGTAAATACCGGCGCTTTGCGAAATAATGAGACAATCGTTACCAATACAAGACATTATGATTCCTTGCTTAAAGCTTTGGACGAAATCCAGAAAGTAAAATACGGACTGGAAACTAACTTGTCCAGCGACCTGATGGCGATTGATATTAAGGAAGCTTTGTTTCATTTTGGGACCATTACCGGACAGGTAACTAATGATGAGCTTTTGGGAAATATTTTTGCTAATTTCTGTATCGGAAAATAGGTTTCACAAAACATCACAAAATAAAACAAAGAATCCCAGTTAAAATGTCATAAAACGGCATTTTAACTGGGATTCTTCTTTCTGTTTATTTAGCTTTATTTGCAGATAGTTTGTTCCTTTTTGTACCATTATTGTACCACGAAAATAATTTTCCTTGTTGGATTTTTTTTTGGCGAAATTATGACACACAGAGAGACACATAGACACAATGGGACACAAAATTAGTCACATTATGAGTTCTAACATTGAGGTTATCAGAATTTGTGAGCACTGCAAAAAACAGTTCACAGCCAGAACAACGCGCACACGGTATTGTTCGCACATTTGCAACAGCCGTGGTTATAAATCACTGGTACGCAAAGGAAAAGTAGAAAAAAGCAATAACGAGATCGTTCAGCTTTTAAACACAGATTTGGAAAAAATAAAGCCTCTTGAGTTTTTAAAAATTACTCAGGCAACCCTTCTTTTTGGAATCAGCAGAAGTACGCTTTACAGGTTAGTTAACAATGGACAGCTGGACATTGCAAAGTTTGGCAAACGAACTGTTATCCGCAGATGCGATCTTGAAGCTTTTTTTGCAATTCCTATACAGGATGTGACCTTGAAAACTGGACAGCAATTTCCTGGTTTTGACAATTGCTATACTATAACGGAAATTCAACAGAAGTATAATATTTCTTCAGGAGCGCTCTATCTATTGATTCAACGGCAGGGTATAGTAAAATATTCCGTTGGAAAATTCACCTGTGTATCCAAACAGGATATTGATATAATTTTTAATGCTGCGGGAAGATGAAAAATATAAATGTTACGCTAAGAAAAAGGATGCTGCCAAGTGGTAAGATTACACTATATCTTGATTTTTTCCCTCCGGTTTACAATCCTAAGACTCATAAACTTTACCGTAGGGAGTATTTAAGTTTATACCTCGTTCCTAAACCAAAAAATAATGTTGACAAGACTATGAATTCTGAGAATCTCTATAAAGCTGAAATTATCTGTGCAAATAGGTTTAATGAAGTAAATAAGTCACAGATCTACAATCCTTTTGAGTTAGAGCAACTTCGTCTTAAAGAGATTGGCGAAAAATCATTTCTGCAGTATCTCAAGCTTGTTGCAGAGCATAAAACGGGTAATAACGGTGATATCTGGACTTATGCCATTATCCACTTTGAAAATTTTCTTAAAAATGAGGATTTACTGATACAGGATATCGATGTGACTGTTATAGAAGATTTTAGGGAGTATCTCTTAAAGGCAAAATGTATCAGGAAAAAGGGTAAGTTTTTAGCTCAGAATACAGCTTTAACTTATTTCAATAAGATCAAAGCTACTCTTCGAAAAGCTTACAAAAAAGGATTACTTCAAACGGATGTTAATGCTGCGGTTGAAAGCATAAAGGAACAAGAGTCTCAAAGGAATTTTCTAACCATGGAAGAAGCTGTAAGGCTATTTAAAACCCCTTGTAAAAAGGAAATTGTAAAACGTGTCAGTCTTTTTTCTCTGCTCACAGGCATGCGCTATTCCGATATATCAAAACTTACATGGGAAGAAGTACAATACAGTAAAAGTGAAGGATATTACATAAGATTTAAGCAGCAAAAAACTGATCGACCAGTAACCCTTCCTATATCCCCCGAAGCATTCGAGTTTTTAGGTGAAAAAGTGGATCAATATAAGAGAGTCTTTTATGATTTAAAAAAATGGGATGTTGACCGGTTGCTGCCTATATGGGTTAACGACGCATCAATTGAGAAACATATTACATTTCATTGCTTTCGTCATACGTATGCAACATTGCAGATGGCAGCAGGTACCGACATTTTTACGGTATCGAAAATGCTGGGGCACAAAAACATAAAGACAACGCAGATATATACAAAAATCATCGATGAGAAAAAAAGAGAAACAACTAATAAAATTTCATTTAAATAATTTTTTTTAAAACTGGTTAAAAAAAGAAAATGAATTCTTAGCTTTTACTTTAAAGTGGCTTTGAAAGCCACTTTAAAGTCGAAGGCAAATGGTTTATATTGCAGATTTTTTATAAAAACGGACAAAATGCTGCGAGCGAGGATTTAAAGACTACATTTTTTTTCTTGCAGGCTTTTTTATTTTTCCCGCAACTATCAAAATTTTTAAAAGTGCTCAAAATTTAAATGGCAGTATCGTAGCATTTTACCATTTAAACAAAAAAATATCTAAATTTTCTTACAAAATAAATTAAACCACTGATTTAAAATATATAAACTAGACCAACGACTTAACTGAAGAACGTCATAATTATATATTTATAATTTAAAAAATTAAATTATGATAGAAACTATAATACCATTCAACGAAGCAAAATATGAGTGCTATAGTCATTAGCACTTTGTATCTAATAAAAACCTTTTACAAATAAATACTTATATCTAAGAATATATAAGAAAACACAATAACTGTTAGGGCAAATATTGATATTGTAACTCCTTTCACTATCAGTAATTTATTTCGTTGTTTTTTTATAGAAACCTTTTTAAGACTTTCTAATTTTTCTTTAATAGGCTTAAGCACAATAACTGTACTAATCAGATTAATAAATTCGTCAATATCTTCTTCAATTGCATCTATTGATTCTTTAATATTTTTTAGTAAAATGTACCATATCAAAACAAAAAAAAGAATTGATAATATTAGAATTATGACGTTTTTGAATATTAACAAACCGCTATAGTCAAAGTAATTCAATAATAAAATAAAGCCTATTGGGATTCCAAAAATATATCCTGATACTTTACTTATTGAATCATAGATACGATCTAATAATTTCTGAAAATGTTCATTTGAAGATGTTTTAATTTTCTCAAATGAAAAACCAGCCAGATATAATTTATAGCTTTTATTATAAGAATTTAGAATAGTTTTCCAATTTTTAACAATTGTCAAATAATCACTTGAATTGCACTCTATAAAATTCACCAATTCATTTACAAATAATTCCTTTTTGTCTTTATGACTTATCGGGTCTAAAAATTCCTTTTTTAATTCCTGAAATCCTTCTAATTCAGAAAAAAAATCTAAATCTTGAATTGAATATTTTATATCAATTTCAACAATACTATTTGAAATCCTGTAAAAATAATATTTCAGCTGATTTCCTATTAGATGATGAGTATGAGATAATGAATTTAAAAAATCAATAAGTTCGATGTTTTTATTGTAGTTATTAACTATTTCATTTACAACTGCTGATTCTTCTGAATAATAATCATTTTCAGCAATGTAGAATAACTCACTTTTTAATTTAAACTTATTACCATTTAGAAAATCATTTACCGTTTCAAAATAGCAATTAATATTCCCTGTTCTTATGTCCAAATAAACTTGTTGGTTGATAAAATTAGGAATGTCCTCCTTCATTATACTCTTCATTTCATTTGGTTCACCAACGCTTAGTATATCGATTATTTCACTATCAAGCAATGAATCAAAATATTCAATATTTGTTTCAGTAATAACAAGGAAACCTATTGTAGAAATTGAATCAGCACTTTGTAAATCTATAAGTCTTCTAACCTGAACTACACTATCAAGAAGTTTTTTCATCATCAAAAGCTAATTTTATCAATTCATCTGGAACATCGTTGATAATAATTTGATTACCTATGTGTGTTATTTTATTTGTTTTAATCAATGATTTATCAAAAAACAACGTATATCCTTTTTCAACAATTTTAGTTCTAACAAAAGAATCAAAATCAGTTTTTCTATGAATAGCAATTTTACCACTAACTTCTAGTTCTTTTTCTTTTATGAAATCTAAAAAAGCCTTTGGTTCTTGGTCATTAATAAGAGAGGAAATAGACTCTAATTCAGCATCTTTTTTTTGATCAAAACAAACATCGAAATAGGCTTTAAATTTGTCTTTAATTTTATCTTTTTCTAATGCTTTTATATTTTTTTCAATAAAATATCTATTTGTAGCATCCTTTAGCTTATCAAAATTTTCTTTTGAAGAAGTAATGTCAGTAGAGCCAATAAATTTAATAAAGTAATTGGAAACTGCTCTTGTTCCTTTAATAAACGATAGGTATAAAATATCTTTATCTTGCCATCTTTTAATATTTAATCTATTAGCTCTGGCTAATTTTTCAACATCAAGAGTCATCAATTTTTCAATATCTAAATTTTCGTCATCCACTGTGAATTGTGCAGCTTTATCAAGCATTGCTGTAATCAAAAAATCAACATTTTTCTCAGTATAATGCACAAAAACGACATATCCTCCTGTTGTTGTTGGTATATCTATCGCTCTTTCCAGAATTTTCATTGATTCTTGAGTAAAAGCCAAGAAATCTCCATCATTTAGATAAGATTCAACCTTTTTTTGAAATGGATAATTATCAGGATCGTCTTGAAAAGTTCCTTGAGTTGGATTTTTTGAACTGTAGTTTTTAATTAATTTTGTTACAAATTCATTGACAGTTGCATTAATGGGTAACAACTTATCAGAGCATTTTAAAGATGCTTTTCCTTTTAGTTCTTTTATTATATGGTGAAATACTATATTTACTACTGTCATAAATTTTTATTTTACACAATCAAATTAAATATTAATCATTAAAAAACGTGTCGATAAAAGTAAGAAATTTATTTAGAATAGTATCACCTACTTTTGATCTTTGTAAAATAGAGGGTTGATGTTCTAATACTTCCACTACTTCTTGTTTGGTGGGGATTCTTTGGGTGAATAAATAATCTTCTGTTAGTTTTTTTAGCTTGTCCGCATTTATCTTTTCATCTTGTACAAATTGATTGAAGGCTTTTTGCTGTTCTTCGATCATAAATGCTGCATAACCTTCCTCTATTGAAGCATCTTCAAGTAATGGCAAGTTTTCTTCAATGAAACGTTCTATCAATTCGCGTTTGCTGCGCAGTTTGACATCTCCTGCAACGATATCTAGTATTTCTTTTTGTCTGCGTTCTTTTTCCTCTGGGTTTGTTGCTTTTAACTTGGCTAATAATCCTAAAATATAGGTTACTGTAATATCATCACGATGAATCAATTCTAGTTCAAAATCGACTTCGTTAAGTATGGAGGTTTTTTCTTTTTTACCTTTATCAGATAACTCCAAGTATTTCGATTTATAGTTATCAAATTCTTGTTCTCCTAAAACAATATCGTCAAAAGTAAAATCTACAAATGATGCAATTATGTTTTTTAACCGGATAATTTCACGAAACGCTTTTACAAATTCTAGCTCTTCGTCTTCGGTATATAAATCATCAACTGATTCAAAAGTTGGAGTAATTGCTGTTAAATTATCGTAAGCTTCATTAATTTCTTTAACGTAGGTTTCGTATGGTTTTAAGATGATAATTTCTTTAGCCTTTTTATCTGAAAATAAGGCAATGGCATCATCAGTGGCTTTTTTAAGATTCCTAAATACGACAATATTTCCTTGTGATTTTTTATCACCAAGAATTCTATTGGTTCTGGAATAGGCTTGAATTAAACCGTGGTATTTTAAATTTTTATCTACAAATAGGGTATTCAATGATTTACTATCAAATCCTGTTAGGAACATATTAACCACAAATAAAATATCTACTTGTTTAGAACGTACTCGTTGTGCTATGTCTTTGTAATAATTGTAAAAGGATTGACTGTCTTTTGTAGTCCAATTGGTTTTAAAGGTTTTGTTGTAATTTTCTATATAACTTTCTAGCTTATCTCTTTTATGATAGGCATTATAAACTTCTTCCTTTTCTGCTACCTCATTAAAATCTTTACTATCATAATCGTCTGTATCGCTAATCATTTCGTCATTGGCACCGAAACTAAAAATTGTAGCCATCTTTAAATCATGTTTACCCTCTTCTTTTAATTTAAGGAATAGATCATAATATTTAATCAGCATGTCTACGCTACTCACGCAAAACATAGCCGTAAACGTTTTGTTTTGCGTTTTAATGGGATGTTGCTGAATGATATAATTGGTAATCTTTTCAATGCGGTCTTTGCTTTGTAATAATTCTTGGGTATCAATTGCTTCTACTTCAATGTCAATTTCATTTTGCGAATTCTCACGCTCTTTATACTTCCCTACATACTCCACAGAGAAACGCAATACATTGTCATCTTTTATCGCATCGGTAATAACGTAACTATGCAATTGCTCACCAAATAAGCTTGCCGTGGTTTGGTTTTGCTTGTTTTTAGACGAGGCATTTTCTGCAAAAATAGGTGTACCGGTAAACCCAAACATTTGATAGTTTTCAAAATATTGGGTTATCTTTTTATGCGTATCTCCAAATTGAGAGCGGTGGCATTCATCAAAAATAAAGACAATTTTTTTGTCTTTTAGATCGTCCATTGTTTTAAGATGGTGTTCTCTCGTAATAGCATTGTACAATTTTTGAATCGTTGTTACAATAAGCTTGCTATTGCTTTCTTTGAACTGTCGTACTAAGTTGGCAGTATTATTAGTTGGGTCAATACAATCTGGTTTGAAGGCATTGAATTCTTTAGCCGTTTGGTAATCTAAATCTTGTCTGTCTACACAAAAAACTACTTTATCCACCTTTGGTAATTGTGACAAAATTTGACTGGCTTTGAACGAAGTTAATGTTTTACCTGAACCTGTAGTGTGCCATATATAACCGTTGTGGTTGCTGTTTTTTACCTTGTCAATAATACGTTCTACGGCATTAAATTGATACGGACGCAATACCATCAACATTTTATCAGAATCATGCAATACGGTGTATTTCGTAATCATTTTAGATAAATGACATTTCTCTAAAAAGGTATTGGCAAAATCCTCTAATTTAGAAATACGTTTGTTGTTTTCGTCTGTCCAAAAGAAGGTTTGTTTGAAATCGGGTTTTTTGTTTCCGAAATTGCTGAAGTATTTAGTATTTACGCCGGTACTAATTACAAATAATTGCACATAATTAAACAACCCAGTATTGGCTGAGAAAGAGTGTTTTTGGTAGCGGTTGATTTGATTGTAGGCTTCTTTTAATTCTAAGCCCGTCTTCTTTAATTCTATTTGCACTAAGGGCAAACCGTTAATTAAAATGGTTACGTCATAACGGTTTTTATACGTCCCTTCAACCGTGATTTGATTGGTTACTTGATATTGATTTTGACACCAGAAATCCATATTTAAGAACTCCACATAAACCAATTCGTTATTGTCATTTTTGAAAGCAAACTTATCGCGTAGCAATAACGCCTTTTCAAAAACATTGTTAGACTTGGTTAAGTGGTTTAGTATTTGCTTAAAATCCGAATTAGAAAACACTTTGTTGTTGTGTTTTTCTAATTGCTTTTTAAGATTGACTAGTAAATTATTTTCATCTTTAATAGTTACTTTATCGTATCCATTTGAAGCTAATTGGTTGACTAGATTTTGCTCTAAAATTAATTCGGATTGTGATGTCATGTTATATTAATAGTTCGAGATTCTTTACAAATCTCGAAGTTTATTTAATTTTATATTTGGTTAATAATACTAAGAATTTTTCAGAACGCACAAAGTTTTGTTTCACTTTATTGACTTGAATTATATCTAAAAAGTCAAGATTTACGAGACCTAACAAATCAGTTCGTGCTGTAAAATTTGATATTAAAAATCTATTCTCTACTTCTTTTACAGTAAAAATACTTTCTGGTTCATCGTATAGTATTTTTAATAATTGCGCTTGACGTTCATTAACATTTGGAATTCTAACAAAACTTGCAATTTGTAAATTTTCTTTTTGTTTCAGTTGAATATATTCTTTTAATGCTTCGAACGATTTGTCCATCACCTTTAAATGATAGGTCATAAAGTAAGTCAAATCATTGGCATCTGCTTCGGTATATAAATAGGCTTTCTCGTACTGATTTTTAGTATCCTGAATAATCTTTGAAATAGATAAATACTCTGTAAGCCAATATCCTTTTTTTAATAAATACCAGTAAAACAAGGCACGCGCCGTTCTACCATTTCCATCTGTAAAAGGGTGAATGTAACCAATCATAAAATGAATAGTAGTTGCTTTAAGGATAGGGTGCATAAAAGTTTCTTTACTATCAGCATTAAAAAAGTCACATAAGTCTTTAATTAATATTTCCAGTTCTTTATGGCTAGGAGGTGTATGCACGACTTCGCCATCAATATGATTGACAACTTGTACATCATCAGATATTCTAAATGCGCCTTCCTCTTTTTTATCGTCTAATGTATCACAAGCAATTAGTCCGTGAACGTATAACAATTTTTCAGGGGTTAAATCGTCATTGCGATTTTGTGTGATGTGTTTGATTGTAACATAATTATTTACAATCATTTGTTCTGACTTGGTCTTTGGTTTTACTTCTTTACGAAGCATTTCTTTAGCTTTTTTACGGGTAGTATTGGCTCCTTCTATCTGGCTACTAGAGATAGCTTCTTCCATAATAGCACTTACCAAATATCTAGTTTTATCAGCATCTGGAACAACATTATTTGCTCCCATATAACCACCGATATTCATATCAAAATAGTGAAGTATTTTTTGAATATAATCAGTAGTCACATAATTAAATTGATAACTACCAAAAGAGATATTTTTGTAATTTACCGCTCTTGCCATTTTTACGGCAGACCAAAGTTGTATAGGATCTAAATCTAATATTTTTTTATATTTTACTTTATCCCAATATAAATACTCGTTATTAATTTCTTTTATCTTAACAACCACATCTGGTTTATTTGCCAGTGCAAATATTTTTTGATTAAAAATCATTTTCGGTGCATCTTCCATCTTAACAGTATTATTAAAGAGTTCAAATATAGTAAATACTTCGAGATTATTGATAAATCTCGAAGTATTTACACAAAAATTTGCTGCAACAATACATTTTTATCATCCAATTTTTCAATTAGATTTTATTCTAATAGTATTTCGGATTAGGATATCATTTATTTATCATCGTATTTAACCATAGCCTGAGCAAAATATTTAAATACTGTCAATTTTCCAGAATCTACAGCCAATGCAATTCCTCCTAATGGAAGATATCCCTCTTTAATCTTGTTTAAAACCTCAATTACTAGAAACTCTTTTGATTCCATTTCTAAAATAATGTAATCGATAATTTTTTTATTTTCTATAGTGTTTTTATTTACACAAACATTTGCTGTAACAATCCTTTTTTATATTCTTGGGTATCTTGTATTTGATTGGAAACTAATGCTATTTTTTCATCAATGGCTGACAGGAAATTAGCTATTTTGGTTTGTTCAGCAACTGAAGGGACGTTTATTAAAATTTGTTCAATTGTACTTTTAGACAAACTTGGTACACCGGAAGCTTCATTATGTTGTTTCCAATTTATACTTTGAAAAACATAATAAACAAATTTTGGTATTGATTCTATAAAAGTATGAGTATAAAATAAAGTATCTACAGTCCAAATATCTCCATTATAATACATTGGTTTATCAATTGTACCTTTACGTCCAATGCAAACAGTTTCGCCTTGATGTAAAAAACTATCTACAAATGTCATTAAACCACCTGTACCAAAAACAGGTACATTTCCATAATTCAAATGTTTATAATCTCTACCACTACCAATTGTAAGTATATTTCCGATACTTTTCTCTTCCCAATCCTCAAAATCCTCACCATTATCATCTTTAAACCTGATTTCTTGGTTGAAGATTTTTTGCATGATACCTTTTTTGTAGTCTTCTAAAAGGGCTTTTTTTTCTTTTAAAAGGTTTAGTTTTTCATCTACTGATGAAAGGAAATTGGCAATACGGGTTTGTTCTTCAATTAGCGGTAATTTAATTTCAATTTTTTCAATTGTACTTTTAGATAAACTTGGCACGCCCGAAGCTTCATTGTATTCTTTCCAATTAATTCTTTGAAAAAGATTATATATAAATTTAGGTGTTGAATTGATAAATTTATTAGTGTAAAATAATGTATCTACTGTCCATATCTTTCCATCAAAATACATAGGTTTATCTATCGTTCCTTTTCTTCCAATACAAACTGTTTCACCATCGTATAAAAAATCATTAACATAATTCATTAAACCTCCTGTACCAAAAACAGGAACATTTCCTTTCTCTAAATGTTTATAGTCTCTACCGCTGCCAATTGACAATACTTCTTTAATCAATTTCTTATTCCAATCTCCTTTAAACTCTGGAAACCTTAATTTTGGTTGTACTATTTCCATATTAAAAAGGGGTTTTAATTTGGAGTTCACTACAAAAGGCAGCAATGGTTTTGTCTACTTCATTCATTTTTAAATCAATGCTTTGCAATTGATCAGCCACCGCATTTAGATCAATAGCGATCGCTTCTTCAAATGTGTTTACATACCGTGGAATGTTCAGGTTGTAATCATTAGCTTTTACCTCTTCGAGAGTTGCTACGTTAGAATATTTGTCTATTACGGTCCTGTTTTGATAGGTTTCAATAATTTTATCAATGTCAAATTCACGTAGTACGTTTTGATTTTTTACTTTTTCAAAATCATTACTGGCATCAATGAATAAAATGTTTTCTGGGGTTTCTTTGCATTTTTTCAATACCAAAATACAGGTTGGAATACTCGTGCCATAAAACAAGTTAGACGGTAAACCAATAATGGCATCAATGTAGTTGCAGTCTTCAATTAAATATTTACGAATGTGTCCTTCGGCAGCACCACGAAACAATACGCCATGCGGTGCAATACACGCCATAATACCACTATCGTCTAGCTGATGCACCATGTGTTGGATAAAAGCAAAATCAGCTTTGGTTCCAGGTGCTAGTCTGCCGTATTGCGAGAATCGCTCGTCATTGGTAAAAATAGGATTGGCAGACCACTTTGCTGAGAATGGAGGATTGGCTACGATGGCATCAAACTTAAAATCTAAGTGTTGTGGTTTTTCGAGCGTATCTTCGTTTTTAATATCGAACTTATGATAATTTACATCGTGCAAAATCATGTTCATTCGCGCTAAGTTGTAGGTCGTACGGTTTTGTTCTTGTCCGTAAAAATGTCCAACCTCTTCTACTTCACGAGCTACGCGAAGTAGAAGCGATCCGCTACCACATGTTGGGTCATAAACTGATTTTAACTTGCTTTTGCGAGTTGTAACAATTTTGGCCAAGATACTCGATACTTGTTGCGGTGTGTAAAATTCACCTGCTTTTTGTCCGGCACCTTCTGCAAATTTTGCAATTAGGTATTCGTAGGCATCACCCAAAACATCGCCTTCGGTATTGTCTAAATCAAAATCAATTTCGTCAAGGGCCGTAAGTATTTTTACAATAACATCGTTACGGTCTTTGGTGGTACGACCAATTTTAGTTGAGTTCAAATCGATATCATAGAACAGGTTGTCAAAATCGTCTTGACTCTCAGATCCCATGGTACTTTTTTCGATAGAGTTTAAAACGTTGGCTAAATCTTCGAGAATAAAAGTGCTTTGAATTTGCTCTTCATCGTCTTGATTAATAACCTTTGCATTTCCTTTTTTTGCAAGATTTGTAAACAGTTCGGATGGTTTTAGAAAATATCCTAAGGATTCAACAATGGCTTCTTTTAAAGCTTCTAAAATAGCTTTACCATCAATACTATTTTCGTCAATAGTATTAAACACAATTCCATCTGGCTTTAGGAACTCATTGGCTTTTTTTTCTAATTTTTCCGAAAGGTATTTGTAAAAGATAAAACCTAATATGTAGTCTTGAAATTGATTGGCTGATATTTTACCTCTTAGGATATTGGCAATCGCCCATAATTGGGTTTCTAAGAGTTTCTTTTGTTCGTCTGACATTGTATTTTTTTGACTTTTTTGAATATTGGCTAAAGTAGTTATAAACTTATATACGGTAAAAACTTATTTTTCAATTTTCTTATAAAATCCTGCATACAATTTCATACGATTTTATGCTAAAAAATGCTGGTCAATTTAACCGGTTTTCTACCCAAGAATCAAACTTACTTTTAGACAGGTAACGATGGAAAATTCATAAAAATAGGGCTTGATAAACACTCTTTCAATCCCTTATACTAAATCTTCCATGTCCTCGTTGCGCTACCGCTCCTATTCCAAATCAATTACAATCTTTTCCCACGGCAACTTAGATCATTTTATGCATACCTTATTATTTCAAAGCTCATCCATAATGGTAAAATAATTAATGCGGCTTACAGATTGAGTATACTAAATCCAATGGATGGGTCGGTAATTGAGCTAGGATATTTAATCCTTTGTCAAATTTTAATCTCATTTGCATTTGTCTAATACAAATCATCATTACTTCCCCTTCATTTTTGTATTCAAAAACCAGTATGCTTTTGTCTTATTTCAGGAGCAAAGGTAACTCCGTGTTCTTAACGAAATAGCAAGGCCTGGTCCTTCAGATTTGATAAAAAATCTCCACCCATCCAGGTTGTATTTTTTATCAAAGCCTTGCTATTGCTAAACACTCACCTTTTTATGCTCATGAAACAAAACATAGCATACTCCGGCTCTTTAGACGAATAAAAAAAATGTCAGCAATGAGAAATAAAATATTACAAATGGATTTGATGAAACAAAACAGCACCTCCTCACATTGCCGAATAAAATTTCAAAAAAAATTAATCACTAAAAATCGTAGAAATTATGAACATCACAGGAAGAGTGACAGCGGATGCGCAGGTACGCAACGTGTCCAACAGCAAAACAGTAGTAAACTTTTCGGTAGCCATCAACGACAGCTACAAAAACAAAGCGGGTGAGCGCATAGAGCAGACAACGTATTTCGACTGCGCCTATTGGCTTAGTCCAAAAGTAGCGCAGATACTCACAAAAGGCACGGTGGTAGAACTGACAGGCAAAGTGAGTGCAAGAGCGTGGACAGGCAGTGACGGACAACCACACGCAGGACTGAACTTCAACACCTCGCAAATCAAGCTTCACGGGGGCGGTAAGAAAACCGAAGCGGAACAGGCTTCTACAGGAAACAACAATGACGATACAAAGGACGACCTCCCGTTTTAACAACGAGCATCTAAATAATTTTTAACAATTTAAAATTTTAAAATCATGGCACATAATATCAATTTTAACAGCGAAACAGGACGTTATTCATTCTTTAGCGTAAAAGAAAAAGCATGGCACGGATTGGGGCAGATTGTGGAGCAATACCCAACAAGCGGAGAAGCGATAAAACATGCAGGATTAGACTATGAAGTAGCTAAAAGCCCCCTATTTACAAAAGGTTCCGGCATTATCGAAACGGCTAACGGCATAGAGATAGGCAACAGCGAATTGGAAGTACCTAACTATTTCGCCAACATACGCACCGATAACAATGCGGTATTGGGAGTAGTCGGCAAGGATTACCACATTGTACAAAACCGTGAAGCGTTCAATTTCTTCGATGCCATTGTAGGCGGTGACGAAGGCATATTATATGAAACCGCAGGAGCATTGGGCAACGGGGAGCGCATTTTTATCACCGCAAAACTGCCCGACTACATCCGAGTAGGCAATGGAGACGATGTTACCGAAAAGTACATTTTTTTGACTACTTCGCACGATGGCAGCGGAAGCATTACCGCAGCATTTACACCTATCCGAATCGTATGCCAAAACACCCTTAATGCTTCGCTTCGTTCGATGAGTAACGTGGTACGCATCAAACATACTTCGGGAGCAAAACAGCGTTTGGATGATGCTCACAAGGTTATGGGATTGGCAAATACACTGAGCAACCAATTAGAGGGCATATTCAACCAATGGGCTAAAGTAAAGGTAACTGACCAAGAGGTAAAAAAGCTAATCCAATTATCGCTTTGTCCAAATAAGGAAACATTTGATTTATTGAAAAAAGGTGCGGAAGATGAAGTTTCCACCTTGTTCAAAAACACAGTAGAAGATGCTTTTACCTACGCTATGCTTAGTGATACACAGCAGATGGAAACAACCAAAGGTACTTTGTTTGGAGCGTATAACGCCGTGACAGGATACTATCAGAATGTACGCAATTACAAAGATAATGAAGCCAAGCTACAGAGTATTGTAATGGGTGGTACGGCACAGCTAAAAACCCAAAAGGCTTTTGAACTGTGTACCTCTTTTGCAACAGAAGGAGCGGAAATCTTAAACCTTAATTAAATACCCTTAGGCTACCGTCTTAAATGGTGGTAGCCTTTAAAAAACTTTATAATGTGAAGACATTAAAAAAAATGGACAATTAAATTTTAGAACGATGAACACAAATTTTTTCAATCAGATAGCACAAATGGACATACAAGGAGATTTGCACCTAACCATAGCAAAGGGAGCAGAAAACAACCTTATTGTATCGGTTATTCTCCAAAACGAACAATGCGGAGATACTGCAAAACAACTGATACCTCCGCTTAATTTAAGGGGAACAGCAGATGAATTGGATGAGGGATTTTTTCAGCAGATAGCAACACCTTTACAAACCGCTTCGGGTTTAATGGTAAATATGGAAGCCTTTATGAAACAGTTGGAAGAAGCTAAAAAGCAATCGGCAATGGAAAAGGAAAAAGGCGAAAAAGAGAAAAAGGAACAGGAAGCCAAAGACAAGAAATTTAAAGAGGGAATGGCAAAAGCGGATGAATTGGAAAAAGAAGGCAAATTCCGTGATGCGTGGATGAAAGTACCCGAAATTACCGACTACCCCGAAAAAGCGGACGAGATACGAAAACGCAAATCGGAACTATCAAACCAATTTTCTTCAACAGGTCTGTTTGCGACAGAGCAACCTAATGTTTAATACAAAATCCAAGAGTTATGTTATTAGCAACACAGTTAGAAAGAGTATTTATACTTAAAGATAAAGGACAGGACATCAGACTGACCGACCCCGAACCACGTTGGAGTGTGGAAGCGGTATTGAATTTTTACGCCAATACGTATCCCATACTAACCACGGCAAAAGTATCTGCCCCTATTATCCGTGATGATAGGATAGAATACAAATTGGAAAGCGTAATGGGAACAAAAGGTTAAACCAAAAATTAAAAACGATGAACTATGCAAAGCAATATCCTATCGGGAACTATCAGCATACCCGAACAAAAAACACAACGGCAACTGCACCGACAATTGGGCGAGTTCGCACAATGTATGCAGAGAGCCAAAGACACAAACGAAGTACAGAAAGACAAACAGAAATCCGTACCGATAGCAATGCTGCCAATGGTTTTCTAAAGTGTGCGTTTCTGCCAAAACTCAAAACAGTTCAATCCGTACAAGCTTGTAAGAAAACAGCAAAAATAGAGAGGGATTTTTACAAGTCCCTTTCCCAACTTGCAGAACATTACGGCATTGAACCGTTACAAACGAAAGATTATGGCTATCCCTATAATATAGCTTTGGCTATGTGGGATGCGGAAAACAAGTTAAAAAAGAACAATGTCAATTGGGATAATTTACGTTTGGTACAGGATAGTAAGAAAACATTTTTTACAAGCGAGGAACGATACGGCACAGGTACAACCCTGTACTATATTCCAATTGTTCCACTCTTTCAAATGCTCAATGACCCAAAGCGTAAAAAGACGGCTCAATTGCTCGTTTCGGTTTGCAGTTATCTGTATCATATTGCCGATATACCCTATTACAGACAGGAAAACAGCTATCTGTATTGGATGTACGAAATGATGAACGATTGGATTGAACAGGATGATTATACCGAAGAAACAAATAGCTGTATTGCAGAGATTGTAAAAGCCGAATGGATAGGCGAACGGATAGAACAAAAACTATTCAACCGTATCAATTTACAGATATTTGAACAACGCTTAAGACACTTTAAAAGCCGTGATACATTCGACTTGGAATGTCAAAAAGTGGCTTGCGATGCCTTTGTTCTCTATACGCAATATCCACACGAGAGCATTTTTCGAAACGCTCCAAGACCCGAAGTAGACCCCTATAATGATGAGAATGACTCCGAAACCGTTGGAATGGAAAAGTATATCTCCTTTATAGCAGATACCACAGGTTGGCTGTATGAGAGGCTTACCGACAGCATTAACAATGAGTTTAACGAGTATGGAGCAATGGAAGAACCTACTATTTGCAAACGCTTTGACGGAAGCAACATAACACAAACCAATCTTGATTTTGAGAACCGTTTATTTGCCCTTTTGGATGAACTATGCACACTATTATATGACTATAAAACCTCTAGAAAATGAACAACATAAATGACATAACTGAGAATTTTGGAACGCTTTACCACCCAAAATCCGCATTGGTTTTTTATCAAACCAAAGGAACGAATACCAATATGTACGTGGAGCATTTTGATATGGACAAAAACGGAAATCCTGTCAATGCCCATCCATTGACCGTAAATGAAGCTAAAGTGTTAGCAAAGGCGTTACACACCGACAAAGAAAAGGACAAAGCCTTTTTAAAGCCAAAAGGAATTTTACCGACCAATATATTGCATATCAATCCGAGCGAAAAAGGCACGGTACTTTGGTACACCAAAGCACAGAAACAGCAATTTTATTTTGTGAAGGGTTTGGGCATACCCAACGGCAAAGCACATGTACCATCAATGCTTTGGTATGCCAGTAAAAACAGCCTAGCACTATTTGCTATTACTACTGACAGAAGACCAACAGAAAATACACCATTGTATTTTGCTCCTTTCTTCAACATTTATGAAGACGGTAAAGTGTGTATGGGAACTGTAAGTATAGACATTAAAAATTCCGCTTCCGTGGAGGAATTTATAAGTGCTTGGGAAGACTACTTTTTTAATAGCTATTTCAGCCATCTATTAGGAGAACACAGTCCCATAAAAGGGAATTGCGTAAGCCTTTGGAAAAAATTGATTGAAACTAGCGAAGCCTTTCCTAATGATGTATTGAAAAAGAACAACAAAACCATTAAAAATCTATTGTGATGAATACCGAGAAACTAAAAGTACATTTTACCGATAACTATCTGATAAGCCCTACCAATCCCATTACGGTAAACTTAATCGGTGCAGGTGGGACAGGCTCAAAGGTTCTGACCGCTTTAATGGAAATGAACCACAGCTTAATCGAATTGGGACACGCAGGCTTACGTGTCCGCCTATGGGATGATGATACTGTAACCAATGCCAATTTAGGAAGACAGCGTTTTGCAGAGAGTGAAACAGGCTTGTACAAGTCCGTTGCACTAATCAACCGTGTAAACCGCTTTTCAGGGACGAATTGGAAAGCCGAAACCGCAAAGTTTGAAAAGGACAGTTCGGGCAGAATACCCGAAGAAGCACAGGCAACTATTTACATTACCTGCGTGGATAATGTACAGGCAAGGTTTGGCGTTGCTGAAATACTGAAAGAAATAGGCAACCGCAGACACCACAGGGACGAACCGAAATATTGGCTGGATTTTGGCAATAGCCAGCATACAGGACAAGTGTTGCTGTCTACCATAGGAAACATTCATCAACCCAATTCGGAGAAATACGAAACGGTGGCAAGCCTGCCAATGATTACCGAAGAATTTGGAGAGTTATTAAAGCAGTCCGAACAAGAGGATGACACGCCAAGCTGCAGTTTAGCAGAAGCACTTGAGAAACAGGATTTGTTTATCAATTCCTCTTTAACCCAAATGGGATGCTCCCTTTTATGGAACTTATTTCGGCATGGTATGACACCGTACAGGGGATTTTTTCACAATCTAAAGGACTTTCGCACCCATCCCATAAAAGTCGCCTGATAGTCAAAATCGGGCGGCAAAAAGACACTCCCTTCCGATGGTCGGGACAGTCTTTTTGCGCCAAATCGGTGCAACCACTTTACCAAAATGCACCTTTCGCACTTCCTCACTCCGCATTTTACCAAACAGGTTGGAATCTTATTTCTAAGGGATATTCATTATCCCTTTCGTTGTTTCAGCCGACTTCTTTTCTTTCCACATCAGCCACCAAAGAAAAGAAGCAAAAGAACGTCGCCTTACTATAACTGGATTTTCTGTCATTCCAAATTACTGGATTGGCTGTTTTTTCCACACAGAAAAACCCTCAAAAAGATGTTCAATGTTTTCAAACTCTATAAATGCGGTCAGTTCTTTTTTGCACTGTTCTTTAAATCCCCTGAAACACCCAAAACTTTTTAGAGGTATTTCGGCTAGTTGTCCTATGGTTTGAATATCCAAAACCTCGAACATGTTATGCATTCTCTTACTAAAAGGAAAATGGCTTTCATAAAGCATTATATGCAGGACAATTTCAGTATTATTTTTACTTTTTTTGATTTGCTTGGTCTCGCATTTAAAGTCATATTTTAACTGTTCTAATTTTTGCTTATAGTATTCAATTTCAGCAAGTAACTGGGTTACGCTCTGTACTTTTTTATATGTACTTTCGTAAATTTGGCGGATGCTTTCACCGGTGACCCCATAAATGGAGGCCACTTCCTGTAGTGTCATTTTTTCTATCAGGAGCTTCAGCAATACATCATATTCCTTTTCAGAAAGTACTCTTCGGGACATTTCGATATAAAATCTATTGGTACGTGCTATAACATCTTTCATAGGAATGCAGTTAAATTACTTTATCACTGAAATAATATCCTCTTTCGTAAAGTCTTTTTTCTATATTTTATTTAAAGATAGTAAGGTTTATGGAGTTATCCAATGTTTGTATTATAGATACGTCTGGAAAACAGGAAATGAAACAACCCGAAGATCAACTTCGGGTTGTGATTAAATGCAAATGTTTATAATATAAACGTAAACGAATACCTGGCAGTTAATCGCTACTGTTAAACTCAAAGTTCAACTGCCTTTCGTTCCCGAAATTATCCGAAATCCATACATCAAAGGATTGGGAGACGGTGGAGCCCGAAGTATAATACAACCTGAATTGCTTAGCCCGCAACGGATACAAATCGTTGGGCAGATACGGAGGTTCATCGTAATAATGCAAAGTTCCTTGTCCGTCAAATTGGAAGTAACGAATAAAATATTGTGTGTTACTGTAATTACCGGTTGGCTGTATCGTAAGCCTAATCTCAACGGAATTGCCATTAGCAATTTCTTTGGGTACTGGCATCACCTTTACCTCAAAAGGGAAATCATCTTGTATTTCCAATTCGTCTTTGCCACAGGATGTAACAGAATTTATCAGGATTGCCAATAATACATACATTGGCAGTAAGCCAATTTTGAATTTATTGAAAAATGCTATCATTGTTTTATATTTTAAAAGTTAAAAGTTAATCCTCAATCCCAGACCGGCTGAAGGTCGGAACTGTTCCAGATCCGTACCCCACAAAACTTTTGTGCGACCCTGAAGAATCATCACAAAACGGTCGGACAAGTATGTTTCAAAAGACAGCCGTCCGCCTGCCCCGTAAATGAAATTGTCCTCAGTCAGTATTTTTGCCCCGTCATACAACAAAGCTTCGCCACGGTTAATGCTTTCATAACCCAGTATACCAGTTATTGCTGCATTCAGGGTAATGTTCTTACGGGTATCACCCAGCAGGAAGAAACTGTAACCGCCTTCGGCTGTATAGGTTTCGTTCGGTATACCGAGATCTTTGTATCCATAATATTGATGGGTATATTCCAAAGCCCAAAGCTTATAATTGCCGTTGTTACCGTTTACGGTCATACCTATATTAAAGTAGTAGTTCCTGCTAGGATTATTATTAGATAGAGTTCCTGCGTTTACTTCCAATCCTTTCTGTTTAGGCAACATTCGTTGTGCCTGTGCGATAGTAATACCCATAAAGGCAAACATCATCGTATAAATATACTTTTTCATTTTTCTGTTATTACGTTTAATGGATTACTAAAATTTTAGATGCATATTGTTAATCAAGCGAGCCTTGATCAAATCTGAATTTTCTATCTGAAGTGTTTGATTTCTGCCCCCATTCTTCTCGAAAATCTCAATTAATAACACTTTGTCATCGGCAATGGTAAACTGATTCAACAGAAACACATTTTGTTCGGTCATTTTCCCACCAATCTCGTCCAGCGGCTTGTAAGTGCGTAATGGCATCATTGGTCTTTCCTGCACCACGGTTCGCTTGGCAATCTTTTTATCCATCACTTTGAAATTTATAAAATCAATCTGGAAAGGAACATTGGTACGGTTTGCGAGTTCCGTATGGAAATAGTATTTACCATTATGGATGTAAATTCCTTTCAGGAGAAACTGTATGCCGAAACTTTTCGCCCCGATATGCTTTACAATGCTTTTATCGTTTTTGTAAATTGTTTCCAGTAACAAGCCTGCCAGAGATGGTGAGTTGTTACCCAACTCTTCAAAAAGTACATCACTTCCATTAGCCTTGTCCTCTGTCTTTTGCATTGTTAGCAGGTCATAACTCAACACCTCCGGGGATGAGCTGTAATTCACATTGAAACTGTAAAAATGGCCGTCATTGGTAATTACCGAAAAATTGGTTTCCGGTTCAAATTCTTTTACCGATGCTTTTACACGTAGTACATTTTCGGCATCTTCTGCTTTTCCTGCAATCAAGTATTCACTGCCCAGATCCACGTAGCGGATAGCGGTCGGGAAAATCAGATGCGAAGTCTTGTCATAAGTAACTTTCATAAGGTACGGTTCTATCTTACCCAAAGCAAGAGGAGTTATTGCGCTGTCCTGTGCAAAAGAGGATACTGCAAAGCCAATAATCATGGCAAATGCCCAAAAGGTTTTTAAGTAATTTTTCATTGTTTAATTCTATTTATGTTTAACATTATTTTTTGGAAACAAGGAACAGTTGATGCCCTGCCTTTAAGGTAACTTTCGGTGTCTTCACTTTTTTGGAGAAATAGCCCGAAATGCCCTGTACTACACCACGGCTCAAATCAGCGGCAACCTGTTGTCCTGCCGATTGGGTAAGCATCAGGCTCGTCCCGGATTGCTGGCTCATATTGCCAGCCATTTCGCCAAGGGCATTCATTTCGGGCGAATACGGCACATACAAACCCTGCTGACCGTCCAGATCATAAACCGTAATATCAACCGGGAGGATATTTCCGTCCAGTTCTATGGAAGTAACTTTGAGCTGTAAACGTCCTCCCTCAAGTTTGGCATTAGCCGTTAAAATTGTTCCTTTGGGAATGCTACGATTAGGCGTTTGGGCGGGTTCCAGTAACCGTAATCGTACTCCAGTTTCACCAATAATGGTCTGCGTTTCCTGTACACAGGCTTTAATACTGTTTTTGGGTTGTACCACTTGTTCTAAAGCACTGGCAGTATAAAAACCGCTGTTCTTGTTTTGACTCCAATCTGCTAAAAAGGCACTATCGTTAGGCTCACGGTACAAGGCAGATACGGTGTTCTTTCTTGCAGAAGTGAATGCCACGAACTGCTCTTTTTGTGTAGATGAAGACGACTTAGAAACAGCATCATTGGCAGGTACAACTTCCCCCATATTTGTACCTGAAGGAAGATATTTTGCAGCCATCTGATAGGATTTCTCCATCAATGCTAATTGATCATCAACCGTTACTTTGGCTGGAACGTCTTTCTCAGCCAGTTTTTCCTTTAATTCTTCCAATTGCTTGCGGAGTTCCTGCGTCTCAGAATTATCGTCCTTATAGAAAGAGCCTAATGTGCTTTGCACGTTGCGGTAACTGTTTAAAGCGGGATTACTTTGTTTTCCAGATCCGTTGGCACTGCTGTAGCTTTCTTCTTCTTTAGGTAGCTCCTCCTCCGCTTCTACATTTTCGTCGGTATTCCAGTAATCAGAAAGAGATGTGAGAGCGTTCCTCTTTTCCTGATTCTTACGTTCTAGCATTTCCTCCTCGTATGCCTTACCCTTATCGGCAGGCATTCCTGCGCCAGTAGCCTGAGGTACAACCTCGTTCAGTCCGATTTTATCGATTTCCTTTTTCTCGGAAGACGGTTTAAATATCAAGTACATACAGCCGATGAACACAACACCCATCAAACCGAATATAAGTGGTTTTTTAAGCTTTTGGGCTTTGTTCTGTGTACTTTCTTGCAAAACATCTTCGGTTGCTGCTGGGTTACCTTCCGTTACCCGAACAACCGTTTTTTTATTCTCATTTTCTTTCATGAATGTCATTTTTTAAAATTGTTGATACTGTATCCTGCAAGAGTGCAGGACTTCATTTCTTTTTGAAAACAGGATTTTCGATATGCTCAATGACCATATCGTTATTGGACTTGCTGGTATCATACCATACTTTGAAAATAACCCCTGCGCTAAGCAACAGATACCCCGCAAAAAAGTAAAGCGTGTACTTGTGCTGTTTTCTTAAAGGCAGTGTTCGCCAACGTTCATCCAGTTTCTCAAACCAATTGTCCATATCAGTTCGTAATTTTTTCATATCCTACGTTTTTAGCGTTCAATGACCTCTATATCTTTGTTTTCCACAACAGTAAACTTTTCGATATTGAAGCCCTGCGGGTTATTGTCCGAACGGACAGAGTTCACAAGAAAACAGGAAGTAACCAGATTACGTTTGGTCACATTACTGGAACGGATGATGAACTGTCTGGCATAGGTACGTGCCGCATAGGGATAGGTGTCGAAATTGCAGACCACACTATCTACTTCGATACGTTGCTGTACGTTGCCCGATATAATACGGTTGTAATATCCCTTTTCCGAAAGGTCTTTGTAATAATCAAAAGCACTTTTATCGGCAAGGTTAAACGCCCGGCTCATATTACTTTCGATAGCATTTTTATCGGGAGCCAGCGTAAAGAACAGTTCGTGAAAACGTCTTACATGTTCCCTTGCTTCGACCGGTCGGTTGATGGACGCATCCTGTGCAAGTGCCAGCATTAGTGATTTGCCATTGTCCAGTACATAGATCTTCTGGCGCTGTTCTTCTGCAAAGCGGTAAGATTGCCATACTGCATATCCTGCAACACTGATGCAGAGAACGGCAAATACAAGAGCGTACAACCTGATTTGGCGAAAACTGTTTTCGATATTTCTTAGCGTTTTAAATTCCATTTTTTACTGATTAATCGTTCTACATTATTTGAGTAATTGCCCGCCAATATTTCCTGCTGCCGAGCCAGCTCCGGCTCCAGCAATATTTCCGGCTTTCATTGCGGTTTGGTTTACATTACGAGTAAAATTCCCTGCCCCACCAGCCTGAATAATCCAGCCTGTCACGGTTGGGATAGTAAAATATCCCACAATGCCAATGATCATAAAAATCACATACACGGTATTTGACGTATCGGGAATGAAAGTCGGGTCAGCAAGCATTTCGATATCCCTTTCTATAATCAGGGATTGTATCTTGGCAAGCATGCAGCTGAACAGGTCGGCAACGGGTAGCCATAGATATACACTAACGTATCGAGTAAGCCATTGCGAAAGTGTGGATTGAAAACCATCCCAAACCGATATAGCAAAAGCTATCGGACCCAAAATGGACAACACAATTAAAAAGAAAGTACGTATGGTGTCAATTACTAGAGCAGCTGCCTGAAATAGAATTTCCAGCAATTCCCTGAACCAGTTTTTTACGGACTGCTCAATGCTGTGCATCCCTCTTTCCATATACATGCCCGACATCGTGACCAAATCAGATGGCGACCAACCCAGTTCTTCCAGTTTTTTATCGAACTCTTCGTTCGATGCCAGATACGCGGTTTCAGGGTTGCGGAGCATTGCCTCACGCTCCAGCAGATCTTTTTTTTCCTGCAAATCGTTCAGGTCAAGAACCTGATTTTCGAGAATGGCATGTGTCCCCTGCACCACTGGGCTTAGCACTGCATTGATGGTTCCAAGTACCATGGTCGGGAAAAACATAATACAAAGACCCAATGCAAAAGGACGGAGCAGAGGGTACATATCAATAGGCTCTGCACGGCTTAGTGCCTGCCATACTTTAATAGCTACATAGAACAAAGCTCCCAGACCAGCCACTCCTTTAGCCACTGCCGCCATATCTGCGGACAGTGGCATCATCTCATCGTACAAGGAGCGCAGAACCTCGTGAAGATTATTAAATTCCATAACTTACCAGTATTTTTGGTTAGCTGTTCCGTAGAGTTCGAATACTCTTTTAGTATTGTTCTGCTTTTTTGCCCTTAGAAAACTTACTGAGATATTTTTGTTCGTGTAATAGCGTACAAGGCTGTGGTATTCCTTCACTTCTTTGTACACACGGTCAATAATATCCATACGTTCTTTGTCATTCAATGACAAACTGGAAGAGCTTACGATCTGTTTGAGCTCTTTCAGCAGTGCTGTACTTTCGTTGAGCAGTGCTGCATAACCATTGGCGATAGCCATCAATTCCTGAGGAGAAAAATTGGGATCGTTCATCATTTTGCCAAAATTCTGAACATACATTTCGGAAACATCGCCAACCAGCAGTACTGTCTGCTGCACCTTACGGGCATCTTTCACCAAATTGTTGACAGCTTGCAACTTATCATAGTATTCTTTGCCCTGTTTATATACCTTTTCCACTTCCTTGAAATTTTTAATAACATTGGATACCGTGGATGAAGTCTGTACCATTTCATTGGCACTGTTAACAATTCCCTGAGCCAGATTTGTGGGGTCTGTAACCACCCATTGGGCTTTTGCGGACGGTACTACAGCCAATATTAGTGCTGTCAACACCATGAATAGTATTTTTTTCATTGTTCTTCGATTTTTAAATGATTAATAATTGTATTTACTTTTCTCTTCTTTGTAGGGCTATCCGTTTGATAGCGTGCTCTACATTTCCATCTAGTTCACCGGCAAGCTTCATCACCTCCATTTTCTCCGTTTCCTCGGTGGTATAGGCGAGATATTCTTCAACGGACACTTCTGTGGCATAAACTGCAGAATGGGTTCCACCCAAACCAATCCAAACTTCCTTGTAGAGCCGTGATGGGTCATTATTCATATTGATGGAAAGTACCTGTGCCTTTTCTTTATCAGACAAGCCAAGCATTGCCTGTATGTCATCAAACTTGTTCATGTACTTGCGCTGGTCGAGCAGGATTTTACAATCGGAATTGTTGATGATACTTTCCTTGACGATGGGTGATTGGATGATGTCATCTACCTCTTGCGTTACTACTATGGCTTCTCCGAAAAACTTCCTGACCGTTTTAAAGAGGTACTTTATATATTCTGCCATTCCCTCTTTAGCAATCGCTTTCCAAGCCTCTTCAATCAGAATGAGTTTGCGGATACCTTTCAATCGTCTCATCTTGTTAATGAACACCTCCATGATGATGATAGTCACAATTGGAAAGAGAATTTTATGGTCTTTGATCGCATCAATTTCAAACACAATGAAGCGTTTGGAAAGCAGGTCTAGCTGCTTATCGGAATTGAGCAGGTAATCGTATTCACCTCCTTTGTAGTAAGGTTCCAGTACGTTCAAAAAATTAGCGATGTCAAAGTCTTTTTCCCTGACCTTTTTTTCTTGTAGTACTTTACGATAATCGCCCTGCACATACTCATAGAAACCATTGAATGAAGGATATGCATCATTCTGTTTGATACGCTCTATATAACCACTTACCGCATTGGATAATGCCACTTCTTCGGAACGGGTTGGTGGTTCATCATCACGTTTCCAAAGTGTAAGTATCAGGGTTTTGACACTTTCTCTTTTCTCTATGTCAAACACTCCATCATCGGTATAGAATGGATTGAAGGCAATAGGATTGTCTTCTGTATAAGTGAAGTAAACCCCGTCTTCGCCTTTGGTTTTTCCTTTGATAAGTTCACATAATCCCTGATATGAGTTACCCGTATCTACCAGCAGAACGTGTGCGCCTTGCTCGTAGTATTGCCTAACCATGTGGTTGGTAAAGAAAGATTTACCGCTTCCCGAAGGACCCAATATAAACTTGTTTCGGTTCGTGATAATACCTCGCTTCATCGGCAGGTCGGAAATGTCAAGATGGATAGGTTTTCCAGTCAGACGGTCTGCCATCTTGATACCAAATGGTGATGGCGAATTATGATAATTGGTTTCTTCAGTAAAGAAGCACAATGCGGGTTCAATGAACGTGTAAAAGCTTTCTTCACTTGGAAAATCTCCGGCATTTCCAGGCATTCCTGCCCAGTAGAGCGTAGCCACATCGGTGGTATTATGGCGGGGTTTGCATTCCATCAGTGCCAAAGCACTACCGCTATCATTCTTTAGCTGTTTGAATTCGCTAGGGTCATCCGACCAAGCCATAACGTTAAAGTGTGCTCTGATGGACGACAGTCCAAAACTGTGTGCTTCGTTCAGGTACCGCTCTATCCATTCTTTATTGATCTGGTTGGCACGACTGTATCGAGCCAGTGAGTGCATATTCCTTGCGGACTTCTCAAACTTTTGCAGGTTGTCTTCGCTGTTATCCAAAAACAGATATTGGTTGTAGATATGATTGCAGTTTAAGAGCAATCCCACGGGAGCAGCAAACGACAAACGACAGTCACTCCGGTCGGTAGATAGTTTTTCATAACGGGTATCTGCTGATACAGTTGAAGGCAGATCGTCCGTATCGGATAAAGTGTGCAGGCACAATCTTTTGTTACCAACGCGCACTTCTTCAGCTCCGATTGCTATATCCTGCATTGGTGTTACGGCTTTCCTTGACAGCGTTAAATACTGTTCCAATAATCCTTGTTTTTCATCCGTACCGATGATATCTTCTTCCGTTAGGCGTCGTAACCCGATAAATCCGCTGTCATTTGCAATACGCTCAAACTGTGCAACCGCTTCCATAAAACGATGAATCGCTTCCTTATCCCTGATTTCTTTTGGTATGAGAGCACCTTTACAAAGTGATGAAAAATTACTCTGCGTACGCATTCTTTCCTTAGTGGTTTTAGTCAGGAACAGGTAGCAATAATGGTTAAGAAAAGGACGTTCGTTAAAATGCTGTTGGTAGGATTTGCCCAAAAAGCTCAAACCGTCATCAGCAATATCGGGTGCATAATTTTCCTTAATATACCAGTCCTGTTTATGGATAACGGTATAGTCGGGCAACGTCTTGATGGCTTTGTGCCAAGCAGAATGAATGGCTTCGTATTCCGCAGAAGCTACCGTAAACAGTTCCGGCAAACGCACTTCAAAACAGGCCGTAATGTCTGCATCCTTTGACAGGATACAGTTGTTTTCTACCGCTAGTAATGGAAACTTATTTTCCAACGTTGTGGTCTTGGCTACATTCCTCATACGGCATTCGATTTAGGGGTGAACTTTAAATAGCGATGTACAGGCTTGCGACAGATGATGTAACGAGGATGCCTTTTTCTTGCACCGATTTTCATCAGACCATGTTCTCCATACTTTTTGTTCAGTGAAAAGGTCTGCCATACTATCAGCGAAGCACCACCAGTTCCAAGAAACAGGCAGATGTAGGAATTGACCCCGGCCATGTAAAGTATCATGACCAGAATAAGCGTTCCTAGCAGTCCGCCTGCGAATATGAACAGGTATTGTGCTTTCAACCCTTTAAACTCTACCGTTCTTCCGATGCCTTTGTTGATATTGTAATTCATAAGGCAAGGGATTAAAGAAAGAATGAACGCAAAATAGTAGCCGCAACAATCAAGAAGATACAGGCACCGAACCAGCTTGCTGCAGTCTTGCTTGTATCGGGGTCTCCGCTACTGAACTTGCCGTACACTTTAACCCCTCCAATGAGACCTACCACGGCTCCAATAGCATAGATGAGTTGTGTGGCAGGATCGAAATAGGACGTAACCATTTGAGTGGCTTCAGTGATACCAGCTGAACCGTCTCCCTGTGCCATCGCACTAATTGTTGATAGTACAGCCAATACCAACACTACTTTTTTAACTTGATTTCCCATGATTTGAATATTTTATTATTCTGTATTCCTACGCTTTGCAGGATTTATGGACAAATATCTTTTGCAATCGGTAAGATTATTACAAAGTGGCAGTTAAGGGAATTGTTTGACCTTAGGTAGCAGTGATAATAAATGTGTTGCAGTACTTACTATAGAAGTTGAGAAAATCCGAAACATTTTAGACTAATCGAATTTAAACATTGAAAATTATTCAACTTATATTACGACTGAATTCAACGATAGTATAACCGTAGAAATGAACAAGGACAAATTTTACTCTCAAAAATAAAACGAGAGTAAATTTTTAATCTATTTACTCTCTTAGAAAATACATTAGCATTCATTTCCATTTTTAAGATTGATTTATCTAGCGGATTAAAGCCAAATACAAAATTAAAGGAGGGGAAGACATATTTTTACAACTCAAAAATTTTTAACTGCCAATACTTATCCCTGTAAAATTTCCATTTTTTTAATGTTAAAAAAAGAGCCCAACTACATAGTAATTTGTACTATTCTTATCCCATATTCGGTTACACCACTTATTCTCAGTAAAGACACTAATAAAATCAATGCACAAAATGATACTTTAATTTGTCTTTTTTTTCTCATTAACTGAAGTTTATTTATTTATAACAATAAGATGTTATATTTGCTTAGGCAACATAAATTTCGCTCTATGAAAAATTATCTACATAATCTATTTGCATCTAAAAAGGAAGAAGTTAAGAAGCCGAATACTTTAACTAGTTCGCTTGCTCCAAAGGTTTTAACAAATGTCTTAGATATCGAAAAGATTCAGCCTTATTTAGATAAACTAAATGAAACAATAGATACAAAGGGTATTAATAATATTGCACTCACTGGTGGATACGGCTCGGGAAAGAGTACAATAATTGGAACATTTAAAGAGCTAAATCCTAAATACAAATTCTTAAATATTTCATTAGCTTCTTTTAATAAAAAAAAGAGTGATGATACGTTAACAGTAGCTGAGAAAAAAGAACATAAAGAAGAATTAGAAAGGTTATTAGAAGTTAGTATTTTACAACAAATATTCTATCACGTTAAACCAGAAGAAATTCCTGAATCTCGTTTTAAAAGAATTATTAATATTCCTGATTGGAAAATTTGGAGTATATCAATCGGTTTTATTTTGTGGATTTCAAGTTCTGTTTTACTATTAAAGTACGATTATTTAGATAAAATTAGTCCAGAAAATTGGAGTACTAAAGATAGTTTTGACTGGTTTGCTCTATTCGTATTTGTAATAGCATTTATAGGTTTAGGTTTATTATCAAAATTAATTATAAAATTATTCAGTAACTCCAAAATCAATAAAGTAAACATAAAAGGAGAATTAGAATTAGGGGATAATGTAAATAAATCAGTTTTTAATGAACATTTAGAGGAAATTTTATATTTTTTTGAAGTAACTGGGTATAATGTAGTTTTGATTGAAGATTTAGATAGATTTGATAGTACTGATATATTTACAAAACTTAGAGAAATTAATATACTATTGAATAATTCAAAACTCATAGAAAGAGAAATCAATTTTGTTTATGCCGTTGGGGATGATTTATTTGATGATAAAAAGGAAAGAGTAAAATTCTTTGAATACATAATTCCTGTTATTCCTTTTATTAATTCATCAAACGCTGATGAACAGTTAAGAACATTAATTAAGGAATCTGGATTAGAGGAAAGTATATTTACCAAAGAATTTATATCCGATGTAACTACTTTTATTGATGATATTGACATGCGTTTACTTACAAATATATTCCACGAATTTGTAATCTATAGAAAAACGTTAAAGCCTGAATTCATTACGAAAAATGATGAGTTATTTGCGATGATAACTTATAAAAATATTGACCCCAAAGACTTTACGATGCTCAACAAAAAAGAAGGGAAGTTATATGAGTTAATCAAAAATAAGAGAAGTTACATAAAGAAATTCATCAATAAAATAGATGCTGAAATTGAACTTAAGAAATCTCAAATAGAAGATATTGAAAATCACTCACCAAGAGATATTACGGAATTAAGGGCAGTATATATAAATGAAGTTTTATCAAAACTTCCTGCAAGAACTGCATTATATAATATTAAAATTGATGAATTATTAGAAGATAATGGTTTTGAAAACCTATTAACTGAAAATATCTTTTATACTAATTACAATCATTATAATGGAACTTTATATTCAGAATCAGGTAATACAAAATTAAAATATATTTTTTCAGAAATTGAAAAAAATGTCAATCCAAATTACACTTATCAGCAAAGAGTTAAACTAATCGAATCAAAGCACAACAATAGAGTTGATTTGTTGAAGAGGGAAATTGATAAATTGAAAACAAAGAAATCAGAAATCGAAAATTGGGATTTAAAAAAAATATTCCATGAAGTTGATATTAACGAATACCTAAACGGTTTTTCGAATAATGGTTTATTGAGGAATTTTATTTTGAATGGTTATATCAATGAAAACTACAACGACTATATCTCTTTATTTCACGAAGTATCAATAACAAAAGATGATTTGTATTTCAGAAGAAATGTTATGAGTGGAAACTCTACAGAATTCAGTTTTAAATTATATAAAATTGAAAATTTAGTTGAGAAAATCGATGGGAAGTATTTTGACAGAGAAACAATATTAAACTTTGATTTATTAGATTATTTAGGAAACAACTACAATACATATTCCAACAAATATGATTCAATAATTCAATTGTTAAGTAACGAAAAAGAAAAGTCAATACAGTTTGTAGATGAATACATTAAAAATGAAGATAGACCAATTGAAATTTTCATTGAAAAATTGGTAGAGAATTGGACAGATTTTTGGGACTTTATTTATTCGCAAAGTAAGTATAGTGAGGATAGGGTAACTAAATACCTAGATCTTATCATTAGGTTTTCAAAAAATGAAACAATTTTGAAAAGTCAAAACAAAGACTCATTAAGAACTGAAATTGGAGAAAGATCAAACTTTCTTTCATTAATTAAAAATTCAAGTGAAACCGATTATTATGATAAAATAACCCAACTCCTAAAGGAACTAGATGTTGAATTTGAAAAATTAGATAATCCAAGTGAAGTAACAGAAGAATTGTTTGAGTATGTGTATAAGAATAACCTTTACTCAATAAACAAAGATAATCTTTTACAAATGTTCTTATTATTTGGAAAGGAAAGTAAAAAAGAAGATTTCATTCGTTCTAATTATTCTACAATACTAAAATCAGACTGTGAACCATTAATTTCATACGTTGGTTTAAATATTGCTATTTATATTGAAAATGTATATTTGAAGATAGAAGAAAATAAAATTGAAGAAGAGGAGAATTTAATTAAACTCTTAAATCATAGCATAGAATTAAGTAAAAATTTAAAAATCAAAATAATAAAAAAAACTGAAACTAAAATTTCTGATTTAAAGAAAATCAGCGATATAGAAATCAAATCACAACTATTATTAAATAACAAAGTAATTCCAAAATGGTATAACTTATTAGATTATTACACTTCATCTGAAGACACAATAAACGAAAATCTAATTCAGTTTTTAGAGTTTGAAAATGTTAATACAGAATTATCAAAAGTTAAGTTATTAAAAGAGAATGAAAAATTCGAAGGAAGTCTTTTATTGCGTAATGACATTACTGATGACACTTATCGAAAAATATTAAAAAGTATTTATTTTAGATATAATAAATTAGGATTTGAAAATTTGAATGAAGACAAGATAGTTGTTTTAACTAATATGATTCTTACTACAACTAAAGCAAATTACGATTTATTAAGGGAACATTTTCCAAATCATCACATAACATTAATTGAAAAAAATTTCAACAAATTCTATGAAAAATTTGAAGATTTTGAAATTGATAAAGATGATATTGTAATGCTACTTAAATCTGATAAAATTACAATTGAAAATAGATTTAAGTTTATCTCTAAATTAGATGAACAAACAATTTTTGAGCATAAAAATATTGCAAAGAAAGTTGGAGAAATTATCATTAGTAAATCTGTAAAAATTGAATTTGATTTCAATACAATTGAAAACATCGTACAAAGTTTAGATTCTACTGAAAATAAAACTCGGTTAATTAATATGTATTTTGCTGAATTTAGTAATGAAAACATTATTTCTTTGGTAAAAGGTATTGGACATTATCATAGTGAATTATTTTTAAAACAGCATAAACCAGTTTTTATTGATAATATTTTCAATAGAGAATTGTTAACTAAATTAAAATCAAAAGGATTAATAAAAGATTTTGGTATTTACTCAAAAGATGAAACTAAAATAAGAGCTATAGCAAATTATTAAAGTAATTAACTTTCTTAACAAATATTTAGGTAGCCTACTGCAAATTCCAGTGATATTGACCACCCAATTCCAATTTAAAGTGAGCACCTGATTCCAATTCAAAATGACCACCTAATTCCGGAGCAAAATGACCACCTACATTTTACATCAAAAACTACTTTTTTTCATCTGTTAATTAGTGTTCAAATATACTTAAAATATTACCCTTTGTTTATTCCTCTTTTCTTTCTCATAGATTCTCCATGTAATTCGAGTCGGTGAGATTGATGTATGAGTCTATCCAGAATTGCATCAGCTATGGTTTTTTCTCCAATGATGTCATACCAGCCTTGTAC
>NZ_SMFM01000012.1 GCF_004349085.1 Flavobacterium caseinilyticum | reverse complement strand
CCAGTGCAAGGCTGGTATGACATCATTGGAGAAAAAACAATAGCTGATGCAATTTTGGATAGGCTGATACATCAATCTCACCGAATCGAATTGCACGGAGAATCTATGAGAAAAAAAAGGGGCATAAACAAAAGCTAATATTTAAGTATATTTGAATACTAATTAACAGATGAAAAAAAGTAGTTTTTAATGAAAAATGGAGGTGGTCATTTTGCTCCGGAATTAGGTGGTCATTTTGAATTGGAATCAGGTGCTCACTTTAAATTGGAATTGGGTGGTCAATATCACTGGAATTTGCACTACAACATCAAAAATGAAAACAATTAAATCCATTGCAGTTGCGATACTGCTAACCATTGCAGGCACAACAATTTCAAATGCACAAGTAAGTACTAATACTGGCAAAACACCACACGGTGGAATAATACAAAATTCAGGTGATTACAAAATAGAAATGGTCGAAAGAGAAAACAATATTAGTTTTTACGTGCTGGATGCAAAAGGAAAAACGGTTTCAAATAAAAAAATTACTGGATCGGCTGTTTTTGAATTTTTCAATAAAACAAAAGCAACGAATCCAGTTTCTTTGGATACCAACAATTCTTTATTAGTACAAGTTCCTAAAGCAAGCATATATGCTTATTGTACCATCACATTACTTGTCAATGGAAAAACAATCTCTTCTAAATTTAGAAATAGCCAAGTTTCTGAACAAGATATTAATCATGGACACCAACATTAATTCAATTTTATTATTCTTTATAAACCCAATTTAAATTACAATTATGAAAAAAATTTTAATCGTAGCTACTATCGCAATCGGAATGTTAGTTTCTTGTAACAAAAAAGCAAACAACGAAACTGAAAACACTGAAGTTCAAACTATTGAAACAACAGAGCAAGTTCAAGTGATCACAGATACTACTGGTCAATTAAGTACGGATAGTATTAATAAAGTGGAGCAAGACAAAGTTGATACGGCTCATGGACACACGCATTAATATAATTTAACAGGCTGCTTCTCTTCAAAAAATTGCAGGAGAGAAGTAGTTTTAAAAGAAAAATAAAATTATGAATTCAAAAAAAATAATATTTCTTGTTTTACTTTTTTTTGTAAGCATCACAGGTGTTTTTGCTCATGGTGTCGATGAAAATACACAAACTTTTTTGTCAGGAAATGATGGCGTTGCTTTTGGCCCATTTCTTTATATTGGTGCAAAACATATGCTTACGGGTTACGATCATTTGCTTTTTTTAGTTGGCGTTATCTTTTTCCTTTATCGCCCAAAAGAAGTGCTACTTTATGTAAGTTTCTTTACAATTGGTCATAGTGCAACATTGTTGTTTGGCGTTATGAGTAATATATCAATTAATTCGTATTTAATTGATGCCATCATTGCACTATCAATAGTGTATAAAGGTTTTGATAATTTAGGTGGTTTCAAAAGATTTTTCGGGAAACAGCCCAATACAAAAGCAGCCGTTTTAATTTTCGGATTGTTTCACGGGTTTGGGTTAGCCAGCAAATTACAAGATTTCAAATTTGAAAAAGAAGGATTGTTTACCAATCTGCTTGGATTCAACATTGGGGTCGAAATTGGTCAGTTTATAGCATTAACTTTTGTGTTAATCCTTATTACAATATGGCGCAGATACCCGAGTTTCATGAAATTTTCAACATTCACAAATACCATGCTTATTGCTGCTGGATTTGTCTTATTAGGGTATCAATTAACAGGTTATTTTACATCTTAAAAAAATTAAACAATGTCAGAAATAAATCATCAAATAGTAGAAAAAAAAGAAATTATCAAAGCAGTCTTATTTGCATTGGTATTAGGGATAGTCATTTTAGTTAGTGCCGTTTTACCCGCTGAATATGGAATCGACCCAATAGGAACAGGGAAATTGTTCGGTTTCAGTAAGCTTTATGTGCCAGAGGATGCTCCTGATGGCTTAGCAACAACAACCGGGAAAACATTTCCTCTAATAAAAATGGAAAAAGCAGGTTCTGGACCAGAAGTAAAAAGACCAGTCGAGGCGGATAATCCTATTCCAGAAAAGCAATACGCAGAAAGAGAAGATACGGTTGAAGTAATTGTTCCTGCAGGAAAAGGGATTGAATATAAAACCTATATGCTAAAAGGCGGAAAAATGAAATACGAATGGAAAACTAATGATGGAACCGTTTATTTAGATTTTCACGGTGAAGTAAAACAGGCAAAGGCAGTTAATGATGTCTATTTTGAAAGTTACACACTTGCTTATTCCAATAATATGGTAGGAACTTTTTATGCTCCTTTTGAAGGAAAGCATGGATGGTTTTTTAGGAATAATGAAAATAAAGATATTACAGTTACTCTAAAATTAAAAGGTCAATATTCAATGTAACTATTGACTAACCATTAATCTTACTAATTATGCTAAATAAAATTATTGAGTTTTCAATCAAAAACAAACTCATTATTGGACTATTTATTTTTGCGCTCATCGGATATGGGAGTTATCAATTTACCAAATTACCAATCGATGCGGTTCCTGATATTACAGATAATCAAGTTCAGGTAATCACTTCAGCACCATCATTGGGTGCAACCGATATTGAACGACTGATTACTTTTCCAATTGAACAAGCGAATAGTAATATTCCTGGATTGAAAGAAATTCGTAGTTTCTCTCGTTTTGGCTTATCAGTGGTTACCATTGTTTTTAATGATGCAACGGATGTTTACTGGGCAAGACAACAAGTAACAGAACGATTAAGCGCTGTTAAAGACCAAATTCCCAAAGGTATTGGAGATCCAGTTCTTGCACCGGTAACAACAGGACTAGGCGAAATTTATCAATATGCTGTTCGAACCAAACCCGGTTACGAAAAAAAATACGATGTAACCGAGTTGAGAACCATTCAGGATTGGATTGTTCGCCGTCAATTATTAGGAGTTGAAGGTGTTGCAGAAGTAAGTAGTTTCGGTGGAAAATTGAAACAATTTGAAATTGCCGTTGACCCAAATAAATTGCAATCCTTTAATATTACTATTACTGATGTTTTTACTGCTTTAGAAAAAAACAATCAAAATACAGGTGGTGCTTATATCGAAAAAGGACCTAAAGTTTTGTACATCAGAAGTGAAGGGTTAATTAATACTATCGAAAATATTAAAGATATTTCTATTAAAAATACCAGTAGCGGAAGTCCTTTATTTATTCGTGATGTAGCTGATGTACGAATTGGAAGTGCTATCCGTTACGGAGCAATGACTTTTAATAAAAAAGGAGTTCAATCTGGTGAAGTTTCGGGTGCAGTAGTAATGATGTTAAAAGGAGCCAATAGTAATGTGGTTATTAAAAACATTAAGGATCGTATTGCACAAATCGAAAAAACATTACCCGAAGGCGTTATTCTGGAGCCATTTCTAGACCGAACCAAAATGGTCAATAATTCCATTTCAACAGTGGAAAAAAACTTATTGGAAGGAGCATTAATTGTACTTTTTGTTCTTATTTTATTTTTAGGAAATATAAGAGCAGGCTTAATCGTAGCATCAGTTATTCCATTGGCGATGCTGATAGCGGTCATACTGATGAATATTTTTGGGGTGAGCGGTAATTTAATGAGTCTAGGGGCACTAGATTTTGGATTAATTGTGGATGGGGCAGTTATTATTGTTGAAGCGTGTTTGTTTAGTTTACACAGCAGGAAAACGTCTAAAATATCACAGCAAGAAATGGACAGCACCGTATTAAATACGTCAATAAAAATGCGTAATGTTTCCGTATTTGGAGAGTTGATTATATTAATCGTGTACATTCCCATTTTTACTTTGCGGGGTATTGAAGGGAAAATGTTTTTACCAATGGCACAAACCATTGCATTTGCATTATTTGGTGCTTTTATATTGTCGCTGACTTATGTTCCGATGATGACCGCTTTATTTTTGAATAAAAATATATCTCACAAAAAAACTTTTTCAGATAGAATGATGGAAAAATTAGAAAATTTCTACCAACCTCTTCTGAACAAAGCATTAGGAATTCCAAGAACAATTATCGGTGCAACTTTGGGATTATTTGTTTTAGCGCTGATTACACTTTCGTTCATGGGTGGCGAATTTATGCCCTCGTTAGAAGAAGGAGATTTTGCTGTAGAAACAAGGGTTTTGCCGGGAAGTAATTTGCAAACTTCAATGACTGCAATTTCACAAGGCGCAAAAATACTAATAGAAAAATTTCCGGAAGTGGAGAAAATAGTAGGCAAAACAGGAAGTAGCGAAGTGCCAACTGATCCAATGCCCATTGATGCCAGTGATATGATGATTATTTTAAAGGACAAAAGCGAATGGACTTCTGCCAAAACTTTTGATGAATTATCAGAAAAAATGGCAAAGGAATTGGAAGCCGTTCCAGGTGTTTCTTATGGTTTTCAATATCCGGTACAAATGCGTTTTAATGAATTGATGACAGGAGCAAGACAAGATGTAGTCTGTAAAATATTTGGAGAAAATTTAGACACACTGGCTTTGTACGCCAATAAATTAGGTAAAATTGTAAATACAGTAGAAGGAACTTCAGACCTATATGTAGAAACCGTTACTGGAATGCCTCAAGTAGTAATTGACTACAACAGAGCTTCCATTGCACAATACGGTTTGAACATTCAGGATATCAATCGAATTGTAAACACCGCATTTGCAGGACAAAGCACTGGGGTTGTTTACGAAGGTGAAAAACGATTTGATTTAGTTGTTCGTTTAACAGGCGAAAAACGTCAGGATTTGGTGGATGTTCAAAATTTACTAATACCAACGTCCACTGGTTCGCAAATTCCTCTATCTCAATTGGCCAAAGTTGAAATTACTGAAGGCCCAAATCAAATACAAAGAGAAGATGCCAAACGTAGAATTGTAGTTGGTTTTAATGTTCGAGGTCGTGATGTGCAAAGCATCGTAAAAGAATTACAAGGTAAAGTCGAAGCTCAAATAAAATTTCCTGCGGGCTACTATCCTACGTATGGCGGTGCTTTTGAAAACTTAAACGAAGCCAAAAATCGTTTGATGATTGCTGTTCCAGTTTCATTACTATTAATATTTATTTTGCTCTATTTCGCATTCAATTCCGTAAAACAAGGATTATTGATTTATTCCGCAATCCCGCTTTCTGCAATTGGAGGTATTTTCTTTTTAGCGATGCGGGGAATGCCGTTTAGCATTAGTGCCGGAGTTGGTTTTATTGCTTTATTTGGTGTAGCGGTTCTGAATGGTTTAGTATTGATTGCAGAATTCAATAGCATACGAAAATCGGGTGAAACCGATTTAAAAGCGATTGTTTTACAAGGTACCAAAATACGTTTACGACCAGTTTTAATGACTGCATTTGTAGCATCATTAGGCTTTTTACCCATGGCATTAAGCAATGGTTCTGGTGCAGAAGTACAAAAACCTTTGGCAACTGTGGTAATTGGAGGTCTGTTGATTGCAACGTTCTTAACATTATTTGTTTTACCAATTTTATATATCATGTTTGAAAAAGGAATTAATTTAAAACCAAAAAAGATAAAATCAATTACAACAATCATGGTATTGGGACTGCTTTTTTCTTTTCAAAGTACTGATGCTCAGGAAATAATTTCAATTGATAAAGCGATTGAAACGGCTCTTTCAAACAATATAAAAATTAAAAACGAAAAACTAAATTCAGAGTACTTGCAAAAAATGACCAAAACAGGCTATGATATTTCCAACACGGGAATTATTGGGGAATTCGGTCAGTTTAACAGCAATGCAAATGATGTGAAAATTGGTATTTCGCAAAGCATAAAATTCCCAACCGTTTACAAAAGGCAGAAACAACTTTTAATAGAAGAAGCCAAAAAAGGACAATGGAACGAAGCTTTGCAAAGAAAGGAATTGACTAGACAGGTAACAATCGTGTTTTACGAAATGATGTATCTAAAAGAAAAGGAAAAGTTGTTGTTAAAAAGTGATAGTATTTATTCCGAATTTTTAAGGAAAACAGCGCTTCGTTTTGACAAAGGCGAAAGTAATATATTAGAAAAAGCAACCGCTGAAAACCAATCTGGACAAATAAAAATTCAACTTCTGGAATTACAAAGTGATTATAAAATAATACAATCGCAATTAAAGTATTTACTTAATACTGATAAAGACTTTGTCCCAGTTTCAGATAAATTAAAAATGGATTTTACCGAAAATTTAGATAAAAATGCTATTGGCAATCAACCCAGTATAAAATTATTTGAGCAAGAAGTAAATAGTAGCAAAGCTGAAATTTCACTTGAAAAATCTAAAAAATTGCCCGAATTAATTGGTGGTGTTTATTACCAGACTTTCAAAACAAATGCGGAGTTTCAAAACAGTTATAATGGTGTTTACGGACAATTTGGAGTGGCAATTCCGTTATTCAATGCGGCAATAAATAATAAGAAAAAAGCATTAGAGATAAACACCCAAATTGCCGAAAATAATTTAAATAATGAAAAACTAAAACTGGAAAGTAAGAATCAGGAATTAGTCCAAGAATATAAAAAACAGAAAGAAACTATTGCCTATTTTGAAAGTCAAGCCTTGAAAAATGTTGATTTGGTAACCAAAGCTGCTAATGATAAATTTATCAATGGTGACATCAATTATCTGGAATGGGTAATGCTTATTAATCAAAGCACAGGAATTCAAAGTGATTATATTGAAGCGGTTAGAAAATTGAATATAAGTATAATAGAAATCAATGCATTAACTAATTAAAATAGTTTAATTATGAAATGAGCATGACCGTAATTGGGGTCGCAAGCGCCAATGATGATATGCGAATTACATATGACCGATAAAAAACAATAAATATCAACATATGAATTATACACAAACCTTTTTTTCGCGACAGTTCCTTTGGGAAATTGTACGGATCATAACAGTGGGAATAGCCTGTTTATTATTTTATTTCGATGTTATTCTATTACCCATTTTGATAGCCGCAATGGCTTTCGGTCTTTATTCGTTAGTAAAAACTGCGGTACTGGATATCATAAAAGAAAGAAAAACAGGTACCGAATTGTTTATAACCATAGCGGTCATAATTTCAGTTCTTGGCAAAGAATATTTGGCTGGTGCTGTCGTGCTTATGATCATCCTCATTGCAGAATATATTGCAAGTGCGAGCACTGAAAAAGCGAGAGCATCTATAAAAGAGTTGATTGGTTCCGTGCCTAAAACGGCAATAGTAAAAAAAGACAATCAGGAATCCGTAGTGCAAATAACCGATTTAAAAATCGGTGATATTGTTCTGGTAAAAGCTGGAGAAAAAATCCCTGTTGATGGCAAAGTGATTGGCGGATCAGGTTCTGTGAATCAGGCACCAATAACCGGCGAAAGCGTACCTCAAGAAAAAACAGCGGGAAGTGAAGCATTTGCCGGAACCATACTGGAATTAGGTGCGCTAGATATAGAAATGACTAAAGCAGGATTAGACACCGTTTTTTCGCGTATTATAGCCTTGGTGGAAGAGGCAGAAAGCCAGCAAGCACCTATTGAAAAATTCACAGATAAAGTGGCTTCATGGCTTATTCCGGTGGTATTTATTTTTGTTGGTACTGTTTACTTTTTTACCCGTGATGTCAAACTGGTGATTGCATTGCTGATTTTTACTTCCCCTGCCGAATTAGGTTTGGCAACACCGCTTGTGACCATTGCGGCAATTGCTCGTGCAGCGAGAGAAGGTATTTTGATAAAAGGAGGTTTGTTTTTAGAAGAGCTTGCTAAAGTAACTACCATTGTTTTTGATAAAACAGGGACATTAACCGTTGGAAGTCCTATTGTGAATACCGTTGAAATAATAGATCCTGCTTATAATGAAAACCAATTGGTTCAATTTGCTGCTAATGTTGACCGTCGTTCCAGCCATCCATTAGCAAAAGCAATCTTAAGCTATGCGGATCAATTAAAACTTACCTATGGCGAGCCTGAAAATTTCGAGGTGGTAAAAGGACGGGGTGTTTCCGCAAAAATAGATGGCAAATCGGTTTTATTAGGGAACAAGCTCTTTATGGAAGAAAGTAAAGTACCGGTGTCGAAATCCTCAGAAAATAGTACCGATACTGCTATTTATCTTTCAGTTGACAATAAATTGGCGTGTATCTTTTATATATCCGATGCGATACGCGAAGGTGCAAAAGAAATGATTGAAGGTTTAAGAAAAAGTGGAATTGAAAACATAATTATGCTTACCGGTGATAATCCTGAAACTGCCAAGCACGTTGCCAATCAGATAGGAATTACCGATTACAGAGCAAATTTATTGCCCGAAGACAAAATCAATATTATAAAAGAATTGCAAAAAGAAGGTTCAAAAGTAGCAATGGTCGGTGATGGGATTAATGATGCGCCTGCTTTAGTTCAGGCAAATATAGGCATAGCAATGGGTGCTATGGGAACCGAAGCAGCAATGGAAGCAGCCGACATCGTTCTGATGCAGGATAAGTTGGAAAAAATCGCAAAGGCTCGTGCTATTAGTAAAAGAGCCTATCGAACCATTCGTGAAAATATTTTTGTGGGAGTTGGCGTTGTTCATGTGATTGGAATTACCCTTGTCTTGCTTAAAATAATTGGACCAATTGAAGCAGCTGCTATTCATTTGCTTCCTGACACTTTAGTTTTTATTAATTCCGTAAAACTCCTTCGCGTTAAGATTGATGCCTAACCGATTAGCAAGGGCAATGAAATTTTAAATAACAAACACTATCTTACTATTCAAAATAAAATGAAATCGCAGATTCACAAACACCAAAATAAAAATACAATCATGAGTAAAAACACAATAGTTACAATAATGGCAATAGTATTCCTTTCTTCATGTGGAGACAAGAAAACTGAAAGCCAAACAGAAGCCACTCCAACTATCGAAAACACGACAACACTTACCGATGCACAAATAAAAAATGCAGGTATTGAAACGGGGAAAATAGAGCAAAAAGAAATTTCATCTACCTTAAAATTAAATGGAAAAATAGATGTACCGCCTCAAAATTTAGTTTCCATAAGTGTGCCGATGGGTGGTTATTTAAAATACACCAAACTTTTAGAGGGAATGTATGTAACCAAAGGACAAGTATTGTGCGTTGTAGAAGACCAGCAATACATTCAACTACAAGAAGATTACCTTTTGGCGAAAGCAAAAATAGGGTATGCAAAAGCCGAATTCGAAAGACAAAAAGAACTCAACCGAAGCAAAGCTAGCAGCGATAAAGTATATCAACAAGCACAATCAGAATACAACTCACTATCGGTAATGGTACAATCGTATGGCGAGAAATTAAAATTCGCAGGGATAAATCCAAGTAATGTTTCTACAAAGAACATTTCAAAAAGCATCAATATTTATTCGCCAATAAGCGGTTATATTTCTAAAGTCAATGTAAATATTGGCAAGTATGTAAACCCAAGCGATATTTTATTCGAGATTGTTAATCCTTTGGATATTCATTTGGCATTGACCGTTTTTGAAAAAGACATCAATAAATTGACTATTGGCCAATCAGTTATATCCTATACAAATACCAATCCTGAAAAAAAATATCTTGGCAAAATTATTTTAATCGGTAAGGATTTTTCCGAAAACAGAAGCACTGAAATGCATTGCCATTTTACAAATTACGACAAAGCACTTTTACCAGGAATGTATATGAATGCCGAAATAGAATTAAAAAGTCAGCAATCAAATGTATTGCCATCTGATGCTATAGTGAATTATGAAAACAAGAATTATATTTTTGTTGCCAAACAAAACAAACAATTTGAAATGAAAGAAATTAGAATTGGAACAGCTGAAAATGGGTTTACAGAAATTCTTTCAGACGATTTGAATGAGGCGACTATTGTGATTAAAGGTGCTTATTCACTTTTGATGAAAATGAAAAATGTAGAAGAATAAAAACGTAAATTTACAGTATGGACAGAAAAGAGTTTTTAAAATCAAGTACATTGTTTGGCGCAGCTGCATTAGTGCTTCCCACTACAAATGCGTTTCCCAAAAATTTAGCTGACAATTCAATTGATAAATTAGTAGATGTCAATGGTAATTATATTCAACAGACCTTACCCTATAGCGAAAGTTTTTTAGAACCCTATATGGATGCTGAAACCTTACATCTACATTATACTTTTCATCACGGTGGAGCAGTAAAAGGAGCGAACAAGGATTTGCAAATGATAAAAAAAGCGTTGGACGATAATAATTTGGAAACTGTAGATCTCTGGACGAAGAAATTATCCTATCATTTTTCATCACATATCTTGCATTCCATATTTTGGACAAACCTAACTAATAAAAAAACAGCACCACAAGGCGAGTTGCTAAAGCGAATAGAGAAAAATTTTGGGAGTTTCGATAAACTTAAAATCTTAATTGCTGCTACCGCAAAAAATGTAGATGGCAATGGTTGGGGAATTTTGGCATATCAGCCATACAGCAATAGTTTGGTGATTTTACAATGCGAAAACCATGAAAAACTAACACAATGGGGTGCCATTCCTTTATTGGTTATTGATGTTTGGGAACACGCCTATTATTTAAAATACAAAAATAAACGAACCGATTTCGTGGATGCTTTGTTTAATATTATTAATTGGGATAATGTAGCATTACGATTGAATGATGCGTTAAAATTGACATTATAAAATTTTGAAATTAGGATATCAGGACAAATGAGAAAATGACTCATTTGTTCGGTTCTTTTATTCATTAAATCGTTGTTAATCAAAATAAATATTATTTTCAATCACATTTATTCTTGGGGTTCGATACTCATTTTCATCAAAAAGCAATGCATTTTTCTGTATTTAAATTATTACAATTGGTTCAAGAAAACGTTTAGGACACTATTAGTAAAAAATATTAAATTAGCGTTAAACTGCAAAAATATTAAATAAACTTTTTGGACTATCATAAAATTACTTAATTTTGATTTTCAAAACATGAATTACATCATTCAATTTAAACAAGTTAATTCAATAATTTACTTAAAAAATGGCTTAAAATTGTCATGTTGAGTTTTGTGGCAAAATCGTGGCACATTAGTTTATAAGTAGTTGAAAATGCAGTATAGGCACGGGTTCCAGCTTATTGGTTCGAATCCTGCTCTCCCCACAAAACTCTTCAAGAAATTGAAGAGTTTTTTTTTTGGACCAATTTAAATTGCTTTTACTGTAAAAAAAATCGAGCACAACCTAGACTCGTGATATTGTCTAAATTGTGCTCGATTTAAAAATTAAAGAAACTAAAGTAATTTCTAGCCTCAATACTAATTGTCTTTTCTTCTTTTTCTTTCTGCTTTTATCATAGACAACTCACGACTCGTTTGTCCCGCCACAGAAGTATTTTCCTCAGCACGACGAATTAAATACGGCATCACATCTTTTACAGGTCCGAATGGTAAATATTTAGCGACGTTGTAACGATGAGCGGCTAAATTATAACTGATATTATCACTCATTCCATATAATTGTCCAAACCAAATTCTGTCATCGTTGGTTTTAATGCCTTTTTCTTGCATCAGTTCCATCAATTTGTACGTACTTAATTCGTTGTGCGTTCCCGCGAAAATAGCCATTGTATCTAAATGCGCAACCATATATAGAACCGCAGCGTCATAATTTTCATCTGTGTCTTCTTTTGAAGCGCATATTGGCGATGAATATCCCTTTTCGTTAGCACGAACAATTTCTTTTTCCATGTAAGCACCTCGCACTAGTTTCATTCCTATGAAGAATCCGTCTGATTTGGCCTGTTCGTGCAATTTTTTTAAGTAATCCAAACGATCCCATCGGTACATTTGCAACGTATTGAACACAATGGCTTTTTCTTTGTTGTATTTTCGCATCATTTCTGTCACTAAATCATCTGCAGCATCTTGCATCCAACTTTCTTCGCCATCAATAAGTAAAGCGACATTCTTTTTATGTGCTTCACTGCATACTAAATCAAAACGCGCCACTACTCTATTCCATTCGGATTGTTCTTCTGGCGTCAAGGTTTGTTTCTCTCCTAATTTCTCATACAATTCAAAACGGCCGAAACCCGTTGGTTTAAAAACGGCAAAAGGGATCGCCTGACGCTCTTTGGCAAATTCGATGGTTTTTAAAGTCATTTCCAGCGCCGCATCAAATTGCTCTTCCTCTTCTTTCCCTTCCACAGAATAGTCCAAGACGGAAGAAACTCCTTTCGTATACATTTTATCAACTACCGATAAACAATCCACTTCATTTACGCCACCACAAAAATGGTCAAAAACAGTAGCGCGAATCAAACCTTCAACAGGAAGATTGGCTTTTAAGGCAAAATTAGTAACAGCAGTTCCTATGCGAACTAAAGGTTGATTTGCGATCATTTTGAAAAGAAAATAAGCCCTATCCAATTCGGTATCACTTTTTAACGCAAAGGCAACTTGTGTATTATCAAATATTTTTTCCATCCCTATGATTTTTTGAACAAATATAGACAGAGTTTTGAATATTATTTAGCAAAAATTACCTTATTTTGCGGATTCAATTAATACATAACGATGCAGTCAATTCAAGCCAATAGTTATCCGATACATTTTAATGAAAAAGGATATGAAGCATTAAACCTTCATTTAAAAGAAAACAAATACTCCAACCTATTTATAATTGTAGACAGCAATACTAATGAGTTTTGCTTGCCTATTTTTCTTCCTTATCTGGAAACTGATCTTACGATTGAAATCATAGAATTTGATGCCGGTGAAGAAAATAAAAACATTGAGACTTGCGTCCAAATATGGAATGTACTCACGGAACTTGGCGCTGACCGAAAAAGTCTTATAATTAATCTGGGCGGCGGAGTTGTTACTGATTTAGGCGGATTTGTTGCTTCAACATTCAAGCGTGGGGTAGATTTTATACATATTCCAACTACGCTATTATCAATGGTTGATGCTTCTGTAGGAGGTAAAAACGGGGTGGATTTAGGGAATTTAAAAAACCAAATAGGTGTCATCAATGTACCAAATATGGTCCTTATTGACACTCAATACTTAGAAACGGTGCCGCAAAACGAAATGCGTTCCGGTCTTGCCGAAATGCTGAAACACGGTTTGATCTATGATAAAGAATATTGGGAGCAATTTTTAGATTTAAATGCTATAGATTTTGCTGATTTTGACGCATTAATTTACCGTTCGGTTGAAATAAAAAATGATATTGTCCTTCAAGATCCTACCGAAAAAAATATAAGAAAAGCACTGAATTTTGGTCATACTTTAGGACATGCCATTGAAAGCTACTTTTTGGAAAATGAAAATAAAACTACTTTACTGCACGGAGAAGCCATTGCCGTTGGGATGATCTTGGAAAGTTTTATTTCATTGGATAAAAAACTAATCACTAAAGAAGAATATTCTGAGATAAAAACCTGTATCAAGTCTATATATGACGACATCATTTTTGAAGAAAATGACATTGAACCAATCTTGGAATTACTGATTCACGACAAGAAAAATGAGTATGGCAACATTCAGTTTGCATTGATTGAAGGTATCGGAAAAATAATAATTAATCAATCGGTTGAAAATGAATTAATTCTTCAGGCGTTTCTGGATTATAAATCTTAATTATTTTTTATAAAAAGGATTGCATTGCGTATATAATATTTTTTACATTTGCACCGATGAAAAAAAGTCAAAACAAGCCAAATTATAGTTCCAGTAAAACCCGAAACAATATTTCTTTTTTAAGGATATTGAAGCGGTTTTATTCGATTAAAGGAAACTTTAGTTTTGACATTTTCCAATACTTAAAAGCAGACCACGAGAAGCTTCAGATCGTATATGCAAATATTCGGGTTTGAATTATAGGTTACTTTATTTTACAATATTTTAATCTATAATCAAGACATCTAATGAATACAAAATATTCTGATTTAATTAATCAAACCTACTATTTTCCACAAGAAGAATTTACATTAAACAAAGATAACCTTCAGTTTCACAATATCGATTTGATGAAACTGGTGGAGCAATATGGTACGCCTTTAAAATTCACGTACTTACCTCAGATTTCCAACAACATCAACAAAGCCAAAAGTTGGTTTCGTAAGTCGATGGAAAAAAACAAGTATGAGGCAAAATATTACTACTGTTACTGCACAAAAAGTTCGCATTTTGAATACATTATGAACGAAGCGTTCAAGAATAACATTCATATTGAAACATCTTCTGCTTTTGACATTAATATTGTTGAAAATCTTTTGGCAAACGGCAAAATCAATAAAAGTACGTATGTAATTTGTAATGGTTTCAAAAGGGACCAATACATCGACAATATTGCACGACTGATCAATAATGGTCATAAAAACACCATTCCAATTATTGATAATTTTGAAGAACTTGACTTGCTTCAGGGACAAATAAAAAGCAAATTCAAAATTGGAATTCGTATTGCGGCCGAAGAAGAACCTAAATTTGAGTTTTACACTTCCAGATTAGGAATTGGATACAAAAATATTGTTCCGTTTTACAAGAGAGAAATCAAGGAAAATAAAAAATTGGAACTGAAAATGTTGCACTTTTTTATCAATACAGGAATTAATGACAATGCCTATTACTGGAATGAATTAGTAAAATGTATCAAGGTATACGTGGCATTAAAAAAAGAATGTCCTTCTCTTGACGGATTAAATATTGGTGGTGGTTTTCCAATAAAAAACTCATTGGCATTTGAATACGATTATCAATACATGATTGACGAAATCATCAATCAAATTAAAATAGCTTGTGATGAAGCCGAAGTTGATGTTCCAAATATTTTTACTGAATTTGGTTCCTATACTGTAGGCGAAAGTGGTGGAGCAATCTATCAGATTTTGTATCAAAAACAACAAAATGACAGAGAAAAGTGGAATATGATTGACTCTTCTTTTATCACTACTTTACCGGATACTTGGGCAATCAACAAACGTTTTATCATGCTGGCAGTCAATCGCTGGAACGATACATACGAGCGGGTTTTGTTAGGCGGAATGACCTGTGATAGCGATGATTATTACAATTCCGAACAAAATATGAATGCTATTTATTTGCCAAAATACAATAAAGAAAAACCATTGTATATTGGATTCTTTAATACAGGAGCTTATCAGGAAACCATCGGTGGATATGGTGGTTTGCACCACTGCTTGATTCCGCAACCGAAACATATATTGATTGACAGAGACGAAAACGGTATATTAGCCACGGAAGTTTTCTCTGAACAACAAACCTCTGAAGAGGTTTTGAAAATATTAGGTTACGACAAAAAATAAATTAACAACTATTCAATTATTCAATATAAAAATTCGTTAAATTTGAGATTATAATTTTAACGTTTTGACTTTTAAGTATTTAAATTTTAAAAAATGAGCAAAGGACCAATCAGTCAGTTTATTGAAAAGCATTATTTGCATTTCAACTCTGCATCTTTAGTTGACGCAGCTAAGGCATACGAAGAACAATTAGCCAATGGTGCAAAAATGATGGTGAGCATGGCTGGAGCTATGAGTACTGCCGAGATTGGAAAAATATTTTCTGAAATTATTCGTCAGGACAAAGTACATATCATTTCATGTACTGGAGCAAATCTAGAAGAAGACATCATGAATTTAGTTGCTCATTCTCATTATGAAAGAGTTCCCAATTATCGTGATTTGACTCCGCAAGACGAATGGGATTTATTGGAAAGAGGTCTAAACCGTGTAACTGATACTTGTATTCCGGAACATGAAGCTTTCCGTCGTTTGCAAAAGCATATTTACAAAATCTGGAAAGATGCTGATGATAAAGGCGAAAGATATTTTCCGCATGAGTTTATGTACAAAATGTTACTTTCAGGTGTTCTTGAAGAATATTATGAAATTGACTTAAAAGACAGTTGGATGTATGCAGCTGCTGAGAAAAATTTACCCATTATTGTACCGGGATGGGAAGATAGCACAATGGGAAATATTTTTGCATCGTACGTAATTAAAGGAGATTTGAAAGCTTCTACAATGAAATCCGGTATCGAATATATGGTTTTCTTATCGGATTGGTATCCGAAAAACAGTACAAAAGGTGTCGGTTTCTTCCAAATTGGTGGTGGTATTGCGGGAGATTTTCCAATATGCGTGGTACCAATGTTATACCAGGACATGGAAATGCATGACATTCCTTTCTGGAGTTATTTCTGTCAGATTTCAGATTCAACAACCAGTTATGGTTCGTATTCTGGAGCGGTGCCAAATGAAAAAATTACTTGGGGGAAATTAGACATTAAAACTCCTAAGTTTATTATTGAGTCGGATGCTACCATAGTAGCACCTTTAATTTTCGCTTATTTATTAGATCTATAGAATATTTTTATGAAAAGAGTAATTGTTGATTACGCAAAACTTACCAATGAAATTTTAAACCTATTGGTTGATAAATTTCCAGATGGTTATGATGATTCAAACATTATTAGTTTTAGAAACGCTAAAAATGAATTGGTGGAAGCGGTTGAAGTACGAACTGACGATACTATTTATTTAGTAAAAGTGAGCACTAAACTTGCGGACAGAATTGAGAATTATGATGAAGATGATGAAATCCTTATCGATGAAGTAGTTGAACCTATCAAAGGTCTGGATTTAGACGATGACATTGATGACGACGACGAAGACGACGCCATCGACAAACCGGATTCTGATTCAGGAGATGATGAGGACGACGAAGATGCTGATGAAAAAGATTACGCAGACGAAGACGATGACGAAGATGAGGATTAATTAATCCCGTTTTAATATATTTATAAAAAGGAACTCATTCACGAGTTCCTTTTTTTATAACTTTAGACTTCTAAATATACGCCACAATGACTCATCAAATTTTATATGCCAAACTCAAAGAAAACTTTGGTTTTGAAAAATTCAGACCCAACCAGGAAGAAATAATAAATTGTGTTCTCTCTGGGCAAGATACATTGGCCATTATGCCAACAGGTGGCGGGAAATCAATATGTTTTCAATTACCAGCATTACTGTTTCCAGGGATTACAATCGTAATTTCCCCACTTATTGCTTTGATGAAAGATCAAGTCGATGGCTTGAAAGCAAACGGAATTGAAGCCTGTTTTATCAACAGCAGTCAAACCGAGGACGAACGTCAATTTTATATCGAAAGCTTAAAATCAAATGCAATTAAATTGGTTTATATCGCCCCAGAAAGTTTGTCTTTTCTGGACAATATTTTCAATAGTTTGATCATAAGCCTTATTGCCATTGATGAAGCTCATTGCATTTCATCTTGGGGACATGATTTCCGACCAGCCTATACAAATCTTGGATATCTAAAAAACCGCTTTCCTTCTACTCCAATCTTAGCTTTAACTGCAACCGCTGATAAAGCTACACGTAAGGATATTAGCGAACAATTAAATCTGAAAAATCCAAAACTATTTGTAGCATCTTTTGATCGAAAAAATTTGAGTTTAGAAGTACGACCCGCTTTGGACAGAGTCAAACAAATAATAGATTTCATCCAAGAAAAACCAAACGAATCCGGGATTGTATATTGCTTGAGCAGAAAAACAACCGAAGAATTATCCGAAAAATTGCAAAAAATAGGCATTAGTGCTAAGGCTTATCACGCCGGTTTAGACAATAAAATTCGCTCGAAAACACAAGATGAATTTATCAATGATGATTGCAAAGTAGTATGTGCAACCATTGCTTTTGGGATGGGAATTGATAAATCTAATGTGCGTTGGGTGATTCACTACAACTTGCCGAAAAACATTGAAGGTTATTATCAGGAAATTGGTCGTGCAGGTCGCGATGGTTTACCATCAGAAACCGTATTGTTCGAAAGTTATGGTGATGTGATTCAATTGCAAAAATTTGCTTCTCAAGGTTTAAATGCCGAAGTACAACTGGCCAAACTGGAGCGAATGAAACAATATGCCGATGCGCTGAGTTGTCGTAGGAAGATATTGCTCTCCTATTTTGGCGAACTTGTAACAGAAAATTGTGGAAATTGTGATATCTGTAAAAATCCGCCGCTTTTTTTCGATGGAACCATAATTGCTCAAAAAGCATTATCGGCAATTATTCGGTTACAAGAAACCGAACCACTGCCTGTAATTATTGACTTTTTACGCGGTTCTAAAAATGCTTATATTTATGAAAAAGAATACCAAAACCTGAAAACATATAGTGTTGGTGCTGATATTTCCTGGTATGACTGGAATCAATATTTAATACAATTGATAAATCTTGGGTACTGTGAAATTGCTTTTCATAAACAAAATAAAATCCGACTTACTTCGTTAGCTAAAAAAGTATTGTTTGAAGGCGAAAAAGTACAACTGACCACGGTTCAGAAAATAAATATTGAGAAACAAGAAATTAAAGAAACAAAAAGCAGATCAGTAGCTAATTCGCTTTTTGAAACTTTACGAAAATTACGTTATGAAATTTCAAAAGAAGAATCCGTTCCTGCTTATGTAATTTTCAGTGATGCGGCTTTACGCCAAATGGAAACCGAAAGACCAATGAGTGATACCGAATTACTAGCAATTGATGGTGTTGGTAAGGCAAAACTGGAAAAGTATGGCGATGCTTTTATAAATGCAATTATTGATTTTCAAAAATCAAAAGTTGTCAGAAAAAAGAAAGAAGCCACTACTTATAAAGAAACATTGGAACTTTATAAAAACGGATTGACTGTTGAGGAAATTGCTCAAAAAAGAAAATTAGGATTAAGTACGATTATGTCCCATTTAGCGAAACTGTATGTTGACGGTGCGGACATAGATTTAGAATCGTTTATCTCAAAAGAAGAAGTTTCACAAATTGCAGAAGCGCAAATAAAACTGGAATCACCAAATGCCTTAAAACCCTATTTTGATTATTTTGAAGAAAAAATAGATTATGGAAAAATCCGATTGGCATTGGCAGTATTAGAAAAAGAAAATGCAGTACTTTAATTCATTTAAATGATACAATCCTTTCCTCCTTTTGTAAATTCTGAAACCAAAATTTTGATTTTGGGAACTATGCCCGGCATTGCATCACTGGAAAAACAGGAATACTATGCGCACAAAAGAAATCATTTTTGGAAAATAATGCACATGTTGTTAGATAATTTACCGATGTTTGAAATCTTCGAAGTAAAAATACAAATGCTCCAAGCGAACAACATTGGGCTTTGGGATGTTTTAGAAAATTGCGACAGAAAAGGAAGTTTGGACATTCATATCAAAAATCAAAAGGAAAATGATTTTGAAACATTATTCAAAGAATTCCCCGGAATCACTACAATCATTTTTAACGGAAAAGAAAGCCATAAATACTTTCTGAAAAAATTTGGACAAATAAAAGGCATCACGTACTATGTGATGCCTTCCACTAGTCCTGCAAATACTATGTCTTTTGAAAACAAGCTAAAAATTTGGTCAGCCGGTTTTCAATAAATTATAAATACCTTTCCTGAAAAACCTTTTGATGGTGTTTTTGATGTCCAATCATAATAAAACCGATCGCACGAACTGATACAGCTGCATTCGAAGCAGTCCCAACTCTCTTTAATTGTTCTTGAGATAAACTTTTGAAAAGAAACAAATTCGAATGTCGCACGGCTGATAATTCAGTTAGCAAATCCTGAATACTTCTATTGGCAGCTTCAGTATTATTTACATAATCATTTTCATCAAATCCTGGTAAAGGTGTTTGGTCATTTCGGGAAATACGCAACGCACGATACGCAAAAATACGCTCGGTATCTATGACATGCTGAATAATTTCTTTGATATCCCACTTCCCTTCTGCATATCTATAATCAAATTTATCCATTGGGATATTTTGAACAAAACGGATAAAATCATGTAATGAAATTTCTAATTCTTCAATCAAATTTACTTCTCCCAAAGCGTTTATATAAGGAGCATAATAGGAAGCATATTCGTTTGCCGGCAATTCTGTTGACTTCATTTTTTATCGTTTAAGCGGAGTTTCTGCTCGCATTTGTATTTCCAAAAAGAGAACGAGTTACTATTTTTTCGTACACTTTTATTAAAGCTTCATCTGGTTGCGCTTCTTTGTTTAACTCGTTAATTCGCAATAAAGCATATTGTTGTATTGTCAACAATGGCAATACAATACGCTCTCTTATTTGTATAGATGCTTTACCATCAGGATAGTTTTCCATTAGTTCTTTATGACCGGCAATTTTCAAAAGTAATCGTTTTGTTTCTAAAAATTCGTCATAAATAATTTGCCAAAAAGCACCAAATTGCGGGTCTTTTTTCATGTAAGCTGTCAGTGGAAAAAATGATTTAGCCAATGACATCATACTATTTTCTAACAAGGTTTTAAAGAACAATGAATTATCGTATAAGTCCTGAACTTTACTCCATTGATTTGTGTCTTCAAAATGTTTTAACGCGGTACCTACACCAAAAAATCCGGGTACATTTTGCTTCAATTGACTCCAGGAACCCACAAAAGGAATCGCACGTAAATCAGCAAAATCTAAATGTTCTGATTTACTTCTTTTGGACGGTCGGCTTCCAATATTCGTTTTAGCGTAATATTTCAACGTGCTCATTTGTTCCAAATAAGGAATAAATTTTGGGTGGTTTTTAAAGCTCAAATACTTTTCATAACCAAATCCTGCCAATTTATCCAATATATTTTTTTCGTCCAAAGTCAATTCATTTTGTCCTTTGCTAAAAACCTGATTGGTGACACCTGCACTTAATAAATTCTCTAAGTTATAACGACAAGAATCTAAAGTTCCAAAATTAGAACTAATCGTTTGCCCTTGTACTGTAACCTGAATTTCATTGTTTTCAATATTTGGGCCCAATGAAGCATAGAATTTATGTGTTTTTCCACCACCACGGGCTGGAGGTCCACCACGACCATCAAAGAAAATTGCTTTTACACCATATTTCCTGGAAATTGCAGTAAGTTCTTCTTTAGCCTTATAAATACTCCAATTCGCCATTAAATAGCCTCCGTCTTTTGTACCGTCAGAGAAACCCAACATGATTGTTTGTTTATTATTTCTATTCGTCAAATGTGCTGAATAAGCAGGATTTGTGTATAATTTTTCCATGATTTCATGCGCATTCTGCAAATCATCAACCGATTCAAAAAGCGGAATTATATCTACAGGAGGATTTTCCCAATTACTCAAACGGAATAACGCAAAAGTTTCCATCACATTTAGCGCGCTTTCATTATTACTTATAATATATCGGTTTGCACCAAATTCTCCATTATTTTCCTGAATTGTTTTAATTGCCTGAATAGATTCAATCGTCAAACGTGTCATCTCATTTGAAAATGATGCAGGATCCAGATTTCCGTTGGTTTTTGACAATACAGTAAATTTGTCTTCTTCTGATAATTCAAAATAGTTATTAGGAAAAACTGAGGCATCTGTTTTTAAATAAAAATCTACTATATCTTTGAATACTGAATCATGAATTTTACTGTTCTGACGAATATCTAAAGATGCGAAATGAAATCCAAATAAATTGACTTTTATCAATAGCGCATCCAACTCATCTAAATATAACGATTGATGCTGATCAATAATTATCTGTTTTATTTTACTCAATTGCGATTTAAATTCGTCAAGAGTAATGAAAATTTCTCCTTTAGAATAAAAAACAGACCTATAAAGTTTTTGTTCCAGTTCCGTAACCAAAGTATCAACCCCTGAGAATGTTAGCTTTCTTTTTAAATTTCGCATTTCGATGTAATAACATTTCAAAATCGAAGTTCGCAAACGTTCTGCTACTTTCAAAGTTATTTCAGTAGTCACAAATGGATTTCCATCACGGTCGCCTCCAGGCCAAAATCCAAGCTTAATCAATGGATTATTTATGGAATTTCCGTTAAAAAGATTCTTTTGCAGGTACTGCACCATTTCGCCGGAAGTTTGGTAAAAAACGTTTTCCAAATACCAAATTAAACTTACCGCTTCATCATAGGGATTTGGTTTTTCGTTTTGAATAAAAGGAGTCTTACCTAATTGAGCCAGCAATTGCTTAATATTCAGTAGATTATTATCTCGAATTGCATCTGTCAAATCATTGATAATTCCAAGAACCGCACCTGGGTAAAACTGCGTAGGATGTGCAGTCAAAACCGTTCTTACATTGAAATCTTCCAAAAATTCAATCAACTCTTCTTCCTTGTCTTCTGCATCTGATTTTTCTTTGATATCCCTCAAGGAACCTATCCCTTCCATGTTGTTGATCGCAGGAAATGCGGCATCTTCAATAGCATCAAACAATACAATTTGACGTTCGATATATTGTATAAAACGAAACATAATATCAATTTTCTCTGACTCAGAAGCATTGTGCAAATATCTATTGGCAAAAAAATCTACAATCTCTTTTGGAGTCTCTTGTTTTTTAAATCCTGTATCGCATATATCTGTAAACAAAGGAAGCAAAGCACCAGTATTGTCTATGGAGTGAAATGGCAACGTGATAAAAACACTATTGTAAATATGGTATTTAGAGAGAACATCTTGATTGAACTGTTCAATTTTAGGTAGTGTATACATAGTCTAGTTGTAGTTGGTTTAGTTATGTTTTCATAAAAAAACCCCAAGAATTAACTTGAGGTTATATTTATATATAGCGCATTCAAGGTAATTACATATTTTTGAAAATAGTATGCATCAAGCGCTTCTTGTCATTTATGCTTTCCTCCAGTGAGATCATTGTTTCTGTTCTGTAAACGCCATCAATATCATCGATCATAAAGATAACATCTTTTGCATGCTTTGTATCTTTAGCTCTAATTTTACAAAAAATATTAAATTTCCCTGTAGTTACTGAAGCTACCGTTACAAATGGAATTTCGTTGATACGTTCCAAAACAAATTTTGTTTGAGAAGTATTGTTTAGAAAAACACCTACATAAGCGATAAAAGAGTATCCCAATTTATCATAATCAAGAACTAATGACGATCCCATGATAATTCCGGCATCCTCCATTTTTTTAACTCTGACATGAACAGTTCCTGCAGAAATCAATAATTTTTTTGCAATATCCGTAAATGGAACTCTTGTGTTGTCTATCAACATATCTAAAATCTGGTGATCTACTTCATCTAAACGAAATTTACTCATAACTCTTAAATTAATATTATTAATTGCTTTAACAAAGTATAAAAATATACATAAAAACAATAAAAAGACAAAAATATTATATTTTTATCATTCCGTTAACAACTTTTATGTTATTATCTAAATAAAAATCGGCTTTTTGGTTTAATTTAGGAATTGAATCAAAATCATCTTTATAAAGTGCTCCTTCAGCATCGTATTCAAAATGACCCAAATAATTCTCTAAATCGCCTATCTGTGAAACATAGGCATTAAAACAAATCTGATTTTCAATTAACTCTTCTCTGTATTGTGCTGCAAAATTGGTGATTATTTCGATACCATCATAATTTATTTTGATGTTTTTATAAATAAAATCATAAAAAACGACTTTATTTTGAGGAATATTCAAATATTTGTCAATTCCGTTGCTAACTATAACGTTTTCGTCAATTGTGATAAAACTCGAGATCAAAGCCATAAAAACGTATTTGCGCGTTTTCTCTCTTTGATAATCATTTTCGAAATGACCTGCTTCGAACAATATTGTTGGTACTCCCAAATGTTGAAATGTATCTCCGATGCAATTTATATTAAACGAATCATCAAAACGTCCAATTTGATTGGGTAAATATTGCTGAAGCACCTCATTTATGCTCGCAATCAAATTGATAGCTTTCAATCGGGGCTCGTTTATTTCCCGTTCTTCATTATAAGACGGCGCTAAAAATGACAGTGTTGCCGGCTTCCCGGTATCACTTACGCCAAAAATTGTACGCTGATCATGAAGATTAAAGCAATAATCCGGTTTAAAAGACTCAAAAGTCGCTCTTAGCGCCTTACTTTCTGGTTGCGTCAATGCTTGCGAATCGCGATTTAAATCTACTTTATTGGCATTTTCTCTGGTATATAATGTTGCGCCATCAGGATTCAACATTGGAATACTGCAAAAAGTAAATGTATTGAGTAATTTTTGTGCCAATTCAGAGCCGCTCTGCAATACATTCAGAAAGTCAAACAATGCTTTTGTAGTTGTACTTTCATTTCCATGCATTTGGGACCAAAGGAAAATTCTAGTTTTACCTTCTCCTATTTCAAACGAATAAATTGACTTTCCAAGAACTGATTTCCCAATAATTTGAAGTTGATTATTGGTGTTTAATTTTTGCAATAACGGCTCAATAGAATCCAAAGTGATGTAACGACCGTGAATGGTTTCTTCTTTATATTGACTAAATAATTGTTCTAAATTCATGCTGTTTTATTTGATTTACAAAAGTAAACATCTTTATATTTACATTTGTAAACTGATTTGATTTGATTTATTTCAATGATGTAAACACTTAAACACAGCAAACTATGTAGATATGCATTCCTATAAATGACAAATGTCACTGATTTATTTATTAATATTTAAATATATATTTATCAGTACTTTAAGTATATTCATATTTAATAAAACTTTAATAAAAAACATTAATTATAAGTAATTTACAGTTGTAATTTAGGTATTTAACTTGATTTTAATTACATTTGTAAATAGGTAGTTTTCAATACTAATTTACAATGGTAAACACAGAAGATTTTATAAAAAGATTAGAAATTATACTGGATTATTACAGCTTGAATGCTTCTTCTTTTGCCGATAAAATTGGCGTTCAGCGCTCCAGTTTGTCTCACCTACTGTCAGGAAGAAACAAACCCAGCTTGGACTTTATCCTTAAAATATTAGAGGTTTTTCCTGATGTTGATTTGTATTGGATATTGAACGGAAAAGGAACTTTTCCAAAAAATTCAGACCAGTTATATAAAACAGATAACAGCGTTCAGCAAGTTGCAAAACAAAATATTCCTATTCCATCGAATCCCGAAACAATTTCTGAGAACTTATTTTCCGAAATAAAAACTTCGCCTGTGATCCCAGCTTTGGAAATAAATAAAAGAGAAAATCAAAATAGCATCAAAGAATCAGGTTCTGATGCCATAGATAAAATTGTGATTTTTTATAAAAATGGAACTTTTAAAAGTTATGTTCCCGATTAAAAATAGAGAACCCCAATTCAGATTTCTAAATTGGGGTTCTCTTACATTATTTTCTTGTTTCAGTTTTTCAATAAGAAACTGAATTTATTGTTTACATTATTATTTATTCAAATGAATATCCGTTTTCCGGGATTTTACCTTTTACACCCAAATAATGTTTCCTCAAAATCTTCATATCACTTTCGAGATCTCCAGAAGGTAAAACCGGATTTCCTAAATTTACTTCTTTTCTTCCAAAATCAAATGTGACAGGGATTATAGGAACATTTGCTTTAAACGCGATATAATAAAATCCTGTTTTTAGTTCGGTAACTTTTTCGCGGGTTCCTTCTGGAGCGACAGCCAAACGAAAAATTTCCTTCCTTTGAAAAATAGCCGCAATAGAATCGACTTTGTTCAAACCTCCAGAACGATCCAGTGGTTCTCCGCCCATATATCTAAAATAAAATCCGAAAGGAAAACGAAACAATTCTTTTTTACCCACCCAGTTCATTTCTAATCCGGTTATTCCTCTGGTAAAAATTCCCAAATAAAAATCGTGCGCACTCGTATGCGGCATTACCATCATTACACATTTTTTGATATTAGCATCAATTCCTCCAACTATTTTCCAGCCCATGAGTTTGAAAAATATCCACTTATAAAATTGTTTTTTCATTCTTTCTTATTTAGTACAAAATAAATAATTTAAATCTGATTTTTGAGCAAAACCGCCACCAATGATAAAAAAATATTCAGTTATCGCATTCCAATAAAATTTATAAAGAAAAAACTACTTGGAATAAATCGATTAAGGTGAAAAGGTAAAAAACAAATGGATTTCATTTGTAAAATTATTTTTCTTTAAAATTTGTGTGTATTTATATTTTTTTATAAAAATAAGGGAATTAGAATTTTAACTACATCTAAAATATTCTGCAATAAATACTGATATAGCGAGTATGTAAACTAGATCAATATGGAGAAAATAGACGTAAACCAAAATAATTTTTTCAAAAAAAAGATGATGAATCATATCCGTTTTATTCAACTTTAGTTTTCTATTACTTTTTACTAATTAACTGATTATTATTGTTTTAACAAAAAATAAACGATTAAAAATTATTTTTTTTTATTTAAATTTATTATATTTAATTAAATATGAATCGTGGTTAAAAAGATAGAATTAATGTATGTTCATTTATAACTTAAATAAGAAAATCATGAAGACAATACTGGTACCCACAGACTTTTCATCAAATGCAAATAACGCATTAAAATATGCAAATGCTTTTGCTCAAGCGACAAACAACAAAATAGTTTTGCTACACACTCATATTCCAATATTAGGAAACTACAATAGGATTCCTGGAATAGTTGCCGAAGAAAATGAGAGAGTCAAAATAGAGAGTCAAAAAAAATTAGAAAAATTGTGTAATAAATATGTAGAAGGACCTTCTGATTACTTTGTTTCGGTAGGCGACACGATTTTAGACGTACCCAAAAAAATCAAATTTAATTTAATTATTATGGGAACTCATGGCGCAACTGGGTTAAGCAGAATATTGTTTGGCAGTAATACTTCTGGTGTAATCTCAAAATCTACCGTTCCTGTCCTTGCGATTCCGCAGCGTTATCGTTTCAGAAAAATAGAGACCATCGTTTATGCTTCCGACTTAAAAAACACTTTTAATGAACTGAAATATATTATTCCAATAGCAAAACAATTAGACGCCACCATTGAAATATTGAATTTGAATTATGAATACGGTAATACTGATGATGAGAATCAAGTAATAGAAAGAAAAATTAAATCCCTTAGTTATAAAAAAATTAGATTTATTGAAAAAGAAGCTACCCTTGCTAGGTCGATAGCCGAACAACTAAAAAAATATTTAGTAAAACATAAACCTGAAATTTTGGTTATGTTTCCTGAAGAAAAATCCTGGTTTTCTAAAATTTTTACCAGTAGTAAAACTGAATATTTGGCAAATCAATTAAAAGTACCATTGCTATCAATCAGAAAAACAATAGTACAACAAAAATAAACACTTTTAAATAATTGACATTTAAATGGTTATTCAATAATTATTCAAGCTAAACTTTTTTTTAATCCGCGAATTAAAATTATATGTAGCTAAATAGCTATCAGTTATAAAATTATTTAAAATAATTGAGAACTATGAAAAGTATAAAAAATAATTTCGATGCAATTCAAAGATTTTCCGCTCACTTTTAAACAAGTTCCAGAAATCTCTGATCCTATTTTAAGACGATAAGTTGCGCATCAGTATTGTAATGGAAAACAATAGAAGTGAGTAAGTAGGTTGAATAATTTTTATTAACAATTTAAAAACGAAAAAATGAACACATCAATTATTTATAGCATCATCTTCATTGTCGTCTTTATTTTCTTTGCTGGAATCAGAATAATCAGGCCCACACAAAGAGGATTGATAGAACGTCTGGGTAAGTATAAAAAGTTCGCTCATCCCGGATTTCACTGGATAATTCCAATCATTGACCGTTTGTTTTTTGTAAATATAACCGAACAAATGGTCGATGCCGAACCACAAGAAATCATAACCAATGACAACCTTAATGCTCGTGTGGATGCCGTAGTTTATTTTAAAGTTTTGGAGGAAGAAGAAAATGTAAAAAGCTCTCAATATCATGTGTTTGATTACAAATCACAAATTGTAAACCTTTCACGGACCACACTCCGAAATATCATTGGAACACTTACACTAAAATCCGCCAACAGTGAAAGAAACAAGATAAATTCTGAGTTTCATCGAACATTATCGGACGAAACAAAAAACTGGGGAATTATTATCGTTCGTACGGAATTAAAGGAGATTGACCCACCAAAAGACGTGCAGGAAACAATGAACAAGGTGGTAAAAGCCGAGAACGAAAAAATTGCTGCCGTGGATTATGCTACTGCAGCAGAAACTGTTGCCGATGGTGTGAAGCGTGCCAAAATAAAAGAAGCCGAAGGCGTAAAAAAATCTAAAATACTGAATGCCGAGGGCGAAGCCGAGGCAATCAAATTAGTAAACGAAGCTGCCGATAAATATTTCACGGGCAATGCACAATTATTCAAAAAATTGGAAACCGTTGAAGTGTCATTAAAATCAAATGCAAAAATTGTAGTTCCAGCCGGAACAGAATTGGTAAATATAATTGGAGAAATGGCAGGAGTGGTACCGTTAAAATAAACTAAATGAATTTAACGATTGAAAATATTCTATTAGTTGGTTCTCTGTTGCTTTTTGTAAGCATAATTGTAGGTAAAACTTCTTATAAATTTGGAGTCCCAACTTTATTACTCTTTTTGGCAATAGGAATGTTAGCAGGTTCTGAAGGCATTATAGGCATCCACTTTGACGACCCTCAAACTGCGCAATTCATTGGTATTGTTGCCCTTAATTTTATTTTATTTTCAGGGGGACTTGACACTAATTGGTCTTCAGTAAAACCCATTCTTCGGGAAGGAATTGTTCTCTCTACGTTAGGCGTTTTGCTTACAGCAATTTCACTTGGCATTTTTGTTTGGTTCGTTACCGACTTTACCATTTATGAAAGTATGTTGTTGGGTTCTATTGTATCTTCCACAGACGCAGCTGCGGTATTTTCAATTTTACGTTCAAAAGGACTTACTTTGAAAACAAATCTCAGACCTACTTTAGAATTAGAAACCGGAAGTAACGACCCAACCGCTTATGTGCTGACCATTGCATTTCTGACACTAGTAATTAACAAAGACCTCAGTGTGATTTCTATTATTCCTCTATTTTTTCAACAAATGATTTTCGGCGCAATTGCAGGTTTTGGTTTTGGCAGGCTAAGCAAATTCATCATCAACAGTATCAAACTCGATTATGAAGGTCTTTATCCTGTGCTAGTCATCGCGCTAATGTTTATTACATTTTCGGCAACCGATTTTATAGGTGGCAATGGTTTTCTTGCCATATATATTTGTGCGGTTTATTTAGGCAATCAAGACCTTATACACAAAAAAACCATCTTTAAAATGTACGACGGCTTAGCGTGGCTTATGCAAATCGTTTTGTTTCTCACTTTGGGCCTACTTGTTTTCCCTTCTCAAGTCTTTCCATATATGGGCATTGGATTACTTATTTCATTATTCCTGATTGTTGTTGCCCGGCCAGTAAGCGTTTTCTTAAGTTTGATTTTTTTTAAAATGAGATTAAGAAGGCGTTTCTATATTTCTTGGGTCGGTTTGCGCGGGGCTGTTCCAATCGTGTTTGCAACGTACCCATTACTAGCAGGAATTGAAAAAGCCCATATGATATTTAATATTGTATTTTTTATTTCAGTTACCTCTGTTCTAATTCAGGGAACAACACTACCACTTGTTGCAAAATGGCTGAATGTTGCTTTGCCAGAAAAAATTAAACCTTTTTCTGATATTGAAAGTATTATTTCAAATATTCCTAAATCTACGTTGCAGGAAATCGAAATTTTACCAGACTTCTTTGCCGTAAACAAAAGAATTGTTGATTTAAGTTTTCCAAAATCCGCGTTTATTGTTATGATTAAACGAAATGGCGAATATATAAGACCAGGCGGTTCTACGGTAATTGAAGCTAAAGACACGTTAATGGTTCTTGGTGATGATCAAAAGGTTTTCACCAAAGTAAATGACAGCCTAGACAAAAAATTTCATCCACAAAAATCTTAATGCTATGAAAAAACGATTTATAATACTTATAGACTTTTCAGAATATTCAGGCAACTTATTAAAATACGCCTGCGATTGGAACAAACACGTAAATGCTGAACTTCTATTAGTTCATCAAACCACAGTACTGGCACCAGTATTTACTGACTATGACCGCAAAAAAAGCATCGCTGAACAAGGCAATGACGAAGCATTACAAAAATTAAAAGCACTAGCTAAGAGATTAATTCCACCAACTGTTAAAGTATCTTATTGCGTTTCGGAAAGTAATCTGGAAATAACTTTGCCCAAGTTATTAGAAGAAGCCTACGAAAATTTAATCTTTGTTGGTCTTAAAGGAACAGGATTTTTAAAAAAGATATTTATCGGAAGCGTGGCATTAGAGGTAATTGACAACATAAAAAGTATTGTAGTTGCAATGCCGAGAGAAATAGCCACTTTTTCTCACGAAAAAATATTTGTTGCAGTGACAGAAAAACACCCCTTGAATTTATTAGAACTTAATAATTTTTTGGAATTAATCGACAAAAAAAACACAAGAATAACCTTTTTCTACTTGTCCAAACCGAATGAAAAAACAATAGGGACAGAAAAACTGCTTAGAGATTTATCTGAATTGTTTGCCGAAAGATTTACTACAACTTTTGCAATTTACGAAGGCAGCAATCCATTTGATGATATTAAGAAAGTAATAAACAATAAAATTGATGAAATGCTGATTGTTCAAAAAGGGTCACGCCATTTGACAGACCAGCTTTTCAGAAAATTCCTGATTAACGAATTAGTCTATGAAGGGCAGACTCCCCTAGTTATTTTACCGTAAAAAGTACAAATTGAGACAGACCTCGAAAGAGAAATGCGCGTACAAAAGTAATTATTGAAAATTCACTAAAACTTTCATTACAATAATATTTTTTCAAAAATATAGAAATCCTTCTTCTCCAATAATTACAATCTGAAGAATATCTATTTGCAAAATTGTTTTTATTTGATATAAAAGAAATAATTAAAATCTTATTTTTGGATAAAACCGCAACCAATGATTAAAAAAATATTCAGTTATCTAATTCCGATAAAAATTTATGAAACAAAATCTTCTTTAAGTAAATCGATTGAAGTGACTTGGACAAATGGTGAATTGGTTTTAGATTCTAAAAATGCCAATTATTCGTATGGCAGTTTGCAACGCATTTTAAGATTTGGATTAAAAAACATTGGCTATGAAAAGATAGTTCCGATGAAGCATATTTTAGTTCTGGGAGTTGCCGGTGGAAGCGTTATCAAAACATTGGTTGATGAAATAAAATACAAAGGAAAAATTACCGGAGTTGAAATTGACCCTGAAATAATTAAAATAGCCAATACATATTTTAAATTAGACGAAGTAAAAAATCTCGAAATTGTAATTGATGATGCTTTCGAATTTGTTTTGAAAACCAAAACCAAATACGATTTAATTATTATTGATATTTTTCAGGATACAACAATGCCAAATTTTCTATTTGAAACCTTTTTCATCAACAGAATTTGCTTTCTTTTGAAAAGTCATGGTTTTATTCTTTTCAATACGATGCTATTGGATGAAAGCCAAAATCTAAGAAATAAAAAATACGTATCCGAGTTTTTCAAAAGTGAATTTAAAATTAAAACAATTCCTAGAGTTGAAGTTCACAATGAGTTGATCGTGATCGAAAAATTGGATTAAATTTTGATGGAAATATGTTATTTCTAAATTTATAATCCTATTGTATTAAAGCAACGCAATTATTTTGTACTCTTACACAGCCCTCTTTAATAAGTTGCTGGAATGAAAAAAATATTAAAAAAACTTCTTCTCGGAAAAACGTCAAAGGGCGCTCAACCTAAATTTAATCCCATTCAAAAACGGATACAGAATATTCAATCCATTTGGAATAATGATCATCATGAAGACAATGGTATCGAAAAAATAGTGCGATTATTTCTTGCCTCTTCTCAATTACTTTTCCCTGGAATTTACATAAAATATTTGGCCAGCAAGAAAGGAGTCGAATATCAGGATTTAGCATTGGATTTCTATGTTTTAGCCAAAGTAATTTTTCCAATTGTGATTTTGATAAACCATTGGCAAAGTCATCAATGGCTCATCTGGATTCTTATTTATGTTTTTCTGGAAACCGTTTTGTACATTCCAACATTGATTTTTGCTTCTGATCGATTTTCCAAACCGCGATCATACAGAAGATCGATGTTATTGCTTTTATTTAATTATTTAGAGATTGCATTTGGATATGCCGTCTTTTATTCCGTTGGCAGTTACTTGAACAAACCCTTCTTTCATTGGTTTGATGCGGTTTATTTTAGTATAATGACCTCCTCTACTGTTGGGTATGGAGATTATTATCCAATTACTACAGTCGGGAAATTTCTGGTCAGTACACAAGCGTTAGTGTTTCTGTTTTTTATTTTCCTTTTCTTAAATTTCTTTTCCGCCAAACTAAAACCGAAAGGCTATTTTGACCATGAAAATCTAGAGTAAATTACAACATCTTTCTTGCTTTTTCTAAATCTTCCGGAGTATCAATCCCAATTCCAACATGAGTGGTTTCGACCATCTTGATTCGTTTTCCAAATTCCAGATATCGTAATTGCTCCAGTTTTTCGGATGCTTCCAAAGATTTCATTGGTAAATGGTAAAAATCTAACAATGCCTGTTTTCTAAAAGCATAAATTCCGATATGTTGAAAATAACGAACGCCCACATTTTTCTCTCTTGCATACGGAATTACCGAACGTGAAAAGTACAAAGCAAATCCGTTTTGATCCACCACCACTTTTACATTATTGGGATTATGAATTTCGTCTTCATTTTTTATCTCGCGCATCAAAGAAGCCAAATCGACTTGCTGAGTAGCGTCATGTCTGAAAATTTCGATAAGTTTTGCCAAAGGTTCTGCATCGATAAAAGGTTCGTCTCCCTGCACATTAACCACAACAGACACATCCAGGTGTTCAATCGCTTCTGCAATTCGGTCGCTTCCTGATTCGTGTTCCTTGATGCTGCGAATGGCTTTTCCACCATTAGAAATTATTTCATCATAAATTAAATCTGAATCGGTCACGACAAAAACATCATCAAATAATTTTGTGTTTATCGCGGATTCATAAGTTCTTAAAATAACTGTTTTACTTCCTAAATCCTGCATCAGTTTAGCGGGAAATCGTGTGGAAGCGTAACGGGCGGGAATAACGGCTATTATTTTCATTACTTTTATATTTTTTGGAAACAAAGACACTAAGTCGCAAAGTTTTATTTTTTTAAATTATTTTTATTTCTTAACTCCAACAAAATTTCTTTTTGAATATCTTTTTGTTTCTTATTTGAATTAATAATGCTATCAACTTGGCTTTTAGCAATTTGAACACTTTGTTTGTCTGGCACTCTAAAAATACTATATAAGCCAATAATTGTAGCCAAAAATATACTTATCCAAGTAGCAGATTGAGTATTAATAAATCTTATATCTTCCTTTGTTTTAAAATTATTTTTAACAAAATATTTTAAATCCTCAGATACATAAGCTAGTCCAGTAAAATTTTCTAAAATAAAATCATTTATTGATTTATCTAATGTATGGGCACAATAAATAATGTCATTGTTTTCATTAGTAATATTTACTGGCGCACCAGGATCAATTGTTAAAATATTTTGATTATTCAGAAACTGAATTTTATCAGGATTTGGAATCGGTAAAAAATCTTGTTTTAAAACATATATATCATTTTTTTTATCAATATCAAATATCGTAATATATCGATTTTCTTTTAAATATTTTATTAGTGAAATAAGTTCTAAAAATTCACCATATTCTTGTTTACGTTTTTTTATATCGTCAAAAATTTCTTTTTTGAAATATAATAATGAACTATTCTGTTGTGCTAAAATGAAAAGTGCAATATTGGATGTTTTTGTGAAATATTTTTCTTGAAGAAAATGTGAAAAAAGTTCAACATTTTCAAAACTAATATCAGTCAATAATCTAATTTGTTTTTTTTCGCGGAAATTAAATTCTCTCATATTTTTTTTAATTATTTAAGAACTAGTATAACTTTGTTGATTTTTAATTTATACTCCCCAAATATAAGATTTATTCTACACAATCTTCACCGAAGTCATACTCAAAGAACCCGCTAATAATTTATCATTGAACAAACTTAACTCTTCGGTTTTTCCTTTTAATCCCAAAGTATAAATCAAAGGTAAATAATGTTCTGGCGTAGGAATCGCTAATTGAAACGCCTTGCTTTGTTTTTCAAAATCAATCAATGGTTGAAAATTCCCGTCCAATAAATAGTTGTTCACCGTTTCCCTTGCTTCAATTGCCCAATCGTAGCCGTAATTGTCTTTATCGAAATTGTGATAATCGACCAATCCCAAATTATGAACAATGTTTCCGCTACCTACAATCAAGATTCCTTTGCTACGCAACGCACCTAGTTTCTGAGCTAGTTCAAAATGGTATTGCCCAGATTTGGTGTAATCAATACTCAACTGAATCACTGGAACATTCGCTTCGGGATATAAATGTTTAATAACACTCCAAGCTCCGTGATCCAAACCCCAATGTTCGTCCAGCTCTACTTCTACCGGTGTCAATAATTGTTTTGTGTCTATCGCTAATTCCGGACTTCCTTTTGCTGGATATTGCACATCGAACAACGCTTGCGGAAAACCACCAAAATCATGAATCGTTCTTGGCATTTCCATGGCGGTAACCTTTGTCCCATTAGTAAACCAATGCGCCGAAATACACAAAATAGCATTGGGTTGCGGTAAGGTTTTAGCCAAATTTCGAAAACCCGTCACAAACTGATTTTCTTCAATCGCGTTCATCGGGCTTCCGTGTCCCAAAAATAAAACCGGCATTTTTTCGGTATTCGAAAAAGAGCCAGATATTTTATGAAAGTCGTTTAATGTGTTCATAAACAAATATTTATTTTTAAACCATTATGAAATTTAAGTTTTTTAAGGTGTTAGGAAAATTACTTAATAACCTTAAATTTCTTAATGGTTTAATTTAAAAAATTTACTCTACAAAATTCTCATCCTTAAAACCTATCAAATATAATTTATTTTTAGCTCGGGTCATTGCGGTGTACAACCAGCGGATGTAATCCCGATTGATACCGTCGGGCAAATACGGTTGTTCTATAAAAACAGTATTCCACTGACCACCTTGAGACTTATGACACGTAATTGCATACGAGAATTTAACCTGTAAACCATTGAAATATTCGTTGGCTTTTACTTTTTGGAATTTTTGGAATTTAGTATCTCCTTCATAATCTTTCAACACTTCCTGATAAAGTCGGTTGGATTCTTCGTACGTTAACGATGGCGATTCGCTCTTTATGGTGTCCAATAATAGGACGGTTTCAAAAGGAATCTGATTCGGGTAATCAATCATTCTTATTTTTACTTTGGCAAACTTAAAACCGTACAATTCTTTGATATTGAAAATTTCCAACACTTCGATAATATCACCATTGGCAATAAAACCCGCTTCATCAGAATCTTTCAACCAAAAATAATTGTTTTTCACTACCATCAAAAAATCGCCAGTAGAAAGTTCACTTTCTTTATCGAGAATTTTGGTTCGGATCTGCTCATTATATTGATTCGCCCTTTTATTAGAACGAACAATAAAGGCGGTATCTTCAATACTATAATTACTATAGGCAGAATTGATCGCGTCCTGAATATCATAACCATCGGTCAATCGAACAATATCTTTGAATTTCTTCACATCAAATTTGAACTCATCAATAAAGGAATCTTTCAATAATTCCCGAAGCTCGGTCGCGTTATGCAAAATCCCGGAATTTTCTTCCTGACGCATCACTTCGTCCAATTCTATATGCTCCACTTCCTTATCATAATTCATTCCCAAAGTTTGAATATCCAAAGCCGGACTGATATCCAAATTCACCGGAGGCAACTGAGCGGTATCTCCCAATAAAATCATTTTGCAATTGGTTCCCGAATATACGTAGGAAATCAAATCATCTAACAAGGAACCGTTTTCATATAACTTAGAATCTGAATTGGTATCCGAAATCATCGAAGCTTCATCGACGATAAAAATCGTGTTCTTATGTTTGTTTTGTTGCAACGTAAACGAAACGCCGCCACCGGAAGATTTCTTAGGGAAATAGATTTTTTTATGAATCGTAAAGGCAGGTTTGTTCGAATAATTCGCAATTACTTTAGCCGCACGACCTGTTGGCGCCAGCAAAACATATTTTTTATTGATGTCTAATAAACTGTTTACAATCGTAGAAATAACGGTTGTTTTTCCCGTACCCGCATATCCTTTTAATACAAAAATGGTTCTGTTATCGGTTTCGGTTAAAAAAATGGCGATTTTTTGAAAAAAAATATCCTGTTTATACGTAGGTTGAAAAGGGAACTTTTTTTGTAAAAGACTATAAAACAGGGAGGAATTCATCTAGTAAGATTTTAATACAAAGTAAGTGAAAAATATCAATTGCAATGGCAAAATTCAATTGCAATAGCAAAGTCCGAAGAAAATAAAAATGTTATACCTCAATTAGAAATGAAAAGCAAAAAAGAATCCCTTTGCCATTTATGAAATATTCTATAATTTAAATTGAATTAATAAATCTTCTTTAAATTGAATTTTGCTATTGTGATTGCAATTGAGTTTTGTCATTGATTTTTGCCATTGCCACTGCAATTGATATTGTTATTGATTTTTAAATTTGTAAGTTTGCGTTGTTGAAAAAATCAATAGTATGATAAACATAGCCGAAAAAAAATATCGAAAACTTTCCATTCAAGTTTCCTTGACAGGACTTTCTTTTTGTTGTTTTGATACGCTAAATAATACAGTAATTTCATTCAACGAAGTGCATTTTGATAACTTTAACAAAGGCACTAAAATTGAAGATTTGTTTGCCGATGCTTTCAACAATCATATGGAATTAAAGGATTCTTATGATGAAATTTTGGTCATCCACAACAATAACCTTTCGACTTTTGTACCGGAACCGTTATTTGATGAAGACTTTTTAGGCAGTTATTTGCAATACAATACCAAGGTTTTTGAAACCGATTTTTTCGCTTTTGATGAAATTCCAAACTATCAAATGAATGCGGTTTATATTCCATATGTGAATATCAATAATTTTTTTATTGACCAGTTTGGTTCTTTCGATTACAAACATGCCAACAGTATTTTAGTTTCAAAACTTTTGGTTGCATCCAAAAACAAGGATGAGAAAAAAATGTTTGTACATATCAATACAGGTCATTTTGAAATCATCGTGGTTCAGAACCAAAAATTATTACTTTTCAATTCTTTCGATTACAATACGCCCGAAGATTTCTTGTATTATATTTTATTCACTGCCGAACAATTGAATTTAAATCCCGAAAACTTCCCTTTGGAATTAATCGGAAATATTGAAACCGAAAGTGATTATTTCAAAATCGCTTACAAATATATTCGTAACGTTTCCCTTATCGATGTGGGAAATTTGCGATGGAACAATTATTTTTCTGAGGCCGAAAACAGAAATCATTTTATACTTTTCAATTCATGAGAATCATTTCAGGAAAATACAAAGGAAGACGCATTTCTCCCCCAAAAGGCCTGCCTGTTCGTCCAACAACCGACATGTCTAAAGAAGCATTATTCAATGTTTTGAATAACCATTTCAGCCTTGAAGGACTTAAAATATTGGATTTATTTGCCGGAACAGGAAATATCAGTTATGAATTTGCTTCTAGAGGAAGTACGCCAATCACATCCGTTGATGGTGATTTTGGTTGCGTAAAATTCATTAAGCAAGTGGCAACAGAATTCGATTTTAATATTGCTGCCACAAAAAGTGATGTTTTCACCTATTTAGAAAGATGTAAAACTTCGTATGATATTATATTTGCGGATCCTCCTTACGCTTTAGATCAAGCCACTTTTGAGAAAATTGTATCCTTAATTTTCGAAAAAGAATTACTCAATCAAGACGGAATGATGGTAATTGAACATTCTAAATATACCAAATTGGATCACATGATTAATTTCTCTTTCAAGAAAAGTTATGGCGGTTCTATTTTTAGCTTCTTCGAAATTGAATCGGATTCAGATGAAGAGGAATCTTCGGAAAATGATGGTGAAGAAGAGTAGTCCTTCTATATTTAATTAGGAATTGAAACACTTGACAATTTATCCAAAACCATTTGGTAAGTCGGTGTTTCAATTTCATATTTAAACCCTTCATTAACCACAAACTCAGTCAAAGAAAAAAGTTCGATTTTTCGTCCCGCCATCAAATCCCTATGCATGGATGAAGTGGCATCATGAGGCGTTTTTTCTAATTTTAGAATAGTGTGCATGATAATATCAGCCGGTAAATTCAATCCTTTTACGGCCGCAATCATGGTAATTTCATTTAATAAGGAAACGTAAACTCCTCTACTGGATTGGCTGTCTAAAATTTCACCAATATTCTGATTCAAATAGGATGTGGCTGAAGCCAATGCCGAAATAAATATGAATTTTTCCCAAACAGTTTCTTCAATATCATCAACAAGATAGCTTTCGATTGAAGCCTTTTCAAAAATCGCCTGCAATTTATTTAATGTAGCAATTGGGGCTGTTCTTGATCCAAAAAAGAGTTTTTCATAAGTTCCTATTTTTTTGATAACTCCAGAAGATACAATCATCGAAACAATATAAACACAACCTTGTAAAACTTCGTTATCAGGAAATAAATCACTTATTCGTTCTGGCGCATCGACACCATTGTATAAAGGTAGAATAACGGTATTCTTGGTTATATTTTTTTTAATAGAGAGAAGACTCTCTTCTATATCATACGTTTTTGTTGCACAAATGAGATAATCCAGCCTTCCAATTACCTTGGAATCATCGGAAACGACACTAGGAAAAACAGTCATTTCGTTTTCATCGGCAATAATTTTCAGTCCGTTTTGCGCAATCGTCTTTTGAGTTTCGCCACGTGCAATAAAAATTATTTCAACAGAATCTGACTCGGCATATGCTTTAGCCAATAATCCACCGAAATAGCCTCCTACTCCGCCCATTCCTAAAATTCCAATTCTTGTTTTCATAATCACTATATAAAAATTAAACCATTAAGAAATTCAGAAAATTAAGCCTTATGACTTAAAGAAACTTAATTTCTTAATGGTTCTATTTTAGATTTCACAATCGTTATTTTATTAAAACTTTTAATAAAAAAATGCAGACCTATAAGCCGGATTCTGTCTCCGATAAATCGGAGCCTTATCATTTATCTAGATCCCGCATTACTGCGGGACTCAAGCTATCTACCCTTCAACAACGGACGAGAAGCCCTTAAATGCTGATATACTTGATATTTCACCGCATAGAGTTTACCTGGTTTCACTACAGCATTACCTGTACATACTTTCTGTTGCACTTGTCCTAATCACGCCCTAAAGCTTGACCGACGGGTGTTACCCGCTATGCTTCCCTTTGGTGTCCGGACTTTCCTCTTTATTCCGAACTCGATTCGGAACCTGAAATCAGGTGTTGAAACAAGTTCAACATTAAGCGATAAGGCGGTCTGCGGTGCAAATTTACACTATTTAATTCTCTTTTTTCAGTTACAGCTACCTACTTTAACAAGCCTTTTACAATCAATTCATAATAAATTAGTTACCTTTAGTTAATAACTAAAAATCTCGATTATGTCAAACATGTATCATTATGCCACCGTTTCTAAAGCCTTAGACGATTTGAATGAGATGGGATTTACCTTTGATTTTAATCTTCATGAGGAAGATATTGTAAAAAATCCAAGCCACTATGAAATTCAACATATCTACCGTTACGAAGGAGATACAAATCCAGATGACGAAGCCACAGTTTATGGCATCAAATCAACTTCGGGTAAAAAAGGTGTGTTTGTAGCGGGATATGCAGCAAATTCAGATAACGGTGCCGCAAGAGTTTTAGTCGATCTCACTATCAAAGGAAGAGATAAGTAAGCTCGTTTTCTAAATAATTTAAAACTAAATCAAGAATTTAAATCAATTATTTTTTTAGGAGCTAATTCCAGCTATCCGTTACAATCTTATCCGCCATCCCGAGGTTTCGGGACCGGCGCATAAGGATTTTCACTACAAACGCAGTTCACTGAACTCCAATAAAATTATAGTACTGTGAAGTAATCTGGGCTAGGGAATTTGGGTAATAAAATCCATTCTGAAAATTATAAAATCTTTCAATCCTTAAATTTTTGCATCTTTAAATTAAAACCTATATTTGCTTTCGAATAAAATTTCTATGGAACAATTTGTTGTGTCGGCCCGTAAATATCGTCCTCAAACATTTAAAGATGTTGTAGGACAAAAAGCCATTACCAATACTTTATTGAATGCCATAGAAAGCAATCACTTAGCTTCGGCATTATTATTCACAGGACCTCGTGGCGTTGGAAAAACAACTTGCGCCCGTATTTTGGCTCGAAAAATAAATCAGCCAGGTTACGATGATCCAAACGAAGATTTTGCTTTTAATGTTTTCGAATTAGATGCCGCATCCAATAACTCCGTGGATGATATTAGGAATTTAATTGACCAAGTTCGGATCCCGCCACAAACGGGACAATACAAAGTCTATATTATTGATGAGGTTCACATGTTGTCATCGGCAGCTTTTAATGCATTCCTGAAAACACTGGAAGAACCGCCTAAGCACGCCATTTTTATTTTGGCAACGACCGAAAAACATAAAATTATTCCAACGATACTTTCTCGTTGTCAGATATTTGATTTTAAAAGAATTACTGTAAAAGATGCCAAAGAACATCTTGCCGAAGTAGCCACCAGTCAAGGCGTAGTTTTTGAAGATGACGCTTTGCACATTATTGCTCAAAAAGCTGATGGCGCCATGCGTGATGCCTTGTCTATTTTTGACAGAGTCGTTTCTTTTTGTGGAAAAGATTTAACTCGTCAGGCCGTTACGGAAAATTTGAATGTTTTAGATTATGAAACTTATATCACAGTTACTGATCTAATTCTGGAGAATAAAATTCCTGAATTACTGTTGGCTTTTAATGACATTCTTTCTAAAGGTTTTGATTCACATCATTTTGTATCGGGATTGGCTTCGCATTTTAGAGACTTATTAGTTTCTAAAACACCTGCAACTTTAATTTTATTAGAAGTTGGTGAACAAGCGCAACAAATGTATGGTGTTCAAGCACAAAAATGTAGTCCCGATTTTCTATTAAAAGGAATAGAAATTGCAAATGATTGTGATTTGAAATACAAGTTAAGTCAAAATCAGCGACTTCTTGTTGAACTTTGCCTGATGCAACTTGCCTCTATCACTTTTGATGGAGAAAAAAAAAAGTTGAGCAATATATAATTCCTCCTACTTATTACAGAAAGAATGATTATTCAATAACGGTTCAAGCAAAAACCGAAAATTCAAAACCTGCTATTCCGGTTATTGAATCAGTTGAACTAAAAGAACCGGAAACTACAACTATTGTTCCTTCAATGCCAGTTTTTGCTCCTGCAGTAAAAATTGATATTCCGCAAACTAACGAACCAAAAGTTTCGGCTTTTTCACTTTCAAGTATTCGAGCCAAAAAAGCGTTAGAAGAAAGCAATAGAGGATTGGTTAAGGAAGTTATTCATTTCCCAACTGACTCGTTCACTGAAACTGAAATGCTGCTGCAATGGAATAAATATGCGCAAAGATTGGGGGACAAAGGGTATAAAATCATGGAATCGTTATTACTCATCAACGATCCTAAATTAAATGATACTGCCATCTCGATTGAATTGCCAAATGAAGGTTCTAAATTAGATTTCGAAAAAGAAATGAGTGGACTCTTAGGACATTTGAAGGGACATTTGCATAATCATGATATCACTATAGAAGTTATTGTGAATGAAAGTTTTCAAAATAAAAGAAACTTGAATGATCAAGACCGATACAACCGATTGAATGAAATAAATCCAAACATTGAACTCTTACGAACAACATTTGGATTAGATTTAGATGCTTAAATATCTATTCTTCATGTGGATTGATTGTTGTTTCATTTGAATTTATTGCTTTTTCAGCGGGATCTATTTCATGTGAATTTATTTTTCTTTCAATCTTTTTGTCACGCTTAAGCCAAATCAGGGCAACCATTACATAAATAGAACCCGCAATCCATTCGTTTAAAAAAGAAAGTAAGATAGCTATAAAATATAAAATGAGGGTAACTTTTCCCTTCCTGTCTTTTCCTACAGCTTGAGCTAACAATGAATTTTTTCCTTCGCTCGCAATGATTGTACATTGGAGAATCCAAAAATGAATGGAGCATAAAAAAAGAATTATACCATATAAAGTCATTGTGGTTTTGGCAAAAAGATGTTCTCCAACCCAGTTAGTAGAAATAGGAATTAATGATATCCAGAATAAAAAATGGAGATTAGCCCATAGAATATTACCATTAACTTTAGTAATACTTTCCAACAAATGGTAATGATTTTTCCAATATATTCCTACGTAAATGAAACTTAGTCCATAACTTATAAAAGAAGGAAAAAGTGGTATCAAATCACTAAAATTCGCTCCTTCCGGTACTTTAATTTCCAATACCATAATGGTTATAATGATTGCCAACACGCCATCACTGAACAATTTTAATCTTATTTTGTCCATTAGATATTTTTATCCAAAGGTACTTCCAAATATTTATTTAAATAGTTAAAAATCAGTTATTTAACTTATATTTTTCCGAAATACATCGCTTTAACGATTCCGTCAGAAAGCCCGATTTTCGGAACATAAATATTTCTGGCGCCACTCCACTTCATGGCATTAAGATAAATTCTGGTTGCCGGAACAATAACATCAGCACGATCCGGATTCAGACCTAATTCAGAAATTCGCTGCTCATAAGAGAGCGAATTCAGGAATGAGTACTGTGAATTCATATAAATATAGGACAAAGGTTTGTCTTGAATTTTTCCTGACATTTTAAAAATTTTATTGATATTTCCACCTGATCCAATCAAGGTGACTTCGTCATATTCCTTTGTATTTACTTTGATCCATTTCTCAATTTCATCCCAGACGACATCACAAACCATGTTATTCAACAACCGCACTGTTCCTGCTTTGAAAGATCTTGAAGTTATCATTTTACCATTTGAAAACAACGTAAACTCTGTACTTCCCCCACCAACATCCACAAAAAGATAGGTTTGATCTGTTTTTAGAAGATGATGTAAATCAGTGGAAGCTATTATTGCTGCTTCCTTTTTTCCATCAATGATTTCTATTTTTATATCGGCTTTTTTCTTGATTAGCGCTACAACTTCTTTTCCGTTGTATGCTTCACGCATCGCTGAGGTAGCGAAAGCCATATAACGTTCTACTTTATGCACTTTCATCAAAAGATTAAAAGCATTCATAGCATCGCACATTCTTTCAATATTCTCCTCTGAAATTTCACCCACGGTAAAGGCGTCTTGTCCAAGACGAATGGGAACACGAACTAACGAACTTTTGTTAAATTGCGGTTCTTTTCCCTCTTGTTCTACAATATTTGCAATCAGCAGACGCATGGCATTAGAACCAATATCGATTGCTGCATATTTTTTTATATTAATCATTTTCGTTTTTATTCGTTTATTCTACGATATTAAATTTGTTCATTCCCAATTCAAAAATCAAAGAATTATACTGTTTCTTTCTTTTCAGCTGTCATTTCCAGTTTGTTTTGATAGTATTTATAAGTTTCTAACTGTGCTCTGAAAATAGGACTATGATTTCTTAATCTATATTTATTATCTAGTTTATACGAGTGGAATCGCGCCTTGACATTTCCTTTCCAACCGATATCGAAATTATCTATCAATTCATTTTTTATTTCCTGATCGTAAATTGGACAAGTTACCTCTACTCTCCCATCCAGATTTCTAGTCATGAAATCAGCTGATGAAATGTAGACCTCGGTTTGTCCTGCGTTCCCGAAAATATAAATTCGGGAATGTTCTAGGTAATTATCAACTATGCTTATAGCCTCAATATTCTCGCTCATTCCGGAAATGCCGGGAATCAATGAACAAATTCCTCGGACTTCCAGTTGTATTTTCACTCCTGCTCTGCTTGCTTCATATAATTTGTCAATCATTTCATAATCTGACAAACTATTCATTTTCAGCTTTATGTGTGTTTTCCTACCAGCAAGTGCATGCGTAATTTCCCTGTCAATCAGTTTTAAAAACCGCGATCTGGTGTAATGTGGAGAAACGATTAGGTGTTTGTAGCGATGCACCCTGTAATTGATTTCGAAAAATTCAAAAATACGCATACAGTCTTTAAGTATTTGCTGATGACTTGTAAAAAGTGTCACATCAGTATACACTTTGGCGGTAGATTCATTGAAATTTCCTGTAGAAATAAAACCGTATCTTTTTATTTTATTATTTTCGTTTCTTTCGATAACACATATTTTGCTATGTACCTTAAGTCCTTTTATTCCAAAAATTAGTTCAATTCCTTCCGTTTGCATCTGTTCAGCATAGGAAATATTGGAAGCTTCATCAAAACGGGCTTGCAGTTCGATTTGAACGGTTACTTTTTTACCATTTTTAGCAGCATTAACCAGAGAACTAATAATTTGGGAATTTTTGGCCAATCGATACAAAGTTATTTTTATGGTGGTTACTTTTGGATCTAATGCCGCTTCGCGCAAAAATTTAGTCAGATAGGAAAAGGACTGATAAGGAGCATTTAACAAATAATCTTTATTACTTATTTTTTCTAACATGCTTCCTTCCAGACTCAATCCAGGAATAGGTAAAGGATCATTGGTTTGATACAATAGATCATATCTGCCCAAATTTGGAAAATTCATATAATCTCGTCTGTTGTGGTATCTTCCTCCCGGAATAATACTATCAGTAGAAACAATTTTCATTTTGTCAAGAAAAAATTCAAGAGTATCTTCTTCAATTAATTGGTCATAAATAAAACGCACCGGTTCCCCAATTCTTCTATCTTTTACGCTTAACGATATTTTTTCAATCATACTCTTACTTAAATCACTATCGATATCCAATTGGGCATCTCTTGTAATTTTTATCATATGAGCCGAAACACTTTTGTAATCAAAAATATTGAAAATACTGCTCAAATTATGTCTGATTACATCATCCAAGAGGATTACATATTGTTTTTCATTTTTGGATGGTAAAACAACAAAGCGATTCATTGTTTTTGGAATTTCGATAATGGCGTACCGAACTTCCGAATTTTGGTTCATCACCAATTTGATGGCCAAATAACCCGAAGTATCTTTTAATACGGGGAACTCCGCTAAATCATTCAAAATTATGATTACTAGTTCAGGACTTAATTGTTGAATGAAATAATCTTTTAAAAAAATTTCATGCTCTTCTGTTATTTCATTCTCTGTAATAATAAAAATATTTTTAGTCTCAAGCTCCGTTTCGATAATATTTAATATTCGCAGACTTTCAGATTGCTGCTGAATTACAATTTCAGTAATATCCTTGATTAATTGCTGAGCCGAAATACCTCCCAGATATTTTTCCCCAGTTATTCCTGTTAAACTCAATCGTCTGATAGCCGCAAAGCGAACTCTAAAAAATTCGTCTAAATTATTTGAAAAAATTCCCAAAAATCGCAGCCTGTCTAATAATGGAACGGAATGATCTCCTGCTTCCTGAAGCACCCTGGCGTTAAAAGCCAGCCAGCTTTTCTCTCTGTCTATATATTTGTTTTCTATAACTTTATTCATCTTAAATCTTTGGGGAATATTATTTTTTTTATTTTGCCTTTCTTAATTTTTTTCCAGTCATCGGTATCAAATTCCAAGGATACAACGCCCGCCGTAGGAACATTTTCGATGTCAGCGTCACCAAATTTATTAACAAAATTTGTAATTGCACCATTATGCCCGAAAAGAATAACATTTTCGAAAGCGTTATTAGACATTTTTATGATTTTTTCCAGCTTACTTTCATTAAAAGTATAAAGGTCGTCATTGTAAATGATACATTCGACTGGATAAGATAAATTTTGAGCAAAGATTGCTGCTGTTTCAGCTGCTCTTTTTGCGGTACTACTCCAAATGACGTATGTTTCTGGAATACTTTTGCTGAGTTGCGAGGAGACCAATTGCGCATCTTTGATTCCCCTTTTAGTTAAAGGACGCTCTTTGTCCAGAAGGGGTTCCTCCCAAGATGATTTTGCATGCCTTACAATTATTAAATTTTTCATACTCAAAAATTTTATTTGTTACTACCAGAACGCCAATTATATAATAATACAAAATTTATTTTAAATGAAATTATTTATGAAAACCTTTTTTTTAAAACCAAAATCAGATACAAATCGAATTATTACTATAAAGTTATAAAAAAACTTATCAACAATTTATTCTAAATTAAAATTTTTCTTACATGAATATAGTCAAAAATGCTAATAATCAGTTTTTTATGCTTTTTATCGATATTTTTATTTGTTAATATTAATTTAAAAATTAGATTTGAAATGTTAAATAAATAGCTAATCAAAGGTTTAAAATCCTAGAAAAGTAAAAAAAAGGTGTCAATCGTGCCAAATAAATATTATTTTTTAATCTTTTTTTAACCAGAAATGTCATTTCAACGGGTATTTAGGTCATTGATAGAAAAAAAATATAGATTCAAATCTTTCTAGTTAGTTTAGTGCACAAATTTAATATATCGGTCGTACAGTAATTATTGAATCCTACCAATATATTTCTTGAAATTATTTCTTTTTAAGAAAAATTATATGATTTTTTAGAATCAAAAAGCATAAATAACAAAATAAAATTTGACTATATGAAAATTAAAACTACTCTACTTTTATTATTTTTATTAAGTTTTTCAGCAACATTTGCACAAGTATTAGTGCCGAGTTCAGACACTTCATGCCCATCCGGCGACCTATCATTAGTTGGAGCAACGCTCACTGGCGGAGATTTATGTAACTCATGTGATTCTGGAACACTGGTAACGAAAACCTTGACATTGTCCATAAACAATTCTACAGGTTCTACAAGGACCTCCTTTGCTTTCTGGGGAGATTTGGAAGAATATAGTGGTGATGATGGATCATTAGTGAAAACAACCCCAATTTCAGGATGTAAGGGCCCCGTTCCTGATAAACGGATTACGAATTTAAACTTTTCTGATATATCTTTTACTTGCGGCAACACTTTAAAAATCACAAATTTGTTCTTGGCATGGACGGATGCCAGCCCAAACAGCATATGTCCTTTGGATCCAGCTAGTATTTCTCCTAAATGCGGAAAATTACCTTCAATAGAAATCAACTCTGGAGTTAATGCTGAATTTATTCTTACCGATACAAAATGTAACATCGGCAACGGCAGTATAGACCTAAAGCCAGTGGGCGGTAAAGCCCCATATACCTATTCATGGACAACTCTAGATGGCAATATCCCCACCGCGCAACTGAACAATGAAGATCTTACTAATTTAGTTGCAGGTACTTATACTGTAACTATAACTGATGCTAATAACTGTAGTATTACAAAAAGCAGAACCATTAATGAGAACGCTCCACCAGCTTGTTCAATTACAGGTGCTGCCGGTCCGGTATGTCCTTCTTCTTCTAATACCTATGCAGCACCTGTTGGGATGAAAACTTATAAATGGTCTCTCGTATCAGGAAATGGTGCCACAATTGTTACTGGTACAGAGGATGATAAAGATGTTACAGTTTTAGCAGGTTTAGTATGCAACAGTTCTTTCACGCTTTCATTAACAGTCACTGATGAAAATGGCTGTACTTCCACATGCGAAAAAACAGTAAATGTAATAGATAGTACAACGCCAAAGCCTTCTGTGAAGCTGTCTGATATTATTCTTACAGGCTGTAACGGGAATTTTCCAGCTCCTGATATTAAATTAATTACAGTTGAAGCTGGTGCGTGTTCTATTCCGTTGGTCGCTTTTGTTAGTGATAGTGCGCCAACTTTAAACGGATGTAACGAAACCACTTTAAGGACTTACAGTGTAACCGATGCATGTGGAAACTCCATAACGGTAACCCAAAAATTAATTAGAACCATTGATACTACGAAACCAACGGCTTCCAATCCGTCTGACATTACTATTACTGGTTGCAACGGAACTTTCCCGCTGCCTGATACTACTGTAGTAATTGATGCAATGGATACATGTTCTATTCCGTTGGTCGCTTTTGTTAGTGATAGTACGCCAACTTTAAACGGATGTAACGAAACCACTTTAAGGACTTACAGTGCAACTGATGCATGTGGAAACTCCATAACGGTAACCCAAAAATTAATTAGAACCATTGATACTACGAAACCAACGGCTTCCAATCCGTCTGATATCACTATTACTGGTTGCAACGGAACTTTCCCGCTGCCTGATACTGCTGTAGTAATTGATGCAATGGATACATGTTCTATTCCGGTGGTCGCTTTTGTTAGTGATAGTACGCCAACTTTAAACGGATGTAACGAAACCACTTTAAGGACTTACAGTGTAACCGATGCATGTGGAAACTCCATAACGGTAACCCAAAAATTAATTAGAACCATTGATACTACGAAACCAACGGCTTCCAATCCGTCTGACATTACTATTACTGGTTGCAACGGAACTTTCCCGCTGCCTGATACTACTGTAGTAATTGATGAAGCGGATACATGTTCTATTCCGGTGGTCGCTTTTGTTAGCGATAGTGCGCCAACTTTAAACGGATGTAACGAAACCACTTTAAGGACTTACAGTGTAACCGATGCATGTGGAAACTCCATAACGGTAACCCAAAAATTAATTAGAACCATTGATACTACGAAACCAACTGCTTCCAATCCGTCTGACATTACTATTACTGGTTGCAACGGAGCTTTCCCGCTGCCTGATACTGCTGTAGTAATTGATGAAGCGGATACATGTTCTATTCCGTTGGTCGCTTTTGTTAGTGATAGTGCGCCAACTTTAAACGGCTGTAACGAAACCACTTTAAGGACTTACAGTGTAACCGATGCATGTGGAAACTCCATCAATGTTACCCAAAAATTAATTAGAACCATTGATACTACGAAACCTACGGCTTCCAATCCGTCTGATATTACTATTACTGGTTGCAACGGAACTTTCCCGCTGCCTGATACTGCTGTAGTAATTGATGAAGCGGATACATGTTCTATTCCAGTGGTCGCTTTTGTTAGTGATAGTGCGCCAACTTTAAACGGATGTAACGAAACCACTTTAAGGACTTACAGTGTAACCGATGCATGTGGAAACTCCATAATGGTAACCCAAAAATTAATTAGAACCATTGATACTACGAAACCAACGGCTTCCAATCCGTCTGATATCACTATTACTGGTTGCAACGGAACTTTCCCGCTGCCTGATACTACTGTAGTAATTGATGAAGCGGATACATGTTCTATTCCGTTGGTCGCTTTTGTTAGCGATAGTGCGCCAACTTTAAACGGATGTAACGAAACCACTTTAAGGACTTACAGTGTAACCGATGCATGTGGAAACTCCATCAATGTTACCCAAAAATTAATCCGATTGGTGGATCAAACGGCTCCAGTTATTGCTGCTCTACCTAGTGCTATGACCATTTCTTGTCCCGGAGCTCCACTATTTGCTAATGCAACCGCGACCGATGATTGTGATGCTGCTTTTACACTTACGTCGGCTGATGTAACAACGCCCGGTGCTTGTGCCGGCGAGTATTCAATAACAAGGATTTGGACTGCTACAGATGCTTGCAATAATGTTAGTACAGCTTCACAAACTATTAATGTGCAAGACGATACAGCTCCTACTTTTACGATCCCACAAAATATAACAATAAGCAATGCTGAAAATTGTATAGCAAATACTAATCCTACTGTAACTGGTACTTTAACAAACATAAAAGACATTTGCGATTCTAATCCAATTGTAACCTATAAGGATGATAATTGTTTTGGCTCCTCACCAGAAAATGGCTCAATAAATAGTGGGAGTGGAAATTATTTCCCTTTTGTTGTAAGTGGATTTGATGACTTGTCAGCAAGTAATATTGAAAAAATTGCTTTAGCATTTGAAACAAATCAAGGAAAAGGGAGAGCTGAATTTACATTAGTTTCACCTAGTGGTCAAGGAATTATTTTAGTTGGTCCTTATTGCACCGGTGGCGAGTGTGATGATGCAACATCAAATTCAAAAGAATTATACTTACCAGTATTTTATCCAAATTCTTCTGAGTATATACAATGGAATAACAGCAATTTTATTCAAGTTGGCAGTGCGCAAAACTTCAAGCCATACGGAACCACCACTTCACCCAATACAATTGCTGGACTGACATCTTATGTATCCAGTTTTGAAAATTTTACTGGACCAATGAATGGTACCTGGTTTATTTATGCCCGAAAACAAGCTCAAGTCAATGGCAGTATTGATTTTAAAAGTGTTTGTCTAACGCCCGCAATTTCATGTCCAGTAACGCAATTTATTGCAAGAACTTGGGCGGTAACCGACGCTTGTGGAAATAAAACTACTGCTACTCAAACTATTAAAATTGAAGATAAAACTGCTCCTGTTTTCGTAGAAACATTACCGAAAAATTTAACGGTGGAATGTTCTATGGTACCTGCTCCTGCTATTTTAACTGCTACTGACAATTGTAGCGCAATTACGGTAAATTTTGTTGAAAATTCTGTTGCTGGTGCTTGTGCTGGTTCTTACATTCTAACGCGCACTTGGACAGCTATTGATGCTTGCGGCACTGCAACAACGCATTCTCAAATTATTAATGTTCAGGATACAACTGCTCCCACATTTATAGGAACATTACCCGAAAATGTAACTGTCGAATGTTCTGCTGTCCCTACTGCAGCTACTTTAACTGCTGCGGATAATTGTGGTGGGGCTACGGTAAAATTTACGGAAAGTTCTGTTGCAGGTACTAATTCAGGTTCTTTTGTTTTAATACGAACTTGGACTGCTACCGATGCTTGTGGTCTTACCACAATACATTCTCAAACCGTAACTGTTCAGGATACTACTGCTCCTACTGTATCAGAAACAATACTACAAGATGTAACAGCGGAATGTTCTGTTGTTCTAATGCCTCCTACTGCTGCAGATGCTTGTTCAGGAACAATAACAGGTACAACTACAACCGTTTTTCCTATCACAACTCAGGGAACTACTGTAGTGACTTGGACCTTCGTTGATAGCAATGGTAATATCGAAACAGCTACTCAAAACGTAATTATAAACGACACTACTAAACCTACAAAACCTATTCTTACTGATGTAAACGGTATATGTTCCGCTACTGTTTTGGCACCTAGCACTACAGATAATTGTTCAGGAACAATTACAGGTACTACCACAACCGTTTTTCCTATCACAACTAAGGGAACTACTGTAGTCATTTGGACGTTCACTGATGCGAAAGGAAATACAGAAACGGCTACACAAAATGTAATTATAGCCGATACTACTAAACCTATAAAACCAGTACTTACAGATGTATTTGGTCAATGTTCTGCTGTGGTCACGCATCCTACCACTACTGATGATTGTTCAGGAACAATAACAGGTACAACTTCAACCGTCTTTCCAATTACAACTCAGGGAACCACAGTAGTGACCTGGACCTTTACAGATGGTAATGGAAATGTTGAAACAGCTACTCAAAATGTAATTATAACGGATACCACGTTACCAACAATATCTTGTGCCGGTCCAGTAACGGTAAAATTGGATTCTGCGGCTTGTTACGCTTCTAATGTAACATTGGATATACCCTCTACTGCCGATAATTGCGTGGTTGCCTCGGTTAGCAATGACGCACCAAACACATTCCCTATCGGAACGACAACAGTCACTTGGACAGTTACAGATGGCGCGGGCTTGACTGCTTCATGTGAACAAACCGTAACTGTTATTGGTTCAATTATAGCTAATGATGATATAGGGACGAATGTTAATGGATCTATTGGCGGTGTAGCATTAATCAATGTTTTGACAAATGACTTATTAAACTGCAAAACTGCTAATTCCGCCGATATCATTACAACCTTTATTAGTTCCACTAATTCAGGCGTTACTTTATCTGGAACAAATGTTTTAGTAGCCCCGGGAACTCCTGCAGGCTCTTACACTTTGGTGTACAGCATCTGTGAAATATTAAATCCAACCAATTGTGATACCGCTACGGTTACTGTAACGGTGAACGCAGCTGCTATTGTCGCTAATGACGATGCCGGAAATGCGGTGAATGGTTCTACAGGCGGAACGGCTGTTGCCAACGTACTTTCAAACGATACGCTTAATGGTGTAGCAGTTGTTCCTGCCCAAGTGAATACCACTTTTGTGTCTTCCACAAATGCGGAGATTACTTTATCCGGCACTACTGTTATGGTGGCTGCGGGAACTCCTGCCGGCTCTTACACTTTGGTGTACAGCATCTGCGAAATATTAAATCCAACCAATTGTGATACCGCTACGGTTACTGTGACGGTGAACGCAGCTGCTATTGTCGCTAATGATGATGCAGGAACTGCTGTAAATGGTTCTATTGGAGGAACGGCTGTTCCCAACGTACTTTCAAACGACACGCTTAATGGTGTGGAAGTTGTTCCTGATCAAGTGAATACCACTTTTGTGTCTTCCACAAATGCGGGAATTACTTTATCCGGCACTACTGTTATGGTGGCTGCGGGAACTCCTGCAGGCTCTTATTCTTTGGTGTACAGCATCTGTGAAATATTAAATCCAACCAATTGTGATACCGCTACAGTTTCAGTAATTGTTAATGCAGCTGCTATTGTCGCTAATGACGATGCCGGAAATGCGGTGAATGGTTCTACAGGCGGAACGGCTTCGACCAACGTACTTTCAAATGATACGCTTAATGGTGTTGCGGTTGATCCTGCGCAAGTGAATACCACTTTTGTGTCTTCCACAAATGCGGGGATTACTTTATCCGGCACTACTGTTATGGTGGCTGCGGGAACTCCTGCCGGCTCTTACACTTTGGTGTACAGCATTTGTGAAATACTGAATCCAACCAATTGTGATACCGCTACAGTTTCAGTAATTGTTAATGCAGCTTCTATTGTCGCTAATGACGATGCCGGAAATGCGGTGAATGGTTCTACAGGCGGAACGGCTGTTGCCAACGTACTTTCAAATGATACGCTTAATGGTGTTGCGGTTCTTCCTTCCCAAGTGAATACCACTTTTGTGTCTTCCACAAATGCAGGAATTACTTTATCCGGCACTACTGTTATGGTGGCTGCGGGAACGCCTGTCGGGTCTTACACTCTGGTGTACAGCATCTGTGAAATATTAAATCCAACCAATTGTGATACCGCTACGGTTACTGTGACGGTGAACGCAGCTGCTATTGTCGCTAATGATGATGCTGGAACTGCTGTAAATGGTTCTATTGGAGGAACGGCTTCGACCAACGTGCTTTCAAACGATACGCTTAATGGTGTGGCAGTTGTTCCTGATCAAGTGAATACCACTTTTGTGTCTTCCATGAATTCGGGGATTACTTTATCCGGCACTACTGTTATGGTGGCTGCGGGAACTCCTGCAGGCTCTTATTCTTTGGTGTACAGCATCTGTGAAATATTAAATCCAACCAATTGTGATACCGCTACAGTTTCAGTAATTGTTAATGCAGCTGCTATTGTCGCTAATGACGATGCCGGAAATGCGGTGAATGGCTCTACAGGCGGAACGGCTGTTGCCAACGTACTTTCAAATGATATGCTTAATGGTGTTGCGGTTCTTCCTTCCCAAGTGAATACCACTTTTGTGTCTTCCACAAATGCGGGGATTACTTTATCCGGTACTACTGTGCTGGTGGATGCGGGAACTCCTGCCGGCTCTTATTCTTTGGTGTACAGCATCTGTGAAATACTGAATCCAACAAATTGTGATACCGCTACGGTTACTGTAACGGTAAACGCAACTGCTATTGTCGCTAATGACGATGCCGGAAATGCGGTGAATGGTTCTGCAGGCGGAACGGCTGTAACCAATGTACTTTCAAATGATACGCTTAATGGTGTAGCAGTTGTTCCTGCCCAAGTGAATACCACTTTTGTGTCTTCCACAAATGCGGGAATTACTTTATCCGGCACTACTGTTATGGTGGCTGCGGGAACTCCTGCCGGCTCTTACACTTTGGTGTACAGCATCTGCGAAATATTAAATCCAACCAATTGTGATACCGCTACAGTTACTGTAACGGTGAAGGCAGCAGCTATTGTCGCTAATGACGATGCCGGAAATGCGGTGAATGGCTCTACAGGCGGAACGGCTGTTGCCAACGTACTTTCAAATGATATGCTTAATGGTGTTGCGGTTCTTCCTTCCCAAGTGAATACCACTTTTGTGTCTTCCACAAATGCGGGGATTACTTTATCCGGTACTACTGTGCTGGTGGATGCGGGAACTCCTGCCGGCTCTTATTCTTTGGTGTACAGCATCTGCGAAATATTAAATCCAACCAATTGTGATACCGCTACGGTTACTGTGACGGTGAACGCAGCTGCTATTGTCGCTAATGACGATGCCGGAACTGCTGTAAATGGTTCTATTGGAGGAACGGCTGTAACCAACGTACTTTCAAACGATACACTTAATGGTGTGGCAGTTGTTGCTGCCCAAGTGAATACCACTTTTGTGTCTTCCACAAATGCGGGGATTACTTTATCCGGTACTAGTGTTCTGGTTGCTGCGGGAACTCCTGCCGGCTCTTATTCGTTGGTGTACAGCATCTGCGAAATATTAAATCCAACCAATTGTGATACCGCTACGGTTACTGTGACGGTGAACGCAGCTGCTATTGTCGCTAATGATGATGCCGGAACTGCTGTAAATGGTTCTATTGGAGGAACGGCTGTTGCCAACGTACTTTCAAATGATACACTTAATGGTGTGGCAGTTGTCCCTGCACAGGTGAATACCACTGTTGTGTCTTCCACAAATGCGGGGATTACTTTATCGGGCACTACTGTTATCGTGGCTGCGGGAACTCCTGCCGGCTCTTATTCTTTGGTGTACAGCATCTGTGAAATATTAAATCCAACCAATTGTGATACCGCTACGGTTACTGTAACGGTGAACGCAGCTGCTATTGTCGCTAATGACGATGCCGGAAATGCGGTGAATGGTTCTACAGGCGGAACGGCTGTTGCCAACGTACTTTCAAACGATACGCTTAATGGTGTAGCAGTTGTTCCTGCACAGGTGAATACCACTTTTGTGTCTTCCACAAATGCGGGGATTACTTTATCCGGCACTACTGTTATGGTGGCTGCGGGAACTCCTGCCGGCTCTTACACTTTGGTGTACAGCATCTGCGAAATATTAAATCCAACCAATTGTGATACCGCTACAGTTTCAGTAATTGTTAATGCAGCTTCTATTGTCGCTAATGACGATGCCGGAACTGCTGTCAATGGTTCTATTGGAGGAACGGCTTCGGCCAACGTACTTTCAAACGATACGCTAAATGGTGTTGCGGTTCTTCCTTCCCAAGTGAATACCACTTTTGTGTCTTCCACAAATGCGGGAATTACTTTATCCGGCACTACTGTTATAGTGGCTGCGGGAACTACTGCAGGCTCTTACACTTTGGTGTACAGCATCTGTGAAATATTAAATCCAACCAATTGTGATACCGCTACGGTTACTGTAACGGTGAACGCAGCTGCTATTGTCGCCAATGATGATGCCGGAACTGCTGTCAATGGTTCTACAGGCGGAACGGCTGTTGCCAACGTACTTTCAAATGATACGCTTAATGGTGCTGCGGTTGATCCTGCGCAAGTGAATACCACTTTTGTGTCTTCCACAAATGCGGGGATTACTTTATCCGGCACTACTGTTATAGTGGCTGCGGGAACTCCTGCAGGCTCTTACACTTTGGTGTACAGCATCTGTGAAATATTAAACCCAACCAATTGTGATACCGCTACGGTTAATGTGACGGTGAACGCAGCTGCTATTGTCGCCAATGATGATGCCGGAACTGCTGTCAATGGTTCTAAAGGCGGAACGGCTGTTGCCAACGTACTTTCAAATGATACGCTTAATGGTGCTGCGGTTGATCCTGCGCAAGTGAATACCACTTTTGTGTCTTCCACAAATGCGGGAATTACTTTATCCGGCACTACTGTTATGGTGGCTGCGGAAACTCCTGCAGGCTCTTACACTTTGGTGTACAGCATCTGTGAAATATTAAATCCAACCAATTGTGATACCGCTACGGTTACTGTAACGGTGAACGCAGCTGCTATTGTCGCCAATGATGATGCCGGAACTGCTGTCAATGGTTCTACAGGCGGAACGGCTGTTGCCAACGTACTTTCAAATGATACGCTTAATGGTGCTGCGGTTGATCCTGCGCAAGTGAATACCACTTTTGTGTCTTCCACAAATGCGGGAATTACTTTATCCGGCACTACTGTTATAGTGGCTGCGGGAACTACTGCAGGCTCTTACACTTTGGTGTACAGCATCTGTGAAATATTAAATCCAACCAATTGTGATACCGCTACGGTTACTGTAACGGTGAACGCAGCTGCTATTGTCGCCAATGATGATGCCGGAACTGCTGTAAATGGTTCTATTGGAGGAACGGCTTCGACCAACGTACTTTCAAATGATACGCTTAATGGTGTTGCGGTTCTTCCTTCCCAAGTGAATACCACTTTTGTGTCTTCCACAAATGCGGGGATTACTTTATCCGGCACTACTGTGCAGGTGGCTGCGGGAACTCCTGCCGGCTCTTACACTTTGGTGTACAGCATCTGCGAAATATTAAATCCAACAAATTGTGATACCGCTACGGTTACTGTAACGGTGAACGCAGCTGCTATTGCCGCTAATGATGATGCCGGAACTGCTGTAAATGGTTCAACAGGTGGAACGGCTGTAACCAACGTACTTTCAAACGATACGCTTAATGGTGTTGCGGTTAATCCTGCCCAGGTGAATACCACTTTTGTGTCTTCCACGAATGCGGGAATTACTTTATCAGGCACTACTGTGCTGGTGGCTGCGGGAACTCCTGCAGGCTCTTATTCTTTGGTGTACAGCATCTGTGAAATATTAAATCCAACCAATTGTGATACCGCTACAGTTTCAGTTATTGTTAATGCAGCTTCTATTGTCGCTAATGATGATGCCGGAACTGCTGTAAATGGTTCTATTGGAGGAACGGCTTCGACCAACGTACTTTCAAACGATACGCTTAATGGTGTAGCAGTTGTTCCTGCCCAAGTGAATACCACTTTTGTGTCTTCCACAAATGCGGGGATTACTTTATCCGGCACTACTGTTATGGTGGCTGCGGGAACTCCTGCCGGCTCTTATTCTTTGGTGTACAGCATCTGCGAAATATTAAATCCAACCAATTGTGATACCGCTACGGTTACTGTAACGGTGAACGCAGCTGCTATTGTCGCTAATGACGATGCCGGAAATGCGGTGAATGGTTCTACAGGCGGAACGGCTGTTGCCAACGTACTTTCAAATGATACGCTTAATGGTGTTGCGGTTCTTCCTTCCCAAGTGAATACCACTTTTGTGTCTTCCACAAATGCAGGAATTACTTTATCCGGCACTACTGTTATGGTGGCTGCGGGAACTCCTGCCGGCTCTTATTCATTGGTGTACAGCATCTGTGAAATATTAAATCCAACAAATTGTGATACCGCTACGGTTACTGTGACGGTGAACGCAGCTGCTATTGTCGCCAATGACGATGCCGGAACTGCTGTAAATGGTTCTGCAGGCGGAACGGCTGTTGCCAACGTACTTTCAAATGATACGCTTAATGGTGTTGCGGTTGATCCTGCGCAAGTGAATACCACTTTTGTGTCTTCCACAAATGCGGGAATTACCTTATCTGGCACTTCTGTGCTGGTGGCTGCGGGAACGCCTGTCGGGTCTTACACTCTGGTGTACAACATCTGTGAAATATTGAATCCAACCAATTGTGATCAAGCTAACGTAACTGTAATAGTGACTGGAGCAAATATTGTTGCTAATGACGATGCCGGAAATGCGGTGAATGGTTCAACAGGTGGAACGGCTGTAACCAACGTACTTTCAAACGATACGCTTAATGGTGTTGCGGTTCTTCCTGCTCAGGTAAATACCACTTTTGTGTCTTCCACAAATGCGGGAATTACTTTATCTGGCACTACTGTGCTGGTGGCTGCGGGAACGCCTGCCGGATCTTACACTCTGGTATACAGCATCTGTGAAATACTCAATCCAACCAATTGTGATCAAGCTAACGTAACTGTAACAGTGACTGGAGCAAATATTGTTGCTAATGACGATGTCGGAAATGAAGTGAATGGTTCTGAAGGCGGAACGGCTTTGACCAACATACTTTCAAACGATACGCTTAATGGTGCTGCGGTTATTGCTGCCCAAGTAAATACCACTTTTGTGTCTTCCACAAATACTGGGATTACTTTATCCGGCACTAGTGTTCTGGTTGCTGCGGGAACACCTTCGGGCACTTACACATTGATTTACCAAATTTGTGAAATACTGAATCCAACAAATTGTGATCAAGCAACGGTTTCGGTAATTGTAACAGCTCCTGGTATTGTATTAGGATGTGGAACTGTAACGGTCCATAATGCTTTCTCTCCAAACGGGGATGGAATCAATGAAGTCTTTACAATTGATAATATTGACGATACACTATGTTATCCTGAAAATACAGTTTCAATTTACAACCGTTGGGGTGTATTGGTTTACGAAACCAGTGGATATAACAACAATGATAAAGCATTCAGAGGCGTTTCTGAAGGAAGATCCACTATTAGCCAATCCTCTGGTTTGCCTACCGGCACCTACTTTTATATTTTGAATTACACTTCCATTGATGGGAATGGCGGTGTGAAAACAAATACAAAAGACGGATATTTATACCTTACTTCAAATTAATTAACCTTAACATAAAACCTGAGGACGGTATTGTCCTCAGGTTCTAATAACCATTAATAACCCAAATCTTCGAATATAAACGGTATTTAAGGTACCAACTGACCTACCAGACTCTTATAAATGAGTTCAACAGA
>NZ_SMFM01000011.1 GCF_004349085.1 Flavobacterium caseinilyticum | reverse complement strand
AAAATATAAAAGTAGGTGCCGGTAGGCAAACCAGAGGATTGGCTAATAGTGGATCTTCCTTCAGAAACGCCTCTGAATGCTTTATCGTTGTTGTTATATCCACTGGTTTCGTAAACCAATACACCCCAACGGTTGTAAATTGAAACGGTATTTTCAGGATAACATAGTGTATCGTCAATATTATCAATTGTAAAGACTTCATTGATTCCATCCCCGTTTGGAGAGAAAGCATTATGGACCGTTACAGTTCCACATCCTAATACAATTTGAGCTTCAACAACAACTGTGTCTTGATCAGAAATTGAATTTCCATCTGGATCTTTTCCAGTTGCAGTAGCTGTATTAGTTACAGAACCGTTTATTCTGTCCTCTTGGGTCACCGTGTAATTTTGAGTATATTCTTGGATACTTCCAGGAGATAAGCTTTCAATAATTTCATCTAATCCAGTCAACGGGTCTTGTACAACTATTTGATATAATGTAACGTTGCCAGTATTTTTTACCTGAATAGTGTAATTAACTATGTCTCCAACAGAACTATAATAAGGCGTACTGGAAGTTTTGATGACTTCTAAACCTGGAGTTTGTGTTAAGGGTGTTACAGTTGGTGTATCATTGTCAAGAGCTGTACCTGAAGTGTCTTTTACTTCTCCACCATTAGGATTTTGTCCTACTGCCAGAGCAGAGTTTGTCACTTTGCCGGCATCAACGTCGGCTTGGGTGATGGTATATGTTCCAGTTATAGTATTATTGGTAGCGCCTGGAGCTAAAGTAGCAATCGGACTATTGGCGATGATCAAACCAATTAACGGATCGGTGATTACAATATTAGTTACTATCACATTTCCAGTATTGGTTACCGCAAAAGTATACGTAATTACATCTCCCACGGCACCTGTTCCACCTACTGACGCGGTTTTCACTAAAGCGATGCTCGGATTTTGTGTTATTGGGGTTACTGTTGGTGTGTCATTTTCAACGGTAGTACCAGAAGTGTCTTTTACTTCTCCACCATTCGGATCTTGTCCTACTGCCAGAGCAGAGTTTGTTACTTTGCCGGCATCTTTATCGGCTTGCGTAATTGTGTAGGTTCCAGTAACAGAATTATTTGTAGCGCCTGGTGCCAAAGTTGCAATTGGACTATTGGCGATAATTAAACCAACTAACGGATCGGTAATTACAATGTTAGTTATTGTTACATTGCCAGTATTGGTTACCGCAAAAGTATACGTAATTACATCTCCCACAGCGCCTGTTCCACCCACTGTAGCAGTTTTCACTAAAGCGATGCTTGCAGTTTGGGAAATTGGGGTTACAGTTGGTGTATCATTGTCAAGAGCTGTACCTGAAGTGTCTTTTACTTCTCCACCGTTAGGATTTTGTCCTACTGCCAAAGCGGAGTTTGTCACTTTGCCGGCATCTTTATCGGCTTGTGTAATTGTATAGCTTCCTGTAACAGAATTATTTGTAGCGCCTGGTGCTAAAGTAGCAATCGGACTATTGGCGATAATTAAACCAATTAACGGATCGGTGATTACGATGTTAGTTACTGTTACATTTCCAGTATTGGTTACCGCAAAAGTATACGTAATTACATCTCCCACGGCACCTGTTCCACCTACTGAAGCGGTTTTCACTAAAGCAATACTTGCAGTTTGGGAAATTGGGGTTACCGTTGGCGTGTCATTTTCAGCGGTAGTACCTGAAGTATCTTTTACTTCTCCACCATTTGGATCCTGTCCTACCGCCAGAGCAGAGTTTGTTACTTTGCCGGCATCTTTATCGGCTTGTGTAATTGTGTAAGTTCCGGTAACAGAATTATTTGTAGCGCCTGGTGCTAAAGTAGCTATTGGACTATTGGCGATAATTAATCCAACTAATGGATCGGTGATTACGATGTTAGTTATTGTTACATTTCCGGTATTTGTAACCGCAAAAGTATACGTAATTACATCTCCTACGGCGCCTGTTCCGCCCACTGAAGCAGTTTTTACTAAAGCAATACTTGCAGTTTGGGAAATTAGGGTAACTGTTGGTGTGTCATTGTCAAGAGCTGTACCTGAAGTGTCTTTTACTTCTCCACCATTAGGATTTTGTCCTACTGCCAGAGCAGAGTTTGTCACTTTGCCGGCATCTTTATCGGCTTGTGTAATTGTATAGCTTCCTGTAACAGTATTATTTGTTGCTCCTGGTGCGAGACCTGGAATCGGACTATTGGCGATAATTAAACCAATTAACGGATCGGTGATTACAATGTTAGTTATTATCACATTTCCGGTATTGGTCACCGCAAAAGTATAAGTAATCACATCTCCCACGGCACCTGTTCCACCTACTGAAGCAGTTTTCACTAAAGCGATGCTCGGATTTTGTGTTATTGGCGTTACCGTTGGCGTGTCATTTTCAACGGTAGTACCTGAAGTGTCTTTTACTTCTCCACCATTCGGATCTTGTCCTACTGCCAGCGCAGAGTTTGTTACTTTACCGGCATCTTTATCGGCTTGTGTAATTGTGTAAGTTCCGGTAACAGAATTATTTGTAGCGCCTGGTGCTAAAGTAGCAATTGGACTATTGGCGATGATTAAACCAACTAACGGATCGGTGATTACGATGTTAGTTATTGTTACATTTCCAGTATTGGTTACCGCAAAAGTATACGTAATTATTTCTCCCACGGCGCCTGTTCCACCAACGGAAGCAGTTTTAACTAAAGCGATGCTTGCAGTTTGGGAAATTACGGTTACAGTTGGCGTATCATTGTCAATAGCCGTACCTGAAGTGTCTTTTACTTCTCCACCATTAGGATTTTGTCCTACTGCCAAAGCTGAGTTTGTCACTTTGCCGGCATCTTTATCAGTTTGTGTAATTGTATAGGTTCCTGTAACAGTATTATTCGTTGCGCCTGGTGCTAAAGTAGCAATTGGACTGTTGGCGATAATTAACCCAACTAACGGATCGGTAATTACGAGGTTAGTTATTGTTACATTTCCAGTATTGGTTACCGCAAAAGTATACGTAATTACATCTCCCACGGCGCCTGTTCCACCAACTGAAGCAGTTTTCACTAAAGCGATGCTCGGATTTTGTGTGATTGGGGTTACCGTTGGCGTATCATTGTCAATAGTAGTACCTGAAATATCGGATATATCATTTCCTTTTGGATCCTTTCCAACAGCCAAGGCAGAGTTCGTTATTTTACCGGCATCTTTATCGGCTTGTGTAATTGTATAGATTCCAGTAATAGTATTGTTGGTAGCACCCGGAGCTAGAGATAAAATAGGGCTATTTGAGATCGTTAAACCAACCAAAGGATCGGTGATTACGATATTGGTAATTGTCACATTTCCGGTATTGGTTACCGTAAAAGTATACGTAATTACATCTCCCACAGCTCCTGTTCCACTGATTGAAGCAGTTTTTACAAGCGCAATTTTAGGATTTTGTGTAAGTGCGGTTGAAGTACAATTTGGACAATCGGGAACAGGAGTACAAATAATGCAAGGAGTAGGATCAGAAGAAGTATTATTAACCTCTGGACCGGATATTGGGGTGCCATATACCGTAGCTAAATTATTTACTTGCCCCGCATCAATATCAGCTTGAGTAATGCTATATGTGGCCGAAAATGTCGTAGTGTCGACAGCGCCTGAACCAAAAGATGCAATAGGTCCGCCAACTACAGTTACAAGTGGATCTTTAACTGTTACATTAGTGAGTGCCGAACTGCCTATTGAATTTGTCACAGTAAAGGTATAATTAATAATATCACCAACGCTTACCCCAGCAGGCGCAAGGCTGTCAACATAATTACCGTCTTTTAATAGATTTATCGATGGTGCGTACACATTAACCGTTACAGTTGCCTGATCGCAATTGGCTGTGTTTAATTTTTCGCAAATATTGTAAATCAGCGAATAAGAGCCAAAGGGAGTTCCTGCAGCCACCACAACACTCGTGCCTGATAATGTAATTCCAGCATTCGTGGAAGATACAAAAAGAGTGTTGACTTGCGAAGCCAAAACAGCTATTCCATTCAAAGTATCATTTATTAATACATTGGCTAAAGCCGTTCCACCGATGAATCCGTTGACCGCATCTCCCGTATCGTCATTTGCAATTATTGTAGCCGCATTCACTGTAACAGTAACCGTCGCGGTATCACAATTGGTTGCATTTAATATTTCACAAATTTTGTAAATCAAGGAATAAGTGCCCGCAGGAGTTCCTGCCGCTACAAGAACAGCAGAGCCATTTAAAGTAATTCCGGCATTCGTAGAAGACACAAAAGTAGTGTTGACTTGCTCAGCCAAAACAGCTACTCCATTCAGCGTATCATTTATCAATACATTGCTTACAGCCGTTCCACCGGTGAATCCGTTAACGGGAGATCCTGTATCGTCGTTTGCAATTATTGTAGCTGCGCTCACCGTTACGCTCACTGTAGCTTGATCACAATTAGTTGGGTTTAATATTTCACAAATTTTGTAAATCAAGGAATAAGTGCCAGCAGGAGTTCCTGCCGCTACAAGAACAGCAGTGCCATTTAAAGTAATTCCAGCATTCGTAGAAGACACAAAAGTAGTGTTGACTTGCTCAGCCAAAATAGCTGTACCGTTCAATGTATCATTTACTAAAACGTTGGTGACCGCCGTTCCTCCATTTAGGCCGTTCACTGTACTCCCGATATCGTCGTTTGCAATTATTGTAGCCGCATTCACTGTAACATTAACCGTAGCGGTATCACAATTGGTTGGATTTAATATTTCGCAAATTTTGTAAATCAAGGAATAAGTGCCCGCAGGAGTACCTGCCGCTACAACCACAGTAGTGCCATTTAAAGTAATTCCATCACTGGTTGAAGATATAAATGAAGTATTGACTTGGGAAACTAAAACAGGTTGTCCATTTAGCGTATCATTTGTCAATACATTGCTTACAGCTGTTCCACCGGCATAACCATTTACAGGTGTTCCGTTGTCATCATTTGCAATGATAGTAGCCGCATTCACTATAACAGTAACCGTGGCGGTATCACAATTGGTTGGATTTAATTTTTCGCAAATCTTATAAATTAAAGAATAAGTTCCATTAGGAGTGCCCGGTGCTACCATCACATTTAGACCGGATAAAGTAATTCCCGTATTAGTAGAAGATATAAAAGTAGTGTTGACTTGCTCAGCCAAAACAGCTGCACCGTTCAATGTATCATTTACTAAAACATTGGTGAAAGCAGTTCCACCGGATAATCCGTTGACCGCATTTCCTATGTCGTCATTAGCAACTATAGTAGCCGCATTCACTGTGACAGTAACCGTGGCGGTATCACAATTGGTTGGATTTAATATTTCGCAAATGCTGTAGATCAGAGAATAAGAGCCAGATGGTGTTCCTGCTGCGACCAGAACAGAGGTTCCGGATAACGTAATTCCAGCATTGGTAGAAGACACGAAGGAAGTAGTAATTTCAGAGGCTAAAACGGGACTTCCATTAAGCGTATCGTTAGAAAGTACATTGGTTACGGCTGTTCCACCGGTAAACCCGTTAATAAGAGATCCTGTGTCATCGTTGGCAACGATTGTCGCTGCATTCACCGTTACGGTTACTGTGGCTTGATCACAATTAGTTGGGTTTAAAACTTCACAAATTTTATAAATTAAGGAATAAGTGCCCGCAGGAGTTCCTGCCGCTACCAGAACGGTAGTGCCTGATAGCGTTATTCCAGTATTGGTTGAAGATATAAAAGTAGTATTGACTTGCGACTCTAAAACAGCTGCTCCATTCAAAGTATCATTTATTAATACATTGGTGACCGCCGTCCCTCCATTTAGGCCGTTCACTGCATTCCCAATATCGTCAGTAGCAACAATAGACGCTGCAGTCACAGTTACTGTAACCGTTGCTTGATCGCAATTTGTTGGGTTTAATTTTTCACAGATACTGTAAATCAAGGAATAAGTGCCCGCAGGAGTTTCCGCCGCTACCAGGACAGAGGTGCCAGATAGTGTTATTCCAGCATTGGTAGAAGAGACAAAGGTAGTATTGACTTGCGAAGCTAAAATAGCTGCTCCATTCAAAGTATCATTCACTAATACATCGGTGACAGTTGTTCCTCCGTTCAAGCCATTAATAGGATTTCCAGCATCATCATTAGCCACAATAGAAGCAGCTGTAACCTCAACCGAAACTACAGCAGTGTCACAATTTGTGGGATTTGATTTTTCACAGATTTGATACGTTAAGGAATAAGAACCTGCTGGTGTTCCTGCAGCTACCATAACAGAAGAATCGCTTAACGTTACTCCGCTATTAGTTGAACTGACAAAGCTTAAATTGACATCGGCTATGTTAACAGCTTGACAGTTTAAAAAATCATTTGCCAAAACATTTGCATAAGCTGTTCCGCCTATAGAACCATTAACAGCCGTTCCGATGTCGTCATTGGCAACAATATAATTTGTTACAATTAGATTTGTTTCGCATGTTGCTTCATTATTACAGGAATCTTTGACAGATAATATGACTTTTGTTGTACCAGCGGCGACAACTGAGCCTGCGACCGGAGATTGGGTAATAATTAATGATTCAGCTGCAGTACAACTATCAGTTGCAGCAATGTAAGCGGTAAAATCTGGTACTACAGCTTCACAATTTGAATTTGAAGCCAGCTTTATGCTTGGAGGACAAGATTGAATTATAGGTACTGCTTTGTCTTCAACTTTGACTATTTTTTCACAATTGGTAATACAGCCATTAGCATCCGTAATTTTTAATGACAATGTATACGATTCGCTGCATGCGGAACCTGCCGAAATGCTTACATTTTGCTGATTATCTGCTCCGGAAATTGTTGCATTTCCATTTATTGTCCACTTGTAGTTTAGACCGTTGGCAGGAGCCGAATAGGTCGTGATTGATTTCGGACATACAATATCAACCCCAGATATAAGGCAAGTAATGTTTGATTCAGTAACGCGTAGTTCTACTTTATCGGTCACTACACAGCCTTTCTGCGTTGTAACGGTTAGAATAATCGTAGCTGAACCACTAGTTACTTGAGCAACTGCGGTTGTTAATGAATTTGGGTTAATAATTGTTGCACTGCCTGAAGAGACGCTCCATACCGCTGAAAGAATGGCATCTCCAGGGCTAGGATTTGCTGTTCCAATTAGATTGAAATTTGTAGATGCTCCTGTGGAGCAAAGCGCTTGATCTACTCCGGCATCGGCAACTCCCAAACGCAGTGAAACCTGAAGAGGTGTAATAAAGTCAGCAATACCTGCGGATGAAGATGAGGATACTTTGGTTTTTATAAAAATTGTTTTGATTCCTAGCGATGTACACGGATCAATTGCGCCTAAAAGCGCAGTCAAATCAATTGCTGCTTCAGAAAATGTGTTTTTCTCATACGTTGTGTTTCCAAATGCACCAAAAGAAACAGGTGTTCCGTCAGCAGTATTTACAGCAGCGAAAACAGAACCTATCGGAATAGAAGCTGTTCTGTCGATGTAGTCATAACCGCTGCCTGTGCTCTCCCATCGATTTATGAAAAATCCGGCAGCAGATCCACCTTGCGTTAGCAGCAAAGTAAGTACAAAATCATTGACTGTGCGACCGCCATCTGGTCCTTCTGATGTAAACCCTCCACTGGTAGAACCTGTAATATCTAATGTATTTTGCAGAAATTCAAAATCAATATATGCGGTACCGTTATTGCTCAATCGATCGGCTGCCACTACCACCCATTGATGGCCATTTGCATCTTTTGAAAAATGCATCAGACCGTTATTCATGTCGGTTTTGTTGCTCGTGGTATTTGTAACCCATGTCATGGTATTGGGGTCGTCGTTAACCTTTAGACCGCCTGCAAAATTATTTTCAGCTTCACCATACTTATCGACCAAATGAAAAGTGACTCCTGCATTTGCCGCAGGAACACTGCCATCAGCGTTAAGTACATAACCTCCCAAGCCTGTCCCTTGCAGCCAATCTCCCGCCATTGTATTGGCATGAAGCGTTCCGTCAATATTAAATCCACCAGATGGAGGAATAATAGGGGCTACTCCTACACCAAAAGAATCCGTAAAAAAGGTTTGGGCACTATATCCTGAAGTAATACCTGTTGCTGTGAGTGTAAATGATTGTCCAATGTCATGTAACTGTATTACATATTCATTGTTGTATATATTTCCCGCACTATCAGCAACGGCATATAAATATTCCTCCGGATGAATCAGTGGCGTCTCAACGAGTGTGAGTTTTACCGTTTCACCGGGTTGCCAATTAGTTCCCGTTATAATAACTGTTTGACCAGGAGTATAATCTAATTTATTGGTCGTTACTGTTGCAGTTTGAGCAAATAGCGTCGCTGAAAAACTTAAAAAACTTAATAAATAAATCGTAAATTGTTTTTTCGAAATAGTAAAAGTTGATTTCATATTGATTTGTTTTAAATCGTTAGAAAGTGAAAATATTTTAAATAATTGCATTCACATTTGATTTTTGTAGGACGAGACAATGGTCGAAAAGTTTTCAGTAAATAGTCACTTATTTTTAGAAAAGTGTCTATTCCTAATGTGTTTTGGTTCGAAATACAAAATTATTTGCTTGAAATAAATATTTTTCAGAAGTTGATAATAAATAAGGTATTACGTTATTTCAACTTATTTGAGAATTAAAGCGCGATTAATGATGCTTAATAATCACTAAAAAAGATGATTATTGGAGAGTAATTTTTTTAGTCATTCTTTTAATTTTTGATTTTTTAATTATAAACAGATCTGGAGTTTTTAACTTAGGTGTTAATTGTGAAATGTAACACTATGGGGCGTTTTGTGTTTTTAATTTAAAAACAAGAGTATTTGCTAAATTTCGCAAACAGACAATATTTCCTTTGCAATGCTTAACTATTTTAAAAAAAAATATGATAATCAAAATAAGATGTAGGTGATCTTATAGATTGGGACAAATTGATTTTCAGTTCGACCTGAAGTGATTTTTTTAAAAAACAGTAATCACTAAAAAAGAGCTTTTTATAATGTATTTGAATAAGTTTTAACCTGTAAATTTTATTTCGCACTTTTAAATTGATTATCGATCAATTTAAAATTTAAAGTCTAAAATTTAGAATAATTCTAAATTTTTCAGGGATGAAAGCTTTCTTTTATGGGGATAAAGAATCTTTTCCTCGTACGTAATGCCGTTGTATTATTTTTTAGAAATAAGGACAGCTATTATTTATAAGATAAAATTACGAAGAAACTTCAATAATGATTTATTTTTTCTATAAGTAACCTGAATACTCGTTGAAATGTATTTTTTTTATGAAAAAATTAGTTTTTAATTATACATTTTTAACATTAATACAACTAAAATCCCAAGGAGGTTTGAGACCAAAACAGTTAATTTGGGGTATAGTAAGGTTTCCCGATTTCAAAAATCAGGAGATTATTCGAGTAGTAATTTTAAGTTGTGGTGTAATTAATTTTTAAACTAAATTATGAATTTTAGCATATTGTAATAACATAATAGTCTTTGCATCTTGTATCTGACCAGATTCAATCAAGGAATAAGCTTCGTCAAAAGTCATTTCCATTACTTCTATGTTTTCTTCTTCATGTTCGACTCCGCCACCGTCATTCACTTTCATGGATTCATTGTATTCGCCAACAAATAAATATAAAATTTCGGTCACGGCTCCGGGTGACATAAAAGTTTCCATTACTTTTTGGACTTTAGAAATGCGGTATCCAGTTTCCTCTTCGGTTTCCCGAATGATGCATTGTTCCGGATTATCTTGGTCTAAAAGTCCTGCACAAACCTCAATCATCATTCCGGTTTCATTTCCGTTAAGATACGTAGGCAGACGAAACTGTCTCGTTAAAATAACTGTTTTTTGTTGTGTATTGTAAAGCAAAATAGCAGCACCGTTTCCTCGATCATAAACTTCTCTTTTTTGGGTAATCCAAGAGTCGTCTTTTTTTTGATAGTCAAAAGTTACTTTGTTTAAGATATACCAATTGTCAGAGAGCAATTCGGTTTTATGTATTTTGATAGTTGGATTTTTCATAGGGGGATTGAAAGTGTTTTTTCTGTTTAGTAGAAAATTATTATTAAAAAATATTCCAGTCTCGGCTCCCTTTCCTTTGGAGAGGGTTGGGGAGAGGAAAAAAAAACGTCCCGATTTATCGGGACGTTTCGTAATCTTATTTTAGAATAGTTTGCTTTCTGTCTGGACCTACAGAAACTATTTTGATAGGAACTTCCACTTCTTTTTCAATAAAAGCAATGTATTCTTTCAACTCTGTCGGTAATTCTTCATAAGTTGTCATACCAGTCAAATCTTGTTTCCATCCTTTGAAATCCTGATAAACCGGAGTTACATTTTCTGGCTCAATGTTATAAGGGAAATGAGAAATGTTCTCTCCTTTATAATTGTATTCCGTACATACTTTTAAGGTTTCGAATCCTGAAAGGACATCACCTTTCATCATCATTAGTTGCGTTACACCATTAACCTGAACCGCATATTTAAGCGCTACTAAGTCTAACCATCCACAACGTCTTTGTCTTCCGGTTACAGATCCAAATTCATTACCTACGCGTGCCATAGTGGCGCCATCCTCGTCAAAAAGTTCTGTTGGGAACGGACCGCTTCCTACACGTGTTACATATGCTTTGAAAATTCCGTAAACTTCTTTGATTTTATTTGGAGCAATTCCTAAACCGGTACATGCGCCAGCAGCAGTAGTGTTAGAGGAGGTTACAAATGGATACGTTCCAAAATCAACGTCCAATAATGAACCTTGAGCACCTTCACATAATATTGATTTACCTGCTTTTTGGGCTTGATGTAAATATTCTTCACTATCAATAAAATCTAATTTTTTTAGTTCTTCGATAGCTTCAAAAAATTCTTTCTCTAATTCTTCCAAATTGTATTGGATAGCAACATCGTAGAATTTAATCATAGCTTCGTGCTTGTCAGCCAAAGCTCTATAACGATCTGCAAAATCTTCTAATTCAATATCACCTACACGTATTCCGTTTCTTCCGGTTTTGTCCATATACGTAGGACCAATTCCTTTTAAAGTAGAACCAATTTTTGCTTTTCCTTTAGAAGCCTCAGAAGCAGCGTCTAATAAACGGTGTGTTGGTAAAATTAAATGTGCTTTTCTTGAAATAATTAATTTGCTTTTGATGTCTAAATTAAATTTCTCAAGGCCTTCAATTTCTTTTTGAAAAACTACAGGATCAATTACAACTCCGTTTCCAATGATATTAATGGCAGTTTTATGAAAAATACCAGATGGAATGGTTCTAAGAACATGTTTTATTCCGTCAAATTCCAAAGTATGTCCTGCATTTGGACCTCCTTGAAAACGAGCAATAATATCATAATTTGAAGTTAGAACATCAACAATTTTTCCTTTTCCTTCATCTCCCCATTGTAATCCTAGTAATAAATCTACGGTCATTCTGTATGTTATTTGTAGTTAATTTTATATTTGTGAACGATCTTGTTCATCCAAACTGTTTTTTTGTTTCTTTACCCCATAGAGATATAACGAGTGGTTGGTAATTTCTATGTCGAATATTTCTTCGATTGTTTTCTTGATACTTTGAATTCTTGGATCACAAAACTCGATTACTTCACCTGTATCGGTCATGATAATATGATCGTGCTGTTTGTCGAAGTATGATTTTTCATAATGGGCCTGATTTTGTCCAAACTGGTGCTTGCGTACCAGAGCACAGTCCAATAACAATTCGATAGTGTTATACAAGGTTGCTCTACTCACACGATAGTTTTTGTTTTTCATTTTGATATACAGGTTTTCTACATCAAAATGTTCTTCGCTATCGTAAATTTCCTGAAGGATAGCATACCGTTCAGGAGTTTTGCGGTGCCCTTTTTTTTCAAGATACATCGTAAAAACATTTTTTACAATTTCTTGGTTTTTGGAGTTATCTGTGGAAATGAGTGTCATATGGGGCAAAGATAAATTTTTTAGTTTAAAGTTTAAAGTTTCGGGTTTGATTAGTTTAAAGTTTATTCAGCTACAGATTGAAAAAACCAAAACCAAATATAATAAAACAAACACTTTTCTACGTTTTATACTCTCGTGTTACCTTGTCGATTCCGTCAATTTTTTTGATATTGTTGATCATCTTCTTCAAAATGGTATTGTTTTGAACAATTACCGCAACCTGACCATTAAAAATTCCCGCATCAGTGCTCAAAGAAATACTCTGAATATTAACATGCATATTATTAGAGATGACTTTTGTTAACTGGTTTGTCAATCCTAAAACGTCCATACCGGTTATGTTTATAATGGCTTTAAATTCTTCTTGTGAAGAGTCGATCCATTTTGCTGTCATGATTCGGTAGGCATAATTGGATTGCATTCCAATGGCGTTTGGGCAATCTTTTTTGTGCACTTTTATTCCTTCATTTATAGTTACAAATCCAAAAACATCATCGCCCGGAATTGGGTTGCAACACGGTGACAATTTGTAATCCAGTTTGTCGTGTTCCTTGCCAAAAACAAGCATATCGTAATTACTGCTTATGATTGGTTTATGAATGTCTTCGTCAGCAGTACTTGGCGAACGTTTCATTTTGTTTTTGAAAAAATTAATGAAACTATTGCTTTTTTGTGCTGCGAAATCTTTGAGTTGCTGATTTTCTATGGCGCCAATTCCCACTCTGTAAAATAAATCTAAACTGGTTTTTAGTTTAAAAAAGTTTACTAATTCGTTGACCACTGACTCGCTTAAAGTGATTTTTAAATGCTTTAGTTTTCGGGTAAGCATTTCTTTTCCTTCCTCGCCAATTTTTTTGGTGTTTTCGTTTAAAACGTTTTTTATCTTCGTTTTGGCTCTGGAAGTCGTTACATAATCCAGCCAGTTGATTGTGGGTTTTTGATGCTGTGAGGTGATAACTTCAATTTGATCGCCACTTTTTAGTTCGAAATTCAAAGGGACTAATTTTCCATTGACACGCGTTCCTCTGGTTCTAATTCCTATTTCGGAGTGGATACTGAATGCAAAATCAAGCGAAGTGGCGCCTTTGGGCAATGATTTTATTTCTCCTTTTGGGGTAAATACAAAGATTTCTTTAGAATATAAATTCATTTTGAAATCTTCCACAAAATCCACTGCATTAGTCTCCGCATTTTCTAAGGCTTCTTTCAGTAAATTAAGCCATACATCCAAACCACTTTCTTCAGTAGCTCCATTTTTGTATTTGTAATGTGCGGCATATCCTTTTTCAGCGATTTCATCCATACGGTCGCTTCTAACCTGAACTTCTACCCAACGACCTTTTGGCCCCATAACGGTAATGTGCAGCGCTTCGTAGCCCGTAGATTTTGGCGACGAAATCCAATCGCGCAAACGACTTGGACTCGGTCTGTAATAGTCTGTTACTATCGAATATATTTTCCAGGCAATAAATTTTTCTTCATTTGGAGTTGATTTATAAACAATTCGCAACGCAAACTTATCATACACCTCGTCAAAGCTAACGTTCTGCGCCTGCATTTTTTTACGAATGGAGTAAATGGATTTTGGACGCCCTTTTATGATGTAATCAATTCCTTCTGCATCTAATGCAGTTTTTAATACTGTTGTAATGTCATCAATGTAGGCATCTTGCTCTTCTTTGGTTTCTTTTATTTTGCTGACAATATCATTATAAACCTCGGGTTCTGTATATTTTAATCCTAAATCTTCGAGTTTTGTTTTAATGTTATATAGGCCCAGTCGATGCGCCAATGGAGCATAAATGTATAAGGTTTCCGATGCGATTTTGGTCTGCTTATCTTCCTGCATCGAATCCATCGTCTGCATATTATGCAATCGATCGGCGAGTTTAATAAGAATAACACGAACATCATCGTTCAGCGTCAATATCATTTTACGGAAATTTTCGGCCTGCATTGAAACATTCAAATCTCTTTGCACTAGCGATATTTTTGTCAGTCCCTCAACTATTTGTGCCACTTTGGGGTTAAACAAGCGCTCGATATCCTGAATAGTAGTGGGTGTATCTTCTACAATATCATGCAGCAGTGCGGCAGCAATGGAGGTGGCTCCCAAACCTATTTCGGAAGCGACAATTTTTGCCACAGCAATAGGATGAAAAATATAGGCTTCGCCGGATTTTCTTCGTTGTTCTTTATGCGCTTCTACAGAAACATCAAATGCTTTTCGGATGAGTTTTTTGTCTTCATCACTTAATGTTTGGTAGCTTATACGGAGTAACTCTTTGTATTCTTGAGCAATTGCTTTATTTTCTTTTTCGATATCGATATCTGTCATAACGGCATGGTTCATTTTCTAAAAATAGAAATTAGTTGGGAGATATGCAAGTAAAAAGGTGTTTCGGGATGTAAATCACAAATTTGAATTTTAAATATTTTATTGTACTCTTTTAAAATCTAAATCCTGAAAATCATAACTAAAATCAGTCAATTCAGATATGGGTTTCATTGTTATTCTGACTGCTTTTCCGGTGGTATCACATTCAAAAAATAAATGCGCATCAGCATGAAAATAAGCATTATCCCATTTTACCACATAATTAGTCTCTTTGTATAAAAAAACTTCGCCCGTAAGTTGTGGAGATCGTTTTGAAGCAAAATACAATCTTCCTTTTCTTTCTGAAAGCAGGACTTCACCAAACCAATTGTCTTTGTAGGTACCGACGAAACTTTTGAAATCAATTTTGATTTTGTCACTTTTGTTTTTGGCTACTCTTGCCCAAACATCATCGGTTACTTTATCGGCAGAGGCTACACTTTCTTTTAGATTCGTGCTGTACTTCGCCACATAATCTTCGGATTGTATTCCTAAATAACTGTCTTTTATAGTATTGGTAATCGATGAAAATGCAGCGCCGGATTGTTGATTGGTCAAAACAATAATTCCGAGGTTCAGTTCTGGTAATAGCGTTATTTGGGTGACAATTCCCTCTAATCCGCCGGTGTGACCTACCTGTTTATATCCTTTTACATCACTCAAAAACCAGCCCAGTCCGTAACCACTGAAATGAGTATTATAGGGAGCTTTCGTACTTACAGGAATTATAGTTTGCAATTGCCACATTTCACTGTGCTCTTTTTGAGAAAATAAATGTTTGTTGTCAGGTCCGTATTTTCCGTTGTTCATTTGCATAATTGTCCATTTACTCAAATCATTTACACTGGAGTAAATGCCGGCGGCCGCATCAAAAATTTGATCTTTGTAGCGGTTGATTACATGCAGTTTTCCATCAATCGGAACGTGGGGCGCAATGATATTTGTCGTGTCTTTCAGTCGAACAAATGAAGCGGCACTACTATTCATTTCCAATGGTTTCATAATGCGCTCTTCTATAAAATCGCTCCAGCTCTTACCACTTGCCGATTGTATAACTTCTCCGGCAACTATATAAAGTAAATTATCATAATCATACTTGGTTCTAAAAGCCGAAGTGGGTTTCAAATATTGTAAATTCTCAATAATATCTGTTGGCGTAAAGTTGCCGCCTCCAGGCCATATCATTAAATCTCCTGCGCCGAGTCCCAATCCGCTTCGGTGTGTCAGCAAATCCCGAATCGTAAATTCGTTTGTCACATAATCATTATACATTTTGAAATTAGGAAGGTATTTGATGACTTTGTCATCCCATTTTACTTTTCCTTCGTCAACTAAAATAGCCAGTGCGGCGCTTGTAAACGCTTTGCTGTTGGATGCAATTCCAAAAAGCGTGTTCGCATCCACTTTCTCATTAGTCAAAATTGATTTTACACCATATCCTTTGGCATGAATCACTTTGCCGTCTTTAACGATTGCGACTGCAATTCCCGGAACGTCAAAAGTTTTTAAAGTACGATTTACTAATTCATCCACTTGTGTCGAGCTGATTTGTGCGAAAGAAAGAGCGGTTGAAAGTAATGCTATCGCAACGAATAATCTATTTTTCATATTATTTCTGTAATTAATAAAATGGGTAAGCCTTTACTAGTATTTGCTTTTTAATTTGCAATCTTAAATCTAAAACCCTCTTTGTCTTTTGGCTTCAAAAATCAAAATTGCCGCGGCAACCGAAACATTCATCGAATCGATTTCGCCTTGCATCGGAATAATAATATTTTGGGTCGCTTCTTTTCTCCATTCTTCAGTCAATCCGGTGGCTTCCGTTCCTACGACTAACGCTGTTGGAGTGGTGTAATCCTGCGTATGATACGAGGTAGAGTTCTGTAAAGTCGCACAATAAAAATTGATTTTTCTTTCTTTCAAAAAAGCAATAATTTCTGATGTTGTTCCGGTCGCGATTTGGTTGGTAAACAAACAGCCCACGCTGGAACGCACAATATTTGGATTGTATAAATCACTTTTTGGATTGGCAATAATCACGGCGTCAAGATTGGCAGCATCGGCAGTACGAAGCAAGGCTCCAATATTTCCGGGTTTTTCCGGTGCTTCGGCAACAAGAATCAATGGATTATCAGATAATTGCAAATCGGATAATTGCAAAGATTTGGTTTTGGCTACAGCCAAAATGCCTTCGGTAGTATCTCTATAAGCCAGTTTTTGATAGACTTCTTTGTTGATTTCAATCAGTTCGGCATTTTTTGATAATTCTCTGGCTTCGTTTTCCGAACAAATTTCAGGTAGAAACAATAGCGTTTCCATTTCGTAGCCACCTTTGACAGCAATCGAAATTTCGCGTTTTCCCTCGATTAAAAAAGTACCGGATTGTTTGCGCGCTTTCGATTTTTCCTGCAATTGCACCAATGATTTTATATATGGATTTTGTATCGAAGTGATTTGTTTCAAGACTTTCAACTATTTAATTAATAGCTACAAAGATACATAGAGAAAATCCAGTTTTCTAATCCGAGTCGAATATTTATTTGGAACCAATACATTCATTAATTGGAGGGATTTATAGCTCTTTTCACGAGTATTTTCTTTATTTTTGTCAAAATCCCAATATAAATGTTTCACTTACTTGACATCATCGGTACGATGGCTTTTGCCATGTCAGGCGCACTAACAGCCATGAGTAAAAAACTCGATCCTTTTGGGGTTTTTATCATTGCATTTGTCACTGCGGTTGGTGGTGGAACCTTACGGGACATTATGATTGGCAGAACGCCGGTAGGATGGATGCTGGATTTAAAATATGTTTATGTAATCATTATTGGGTTTGTTTTGGCAATCCTTTTTCGAAAAAAATTCGACAGATTGCGAACTTCTTTATTTTTATTTGACACTATCGGACTTGGCGTTTTTACGTTAATTGGTCTTGAAAAAGGAATAAATATTGGACTTCATCCAGTTATTTGCATCGCATTAGGAACCATGACCGCTTGTTTTGGAGGCGTTATCCGCGATATTTTATGCACTGAAATCCCCGTTATTTTTAGAAGAGAAATTTATGCTACGATTTGTATTTTGGGCGGGATTGTCTTCTTCCTGCTTCGACGATTGAATTTAGATAATGATATTTTATACTTAACGACTTCAATTGTTATTATTTCGGTTCGTTTAATGGCCGTAAAATATAAATGGTATTTGCCTACGTTAGAACAAAAATAATGTAAAGGAAAATTCTAACTCTTCAAAAACAAGTAGCCTACCAAAGGCTTTGAATAATCCCGATCATTCAAATCAATTACATAGTAATACGTGCCGTCAGCAACTTTCTTGCTGTCCAGCAGCAGCCCTTGATTAGCAAATCCATCCCAATCATTTGAGTTCGAATCTCCTGTCCAAACTAAAGTTCCCCAACGATTGTAAATTGAAATTCGATAGTTCAGGAAAATATTGCGCAAGTAATCAATCACAAAAGTATCATTAAGACCATCATTGTTTGGCGAAAAATAATTGTGCACTACAGGAGGACAATTTTTTATCGTCACAATAAAGGATGTGAGGCTAAAGCAATTTTCGTTTTGGACTCGAATAAAAATTTCTTGTGAACTGGTTTCGGTAACGAAATTGGTGGGATTTAAAATGCGGTTAGCCTCATTTTCGGCCTCTTCACGCGAGGTGTAAAAACTAACGAGATCTTCAGGATTTACTTTTACCAATTCCTCAGCGGCAGTAAAATCAAAAGTTCCTCGTCCTAAACCTTGGTTGCAGGTTTCAATATTAGGTACAGGATTAAATTTTGGCGTAGACCATAAGGCTATTTTTGAAAGTATAGCAGTATTGTTATTCTCATTCACTTCCGTGACGATTCCAATGCGGTTTCCGATATCATCGACAATGAATTCTAAATCAAAAGGATTTACGATGCCGTCCGGAATTATGATGCTAATTGTATTGCTTTCACTTCCGTTTATAGGAATCACCGAAAGTGTTGAAGCAAGCTTGATAAAAACCCCGTCAATATAAATGGCAATAGGCATTCCGGCGGGTAATGAAGCGGTGCTGTTAGCATTAAAAACAGTGTAATCTATTAGAAATTGTCTCGAATCACAAATTGAGGAAACCTTATTAAGTTGAATCGTGGCGTCGGGCAACTGACTGTTTAATTTGGTCACAATAGCATTAATCATCACAAAGTCCTGACCGGAAGTAAGTTGAATTTCAGCTGATGAATCCCCAATTTTTATGTTATTTTGTATGTTGTAAACATCCAGATCCATATTGTACAAAGTTGTGGAATTGGTAAAACTGTTCGTTCCGTTGAAGGCATTGTCAACTGGATTCAATGGCGGGTTCCCAATTGGATTTCCATTGATACGGAGTGTTTCATTAACATTAATGGATTGATCACCTTCCCAAGCAACAAAACCTATTTTAGCATCCAGATTATCAATAACATTCAAGCTGCTCAGCGTTATGTTTATTTCATTTGGAACATATTGTAATCCGTCATACACGTTGAGCTGATTCAGTGGTAAAGTTGGATTTTTGTAAATAATGACAATTGCCCAACCGCCAAAATTGGTGCCATTCCAGCAATAATCATCAATCACGCTTGTTAAATCCAAGTCACTCAAATCATAATCGCCATTTCCCGTAATTTGGATCTGTGCAGTTATATCAGCAAAAGCGCTAAAATAAGGCAGCGCGGAGGTGCTATGCAGCACATTGAAAGAGCGTTCTGCAATTATGTTTTGATTATTCAGAGTTATATTGAAATCACCGTTTCCCGATCCGGCCCAATAGAGATAAGCTTTTTCCACCACGTCCCCCGGATTTAAATTTAAAGTCGCCGAAGAACTGGTATTAATTTCACATGGTCCGCCAGTTCCATTTTCAATTTTGTTTAAAGTGTTGCCAACATATAAAAAATCGTATCTGCCGTTAAATTGTTTATACAAGGAAATATCTTGTCCAAAAATGGAATTGGACAGCATGAAAAAGAGGCTAATAATGAGATAGCGTAGCTTTTGTTTCATTTAAAATTAGATAATTAAATTTAAAATTAGTGTTTTATATTTAATTATCTAATTTTATAAAAATTAATATACTTGTAGAATAATGAATAATTATTTTCCAAATTTAAAAACGAGACTTGAAAAATTATTCCGTCAAACAGTACCAGGAAAGTGATTATGCGAACTGGAATGCCTTTATTGGTCAGGCCAAAAATGCTACTTTTTTGTTTCACCGAGATTTTATGGAATACCACAAAGATCGATTTGAGGATTTCTCGCTGCTGATTTTCGAGAATGAAAAACTAATTGCTGTTTTACCAGCAAATCGAGTTGAAGCAATCGTTTATTCCCATCAAGGATTGACGTATGGCGGATTGGTTTATTCCTCAAAATTAATTGGAGAAAAAGTAGAACATATTTTGGATTCTCTTTTGCTTTTTTTTAAAGAAAACAGGGTGCAATCGTTCTTTTTTAAATCCATTCCGTTATTTTATACTTCAAAAGGCAACGCTGAAATGGAATTTTTTATGCTTAAAAAAGGAGCTTTTTTGGATAAAAAAGAAATGAATTTGGGGATCAATTTAGCCATGCCTTTGACGATTTCAAAAAGTAAATTGAAGCATTTCAGAAAAATTGAACAACACGATTTGGAAATGGTCGAAGAACAGCAATTGGAATCATTTTGGGAATTGGTTTTGGAACCAAGATTATTGGAGAAATATAGTGCCAAACCCGTTCATACTTCACAAGAAATCAAATTATTAAAAGATAAATTTCCGAATAATATCAAACAATTTTCTGTATACCATAAGGATGTAATTATTGCAGGCATCACAATTTTCGAAACCGAAACTGTTGTGAAATCACAATATGGAGCCACCACGAAAAAAGGCGAAGAGTTGCGTGCGTTGGATTATTTATTCATTAATTTGATTCAAAAATATAAGAATGAAGGTAAACTTTTTTTTGATATGGGAATTGTAAATGAGGACAATGAAAAAGGATATCATGCCGGACTTTTGAAACAAAAAGAAGAGTTAGGCTGCTCTGTTTACAGTCAGGATTTTTATAAAATGAATCTCATATGATACCATTTCTTGATTTAAAAAAAATAAACCAACCATATGAAGCCGCTTTTCAGGAAAAATTGAAAGCGGTTTTAGATAATGGTTGGTATATTTTAGGGAACGAAGTCAAGGCATTCGAAAGCAACTTTGCCAACTATTGCGGCACAAAATATTGTGTAGGTGTTGGAAATGGTTTTGATGCTCTAGTTTTGATTTTCAAAGGATATATTCAGTTAGGGAAATTGCAAAAAGGCGATGAAGTCATTGTTCCTGCAAATACCTATATAGCAAGTATTCTCGCTATTTTACAAGCAGATTTAATTCCTGTTATGGTCGAGCCAAAGTTGGAAACCTACAATATCAACCCCGCTTTAATTGAAGAAAAAATCACTTCAAAAACCAAAGCCATTCTGGTCGTTCATCTTTATGGACAATTAGCAGAAATGGATCTTATAAATGAAATTGCTTTGGCAAATGATTTATTGGTGGTTGAAGATGCGGCTCAGGCTCACGGAACAATCAGAAATCAAGAATCAGTAATCAGCAATCAAAAATCAAGCGTAGCGTACAGTTTTTATCCGGGAAAAAATTTGGGAGCTTTGGGAGATGGAGGTGCGGTTACCACAAATGATTTAGAATTAGCCAAAGTCATTCATTCGCTTCGAAATTATGGCTCGGAAACCAAATATTACAATGATTATATCGGTGTAAATTCAAGATTAAACGAATTGCAAGCGGCTTTCCTGAATGTGAAATTACCAAATTTAGATGCTGAAAATGAAAAACGCAGCATAATCGCTAAACGTTATTTGTCCGAAATTAAAAACGACAAAATAATTCTTCCAACAATTTTATCGCGAGGAGCAAAGCAATCCAATCATGTTTTCCATTTATTTGTCATTCGAACCCAAAACAGAAAAGAATTACAAGACTATTTATATAACAACAGCATCCAAACAGTTATACATTATCCCGTTCCGCCACACAAACAAAAGGCGTTTTCTCACTGGAATCATTTGCGGTTTCCAATTACTGAAAAAATTCATAATGAAGTTCTAAGTTTGCCGATTAGTCCAGTTTTGACAGTGGCTGAGGTAGATTTTATTATTGCGGTTTTAAATCAATATTAAAGAGTGTCTGATACTAAAACGTCATATCATCAAATTGTAAAAACGACCTCGCTTTTTGGTGGTGTTCAGTTCCTAACTATTATTATCGCTATAATCCGAATCAAACTAATCGCTGTGTTTATAGGTCCTGCAGGTATGGGAATCATTGCTTTGCTGAATTCTGCCATTGGAATCATTAGCGGTTTTTCGGGATTAGGATTAGAAACAAGCGGGATCAAACACATTTCAGCAGATTATAAAAATGAAGATTTAAATACGGTTACGACTACAGTTTCTGTTGTTAAAAAAGTAGCGTTATTAACGGGGATTCTGGGATCCTTGTTAACTGTAGTTTTTTCCAATTGGCTGAGCATAATTACCTTTGGGAATTCAGATCAAATGTATGCATTTGTTTTTCTGTCCATTACAGTGCTCTTTAAACAATTGACAACAGCAGAATTAGTAGTTTTGCAAGGCTTAAGAAAAATGAGGTTTTTGGCTAAAGCGAATTTGTATGGAAATATATTCGGCTTGTTATTCTCAATTCCGTTGTATTATTTTTATGGAATCGACGCCATCGTTCCAACGATAATTGTCACTTCTGTCTCCGCTTTATTTTTTTCCTATTATTATTCCAGAAAAGGAAAGATTGAAAGAAAGAGTTTAACGAAATCTCAATTTATGACTGACGCCAAGCGAATCGTTACTCTTGGATTCATGCTGACATTAAGTGGTTCGCTGACTTTGCTGACTACATATTTAATCCAAATTTATGTCGGAAAGCAAGGGGATTTAGAACAGGTGGGATTTTATAATGCGGGGTTTATTTTGCTGAATTCGTATGTAGGAATAATTTTTACAGCTATGAGTACTGATTATTTCCCAAGATTAGCTTCCATTAGTGAGGACAATGAAAAAGTAAGAAGCAGCGTTATTCAGCAATCTTTTGTTTCGATATTGATTATCACGCCAATTATTATTCTGTTTTTGACGTTGATACCTCTTATCGTGAAAATTGTATTTACATCGCAATTTACTGCCATTATTCCAATGGTTTGTTTTGGGATATTGGCTATGCTTTTCAGAGCGGTGTCTTGGTCGATGGGCTATATTTTGATTGCAAAAGGAGATTCAAGTATGTTTCTCAAGACCGCTGTTGGTTTCAATGCGATATCGTTACTTTTAAATGTCTTAGGCTATTATTTGTATGGGTTGGAAGGACTGGGTTTTAGTTTTTTAGTGTATTATATGATTCACTTTTTTGGTTTGAAAATAATCACTAAAAAAAGATATGGTTTCTTTTTTGATAGTGAATTTTATCAAATATATTTAATTTGCATCCTGATGTGTATGGCAACTTTTTTGCTTCGATACATTCCGAATCCAATTTTAAAATACAGTTTAATGTCAGTAATGTGCTTGCTCTCCATTGTTTTTGTTGTATTTCAAATGAATAAAAAAACAGCGTTAAAAGGATTGTTCAATACTATAATTAAAAGAAAAAATGATTGAAATTTTAAAACTTAATTATAGAAAAGGACGATCGAGTTATAAAAAATTCAAAATTTATTATTCGGTAAATTGGACAAAAACACTCTACTTTAATTTCAAGAAATTCCCTTATAGTATTGCAAAACAGCTTCCGGTATTTTTTTATGGAAATGTAAAATTTACGTCAATAACAGGAAAAATCGAAATTAAGGGCGCTATTAAAAAAGGAATGATTGGTTTTGGACAACCGTATGAAATGAACACGCTACATAAAGGAATTGCCGAAATCAATATTTTGGGAACGCTTGTTTTTACGGGTCATGTACAATTTGGGAAAGATTATTTTATATACGTTGGAGAGAATGGATATTGTGAATTTGGGCACATGGCTTCATTGGCTTCCAATGCAAAACTGATTTGCGTGGAAAGAATTGTATTTGGAAATTACGCCCGTTTTGGTTCGGAATCCCAAATTATGGATACTAATTTTCATCAGATGATGGATACGCAAACCGGCGAAAAGTTTAAAATGACAGCACCCGTTCTAATTGGAAATTACAATTATGCATCCAGCAGAGTGACTGCGCTTCAGGGTACTAAAACGCCAGATTTTTGTACGATAGCTTCAAATAGTTTGTGCAATACGGATTATACTTCTTATGGTTCTAATATATTAATTGGAGGCATTCCGGCAAAATTCATAAAAGATTCTATTTCCAGAGACTGGGAAGGAGAGAAAGCAGCGTTGGATAATTATATGCTCGTGTAGATTATGGAATCAGTAAATGGAATCTCAGCTTAATTTCAAGCAAAACATACTTTAATAATAAGGTGTAGTTTCTAGTTTTATTGTTCAAAATCATTTCGAAATGAATGCGTTTTAACAACGCCTTATTCTCTTTTTTTGTTCTGTTGAGTCTTATTGCCTTTTTTATAATCAGATAAGTAGATTGATTTATTTTTCTGGCTCTTGCATCATTTTTCTTGAAAAAATGAGTTCCCAAAGAATTTTCGACTGTCCTTTTCCGAATTATAATTTCATCAATAAAATCAAAATCATAAATCCGGGAAGCGCGAATCCATAAATCTAAATCCTCATAGGCAAGCGTTTCATCGTAACCGTTTAAATGATCAAATGCGGATTTTTTCACCATCGCTGAAACCGAACACATGCAGTCGCCACCAGAAAGTACGGATTCATAAATATCACCCGTTACACGCGGTTTTATTACTTTTTTAAAACGATCTACGGGAAAATAATAACCGTTAAACATTCCTTTCTCATTAATTAATTCAGCATTTCCATAAACAACTCCGAGGTTTTCATAGGTTGTGTTTTTGAAAGCATTTATTTGTGAAGTGACACAATTGGACACCAAAATATCATCAGCGGCCAAGTCAATTATAAATTCGCCTTTGGCTTTTTTTAAGGCTTTATTGAACGATTTTGTACTGCCTAAATTAACTTCATTTGCAATAAATTGGATCTTCGGGAAATCAAGCAGCCAATTTTCGATTACTGCCTTTGAATTATCTGAACTGCAGTCATCAACAATAATGAGCTCTATAGCAGCATAATTCTGATTGACAACTGAAAATAAACTCTCCAAGACGTATTCTTCCTGATTGTAACACAAGCAAATAATGGTAACCAATGGATTGTCTTGCATATTTTTTTAAAAGAGTTATATTTGATACGAAAATAAGAAATCGTTAATGATATTGCCCAACAAAAAAATTAAAATTGCTTTAATTGGTTATCGATTAAGTGGTGGCGGTGCCGAAAAGGTAATGTCGGTCTTATCGCATTTTTTTGAAAAACAAGGGTTAGAAGTCCATACTATTATTGTTCTTGATGAAATTTCGTATTCCTATTCAGGAAAATTAGTCAATTTAGGCAAGATGAAAAATGCGTCCAACAGCCTTATTAATAAATGGAATCGCTTCACTTTTCTTAAAAAATATCTTGACGAAAATCAATTCGATTTTATTATCGATTTCCGATTTCGGATAAAACCCATTCAAGAGTTATCGATAGCAAAATGGCTATATAAAACGAAAACTATTTTTACAGTTCACAGTTTTTTGATAGATCATTACATGCCTAAATCGTCTTTTCTCAGCCGTTTTATTTACGGAGAATGTTATAAATTAGTCAGTATTTCAGATGAATCCAAAGCATTGATAGAGAAAAAACACCAGCTGAAAAATGTTGTTCGTATTTATAATCCAATCGATATTGAGGAAATTGCACTAAAGAGCCAGGAGCATATTGAACTTCCATATGATTTTATTATTGGTGTAGGCCAAATGGAAACCTCCATCAAACAATTTGACAAACTGATTGACGCGTATTCCAATTCAGTTTTGCCAGAAAAAAATATTCATTTGGTTTTTTTGGGTGATGGTGAACAAAAAAAAATGCTGCAAAACTTGGTTACCGAAAGAAAAATTGAAGACAAAGTACATTTTTTAGGGTATCAAAATAATCCTTTTAAGTATTTAAAAAGAGCTAAATTTTTTGTGTTAAGCAGTTTGAATGAAGGTTTGCCCAATGTAATTTTGGAATCGCTGGCTTGTGAAACTCCTGTAATTGCGTTTGATTGCGCATCAGGACCAAAAGAAATGATTCAGCATAGAGAAAATGGATTGTTGGTCGAAAATCAGAATGTTACAAAACTTTCTGAAGCGATGAATTTATTTCTCGAAGACGAAAATTTATATCGATATTGCAAACAAAATGCGTTGCAAAGTGTGCAATCTTTTTCTGTTTCAGTAATTGGAAAACAGTGGCTGGATATAATGAAAATCAGTTTAAAATAGTATTATGACAACGATTAGAGACGTGCAATTACTTGAAATTCCCGTTGTAGAGGATACACGTGGGAATTTAGCTTTTATTCAGGAGGATGTTTTGCCTTTTGAATTCAAGCGCGTGTATTATCTTTTTGATGTGCCCAGCAATTCTTTTCGAGGCGGTCATTCACACAGTAATCAAAGCGAAGTCCTTATTGCTTTAAGTGGAAGTTTTGAAGTTGTGTTGAATGACGGAGCCGAAAAAAAATCATTTCTTTTGAACAAACCAAATGTTGGATTACTGATACCAACAGGTATTTGGAGAGAATTACAAAATTTTTCGTCTGGTTCAGTTTGTCTCGTTTTTGCTTCGGATGTTTTTGAAGAAGCCGATTATATCAGAGATTTTGATGAATTTTTGGAATCCAAAAAATGAAGCTTCTCTATATAGTTCCCAATGTAAATAACGAAGGCGGCGTAGCCAGAGTCCTTTCGATCAAAACTAATTATCTGATTGAAAAACTAGGGTATGAAGTGCATATTCTGACTCAAAATGAAGGCTTTTCTCCTTTATTTTATTCTTTTAATTCTAGTATTATTTTTCATGATATACTTTTAAAAGGTAATTTTTTACAGTTTTTTAATTCTTTTTCAAAAGGATTAAAAACTAAAATTAAAGCAGTCCAGCCTGATGCCATTATTGTTTGCGATAATGGTTTAAAAGCATATTTAATTCCTTTTATTCTAAAAAACAAAGTTCCGCTTATTTTGGAAATGCACAGTTCTAAATTTATCGAGGAAAGAGAATCCAAGAATAAAATTTTGACGAAAATTGCAACGAGTTGTATGAACATTTTCAAAAGAATGGCGATAAAAAAATACGACCGATTCGTTGTTGTAACAAGTGAAAGCAGCAAGGAATGGAATATAAGAAACACCAATGTCATTCCAAATCCCTTATGGTTCACTTCAGAAAAATCGAGTGCTTTAGAAAATAAAAAAGTCATTGCTGTTGGTCGGCATACATACGAAAAAGGATTTGACAGAATGTTGCAAATCTGGAAAAAAGTCATTCAGAAACATCCGGATTGGACATTGGAAATTTATGGAAAATCTGACGGAAAAGTTGATTTACGATTGTTGGCTGTAAACCTGAATATGTTGGAGAATGTGATTTTTCATGAGCCGATTCAGAATATTAACGAAAAATATTCAGAAGCTTCTTTTTATTTGATGACATCTCGATTTGAAGCTTTCGGAATGGTTTTAATTGAAGCAATGGCTTCAGGCTTGCCTTGTGTTGCTTATAATTGTCCGTGCGGTCCAAAAGCAATAATTTCTAAAAACCAAGACGGCTTTTTGATTGAAAATGATAACGAATCCGATTATGTAAAAGCAGTTGAAACTCTGATTGAAAATGCTACATTAAGAACAGAAATGGGAAGAAAAGCAAAATTAGCCAGCGAAAAATACAATATTGATACTATTATGGAAACTTGGAATCAACTTTTTATTGCAATCAAAAAGAATTAAATTTTCTGTTTTATGGAACATAAATAACCCACTCGAAACAAATTAAACAGGATTAAATTTGGGTTGTTTCCAGTCAAATTTTTTAATAATGATTTTTCAAAAATCCCATATATTTTTGAAATAATGAGCGTTGCTGCAGTTTTATTTAAAAAATGATATAATTGAAGCAGTCTGACAAAATTGATATCAATTTTTTGTTCTTGGTATAATAAAATCAAGTTTTCTAAAGACTCTTTTGTTTTGTTTAAATAATCCAAATTTGTATCAATATAGCCGTGTTGAACAGGGTTTTCGATATGATTTACCTTAGCTTTTAATAGACTTAATTCGTATGAAAGTTGGGTGTCATCGTGACCGTATTTTTTTTTGTCTTTATCAAATTTTACTTGGTCAAAACGCTCTTTTTTTATGACAGTATTATTAAAAAGTAACGATTGATACGGCTTTTTATTCCGGTCTTGGGCTGATTTATCTTCAATGAATTTACCGTACTTCCATCGTAATTTTTTATTTTCGGACGGATATTTCTCAGGATGCAACCGACCGCCATAAATAACATCGAAATCTTTTAGAGTTACAATGTATTTTTTGATGTAATCGGGATGAATAATTATGGAGTCGCCGTCAATAAAAAGCAAAAAATCATATTGCGCCTGTTCGGCTAAGGAATTTCTGTTTCCGCGGTGTGCCAGGTTTTCTTCTAAAGCTGTAAAACTGCAGTTCGATAATGTATTTACATTCTCGTTAATTGCATTTAAAATAGATTTTGATGCATCATCTTGACATAAAATTTCAAAATTTATTCTGCATTCTGTGCATTGTTTGTGAAGCTCTTCAACGAGAGGATAAACATTGTAATTGTATATTGGAACAAGAATGGAGAGCATTATGCCATTCTTTGCTGAATCACTTCAAAAATTTTGGAGTCTTCACATTTCAATGTTTTTGCAGGGAATTTCATTAATAAAGCATAATCATGGGTTGCCATAATGATGGTTTTTCCGTTAGCATTGATTTTTTTTAGGACTTCCAGCACTTCGGCACTCGTTTGTGGATCTAAGTTTCCTGTAGGTTCATCAGCTAGGATCAATTCCGGATCGTTCAGCAAAGCTCTGGCAATCGCCACACGTTGCTGTTCACCACCTGAAAGCTGATGCGGCATTTTTTTGCCAAAATCTCTCATGCCCACTTTAGCTAAAACTTCTTCAATTTTGTTTTGCATATCTACGGCACTTGACCAGCCAGTTGCTTTAAGTACAAATAACATATTTTCATTTACAGTACGGTCCGGAAGCAATTTGAAATCCTGAAAAACGATGCCAATCTTTCTTCTCAAAAACGGAATGTCATTTTCTTTTAAAGCTGCAAGGTCAAATTCTACTATGTTTCCTTCGCCTTCTATCAGCGGTAAATCGCCGTATAAAGTTTTCATCAAGCTACTTTTTCCGGAACCTGTTTTTCCAATAATGTACAAGAATTCACCGTGGTTTACATCTAAATTGACATCGGATAAAATGGATTTTCCTTCTTGATATATAGTTACATTTTTTAAAGACAGTACAGATTGTGACATAGTTGGTATTTGTTTATTGGGTAAAAGTAATAAGATAACGGTTCGATTCAAAATAAATTCTATTCTAATAGGCAGAATTTAATAAAAATCAAATAATCGTGAAAAGGCACCTAGTTGATTAGAAGAATATGGGCCTTGGGATCTCGCGATGATAGCTAAATTTTGCAATGTTAAAAAAAATGTTCATAATAAAAGCTGGCGGCGCTTCGTTATACACTTCAGAATATGATACATTTGAATTATTAAAATAAAATCACAATGCGTAAAACTTCCTGGCTCTTTTTCATTTTCCTTTTTAGTATCACTATTTCCACATCGGCACAAAAATCGACCATTTATACCCACGATTTAAAAGATTTCAATAAAGCGCTTTCTTTGTTTAAAGACGGGCAATACGCCTCTGCACAAATTATTTTCAATAAAGTAAAAGAAACTGCTACTACTGAAGAACTGAAATCAGACTGCGCTTATTATGCCGCTAATTGTGCCATTCGAACCAATCAGGCCAATGCAGATCAGTTGATGGAGCAATTTGTAGAAGACTATCCAACCAGCGTTAAACAAAATCAGGCTTATATTGAAGTGGCTCACTTTCACTTTAACGAGGGGAATTATCCACAAGCTTTAAAATGGTTCAGTAAAGTGGACGAAAGCAATTTAAGCAAAAGCGACCGTGATAAATTCAATTTCCAGAAAGGATACAGTTTTTTTAATGGCAAAAATAAAAAAGAGGCCACAGTTTATTTTAACAAAGTAGAAAAATCACCGGTATACGGTTCGCAGGCTAAATATTATTTGGGATTTTTGGCTTATCAGGGCGATGATTACCAGAAAGCAAATAAGTATTTTGAGGAAGTTTCAGGTGACGAAAAATACAAAGAAAAGCTTTCGTATTATCAAGCCGACATGAATTTTAAATTAGGGAATTTTCAAAAAGCAATTGATTTGGGTGGAAAAGCGATGGCAAAATCTACTCCTCTGGAAAAATCAGAACTCAATAAAATTATTGGCGAAAGCTACTTCAATTTGAAACAATATGACAAAGCCATTCCCTATCTGGTAGCTTACAAAGGACAAAAGGGAAGATGGAGTAATACGGATTTCTACCAATTGGGTTATGCCTATTACAAACAAAAAGACTACGAAAATGCAATTTCCCAGTTTAATAAAATTATAGGAGGGAAAGATTCTGTGGCGCAAAATGCCTATTACCATCTGGGAGAAAGTTATTTAAATACTGATAAAAAACAACAGGCTTTGAATGCTTTCAAAAATGCTTCGGAAATGGCATTTGACTTGGCTATTCAGGAAGATGCCAGTTTGAATTATGCAAAACTGAGTTATGAACTGGGTAATTCGTATCAAAGCGTTCCGGCGGTTCTACAGGCTTTCGTGACTAAATATCCGAATAATGCCGGCCGTTCTGAGATTGAAAGACTGTTGATCGATTCCTATATTTCTTCTAAAAATTATAAAGGAGCTCTAGTTTTATTGGAAAAAAGTAAAACTCCAGAGAATAAATTAGCATATCAGAAGGTTCTTTTTTACAGTGGACTGGAGTTGTACACCGATGGGAATTACACGGAGGCGTTAAAGATGTTTACAAAATCAATAGCCGAATCTAAAGATGCTGTTTTTACGGCGCGAGCTACTTTCTGGAAAGCAGAAACAGAATATGTTTTGAATGATTTTAAAGATGCATTGTCAAGTTTTAAACAATTTACAACTTTGGCTCAAGCCGAAAAAACACCGGAATATAAAAACCACAATTACAATATTGCCTACACGTACTTCAAATTGAAAGACTACGATCAGGCGGGAAATTATTTTCAAAACCAAGTGGAAAAAGTGAAAGATGACAAAGTGCGCTTGAACGATTCTTATTTACGTTTGGCAGATTGTCGATTTGTGAGTTCGAAGTATGGAGCAGCAATAGATGGGTATTCGAAAGTGATTGAATCTAAAAGTGTAGATGCGGATTATGCCTATTTCCAAAGAGCAATTAGCTATGGTTTTGTGGCTAAAAATGATAAAAAAATTGAGGAACTGAATGCTTTTTTACAGTCGTATTCCAAATCGAGTTACAGAGATGATGCATTGTTTGAACTTGCAAACACATACGTTGCCGAGAATGAAAATGACCTTGCCATAAAAACATATGACCGACTGAATACGGAATTTAAGAAAAGTTCTTTTACTTCAAGAGCCATTTTGCGTCAGGGATTGATTTATTATAATTCCGATAAAAATGATCAGGCATTGCTGAAATTTAAAAAAGTAGCCGCGGATTTCCCCAGAACTCCTGAAGCGCTAGAAGCAGTTGCCACCGCAAGATTGGTTTATGTAGAGAGTGGTCGCGTTGACGAATATGCGAGCTGGGTTCGAACTTTGGATTTTGTTTCGGTGACAAATGTGGAACTTGATAATGATACCTTTGAGGCAGCCGAAAAACAATTTCAACAAAACAATGCTAAGCAGGCAATCGCAGGATTTAGCGGGTATATAAATCAGTTTCCAAAAGGGATGCATGCGTTACAAGCTAATTATTATCTTGCCCAATTGTACTTTGCCGAAGGTTCAGAGAGCAAATCAGTTCCACATTATGAATATGTGATTGCGCAGTCCAGAAGTGAATTCAGCGAACAGTCTCTGTCAAGACTGGCTCAGATTTATCTTAAAAATAAGGATGACAACAAAGCTGTCGCAATATTGTCACGATTGGAAAACGAATCGGATATTTCGCAGAACACCACTTTTGCACAGTCCAATTTGATGAAATTATATTATGATAAAAAGGATTATTTAAATTCGGTAATTTATGCGGAGAAAGTTTTGATGAATTCCAAAGCGGATGAGAATGTGAAGAGCGATGCGCAAATTATCATTGCGCGTGCGGCCTTTCAGACGGGCGATGAAAATAAAGCTCGCGTTGCTTACGCGAAATTATTGACTACTGCCAAAGGTGAATTAGCAGCCGAGGCGTTGTATTATGACGCTTATTTTAAAAACAAAGACGGGAAGTTTGAAGTTTCCAATACTGCAGTGCAGAAATTAGCGAAGAATTACTCAAGCTATAAGTATTTTGGAGCGAAAGGATTAATCCTGATGGCAAAAAATTTCTACGGACTGAAAGATAGTTTTCAGGCAACCTACATTTTGGAAAATGTAATCCAAAACTTCACTGATTATCCTGATGTTGTTGCAGCTGCGAAAATGGAATTGGATAAAATAAAAGCCGAAGAATCTAAAACAAATTCATCAGTAACGAAGTAAAGAAATCACAGGTTTGAAGTTGGGAAACAACCACAAATTGTATGAAATTTTTAAAATAATCGAAAGAAAAAAACAAAGGGAATGAACCTATCTTTTTATATCGTTGATGTTTTTGCCGAGACAAAGTATGCTGGAAATCAACTCGCTGTTTTCTTAGGTGCCGATGCTTTGAGTGCAGAAAAGATGCAGAAAATTGCAAGAGAAATTAATTTTGCGGAAAGCACTTTTATCACTAAGCTTGATCCTGAAAATAGAGCGGCAACGATCAGAATTTTTACCCCGGACTACGAAATGAAGTTTGCAGGACATCCAATTATAGGGACTTCTTGGGTTTTGATGCATAAGATATTTCAAAATCAGCCTGAAAAGATTACGGTGTCAGTGCCAATAGGCGAAATTCCAGTGCATCAATCGGGAGATTTGATTTGGTTACAAGCGGCTCAGCCGGAGTTTTTGGATATTTTTTCGGCACAGGAGTTTTTATCGTTTAGCAATTTAAGCAGTACTGATTTTGAGGACAGCTTTCCAATTCAGGAAGTATCCACCGGAAGCGCTTTTGTAATTGTTCCGCTCAAAAATAAAAAAGCCTTGGAAAGTTTGATTCTCGACAAGAATAAAATGAACGAATGGTTGCATTCGCACTGCAAAACCAGTCATAGAGCGTTGTATTTTTATTGTTTAGAAGAGAATAATCTCAGCAGTAGAATGCTGTGTATAGAGGACAACCAACTTAAAGAAGACGCCGCTACAGGAAGTGCAAGTACATGTTTGCAGGCTTTTCTTTTAAAATACGATGCGCCGGAGATTCGAATTATAAATCATCAGGGCGATTTTATAAACAGACCTTCCCAGATTTATTTTGATGGTAAACGTATGGACAATGATTTTGATATTAAAATTGGGGGCAAATCGCAATTCATTGCAAAAGGGGAATGGGAAGTATAATTATAAGGTTACAAAAGACGAGTTATAAATAAGAAGTTAAAAAATTCAACATGACATTTAAACATTTAAACATAAATTCATTCACAGAAAATATCGTAACAATTTCGGCGCCATTCCCGTCAAGAAGGGTTGGATTGGGAATCTTGTTTCTTTTAGTTTTTCAATTTTCTTTTGCACAAAAAAAAGAACAAATCGGGACGGAAACTGTTAATGTTGTAAAACCTTATACGCCAAAAATATCCGATGCCTTCAAAATTAAGGAAGTTGCAACGCTTGAAGAAGAAGGAAATACTAAGAAGGAAATGGTAAAATATACTATTTTCTCTTTTCCGGTGGCGTCAACATTTAGCCCAACTAAAGGCAAGGCAGAAGGCGTTGAGAAAGAAAAACAAGGCCATTTATATAAAAATTATGCCACATTTGGTGCCGGAAATTACGGGACGTTTATCGGAGAATTATTCGTAAACCATGACCTTAATGATACCGATTATGTTGGTGCAATGTTTCGTCATCATTCGTCCAAAGGCGGAATCGAAAATGTAGAATTAGACAATCGTTTTTTAGATAATTCAGTGGATGTGATGTACGGATCAAATCGAGAATCGGTGTCCTGGAATATGGATTTAGGATATAAAAATCAAATTTACAACTGGTATGGGCTTCCAACTGATTTTGGCAATACGTTGACCTCTCAGGAAAGAGCGGTTTTGATTGGCAGTATTGATCCTAAACAATCCTATAATACGATTTCATTAGGCGGAAATATCGCTTTCAATGAAAGTATTGTCGAAAAAGTGAATTTGAAATTCAATCATTTTACAGATATTTTTGATTCGTCAGAGAGCAGATTTTCAGCTCAACCAACGGTGCAATTTGATATTATGGATAGTGCTGTAAAAACGGATTTAATTGTTGATTACGTTGCCGGCAGTTTCAAAGAGAATTATTCGAACACAAATTCTGAGCCGATGAAATATGGCTTCACTAATTTTGGAATAGCACCGAGCTTTGTCATGCAGGAAGACGATTGGACGCTAAACATAGGTGCAGCATTCTTTTACAGTATGAACAATCAGAACAAAAGGAATACGCTTTATATCTATCCAAGATTTACCGCTTCCTATAAAGTGGTTGGTGATTTGATGATGTTCTACGCCGGAGCCGAAGGGAATTTAGAGCAAAATTCATATCAGGATTTTGTGGATGATAATCCATTTTTATCGCCAACATTAAATATTGCGCCAACAGATCAGCAGTATGATCTTTTTGCAGGTTTAAAAGGGAAAATCACTAATAATGTAAGTTATAACATAAAAGGTTCGTATCTAAATCAGAGAAATAAAGCCTTGTTTAAAAGCAATGATTATAATGAAAATACAAGTAATCAAGACTACGCTTATGGGAATTCCTTTCAGGTGGTGTATGATGATATGAAAACATTTAATTTTTATGGTGAATTAAAAGCTGATTTTTCTAAAAATGTGACTTTTGGAATCAATGGTAGCTTCAGCAGTTTTACTACTGAATTCGAGAAAGAAGCCTGGAATTTGCCAGCTGTAAAAATAAGCTCAAGCTTAGATTTTAATATTACGCCAAAATGGTTTGCCGGTGCCAATGTGTTTTATGTGGGGGAGCGAAAAGATCAAGAATGGAATACAAACATGAATTTAATTGATGTAAGTCCGATTACTTTGCCTTCATATTTTGATGTAAATGCAAATGTCGGTTACAAATATAATGACCGATTAACCGCTTTTGTAAAAGGAAATAATCTTACCAATAAATCTTATGAAAAATGGCTGAACTATCCGGTTCAGGGACTTCAGGTCATTTTGGGAGTAAATTATAAATTTGATTTTTAAAAAAGGTCAAAAGAGGCAGAGAATCAAAGATAAAAAGCGGTTTTTTTCTGCAGATAATTGATACTGTCTATTTGTTGCTTTGTACCTTTGCCTCTTTGTCCCTTTATAACTTTGCCTCTCACTAAAAATGACTTTCAAACAAAAAATACATACTCATTACGTGCAATTAGTTCAGGATCGAATCGATGTTTTCAAAGACATGATTGTGGCGCTTACCGAAGATTCTAAGAACGATGCCAAAGGTTCAGCCGGAGACAAACATGAAACCGCTTTATCAATGATGCACATTGAACAGGAAAAACTCAATCGTAAATTGAGAGAAGTATTGGATCAAAAAACAGTTTTGGATAAAATTGATGCTGCTGCAGTTGCCGAAACAATTATCGTAGGGAGTTTGGTAAAAGCCAACGGAATCTATTTGTATCTGAGTGTGGCGCTTCCTAAAATTAATGTTGAAGGAATCAATATTATCGCATTATCTCCACAATCGCCTTTGGGCAATAAATTGATGGGAAATCAAGAAGGTTTTACTTTTGAGATTAATGGAACGAAGTATTTGGTGGAGAATATTGAATAAAATTCGTCTGCTTTTTATTCCATTTTTACAATTCTCAACTTCGATTCCTTTTTTATTCTCTTTTAATTACATTTTAAATACAAATGCTATTTTTTGGTTATAATTTATAACTAAAAATGGCATTTGTGTTTTTCGATTGAAACTATAACTCCATCTTTGCCCTATCAAAATAAACAAAACATTAAAAATATATAGTTATGTGCGGAATAGTATGTGCCTTTGATTTAAAACAAAAAGCGGAAGTTTTAAGACCGCAAGTATTAGAAATGTCTAAAATTATCCGTCATCGTGGACCGGACTGGAGTGGAATTTTTAGTAATGAAAAAGCGATTATGTCTCACGAACGTCTGGCAATTGTAGATCCGGCTTCAGGGAAACAACCTTTGTTCAGCGAGGATAAACAACTGATTTTGGCTGCAAATGGTGAAATCTATAACCACAGAGAATTACGCAAACAATTTGAAGGGAAATACAACTTTCAAACAGAAAGTGACTGCGAAGTAATTCTGGCACTATACAAAGAAAAGGGACCTCATTTTATAGATGAAATGAACGGAATATTTGGATTTGCGATTTATGATGTAGAAAAAGATGAGTATTTTGTTGCTCGTGATCACATGGGAATTATTCCATTATACATTGGTTGGGATGAGCACGGAACTTTTTATGTAGCTTCAGAATTGAAAGCATTAGAAGGATATTGTACCAAAATCCAATTGTTTCCTCCGGGACATTATATGACTAGCAAAGATGGCGAATTTGTACAATGGTATAAAAGAGAATGGACAGATTACGATGCCGTTAAAGACAACGTAACCAGCATTGACGAAATTAAAGTGGCTTTAGAAGCTGCGGTTCACAGACAGTTGATGAGTGATGTGCCTTATGGAGTATTGCTTTCTGGAGGGTTAGATTCGTCTATTACTTCGGCTGTAGCCAAAAAATATGCGCAAAAACGTATTGAATCTGGAGATGTTGCTGATGCATGGTATCCTCAATTACACTCGTTTTCTGTAGGATTAGAAGGTTCTCCAGATTTAGCGGCAGCTCAAATCGTGGCGGATCATATTGGAACGATTCACCACGAAATTAAATTCACTATTCAAGAAGGTTTGGATGCGGTTAAAGATGTAATTTACAACTTAGAAACCTATGATGTAACGACAATTAGAGCATCAACACCAATGTGGTTAATGGCGAGAGTTATTAAATCTATGGGTATCAAAATGGTGTTGTCAGGTGAAGGAGCGGATGAGCTTTTTGGAGGATATTTGTATTTCCACAAAGCGCCAAACGCAAGAGAATTCCACGAAGAAAACGTACGTAAATTAGGTAAATTGCACATGTATGACTGTTTGCGTGCCAACAAAAGTTTAGCCGCATGGGGAATTGAAGGTCGTGTGCCGTTTTTAGATAAAGAATTTATGGATGTGGCGATGCGCGTTAATCCACAAGATAAAATGATCAATGCAGAACATCCAATGGAAAAATGGGTAGTTCGTAAAGCTTTTGAAGAAATGTTGCCGCCAAGTGTTGCTTGGAGACAAAAAGAACAATTCAGTGATGGTGTAGGATACGGCTGGATTGATACTTTGAAAGAGGTTGTTGCTGTTGAAATTTCGGATGAACAATTAGCAAATGCTAAATACAAGTTCCCTTTACAAACACCAACTTCAAAAGAGGAGTATTATTACCGTTCTATTTTTCATGAGCATTTTCCAAGTGATGCCGCTGCTTTGTGTGTTCCACAAGAAGCAAGCGTTGCGTGTAGTACAAAAATTGCATTGGAATGGGATGAAGCATTCAAGAACATGAATGATCCATCCGGAAGAGCAGTAGCTAGCGTGCATGATGATGCGTATGCAAAGGCATAAACAATTAATTAAGATTTTACAAATAGACAAACGCTCTCCTTTTCGAGAGCGTTTTTTTATGGGAATAATTAAGTTAAGAATTCAAAAATTTCTTTTAATTCTCCTTTGGTTAAAATAATTGGCTGCAGTTTTTTATATTAGCCCAACTAAAATGTTTATTATGAGATCTATTACTTTATTTCTTGCTTTGTTTTTGTTGATTTCCTGTAATCAAAAAGATAAAGTTAGCGTTGATACTATTGTTACCGATGCAACTATCTACTCGGTAGATAACTCTTTTGGAACGGCTTCGGCTATGGCAATTGATAAGGGGAAAATTGTGGCTATTGGTACTAATAGTGAAATTTCAAATCTATATGAATCCAAGAATACAATAGATGCAGAGGGGAAATTCATTTACCCGGGATTAATTGACGCACATTGCCATTTTTACAGTTATGGTTTAAGTTTACAGGAAGCGGATTTACGCGGTACTAAAAGTATGGACGAAATAATAACCCGCTTAAAGGCTTTTCAAAAAGATAAAAATCCAACGTTTATTGTGGGTAATGGTTGGGATCAAAACGATTGGAAAGTAAAAAAGTATCCTACAAAAGAAGATTTAGATGCTGCATTTCCAGATATTCCAGTTGTATTAAACAGAGTTGACGGTCATGCGATTATCGTTAATAGTAAAGTGTTGAAATTAGCAGGAATCACTAAAGATACAAAAGCAGATGGTGGTCAGATTGAAATCGAAAACGGGCAACCGACAGGAATTTTAGTTGACAATCCGATGGAATTAGTGTTTAAAATAATTCCAAAACCAACTCGTAAAATACAAATTGACGCGTTGCTAGATGCTGAAAAAGTGATGTTTGATTATGGATTGACAACGGTAAATGATGCAGGATTGGATCCGGACATTATTCATTTGATGGACAGCTTGCAAAAAGCAAAAGTGATGAAGCTTAATGTGTACGCTATGATTACGGCAAATCAGAAAAATATTGATTTATACCTAAAAAAAGGAATTTATAAAACGGATAATTTAAATGTGCGTTCCTTTAAAATGTATGGCGATGGCGCTTTGGGTTCTCGTGGTGCTTGTATGCACAAACCGTATTCTGACAAGCCAGGCCAATACGGTGCTTTGTTGGCACCAATTTCTGGATTAAGCGATGTTGCTAAGCAGATTGCAGCTTCAAAATTTCAGTTGAATACGCATGCTATTGGCGATTCGGCAAATACGGTGATTTTGAAAATTTACGAAGATGTTTTGACCGGTACAAAAGACAGAAGATGGAAAATTGAGCATGCACAAGTTTTGCGTGAACAAGATTTTGATTATTTTAAATTTGGAATTATTCCTTCGGTTCAACCTACACATGCCACATCTGATATGTATTGGGCTGAAGATAGGTTGGGGAAAGAAAGGCTTAAAAATGCGTATGCTTATAAAAAATTACTTCAAAAAGCGGGAATGGTAGCTCTTGGAACTGATTTTCCTGTGGAAGAAGTCAATCCGATGTTAACTTTTCATGCGGCTGTAGCCAGGAAAGACAGTAAGGAATATCCGAAAGGCGGTTTCCAAATGGAAAATGCATTAACCAGAGCCGAAACTTTAAAAGGAATGACCATTTGGGCTGCTTTTTCTAATTTCGAAGAAAAAGAGAAAGGAAGTTTGGAAGTGGGGAAATGGGCTGATTTTGTAATTTTTGATCAGGATTTAATGAAAGTGGAAGAAAATAAAATAGTGAAAATGAAACCTACCAACACCTATTTAAAGGGGAAGAAAGTAAAATAATTGAATTGTCAGCCTTTTATAATTTACGATTAATTCTGCAAATAATAGCATTTTGTAGAATACATTGTTAAAACATATGAGTCATATAAGTTTTTAATTTGAATAAAATCAAATAAAACTAAAAGTTCATTTAAGTAAAGTCACATAGTCTTGCGAAGAACTTTTTTAACTTATTTTTCCTTTTAATTACAATTTGAGAAACTGACTTTTTTAAACTTACATGACTTATATGTTTAAAATTAAAGCTTTTTATTTTCTAACATAGCGATAATTTACAGTTGTAATAGAATATTTTAATTTATTGGTATTTGAATTACATTTTTAAGATAAAATTCATTTTTTTGTTTTAAATAGTAACTAAATACATTAATTATGTTTTGTGTTTGTAACTGCTATTGCATATTTGTCGACTTAGAATTGGAAAAAAATAAAAATACAGACTTATGTGCGGAATATTAGCCATTATCGGGAGAGGAAAAGAAGAACAACTGTTTGGAGAACTTTCAAAAAGAATGACGCATCGTGGTCCGGATGAAAGTGATTTGCATGTTACTGAAAAAGGGCATATTCTAAGTCATGAAAGGCTATCGATAATTGATTTGCATTCCGGAAAACAACCGATACAAGGCACGAAAACGGCTTATATGGTTCATAATGGCGAAATATACAATCATCAGGAATTAAGAGATGGTGTTTTGAAAGATCATACTTTTAGAACAAAATCAGATTCTGAAGTTATTGTGCATTTGTATGAAGAGTTTGGATACGATTTTTGCAATATGCTGGACGGAGATTGGGCTTTTGTGGTTGTGGATGGTGATGACTTTATTGCCGGTAGAGACCCAATGGGAGTGAAACCGCTATATTATGGTTTGGATGAAAGAGGAAGAATCTATTTCTCCTCTGAAATGAAACCTATCGCGGATCAATGTAAAACATTTTCTACTTTTCCTCCAGGACATTATTACACTGCAAAAACTGGTTTTGTAAAATATTACAAACCGGAATATGAAGATTATTTGAAAGCCGACCAAGAATTAGATTTGGAGTTAATCAGAGAAACGTTGACCGAAGCGACTCGTAAACGATTAATGAGCGATGTGCCTATTGGTGTGTTACTTTCTGGAGGATTAGATTCTTCATTGACTTCAGCAATTGCTTCGCGATTATTGGCAGAAACCGGCAATAAATTACAATCATTTTCAATTGGTTTAAATGCTGATGCGCCAGATGCTGCGGCAGCCAGAAAAGTTGCGGAGTATTTAGGAACAGAGCATCATGAAATTCATTTTACTGTCGAAGAAGGAATTGAAATTTTAGAGAAACTAATTTGGCATTTAGAAACGTATGACGTGACTTCGGTGCGAGCAAGTACGCCAATGTATTTCTTGTCGAAAGCGATTACGGATTTGGGTGTAAAAGTAGTGCTTTCAGGTGAAGGAGCTGATGAAATCTTTGGTGGATATTTGTATTTTAGAAATGCGCCTTCAGCGGAAGATTTCCAGAAAGAAACAATCGAAAGAGTGCAGAAATTATTCACTGCCGATTTGTTAAGAGCCGATAAATCAACGATGGCGCATGGTTTAGAGACTAGAGTTCCGTTTTTGGATAAAGCGTTCTTGGATGTGTCAATTCGCATCAAAGCAGAAGAAAAAATGCCTAAAACATACGATGGAAAAGAAAAATACATTCTAAGAAAAGCGTTTGATACTCCGGACAATCCATATCTTCCACAAGAAGTTTTATGGAGACAAAAAGAACAGTTTTCGGATGGAGTAGGATACAATTGGATCGATCAATTGATTGAATATTGTGCAACGCAAGTTACGGACGAGCAATTAGCCGGAGCTGCAGCCGAATTCCCATACAATTCTCCTACAACCAAAGAAGCCTATTTTTATAGGTCGATATTTAATAAATATTATCCGCAAATAAGTGCCGCGCAAACAGTTAGGAAATGGATTCCAAAATGGCAAGAGAACCTAGATCCAAGCGGAAGAGCTAATGCAGCTCACGTTCGGGCAGATACTCAAATTGCCAAAACAGGAGTTGTAATTTGAAACAAAAATTTGAATTTTTTATAAATGAAGAACGCTCTCAATTTTGAGAGCGTTTTTTTGTAATTATATGAACAAATGTTAATAACTTAAAGGCTTAAAAATTGATTTTAACTGTTATATAATTTACGTTTTTATATATTTGCGTGTTATACAAAAATTACATTTTTTTAGAATAAAATATATGAGCGAAGAAATCAAGAAGGACAGTTATTCAGCAGATAGTATTCAGGCATTAGAGGGAATGGAGCACGTAAGAATGCGTCCTTCAATGTATATTGGAGATGTAGGTGTTCGAGGACTGCATCATTTAGTTTATGAGGTCGTAGATAACTCTATCGATGAAGCGATGGGAGGCCATTGTGATACCATAATTGTTGATATTAACGAAGATGGATCTGTTACTGTAGAAGACAACGGTCGTGGTATTCCAGTTGGAATTCATAAAAAAGAAGGTGTTTCGGCATTGGAAGTTGTAATGACTAAAATTGGCGCCGGAGGAAAATTTGATAAAGATTCTTATAAAGTTTCTGGAGGACTTCACGGTGTCGGGGTTTCTGTAGTAAACGCTTTATCGAATCATTTGAGAGCTACCGTTCACAGTAGCGATGGTAAAATATACGAACAAGAATACGAAAAAGGAAAAGCATTATATCCTGTAAAACAAATTGGTGAAACGACAAAAAGAGGAACAATCGTTACTTTTTACCCAGATCCATCCATATTTACGCAAACAATAGAGTATTCTTACGATACTTTATCTGCTCGTATGCGTGAATTGTCCTATTTGAATAAAGGAATTACAATTACTTTTACTGACAAAAGAGAATTAGATAAAGACGGAAATTTTGTTTCTGAAATCTTTCATTCTGATGAAGGTTTAAAAGAATATATCCGTTATTTGGATGGAAATCGTGAGCCAATCATCGCCCACGTGATTTCGATGGATAATGAAAAGGGAGAAATTCCGGTTGAAGTTGCGTTAATTTATAATACAAGTTATACCGAAAATATTTTCTCGTATGTAAATAATATCAATACACACGAAGGAGGAACTCACTTACAAGGTTTTAGAACTGGTCTAACCAGATCGCTTAAGAAATATGCGGATGCTTCAGGAATGTTAGACAAATTGAAGTTTGATATTTCTGGGGATGACTTCCGTGAAGGACTTACGGCAATTATTTCAGTAAAAGTTGCGGAACCACAATTTGAAGGGCAAACTAAAACAAAACTTGGAAATAGAGAAGTCGTTTCTCCGGTAAGTCAAGCGGTGAGTGAAATGATTGAGAATTATTTGGAAGAAAATCCAAATGATGCACGTATCATTGTTCAAAAAGTAATTTTAGCAGCACAAGCGCGTCACGCAGCCAAAAAAGCCCGTGAAATGGTGCAACGCAAAACCGTAATGGGTGGTGGCGGATTACCAGGGAAATTATCTGATTGTTCTGAACAAGATCCTGCAAAATGTGAAGTATATCTTGTCGAGGGAGATTCGGCAGGTGGAACTGCAAAACAAGGTCGTGATCGTGCATTTCAGGCTATTTTGCCATTGCGTGGTAAGATTTTGAATGTGGAAAAAGCGATGCATCACAAAGTTTTTGAAAACGAAGAAATCAGAAATATATTCACGGCCCTTGGTGTGACCATTGGCACAGAAGAAGACAGCAAAGCATTGAATATTTCAAAACTGCGTTACCATAAAGTAATTATTATGTGTGATGCCGATGTCGATGGTAGTCACATTTCTACTTTAATTTTAACGTTCTTCTTTAGATTTATGAAAGAATTAATCGAAGAAGGTCACGTATACATTGCTGCACCACCTTTGTATTTAGTTAAAAAAGGAAACAAAAAAGAATACGCTTGGAATGACCTGCAACGTGATCAGGCGAACGAAAGAATGGGCGGAAGCGCAGGAATTCAACGTTATAAAGGTCTTGGGGAGATGAATGCGGAGCAATTATGGGAAACCACAATGGATCCTGGTTTCAGAACTTTGCGTCAGGTAACTATTGACAGTTTGGCGGAAGCTGATAGAGTTTTCTCTATGTTAATGGGTGATGAGGTACCGCCTAGAAGAGAATTTATTGAGAAAAATGCTGTTTATGCTAAGATTGATGCATAACTGGATTGATCATTCTTTTTTATTTAGAAAATAGTAACAGATTAACAAATAACCGAATTAACAAATAACCGAATAAATTTTAAAATATGAAAGTTACCATTGTAGGAGCAGGAAATGTAGGAGCAACATGTGCGGATGTAATTTCTTATAGAGGGATTGCAAGTGAGGTAGTATTATTGGATATCAGAGAAGGTTTTGCTGAAGGTAAAGCACTAGATATCATGCAATGTGCTACAAACACAGGTTTTAATACTAAAGTATCAGGCGTTACCAATGATTATTCTAAAACAGCAGGGAGTGATGTAGTGGTAATTACATCAGGTATTCCAAGAAAACCAGGAATGACTCGTGAAGAATTGATAGGTATAAATGCAGGAATTGTGAAAACTGTTGCTGAAAATGTATTAAAGCATTCACCTGATACGATTATAGTGGTAGTTTCCAATCCAATGGACACCATGACTTATTTGGCATTAAAATCTACCGGATTGCCAAAAAACAGAATTATTGGTATGGGTGGAGCATTAGACAGCTCTCGTTTTAGAACGTATTTGTCTTTGGCTTTAGACAAACCAGCTAATGATATTTCAGCAATGGTTATCGGTGGACATGGTGATACCACTATGATTCCTTTGACAAGATTGGCTTCTTATAACGGAATTCCGGTTTCTCAATTTTTATCAGAGGAAGAATTGCAAAAAGTAGCTGCTGATACTATGGTAGGTGGAGCTACACTTACAGGCCTTCTTGGAACATCAGCTTGGTATGCTCCGGGAGCTTCAGTTGCTTTCTTGGTGGACAGTATTTTGAATGATCAAAAGAAAATGATTGCTTGTTCTGTTTTTGTTGAAGGAGAATATGGACAAAATGATATCTGTATTGGTGTTCCATGTATTATTGGTAAAAATGGAGTAGAAGAAATTCTTGACATTAAACTAAACGATGCAGAAAAAGCCTTATTTTCTAAAAGTGCAGATGCAGTTAGACAAATGAATGACGCTTTAAAATCGATTTTGGTATAAAAATTTATATATAAAAAAGAGAAGACTGCAGCTTTGCAGTCTTTTTCTTGAGATTAATCTATAAATAAATTGGTTAATCTTAACGTTAATTATATATTTGCTCGGTTTAAAAAAATAATGTAATTCGGGATTTTCTTTTTTAAATTAAAAAAACAACGTCAAGTCTTATTCTATAAGGTTTAAAGCAAAAATAAATAAATAAAAAATAATTAATTTTTAGTAATAATGCAGAATAAAGGACTTATTAAATTTTTCGCAATTCTATTTGCATTGGTAAGTATTTACCAACTTTCTTTCACTTTTGTCGCAAGTAAAGTAAAAAACGATGCAAAATCTTTTGCCAATGGAAATGCTGACAAAGAAGTAAAATATTTAGATTCTATTGGTAAAGAAAAAGTATTTAACCTTGGATTTACCGATTTTACTTTTAATGAAGTAAGTGATAAGCAGATCAATAAAGGTCTTGATTTAGAAGGTGGTATTAATGTTATACTTCAAATTTCGGTTAAAGATATTTTAAAAGGTTTATCTAATAATTCAAAAAATCCTGTTTTCAACAAGTCTTTGGCTGATGCTACTGCAAACCAAAAAGGAAATCAAAGTTATTTAGATGCTTTTTATGATGCTTTTGATGCAAATTCAAAAGGAACCGTAAAACTGGCGTCTCCGGACATTTTCGCAAACAGAAGTTTGCAGGGTGAAGGTGGAGTTGATTTTCAAATGACTGATGCACAAGTAAAAAAGGTAATCTCAAGAAAAGTAGACGAATCTGTAGAAAGTGCTTTTGGAGTATTAAGAAAACGAATCGACAAATTCGGTGTAACTCAGCCTAATATTCAAAAATTAGGAGAATCTGGAAGAATTCTAGTAGAGCTTCCGGGGGCTAAGGATGTAGACAGAATCAAGAAATTATTACAAAGTACCGCTCAATTAGAGTTCTGGGAAACATATAAAATTGAAGAAATTGGTAACTTTCTAATGGCTGCAAATGAGTCATTGAAAAGAACTGAAATAAAAACTACCGAAGTACAACCAGTGGTAAAAGATTCGTTAAGTGCATTACTGACGGATGCTAAAGATTCAACTACAGCTAATAAAGGTGAAAATCCTCTATTTGATAAAATTATCGGTCAAGGTGGTGGTCCAGTTTTAGGTCTTTTCTCTCCAAAAGATACTGCCGTTGTAAACGGATATTTGAAAAGAGCTGACATTAAAGTTTTATTGGCTGGTGACCAACGTTATGCAAAATTTGTATGGGGTATTCCAACTACAATCAAAGATGCAAAGGGTAAAAATGTTGAAGTATTAGAATTGTATGCATTAAAAGGAAACAGAGACAATGTTCCAGCCATGGCTGGTGGTGTTGTTACAGATGCAAGCGATACATTTGACCAATTGGGTAAACCAGCGGTTTCTATGCAAATGAATGGCCAGGGAGCTAAAACTTGGGAAGAATTGACCGGTAGAGCATTTACTCAAAAAAGCAATATTGCTATTGTTTTGGATGATGTAGTATATTCAGCACCGGGTGTTTCAAGTGGTCCAATTTCTGGTGGAAGATCTGAAATTTCTGGTACTTTTGATGTAACACAAACTAAAGATTTAGCAAATGTTTTAAGAGCGGGTAAACTTCCTGCTGCTGCAGATATTGTTCAATCAGAAGTGGTAGGACCATCCTTAGGTCAGGAGGCAATTGACAATGGTACGAATTCCGCATTGATAGGATTGCTTTTAGTATCACTTTGGATGATGATCTATTATGGTAAAGCGGGTTGGTATGCTAATGTCGCGTTAGCGGTTAACTTATTATTCTTATTCGGAATTTTAGCAAGTCTTGGAGCAGTATTAACATTGCCGGGTATTGCAGGTATTGTTCTTACAATGGGTACGGCAGTGGATGCGAATATCATTATTTATGAAAGAGCAAAAGAAGAATTACGTGCTGGTAAAACATTAGAAGAAGCTGTGAAAACGTCGTACAGCTGGAGAGGTGCGATGTCATCTATTACAGATGCGAATGTTACGCATATTTTAACTGGAGCTGTATTGTTTATCTTTGGTTCAGGACCAATTAAAGGTTTTGCTACAACATTATTAATTGGTATAGTAACGTCGTTATTTACATCTATTTTTATTGCAAGAATCTTTATTGACTGGAACATAAGCAAAAAGAATAATTTGACATTTGTAACAAATTTTTCTAAGAATATGTTTAATAACTTTCATTTTGATTTCTTAGGAATGAAAAAATGGACCTATTTATTTTCTAGTATCGTTGTAATTATTAGTGTTATTTCATTAGCGACAAACGGTCTGGATCAAGGAGTTGATTTTGTAGGAGGGAGAACATTCCAAGTGCGTTTTGAAAAACCAATTGAACCAGAAACTGTAAAAACAGAATTAGCAAAAGTTTTTGATGGTAATGCAGAAGTAAAAGTTTTTGGTAGTGATAATCAATTAAAAATCACAACAAAATACAAAGTTCAAGAGCCAGGAATTAAAGCGGATGAAGAAGTGAATAGATTGTTGTTTGCTACTTTAAAAAAGCATTTTTCAGCAGACATGACCTACGAGAAATTTGTAAATGCTTATGATGGTAAAAAAACAGGTATTTTATTAGCATCTAAAGTTGGTCCGACAGTAGCAGAAGACATTAAAACAAATGCTTACTGGGCTGTACTTGGAGCATTGGCTATAGTGTTTTTATACTTGATGATCAGTTACAGAAAATGGCAATATAGCTTAGGTGCCATTGCTGCTGTTGCACATGATGTTATTTTTGTTTTGGGAATTTACTCTTTATGTTATAAGTTCATGCCTTTTGGTATGGAAATAGATCAGCATTTTATCGCTGCGATTCTAACCGTTATTGGATATTCGATGAATGATACTGTTATCGTATTTGACAGGGTTCGTGAATATTTAGCTGGTAAAACAAAAGGAACTTTTGCCGAAATCGTAAATCAGTCTATTAATACAACAATGTCAAGAACGATCAATACTTCATTGACTATGATTGTTGTTTTGTTGATCATGTTTGTATTTGGTGGAGAATCTATAAGAGGATTTATATTCGCTATGTTGGTCGGTATCATTGTAGGAACATATTCTTCATTATTCATCGCAACACCAGTATTAGTTGATACAATTTCAAAAGAAGATAAAAACAGAGTTGAAAATGCACATTTAGAAGAGTAAAATTGCTTTTAATTTAATTTAAAAAAGAGATTCGGCGAAAGTTGAATCTCTTTTTTTTTTAATTTATGAATGCTTTTTTAATTTTATAGTAGTACTTAAAATGGGTGGAATGTGTTGGTTTTAAAAATAAATTTCATGTATAAAAAAATAGTTTTTATTTTAATTTTTATCTTTATTTCAAAGTCTTTTTACGCTCAAGATAAATTGAGTAAAGTGAAATTCGGCTTTGCATATGGTATTGGAAATGAATTAAAAAACACTAATTATTCGTATAGTAACAGGTATTATAAATTACAAGTATACTATTCAGTCTTACAAACAAAGCATTTAGAATATGAGTTTTTATTACAACCAGAACTAAACTTTGCAAAGCATCAACTTTTGAACTTTTATTTTGTAAAGCCTGATGATCCCAATTACATTGAGAAACGGGAAAGATATACCAAGCTAAAAGATATAAAGGAATATGTTTTGAATATTGGGTTCTTGATGCGAAAACCAATTTTAAAAACGGCTAGTATCTATGTTTCGGGAAGTGTTGGGCCAATGATTATTGATACTGAGACAGAAAGATTATCAGAAGGGTTTGCCTTTTCAAACATCGTTGCTTTAGGAATATCTTTTAAGATAAATAACATTACATTTGATGTAAGACCAAATTTCCGTCATGTATCAAATGCTGGATTAAAAACGGTAAATTCAGGCTATGATACTACAAATATTGATTTTGGCCTCTTGTTTTCTTTATAGAATGATGAATCTTTCTTTATGCTCTAAAATCACTTAGCATCTCTAAAGTTATATATTAATTGAAAGTTTGTATTATCAAAGTAGCAAATTTTATATATTTACTAAATATTTGTTAAGAGAAACTTCTTTGTTATAGTTAAAATTAAAAACTTACATATAATGCAAAAACTAATCAATTCTTTCGTGCTACTTTTTTTGGTTGCTTTTTTATGTAATGAAAGCGTTTATGCAAAAATTGAAAATGTTAATCATGAAAGTAGCTATAAAGATATTGTGGTTAATTATTTGCTATTCTCATCTGAGTCCCGCTTTGATATGGGAGAATTTTTAAAAAGTCACGTTTCGCGAAACGTTGGACTGACTTTTCTTGCAGCTCCGCCAACAGTCAATTCTCCTGTATATTATTGTCAAAATAGTACCGCAACGGCATTAACCGCAACACCTTCATCAGGAGGAACTTTGAATTGGTATGGCACTAACGTAACCGGCGGAACGGCATCTGCTACTGCGCCTGTGCCCAGCACTGCAGCAGTGGGTTCCACATCGTATTATGTCAGCGAAACAGTCGGAGGAGTTGAAAGTGCTCGTATTCAAATAATTGTAAATGTTGTTGCCGATAATGGAGCCCAGATTCTTAATTTCAGATGTGATCCTTCACAAATTGCCGCAGCCGATAAAGCTTCTTCAGTACTTTTTGATTGGTCAAATAATCCTTTGATCTCTAATTCATACACTTATTCATATACCATTCAAGGTGGGCCGGTTATTAAAGGAAGTACAGGTGTATCTAATGCTCAGGTTTTTGGTATGTTACCTGGACAATCGGCGACATTAACATTAAGCTCAGCAACTCATCCATGTGTTCCTCCGCAAACGATTACTTGTAGTGTGCCTTGTGGAACTTCTACAGTTACACCAAATTTCCCTGCAGTCGCTCCTTTTTGTTCAGGATCCATGTCGCCAGTACTAGGTGCTACATCACCAAATGGCATTACCGGAACATGGTCTCCCGCAATAATAAACAATACCACTGGCGGCAATTATGTATTTACGCCAAATACGGTTTTATTCCCTTGCGCTACAACTCAAACGCTAACGGTAACAGTAAATCCATTAGTAACACCAACTTTTACTACGATTCCAACCACTGTTTGTCAAAATGCAACAGCACCAGTTTTACCACCCAATTCAACAAATTCTATAGATATAACTGGTACATGGAGTCCAGCCACTGTAAATACTACAGTTTTAGGTCCAGTACCGTATACTTTTAATCCCGCTCCTGGTCAATGTGCTTCATCAACGCCGACTACGGTTATTATCACTATCGTACCTGTGGTAACACCTAACTTTGCGGCTATTGCACCTTTTTGTTCTGGAACCGCAGCACCAATTCTATCTAATACGTCTCCCAACGGAATTGTAGGTACTTGGTCACCAGCTGTGATAAACAATACAGTAAGTGGGAATTATTTATTTACTCCAAATGCAAATCAGTGTGCCGCGACTCAAACCTTGAACGTAACAGTCACACCAAAATCAACTCCAAACTTTGCTGCGATACCTGCTTTTTGTTCAGGAACAACCGCACCAACTTTAGCAACTACTTCACCAAACGGTATTGCTGGCACTTGGTCTCCAGCAACTATAAGTAATACAGCGGGTGGGAACTACATTTTTACACCTAACGTAACGGAATGTGCTACAAATCAAACACTAACAGTTACAATTAATCCACTAATTCAGCCAAATTTCACAGATTTAGCTATTTGTACCGGTGGAATTGTTCCCGCGTTGAATGGTACGTCACCAAATGGAATAACTGGTACTTGGTTGCCTTCTGTTATTGACAACACTACGAGCGGAACTTATGTTTTTACTCCAAATCCAGATCAATGCGCGATATCACAGACTATCAATGTTACGATAACTCCTTCGAATACTCTTGACAGTGTAAACTGGACGGTTGCAGACGCATTTGCCAATAATCAAATAGTAACTATTATTGCTTCCGGTTCTGGAGATTATTTGTATCAGTTGGATAATGGGCCTTTCCAGGAAAGCCCTGTTTTTGAATATGTTTCTTTAGGAACACATTCTGCCACAGTGATAGACAAAAATGGTTGTAGCCCGCCGATTACTATTAATGATATTTTAGTAATCAATTATCCTAAATTTTTCACACCTAATAACGATGGGCACAACGATACTTGGAATATTTTTAGTTTACAAGATCAGCCTAGTTCCCGAATTTTAATATTTGACCGATATGGTAAGTTTTTAAAACAAATTTTTCCAGATGGTTCAGGTTGGGACGGAACTTATATTGGACAACCTATGCCCGCAACTGATTATTGGTTTAGTGTAGAATACACAGAACAGGCTATTCCCAAAAAGTTTAGTGCTCATTTTTCATTAAAAAGATAAAATAAAAAGCTTCCAAAATTTTGGAAGCTTTTTTATTAGAATCGGATGTAAAGATTTATTTTAATATTATATTCTAACAGGTTTCTCTGCAGTAAATATAAAATAAAGTCCAATAAGTATAAATGGAATACTGAGCCATTGTCCTGTAGAAAAAAGGCCTAAGGCACTTTCGAAACCACCTTGACTTTCCTTAACGGATTCTACTATAAAACGTACTGTAAATAGCAGCACTAAAAACATTCCAAAAATAAATCCGGTGTAGTTTCTTTTTTCGGTTTTCCAATACATAAAAAATAAGATTGCGAAAACAAAAACATAACTAAATGCTTCATACAATTGCGTAGGATGTCTTACAGGAACTTGCTCCAATAAAGCGGCAAATTTAGGATCTGTTGCAATTGCTGTATAAGCATCTTTAGGATTGGCTATTTGAGTTGCATTTACAGCGTCCATCGGGCTAAAATGATCTTTGATGAATTTTATTCCAAAGGGCGAAGTTGTCTCATGTCCTATAATTTCCGAATTGAAAAAATTACCCAAACGTACAAAAATAGCGCCGCTCGCTACCGGAATAACCACACGGTCCAAAATCCATAACTGTGGTCTTTTCAAGACATTTTTACTGTAAAAGTACATTGCAATTATAATAGAAATAGCAGCACCATGACTCGCTAAGCCCTGATAACCCGTAAATTCAAAATTTGGAGAAAAGCGGAAAGGTAAAATAATTTCTAATAAATGATTCCGATAATATTCCCAATCGTAAAAGAAAACGTGTCCCAAACGCGCACCAATTAAGGTTGCCAACACAGTCCAGATAAACAAAGAATCCAATTTTTCTATCGATTCACCTTCTCGTTCAAAGATGTTTTTCATGATGTACCAGCCTAATCCAAAAGCAATTACAAACATTAAGCTGTAATATCGAATGATAAAAAAGCCTAAATCAATTCCTTCTGATGGATTCCAAACGATGTTTAAAGCGTGTGTCATTTAGTGTTAAATTTATTTATTAGTCGTAAAAATAGAGTTTTAAAGTACATTTATACTCAAAAAGTTTAATGTTTATGATCGCATTTTTTTTTAGGAACAGGGTCATACCCAGTTTTTCCCCAAGGATTGCAACTTACAATTCGTTTTATCCCCAAAAAACTTCCATAAAACAAACCGTGAATTTGTAATGCTTGAATCATATAGGAAGAGCAAGTTGGTTCAAATCGGCAAGCGGAAGGTGTAAATGGTGAAATGGCGACCTGATAAAATCGAACTAACAGCACAAAAGGAAATATGAGAATTTTTGAAATCATATTTTATTAGTTTCAATTTGAAATTTTGCCCTAATCATTAAAAAAGGAGTATTCAACACTAAATACTAAATGATGTTCCTTCTTTACCATCTTTCAGCTGAATTCCCAATGCAATCAGTTGATCTCTGATTTGATCAGACAAGGCAAAATTCTTATTGTCGCGAGCTTGTTTTCTCATTTCAATAAGCATATTCACTGTGCCTTCCAATTTGTCGTTATTGCTGTCGGACACTTTTTCGTCTTCCAATCCCAAAACATCAAAAACAAACGAATGCATAGCTTTTGCAAAATAATTTAAGTCATCGGCATTCAAAGTTTCTTTTTCATCCTTTAATAAATTGACAAAGCGAACGCCTTCAAACAATTGAGCAATCAAAATTGGGGTGTTAAAATCGTCATTCATTGCATCATAACAGGATTGTTTCCATACAGCAATATCAATCGAGCTTTTTGCGCCAGCAGTGATTTCTTTTAATGAATGCAACGCTTCCATTAATCGTTTGTACCCTTTTTCGGCGGCAACAATAGCATCGTCAGAAAAATCAAGAATGCTTCTGTAATGCGCTTGTAACATAAAAAATCGTGCAACCGATGCGGAGAAAGCTTTGCTCAAAATTGTATTTTCTCCGGTCAATATTTCTCTTGGTAAAATATTATTTCCAGTTGATTTCGCCATTTTTTTACCGTTCAAAGTCAGCATATTGGCATGCATCCAGTAATTCACAGGAGTTTGTCCGGTACATGCTTCGTTTTGTGCAATTTCACATTCATGATGCGGGAATTTCAAATCCATTCCGCCACCGTGAATATCAAAATGATTACCCAAATATTTGGTGCTCATCGCGGTACATTCTAGATGCCATCCCGGAAATCCATCGCTCCATGGCGAAGGCCAACGCATAATGTGTTGTGCTTCCGCTTTTTTCCAAAGTGCAAAATCCTGGGGATTTCTCTTATCACTTTGTCCATCAAGATCACGGGTATTGGTAAGCATATCCTCAATATTACGACCGCTTAATCGTCCGTAATGATTGGTTTCATTAAATTTTACCACATCAAAATAAACGGATCCATTGGCTTCATAACCAATTCCTTTTTCAATGATAGTTTTTATAATTTCAATTTGTTCAATAATATGACCCGTTGCCGTTGGCTCAATACTTGGTGGCAAAAAGTTAAATTCATTCAGAATGTCATGAAAATCTACGGTATACCGTTGTACAACTTCCATAGGTTCCAGTTGCTCCAGACGTGCTTTTTTGGCAATTTTATCCTCGCCTTCATCCACATCATCCACAATATGACCTACATCTGTAATGTTCCTAACATAGCGCACTTTGTAATCCAAATGCAAAAAATACCTGAAAATCACGTCAAAAGACATAAAAGTACGTACGTTTCCAAGATGCACATTGCTGTAAACCGTCGGTCCGCAAACGTACATTCCCACATTTCCTTCGTGTATTGGTGTAAATGCTTCCTTTTCTCCCGAAAGAGAATTGTATATTTTTAGATTTTGGCTACTGTATAATGGCATTGTAAATTATTGTTTTCCCCACCCCAGCCCTCCCCAAAGGGAAGGGAGCTGAGACGTGAATGTGTTATTAATAATTGTTATAATCTTGTTCTGATCTTTTCAGACCAGGCTCCCTCTCCTTTGGAGAGGGTCGGGGAGAGGACTAGAACTTAGTTTCTAATTTAATATAATCCAAAAACTCTCTGCGAGTTACTGCATCTTTAAATTTACCACCAAATTCGGAGGTTACCGTGCTACTTTCAATATCACTGATTCCTCTTGAATTTACGCAAAGGTGTTTGGCATCAATCACGCAAGCTACATCTTCGGTGCCCAAAGCGATTTGTAATTCCTGAACAATTTGCATCGTTAAACGCTCTTGAACCTGAGGTCTTTTGGCATAATATTCCACAATACGATTCATTTTGGATAAGCCAATTACTCTTCCGTTAGAAATATAAGCAACATGTGCTCTTCCTATAATGGGTAATAAGTGATGTTCGCAGGTAGAATAAACAATAATATTTTTTTCGACGAGCATTTCGCCGTATTTGTAATTATTGTCAAATGTAGAAGCTTTTGGTTTTTTGGATGGATTTAAACCACCAAAGATTTCTTTCACAAACATTTTTGCTACACGATTGGGTGTGCCTTTTAAGCTGTCATCTGTCAAATCCATCCCAAGTGTGATAAGAATGCTTTCAACGTGTTTTTTTATTTTCTCAATTTTTTCGTCATCAGTAATATCAAAAGCATCCTCTCTTACTGGATTTTTTGCGGATAAACTAACATGATTGTCTCCTATTTCGTCTTGAAATTCTTCGTTTTTTATCATTAAAAGCAACTATTATTGTTGGTATAAATATTTAAGGGGTAAAGATAAATAATAAAAATTAAAGAATTTCTATAGCACGTACTATTTAAGACTACTTTATTTGTTAATCAGCAGATTCTCGTTTCGTTTTGGAACCTAAAAAGAAAGGCAATAACGAACTCGTTATTGCCTTTTTAAAAATCATTCAATTTGCTTCCTCGGTCAATCAAAAGCTATGTGTTTACTTACACTAAAGTATGGATGGCGTTGAAAACTGGAATTGCCGCTTTTAGTATGCGTACCGCACTTATTAAGTCTTCTTTTTTCAAAACATAGGCGATTCGAACCTGATTTAATCCCATTCCTGAAGTGGAATAAAAACCTGCAGCAGGAGCTACCATTACCGTTTCACCATCTAAATCATAACTTTCTAAAAGCCATTGTGCAAACGCATCAGCGTTCTCAACCGGCAATTGCGCAATGCAGTAGAATGCACCTTTTGGTTTGCTTACAATAACGCCTTCGATTTTATTTAATTCTTCAATCAAAGTATCTCTGCGTTCTCTATATTCTGAAATTACTTCGTCAAAATAGCTTTGTGGTGTATCCAGAGCGGCTTCACTTGCAATTTGTTCAATAGTAGGAGGGCTTAATCGTGCTTGTGCAAATTTCATGGCAGTAGCCATCACTTCCTTGTTTTTAGAAACAATACATCCTATTCTTGCGCCACACATACTGTATCTTTTAGAAACAGAATCAATCATGATCGCGTGCTCTTCAAGTCCAGGCACATTCATAACAGAATAATGTATATCACCATCGTAAGTGAATTCACGATATACTTCATCAGCAATCAGGAACAAATCATGTTTTTTGACTAATGCTGCCAGTTTCATGATTTCTTCTTTAGAATATAAATATCCGGTTGGATTTCCTGGATTACATATAAGTATCGCTTTCGTTTTTGGAGTAATCAGTTTTTCAAAATCTTCTACAGCCGGAAGCGCAAAACCAGTTTCAATTGTTGATATTACAGGCACTACAGTAACTCCTGAAGCTGTTGAAAACCCATTGTAATTGGCATAAAAAGGTTCCGGGATAATGATTTCATCTCCGTGATCCATCGTACTTCCCATTGCAAACATAAGCGCTTCTGATCCACCAGTAGTGATTATAATATCCTCGATGTTTACCGGAATACTTTCATTGCTGTAGTAAGAAGCTAATTTTTTTCTATAGCTCTCATTTCCGGCAGAGTGGCTGTATTCCAAAATAGTTAAATTGATATTTTTAACGGCGTTCATTGCAACCTCAGGAGTTTTTATATCCGGTTGGCCAATGTTCAAATGATAGACTTTATGTCCTTTTTTCTTGGCTATTTCTGAGTAGGGAACCAATTTTCGAATTGGTGATTCAGGCATTTGTTTGCCTTTATTTGATATTTTTGGCATAGTCTTAATTATTGAAGTGCAAATTTGCGATTTTTTTTTTAAATTTTTCACAATCAGCAGGTGGATATATTTTCTAAAGAATGGTTTTGGTTGATATTTTTAGTAATTTTATAAAAAGCGACAAAAATGAACCGAATTGTAATTTTGTTTTTTTTAAGTCTGGGTATCTGCAGCAGTTCAGCGCAGGAAGGTTTTCTTTTTGAAAAAAACAAAAATAAAGTTAGCATGCCCTTCAAATTGATTAATAATTTGGTCTTTATACCCATCAAAGTTAACGGAGTGGAACTGAATTTTTTATTAGATTCCGGTGTTGAAGAAACAATATTGTTCAGCCTGGAAGAAAAAAAGGAGGTACGTTTTTTTAATGCCGAGAAAATATTTTTAAGAGGTCTTGGGAGTCAGGATGCAGTAGAAGGATTAAAATCAACAAATAATGTTTTGGAATTCAGTACTATGAAATGTAAGAGTCACATGCTTTACATCATTTTGGATCCTGAATTTAATCTGTCCTCTCATGTTGGAATTCCGGTCAACGGAATTATTGGTTTTCAGTTTTTTAGGAATAATTTAATTGAAATTAATTATCAGAAAAAGAGGATTGTGGTATACAAAGAGAACGAGGCTGTCAGGAAAAAGATTCGAAAAAAATTTGTCAGTGTTCCTATATCGATCGAAAAATCTAAGCCTTATATAAATAGTAACGTGTTTCAGGACGATATAGAAATTCCTGTAAAATTGTTGATTGATATAGGGAACAGCGACGCAATTTGGTTATTTGAAGGTCGCTCCGATTTACTGAAAGTTCCTGTTAAAAATTTTAATGATTTTTTAGGTCGGGGTTTTAGCGGCGATGTGGAGGGAAAGAGAGCCAAAATTCAAAAATTTGAGATGGCAGGATTTAAATTTAACAATCCGATAGTCGCTTTTCCAGATCCCAACTCGATTAAAAATGTGAGTATGGTTCCAGACAGAATGGGCTCAGTAGGAGCGGAGATTATGAAAAGATTTACTGTTGTTTTTGATTACCCGGAAAGTCAAATGTATTTTAAAAAGAATAGTGACTTTAATGATCATTTTACTTATAATAAAAGTGGAGTTGAAGTGCAGCATAACGGCTTGCAATGGGTTCAAGAGACTGTAAAGTTGGAAACTGTTCCGGAAAACTTTGGAGGTTCTAAAATAACTAGTGATTTTAAATATAAATTCCAGTTAAAGCCAATTTACGATATAGCTTATATCAGAGAAAATTCTCCTGCAGCAAATTCCGGATTGCAAAAAGGCGATATAATCATTACAATAAATAGGAATCCCGCCTATAAATATACTTTACAGGAAATTTATTCTTTTTTTAAGTCCGAGGATGAAAAATGGATTACTTTAGAAGTGGAACGCAATAATGAAATCTTACAATTCAGTTTTCAATTATATAATATCTTATAAAATAAAAACGCTTCTGGAAGTGGTCTCCAAAAGCGTTTAACTTATTTTATTTTTGTATAATTCTGAAATTAATTGGCAATAACTTCTCCTTTTATTTTCAAAGCAACTCTTCCCGATTCATAATTTACCGCATTTGATTCAACGGTTATTGTTTTTCTTATTGGCCCAGGAGCCATGTTGTATTTTACCGTTATTTTTCCTGTTTTTCCCGGCATGATTGGTTCAGTAGGTTTTGTAGGAACCGTACAACCACATGTAGAAAGCACATTGGTGATAATTAACGGAGCGTTTCCAGTATTTGTAAATATAAAATCGCGCGCGCCGTTTTCGTTCTTAGTCACCTTTCCATAATCGATAGTGTTGTCTTTGGCAGAAAATACAATTTTAGGGCCATTTTGAGCAAAACCGATGCTGCCTACTAAGAGGATCGCTATTAAAGTAATTGTTTTTTTCATTTTCATTTTTTTTAAATTCATTAAAGTAAAAGTACTTGTTTTAATTAATGTACAAATAAATATTTCTCTTTTTATACTGTACTTAATTATTTACTTTTGTTCCCTATTGTAATTACAAATATCAGACCAAAATTTAAAAGGTTGTTTGTTTATTTGGTTATTTGTTTAACTGAATTAATAAAAATCTAATTTAACGAGTAAACGAATCCACGATAAAATGACAATTCCTGCACAATTTGACGCCAAAACTATTGAGAATAAGTGGTATGACTACTGGATGAAAAATAATTATTTTCACTCAGAACCAGATCACAGAACACCATATACCATTGTAATTCCTCCACCAAATGTGACTGGGGTTTTGCATATGGGACACATGTTGAACAACACCATTCAAGATGTCTTGATTAGAAGAGCGCGTCTCAAAGGGTTTAATGCTTGTTGGGTCCCGGGAACAGATCACGCATCGATTGCAACCGAAGCAAAAGTGGTAGCGAAGTTGAAAGCCGAAGGAATCAATAAAAATGATTTAACTCGCGAAGAATTCCTGGCACATGCGTGGGAATGGACAGATAAATACGGTGGCGTAATTTTAGACCAATTAAAAAAACTGGGAGCGTCTTGCGACTGGGAGCGAACTAAGTTTACGATGGATCCTGATATGTCAGCATCAGTAATTCGTTCTTTTGTCGATTTATACAATAAGGGTTTGATTTACAGAGGATATCGAATGGTAAACTGGGATCCCGAAGCGAAAACTACTTTGTCTGACGAAGAAGTAATTTATGAAGAACAACAAGGAAAACTATATTTCCTAAAATATAAAATCCTCTCCGAAGGAGAGGGAGCCGATGCGCTTGACTCCCCTCCTTCGGAGGGGTTGGGGGAGGAATTTCTGACGATTGCAACCACACGTCCGGAAACTATTTTTGGTGATACAGCAATTTGTATTAATCCAAATGACGAACGTTTTGCTCATCTCAAAGGCAAAAAAGCAATTGTGCCTATTTGCGGAAGAGTAATTCCTATTATCGAAGATGAATATGTTGATATCGAATTTGGTACGGGTTGCTTGAAAGTAACTCCGGCGCACGATATGAATGACAAGGCTTTAGGAGAAAAACATAATCTTGAGATTGTGGATATTTTCAATGAAGATGCTACTTTAAATAGTTTTGGATTGCACTACCAAGGACAAGATCGTTTCGTGGTTCGTGAGGCTGTTGCCAAAGAATTAGAAACGATTGGAGCTTTAGCAAAAACAGAAATTCACCTCAATAAAGTGGGAACTTCGGAAAGAACGAAAGCCGTTATCGAGCCACGTTTATCAGACCAATGGTTCCTGAAAATGGAAGATTTGGTAAAACCGGCAATTAAATCCGTTTTGGAAGATGGCGAAATCAAATTGCACCCTGCACGTTTTAATAATACCTACGCCCATTGGTTGAATAACATTCGCGACTGGAATATATCCCGTCAATTATGGTGGGGACAACAAATTCCTGCATATTTCTATGGCGATGGAAAAGAAGATTTCGTGGTTGCGGAAAACATTGAAGACGCCTTAAAGTTAGCTAGAGAGAAAACTTTAAACCTTAAACTTGAAACAAAAGATTTAAAGCAAGATGTTGATGCTCTTGATACTTGGTTCTCTTCTTGGCTATGGCCAATGTCGGTTTTTGGAGGAATTATGGATCCTGAAAGTGAAGATTTTAAATACTATTATCCAACAAATGATTTAGTAACCGGCCCGGATATTTTGTTTTTCTGGGTAGCGAGAATGATTATAGCAGGTTATGAATACACAGGCAAAAAACCATTTACAAATGTGTATTTGACTGGTTTGGTTCGTGACAAACAAAGACGCAAAATGTCTAAATCATTAGGAAATTCGCCTGATCCTTTAGACTTGATTGAAAAATTTGGTGCCGATGGAGTTCGAGTAGGATTGCTTTTGAGTGCTTCTGCAGGAAACGACATTATGTTTGATGAAGAATTGTGTAACCAAGGAAAAGCGTTTACTAATAAAATTTGGAATGCTTTCAAACTAATCAAAGGTTGGGAAGTTTCGGATGCTATTCCACAACCGGAATCTTCAAAAGTGGCGATCGAATGGTACGAAGCCAAATTGCAACAAACACTTCTGGAAATCGAAGATAATTTCGAGAAATACAGAATTTCCGATGCATTGATGGCAATTTACAAATTGGTTTGGGACGATTTCTGTTCTTGGTTTTTGGAAATGATAAAACCGGCTTACCAACAGCCAATTGACAGTGTAACTTTGGCGAAAGCCATAGAAATGTTGGAAAACAACATGAAATTATTGCATCCGTTTATGCCGTTTTTGACAGAAGAAATTTGGCAGATTCTTGCCGAAAGAACTCCAGAAGAAGCGTTAATCGTTTCGACTTGGCCAGAAATGAAACCGTTTAACGCAGCTTTAATTGCTGATTTTGACAATACAATAGAAGTGATTTCCGGAATTCGAACGATTCGTAAAGACAAAAATATACCGTTTAAAGATACCATCGAATTGAAAGTGGTAAACAACGATAAAGCTTCCACTTATTTTGATTCGGTTGTGACCAAATTAGGAAACATCACCTCGTTAAAATATGTATCGGATAAAGTAGACGGAGCATTATCTTTCCGTGTAAAATCGAATGAATATTTCATTCCAATCACCGGAAATATTGACGTAGAAGCTGAGATTGCTAAACTTACGACTGAGTTAGTTTACACGCAAGGTTTCTTAAAATCTGTTCAAAATAAATTAGCAAATGAGAAATTTGTGGCTGGTGCGCCGGAGAAAGTTTTGGCAAACGAAAGACAAAAAGAAGCAGATGCTTTAGCAAAAATTGAAACGATCGAACACAGTTTGGCGGGTTTGAAATAAGATTTAATAGATTTATAAAATAAAAATCCCAATACTGAAAAATTTTCAGCATTGGGATTTTTTATGTTTTTGAATTAAAATTTAAGCCAATAAAAACAGGAAAATCAATGGAAAAATTACTCCGGCTACTGCCAGTTTCCAGCCTCTGCTTTTCCAACTGAATTTACCACCTTTCACCATTACAGTTCCGGTTAATGCAATTATAATTAAACTCAAAGCAAAAATATCAGAATAATAAATCCAAAAATTAGAGGTGTTTTTATGCAGACTCATGGATTGACTGATAATTGGCGTTTTTAAAAACGTTACAATTTCACCCTTTCCGGTTTTCATATCAATTTCAACATCGTGTTTTTCAAAAGAAATTTTAAATACATCCTTCTTTACAGTTTGGCGTCTGAATTTATCTTCGATGCCTAGTTTTTCGCCTAAATCTTTAGCGAATTTTTCACTAATTTCACTTTCTGCGGGTAATTTTACGCTTATGGCTTTTGTGGCCGTCGTATATTTTTCAGGATGCCAAGAATCTCTGTGGTTCATCATAAGTCCGGAAATGGCGAACGAAACGATGAGTCCGATATAGAAATAGCCTAAATCTCTGTGTAAATTTCTGAAGGTTTTCTTTTTCATTTGATTATATTTTGTGAAATGGATTATGCTTGAGACCGGTTATCGGTAAAAAGGTTTAATTAGAATTTATATTTCAAGTTTGTCATTATCTGACGTGGCGCAATTGGATTGACGCTGTAATTTTCATGAACGGTATAATTCAGCTCATTAGTTATATTTGATAATTTGCACAAGATAGAAAATTGTTTCCAGTTGTATCCAGCCGATACATCTATTATTGTATATCCCTCCAAAGGAATTTCTCTGTCATAAATTCCGTTAGGTAATGATGGATCAATTTGATTGTTCCAACCACCCACTCTCTGGCCAATGTAATTCCCCAAAGCTCCAATAGATACACCTTTTAATAATCCCGAAGGCAATGTATAGAAAAAGCTTAAATTAGCAGTGTTTGCAGGAGTTCGTGCTAAACGATCACCTTCGATTAAACTACCTTTTAAACCAGATGTTTTTGTGTAACGCATGTCGTTATAACTGTAACCCGCGATGATATTCAGGCCTTCAACCGGTTTTGCAGTAATGTCAAATTCGATTCCTTTGCTGCTCGTTTCGCCGCTTAAAACCTTTATCGAGCTATCTGTATTACTGGAACCATCGGCTTTAAGCTCGGCGGTTTGTGCTAAATTGCTGTTTGTAATTTGGTACAAAGTAATGTTTGTGCTTAAAAATCCTCTCCAGAAATCTTTTTTAACCCCAACTTCATATTGGTCGATAATGGAAGGTTCAATTGCTTTTAGGTCTACTGTTGTTCCCGTATTTGGTGTAAATGAATTTGAATAGCTGGCAAATAAAGACGTATTATGTGTCGGTTGAAATACCAGTCCAACTTTGGGAGTGAAAGCTTCGTCTTTACGTTTTGGAGCTTCTAAAACTGTATTTTTAACCAAGTCATATGTATCAACTTTAGCTTCTTGCCACGACCAACGCAATCCTGCCAATACTTTAAATTTATCAGTAACTGAAATTAAATCTTGTGCATAGATCCCAAAACGGTTGGTGTCAGTTTTTACGATTCTGGTATTTGTCGCATTTGGTATTGCGCCGCCTTGATCAAAATTTTCGAAATCAAATATGTTACCGCTACCGTAAGTAGAAGGGCTGAATGTAAAAGTATAGGCTTCTGTAAAGGAGTTTTCAACATCTACACCTGTAAAAAGTTGGTGTTTTATTTTTCCCGTTGAAAAATTACCTTGCAGACTTAATTGTTCTCCAATTATTTGTTCCATATTTTTATTTTGTCCCAAAGGTCTGCTCCAGTTTCCATTTGCTGTTGGCTGTATTCGTTCCGTTCCTTTAGAAGTTCTGCTAAAGTCCTGAAATGACGAATTGAAGTTTAGTTTCCAGTTTTTATTAAAATCGTGGTTTACCAATGCGGATACGGTAGCTTGCTTAGTTTGTCCATTGGACCAAGTCGCACCTAAATACGTACTGCGGGGAAGATTCACAATTTCTTTTCCAATGATTGCAGTTCCAAAGTCGGGAATCCAATCATCTTTTAAATAATCACCTTGTAAGATAATTTCGGTTTTATCACTTGCTTTGAAAAGAACAGACGGATTGATGTAAAATCGCTCTTTGGTTACATTTTCTCTAAAACTTTCCGAGTTTTCATAGGAACCTGTAACGCGGTAAGCGATTATATCGTTTAAGGGACCATAGAAATCCACTGATGGTCTGTAAAAAGAATAGCTTCCCAATTGCATGGCTATTTCTCCTCCTTTTTGGAAAGAAGGAGTTTTAGTAACCATATTCAGAATCCCGCCCGGAGCTACATTTCCAAAGAGTAAAGCGGCACTTCCTTTGAGTACTTCTACTTTCTCCAATGAAGCTACTTCTGGAATTGAACCACTGTTAAAACGAAATCCGTTTTTAAACATATTATTGCTAGACATGTCATATCCTCGTGAAAAGAAAGATTCCTGTGCTCCGCCGCGGGCAGAACCCACATAAACACCGTTTATATTCTTTATTACATCACTCAGTCTGATAGACTGTTGTTGTCCTATAATTTCGCTCCCTATTATTTGAATGCTTTGAGGAACATCCATCGGTTTTAATCCTGATCTAAGGGCTGAAACTGATTTTTTTTGTTGATTTGGGGTTACAACAACTTCTTTAAGAATTCCGCCCTTTTTATTTTTTATAGTGTCAAACGGACTATTGAATGCTGCAAAAATGTTCTCGTTTTTAATGTCATTTGAATCTTGTTGTGCAAAGCCGGCAAGACTAAATAATACAGTTAATAATAGTGTAAAAATATTTTTCATGATCGTTTATTTGGAATAATTAAAAATAACGATGCAAATATATAATCTGATATTGGTTTGACAAAACTTATTTAGATTAAATATGAATAAGGTTTTGTAAATACTTTTTACACTATTGAAATACAGTATTTTAATGTCATAAAAAAACCTTGCTTAATTGGAGCAAGGTTATAACAGGGACCCTAATAATAAGGTTTTATTTAATTTTATTCATTGAAAACTGCTCGGAACTGGGTTTTCCTTGTTGGATTCCAGAAATTTTGGCCACTAAACTGTCAGGCGTAATTTGGGTATAACTTATTTTTTGAGGGTAATCGTGTTTCAAATTTTCAAAAATTATTTGTTTCTCTGTTGCGGTGGTCAATTTGAAAGCGACCGGTTTGTCATTATTTTGTCCTTGTATGGCAGCTGAATACGTTAATTCTTCCCCTTTTTGTTGCAAAGTGATGGATTCAAAATGCAAGGTGTCTTTTTCTTTAATGAAGTAAGACTTAGCTTGAAACGTGCTGTCATTTACTTTTTTCCAAGTTTCGGTTAGATTGCCCTCAACTGATTTACTTTCCCAATTACCCAAAAGCCAATTGGCGGCTTTTATTTTTTCTTTTTCATTTGCATCCGAATCTTTGCAGGAAACAACGGCTAACAAAATTATTATAAGAGTCATTTTTTGAAACATATGTTTAGATTTTAAATGATTATTTTCATTAAGCTAAGTTATGAATAAATAAAATAGTGTTCTTTTTTTACTTTTTTAATTTTCAAAAAAGACTAGACTTTTGAATACTTTTTCAAACAAATAATTAAAATGCAACCGTTATAAAAAACTTAACCATCTAAGTCATATAAGGGCATATAAGCGATTGTTTAGCAGCTAACTTAATTGTTCTTATATGACTTATATGGTAAAAAATTAAATTTAGTTTATGTTCTTAAATACTTTGTTTCAAAATAGTATAAACTAATTCCTTTGTTGGTTTTTGATCTTTTAATTTTTTTCTCACCGTTTCAAAAGTGACTTTGAAATCACAGCCTGATTTATAGTGACTACAACCGTAAGCCGTTTTTCCTTTCAAAATCGTTCCTTTTTGGCATTTCGGGCAAGGCAATTCATCTGGAATGGCTTTCGCCAAAGTTTTCTTAGGTTCTAATACAAGTTTGAAATTTTCGTCAAAGCGAAGTAAACCTTCCACAACGCCGGCATCCGTTTTAAAGTCTTTTAAGTTGACAGTAGATCCTTTTTGAAGCAGTCGCAAGTATTGGTTCTCGGATATTTTTTTGTCGGCAAAACTATAGGGCAATAGAAAAGTACAGCCTGATTTATAATCAGAACACCCATAAGCGGATTTCCCTTTGATGAGTTTTCCTTTTTTACATTTTGGACAGGCTTCCGCCCAAATTCCCGCTGCTTTCTTTTTTTCTACTGTAGCGACTTCTTTTTGAATGCTTCCTGCGTGGGAAATATTAGCGCGTCTGGTTTCGCTTCGCACTTCATACACCAAGACTTCTACCATGCGCTTCATATTGTTAATAAACGCAGCAGCGGTAAAGGTTCCTTTTTCAATATCTTTCAATTGCTTTTCCCAGGAACCCGTAAGTTCAGCCGATTTAACCAAATCATTTTGAATGGTGTCAATCAGTTGAATCCCCGTTGGTGTTGGCAAAACCTGTTTTTTATTTCTTACGATGTATTGCCGTCTGAAAAGCGTTTCTATAATATTGGCTCGCGTGGATGGACGACCAATACCGTTTTCTTTCATTAATTCACGTAAATCTTCATCATCGACTTGTTTACCAGCGGTTTCCATGGCGCGTAACAAGGTGGCTTCGGTAAATTGATTCGGCGGTTTGGTTTCCTTTTCTAAAAACGAAGGTTGATGTGGTCCTTTCTCGCCTACAACAAAACTCGGCAGGATATCGGCTTCTTTTTCTTTGGTATTCGGATCTTCGAAGACTACTCGAAATCCTTTTTTCAAGATTTCTTTTCCGGTTGTTTTAAATAAAACATCGGCTGCTTTACCGACCACGGTAGTATTGGCTACTAAACAATCGTCATAAAACACGGCAATAAATCGCTTGGTAATAATATCATAAACCTGTTGCTGATTGTACTGCAAATTGTTTTGTACGCCCGTAGGAATAATGGCGTGGTGATCCGTTACTTTTTTATCATTGAAAACTTTAGGCGATTTTTTTATCTTTTTTTCTAAAAGTGGTTGCGTCAACGCCACATAATTCGTCAAATTTTTAAGAATTCCGGGTACTTTTGGATAAACATCATTGGGTAAAAAGGTGGTATCAACCCTTGGATACGTAACTACTTTTTGTTCGTACAAAGTCTGCACAATTTTAAGCGTTTCATCTGCCGTAAAACCAAATTTGGTGTTGCAATATACTTGTAAGCCAGTTAAATCAAACAGTTTTGGTGCAAACTCATTGCCGTTCTTTTTTTCAACCGAAATGATTTCGAACTCACTTTCCTGGACTTTATTAGCCAAGAGTTCGCCATCTTCTTTTTTCAAAAAGCGTCCTTCCTCATAACTAAAAAGCGTTTCTCGATACAAGGTTTGTAGTTCCCAATACGGTTGCGGTTTAAAATTCTCGATTTCTTTGAATCGATCCACGACCATTGCCAAAGTTGGGGTTTGCACCCTTCCAATAGACAAAACTTGTTTGTATCCGCCATGTTTTACGGTATATAAACGCGTGGCATTCATACCGAGTAACCAGTCGCCAATGGCTCTGGAAAATCCGGCGTAATATAAATTATCGTAGTTTGAGGATGGTTTCAAGTTCTGGAAACCTTCTTTAATGGCCTCGGTGGTCAGGGACGAAATCCACAAGCGCTGTACCTCGCCTCTATATTTCGCTTCGTTCAATACCCAGCGCTGAATAAGTTCTCCTTCTTGCCCTGCATCCCCGCAGTTGATGACCAAGTCAGCTTTGTCAAAAAGGCTTTTAATGATTTTGAATTGCTTTTGAATGCCCGAATTCTCTACCACTTTGGTTTCGAATTTTTCGGGAAGCATGGGCAGGTTGTTGAGGTCCCAACTTTTCCAGTGCGGTTTGTAATCGTTTGGTTCTTTCAAGGTGCATAAATGACCAAAAGTATAAGTTACCTGATAACCGTTGCCTTCGTAATACCCATCGTGCTTGGTATTGGCTCCTAAAACGGATGCGATTTCGCGCGCTACACTTGGTTTTTCGGCAATACAGACCTTCATTTTCTCCCTTTAATTTAAGAGCGCAAATTAGGAATTTAGAAATTGGTATTAAAAAGAAATTTAATGGAGTTATGAACGGCAGGACCACTATTTGAGTTGCTCAATCCAGAATTAAGTCAATAGTGTCAGACTAAAAAAAGTTAAAAAAGATAATTGCCCACGTAAGATTGAATGTTTTCTGATACGTTTCCTGCTTCAATTTATCTGAAATTACAACTAAGCCCGCTCCATAAACTTGTGATTTTAGCCTCCTTCTCTGGACCTTCAAAAATTCCATACAATCCCGATGAAGTGGAAAATTCATATCCTAAACTGGTTTGGGAAACAGTAATCACGTAAGCACTTTCCATTTCAGCTCTGGAGGATCCAATACTAATTCCAGCCATCGTCGATATCTTTTGCGCACTACTGGAACTGATACCCATATACCAACCCGCAAATTTCCAATCGGTTTCCGGTTTTGCGGTTTCTGATTTTTTTTGTTGAAATACTATTGTTAAGCCATTGTTCCAAGAAACCATTTTTAACGGTCCGGCGCCACATTCCTTATTTATTCCAATAGAGGTCGGTTTGGATTGCAGAGCGGTATTTGTGATCTCAATCATCTGATCGATGGGTTTACCAAAAGGGATTTCAATAGTTGAACCTGTTTTTCTATGTATTAATTGCAGTGCATTGGAAGTCAGCAGCAGTTTATGGGTATTTTTAGTTTTGATAGTCGTAGTACTGTCAATGATTTTCTCTTTGCTTTCTTCAAAAACCTTAACGGTATCCAGACTAATTTCTGTATTTGTGGTTTGCGGCGTATTGCTGTCTTTAGTTTGGCAACCGATCAGCGTCACGGAAAGAATAATTAAAAGTCTGTATGACTGCATAATAGAGGTTTTAGAAGTCATTTTTTAGTTTTTCAAAATCAATTTTTGAATCTCATTTTATTTTGGAACAAATATTCCAACTCCAAAGTTAGTTCATGACTGTAAAGTGGTGTAAAAAAAGCAGTTGTTAATTGCTTGTATAATTCCATAAAAAAAACCGTTACAATTAAGTAACGGTTTCTGAATTAATGAATTAAAACCTTATTTAGGCATAACAACGGTGTCAATTGCATGAATAACTCCGTTAGAAGCCGCCACATCAGCAAGAACTACTGTCGAAGTTCCTCCATTTGCGTCTGTCAACATCACTTTTCCGTCTTTCAAGCTCAAAACAATAGTACCACCTTGAACAGTTGTAACGCTATATTTTCCATTATTTTTGTTTATTGCGTCAATAACCGCAGCAGCCTCAAATTTTCCTGCTACTACATGATACGTCAATACTGCTTTTAGTTTGTCTAAACTTTCTGGTTTCAACAATCCATCTACAGTTCCTGCTGGAAGTTTAGCAAATGCTGCGTTATTTGGAGCGAAAACGGTAAAAGGACCTTCGCTGCTTAACGTTTCAACTAATCCTGCTGCTTTTACTGCAGTAACTAATGTAGAAAAATCTGCATTTCCAGCAGCTACGTCTACAATGGTTGATGTTTCCATTACAACTGTAGTATCCATTGCTACTGCAGTAGAATCAGTCATTTCTGTAGATTCAGCTTGTTTTTTCTCTCCACAAGAAGTAGTTATTACTCCCAATAATACAAATGCGCCAATTGTTTTTACTAATTTCATAGTCAGTGTTTTATGTTTAAAATTATTTAATAATAACAAATGTACATATAATTAATGATTGTTTATCTCTTTTAACAATTATTTAAACAAAAAATAAAATTATAGAGAAAGCAGTAGCAAAGGATTTTGATTTTTTGTTTGAATTACTGGTGCTGCAGCCCATTTTTTTAGCGAAATAAAAAAATAAAATTGGTCTGTATGATGCACTAGCGGAAGGAAATTCTTTATTTAAACTACGATCAGCAGCGTTACAACGCATTTTTATATTTTAAAAATATCCAGTCTTTGCATACGGGGAATTTCTGATGCTACAAACGCAAGTTTGTTCAGGATAATTTGGTCACTTTTATCTTTGGGATTTTTAGTGACAAATCTCGCTTTGGAGTTCGTAAAATCGAACTTATATTTCTCATCAAAGTCTTCTTGTTTGTTCGAAGAGAAAGTAATCACAATGTCTTTAGCAGTCGATTTTCCTTTCCATATTTATTTATTTCAAAGGGAATTCCGTTTTTAATTTTAGAATACGAATGAAATACAAATGTTCCATCTTGATACAAGGTCAATTTTTATTCAATTAAATGATCGCCTTATTTGCTAAAAGTAAGATTGTATTTACCAGAAAACCCATTCGATTGCGAGAATAGTGTAAGGTTGAACATTAAAAGTAAGGTGTTCAGTAGAAATTTCGTCGGTTTGGTTTGTTTAATGGACTCGTACTTATTTGCGTTTTTTTGGTTTATTTGTCAGCGGTAGGCTTAAGTCATTGCGAGGAACGAAGCAATCCCATTCAGTTTGGCTATTATTTAACGTGCTCCTTGTTGTGGGCACAGTTTGCAAAACTGCGCTAACGATTGTGGATATTCGAGGGGTCGGGTTCTCCTTTTGGGCACAGGATACAACACAACGACAGCGAACTGACGAATTAGCTATACGGCAACGCTCGTGGATATCGGACTGAGTGGATTCCGAAAAAGCGAACCCATTTTATAATATGTGTTGAAACTTAAAACGAGCGCTCCAAATCAGTAAACTTCGTGTCCGCTGCAAATGCTACATTTGTTAGTGAGCTTTTCTCGACTATTTGTCTAATTTGATTTTGTTTAAAGTAAAAGTCAAATTTGAAATATCAGCAGTAACCTCATTTATTCTTGAGTTTGTAAAATACAAGTAGTTGTTATAAATGCTAAAGGTATCAGCCCATTTAATCTTTTCACCTTCTACCAAAGTGTGAATACTGCCATCTGGTTTTCGATACTGAATTTTGTTGTTTTCTAAATCGGCAAAATATAAAATACCGTTGTCATCAAATATCATACCGTCAGGTGCGGCAGTTTTTGCCTCAAATCGAACGCTTTCTTCTATGCTTTTTTCATCTTCAGAAGCCAGCATATTTGTTGCAATTGAATAGAGGCTGTATCCTGTAAGGGCATGAAAGTAAAGACGGTCGTTTACAGTGTCCAAGGCTATTCCATCAGAATGAATGGTATTTTCCCATTTTTTGTCTCCAAATGTCAAAAAGCCTTGTTCGGCAGCTGTTGATTTGTGGTTGTCTAAAACTCTTCTGGAGCGACCGGATTTAATGTCGATGATGACAATACCAGAGTTTCCTGAGTCAGTAAGATAAATTTTTTGAGTTTTTTTATCTATTCTAAGATCGTTGATGTATGAATCGGGATGGTAACTGTTTTTATCTAGAATATAGGTTTTAACTAATTTATCAGTTGTTAAATCAAAAACAAAAATACGAGGCGCATCCAGTACATTTTCGAATAATTGACTTCTGGTGTCCAAAACATACAATTGGTTTTCAAAGGCAACTACTGATTGCACTCCAACAAATTTATTGGCTACAACTGGTTGTCCAATCTCCCAAGAATTCCAATTTTCATCCGGATAGCTTTTTTGAACGGTAGTATTTGTTATTTCCACGACGGAATTATCAACTCCTTTTCTCCATCTCGGAAAGTTCACAAAAATACGCCCGACATCAGTAATTGTGACTCCGGTAACTTGTTGTCCTTTGAACGCAGCAACCTCTATCACTTGATTTGCTGTGCTGTCAATTTGTTGATTTTTAACTTCAGCCGCTTTTTTGCTAGTCGTTTCTTTGCAGGACGATAAGAATGTAACTATCGAAAATATAATGAGGATCTTTTTCATTTCAGTTGGTTTTATTTGTGGGCAATTTAATTAAGTCATTGCTAGGAACGAAGCAATCCCATTCAGATTATTTGCTGCTCGTTGTGTTCAGTTTGCAAAATTACGGTAACTCTTGTGGATATCCGAGCGATCGGGTTTTATTTCTTCTCGCGACGGCTGGAGGAGAACTACTTCTTAAAATTAAAATACCCGCGTTGAAAACGCTACGATTGTGCTCTAAATTAAAATTGGCATTCGTTGCAAACGAGCGCCAGTGGGTTTCTTTGCTTTTGACTTTTCCAAGTAACGCTGAATACATTCCTGGATGTTTATAAAAAGTACACGCTTGGATTGAAATGCATTTCGATTCTTCTGTCAATTTTTAACATTAGAAATTTCATTTTCAACAAGCTTTAACTTGTCAAGATTTGAGCAAATAAAGTTGAAGTGACAATAAAAAGAAGAATTAAAAATGTTTTTTCGTAATTTTTTTGTTGTAATAGACAGCATTATGTTTTTGCAGGTTCATAAGCGATAAGTTCTGCAAGTTTAGCAGCAACCTCTTTCATTGTCTCGTCAGTAGTGCTCAAACCTGTTCTCGATGCAAGAAGAGGACTGACATCACGTAGAGCTTCATATGTAGTATTGTGGACTATTGGAACTAGCTGGTCGGTTGCTAGTAACGCTGATAGTTCTTTGTCTGCAATACCTTCTAGAGGAAGACGACGAAGTAGGGCAGGAGTTACCAATACTAGTCCAATTCGCGAGTTTGCTAAACCCTTGTCGATGGCACGCATTAATGGCACACCTAGTGCAATATCTTTCTCACTGAACCAAACAGAAACTCCGTTCAAAATAAGTAAGTCGTGAAGTTCTTTTGCGGCATCCTGTCTGTCTTCCCAAGCATGACAGAGAAATACATCTCTAAGGTCGGGTTTCATTTCTACCAGATTCTCGACTGTTCGGCGGATTGGTGTAAGTGCTATTACCTCAGCAGGTGTGTAATAAACTGGAGAACTTGCTTGTGACCACCGTGGCTTTGAACTTCTTGCGCCACCACTGCTTCTGCTGCTTCCACTGATACTTGATGCGGAATAAGGTGTTGATGAATACGATGGATATGAATTGTAGTGACTACGGTAACTTCGGCTGCTACATGAGGGACAAGCTGCTGCTCCGCTCGCTGTGCGATGTCCATTTCTTGGTGCTGTACAACTAGACATAATTTTGTTTGTTTTAAAGATTAAGAATGTTCGCTAAATTCAATCGTTGAATTTAACGAAACTACTTGGTTGTTAACAACTTGAGTTTTTATTAAAATATTTTTTCGTCCTTTTTTTAGCTAATTATACGGTTTGCAAATCCACGCTATCGAACTGAAAACATAACCATGCAATCTGGATTTACCCGTAGTTTTTTATTGTTGTCAATAATTCAGCTTTGTAATTATAAATTTCGTCTATAGAAGGTATTAATTTTTTCTCTCCATTATCTTTTCCGTTGTTGAAAAGTTCAATGTATTTATTTGAAGAATTAAAATGTAAACGGCAAATAGGTTTTCGATTATTATCATCTAATAAAATACCAAAATAAGATTGTGTATCTCTAAATGCAATTCTTGAAGCTGGCAAAATTTCTCTTAAAATTGCTTTAATTATTTGAGAACCTTCAATTTCTTCTTCCGTTGTGATGAATTTTGGAGTTTCGACATTTTCGTCAATTGCTGTAATTTGTTCATTCGTTTTTGAAGGAACAGTTTCAGTTATATTTAGAGCATTTTTTAATCTAAAGTTTATTGATTCATTTATTGAATTTGAAAATGCTTTTTTAGTATATTCTTTGAATGCAACTAATCTTGGAGCTGTCAAAGGTTTATTGAAAAATCTGTTTACTAAAAGGCGAACAATTTCGTCGGAAGGTTCTTGTATTTCTTTTTCAAATTCATTTCTAATTGCCTTTATATATTTTAATCCTTCCGCGGAATCTAAAATTTCTTCAAGATTATACCCATTTTTAGAAAAATTTTCTAAAATTTTTAAACTTGTATCTTTCAGGTTTGATATATCTAAAGTGAAAAATGGTTTTTCATCCATTATATTTGGTTTCTCCAAATCTGCATAAAAATTATAAATATGTCCGTTTGTTAAAACGCCAAAACGTGATTTTGAAACGTGATAATATCTATGAAGTTGGGAATTATGAGCATCAACATTTTCTTTCCAATTTTTACATTCTATTATTAAAATTGGTTGACCATCTCTTTTTATTACGTAATCTATTTTCTCTCCTTTTTTAGTTCCAATATCACAAACAAATTCAGGAATTACTTCTGTTGGATTGAAAATATCGTAACCGAGAATTTGAATAAAAGGCATTACAAAAGCATTTTTTGTAGCTTCCTCTGTATTTATTTGATCTTTTAAAGAGTCAACTCTTTCATGTAATTGTTGCAATTTTAATTTTAAATCTTCCATTGATATTTATTTTGTGAATTTATATTTTTTCAGAGATATTCTTGCTATGGTTACAGTAAACTTTCATACGGCGAGATAAACTTTCTTACATACAATCAAATATGGAGATAGTGGCGAAAGTTTGTTCCCCTTATCTTATTTCAAATATATTACTTTCTTCCGAAAATACTGATGAAAATGCATTTAGTTATCTTTCATTTCCAAAACTAACTCCTTTTGTTTCAAGAACTTTACGGGAAACCGTAAACGCAATTATTTTAACACAAATACCCTAGCCCTGATGGAAGGGAAAATCCTTTATTGATAAAACGCGAAGCAAGTTTTATCAATAAAGATTGGAATGACAGCAGGAAACAGCTCCTGAAAAGAAATGTAAAATCTACAATCTAAAATGTGAAATCTTTTCACTAAATAATGTGAAATATTTCACTAAATTTGCAGCCTAAATAAAGGACTAAGAAAATGTTAGATAGACTTCAAATAGTAAAACAACGTTTCGATGAGATTTCGGATTTGATAATTCAGCCGGATGTGATCTCGGATCAGAAGCGTTATGTGCAATTGAATCAAGAGTACAAAAGTTTAAAAGCTTTGGCTGAAAAACGCGATGAATATGTTGTTTTGATGGCAAATATCGACGAAGCAAACGAAATAATTGCTGATAACAGTGATGCTGACATGACCGAAATGGCCAAAATGCAACTGGAAGAAGCCAAAGAGAGATTGCCGGAACTGGAGGAAGAAATCAAGTTTATGTTGATTCCTAAAGATCCCGAAGATGCTAAGAATGTCATGGTGGAAATTCGTGCCGGAACGGGTGGGGATGAAGCGAGTATTTTTGCCGGGGATTTGTTTCGTATGTACACGAAATATTGTGAAAACAGAGGTTGGAGAACTTCTGTGGTGGATATGAACGAGGGAACTTCGGGTGGATTTAAAGAGGTGATTTTTGAAGTTACCGGTGAAGATGTTTACGGAACTTTGAAGTTTGAAGCCGGTGTTCACCGTGTCCAACGTGTACCGCAAACGGAAACGCAAGGACGTGTTCACACCTCGGCAGCGACGGTTATGGTGCTTCCGGAAGCAGAGGAATTTGACGTACAAATTGATATGAATGATGTTCGTGTGGATTTCTTCTGTTCGTCAGGACCTGGTGGACAATCTGTAAATACAACCAAATCAGCGGTTCGTTTGACGCATATTCCAACCGGATTGGTGGCGCAATGTCAGGATCAGAAATCACAACACAAGAATAAAGATAAGGCTTTTGGCGTTCTGCGTTCCCGTTTGTACGAACAGGAATTAGCCAAAAAACAAGCGGAAGATGCAACAACGCGTACGTCTCAGGTAAGTTCTGGTGACCGTTCTGCAAAAATCCGTACGTATAATTACGCTCAAGGTCGTGTGACGGATCACCGCGTAGGTTTGACGTTGTACGATTTGGGAAATATCATGAATGGTGACATTCAGAAAATTGTAGATGAGTTGGCGTTAGTCAACAACATGGAAAAACTGAAAGAAGCCAGCGAGGTTTTTTAATAATTAAGCCTCATTATTTGAGGCTTTTTTTTTGGAGCTATTTCTCGCTTTCGCCTTTATATCTCCGTTTCACTGCGAGGATATCTCCCGAAGCTTCGGGATCAATCGGGGCTAAAAACGAATAGTATATAAAACAATATTGTGAACTTTGCGAGTCCCGACGCTTCGGGATTGCGAACTTTGCCGTTAAACACACCACATGACTACACAACAACTTATTGACCAAATCAGAATTAAGAAATCGTTCCTTTGCGTAGGATTAGATGTTGATTTGGAAAAAATTCCGCAGCATTTATTAGCACTGGAAGACCCTATTTTTGAATTTAACAAAGCAATAATCGATGCCACGCATGACTTGGTGGTTTCTTATAAACCCAATACTGCTTTTTATGAAGCTTACGGAATAAAAGGGTGGATGTCGTTGCAAAAAACAATCAATTATATCAATTCAACGTATCCGGATATCTTCACGATTGCAGATGCCAAGCGAGGTGATATCGGGAATACATCATCGATGTACGCCAAAGCTTTTTTCGAAGATTTAAATTTTGACAGCGTAACCGTTGCGCCTTATATGGGCAAAGATTCGGTGGAACCTTTTCTAGCTTTCGAAAACAAACATACGATCATGTTGGCTTTGACTTCCAATGAGGGTGCGTTTGATTTCCAGACTTTAACCACAAACGGAACCCGAGGCGAAGCCGAAAGGAGTGCAGCTAAAGAATTGTACAAACAGGTGTTAGAAACATCTAAAACCTGGAAAAACAGCGAAAACCTGATGTACGTCGTCGGGGCGACCAAAGCCGAATATTTTACTGAAATTCGAAAGATTGTTCCTGACAGTTTCTTGCTTGTTCCCGGAGTAGGCGCGCAAGGCGGAAGTTTATCCGAAGTTTGTAAATATGGCATGAACGCTGATGTGGGATTACTGATTAATTCGTCACGTGGTATTATTTATGCTTCAAACGGAACTGATTTTGCTGAAAAAGCAAGAGCAGAAGCGTTGAAAATGCAGCAGGAAATGGAAGAGATTATGATTTTAAAGTGGAACAATTTTAAAGTTTAAGGTTTAAAGTTTTTTGAATGGTCCATAAAATATGTTGAATTCAATGCAACTTAATTTTTAAACCATTAAGGCATTAAGTTTCATTAAACTTGCGCTAGGATTTATATAGAAAACTTCGCCGTCAAACTTTTTAAGCCTTACTTTTTCTTAATTTCTTAATGGTTAAATCTTAAATTTTAAACAAGAAAAACTTTGTGTACTTTGCGAAAATACTTGCGTCCTTTGCGGTTAAATTTTTAAAATCTTAACTTTACTTAATATCTTAACGGTAAAAAAGCAGTCAAGTGATGCTGCAACACTATCAACTTTAAACTTTAAACTTGAAACAAAAAACTCTAATCGATCAAATTGGAATAACACATTCTTTTGAAACGTCGCCAAAACGTATTATTTCACTGGTTCCGTCACAAACGGAGTTGCTGTATGATTTAGGTTTGGAAGACCGCATTATAGGAATTACAAAATTTTGTGTGCATCCGTATCATCTTAAATCAACGAAGAAAATTGTTGGCGGAACCAAGAAAGTGCATTACGAGAAAATCAGATTGCTGCAACCGGATATTATCATTTGTAATAAAGAGGAAAATACAGTTGAAATTGTGGAAGAATTGCGTAAAATTTGTCCAGTTTGGGTGACGAATATTATTACGATTGAAGATAATTTCCAGATGATTTCTGACTTTGGTCAACTTTTTAATTGCAGAACCGAATCACAGAAATGGAACGACAAATTGGCTTTTGCCTTGAGCGATTTTAAAAACTTCATCAACGATAAACCGGAACAAAAAGTGGCATATTTCATTTGGAAAAATCCTTTTATGGTCGCTGGTTCGGATAATTTCATCAATGAATTGCTGAAACTAAATCATTTTAAGAACATTTATGCTGACAATCCAGCGACTTTAGGGCGTTATCCTGAAGTTGAACTCAAAAAAATACGCTTGCAAGGTGACCCTGATTTGGTTTTCCTATCCTCAGAACCGTATCCTTTTCAGGAAGAAGATGCTTTTGAAATAGGAAGGCACACGCACCACGCAAAAGCGATATTTGTAGATGGCGAAATGTTTTCCTGGTATGGAAGCCGATTGTTAAAAGCGTTTGATTATTTTAAAAAAATGCATATCAGATTATGATTCGCATTCCTCAAGCACTAATTCTTCCGGTACGATTTCAGTATGTTTTCTTTCGATATTAAAATTTTGCTCAGCAAGAGTTTGGTATTCTTTTTTAAGCTTTTCTATTTCACTTTTCTCTTTCAATAATCCAATCATGGGTGTAATTTTTTGCAAATTTACGTTTTGTACATAATAATTCCTCATTATTATATGTTAAGAATACAATTTAAATTTATTATTCTATTTTTGCAAAAAAAAGTAGTGATTAATTATACCATTTACAAGAATGAAAATAGCGAGCAATGGGTAACCTTTGTTCATGGTGCTGGTGGAAGTTCGTCTATTTGGTTCAGGCAAATTCGGGATTTTCAAAAACGATATAATGTGTTGTTATTGGATTTACGTGGTCACGGAAACTCAAAACCTACGCTCAAAACTGCTTTTAAACAGAAATATACTTTTGCGGCTCTTGCCAATGACATTCTGGAAGTGTTAGATTATCTAAAAATCGAAAAGTCTCACTTTGTTGGGATTTCGCTGGGAACAATTTTAATCAGACAACTAGCGGAAATGTATCCGAAACGAGTGCAAAGTATGATTCTTGGCGGCGCAATCTTAAAAATGAATTTTCGTTCGCAGGTTTTAATGAGGTTGGGAAATATGTTTAAATATGTTTTGCCTTATTTAGTTTTATACAAGTTTTTTGCTTTTGTGATTATGCCTAAAAAAAGTCACAAACAATCTCGTTTACTTTTTATCAATGAGGCTAAAAAATTATATCAGAAAGAATTTATAAAGTGGTTTAAGCTAACGGCCGAAATAAATCCGGTCCTGAGATGGTTTCGTCAGGTCGAATTAAATATTCCGACATTATATGTAATGGGAGAAGAAGATTATATGTTTTTACCGTCGGTCCGCAAAGTAGTGGACAATCATTACCGATCTTCTAAATTGTTTGTAATTGAAAAATGTGGACATGTGGTCAATGTGGAACAGCCAATAGTTTTTAATGGTGCCGTACTTTCTTTTATCAATAACACCAAATAAAAAATGCCTGTATCATTACGATACAGGCAATTCTTTTACTAACCAAAACCAAATAATAAATAACCAGTTTATTACTCTGCAAAGATCAAATATAACTTGATCTTCTGCTGTTAAGATTATGTTATTACTTTGTTGCAGATACGTTAAGTTTTTCGAAACTTTTTTAAAAGGTTGATTCAGAGCTAAATATTTTTTTCTGTAAATCGTAATTCTAATTAATCTCACAATTTTCTGTCTTGTTTTTAAAATAGAATTTAAAAGCTCTTGCATACAATGTTTAAATTCTCAAATGGGTCTACGATAGTGTATTTCTCTGTAAAAACTATCTAATCTACAGATGATTTAGTAACTCTACTAAACTAGTTGCAAATTAATTAAATATGGTGCAACTGAATTTTTAACCGATGATAATTATCAAACGGATTCCATTTTTAACGATGTTACTGGATCACAAACGATTTCCAAAACCAATTCGAGCAATTTATTTGTTACCGATTCCATAAAACTAATTTTCAGAATATCTGAAAATTTTAATGCAGTTTATCTTTTTGATTCAACCCTGTTGAACAAAGAGTTTCGTAAAACCTTAACATTAAATGAACAAGACAGTGATTTTGTCCAAAATTCCACTTGATTAAATCACTGCGTTTTATAATGGGAACGCGAATATTTTTTGTTTTTATAACAAGAATTGAAAAATCAGAGCTTCGGAAGTTTCTTTCCATAAAAATACCCCCAAATAGTGTCTAACTTTTTGGGGGCAGTCTAGAAGGAAGCATTTCTTATTTCTGAATGTATATTAAAATCGAAACTATCTTTTATCCTGCATAGCAAAAACCTTTTGCAATAAAAGTGAAGTTCTTGAAGTAATATTCGTTCTTATGTTTTTTTCTTCGACAGCAACCATTTTAAAAACGCCGTTCATCGCTTGATTGGTCACATAATCGGTCAAATCAGGATTTACTTTGGTGATTAATGGAATGCTGTTATATTTAGTGATAATGTTTGCCCAAACTTTGTCGGCACCCACTTTTGTAAACGAATTTTTAATAACCGGACTGAATTTCCCGTACAAAGCATTCGAAGTACTATTTTGTAAATAATTTGTCGCTGAACTTTCATTACCCATCAAAATCGATTTGGCATCCATAAAACTCATATTTCTCACCGCATCAACAAAAATAGGAGTCGCTTCTTTCACTGCGTCTTCGGCAGCGCGATTCAAAACTTTTAAACCTTCGTCTGCCAATGAGCTCATTCCAATTTTTCGCAATCCTGCATCAACCTTTCTCAATTCTTCCGGCAATAAGATTTTCACAGCAGCATTTTTATAAAAACCGTCTGTTGTGGTTAGTTTTGTCACTTGTTTAGAAATCCCGTTGTTTAACGCTTCTTTCAATCCTCCTGAAATGTCAACGCCACCTATTCCCTGCGTTTGCGGTAGCTGATTCAGTACCTGCTGCATTTCGGCACAACTGGAAAGTGACACCGCTGCCATTATAATTAAAATTTTTTTCATTGTAAATTGTTTTTAAGGTTTAATTGCATTATCGCCGTGAGACTCGTGTAAAACTAACACTTATTCAAAAACAAAGCCATAATTTTTTTTAGGAGCACAAAATTTAGTATTTTTTAAGGAACAGTTGTCCCGCTGTGCGCTGTATTCCCGATTAATAAAAACTACGGCTTAAAAAAGCCTTGTTTTTCTAAATCGGGAGATGCCGCTTCCATCGGGGCTAAAAGACAAAATTCCTACTTTTTAACAACATCCACTAAATCGGAACAAATAATTCTTAAAATAAAATTGTAAATTGCAGACTTAAATTATCATATTCATAAAATGGAACTAGTAAAACCGTATATCCCTGTTAATAAAGTAAGAATTGTAACCGCCGCGGCCCTTTTTGATGGCCACGATGCAGCAATTAACATCATGCGCAGAATTATTCAATCTACAGGTGTTGAGGTGATTCATTTAGGTCATGACAGAAGTGTCGAAGAAGTGGTGAATACTGCAATACAAGAAGATGCCAATGCAATTGCTATAACTTCCTACCAAGGAGGACATAACGAATATTTTAAATATATGTATGACCTGCTTCAGGAAAAAGGAGCCGGGCAAATCAAAATATTTGGCGGTGGAGGAGGAGTGATCCTGCCTTCAGAAATTGCAGACTTGCAAGACTACGGAATCACCAGAATTTATGCTCCGGATGATGGAAGAGCCATGGGACTGCAGGGAATGATCAATGATTTAGTTCAGAAATCAGATTATGCTGTCGGAGATAAATTGGATCAAGAGATTAATCAGCTTGACGAAAAAAATCCAAAGGCAATTGCCAGAATTATTTCATCCGCGGAAAATTTCCCTGATGTTGCAAAGGATACTTTAGATGCAATTCATAAAAAAAATGCCAATTGTAAAACTCCGGTTTTGGGAATTACCGGAACGGGTGGAGCAGGAAAATCTTCGTTGGTAGATGAATTAGTACGTCGTTTTCTTATCGATTTCCCGGAAAAAACAATCGGATTAATATCTGTGGATCCATCAAAACGTAAAACGGGAGGAGCACTTCTTGGAGATAGAATCCGAATGAATGCCATCAATAATCCTAGGGTTTACATGCGTTCGTTGGCTACACGTCAATCGAATCTGGCTTTGTCTAAATATGTTGCTGATGCGATTCAAGTGATTAAAGCGGCAAATTATGATATTATAATCCTGGAAACTTCTGGAATCGGGCAATCCGATACAGAAATCATGGATCATTCTGATGTTTCTTTATATGTTATGACACCGGAATTTGGTGCTGCAACCCAATTGGAAAAAATCGATATGCTTGATTTTGCTGATTTGGTAGCGATAAACAAATTTGACAAACGCGGTTCTCTCGACGCATTGAGAGACGTAAAAAAGCAATACCAACGCAACCATAATCTTTGGGATGCGAATTTAGATACACTTCCGGTTTTCGGGACGATTGCTTCGCAGTTCAACGATCCGGGAATGAATACGCTATACAAAGCGATTATGGATAAAGTCCATGAAAAAACAAATTCTGATTTGAAATCAACGTTTCAAATTACGCGTGAAATGAGCGAGAAGATTTTCGTTATTCCTCCCCACAGAACGCGTTACTTATCTGAAATTGCCGAAAGCAACAGAAAATATGATGTTACTGCGATAAGCCAAGAGCAAGTTGCACAAAAATTATACGGGATTTTCAAAACTTTGGAGAGTGTTTCCGGAAAATGTCCAGTAATTAACAAAACTGGAATCGACGATGATTCAGTTTTGCCAACGGCTTTGGAATCCGAAAAACAAGGGGTTGCTGAAAATAAAATTTTCCTAAATCTTTTACTGAATCAGTTTGAAAAAGTAAAAATGGATTTGGATCCATACAATTGGGAAATCATTTTGACTTGGGACGAAAAAGTAAACAAGTACAAAGATCCAGTTTATACGTTTAAAGTTCGTGACAGGGAAATAAAAATGGCGACGCATACCGAGTCCTTATCACATTCTCAAATCCCGAAAATTGCGTTGCCAAAGTATAAAGCTTGGGGTGATATTTTACGTTGGTGTTTGCAGGAAAATGTTCCTGGAGAATTTCCTTTTACAGCTGGACTTTATCCTTTCAAACGCGAAGGAGAAGATCCTTCTCGCATGTTTGCCGGAGAAGGCGGACCGGAAAGAACCAACAAACGTTTTCATTATGTAAGTGCTGGATTACCGGCAAAACGATTGTCAACGGCTTTTGACAGCGTAACTTTATACGGAAACGATCCGCATGTACGCCCGGATATTTATGGAAAAATCGGTAATGCCGGAGTTTCTATTTGTTGTTTGGATGATGCTAAAAAATTATATTCTGGTTTTGATTTAGTTCATGCGATGACTTCGGTGAGTATGACCATCAATGGTCCGGCGCCGATGTTATTAGGTTTTTTCATGAATGCGGCTATTGACCAACAATGCGAGTTTTATATTAAAGAGAATAGTCTTGAAAAAGAAGTTGAAGCAAAAATCAACAAAATATATGCAGCTAAAGGAGTCGAAAGACCACATTATCAAGGGGATTTACCAGAGGGAAACAACGGATTAGGGCTGATGCTATTAGGGGTTACCGGAGATCAGGTTTTACCTTTAGAAGTATATAATGAAATTAAAGCAAGAACGTTATCTCAAGTTCGTGGGACAGTTCAGGCTGATATTCTTAAAGAAGACCAGGCACAAAATACCTGTATTTTCTCTACTGAATTTGCGCTGCGATTGATGGGTGACGTGCAGGAATATTTCATTACCAAGAATGTAAGAAACTTTTATTCCGTTTCTATCTCGGGCTATCACATTGCCGAAGCGGGTGCGAATCCTATCACGCAATTGGCATTCACGCTTTCTAATGGTTTCACTTACGTGGAATATTATTTGAGTCGCGGCATGAATATCAATGATTTTGGACCTAACTTATCGTTCTTTTTCTCGAATGGAGTTGATCCGGAATATGCCGTTATTGGTCGTGTGGCTCGTAAAATTTGGGCGAAAGCCATGAAAAATAAATACGGAGCTAACGAACGCGCGCAAATGTTGAAATACCATATTCAGACTTCTGGACGTTCTTTGCACGCGCAGGAAATTGATTTCAATGATATTCGTACCACTTTGCAAGCGTTATATGCGATTTATGACAACTGTAATTCCCTGCATACCAATGCTTATGATGAAGCAATCACAACGCCAACGGAAGAATCTGTGCGTCGTGCGATGGCGATCCAATTGATTATTAATAAAGAATTAGGTTTAGCTAAAAACGAAAACCCAATTCAGGGAGCTTTTATCATCGAAGAATTAACCGACTTGGTTGAAGCTGCGGTTTTACAGGAATTCGATAGAATTACCGAACGTGGCGGCGTTCTTGGTGCGATGGAAACAATGTACCAACGTTCAAAAATTCAGGAAGAAAGTCTGTACTATGAAACTTTGAAACATACGGGTGAATTTCCAATTATCGGTGTCAATACGTTTTTGAGTTCTAAAGGCTCTCCAACGGTCATTCCAGCGGAAGTAATTCGTGCCACCGAAGAAGAAAAACAATATCAAATTGATATGTTGAATCATTTACACCAGTCCAATCAGGATTTGGTAGATGAACATATAAATACGCTTCAGGACGCAGCCATTAAAAACGAAAACTTATTTGAACATTTAATGGAAGCAACGAAGGTTTGTTCTTTGGGACAAATTACTTCTGCTTTATTTGAAGTAGGCGGACAATACAGACGTAATATGTAAGCCTTTCAACGATTTTTAGATAATTAGAAAGGGTGAATGCTGTTGCTGTAAACTTATATATAATAGTACCGTATCCTTTTTATAAAAGAAACCTTTCTATACATAGAAAGGTTTCTTTGTTTTTATAAATTAAAAACACTGATTACCTTTGTTTGTGTTGGAATAAATTTTATAGGTTTCTAAATAATTTATTAAAAGTTTGTCAGATGATTTTTAACATGTTTTTAGATAGTGTTATTGAAAGTGTCTAATATTATAAAGTTAAAAGATTATATTCCGCAAGCATATTCTAGTCTAATTTTTAATATGTAAATTCATTGTTCTTCTACAGAAAAATATTATTATTAGGTAAATTACTTCAATTTATGGAGGTTCATTTAACTTTTTCTCGAAAGTGAAATTATAATGGTTTTTTAGTAGCTAAAGTCACAATAATTAAAAGTGATTTTAACATTTTTTTTAACATGTAATTATCTGTTAATCAAGTTTTTAAATAGTGAACAATTGTTAATATTTATGCCTTTTATGTGCTAATTTTCTTAAAACTCTAAGTAATTTGTCGGTTATAAATGTTTGTTAACGATTTTTGCTGATTTGTTGTTTCGTTTTGTAATTTAATTAACTAATTTTAATCTTTAGCTGGTCTGAGGAAAGTTATTATTAGAACAAATTTTAAGTTATTCAAAAGATATTTTTTATTCTTTGAGCAATAAATCCTCACTTGCTGGAGTATTTCCAGTAATTATTTTTGAAGATGTTTCGTTGGCTGCAAGTTTTCTTCCCAAATCTGAAAACTTTTATTTTATCTTATTAAAGTACTTAGAATGTTATTTGTTTTACAGTACAATTTATGATCGCATACCATGCAGTCATATGGCTAGTAAAGAATTAATCTATTGTTCCCCGCAATAATAATCCTTTAATTGATGGAGTACTTCAAAAAATTACTTTTTGAAGATGTTTCTTTTATCTGCAAGTTTTCTCCCCAAGTTTGAAAACTTTTGTGCGATCCTACTTTATTAATCAGAATGCTATTTGTTTTAAAGTACAATTTTAAGATTGTTATTTTTTAATCGACAATCTGGCTGTAAAAGAATTTAGTTGTTGTATTGTCAACAAAAATTCTTTGAATGACGAGTACTTCATAATGTTTATGAAGAGGTTTTCTTTTTATACAAGTTTGATCCTCCAAGTCTGTAAACTTCCGTTTTTTTCTAATTTATGATGTAAAAATACTTTAATTATGAAAAAGAGTACAATTACCAAGTTTTTCGATGTTTTGTCCAGCAAAATATATTGTTGTCTCAGACCGAAAAACACTGTTTCTAAGTTAGATTTTTTAAAATTTAATGATGGAAATCCAATTAATTACATGTCAAATGTATGGCTCCGCTGTTGGCGTCAGTCATTTGTGTTGCCACTTGTTTTTATGGCAATTTTACTAACAGGTTATACGGCAGAAGCACAGTCCATTCAGGGTGTTGTGCCGGTTCAAACTCCTTTACTGGGTTCAGGGGTTGATGGCGATGCCTTCGCACATACGCCTAACGGCTACACAAATGTGGGCGACTTGTTTGACGCAGTCCATCCCAACGGTACTCATGGCGTCCTTGATTTAACAACGGGTAATCTTCTGTATCCGGGTTTTACTTTTTTCTTGCAGGATCCATGGGGAGGGGATAGACAAGATCCAACCATATTTACCCTTTCCAACAAAATAAACGATAATCCTAGCACCTATACATGGGGCGCTGGACAAAATCCTAATAAAAATGAAATCCAAAATGCCGGTGCTCATTTTTCGTATGGAGATCCAACTATTCAAACTGTTGTTAATGGAGTTCCTTTGGTTGTTAATGGTGTTCCTGTTATGGGAGACCCTAATGATTTATGGGTTCTATTTGCTGGTGACCGTCAGGTTACCAATGGAAGCAGTTACATTGATTTCGAATTTTTACAGAAATCCTTAACATTAACGGGAGCGGTATACGGTGCTTTTAACCCCCAAACGGGTACTAGCCCAGTCATTGGTGGTAGTGGCAGTTTTGAATCTGCCGGAACTGATGGAGGTCGTACAATTGGTGACATATTGGTGACCATTGAATTTGTTCAGGGAGGTGGTGACGCAAACGCTTCTATTCGCGTATGGACACAAACCTCACCTGGTGTTTATGAATATGTACTTCATCCAAACTCCGATTTTCTTGGTAATATTTTTATAACGCAGAATACCTCGATTACTCCTGTACCTTTTGATGTTTATGGAAGCGATCCTAATGGTACTGGCGTTGGTGGAAGTTATCAAGTGAATCAATGGGCCGAGGGAGCAGTAAACCTTACCAAAGTGTTTAATGCTGTCAACAATGATTGTTTTGTCCTCAGTACACTATTTATCAGAACAAGATCTTCAGGAAGTTCAAATCAATCTGAATTAAAAGATTTTCCTGGAGCTCCCATTCAACTGAAATTGTGTCGGGACAAGACTCCTCCTGTAATTTCTGCATTGCCAGCTCCAACAACGGTTGAGTGTCCTGCAGTTTTGTCTTTTGCAACACCAACAGCAACTGACAATTGCGCAGTGAAGTCACTAGTCTATGTAGATGTAACTACACCAGGCAATTGCGCAGGAAATTATAGTGTAACCAGAACGTGGACTGCTACGGATGATTGTGGGAACACAGCTATCGCTGCGCAAACCATCAATGTTCGAGATACGGTAGCGCCAGTAATCACGGCTACAGGAACACCTACCAATGGCACATTGGGTTGTAACCCATCCGCTGATGCAATAAATGCAGCACTTGGAACAGCAACAGCCATGGATGCATGTGGAATGGTAACTCCAACATTCACTGATAGCGCGGTTACGATCACGGGCTGTTTACGTTCTCAAACCAGAACCTGGAATGCAACTGATGCGTGCGGCAACGCAGCAGCACCGGTTTCACGTACAGCGACTTGGACAGTGGATACAGTAGCGCCAGTAATCACGGCTACAGGAACACCTACCAACGGCACATTGGGTTGTAGTCCATCAGAATCTGCAATCAATGCAGCACTTGGAACAGCAACAGCCATGGATGCTTGTGGAATGGTAACTCCAACATTTACCGATAGCGTGGTTACGATCACGGGCTGTATACGTTCACAAACCAGAACTTGGAATGCAACTGATGCCTGTGGTAACGCAGCAGCACCGGTTTCACGTACAGCGACTTGGACAGTGGATACAGTAGCKCCAGTAATCACGGCTACAGGAACACCAACCAACGGTACATTGGGTTGTAATCCATCCGCTGATGCAATAAATGCAGCACTTGGAACAGCAACAGCAATGGATGCTTGTGGAATGGTAACTCCGACATTCACCGATAGCGTGGTTACGATCACGGGCTGTTTACGTTCACAAACCAGAACCTGGAATGCAACTGATGCGTGCGGTAACGCAGCAGCACCGGTTTCACGTACAACGACTTGGACAGTGGATACAGTAGCTC
>NZ_SMFM01000010.1 GCF_004349085.1 Flavobacterium caseinilyticum | reverse complement strand
TCTTAAAACGGCTGTCAATTCAATATGTCTAGGAACGTGTTCTTATCTTTTTTTCCCTTCATTTGAGTCACATTGTGTCTCTCTGGAAGCGGGTGCAAAAGTACAACTTTCTTTTTAACTGGCAAGTAAATTTTGAAGTTTTTTTGAAATAATTTTTATCTCGTTTTCTTCTCGTTTTCTTATCAATCTATCAAGGAACTTTGCTTGTTTTGCGGGGTGCAAATGTAACATCCGTTTTCTAATCTCACAAGCTTTTTTTAATCTTTTTTAGAAAATAAATTTTCTGTTTGATTCGTTTTACTTGCCAGTATTTGAAAGAACGTCTGCGTTGTTGCGGGTGCAAAACTACACCGTTTATTGAGTTATTCAAGCTTTTTAAACACTTTTTTTTGATGTTTTATTAAAGTAAACTTTAACTCGCTGAAACCGTGAATTTTGAAAGTATTTTTTTTTGCTTCCCTCCTGGCACTTCGAGGATCTCCTAAGGAAAAAATGACTTTATGGATGAAATTCGGGCTTTTCAGGCGTACACGCGAGATTGTCAAATCTCTTTATATTTTTTAAAGCTATAGAAATTCAGGTATTGTTGCTCTTTTTCCTGGCCTTCGATTCTCTTTTCTGCTTCCGATGCTCATTTCATTACATTATTTAAGCTCTAGGTTGAACTAATCAATGGTTTTGTCTTATACATTATATAAGACTAAATAGTACGATTCCTTATTTACTCTTATATAAGGTGTGATACTAAAGATTTAAACAACTAAAAGTCATAATTTAATCGGGTTTGCGTTAGGGATAGCAGCGGAAAGCCCACAGTCCCGCCTTTCGCGGGGCGAGGACTTGTAGCAAATAGCCCGACTTCTTATATAAAGAGAGGCAACTACCCGCTACCAACATTGCCTCTCTTTATATAAGGAGGAACGCCCAAATAATGATTTGCACTTGTCTAACCTTAATCCTTTTTAATGTCACAGTAGATATTACGGATTTATCTTGGCGTAAAATATCTTTATCGCTAGCACATCGATCTTTTGACTTTATCAACAACCAGGAATTTTTTTTGTTTTGTTTTAAGTTTTACCAATGCGAATTCTCCTCTCAGCTTTTTTCCATTAAGCATAAAACTCAAATGTCCTTTTTGCAAATTAGATTGCAACTTACTTTCAACTTTATTTAGTCCATGTTCCTCAGCCAAAGTATACGTTCCATTGACCCAAGTAATAACTTTCCCGGCTCCATAATTATCTTCGGGAATGGTCTCTTCAAAATCCTAATAACTAAAAGGATGATCTTCTACCAAAAACGCCAATCTTTTATCAGCGGGATTCATACAAAGTCCTTTTGGTAACGCCCAACTTTTTAATACACCATTGATTTCCAATCGGAAAACATAATACAAATGAGAAGCAGCATGTTTTTGCACCACGAAGACCAATTGGGATGCTGATTTATTAATTTCTCCTTCTTGTTCGGCAGTAGAATTTAAATTACGCTTCGGATTGATTTCTTTTAAAGACATTGTATTAAGATTATCTTTTTACCTAAAAAAACCCTCTTCAAAACCTTACCTTTTATCTCCAGTATTTTCATCTAAGCTACTATGATCATCCCCACCAATACTATAATGATTGTTTTCTTCATCTTCAGTCCCAATATCCTCAAGATTGTCATCCAGTTCAGAACCAGGAACGTCTAAATCAGCTCCGGATACATCTTCTTCAAAATTCTTCTGATTCAATTCTGTAACATTATTAATTTCAACCGGCACTTTATTTTTAGATATATTTTCCGGATCTATATCTGATTCTTTTTTAAATTGAGTGTAAATATCTTCACTTGGAGGATATAAAAGAGAATCTGGAATTGAATTTTTATCTTTCTTACCCGGTTTTCTTTTATCAAAATTTAATTTATCATTTCTATTGTTCATTTTACATATTATTTTATTGATTTTCAGTACACTAAGTTAGTCATTTTTATACAAAACAGCTTTTAATTTTTTAAATTATTCAAGAAAAATGACTAACTTTCAACTCCGTATTTAACCTATTTAAACTGCTATCTTCATACTAATTTTCAAAAATAAAAACATGAACATACTTACAGACAATGTAATTCCAGGAAACCACGGTAAAATATTTGCAACAAATGCAATTGAGGATTTAGATTTATTAGAAATCAAAACAAGTCTTATGGAATTGGACGGAATAAACGATGTTATAGTTAATACGGATATTTTTCCACGAGAATTTACAATATATACTTCTAAAATGATACCCATAAGTGAGATTGAAAATCGAGTTAAGCTCGTTGGATTTCACGCTATTCCAAAAAGTGTATTCAAATTATAATTTCGACGGTAATTTAAAAACCCATAACATATTTTACTGGTGAAAAAATTAAAATAATTTGCCTATTTAAAAATTGTATCGTAATATTGCAATATAAATATATAGCGATGGGAATTACTAAATCAGAACATTTCACAGACGAACAAAATGAGTTGGCAACTTTGGCGAAAGCCATCGGGCATCCTGCACGTATTGCGATTATACAACACCTTATCAAAGTAAACAGTTGCGTGTGTGGCGATATTGTAAACGAACTGCCTCTGGCGCAACCTACTGTTTCTCAGCATTTAAAGGAACTAAAAAATGCCAGACTTATAAAAGGCAATTTTGAAGGTAATGCGATTTGCTATTGCCTTAACGAAGAGGGATTTAATAAAATAAATGGCTTTTTTGAGCACATTAATACCTATTTAGAAAACAAGAAAAATCAATGTTGTTAATTTTTAAAATATACAAAAATGAAACTATCAGAAATTAAAAAAGAGTTGAGCACGTTGGACAACGTTGCTTTTGTACTACCAAACGGTACTTATGTTCCAGAACATTTTCACGTAACTGAAGTGGGATTAATCACTAGAAACTTCATCGACTGCGGCGGAAAAGTTAGAAAAGAAACCGTGGTAAACTTTCAGTTATGGGATGCCAATGACTTCGAACACCGTCTAAAACCAAAAAAACTTTTGGATATAATTGAATTATCCGAAAAAATATTGGGTATTGAAGATTATGAAGTGGAAGTAGAATTCCAAGCGGAAACTATTGGGAAATACGATATTGGTTTCAACGGAACAGCATTTACGTTACTTAACAAACAAACGGCCTGTTTGGCAGAGGACCAATGTGGAATTCCGGCAGAAAAACAAAAAGTAAAATTATCCGAAATCCCAAGTCAAACCAATAGCTGCACTCCAGGCGGAGGTTGTTGCTAATTTTAAAGCTGTATTATGGAACTAACCAAAACCACCCTATTTCCAGAAATAGAAAAAGTAATCCATACTTTAAATTTTGATAGCATTTCGGCGGATCGTAAAATCGTTTTGCAATCACTTATTGATTTTATTCAAAGTAAAACAACCAACAAGCAAGAAATTAGGCTAAACCTAATCTGCACTCATAATTCCAGAAGAAGCCATTTGTCGCAAGTTTGGGCACAAACTGCAGCGTCAAATTTCAATATAAAAAATGTATTTTGCTATTCTGGCGGGACCAAAGCAACAGCTTTATTTCCTATGGCAGTAAAAACCTTAGAGCGATCAGGATTTAAAATTGAAACTATTGCAGCAGGACAAAATCCTATTTATGCCATAAAATATGGGGAGAACGAGCATCCTATTATTGGTTTTTCCAAAACGTATGATGATGATTTTAATCCAAAAAGTGAATTTGCAGCAATTATGACGTGTTCCCAAGCAGATGGTGATTGTCCTTTTATTGCCGGTGCCGAAAAACGGATTCCAATTACTTATGAAGATCCAAAATCTTCTGACAATACACCCCACCAAGCAGAAAAATATCAGGAACGCAATTTGCAAATTGCAACCGAAATGTTCTTCGTATTCTCCCAAATAAAATCATAAATATGTCTTCAACTAATTGCGCCCCTGCAGCAGAAAGAAAAAAATTAGGTTTCCTCGATCGGTTTTTAACGTTGTGGATATTCTTGGCAATGGCAATTGGCGTTGCTATTGGTAATTTCGTCCCTTCAAGTGGGAATTTCATCAATTCTTTTTCAAGTGGAACAACTAACATTCCGCTCGCAATTGGATTGATCCTAATGATGTATCCCCCATTAGCAAAAGTAAATTACAGTAAAATGGGTGAAGTGTTTCAAAATACCAAAGTACTAGCTGCTTCCTTATTTCTCAATTGGGTTGTAGGCCCAATCTTAATGTTTTCTTTAGCCTTACTATTTCTGAATGGTTATCCGGAATACATGATTGGAGTAATTTTGATTGGGTTGGCCCGATGCATTGCAATGGTAGTGGTCTGGAATGACCTGGCTGATGGTAACAGAGAATATGCCGCTGGATTAATCGCATTAAATAGTATTTTTCAAGTCTTACTTTACAGTGTGTATGCATATTTATTCATAACAATCTTACCCCCATATTTTGGTTATACCGGTTTTAATGTAACTATTGGTATTGGTCAAATTGCAGAAAGCGTTGGAATATATCTGGGAATTCCATTTGCACTGGGAATAATAAGTCGTTATGGCCTTATACAATTAAAGGGAGAAGCTTGGTTTCAAAATAAGTATGTCCCTTTTATTTCTCCTATTACTTTAGTGGCCTTATTATTTACCATCGTTTTAATGTTTAGTCTGAAAGGAGCATTAATTGTGCAAATCCCATTAGATGTCGTTCGAATAGCAATTCCTTTAGTCATTTATTTCACATTGATGTTTGTGATCAGTTTTTTCCTTGGAAAGTATTTTGGTGCTGATTATTCTAAATCTACCGCAATTGCGTTTACGGCAACCGGAAACAATTTTGAATTGGCTATTGCGGTTGCAATCGGCGTTTTCGGAATCAACAGCGGACAAGCATTTGCAGGCGTTATTGGTCCATTAGTTGAAGTCCCCGCCTTAATTGCATTAGTAAACGTCGCTTTTTGGTTAAGACAAAAATACTATGCAAATCCAAAATTAGAACCCAATACTGAAACTCTTTAGTTTGTTTAGCGAAAACTACGCTTCTCTTTTATATTAATGATTATTTTTTTTTTTAGTGGTAAGAGTATGATGATCGAAAAACCGTGCCTCAACCTAAATCTAGATTCCAAACAAAATGAATGAAATTAAAGATGTTATTGTTATTGGTGGCGGACAAAGCGGATTGGCTTGCGGATATTATTTACGACGCCATAAACTCAAGTTTCTAATCTTGGATAAAGAGGAAAAGTGCGGCGGTGCCTGGCTTCATGCTTGGGACAGCTTATCGCTTTTTTCTCCTGCCGAGCACAGTTCTTTGCCAGGCTGGCTGATGCCAAAATCTGAAAATCTGTTTCCTCTAAAACAAGAAGTAATTGATTATTTATGCCAATATGAAAAGCGTTACGAACTGCCAATCGAGCGCTCCGTTACTGTTGAAAACATAACTTTTGACAATAAAGTATTCAAAGTTTACACCAATAAAGGTATTTATCTTTCAAAAGCAATTATTGCAGCAGCGGGAACTTGGAATAATCCTTATATTCCAAAGATTAATGGAATAGAAACTTTCAGAGGAATTCAAATACATTCCGCCCATTATAAAATTCCGGAAAAGTTTAGGAATTTAAACGTTCTGGTTGTTGGCGAAGGAAATTCAGGCGCGCAGATTGTAGCCGAAGTTTCTAAAGTCACTACCGTGAAATGGTCTACCAGAAAACCACCTCAATATTTACCGGATGAAGTGGACGGATTTTATCTTTTTAATGTGGCAACAGCTAAATACCTTGCTGAAAAAGAAGGAAAACCATTTAATGCTGCCAACTATGATTTGGGAAATATTGTAATGGTGCCACCTGTGAAAGAAGCTCGCTCGAGAGGAGTTCTAATTTCAAACGGCAGTTTTGAAAGCATTTACGAAAACGGTGTGATTTGGTCTGACGGAACCAAAGAAGATTTTGATGCGATAATCTGGTGTACGGGTTTTGGTTTTACGACCTCCTTTTTAAAAAATATTGTTTCCGCAGATGAGCGCGGCATCATAAAAACCGAAGAAAGCAGAGCAGCTGAAATTCCCGGATTATGGCTTGCAGGTTACGGTAGTTGGACTGGTTACGCATCAGCAACACTCATAGGAATAAACAGAAATGCTAAACAAACCTGTAATGAAATCATAGAATATCTACAAAAAAACTAAATTTACTTATTTTAACAGCAGTAGCATTAAAGGGTTTTCAACTCTTTATTGTCTTTTATACATTTCAATAACATCTGTTTTGAATTTGTTTTTTAGCCATGCACTCAACTTTTGTTTTTCGACGGCGCTAATATCTTTTTTACTTTCGTAAAGCACCACGGTAATCACTTTTTTGGTGGCTTTATTTTCATTAAAGACATGATTCGCAATGGCAATATTCTCAATTTCGGGAAACAGTATTCGTGTTTCATTTAGAATTGCATTGTTATCAAATTTTAAAGATGTAATTTGACTTTGCAGCTTCGCAATAATCAAATCTTTTTCGCTCATTGTTTTATTATTAAAAGTAATTTCATTCAAAATATCCTGTTTTAAATCAGTTGTATCTTGAATAATATTTAAAACCGTATTGTTCAATTCATAGGTTTTTAATTTTGCGTTAAGTCCTTTTATTTCGTCCTTATCCAATCTTTTTCTTAAAAAGGCAATATCTATTTTTTTAGGGTTTGATGTAAACTGCGTTTTTTTATACAAAACGGTAAATCCTTTATCAATAAATTCTACTTTTAAAAATTGCTCCACTTTTTGTTTGTATTTTTTCTCTTGGAAAAGCTGATAAGCAAAAAAGACACTGGGCACTATCAAAGCTAATGTCAAAAAAGAAATCATATACTTTACTTTTTTTTCCGTCTTTAGATTGGTTTGTTTAACAATTGGATATTTTAAATATTTGACAATTATAAACGTTGCAATACAGATAAAAACACAATTGATTGTATACAAATACATCGCACCGAAAAAGAATCTAAAATTCCCTAGAGCTAAACCGTAACCCGCTGTACACAAAGGTGGCATCAATGCCGTTGCAATGGCAACTCCGGGAATTGGATTTCCTTTTTCTACCCTCGTGATGGCTATTACCCCAACGAGTCCTCCGAAAAAAGCAATAAAAATATCGTAAATATTAGGGGATGTTCTTGCTAGAAGTTCCGACTGTGTATCTTTAAAGGGACTTAAAAAAAAGTAAATGGTAGAAACCACCAAACTCACAACCGTAGCAATAAACAAATTTTTTAATGATCTTTTAAGCAAATTAAAGTCATAAATTCCCAAACCAAAACCAGCTCCAACAATTGGTCCCATCAACGGTGAAATTAGCATAGCACCGATAATAACTGCCGTTGAATTAACATTCAGTCCTACTGAAGCCACTACAATCGCGCAGGCTAAAATCCATAAACTAGATCCTCGGAACGAGATGTTCGACTTCACATTATCTAGCACTTTCTTTTTGTCTTCTTCTCCGCTGTGTAAGTCAATAAAATTTACTACTTTATTCATTTCTCCTAGTTTATCTCTATTTTATATGGTTTTCCCAAAATCGGACTCAAAATATTACTATTATCAGATAAAGGCAGCAAGATAACTAATTTTAGACTAATTCAGAGTTTCCAATAACTTCTTAAATGCTATTCTAATTAAATATTAATCTTCAATCAGCCAATACTGACGCGCCATTAGCAATCTTAAAACAACAATTATAATTTTGGACTACTGTTTATTAAAATGCAATTAACCACAAAAAGCCCGAAATCAAAAATTAGATTCCGGGCTTTTCTATACATTGTAAAAAACTATTCAGCAGGAATAATAAGTTCTGCGGTTATAGCTTCTAAAACTTCAAAAGCAGTTTCTGCCATTTTATTCCCTTTAGTGTCCAATAAAGGATTAATCTCCACGAATTCGATACAAACCACCTTTTTGGTATGGATAATTTGATTGATGATTGCAATAATTTCATACTGATCAAAACCTTTAGGAACCGGAGTTCCCGTTCCATAGGAAATCATATCGCAATCCATGGAATCCACATCAAAAGAAATATACAAAACTTCACAATGCGATAATTTTGATAAAGCTTCTTCGACACATTTCTGCAAACCTCGATAACGCAATTCGTCAACTTTATAATTTTTGATATGCAATTTTTCAATTTGCTTATCCTCCTCCTCTTCGGTATCACGCACACCAAAATAAATCAGGTTTTTGGCTAAAACTTTCGGTCCTTTATTGCCAATATTTTTCATGTCCTCCCAATGCTGTTGCGTTTCTGCTGGAACTTCATTATTCTGGCAACTCAAATTATCATCGCCAAGTGCTGCAGACAAAGGCATTCCGTGAACGTTTCCGGATGGTGAAGTGTACGGCGAATGCAAATCAGCATGCGCATCAATCCAAAACACGCCAATGTTTTGCTGGGGATACGCCGCTTTAATACCACTCAACGTTCCTAATGCCGAAGAATGATCTCCCGATAATACTATCGGAAAATAATTCCCTTCTATATTTTTCTTAACTGCATTACAAACTCGGGTGCATTGCTCCACAACGTGTTCAATTCTTTTTGCTGAAGAACTTCGATTTTTATCGTAAATCGATTCGTTATGCGTTTTGACATCTTCAAATTCAAATTGATTGAAATAATCACTGTTTTTATTTATTGCAGCAATTTCTATAGCATCAATTCCTAAATCAGATCCACGTGTACCAGCTCCAATATCAGATCTGTTCTTTATTAATTTTATCGTTTTTCCCATTATCTGAAATCGTTTAAAGCTCTTTCAATAATAGCCAAACATTCGTGTATTTGAGATTCCGTGATTACTAATGGCGGCGCAAATCGAATTTTGTTTCCGTGTGTTGGTTTTGCCAATAATCCATAATCTCTGAATTTCATACAAATATCCCAGGCTAAGTCGGATTCTTCATCACTGTTGATAACTATCGCATTCAATAATCCTTTGCCTCTAACCAATGTAATTACTGGATTTCTGGAAGCAATCTCGTTCAGTCCCGTTCTTAAAACTTCGCCTAAATATGCTGCATTTTGTGCCAAATTTTCTTCTTTTACCACTTCAAGCGCCGCAATAGCTACAGCAGCCGCAATTGGATTTCCGCCAAAAGTAGAACCGTGTTGTCCCGGTTTAATTACATTCATTATATGATCATTCGCTAAAACTGCCGAAACTGGATACACACCACCTGAAATAGCTTTTCCTAGGATCAAGATATCTGGTTTCACTTCCGGTTTGTTTTCACAACCTTTTTTGCAGTCACAATTTCCACAAGTAGCTAATAATCTTCCGGTTCTAGCGATTCCCGTTTGTACTTCATCTGCAATAAATAAAACATTATGTGCCTCACAAAGTGCTTTAGCTTTAGTTAAATATCCTTCAGAAGGAACGTAAACTCCAGCTTCTCCCTGAATGGGTTCCACTAAAAATCCTGCTATATTTTTGGTTGATTTTAAAACATTCTCCAATGCTTCAATATCGTCGTATGCTATTTTTATAAATCCTTCTGTAAAAGGTCCAAAGCTTTTACGTGCATTTTCATCATTCGAAAATGAAATGATTGTTGTTGTTCTTCCGTGGAAATTGTTTTCACAAACGATAATCTGTGCTTGATTTTCAGGAATTCCTTTTACCTCATACGCCCATTTTCTGCATAGCTTCAAAGCGGTTTCCACTGCTTCTGCGCCAGTATTCATGGGTAAGACTTTATCAAAATCAAAATACTTGGTCACATATTCCTCAAAAGGTCCTAATTGATCATTGTGAAAAGCACGTGAAGTCAACGTTAATGTTTGCGCTTGTTTAATCATAGCGCCCACAATTTTTGGATGACAATGTCCTTGATTTACAGCAGAATATGCCGATAAAAAATCATAATATTTTTTTCCGTCCACATCCCAGACATAAACGCCTTCGCCTCTTTCTAAAACTACAGGTAATGGATGGTAATTGTGTGCACCATATTGATTCTCTTTTGCTATCAACGCTTCAGATTTTGATGAAAGGTTTTGTTCTGTATGTGTCATGATATTTCGGATTTACTATTTAAAAGTACAAAATTACTATTTTTTTTTAATTTACCAATTAAAATAAATATTTTGACTTTTAAAAAGAGTTTATTTAAAAATATTCATTTAATTTGGATTAAAAATAAGTCATTTTTAAATTTACACTTTGAATTTGCACAAGCATTTCGAAATAAATAAAAATAAGTACTTTTATACAAACACAAAAGCATCATTTATAATTAAGCCAACATGGATATAGTAGACGAATTTGATATCAATATTATTAAGGAATTAGAAAAAGATGGAAGAATGGCTTACTCAGCCATTGCAGCCAACTTAAAAATATCAAATACGATGGTGCATCAGCGCATCAACAGATTAATAGAACAAGGAATCCTTACCGGAATAAAACCTGTAATTAATGAAAAAAAGGTAGGTTATGATTGGGGATCTTTTACGGGAATTACCCTGAATAAAGATCAGGATTCAGATAGAATTATTGAAGAACTGAAAAAAATACCGGAAATAACAGAGTGTTATTACATTACCGGATCTTTTACCCTTTACATAAAAATTATTGCCAAAGACCACGAACACATGCGCAAAGTCCTATATGAAAAAATTGATACTATCCCCGGTATTGCCAAAACAGATTCTATAATTGAATTGGGTTGCGCCTTCAAAAGAAATGTAAGTCTTTAACTTAATAATCATACAATAATGAAATACTTCAAGAATCATTTCCCGCTTACAATTTTAGTTTTTTGTTTTAGTTTCTCGACGTTTTCACAAAAAATTTCAAACCAAGAAATAGAACGACTAAAAAAACTCTCGCAACAAGTCACCATCATCAGGGACAATTGGGGAATTGCACACGTATATGGAAAAACGGATGCTGATGCCGTTTTTGGCATGTTATATGCCCAATGTGAAGACGATTTCAAACGGGTAGAAATGAATTACATTGAAAAACTTGGACGTCTTTCGGAAATCAAAGGACAGTCGGTTTTGTATAATGATTTAGAAATTAAACTTTTGATTGACACCGAAGAAGCGAAAGCCGATTATAAAAAAGCAGCGCCCTGGTTGAAAAAATTATTAAACAGTTATGCGGACGGAATCAACTTTTACCTGCACAATCACCCCGAGGTAAAACCCGCTTTGTTAACTCATTTTGAGCCTTGGTTTCCGCTACTTTGGACCGACGGAAGTATTGGAGCCATAAGTACTGGCGGTCTTTCAACCGGAGAATTGAAAGCTTTTTATTCCGGGAACACCGATAAAGTGGCATATATAGAACGTGAAAAAGACGTGCAAACCGGATCTAACGGATTTGCGATTGCTCCATCAAAAACATCATCAGGAAATTCTATTTTATACATTAATCCACATACTACTTTTTATTTCAGGCCAGAAATACAAATGAGCAGCGAAGAAGGCTTGAACTCTTACGGAGCAGTAACTTGGGGGCAATTTTTCATTTACCAAGGATTTAATGAAAACTGCGGTTGGATGCATACGTCTTCAAATGTAGATGTAGCGGATATGTATGCTGAGAAAATCGTGACCAGAAACAACAAATTATTTTACGAATACGACAACAAATTAGTTCCTGTTATCGAAAAAAAAATAACCATCAAATATCTGGAAAACGGGAAATTGATTCCTAAAACATTCAACACGTATTACACGAATCACGGTCCAATCATGGCCAAAAGAGACGGTAAATGGATTAGCTTAAAATCCAATAATCGTTCGATGAAAAGTTTGGAGCAAAGTTGGATACGGACAAAATCAAAAAGCTTCGCAGACTATAAATCAGCAATGGATTTGAAAGCTAATACGTCAAATAATACCGTTTATGCAGACAAAGAAGGAAATATTGCGTATTGGCATGGGAATTTTGTTCCTATTCGAGACAAGAAACTGAATTGGTCAAAAATAATGGACGGCACAACACCGGCAACACAATGGAAAGGCTTACACGACGTTTCAGAAACGGTTCATTCCTACAATCCCATCAACGGCTGGCTGCAAAACTGCAATTCTACTCCATACACAGTAGCAGGGGAAAACAGTCCAAAAGAAGAAAATTACTTGCCGTACATGGCGCCGGACGGTGAAAGTTTCAGAGGACTAAATGCTGTTCGGTTATTGAGCAAAGGTGATAAATATACGTTAGACAAAGTAATTGCAGATGGTTACGACACAAAACTGACAGCTTTCGAATTTCTGATTCCATCGTTAATTTCCAGTTTTGAGAAAAATATCAGTACCGAAGACCCGCTTTACGCAGAACTTTCAGAACCAATTAATCTATTGAAAAATTGGGATTATTATGCGAAAGAAAATTCTGTCGCTACAACTCTGGCTGTGGAATGGGCTTATAAATTAGATCCAATTATTCAAAAAGTATATACAAATCAAGGAGAAAAAGACCAAGTGCAAAACACCTTGGATTTTGCAAATAATGCTTTTCCGGAACAACTGATTCCTCAACTGCAAATGGTAGTGAATGAATTGAAAATTAAATTTGGAACCTGGCAAATTCCTTGGGGAGAAATCAACCGTTTCCAAAGAACTTCCGGCGACATTAATCTTATTTATAGCGATGCTCTTGAAAGTTTGCCTATTGGTTACGGACCCGCACTTTGGGGAAGCTTACCCGCTTATAAAAGCAATTACCAAAAAGATACTAAAAAACGATATGGAACTAACGGAAACAGTTTTGTGTGCGCAGTTGAATTTGGACCAAAAATAAAAGCTAAATCTTTATTGGCAGGCGGAAACAGCGGTGATCCAAAATCTAAACATTTTTATGACCAAGCCGAAATGTACCGAAAAGGACAATTCAAAGACGTATTATTTTACAAAGAAGACGTGCAAAAAAATGCCGAGAAGACCTATCATCCGGGAGAATAATTGATTTGTTCTTCATTATAAGAATTAAAAATAGGGTCATAAGATAAAAAAATCAAAGTCTTAATTTTAGGACTAATTAAATGAGACATTTGTACAAATAAAAAATTCAACATGAAAAATATTTTCTTTGCCTTTTTAGGGTTATTATTCTTTTCCAGCGGTGCATCTGCACAACTTAAATCAGTAAAATACACTGATGGAAATCAAAATTTAAATGGATTGTCAATTGCTCCAGCGAAAAGAAGCAAAACTAAACCGGGAATCTTAATCCTTCCCGCCTGGAAAGGAATCGATACTCATTCCAAGCAATCAGCACAGAAACTGTCAAAAATGGGATACTACGCATTTGTAGCAGATATATATGGTGAAGGAAACTACCCAACAAACACTCAAGAAGCCGGAAAACAAGCTGGTTTTTACAAAACTAATTTTGCTGATTATCAAAGACGCATCCAATTAGCTTGGGATCAATTAATAAAAGCGGGCGCAAATCCGGACAATATTGTAGTAATTGGATATTGTTTTGGAGGAACAGGAGCACTTGAAGCGGCAAGAGCAGGAATGAAAATTCAAGGCGCAGTTTCTTTTCACGGAGGTTTAGGGCGTGATGCTTCCAGAGTAAATAATCCAATCACTGCAGAGATTTTGGTTTTACACGGCGCTGATGACACCTATGTTCCAGCTACAGAAGTGGCTGCTTTTCAACAAGAAATGAGAGATACTAAAGCGGAGTGGGAAATGATTTATTATGCAAATTCAGTTCATGCTTTTACTGAAATTGAAGCTGGCAACGACAATTCAAAAGGTGCTGCGTATAATGAAAAAGCTGCCAAACGTTCTTGGGAACGCATGAATTCTTTCTTAAAAGAAGTTTTGAAATAATTTAGAAAATATTATTTTTCAAAAACAGTATAGGTTCCATTTTTTTGTAAATTTATAAATTGAAATTTAGCAAGAAATCTGGAATTTATACTGTTTTTTTATGTCTAAAAGTAAAATCCGAAACGACAAAACCTGCCTCAATTGCAAATACGTGGTAGCAAACAGATTCTGTCCTAATTGTGGGCAGGAAAATACGGATACCAGAAAGACGTTTCACCACCTTTTTATAAACTTTTTTGAGGATTTAACACACTATGAAAACGCTTTTTGGCGAACGATAAAAAATCTTTTATTCAAACCTGCCGCACTTACTAAAGAATATCTTTCTGGAAAACGATTGTCTTACCTTGCTCCCGTTCGTCTTTACATCTTCATTAGCTTCATCACATTTCTTTTAATTGCTTTTTTTCCCACTGAAATAAATGCACCCGAAGATCCTAACGAAAAGCAATCAACCATTACAACTAAAAACGAATCATTTCAAAATACCAACTCCACATATGATACAATTAAAAAGAACAAAACTGATTCAATAGACGAAAATCAATTCTTTAATTTTGGATATGATTCTTTAGAACAGTTAGACTCGATTCAAAAGAATGCACCTGAACCAGAAAAATTATCTGATTTTAATTATTGGATTAATAGAAAAATTCAAATCGTTAAAAAGGAAAATACACCACCTGAAATTATTGAAAAATTCGTAAATTCTTTTACACATAATTTACCCAAGGTCCTTTTTGTATTTATGCCTATCTTCGCCTTTTTTCTTTGGCTTTTCCATAATAAAAAACGCTGGTACTATTTTGATCACGGAATTTTTACACTGCATTATTTTTCTTTTTTATTACTCATTATCTTACTGCTATTTCTAATAAATAAAGGCCTGGCGTTGTTGCAAGAATCTGGTGTGGCTTCATTTTTGCAAATAATAATTAATTTTATCGGAATTGGATGGATGTTTTATTATTTTTATCCGGCACATCACCGCTTTTATGGAGAAACAAGATTCATTTCATTCCTGAAAAGCAGTTTTTTATTTTTTATTAACCTTATTCTCATCATTATTATAATAGCACTTTTTGCACTTTATACATTTATCAATTTACATTAAAAAAAGAAATGAAAAAAATTCCGTTATTAGGTTTCCTTACTGTACTGACAATCAGTTGTACTTCTCAAAAAATGAGTGTAACAACAGTTTCACCCACAAAATACATGAATACCATTACAGCCGATGAATTAAAAACACACCTTTACATTGTAGCTTCAGATGAAATGGAAGGACGGGAGACTGGATCCTCAGGACAGAAAAAAGCCGGTATTTACCTCATCGATCAATACAAGAAAAACGCTGTTCCATTTCCCACTGGCGCGTCAGACTATTATCAAAAAATTCCCGCAGCTTTCCTGAATGCAAAACGAAATGAAAATTTGCCCGATTCAGAAAACGTGTGGGCTTACATTGAAGGTTCTGAAAAACCCAATGAAGTCTTGGTAATTTCTGCCCATTACGATCATGTAGGGATAAAAGATGGAGAAATTTATAATGGTGCCGATGATGATGGTTCTGGAACCGTTGCTTTACTTGAGATTGCGCAGGCATTCCAGATAGCTAAAAATGAAGGACACGGACCTAAACGATCAATTCTTTTTCTTCACGTGACCGGGGAAGAACACGGCTTGCATGGTTCCAGATATTACTCAGAAAATCCTCTGTTTCCGTTAGCGAACACCATTGCTGATATCAATATTGACATGATAGGCCGCCGCGACGAAGCTCACACAGCCAGCAACAATTATGTTTATGTTATTGGCGCAAACCGATTATCTACTGATTTAGATAACATTTGCACCATCGCAAACGCAAAATATACGCAATTGAATTTAGATTATAAATACAATGATCCTAAAGATCCAAACCATTTTTATGAGCGTTCTGACCATTACAACTTTGCTAAACATGGTATTCCGTCTGTTTTCTTTTTTAATGGCGTGCATGCTGATTATCATAAACCAACAGACACTCCAGATAAAATTGAATATGATGCACTGACCAAAAGAGCAAAACTTGCGTTTGTAACCGCTTGGGAACTTGCAAACCGCAGCGAAAGACCTATTGTAGATAAAAAATAGATTGAAAATTTGGGCACATCCACGCTTTCACTAGCGTTACAGCGTGGTCGGGCTTTCCGTTACAATCTTTATTGTGATGAAAAATCACAATAAAGGATTTCCACTGCTATCCCTTGTGCAACCCTGATAAAAAAAGAGCTTTGAATCACTTCAAAGCTCTTTTTTTTAAATATATATATTTCTTAAACTCTTTCGTCAAATACTATTTTGTCTGCACTATCAATTTTATGAAGAGGTTCTTCCAAAGGCAATGTAAAATAAAAAGACGTGCCTTTTCCCTCGACACTTTCAATCCATATTTCACCGTCGTTTCGTTCTAAAAATCCTTTCACCAATAACAAACCTATTCCAGCACCTTTATTGTCTTTCCTTGCTTTAGAAAGCATACTCATTTGCGGAGTAAAAAGTTTTTCTTGCACCTCTTTAGACATACCAACTCCAAGATCTTTTATCTGAATTATTACTCTTGTCGCTTCGATTTTCGCCAAAACGGTAATTTTACCTCCAGGATTTGAATGCTTGATTGCATTAGAAATTATGTTTTGAAAAATAGAAAACAACATTTTCCCATCTGCAAAAATAGTGGTGTTGGGTTCAATTTCATTAATAAGAATTATGGCATTTAACGAGGCATATTCCTTTAAAGATTCAAAAACCTTTTCAACATAACCAGAAAGATTAATTTTTTTCGGTGAGAATACCTCCGATGCATATTTTATTCTAGCCCATTCCACCAAATGATCCAGCATATTCAACTCGTCTACTGCAGTTTTATGAAGTAAATTGAGCATTTCTTTTACCTTGCTGGGTGCTAATCTTTCCAGATTTGTTTTCAAATATTCAGCCGTTCCGATAATGCCGGATAAAGGACTCCTTAAATCGTGAGAAACAATTGCAAGAACATTCTCTTTGTGTGTATTAAGATCTTCAAGTTCTTTAATATATTTTTTAATGGCATCCTCCGATTTCTTTCTCTCGGTTAAATCACGTAGAATTTTAACATATCCTAACTTCTCCCCTTCACTTCCAAGCAGTGGAAAAACCAAACCATAAGCATAAAACAGACTCCCATCCTTACAAATGTGCCATCTGTTATCCGTAGCTCTTCCTTTTGTTATTGCACCTTGTATTTCTGTTTGCGGAATACCGTTCTTCACATCTTCTGCAGTAAAAATTACATCAAAATGCTTTCCTAGAATCTCATCAGTCTCATATCCAAATATTTTTGTTGAACCTAAACTCCAGCTATTAATTATAAATTGATTATCGAGCGTAAAAATCGAGTAATCTTGTAAACTGTCTATTATTTGGCTATAAAATTCAGCCGTTGGGATGTAACTACTTTTAAGAACTTTAGAATTGATTCTCTCTTTTTCCATTAAATTATGTAAATAATATTTAAAATTTCGAAAGTTAATATTCGATTGGTTTAATTATGAAATTTGCTCAAAGATACAAAAAAGGAAAGATGATTGCTTTAAAACAAAAAATATAACTCAGAACAGATCTACAGCGTCGAAAAAATCACAGCATTTATTTGTTGGATTTTCAAATCTTAAATGTTTTTTTTGATTGCGCTATTTTATATAAGCCACTTCAACAATATTCAAGCCATAAATTAACTTCTAAACCATCTTGAGACTTTATCCCACAAAAAAAGCCCCGAATTTCTTCGAGGCTTTTGCTTTCTGGGTGGATGACCGGGTTCGAACCGGCGACCCTCGGTACCACAAACCGATGCTCTAACCAGCTGAGCTACAACCACCATTTGCTTAGCGGTTGCAAATATAAGACAAATGTTTGCTTTCGCAAAGATTTTTTTAAAAAAAATACATCAAAATTATATCAAATCTCCTAAGCTATTGACTGCCAAATATCTTTCAACCGTAAAACCTTCCGCATGATCTACTCCTACAAGCCTTCCTAAATCCCGCGAACGATAATTTAGGCTCTCCAGGAAGTTTTTGCTCGAAATTGGCGATTCCGGTTCTTTGGAATTTGCATCGTAAAATTGAGAACCATACGCTAAAATAGATTCAATTTTTTTATCGGTGAAACCTGTAATATCAACTACAAAATCCGGTTTTATATCTTTCCACTGAATATAATGGTATACTAATTTTGGTCGCCAGGCAGTTTGTTTTTCTCCATCAATCGTTGTTTCAATCTTCATCAATCCAGATAAGAAACAAGCATCCGATACCAATTGACTTCCCTTTGCATGATCAATATGACGGTCGTCAATCGCATTACACAATATAATTTCCGGTTGGTATTTGCGAATCATTTTTATGATTTCTAACTGGTGTTTTTCATCATTGACAAAAAAACCATCTCGCATTTCTAAATTTTCCCGCGCTGAAACTCCAAGAATTTTTGCAGCAGCATTCGCTTCCTGATCTCTGATTACAGCCGAACCTCGAGTTCCTAATTCACCGCGGGTCAAATCAATAATTCCAACACTTTTTCCAACGGATATTTCTTTTAAAATCGTTCCGGCGCAACCCAATTCTACATCATCCGGATGCGCGCCAAAAGCTAATATGTCTAATTTCATTAAAATTATTTTAAAGTTTTTTTATGTTTAATGTAGCAATTTTTCAATACCATATTATTATTTCTTCAATAGGAGTTTAGCTGTTCCTATTCCAATATTCTTTTCATCGTCATCGATTTATTAACGCTTTCCCTCCACTCTTTTTCAGGAATGCTGTCTTTTGTAATTCCACAGCCCACATACAAATGCGCCTTATTATCTCTAATTTGCATACATCGTAAATTGACGTACATATCAGATTTCAATTCTCCTTTAATAAATCCTTCTTTGTTTAATTCGCCTAAAAAACCTGTGTAATATTCTCTGTCATATCCTTCATTTTCCAAAATGAATTTTTTTGCTTCTTCTGTAGGCACCCCACATACGGCGGGTGTTGGATGTAAAATGGAAATTACTTGTTTTAAACTTGAATTCTCATTTAAAAGCCCTTCAATATCTGTTTTGATATGCGCTAAACTTCCTGCCTGTACGGTGTAAGGACTGGATATTGCCAATTCTAACGTAAGGTTCTTCAAATTATTCAAAATAAAATCAGTTACAAACTGCTGTTCCTCTATTTCTTTTTTCTCCCAAACGACCTCTTCCTCACTAGCGATTTTTTGGGTTCCCGCCAATGCCATTGTGTAGAACTTTTTATTATTGGCTTTGAGCAATCGTTCAGGAGTTGCGCCCATCCATAATCCTATTTTTGGATGAAACCAACAATAGCAAAAAGCAGTTGGATAACTTTGATTTAATTTTTCGAAAATTGAAACAAGGTCAAATGCTGACAAATCAACGATTTCTTTCCTTGATAGCACTACTTTTTTTAAAGTTCCTTGTACAATAGCATCAATCCCTTTTTGGACAAGTTTTTCAAAGCGTTCTTTCGCTGCTGCATCTTCTGAACCTAAAGAATTAAAATCTTGATTTTCTTTAAAAGAAGTAACCAGTGTTTCCCATTTTACAGCTTGATTTTTAGGAATAAGTATCATTTGGCTGCCTTCAAAAGGAGCAAACACAAAACCAGTTTCATCAAAATTTTCAGCAAAATATAAATGATCGTTATTTTGAAAGTAACCAAACAATTTGATATCATTTGGTTTTCTGTACAATACAAATGGTAAATTTTGAGCTTTTTGCTGTTTTACTTTTATAAAAAAATCAATCATATCGCGACATTTTTTAAGTGAATTTAAAATCAAAAACTGTACTGAATTCCTATTTTTTATCTTTGGTCAAAACCATATTTGTCAATTTACATAAAGAAATTAGACTTCCTTCCTTGTCAGTAATTTTAATTTCCCAAAGATGAAGACTTCTTCCTTTATGAATAATTCTTGCCGTTGCAAATACAAACCCTTCCCGAATACTTTTTAGATGATTCGCCGAAATTTCTATTCCGCGTACCTCCTGCTCCTTGTCATTAATAAAAAAATGTGAAGCTGCGCTGCCCACGCTTTCCGCCAAAGCCACCGAAGCGCCACCGTGCAACAATCCCATGGGTTGATGAACCGATGAATTAACCGGCATTTTGGCAACCAGCAGACCCTCTCCAGCATCAATAAATTCAATATTTAGAGTTTGCATTAAGGTGTTTTTTGAAAATGCGTTGCAATATTCCAGCATTTTAACTTTATCTAATGTCATGAACTTTATTTTTTAAAATGTAAATTTAAATAAAAGATGAGTTAGAAAACATCAAAACAATTGATAATATAAAATCGAATGAGTTTTTTTCTATTTTTACAAAAAAAAATATCGCAATGCGCCCTTTCACTTTATTATTTTTTATCGGAATACTTATTTCAATTTGCTCTTGTCGCAGTGATTTTGAAACAGTATCCAGTACCGGTGAGCTAACTTTTTCTAAAGACACAATTTATTTAGACACCATTTTTTCAAACATCGGTTCCAGCACGTACCGACTCAAAGTGTATAACAAAAGCAAAAATGACATCACTATTCCAAGCATTAAATTAGCAAAAGGATTAAACTCAAAGTACCGAATGACCGTTGATGGAATGCAAGGAACTGAAGGGAAAATTTTTAATAATGTGGATCTTTTAGCCAAAGACAGCTTGTATATTTTTATAGAAACAACCGCACATGTAACTGATGCAAATCAAACTGATTTTTTATATACCGATCAAATTCAGTTTGACAGTGGCCAAAATCTTCAAAATGTAGAATTAGTGACGCTAATCCAAGACGCTGTTTTCCTGTATCCAAAACGTTTTGCTGACGGAACCAGCGAAACACTTCCCATTGGAAACGAAAAAATTGAGGGATTTTATCTCGATGAAAATGATCCTATAAATGGAAATGAATTGCAGTTTACCAATGATAAACCGTATGTTATTTATGGCTATGCAGCCGTTCCCTCGAATAAAACTGCCACTTTTGAAGCAGGAACCAGAGTTCATTTTCATGCTAATTCTGGTCTTATTGTTGCCAGTAATGCCTCCATCAATGTAAATGGTATATTGTCGTCAACAAATCAAATGGAGAATGAAGTCATTTTTGAAGGTGACCGATTAGAACCAGATTTTACAGATGTGCCGGGGCAATGGGGAACCATCTGGCTTACAGATGGAAGTACCAATAACACTATTAATCACCTAACCATTAAAAATGCAACGATTGGTTTATTAATTCAAAACAATGATGGCAGTACGGTTTCTGTCAAAAACACCCAAATTTACAATTGTAGCAACTACGGAATTTTGGCGCAGACCGCAAAAATTAAAGGTGAAAATGTAGTCATCAATAATGCAGGACAAGCCAGCTTAGCCTGCACGTACGGCGGAAATTATTCATTTACTCATTCTACTTTCTATAATAACTGGAACAGCTCGCAACAAGTGGCTGTTTTGGTGAGTAATTATATTTTGGCAGCAATTCCGGAAGTGAAAGATTTGACTGCAGCCACTTTTAACAACTGCATCATTTATGGATCGTACGCGAACGAAATGAGTTTAAACAAGAAAACGGGAGCCGCTTTTGAATACCAATTCAACAATTGCCTTATTAAATTTGATAACGTGTCCAATCAATTCACGACGAATCCCAATTACCAATTCACTACGGATACAGCACATTACAACGCTATACTTTTGAACAAGGATCCAAAATTCTTCAGTATAGCACAAAACAAATTCAACATTGATGCAACTTCTGCCGCTTTCGCAAAAGGGAATTCGGCTTATCTGATTCCGCTAGATATAACAGGAAATACGAGAACTTTACCGCCGGATTTAGGTGCGTATCAAAACGAAGTTTTTCCAAAATAAAGAATTACAAATCAGAATTTAAGACCTCTAAAACCCAAAAAAAAACTCGATTTTATTAAACATTTAATAACCTTAAATTCTAATTTAAATATTAGTTTTGTCAAAATTTCAAAACAATAAATTAAATTATTTTTAAAACCAATTAATCCATTATTAGATTATGAAACAAATCTACTCACTATTCTTATTATTTCTTTTTACTGCGGGTTTTGCACAAGCCCCAGCTGGATATTACACAAATGCCACAGGGACCGGTTACACCCTAAAAACACAATTATATAACATCATAAAAGATCATACCGTTAATGATTACGCAGGTTTGTATGTTACCTACCAAACTTCGGATATTGATAATTTCTTTGAAAATGACGGTTCTGTGTTAGATATGTATTCTGAGAATCCTGCTGGAGTAGATCCTTACAATTATAGCATTGCAACTACACAACGATGCGGAAACTACACAAACGAAGGAGATTGTTACAATAGAGAACACATCATACCACAATCTATATTCAATCAACAATCGCCTATGGTTTCTGATGCTCATTTTATTACACCTACAGATGGCAAAGTAAATGGAATAAGGTCTAACTATCCGCATTCAGTAGTTGCAATCGCAACTGAAACCACCAAAAATGGAAGTAAACTTGGAGCAAGTACAACAGCAGGATATACAGGTCCTGTTTTTGAACCAATTAATGAATTTAAAGGCGATATTGCCAGAATGTATTTCTATTTTGCAACACGTTATGAAAATACTGTTGCCGGATACAATTACCCTATGTTCAATAATTCAACCAATAAAGTATTTACCACAGCATTTTTAAATCAATTACTGGCTTGGCATAACCAAGATCCGGTCAGTGCGAGAGAAATTGCCCGTAACAACGCTATTTATGCGCGTCAGAGCAACCGAAATCCATTTATTGACAACCCTGATTATGTAACGGCTATCTGGAAAATGGAGGTTGTTGATACAGAAGCTCCTACTGCTGTAACAAACCTAAAAGTAACCGAGACAACTTCGAACAGTGTTACCTTAACTTGGACTGCAGCTACAGACAATGTTGCAGTTACAGGTTATGACTTGTATGTCAACGGTACTTTAAAATCTACTGAAACGGGATTAACTGCAACAGTAAGTGGTTTAGCTGCATCTACAGCTTACAACTTTTATATAATAACTAGAGATGCGGAAAGAAATTCTTCAGTAGCAAGTGTTACTGTGGAAGGAACTACTGCAGCTCCTGCTGCAGGTACAACCTCTTGTGCTTCTGAAGATTTTCAGACTATTCCAGCTAATGCAACTTCTTATGCAACACAAACTTGGACTAATGCCGGAATAACTTGGACAGCTACAGATTCTCGTACGGATCAAACCTTGAATTCAAGAGCGTTAACAATGAGAAATGCTACTCTTACCTCTACAGCTGTCGCTAACGGAATCAAAGATTTAACAGTTACTACTCAACTTGTTTTTTCTGGAACTGCAGGGTCTTTCAAACTTAATGTTAATGGAATCGAAGTTGGAACTATACCATATAGTGCTACCGCAACTACAACAACTATATCAGGGATAAATGTTACCGGAAATGTAATAATCAGCATCACAGGAAACAGCACGTCGTCAAACCGTGTTAAATTTGACGATCTTTCTTGGACTTGTGCCACTTCACTTGGAATTGATGAATTAGACGCAAGCCGTTTTGAAATCTATCCAAATCCATCTAATGGAAATGTCAAAATAAATTTCGAAAATTCTGATGAAAAATATTCTGTTCAAGTGTTTTCAATATTAGGACAAAAAGTTTTTGAAAAAGAATACACAAACAGTTCGTCAGCAGCTGTAGATAATCTTCAAAGTGGAGTTTACTTAATTAAAATTACGAACGATGCGAAATCGGTTACTAAAAAAATTATTGTAAACTAGTTGATATACCAATCTATTTTATTTAAAGCGGCATTTTTGCCGCTTTTTTTGTTCCAATTTTTAAGATAAAAAAGGGGTGCTTGGATCTATATTTTACATAGCTTTTTGGTTTCCTATTCTTTTGATTAGGCCTAAAATAAGAGTAAAGCTACTATTAGGGAAATGTTAATAATTATGTTAAGAAAATCATAATTATCTTAATAATTCCTTAACGTAAACCGTCGTAAAAGTGATAAATTTGCGTGCCTTCAGTTTTTTAAATTATGAAAACCACGTTCTTAAAAACTGAAACAAACCCCAATAACAAAAACAACTTTAAATTATGAAAAAAATCTACTCTGCATTACTGTTACTGTTCTTTACCGTTGGTATTGCACAAATACCAAGCGGTTACTACACCACAGCCACGGGAACTGGCTACACCTTGAAAACACAATTATACAACATTATCAAAGGCCACACTGATAATGGATATGCAGGTTTATATACGATATACCAAACTTCGGACAGGGATTATTACTATGAAAATGACGGCACTATTTTAGACATGTATTCTGAAAAGCCATCGGGAACAGATCCTTACAGTTATTCGGCAGGAACAACGCAAAGATGCGGAACCTATAGTGTAGAAGGTGATTGTTATAACAGAGAACATATAATTCCGCAGTCTACTTTCAATTCTGCGGCACCAATGGTTTCAGATGCACATTTCATCACTCCCACGGACGGCAAAGTGAACGGACAACGTTCTAGTTATCCCCATGGAAATGTAGCTACAGCATCTTGGACCTCTTTAAACGGAAGTAAACTTGGATCCAGTGGAACTGCCGGATACACTGGAACAACTTTCGAACCTCTCAACGAATTCAAAGGTGACATCGCAAGAATGTATTTTTATTTTGCCACACGATACGAAAATACTGTTGCCGGTTATCCTTATGCTATGTTCAATGGAAGCAGTAATCAAGTTTTTACCACTGCTTTTTTAAACTTACTGATCACTTGGCACAATCAAGATCCGGTTAGCGCCAGAGAACTTGCGCGTAACAATGCGATTTATACTGCGCAAAATAATAGGAATCCATACATTGATCATCCGGAATATGTACAAGCGATTTGGAGTCCAACTGCTGATGCACAAGTTCCTACTACTCCAACGAATTTAATAGCCAGCGGAACAACATCAAACTCAGTTTCATTAAGCTGGACGGCTTCTATTGATAATATTGGAGTGACTGGATATAATGTTTACATGAACAGCGCTTTAAAAACGACTGTAACTGGAACAACCACAACTATCACTGGCCTAACAGCTTCAACAGCCTATTCGTTTTATGTTGTTGCCAAAGATGCAGCTGGAAATTCTTCGGCTTCAAGTAATAACGTGAACGTTACAACTGCGGCTGGAACATCAATTACGTATTGTGCTTCTCAAGGAAACAGCACTGTAGACGAAAAAATAGGTAAAGTCGTTTTTGGTACTATAAATAATACCACGACCGGAACTGCCGGTTATGAAAATTTCACTGCACTAACTACAAATGTAACTGCTGGGACGGCAAATACTATTACAATAACACCGTCATGGACAAGTACTGCTTACAGCGAAGGATACGCCGTTTGGATCGACTATAACAAAAACGGATTATTTACTGATGCTGGTGAATTGGTTTGGTCAAAGGCTGCTTCAACAACTACTCCGGCAATTGGAACAATCACGATACCAGTTTCGGCTGCATTAGGAACTACGAGAATGAGAGTTTCGATGAAATACAATGCGATTCCAACTTCATGTGAAGCGATTCCGTATGGCCAAGTAGAGGATTACACGGTAAATATAGTTGCCGGAACTACTGACACAACAGCTCCATCTGCACCAACAGCTTTGACAGCATCGGGAACAACTCAAACTGCCACCACTTTATCATGGACTGCTGCTACTGACAATGTGGGAGTAACCGGCTACAATGTGTACAGAGGAACCACTTTGTTAGGAACCGTTTCAACCACGACCTATAATGTTACCGGATTAACCGCCGCAACAGCTTATTCTTTCACTGTAAAAGCTAAGGATGCCGCAGGTAATATTTCTGCATCGAGTAATACTCTGAATGTTACAACAACCGCAAGCGGTTCAACTGCAACTGATTTGTTGTTTTCTGAATATATTGAAGGTTCTTCAAATAACAAAGCTTTGGAAATTTCAAATGCAACTGGCGCAGCGATCAACTTATCCATTTACAGCATTAAAAAACAAACGAATGGTGCAGGAACTTGGAGCACAGGACTACCTTTAACTGGAACGTTGAATAACGGAAGTAAATTCACTATTGTAAATAGTTTAATGGCTTCCACTTGTTATCCTACAAGCTCGGCTAATCTTTCTACATCAGCTGGTGAAATGGCTTTTAATGGAAACGATGCTGTAGGTTTATTTAAAAATGGCGTTTTAATTGACATCATTGGTACATTTAACGGCGGAACGGCAAACTTTGCAGCGGATCAAACCCTCCGCAGAAAAGCAACCGTTACTTCTCCTACGACTACTTTCAATAAAACAACCCAATGGGATTCATTTGCATCAGACACTTGTAACAATTTAGGAAGTCGTATGGTTGCCAAAGAGTCGAAAATTGAAACAGTTTTAGATATTAATGATATTGCTATCTATCCAAATCCATCCAATGGAACTTTCTCTGTCAATAATTCGAATAAAATGTATTCTATTGAAATTTATTCTATCATTGGTCAGAAAATTTACAGCGAAGAAAACAGCACCAAATCAGAAATTACGCTGCCAAACATTACTAAAGGAACGTACTTAGTTCGCGTTAGCATCGATTCGGATTCGGTCATAAAAAAATTAATAATCAACTAATTCTAAAAGCGGCAAATTTGCCGCTTTTTTTATAGCCAAAATTTAATCTTAATTGTCTAAATTTGCACCGCAATACAACAAACTACATAACAATGATCCATTTCTTTGAAAACCAAAGCAAAACTGTTTTTGCCGTACAAACGCAAAATGCATTGAGCGAAGTCGAAATGTCGGCTGAAGACATTTCAAAACTTAACTGGCTTTTTGCCGATTCAAATAAAATAGAAAAATCCGTACTGACGGATTTTTTTGTTGGTCCTCGGGCCACAATGATAACGCCTTGGAGCACTAATGCTGTAGAAATCACCCAAAACATGGGAATATCCGGAATCATTAGAATTGAAGAATTTCACAAAGGAACAGCTGATTTTTCTGATTTTGACCCGATGCTTTCGCAAAAATACGCCGAGTTAAATCAAGATATTTTCACTATCAACGTACTACCGGAAGCCATTTTGGACATCGACGATATTGCTGCTTACAACAAACAAGAAGGATTGTCTTTAAGTCCTGAAGAAGTGGAATATTTAGATAATCTAGCGATAAAATTAGGTCGTAAACTAACCGATTCAGAGATTTTTGGTTTTTCACAAGCCAATTCAGAACACTGTCGCCACAAGATTTTCAACGGAAAATTCATCATTGACGGGGAAGAAAAAGAGTCTTCCTTATTCAAATTAATCAAGAAAACATCTCAGGAAAATCCGAACGATATTGTTTCGGCTTATAAAGATAACGTTGCTTTTGTAAAAGGGCCACGAGTACAACAATTTGCACCAAAAAGTGCTGACAAACCTGATTTTTATGAAGTAAAAGAATTTGATTCTGTTATTTCATTAAAAGCAGAAACACATAATTTCCCAACAACAGTAGAGCCTTTCAACGGAGCTGCAACGGGTTCTGGCGGAGAAATTCGGGACCGTTTAGCAGGTGGACAAGGCTCTTTGCCAATGGCAGGAACGGCAGTTTACATGACTTCATACTCTCGTTTAGCCGAAAACAGACCATGGGAAAATGGCATGACCGAAAGAAAATGGTTGTATCAAACCCCAATGGACATTTTGATCAAAGCATCAAACGGAGCTTCTGATTTTGGAAATAAATTTGGGCAACCGTTGATTACAGGTTCTATTCTGACTTTCGAACACGAAGAGGACGCTCGCAAACTAGGTTTCGACAAAGTGATTATGCAAGCGGGTGGAATTGGGTACGGAAAATTAGACCAAGCGATTAAGAAGAAACCACAAACAGGTGATAAAATTGTGATCCTTGGTGGTGAAAATTATAGAATTGGAATGGGTGGAGCTGCAGTTTCTTCAGCAGATACCGGAGCTTTCAGTTCAGGAATTGAATTGAATGCGATTCAACGTTCGAACCCGGAAATGCAAAAACGTGCTGCCAATGCCATTCGTGGTTTAGTAGAAAGTGATATTAATCCAATTGTTTCGATTCACGATCACGGAGCTGGTGGACACTTAAACTGTCTTTCGGAATTAGTGGAAGAAACGGGCGGATTAATTGATTTAGACAAATTGCCTGTTGGGGATCCTACCCTTTCGGCAAAAGAAATAATTGGTAACGAATCTCAAGAAAGAATGGGATTAGTTATCGCCAAAGAAAACATCGATTTATTACAAAAAATTGCAGACCGTGAGCGTTCACCAATGTATCAAGTAGGAGACGTAACCGGAGATCACCGTTTTACTTTTCAATCAAAATCAACAGGTGCTAAACCAATGGATTTTGCGTTGGAAGACTTTTTTGGAAGTTCTCCAAAAGTGGTGATGACAGACAAAACAATCGAAAGAAATTATACTGATTTAGTATATGATAAGAAAAACATTTCGACCTACTTAGAGCAAGTGCTTCAATTGGAGGCTGTAGCTTGTAAAGACTGGTTGACCAATAAAGTTGACCGTTGTGTGGGTGGTAAAGTGGCCAAACAACAATGTGCCGGACCCTTGCAATTGCCATTGAATAATTGTGGTGTTATGGCCTTGGATTACCAAGGAATAGAAGGAATTGCCACTTCAATTGGGCACTCGCCTATTGCTTCATTAATTGATCCGGTGGCAGGAACAAGAACTGCTATTGCTGAATCTTTATCAAATATTGTTTGGGCTCCAATAAAAGACGGATTAAAAGGAATTTCACTTTCGGCAAACTGGATGTGGGCTTGCAAAAACGAAGGAGAAGACGCTCGTTTATACGCTGCAGTTGAAGCTTGTTCAGATTTTGCAATTGAATTAGGAATAAACATTCCAACCGGAAAAGATTCACTTTCGATGAAACAAAAATATCCAAATGACGAAGTAATCGCACCGGGAACGGTAATCATTTCAGCAGGTGGAAATTGTACCGATATTAGAAAAGTAGTAGAGCCTGTTTTACAAAAAGATGGCGGTTCTATTTATTATATCAATTTATCACAAGATGATTTCAAATTAGGTGGTTCTTCGTTTGCACAAACATTGAATACTATTGGAAAAGAAGTTCCAACGATTAAAGACGCTGCATTTTTCAAAAGAGGGTTCAATACGATTCAGGAATTAATTTTAGAAAACAATATCCTTGCAGGTCACGACATTGGAAGTGGTGGTTTGATCACAACTTTATTAGAAATGTGTTTCGCAGATGTGAATTTGGGAGCAAAAATAGATTTTTCTGTTTTTGAAGAAAAAGACATCATCAAATATTTATTTTCTGAAAATATCGCAGTAGTTTTCCAAGCCAATTCAGACGAAGTTGTTGAAGCAAAATTGAAGCAAAACAATGTCGAATTCTTCAAAATTGGTTCAGTAGCAATAAGCGGAACTTTAGACCTTGGACTTTCGACTTTCGACATCAAAAAATACAGAGATATTTGGTTCAAAACTTCGTTTTTATTGGACCAAAAACAATCAAAGAACGGAACGGCTCAAGCGCGTTTTGACAATTATAAAAACCAAGCTTTAAATTATACGTTCCCTGCACATTTTACAGGAAAAAAACCAGTTATCGACGCTTCTCAAGCAAGACCTAAAGCAGCTATTATCCGTGAAAAAGGAAGCAACTCGGAGCGTGAGATGGCAAATGCGATGTACTTAGCCGGTTTTGATGTGAAAGACGTTCACATGACCGATTTGATTTCAGGCCGTGAAACTTTGGAAGACATTCAGTTCATTGGTGCTGTTGGTGGATTCTCGAATTCAGATGTTTTAGGTTCTGCCAAAGGTTGGGCCGGAGCATTTTTATACAATGAAAAGGCAAAAACAGCTTTAGATAATTTCTTCAAAAGAGAAGATACGTTATCTGTGGGAATATGTAATGGTTGCCAATTGTTTATGGAATTGGAAGTGATTAATCCGGAGCATGAAGTTCACGGAAAAATGCTGCACAACGAAAGTCATAAACACGAAAGTATTTTTACATCGGTTACCGTACAGGAAAACAATTCAGTGATGCTTTCTACATTAGCAGGAAGTACACTTGGAGTTTGGGTTTCGCATGGAGAAGGAAAATTCAACTTGCCAATGGGTGAAGAAAATTATAATATTGTTTCTAAATATGCTTACGAAGGCTATCCTGCAAATCCAAATGGTTCCGATTATAACACAGCGATGTTGTGTGATAAAACGGGTCGTCATTTAGTGATGATGCCACATATTGAGCGTTCTACATTTCAATGGAACTGGGCACATTATCCAAAAGATAGAAACGATGAAGTTTCGCCGTGGCATGAGGCTTTTGTCAATGCCAGAAAATGGATGGATAAAAAATAATTTATTGTATATAAATCTATAAAAACGTTTCTGCAAAGAAGCGTTTTTACATTAAAGGAAATCCACTTAAAAACATAACCATCAGCTATGGTGATAAAAGGCAAAGTAGTGATTACCCGTTTTGGTTTATAAGGAATTTTATTTATACCATCAGCACTGAAATTCGGGACGAGCTCAATGGCGTGCAAAAAGCTACTGTCTTCTTAGATTTAAAACCTGCTTTAAGTCGGGAGGATTTGATTCAAAAGATTAAAAAATTTAAGCAAAGAAAGACAAGCGAAAAAAGACAAAAAGAGCTTAAAATGAGTCGTGTATAAATTGGACTTTTGAAAACCTATTTTTCAAAAGAAAAGTTCCTGAAATCAGAACTTTTGGCATCAAATATCAAAAGGTACCTCACTGAATCGATTGTTCTGCCTTATTGGACCAAGCCATATCGACAACCGGAGGGATTACATGGAATACTTTAAATTAAAATTTTGAATTGAAAATGATGAAAAATAACTTTGGCACTGGCGAAATAATTGATCTGGATGCACACACTGGCGGCTATTTCCTTCAATCTTAATTTAGTATGAGTGTTTGACTGGCGCGTTACCTGAATGCTATTCCTTATTTATTCTGTTTTCCACGGAGCGCAAATCAGATTAATTTTTGTACCGATAAAAATAATTCTGTTCAGCAATACCTTTTTATAAACTAATCAATGGGTATCAAACTCGTGTACCATTTCGTTGGTCATAGACGGAAGGTTGGAAAACCTCTATGTATTTGATGCCATTTTGCCAACCTGTCAAATTAGAACAGCACTACTAAACAGAATTTATCTAATTCAAAAATAAGATATATTCATCTTGCGGCTGTTGTACAGTTTTTTAATTAATTTACAAAATTCACAGGCAGCGAAAGAATTGCTATAGCAAGAAAATTATTTTAAGTTAATTTAAATCGTTTTGTATTTACAATTATTTACGAAGTACATTTTCATTATTCCTCTATTTTTAACTTCAATTTCTCCCCTGTAATCGCAATCGAAAGCATCTTTAATCAACTCATAGGTATTCTCAGAAATATTGATTTTCCCCGGCTCTGAATTAGACTCCATGCGTGAAGCAATGTTAACAGTATCTCCCCAAATATCATACGCAAATTTCTTGGTACCAACTACGCCGGCTACGACTGGTCCGGAATTAATTCCAATGCGAATTTCAAAACGGGTATGATCTAGAGGATTGTTCTTTTTTGAATCCGAAACAAATTTGGCAATTTCAAAAGCGGCATGTACCATTTTACAGGCATGATCTTCGGTTGCAAAAGGCAATCCTCCCGCACACATGTAACAATCACCCACTGTTTTGATTTTTTCTAAGTCATATTTTTCCATAATTTCATCAAATTTCGAAAAATAATAATCCACACTTTCTACCAATTTTTCAGGCGATAGCTTTTCTGCATAATTTGTAAATCCTTCAAAATCGGAAAATAATACGGTAACCGATTCAAATTTTTTGGCCAGTACTTTTCCGTTTTGTTTTAATTCATGAGCTGTTTCCTCCGGCAGAATATTAAGAAGTAGGTGGTCTGACCTATTCTTTTCTTCTTCAATAATGACATTTGTTTTCTTAATGAATTTGTAGCGTCTGTACATTCCAAAGGCCAATAAAAAAACGAGTGCCGCTGAAACAGCGGAAGAAATCGCCATAATCTGTCGATTTCTTTTCCCTTGGTTTAGCAAATCGACTTCGGACTGTTTCTGGGAAACTTCATAATCCGTTCGCAAATCAGCCATTTGCTGCACTGCTTTTAGGTTGGTAACACTATCCCTGTACGCAATATGATTCTTATAATATTTAAAGGATTCAGTGGTATTTCCTGCTTTTTGATACAGTTCTGAAAGTTTAAGATTGGAGTTACTGATTTGATCTTTCAAACCATATCTTATGGCTAATTCCAAGCTTCTGCGTGCATAGTTGAGTGCAGTTGTCCAATCATTCTGTTTTAAATAAATGTCAGACATATAAGTAAGGTAATCTGAAATCGCATAATAATCCTTCAGTTCTTCCAACATTTTTATGGCTTCACTAATGTACTTTTTCGCTAACGCATCCTTTCCCTGCTCTGCATATACCATTCCAATGTTTCCCAAGTTGTAGGCAGTACCGCTTGGGTAATTAGCCTTCTTGAAAATCTCTCCCGACTCTTTAAAATAGCGCAATGCTAAGTCATATTTCTTATTTTTCGAATATTCATCTCCCGCGTTTAGTAAAGCAGAAGCTAAACCAACAGCGTTATCCGTATTTCTTAATAATTTGATTGCTTTTTTGTAGTAAATCTGGGCATTTTGGGAATTTCCCATCACCGAATATACATCCGCAATAGAGGAATTTGCAGTTCCTTGGCCAATACTGAATTTTGCTTTGGCTGCCGCTTCTTCACTTTTGAAAAAAGCATCCAAGGCTTTATTCAAATCTCCCAAAAGTCGAAGTTTATTTCCCTTTTGAAAATAACCTCTGTGCAGGTATAAATAGTTTTTTTCTAACGTGGATAACGCAATAAGTTCCTCCGCATATTTTAAGGATAATTTGAGATTATTGACTTCATTAAAAGACAAATTCCGAAGTAATTCTAATTTTTCAGAGTTTTTAAGATTCCCTTCCTGATAAATTTTAGCAAGACTATCCGCCACTTTTTGCTCTTGGGCGAAAATACTTATATTCACAAAAAAAGCAAAAAGGAAAATTGTAAAAGAATATCTAAAAGATCTCAATTTCATTATGGGTTAATCTGCAGTTTTGGGTCAATACTGAATATGCCCGGACGTCTTGTGCCGTTATTGAAAACAGTAAACTGGATCGTATATTTTTCTTGTTCGCCACGCGCATTGTTACGAACAGTGCCAGAAACTCTTCCATTCCCGGTTAAATTGTTGCTGTTAAAAACACTACTGCCTCCGCTATAATTTATATTGGTAATATTGACAGTATCTGATGCCGTTATGCTGGACACTCCTTCCCAAATCACAGTGTCTCCGGCATCTACTATGGTTAAAAAATCTTCATTACTAATTCCTGGGCCTTGCCCAAAATTACAAAAAGGATCAACATTTTGTACTGAGATCTTACTTGTGTCTACATTTAGTGTGATTAATACATCTGCCATGATTTTTATATTTAAAGGTTAATAAATTCTGATTTAGAAAATTATTAATTTAAAAATGGCTGGGGGAACCAATGAATTAATATCTGAGGTAACAAGCTAATTATAAGGCAAATATAATCATATATTTTTAAAATAAAGTAGTATATTTAAACGTTTTTAATTCAAATTCATGCCTATGAATATTGACCAACAACCAATCGACTGGAAGGAAATATTTCATCCCAAAAATATCGTTTTAAATTTAGTAGGTGTCGCATTTATTACATTGGCATTAAAGGGATTTATGATACCCAATAAATTTTTGGATGGAGGGATTATCGGCATTTCAATATTAATTCATGAAATCACCCATCTTCCCTTTGGAATTCTTGTGCTGGGCCTGAATATACCCTTCTTGTTCTTAGGTAAAGCATTGTTGGGAAAAACGTTTGCGATACAAAGTTTGATCACTTTTTTATTGATAGCAGCAAGTATGACTTTTATTAATATCGATGCCGTTACTACAGATCGTCTTTTAATTGCCATATTTGGTGGTTGTCTAATTGGGATTGGAATGGGTTTGTGCATTCGGAGCGGCTCAACGGCAGACGGTGTTGAAATTCTGGCTTTACTGACTACGCGAAAAATCGGACTTAATGTATCCGAAGTGATCTTTGCGATGAATACCTTATTGTTTCTGGCGGCTGCTTGGTCCTTTGGTATCGTGACAGCATTATATTCAATAGTTACGTATTTTTCAGCCATAAAATCACTAGATTATATCGCTCATGGTTTAGAACAATATATATCTTTAAATATCATTTCATCCAAAAGTGAAGCCATTAAAACTTTAATAGTAAAAAAATTTGGAAAAGGAATTACAATAATTAAAGGAGAACGGGGCTATTTACCAGATACTTTTGATATCAAAACCGACTGCGATATCATCGTAACTGTAGTTACGCGACTAGAATTACTTAGGATTAAAGATGAAATAAAAAAAGTAGATCCGCATGCTTTTATGTTTATCCAATATATTAAAGAAGCGAGCGGCGGAATTTTAAGAAACAAGCAAAAACATTAATTTTAAAATAGCTGTGATAGAGATTCAGTGTTGAAGAAACCTCTCATCGCAATAAAATATTTCCAAATTTAATAGCATCTACAAATGAAAAACTGGAATCTATTGTACAATAATGTAATGGATTGTTTGAAAGCGCGATTGTCTCCCTTTCTTATTTATCATGACTGGAAACATACGCAGCATGTGGTAAAAATGGCAGAACATATCGCATTGCAAGAGCAAATAAATGAGGACGATATACTACTCATAAAAACTGCCGCATTGTTTCACGATGGTGGTTTTATTAATAATCGTAGTGAGGGACACGAAGAAGAAAGCATTCGTTTTGCAAAAAAAAAATTACCGGCATTTGGATATACCAAAAAAGAAATTGAAATCATTGTTGAAATGATAAGAGCCACAATAATACCTCAAAAACCAAAAACTAAATTAGAATGCATTCTTGCGGATGCTGATCTTGAATACCTGGGAACCGATGATTTTGCGCGTTTAGGTAATAACCTGTATTTGGAATTGAAACATTATAATCCCAATCTCAGCGCGGAGGAATGGAACGAGATGCAAATTAATTTTCTTCAATCGCACTTTTATCACACCGCTTTTTGCATTCAAAATAGAGCCGCAGTAAAAGAAAAGAATTTAAAGGGGTTGCTTCAGCAACAAAAAAGTCCATTAAGGCAAAAATCCAGCTAATTTTAAGCAATTTTCTTTTAAAACATTACCAAAAGCAATTTTGAACGAATGTTCCAACTCCCTGATGAATTTTACGCTGTTCTAAATGATCCAGCCCAACTTTATTTTAAGCAGGAAGTGCTCGAGAGATTAGTGGGGAATATAGCTGCTGAAACGCTGGCCTGTTGCACCGTACTTACATTATACAAACAACCAAAATAATAAAAAAGTTGTATCAATTCTCGTATTGGAACTTACTACATATAACTAAATTAAATTTTGAAAACATTCTGAATACCAAAAGCTATCACGGCTATAGTATTACAAAAAACCACATTAAATCTTCACTTATTAAACAGTAGCAAAATTTAACTTGAAAAAAAAATTGCATAAATTCAATTGTGCTTTATGGTTTTCCATGCTCAGATATTTATCTGCCTGAAGCAGAATGACAAATACGCCATATTAAATATCATAAATTTATTTAATGCTTTTCATAACAAACATTAATATAAACATTTGAAAAAAAAATATCACTTTTGTAAATAGTTAATTAAAACTCTCACTCAGCTAAACAAAAGAATAAGTAAGGATGTTAATGGGTGAGTTAAAAAAAATTGTTAACGGAATTGCAGTATGTCTTAACGTGCTTAAAATTCGCACTGTATTATATTCCTTTTCTAATATTTTGAATTAGTAAACAAAATATGGAACATTAACGATGAAGACAGATGCCTAATGTATTCGCTTAACTTTTAACTAAACAAAAGTTGAGCGAAGCAATTCCCTTTCCGCTATCAATGTCAAAATCTAAGAAAGAAAGAATATAAAACTAATTTATTCCTAAAAAATTTCATGGCAAAAAATTTCTTTCAGCGGAGTACATTATAAAAAAGTAGTGACGCTCACATATATTTACAACATTTGTAACACTTTCAACATTAAACTTTAAAACTCATGTTGAGGTTTAAAAATATAAATCGACTATCCTTAAAATTGCCTTGAAAGCACTCTAATCTAAACTTTTTAATAAATCTAAAATTTTTTAAAATTTCAAAATGGTGGTACGAGCCCGTCTAAAAAGAAATGCTTTTTTATCAGAGGGATCTCTTTGGGAATCCCTTTGAGAAAACGATTTCGTTGATAATCAACAATGCTTTACAAATTTTGCGATAAAATTTCCAATTTTTAAAATTTATCGCTAATTTTTTTTTAATTTGCAATCAAATCCAATAGTTTCATAATGATAAATATCACCCGCCTCTTCGATTTCCCTTATTATCAGCAAGAAAAATACAATAATATTCCGGATGCTTTAGTAAGCAAACAGAATGGTGTCTGGGTAAAAACATCGACACAAGAATATATAGCTAAAGCCAACGCTATTTCGAGAGCATTACTCCGATTAGGCGTTCAAAAAGACGATAAAATTGCCATAATTTCCTCTAATAACAGAACAGAATGGAATATTATGGATATTGGTGTGCTGCAAACTGGAGCGCAGACTGTTCCTATTTACCCTACGATTTCTGAAGAAGATTACGAATATATTTTAAATCATTCGGGTTCCATTTATTGTTTTGTATCAGATGCTGAGGTACTTCGTAAAGTAAACCTGATCAGGCATAAAGTTTCTACGCTTAAAGAAGTGTATTCCTTCAACGAAATTGAAGGTTGTACCAACTGGAATGATTTGTTGGTTCTTGGTGTTGACACCGGAAATCAAGACGAAGTAGAAAAACGTAAAAACAACGTAAAAACCGAAGATTTAGCGACTATTATTTATACTTCCGGAACAACAGGAAGACCAAAAGGAGTTATGCTTTCGCACAAAAATATTGTCTCGAATGTTTTGGACAGTGCTTCGAGAATTCCGTTTGAAGCCGGAAAAACCCGTGCATTGAGTTTTCTTCCGATCTGCCATATTTTTGAAAGAATGATTTTGTATTTATACCAATATTATGGTGTTTCCATTTATTTTGGAGAATCGATTGAGAAAATCAGTGACAACATCAAGGAAGTGAAACCGACCGTAATCACAGCTGTTCCAAGGCTTTTAGAAAAAGTATATGATAAAATTTATGCCAAGGGAACTGAATTAACCGGTATCAAAAAGAAATTATTCTTTTGGGCGATTGACTTGGGTTTAATCTATGAGCCGTATGGCAAAAATGGATTTTGGTACGAATTCCAACTCAAAATTGCGCGCAAACTGATTTTCAGCAAATGGAAAGAAGGTTTGGGTGGAAACCTGGATTTAATGGTTTCCGGAAGCGCTGCTTTGCAACCAAGATTAGCCAGAATTTTTGCCGCTGCCGAAATCCCGGTTATGGAAGGATACGGTTTGACTGAAACTTCTCCTGTAATCTCCGTAAATGACATTAGAAATGGTGGTTTTAGAGTGGGAACTGTGGGTAGAGTAATCGATAATGTAGAAGTTATCATTGCCGAAGACGGCGAAATACTTTGTAAAGGGCCTAACGTAATGATGGGATATTACAAAGACGAAAAACTGACAAACGAAGTAATCACGGACGGATTTTTCCACACGGGAGATATTGGAATTTTTGACGAAGACGGATTCTTGAAAATCACCGATCGTAAAAAAGAAATGTTCAAAACCTCCGGAGGAAAATATATTGCACCTCAATTGATAGAAAATACAATGAAACAATCCCGTTTCATTGAGCAAATAATGGTAATTGGAGCCGGTGAAAAAATGCCGGCCGCTTTTATCCAACCTAGCTTTGATTTTGTTAAAGAATGGGCTGTTATCCATGGAATTGACATTGGAAAAAGCAATGAAGAAATAATTGCCAACGAAAAAGTAATCGAAAGAATTCAGTTGGAAATTGACAACCTGAACGAAAAATTTGGAAACTGGGAGAAGATAAAACGTTTTGAGTTAACACCGGATTTATGGTCTGTGGAAGGTGGACAGCTTACGCCAACCCTGAAACTGAAACGAAAAATAGTAATGGAAAAATACATTGATTTATTCCATAAAATCTACAACTAGCCGTTATAAAACCGTTCTGTTATGAAACTAAAAATCTTAATTTGCTCCGTTATCAGCCTGTTCTTTTTTTCTAATTGTCAGGAAAAACCAAAGGAAGACCCTATCAAAGCAAATTATTTAGATTTCTCCAAACGGGACGACCAACTCACGGGCGGTATCAAAATGATTCCGATTCAAACACCAAAAGGCACGTTTAAAGTCTGGACCAAACGAGTGGGCAACAATCCTAAAATAAAAGTGTTGTTGCTGCACGGCGGTCCCGGTTTGACACATGAATTATACGAAGCCTTTGATGGTTATTTCCCCAACGAAAGCATTGAATACATTTATTATGACCAGTTGGGCTCGTATTACAGCGACCAACCCAACGACAATAGTTTGTGGACCAATGAACGTTTTGTGGAGGAAGTCGAACAAGTACGCATCGCATTAGGACTGGACAATTCTAATTTTTACCTGATGGGACAATCTTGGGGCGGAATCCTGGCAATGGAATATGCATTGAAATACCAAAAAAACCTGAAAGGCTTGATTATCTCGAATATGATGGCGAGTGCTCAGGAATATAACGCTTACGCAAAAGACGTTCTGGCACCGCAAATGGATCCTAAAATTCTGAAGCAATTGCAGGATATCGAAAAAAACAATGATTTTAATAATCCAAAATACAGCGAATTACTGTTCAAACATTACTACACGGAACACATTTTGAGAATGCCTCTCGAAGAATGGCCGGAATCCATCAACAGGTGTTTCAAGCACATTAATCCTAATGTATATGTATTTATGCAAGGGCATAGTGAATTTGGCATCACCGGAAATGCGACTCTTAAAAACTGGGATGTCAAAGCCAGACTAAAAACTTTGAAGGTTCCTACATTGAGTATTGGTTCTAAATATGACACAATGGATCCAGAACACATGAAATGGATTGCAAACGAAGTCCAAAACGGACGTTTCTTATTTTGCCCTAACGGAAGCCACCTTTCGCAATACGATGACCCAAAAACCTATTTTCCGGGCGTGATTAAATTCTTGAAAGATGTGGATAATGGGGAGTTTAAGAAAGGGTAATTAACTTCAATTATAAATGATTTATAAAAAGTAATTCAATCTATAAGCAATAATTTGGTCTTACTAATAAAATACATCTCTCCTATTTAAAGCCTTACATTACTTAGTTAACCTATTCATATGAAATTGAATTTTTGAGATAATTGTTAATAAGATACAGCTTTGAAATTTTAATATGAATTAAAGAAAAATACTAGAATAGTAACAGATATTAGAACTTATAAATAAGAAAATATTTAGTGAATTCTGTTTTTAAAATAAATTAATAAGGTTAAGTTTACGCTTTTTTTAAGTTATCAAAAAATTATTTTTTTTAATTTAAAAGAAAATTTAGTGGATTTGAAAAATTCCTAAATCAATTTTAAAGTATATGACTTAAAAATGAGAAACATTATTTTACTGATTTTATTGCAGTTTTCTTCCCTTATTTTTGCCCAGCCTGGAAGTTTAGACAATACTTTTGATAATGGTCCAAGTGCAATAACCTATGGAATTATTTATTCTACAATTATTCAACCGGATGGAAAAATTATTGTAGGTGGTTCATTTTATACTACAAGCGGCAAATGGGTCCTAAATTTAACTCGATTGAATCCTGACGGCAGTTTAGATATGAGTTTTAATACTGGTACTGGAGCAAATGATACTGTAAAAGCCATAGTATTGCAGCCGGATGGAAAAATTATAATTGGAGGCGAATTCTATAATTATAACGGCACACAAATAAATAGAATAGCCCGTGTGAATTCAGATGGAAGTATTGATACAAGCTTTAACCCCGGACAGGGTCCAAATGATGATAGATTAAATATTGCTCTTCAAAGTGATGGAAAAATTATTATTAGTGGTTATTTATATACCTTCGACGGTACAGTTATCAATAGAATGGCGCGCTTGAATGCTGACGGAAGTTTAGATGCTACATTTAAACTTGGCATAATCCCTACAAATTGGATTCAGCGCACAGTTATTCAACCGGACGGTAAAATTCTTATTGCAGGAAGTTTTAATTATAATAATGGAAGAGTTGCACGTTTAAATGCTGATGGGAGTTTAGATTCTACTTTTAATATTGGAATTGCAACTGATCAAGTTGAAAGTATGTTGCTTCAACCAGATGGAAAAATTATTATTGGAGGTGAATTCTTGAATTTTAATGGTTCTGGTAAAAATAATATTGTTCGTTTGAATACAGACGGTAGTGTGGATGCTAGTTTTAATCCAGGTTTAATTCTTACCCATGATAACAATGGTGTAAAATTACGAGGTAATATTTCAACAATGTCTCTTCAACCCGATGGTAAAATTATAATCGGTGGATGGTTTGACAATTTTAACGGTATAATCAGAAATAATATAGCCCGTTTGAATGCAGATGGAAGTTTGGATCTAACATTTGCTCCTATTACAGTACCGTCTAATGTGGATAGCGGTGCAGGTTTTAACGTTACCTCTTCTGCAATTCAGTCTGATGGAAAAATTATTATTGGTGGTCAGTTTACTACTTATGATGGTATCCCTACTAATATTATAATCCGTTTAAACAATAATTTATTACCTCCAATAGCTTCTGCACAATCAGTTTGTTTAAACGCGACCATTTCTAGTTTAACTGCCCTAGGCACTAATTTGAAGTGGTATGCAAGCGCTACAAGTACCACTCCTCTTGCAACCACTAGTGTTTTAGTTCCATCAACTTACTATGTCTCACAAACCGTAGGAGGAATTGAAAGTGATAGAACGACGGTCCCTGTAACAATTAATACGCCAGCAACACCAACTTTTACACCGCAAAATGATATTTGTCCAGGAACAACACTTCAACCATTACCAACGATTTCTAACAACGGTATTTCAGGAAGTTGGTCACCTGCAATGAATAATACCAATACCACAACTTACACTTTTACACCTATAATTGGTTCGTGCGCCACAACTGCCATCATGACCATTGCGGTAAACTCAAATATAACTCCAACTTTTACACCAATAACTGCTATTTGTGCAGGAGAAACAATACTTGAACTACCTACTACTTCAAACAATAACATTGTAGGAACGTGGTCACCTTCTTTAAATAACAAGACTACAACCACCTACACTTTTACACCAAATAGTGGATTATGCAGTACTACTGCAACAATGACTATTATAGTAATGGCCTTGCCAGATATCGAACCAAATCATGATGAAATTATTTGCTCTGAAAATGATGACCCTATACAACTCAGCGCTGGTTTGCTGTCAGGTTCTCGATCACAATTTAGCTATGAATGGTTTCTCAACAATCAACTGTTGCCTTCTGAGCAAGAATATTACATAAATGTTAATGAGGATGGCATTTACACCTGCAACGTAAAAAGCAAAACAACAGGTTGCGAAAGAACTAGAACCAATACAGTGACTTATTCTAAAAAAATCACAATAGAAAAAGTATTAATCTCTGATATAACTGAAAACAATACGATAACCGTTCTAGCATCTGGGATGGAAAATTCTGAATACAGCCTTGATAATCCATCGGGTTTCTTTCAAGATTCCAATGTATTTGAAAATGTAGAACCGGGTATTCACACGGTCTATGTAAACGATAAAAATGGCTGCGGTGTTGTTTCTAAAACTGTTGCTTTAATCGGTGCGCCTCTATTCTTTTCTCCAAATGGTGATGGATATAATGACAATTGGACAATAAAAGGGATTAATGAGCTGTTCTTCAAAAATTCCAAAGTAAGAATTTTTGACCGATATGGAAAACTAATAAAAGAACTCTCAGATAGTACAAGCTATGGCTGGGATGGGACTTACAACGGATATCCCTTGCCCGCAACTGATTATTGGTTTGTTGCCAATATTGACGATGGACGGGTTATAAAAGGTCATTTTGCATTAAAGCGATAGCTCATTGTAAACATTAATCGCTTTTCCCGACAAAATTAGTACAGATAGAAATACAATATCTCTTTATTGCTACCTCCATTTATAATTGATAAACTACTTACAATTACGTAAATCCATAATCCCAACAATTAAACTAAAATCCCCAATCATTCTCCTTAGCAGGATTCGCGTTAGGGATGGAAGTGGCATCCCACGCTTTTTAGCGTGGATATAACGAACAGCCCGACCCGCAGGGATACGCCCAAAAAAAATTAATTACTCTTAAAAAACGGTATAATCTCCTCTATTTCAGCGGATATTTTTTATATTTAATACTTTTTAACAAAAAAATAGTTTAATATATTATGCATGCATAGTATTTTTTATTATATTTGAAATCGATATAGTTACTTATGAAAGATAAAACGATAGATTATATTTTACGTGCCACCTGGCAAGCAGTGGCCAGAATGTATAATGAAGAAGCATCGAAATACGATGCAAGCATGGCTACTGGTTTCGCTTTATTGAGTATTGATAAGGAAGGTGGAACGCCATCGACCTCATTAGGTCCAAAAATGGGAATGGAAGCTACCAGCCTGACCAGAACCCTGAAATCTATGGAGGAAAAAGGCCTAATCATTCGCAAGAAAAACCCTGTGGATGGCCGTGGGGTTTTGATTTACCTAACGGATTTTGGTAAAGAAAAAAGAGAATTGTCAAAAAATACCGTATTGAAATTTAATGAAACGGTCAAACAAACTATTTCTGCAGAGAAACTGCAGCACTTTATAGAAGTAGCGGAAACCATCAATGAATTAATTCAAGACAAAAATATATTTACTCATACGAACGTCAGCGAACTGGCGGAACAAACTGAAAAAACGGAGAATGATACCGCTAAAATTGATTCCCATCAATAAAATAGCGCTGTTGTTTTCTAATGAAAATCAAATATTATTTATATGAAACGCACAATTAAAAAAGTTGCAGTAATTGGATCCGGAATTATGGGTTCAGGAATTGCCTGCCATTTTGCTAACATTGGAGTTGAAGTCCTATTATTAGACATTGTTCCAAGAGAACTTACCGAAGCGGAAGCTAAAAAAGGACTAACTTTAGAAAGCAAAATCGTTAGAAACCGATTGGTAAATGAGCATTTGGCCAATTCCCTGAAATCGAAACCCTCTCCTATTTACAGTCAGAAATTTGCCAGCAGAATCACAACTGGAAATACCACTGATGACATGGCGAAAATCGCTACTGTGGATTGGATTATTGAGGTTGTAGTGGAACGTTTGGACATCAAGAAACTAGTTTTTGAACAAATTGAGAAATTTAGAAAACCGGGAACTTTAGTGACTTCAAACACATCTGGAATTCCAATCCACTTTATGAGTGAAGGAAGAAGCGAGGATTTCCAAAAGCACTTTTGCGGGACACACTTTTTTAACCCTGCGCGTTATTTAAAATTATTCGAAATCATTCCTGGTCCACAAACAGCAACGGAAGTTTTGGATTTCCTAACTGATTATGGTTCAAGATTCTTAGGAAAAACTTCGGTTGTGGCCAAAGATACTCCGGCTTTTATTGGTAACCGAATCGGGATTTACGGGATTCAAAGTTTGTTTCATTTGGTAAAAGAAATGGGATTGACGATTGAAGAAGTGGATAAATTGACCGGTCCAGTTATTGGAAGACCAAAATCAGCGACTTTCAGAACGGTTGACGTAGTTGGATTGGATACTTTGGTACATGTTGCCAACGGAATCTACGAAAACTGCCCGAATGACGAGCAACACGAGTTGTTCAAACTTCCGGACTTCGTCAACAAAATGATGGAGAACAAATGGTTGGGAAGCAAAACAGGTCAAGGTTTTTATAAAAAAGTAGACAAGGATATTTTGTCTTTGGATTTAGATACTTTAGAATACCGTGCTGCTAAAAAAGCTTCTTTCGCAACTTTGGAACTGACAAAAACGATTGATAAACCAATTGACCGTTTTAAAGTTTTGGTAAAAGGAAAAGACAAAGCAGGAGAATTTTACAGAAAAAGTTTTTCTGGAATGTTTGCTTATGTTTCCAACAGAATTCCTGAAATCTCAGATGAATTATACAAGATTGACGATGCAATGAAAGCCGGTTTTGGATGGGAAAATGGTCCTTTCGAAATTTGGGATGCCATTGGTGTCGAAAAAGGAATCGAAATCATGAAAGCGGAAGGTCTTGAACCAGCTGCTTGGGTTACTGAAATGTTAGCTTCGGGAAGTACTAGTTTTTATACTATTAAAGAAGGAGCAACTTTTTTCTACAATATTCCAACAAAATCACAAACTAAAGTTCCGGGTCAGGATGCCTTTATTATCCTGAACAACATTCGCGAAAGCAAAAAAGTGTGGAGCAATAGCGGAGCGATTATACAGGATATAGGAGACGGAATTTTGAATTTAGAATTCCAATCTAAAATGAATACGATTGGTGGCGATGTTTTACAAGCTATCAATAAAGCGATTGACTTATCTGAAAAAGAATATCAAGGATTGGTTATTGGAAATCAAGCAGCGAATTTCTCTGTTGGAGCTAATATCGGAATGATTTTCATGATGGCAGTCGAGCAAGAATACGATGAGTTGAATATGGCGATCAAAATGTTCCAGGACACGATGATGCGCGTGCGTTACTCCGGAATTCCAGTTGTGGTTGCGCCACACGGAATGACTTTTGGTGGTGGATGCGAAATGAGTTTGCATGCCGATAAAGTTGTTGCTGCAGCAGAAACGTATATGGGATTGGTAGAATTTGGTGTTGGGGTAATTCCTGGCGGTGGAGGATCGAAAGAAATGGCATTGCGTGCAGCAGATTTATTCCATAAAAATGATGTGGAATTGAACGTGTTGCAAGAATATTTCTTGACAATTGCTATGGCAAAAGTGTCTACTTCTGGATATGAAGCTTTTGACACCGGACTTTTACAACAAGGAAAAGATATCATTGTAGTGAACAAAGACCGTCAAATTGCGGAAGCGAAGAAACACGCTTTACTTATGGCCGAAGCGGGTTACACACAACCAATTCGCAGAAGCGATGTGAAAGTTCTTGGAAAACAAGCTTTGGGAATGTTCCTTGTTGGAACTGATCAAATGGAAGCTGGGAAATACATCTCGGAACACGACAAAAAAATCGCTAACAAACTGGCTTATGTTATGGCTGGTGGTGATTTATCTGAACCAACTTTAGTAACTGAACAATATTTATTAGATCTGGAACGTGAAGCTTTCTTGTCATTGTGTACCGAAAGAAAAACATTGGAGAGAATCCAGTTTATGTTAACGAAAGGGAAACCGTTGAGAAATTAGAAAAAAGAAACAAGAAGAAAGAAGAAAGACAAAAAACAATCTTTCAACGAAGCGGTCTTGGCTCTTACTTCTTTCTTCTCAAAAACAAAATTATGAAAACAGCCTATATAGTAAAAGCATACAGAACAGCCGTGGGGAAAGCTCCAAAAGGCGTGTTCAGATTTAAACGTCCTGATGAATTGGCAGCAGAAACGATTCAGTTTATGATGAATGAGTTGCCTGATTTTGACAAAAAACGTATTGACGACGTGATGGTAGGAAATGCGATGCCGGAGGCAGAACAAGGACTAAACGTGGGACGATTGATCTCTTTGATGGGATTGAAAATCGAAGATGTTCCGGGTGTAACCGTAAACCGTTATTGCGCGTCAGGATTAGAAACTATTGGTATGGCTACGGCCAAAATCCAATCTGGAATGGCGGATTGTATTATTGCCGGTGGTGCTGAAAGCATGAGTTTTATTCCAATGGGAGGTTACAAACCAACTCCGGATTATGCAGTTGCAAAAGCGGGCAACGAAGATTACTATTGGGGAATGGGATTAACTGCGGAAGCGGTTGCCAAACAATTCAATGTATCTCGTGCCGACCAAGATGAGTTTGCTTATAACTCACACATGAAAGCCCTGAAAGCGCAAGCTGAAGGCAAATTTGACAAACAAATTGTTCCTATTACTGTTGAACAAACATTTATCAATGAAAATGGTAAAAAAGAAACAAAATCATACGTAGTTAATAAAGATGAAGGTCCAAGAGCAGGAACTTCTGTAGAAGCTTTGGCAGGTTTAAGACCGGTTTTTGAAGCGAACGGAAGCGTGACTGCAGGAAACTCCTCTCAAATGAGTGACGGAGCAGCATTTGTTCTAATCATGAGCGAAGAAATGGTAAAAGAATTGAACCTTACTCCTATCGCCCGTTTGGTAAACTTCGCTTCGGCTGGAGTGGAACCAAGAATCATGGGAATTGGACCAGTAAAAGCGATTCCAAAAGCATTGAAACAAGCTGGATTAACATTGAATGATATTGATTTAATTGAGTTAAACGAAGCATTTGCCTCACAAGCATTAGCTGTAACGAGAGAACTAAACCTAAATCCAGATATTATCAATGTCAATGGTGGAGCGATTGCATTAGGTCACCCACTGGGTTGTACCGGAGCAAAATTGTCTGTTCAATTATTCGACGAGATGCAACGCAGAGGAAGCAAATACGGAATTGTGAGTATGTGTGTGGGGACTGGACAAGGAAGTGCTGGGATTTATGAGTTGCTTTAAAACTATTTTAAAAAGGAAGAAAGAAACTAGAAGCAAGATTTTAACATATAATTTTAGTAGAAATTAGAATTAAAAAAGGCAAATGAGACACAATTTCAAGAACTTGAAGATTTGGAATTTAGCAATGGATATCACTAATGATATTTATAAACTTACTTCTATATTTCCAAAATCTGAAATATATGGTCTAGTTAGTCAAATGAATAGATGTTCAGTTTCGATGCCTTCAAATATTGCAGAAGGTTCGAATAGAGGGGATAAACATTTTCAGCATTATTTAAATATCAGTTTGGGTTCGTCATTTGAATTACAAACTCAATTGCTAATAGCTAATCAAAATGCTTATCTATCAAAAGAAAAAACAGACGAAATAGAAAATAAAATAATTGAATTTCAAAAGATGACAACAGGTTTCATAAATAAGTTAGACAATAATCTTTCTTCTTGATTCTTTCATCTTTTATCTAAAAACAAAAAAAATGAGCGACAAAACAAGAGGAGGTCAATTCCTAGTTAAAGAAACAAAATGCGAAGATATCTTCACTCCAGAAGATTTTTCGGAAGAGCAATTAATGATGCGCGACTCTGTAAAAGAGTTTGTAGATAAAGAGTTGTGGGCACATAAAGATCGTTTTGAGAAAAAAGATTACGCCTATACAGAAGAAACCATGAGAAAAGCGGGAGACTTAGGACTTTTAGGAGTTGCAGTTCCTGAGGCTTATGGTGGATTAGGAATGGGATTTGTTTCCACAATGTTGGTTTGTGACTATATTTCGGGAGCAACGGGATCGTTCTCGACTGCTTTTGGAGCACATACCGGTATTGGAACGATGCCAATCACTTTATACGGAACAGAAGAACAAAAACAAAAATACGTTCCTAAATTAGCTTCTGGCGAATGGTTTGGTGCGTATTGTTTAACAGAACCGGGCGCAGGATCAGATGCTAATTCTGGAAAAACAAAAGCCGTTTTATCAGAAGATGGAACACATTACAAAATCACAGGACAAAAAATGTGGATTTCGAATGCAGGATTTTGTTCTTTGTTTATTGTTTTCGCCCGTATTGGCGATGACAAAAATATTACTGGTTTTATCCTTGAAAACACTGCAGATAACGGAATTTCAATGGGTGAAGAAGAGCATAAATTAGGAATTCGTGCGTCTTCTACACGTCAGGTTTTCTTCAATGAAACGAAAGTTCCTGTTGAAAACATGCTGTCAGAAAGAGGAAACGGTTTCAAAATTGCCATGAACGCTTTAAACGTAGGTCGTATCAAATTAGCAGCTGCTTGTTTGGACGCACAACGCAGAGTGATTTCAGGCTCAGTGAAATATGCGAATGAAAGAATCCAATTTAATACTGCAATTTCTCAGTTTGGTGCTATTCGTGCAAAACTAGCAGAAATGGCTACAAGTTGTTATGCTGGAGAAAGTGCTTCTTATAGAGCTGCAAAAGATATTGAAGATCGAATTATTGCGCGTGAAGCCGAAGGAGTTTCTCATCAAGAAGCAGAATTAAAAGGAGTTGAGGAATATGCAATCGAATGTTCTATCTTAAAAGTAGCGGTTTCTGAAGATGTACAAAACTGTGCCGATGAAGGAATTCAAATCTTTGGTGGAATGGGATTCTCAGAGGATACGCCGATGGAAAGTGCTTGGAGAGATGCGCGTATTGCACGTATTTACGAAGGTACAAACGAAATCAACAGAATGCTTTCAGTAGGAATGTTGATCAAAAAAGCGATGAAAGGCCATGTTGACTTGCTAGGACCAGCTATGAAAGTTTCTGAAGAATTAATGGGAATTCCATCTTTTGAAACTCCAGATTATTCTGAATTATTTGCTGAGGAAAAAGAAATCGTTAGAAATTTGAAGAAATCATTCTTAATGGTTGCCGGAAGTGCCGTTCAAAAATTTGGCGCAGACCTAGACGCTCACCAACAGCTATTGATGGCTGCTTCAGATATGTTAATCGAAGTATATATGGCGGAAAGTACCATCTTGCGTACTGAAAAACTAGCTAAAAAAGAAGGAGAAGATAAAGTACAAGAGCAAATTGCAATGGCAAAATTGTATTTATACAAAGCGGTAGATATTGTGAATCAAAAAGGAAAAGAAAGCATTATTTCTTTTGCCGAAGGCGATGAACAACGTATGATGCTAATGGGATTACGTCGTTTTACAAAATACACCAACATGCCAAATGTAGTGGCATTAAGAGAAACAATTACAGCAAAATTAGTAGCTGAAAATGAATATTGTTTCTAATAAAAATTAGTTTTTTAGTTTTTTTTTTAACCGCCTTGTCCCTGAAAACAAGGCGGTTTTTTTATTTCTACAAAAGTTTATAATCTATTTTTTCTCAAAACGCATCATTACAATGTCTCCTATTATAAGACTCAACGTTTTTCCATCTTCAGAAACAGAATAAGAATCTATTTTTTGAAGTGTATTCATGTAAACATTCTCACCTTCACCAGGACTAAACATTTTAGTTACCATCATCGGTTGTTTGAAATTGATTTTACTACCATCTGCATTCAATGTTCCCGAATAACTGTTGCAGCTATTTTTTCCAGAAACTCTGTCTTCTTTTAAGTTGAAAGTGATGGTTGGTTTATTGTCTGGATACAATCCTGCGAAAGCTATTCGTGGTCCTGATATATAATTCAATTCCCAAGCACCTTGCAATTCAGCTTTTTGACTGTTTGCCGTTTTTACGGAATTACAAGAAATAAGTACCGAACAAAATAGGACAAGTGATAAAATTATTTTTATCATTTGTTTTGTTTTAATATTTTTGTAAAATTTGCTTATTGACCAGAAGTAAATTTATTACTTTTCATCTTCAGGAATGACATCGGTCTTTTTTTTCTTTATCTCTGTAACCTCTACTTTTATTCCAACGGCATACGCATTTGGAATAATTTTTTTCCCATGCGCATTAGCATATACTTTAGTAAATTCGGCTCCAAAATATAATATTATAGCTGAGTAATATACCCAGATTAAAATAATGATTACAGATCCTGCAGCACCATAAACTGTAGCAACGGTTGAGCTTCCTAAATAAAAACCAATGGCAAATTTGCCTATCATGAAGAAAAAAGAAGTAAAACTGGAACCTATTAAGGCGTCTCGCCATGCAATATGTCCATCAGGCAACGTTTTGAAAATAATGGCAAATAAAATAGTCGTAGTTGCAAATAATATTAAAATATTAAAAACATAAAATATGTAAACCGTTGTATCTGGGAAATAAATTAACAATCGCGTATTGACAATATCCATTACGGTATTTACCATTAAGCTCACCATTAACAAAAACCCAACTGATGCAATCATAGAAAACGACATTAATCTGTTTTGTACGAATTTCACAATTCCTTTATTCGGTTTTGCCTTTAATCCCCAAATAGAATTAATCGAACTTTGTATTTCTGCAAATACACCCGAAGCTCCAACTAATAGCATAATCCCTCCAAATATTGTTGCAAATGTAACGCTATCAGATAATTCAATATTTTTGATGGTTTCCTGAATTTGAATAGCGGCTTCGTTACCAACCATTCCATTAATTTGTCCAAAAAATCTTCCGGTTACGGCTTCTCTTCCGAAGAAAAAACTGAAAATAGACAAAATAATGATTAACAATGGAGGCAGTGAAAAGATGGTGTAATAGGACAATGAAGCGCTTAACTTGAAGCCATTATCATCATCAAATTCATTATAAGTTCGCTTTAATAAACCCCAACTTAAAACTGCTATTTCTTTATGTTTCATTTGTGTAACTATCTTAATATTTTTTCGTTGAAAAAACTGCATCTTACGCTTCTTTATTATTGAGTGAAAAATACCATCAACACTTCGTATGATCTCAAATGGTATTGGTTTCAAAATTACAAAGATATAATTTACTAAATAGAAATAGATTTAATAAAATTCCTCTGCCCTTTGTATTTATTATACATATTGGCACCAAAAATCTAACTAAATTTTAAGTCTTTATTAACCCATCACAATCATTTAATGCTTAAATTTATATTCTTTTTAATAACCTTTTTAGTATAAATTTTAACTCATGGAAAATAACAATACACGAAGAAATTTTTTAAAACAGACAGCAATACTTTCAACAGGGACAATTATCGGCTCTAGTTTATTTAATTCGGCATTAGCTTCTGAAAATACTTTGAAATTTGAAAATCAATTCCGCGAACAAGACACTGTGGACGTTCAGGGAAACTATATCCTTCCAAAATTACCTTATGCTTATGATGCTTTAGAGCCGCATATAGATAAAATGACCATGGAAATTCATCACAGCAAACACCATCAAGCCTATGTGACGAATTTGAACAAAGCGATAGAAACATTGGATAAAAACGCACTGGAACATTCTAAATCATTGGAAAGTATCTTTGCAAAAATGTCTAAATTTCCAGAAGCTGTTCGTAATAATGGTGGCGGGCATTACAATCACAGTTTGTTCTGGAGTTTAATGAAACCAAATGGCGGCGGGAATCCAAAAGGGAAATTAGGAGATGCTATAATGAGTACTTTTGGTTCATTTGATGAATTCAAAAAACAATTCAGTGATGCATCGATGAAACGGTTTGGTTCCGGCTGGGCTTGGTTAGTGGTTCAAGACGGAAAATTACTCATAGGCTCAACTGCAAACCAAGACAATCCTTTGATGCGACTGCGAGGTAAAGGACTAAAAGGGAAACCCGTTTTAGCACTAGACGTTTGGGAACATGCGTATTATCTAAAGAATCAAAATCGGAGAGCCGATTATATTGCATCATTTTGGAATGTAGTCAATTGGGAAGCCGCTGAAGTTTTGTTCAATTCTTAAATACTTATAAAAGCCCCGGTTTGATTGAAAATCAGGGCTTCAAATTATGCTTATGCGTTTTTTATGTATCCAAATGTGATTTTTAGTACATCTCATTCTCAATAATTAGATAACAAAGTAGTACCTAGGTGAAGCATGTTTTAATCAAAAATTATAACAATTAAATTTATCTTGTTGAAAACGAAAAAAACATTACTAATTAATTGAATTATCTGCGTTAAACTAAAATCAGGAGTTAAAACAACGATAAAAAAACATAGCTTTGTAACTTCAAATTAAAGTAATGATTAACCCTTCGGCATCCGGTTGGATAGATAAATTTTTTGCAGAACAAAAATTTTCTGAACAAAACATTTCTACAACTACTGATATATTTTATCAGAAAGTACGAAATACTGGTTTTATATACGGTCATATCATTGCATTTGATACCGTAAATAGAATTGAAACCAAAGGCTGGTTTAAAGAGGAAATCTCTAAAGTAGCCTTGCTAAATACTTTGTATGATATTTTTTGTCTGACCAATAAAGAAATCCGCTCAGAAAAGTTTATCGAGAAAGCTGTTTCATTTTACAATCAAATGCATCCTCAGGGTTTTAATATTTTACAAAAAATTTTGCCCAAAAACCGTCTTTCATTAACATTAGAAAAAATAATTGATGAACGTGTTCAAACCAATGACAGTATCATCAGTAAAAATTTTTCGCATCTGGTCACTAATGCATTATTATTTATTGATATCCTTGCATTCCGTCAGTATTTAATACATGATTCAATTCCTGAAAAATATCTAAAAAAAATTGAAGAAACGATAGTGAGTATCGTTACACTTGGGCTAAATATAAAGTCTAATAAATCGCAGTATGATGATTTGTTAATTAAACTTTTTGAAGCATCGATACGCTACAGTAAATTTTCGAAAGTTTCAGTACAAGGTTTCGAAACCCTTAAATTGGATTATTTCACAAATGAACTGGAAAAATATTATTTGATTGATATCGCTGGTATGGCCCTTTGGAGCGATGGGAAAATCGAGAACGATGAAATTTACTTCTTACATACTTTAGCCGAAGCTTTGTCCGTTTCCGATTCATTTGTGAATCAAAGTATCAGTAACACCAACGATTTTATAACGAAACATAAAAAAGAAATCCCGTATTTTAATTATTCAAATCCTGTTAAACACTTTTACGATCAAACTACTCAAAGTGTTGTTACATTGATAAGCAGAAATAAAAACAGATTGATTAAAGAAATTGTTCAGAGCAAAGAATTAATGGTATTACTGGCCTATTCAACCAGAAGGGATTTAGACGAAAAAGAAAAGAAAAAAGTTAAAAAACAATTGTTGGAAATTTGTAAAACCGTTCCTTCTTTGGCTATATTTCTATTGCCCGGCGGGAGTTTATTGCTGCCTATTTTAATTAAATTCATTCCTACTCTTTTGCCAACTGCATTTAACGAAAATCTCGATAATGAATAAAAAAAAATCTGCTCAAGAGCAGATTTTTTCAGTAAAATTCTTTTATTAAAATTTCAATTGGTATACTTCATCCAAATCTTTTTCAGAGCTGATGTTAACATCTAAATCCGTTACAAAACCAGAATTAAGACCATATACCCATCCGTGTAAAGTTAAATCCTGACCGCTTCTCCAAGCTGCCTGAACAATTGATGTTTTGGCTAAATCAAAAACCTGCTCTTTCACATTCAACTCTACGAAAGTATTAAATCGCTCCGTTTCGTCTTCAATAGAATTTAAGTAAATATTGTGCAAACGATAAACATCTTTTATATGTCTAATCCAATTGTCGATAATTCCAATCGAATCATTACCCATTGCTGCCTTTATACCTCCGCAACCATAATGACCGCAAACCAGCACATGTTTTACTTTCAACACATTTACTGCATAATCCAAAACACTAAGCATATTCATATCAGAATGTACTACCATATTTGCAATATTTCTGTGTACAAAAACTTCACCTGGTTTTGCGCCAACAATTTCATTTGCAGGAACACGGCTATCCGAACAACCAATCCATAATAATGGTGGTGTTTGGCCTTTTGCCAAGTCTGCAAAATAATTAGGGTCTCTCGCAAGAGATGTTTCTACCCATTTTTTATTATTCTCTAGTATTTTTTTATAAAAATCGCTCATAATCTTTTTTTTTATTTGTTGTACAAACTTAAGTCGTTAGTTATTATTACGTGAAAAAGCATTTTTTTTGAACTGAAATCCCAACTTACTTACCGTTTTCTTCCTGAAGAAATTCTTCATCTGTCACTTCTTTTTTCACCATAACTCTCTTGGCAGCGTCGTAATAATGCTCAATAGTAACATTATTTTGAGTTCCCTCACTATTTTCTAATTGATAAGCTTTTTTAAATCCTTTCAATTTCACTTTTATATTACTGTCAACAGCCCTGGTTGTTTTGAATTCATGGATTAAATCCAAAATGTCGTGAGCAATGTAAACGGTATCTTTGGCATCTATAACAACTTTAGAATTTTCTGGAAGATGATTTAATGTTTGTTTTATTGCCGCTTTATTCAAGAAAGAAACTTCTTGGGCCAAATCAATATGTATTACATCACCGTCTGCATATTCTTCTTTTCTGAAGTAATAGGCCTTCTTGAGATTCCCTTTTAAAACAAATATAATACTAATGATAATTCCTAATGCAACTCCTTTCAATAAGTCCAAAAATACAACCGCTAATAATGTAGCAATGAAAGGAACAAACTGATATTTCCCTTTTTCCCAAAAATGCTTGAATGTCGACGGTTTAGCAAGTTTATATCCAATCAAAATTAATATAGCAGCTAAAGTTGCCAGAGGGATTTTATTCAAAACTACCGGAATGGCAAGTACACTAACCAGAAGAAAAAGTCCATGAATAATGGTTGACATTTTAGATCTGGCTCCCGCATTGCTATTTGCAGAGGAACGAACAATTACGGATGTTACCGGCAAGCCACCTAAAAGTGAACTCACCATATTACCAATTCCCTGTGCTTTTAATTCCACATTAGTATCGGTGTAGCGTTTTTGCACATCCATTCTGTCCGCTGCTTCTATACTTAAAAGTGTCTCGATTGAGGCGACAATAGCAATTGTAAAAGCGATTATCCAAACTTTTGGATTCATAACTCCAGAAAAATTTGGAGCTATAATAATAGCTTTGAATTCTTCGAAAGATGATGGGACCGGCAAAGACACTAAATGCTCTTTTCCAATTGTCAACGCACTACCAGTGGCCATGAAAATCTCGTTCAAAACAACACCAAGAACCACGGCAATTAAAGCTCCAGGAACCAATTTTAATTTTTTCAAAAAAGGAATTTTATCCCATGAGATCAAAATAGCCATAGAAACCAAGGTAATAACTATTGATCCTATTTGTATATAATCCAAAATATTAAACAGCGCAGAAAAGGTATTACTGCCATCGGGTTGTGAGAAAGATTGGTCACCTTCAAAGTCACTATCATAGCCGAAAGCATGTGGCAGTTGTTTCAGAACAATGATGATTCCAATACCTGCTAACATTCCTTCAATAACGTTAGTTGGAAAATAATTAGAAATGCTTCCCGCTTTAACAAATCCCAAAATTAACTGTAGTAATCCTGCAATAAAAACGGCCGTTAAAAAAATATCAAAAGCACCTAAATCAGTAATTGCTGTAAGAACAATAGCCGTTAGACCAGCGGCAGGTCCGGTAACACTTATGTGGGATGTACTTAGATAACCTACTATAATTCCGCCAACAATACCAGCAATAATTCCTGAAAACAGAGGAGCACCGGAAGCCATTGCAATACCTAAACACAATGGTAGCGCCACCAAAAAAACCACCAAACCAGACGCGAAATCTGACTTAAGGTTAGCAAAAAGATTAATTTTTTTTGTCATAATACCTAACTAAAATTGAATACCAACAGTTTTTCACATGCTATATGTGAAAATTGATTTTAAAAAAATAAAATCAAAAATTGTGTATTAAACGTCGTTGGGCGGGGGAATAAATATGGAAGACGTTATATTATCGTGTTTGGATAAATTCTCCGATAAAATAGTCCATGAGGCAAATTTTGCGGGAAGGATTTCATCTGAAAGATTATCAAAATAAACAAAAGTCTTGATTTCCTTAGGAGTATGTTCATCTTCAGAAGTAGTGTAGAAAATAGAAATATCAGCGCTTTTCTCAATCACAGTAACAATTGTTGGTGTGGCAAGAAACGTTATAAATATAATTAAGAATATTTTAGATATCAAATTCATCTTAACAAAAATAGAATTTTTGTTTAATAAAAAAACATCAATGATCCTAAATTTAAAATAAAATTAACATTAAAAAAAAACCAGAAAAAAATTACTTAATTTTCATCTGGTTTTCAATTCATTACAAACTTTCTTCAAGCCATGCTTGCATCATCCAAATTGTTTTTTCTTGCTCTGAAATAAAATCACTCATCATCGAATTTGTTCCTTCGTCATTGATTTCACTTGATTTTTTTAGAATTTCTCTCTCTATTTTTAATAAATGAGACAAAGAAGTAACAATTAAATGAACTGCTTTTTCATCATTAGAAATGTTTTTACCCACAACTAATTGATTATTGTTTATGTAATCTTCAAAAGTATGAAGTGGTGTTCCACCAACTGTCAGTACCCTTTCGGCAATTAAATCAATTTTTATTTGAGTGTCAGTATATAGTTCCTCGAATTTTACATGCAAATCAAAAAATCGTTTTCCTCTAATATTCCAATGAATACCTCTTAAATTTTGATAATAAACCTGAAAATTAGACAATAGGACATTTAATTCACTTACTATCAATTCTGATTCTTTTACGGGTAATCCTAAAATATTTGTTTTCATTGTTTTTATTTTATACAAATCTAAGCAAGAAAACGTCACTTTACACGATAAGTCAAATTGATTGTTTTTATATTTGCATCAGATATTACTATAAAAGATGACAATCACTCAACTAAAATATGTTCTTGCCGTTGCTGAACATAAAAATTTTACTCTGGCTGCCGAAAAATGTTTTGTCACTCAACCGACGTTGAGCATGCAAATTCAAAAAATAGAGGATGAATTAAGTATTCAGATATTTGACAGAACCAAAAAACCAATTCAACTTACTGATATTGGTCAAAAAATTGTCAATCAGGCAAAGAACATAGTCAACGAAGCAGATCGAATTCAAGATATTGTAGAACAGCAGAAGGGTTTTATTGGAGGAGAATTTAGATTGGGTATAATACCTACAGTTATGCCAACTCTACTACCCATGTTTTTGAATAATTTCATAAAAAAGTACCCCAAAGTAAAACTTATAATAGAAGAGTTAAATACTGCAGATATTATAGAGAAACTCAAAAATGGTCATCTTGATGCTGCAATTGCTGCAACACCTTTGATGGAGGAAAAAATAAAAGAAATTGTATTGTATTACGAACCGTTTGTAGCTTATATTCCGGAAAGTCACCATCATTATCAAAAAGAAGAAATAGAAATTGCTGATTTAAATATTGATGAAATGCTGCTGTTACAAGACGGCCATTGCTTTCGCGACGGAATTTTAAACTTATGCAAAAATGTAAGTAAAAATGAAGTGAGCCACTTTCAGATAGAAAGCGGTAGTTTTGAAACATTGATAAAATTGGCCGATGAAGGATTAGGAACTACATTGTTGCCCTATTTACACACACTTGATCTAAAAGAAAGTGACAAATTAAAACTCCGCCATTTCAAAGAACCTAAACCAGCCAGAGAAGTAAGTTTAATTTATCCAAAGAACGAATTAAAAATACAAATCATCGATGCCCTTAGAACCACAATTGCAGGTGTGATAAAAGGCGCTATCGTTTTTCAAAATGTTCAAATTATAAGTCCACTTTCCAAGAAATAAAAAAGGAACCACTTAGAGTTCCTCTTATTTTATGAATTAACAATTAATAGACATTGCTTCAGTTCTGGTTTACCTTTTGTGAAACTTAATAACCATTTCCTTAATTCCTCCAGTTCATAAGGAAGCAACATTTTGATCGCTTTTTCTAACTCTTTACAAAAAAGTAATGGGTCAAAACTCACTCTTTCTAAAACTAATTTTGTGTAATCGTACATAACTTTAGACATAATAAATGAGGATTTTAAATTATCTATTGGTTTTAAAGTATCGTAAAAATACGTTTTTTTTAATTACAATAGAACTATTTAATATCATTTTTCATTCTTTTATATTTTTAATTTATGAAAAATTGATCATAGCAAACAATTTATAAGTTACTGATTATGATTTACTTGTGTTTTTAAATCGTTTTTTTTGTCGCTCGGAACATTTCTCTTTTTCCAGGAGGTCCTGCAAGCTTTTCAACAGTGAAACCTACTTCGATCATGCTTCTTTTTACCACTCCCCTTGCGGCATAAGTTACCAGTACACCGTCAGGCTTAAGTGCGACATACATTTTTTTAAAAATTTCCGTACTCCACAATTCCGGTTGGACCCTGTAGCCAAAAGCATCAAAATAAATTAGGTCAAATTGATTAATATCATCGATTTCTTCGAATAATTGCTTCCTTTTAGTCAATAAAAAATCATTCCTTAAAGTGATTTGCTCGCCCCAGCTACTGTTGTGCATGGTGGAGAAGATTTCACCTTCTGCTGCAGCATTTAATTCCGCGACATAATTCATATTTGAAACTTCCTCTTCTGAAATGGGATACGCCTCTACTCCTACATATTCAATGGTCTGCTGCATTTTTTTGGCTTCCAATAAAGTAATAAAAGCATTTAAGCCCGTGCCAAATCCTATTTCTAAAATGGAAACTTTCCTATTATTAAATAGAGAAAGACCGTTTTTAATAAAAACATGCTGTGCTTCTTGTATTGCGCCATGTTTTGAATGATAACACTCGTCCCATTCCTTTATCTGTATAGTTGTTGAACCATCAAGTGTCTGTATAATTTCTCTTTTCAAAACTGCGATTTATGTTGTTGATATGTTACAAATGAATTTATTTTTCAAATTTAATATAAACTGCTGTATCTAATCTAATAATTACATAATTCTTATATACCATATTAATAGGAAGGCTATGATTTCTGAAAAATAAATAAACCGTAATCAAAAGCTTTAATTAATGGCATTTTAATAAGGATTTCATTGATTTTTATTTAATTTTGCAAATTATAAATGACAGTTTCGAGAATTAAAAAATTTTAAACGCTCAACTATTATACTTTAAAGATAATTAAAAACAATACTTACTATGAGTACAACTCAAACCAACAAATTTGAAATAATAAAAGCCTCCACTTCTAAAATAAACGAAGTTGATTTTGAAAACCTAAGCTTTGGTTCGGTTTTTACTGATCATCTATTAGAATGTGATTATACCAATGGACAATGGCAGAAACCAGTTATCAAACCATATGCTCCTTTTTTATTAGATCCATCAGTACGAGTTTTTCATTATGGTCAGGCAATTTTTGAAGGAATGAAAGCCTACAAAGATGACGATGAGGCACTTTGGCTATTTAGACCGGATGAAAACTACAAGCGTTTCAATAATTCTGCAGTAAGGATGGCTATGCCCGAAGTTCCGGAAGAAGTTTTTATTGAAGGCTTGAATCAATTGCTGCAATTAGATGAAGCTTGGGTAAAGAAAGGAAAAGGAAACACTTTATACATCAGACCGTTCATGATTGCAACGGGTACGGGAGTAATTGCAAGTCCTTCAAACGACTACAAATTCATGATTATTTTATCGCCCGCAAAATCTTATTATTCAGGCGAAGTAAAAGTCCTTATTGCTGAACATTATAGTAGAGCTGCTAACGGTGGTATTGGGGCTGCAAAAGCTGCCGGTAACTATGGCGCTCAATTTTATCCAACAAGCCTTGCTAACAAAGAGGGGTTTCAGCAAGTAATCTGGACCGATGATGCAACGCACACCAAACTGGAAGAAGCCGGAACAATGAATGTCTTTTTTAGAATAAATGATACATTACTGACTGCTCCCGTGAGCGAGCGAATTCTTGATGGAATCACCAGAAAGAGTCTCATTGATATTGCAGAGAAGGAAGGTATCGACGTTCAGATTCGTCCCGTTTTAGTGTCGGAATTGGTGGAAGCTTCAAAAAATGGTACGCTGAAAGAAATTTTTGGTGCAGGAACCGCTGCAGTTGTAAATCCTATCGTTGGATTTTCATATCAGGATGTTTATTATGAACTGCCAAAAACTGAAGATTCAATGGCATTAAGGTTGAAAGACATGTTAACAAATATTCAGCACAAACTGGCTGAAGATACTTTTGGATGGACTGTTAAAGTGTAACATTTCTTTTAAAGAATAAATAAAAAGCGATTTTCTAATGAATATCGCTTTTTTTTATCGTCAAAAACAGGTAAAATCTGCATTAATTTATTTTAGTATTTCAGAAAAATCAGGTTTAGAGTAATGAGGACCTTTCATCACTTTACCATCTTCACGATAAATCGGTTTTCCATCTTCCCCTAACTTACTCATATTACTGCGCTGAATTTCGGCGAAAACTTCTTCCATTTTATGCTGCAGACCATGTTCGAGAATGGTGCCGCAAAGAATATACATCATATCTCCCAAAGCATCCGCAATTTCGGTTAAATCATTATTTTTTACTGCCTCTAAATATTCTTCATTTTCTTCCTTCATCAGATTATAACGAAGTAAATGTTTGCTTTCTCCTAAATGAGCCGTTGGATTTTCAGAATAATCCAATTTATAGGTTATGTGAAATTCTTTGACAGCTTCGATTTGTTTCTGCATAATTTTTATTTTATCAAATGATGGACAATTTAGCAAACTATTATTAAACAAATAACTAAATTTGTCAAAAATTATTTAAATTATGTTTAGTCAGGGACAGTACATATTTGCAGGTTTATTTTTTGTTGCTTTTGTTATTGCAATGATTTATGCCTACCGAAAAGATTTAGCACTACACAGAAAGTTTTACAAGGGAAACTACATCATTCTGATAGGCTTTGTTGTTTTTATTGGAACTTTATTTTTAATAAAAATATTTTTTAAGCGCTAGTTGTTTCAAATCTAAATTTGGTGCTTTCTGGAAATGCAGGCCAACAGAGGCGCTTTAATCCAAGTGATAAAACCTTTTTATAAGGTAGTCAATGATTAAGTAAAGCACTATTCCGGCAAACGCAAATGCTATTAAAAAACTAAGTAAGTTAAGCACAATATTAGGGATAAACTTCAATCTGGGATGTGTAATTAAAGGTTCCCGATGGAGTCTCTGATGAAAGTTTTCCTTTGCAATTTTAAGTTTCTTTTTGATAGCCAGTTAGTTTTTAAGAAAACAGTTGTACATTATTTCGTTCAGCATTTACCAATACTCTAAATTACATAATAAATTTAACTGAAACAGAGCCTCAAATTAAAAAACCATCTTTCAGATTCGAAGTATATTTTTTAGTTTAGCTTTCCGTTTCAAAAAAATTTTTAGTCTAATTTATTTTTGAACAGTGCTAGAATTCCAGCACTGTCTTATATTCCTTTGATGTTACCCCTGTTTTTCAGGAAAATCACTTCTACAATTTTACGTGTCATGTCATCATGTAATTTGAGTTGCTTTGACAAAACTTCTATGATGTTTTTTTCTTCTTTTTCCAATGTTCCGTCGGCAAGTAAAACTTCTAAAGCAAGAGCAAATAGCGTTTCTTTATCTTCCTCTTTAATAAATTCAGAACAAGACGAGATGAATTTTAGCTGCCCAAATTCTGTTCTTAAATTAAAAGCCTTTGCATAAAGAGGTGCAATATCAATTCCAACAAATTTCTCCTTGGAATGCAATAATCTGGCTAATGTGGCTTTTTCTGAATCTGTAATATTATGGTCAGCAGCTATACACGAGTATAAGATGCCAACCCAAGCTTCAAACTCTGAGTGTACCTGATTTTGGCTGTTATTATTTTGGTCTTCTACTGAATTCATCGTTTTTATTTTTTGTTAAAGTTACTGCTATCAGTTTTAACGACTACTAAGATTTGGTAATAAATTAAGATTTAAAAAATAAACTGAATTTTGGAAGCAGAATTAATTCAACTATTCCTATTTTTATAGTAAAGGAGAAATGCATTCTTCCTACCCAATCCTTTTGAATCACATTAGCGCAATAACAGCAATAGTTTTTATCTATTGAAAATAGATTCAGCTGCGGATATTTTTTAATAAATTCGTCAAAGAAAACAAAAAATCAATCATATTATGGAAAATAACACAAATCCAAGCTCAACTGCTTACAATGTCAACACGGAAAGCAAGTGCCCATTTTCTGGTGCAGCTGCTCCAAAACAGAGCGCTGCTGCAGGGCTGAGTAATCGCGACTGGTGGCCCAATCAGTTAAAATTAAATATTTTGCGCCAAAATTCTTCCTTATCAGATCCCATGGGAGAAACATTTAACTATGCTGAAGAATTCAAATCATTGGATTTGGATGCGTTGAAAAGAGATATATTCGAAATGATGACCACTTCTCAAGAATGGTGGCCTGCAGATTATGGTCATTATGGCCCGTTCTTTATTCGTATGGCTTGGCACAGTGCAGGAACGTATCGAATTGCTGACGGACGTGGTGGAGCAGGTTTTGGGACGCAACGTTTTGCACCCTTAAACAGCTGGCCAGATAATGCAAATTTAGATAAGGCTCGTTTATTACTATGGCCAATCAAACAAAAATATGGCAAGAAAATCTCTTGGGCCGATTTAATGATTCTAACTGGTAACTGCGCTCTTGAGTCGGCTGGTTTAGAAACATTTGGTTTCGCCGGCGGACGTGCCGATGTGTGGGAACCAGCTGAAGATATTTATTGGGGATCTGAACGAGAATGGTTAGCGCTAAGCAACACTCCAAATAGCCGTTACTCGGGTGATCGTGAGCTAGAAAATCCTTTAGCAGCAGTGCAAATGGGTCTTATATACGTAAACCCTGAAGGTCCGGACGGGAATCCTGATCCGCTATTGGCAGCTCGTGATATTCGCGAAACTTTTGCCCGTATGGCGATGAATGACGAAGAAACTGTGGCTCTTATTGCCGGTGGACACACATTGGGGAAAACCCATGGTGCTGCTGACCCTAATAAATACATTGGTTCAGAACCTGCAGGAGCAGGTATCGAAGAGCAAAGTCAAGGATGGAAAAACAGTTATGGGAAAGGTAACGCCGAAGATACGATTACCAGTGGTCTTGAAGGTGCCTGGACAACTACCCCGACAAAATGGAGTAATAACTACTTCGAAAACTTATTCGGTTTCGAATGGGAATTAACCAAAAGTCCGGCTGGAGCACATCAATGGAAACCAAAAGGAGATGCAGGTGCCGGCACCGTTCCAGATGCGCACGATCCTTCAAAAAGTCATCAACCTTTTATGCTAACTACTGATTTATCTTTAAGAGTAGATCCAGTATACGAGAAAATATCACGACACTTTTTTGAAAATCCAGCGGAATTCAATGATGCATTTGCTAGAGCGTGGTTTAAACTTACGCATAGAGATATGGGACCAAAAGCTCGCTATTTGGGACCAGAAGTTCCTAGTGAAGAACTAATCTGGCAAGATCCGGTTCCGGCAGTTAAGCACCCATTAATTGACGAACACGATATTACTAATCTTAAATCGACCCTTCTTGCTTCTGGATTGTCAGTGTATGAATTAGTTTCTACCGCTTGGGCATCAGCATCCACGTTCCGTGGATCTGATAAACGTGGTGGTGCAAACGGTGCTCGCATTCGTTTAGAACCGCAAAAAGACTGGAAAGTGAATAATCCTTCTCAATTAGAGAAAGTATTAGAAACACTTGAGAACATCCAAAAAGATTTCAACAGTGCTAATTTTGGCGGTAAGCAAGTTTCCATCGCTGATTTAATTGTTTTAGGTGGTAGTGCTGGGATTGAACAAGCTGCAAAAAATGCCAATTATGATGTAAGAGTCCCTTTTACTCCGGGAAGAACTGATGCTTCGCAAGAACAAACTGATGTAGAATCATTTGCAGTCCTTGAGCCCGAAGCGGATGGCTTTCGCAACTATGTCAAAACAAAATATAAGGTTTCAGCAGAGGAAATGTTGATTGACAAAGCACAATTATTAACATTGACGGCACCTGAAATGGCAGTTCTTGTAGGTGGAATGCGTGCTATGAATATGAACTTCGATCAGTCTCAAACTGGAATTTTTACAAAACGCCCAGGAGCGTTGAGCAACGATTTCTTTGTAAACTTGTTGGATTTAAGCGTTACATGGAAAGCGGTTTCAGAGTCAGACGATGCATTTGTTGGTACCGATCGCAAAAGTGGCACAATCAAATGGGTTGGAACACGCGTGGATCTTATTTTTGGATCTAACTCAGAACTAAGAGCCATTGCCGAAGTTTATGGTTGTGAAGATGCTCAGGAAAAATTTGTAAAAGACTTTATTGCGGCGTGGACCAAGGTGATGAACCTCGACCGTTTTGACTTAATTTAATTTTAGATTTTTTTGATTTGTTTAAAAAGGTGATCTGGTAACAGATCACCTTTTTTATTTACAAATTCATTCGAAGTTTCGTTTAAAGGACCTCCGTAGAAGTGATTCTGCTTACTTTATATTATTTTTTTGATGCGCATCGCAGTGATTATCATTATATAAGTGTCAATAAGTAACCGAGTAAAGAACCTCCCAAAACTATAAATGCACTATTTATCTTTTTGTAACCAAATGTCAGCGCTATGCTTAAAACGGCAATAGCAATAGTCCGCCAGTCAGTAATTGTGTCTTTCCCCATCGCAAAACAAACTGAAATAATAATGGCTACTGAGGCCACATTAACAGCGTCTAAAAATGCTGAAAACAATTTTGAATTTCGCATTTTCTTAACTAGTGGATTAAGCAAAGCCACAAATATAAATGAAGGCAGAAAAATTCCAATGGTAGAAACGATTGCACCCCAAAATCCATTGATTTGATATCCTATAAATGTCACCGAAGAAAATACAGGTCCAGGAGTAAACTGTCCCACAGCTATGGCATCTACGAGTTGCTGTCTTGATAAAAGTCCTGTTGACACTAATTCCGTATCAAGGAACGCAAAAAGGACATAACCGCTGCCATAAAGTATGGCGCCAATTTTTAGAAATATCAAAAATAGATTGGAATTAGTGACCGAAACAATGGCAGTATTTGTTACCTGCAAAATTGTAAAAGGAAGAACACTATTCGTGTTGGTTAATTTTTTGTCCAGGACTGAAGCTAGCAACAAAGCAAGAAAACCCGCGCCGAACATCAGGTAAATTTCATTGAAATTCAGTACAGAACCTATTAAAACTAAGAGTCCTATAATTCCCAATTCTAGTGATTTTAACGATTTTTTTGCTAGCGGAAAAATTGCTGCAAGTATGATGGCGATGATTGCCGGAGTTATGCCATAAACAAAAGGTTGCAGTTCGGGAAGTTGACCGTATTGTTTGTAAAGCCATGCAAAAATTCCAGTTATGAAAACCGCAGGCAGAATAAAACAAAGTCCCGCAACAATTAAACCTTTCCAGCCTGCTTTTTCGTGGCCAATATGAATGGCCATTTCAGTGCTGTTGGGGCCGGGAATTAAATTTGTCGCACCAATTAAGTCAAGAAAGTGCTGTTCGGTCATCCATTTCCGTTTGCTGACAACCTCTTCCTGCATCATCGCGATATGAGCGGCAGGACCGCCAAAACCAATTATGCCAAGTTTTAAAAAAAGTTTTGCTATGTCTTTTAAGTCAGCGTTACTTTTCATTTTGAATTACTATTTTGTCAAGTGACCATAATCCACTGCCTTCAATTAAGAGAAAAATACTCCCTAAAAGCATTGCCCAATCCGTTCTGCTTCCGTGAAGCAATTCCCAAAAACCTTTTTCTAAATAAACTTCTGTTTTTGTTGTTGAAAATGCCACAAGCATAATCACAATTAATGGAATGCTCGCTAATCTTGAAAGCAGACCAATTATAAGTAATACGCCACAAATGATTTCAAATGCACCTACAAAACTTCCTAAAAATTCAGGCGAAGGCAATCCTATTTTCTCAAATCTACCTGCTCCGCGATCAGCGGGAAATAAAAATTTCTGAATCCCTTCTGATAGAAATACTGCTCCAACAATCAAGCGGATGATTATTGTCGTTTTTGAATTGTCTGTGGTAATGATTTTTTTAAACATTTTTTTTATTATTACTGGCAGTCGGAAAGAAAATACAATTGCTTCAAACCCAAATGCTATTATTTGCAATTTGGTCGTTTTAATAACTAAAATTAGCATTAATACAATTTCTAATTATTGTTCAGTTCCTTCGACTTTAAACTAAATTTACATTTTTTTTAAAAATAGCAAAAAGCCGTGAAATACTCACAGCTTTTTGTATTAATTGTAATATTTTCTTGATATTCTGGAGATAATTTGCAAGTTGATGTCCATTTATCTGTTGAGTTAGGATTTTTATTTTGTTGAGTATAAAATTCCCCAAAATCCATATGCTATCTGTTTTTCAAATACTTCTCCAACTTTGTATTCGCGATAAACTTCTAAATGTATAGTGTTTTGAGTTATAGGATCTCTAAAATCAATATAATGTCGTAATCGTCCGTTTTTTGATATATATGGATAATATTTCTCAACATTTTCTTTAATTTTTGTATTATCTGATTTTCCAAAAAATTTATTTATTGTGATGATTAATGAGAATGATATCCCAAAAAAAAGCCCTGTTGAGCAAATTAAAATCATTATAATCGAAATAATATCGCGTCTTTTCTCTTTAAATATAGTTTTTGGGATGTTATTATCCAAAGGTTTGACTTTGGCGTAGTAAAATTTTGGAACAATGATAAACAAACAGATAAAAATTGGTAGTAATAAATATTTTACAAATAATTTTTCCGCTATAGAAGTTTCAAAATATTTAATTGCAAAAAATGGATATGCTATAATGAAAGCACAAATAGCATAAAAAATTAAAATTTGAGATTTCCATTTCTCCATTTTTTTTGTTACTTAATTGCAATATACCCTTAACTCATTAAATTCAGCCATTAAGTGGCACTAATCTATCCAAAATAGAAGACTTCGTGCCATTAAATGACTTCTGCTAATGTATAGATAATTAACCAAAAAGATCTATTCCAACAAATTTAAAAGTTTTCGTTTTCATTACTTTACGGTTTCCCGTAAAGCCGTCTTAATTTTTAAATTAAAAACTAACCATTTTAAAACTTAAACTCTCCTCACCAACCGCAACTCCATAAAAAAAGCCATCTCGAAAAAAACGAGACGGCTTTACTTTTCTAATTAAAATAGATTTACATCGTATAATCCGTGTTAATGAAATTAGATTCTTTGCTGTTTAATAATTCCTGCAAAATAGCATTGTTATAATCATTGTCTTTTGAAGCTACAAAAGTTCTAATCGAGAACGAACGCAAGGCATCGTGAATACTCAATGTTCCTACAGCAGAATCTTTACGTCCGGTAAACGGATATACATCTGGACCTCTTTGGCAAGAACTGTTTAAGTTTACTCTGCACACTAAATTCACCAAAGTATCAATAAGCGGCGCAATAGTTTTGATATCTTTACCAAACAAACTCACTTGCTGTCCATAATTCGATTCCGCCATATCGTTCAATGGTTCCTGAATATCCTTAAAAGTCAAGACTGGAATTACAGGACCAAATTGCTCTTCATGATACACTCGCATTTCCTTATTTATTGGAAACAAAACCGCTGGAAAAATATAATTTGGAGTATGTTTTCCTCCTTTTTCATTAATGATTGTTGCGCCTTTTTTGACAGCATCATCAATCAATTCCTGAATGTAAGCCGGTTTTTCTTTTTCTGGTAACGGAGTCAGCATTACTGATTGATCCCAAGGATTTCCAAAAACAAGCGAATCTACTTTGGCAGCAAAACGTCTGTTGAATTCATCGGCAATCGTCTCGTGAACATATAAAATTTTCAATGCCGTACAACGCTGTCCATTGAATGAAAGCGTTCCTGCAATGCATTCCTGAATTGCCAAATCTAAATCGGCATCCGGTAAAATGATGGCTGGATTCTTAGCTTCCAGACCTAAAATTAAACGCAATCTGTTTTTGTTTGGATGTTGATCCTGTAAAGCGATTGCTGATTTACTGTTTCCTATCAAAGCCAAAATATCGACTTTTCCGGACTTCATTATTGGCGAAGCAACTTCACGCCCTCTACCATAAACAATATTGATGGCTCCCTTGGGAAAACTACTTCTGAAAGCTTCTAACAAAGGTGAAATTAATAATACACCGTGTTTAGCAGGTTTAAAAATAACGGTATTCCCCATAATCAATGCCGGAATCAACAACGCAAAGGTTTCGTTCAACGGATAGTTGTAAGGTCCAAGACACAAAACAACTCCTAAAGGTCCACGACGGACCATGGCATTTACGCCTTGACTTTTGGTAAAACGAGAACTATTACGGTCTAATAACTTATAATCTTCAATAGTATCGTAAATGTATTCTACGGTTCTGTCAAATTCTTTTTCGGAATCAGGCAACGATTTACCAATTTCCCACATCAAAAACTTAACGACTTCACTTCGTGTCGCTTTCATTTGAGTGACAAAATTCGACATACATTTGATTCGGTCTGACACTTTCATCGTAGGCCACAATCCCTGACCGTTATTGTACGCTACACTGGCCGCATTTACAGCTTCCAACGCTTCGGTTTCACCCATAAACGGGATGGAACCCAATATTGTTGGACCATATTCCTCAGTAGATGAAATCGTTGAAAAAACAGCGGTAGTCTGACCTTCCCATTTTTTCAATTCGCCGTCCACTAAATACGTATCTTGATTCAATAATGTGTTAATCTGAAATTCTTCTGGTATTATATTCATACTAAAGGGTATTATATTTATAATTTAAATAAATAAAAGAGGCAATCGCCTCTTTCTGTTTTATGGTTCAATGACCTCACCGTCCCATTCCGTAATGCCGCCAATAAGATTGTAGGCATTTTCGAAGCCCAGCTGATTCATTATTTCACAGGCTTTTGCACTTCGCATTCCCGAGCGGCAATACACATAATAATTTTTATTTTTGTCCAAAGCTTCAATCTCGGTTACAAAATCCTGCCCTCTGTGAATATCAATATTGATGGCACTTGCTATAAAACCTTCGTTAAATTCATCTTCGGTTCTCACGTCCAGAATCACTGCATTTTCATCAGCTTCAAATTGAGAAACCCAATCTACTTGTGTTAAATTCATAATGATGTTTTTTGTAAAAATACAACGTTTTTACCAAACAATAAACGCAACAATTGTTAATTAGATAATATTCATAAGAAATCCTTTTCGCAAAATATTAACTGCGATAAAGTATAAATACCATTTTTCATATTGCAATAAACAGTCTATAAAATCCATAGATTAAATATAAATAACTAACCCTGAATCAAGCGCTTGTTCGCGTTTTAGGACAAGAAACAAACTGTTTTTTGAGTTTTTTACAGTACTTTTACAATACACTACACTGAAAAAAAAATAAAATGATCGAGCCTATAAAGAAAATATTTACTTCCTTTTCAACTGAATTAGCGAAAGAAATTGAAGTCAATGCAACTATACATTCCTATAAGACAGGAGATATTATTATCCGAACCGGACAATACATCAAAAATACGGTGCTGGTAATCAGCGGAAAAATCAAGGTATATCGCGAAGATGAAAATGGCGGCGAGTTTTTCATGTATTATTTGCAACCCGGACAAGCCTGCGCCATTTCTATGATTTGTGCCACCAAAAATGAAAAAAGCCAGATCATGGCCAAAGTCGTTGAGGATGTTGAGTTGATTATGGTGCCTTTACCTTTGATGGACAAATGGATGATGCAACACCGTAGCTGGTATGAATTTGTTATCGATACCTATAGAAGTCGTTTTGAAGAAGTATTAGAAGTCATTGACAGTATTGCGTTTCGTGCGATGGACGAGCGTTTGGAATTCTATTTGAAACGCCATGCCGATGTTTGTGGTTGCAAAGAATTGAAGCTTTCCCATCAGGAAATTGCCTCTGAACTAAATACCTCAAGAGAAGTAATTTCCCGTTTATTAAAAAAAATGGAACAACGTGGCATCGTTGCTTTGCATCGCAATAATATTGAACTTTTAAAATAAATTCAGTCGATTCACTACGAAAATGGGTTTGTAGAACACTTTCATTTGCTGCTAAATTCTTTCACGGAGGTTTAGTTTCTAATAATTTTTCGATATTCTAAAACTTACTTTTTTTGAAAATTCACTTCAGAAAATCTCCTTTTAAATCTCCTTTTTGATTATCTTTAATGATGTTTTTTTTGTTTACTATTCAATACGACATTAATACGATTTATGCATTTATTTTTTACATGCTGCTCATAGCAATGTAACAATTGTCACTGTTTTTGCTCAAAAACAGAAGTACATTTGTATCACAATCTTAAAAAACGAAATAATGCAAATAGAACAAATATATACCGGCTGTTTAGCACAAGGCGCTTACTATATTACTTCAAATGGTGAAGCTGCAATTATTGACCCGTTACGCGAAACTCAACCTTATCTGGACCGACTCGAAAGAGACGGCGTAAAATTGAAATATATTTTCGAAACCCATTTCCATGCTGATTTTGTTTCCGGCCACGTCGATTTGAGTCGTCAAACTGGCGCTCCCATTGTTTATGGTCCAAATGCGACCTGTGAATTTGATTGCATTTCTGCAAAAGACGGACAGGAATTTACCATTGGAAACATCAAAATAAAAGTATTGCACACTCCAGGACACACCATGGAAAGCTCCACTTTTTTATTAATTGACGAAAACGGAAAAGATCACGCTATTTTCTCTGGTGACACTTTATTTATTGGCGATGTGGGAAGACCGGATTTAGCACAAAAAGCGGCACACATGACGCAAGAACAATTGGCCGCTACCCTATTCCATTCGTTACGAACAAAAATAATGACTTTGGCGGATGACGTCATTGTATATCCAGCTCACGGTGCAGGAAGTGCTTGTGGAAAAAATATGAGCAAAGAAACCGTTTCGACCATTGGCGACCAAAAAGCCACTAATTATGCCTTGCGTGCGAATATGACAGAAGCCGAATTTGTACAAGAAGTCACCGAAGGTTTGTTACCACCGCCAGCTTATTTTGGTATGAACGTGGCCATGAACAAAAAAGGATACGACAGTTTTGAAAACGTTTTGAATTTAGGAATGCGTGCGCTGTCCCCATCAGAATTTGCAGTGGCCGCTGAAGAAACAGGAGCATTACTATTAGACACGCGCAAAAATGGTGAATTTGCCGAAGGATTTATTCCGCAATCCATAAACATTGGGATTGACGGTGATTTTGCTCCTTGGGTTGGCGCTTTAATTGCTGATGTGAAACAACCAATCCTGATTATCTGCGAACCGGGACAAGAGGAAGAAACTGTTACGCGCTTGAGCCGTGTAGGTTTTGATAATTTGATTGGTCATTTAGCAGGTGGTTTTGATGCTTGGGCAAAAGCCGGTAAAGAGATTGATACCGTAAATAGAATTTCAGCGGAACAATTTGCCAAAGAAGTGAAAATTGGCGAAAGCAAAATAATTGATATTCGGAAAGAAAGTGAATATTGTGCAGAGCATGTTGAGGAATCCTACAGCAAGCCATTAGCGGCTATTAATGATTGGGTCAAAGATATTAATCCAAAAGAACATTTTTATCTGCATTGCGCCGGCGGATACCGCAGTATGATTGCAGCTTCGATTCTGGAAGCGCGTGGTTTTAGAAATTTTACCGAAATTGAAGGCGGTTTTAATGCTATTGCAAAAACGGATGTTCCTAAAACGGATTTCGTTTGCCAAAGCAAAGTTTTGAAATAATTTATAACCAAATAAAAAGAATACAATGAAAAAAAACATGGGTTCAACAGACAAAATTATTCGGATTGCCATAGCAATAGTAATTGCTATATTGTATTTTACCAATACAATCAGCGGGACGCTTGCACTAGTTTTAGGAATTTTTGCAGCTATTTTTATACTGACCAGTTTTATTAGTTTTTGCCCATTGTATTCCCCGTTTGGAATTTCAACCCGAAAAAAAATATAATATGTCCGACTTAAAATGTTCTGATACTTCTTGTGAAAAACCGTTGAACGCTGCCTATTGGGAAGCACAATACAAAGCCAAAACCACCGGTTGGGATTTAGGCCAAGTATCACCACCAATACAAGCGTACGCCGATACCGTTGTAAATAAAAATAGTCGTGTTTTGATTCCCGGTTGCGGAAACAGTTATGAAGCGGAATATCTCATGGAGCAGGGATTTACAAATATTACCATTATCGATATAGCACCAACACCAGTTGCGTTTTTAAAAGAAAAATTCAAAAATAATCCTAATATTCAGATTGTATTGGGAGATTTCTTTGAACATCAGGGAAACTATGATTTGATTATTGAGCAGACTTTTTTCTGTGCTTTGCCGCCAACAATGCGTGAAAAATACGTTTGGAAAATGCACCAACTTTTGGCTGAAGAAGGAATTCTGGCAGGATTACTATTCAACAGAACGTTTGAATCCGGACCTCCTTTTGGCGGAAGCAAAGAAGAATATGAAAAGCTTTTTGCAGCTGTTTTTTATTTTATAAAAATGGATTTATGTGATAATTCTATTGCACCAAGAGTGAATTCAGAGTTGTTTATCGAATTGAAAAAGAAAAGTATATCATAATTTTACGGAATGAGAATGAAAAGATATAGACTTTAGAATTCTGTAATTCATAAATTTTATGGCTCCTCTTTTACAACAGTAATTTAAACCTTGGGATGTAGTCCATAAAATCAATTAATCTTAAATAGAATAATGGAAACACATCGAAACATAGAAAAAAAGAGTCATATAGCCCAATTCTTGGATTCACATAGCTAAGGTTTCTCTGAAAAAGTTAAACGACAGCCAAAATTTTGAAATCTATGTTTCTAGCCTGCACGGAGCGAAGTTGAAATGTGGTTAAAATGAAATGAAATACTTGATTACACCTAGCGGGTTATGAATTAATTTAAAATATTGTTTTTTATGATGATATAATCATGACAAACTAAATCACTTTAAAAAAAATGAAAACATTAATATTTACAAATTGGCATATTATGCGCTGGGTTCGCCTAGTTTTTGCCTTATTTTTATTCGCACAAGCCTATATTTTGAAAGAATGGATGTTCATTGGTTTTGGACTATTTTTCTTTATTCAGGTGATTTTTAATTTAGGTTGCGGTGTAAATGGCTGCAGTATTCCAAACAATAAATACAATAAATATGAGTAATTTCGATACCATTATCAAATCCGAAAAACCGGTTTTAATAGACTTTTTTGCAACTTGGTGCGGCCCTTGCAAAATGCTTGGTCCTGTTTTGAAAGAAGTAAAAGACAGTTTAGGTGATCGGGTTTCGATTATCAAAATTGATGTCGACAAGAACCAGCAAATTTCAAGTCAATATCAGGTCCGTGGCGTTCCTACTATGATTTTGTTTCAAAACGGAAAACAGTTATGGAGACAGTCCGGTGTCTTAAGTAAGGAAGAAATCATTAAAATTATTTTGGAGAAAAGCAATAAATAGCAACACCAACAATATTGAAGAAGAACTTTTGTTGTAATTTAGTTGTGCTTGCTGATTTTAACCGCAGCTCGTCTCATAGTTGAAAGTAAATTGCATTTTAAACCATTTATTGGTTCCGAAAAACAAAAGCCAACTGTTATTTTTCCTATCTTAGTGAGCCCTATGCAAAAACGACAATACAGACTTTCAAGATCCGAATCCTTATTTGTAAGAGGGCCGTTAACACGGCTAAAAAATCTGTATTTCGTTTTCAAAGTACTGTTCAACTTCATAAAGGCTTTTCAAAAAATGCATTTTATTGGTCCTTGTATTACCGTTTTTGGATCTGCCAGATTTGGTCCAGAAACAGCACATTACAAAAATGCAGAAAGAATTGGTGCCGAAATTGCAAAAATAGGATTTACCGTAATGACAGGTGGTGGTCCCGGGATTATGGAAGCGGCAAATAAAGGTGCATTCGAAGCTGGAGGATATTCGGTAGGATGCAATATTGTCCTGCCTGTGGAACAAAAACCCAATCCTTACTTACATAAATGGATTTACATTCCTTATTTCTTTGTCAGAAAAGTTATTTTAGTGAAATATTCTTACGGTTTTATTGTTATGCCAGGCGGGATGGGTACTTTGGATGAATTATTTGAAGCGTTAACCTTAATTCAAAATAAAATTATAAATAATTTCCCAGTTGTAATTTTTGATACTGTTTATCACAAAGAATTATACCATCATATTAAAATAATGTCAGAAAATGAAAGTATCAGTCACGAAGATATGAGCCTGCTATTTGTGACTGATTCAGTAGAAGATTTAATAGAACATCTCAACAAACATGCTATCAAAAAATTTTACTTGAAAAAACAGGAATATAATCCTAAAAAATGGTTTGGATAAAGTGGCTATATTTTGTCAGTGCTTAACTTTCATTTAACCCATTTATGAAGTATATGTTCCAAGTCAGATTGAATAATGGGTTTAGAAATATAATCGTTCATTCCTGAATTCAAACATTTTTGCTTCTCTTCAACAAATATTCCTGCGGTCAATGCAATTATAGGCGGGTTTTCAGAATGGCTTAATTTCCTAATTTCAAGCGTTGTTTCAAAGCCATTTTTTTTCGGCATTTGTATGTCCATCAAAATAATATCCAACTTCTCTTTTTTATATAATTTGATAGCTTCTTTTCCGTCACAAGCTTCAAAAATTATGCAATTTGGAATTATTTTTTTTATTAATTTTTTGGCCAAAAGCATATTAATCCTGTTATCCTCCACTATTAATATTTTGGTTTGATTAGAATTTTCAGGCAAATATTCTATGTTTTCTTCAATTTGAAATGGACTTTTTATATTTTTTTTCTTGCTTGATTTTTTAAATTCTATTGAAAAATTAAAATTGCTTCCTTTTCCATATCGGCTGTCAAGGTTCAACTTACTTTTCATTAATTCTAACAGTTGATTAGAAATCGTTAATCCTAATCCCGTTCCACCAAATTTTCGAGTGGTAGAAGTATCTTCCTGCACAAAAGAATGAAATATTTTCTCTTGATTACGGTGTTTTATGCCGATTCCCGTATCTTTTACTGAAAAATTTATAGTCGAAAACTCTTTATTGGAGGATTCTATTGCAATAATATCCAATTGAATCTGGCCCACCATTGTGAATTTTAAGGCGTTCCCTATTAAGTTTACAAGAATCTGTTTCAGTCGTACTGAATCCGCATAGATAAATTGAGGCACACTTTGGTCAACATTCAAAATCAAATCAATGTTTTTTAAATTTGCCTGATGTTTAAAAAGACTAATCACTTGATGCGTCAGTAAAAAAAGATCTATTTCTTCAATATTTAATTCCAGTTTTCCCGCTTCAATTTTAGAAAAATCTAAAACATCATTAATCAAATCCATTAAAATAACCGCAGATTCATTGACAATATTTATGTATTCTAATTGATTAGTGTCGAGGTTTGTTTTCATCAACAAATCAGTAAAGCCAATAATTCCATTTAGAGGAGTCCTAATTTCATGACTCATATTGGTGAGAAAATTGGATTTGGCTTTATTGGCAGATTCGGCCAGTAATTTTGCTTTTATTAGTTCTTTCTGCATAAGTTTAATCTCAGTAATGTCAATAATACTGATAATTATCTCTGTTATTTCATGAAAGGTGTTCATTACAGGAAAACCATTTACTAACAGCAAAACAGTATCTTTAGTGAGCGCACGATTCACCCCGACAATGAAATTTTTAAGTGGTTTTTTACTAATTAGAATTTGGTTTACCGGGTATTTTTCAAGCGGTAGCGGTAGATTATTTTCATCAAAAAATTTCCATTCCGAATCAATAACCTGTTTTCCCTTCATTTGCTCTTTGGTAAAACCCAACAATTCTGAAGCCTTCGGATTGCTCATACTGATGGAAGTGTCTAAGGCATGAACGATAATACCCTCGTCCAGATTATTTAGCAAATCTCTGTGTCTTTTCTCGCTATCGCGCAAGGCAAACTCTGATAATTTTAGTTCCGTGATATCAACAACCGTAATATGGCATTGTTCTCCGTCTCCAGAAACCGTCCCCGTGAGGTAACTGTAAAACACTGAATTGTCATTTGGCAAAAGGTTAACTTCACATGATTCTCTGACTTTACTCTGGAATATTTTTTCTAAAAAAAGATTAAATATGCTTTTTGTATCATCCGAAACAAAAAAACCAAACTGACTATTTCTTAATTTTGATCGTTCCTTTCCCAGCATCGTGCAGCCGGTAAGATTCACATCAAGGACTTTTCCATCTTTGGAAAGCGTAAAATATCCAGAAGGTGCAAAATCATATAGTTCTGCATATTTTTCAGTAACCGTCTCAGCTTGTTCTTTTGCCAACAAGAGTTCTTCGTTCTGCATTTCGAGCTCAATTTGGTAAACCTCCAATTCATGAATGAGTTTCAAAGTTTCTGCTTGTGAGAAGTTTGAATCAAACTTTAGCTGTTGTTTTTTGCTTAACAAGTCCTCCGCTTTTTGCCTAAGGGTTGTTGAAACTTTCGATTTACTATTGGAATTTTCCATTTTGTTTAGCTTTTAAATACTGCCGCTTATCTTTCCCTATATAGACTATTCAGAAATATTATTTATTTCCAATATTTCGCACAAGCTCACGCTCTTTTTGAAAATGATTCTCCTTATTATACATAAAACATTGCATTATTTTACGTTGCTCTATAGTGTAAGTATTACAACTGAACGCAACACTGATCTTTTGTCCATTATTCATTTCAACTTGTAAATTTTCAGATGAAAAGGAACCTTTCTTTTGCAGTTCTTCAAATTTATTTTTAGTTGCCACTATATTTTTAAAAAAATCAATTTCCCAAATTGGTTTCCCGGTGAATTTTTCTTTTGGGTAACCCAATAATTTCATCAAAAACGGGTTCACATCCGTTATTTTCCCTGTTGTGCCGTCAAGGAAAAAAATGCCGTCCGTAGCCGATTCAAAAAGATGATGATAACGCGCTTCAGAAAATGCCAAAGCATCTTCAATCAACTTACGATCTGAAATATCACGTATGATACATTGGATTACTTTTCGATTGTTTACTAAATACATGGTGCTAATAAACTCTACGTTAATTTTTTTTCCATCTGTAGTCTCAAGCGGTAAATTTTCATAACGGACGAATTTTTTATGTTGCAATTCTGAAAATTTGTCTTTATTAGCCACTATATCCTTAAGCGGTCCTATTTCCCAAATTGCCTTTTCAACAATTTGCTCATACGAGTAACCCAACATTTGGATTAAAAATGGATTTACATCAATAATCCTACCCGATTCAGCATTAAGAATCAAAATTCCGTCTTTGGCCGACTCAAAAAGACGTCTGTATCGGTTTTCCGTTAGCAGTGCTTCTTCGGCTTTTTTAGTTGCCGTTATATCTGTAAATGTAATGACAAGTCCGTCAATCCGGTCATCCAAAGTTCGATAAGGCATAATTCTGACATAAAACCAACTTCCGTCCTGCGTTTCTATTGTATTTTGAATGGGAACCAGGTTTTTGATTACCTTTTTAGCATCGATACCCATTTCAGGATATTTCAAATCACTTACCAAGTCCGTGAAAGGTCTTCCGGCATCGGTAACGCGTATTTTAAATATTTTGGTCACTGCATCTGTAAATCTGCGGATATTCATCTCTTTATCTAGAAAAAGAGTAGCGATTTCAGTGCTGTTAAGCAAGTTTTTCATATCGTTATTTGCTTGTTCAAAGTCACTTAGTTTACTTTGAAGTTCAGCATTAACGGTTTGTAATTCTTCATTTAGACTTTGCATTTCCTCCTTGGAAGTAGTCAATTCTTCATTTGTTGACTGTAATTCCTCGTTTGTTGACTGCAATTCTTCGTTCATGGATTTCAGTTCTTCCTGCGATGTCTGCATCTCTTCGCGGGAACTTATTAAGTCTTCATTTGTTTGTTTCAATTCCGCTTCCAGTTCCCGCTGCCTCATAGAGGTATCTTGCTTCCCTTTTTTAACATTCACAGCATTCGATTCGATTAACGGGGGAACATCAGTAAATACCACCATTACCATCCCTTTTATTGGCCCGGGTGTTTCAATGCGCTGAACTGTAATGGTCACAAAATTAGATTCTCCGTTATTTCCTACTTTAATATTTCGCAATACAATCGGATCAGTGCTTTTCAATGCTTTTCGGAAGGCACCCGGAAGTTCGTTTCTCAAACCTTCACGCGCCATCACATGAATATTCCAGTTTGCTTTGCCGGCAACAGGTTCAAGATATTTGCCTGTTCTGCCGGTAATGTATACAATATCACCTTCTTCATTTACGAAGACACTCGCCGGTGCAAAGCGCTGCAGTACAATTTGGTCGGCGAGAGTCTGAATATTTTCAACTACTTTAGGTTCGGCTTTATTTTCAGTTTGACGCATTTTATTTCTGGAAAAAGAACTTGGAAAATCAGTTAATTCGGTTGACATAGATGATTGTGTACGTTTAAATAATTTTAATTTGGAATCAAGTATTTCAAAACCTTCGGTATTACGTCCCAGCGTTTCTGCAGAACCTAACACCATGATGCCGCCTGGAAGCAAACTATAGTTAAACAATTCTATTATTTTTTTTTGTAATGGTGGTTCCATATATATCAGCATATTACGGCACATCAATAAATTGAGCTTGGTAAATGGCGGGTCTTTTATTACATTATGAGGGGCAAAAATCAGCAGTTCCCGTATTGCTGCGCTAACTCTATATCCTTCAGGTTCTGGAGTGAAAAACTTACTGATTCGCTCTGCAGAAACATCCGCAACAATATTAGAAGTAAAAAAACCTTTTCGCGCTTTATCAATGGCATCAACATCTAAATCCGTGGCGAATATTTGTAAGGAAAGGTTTCTGCGATTACTGATGTTTTCCAAAACTTCTTTGAAAATAATGGCTAAAGAGTAGGCCTCCTCGCCTGTTGAACAAGCCGTAATCCAGGCCCGCAAAACATAACCATCAGGCAAATCCTTTATTAGTTCAGGAAGAACCGCAGTTTTTAGCTTTTCCCAAACGGCAGGATCTCGGAAAAAACTGGTAACACCAATCAATAATTCTTTAAAGAGTAATTCTACCTCCTTCGGATTTTCCTGCAAAAAGCGAACATACGTTTCAATTTCATCAATTTGATGCACTCCTTTGCGTCTTTCAATTCGGCGCATTAATGTCGTTTTCTTGTATAATAAAAAATCGTGTCCGGTCTGCTCGCGCAACAAAATAATAATTTTATCCAGGCTACTTTTATTTTTACTGTCGATTACAACCTCTTTTTTAATTGGTGGAATATACTTCAGAAGATTAATCAGTTTTGCGGGCAACTCCTCGGCCGGGGCAACAATATCGACCAAAACAGATTCAATTGCATTCTTTGGCATACTGTCAAATTTTGCCGTCGCTGGCTCCTGAACTAACACCAAGCCATTATTTTCTTTTATGGCTTTAATTCCTAAACTTCCATCAGAACCCATTCCGGAAAGAATAACACCAATGCCTTTATCTGCCTTATCGATCGCTAGTGAACGCAAAAACAAATCAATGGGTAAACGCAGTCCTCGGCTTTCAACGGGGTCAAATAAATGGAGATATCCTCTTAAAATGGATAAGCTTTTATTGGGAGGAATTACATATACATGGTTTGGTTTCACTTCAAGTTGGTCCGAAGCTTGAAGCACTTTCATCGCTGTGGTCCGCTGTAATATCTCCGGTAAAATACCAACATAAGTTGGATCAAGGTGCTGAACAACCACAAATGCAATGCCGCTTTCCACCGGCATATTTTTCAAAAAAAGTTCCATTGCTTCAAGTCCTCCGGCGGAAGATCCGATACCTACAATAGGAAAGTTATTTAGTTTATTTACCATTGTGGATTTCGTATTAGCTGTCTTTGATATTTTATCTTTTTCCAATAAAATTTTATCATTTTCTATTATTTTCATTATAACATTATGCTTTTATAAATCTACAGCATTAATTTTCACAATCCATTGATTTAATTTGTTACCGATTCAAGTAACACAGCTTGTTGTAAATTAAAATATTACTCTAATTTACTTATTTTTTTTAAATTTATTAACAGTTTTATAAAGGAATTTTTAAAATTAAAAAAAATCAAACCATTATTCTTTAGATAGTTACTGCTAAAAAAAAATATTTAAATTTCTTTAATTGTCTATTCTAAAAATAACTTTCTAATCTTACTTTTAGTTTACAATTACCTTTTGAGCTATTGCCACGATCAATTAAGCCAAAAAAGTATGTTTTCTAAATCAAAAAACATACTTTTAGTTTATAAACTGCGGTTTAAAAAATCATTTATGCAACCATTTATACAATATGTTTTCTAAATCTGATTGAATAATTGGTTTTGACAGGTAATCATTCATTCCGGCATTTAAGCATTTTTCTTTATCGCCAATCATAATTCCTGCTGTAATAGCGATTATTGGAATATTTTCAGCACCTTTTAATTTCCTGATTTCAGCTGTTGCTTCGTAACCGTTTTTATTTGGCATTTGTATGTCCATCAAAATTGCATCGGGCTTTTCTTTTTTGTATTGCTCCACTGCCTCGTTTCCATCTTTTGCATCATAAATAGTGCAACTTGGAAATAATTTTTTTACAAGTGTTTTTGCTAAAAGCATATTGATTTTATTATCCTCAACAATTAAAATCTTTTTCTCAATAGGAATTTCTCGTGCTATGTGATTGTCATTCTCTTTGATAAAAATTTCTTGCGCAGGTATTTTTTTCTTACTTTTCAATTTTTGTAATTTAATATCAAAGAAGAAATCACTGCCATCGCCATATTTACTTATCAGTTGTACTTTGCTGTCCATTAATGCTAATAACTGATTTGATATAGCCAAACCTAATCCTGTACCTCCAAATTTACGATTTGTGGAATTGTCCTCCTGTACAAATGAATTGAATATTTTTTCGTTATTATCTACTTTAATACCAATACCTGTATCTTTTACAGAAAATCTCAAATTTGACGATTTGTCCTTTGAATCTATAATTTTAGTAATATCCAATCGTATTTCTCCGAAGTTTGTAAATTTTACAGCATTACTTAACAGATTTACCAGTATTTGTTTTAATCGAACTGAATCTGCAAATACATATTTTGGGACCGCACTGTCAATAGTGAGTATTAAATCTATCTTTTTTAAAGTGGCTTGGTATTTAAATAAGTCAATAATCTGATTCGTTAATTTATACAAATTAATTTCTTCGATGTCTAATTCTAATTTACCGGATTCAATTTTAGAAAAGTCCAAAACATCATTTACAATCTGCATTAACGAAGTTGCGGATTCATTAATCGTTGACATATATTCCGATTGATTTTTTTTCAGATCCGATTTCATCAACAAATGGGTAAATCCTATAATTCCATTTAACGGAGTCCTAATTTCATGGCTCATATTGGCCAAGAAATCAGTTTTGGCTCTATTGGCGGCTTCGGCTTGTTTTTTGGCTTTTACAAGCTCCATTTCCATTACTTTTTGTTCGGTAATATCAATAAAGCTAATCACGATTTCATAATTATCACCGTTAGAATCCATATCTGGAAAACCATTGATTAAAAGCCATACAACGTCATTAGTTACTTGTCGACGCACGCCAAATGTAAAATTTTTAAGTGCTTTTCTCGTAGCAACAATTTGATTAACGGGATACCTTTCAATGGACATCACAGAATTATCTTCATTCAGGAAATTCCAGGCAGGGTCAAAGGCTGTAATTCCTTTCAACTGCTCCTCATTCATCCCTAACAATTCAGCCGCTTTTCCATTATTGACTATAACAGTGGTGTCCGCTGCATGAACAATTATACCAGCATCCAGATTATTTAACAAACCGCGGTAGCGTTCCTCACTTTTTAAAAGAGCGTGGTCAGATTGTTTGGCTCCGGTAATATCTCTGGAAAGACAAATGTAATGTGTTTCATGTTCATCGCTTTCCTTCATGGGCGCTATGGAAAGTTCAAACCAATGCAAACCGCTTTGCAACTCTAACGAATATTGTCTTCCTGTTGAATACCCCCGTAAAGAAGCTTCTTTAATTGCTGATAAAATTAAATTTGCAGCATCAGATGGTAAAACCTGTGAAAATGTTTTCCCCAGAAAGAATTCTGGAGGTAGTGCCAACAGGTCATCCCGACGGGAATGGTAGTTGAAAATTGTGCCTGCCATGTCGACTTCAAATAATAAATCCGGTATGGCGCCTAATATGCCTTCCAGTTTTTTATTCATTTTCCGGAACTCATCCTCTGATTTTTTACGGCTGGTAACATCACGTACTATAGCCACAATGCGCCCATCAACAATCATTTTGGCGGTAATCTCAACTGAAATCAATGTCCCATCACGATGCAACATGTTGCGCTCTATCAATGTTTGCTCCCCGTTCAATAATTCCTTGATCATTATAGGGGTGGATTTCAACTCCTCGATAGTGTATAAATCTGTAACATTTCTTGTACATAATTCTTCCTTAGAATATCCCAGCAACTGACAAGCACTTTCATTTACTTCCAATAACTCACCTTGCACATTATTAATGAAAATAGCATCAGAAGCTTGCTCGATAAGACTTCGATATTTCTCTTCACTGTTAACCAGTGCTTTCTTAATATTATTTAATTCTGTAATTTCAGTTAATGCTCCATTTAAACGAATTGCTTTTCCAGATTCATCTCTTGATATGATTCCTCGGTCATAAAATATTCCATAAGTGCCGTCTGCTTTGAGTAAACGAAATTCGTCCGACCATAAATCTGTAGTTCCTGCATAGGAATCTTCTAATTTTTTTATAACTCTCTCTGAGTCATTCGGATGCAATTTTGACCGCCAAATTGTAGTGTTTTTTATTTCATCAGGTTCAGTGCCGCCAAAACCTAAAAGATCAATAAATACTTTATTATTCCAGCTTTGTCCAGTTAATAAATCCACTTCAAAAACGGCATCGTTAGTTGCAGCGGCAATCATCTCGAATCGTTCATTTGCTTTTTTAACTTTCTCTTCGGATTTTTTTCTTTCAGTAAGATCAATTCCCATTCCCAGTAAACATTTTTTCCCTCCATAATCAATGGAATGAGAGCTAATGTAGTACGGAACTTTTCTTTTATTTTTTGTGAATAATTCTACCTCCATATCTGGTAAATCCTTCTCGAATACACCTTTAATTCGCTCCCTGATTATTTCTTTATCCCCTTCTTCATAAAAATCAACTGGACTCATTTTAGAAATTTCCTGTTTATTATAACCGGTTACCACTTCGAAATTTTTATTCCAATTCACAAATTTTCCTGTTTCATCATAGAGATAAAAAATTCCCGGAAGATTATTAATCACCGATTCCGAAAGTTTCTTTTCTCTTAGAATTATAGCTTCACCAATTTTGCGTTCGGTAATATCGGTGATGGTACCAATGTATCCTACAATTTCATTTTTTATGTTTTTTTCAGCTAAAGCTTGTCCCATCACCCATGCAACAGATCCATCCTGATGCACAAACCGATATTCAGACAATGAATTCTGCTTATTGTTTGTGGCATTTTCCCATCCTCTGAACAAGGAACTTTTATCCTCCTCATGAACTCCTTTTAACCAACCCATTCCTAAAGCTTCGTCAAAAGATAGTCCTGAAATTTTGCACCAATATGGATTAACGTAAGTGGTTAATCCATTTACATCAGTTCTAAAAATTCCTACAGGAGATACTTCGGTAAGTGTGTGATAACGCTGTTCACTTTCGAGAACGGCTTCTTCAGCCTTTTTTCTTAGAGCCTCTTTTTCAAAAACTTCTAATGCAAATGCCACATCGCCGGTTGCTTCTTCTAACAATGCAATTTCCTCTGCATCGAAAAAATTTTTCTCATCTGCATAAAAACAAAAGATTCCAATTACTTTTCCTGATTTTTTTATTGGCAGTGCCATTAAAGAAAGATATCCCCGATCCAAAGCTTCTTTTCGCCAAGGTTGCATCATTGGATCATTTTCAATATCATTACAAACAACATATTTCCCTTCCCTAACAGCAATTCCTCCTGGGCCTCTTCCCCCCGGTATATCTTCAATTGAAATTGTTGTAATGATCGAAAGATACCCGCTATCTTCTCCGGCCGTCATTACAGGAACTAATTGTTTATTAGCAAAGTCAATCGTACCAATCCATGCCATTTTAAACTTACCAAAGTTCACCGCAATCTCACAAGCTTCTTTAAAAATAATTTTTTCATCCGTTGCACGAACAATCATTTGGTTAATCTGACTGATAAATAAATAAAGGCGACTGGCCTTTAACAGTTTTTGTTCCGCCTCAATTCTGTCGGTGACATCTGTAATTATTCCGTGACAAATTACTGTTCCGTCCGGCTCAACAACCGGTAAGGAATTTACATCATGCCATACTAATCCCTTTGCTGGATGAAAATATCGATACCTCCCTTTTAGAGGCACCAGATTCGATTTAGTATCCTTTATTTTAATCATAAAGTGTCCTAAATCCTCTGGATGTAAAAGAGCGAAAATCTTATTTGCATCATTTTCAATTTCATGATGATAAAATCCATATATGTCCAAAATAGCATCACTTGCATAGGGAAAAATCATAACGCCATCATTGTTTTGATGCATCGAATAAATCAAACCCGGTGATGTTGCTGCAATTTTGGCAAATTTATCTCTTTCTTTTTCTAAGGTTTCAGTTGCTTCTTTTTGCTCTGTTACATCTCTTAAATTAGAAACAAGACCATTTACGCTGCTGTTTTTCAGCAGGTTATTAAATACTCCTTCAAGCCACAGATAATGCCCTTTTTTATGTTTTATCTGAAATAAAACTGGATGAGGAACTCCCGGATTATCCAAAGTTGTTTGGATTGCCTCATCAATATAATTTAAATAATCTGGATGGAAATAGTCTTCATTAGCAATCTCTTTTAATTCTTTGTTTGTGAATCCGGTAATACGAAACGAAGAGGGACTGCGAAATAAAGTGGATAAATTCTCGTCAAGTACTGTGATAATTCCCTCATTATTTTCGACCAATTCCCGAAAACGTTTTTCACTTCGTTCAGTAGTATCTTCAGCTTTTTTCTTTTTTGTAATGTCCCTGAAAAAAATTGATAATCCATCAACCGAAGGATAAATATGATTTTCGAACCAAATATCATTGGGCGTATAGTACTCCTCTAAATAAATATATTGCTGGGTTTTCATTGCTTGATGGTACGCCGTAAAGAACGGTTGATTTACACCCTCGGGAAATTCAGTCCAAATGTGTTTTCCAATCATTTCTTCCGGTTTCCTATTGAAAATTTCGCTGGCTTTTGTATTCATGTAAGTATAACACCAGTTCTTATCCAGGGCTACAAAAGCATCGGATATACGCTCAAAAGTATTGGTCAGAAGATCTTGCGCCCTTTTACTTTCTGTTATATCTTTCGCGAATCCAAGAAAACGATTCTCGGAAATTTTCACGGCTTCTACTGACAAGTTTAATGTTCTGCCGTCTTTATGAATCGATGTAATCTCTTTTTTTGCTATTCCACGATTTAATAGATTTCGGAATTCGTCATAATAATCCGGCAGAGAGGCTATTTGTGATAAATCCCCAAACTTCATCGTTAAAAGCTCCTCTTTGGAATAACCGGTCAGCGCGGTTGCTGCAGGATTTACATCAATATATTTTCCTTCTTCGTCCAATACAAAAACTCCGTCGGGTGCATTTTCTATGTAATTTTTAAACTTAGCATTACTTTCATCCTCAATTAATTTTAATTTATACTCTACAACCTTTGCTTCTTGCTCTTTGATGGATTCCTCAATTTGTTTTTTCTGGGTAATATCTTGTGTATTTCCTCTTAATAGATAAACATTTCCGACAGAATTTAGCACTGGAATTACAATTGCATGTATCCATTTAATAATATTATTTGGAAATAATGCTGCCTGCTCAAACTCGAAAGGTTCTTTATCAATTATCGCATTAGCTATTTTATTTTGAAAAATGTCAATATCCGTTTTCGAGAAACAACTTAAATAAACTTCAAATAAATTTTCGTTGGATTTTTTTTCTATTTCATAAATAGAATACAATTCCTCAGACCATATCATTTTTTTAGTAGTAAAATTATATTCCCAGCTTCCAATTTTAGCAATTTTCTGCGCGTCGTTTAACAATTTTTCGTTTGCCAGTAAATTTTGCTGACTTTCCCTTATTTCAGTAACATCTTTTCCGATTGCATAAATATTTCCATCAGAGATGCTGTTTGCGGTCCATTGAATGGTGACAAACTCTCCGTTTTTTTTCTGAAATCTATTCTCATAATTTATTGCAGGTTTACCCAGCGCAATCGTTTCAATTTCTTTTAGGGACCTTTCAAGGTCATCAGGGTGCAAAAGATGGAGTAACGAATGATTTAGTAATTCTTCTTTCGAATATCCTAAAATTTCAACAAAAGCAGGATTAATTTCTTTAAAAAAAGCATCAGTTCCCACAATACATACTAAATCATTAGATTCTTCAATAAAGAACTTGAAGCTGGCTAATGACTCTTCTTTTTTTAATAATCGATCTATTTCAACTTCTTGATCTTTTGTTTTTTGGAGCAATTCCTCATAAGTTGGCGTCTTTTCTTTCATGCTCATACAATTCAGGTAATAAATCTTTTGTAAAGGCTAAATATAATAAAATAAAAAGAACAATTAGAATTCGGTTCTGTATTATAAAAAATATTTAAAGTTTCAATTCCAATAAAGTAGCGAACAATAAATTTACCTAATCCACTTTAATTAATTGAACAGCAGTTCATGATTGATAATTTTTGATTTTAAAATACAGTCAGCAAACATCAAATCATTAATATAAACAAAAACCGAAATTTTTCATTTCGGTTTTTGTTTAACACGTATTATATTTTTAAATAAATCTACTTGGACTACACTTCTTCTTCCCGGTTCCAAAAACGATGTTCGCCCATTGCATCAATGAAAGAAATTCTAAAAGTTTTGTCCTGACTGTCAGCATTCAAAATAATTCCTTGTTCAGCGTCTAATTTTTCATTGAAATTGGTTTTGATAAAAATTTCAGATTTATCAGCGCCAATAACTTTACAATGCTTGTAAGCTTCATTTATAAATTCGATTACAACTGAATTAGAATTTAAGAATTTAGTGTTTTTTCCATCAGGAATATACACAGCATCAAATAGAACCGAGGAAGCAATTAGAAAACTTTGATCTACCTTAATTTCGCTGCCATCGCTAGTTTTTATAGTTCCTAAATGTGGTGCGATGATTTTTATACTTGCTCCTTCTTTTTCCAATGCGGCTTTCATTCCATTAATTGCAGCCCTGTCAACACCCTCTGAACATATAAATGCAACCTGTCTGGTGGCAATTGTTTTGGATAGTGTTTTGTTTTTAAGCATACTCAAAGCATCCGAGGATTTCAGACTCTGAGTCACTTTTTTCGGTTCGTATTTGTGTTGATCAGCATCTGCACCTACACCATGGTTCATTGGTTTATCAGGGCTGCTAGGAACTTTAAGCCCTAATCCTTGGGCGACTTTTTCCGCTAAAGTTTTGTCAATTTGAGAAAGGAGTCCGAGCATACGGTTTTGTATGGCTGGCGTTTCTAATTTGCCAAGTTCAAATCGTAAGGCATTTATGATATGATTTTTTTCGGTTTGTGTCTGGCTGTTAAAAAACAAGGTTGCCTGACTAAAATGATCCGAAAAACTTTCACTGCGGTCTCGTACTTTTTGCGCGTCTATCCTTTCGTTGAAACTTGTGAAACCACCTTCATCTATTTTTGCCTGAAAAGGACAGCCTCCACCAAGAGAATTAGGGTGATAACTTATCCTACCCACATTGATTTCCTGACGCATGTGTCCATCCCGCTGATTATTAAACATTGGAGCAATCGTTCTATTGATAGGGATTTCATGAAAATTCGGACTTCCTAAACGGGACAACTGCGTATCGGTATACGAAAATAATCGTCCTTGTAATAAAGGGTCATTTGTAAAATCAATTCCCGGGACAATATGACCCGGGTGAAAAGCGACCTGCTCCGTTTCAGCAAAGAAATTATCGGGATTACGGTTAAGTACCATTTTTCCGATTATGGTAATTGGAACTGTTTCTTCGGGAACGATTTTAGTCGGATCTAATAAATCAAATTCGAATTTATGCTCATCGGCTTCAGGAATAATTTGTACGCCTAATTCCCACTCCGGATAATCTCCATTTTCTATAGCTTCCCATAAATCCTGACGGTGAAAATCAGAATTTTTTCCTGATATTTTTTGAGCCTCATCCCAAACTACGGCATGAGTACCCAGTTTTGGTTTCCAATGAAATTTCACAAAATGTGATTCATTATTTTTATTTATAAACCGAAAAGTATGAACCCCAAAACCCTCCATCATGCGTAAACTTCTTGGAATAGCCCTATCTGACATTACCCACATAATAGTATGCATGGTTTCTGGCATTAGCGAAATAAAATCCCAAAAAGTATCGTGAGCGGAAGCTGCTTGTGGCATTTCGTTATTCGGTTCCGGTTTTACTGCGTGAACTAAATCTGGGAATTTCATGGCATCCTGAATAAAGAATACAGGTACATTATTTCCCACTAAATCATAATTTCCTTGCTCGGTGTAAAATTTTACTGCAAATCCTCTTATATCGCGCGCCAAATCAGTTGATCCTCTTGATCCAGCAACAGTTGAAAAACGGGTGAATACGGGCGTTTTGATACTAGGATCCTGAAGAAACCCTGCCTTAGTATATTTCTCCATAGATTCGTACACCTGAAAATAACCATGCGCAGCCGAACCTCGGGCATGAACAATTCTTTCGGGAATTCTTTCGTGATCAAAATGGGTGATTTTTTCTCTTAAAATGAAATCTTCTAATAACGAGGGTCCGCGCTCACCAGCTTTAAGGGAATTATTATCATCATTGATTTTAAGTCCTTGATCTGTGGTCATCAATTGGTCTGTAGCATCGGATTTGTTTATTTCTAAATCCTGCTGTTTCCTGTTTTCAGAATCCTGTGAATGTTTTTTTACGTTTTTCATTTTTAATAATATTTAAAGTTTTTTAGTTCTCATAAATTTACACTTTTAACTAATGATTTAATTACATAATTCCAATTAAAATTTGCAATTTTATTGAATTTTAAATTTTAAATGCCTGATCTACATTATTTTAAAATTTTACTTTAAAAGTAATGGACAGCTAACTGCAACCCGTTTCAAACAATACTTTGATCCAAAAACATGAATTCAATTTTAATTTAAAAGAAGTAGTCAAATTTGTTGAAAAGCTGCATAAAAATTACTTTTCTTCAGCGCACTACTTGTTAGTTTGTGGATCCTGAAATAATTGTGGTTCGTATTTTGACTTCAATTCAGGAAAATTACATTTCAAATTTTTAATGCAACTAAAATCAAAGAACCCCAAATTCACTTATTTTGTTGCAAAAACCACTGCTGAATAAATTTTAAAACATTAATTATCAGCGTATAAGTGTATATTTTTCAAATTATTTATAAAAGTTTGAAATAATTTTAACAAAAAAATAACAAACACTTGTATATACAAATATAAAATGTGTTACATTTGTACCAACAAATTACATATATACAAATATGAAAATTGAAGAAATTTTAAAATCAACTGTGACAATGGATAATTCTAAAAAAATTATCCTGAATGTTTTATATACGCAAAACATAATTACAGATAATTTTAATGAAATATTAAAGCCACATGAAATTTCGGGTGAGCAATATAATGTATTACGGATATTAAGAGGTCAGAAAGGAAACCCGGCAAATATGTGTATGATACAAGAACGCATGTTAGCCAAAACCAGTAATACCACACGATTAGTCGATAAATTATTACTGAAAGAATTGGTGACTCGAAAAGTTTGTCTTGAAAACAGGCGAAAAATTGAAGTTTTAATTACACAAAAAGGATTGGATGTTTTAAGGGAATTAGATCCGAAAGTAATTGCTCATGAGCAGTTTTTTTCTAAAAATCTAAATACAGAAGAAATAAATCAATTAAATCAATTATTAGAAAAATATAGAAATCAATAAATAGTATTACATTATGACTACTTTCATAGAAAATCAAAATTGGAGATATGCAACGAAAAAATTCGATGCTACGAAAAAAATAACAACTGAAGATTTAAGCACGTTGAAAGAAGCGATTCGCTTGAGCGCTTCGTCATACGGATTACAACCGTATAAAATTATTATAGTTGAAAATCCTGAATTAAGAGCACAACTTTTAACTGCTTCGTACGGCCAATCCCAGGTAGTAGATGCTTCCCACTTAATTGTTTTCGCTAATGAAATCAACTTTGGTGAAGAAGGAATTGTAAACTTCTCTAAAAACATGAGTGAAACAAGAGGAATTCCTCTGGAAAGTATTCAAGGCTATGTGGAGTATATGAAATCTAACATTGTAAACTTGACAGAAGAAACAAGAAATATATGGTCCGCAAAACAAACGTATTTAGCCTTGGGAAACCTGTTGAATGTAGCAGCAGAGCTCAAAATTGACGCAACTCCAATGGAAGGTTTTGTTGCGACTCAGGTTAATGAAATATTAGGACTTGACGAACTAGGATTAAATGCAACCTTAATAGCAACACTTGGTTATCGACATGATGAGGATGCAACGCAGCATTACAAAAAAGTTAGAAAATCAAACGAAGATTTATTTATCACCTTATAATTATTAGTTCAAATTAAACATTAATTCAAATCAAATTAAACACATGAAAAATTTAAAATCAATTGCATTATCGCTAGTCGTAGTTTTATCTACTATGTCAGTAACTGCTCAAACTAAAAAAATTAACACTTCAGCAAGTACTATCAACTGGGTTGGGAAAAAAGTAACTGGAGCACATGAAGGAACTATCAATCTGAAAGATGGTGCTTTAGTTTTCCAAGGAAAAAAATTAGTTGGTGGCACATTTACTGTAGACATGAATTCAATCGTCGTTACTGACTTGAAAGCAGGTCAAGGTAAAGAAAAATTAGAAGGCCACTTGAAAGCTGATGATTTTTTTGGTACTGATAAATTTGCAACTGCAACTTTAGTTTTCAAAAAAATAGTTACCAAAGCTAAAAATTTATATACTGTGACTAGTGATTTAACAATCAAAGGAATTACTAAACCAGTAACTTTTGATCTTGCTACAACTGCAAATACTGCTACAGCTAATGTAGTTATTGACAGAACAAAATACGATATTAAATATGGTTCTGGAAGTTTCTTCGACAGCTTAGGAGACAAAGCTATCAATGACGATTTCAATTTAGCAGTAGCTTTAAAATTCTAATCTAAATTTTAAATAAACATACTAGCCCCGACAAGAAATTGTTGGGGTTTTGTTTTAAAAGGATTGCAGCTGAAAATATTTATTTAACAAAAAACCTTCCTTTTTAAAAATTTTTAACGACTTATTTTTTTGAATAATCGAATTTCATTTATATATTTGTTGCAACAAAATAAAACATGAAAACAATTTTAAACAATACTTGGTGGTGGAACAATTTACGTCATTCGTCGTGAACTAAGCTCCTATAGTATTATTTAAACTATAAATATAAAAGGCTTGTCATCACGACAGGCCTTTTTTTTGTGCCAATTCTATCATAACACACAACATTAAAAACATCAAAATTGAAATCATTTAATTTAAATACCAATTACAAACAAATCCTGGCTGATACAATAACACCAGTGAGTGTGTATTTTAAAATTCGGGATAAATTTCCAAATAGTCTTCTACTTGAAAGCAGCGATTATCATGGGAATGACAACAGTTTCTCCTATATCTGTTGTAATCCCATAGCTTCCATCAAAATAGAAAATGAAACTATTTACAAGACTTTCCCTGATGGCAGTTCTGAGAAAATTGCAATTGATACCACTACCAATATTCCTGAAGTAATTCAAGAATTTTCGGGTCAGTTTAAATCCGAGAAGAATGATTTCAAGTTCATCAATAATGGACTTTTTGGATATATTTCGTACGATGCTGTTCGTTATTTCGAAAAAGTAACCATTGCCAAAAAAGAAAACAGCAATACCATTCCCGATGTCTATTATGCCGTGTACCAAAACATCATTGCCATTAATCATTTCAAAAACGAAGCTTATATTTTCTGTCACAGTTTAGACGGAAGAAACAACATTTCGGAAATCGAACAATTATTACAATCTCGAAATATTGCTTCTTATAAATTTTCGAAAGAAGGAGAAGGATTTTCGAATCTGACTGACGAAGAATTTAAGCATAATGTGGCTTTGGCCAAAAAGCATTGTTTCCGCGGCGATGTGTTCCAATTAGTTTTATCCAGAAGATTTACCCAAGGATTCAAAGGTGATGAATTCAATGTTTACCGTGCGCTAAGAAGCATCAATCCTTCGCCTTATTTATTCTTTTTTGATTACGGTGATTTCAAAATATTTGGTTCATCACCCGAAGCACAGATTATTGTAAAAGACCGTAAAGCGGAGATTCATCCTATCGCGGGAACTTTCAAAAGAACGGGCGATGACGAAAAAGATGCGATTCTTGCCAAAGAATTATCCATAGATAAAAAAGAAAACAGTGAGCATGTAATGTTAGTGGATTTAGCCAGAAATGATTTGAGCAGAAATGGTCATCACGTCAATGTGGAGAAATACAGAGAAGTACAGTTTTTCTCACATGTGATTCACTTGGTTTCAAAAGTAACGGGACATTTACATGAAAATGCTACAACGATGCAAGTGGTTGCCGATACTTTTCCGGCAGGAACTTTGAGCGGCGCGCCAAAACATAGGGCGATGCAACTGATTGAGGATTATGAAAAAACAAATCGTAATTTTTATGGAGGCGCCATCGGTTTTATGGATTTTGAAGGTAACTTTAATCATGCGATTATGATTCGGACTTTCCTTAGTAAGAATCATCAATTGCATTCTCAAGCGGGAGCGGGAATTGTTGCCAGTTCTGATGAAGAAAGCGAAATGCAAGAAGTGTATAATAAATTGAGAGCGTTGAATGCAGCGTTGGATTTAGCGGAGACAATATAAATCCCCTCCCCAACCCTCCCCGAAGGGAAGGGAGCCAAGTCTAAAAAAAATAGCAACTTATGAAGTTGTAAATAAAAATAACAATTAAAAACCTATTTACCCCAATAGGTACTCCCCTCGTTCGGAGGGGTTGGGGCAGGAAAATGAAAAAAATACTAGTCATAGACAATTACGATAGTTTCACTTATAATTTAGTGCACTATCTCGAAGATTTAGATTGTGAAGTAACCGTTTACAGAAACGATGAATTTGATATTGATGAAATTGCAGTTTTTGATAAAATTCTTCTTTCTCCTGGACCTGGAATCCCGAATGAAGCTGGATTATTGAAAGATGTGATTCGGAAATACGGGCCAACCAAAAGTATCTTTGGCGTTTGTTTGGGGCAACAAGCGATTGGCGAAGTTTACGGAGGAACGCTTTCTAACTTGGACAAAGTGTATCACGGTGTGGCTACCAATGTAAAAACTGTAGTCGATGATGAACTTTTATTCGAAGGATTAGGAAACGAATTTGAAGTGGGACGTTACCATTCCTGGGTCGTAGATGCTAATTTGCCGGATGTTCTGGAAGCAACTTCATTTGATGAAAACGGACAGGTTATGTCCTTGCGCCACAAAACGTATGATGTGCGCGGTGTTCAATTTCATCCCGAAAGTGTGTTGACTCCAAATGGGAAAAAGATATTGGAAAACTGGGTGAAAGGGTAATTCCTCCCCCCAACCCACTCCAAAGGAAGGGGAGCCAATATGGATATTTAGATTGAAGTTTTAGGTCTTGTATTAAACTTTAAACCTGAAACCTTAAACAAAAAAATAAAAATGAAAAATATATTAAACAGATTAATCAACCACGAAATCCTGTCGAAAGAAGAGGCGAAAAACGTATTGGTTAATATATCAAACGGAAGTTACAACACCAGCCAGATTGCTTCTTTTCTAACGGTTTACATGATGCGAAGCATTAGCATCGATGAGCTTGCCGGTTTTCGTGAAGCATTGCTAGAATTGTGTATCCGTGTAGATTTATCCGCGTATAATACCATCGATTTGTGTGGAACGGGCGGTGATGGAAAAGATACTTTTAACATTTCAACATTGGCATCATTTGTGGCTGCGGGAGCAGGAATAAAAGTGGCGAAACACGGAAATTACGGAGTTTCTTCTATTTCTGGGTCAAGTAACGTGATGGAGAAACTAGGAATCAAGTTCAGTAATGATCGTGATTTTCTGGAAAAATGCATCGATAAAGCAGGGATTTGCGTTTTACACGCACCGTTATTTCACCCCGCAATGAAAAATGTGGGACCTATCAGAAAAGAATTAGCTGTAAAAACCTTTTTCAATATGCTTGGACCTATGGTAAATCCATCGTTTCCGCAAAACCAATTAGTGGGCGTTTTCAATTTGGAACTGGCCAGAATGTATGCCTATTTGTATCAAAACACGAATACTAATTTCACCATCCTGCATTCGCTTGACGGTTATGACGAAGTTTCTCTGACAGGACCTACAAAAATAATTACCAGTTCCAAAGAAGGAATGCTAAATCCAGAAGATTTTGATGTTCCCCTTTTGCTGCAAAGCGAAATTGAAGGCGGAACAACCATTGAAGAATCTGCACAAATGTTTACCGATATCATTTCGGGAAAAGGAAGCGAGGCTCAGAATAATGTGGTTTGTGCCAATGCTGGAATGGCAATTGCAACAGTTACAAAATGTTCTCCTTTAGAAGGATTTCAAATAGCGAAAGAAAGTTTATTATCCGGAAAAGGACTTGTAGCTTTGAAGAAATTACAGGAATTAAGCAAATAAAATAGTTTAAAGTTTACCGTTTAAAGTTGTTCCCAAATACGGATAACTTCAAACCTTAAACAAAGAAAACTTGAAACAATAAAATAAATGAATATTTTAGATAAAATCATAGTTGACAAAAAAAGAGAAGTCATTCTCAAGAAATTGATTATTCCTGTTACACAATTGGAATCTTCGGTTTTCTTTGAAAAAAAGACTATTTCTTTGAGCAGCAATTTAAGAAACAGCAACTCAGGAATCATTGCCGAGCACAAACGCCGTTCGCCTTCTAAAGCAGAAATCAATTATAGTTTTACTGTTGAAGAAGTAACCAAAGGATATGAAAATGCAGGTGCTTGCGGGATTTCGGTATTGACGGATGGAAAATATTTTGGTGGTTCGTTAGACGATTTACTTTTGGCAAGAGCCACAGTCAACATTCCATTATTGCGAAAAGAATTCATTGTTGATGAATACCAAATCTTGGAAGCAAAAGCACATGGAGCAGATTTAATTTTGCTTATTGCAGCGGTTTTAACCAGAGACGAAATCAAATCATTATCTGAATTTGCCAAAAGTTTAGGACTCGAAGTTTTACTGGAAGTTCACAATCAGGAAGAATTGGAGAAATCGATTATGCCAACATTAGACATGATTGGTGTGAATAACCGAAATCTAAAAACATTCGAAGTGAGTTTGGATTTCAGCAAGCAATTAGCAGCGCAAATCCCGGATGATTTTGTAAAAATTTCCGAAAGCGGAATTTCATCTATTGAAGCCATAAACGAATTAAAACCTTTTGGTTACAAAGGATTTTTAATTGGAGAAAATTTTATGAAAACTGATAATGCAGGAAAAGCAGCAGCGGAATTTATTTCAAAATTAAAAAATTAAAACTAGCCACGAATTTCACAAATTAACACGAATTCAAGAGGTGAAAATTTGTGAAATTTGTGGTAAAAAAATAGATGAAAAAAAACACTGACAATCAAGATACTTCCGCTCCCTCACATTCAGGGAGTCCCGAGACTTTGGGAGGATTGGGGATAAAAATCTGCGGTATGAAATATCCCGATAATATAATTGAAGTAGGTACGCTCCTACCCGATTATATGGGATTTATATTCTGGGAGAAATCAGCTCGGTATTTTGATGGTGTGATTCCAGATTTACCCAAATCGATTAAAAAAGTAGGCGTTTTTGTAAATGAAAGCATAGAAGTTATTTTGGCGAAAGCCCAGAAATATAATATGCAAGCCATTCAATTGCACGGTCACGAATCGGTTGAATTTTGCCAGGAATTGAGGGATAATCTGAATAGTTCAATTGAAATCATCAAAGTATTCTCTGTTGATGACGCTTTTGATTTTGAGGTATTGAAACCCTTTGAAACCGTATGTGATTATTTCCTTTTTGATACCAAAGGAAAATTACCAGGCGGAAACGGAACCACATTCGACTGGAAAGTCTTAGAAAAATATCCTTCAAGCAAACCGTTTTTCTTGAGTGGCGGAATTGGAATTGAGGAAATGGAAGCAGTGAAAGAAATAGCAAAAACTAATTTACCGCTTTACGCCATTGATGTAAACAGTAAATTCGAAATAGAACCGGGATTAAAAAATATAGAATTATGTAGAAATATACGTAGAGACGCACTGCAGTACGTCTCTACAGATAACAAAATAAAAAATAAAATTATGTCATACAACGTCAACGAAAAAGGCTATTACGGAGAATTTGGAGGTGCTTTCATTCCTGAAATGTTATATCCAAATGTTGAGGAATTACGCCAAAACTATTTAAAAATTACAGCTGAACCAGAATTTCAAGCTGAATTTGACTCTTTACTGAAAGAGTATGCAGGCCGACCAACACCTCTTTATTTTGCCAAACGCCTATCAAAAGAATACAACACTAAAATCTATCTGAAAAGAGAAGATTTATGTCACACTGGTGCGCATAAAATTAACAATACGATTGGACAAATATTGTTAGCCAATCGTTTAGGCAAAAAACGAATCATCGCTGAAACTGGTGCCGGCCAACACGGCGTAGCCACTGCCACTGTATGTGCTTTAATGGGTCTGGAATGCATCGTGTACATGGGTGAAATCGACATCAAACGTCAGGCGCCAAATGTAGCTCGTATGAAAATGTTAGGTGCTGAAGTTCGTCCGGCAATGTCAGGATCAAAAACCTTAAAAGATGCCACAAACGAAGCCATTCGGGATTGGATTAATAATCCTGTTGACACCTATTATATTATTGGATCTGTTGTGGGACCGCATCCTTATCCTGATATGGTAGCGCGCTTTCAAAGTGTTATTTCTAAGGAAATCAAAGAACAATTATTGGAAAAAGAAGGTCGTGAAAACCCTGATTATGTAATTGCCTGCGTAGGTGGCGGAAGCAACGCTGCTGGAACTTACTACCATTTCTTAGAAGATGAGGACGTGAAAATCATTGCCGTCGAAGCAGCCGGTTTAGGCGTAAATTCAGGGGAAAGTGCCGCCACATCGGCCCTAGGAAAAGTGGGTGTTATTCACGGCAGTAAAACACTGTTGATGCAAACAACGGATGGCCAAATCACCGAACCGTATTCCATTTCTGCAGGACTGGATTATCCGGGTGTAGGTCCAATGCACGCAAATTTATTCGCCACCAAAAGAGCACAATTTATCTCCATTACGGATGATCAAGCCATGCAATGGGGAATCAAATTATCCAAAATGGAAGGGCTTATTCCCGCCATTGAAAGTGCGCATGCCTTTGCCGTTCTCGACGAGATGAAATTCAAACCGGAAGATGTGGTTGTCATTAATCTTTCCGGTCGCGGTGACAAAGATTTGAGTACTTATATCGATTATTTTAAATTATAACTGGGTTGACTCTGAATTCATTTTACAGTTTATCCCGGCTTTATTTCGGGGTTTATCCCGAATTTATTTCGGGGCGTTACCTCGCTTTCACTAGCGTTTCAGCGCGGTCAGGCTTTCCGTTGCAATCTTTTTTATCTCGTTAAAAAAACGAGACAAAAAAGGATTTCCACTTTAATCCTTAACGCAAACCCAACAGCAATAAAAATTACGTTTGTTCACACTTTCAAAAATAGAAACTATGGAAAAATTATTCGCTTACGGCAGTTTACAAAATGAAGACATACAAAAAGATCTCTTTGGACGTATTCTGGAGGGAACTCCTGAAACGTTAATTGGATATATTGTAAAAAAAATTCAAATTGAAGAAGAATTTGGACTAGTACACTATCCCATTATTACAGAAACTAATAAACCCGAAGATACTATCAACGGAATGGTGTATTCTGTTTCGTCACAAGAACTTCGCCAAACAGATCTGTACGAAGGATTGCACTACAGACGTGTTGAAGTACAGTTGCAATCCAACCAAAAAGCTTGGGCATACAGTGCCGCAATTTAAGGCATTGAAAATTAAACCTACAAGGTCAAAAAAGAGCTTGCAGGATAACGATAAATGACCTGCAAGGTTTCTAAAACCTTGTTGATCTGATAAAAAAAATAAATAATGAACCGAATAAATCAAAAATTAAAAGAGACTAAAAAGATACTTTCCATTTATTTCTCGGCGGGATATCCCAATCTAAACGATACGATACAAATCATTCAGGATTTAGAAAAAAATGGCGTCGACATGATTGAAATCGGATTGCCGTTTAGCGATCCATTGGCTGATGGCCCAACGATTCAAGCTAGTTCTACACAGGCGTTGAATAACGGAATGACAACACAAGTCTTGTTTGACCAACTAAAAGACATTCGTAAAACAGTATCCATTCCTTTGGTGATTATGGGATATTTCAACCCAATGTTGCAATACGGAATTGAAAATTTCTGTCAGAAATGTGCCGAAATTGGCATCGATGGATTAATCATTCCTGATTTACCGGTTGACGTGTATGCCGATGAATACAAAACTACTTTCGAAAAATACGGATTAAAAAACATCTTCCTTATCACACCACAAACATCCGTAGAACGAATCAACTTTATTGACAGTGTTTCTGATGGATTTATTTACATGGTCAGTTCAGCGAGTGTTACGGGATCGCAAACTGGTTTTGGAAGCGCTCAAGAAGAATATTTCAAACGCATTGCCGACATGAATCTAAAAAATCCTCAAGTAATTGGATTTGGAATTAACAACAAAGAAACCTTCAACCAAGCCACACAATATGCCAAAGGAGCGATTATAGGAAGTGCCTTCATTCAGCATTTAACCGAAAATGGAACTGGAAAAATTGAAGAGTTTGTACAAGCGATTCGATAAACAACTTCTTTTATATAAGATGAAACGCCGTTTAAAGTTGATTTAAACGGCGTTTTTTTGACCAAATAATACAGTAATTTAATTTACAACAATCTATTTTGTCCGTAATAGTAAAATTAATAACTGAAATTTATCAGACCTATCTACTAGTTAACAAAAAATATCAAAAGAGTGATAAATCAATAATTTAAGGTATAAGTTAAATTTTTAAATTTTTTTGGGTTTAAAATAAAACTACCTGAATTTAAGACTTCGGAATTGCTGTTAAAGGTTTTATACAATATCCAGTTTATTTTATTTTCTTCATTACCAAACAGCGTTAAAACCTTATTTGATGGATTTATTAGCTGAAAAATTTCTTGTGCATAACGCAATTCTCCATCAATTTTTATAAAAAAAGTACATGTACTTGGATATTCAGCATTAGCTATAAAATTAATATTAACCCAAGCTTCCGGTTGAATTACATATTCTTTACTCCTTTCAATGTTATGATAATGTTTTATCCAATACATTGGTTTTTCTATTATAATGTCTGCAAATGAATTCTTAGGAAAAGTACATTTGCAAATACCATTTTTATCGGTTACGCATGAAGACAATTGCTCTTTCTCTATACAAGTGCCGAACTCAACATCGTATTTTTTACAAAAATAGATGCTAAATTTTACTTCTGGTAAAGGTATATTGGTTTTATATTCTTTAACTGTAACCGATTCGACTATATTGTGATCAAAATTTGCATCTAAGTTAACATCTGATGAACATCTTACATTTAAAATTAGAAATTCAAAAGTCATTAGGTAAAAAATATACTTTTTCATTCTTTTTGTTTTTAGACCTTATTAACAAATTATAGTATGAATTGAAGTAGAAAAAGCAGAACAAATAACACATAAATTTACGAAATATTTTTTTATGATTTTATAAAATATTCAAAATCAATTATTTAAAAAATATTTCATAGTGGATTTTTAGCTTCCGCAAAATGAGCCAAGCTGCGAAACATTTCTTGTAAAGAAATAAATTTATCAAAAGTTGCGCAAAACGCATTTGACTTATTGCAATTTAACAAACTTGATTGAAAAAATAAACCGTCCTGATACCTTTGACTTTCCCCCAAATAGCGATTTGGAATTCGTTTCAAAATAGCTATGGTTTCACTGCCTGCTTAGCTCGAAAAACTGTATACTCCTGGGAAGAAGTAACTAACTGGAATTACCGAAAACCAAAACAAATAGTAAACAAACACGGTAAACTCATCTGGAATGGAACCGATTGTAAGTCCGCTAAAATTGCGGAGTTGCTGTTAATTTTGGAGAGAAATTGAAAAAAGAAATATCCATTTCTGGAGCAGAAACGGATATTTTTAACCTTTTATTTAATTACTTGTTGAGATTCAATTTACTGTTTTTATATCCGTAAATAAAGTAGAATACTAATCCAATCAACAACCAAACACCAAACCATTTCCAATTAGAAACTGCCATTCCGGTAAGTAAATAACAGCACGAAATTAATCCCAGTAACGGAATTAAAGAAAGGTTTTTAAGGAATGATAAAACCGCCATAACAATACACAAAATAAAGAAAATGATCATTGTGCTATTTGCTGCCATTTTATCGGCGGATAAATCGAAAGTATCCGCAAAAAATGTTGGAAATAAATACTGAATTAAGAATGCAGTAACCACAACCAGCAGAGGAAAAATAAACTTGGAGTTAATGTATGGAATTTTAAACTTGCCGTTGATCTTACGCTCCGCAATTTCAGCTTCGCTTTGAGGTGATAACATCAACACCCCGCCACAAACCAACACAAAAGCAAATAAAGTCCCGATACTGGTAAAGTCCAAAACAAAATTTTCGTCTGTGAAGAATATTGGAATTCCAACCACTAAGCCTGTTATGATAGTTGCAAAACCCGGTGTTTTGTATTTTGGATGAATCTCGGCAAATTTCTTTGGCATCAGTCCATCACGACTCATTGTCATCCAAATACGCGGTTGTCCCATTTGAAAAACCAACATTACACTGGTCATTGCCACCACGGCCGCAATGGAAACAATAAACAACATCCATTTTACTCCTTTTAATGCAAATATTTCAGCTAAAGGATCGCTTACACCTAGCAAAGTATAGGAAACCATCCCTGTAATGACCAACGCTAAAATGATATATATAACGGTACAAACCAATAGGGAATAAATCATACCTCGAGGCAAATCCCGTTGCGGATTTTTGCTTTCTTCTGCCAATGTTGAAACGGCATCAAAGCCGATATAAGCGAAGAAAACAGCCGAAACACCACCCATAACTCCTTTGAAACCATTTGGCATAAATGGCGTCCAATTGTCAATATCCACATAAAAAGCGCCAACAACAATGACCAAAGCTATTATCACCAATTTAATCATCACCATGACATTGCTGATATTTCTGGACTCTTTTGTACCTCGATATACTAAATAAGTGATCAATATATTGATTACAACAGCCGGCATATCAAAAATTATTTTCAAGCTGCCGAGCATCGGTGCGTTTTGCCAAGCATTAAACCCTTCTCCAGCTTTATTTTCCAAAAAGGCCGAATGCGCAGATTGGTAATTTATCGTCAGCCATTCCGGCAAATAAATCTGAAAAGTTTCCAACAAATTCGTAAAATAACCACTCCAAGAAAAAGCAATATAGATGTTTCCGATAGAATATTCCATAATCAATGCCCAGCCGATAATCCATGCAAACAATTCCCCAAAAGAAACATACGCATAGGTGTAGGCACTTCCCGAAACGGGAACTCTTGCAGCAAATTCGGCGTAGCACATAGCGGTAAATCCACATGCGATAGCACAAATGATATACAGGATAACTACTCCGGGACCTCCCGAAAAACAGGCATTTCCAATCGCGCTAAAAGTTCCTCCGCCAATGATCGCAGCAATCCCAAAAAAAGTCAGATCTCTGACCGTAAGAACCTTGCGTAGTTCCGTATGATCTCCATCGCCACCTTGCTGTAGTATTGTTGTTGTTGATTTTCTTCTAAATAAACTTGAAAATGCCATATCTAAATTTTATCATTAAAAATTAATCTATTTGTATTTTTTTTTACTTGCAGTTTGCAATAATATAAATTTTGTTCGGATATAGTAATAGAAAAGAATTTTATTATTATTTTTTTTAAAACAACCTTAAGATAATTATTGGCAAACTAAAGTCAGTCCCAATTTATCAGTCTGTAAAGAAATAGATCCTACTTCAAACAACTTCTTAAAATGGTCACCGGATGCAATGCTTTCCTATTGGTTCCGTCAAAAATCTGATGGCGACAACTCGTTCCTGCAGCGGCAATGGCTGTTGTTGGTTCAGTTGCTCTAATTTTTGGGAACAACGTATCCTCGCCCATTTGCATACTGATTTCATAATGTTCTTTTTCATATCCAAAAGAACCTGCCATGCCACAGCAACCCGAATTATAAATGGTAACCGAACTGTTTTTCGGCACATTCAACATCGCAAAAGTCGCTTCCATCGTACTCAATGACTTTTGGTGACAGTGTCCGTGGATTTTTATTGCTTTTGCCTCATCAGAAAATTGTTCTGCATGAATTTTACCTTTTGTAATCTCATTCTTGAAAAATTCTTCAATCGTAAAAACATTTTTGGCTAATTTTTCAGCGCCTTCTTTATCATCTGCCAAGCGAATATATTCGTCTCTAAAGGTCAATATAGCTGAAGGTTCGATTCCTATCAAGGGAAAATCTGCAGTAATGTAATCCGAAAAAACAGCAACGTTTGTATTCGCAATTGCTTTTGCTTCTTCTAGAAACCCTTTAGAAATAAAAGCTCTTCCACTTTCTTCATGATCTACCAGAATCACTTCATATCCTAATGCTGTCAATAACTCATACGCATCAATTCCAACCGAAACGTCATAGAAATTAGTGAATTCATCGCAAAACAAACATACTTTTCCGTTTACAAAAGAATTACTTGGCGCCTGATTCCAATTTTCCTCGTACCATTTTCGAAATGTCTTTGGAGCCAAAAGCGGCACTTCTCTTTTGGAAGCAATTCCCATGCTTTTTTTCACCAAAGGCAAATTCACCATGAAATTCGTAAACCTTGGAGTAATACTTCCGAGTCCATTCAATTTGGCGTTAAAAGCAAAAACTTTATTGCGCCATGAAAATCCATTTGCTTTTTGGTATTGGTACAAAAACTCTGATTTTAAAGCCGCTACATCCACATTACTGGGACATTCGCTGGCACAGGCTTTGCAACTCACACACAATTCAAATACCTTATATAATTCTTCGTGGTCAAATTTATTGTCTTTTTCGGAATGCGTCAAATATTCTCTCAGCGCATTGGCTCTGGCGCGCGTCGTATCTTTCTCATTTCGGGTGGCGCGGTAACTTGGACACAGAGTCCCGCCTGCCGATGGTAATTTTCTGCAATCACCGGAACCATTGCATTTTTCCGCAGCACGCAAAATCCCCATACTATCCGAAAAATCCTGAATCGTTTGTATTTCAGGTTCCACTCTGCCCGCTTCCACCCTCAGATTTTCATCCATTTTGAAAGCGTTGACGATTTTCCCCACGTTTAAGATGGTATTGGGATCAAAAGCGTGTTTGATTCTTTTTAACAATTCATAATTCTGCTCACCAATCATAAAAGGCAAAAACTCGCCACGTACAATTCCGTCTCCGTGTTCCCCGCTCAGCGAACCTCTGTATTTTTTAACCAAAATAGCAACTTCGGTTGCGATGTTTCTAAATTGATGCAGTCCTTCTTTTGTTTTTAAATTTAAAACCGGTCGCAAATGCAATTCTCCGGCGCCGGCATGTGCATAATAAATGGCGCTCTGCCCGTGACGCTCCATCATCGCCGAGAATTCGGCAATATAATTGGGTAAATCACTCAACTCAACGGCAGTATCTTCAATAGAATCGGCCGCTTTGTTGTCGCCAACAATGCTACCTAAAAGTCCGAGACCCGATTTTCGCAACTCATTAATTTTATCAATATCAGTTCCGTAAATTTTTGGCAAAGCATACCCAAAATTATTTCTTTGTAAATCAGCGATTAAAGCATTGGCTTGCGATTCGGCGTCTTCCATACTGTGATGCGACGCCACTTCGAGCATGATAACCGCTTTTGGTTCGCCTTGAATGAAAAATCTGTTTTTGGCTTGTTCTCTGTTGGTTTTCGTGCAATCTAATATCGTATCATCCATCATTTCACAGGTATACAAATGATGTTTCATCGCGGTAACCACAGCTTCTAAACTTTCCTGAATGGTATGAAAATGGGCCACGACCATCACATTATTCGTTGGTGGCAGCTCGTCCACTTTCAGTGTGATTTCGGTGGTAAAAGCTAACGTTCCTTCGCTGCCGCAAAGGAGTTTTCCTAGATTTATCGTGTTTTCGGTTCCTCCAAAAAGTTCCGATTTCAATAATAAATCAATCGCGTATCCGGTATTTCGTCTGTGAATTTCAGGTTTCGGAAATTCCTTGATTATCTCTTTCTGGTTTTCTGTATTGGTAAGTTCCTCATAAATAGTCTTGTAAATGGAGCTTTCGAGCATGTTCCCTTTTGTATTTTCAATGAATTCCGCCGAAGTCAGTTCTTTAAACACTGCCAAGCTTCCATCACTCAAAATCGCTTTAATCTCGACGATTTTATCTCGGGTAACTCCATAACGAATCGATGTGGTTCCAGATGAATTATTGCCCACCATTCCTCCTATCATACAACGATTTGACGTCGAAGTATTGGGTCCAAAAAACAATCCGTGTGGTTTTAAATATAAATTCAGTTCATCACGAATTACTCCCGGCTGAACTGTTATTGTCTTTTTTTCTGCATCAAAAGCAACAATCTTGGTGAAATGTTTCGAAACATCGACAATTATGCCATTACCCACTGTTTGACCAGCCAACGAAGTTCCGGCAGTTCTGGGCGTGATTGAAATCTTATTTTTTGCTGCAAAGCGAATAATTTTTACAATATCATCCTCTGATTTTGGAATCGCTACAGCATCTGGTATCATCCGATATGCAGAAGCATCTGTGGCATACAATGTTTTATGCAGATCATCATATAAAAGTGCTCCTTCTAATGACTGAGATAATTCTAGTAATTTAGGCGTAATTGACATTTTGTGGAGTAAATTGCTATTATTTTCACAAATATAAATTATCGCGAATTATAATTTAATGATTTTAGTAATAATTCTTGAAGTTTACTATTTCCTTTTGCGAAATAAGCCTCATTCAAATAAACAAAAGAAAATATAAATATTTGGAGACTTGTAAAACATGATTAAAAACGAAATTAACAGATATAAAAAGTAATTTAATTGGGATTGTAGGCAAGTTGGGTAATAATTCTACCCAACTTGTTTAAAAAATTTTTTTAGTAATCAAAACGTTTAAAGGCCTCCATAGCCTGATATTCAGCTAATCCCAAATCATCATAGAGCTTTGCAGTATGCTTGTTCCGGTCTTCGGCACGTACCCAAAATTCTCTGGAGTCGTTTCCTTGAAACATCACTCTGTCTTTTTGGGATTGATGGTATAAAATAGCATGTCTTTTCAGTAAAACTTCTTCCGGACTTAGTGGAACTGCCATATCAATATCGTGAATTTCCCACTCATGCCAAGCACCGCTATACAACCACAACCAGCAATCATTCATGAATGGATTCGGCTTGAGCTGTTTCATCGCGCTAAGTATCGCATTTAAGCAAACCTTATGAGTGCCATGCGGATCAGATAAATCACCCGCGGCAAAGATTTGATGCGGTTTTATTTTTTCAATAATGGCGGCGACCATTGCGATGTCGTCTGCACCTATTGGACTCTTTTTTATTTGACCGGTTTCATAAAAAGGCATATCGAGAAAATGAATGTTTTTAGCTTCCAGTCCGATATATCTTGTTGCTGCGTGCGATTCGCGGCGTCGGATCAATCCTTTCAATTTTCTCACGTCCTGCGAATCCGTCTGATTTTCTGATTTATTGTTTAAGAAATTAATGATGTTCGGAAAATTGATTATACCTTCATTGTTTCCTATGAAATCGTTAGCAACTTCAGCAAATTTTAATGCTTCATCATCTGTAACAGCTATGTTTCCTGATGTTTGATACACCACATGTACCTCATGTCCCTGCTTTATCAATTTAGAAAAAGTACCTCCCATAGAAATCACATCATCATCCGGATGCGGGCTAAAAAGGATTACTCTTTTCTTGGCAGGATTGGCTCTTTCAGGTCTGTTGGAATCATCCGTGTTGGGTTTTCCTCCGGGCCATCCTGTAATAGTATGCTGCAAAACATTAAACATATTAATATTCAAGTCATAGGCAGATCCTTCTTGTGCCAATAAATCAGACATTCCGTTATTGTTATAATCTCTATCTGTCAGTTTTAATATTGATTTTTTTGTTTCTTGGCAGAGCCAAACAATTGCTTTACTTTTTAATTCAGGGGTCCAAATACAGTCATCCACTAACCACGGCGTTTTAAATCGGGTTAGTTCAGAAGCGGCAGATTGATCTAAAACAAAAGTGGTATTGGTATGGTTTTGCAAAAATGTGGCGGGAACTTCTGAATTGATATCTCCCTGAACTGTTCTCTTAATAATTTCGGCTTTATTTTGTCCCCAGGCCATCAGCACAATTCTTTTGGAAGCCAGGATAGTCGAAACTCCCATAGTAATCGCTCGTTTAGGAACATTATCAATGCCGTTGAAATCCGATGAAGCGTCAACTCTTGTAATATGATCCAGCGTAATTATTCGTGTTCCTGAATTAATATGGGAACCCGGTTCATTAAATCCTACGTGACCTGTGCGACCTATTCCCAACAGCTGAAAATCCAGTCCGCCTGCCTTTTTAATTTTCGTTTCATAATCAACACAATACTGATTCAGATTTTGAATTGCAACGGTTCCATCGGGAATATTAATATTTTCCGGACTGATGTCAATGTGATTAAATAGATGCTGATGCATGAAATAATGATAGCTCTGATTATTCTCTTTAGTCATTGGATAATATTCATCCAAATTAAAAGTCACTACATTATTAAAACTGAGTCCTTCCTCTTTGTGCATTCGCACCAATTCTTCATATACTTTAACGGGAGAGGAACCAGTCGCCAAACCTAAAATGCACAATTTATTTTTGGCCTGTCTGGATCTTATTAATTCTGCAATTTCCAACGCCACAATCTCTGAAGCTTGTTGTGAATTTTTAAAAATCTCATTATGAATTTTTTCAAATCGGGTTGTTTCGTATTTTCCTGGTTTTACATACGTCAAAGTTTGAATTGCACTCATAATTATTGGTGTATTTAAGAAAGTTATCACAACAAATATAAAGAATTGTCTCTTATTTACTTATGTTTCTATTGCTTTAACACTTTTAAAAAAATTAAGTATTTTTGATAAAGATATTGCAGTAACTAAGCGGGAAACAGACGATTCTATTAGCAATATCGTAAAACATCTGATTTCCAATTTTTGACAAAGGCCACAGAAAATCCAAGAATTTAAAATGAATATTAGAATCGTATAATGCAAGTCATCGCTAATACTCCTTTATCCTTAAAAAAAGAATATGAATCCAATGATTTACGTTTATATCGTAAAAGAATAATTAGCAAAGAAGTTTAAAAAGAATCCACATGAATCAACGAAAGGAAATAAATTATCTAAAGAAAAAATTCGAGAATATATGCAGTAAATAATTCAGCAGTATATTGTAAAATAAAATTGTCAATGCCTATTTAAGTATCCTTAATTTAATACGTTTAAAATGATTAAATTAACCCAATAATCTAATTTTAAAAATGACAAAAGAGCGTTTAATATCACTTGATGTATTCAGAGGGTTCACCATTTTGTTGATGACTATTGTAAACAATCCGGGAAGTTGGGGTTCTATTTATCCGCCGTTCAAACACGCCGAATGGCATGGCTGTACTCCTACCGATTTAGTTTTTCCGTTTTTTATTTTTATTATGGGGACCGCAATTCCTTTTGCAATGCCAGATAAACAATTTGACTTTGCCGTTTTTAATAAAATTCTCGTACGCTCGTTACGGATTTTCTGTTTAGGATTATTTTTAAACTTTTTCAGTAAAATAGAGTTATTTGGATTAGAAGGAATCTCTCTGTTAATACTCAGGTTGGTAATAACTTTTGCAGTGGCTTATGCGCTTTTAGGAAACTTTTCTTTAAAAATTAAAACATATTTCGTTGTTGCAGTTTTTGCAACATTACTATTTTTGGCATACAGTCAAATAGAAGCTTTTCAGGACGTACGGATTCCCGGCGTTTTACAGCGAATAGGGATTGTTTATTTCTTCATCGCTATTTTGTATTTGAAGACTAATCAAAAAACACAACTTATAGTTGCTGCATTGATTTTACTGACGTACTGGATTTTAATGGCTTTTGTCCCTGTTCCGGGATTTGGCGCGGCAAATTTTGAAAAAGGCACCAACCTAGCTGCCTGGCTGGACAATTTACTTTTGAGCGGACATATGTGGAGTTATTCCAAAACTTGGGATCCGGAAGGGATATTGAGCACCTTACCCGCGATAGCCACCGGGATTTTAGGAATGTTTATCGGGCAAATATTAAACTTGCCAATTCCGAAAATTGAAATTGCCAAAAAAATTGGAATTACAGGTATTGGTTTAATAATCATCGGTTTAATCTGGAGTATCATCTTTCCGATAAACAAATCGCTTTGGACAAGTTCTTACGTATTGTATTCCGCTGGTATCGCTACAGTATGTTTAGCAATATTATACTACACAATTGATATTGCAGACTATAAAAAATGGGCGACTTTTTTTTTAATTTGGGGGGTAAATCCTATGATTGTGTTCTTTTTTTCGGGAATTATTCCAAGGGTTTTAAGCTCTATTAAAATTCAGAATCCAGACATATCTGCTGAAGAAATCAATCTTCAGAATTTAATTTATAACTTTTGGATTGTGCCCATTTTTGAAAATCCGTTGGATGCGTCACTGACATATGCGTTAACTTATGCCGTTTTTTGGTCTCTTATTCTCTGGTTTTTTTATAAAAACAAAATGATTTTCAAAGTATGATACCATCAAGTAATACAACTAACTGATTTATTAAAAAAACGGCAAAGAAATTGCAGCAGGAAAATAAGTCAAATTTTATCTGGATTTTAACGGGCTGATTTCACTAAAAAAACTATTTTTGAATACTTAATAAACACAACAATAATGAAGAATGTCAAGCATATCGGATTACTTATTTTGTTTCTTTTACTTTCGGTTTTGAATGTAAAAGCACAGATGCAAGTCACAAATCCTAAAAATGAATTTAGAGCCGTTTGGATTGCTACCGTAGTAAATATTGACTGGCCGAAAATGAGTACTGATAATGTTGCCAAACAAAAAGCAGATTATATTGAAATTTTAGACGCTTATAAAAAACTGAATTATAACGCTGTAATTGTCCAAATCAGAAGCGTTGGAGATGCATTTTATCCAACCGAATTAGCACCATGGTCCCGTTTTTTGACCGGAAAAGAAGGTCAGGCTCCAAAACCTTATTTTGATACACTAGCTTGGATGATTGCTGAAACGCATGCGAGAGGTTTTGAGTTTCATGCCTGGATGAATCCATATAGAGCTACGATGGATTACAATACGTCGCTATTGAGTCCGCAACATGATTTTTTCAAGCATCCGGATTGGATGATTAAATACGGCGGGAAATATTATTACAATCCGGCATTACCCGAAGTTCAGAACCATTTATTGGCTATTGTAGAGGAAGTTGTGGAAAAATATGATATTGATGCGATACATTTTGATGATTACTTTTATCCGTACAGAATAAAAGGAGAGGTATTTAACGATACCGCCTCTTTCAAAAAATATGGAAACGGATCAAGCATTGAAGATTGGAGACGTTCGAATGTGAATAATTTTGTAAAATGTGTTTCCCTTTCAATAAAAAGTATTAAACCATGGGTCCAATTTGGCATCAGTCCATTTGGAGTATGGAGAAATAAATCAGTGGATCCAAGAGGTTCTGAAACTGAAGCTGGACAAACTAATTATGATGATTTATTTGCTGATCCGTTAGCCTGGATGGAAAACAAATGGATTGACTACCTCGTTCCACAATTGTATTGGAGTATGGATCATCCAAAAGCTTCTTATTCAAAATTATTGCGTTGGTGGTCTGAAAATTCAACAAATACCGCAATCTACATTGGAAATGGAACATATAAAATCAATACAGATTCTGATAAAAGATGGAACAATCCAAAGGAAATTCCGAATCAGATAGACATCACCCGATCGTATAAGAACATTCAGGGGAATGCTTTTTTTAGCGCCAAATCATTTTTGAATAGAAATCAAAATGTAACTAAATTATTAACAGAAAACCAATATAAATATCCTGCTCTTCCTACTGTGGTTCCAAATTCCATTAAAACAATGGCTATTGTTCCCACAGCGAATAACATTTTGACAGATCCTATTTCATCACGATTTAATGTCACGTATCCTTTGTACAGTAAAGTGCGCTATGTTATGGTTTACGGGGCCAAATTCAACTCAAAAATTGATTTAAATGATCCTAGTCAAATTATTGACAAAATAGCATTTAAAGAGGATACCGACACTGTTGAGGTTGTGATTCCAACTTATAAATTAGATAAAAATACAACCTGCGCCATTACATTCATTGATTTTTATGGTAATGAAAGTGAAGCTACTTTAGTGAACTTTACGCTATAAAATTTAATCGAATATAATTCGCTAAAAATGAGAAACGACAAAAACCCTTGGTATTGGATTCCGTTATTAAATTTTGCATCCGGATTTCCGTATGCCATCATTATATCCGTTTCGGTGATTATGTACAAAAGTTTGGGCATCGATAACGAAGATATCGGAGTGTACACCAGCTTACTATATTTGCCTTGGGTTATTAAGCCATTGTGGAGTCCTTTTATAGATTTATATGCCACTAAAAGAAAGTGGTTTCTTGCGATGCAATTGGTGATTGCAGTTGCCTTTTTGGTTGTGGGATTAACCATTCCGCTGAGTAATTTTTTTGTACTGAGCCTTGCAATATTTTGGGTCGCGGCATTTGCTTCGGCGTCAAATGACGTGGCAAGCGATGGATTTTATATGTTGGCTTTGGCCAAAGAACAGCAATCATTCTTCTTAGGAATCCGAAGTACTTTTTACAGACTTTCAATGCTTACCGCCAATGGATTAATCGTAATTCTGGGTGGTTTTCTGGAGCAGAAATATGGAGACAAAAGCAAAGCTTGGTCCTACACGATGATAGCTGTAGCTTTGATTATGGCTTTCCTGACTATCTATAATTTTTTGACCACTCCAAAAGTAGAAGAAACAAAAGTTACAGTCGAAAAGGAAAACAAACAAAGTTTTGCAGCTGTTTTTAAAACCTTTTTTCAAAAGAAACAAATCGGAATCATATTATCGTTTATCCTTCTTTTCAGATTAGGAGAATCTCAATTATTAAAAATGTTAACTCCTTTTTTAATAGATGATAAAACAAAAGGCGGCATGGGACTCACCACCGAAGATGTAGGTATCATTTATGGAACATTTGGAGTTGCTGCGCTGGTAATAGGCGGAATTCTTGGCGGAATAGCCATTTCAAAAGGAGGGCTTGGCAAATGGATGTTACCGATGATTTTAGCCATGCACTTACCGATAATAGGATTTATATTGCTTTCTCATTTTCACCCAACTTCCGTTTTTTATGTTTATTTAACGGTAATTGCGGAACAATTTGGATATGGTTTTGGTTTTGCTGCGTTTATGATGTACTTGATTTATGTTGCCGATGGCGAATCTAAGACGTCTCACTACTCTATCGCAACCGGATTTATGGCTTTGGGGATGATGCTTCCGGGAATGTTAAGCGGTTATATTCAGGAATATTTGGGATATGGAAATTTCTTTATTTGGGTATTTATAGCGACCATTCCAGGAATAATATTATCGCGACTCTTAATTTTTCCGGCTGATTTTGGAAAAAAAGCTGTACAAGAATAAACAAACTAGCTTTTTTTTTCAAACATATAAGTCATGTAAATTTATTTAAGTAAGTCTCTTACAAAACAACTGTTTTTGTAGTTATTATTCTTTAATTATTTATTCTAAATAGTTTGACTTAAATGACTTATATGTTAAAATTAATTTCATATTCACTTCAAAATGACATTAGAACAAAAAATAGGACAATTTTTCTTTCCTGCGGTTTTCATCAATGATACCGAAGAAAATATTCAAGCTACCGAACGTTTAATCAAAGAACATAATATAGGTGGATTGACTTTTTTTCACAGCCGAGCCAGCGCTGCAACGAATTATGAAACCAAGAAAAAAATAGTATTTAATGATGACAGTTTTCGACGTTTAAAAGAACTCATCGTCAGATATCAAAATTGTGCAACTACTCCTTTACTAATGAGCATTGATGCCGAATGGGGTTTAGCAATGCGCGTCGAAAAAACACCTCAATATCCGTATGCGATTACACTTGGCGCATTACCAAACAGCGAAAAAAATTTGGTTTACGAAGTTGGAAAACAAATTGGTTTGGACTTACAATCAGTTGGAATCCATTATAATTTGGCGCCGTTGGCGGATATCAATAATAATCCAAATAATCCTGTAATTGGGTACCGTTCTTTTGGTCAAAATAAAGAAAAAGTAGCTGATTTTGCGCTGGAATATCTTAGAGGAATGAATGATGTCGGGATTTTAGGATGTCTCAAACATTTTCCAGGACACGGAAATACCAATGTTGATTCGCATTTAGGATTACCGATTTTAAAAGAAACATTGGAAGAATTATTAGCCAATGAACTAGTTCCGTTCCTAAAAGGAATCGAGAATGATGTCGATTCGATTATGATTGGTCATTTGGCTGTTCCTGCTTTGAACGAAGGAAAAGACACTTCGGCAACCTTATCAAAATCAGTGATTGAAACACTTTTGCGAAAGCAATTAGGCTACGACGGATTGATTATTTCGGATGCGTTGAATATGCACAGCGTTTCCAAATTATATGACCAAAAAGGACAATTGGAGTGGGAAGCTTTTAATGCCGGAAATGATGTGTTGTGCTTCGCCGAAAATGTTCCGGAAGGCATCCAGGAAATACTAAAAAATGCAAAACCTGAAAGAATTGAAGCCAGTTTTCAACGCATTTTGAAATGCAAACAAAAAGCAGGAATTGTGGATAAAATACTAAGTTTACCAAACCTTTCTGAAACTGATTTTAATTTTGAAGCGACTTCTAAATTGAATCTAAAAATTGCTCAAAATTGTATTACAAAAATAAAAGACAACAACAATACTGTGACGGTTTTTGATGCCAAAAACACCGGAACTCTTGCCAAAATAAGCATCTATAAAAATTCAGACAACGAATTTTTCAGGAGCTTGTCTAATGCTTTGTCTTCACCGGAATTTAGTTATGAAACTGGCGGAGATTTGATATTGGATGAATTAAAAACAGAATTAATCAAGTATGATACTGTGATTGTCTCCTTATTTGTTCCAAAAGCAAAACCTTTAAATAATTTTGACATTGAAGATTCTGTACTTCAGTTTTTAGGAAACTTATTTAGTACGCAAAAATGTGTTTTATATGTTTTTGGAAATCCTTATGTGTTGCAAATTATTCCAAAACTTAAAAATGCTTCAGGAATCATTCAAATGTATCAGGATTTTTCAGAATTTCAGAAAGTCGCTGCTGAACAACTTTTATCGGACACAAAATGCAAAGGAACTCTGCCTGTAGAGATTAACTATATTAAATAAAGGTTTTGAAATTTCAAAAATTATTACATAGTAAATTTCTATTGTTAAATAAGAATTTATAATCAAATGTTATTGTTTGAAACCTTTTATATAGACTACTTTTGCACCAACAAAAAAACAATCAAAAAAGTAAATAATATGTCATTAGTAGGTAAAAAATTCCCAAGTATTGCAGTAGACGCTATCTCTGAAATGGGTGATAATTTAAAAATCAACATTTTCGAAGAAGCTGTAAATAACAACAAAAAAGTACTTTTATTTTGGTATCCGAAAGATTTTACATTCGTTTGCCCAACTGAATTACATGCTTTTCAAGCTGCTTTACCAGAATTCGAAAAAAGAAATACAATTGTAATAGGTGCATCTTGTGATACTAATGAGGTACACTTTGCTTGGTTAAATACTGCAAAAAATAACGGTGGAATCGAAGGCGTTACGTACCCAATCCTTGCAGATACCAACAGAAACTTATCAAACATACTAGGAATTCTTGATATTGAAGAAACGGGTTACAGCGAAGAAACAGATTCTATTATTATCGAAGGATCTAACGTTACTTACAGAGCTACTTACCTAATTGACGAAACTGGAAAAATTTTCCACGAAAGTGTAAACGATATGCCATTGGGTCGTAATGTAAATGAATATTTACGTATGGTTGATGCTTACACGCACATTCAGGAAAAAGGAGAAGTTTGTCCTGCAAACTGGGAAGCCGGAAAAGAAGCAATGAGTGCTGACAGAAAAAGTACTGCTGAATACTTAAGTTTAAACTAATTCAAAAACAATGTTAATTGCAATATCAAATTTCAATTAATAATATTGAGTGTTGTTATTGCAATTGCATTTTTAAATTTAAAAAATATGTTAATCGAATTAACCGAAGATACGTTACAGGATTTAATTGCAAAAGACGAAAAAGTAGTGGTTCAATTTTCGGCCTCATGGTGCGGTAATTGCCGAATTATGAAGCCAAAATTCAAAAAATTAGCTTCTGAAAACGAAACAATTACTTTTGCTCTTGTTGATGCTGAAAATTTTCCTGAATCCAGAAAATTAGCGAATGTTAGTAATTTACCTACTTTTGCCACTTTTGTAAATGGAAAACTGGTAAGCGAAACACAAACAAATAAACAAGAAGTGCTAATTGAATTAGTGAACGAAATAGTTTAATTAGATCATTAGACTAGCTTAGATTTTTAGACTTTTAAATAATAGATTCCTTGAATCTTTTACTCAAAAATTTAAAGAATTTAAGAAGTCTAAAATTCTAAAGATCTAAATATCTAAATATCTAAATATCTAAAAATCTAAGAAGTCTAAATATGAAATTACCCGTAATAAAGCATTTAACGCAGTTTATAGAAGATAATGATGAAGATTATATCATCGAAACAATCGAAGTTCTGGAAGCAATGACTGAAATTTCGTCGTTGAAAGATGAAGAATTAGATGTCATAGGGGAATTAATTTCTAATATGTACGGCGCATTAGAAGTAAACAAATTAGTTAAAACCGGAACTGACAAAAAAGAAGCTTTAAACAGTTTCATGAAACGTGTTTTGGGTTCTATCGATAAATAAAAGATTTTGTTATTTAATTCTAAAAAAACGCACTCCGCAACGAGTGCGTTTTTTTATTCAATAAAGCGAAAAGACGATATAAATTTACAGTTAATAATTTGATTAAAATGGTAAACTTTAAACCATAATTTGAAGACAAATTCTTAAATAATTTTCATACTTTTGAACCTCACAAAAAACAAACACTATGGCTTCGATAACATTAGGAGGAAATCCAATTCAAACTTCAGGAGAATTACCAAAAATAGGCACAAAAATCGCTGATTTTAAATTAGTTAAAACAGATTTATCTATAGCATCATTACATGATTTTGCAGGTAAAAAATTAGTATTAAATATTTTTCCTAGTATAGATACCGGAACTTGTGCAGCATCTGTTCGAAAATTCAACGAAAGCGCGAGTACATTAGAAAACACTACTGTTTTATGTGTTTCAAGAGATTTACCATTTGCCCAAAAACGCTTTTGCGGTGCGGAAGGACTTGAAAATGTCGTGAATTTATCTGATTTTTCTGAAGGAAGTTTTGGTAAAGCAAACGGTTTAGAAATGACCGACGGACCATTGGCCGGATTACACTCAAGAGTTATTATTGTTGTTGATGAAAACGGAATAATTACACATACGGAACAAGTTACTGAAATTGCAGATGAACCTAACTACGAAGCTGCCTTAGCATTACTTTAATCGCAGCTTGATGGAGTTTCAAAAAGACAATACTTTCTTAACCGGAAGATTAAAAAGTATCTCTTATGCATTTAAGGGAGCCTTCAAATTAATCAAGACGGAACATAGTGTTATGGTTCAATTTTCCATAGGAATTTTGATGATTTTCGCTGGGTTATATTTTGGAATTTCCAAAACAGAGTGGCTTTTTCAGACTTTAGCCATTGGTTTAGTGATGAGTATTGAGGGTTTGAACACTGCTGTTGAGAAAATAGCCGATTTTATTCATCCCACTTATCATGAAAGAATTGGATTCATCAAAGACATAGCTGCAGGAGCAGTATTTTTTGCTGCTTTGACGGCAATCGCAATCGGTTTAATCATTTATATACCACTATTATTACAGGTATAATTATACTCAAGAATGGCAAAAACAACTAAAACAGCCCCCTTAAATAAAAAGAGTAGCACTAAAGCTGATATTGGTAATCCTGCCAGAATCACCAAACAACACAAATTTGTTTTTGGTTCCCTAATGGTCTTATTTTCCATTGCTTTGTTGTTTGCCTTTATTTCCTTTTTCATTTACGGACAACAAGATCAAAGTGCTGTTCGCGAATTATCAAATAGGTCAGAAACCGTCGAGAATTGGTTAGGGAAATTCGGCGCATATTTGGCGGATCTGCTTGTTTTTAGAGGTTTTGGGATTGCTGCATTTATATTTGTCCGCTTATTTTTCCTTTCTGGAATGTACATGATTCTGGGAATTCCTTTGCGAAAGCTTAAGAATATTTGGTTTTGGGATTTATTTGTAATTATAATTTTATCGGTTTTATTTGGCTTTTTTGCGACTTCAGAACCTGAATTAGGTGGTATAATTGGATATGAATTAAACTTATTTCTGCAGGATTATCTTGGGAAGACCGGAACACTTTTAATTTTGATGTTTGGATTAATCATTTATGTGATTTTCAAAATTAAACTTTCTCCGGAAAGCATTCAGTCCTTTTTTGATAGTACCAAAAAAGAGATGAAGGCTGTTGCGACTAATCCGTTTAATACTGCGAAAAGCGGATATAATTTGGAGGAATTTGCTGTTTCGGAAGAAGAAGTAGACGATATTCACTTAAAAACAAAAGACACTCAATTCGAAATCAACAAAGAAGCATTAAAACCAACCATTACCAATTCATCAGAAATTAATATGGAGCCCGTTACTAAACCGCTTGCAATGGAAGTGACCCCAGTACCAGCAACAGAAGTTATTTCAAATGCTGACGATTCGTTTGTGATAGAAACAGCTCCGGAAGAAGATATTATCGAAGAAAATCTTGCGTCGCGATTGGTTGCTGATTTTGGATTATTCGACCCAACTTTAGATTTATCCAATTACAAATTCCCGACAATTGATTTATTAAAAGAATATTCTACCGGAGGAATTACCATCAATCAAGAAGAATTAGAAGAAAACAAAAATAGAATTGTTGATACACTTCGCAATTACAAAATAGAAATTGCACAGATAAAAGCGACCGTTGGACCATCGGTTACATTATATGAAATTGTACCGGAAGCAGGAATTCGTATCTCTAAAATAAAAAGCCTGGAGGATGATATAGCACTTTCACTTTCAGCATTAGGAATTCGTATCATTGCTCCTATTCCTGGAAAAGGGACAATTGGAATCGAGGTTCCTAACAAGAATCCAACGATGGTTTCGATGAAAAGTGTTATTGGCTCGGCCAAATTTCAAGAAGCTGAAATGGAATTACCGATCGCTCTTGGAAAAACAATTTCGAACGAAACTTTTGTCGTTGATTTAGCCAAAATGCCTCACCTTTTGATGGCTGGTGCTACTGGACAAGGAAAATCGGTTGGTTTGAATGCCGTACTGACTTCACTTTTGTACAAAAAACATCCAGCGGAAGTTAAATTTGTATTGGTTGATCCCAAAAAAGTAGAGTTAACGCTTTTTAATAAAATTGAAAGACATTATTTAGCGAAACTTCCGGATATGGACGACGCTATTATTACCGATAATGCAAAAGTAGTCAACACGTTGAATTCCCTTTGCGTGGAAATGGACAACCGTTATTCTTTGTTGAAAGATGCCATGGTGCGTAACATAAAAGAATATAACGATAAATTTAAAGCTCGAAAACTGAATCCTGAAAACGGACACCGATTTTTACCTTACATCGTTCTTGTTGTCGATGAGTTTGCCGATTTGATTATGACCGCCGGGAAAGAAGTTGAAGTTCCTATTGCCCGTTTAGCTCAACTCGCGCGAGCCATTGGAATTCATTTAATTATAGCGACTCAAAGACCTTCGGTAAATGTAATTACGGGATTGATAAAAGCCAATTTCCCTGCGAGAATTGCTTTCAGAGTTACCTCAAAAATTGATTCCAGAACCATTCTGGATACTCAGGGTGCGGATCAATTAATAGGTCGCGGTGATATGCTTTATACTAACGGAAATGATGTGGTGCGTGTTCAATGCGCCTTTATTGACACTCCTGAGGTTGAAAAAATTACTGATTTTATTGGTTCACAAAAAGCATATGCGACTGCTTATTTGCTTCCCGAATTTGTAGGAGAAGAAAGTGGCATTAATCTTGATATGGATATCTCCGACAGAGATACTTTGTTTAGAGAAGCTGCCGAAATCATTGTCAATGCACAACAGGGATCGGCTTCATTGCTGCAAAGAAAACTAAAATTAGGCTACAACAGAGCAGGTCGATTAATTGATCAGCTTGAATCTGCCGGAATTGTGGGTCCTTTTGAAGGAAGTAAAGCACGAAGTGTGAACATTCTGGACATGAGTTCTCTTGATCAATTTTTCAACAATGAACAAAACAAATAATACGATGAAATCAAAAATTCAAGATTCTAAAAAGATTACTATGCAAATTATGGCGAAAAGACTCCTCTTATTAACGGCTATGTTTCTTTTTAGTTTTTCAATACAGGCGCAAGATAAAAAAGCAAAAGACCTTTTAGATCAAGTTACCGCAAAAGTTAAAAGTTATAACAATATCGCAATTGATTTTAAATATTCATTAAATAATTACAAAGAAAACATCAACCAGGAGAGCAAAGGAAATGTAACGATGAAAGGAAATCAGTATGTCTTGAATTTTATGGGTGTTACTAAAATTTTTGATGGTAAAAAAACATATACTATTGTCCCTGAAGATGAAGAAATCACCATCTCTACTGTGAATGAAAAAGATGATAATGCGATTACACCTTCAAAAATGCTGACTTTTTTCAATAGTGGCTACAAGTACAGTATGGATATTTTGCAGAATGTAAAAGGACGAAAAATACAGTATATAAAATTGGTTCCCACCAATGCAAAAGATCAAAGAAAAGAAGTATTACTAGGAATTGATATCCAAACAAAACACATTTATAACTTAATAGAAGTAGGCAAAAAAGGTACAAAAACCACATTAACGGTTAATTCTTTTAAAACCAATCAACCTTTGTCAAAAAATCAATTTACATTTGCAGAAAGTAAATATCCAAGTTACTACGTTAACAAATTAGATTAATGAATTAGGTGAAGATTCTTGACAAATACTTATTAAAAACATTCCTGACTACATTTACCACCGTATTTGTAATCCTTTTTTTCATATTTATACTTCAAACAGTCTGGCTTTTCATCGCTGAATTAGCGGGTAAAGATTTGGACATATTTATGATTGTCAAATTCCTTGCCTTTTCCATGCCTCGAATAGTGCCACTTGTTTTGCCGCTTTCAGTATTGTTATCTTCAATAATGACTTTTGGAAACCTGGCAGAAAATTATGAATTTGCGGCGATGAAATCTTCTGGGATATCGCTGCAAAGAGCCATGAGAAGTTTAACGGTTTTTATCTTTTTTTTAAGTATCATTGCCTTTTTGTTTGCAAACAATGTGATTCCGTATGCGGAGTACAAATTCATCAATTTCAGAAAAAATATAGCTCAGGTAAAACCCGCTTTGGCCATAACTGAAGGACAATTTAGTGATGTAGGGTTTTATAACATCAAGGTAAATAAGAAGACTGGGGAAAACGGAAATGTTCTCACCGGGGTCACAATTCACAAAAAATCAAATATTGGTGACGGAAGTAAAACAGTAATAAAAGCCAAAGACGGAGAATTAATTAGTAGTGAGCAGTCGAGCATACTACAGTTAGTACTGAATAATGGTTATTATTATGAAGATATTGTTCCGAAAAAATACGAAGAGCGCAGTAAAATGCCTTTTGCCAAAAGTTCGTTTAAAAAACAGATCATTAACATCGATTTATCCGAACTTAACAAAGTGGAGGTCAATAACGAAAGTGTTTCTAATTCAAATACAATGCTTACTGTTAATGAACTTAGGTACACATTGGATTCATTAAATAAGAATCTAAAAACTGATATAATTTCATTTTCGGAAAACAGTAATACCAAAATTGCAGTCCCTGCTGATAAAAAATTTTCACAGATAAAAAAAACGAAACCGCTTCCAAACAATATTTTGTCGTTATACACGATGGAGGAACAATTAGCCATTTTAAAAATCGCAAGCAGTAATGTTACCAGTACCTCCTATGCTATTGACACCAGTAACACCGAATTAGAAAACAAACAAAAAAATATCAACAGGCATTTACAAGCATTTTATGATAAATTTGTAATTGTGTACGCTTGCTTTTTGATGTTTTTCATTGGTGCTCCATTAGGCGCAATTATTAGAAAAGGAGGATTAGGACTTCCAATAGTTTTTGCGGTTTTAATATTTATAACGTTCCACTTTATAAATACTTTTGGAAAAAGAATCGCACAGGAAAATGGAATGACGCCATTTATGGGAGCTTGGCTCTCCTCGATGATATTGACTCCTTTGGCTATTTTATTAACGTATAGAGCTACAAACGATATCGGATTAATAAACATGGATGTCATTTTAGCTCCATTTCAAAAAGTAATTAAAAAAATATTTCCCTCACAAAATTAATACCCTTAATGCAGACAAATAAAATAGTACTCAACACAATTGAAGAAGCGATAGAAGATATTCGTCAAGGAAAAATTATTATCGTTGTTGATGATGAAGACCGGGAAAATGAGGGTGATTTTTTGGCTGCCGCCGAAAAAGTAACACCCGAAATGATTAATTTCATGGCCACTCATGGCAGAGGATTGATTTGCGCTCCATTAACCGAAAGCCGTTGTAAAGAACTGGAATTAAAAGCCATGGTCACCAACAATACTGATCACATGGAAACAGCTTTTACTGTCTCGGTAGATTTGAAAGGAAATGGAGTAACGACAGGGATTTCAGCTGGAGACAGGGCTAAGACAGTTTTGGCATTAGTCAGCCCAAGCACTAAACCCTTTGAATTAGCAAGACCTGGGCACATTTTTCCCTTGGTAGCTAAACAAGGTGGTGTTTTAAGAAGAACTGGACACACCGAAGCTGCCATTGATTTTGCAAGACTGGCCGGTTTTAAATCTGCAGGTGTCATTTGCGAAATCATGAACGAAGACGGAAGCATGGCACGATTACCGGAACTAGTTGAAGTAGCTAAAAAATTCAATTTAAAATTAGTTTCAATTGAAGATTTAGTAGCGTACAGAATGCAACACGACAGCCTGATTGTAAAAAAAGAAGACTTTGAAGTAGAAACTCGATTTGGAACATTCCGATTGAGAGCTTATCAACAAACAACCAACAAACAAATTCATATTGCCCTAACAAAAGGCACCTGGAATTTGGGTGAATCTGTACTGACAAGAATAAATTCTTCTCAGGTTAATAACGACTTACTGGGTACCTTAACCAATAATGCAGACCAGCAACTGGATGATATGTTCAAAGTTATCAATGAACATGGTAAAGGTGCTGTGATTTTTATTAACCAAGACATGCAATCGATTAATTTGCTTAGTAGAATCTCTGAACTCAAAGCACTACAAACGCAAGGAGTTATGAAAGCTCCAAAAATAATTATTGATAGCAAAGATTTTGGGATTGGGGCTCAAATCCTTCATGACATTGATATTTCAAAAATAAGATTGGTTTCAAATGCCCAACAGACAAAACGAGTAGGAATGATTGGATATGGCCTGGAAATAACAGAATATGTACGGTTCTAATAAAATTATTTTACTTTTTTAGATTGTAAAACCAAGATAATGAAATGATTAAAAAAGACCCATTATTTTTTTGCTATTTTTAAGTGTAAAAGGTTTTGTAAATCGAAAAAGGTTGCTATATTTGCACTCGCAATCAGGTAATGAAAGCGACATACTGGAGAAATGGCAGAGCGGTCGAATGCGGCAGTCTTGAAAACTGTTGACTGTAACAGGTCCGGGGGTTCGAATCCCTCTTTCTCCGCCAGTATAAGTTTCAAAAGAAACTTTAAATATCAAAACCCTTTAAATACTAGTATTTAAAGGGTTTTTTCTTTTTTACAATATGTCAAAAAACACATATTAGAGCAAAGCGTGGTACACTTTTTAGTACACTTTTATTTTTTTGATTTTTGCGTCAAAAAAAAGTGTACTAAATTGAAAGAATTCCCCGGGAATTCCCTGTAAACAAAGGTGTCCTTCAAAATTTTTAAATCAATTTGAGTATTAATTTAAAAACTAGAAAACATGTTAAAAGTAATTTTTTACCTTAAATCCGAAAAAGCAGATAAAAACGGAGAATGCTCCATATTTGCGCGCATTACCTACAAAACCAAAAGAGTTTCTCTCAGCACAGGAAAAACTATTTCCAAAGAAAGATGGATTTACACCAACAACCTCAGGAATCTGCTGCGACTCGAAAAAGAAAAGATCCTTAAAAATTATCTTGAATTATACCGCCTTAATGTCGAGAAAAAATTTAACCACCTTTTCAACATTGATCCCGAGGTATCTTTAGAAATGCTTAAAGCCGAACTTACAGGAAAATCTAAAATCCAAACAAGTAAAACAACAATCAATGAAGTTATGCAACGGCATAACAAATTCTTCAAAAGAAAAGTGGACGCAGGTGAAAGGTCAACTGCATCTCTTCAGAAGTACAAACGAAGTGGTGAGCTTTTGACTGCGTTTATGAAAAAACATTATACCGCAGAAGATATGCCGGTCAGCGAAATTTCAAATTCTTTCGTTTATAATCTTGAAGAATACTTAAAGTACGAGAGTTCATTTAAGGGGCAGGTCGGAATAAAAAACAACTCTGTGGTTAAATATATGAAAATGTACAAAACAGCCTGCAACTATTGTATACGGATGGATTTGTTTGTCCGCAATCCCTTTGATGCCTACGACGGAAAATTAAACGTAAAGGACGCGGTATTTCTAACCCAGCAGGAACTTAAACTTATTGAAGAAAAGCCAATCTTTATGGAGCGCCTACAGAAAGTCAGGGACATATTTCTTTTTTGCTGCTACACAGGATACGCACCAGTGGATGCTTTGAACCTGACCCCTGCAAATCTCTTCGAAGACAATGACGGTAACCTTTGGATAATGACAAACAGGACAAAAACTGCGATTAGGGAAAATGTACCCGTGCTTCCTCCTGCCATGGCTGTGATCAAAAAATATAAAAATAAACAGATAGGGTTGCTTCCGCAGATTTCAAATCAAAAGATGAATGCTTACTTAAAGGAGATTGCGGATATATGCGAGATCAATAAACACCTGACCTGGTACGTTTCAAGACATACCTTTGCTACTACTGTCACGCTAGGAAATGGCGTGCGTCTGGAACATGTCTCTGCAATGATGGGGCATACAAATATTAAGCAGACACAGCACTATGCTAAAGTTTTAGATGTTAATATAATGGAAGATATGGAGAAACTGAAACTAAAGTACAAGTAAAATTATCAAAGAAAAGGCTCCAAATTTGGAGCCTTTTCTTTGATATTGTAGGGACTATACACAATTTTATTAGCCATTATTTTCATGAAGAATTTTATCTATTTTTGCAGCATCGTACAGAAATATATCCCCTAGTTTAGTAAATGGAAGTATTCCTGTCTGCCTGTATTTTATAATAGTATTGCTAGACAATCCAAATATCTTTTTTAAATCTTCATTTCTGTAATATACAGGTATCACGCCTTTACCCTGTCCGCTGATTTTTGAATCAATTGTTTCCAGCCTCACCAGTACAGGCTCTATTAATTGTTTTACTCTCATTACAAAAGAGAGTTTTCTTTCTTTTTTTGTCATAACTAAAGATTTAAATTTTGACACTAAACTATTTTTACAAGCTCTTACCAGCTCTGAAGTCTTCTTTTTCTTTCCTCCATTTTTGTAATGAGTTCTTCTAAAAATGTAATCTGCTTCTCTTTATAGGTATAACCTTTGCATTCGGAGAATTGTCTACTGATCGACTTAATTTTCGACTGCCCGCCCTCATCGCCGGCATATGTAAAATTATTTTCGAGAAAAAACTGAAACTTACTTCTATTACTTTTTTCGTCTGCAGCATCAAAAAACAATAAACCTTCATCCATTAAAATATAAAACAGCTGGGCAAAATCAATTTTGCTGTAACAGGATTTACATTTTTCTTTTGATGAAACGTATTGTATTTTGTTTTCCTGGTCACTTGTACTAATTAGATTTTCTAATAATCGCAGCCGTTCATCAAAATTTAATATAACTTCTATAAACTTTATTAGCTTACCGTTTTTCATTGCGTCTAAAATTTAGTCATCATTATTTAAATAAACTGCATCGTTCATTTGTATTCCCCTGTCAGGACATATAAAAGATTTCTACACCAATGCCAAATGGCATTGATGTAATTAAGACACCAATCTAATTAAAGTGTTAAAGCGAATTTAAAAAGTAAAAGTATATCTCAGCTTTTTATTGTTTTCAAAGGAATATAATGACTTTATTTGGCATTGTTAGAAAATGTAAAACATTGGAAATTCCTATTTTTCCAAGTGCTTTTCTTCAAATTCCTTGGTGAGTGATATGATCTTTTGGGATAAAACGGCAAATTCTGCGGTCTGCTTTTCCAATTTGTACATATATGCCGAAGCTTTCTTTTCGGAAAATTTTTGATATAGAATCTTCACAACCTGATTGTAATTTACCCCGATTGCCCTAAACTGGCTATAAAAAGAGGTCAGGCGCATATAATAATCCATTGTCGCTTTATCAATCTTAATTGTTTTGATCCCTTTTTGAAAAACACACGCTGTTATAAAGTGCGCCATTACATGCATTCCTGAGGTTTCAAAAAGAGTGAGAAAGTGGGCGTTTTCTTCATCATTAAGACTGATAGAATAGCGGTGGACGGCGGGATCTATTTTGGCAGGTCTGCCTCCTTTATTCCGATTCTTTTTTTCTTCATTTTCCATGATCAATCGTATTACTTAAAACCAATATATCTGATAAATGGCAATTAAACTCCAATTTGGAAGTTTTTGGAAGCACTTGGAAGCATTTGGCTTATTTGTTCCTAACCCAGTCTAAACCTTTAACATTGGAAATCGGCTGTCAAATAAAGCCACGACAGGACACCTTGTAAGAGCGTCCTCGCTTTCGGGATTAATTTCATGAAAAACGTGAAATTATGCTTTACAAAGAAACAGTTACCAAAGAGATGTGGGAACTTCTTCAAAGACTCATGAAAGATGAAAAATTGAAAGATTTTAACCTTGTTGGAGGAACAGCTCTCAGCCTAATGATTGGCCATAGATTAAGTATCGATTTGGATCTGTTCACTACGAAAGATTTTGACGAGCAAGCCATACTTACCCATTTAGAAAATCAGCACTCGGTAAAGATCAGGCAGATACTTGAAAATACAATGCTTTTGGATATAGGCAGTGTCAAGGTAGACATTCTCGCCCATAAATATCCATGGCACGAACCTGTTCAGAATGAAGAAGGAATACGGTTGGTATCTTTATATGACATCGGTGCCATGAAGCTTCATGCGATTTTCCAAAACGGCACGAGGATAAAAGACTTTGTTGACATGTATTTTCTTTTGGAACACCATCCCCTTAAGACCTATTTAGAAGCTTACCAAAACAAATATAACGGAAATCCCAGACTGGCTGCCCTTGCATTAATGGATCATAGCAATATAGACAAAGAAGAAAAAGTCAAACTCATCAAAGGCAAAGAAACCAATTGGAATAAAATGACCCAGCGGTTAAAAAAAGCAGTTTTCAATCCTTCCATTTTATTTTCTGAATCAAAAAATCAAATTCCTCCACCCAATAAAGGACGTGGATTTAGACACTAAGCGTTTGAATAAGAAGATAAAAAATCGTATATTTACTTCATGGCACGAGTTAAAAAAAATAAGGCAATCCCAAATCTAAACCCAGTATTTTTTTGGGATTTCGACATAGATGCAATGGACTTTGAGAGAGCCTATAAAACTATTATTGCCCGTATCGTAGAGCGTGGAGGACAAGAAGAAATCGACGAAATTGTTCGTTTCTACGGCCTTAAAAAGGTGGTAAAAGCGATTCGTGACGAAATTTATTTTCTTCCTAATTATGCCATTGACAAGGCTTTAAAATTATTTCCTGAACTTAAAAAGGAAGAGATGTACTGCTATCTTAACCGTAAGGATAAACCCTACCACTGGATCTAGTTTTTAGACCATAAGCCATTCTTACGAACAAATAAATAAAAAGAAAACGAAGTTAGGCCAGGCATTAAACTTAGCAAAAGACTACGGCATAATGTCTTGCTCGTTCCTCACAAGCCACCCTTGCGGGACTTATTCCGTTTCCTTTTGCTAAGTTTAATGCCAGCCCTGTTAAATTGCTTTCTTTTTCTTTTTTATGGTTTTTCTGTTTTCTTTTGAATTTATATTTATGGCTTTACATATGCACATACAGCAATATTTGAAAGCTTGAATATTTACATACAAATATGTGCCTGTGTTCAAATATGTATTCTTGCCTATGCGTAAAAGCATATTCAAATAAAAGCATATTCATGTAAAAGCATATGTATGTAAAAGCATATGTATGTAAAAACAGCCTTACTGCTTTTATAGTTTTACAGATACTTTACACAATTCAATAGCTAACAAACTGCAAAAACAAACGATACTGCGTGTATTGGTAAGGTGTTTTTAAGAACAACCTTAAACAAAAGAAACTTATTATCACCTTCAATCTATTTGTAACCTTAAATGTGTTTGCTATAAATCACTTTTTAAATTATCGAAAAAATCAAAAAAAGGGCATCAAGCCCTTTCAATTAAATCTATTTCTAAAAATGGTTTCGCAGGAAACCAGCAAGTTGTGTTTTGAGATGCTTGAAATGAATTCAGCATCTCAAAACAACTTGCCCTTGCAGGGGGCTGGAAAAACGTCTCCAAAGTCGCCGTTTTATTAAAATTACAATTGGAAACAGGTTAATTGGAATCACTCTTATTTTTTTCATTTAAATGTTTTAGGTAAAGCATATCCAGTAATTCCGCTTCTTCCAATGGAATCAGCATTTCTATTATTCTTAAAAGACTTCCAACATATCTTTCAGTATTTTTTGTGTTTTCAATACTGACTTCAATTCCGTCTAAAGCAAATTTTGCTGTTTTAAGCAAATCCATTATCATACAAAATAGATCTCTATATCCTTCTACACTAATTTCAATAATGTGTATATCATTTCTTGTTTCTAATGCCGGCTTGAGCAATACAAAATAATGCTCTGGGTTCTCTATGAACTCATTTAATTTGATTTTATCTTTTTCCATAATCTTAATTTTAAATCGATTAATTATTTAAATAGTGGACTTTTTGAAGTTTTCATCATGTCGTGTTTTTGAAGTTTTTATCTGAACTGTTGAAATAAGTATAAACCGATTCTAAAAATAGCCTCACTAACGCAAACCATGTCATCAGATCAATATGCTCATTCAGTTCAGGATCGCTTTCCAGTTCTATTGCGCTTTCTGAATCAAAATTTAAGTTTTGTATTCTCTGCTGAAACTTTTGGTAGTAGTCTGTTCCAACCAGCGATATAACAACATAGAGCAGTTCATGTACAAACTGGGAACAGGTAATTGACTTTAAAATATACCTGAGGCTGTCAAAACACTTATCAGCTGGATTTGGATTTTCTTTTAATTCATAACAAAAATGTATTAGTAATTGAAGGCACGACAGCAGTCCTGCTGTCTTTAAATCCTGTATCTCCGCATCAATGATTTCAAGATCATCTGAAAGCAATTCTTCCAAATCGTATTCCTGCAAAAGGTCGGGATATCGGTCAAGTAATAAATCGAGTTTGGGATTTCTCAATTTACCCAGAAGTTCAGAAATCCCGCTTTCGAGATTCTTTTTTGAATTCTGCAGGAGCATATGCAGTACTGTCTTTGCCTGTTCTGTTGATTTTACAAGTGTTTTTTCTTTCTTAAAATTTTTATTGTTTTTCATATTAAAAAAATTATAGTTTTTAAAGTTGAGAATGTGCAGATATTATATTCCGTTACTGGAGATGTTATCTTTAAGACTGTACATTATTTTTGATCTTTTCAATCCCTCTTTCACGCATAAGCTGAGTTGCATCCAGCATTTTGATTAAATATATGTAGGGTGTGATCAAGTCATAATCAAATTCTTCGATGCATCGAGACAGTGACAGGTGTATAACTTCAAATAGGAAGAATTCGAATTCATCAATGGTTTTCTCGGCAAATGCTTTTTTAAATACAAGGAAAGGATTCTCATACTCTTCCTTTGTCAGGTGCAAATTCCAGTGATATTGACCACCCAATTCCAATTTAAAGTGAGCACCTGATTCCAATTCAAAATGACCACCTAATTCCGGAGCAAAATGACCACCTACATTTTACATCAAAAACTACTTTTTTTCATCTGTTAATTAGTGTTCAAATATACTTAAAATATTACCCTTTGTTTATTCCTCTTTTCTTTCTCATAGATTCTCCATGTAATTCGAGTCGGTGAGATTGATGTATGAGTCTATCCAGAATTGCATCAGCTATGGTTTTTTCTCCAATGATGTCATACCAGCCTTGTACCG
>NZ_SMFM01000001.1 GCF_004349085.1 Flavobacterium caseinilyticum | reverse complement strand
ACCGATATAGCTACTACAGAAGTACTTCCAAATGCTAAATTAACCTTATACGACAGTCAGTTTAATATGGTTAGTACAACTACTTCTGATGACAAAGGCAATTATACTTTTGCTGTAGAATGTGGACAAAACTACAGTGTCAGAGCTGAAAAAGCAGACTACACCACCAAAGAAGAAAAAATAACTATTGCAACAGTCAATGGAAAAACCCACTTGCCAATCGCTTTGGAAAAAGCACAATGTAAAGTAACTATTGGTGATGATTTGGGTAAATGCTTCAACATAAAAATGATTTATTTCGATTTTGATAAATCTAATATTAGAGTAGAAGCCGCTCTGGATTTAGAGAAAATATTAGATGTTTTAAACCAAAATCCAACGATGAAACTCGACATCAGATCTCATACCGATAGCCGTGGAACTTTTAAATACAATGAATCTTTATCACAAAGAAGAGCTAAATCAACCATCAGCTGGTTAATCAAAAACGGAGTCGATAAAAGCCGATTGACCGGCAAAGGATACGGAGAAAACCAACTTGTAAATCAGTGTAAAGACGATGTAAATTGCACCGAGGAAGAACATCAACTCAACAGACGAAGCGAGTTTATTATTACTGCTCTGTAATAAAGTTTTCCTATGACTTAAATAAAAATAAACCTCGAAAATAAAACTTTCGGGGTTTTTCGTTTAAAAACTAAAGGAAATAATGCAATGTTTTAAAAGTTTACAGCTATCTTAAATTTTCAAATCTGCTATTTAATAATTAAATTTCAATATTTCACTTTAAACTTATGTCTCCTTCTTTATATTCTAAATAGCAATTGGTATGACTAAAGTTATAGAATTTGAAACATTTGATACTTTGTACTCTTGTATTATTTACTATATTATTTCTTCTTCAAATTTGGCAAAAAGAGCGCAATAATTCCTATCAAAGGCAAATACGCACAAATATAATAGACGTACGTAATGCTGGTATGATCTGCAAGATTTCCTAATAAGGCGGAACCCAAACCACCCATTCCAAAGGCAAAACCATAGAAAAGACCGGAAACCATTCCGAGTTTTTTAGGCAATAATTCTTGTGCATAAACCAAGATTGCCGGAAAAGCAGAGGAGATGATGATTCCAATTAAAACTGATAAAACACCTGTCCAAAACAAATCAACGTACGGCAACAATAAAGTAAAAGGTGCTGCTCCCAAAACCGAAAACCAAATCACATATTTTCTTCCATATTTATCTCCCAATGGCCCGCCAATTAGGGTTCCAATAGCACAGGCGGCTAGAAATAAGACCAAGTGAAATTGTGCTTCCTGAACCGATAATCCAAATTTTTCAATCAGGTAAAAAGTGAAATAACTGGATATACTGGCCATATAAAAAAATTTTGAAAATATTAAAACTAACAAAATTGCCACTGAGATCACAATCGTTTTTTGAGATAAATTCGGCAAATCGATTACCGCTTTTTTGGCACTTCTCAAACTCAAATGGTTTTGATACCAACGTGCAATTCTACTTAAAACAATCAATCCGATAATGGCAACCACCACGAACCAAATGATATAATATTGTGAATTTGGAACCACAATTAAAGCGACCAACAAAGGTCCGATTGCTGTTCCGGCATTGCCTCCCAGCTGAAAAATGGATTGTGCTAGACCACGCTTCCCGCCTGATGCCAAAAAGGAGATTCGGGACGCTTCAGGATGAAAAATTGAAGAACCAATTCCGACCAAAACTACCGAAACTATAATCATTTCAAAACTGGAAGCATAGGATAAAAATACGATTCCCGATAAGGTAAACAGCATGCCGAAAATTTGGGAAAATGGCTTGGGTTTTTTGTCCGTATATAAACCAACTAAAGGTTGCAATATCGAAGCCGCCAGTTGATACGCCAAGGTGATTAATCCGATTTGTGTAAAAGTTAAATTGAAATTTTCCTTTAAAATAGGATACGCTGCCGGAATTACGGCTTGCAATAAATCATTCAATAAATGGGCGAATGCTATAGAAAATAATATGGAATACACGGTTTGCTGCGCAATAGGAGTTGTGTCTGGTTTTGATACAGTATCAAGAGATGAATTCATATTTATAAAAACTATATTATTAATTATTGGTTCCGATTCGTCCTATAAAATTTAAACATACTGAACCACAAAATACCAAAACAACAAGGTGACAAACGATAATGGAATTCCAAAACCAATCATCATACTGCTTAAACGAGGTTTTAAACCGTGTGAAGAAGCTAAAATAGATGCGGTAATCATTGGCGCCATCGCTGACTCCATTATGGCAACTTGGATAATTTTAGAGTGCTGTTGCAAAATTACGACATACAACACGTAAATGAGAGCCGGAGTTAAAATTAATTTATACAAAAGCCCCAATCCTAAAAACTTCCAATGCTGGCTTTTTCGTTCAAAACGCAGTTGTAAACCAACCGAAAGCAATGCCAAAGGTGTCACTCCACTTCCCAATTTTTGCAGGGAGAGCTGAACGTATTCATGAAAATCAAAATTCAAAACATTCATCAGACAAGCAATCAAAAAAGTTATGAATGGAGGAAAAAGAAGAATTTTTTTTGCGATTTGAAAACCATTTGGGTTGCCACTGGAGTATAAAGTTGCCACAAGAATTCCTAAAGTAGAAAGTACCACAAAAGAACCGGGTTGATCCACCAGAATTGCTGTTTTCAAACCTTCTTCTCCGTATAATGCTTCAATTATTGGAAAACCTAAAAAGGAAGTATTCCCCAAACCCGCCGTTAAAATTAAACAACCAATAAGTTTTTTAGACCATCCGTATTTGCTGCCTAAAAAACTAAAAAATAAATAGGAAACAACAAAACCAATCCAAGCAACTCCAATTGGAAATAACAATTCATTACTCCATTTTATTTTTGGAATATAATACAAAGCCAAAGCCGGAAGACAGATGTAAATAACAATCTTGTTTAACAGCTTGTAAATTGTTACAGGAAAGCCTTTTATATTTTGGAATACAATACCTAGAAATAAAAAAACAAAGATTAAGATAAAATTGCTCATAGTTCCGTAAAGATATTGACTAATAAGAAATAAAATGAATTCAAAAAAGATAAAGTTTGTGATATATTAGTACCAAAAGCAAAACCATTAAAATGAAATGACATTTTAAGAGAATGACCGTCAATTCAAGATAGTTTTTATTATTTTTACTATTCTAAAAAATAGTTTTGCCAAATAAAAAACCCCATCCAAGCGCCTTAAACGAAAAACCCGGAATTTCCGCTCCAGAAATTATCAGCGCGGTTGCTGTTGGGAATATTCAGCACTTTAGAAAAATACAACCTTCGGCAAAAGAACTGGTTGAAGGAATCTTAGACGGAAATATTACAGCACTGAGCCGAGCGATTACTTTGGTCGAGAGCACGAACGTCAATCATTTGGCGAAAGCCAATGAAGTAATTAATGCCTGTTTGCCTCATGCCAATAAATCTGTTAGAATAGGAATTACTGGCGTTCCTGGCGTTGGAAAAAGCACCTTTATTGAAGCTTTTGGAAAATACTTGACCAATTTAGGGAAAAAAGTAGCGGTACTTGCCGTTGATCCAAGCAGTACGATTTCACATGGAAGCATTTTGGGTGATAAAACCCGAATGGAAGAATTGGTGAAAGATAAAAATGCTTTTATACGTCCATCCGCTTCAGGGGAAACATTAGGTGGTGTAGCTCGAAAAACCCGAGAAACTATAACGCTTTGTGAGGCTGCCGGCTTTGATACCATCATCATAGAAACGGTTGGCGTAGGTCAAAGTGAAACCGCCGTTCACAGCATGGTTGATTTTTTTCTTTTATTAAAAATTTCTGGTGCGGGCGATGAATTACAAGGTATCAAACGCGGAATCATGGAAATGGCGGATGCTATTGTCATCAACAAAGCAGATGGCGATAATATCAAAAGAGCCAATCTTGCCAAACTGGAATTTAATAGGGCATTACATCTTTTTCCTGCCAAAAAATCAGGTTGGACACCCACAACTGCAGCCTGCAGCGCCATAACCCATGAAGGAATATCCGATGTTTGGGAAACCATTCAGAAATTTCTGGAACTGACAAAAGGGAATAATTATTTCTTTGAAAAACGGAAAGAACAAAACCAATATTGGATGTTGGAAACCATCAATGAGCAATTGAAAACTAATTTTTACAGCGATCCGGAAATTCAGAAATCATTGGAGTCAACTAAAAAAGCGGTGCAAAATGATGAAATTTCACCCTTTGCAGCCGCTCAAAAATTATTAGAAAAGTATTTTAAAAATTAAACTTACTCCTTTTCGTATCGTTCCATTTCTCTGTCGTAAAATTCGTTGGCAAGAACAATTAATCCCTCCATTTCAGCATTCAATTCCCCTTCGTCAAGATCTTCTGCTTCTTCCATAAACTCTACCTCATCGTCTTTAAGATTGATGATAAACCTTGGGTAATCAAGGTGTATGATGAAAATATCTTCGGGGAAATCAGTATTGTCGCCTAGTAAAAATTTTGGTAATTCCATGAATTTAATATTTAAGTAATTTATTATTTTATTTATTCTCGTTTTGCATAACCAACTTTCTTGTCAATCTCGCAAAGCGAATATACAAAAATAATGCGGCAGCTGTTAATCCTGCCAGAAGTCCGATCCAAATTCCAACAGCTTTCAGTTCCGTGTATTTTCCTAAATAATAGGAAATAGGAAAACCAATAACCCAATACGCCACAAAGGTGATGTACATAGGAATCTTCACATCTTGCAAACCGCGTAACGCACCCAATACAACCACTTGAATTCCATCAGAGATTTGGAAAATAGCTGCAACCAAAAGCAATTGTGAAGCAATACTAATGATTTCGTTGTTATCGAGAATTTGAGCCGAATCTGACATGTTTAAAAAGAGATGCGGTAAGAATTTATGGAATGCGACAAATATTATCGCAAAAATAGTTTCCAAAATTATCGCTAACAAAAAGATTGATCTTGCCACTACGATTAATTTTTTATAGTCGTTCATACCTTTAGTATGACTCACACGGATCATTGCCGTGACGCTTAAACCCATCGCAACCATAAAAGTGGAGGATGCCAGAATAAGTGCAATCTGATTGGCAGCCTGACTATTTTTCCCTAAAGAACCCGAAAGCCAAATAGCAGCCGTAAATAACGTTACTTCAAACAACATTTGCATTGCTGACGGCAAACCTAGATTAATGATTTTCTTTAAAATTGATTTTCGTATTTCTTTGAAACTGAAATTCTTAAAATACTTATTGAGTGCTGAATTCTTTTTCATCAGATAATGCATAAAGACAACCATCATAATCCTTGAAATTACAGTTCCTAATGCTGCACCCAGAATTCCTAATTTTGGAAAGAACCAAATTCCGTAAATTAATACATAATTAAAAAAAACGTGCACCACATTGGCCATCAAAATAGCATACATCGAATATTTTGTTTTGGCTAAGCCATCTGCAAATTGCTTGTATCCCTGATATATGATCACTGGAATTAACGAAAAAGCAACCCAATCAATATAAGGTGCAGCCATTTCAGCGACTTCTTTGGGTTGATGCATCAAATACATAATTTGTTTGGACAAAACCGTCAGAATAAACAAAGTAACTCCTAAAACCGTACACAAAAGCAGTCCGTGATGAAATGTGGTACGGATTTTTTGCTCATCGTTTTCGGCATCCGCTTCGGCAACTAATGGGGTAATTGCAGTCGAAAATCCAATACCAAGAGACATTGCAATAAAAATAAAACTATTTCCGAGCGATACGGCGGCCAACTCTGTAGAACCTAATTTACCAACCATGAAATTATCAACGATTCCTATTAACGTATGCCCTAACATTCCCAAAATTACAGGATAAGCTAATTTAATATTATAAGAAAACTCTTTGAAGTATATAGATAAATTCACTTTTTGTCTTTTTTTGGGCAAAGATAATTAGAAGCTTTGAATTGTATTGATACTATTGCATTTTAAACCATTGTTTTTTTAAACTGCCAATAAGCAAAACTAGGAATTCTATAACAAATCAACATAATTATATAACTTTTTAAAAAGCGGGAGGCTTAATTTTGCACCGTTGTTTTTAGCCAAACAAAACCCACAAAAACAACGAAAATATTTAAAAATACAATTATGAAAATCGCAGGAAAAATTAAATTCGCATTAGCACTTACAATCTCAATGATGTTTGCTAGCAATGTAGAAGCTCAAGAAACAAACAAAGCAACAAATTACGATCAAGGATTCCGTTTAGGATTTGGTGCAAATGCTGGATATTCAGTTAATGACCCTTACAAATTGGCGTTAGGAGCGGATGTTAGAGGTCAATATGATTTATCAAAAAGATACTCATTGACGTTGACTACAGGTTACACTAATTTATTTGTAAGCAAAGCTGATGGGTTTACTGGTCAAGAAGGAAAAGATTTAGGTATTATCCCAGCTAAAGCAGGTTTTAAAGCTTTCGTATGGAATGACCAATTTTACGTTATGGGAGAAGCTGGTGCAGCATTTGCAGTAAGTAATGTAGACAATACAAGAGACAAAACTTCTTTATTGTTATCTCCAAGTTTAGGTTACGCTACTAAATACATAGATATTTCTTTGAACTATACACATTACAATCATTTTGATCGTTTAAACAACAACGGTTCACTTGGTAGAGGAGTTGGACAAGTAGGTGTTCGTTTAGCTTATGGTTTTGAACTATAAAACTATTTTGAATTAGTAAAAAAAATGCGCTGAACTTCAGCGCATTTTTTTTGTTTTTACCAGATTTTATAAACTTAAACAGGAAAATTTTACGTCAAAATTCAATTCAAAATTATTTTTCCTTCGCCAACATGTCTTTGTACATTTCTATATTTTCCTTAATTTTTTCGTCCATTTGGGGTTCCTGAATATCAGTATGCTTTTGCATTTCTTCCCAAATAATTTTGGCAACAATATACCTCGCCATTTCCTTATCATCAGCGGGGATGACATACCAAGGTGCATATTCTGAACTTGTTTTGTTGATTGCTTCCTCGTAATAATGCATATAATCATCCCAGCGATCCCGTTCTTTCAGATCGCCTGTCGAGAATTTCCAATTGTGCTTTTGCTCTTCCAGCCTTCTTAGCAAACGTTTTCTTTGCTCTTCTTTACTCAGGTGCAAAAAGAATTTCAGCATAATAGTTCCATTTTGGGTAATGTGCTTCTCGAAATTGTTAATTTGCTGCATTCTGTTTTCCCAAAACTGCGGCGTAATATCCGCTGTGTTTTCAATACCCGGTAAATTTTCCTTCATAATATATTCAGGATGTACTCGTGTGACCAAAACATTTTCATAATGAGACCTATTAAAAACCGTAAATTTTCCTTTTTCAGGCAAAACCAAGTAATGTCTCCACAAATAATCGTGCTCCAACTCATTCGAATTAGGCGTTTTGAAACTATGCACCACCACACCGCGTGAATTAAACTCCTTAAAAACTTCTCGAATCAAACTATCCTTCCCCGACGTATCCATACCTTGGAGACAAATCAAAACGCCATAGCGATTGTGCGCGTACATCACATCCTGTATTTCGCTCAATTTCACTTGTACTTTATCTAATTTATCTTCCTTTTCATCATCACTATTTTTATTCAATAGGTCCGTAGGAATTTTTGACAATTCAATTTTGTCAATCACTTTAAAATCGTCTGGATTTATAGACTTCATAAGAAATATTTTATCTTTGTATTATCAAATATAATAAATAATAAGTATTAATCCTGATGAATTTCAGGAGCTATTTCCTGCTGTACGCTTGAATCTTTTCCTTTTAAAAGAAAAAAAGGAAAAGGATATCGCTTCCATCAGGGCTAGGACATCTGATTTAAAAATAAACATCATGGAAAAATTCACACTCGAATTACTATTTCAAATCGTCGGAATTGGTTCTGCCTCAGGACTTATTCAAAAAGATGATTCCATGTTTATAATATCTGACAACAGCTCTTTTCTCTATGAATACAACATCAAAGAAAGAGAACTCCATAAAATAAAACTTTTCGAGAACAGCCAGGAAAACATTCCCAAAAAAGACAAATTCGATTTTGAATCGATAACCCAAAAAGGAACTAAATTATATATTTTCGGTTCGGGCTCCACTCCTAACAGAAACAAACGCATCAGCTATGACCTCACTTCTAAAGCAATTGTCGAAAAAGATTTATCTGCAATGTATGAGAAACTAAAACAAACCGCTGCTGTTTCAGATGACGATTTAAACTTGGAAGGTGCTTTATTTCACAATGAAAACTGGTATTTATTCCAACGAGGAAATGGAGCGCAATCCAAAAACGGGATCTTTACTATTGACAAACAAGAGAATAACATTCACTTTTTCTCAATCACATTACCAAAAATCAAAAACATAGAAGCTACCTTTACCGATGCAATTCTCGTCGAAGATAAAATCTATTTTCTGGCCGCCGCCGAAGACACAGCCTCAACGTATTACGACGGAGAAGTGTTGGGAAGTTTCATAGGCGCTTTATCCATCGATACTTTCGAACTGACATTTACCCAACAAATTTCGGAAACCCATAAATTCGAAGGGTTGACGTTACATACGAATTCAAAACAAATAATCGAATTTCTACTCTGTGAAGACAAAGACACTGAAGTTCTGGAAACGGATATTTACAAATTGACATTAGAAAAAAACTTTAAAAATTAAAAAATGAACGACTTAAAAAATAAAAACGCCCTGATCACTGGCGCAGGAAAGGGAATTGGAAAAGCGATCGCTTTGGCCTTAGCAAAAGAAGGTGTAAATGTGATTTTGGTTGCCAGAACACAAGAAGAGATAGACAGTGTAGCTGCAAAAGTGCGTTCTTTAAGAGTTAAAGCACTTGCTATAACCGCTGATGTAGCTGATATCAAATCAGTAAACGCTGCCGTAGAGAAAGCCTTATCTGAATTTGGAACTATTGATATTTTGATCAACAATGCCGGAATAGCTGCTTTTGGAAAATTCTTAGAATTAGAACCAAAAGATTGGGAACGTATAATTCAGGTAAACTTAATGGGGACCTATTATGTAACTCGCGCCGTTTTGCCAAATATGATTGAAAGACAAACAGGCGATATTATAAACATTTCATCAACATCGGGATTAAGCGGAAATGCTTTAACCAGCGCTTACAGTGCTTCTAAATTTGCAGTATTAGGTTTGACTGAATCATTGATGCAGGAAGTTCGTAAGCACAATATTCGTGTAACGGCTTTAACACCCAGTACGGTTGCTACTGATATGGCCAAAGAATTAAAATTAACGGACGGGAACCCGGAAAAAGTCATGCAAGCCGAAGATATGGCCGAATTAATCATCGCGCAACTCAAATTAAATCGTCGCGTTTTCATCAAAAACAGCAGTATTTGGTCTACGAATCCGTAAACCTATTTAACATATAAGTCATATAAGTTTTAGCCATAAAGGCATTTAAACTTAAAATATAAAACCATTAAGAAATTAAGTTTTATTAAGTGTTGTGCTTAATTTTCTAAATCTCTTAATGGTTTAAAACTTTCGAGTCAATTATTAAATTTCACTCTTACTCTCTTAATCTCTTTGTTTGTTAAATTCCTGGTTAATTCTAAAACTTAAATGACTTAAATGTTTAATAATTAAACCAAAGCCGAAACAAAATCAATTCGTACACTTCCGTCTTCATCGATTTTAGTCAGATTGATTTCATGCAAAGTATTTACTAATTCTGGATTCCAAGGTGTTTTAACTTTCACGTAATTTTCAGTGAAACCGTGAATATAGCCTTCTTTATTTTCGCTTTCGAATAAAACAGTTCTATTGCTTCCTAACTGGCTTTCATAAAAAGCACGACGCTTTTTCACGGATAACCCACGCATCATTTTACTCCGTTTAGCACGAACGTTAGTAGGAACCACTCCACTCATGTCAGCTGCTTCCGTATTATCACGTTCAGAATAAGTGAAAACATGTAAATACGAAATATCCATTTCATTCAGAAAATTATATGTCTCGAGGAAATGTTCGTCGGTTTCGCCAGGAAATCCAACAATAACATCCACGCCAATACAAGCGTGCGGCATTACTTCCCGAATTTTATTTACTCTTTCAGTATAAACTTCACGTAAATAACGACGTTTCATCAACTTTAGAATATCGTTGCTTCCGGATTGCAACGGAATGTGAAAATGCGGAACAAAAGTTCGGCTTTTAGACACAAATTCAATAGTTTCATTTTTTAATAAATTTGGTTCAATAGACGAAATTCGCAATCTTTCGATTCCTTCTACTTTGTCTAATTCCTGAACCAGTTCTAAGAAGGTATGTTCGTGTTTTTTATTTCCAAATTCTCCTTTTCCGTAATCGCCAATATTGACACCGGTAAGAACAATTTCCTTGATGTTTTGCGCTGAAATGTCCTTGGCATTCTTCAATACATTTTCCAGTTCATCACTGCGTGAAATTCCTCTTGCCAACGGAATTGTACAATAGGTACATTTGTAATCACATCCATCCTGCACTTTCAGGAAAGCTCGCGTTCTGTCACCAATAGAGTAACTTCCCACATAAAAATCAGCTTCCGAAATCTCACAAGAATGCACTTCGCCCATATCATTTTTGGACAAATCATTGATATAATCTTTGATTTTAAATTTTTCAGTGGCACCAAGAACCAGGTCCACACCATCAACTGCAGCTAATTCTTCCGGTTTCAACTGCGCATAACAACCTACGGCCGCAACAAACGCCTTACTATTGAGCTTCATTGCTTTTTTTACAATCTGTTTGAATTGTTTATCAGCATTCTCAGTAACTGAGCAGGTATTTATGACATACATATCAGCCACCTCTTCAAAATCTACACGGTCAAATCCTTCATCTTGAATAGAGCGAGCAATCGTAGATGTTTCGGAAAAATTTAATTTGCAACCGAGTGTATAAAAAGCAACTTTTTTTCTGTTTTCCATAGTGATAAACTACGTTTTAAGTAGTATCTTATTATATTTACATCTTTGTAAAAATAGTGTGCAAATTTACAAACAATATTCTTTAAAATGAAATCAATAATTTACCATATCTCAATATTTTGTATTGTCCTCACATTAATTTCTTGCTCAAAGCAAGAAAAACAAAATAAAGATCAGCTCATTTTTCGTTACAATGAAAGTTCAAATATTACCTCATTAGACCCTGCTTTTTCGAAGGTTCAATCCAATATTTGGGCATGCAATCATATCTTTAATGGATTGGTGCAGCTCGACGACAGCCTAAACATTCAGCCGGATATTGCAAAATCTTGGACAATTTCAGCTGACGGAATGACTTATTCCTTTCTTTTGCGAAAAGATGTCTATTTCCAAAAACACATTCTTTTTGGAAATGATAGTACTAGAATCGTAAAAGCACCCGATTTTGAATACAGTTTGAAGCGTTTATTAGATGAAAAAGTGGCTTCACCAGGTGGCTGGGTATTGCAAAATGTGGAAAGCTTTAAGGCGCAGAATGACAGTGTTTTTAATGTAAAGTTAATAAAACCTTTTCCGGCTTTTTTAGGCTTAATGGCTATGAAATATGCCTCTGTCGTGCCAAAAGAAGTTGTGTCCTATTATGGCACTGATTTTCGCTCAAATCCTATAGGAACCGGTCCATTTCAATTCAAATTATGGGAAGAAAATGTAAAATTGGTTTTGAGAAAAAACCCAATCTATTTTGAAAAAGATAATGATGGAAACTCCCTTCCCTATCTCGAGGCGGTCGCAATTACCTTTTTACCGGACAAGCAAAGTGGTTTTCTGGAGTTTATTCAAGGAAAATTAGATTTTACTTCGGGATTAGATCCTTCTTACAAAGATGAGATTCTGACCCAAAAAGGGGAATTACAACCTAAATACAAGAGCACAGTCAATCTTATAACCGGCCCCTACCTTAATACGGAATATCTTGGTTTTAGAATGGATGGCAGTGATAAAGCTGTCCTCGATAAACGCATTCGACAAGCTATGAACTACGGTTTTGATCGCCCAAAAATGATTACCTACCTGCGAAATAACATGGGAACTCCAGCCGTAAACGGAATGATACCAATGGGTCTCCCAAGTTTCAATAATGCAAAAGGATATGATTACGACATTGAAAAAGCGAAACAATTAATTAATGATTATAAAAAAAGTACCGGCGATAAAAAACCAATAATTACGCTAAGCACTAACGCATCATATGTAGATATCGGAGAATATTTACAACGCGAATGGCAAAAAATTGGTTTAGATGTTCAGGTAGACATCAGTCCGCCATCGACATTGCGTCAAGCAATTTCTTCTGGAAAAGTCTCCTTTTTCAGAGCCAGCTGGATTGCTGATTATCCGGATGCCGAAAATTATTTGTCATTATTTTACAGTAAAAACCATTCTCCTGAAGGACCTAATTATACCCATTTCAAAAGCCAACAATTTGATGTGCTTTACGAAAGGGCATTCAACGAAACTGATAATGACAAACGTTATGAGCTTTACCAAAAAATGGATAAAATAATTATCGAGGAAGCTCCTGTAATACCCTTGTTTTACGATAAAGTGGCTAGATTTACCAGAAAAAATGTTTTGGGATTAGGAATAAATCCTTTAAATTTATTGAGTTTAAAAAACGTGAAAAAGAAATAATCAGAAAAAATCCTTAACAACAAAATTAAAGTTGGAAAGGATTTTATGTGATTACTATTCAAATAATAGATTTTAATTCAAAATAAATCGTCGCACAACTTCTGCCACTCCATGATTGTTGTTAGATGCAACAATAACATCGCCTTTATCTCTCAATTCCGGATCAACATTATCAACCCAAACTCCTAGTCCTGCATATTCGATCATGGTTAAATCATTACCTGCATTTCCAACAGCAATAATTTCACTTTGAAGTATATTTAATTTTTCGGCTAAAAATTTAATACTGGCTCCCTTATCGATTCCATTTTGAGCTACTTCAAGAAAAAAAGGCTTGGACATACTGACACTAAGATGTGGCATCGCTGCTTTCAAATCTTTTTCTACTTCTTTTAAGTAATTTGGCTCTTCTAATAAAATACATTTCACAGCTGAAGATTGGACTTCATCTTTAAAACTTACCACTTTGTTATGCACTAAACCGGTGATGTTTTTTTCGATTTCAATATATTCAGAATCCGTTTCACTTACAATTTTCCCATTGACGTAAGTAATAATGTGTGTCTTACTTTTCAAACTGTAATCATACAATTCATGGATTTGCTCTTGGGTTAACGTTTGCTCAAAAATGACTTTATCTTCTTTTAAATCTGTAATGACAGCTCCATTATATGATATCATATACGAATTATCCAAATGTAATTCTTTAGCATAAGCGATCATTGCTGGCGTTGGTCTTCCGGATGCTAAAACAATATGCACCCCCAATTCTCTTGCCTTAGACAACATCACTTTATTTTCGTTTGAAATGGTATGGTCATCAGTCAACAAAGTGTCGTCCATGTCCAAAACCAACATTTTATATTTCATTTTTATTTTTTAAAAGTAGTAATTTCAATTACTGCGGATTCACAAATTACTTTTTCAATTTGATTGAATTCTGACGAGTGTCAAAAATTTGAAGAATACGAATTTCAGTTTCAGAATGAATTTTATAAATAATTTTATAATCTCGAACAATCATTCTTCTGTATGGTTCCCCTAAGAATTCATCTACTTGATATTGTTCTACAAAATGAATGTTTTTACTTTGAAGGACAATATCTCTGATAACGTTCCTCACTCCTTGGGGAGATTTTAACTTGATAAATTCAAATATTAATTTCAAATCTGCTTTCGCTTCATTATCCCAAAATATGGTAATTAGCTTTTGCATATTACCACTTCTCGATTTCTTTTTCTAAATCTTCAATCGTTGTATATTTCCCAGATGAAATTCGTTCATCAGCTTCTTTTACCATAGCAACGTATTCTTCCTTATCAATTGGATAACCACTTATAGTATGAGCAACAACTTCTTGGTCTAAAACAGATTTAAGCGCTATTATTTTTTTTAGTTTACTTTCATCATTAATATGAAGTAACCAATCCATCAATTCTATCTTTTTTGCAGCTATATCCATGTTATAGAGGTATTTGAACAGCAAATATACTAATTTATATACTCATTCTGAATTCTTCAATAACTGGGTTCACTTTTGCAAACTCAGTTTCCTGAACAAATAATTCAACTGCTAAATCTGAATTTCCAAATCCTCCCAATCGAGCCGATTGTATATTATTTTTTACTACTACATTTACACCAATCGCTTCAATTTTTTCTTGTAACGCCATTGCTAAAACTTCACTTCCCGAAAACACTTTCATTAATCCCATTTCACTCTTTATTTAATTATTTATTACCGTTTTCTTCATCGCCTTCTAATTCCTCAAAATCCTCTTCTGCATCTGCCTCCAAGTTTTCTTCCTCCTCAAAATCTTCATCGTCTTCGTCCTCATCTTCTCCATCAAAATCGAATTCATAAGGCTCTTCTAACATTTTTTCAGCAAGAACTTCTATTCTTTCCGTGAATTGTTCCGAGAAAATGATACGTTGAGTTCTTACAATACTATTCGAAATACGCATAATTTTTGTTTCATGACGCAATTTCAAGATTGGATCAGCATCATCCAAAATAAACATTTTCAATCGGTTTACGTTGAATCCAGCCGTGGTAAACATTTCACTCAACTTATTTGGAGTCCCAATCAAAACGTCAATTCCGCTGGAAATATAATTTTTATCGTATTCCATATCCCCTTTGTCATGGACACCATAGACTTCTAAATTAGAATTCTTTCCGTATTTTTCAAAAAGCAATTCCATTTCCAATACTTTCGCTTTGTCTTCAACAATAATCAAAGCCCTTGGCGATTCTTCGGTTGCGCCTGCCAATCTCTGAATTACATTTAACACAATTGTCGTTGATTTCCCGCTTCCTTTTGGCGCAATAATAATACAATCTGAACCACTTTTCAGTGTCGAAAATGTTTCTTTTTGCATCGCATTGGCTTCAGTCAAACCGTTTTCAATGAGGGCTTGTTGTAACTCTTCGTTTATTTTTTTTAGTTTCATTTATTTTATATTGAAAGATTTAAATATTCAAAAATTAAAAGATTAACTCACTAATTTTTAAATTATTCAATCTTTAAATTATTTAATTATTTCGACGCAAATAGCTTCACATCATTCTCGGAAATTTCATTTCCGCCAAGGATAATCAAGCGCTCCACAACATTTCGCAATTCACGAATATTCCCTGTCCAATCGTATTCCTTTAATAAGTTGATCGCTGCTGCAGAGAACTTTTTAACCGCATTCCCTTGCTCCGAAGCAATCTTATCTGCAAAATGTGAAATCAACATCGGAATGTCATCCCGTCTTTCATTCAACGCAGGAACTTTGATCAAAATTACTGCCAAACGATGGTACAAATCTTCACGGAAACGACCTTCGGCAATTTCGACTTTCAAATCTTTATTCGTTGCCGCTACGACACGAACATCGACTTTGATGTCTTTGTCCGCTCCTACTCTGGTAATCATACTTTCTTGTAAAGCACGTAATACTTTGGCTTGCGCCGAAAGACTCATGTCACCAATTTCATCTAAGAAAATAGTTCCTTTATCCGCCGCTTCAAATTTACCTGCGCGGTCTTTAACTGCCGATGTAAACGCTCCTTTTACGTGACCGAATAATTCGCTTTCGATCAATTCCGATGGAATAGCAGCACAATTTACTTCGATTAAAGGGAAATTCGCGCGCGCGCTTTTTTCGTGTAATTGATGGGCAACGAGTTCTTTTCCAGTTCCGTTTGGTCCAGTAATTAAAACTCTGGCTTCGGTTTGGGAAACCTTATCAATCATCACTTTGATGTGATTGATAGCTTCACTTTCGCCAATCATTTCGTAGTTTTTGCTGACTTTTTTCTTCAGAATTTTATTCTCTACTACGAGTTGTTTTTTGTCCAAAGCATTGCGAACCGTATTTAACAATCGGTTTAAATCCGGTGGTTTTGAAATGTAATCAAACGCTCCCAAACGCATCGTATTGATTGCCGTTTCCATATCGCCATGACCGGAAATCATCACCATAGGAATTTCAGGTTTGATTTTTTTGACTGCTTCCAAAACTTCAACACCGTCCATTTTTGGCATTTTGATGTCGCACAAAACCAAATCGTAATCGTTGTTTTTTATTTTTTCAAAACCTGCTGCACCATCTTCGGCTTCTTCAACCTGATAGGTATCATTTTCTTCAGAGAGTATTTTTGTAAGTACTCTTCGAATTGCAGCTTCATCTTCTATGATTAGTATTTTTGACATATTTTTATTTTTGTTTAGCCACCATGGCACAAAATTTCATTTCTAATTAACAGACAACCTTTTTGAAAACTGATGCCCTAGCCCCGATCAAAGTGAAGTAATATTTTTATTTTTTTTTAAAAATAAAAATATTACTTCACTTAATTTCTATTTTCATAGGAGTTCAGTGAACTTCGTTGGTAACGGAAAGCGGGAAATAGCTCCATAAATTAATTAAGTTAAATTGAACTTGTATTAGTATTTCAACCAGCGGTACATTTCACTCCATGTTGGTTTTTTGCCGTACATCAGTATCCCTATTCGGTATATTTTTGCAGCAAACCAAACTACACCAAAGAAGCTTCCAAATAATAACGTTACAGATATTGCGATTTGCCACAAAGGTACACCAAACGGAATTCGCATTAGCATTACTATTGGTGAGGTAAGCGGAATCATTGAAAAAACAACCGCAATTGTCCCGTGCGGATCATTGATAACAGTAAAAAACCCAACATAAACGCTCAACATTAACGGCATTATAATAGGTAACAGAAATTGCTGTGAATCCGTTTGATTATCAACTGCAGCGCCAATTGCCGCGTAAAATGAGCTGTACAGAAAATAACCGCCAATGAAATAAATCACAAATCCAATTAAGATACTTGCAATAGGTAAATTCCATAATTCCTTAATATACATTTGGGCAGTTCCAGTCATTTCTTGCTGTGCATTTTGCATCATTTCCGGCGAAATTCTAGCTGCTGGTCCCACATTTACCCCAAAAAATACCGAGGCTGCAAACATTAAAGACAGTCCGATTATTGCCCATATGAAGAATTGCAGCAATCCCGCTAATGAAGTTCCAATGATTTTTCCCATCATCAATTGAAATGGTTTCACTGAGGAAATAATGATTTCTACTATTCGGCTGGTTTTTTCTTCAATGACACTTCGCATCACCATGTTTCCATAGATGATTATAAACATCATAATAAGATACCCAAACGCACCGCCAATCCCAATTTTGATTTCGTTAAGCCCTTTAACACTTTCTTCACCAGAAGCTTTTGTCAAGTTGACACTTACTTTCGATTGGGCGTTTTTAATAGCCAGCGTGTCTAAATTTGCTGCTTCTAAATTGTTTTTTGTCAATTTATTGGCAATTATATCCTGAATATTTTCAACGAATGACATACTTGGACTACTGTTTGAAATAAATTGGATTTTACTTTCGAAATCCTTGGAATTACTTGCTTTTGGAATGTATAATAATCCTTCATAGCTTTCATTTGTGATACTATCTTTAAGGAATTTTAAATCAATTAATGACAGATCAAGATATTTATATTCATCATTTATCTTGTTTTGCGACGTAAATTCTTTTACAAACATACCCGATTCATCATGAATAGCGATTCGTTTAGTTTCCGCTTTCATCGAACTTAAATACGCTACAAACGATGCAATTGCAACAAAAAGTAACGGACTTAAAAAAGTCATAACAATAAAAGATTTATTGCGCACCTTAGCTATAAACTCTCTTTTTATGATTAATGTTATTATAGACATTTTAGATTATTAGATTATTGGACATTTTAGACTATTAGGATTATAAACGTTTAGATTTTCTAAAAATCTAAGAAGTCCAAGAAAGTCTATCGTGTTACTGTTTGAATAAAAATATCGTTGACACTTGGTATTTTTTCTACAAAATGCGTTACTTGCCCACATTGTGTTAGGATATTCAATAACTCATTTGGCGTGGCATTCCCTAGTTGGATTTCCAGTTTTAATTCGCTGTTCAGTGATTTAAAGTTAGCTGGACCAACAGTAAATTTTTGCGTAATTGCGTACATCAATCCTTCTACATTCTCTGATAAAATACCCACTTCAAAACTATTGGTTTTAAATTGTCTTTTCACATCATCTAGTTTCCCTTCAATAAGTTTATTGGATTTGTGAATCAAAGCGATATGATCACATAATTCTTCTACACTTTCCATGCGGTGTGTCGAGAAAATTATGGTCGCTCCTTCTTCTCGCAATGCTAGAATTTCATCTTTTATAATATTGGCATTTACGGGATCAAAACCAGAAAAAGGTTCATCAAAAATCAACAGTTTAGGCTTGTGCAAAACGCAAACCACAAACTGAATTTTCTGTGCCATTCCCTTAGAAAGCTCTTGGATTTTCTTGTTCCACCAGCCTTGAATTTCTAATCTTTCGAACCAATACTCCAGTTGTTTTTTGGCTTCAGCCTTAGTAAGTCCTTTCATTTGAGCCAAATACAAGCATTGTTCTCCCACTTTCATCGTGTTGTACAATCCTCTTTCTTCGGGTAAATAGCCTATATGTTGAACGTGTTTAGGTTGCAGTTTTTCACCATCCAAAATAATTTCACCGCTATCAGGCAATGTAATTTGATTTATGATTCGGATAAGTGATGTTTTTCCGGCGCCATTGGGACCTAAAAGTCCGTAGATACTTCCTCTTGGAACCGTTAATGAAACCTCGTTAAGCGCCACATAATCACCGTATTGCTTTACAACTTTATTCACTTCAAGAATGTTACTCATGCTTATTTTTTAATTGGTGTAAAAGTAAATAATTAGTATCGAAATACTTAGAATAGTTTCATATATGTACCATTTAATTTTAAGTAGCATATATGTTATGGCCTTGTATTCACTGGTATTTATTTGCAACAAACAAAATGGTAATGGCTATTTCATAAAAAACCCATCCTTATTTTAACAAGGATGGGGAATATATTTTAAACAGCATCGATAAATTGTATCGCTACTTTTTATTATGAAAACATATCTTTCACTTTCTCAAAAAATGATTTGTCTGATTTTTCGGGATTTGGAATAAAATTCTCATCAGTCAGATTTTTTTCGAAAAACTGTTTTTGATCTTTATTCAGTGTCTTTGGAGTCCAAACATTCACATGAACCAATAAATCTCCGTTTCCGTAGCCATTGATGCTTGGAATTCCTTTTCCTTTTAGTCTTAAAATTTTACCGGATTGAATTCCTTCTTCCAATCTGATTCTTACTTTTCCGTTTATAGCTTCGATATCTTTAGAGATTCCGAGAACAGCTTCAGCAAAACTGATGTATAAATCGTAATGTAAATTCTCTCCTTCACGTTTCAAGAACTCATGCTCCAATTCTTCAATAGCAACAATTAAATCTCCTGGAATACTGTTTCCCGGTGCATCGTTTCCTTTATTAGAAACTTTCAGTTGCATCCCGTCAACCACACCCGCGGGTATTTTTATTGAAACCGTCTCGTCTTCAAGAATCATTCCTTGTGAATCCGCTTCGGATGGTTTTCTGTCTAAAATTTGACCTGAACCACTACATGTTGGACATGTAGAAGCTGATTGCATTCTACCCAAAATAGTATTCGTAACACGCATCACTTGTCCTTGACCATTACAGGTAGAACACGTTTTATAAGTAACTCCAGGTGCTTGAACTTTACGTTTTACTTTTACTTTTTTCTCCACGCCATTGGCAATTTCTTCCAATGTCAATTTTACTTTAATACGAAGGTTACTTCCTTTAGCACGACGAACTCCGCCGCCTCCGCCGCCTCCGAAACCACCAAAACCGCCTCCGAAAATATCACCAAACTGACTGAATATGTCATCCATATTCATTCCGCCGTGACCACCTCCGCCAAAACCGCCTGAACCATCAAAAGCTTGGTGACCGTACTGATCGTATTTAGCTTTTTTCTGAGCATCGCTCAGTACTTCATAAGCTTCAGCTGCTAATTTAAATTTTTCTTCTGCCGATTTGTCTCCAGGATTTTTGTCAGGGTGATGCGCAATTGCTTGTTTTCTGTATGCTTTTTTTATTTCAGCAGCATCAGCGTTTTTTGAAACGCCTAATATTTCGTAAAAATCTTTTTTCATTTTTATTTTTTCTTTTGTTGAGACACACTGCAGTGCGACCCTACGCGTGATATAAATACGCGATTAACCGCGAATCTATTACTGCCCTATAACAACTTTTGGAAAACGAATTATTTTATCTCCTAATTTATATCCTTTTTCAAGAACATCAACAATTTTACCTTTCATCTTTGGAGCAGGAATCTGAGTAATTGCTTCAGCAAAATCAGCATCAAATACATCTCCAGCCTTAACCTCAACTTGTTCTAAACCTTTAGAAATTAAAGTGCTTTTTAATTTTTCATGGATAAGCTCCACTCCTTTTGTCAACAATTCGTCATCCGATTTGTTTATTTCAACCAAAGCTCTGTCAAAATCATCCAATACTGGTAACATTGCTAATAAAACTTCCTGATTTGCCGTTTTAAACAACTCGATACGTTCTTTTGTAGTTCTTCGTTTGTAATTTTCAAATTCAGCAAACAAACGTAAATACTTATCTTTTTCCTTCGCTAAATCTTGTGTTAATTGCTCTTCTACACTTAATTCCTCAATAATAAGCTGTTCTCCGTTCGCATTTTGCTCCAATGTTACTTCGTCTATTTCTTGATCGATTTCTGTATTTTCAGTAGTCATATTACTTATATTTTTAAAAATATTCTTAAACTTCATTTTTTAATCTTTTCTATGGATTGCAAAAGTACTGCCAATTCTTTTAAAATGTCAAATTGTCATTCTTTTGTTAAAATGCTACCTAATTTTTATTTTCTCCTTTTTAAAACAATAATATCTTATATATGTAAATTTTAAGATTATTTTAAGATTGTCCAGATATCCTTTTTATATTTTTGTAATGGTTTTTTTCTAAGGAAAAACTAAAATTAAAGGTTATCTGAAAAATTATTAATTCACCATTGTATTATATTAAAAAAAGCTTCGTTTTAAAAACGAAGCTTTTTTTTTGCCATAAAGCTATGATTCTATAAAAGCCTGTTTTTTAAATTTTCAAAATCAACAGTAACCTGTTCTCCTGTAACCAAATTTTTAAGCGAATACGAATTGGACGCCATTTCCTGTTCTCCAATTATAACAGCAAAAGGAATTCCTCGTTTATCAGCATGCTGAAATTGTTTGGCTACTTTTGTATTATCCGGATATAATTCAACTTTTATTCCTGAAGATCTCAGTTTCTGAATTGCCTGTAGTGCATAAAAAGCCTCTGCATCTCCGTAATTAATAAACAATGCTTTGGAAGTTGCAGTTACGGTTTCCGGAAATAAGTTCAGTTCTTCGATGACCAAATAAATTCGGTCTAATCCAAATGATATTCCCACGCCGCTCATGTTTTTGAGTCCAAAAATTCCGGTCAAATCATCGTATCGACCGCCACCACCGATAGAACCCATTGCAACTGATTTTGGTGGGGCAACTTCAAAAATAGCTCCCGTGTAGTAATTCAATCCTCTTGCTAATGTCACATCTAAATCTAAAATGGAATTATTCAATCCCAACTTCATCACATTGTCACAAATAAAACGCAGCTCTTCTACTCCTTTCATTCCTTCTTCAGATTCAGAGAGCAATGCAGAAAGCTGAGTTATTTTCTCAGATATAGTTCCGGTAAAACTGAAAAGAGGCTGCACTTTTCGTATCGCTTCTTCAGAAATTCCTTTCTCCATCATTTCTTTCTTCACACCATCCTCGCCTATTTTGTCTAGCTTATCCAAGGCGACTGTAAAGTCAATTAATTTATCTGAAGCTCCAATCACTTCTGCAATTCCAGATAATATTTTTCTGTTATTGATTTTGATTGTTACTCCGTTTAAACCCAAATCAGTAAAAACAGTGTCGTACAATTGTACTAATTCAACTTCCTGCCATAATGATTTAGAACCCACAACATCAGCATCACATTGAAAAAACTCTCTGAAACGTCCTTTTTGTGGACGGTCTGCACGCCAAACAGGTTGTATTTGGTACCGTTTGAATGGAAATTCAATTTCGTTTTGGTGTTGTACTACATAACGAGCAAACGGAACAGTTAAATCATATCGTAAGGCTTTTTCAGAAATACTAGAAGTCAGTTTAATACTGTCTTTATTTTCTAAATGGCTTTCTGTAGCTTTCGCCAAATAATCTCCGGAATTTAATATTTTGAAAATCAGGCGGTCGCCTTCTTCTCCATATTTCCCCATTAAGGTTTCGGAATTTTCGAACGATGGCGTTTCTATAGGTTGGAAACCAAATTTCTCGAAATTACTTTTTATAATCTGAATGATATATTGACGTTTTGCCACTTCAGTTGGTGAAAAATCTCTGGTGCCTTTTGGAATGCTCGGTTTTGATGCCATTTTTGATTTACGAATTATGAATTATGAACTGTGAATTAAAAAAACGATCGGGCAACTTACAATCGCAGATCGGAATTTTAAAATTGTAATTCTTTGCAAATATCTTACTTTTTAAAATAATTCTTTCTAAAAAAATTCGTCTTTTATTTTAGAATTCCACAACCCGTTTTAAAGCGAAAATCAAGCGGTAAAAATAATATTATTTCCCTGGCAGAAAGAGCGACCAAAGAAAGCTCCTTTTCAACAGTTGAAAAATAAATTACAGTTGTAAAAAAAAAACGTGTAACAAAAATTGTCTTTTGGTGTCAAACAATAACTATGTTTAAATTATTCAAAGAAAATATACGGATTGCTCTTGGTTCCATAAGAACGCAGCTGCTGCGAACCGTTCTGACGGTTTTAATTATCGCTATTGGAATCACTGCCTTAGTGGGGATTTTGACAGTAGTTGCTGCTTTAGAAAATACGATTTCAAGTGATTTTGCTGCAATGGGAGCCAACACTTTTAACATCAATCAGTACGAAAATACGGCGCGAAGACAAGGAGGCGAGGAACGAAAAATCATTAATCCAATCATTTCCTATCCGGAAGCTGTTGCTTTCAAGAACAAATACAAATATCCTTTTTCTGAAACTTCTCTTTCTTTTACAGCTACATCTACTGCAGAGGTGAAATATGAGGCTATGAAAACCGATCCCGAAAATACTATTGTCGGTGTAGACGAACATTTTATTACCAATTCTGGTCTGGAAACCAGTTTAGGTCGCAATTTTACAGGATTTGACATTCAAAACAATGCTTATGTATGTATTGTAGGTTCTGATTTTGAAAAAGGATTGCTGAAAAACATAAATCCTATTGACAAAACAATCTCTATTCGAGGAGCCAAGTTTAAAGTAATTGGAGTGCTGAAAGAAAAGGGATCCACCTTTGGAAATAGCCAGGATTTACGTGTTTTAATTCCAATTCAGGTAGCGCGCTCTTTATTTACGGCACCAAGTATCAACTATACCATGAGCGTTATGGTCAATAAGAAGGAATTTCTGAACCAGGCGATTGACAATGCTATAAGTACCATGCGCAGAGTTCGTAAATTAAGTCCGGTGCAAGACAATAATTTTGGAGTAGTTCGCAGTGACGACCTCATCAATAGAATTCTGGGAATTACTAAATACCTTGGATTCGCTTCTTGGCTTATTGGTATAATCACGGTGCTGGGATCTTCAATCGCTTTAATGAATATTATGATTGTTTCCGTTACGGAGCGAACCAGGGAAATAGGCGTTCGCAAAGCATTGGGCGCCAAAAAAACAACTATTGCTTTTCAGTTTTTTATAGAAACATTACTTATTGGTCAACTAGGCGGATTAGTCGGGATTATTTTTGGAATATTGATCGGATTTGGTATTGCTACAGCTGTCAATTTTGTTTTTGTAATTCCATGGGGAGCTATTATGGCGGCATTTATTACCAGTTTTATGGTAGCGCTTGTTTCTGGGTTGTATCCGGCTATAAAAGCCTCAAAACTGGATCCAATTGAAGCGTTGCGATATGAGTAAAATCCCCAAAGGGAAATAAAAGTGTACAGATTTAAAACTAAATACTCATTTTTTTGATTGCTCAATGATGTTAGCTTCAACTGTTCGCTCTGACAGGCTCAGGAAACGATTTCTAATTTCACAAGTTTAAAAGCTGAATACTGCAACTGGCTACTTAATTCATTTCTCCTTTAATCATCCTTTCATTACCGTAAATATCTTTGCGTAGTTCGATAGCTGAGAAATTCATTTTCTCAAGTAAATCAATCATTTGTTTTCCTAGATATTGATTAATTTCAAAAAATAAGTGTCCGTTTTTGGACAGATTTTTCTGGGCTAGGTCTGCTATTTTTTTATAAAAAATTAATGCGTCGTTATCTTCTACAAAAAGGGCCAGATGTGGTTCATTGTCCAAAACATTTTTTTTGATCTCGGCTTTTTCTAAATTTCTGACGTAGGGCGGATTTGAAACTATAATATCAAACTGTTGTCCCAAATCCTCCGTTTCAAGAATATTTTGATTTATAAATGTTACATTCACGGTATTTAATTCCGCATTTTTTTGGGCTGTAGCCAAAGCTTTTACAGAAATATCTAATGCAAAAACCTGTGCGTTTGGTAGATTTTTTGCCAAAGAAATGGCAATACAGCCACTTCCTGTGCCAATATCCAATATACGGATTTGCTGACTTTTACCTTTTGAATTCTGCCTTTCTATAATCCATTCGACCAATTCTTCTGTTTCCGGTCTGGGAATCAAAACATTTTCATTGACCTGAAAATCCAGTCCGTAAAAACTCGTTTTGCCTAATAAATACTGAATCGGAATTTCCTTTTTTAGTTGCTGCAAAATTAAATCCCAAACCATGATTTGTTCCTCAGAAAAATCCAAATAAGGCTGTAAAGCCAAATCAATTCTTTTTAACTGTTGTTTTTCTTCCAAAATCAAATAAAAGAAGCTTTCCGCTTCGCCAGCATCATAAATCGGAGTGAGTTCCTGAATAAAGTAGCTTCTGAATTCTTTTATTTTCATTTTATTATGGTATCGATTTGATGGATTAATTCAATTAATTCATACGAAAAAATTACAATTCTTTTAGCATCCAAACGGGACAGCTTACATGGCCTGTACTTCCCATTGGAGCATCAATATAGTTAAAACCCGCTTTTTTATATAATTTTTGGGCATCAAGCATAAATGGCATGGTTTCTAAATAACATTTTTCATATCCGAGATTTTTGCCACTCTGCAAACAGACTTCCATCATTTCACTACCAATTCCTATACCTCGGGCTTCAGGCAGAAAATACATTTTCTGCAATTCACAAATGGTCTCGGCTTCGTTAGCAAGCGGTGCGATTCCTGCAACACCAACAATTTTACCGTTATTTTCAACAACATAATATACGGATCTGGATTTGTTGTACTCCTCGTACATTAAGTCCAAATAGGGATCTTCATACGCCGTTCCTACTTTTGGGATATCCATTTCATCAAAAACCGCTCGTATCAATTGAGCAACTTCGGGATTATCCTCTTTATTTATTTTCCTGATACTGTAATTTTCCATTTTTTCAAAATCTAATTATATCTGCAAAAATAGAAATTGTTTAGAATAATTTTCAAAAGTTTTAAAACAAAATCGTAAAGTCAAAAATCATTACTTTTGTTTTGTGAAAATACATGAAAAATATATTGAACGTTGCATTGAATTAGCTAAGAATGGCTTAGGGACTACCTATCCGAACCCTTTGGTAGGTAGTGTAATCGTTCATGAAGACAAAATCATCGGAGAAGGATGGCACAAACAGGCAGGTGAACCACATGCTGAAGTAAACGCTATAAATTCAGTGAAGGACAAAACGCTGCTAAAAAAAGCTACTATTTATGTGAGTTTGGAACCTTGTAGTCATTTTGGAAAAACACCGCCTTGTTGTGATCTGATTATAAAAAATAAAATTCCGAATGTTGTCATAGGAACCGTTGATCCCAATGTAAAAGTTGCGGGAAATGGTATTAAAAAACTATTGGAAGCCGGAATACAGGTTACCACCGGCATTCTTGAAGACGAATGTAACGAGTTGAACAAACGATTTTTTACGTTTCACGAAAAGAAAAGACCGTATGTAATTTTGAAATGGGCCGAAACTCATGACGGTTTTATAGCGCCGGAATCCATTTTTTGCAATCCAGAAACCTCAGGCATGACTGTTATTAAAAAACGAGCACCTGTTTGGATAACCAACTTTTATTCAAGACAATTAGTGCACAAATGGCGCTCCGAAGAACAGGCAATTCTGGTGGGAACCAAAACAGCTATCGAAGACAACCCAAAATTAAATGTTCGAGATTGGTGCGGTAATAACCCCATTCGAATTGTTCTCGACCGAAATAATCGTATTTACACAGAAAGTCATATCTTTGATAATTCCGTGAAAACGATAATGATTTCGGAAACAGTGTTTTCTGATGAAAAAGAAAATGTTCATTTCCAAAAAATTGATTTCAACGAAAATATTGCCAAGCAGATTGTCCAACTCTTATTTCAAAATGAAATACAATCCGTAATTATTGAAGGTGGCAGGCAATCTTTGCAAACTTTCATTGACGAGAATCTTTGGGATGAAGCGCGAATATTTATTGGAAACATAAAATTTGGAAGCGGAATCAGCGCCCCAATATTGCCAAAAAAGTCTTTTGAAAAGAAGTCAATTGGCAATGATGAACTTATAATAGTTAGAAACCATGATTAATACTATAATTTTTGATTTTGGAGATATTTTTATAAATCTAGATAAAGATGCCCCAATTATTGAGTTTAAAAAATTAGGCTTAACAGAATGGAGCACTGATTTACAGGAACTTAACCGCAATTTTGAAACGGGTAAAATTTCTGAACTTCAATTCATAGAGGGCTTTCAAGAACATATACCGGATGCCTCTATAGAAGAGATTCGTCATGCGTGGAATTCCATAATTCCAGACTCGACAATACCTTTGTACCGTTTAGAATTTCTGCAAAAACTATCGACCAAGTATCGCTTATTTTTATTGAGCAATACTGACGCGATGCATATTGAAAAATTCCAACACAAAGCAGGCATGTCTTTTTACAGAGATTTTTATCAATGTTTCGAAAAGATTTATTTTTCATTTGAGATGGGTTTGCGAAAACCCGATGCCGAAATTTTTAATTATGTTATCAAAAAACACAATTTAGCACCAAAGCGAACTTTGTTTGTTGATGATAAAAAAGAAAACACTGATGCCGCTAAAGCCGCAGGCCTGAAGGTTTGGAATTTACAAGTTGGGCAAGAAGATGTGGTAAACTTGTTTGAAAAAATAATACTTTAATCCCAACACCTTTACCCTTGGAATTAAAAGACACCTACAAAACTATTGAATTCGCACCCTCATCAGTATTATTCAAAGAAAAAAACAGCAAATTCTTTGGCTATGCTTTCCCGATAGAATCCGAAGACCAACTAAAACCTATTCTTGAACGGTTGCGAAAAGAACATCCGCAGGCAGGCCATTTTTGTTACGCTTTCCAGATTGGCACTGAAACACTGACTTATAGGGCAAATGATGATGGAGAACCAAGCAACAGCGCCGGAATGCCAATTTACGGTCAAATTCAGTCCTTTTCAGTAACCAATATTTTGATTGTAGTGGTTCGCGTTTTCGGAGGAGTCAAATTAGGAGTTGGCGGATTGATCTCTGCCTACAAAAATACTGCGCAAGTGCTTCTTAAAACTTGCGAAATAGTCGAAAAAACAATTGACATTCACTATTCTCTTTCCTTTGATTATGCATTTATGAATAAAGTGATGCGAGTTATCAAAGAAAAAAAACTCGTAATTGTAAATCAGGAAATTGAAATTCAAGAAAATTCAGCAAATGCAATTGGTAAAATCGAAATAAAAACGCGAAAAAAAAATGCCGAACTAGTATTCGGCATCTTTAACTCAATTTTTGAAATCAATATAAAACAACTCTAATCTCGATTTAAAATTGCTTTTTTTATTACTTTATTCCATCATTTTAAATAAGTCCAAAATATAATCTGGCGGAGCAGTTGGGCGACCTGTTTTTAAGGATACAAAAACCAAAATAAATTGAGCAGTTGTTAATAACTCATCCGATTCATTATAAATTTCACAGTCAAATTCTATCTTCACCGAGCTCTGACTTTTAAAACGAGTATGCACTGTAAGCAACTCATCATATTTGGCTGGTTTTTTATAATTTATATTCATAGAAACAATAGGCAGCGCAATACCGCTTTCCTCCATGCTTTTATAAGAGATCCCTTTGTCTCTAAGCCATTCCACCCTTCCAATTTCAAAATAAGGGATGTAATTCCCGTGATATACAACTCCCATTTGATCCGTTTCTGAGTACCGGACCCTAACATTTATTTGATGATCTTTCATTAATTATTTATTAAAAATTTAAAATTTAAAGAGCTCCTTACAACATTAATTTATAAAATTATTACCTAATATATTTTTTTTTACAGAAAATTGTTCACATATTTGTTTCCCTGAAAAAATATAAAAACACAGCCTTTTTATTATAGGATAATAGATCCCCAAATAAAAATAATTTAACCAAATATATGAACAAAACTGCTCAATCAGTGTGGGAAAACTGTTTGTCTTTCATTAAAGACAACATTCAGGATCAAGCGTACAAAACTTGGTTCGAACCAATCAAATCAGTTGAACTTACCGATAACGCATTATATATTCAGGTTCCAAGCAAATTCTTCTACGAATGGCTGGAAGAACATTATGTGAAATTATTAAAAGTAGCGCTGACCAAAGAACTTGGAAAAAACGCAAAGTTACTCTATAAAATCAGAATGGAAAACACTTACGGCAACAAACAACCGTTTACGGAACAATTGCCAAGTGCTAACCGTGTTCCTATGAAGCCTCAGGAAGTAGATGCTCCATTCAAAAATTTAAATCCAGAATTAAAAAATCCTTTCGTAATCCCTGGAATTCGCAATTTAAAAATCGAATCACAGTTGAATGCCAATTACAGTTTTGATAATTTCCTGGAAGGAGATTCCAATAGATTAGCGCGTTCGGCCGGTATGGCCGTTGCCAATAAACCAGGCGGAACATCGTTTAATCCGTTATTGATTTTTGGTGGCGTTGGATTAGGAAAAACCCATTTAGCGCACGCTATTGGAGTGGAGATTAAAGACAAATATCCTGAAAAAACAGTATTATACATTTCTGCAGAGATTTTTACACAGCAATATATCGACTCTGTAAAGAAAAATAATCGAAATGATTTTATTCATTTTTATCAATTAATTGATGTATTAATTATCGATGATGTTCAATTCCTTTCCGGTAAATCAGGAACTCAGGATGTATTTTTCCATATTTTTAATTATTTGCATCAAAATGGCAAACAGGTAATTCTAACTTCGGACAAAGCGCCTGTAGATATGCAGGATATCGAACAGCGGTTATTGTCTCGTTTCAAATGGGGCTTGTCTGCTGAACTGCACCAACCCGATTATGAAACACGAATTTCTATCCTAAAAAATATATTGTATCGTGATGGTGTTGAAATCCCGGAGGAGATTATTGAATATGTTGCCCGCAATATTAAATCCAATGTAAGAGAACTGGAAGGGGCTATAATCTCCTTGATTGCCCAATCTTCGTTTAATAAAAAAGAAGTTACTTTAGAACTTGCTAAAAGCGTTGTTGAAAAATTTGTTAAAAATGTTAAACGTGAAATTTCTATAGATTACATTCAAAAAACGGTATCTGATTATTTCCAGTTAGATTTGGAAACCCTTCAATCAAAAACGAGAAAAAGGCACGTAGTACAAGCCAGACAATTGGCAATGTTTTTTGCAAAGAAATTCACAAAAGCATCATTAGCAAATATCGGTTCTCAAATAGGTGATCGCGATCACGCCACCGTTTTACATGCTTGCAAAACAGTTGACAATTTAGTTGCTACCGACAAACAATTCAAAAAGTATGTCGAGGACATCAATAAAAAATTAACGCTTTAAACATATCATGCCCGTAAAAATTTTAATGGTTTGTTTAGGAAATATCTGCAGATCACCACTTGCCGAAGGGATATTAGCGTCTAAGCTTCCAAAAAACAAATTTACCGTTGATTCAGCAGGAACAGGCTCGTGGCACATTGGTCACTCGCCAGATGATCGCTCTATTGCTGTTGCAAAAAAAAATAAAATCAATATCTCCCATCAAAAAGGACGACAATTCAGTACCGCTGATTTCGATGAATACGATTATATCTACGTGATGGACAATTCTAATTATGATGATGTTATTGAACTCGCCGAAAATCAAGAACAAAAACAAAAGGTCCAATTGATCTTAAATGAATTGTTTCCGAACGAAAAGGTAGATGTACCCGATCCGTATTTTGGCTTACCCAATGGATTTGAAATCATCTACAACATGCTCAATGACGTTTGCGAGATTATTGCAAAAAAATTAATAGAAAAACATAAATAGCCTGAATTTCTAGTGTTTTATTAAATATTATAGACAAAAAAATTACTTCAGGAACGCAATTATATCCCAATGAATACAACTACTCTTTTAGGAAAACTCTATTTAATCCCTACCACTTTAGGCGACTGTGATCCAATGGATGTCTTACCACAAACGATAAAAAGAAGTATTGATTTTATTGATTATTATATTGTTGAAAATGAAAAAACAGCACGAAAGTCAATTAAAAGCGTAAATCCTGAAAAAAAACAATCTGAATTAAACCTTTTTGTTTTAAATAAACACACCGAAACTAAGGAACATTTAGACTTCATAAAACCTTTGTTGGAAGGCAAAAATGTAGGGTTAATGAGTGAAGCGGGTTGTCCTGGCGTGGCTGATCCTGGTGCTGTTATTGTAAAATTGGCACACGAAAAAGGAATTCAAGTTGTTCCGTTGGTGGGTCCTTCATCAATTCTTTTGGCAATGATGGCTTCGGGAATGAACGGACAAAGTTTCACTTTTAATGGCTACTTACCTATTGAAAAAGGCGAAAAGAAAATAGCACTTAAAAATCTTGAAAAAATGTCTCAAGACAAAAATCAGTCTCAAATTTTTATAGAAACTCCTTACAGAAACAATAAAATGCTGGAGGATATCTTACAGGCTCTTAACCCTACTACGCATCTGTGTATTGCAACTGATATTACTTTACCATCAGAATACATTAAAACGATGCGAGCTTCGGATTGGAAAAAAGTAAAAGTGGATTTACACAACCGCCCTACTATTTTTATTATTCATAAAATACAGTAGCCTGTTTAAGGATTAAAGACGTTTATTCAAAAATATTCTTCCTCTATTTATCGCCACAAAAATAATACCGAAAGACCTGATTTTTATTTCTAAAAAAGTGGTTATTTTTCTTATTTTTAAATTAGATTGCTGATTAGCAGGCTATTATTTTACCTCTTATTTAAATAATAGTTACAAACCACAGCGCATAATGGCTATTGAAATGGATTTTCCTGCTAAAAAATATGTTCGAAATCCATGCTACCGTTAACAATATTTACAAAAATATTAACCCTTCAAAATCTCAAAAGGCTTTAATTTTACTAATGCCTAAAATCATTTTTTGAATATTAATTCAAATACCAAAAGCCGCTAATGTTTTTAAATTTTAATGATCTATAGTACTAAAAAATAAAAGGGGAAGAAATAAATAAGCCTTATTACCTAGCTTTTATCATTAAAATGGATGTGTGTTAGATTATAATTTAAAAGTAAACATCATGAAAGCATTTAGTTTTTTATTAGTTTTTTTAAGTTTTACAACTGTCTCTTTTTCACAAAATAATCCAAGTAGATCTGGACAAGGGAGTATGAAAATGGAAGATTTACCGGGAGTTGTAATCAAAAGTGCAGGGAAGGATTTTTCTGTCTACATACCCGATCGAAATCCTGATGTAAACGTCAGAGCACTCGAAGATAAATTTATAGCCTATGATTTGGGAAGAGATTATGAAGGTTTTGAAAATTATTTAGTCATTATGGAAACCCCCAAAGGTTCATTAACTGCAACTTATAACGAAAATGGAAAATTAATGAGTGTGGTGGAAAATTACAAAAACGTAAAACTTCCCACTGACTTAATATATTCCATATACAAAACGTTCCCAGGTTGGCAAATTGTAAATGACAAGTATTTATACTCTCAAAAAGAAGGAGACATCATAAAAAAAGAATACAACCTAAAAATAAAAAAAGACAATGAAGTTCGTAGATTAGTTGTCAAACCTAGCGGTGAAATCATCAAAGGAATGTAATATTAATTGTTTAGCAAGAAGAAGCTGCCATTTAGGTAGCTTTTTTTTTCTTCTAATTTATCTGGATAAAAATGGTACTTTTATAAAGCAATTAATTTGATTTTATGAGTAAACTTCCAAATATCAGCACGAGTATTTTTACAGTTATGTCAAAAATGGCTGCTGAATATAATGCCATCAATCTTTCTCAAGGTTTTCCAAATTTTCCTGTCGATGAACGCTTAACAAATATTGTTGCCAAACTGGCCAAAGAAAATGTACATCAATACACGCCAATGTCCGGCTATCTACCGTTATTATCAAAAATAGCACTATTAATCGAGAACTCTTATCAAAGAACAATTCAGCCTAAAACGGAATTGCTCGTTACCGCTGGAGCGACACAAGCCATTTTTACCACCATAACAGCTTTGGTAAAAAGCAATGACGAAGTGATTATTTTAGATCCCAGTTATGATTGCTATGAAGCGCCTGTATTATTATGCAACGCAAATCCGGTTCGGGTAGCACTGAATGATGATTATACTCCAAATTGGGAAATTATTGAAAAAGCATGTACTGCAAAAACTAAAATGATTATCATCAATAATCCGCATAATCCAACCGGGAAAATCTTGGCGGAATATGATTTGGAAGCCTTGGAAATGCTGCTCGAAAAATATCCTGCTATCATACTTCTTTCTGATGAAGTGTATGAATACATCACTTTCGAGGAGAAACATATTTCAGCTCATACACGCAAGAAACTATTAAATCGTTGTGTGATGATTTCCTCTTTTGGAAAATCATTCCATGTTACGGGATGGAAAATTGGCTATTTAGTAGCGCCGGAATATTTAATGAACGAAATCAAAAAAGTACATCAATTTTTAGTTTTTAGTGTAAACAGCATTTGTCAGTTTGCGATTAGCGAGTATTTAGAGATTGTTTCTGTTGCTGAAATCGGGAAATTATATCAGGAAAAACGAGATTATTTTAGACAATTATTAAAAGTCAGCCGCTTCAAACTCATGCCGTGCGAAGGAACTTATTTTCAAGTGGTTTCGTATGCAGCTATATCAAATGAGAATGATGTTGATTTTTGCAAACGACTTATTACAGAACATGGCGTTGCTGCAATTCCTATTTCTACTTTTTATGCCGATGGAAAAGACCTGAAACTAATTCGTTTCTGTTTTGCCAAAGACAATGCTACGCTTGAAGAAGCCGCTAAAAGATTGTGTTCCATCTAAAATCGGTATTGAAATTTATTTTTATTATGCATGCATACTATTTAATTTTATTATATTTACAATAAAAAAATATCAAAAATATGAGTTATACAGATAAAATGTTACGCGACGATGCCTTAAAAGGCAAAGTGATTGTCGTAACCGGAGGCGGAAGCGGTTTAGGAAAAGCAATGACTAAATATTTCTTGGAATTGGGTGCGCAAGTGGCCATTACATCCAGAGATTTAGAAAAACTGAAAAATACTGCTGCAGAGCTGGAAACGGAAACCGGCGGAACTTGTCTACCAATTCAATGTGATGTACGTCATTATGAAGAAGTAGAAAATATGCTACAAGAAGTGTTGAAAGCTTTTGGAAAAGTTGATGTTCTACTGAATAATGCAGCCGGAAATTTCATTTCTCCAACCGAAAGATTATCTGCCAATGCCTTTGATACTGTCATTGATATCGTTTTGAAAGGTTCCAAAAACTGTACACTTGCTTTTGGAAAACATTGGATTGACACCAAACAAAAATCATCTACCATTTTGAATATTGTTACAACTTACGCTTGGACAGGTTCTGCTTACGTAGTGCCTAGCGCAACTGCAAAAGCGGGAGTTTTGGCAATGACACGAAGTCTCGCTGTAGAGTGGGCAAAATACGGAATTCGTTCGAATGCAATTGCTCCTGGACCGTTTCCGACTAAAGGTGCGTGGGACCGATTGTTACCTGGAGATTTAGCAGAAAAATTTGATATGGCTAAAAAAGTACCGTTAAAACGTGTGGGAGATCATCAGGAATTAGCCAATCTAGCGGCTTACTTAGTTTCTGATTTTTCAGCATACATCAACGGAGATGTTATTACAATTGATGGTGGTGAATGGCTCAAAGGCGCTGGACAGTTCAATTTACTTGAAGCAATTCCGGAAGAACTTTGGGATCAATTAGAAATGATGATCAAAGCAAAGAAGAACAAATAATAGTTTTTTATAAAATAAAGAAAGAGAGTCAAATGGCTCTCTTTTTTTAGTTGGCAATACTAAATATTTTATTAAACATCCTATTTTATAAATTAAACCATTAGGAAATTAAGAAAAATTAAGAACGGTGCTTAATTTTTCTTAATTTCTTAATGGTAAAAAAAAAGAGTTTTTAATTTTTATTGTTATACAAGCCATGTAGAATTTCACTTTTTAGCAAACCACTTCCACCGCCATAATGCTGAACAATACTAATATTTGGATTTTGATTTTTGAAAAAAGTGTACAATTCAGTTTCGCTTTCTTCCTGAATTCCGGAACCTAACAATACAATGGAAAAATCTTTTTTTAGAAAAATTTCCTTCGCTTCCTCATCATTCATAACGCCTAATCCATTCCAATTGTCATTTGCATTTATTAATCGGATGACAGTTTCTAGAATTTCGGGATGTCTTCCTATGTATAAAATATTTATGGTTTCCATCATTCTATTTTATTAAAAAACACAAACCCCAAAGAAGAATCCTTTGAGATTTGTGTTTATTTACTTTACAATTATTGTTGCAAAAACTGTAGTTCGATATTCAAACGAACTTCTTCACTTACTAAAACACCGCCAGTTTCAAGAGCCGAATTCCAGTTTAAACCCCAATCTTTTCTGTTGATTTTTCCTTCTAATGCAAGTGCCATTTTGGTATTTCCCCAAGGATCTTTCATTAATCCTCCATAATCCGCTGCTAATTTCACCGACTTTGTAACCCCGTGTAATGTTAAATCACCAACCAATTCATATTCGCCTTCATTAATTTTGGTAAAAGAAGTAGCACTAAATTTAATTTCTGGAAACTGAGCAGCATCAAAAAAATCAGCACTCAATAAATGAGTGTCTCTGTCTGCGTTTCCTGTTGTTATAGAATCAATTGCTCCTGTAAACTCAATTTTCGCATTTTGTAAATTGCTGTCTTCTGTTTCAATCGTTGCATCGAATTTTGAAAATTTACCTGAAACATTAGTGAACATCATGTGCTTCACTTTAAAACCAATTTCTGAGTGTGTTGGGTCAATTACCCATTTTGTTGTTGACATAGTAGTATTTTATTTTAAATTAATATTATTTATTTCTATTATTTAGCAGATTACAATTGCATCGGAACTTCCATCAATAGGATCTCTGCGTTAGTTGAATTAGCGGTAATTTTAATTGAATTTGTATCCCAAATTCCTAGTCCGTCGCGCTCATTTAAAGCAATGTTACCAATCGTGAAATCCCCTTTTAAAACAAAAGCATAAATTCCATTTCCTGGTTTTTTCAATTCATACAAAGTAGAAAAGTCGTTGTCAAACTTCCCAATATGAAACCAAGCATCTTGATGAATCCACACGCCGTCATCTTCTGGATTTGGCGACAAAATTTGCTGTAATTTATTGTGACGATCATTTAAATCTAACGTGATTTGGTCATAACGAGGCGTTACATTTTTTTTATTTGGATAAATCCAAATCTGTAAAAATTTAACCAACTGATCTTTATTCTTATTATACTCGCTATGAAAAATTCCGGTACCAGCGCTCATCGCCTGAATATCACCTTCCTTGATTACGGTAGTATTTCCCATACTGTCTTGGTGTTCTAAATCACCTTCGAGCGGAATAGAAATAATTTCCATGTTATCGTGCGGATGTTTCCCAAAACCCATTCCTTGGCTGACTCTATCATCATTAAGAACGCGCAACACACCAAAATTCATACGCTCTGGATTTTGATAATTGGCAAAACTAAACGTATGATAGGATTCTAACCAACCATGATTAGCATGACCGCGCGTATTGGCTTTGTGCAAAATATAATGTGTAATTGCACCGTCTATAATTTTATCTGTATTTTCCATTGTCCTGTTCTTTAATAGTATGATGCAAAGTTGCGTCAAAAAAAAAGCGCATGCATTGAACTAGGACAAGAAATGAAAAAAAACGAGTATTTAAATTTTAGCGATTTTTGTCCTAACTTTACTTAAAAATTCCGCTGAAATTCCCAGATAAGAAGCAATATAATGTTGGGCAACGCGCTGCGAAAGTGTAGGATACTGTTCGAGAAACTCTAAATATTTCTCGGTAGCCGATTTAGAAATAGTAGTAAATAACCGGTCTTGAGTAACAGCTAAACTGCGTTGCATCAGAATACGGAAAGCGCGTTCAAACTTTGGTGCTTTATTGAATAATTCCTCTTTCGTTTCCGGACTGAACATAAAAAATTCGCAATCTTCTAATGTTTCTATGTATACCCGACTCGGTTTATCTTCGTAAATACTAAAAGAAATATCGCTAATCCAAGCATTTTCGATGGCAAATTGCAGAATAACTTCAAAACCATTCGCGTCAATGTAATATTTTCGGACACAGCCTTTGATAACATAAGCTTCAAAATTACACATCTCTCCCTCCTGAAGCATATTCGTTTTTTTAGGTACGGCAGTGTACTCCAATAATGAATTAAAAATTTCTAATTCATTTACGTCAAAAGTGACATATCGGCTTATATTTTTATTGACTTGTGAATACAATGTTTTAAAATTTAGAAACTAAAGATAGAAAAAATGTTAAATAATAACCACTAAATAAATCTATTAAATTAGCAATATTTCTTAAAAAAAGAAAAACTGCTCCCGATTAAATTCCTATTTTTGTCCCGATAAAAACATAACAAAAAAATTATGCTCATTATAGGAATTGCAGGCGGTACTGGAAGCGGAAAAACAACCGTTGTACATCAAATTATGAATGAATTACCAGAGACCGAAGTTGGTATTATTTCTCAAGACTCATATTACAAAGAAAATCACGGGCTTTCGTTTGATGAACGCGCTTTAATTAATTTTGATCATCCGCGTGCCATTGATTTCGAATTGCTGGTTGCACATCTAAAAGAATTAAAAGCAGGGAACAACATCCATCAACCTGTTTATTCCTTTGCGACGCACAATAGAACGGACGATACCGTTTTTACACATCCGAGAAAAGTGATGATTGTCGAAGGGATTTTAATCTTGGCAAATGCAGAATTAAGAGAATTATTTGATGTAAAAATATATGTTCACGCTGATTCTGACGAGCGATTAATCCGCCGAATGAAACGTGATATCGCGGAACGTGGCCGGGACATGAATGAAGTAATCAACAGGTACCAAACCACTTTGAAACCAATGCACGAACAGTTCATCGAACCAACCAAAGCTTTTGCAGATATCATAATACCAAATGACAAATACAATACTGTCGCCATTGATGTGGTTCGCGCAGTAATAAATCAAAAAATTCTGTAATTTAGTTGTAATTTTAGTGAAATTATTATTAGGAGCTATTTCCCGCTTTCCGTTGCAATCTTTTAGTAGGTGAATCTTCCTTCGTCAGTATCACCTACTAAAAGGATTTCCACTGTAATCGGGGCTAAAAAAAATAAAATGACAAATCCTTACAAAAACAAACCTTGGTTCAAATTTTTAAGTAACAAATACATTTGGGTCTTGTTGTTTTTTATTACTTGGATGATTTTTTTAGATAACTATTCGTACTTCGGTCATCGCATTTTGGACAAACAAATTGAAGACCTGGAAGATAATGCCGCTTATTATAATCAGGAAATAAAAAAAGATAAGGAAAATATCAAGCAATTAAAAAATTCAGAACAAATAGAAAAATACGCTCGCGAAAAATATTACATGAAAAAAGATAGTGAAGATATTTATATCATCGAATTCGAAGGCGATACAGTTGAAAAAAAATAAATAATTAAAATATTAATTATTCAAAACCATAATTTAATCGACCAAAAAATGGCTACAAACCTTTTCGATGATTTCAATCCCATTTCCTCCAAACAATGGAAACAAAAAATCCAATTTGAACTCAAAGGAGCAGATTACAATGAAACTTTAGTGTGGAATTCTCCTGAAGACATTCAGGTGAAACCTTTTTACCATAAAGATGAGTTTACCAAGGCTTTTTCTGTTTCCACAAAAGCGACTGAATTCAAAATTTGCCAAAATATATTTGTCTACGATGTTGAAAAATCAATCGAAAGAGCGCGCGACAGCTTAAGTCGTGGTGCGAACAGCCTTCGTTTTACTATCGAAAACGAATCAATTGATATTACCAATCTTTTGGAGCAATTACCATTAGAAAAAGTTACCGTTTATTTTAATCTTGCATTTATTTCAATCGATTTCGTCAGAAAAATTGATGCTTTCGCAAAACAAAATAAGACTGTTATTTTTTGTAATCTGGATCCAATTGGACAATTAGCCAAAGACGGAAACTGGTTTACAACTAAAGAAAAAAGCAATTTTGACACACTGAATTTACTTTCGGCAGCAACGCCATCAGTGTCATTAATCAGTATAAATACTGCTTTGTATCAAAATGCAGGTGCCAACATGGTGCAGCAAATTGCCTATAGTTTAGGACAGGCAAATGAATATTTCAATCGAATTGAAAACATAAACCAACCAATAGTTTTTGAAGTAGCCGTTGGGACAAATTACTTTTTTGAAATTGCAAAACTGCGTGCATTACGATTACTTTTTAATCTGATTGCAAAGGAATACAACCACAACTTAGACTGCAACATCATCGTTTCGCCTACCAAACGAAACAAAACATTGTATGATTACAACGTAAATATGTTGCGTACCACAACCGAATGTATGAGTGCGATTATTGGCGGAGCAGATGCTATTGCAAATTTACCGTATGATGCGTTGTACCATAAAGACAATGAATTTGGCGACCGTATCGCCCGAAATCAATTGTTGATTCTTAAAAACGAAAGTTATTTTGACAAAGTGAATAATCCGGCTGACGGCAGTTATTATATAGAAAATCTCACCAATCAATTAGCCGAAAAAGCATTGGCTTTATTCAAAGATATAGAGGCAAATGGCGGTTTCCTGAAACAACTTAACGAAGGAATCATCAAAAGGAAAATTCAGGAAAGTGCTGATACAGCTCAGGAATTATTTGATTCTGGGAAAGAAATTCTATTAGGCACAAACAAACATCCTAATAAACAGGACAAAATGAAACATGATTTAGAATTATTTCCTTTTGTAAAAGTGAAACCGAGAAAAACCTTGATTACACCAATAATAGAAAGACGTCTGGCAGAGAAAATAGAACAGGAAAGATTAGATCTTGAATAAAATCCGGAAATTTCGGTTAATCAAAATTAAAAATTAATCAGCATTCGTGTAATTTGGTACTTAACAAATGAAAAGAAAAGATTTACAACATATAAAATTAGAAAGCACACTGTTGAAAGTGGAGAATGAAAATGCTGTGGCTGATGCTTTTCTAACCGCAGAGGGAATCGAATTAAAACCAACGTACTCGGAGCAAGATATTGAGCATCTTACTCATCTTGATTTTGGAGCTGGTTTTGCACCAAATTTACGCGGACCTTACGCCACAATGTACGTTCGCAGACCTTGGACAGTTCGCCAATATGCAGGATTTTCGACCGCTGAAGAAAGTAATGCTTTTTACAGACGAAATCTGGCTGCGGGTCAAAAAGGACTTTCCATCGCTTTTGATTTACCTACACACCGCGGCTATGATTCCGATCACGAACGCGTAGTGGGCGATGTAGGAAAAGCGGGAGTTGCAATTGATTCCGTGGAAGACATGAAAGTATTATTCGACCAAATTCCACTAGATGAAATGTCCGTTTCCATGACGATGAATGGCGCTGTTTTACCTATTATGGCTTTCTATATTGTCGCCGCCGAAGAACAAGGCGTAAAACCCGAATTACTCTCAGGTACGATACAAAATGACATTTTGAAAGAGTTCATGGTGCGTAACACATATATTTATCCGCCAACACCTTCGATGAAAATCATTGCTGATATTTTTGAATATACCAGCAAAAAAATGCCCAAATTCAATTCGATTTCAATTTCAGGATACCACATGCAAGAAGCGGGAGCCACTGCTGATATTGAATTAGCTTACACTTTGGCCGATGGTTTGGAATACATTAGAACCGGATTAGCGACCGGAATGAAAATTGATGAATTCGCTCCAAGACTGTCTTTTTTCTGGGCGATTGGAATGAACCATTTTATGGAAATTGCCAAAATGCGTGCGGGAAGAATGATATGGGCGAAATTGGTGAAGCAATTTGAACCCAAAGACGATAAATCATTAGCCTTGCGAACCCATTGCCAAACTTCAGGTTGGAGTTTAACAGAGCAAGATCCTTTCAATAATGTGGCACGAACCTGTATTGAAGCAGCTGCAGCCGCTTTTGGAGGAACACAATCTTTGCATACCAATGCATTGGACGAAGCCATCGCTTTACCAACAGATTTCTCTGCTAGAATTGCCCGAAACACACAGCTTTATCTGCAGGAAGAAACTAAAATTACCAAAACCGTTGATCCATGGGCCGGGAGTTATTATGTAGAAAGCTTGACGAATGAAATCGCCGAAAACGCTTGGAAACTAATCGAAGAAGTAGAAGAACTTGGCGGAATGACCAAAGCCATTGAATCCGGAATTCCAAAACTTAGAATCGAAGAAGCTGCGGCCAGAAAACAAGCCAGAATAGACAGCGGTCAGGATATTATCGTGGGAGTAAATCAATATAGATTAGAAAAAGAAGATCCGTTACAGATTTTGGATGTGGATAACCAAATGGTCCGCAAACAACAACTGGAACAATTAGACCGAATCAAAGCCAGTAGAGATTCTGAAAAAGTGCAGAATTCTCTTAAAAAATTAATCCTTTGTGCCCAAACCGGTGAAGGGAATTTACTGGAAATAGCTGTCGAAGCGGCCCGAAACCGAACTACATTAGGAGAAATCAGCGATGCGCTTGAAACGGTTTTTGGAAGATACAAAGCACAAATTAAATCCTTTAGCGGTGTGTATAGTAAAGAAATAAAAGACGACAAAAGTTTTGAAAAAGCAAAACAACTGGCAGATGAATTCGCTAAAAAAGAAGGACGACGTCCACGAATCATGATTGCCAAAATGGGTCAGGACGGACATGATCGTGGTGCAAAAGTGGTCGCCACCGGATATGCTGATGTCGGTTTTGATGTTGATATTGGTCCACTTTTTCAAACGCCGGCTGAAGCAGCTAAACAAGCGGTTGAAAATGATGTTCATATTCTTGGTGTTTCATCATTGGCGGCAGGTCACAAAACACTGGTCCCACAAGTGATTGAAGAGCTAAAAAATTACGGTCGGGAAGATATTATGGTAGTTGTAGGCGGAGTAATTCCGGCACAAGATTATCAGTTTTTATTTGATGCCGGTGCAGTTGCTGTTTTTGGTCCTGGTACAAAAATTAGCGAGGCGGCTATTAAAATATTAGAAATTTTAATGGGCAGTTTCGAGTAAAAGCTACTCACACGAATTTCATTACTTACAAAGCATCAATCGAAAGATTGGTGCTTTTTTTTTTAATTTGGAAAATAAATTAAATCACTAATTCTTGTTAAAAAAAGTGGAACTTAAACAGTTTTATTAACATTTCTTATGGAAATAATTAACAGTAAAGCCTTAATAAAAAAGCTAAATTTACATAGGTTTACCATTAAATAAAATCGTAAATATCTTAAAAACAGTTGTTTATATAATCAAAAAAAAAGGGGGAGTAAAACATCAAGCCTTGAAATGAATCCGTTTATTACACTTTTGAAACTTATTTATTAATTTAAAACTTTATGTCATGAAATCACTTATTATACTATTTTTCTTCAGCATATCATTTGCAGTAACTGCTCAAGTAACGGAGAAAGGAAAAATCAAAATAGAGGAACTGCCCGGAGTTATTATTAAAAGAGTCGGGACAGATTTTTCAATCTACATACCGGATAATAATCCTGATCAAAGAGTAAAAATGGTTGAAGAAAAATTTATCGCCTATGATTTAGGTAAAGATGCGGAAGGTTTTGAAGAGTACCTTGTAGTAATGGAGGTTAGTAACGGATCTTTGACTGCTACCTACAATGAAAATGGAAAGTTAGTACGTGTGGTGGAAAATTTTAAAAACGTAAAACTACCCAGTGATGTGATTTACTCTATTTACAGAACCTATCCCGGATATTCCATTGTAAATGATCGTTTTCTGTATACTCAGGAAGACGGAGATATTATCAAAAAACAATATAACGTGAAAATCAAAAAAGATAAGGACGTCATTAATTTAGTTGTGCGTCCCAACGGAGAAATTATTAAAGAGAGATAACCTTTTTACATAAAAAGAGGCTTTAAAAAATTTAGTTTTTCAAAGCCTCTTTTGCAATTATTACCCGTAATTAAATGTTTTTCACAGTTGCATTAATGTTTGCAATAATAAACGAAGTGTCATAACCTCCAAACATTTTCATATAACTTCTTATTGAACTTCCATAAGCGTCTCTAAAATTGCGTTTACCTTTGTGTTTAAAATATTTTTTAACGGATCCTGCTCCTCCAAGGTGCGCAGCAGCTAATATACCTGATTCTGTTATGTGAATACCATTCAGTACAGTACCCTCATATCGTTCAATTTCTTTTTTTAACTCCCATTTGTTCTTTGCCAACAGCGCTAAAAATGCTTTTTCCTGTAGTTCAGGGCTATTCAAAAAAGTAGAGCGACTGTATATTCCCACCGATTTTAACGTTTCTATACCAAACTGGTATTTACCCATATAACCTAAAGAATTGATTTTTTTATATTTACTCTGAGATTCGCGATAGCCGATGGCTTCTTTAAATCCAATAAAGAAATTTCCGGTAAAAGGGATGTTTAAATTGGTGTATTCTTCTTGTTCTTGTGATGGATATAAGTAGTGTGTTCCATCTTCTTCATTGATGAGAAACCATGGGTTGGTTTCCAAATTAAAAGGTCTAAAACCTGAGCTCAAAAAAACTGTAATTACAGTCAAACTTGTATAAAAATACCATTTCTTAATCATAAATTGTTTTTCTTCAAAACGCTGTCCCGTTATGAAATTTCTACGTGCAAAGATACGATAAAAATAATTTTACTGAAAATCAGACAGTTAAACTTTTCTAAAAATAGATGAAGTGGTATTTTATCTCGTTGAAACGCACAAATTCGATTGTTGGTGCAGGAATTTTAACGGTATTAAAAACGGAAAAAATAGTTTTTAACAAATGAGAATCGGTCTTAATTTTTGTTAAATCAACATCCAGACTGAGATAAAATTGTCTGAATCTTTGTGGATTTGAAGATAAAAAAGCAGAAGTATTATTCTTGTTTCCAGTTATCATTCCTTCGGCTCCGTACCCTACTGCTAAATTTAGCCATTTAGGAATTTTAGAACCTTTAGCAAACGAATTTAAATTAACCGAAAGCCAATAGGTTTGTCCATTATAATCCTTTAAAATTTGCTCCGAGAAGGAACTGCCGAGTACCTCTGGTCTATAATTGGCATATTTTGTAGTATGAAAAGAGAATTTCGGGATAATCCGTTGTTCATTCCAAATTAATTCCTGAGAAACATACAAAGCCGTCCCTGAAGCATTGGCAATTATATCGCCAGAGGAGGCACCCCACTCAGAGGAATAACCATCTAATACCTCAACGGCTGTTAAAAATGCAAATCCTAAACCCGCTCCGAAAAGCAATTGATTTTTTTTAGTGGCGCCGCTCCAATTCAGCATTTCAGCACCAAGCCTACCGAAATGATACGAAGAAAACACATGTCCGGCTTTATCCATCTGAAGCCAATCTGAATTGTCATTTATAAAATGAAAATCAGACTTGGGATAATCAGCATACCAAAGTTGGTTTAAGCCTACCAAAGTTCCCGTAGCCAAAACCGCTTCAGAAATGATCACTGCATTTTGCCTTTTCTTATTTAGAGTATCGGAGGGAGTAAAAAAATGTTCAGCTCGGTTTTGTGAATGGCTGATTTGACATCCCACAAACCATAAAAACAAAAGGAGTATTTTAAATTTCAAACCTACCTTTTTACCCCTTGACTGTTGATCCAATCCGAATATTTTTTGGCGTTTTTATTGTGTTCTTCTAATGTGGTGGCAAACTCGTGATATCCAAAACGTTCCACACTAGCACAGAAATAAATAAAATTATTTTTTTCGGGATCTAAAACTGCTTCTAACGCTGTGATATCAGGCATAGCAATAGGTCCTGGAGGAAGTCCTACATTCATATAGGTATTATAAGGATGCGCCATTGTCAAGTCATTATAGAAAACTCTTTTGATTACCTGATCAAAATCATTCGATTTCTTTTTCATCGCAAATATTACCGTTGGATCAGCCTGCAACGGCATTTCAGCTCGCAATCGATTCAAATACACGCCTGCTATTCTCGGTCTTTCGTCTTTTTTTACCGATTCTTTGTGTACAATTGAAGCCAAAATTGTTGCTTCAATTGGAGTAAATCCTTGCTTTTGAGCTTTGGCAACCCTTTCTTTGTTCCAAAAATTACGATATTCTTTGATCATTTTATCGCGGAACTTTTCAGCTGTTATATTCCAGTAAATCTCATAGGTATTGGGGATGAACATTGCCATAATATTTTCTTCATTAAACCCATTTTCTTTTAGAAAAATAGAGTCTTTAAAAGAAGTCAGTAATGACAAACTGTCGGCTTCTATTTGAGAACCTACTCGTCCCGCCAAATTCTCTACACGTTCCTGATTATTAAAAGCCAATTTCACGGGAGAATTAAGTCTCAACGTTTTTACCAAATCAAAACTGTTCATCCCTTTTGTCAATAAAAAACGGCCCGGAATCACATTGTCTGAATAGCCTCTTTTATTGGCAACCATTTCAAAACGATCTAAGTTTTCTATATAAGGAGCGATTATTTTTTTGACATCATCGTATTTAGAGTCTGTCGGTATAAATACATAAACTTCTTTTTCAGAAAATTTTGTGTTCGAGGAAAAAATTTGACGCAAAATAACCAACCCGTAAATCATTAAAATTGATATTAAAATAACGGATACTGTAGTAATGATTTTCTTTGAATTCATATGTGTTTTTTTTATTGGAATAATAACATGTATAATCTTCCCTTTAAATGTTGAGAATCGTGATAAATTAAAATTTTACTTCTTAAAATTTAGTATTGATTAATTGAAAAATCGCTTCGTCCTTGTATTTTCCGTTTATAAAAGTCCAATCTTTTTTCACGCCTATTCTTTCGAATCCAAATTTAGTAAAAAGAGCTGTACTAGCTTCATTTTCGGTACCAATATTTGCGTATAACTGATGTAAATTAAGATTACAAAAAGCATATTCAATTAATAAACCCAAAGCTTCAGAACCAATATTCTGTCTTCGGTTTTCATTGATTTGGATAACGATGCCAACTCCCGCCCTATTATTCTTTGGATCAAAATCAAACAAATCGATTAAACCCAAGGCCGGGAAATCGTGATCCTGACAAATAGCCAATCGCAACTGCTTGGCTTCGTAAATATCCTGATGGGCGTTTTCTAAATATTGTTTGACTAAAAAACGGCTGTAAGGGGTGTGCGTATTACTTACTTCCCAAATGCTCTGGTCGTTTTCTATGGCATAAATAAACTCCAAATCATTGGGTTCTAATGCACGAATATAAATATTGTCGCCTTTTAATGTTTTCATTCTAAAATTACGATTTTACTTAATTATTTTTATACCCTATCTTTTTTCTAGGTTCGGCATTGTCTTTTTTATCAATTAATTCATCAAGATAATTAAAAACAAGTTCTATATTTTCAGTGTGATTGGAGAGTTTCTCTTTAATTTCTTCAATTTCTAATTTCATACTCAAAGTATCCGAAAGCATCGCTCTTAATTTTGTAAAAACACGTATGATTTGAATATTGACTTTTATTGCAGTAAGGCTGTTGATTACACTTGACAACATAGCGCCGCCTTGTTCTGTAAATGCCATAGGCATATATCTTATTCCTCCCCAACTTGAGGTGCCAAATTGACTCCTCAAATTATCAAATTCTAATTGATTAATTTCAAACATAAAATCTTCCAGAAAGCGTTCTATGTTCCTACGAACCTGACGCTTAAGTTGTTTTTTTTTCCAGCATAAAGTTCCGACAAATCTTTATCTAACATAACTTTTTGATCTCTTATCAAATAAATCTTACTGCTGATAATATCATCAGGAAGTCTAATCTCTTTAGTCATATTATCTATTTTGTACGTGAAAATTATTTTTTAGCTGAATTAAAGTTACAACCTTTAGCTTCCTAATTAAATCTCAATCATTCCTTTAAATACAAATTCAGCTGGCCCTTTCAGGAAAACATTACTAAATTTCCCTTCTTTTTTATCAAAAGAAACGACTAATTTGCCGCCTTCAACATTCAAATCAATAGAAGAAGAATCTGTTTTTCCCAACACGTTCATCGCAATTGCAACAGCTGTAGCGCCTGTCCCGCAAGAAAGTGTTTCATCTTCTACCCCTCTTTCATACGTTCTTAATGAAAAGGTAGTGTCATCAATTTGTTTTACAAAATTGATGTTACTTCCAGCTTTTCCATACAAATCTCCATATCGAATTGCAGCTCCGTTTTCTTTTATATTATAATTTTCTAAATCGTCAACCAATTGCACATGATGTGGCGAACCCGTATTCATAAACACATAATCTGAACTTACTTTTACCTCATCAACATCTATCATTTGAAGTGAAACCAAACCGTCATCTCCAATTGTTGCGTGGTGCAAACCATCTGTTGCTATGAAGGTAGTTTCATTCTCGATTACGTGCAGCTTTTTGGCGAAAGCCACCAAACACCGTCCTCCGTTGCCACACATCGAACTTTGATTGCCATCAGAATTGTAATAGACCATTTTAAAATCCGTTTCGGAATCATTTTCCAATAAAATTAAGCCATCGCCACCTATTCCAAAACGTCTGTCGCATAAATGCGCAATGAGCTTTGTATTTTGTTTTGGAAAAAAACCGGAGCGGTTATCAACCATTACGAAATCATTTCCGGTCCCTTGGTATTTAAAAAATTCTAAATGCATTTTTATTTGAATTGAGTCCAACAAAAGTACGAACTATTAATGAAATGTTAATCATTGTTAAAGAGCGTTAAACTGTATTTTACGAAGCTAATTTAGTTTTATTTTTACGGGTAATTGTACTAAAAAAGTAATTTTATTATGAAAAATTTTTCAGCTCTTTTCTTGGTTTCTTTATTAAGCGGAGTCGTAACATTAGGGGCTTACAAATTATTATTTGATTCCGATGGATATTTTTCCACTAATAATTCGTTGGTAACAACCACAACTGATTCTTACGGCAGAAAAGTAGGATTATCTGCTGATGTAATTGATTTTACAGAGGCTGCGGAAAAAACAATTCATACGGTAGTGCACGTTAAAAATGTCAGCCGACGAGTGGTTACTAATCCGATGCTGGAATATTTTTATGGTTACAAAGGGGAGCAGTTGCAAGAACAAGTGGGAACGGGTTCGGGAGTAATTATCTCAGAAGACGGCTATATTGTAACTAATAATCACGTGATAAAAGGAGCTTCAGAAATTGAAATCACCTTAAATAACAAAAAATCATACGTGGCAAAACTGATTGGAACCGATTCTAAAATGGATATCGCTTTGCTGAAAATTGACGCAGAGGAAAAATTACCGTATACAGTTTTTGCCAATTCTGATTCGGTGCGAATTGGCGAATGGGTTTTGGCAGTGGGAAATCCGTATAATTTAACCTCAACGGTGACTGCTGGAATTGTATCTGCCAAAGCAAGAGACCTTGATACCAGCGGAATTCAATCATTTATACAGACAGATGCGGCGGTAAATCCTGGAAACAGCGGTGGCGCCTTAGTAAACACGAGGGGCGAATTAATCGGAATCAATACGATGATCTCTTCAATGACAGGTTCTTACGTAGGATATTCGTTTGCTGTGCCTTCGAATATTGCCCGAAAAATCATTGAAGACCTTATGGAATTTGGTAATGTACAACGCGGAATATTAGGTGTTGAAGGCGGCGAACTGAATGGAACCAGCTCTAAGGAATTAGGAATTTCCCAAACGCAGGGTTTCTATATTAATAAGGTTACAAAAAATTCCGGTGCCGAAAAGTCAGGACTTGCCAATGGCGACATAATCATCAAATTAGACGATCAAAATGTGGCTACCTTTGCTGATCTTTCGGGATACATCAATACAAAAAGACCAAATGATAAAGTCCAGGTGACTTACATCAGAGACGGCAGAACTAGAGCTGTACCTGTATATCTGAGTAAAAATGATTTCTTCAGCACGGAATTCAAAGGAATGGAATTGGAAAATATAGATGCAGTCGATAAAAAGAAATTTAAAATCGAATATGGCGTACGAATCAAATCGATTACCAGCAAAAGCTTGAAACAATATGAAGACGAGCTGATCGGGAATATTATTTTGAGTATTGACAATTTAAAAGCAACGAATGTGGAAACCGTTTCCCAGCTTTTGAATAAAAAAGAAGAAACCCAAACCGTACGTATCGAAATGATTAATAAAAATGGTGAAGTCATACGAGTAATTCTTTAAGCATTCCAATTTTAAAAATTTAAGCCATCTTGAAAAAATAAGGTGGCTTTTTTATTTTGTAAATAATTCACAAAATGCACTACGAAATCGATTGAAATGGGTATTTTTGCGCAAATTTTAAAAAATACAATCACTTATTTTTCATTAAATTTTCAACATGGCAACCACAACTTTATACGAGAAGGAAGTTTCATTACAAGCCGACAGGCGACGTGCAGGAGTAAAACTGATTAAAATTATCAGCGATTTATGGTATGATAAATCCATCGAAATGGTCTTATTCCGAAATCAATTAATTGATAGAAATGTCAGTGACATTATCAACCTGCATGAATATGCGGCCGAATTTGTAGGCAAACCCATTTCAGTATTTGATTCGGTTAAAATTGCAAAAGCTATTTTAGAACTGAATTTACCGCCTGCAAAACTCGATATTGGTAAACTGACGTACGAATATGGATTGGAAGAAGATAAATATCCTGACGCCAAGTATTTTGTCATTGACAAATTAAAAAATGCCAAAAACTCTGAGGACATTCAGCCGAAAGATGTGGTACTGTATGGTTTTGGGCGTATTGGCCGTTTATTAGCTCGAGAATTAATGTCAAAAACCGGAAAAGGAAGTCAATTGCGTTTGCGTGCTATCGTGACACGCGATAAAAATGACGCTACTTCTCTAGAAAAAAGAGCTTCGTTATTGCGATACGATTCTATACACGGTGATTTTCAAGGTTCAGTTACTGCTGATCCTGATAACAATGCATTGATTATCAACGGAACAACCGTACACATAATCACGGCAAACGGACCCGAAGAGATTGATTACACACGTTATGGAATTGATAATGCATTAGTAATTGACAACACGGGTGCTTTTACGACACATGAAGCATTAAGTCGACATTTAGTTTCGAAAGGTACTGATAAAGTATTGCTTACTGCTCCCGGAAAAGGAGTACCTAATATTGTTCATGGCGTAAACCATAACGAATACAATCCTGACGAAATCAACATTTTTTCGGCAGCATCGTGCACTACAAATGCCATTACGCCAATATTGAAAGCTGTTGAAGACACTTTAGGGGTTGTCAAAGGACATTTAGAAACCATCCATGCCTACACGAACGACCAGAATCTTGTGGATAATATGCACAAAAAATACCGTCGTGGAAGAGCAGCAGCCTTGAATATGGTAATCACCGAAACGGGTGCCGGAAGTGCTGTTGCAAAAGCATTGCCAAGCCTTGCCGGAAAATTAACTTCAAATGCGATTCGGGTGCCAGTTCCTAACGGTTCACTGGTGGTTTTGAATCTTGAAGTGTCCAGAGAAACATCGCTACTAGAAATCAACGCCATCATGAAAAAATATGCATTGGAAGGCGAATTGGTGGAACAAATCAAATATTCTTTAAATAACGAATTGGTTTCTTCGGATATTGTAGGAACATCAGCTCCTGCTATATATGACAGTAACGCCACAATCGTTTCTGCCGATGGAAAAAATATCGTATTGTACATTTGGTACGATAACGAATACGGATACAGTCACCAAGTAATCCGATTAGCAAAATATATTGCCAAAGTAAGACGTTTTACGTATTACTAGCGTGCCGTTTACAGGTTGCGGATTGTAATTGTATTTTTTTTAGTTTTAGTTTTAGTCATTAGTTTTAAATTTAAAGCAACAGCAACCCAGCCTGAATTCAATAGAAAATCCGTCACGTTATGAAAACGAGACGGATTTTTTTTATTTATTTTTTTTGTTATTTTTTTTGTTATTTTATTTGTTATTTTTCCGAATTGGAGTGCAGATGACGCGGATTAAGCCGATTTTTTTATATGTTAATTTGCCATTGTTGCACGGAATTTGGCCACAGATGACACGGATTGAACGGATTTTTTTATGTTATTCTACCGAATTTAGCCGCAGATGACACGGATTAAACGGATTTTTACTGATTTTTTTAAAAACCCCTAAAAAGGAATTAATTATGAGTATTTTTAAACATATAAGGAATATAAGTTCATTTAAGTTGGACTATTTTGAATTCATAAATGATATAATACATCTCACAACTTCATAATTCATAACTCATAATTTAAAAAAAACTACTCCTTAGCTTTTGTCAAATAATATACCGGAATACCAATCAGCATAATCAAAACACCCCAACCACTGGTACTGGTTTTAGTGTACAACAAAGCAATGCAAATTGCTGTGGCGATAATTAGGTAAAGTGCCGGTAAAAATGGATATCCAAAAGCTTTATACGGTCTTTCGGCATTTGGCATTTTCTTGCGAAGAATAAATATTCCTAAAATAGTCAAGATATAAAATATCAAAACGATGATAACCACAAAATCCAATAAATCTCCGTATTTCCCAGTCAGACACAACGCCGAAGCCCAGATACACTGCGCCCAGATAGACCAAGCCGGAACACTGGCATGATTCAATTCAGCGGCTTTCTTAAAGAAAACACCGTCTTGCGCCATTGTATAATACACTCTCGCACCCGCCATAATCAGACCGTTGTTGCAGGCAAAAGTCGAAATCATAATCATCACAGCGATAATTAGTGTTCCCACCGATCCAAAAATACTTTGCGAAGCCACAACAGCCACACGATCTGATTCTGCTGTAGCAATTTCATATAAAGGCACTACAGCCAAGTACATGATATTAGCCAAAATATAAATCACACTCACGATTAAGGTTCCCAGGAACAAACTCAATCCCACATTGCGTTTTGGATTTTTTATTTCTCCGGCGATAAAAGTTACTCCTTCCCAAGCTACACTTGAGAATATTGAACCCACCAAGGCTGCCGAAATGCCTGATATCAATGCCGTTCCGCTAATGGGCAACCAGGAACCCGTTTCCACATTCAGTGTTTGTGAAGTCCAAGCATTGGTCCAATTCGCATCCCAAACTTCCGCTTTGGCAGCCATAAAACCAAAAATAATCAAACCTGCCAGCGATACAATTTTTATAACGGTCAGAACCGTTTGTAAAATCTTCGAGTTTTTCACTCCACGACTGTTGATGTAACTCAGCAAAATAATGGTGAAAATAGAAACAATCTGAGCAGCATTGAGTTTGAAATCCCCTATTTCATATAATATATTTTTATCGCTTAAAGGCGCGTATAAATAGGCAGAAAATTTCGCAAAAGCCACACCCACGGCTGCAATAGTACCAGTTTGAATCACAGCAAAAAAGCTCCAACCGTACAAGAAACCCACCAGTTTCCCGTAGGCTTCCTTGATGTACACATATTGACCACCCGCTTTAGGAAACATCGCACTCAACTCGCCATAACTCACCGCGGCAATCACCGTAATGGTGCCCGTAAGCACCCACATGGCAATCAACCAACCGGCGGAACCCAATTGCCGAACCATATCCGAGCTTACAATAAATATCCCGGAACCTATCATAGAACCCACCACAAGCATGGTTCCGTCGAGTAATCCTAATTCTCTTTTAAAATCGTCTCGTTTTTGGTCTTCCATATTTTTTTTTGGTTTAAGGTTTTGGGGTTTTGATTTTAGTTGGCTAAAGATATACTTTTTTTGGAAATTTCATAAAATGGAAGGGAAAAGTGCGAAGTGAAAAGTGGACAATAAAGAATGAAGAATAAATAGGCAAGAGTATAGAGTATATCGTAAGAATTAGAGACCGATTATTCCTTCGGGCGTGACCCTGCAGTAGCATTGTCGTTCCTCCTCGCCACTTTGGGTCGGGCGGTACGCTGTATCTTTATTTTTTTAAAGAAAGAAAATAAAGGATGCCGCTTCCCTCCCTCATGCAAAATCCTTTCTTTCATGTTCAATCTCAAAAACGACTATATAATTCCTAAAAAAAAGTGCTTTTCTAGTGTTATAAGTACGAAAAGGTTGCGGAAAATAAATAGGTGTTTGGGGATTTCCAATACTATGATTCTTATATTTGAAAACAAATCAATTTGGTTCACATCAAACCGAGTAATTTACTATTTGGTATTCAATATCTGATTTGTCAGATGTAAAGATTGAGCTAGAAGTAATAATATCGGTGTGATAAAAAAACATATTTTATAAAAACGATGAAAAATGAATAAGTATTTACTTTTTACAGTGGTATTTTTAATGATATCTATTAACAGCAGTTCACAGATTGTTTACGTAAAACAAAATGCAACAGGCTTAAATGATGGAACTAGTTGGCAAAATGCTTATACAAATTTAAGTACAGCTATTAACTCGACTTCGGATGGACAAATTTGGGTGACAGCAGGAACATATTTCCCAACAACCGATCTAAATGGACAAATCCCTATAAATCCAAGACTAAATACTTTCAAATTAAAGGCAAACATTGCAATTTACGGTGGCTTTAGTGGTGTCGAAACTAATATAAATCAACGAAATTGGATAAATCATCCAACAATTCTGAGTGGTAATATTGGCGACGTAAATGTCATTCAAGATAATATATTACATGTTTTGTCTTGTGAATATGAGCAGTTAACCGTTAGTACAATTCTTGATGGACTAACAATAAAAAATGGCTATTCCATGAGTTTAGATGGTGGAGATATTGGAAATGGGGGTGGAATTTATGTTTTTCAAACTTCTGGGGGTAGTTTTCAAATAAAAAATTGTATAATCGAGGAAAACTACGCCGAAGGTTATGGCGGGGGACTGTATATCTAAAATAATAATCCGATAATTGAAAATTCTATTTTCCGAAATAATGCTTCTTACAGTGCTGGAGCTATGTATTTAAGATATGGTAAAGTCATAGTCAGCAATTGCCAAATTTATAATAATTATGCTACAGGTAACGCATACCATTGGGGTGAAGGTGGAGGAATTTATTTAGCTGGTTACTCAGAAATAAAAATTTTTAACTGTTCCATTTCAGACAATAATGCGGCTTATAAAGGAGGTGGTATGTATAATAATAGCAATTATAAATGTACTTTTAATAACAATATTCTGAGTGGGAATCGTTCCAGAGATGGCGGAGCTTTATTTTTAAATGGTGAATCCTATGTGTTCAATAATCTTTTTGCAGATAATTCTGCTACCTCGAATGGAGGCGCTATCTACATGGCTTATGGTGGAAATGGTCAGTTTATAAATAATACGGTGGTTCAAAATACAGCTGGTACTTCAGGTGGAGGATTATATACATTTGGCCCAGCACCTAATATTACTAACAGTATTTTTTACAGTAACTCAAGTCCACTTGGTCCGCAAATTAGAACTTATAACAATGCAGGAAATTGGGCGCCAATTTTTAGATATTGTAATATAGAAGGAGGCTTGGCCAATTTAGCAAGTTTTGGGAATCCAATTGATTACCAAAATAATTTGGATGTAAATCCTTTATTTACAAATACTACGGATAATAACTTTCGCTTACAAGCCAATTCGGCATTGATTAATGCAGGAAATTCAACGATATTCTCAGCTTCATGGCCAGGTTCTAACAGTTCAATAATATATTTCCCAAACACTGACTTAGATGGTAACCAAAGAATTGTAGGAACTATTGACATAGGAGCGTATGAAGATATCAGTACATTAGGAATTTATTCCATCGATAATTTTAGTTTTTCCATTTTTCCAAATCCTGCAAATGGGATATTTAACATCACTTCTAATACAGATTACGATTCGTTATCAGTATATAATATTCTGGGAATAAAACTCTTTGAAACTTTATCTGAGTCTGGAATAACTAATATTGATCTTACCAGCTATGCTAGCGGATTATACTTTGTTCATTTTTCTATCAATGACAAGATATACATTTATAAAATTATTAAAAAATAACTTGCTCTTTTAATAACCATAACGGACTATTAACCAAACTGGCGCTCATGCGAAACGAGTGCATAGCGTAACTATTACGTTTATTCAAAGAGTTTGAAACGCTATTAACTCACATAAAAGAATCATAAAATCAAGCAGATGCGCCAATAACAAAATTTTCTTATTAAATAGTATATTGATAAAGCTAACAGAAAATGAAAGACGATGAATTCAATATTGAAAACAATAAAATAGAATTCTTAAACTCTATCTTTGGAATTGAAAGCGTTTTACTGAATGGAAAAAGAATTTCTAAAAAGTTTTCTTTTTCTGGACTTACCCATGAAATAAAGCTACACGCCAGAGATGCAATATTGGAATCCAAATACAAACAATTCGACAAAAAAGAAATCAAACTTGAATTAAAGGAAAATGGCGTATTGCTCAAGGAACAATTTGTAAAAACAGACAAAAAGCAAAGATATGTTTGGTTTCTAATTGGAATAGGCCTAGGAATTACAATCTATGAACTTCTGACTTCACTTTTGGGATATTAACATCAATAAAGCATCCAACAACATAAAGTAAAGCGGCATAAAGTTGCTTTTAATAAAAAAATCCTTACTTAAATTTATACCGCTTTTCTTGTAGCTAATTTTTATTTCTTTTCCAGAAATAAAACGTACTTTAGTGCGGCTTTCCTGATGGATTCTAGCTTTAGAACTAAAACAGGAAACGTATCATTTAGCAATAAAAACTATGAATACATTAAAATTAGGATGGACAGGTCTTGGCAACATGGGAAACCCAATGGTTATGAACCTACTCAAATCAGGTTTTGAAGTATCGGTTTTTAATCGCACCAAAGATAAAGAAGCGCCACTACTGGCTGCTGGAGCAAAATCATCAAGCAGTTTGCAAGAACTAATGGAAACCTGTGACGTCGTTTTGACAATGTTATCCAATGACGCAGCGGTAATAGAAGTTTTTGAGGGACCAACAGGTCTATTGTCTAAAACCAGTCTTGGCAAAACTATTATCAATATGAGTACCGTTGCTCCGGAAACGTCCCGTTATTTAAATACCATTTGCAACCAACACCAAGTCCATTTTATAGATGCTCCCGTTTCTGGAAGTGTAAAACCGGCACAAGACGGAACTTTGGTCATCCTTGTGGGTGCTTCAACTGAAGATTACGAGGTAGCCAGACCGATATTTGACGTTTTGGGTAAAATTGCGATTCACGTAGGCGAACCTGGCGTGGCGAGTTCGGCCAAGTTAGCCATCAATTATTTATTAGGATTGAATCTTCAAGGCATGGCCGAAACGGTTTTATTTGCCGAGAAAAATGGCGTAAGCAAAGAGAACATGCTCAACATTATCAATCAAGGCGCTTGCGGTAACGGAATCACAAATATCAAAACACCTTCTATTTTGAACGATTCTTATCCGGCAGCATTTGCGTTGAAACATTTAGTCAAAGATTTAAGACTGGCCAAAGAAGCCGGACTCGATTCCCCTTTGATTCATCCTTTGTATGACAGTTATGCTGCAGCAGAAAAAGAAGGATTAGGCGATCAGGATGTTATGGCGATTATCAGCAGTTTGAAAAAGAAGTAATGTTGTCGAAACTGAAATAGCACTGATTTAATTCATTCAGCATTTTAAGAAAATTTGAATCTATTTGCGAAGTATAAAACGAATTAAGTTGGCTATATTATGAAAAAAATATTTCTACTTCTACTTTTAATCTGCTTCAGTTTTAATGCCTTAATTGCTCAACAAAAGATTTCGGAAACCGAAAAATTAGCTACAATTGGTAAAATGTATGGTTTTCTGAAATATTATCATCCAGAAGTTGGAAAAGGTAAATATGATTGGGACAAAGAATTTATAAAATATCTACCTCAGGTACTTGAAGCTACTGATAAAGAATCTTTATCAAAAATTTATATCAATTGGATCAACGCTTTGGGGAACATTGGAAAATGTAAAAATTGTGCTTCTGATCAACTTCTTTTTGATAAAAACTTCAATCTTTCTTGGACACAAAATTCAAAAATTTTCAACAGTGAACTTACAGCAAAGTTAAAATACATTGAAGAAAACAGATTTCAAGGAGAAAATTTTTTTGTCATTACTGAACCTGCCGGAGCTATTAAAGTTACAAATGAACCTGTTTATCAAAATTTTTCATATCCAAGTGAACAATATCGATTGTTAGGCTTATTCAAATATTGGAATATCATTGAATATTTCTATCCTTACAAATATCTTAATGACCAAAAATGGGATTGTGTATTAACAGAAATGATTCCAAAATTTCGACGCGCATCGAATCCAGAAGAATATCAGTCTATCGTTAAAGAACTCGTTGCAAAATTAGACGACACTCATGCTTGGATCATCTTTAATGATGAGCAACCCAAATATCTCCCCGTCAAAATTTCAAACATTGATAATAAAGCTGTAGTTTCCGGTTTCTACAATGATTCTTTGGCAATTATCAACAATTTAAAATTGGGCGATATACTATTGAATATTGATGATGTAGATATCCGAAAAGAAACAGAGAAAAAATCAAAATATATCGCCGGCTCCAATGCAAATATTAAAATTAGACAGACGTATTACGAAATTCTTCATGGAAAGAATAGTACTGTAACATTAACTATCGAAAGGAATAACCAAATCAAAAAAATTCCGGTCAGTCGCTACAATTTTGATGATTTTAAATACTGGGACAACCTTACAGCAGTTAAAACAAAATCAATAAACGAAAAAATTGGTTATGTAAATATGGCAAGAATTAAAGGTGAAGATGTTTCTGAACTGTTCAAATCATTTGAAAATAAAAAAACAATAATTATTGACTTGAGGAATTATCCAGCCTCTATTTACAAACTGTTATCAAAACATTTAAATTCAGAAAAAAGAGATTTTAGTACAGTTTATAGTCCAAACATGGATTATCCGGGAATGTTCCGCTATAAAGAGAATTTACAAACAGGGATAAAAAACAGCAAAAATTTTAAAGGAAAAGTTATCCTTTTAGTTAATGATGAATCAATAAGTAAAGCAGAATTTACTGCTATGGCCATTCAAACGGCTGATAATGTGATTACGATTGGAAATCAAACAGCAGGTGCAGATGGAAACGTAGTTGTTTTTGAGTATATTGGTGGGTATAGAACAGCAATTTCAGGTCTCGGCATCTTGTACCCAGATAAAACCGAAACGCAAAGAAAAGGGGTTAAAATTGATATAGAAATCAAACCAACTATTGAAGGATTGAAACAAGGTCGAGATGAAATTTTAGAAAAAGCAATTGAATTAGGCTCTGAATAAAATACTAGTATTTCAGCAATCCAGAGGCAAAAGTCAATAATTATTCACTATTGTAACTCGAAAAAAATTTTCCTGATTGACAATAAAAACATCCCAAAAACAAAAAAAAACTATAAAAATATGAAGATGTAGCCTTTTTGAATTGGTTGATTTATAAAACACAACAGAATCCGCACTTTCATAATTTATCTTTAGATAAAAAGAGAAAAAAAAAATTGAAAAAAAATACCCGCTGTGTGACAGCGGGTATTTTTCTTAAGAATTTAAAAATCTATCTGTAGATATCTTGTCCACGATTAGACTTCCAAGTGTTCTCTAAATATTCTGCATCCTCGTCGTTTCTAGGACGTACTGCCATCACTACGTTACCATTTTTGATTCCGGATTCGTAAATTTTTGCACGGTCTTCAGGAATTCCTGAACCTACAAGTGCTCCAATAAGTCCTCCAGTAATTCCTCCAACACCTGCTCCTGCAAGTCCTGCAGCTAATGGTCCTGCTATAATTAATCCCAATCCAGGAATTAATACGCTCGTTCCTATTGCAGCAATAACCCCTGCGATAGCTCCTATTGTTCCACCAATTGCTGAACCTGTACCTGCAGTTTCTGCTGCCTTAGTTCCAAGATCAGAATGGTCATTTTCATCAGAATAATGCTTTTTCTTAGTCTCGTCTGACATTACCAGATTAACATCGTCTTTGCTGTACCCGCGCTCATGAAGTGCATTATAAGCTTGTTCAGTACTTTCTCTGTCAGCGAACATTCCCGTAAGCATAGGACGTTCGTTACTTCCGCTTGTGTTTTGATTGTTTTCCATAGTAATAGTTTTTAGTTTGTGAACTTATTTTCACTAATGTAAAATTGACGATAACGCTCCACAAAATCTCTATATAATTTTTTGGAATTTTTGTATAATTTACAGATGAGTCAAAATACACTACATGAAATCACAATAAAAAGGTGCATTTTATGATCTAACACGCACTGGTACTGATGGTTAATTTTTTAAAAAACGGAATTTCTTATTTTGCTTTCATTGGTGGCAAATCAAATGCTGCTGATTCATGCTCAAAACCGTTGCGGTGGGAACCATCACAAAAAGGTTTGTTTGCTGATAATCCGCAACGGCAAAGACCCAAAGCGGTTCTTCCTTCTAATCCGTACACTTTTCCTTCGCAGTCTGTTATTTCGAAATCGCCTTCTATTTTAATAGATCCGTTGCGATTGATTGTTAGTTTCGTTTTACTCATGATATAGTTTCGTTTTTAAAATTCAAAGATTGCCAAATATACGTTAACACCTTATAAAAAAATTAATTTTTTTGACGCAACAGGTTAATTTACATTAATTCCTCTATTTTACACCGATGCGGAAGAGCAACTTCTTCTCTTTTTTTTCAACCCAAAAGTGTGTCAACATTAAATCGCTTTTTTAATCCTGTTCAAATTTTGGAATACATGGTATGCAAACTCCAGCGCGGTCTTATCTCCTCAATATTTTAATTTGACTAAACGACACCTTATAACCTTGTTTTTTTTATCGTAAAACAATGCTTTACAGCAATTTAGCCTAATTTATAAATTATTTTTATAAATATAAAGTTTATTTTTTTGTATATTAGATATATGCTAAAACGTTTTTTATGCTCTTTGTAGTGGTTTGATATCTTATCAATGAATAGAGTAAAGGTAAATCACACTGCCTTCTTAATTCGTTATTTTTACAATAGTACAATTGGTTCATCACATTAAAAAAGTAATCATGGCAATCAATCTGATTTACATTTTTATAAAAAATAGCCACAGCCAAAAATGGTTAAAGACGCCTTTATTATTACATGATTTTCAGCAACTTGATTTCTATAAAAATTTTTCAATTATTCTTTCCATTCTATTTTTCTTTTTTTCAATACTGGCAAAAGCTCAAAGTACCCAAATGAATTATAAAATTATACGAGGTGGCAATGACATTGGTCATTTACAACTTGAAAAAAAAATCATTGGCACTAAATCAAATCTAATGCTGACTTCTGAAATAAAAACCCACCTGCTATTTCTGATTACGGTTCTGGTAAAAGAATCTGCAATTTTTGAAAATGGAAAACTTATTTATTCCTCACAATTCAGAAAAACTAATGGCGCAACCAAAATGGACAAACAAACCTTATTAGTGGAAGATAAATATGTGGTAACAGAAAATGGTGAAAAGGAGAAATTAAACCTGCCCTTGATTGACTGCAACGTGTTAAGCCTCTATTTTAAGGAGCCTCTGACCGTAAAATCAGTATACTCTGATAAGCAGCAATGCTATATCAACCTTACAAAAATGAATGACGGAGGCTATAAAATTAAGTTTGCAGATGGAAACACAAATAGTTTTTACTACCAAAACGGTGTCTGCACCAAGGTAAAAATCAACAACCCATTCTATTCCATTGAAATAATCCACCAACCTTGATGCAATCTTTATGAAGGTACTTTTACTTTAATAAAATACATGATTTTAGACATTTTGGTAACTGCAAGCCAGCCTTCTATTTTCAAATCATGTTCCCTGATATATAATTAATGCTATACTACTGATCTACCCTTCGTAATCTCTGACCACAAATGAATATAAGATAATACAATTGCCGTTTGTTAAAACAAAAATCATACACAATTCAGCAGACGACAATGTAATATCATTTTTATCAAAAACAGTTGCCGCTTACACAACTTAAAACTCTTTCTTGCTTATTTAAATTTAGTAATCTGCGGGCAATTATTTCCATCTATATTGTACATTTGTCGGGCACTTAGTACGTTTTACATAGTATTTATTTTTTTATAGCGTACTATCGCAAATAATTTTAAAAACAAGAGTTACAATATCAATAATATTTTAAAAACATGAGTTTCTTAAAAAAAGTAAATGTGATCAGAAAAATCGTGACGAAGAGCCTGACCAAAAATATCGGCAGCTCTCAAACGATTCAAAATATTGATTTAACTCAAAAAGTGGAGATTAAAAAAGTTCTGATTTCGAGACCCAATCACAGACTAGGAAATCTATTACTTATTACACCTTTGGTTCAAGACGTGATCGCTACTTTTCCGGAATGTAAAATTGATTTGTTTGTAAAAGGTGGTTTAGCACCAATTGTATTCAAAAATTATTCAAATATTAATGATTTCATCGAACTCCCTAAAAAACCTTTTAAAAATTTAACGGATTATTTTCAAGTTTGGATAAAAATTAAAAAGCAAAAATATGATGTGGTTATTAATGTAGACAAAGGATCATCGTCCGGCAGATTATCAGCAAAATTTGCTGATGCAAAATATAAATTTTTTGGAGCAGCTGACGAAGATTTACAGTTACAATTTGACGATTATGGACACATTGCGAAATACCCAGTTTATGAGTTTCGGAATTTTTTAACCAAATTAGGAATCGCTGCTAACAGCAATCCAGTTCCATCATTAGATCTTAAATTAAATCTATCTGAAATTGCCGAAGGTCAAAAAATTGTGAGCGACCTTGTAAAGAATGATAAAAAGACCATTTCAATCTTTACCTACGCTACCTCGGACAAATGCTATTCCGAGTCTTGGTGGGATGAATTTTATCAGCTCCTGCAAACAACCTTCCCGAATTACAATATCATTGAAGTTTTACCCGTCGAAAATATTTCACAGATCGGATTTAAAGCCCCTACCTTTTATAGTAAAGACATTCGGGAAATTGGATCTGTAATTGCCAACACTGTTCTTTTTGTGGGAGCTGACAGCGGTATTATGCATTTAGCCAGTTCTGCACAAACGCCAACCATAGGACTATTTTCGCGTGATAATCTAAAAACATACGAACCGTACAATAATAATAGTGTCGCCATAAATACTACTATCGGCAACAAAGAGGAATGGATCAAAATAATAAATGGCGTGTTACTACATGGCTAAATATTACCAAGTGACAAATTCATCAGCTTAACTAGTATATAAAAACTATATTTTTAATTCTTTTTTTTTTCGGTTCTGCAAAACTTTCCAACAAAGTAAGCAAAAGCTGAATTCGTTTGGAAAAAAATTACTTTGGCGTTACTTTTTAAAGAATCATTCACGTTAAATAAAGCAAGGCCAAAAAAAAACTTTACATCGTGATATGTGAAAATTGAAACTTTTACGCTGAATTGTGTAATGAATTTTTCTTTTAAATTTCCCAACTTTGGTAGAATCAATATACAATGAATACTAATCGAAATAAAATTTAAGATTATGAGTGATAAAGCTAATGAACATACCGTTGAAGGGATCGATAAACTTAAAAGTTTGGTTGAAGAAATCAATACTTGTCTTTTTTGTACCAATTTAAAGGATAATGATGGAGCGACTACCAGACCAATGGGTGCAGTAAAAGTATGTGACGAAGGAAATATTTGGTTTTTCAGTGAAAAAGATAGCGTTAAAAACAAAGAAATCGAACAAGACGCTACAGTACAATTATTTTTTGCACATCCGGGAAAAGGTAGCTATATGGTTGTGAACGGTGAAGCAACAATTAGTACCGACCGTGAAAAAATAGAAGAGCTTTGGACACCAGTTGTAAATATATGGTTCAAAGAAGGTAAAAACGACCCTAACATTTCTGTCATTAAAGTTAAGCCTACAAGCGCGTACTTTTGGGATACGGACGGCAACCAGATGGTTAATTTTCTAAAAATGGCCGCCTCAGTGGTCACTGGTAACAATTTTATAAGTGGCAGTGAAGGAGAAATAAAAATCTAGAAAAATGAAAAACGCTCCATGTATTGGAGCGTTTTTCATTTAATTTAATTTATTTTTTCGATTACTATTATTGCAGGACTCTATTTATCTGCGAGAAATTTTTCTCATAGTATTTTTCTTTTGTCGAGGAAATAATAACTCCATTACTCACCGACGAGTGAATAAATTTAATTTCGCCTTCGCAAACTTCAACCACCATACCTACGTGATTAATTTGACTTCTTCCATTTGTTTTGAAGAAAATCAGATCGCCTTTTTGAGCTTCTTCTGTATTAATTTTAGTTCCAATGCTAGATTGTTCACGAGATGTTCTTGGTAGTTTAATATCAAAAGCACCAAAAGTAGTACACATCAAACCAGAACAGTCAAATCCTGATTTCGACATCCCACCTGTACGGTATCGAGAACCAATATTTTCTGACGCGTGATCAATTAGTTGATCCAAAAAATCATGGCTAAAAGTAGGCTTTAAATTTGTTTTAAATTCCCCGGAGTTATTTTCAGATATCCTATTTTGTTCATTTCTATTGGTAGAATCTTCTATTTTGAAATTGGTTTGAAAAGCAACACTTTCTGAAGGTAATTTGTTTGTGGCAATATTCAATTTGTACCCAACCGGAAGCGCCTTTTTGATCTCTGGATTTTGTCTTTCTAATTCCTGAACAGTAATTCCGTATTGCTTTGCGATGGCATATTTTGTCTCCTTTGGCAATACTTCGCGCACAGTAATAAGTGGTACACTATTTTCAGATGTGGTGGTCTGAACAAGTATTTTACTTTCAGTTCCATTTAAAACTAAATTAGATTTTGAATCTACCGCTTCTTCTGTTTTTGCTGCAATTACTGGAAGTGCAGCATCATTTTTGATTGCAACTTTAGGTAAATCAGTAGTTTTCACTGATAGCAAAGCTGTTTCTGCGTTAACTGAAAGAGTCCCTGGAATATTAATTTTCTGACCAACTCTCAGCGCTTTAACGCCTAAATTTGGATTCGCTTTATCAAATTCTTTAATTGTGATTCCGTATTTTTTCGTGATGGAATATTTCGTTTCTTGTGGCAACACTTCCCAAGTAAACGTTTCAGAAGGTGCAGGCTCGTTTACTTGTTTAACAATTCCTTTGTTTGATGAAGTCTGTTTTGCTGGTAAAACGGCTAATTTTTCAGTTGGAATTGCGTTAGCTGGAATATTTATTTTTTGGCCAATTTGTAATTCTGAAGAAGCGAGTGAAGGATTCGCCTGATTCAATTCTTCAACAGTGACGCCGTATTGTTTAGAAAGGCCATATAATGTTTCTTTAGCAAGAATCTCATGTGTTGTAGCGGGAATATTTGTTTTTGTGCGGGAAGCAGTTTTTGTACTCTTTGTTTGAATAATAGGAATTAAGAGTACCGAATTAAGTTTTAAAAGATTTTTGGCATTGGTATTTAATTTGTAGATATCCTTTATTTTAACATCGTATTTTTCAGCAATCTCTGAAATTGTTTCACCTTTGGAGACGGTGTGCTTTTTATAATTTTCCTGAGAAAAAGCAGTAATACTATTTAAAAAAACGAACACTAAAATTAATACATACCTCATAATTACATCCTTTAAATTACCAATCCCATTTTTATTGCTAACAGCGATTTCGGGATATATCTAATGAATATCGCTGCTATTGATTTCTTAAAAGTCTTTAAGAAATACTGATTGTAAAAAATATTTAATTAAAAAAAAGAGGAAGAATCACAAAATTGGAATTCAAGTTGATTCCCAATCCTTCCATACAATTGTTCAAATTCACAAAAAGCTAATTTAAACTTTATAATTAAAAAAACGACATTTTCTATCAAAACTTTTACAAATACTTATATAATAACTACCTTTTTGTTTTTAAATTGCATCTAAACCAGAAAAACAGGTAGTTAAATTTAGATTTTCGCATTAAAACCGCTGTTGCAAAAATTATTCGTTCGGATTTCAAAACCGCTATTCAGAGTCAAAACGCTAGCCCTGATGTGAGTGCAAAGCCTTTTGAAGTGGAATTGCATTTTTTCTTGGCAAAAAAGAGCGACCAGCGGAAGCTCCTTTTCTTGTCTTGGAAAAAAGCAGTTCAGCGAAAAAGCTTGAAACGGTCAGCAGGAAATAGCTCCTTATATTAATTCAAAATAAAAAACTCTCAAGTTTCCCTGAGAGTTTTAGTAGTAAATTATTTAAATGCTTATGCTTTTCCTGCAGCAGCAATCAGGTTTAATGCAGAACCGGCAACGAACCAACCAATTTGCCCTTCGTTATAAGTATGGTTTGCCAAAATAATATCTTTTGTTCCATCCGCATGAACGAATTCAAGTGTTAGTGGTTTTCCTGGAGCAAAATCAACTAAATCTGTGAAGTTGATCGTATCATCCTCCTGGATTTTATCGTAATCAGATTCAGTAGCAAATGTCAATCCTAAAAGACCTTGTTTTTTAAGGTTTGTTTCGTGGATACGAGCAAATGATTTTACCAAAACCGCTTTCACACCTAAGAAACGAGGCTCCATTGCTGCATGCTCACGAGAAGATCCTTCGCCGTAATTATGATCCCCAACAACGATTGAAGGAACACCAGCTGCTTTGTAAGCACGCGCTACAGCAGGAACTGCATCGTAAGTACCCGTCAGCTGATTTTTCACTGTATTTGGTTTTTGGTTGAAAGCATTGATAGCACCAATCAACATATTATTAGAAATATTATCTAGATGTCCACGGAATCGCAACCATGGTCCAGCCATAGAGATGTGATCTGTTGTACATTTTCCGAAAGCTTTGATCAATAATTTAGCACCTGTGATGTTTTTTCCATCCCAAGGTAAGAATGGTGCTAATAATTGCAGTCTTTCTGAAGTTTCACTAACCGCGATTTGGACACCTGAACCATCTTCTGCCGGTGCTTGAAAACCCGGGTCTTCCGCATCAAATCCGTTTTTCGGTAATTCGTCGCCTGTTGGCACTTCTAACATCACTTCTTCACCATCTTCGTTTATTAAGGTATCAGTTAAAGGATTGAAACTTAAATCTCCGGCAATTGCCAAAGCCGTTACCAATTCCGGTGAACCTACGAAAGCCAAAGTGTTTGGATTTCCATCTGCACGTTTTGAGAAGTTACGGTTGAAAGAGTGAACGATTGTGTTGCGTTCTTCTTTTTCTGCTCCTTCTCTATCCCACATTCCGATACATGGTCCGCACGCATTAGCAAATACCGTCGCACCAATCTTATCGAAAGTATCGATAAAACCGTCACGCTCGATTGTATAACGAACCACCTCAGAACCTGGAGTGATCGTGAATTTTGATTTTAATTTTAATTTTTTATCGGTAACTTGTTTGGCTATTGAAGCTGCGCGAGCAATATCCTCGTAAGAAGAGTTCGTACAAGAACCGATCAAACCTACTTCGATTCTCATAGGCCAGTTATTTTTGATCGCTTCCTCTTTCATTTTCGAAATTGGAGTCGCTAAATCTGGAGTGTAAGGTCCGTTTAAATGTGGCTCTAATTCGTCTAAGTTGATTTCTATTACTTGGTCAAAATACAATTCTGGATTAGCGTACACTTCAGCATCACCTGTTAAATATGGAGCAATTTTATCCGCTGCATCCGCAACATCAGCTCTATTTGTAGAACGCAAATAACGGCTCATAGAATCGTCATAACCAAATGTAGAAGTGGTCGCACCAATTTCGGCACCCATATTACAGATTGTTCCTTTTCCAGTACAAGACATAGAAGTTGCACCTTCACCAAAATACTCAACGATAGCTCCCGTTCCACCTTTTACGGTAAGAATTCCAGCTACTTTAAGGATAACGTCTTTTGGAGCTGTCCAACCGGAAAGTTTTCCAGTTAATTTTACTCCAATTAATTTAGGAAATTTTAATTCCCAAGCCATTCCTGACATAACATCAACCGCATCAGCACCACCAACACCAATTGCTATCATTCCTAAACCACCTGCATTTACAGTGTGAGAATCGGTACCAATCATCATTCCACCAGGGAAAGCATAGTTTTCAAGTACTACTTGGTGAATAATTCCTGCTCCTGGTTTCCAGAAACCAATTCCATATTTATTAGATACTGAAGAAAGAAATTCAAATACTTCATTGCTTTGTGTCTTTGCTCTGGCCAAATCGGTTTTTGCATCTACTTTTGCCTGGATCAAGTGATCACAGTGTACTGTTGTAGGAACTGCAACTTTCTTTTTACCGGCGTGCATGAATTGCAATAAAGCCATTTGAGCAGTTGCATCTTGACAAGCAACTCTGTCCGGGGCAAAATCTACATAATCCACACCTCGCCCAAAAGCAGTAGATGGCATTCCATCCCAAAGGTGATTATACAAAATTTTCTCTGTCAAGGTAAGAGGACGTCCAACTATTTCGCGTGCTTTATCAACACGAGTTGTCATGTTGTCATACACTTTTTTAATCATTTCAATATCAAAAGCCATATCTAATTTTTTTCTGTTATTATCTTTAAAACCACAAGGTACAAAAAACAGAAGACCTATTAAAATAAAAAAAGCCTAAGTCTGTTGAAAGACTCAAGCTTTTTGATATAATTAACAAAAATCAGTTGTTATCTAACCAATAACTTATGAGATGGTGCAAACTGCGTTAGATTTATACCTTTTACTGCAGCTTTGTATTCGTCAAGAGTTGGAGTTCTTCCTAAAATTGTAGACAATACAACAACTGGTGTTGATGAAAGTAGTGATTCTCCTTTTTTACCTTCTGTATCTTCAACAACTCTTCCTTGGAAAAGACGCGTGGATGTTGCCATTACAGTATCTCCTTTTTCTGCTTTTTCTTGGTTACCCATACATAAATTACAGCCTGGACGCTCAAGATATAGTATATTTTCATATCCTGTACGTGCTACGCCTTTAGGAGCATTATCATCAAATTCAAAACCAGAATACTTTTGTAAAACTTCCCAGTCTCCTTCAGCTTTAAGTTCATCTACAATATTATATGTAGGAGGCGCCACGACAAGCGGTGCTTTAAACTCTACTTTACCATATTGCTCATCTATGTTTTTTAGCATCTGAGAAAGAATCTTCAAATCGCCTTTGTGCACCATACAAGATCCTACAAAACCAAGATCTACTTTTTTCACACCGCCATAAAAAGAAAGCGGTCTAATAGTATCGTGCGTATAACGCTTAGAAACATCTGCGTTATTCACATCAGGATCTGCAATCATAGGTTCAGCAACGATATCTAAATCGATTACAACTTCAGCAAAATATTTTGCATTAGCATCAGGAGTCAAAGCTGGTTTTTCACCTGATTGGATTGCTGCAATTCTATTATTAGCGATAGCGATTAATCCTTTTAAGACTTGCTTCTCATTATCCATTCCTTTATCAATCATGATCTGAATTCTTCCTTTTGCGATCTCTAATGATTCAATTAAAGTATCATCCTCAGAAATACAAATAGAAGCTTTCGCTTTCATCTCTGCTGTCCAATCTGTAAAGGTAAAGGCTTGATCAGCTGTAAGTGTCCCTAAATGAACCTCAATAATTCGTCCTTGGAATACATTCTCTCCACCAAATTGCTTCAACATTTGAGATTGTGTAGCATGAACAACATCACGGAAATCCATATATTGTTTCATATCACCTTTGAAGGTAACTTTTACTGACTCCGGAATTGGCATTGAAGCCTCACCTGTAGCTAATGCTAGTGCCACCGTTCCTGAATCAGCTCCAAAAGCAACCCCTTTAGACATTCTTGTATGAGAGTCACCGCCAATAATAATCGCCCACTCATCAACAGTAATATCATTAAGAACTTTGTGGATTACATCTGTCATTGCATGGTAGCTCCCTTTAGGGTCACGAGCAGTAATCAAACCAAAATCATTCATGAACTTCATCAATCTTGGAATGTTTGCTTTAGACTTATTATCCCAAACTGATGCCGTATGACAACCTGATTGGTATGCACCATCAACAATTGGAGAAATCACAGTAGCAGCCATAGACTCTAATTCCTGAGAAGTCATCAAACCAGTCGTATCTTGTGATCCTACGATATTTACCGTAACACGCACATCGGAACCTGCGTGTAAAACTTTACCCGGAGTTGAACCAACTGCATTTTTATTAAATATTTTTTCTACAGCCGTAAGACCTTGTCCTTCAATAGAAACCTCTTTTGACGGAGCAAATACCGGTACGATATCAATTCCTAAAGTCTTTGAAGCAAAAGTTTGTAGTTTTTTTCCAAATACAATAGCGTAAGACCCACCAGCTTTAATAAATTCCATTTTCTGAGGTGTAAATGCCTTAGAAATATCAATTAATTCTTTATCGCCGTTGTAAAGTTTTTTTGTTTTTGTATTAATAGTCAGTACTGTTCCAGTTGCAACAGAATAAACTTCTTCCAGAATAGGCTCACCGTTTTCATTACGCAGAACCGCTCCATAAGCATCTGTTTTCTTTACCCAGTTTTGAAGATCAAGACCAATACCACCAGTAACGTCAACAGTAGTAAGGAAAATTGGAGAAATACCATTAGTTCCGGCAACAATTGGAGCTATGTTTATGAATGGAACATAAGGACTTGCTTTTCTACCTGTCCAAAGCGCCACATTATTCACTCCTGACATTCTTGAAGAACCTACACCCATAGTTCCTTTTTCAGCAATCAACATTACCGATTTGTCTGGGTGTTGTGCTTGCAATGCTTTAATTTCATCTTGAGCTTCAGGCGAAATCAAACATTTTCCATGTAGTTCACGATCGGAACGTGAATGCGCTTGGTTCCCCGGAGAAAGTAAATCTGTCGAAATATCTCCTTCACCAGCAACATAAGTAACAACCTTAATTTCCTCAACTACCTCTGGCAACTTCGTAAAGAATTCTGCCTTAGCGTAACTCACTAGAATATCTTTTGCAATCTCATTACCGCTTTTAAATGCCGCCTCTAAGCGATCAGTATCAGCCTCATAAAGATAGACTTGTGTTTTTAATACTTCTGCTGCTGCTTTAGCAATTGTAATATCATTCCCTAAAGCTAAGTCCAGCAAAACTTTGATTGATGGCCCACCTTTCATGTGCGACAACAACTCTAATGCAAATGCTGGTGTTATTTCATTCACAACTGACTCACCAAGAACAATCTCCTTCAAAAAAGAAGCTTTCACGCCAGCTGCTGGTGTTGTACCAGGAACAGTATTGTAAATAAAAAAAGAAATTGAATCTTCGCGATTTGCGTTATCTGAATCTTTAATTTGAGTGATGATATCGCTTAATAAATCAGCGTTATCAATTGGCTTCGGGTTAAGTCCCTGAGTTTTTCTATCTTCGATTTCCTTTAGATAATCGTTATAAATGTTCATAGTAAATTGTTTTCAATGTTAAAGGCTAATTATTTTAACTTACTCAAAATTACAAGCCATAATAGCTGTATTTTTATTCACGACGCAAATTTAGCTCTTTAAGATGATATTTGAAAAAATTTAATAGATGTGGTTTTTTGAAATGATATTATTACTATATACTGATTTTTACCCTTTAAAATTGATGAATTTTAAAAAATTTAACACTAAACTGATTAATCGATAATTAATTAATTATATTCTAACGATTATCAAATTAGAAAAACCATCAGAACTAAGAAAACGTTGTAGTTACTGCCGAAAATCAAGATCAGAGCACCAAAAAAAAAGTTATACCAATCTAGCAATAATCATTTCTTCGGTAATTCCTTCGGCATCAGCTTTATAATTTTTTATGATTCTGTGTCGTAAAATACCTGTTGCAACCGCTTTGACATCCTCGATATCCGGTGAAAATTTACCATTGAAAGCAGCGTTTGCTTTGGCAGCTAAAATTAAATTTTGAGATGCTCTTGGTCCTGCTCCCCAATCCAGATAATTTTTGACAAATTCATTTGACAATGGATTATCAGGTCTGGTTTTGCTCACCAAAGTCACGGCATATTCTATAACATTATCCGCTACAGGAATCCTGCGGATGAGTTGCTGAAAATCAATAATTTCTTGAGCAGTAAATAGAGGGTTTACAGTATTGTTCAAATCCGATGTAGTGCGTTTAACTACCTGCACTTCCTCAGCGAAAGACGGATATTCCAGCTTTATAGCAAACATAAAACGGTCTAACTGCGCTTCAGGCAACGGATAAGTACCTTCTTGCTCAATAGGATTTTGGGTTGCTAAAACAAAGTAAGGCAAATCCAATTTATAGTTCTCGCCAGCAATGGTTATGGAACGTTCCTGCATAGCTTCCAACAAAGCGGCCTGTGTTTTTGGAGGCGTTCTGTTTATCTCGTCTGCCAAAATGATATTCGAAAAAACAGGCCCTTTTATAAATTTGAAGTGACGGTTTTCATCTAATATTTCACTTCCAAGAATATCCGAAGGCATCAAATCAGGTGTAAACTGAATTCTTTTGAAATCGAGCCCTAGTGCTTGCGCGAGCGTATTTACCATCAGTGTTTTTGCAAGTCCGGGAACTCCTACCAATAATGCGTGACCGCCAGAAAAGATGCAGAGCAAGATTTGATTTACAACGTCATCCTGGCCAACAATGATTTTTGCGATTTCGGTTTTTAACTCATTCCTTTTTTGAACCAAGTTATTTATTGCTGCTACGTCAGACATTTAGAAAGGTATTTAAATTAAAAAGAGTTAGCGATATGAATTCATAAAGCTAACTCTTTTTATTTATTTTATAAAAATTATTTTTTCAACCAATTGTTTGTGAAGTTACAATCTCTGTATTCTCCGATGATTTTAATGTACGTTTCTTTGATTTTCTCATCAAACCATTTTCCAATGGCAGTAATACGTTTTTTCTCTAAAGCCAGATCTTTAATTTTAATGTAATCTTTCCCGTAATCAGCCGTGTGCTCGTTTATTCTATTGGTTACTGTAATTAATTTGTATTTTTTCTTACCTTGAACATCTTCCATTAATGGCGCGGTAATTTCTCCTTCTTTCAAATTGGAAATCTGAGCGTATAAAGTAGGATCCATTTTTGTTAATTCAAAACGAGTATCCTGTGTTTGCGGGTTTATTAAAGCTCCGCCATTTGCTCGTGTTTCTTTCTCATCCGATTGCGTTCTTGCTGCTTCCGCAAAAGTGATTTCCTTATCCTCAATCTTCTTTTTAATAATACTAATTTTTTCTCTGGCTTCAATTAGCGACTCTTCAGAAACGCCAGGAGTCAATAATATATGACGTAATTCAATTTCCTGACCTTTTATTTTCTCCACATAAATAATATGAAAACCGAAATCTGTTTCAAATGGTGCTGATATTTCTCCTTCGGCAAGACTAAAAGCAACATCTTTGAATTCTTTTACGAACGGCGTTCTGCGATTCATTTGATAATAACCGCCATTTGAACTAGATCCGGGGTCTTGCGAATACAGAACTGCTTTTGTTGAAAAACTAGATCCTTCTTCTGCTTCTTTTTTAAATTCATTTAATTTGTCTATTACCTTTTTCTTTTCAGCATCAGAAACTTTAGGAGTAATTACGATTTGAGCTACTTCCATTTCGGCACCAAAAAAAGGAAGCTCGTCAACAGCTATGGTTTTAAAAAAATTACGTACTTCTTCCGGTGTAATTTCTACACCGTCTATAATCTTCTTTTGCATCTCGGAGGCCAGTTTACCTTCTTTTAAGATGTCAGAAAAATAAGTTCTAAATTCTTCTTCAGAATCCTTTTTATAGAATTTCACCACATTTTCCATAGAGCCAATTTTCTCTATCAAAAAGCTCAAGCGCTCTTCCATCATACCTTTTATCTCGGCATCTGTTACTACAATACTGTCTTGAATAGCCTGATGTGCATATAATTTATCTTCCAATAATTTACCTAACATTTGGCAACGTGTAACATCCTTTACGGAACCACCGTCCCTGGTAATTTCAACAAAAGACTTGTCAATATCTGAATCTAAAATAATGTAGTCTCCTACAGTAGCGATTACGCCGTCAATTTTTTGTTTCCCCGTAGATTGCACTTTTTTTGCAGGAGTAATTACCGAGTCTTTAATAATTTCCTGTGCACTCGCAATAATACTTGTAAAAAGCAGTAGAAAAAAAGTAAGCGCAATTTTATTATTAATGGATCTCATTTGTATCTTATTTATTGTCATTATTCTAATTTATATTTATCGTAAAATATACTTGTTCTATTTTCATTAAACCTTTTGATAGCCGCCAGAATAATTTCGGCAAATATACACTTTAACAATCAACAACTGAATTGAAATTTTACAATACAATTCTTAAGTATTCTTTAAATTTAAAACGAACAAAAATAGCAATTCAATTAGATAATACAAGTTTCCTAACTACTATTAACAAAAAATTATAAACGCTTTTATGTATCAGTTGGTTCCGTTTGTAAACCATGAATAAACTGAACGTTAGCAAAAAAAAATACTATAAACGCGGATTGTATTCAGTGAAATCTAAAGTGACGATATTCGTCCTACTTGTTTTCTCTTATTTGTCAACTTTGATTAACTGCAAATATTTGTAATCACCGCACTTATTTCATTTCGTAAAAAAATCTGAAAATTACAAAGAGCTTCCCATTTTTACAGTTAAAAATTCCGAAACACAGCTATTAAAATTCTAGTTTTTAAAACGCTATTTAAAAAGTTGTGAACACTACAACGTTTTCGTGATTCATTAAAAAAAATCTAATGTGGATGCTGTACTAATTTGTATAAATTAGCTAAAAAGTTGCCATTTTATATAAAATATTAATTTAAAAATAAATTTATACTATTTTTTTATGCTATTAATTTTGATTTTAATAAAAAAATATTTCTGAAATAACTTTAAAATTCTTTACACACTAAAAATAGAAACTAATCATTTCAATCATAATTATTATTCCCAAAATCTAATTAATTAACCTAAAATACCACATTTATGAAAAAACAAAATTTTAAAATTTGCTTATTAACCGCTTTACTCGTTGGCTTGTACTCGTGTAACTCAAATGATGATCTTGTAACCAATTCAACAGAAGCGGCTGCACAATTTAAAGTCATAAACGTCACTAATCACGATGGACGTCCTTTCAGTACAGGAAAACAATCAAATACAACAGGCCGATATGTTGCAAATCCTGGCGGTGGCGTGATGATGCAAGCTTTTTACTGGGATGTCCCAGCGGGCGGAACTTGGTGGAATACGGTCAACGCCAAAATAACTGCTTGGTCAAATGTTGGTATTGGTTCCATTTGGCTTCCTCCGGTTTCAAAAGCTCAAAATGGACCATTTTCTATGGGTTATGATCCTACTGATTATTTCGACTTTGGAAATTACAATCAAAATGGTACAGTCGAAACCAGATTTGGTTCCCGCACAGAGTTGGAAAGTTTAATTACAAAGGTACATTCTGAGAACATGCAGGTTTACGCTGATATGGTATTAAATCACAACAGTGGCGGACAATTAGAAAGCAATCCATTTACAGGGACCCAAACGTATACTAATTTTACCGGTGTTGCTTCTGGAAAATTCAAGAGAACAAGTGCTGATTTTTATAAAAATTCTTATGGAAATAATGATGAAGGGGCTTTTGGAGGATTTCCTGATTTAGCTCATGTCGTTCCAAATGTCCAAGACTGGCTTTGGAAAAGAACAGACGGCGTAGGTAAATATTATAAAAATACGATGAAATTTGATGGCTGGAGATTTGATTACGTAAAAGGTTTTGCTCCTTGGGTGATCAAAGACTGGAATGCAAATGTTGGTGGTTTTTCGGTGGGTGAATTGTGGGATTCTAACGTCAACATACTTAATGATTGGGCGAATAATGCCAATAGTTCTGTTTTTGATTTTGCCTGTTATTACAAAATGAATGATGCCTTCGACGGAAATAATCTGAATATTTTGAACGATGACATGATGTGGAAACGAAATCCGTACAAAGCGGTTACATTCGTTGCCAACCATGACACCGATGAAATTTGGAAAAAAGAATTAGCATACGCTTACATTTTGACTCATGAAGGGTATCCAACTATTTTTTACCGTGATTATGAGGAATGGTTAAACAAAACAAAAATGAACAACCTTATTTGGATTCACAATAATAAAGCTACCGGAAACACCTCAATTTTATACACCGACACAGATGAATATATTGCTCGTAGAAACGGCTACAACGGAAATCCTGGTTTATTGGTTTACATTAACAATTCCTCAACGTGGCAAGAAAGATGGATTCAGACGAATTGGGTTAATGCTCAGATTAAAGATTTCACTGGAAATTCGACTTGGTTACCAACAACCCAAGGCGATAAATGGGTTAAAATTCAATGTCCTCCAAACGGCTATTCAATTTGGTCGATCAATATGTAACATAACAATTCCCTCAAGGCTGTCTGAAAAGACGGCCTTTTTTTATCAATTATAAATTTTCTTTATTTCTATATTAAATCAAAATCATATGAATTATAGCTTCAAAACCCACCTACTCCATTTAGACTCTACTATTTTTTTAATTGGCATTTATAAATAGTACTTTTGCAAACTATTTATACAAATATGGGCTTTTTAGAAGAAATACAACGCAGAAGAACTTTCGGGATTATCTCACATCCCGATGCCGGAAAAACAACACTTACTGAGAAACTCCTCCTTTTTGGTGGTGCGATTCAAGAAGCAGGTGCCGTAAAAAACAATAAAATCAAGAAAGGCGCAACGAGTGACTTTATGGAAATTGAACGCCAGAGAGGAATTTCGGTTTCTACTTCGGTTTTAGCGTTTAATTATAAAGATAAAAAAATAAATATTCTCGATACTCCTGGACACAAGGATTTTGCCGAAGATACTTTTAGAACCTTAACTGCTGTTGATAGTGTTATCGTTGTAATTGATGTTGCCAAAGGTGTTGAGGAACAAACGGAAAAATTAGTAGCTGTTTGTAGGTTGCGTAAAATTCCGATTATCGTATTTATCAATAAATTAGACCGAGAAGGAAAAGACGCTTTTGACTTGATGGATGAAGTAGAACAAAAACTAGGTTTAACCGTTACTCCGCTAAGTTTCCCAATTGGAATGGGTTATGATTTTCAGGGAATTTATAATCTTTGGGAACAAAACATCAACTTATTTAGTGGTGACAGCCGCAAAAATATTGAAGAGACAATTGCTTTCTCTGATGTTCAAAATCCAGAATTGGAGAAAATCATCGGTCAAAAACCTGCTGACAGATTGCGTGAAGAATTAGAACTGATAGACGAAGTCTATCCAAAATTTGATCGTCAGGATTATTTAGACGGAAAACTGCAACCTGTATTTTTTGGTTCCGCATTGAATAATTTTGGAGTTAGAGAATTACTGGATTGTTTTGTTGAAATTGCTCCATCACCAAGACCTAAAGATTCAGAAACACGATTAGTAGATCCCAAAGAGGAAAAAATGACCGGATTTGTTTTTAAAATCCATGCCAATATGGATCCAAAACACAGAGACCGTCTGGCTTTTATAAAAATTGTATCCGGAACTTTCGAAAGAAACAAACCGTATTATCACGTTCGCCAAAAGAAGAATTTAAAATTCTCCAGTCCGAATGCTTTTTTTGCTGAAAAGAAAGAAATTGTAGATATTTCCTATCCTGGTGATATTGTTGGTTTACATGACACTGGAAATTTCAAAATTGGTGATACGTTAACCGAAGGAGAAATCATGAGTTTCAAAGGAATTCCAAGTTTCTCGCCAGAACATTTCCGATACATAAATAATGCTGATCCAATGAAAGCCAAACAACTGGACAAAGGAATTGATCAGTTGATGGACGAAGGTGTAGCGCAGCTATTTACACTGGAAATGAACAACAGAAAAATCATTGGAACAGTTGGTGCGCTTCAGTATGAGGTAATCCAATATCGTTTAGAACATGAATATGGCGCAAAATGTACCTATGAAAACTTTCCCGTACACAAAGCATGTTGGGTAAAACCAAATGATCCAAAAAGCGAAGAGTTTAAAGAGTTTAGAAGGATCAAACAAAAATTCTTGGCGCATGACAAATATGGACAATTGGTGTTTCTAGCTGATTCTGACTTTACGATTCAAATGACACAAAATAAATATCCAAATGTGAAATTATTCTTTACTTCGGAATTTGAATAAAAATTTGAACTTTCAAAATATCAAAAAAAAAACGCTAATTTAAAAATTAGCGTTTTTTTTATGTCGTATAAAAGTGGATTTATATTAAGCGACCATACTTTCCAAATTCACTGCTTTTTTCAAAAAAGCTTTAATTAACAAACGATTTGGAGCTGTACCTGAAGTAATAACTTGTTTTTTGGTATTAGTTCCTTCTATAGATATCGTAGTGTTTGGATCTTGCTTAGAACCCATAAACCACAACACGAAGTTCATAGTATTTGAAGAAGAAGCTGCTGAAACATTATCTTGTTTAGTAGTAGCAGTAACTTCAATTGTATTCACATCTGCTACATTTTTTGTAGTTTGAGCAAAAGTAGAGGTACTAGACACTAAGATAAAAACAAATAACAAGAAGCTATTGAATGCGACTTTTTTATTTGCTTTTAAAGAAAAATATTTCATAACAATTCGATTTTATAACTTAAATAGAAGTTATTTTTCTATTTCAAAAACGAAAGTATATCATTTGTGAGCGAGCTAAAAATATTTCCGATGAAGCGCCATAATACTCGTTTAAAGAACAAATTTGTTGTCTACTCTGAACATTTAATGATGAGTTAATGTTTATGAGCTCCATAAACACCTAACCTTAAAGTTTTACGATATTGGTAGTATCTAAACAGTAATAAAGAAAACCTGAAAAACAAAGTATATTTTATAGACTCAAATTTGATTTGTAGAACTCTAAAAATCATTGCGAGTCACTGTAAATCTCTAATTTAAAAATTATAAAAACACTAACAACTCGTATAATTTGAAAGTTGCTTAAAAATAAAAAAGGCTCCATTTCTGGAGCCTTTTAAGAATATTATGCTTGTCCCGCAGGACCAAAATTAAGCGGAATTGGTGCTTGTTCAGTGTCTTTTATTTCGCCATGAGCGACTTCAAAACGGTGAATATTTTCTCCAATTGCTTTTAGCAATCTTTTAGCATGTTGCGGCGTCAAGACAATTCTTGATTTCACTTTGGCTTTAGGAATACCCGGCATGATGCTTACAAAATCTAAAACAAATTCTGATGAAGAGTGATTTATTATTGCCAAATTGGAATAAATTCCTTCTGCAATTTTTTCGTCTAACTCAATATTAATCTGCTCTTGTTGTTGATTAGAATTACTCATATCTTAATAAATATATTCTTCTTTGTTAGCCATCATGTCATTGTAATCTTCTTTCGAACCTACAATTGTGTTATCATATTCTCTCATACCCGTTCCGGCAGGAATTCTATGTCCAACAATTACATTTTCTTTCAATCCTTCTAAGTAATCGATTTTACCTGCAACAGCAGCTTCGTTCAATACTTTAGTAGTTTCTTGGAAAGATGCAGCAGAGATAAACGATTTCGTTTGAAGCGATGCTCTTGTAATACCTTGTAAAACTGGTGTCGCTGTTGCTGTAACAACATCACGAGCCACAACAAGATTTTTATCTGTACGTTTCAATAAAGAGTTTTCATCACGCAACTCACGAGGCGTAATAATTTGTCCTTCTTTTAAGGCACTAGAATCTCCAGCATCTTCAACTACTTTCATACCATATAATTTATCATTTTGAACGATAAAATCTTTAGTGTGAATCAATTGATCTTCTAAGAATAAAGTATCACCTGGATCTTGTACTCTTACTTTACGCATCATTTGACGTATTACTACTTCAAAGTGTTTGTCGTTAATTTTTACCCCTTGTAAACGGTATACTTCTTGAATTTCATTCACCAAATACTGTTGAACAGCCGCTGGTCCTTGGATTCTTAAAATATCATCCGGAGTAATTGCTCCATCAGATAAAGGTACACCTGCTCTAACGAAGTCATTTTCCTGAACTAGAATTTGGCTTGATAATTTAACCAAGTATTTTCTAATATCACCAAATTTAGATTCGATAACAATCTCACGGTTACCTCTTTTGATTTTTCCAAAAGAAACAACACCATCAATCTCAGAAACAACAGCTGGGTTTGAAGGATTACGAGCTTCTAACAACTCTGTAATTCTTGGTAAACCTCCAGTAATATCTCCTGATTTAGAAGAACGACGTGGAATTTTTACCAATACTTTACCCGCTTTAATTTTCTCACCGTTTTCAACCATCAAGTGGGCTCCAACTGGTAAGTTATAAGAACGAATCAATTCATTGTCTTTACCGTAAACCAATAAAGTTGGAATTAATTTTTTAGCTCTGGATTCAGAAATTACTTTTTCCTGGAAACCAGTTTGCTCATCAATTTCAACGATAAATGATTGTCCTTGCTCTAATTCTTCGTAAGCAATTTTACCGGTAAATTCAGAAACGATAACTCCATTATATGGATCCCATTTACAAATCACATCTCCTTTAACTACAGACTGTCCGTCTTTAACGAAGATACTTGAACCGTAAGGAATATTATTAGTACTTAATAAGATACCAGTTCTTTCATCAATTAATTTCAATTCAGTAGAACGAGATACTACAATATCAACTGCATTGCCTTCACTGTCTTCTCCTTTAACTGTTTTTAAATCTTCAATTTCAAGTTTACCATTAAATTTGGTAATGATACTTGATTCTTCAGAAATACCACCCGCAACCCCACCAACGTGGAATGTACGTAATGTCAACTGTGTTCCAGGCTCTCCAATAGATTGTGCTGCAATTACACCAACTGCTTCACCTCTTTGAGTCATTTTACCAGTAGCTAAATTTCTACCGTAACATTTTGCACAAATACCTTTCAACGCTTCACAAGTTAACGGAGAACGAACTTCAACTTTCTCGATAGGAGAAGCATCAATTGCTTTCATTATAACTTCTGTGATTTGCTCTCCGGAACGAATTATAATTTCACTGTTTAAAGGATTAACTAGATCTTGTAAAACTACACGTCCTAAAATTCTTTCTCCTAACGTTTCAACTATTTCCTCATTCTTTTTCAATGCTGATACTTCAACACCTCTAAGTGTACCACAATCATCGATATTAACGATAACATCTTGAGATACATCATGCAATCTTCTTGTTAAATATCCTGCATCGGCAGTTTTCAAAGCCGTATCCGCAAGACCTTTACGCGCACCGTGAGTAGAAATAAAGTACTCAAGGATCGAAAGACCTTCTTTAAAGTTAGAAAGAATCGGGTTTTCAATAATTTCACCACCACCAGCAGTCGATTTTTTAGGCTTAGCCATCAAACCACGCATACCGGTTAACTGACGAATTTGTTCTTTGGAACCCCTTGCTCCAGAATCAAGCATCATATACACTGAGTTGAAACCTTGTTGGTCTTCTCTAATGTTTTTCATTGCTAACTCTGTCAATTGAGCATTTGCTGAAGTCCATACATCAATAACTTGGTTGTAACGTTCGTTATTGGTAATAAGACCCATGTTATAATTAGCAGAAATACCATGAACTTGTTCTCTGGCGTCTGCAATTAATTTAGGTTTTTGATCTGGAATTCTAATATCCCCAAGAGAGAATGACAATCCGCCTTTGAAGGCAAATTTGTAACCCATGTCTTTCATATTATCCAAGAAAGCCGCAGTTGTAGGTACATCAGTCGCGCTTAAAACGTGTCCGATAATATCTCTAAGGTTTTTCTTAGTCAATACATCATTGATATATCCAGCTGCCTCCGGTACTACTTCATTAAATAATACACGACCAGCAGTAGTTTTAATGATTTGGTAAACCAAGTCACCTGCTTCATTAAAATGTTTTGCTCTAATCTTTACAGAAGCATTCAATTCTAATCTACCTTCATTCAAAGCAATATTCACTTCTTCAGCAGAATAAAAAGTGATTCCTTCTCCTAAAATCTTAAGCTCAGGAGTTGATAAACGTTCTTTGGTCATATAATATAGACCCAAAACCATATCCTGAGAAGGTACCGTAATTGGAGCACCATTTGCAGGATTCAGAATATTGTGAGAACCCAACATTAATAGTTGCGCTTCCAAAATAGCTTCTGGTCCTAACGGCAAGTGAACCGCCATTTGATCCCCATCAAAATCCGCATTAAATGCAGTACAAACTAAAGGGTGCAATTGGATTGCTTTTCCTTCAATTAATTTTGGTTGGAATGCTTGGATACCTAATCTGTGCAAAGTAGGAGCACGATTTAGTAATATTGGGTGACCTTTAATTACATTTTCAAGGATATCCCAAACTACAGGCTCTTTCTTATCTATTATTTTCTTAGCTGATTTTACAGTTTTTACAATTCCTCTTTCTATCAATTTACGGATAACGAAAGGTTTGTATAATTCTGCTGCCATATCCTTAGGGATACCACACTCAGATAATTTCAATTCTGGTCCAACAACAATTACCGAACGAGCAGAATAATCCACACGTTTTCCTAGTAAGTTTTGACGGAAACGTCCTTGCTTACCTTTTAGGGAATCAGATAATGATTTTAATGGTCTGTTTGATTCTGTTTTTACTGCAGATGCTTTACGAGTATTATCGAAAAGTGAATCTACAGATTCCTGCAACATACGTTTTTCGTTTCTTAAGATAACTTCTGGAGCTTTAATCTCCATTAATCTCTTCAAACGGTTGTTACGTATAATTACACGACGGTATAAATCATTTAAATCTGAAGTTGCAAAACGACCTCCATCAAGTGGCACAAGCGGACGCAATTCTGGTGGAATAACTGGTACCACTTTCATAATCATCCATTCCGGACGATTCTCACGGTTCAAGTTAGACTCACGGAAAGATTCAACAACTTGTAATCTTTTTAACGCTTCAGTTTTACGTTGTTTAGACGTTTCATTGTTAGCATTATGTCTTAATTGGTAAGACAATTGATCTAAATCAATTCTTGCCAATAAATCCATAATACATTCTGCTCCCATTTTGGCAACAAATTTATTTGGATCAAAATCATCAAGATACTGATTGTCAGCAGGAAGTGTATCTAAAATATTTAAATATTCTTCTTCTGTCAAAAAGTCTAATCTTTGTAATGATTCTCCTTCTGCATTTTTAGCAATACCAGCTTGGATTACTACGTATCTTTCGTAGTAAATAATCATATCTAATTTCTTAGATGGAAGACCAAGTATGTAACCAATTTTGTTTGGAAGAGAACGGAAATACCAGATATGAGCAATTGGCACAACAAGATTGATGTGACCTACTCTGTCTCTACGTACTTTTTTCTCAGTAACTTCAACACCACAACGGTCACAGATGATCCCTTTGTAACGTATTCTTTTATATTTACCGCAAGCACATTCAAAATCTTTTACTGGTCCGAAAATACGTTCGCAGAAAAGACCATCACGCTCTGGTTTATGCGTTCTGTAGTTGATCGTTTCAGGTTTCAAGACTTCACCTCTTGATTCTTTCAAGATAGATTCAGGAGAAGCAAGTCCGATTGAGATCTTATTAAACCTTTTTACAGGGTTTTTATCTTTATTGGTATTATTTCTATTATTCATCATAGTTTTTACTATTGATTTATTTGCAATTAAAAAATTGATTCTCATCTAAGTCGAAAGTTTGAAATTCTAAGGTCTAAAGTCATACGAGACTTTAAAACTTTAAGAGATTTGACTTACGACTAAAAGATTACCTCGGATTACTTCTCTAAACTTCAACAAACTTTTGAAGTGCTAATTATAAAATCTTTTGAGATTTTATAAAAAATCGGAACGGGTTACGGGCCTAAATCTTAAAAACTCTTTTAAAAAAAGTGTTCAGTATTCAGAATTTAGTGTTCAGCTTATCACTGATTACTAAATACTGAACACTGAATACTAAACTTCTATTCTTCTAAACGAATGTCAAGTCCAAGACCTTTCAATTCATGCATCAATACATTGAATGATTCAGGTAATCCAGGCTCTGGCATAGATTCACCTTTAACGATTGCTTCGTAAGTTTTTGCTCTACCAATAACATCATCAGACTTCACAGTCAAGATTTCTCTAAGTGTACTTGATGCTCCATAAGCTTCAAGTGCCCAAACCTCCATCTCTCCAAAACGTTGACCTCCAAATTGAGCTTTACCTCCAAGTGGTTGTTGTGTAATCAACGAATATGGACCTATAGAACGTGCGTGCATTTTATCGTCAACCATGTGTCCAAGTTTCAACATGTAGATAACTCCTACTGTTGCCGCTTGATGGAAACGCTCTCCTGTACCACCATCATATAAATGTGTATGTCCAAAACGTGGTATTCCAGCTTCGTCAGTCAATTCATTGATTTGATCCAATGTTGCTCCGTCAAAAATTGGTGTAGCAAATTTTCTACCCAAGTTCATTCCAGCCCAACCAAGTACCGTTTCATAAATTTGACCAATGTTCATACGTGAAGGTACACCTAATGGATTCAACACAATATCAACTGGCGTTCCGTCTTCAAGGAAAGGCATATCTTCATGACGAACGATACGAGCAACAATACCTTTGTTACCGTGACGTCCCGCCATTTTATCCCCAACTTTCAACTTACGCTTTTTGGCAATATATACTTTAGCTAATTTCAAGATTCCCGCTGGCAATTCATCTCCAACAGTAATAGTGAATTTCTCTCTACGTAATGCACCTTGTAAGTCGTTCAATTTAATTTTATAGTTATGAATTAAATCATTAACCATTTTATTAGCTGCATCATCAGCAACCCATTGACCTTTACTTAAGTGAGCAAAATCTTCAACAGCATAAAGCATTTTTTGTGTGTATTTTTTACCTTTTGGTAAAACTTCCTCACCCAAATCATTCATTACACCTTGAGATGTTTTTCCGTTTACGATCAAGAAAAGTTTTTCTACTAATTTGTCTTTTAATTCAACAAATTTAACTTCAAACTCCATTTCAAGAGCTCCTAAAGCATCCTTGTCCTGCGTACGTTTACGTTTATCTTTTACTGCTCTTGCGAACAATTTTTTGTCTAAAACAACACCATGTAAAGAAGGAGACGCTTTTAATGAAGCATCTTTTACATCACCTGCTTTATCCCCAAAGATTGCACGAAGCAATTTCTCTTCCGGAGTAGGATCTGATTCTCCTTTTGGAGTAATTTTTCCGATTAGAATGTCACCAGGTTTAACTTCGGCTCCAATTCTAATCATACCATTTTCATCTAAATCTTTAGTAGCTTCTTCAGAAACGTTCGGTATATCGTTCGTTAATTCTTCGTTACCTAATTTAGTATCTCTAACTTCTAATGAATAATCATCAACGTGAATAGAGGTAAAAATATCGTCACGAACTACTTTTTCAGAAATTACAATCGCATCCTCAAAGTTGTATCCTTTCCATGGCATAAATGCAACTTTTAGGTTTCTACCTAAAGCTAATTCACCATTTTGAGTTGCATATCCTTCTGATAATACTTGTCCAGGAACCACTCTATCCCCTTTTCTTACGATAGGTTTAAGGTTGATACTTGTACCTTGATTGGTTTTTCTAAATTTAATTAGATTGTATGTTTTCTCATCTGGCTCAAAACTTACCATTCTTTCTTCCTCAGAACGATCGTATTTGATAGTGATGATATTTGCATCTACGTATTCAATAACTCCATCTCCTTCAGCATTAATCAATACTCTAGAATCAGAAGCTACTTGACGCTCTAAACCAGTTCCAACAATTGGAGCTTCAGGACGAATTAATGGTACGGCCTGACGCATCATGTTAGATCCCATCAAGGCTCTATTCGCATCATCATGTTCCAAGAATGGAATCAATGAAGCAGAGATAGAAGCAATTTGGTTAGGAGCAACATCCGTATAATCAACTTTTGTTGGTTCAATTACCGGGAAATCACCTTCTTGACGTGCAATAACGTCTTCGGCAGTAATTTTACCAGTAGTATCCATTTTTATGTTTGCCTGAGCAATTAACATTCCTTCTTCTTCTTCTGCACTTAAGTAAACTGGAGTAGATACTAAATCTACAACTCCGTTAGTTACCTTACGGTATGGTGTTTCAATGAAACCCATTCCATTTACTTTAGCATAAACACCAAGAGATGAAATCAAACCAATGTTTGGTCCCTCAGGAGTTTCAATTGGACATAAACGTCCGTAATGCGTATAGTGAACGTCACGTACCTCAAACCCTGCTCTCTCTCTCGAAAGTCCACCTGGTCCTAGTGCAGATAATCTTCTCTTGTGCGTAATCTCGGCAAGTGGATTCGTTTGATCCATAAACTGAGACAACTGGTTTGTTCCAAAGAAAGAGTTGATAACAGATGATAATGTTTTAGCATTAATCAAATCTATTGGTGTAAACACCTCGTTATCTCTAACGTTCATTCTCTCACGAATGGTTCTAGCCATACGCGCTAAACCAACACCGAATTGTTGAGACAATTGCTCTCCAACTGTTCTAACACGACGGTTTGATAAGTGATCAATATCATCAATCTCTGCTTTAGAGTTGATCAATTCGATCAAATATTTCACGATCGTTATGATATCTTCTTTGGTCAAGACTTGCTTTTCCATTGGAGTATCTAAACCTAACTTTTTATTTATTCTATAACGACCTACTTCACCTAGGTTATAACGTTGGTCAGAAAAGAATAATTTATCAATAATACCACGCGCCGTTTCTTCATCAGGCGGTTCAGCATTACGTAATTGTCTGTAAATATGCTCAACAGCCTCTTTTTCAGAGTTTGTTGGATCTTTTTGCAACGTATTATGAATGATCGCATAATCACCTTGATTAGCATCCTCTTTATGTAACAAAATAGATTTAACGTTAGAATCAATGATTTCTTCCACATTATCTTTGTCGATAATAGTATCTCTATCAAGGATTATTTCGTTACGTTCGATAGAAACTACCTCACCAGTATCTTCATCTACGAAATCTTCATGCCATGTATTCAATACACGTGCAGCTAATTTTCTACCGATATATTTTTTAAGTCCTGTTTTAGAAACCTTAATTTCTTCAGCAAGATCAAAAATTTCTAAAATATCTTTATCTCTTTCAAAACCAATTGCTCTAAAAAGAGTTGTAACCGGTAATTTTTTCTTTCTGTCGATATACGCATACATTACGCTGTTTATATCTGTAGAAAATTCTATCCAAGAACCTTTAAAAGGAATTACTCTGGCAGAATATAATTTTGTTCCATTTGCATGGAATGATTGACCAAAGAAAACACCTGGAGATCTATGTAATTGAGAAACAACTACACGCTCGGCACCGTTAATAACAAAGGTACCACTCGGTGTCATATAAGGAATTGTACCAAGATATACATCTTGAACAATAGTTTCAAAATCTTCATGTTCTGGATCTGTACAATACAGTTTCAACCTTGCTTTTAAAGGCACACTATAGGTAAGACCTCTTTCTATACATTCTTGAATTGTGTAACGAGGTGGATCCACAAAATAATCAAGGAATTCCAATACAAAGTTATTTCTAGTATCAGTAATTGGGAAATTCTCCATGAAGGTATTGTAAAGCCCTTCGTCGCCTCTTTCGTCAGATTTAGTTTCTAATTGAAAAAAATCTTTAAACGATTTAACCTGAACATCTAGAAAATCTGGATAGTCAGGAATATTTTTTGTTGAGGCAAAATTCAATCTTTCAGTCTGATTTGTTATCATCAATGGACAAAATTTTGATTAAAAAAGTAATTTTTTTGTACAAACAAGGATCTATTTATACTTTTCTTTTACAACCATTACATCTTTAAAAACCAATTTAAGATAACTACTTTCTTATTATCTGTTAATTTTTTTTCCTCGTAATGGGTAAAATGAATTTGATTTGAAAGACTATTATGTAATAATACAACGTAGACTTTTGTTATACGAAAAATGGTTTAGGTCATTGGAAGTGCATCCAAGACCTAAACCTAATTCTCAAAAAGAGTTAAACTATTTAAGTTCAACCTCAGCTCCAGCTTCTTCTAATGATTTTTTAAGCCCTTCAGCTTCTTCTTTAGAAACACCTTCTTTTACATTACTTGGTGCGCTGTCAACTACATCTTTAGCTTCTTTCAAACCTAAACCTGTAAGTTCTTTTACTAATTTTACAACTGCTAATTTAGAAGCACCTGCTGCTTTTAATACAACTGTAAATTCTGTTTGAACGTCTTCAGCAGCAGCTTCGCCACCACCTGATACTACTACAGCTGCAGCAGCTGGTTCGATTCCGTACTCATCTTTTAATATTGTTGCTAATTCGTTAACTTCTTTTACCGTTAGGTTAACCAATTGTTCTGCGAATTGTTTCAAATCTGCCATTTTTTCTATCGTTTTAAAATGATTTGTAAAAATATAATTTATTTATTGTGCGCTTTTTAAAATAAAACACTGACTAGAAAGTCGGTTTTATTATGCTTCCACTTCTTCGGTAGCCTCTTCGCTTTTTGCGAATTGGTTTTGAAGAGCAGAAATAACTCTTTGTGCTGGTGACTGCAATAATCCAATAAGTTCGCCGATAAGCTCTTCTTTAGATTTGATAGTTGCTAATGCATCTAATTGATCGTCTCCAATATAAATCTCAGAATTAATATAAGCTCCTTTCAATACAGGTTTAGCTGATTTTTTTCTGAAATCTTTAATGATCTTACCAGGAGCGTTTGCTATGTCAGAAATGAATATAGCGCTATTACCAGTCAAAACTGTAGGTAATTCTCCATAATCATTAGCTGAAGCTTCCATTGCTTTTGCAAGCAACGTGTTTTTAACAACTTCTAATTTTATACCTGCTTTGTAACAAGCTCTTCTCAAGTTTGAAGTAGTCTCTGCGTTCAGTCCAGAAATATCAGATACATAAACAATGTTTGTACCAGCTAACTGTGCAGTTAAAACTTCAATCGCGATTGATTTTTCTTCTCTAGTCATACTAAAAATTTTTAACTACCAATTATACTGCTTTAGGGTCCAAAGCAATTGCAGGACTCATAGTGCTAGTTAGGTAAATACTTTTGATGTATGTTCCTTTAGCAGCAGTTGGCTTAAGTTTGATTAATGTTTGAATAATTTCGTGTGCATTGTCAACGATTTGTTCGCTTCCAAAAGAAATTTTACCAATTCCTGCATGCACAATTCCAGTTTTGTCAACTTTAAAGTCAATTTTACCAGCTTTAACCTCTTGAACAGCTTTTGCAACATCCATAGTTACAGTACCTGTTTTAGGGTTTGGCATTAAACCTCTAGGTCCTAAAATACGACCTAATGGACCTAATTTACCCATAACAGAAGGCATAGTGATGATCACATCAACATCTGTCCAACCGTCTTTGATTTTTTGTAAATAATCGTCAAGACCTACATAGTCTGCACCAGCTGCCAAAGCTTCCGCTTCTTTGTCTGGAGTAACCAATGCTAATACTTTAACATCTTTACCAGTTCCATGAGGTAATGTTACCACACCTCTTACCATTTGATTCGCTTTTCTTGGATCTACACCCAAACGTACTGCGATATCAACAGACTCATCAAATTTTGCAGAAGCAACTAATTTTATCAATGCCGCAGCATCTTTAAGAGAATATAGTTTGTTCTTTTCAATTTTTGAAGCAGCCTCTTTTTGCTTTTTTGTCAATTTTGCCATGTCTTTCTCTTAATTAAAAAGGAGCGTCTCCTGATACAGTTATACCCATAGATCTAGCTGTTCCAGCAACCATACTCATTGCAGACTCCATAGTGAATGCATTTAAGTCTGGCATCTTGTCTTCAGCAATAGCTCTAATTTGTTCCCAAGTAACACTAGCTACTTTTTTACGATTAGGCTCACCAGAACCAGATTTTAGCTTTGCAGCTTCCATTAACTGAACTGCTGCTGGAGGAGTTTTTACGACAAAATCAAATGATTTGTCTTTATACACAGTAATTTGTACTGGGCATATTTTGCCGGGTTTATCTTGAGTTCTAGCATTAAATTGCTTACAGAATTCCATGATGTTTACCCCAGCAGCTCCTAAAGCAGGTCCAACCGGTGGCGACGGATTCGCAGCACCTCCCTTAACTTGTAGTTTAACTACCTTACTAATTTCTTTAGCCATTTTTTAAAAAATTTAACACTACAATCATTGGAAGCGATTGTAATGGATATTATAGATGTAACAAAAAATTATACTTTTTCAACTTGCATAAAACCTAACTCTAATGGTGTTTTTCTTCCGAAAATCTTAACCATTACTTCCAGTTTACGCTTTTCTTCATTAATTTTTTCAACAGTACCGTTAAACCCGTTAAAAGGTCCATCAACAACTTTAATTGTCTCGCCGATATTAAATGGAATGGAACGAGTATCTGTATTGACAGCCAACTCATCCACTTTACCTAACATTCTGTTTACTTCTGAAATTCTTAACGGAACAGGTTCACCACCTTTTATTTCACCTAGAAAACCAATAACACTTGTTATAGACTTAATAATATGAGGTATTTCTCCAATAAGATTTGCTTCAATCATGACATAACCAGGAAAATAAACTTTGTCTTTGATTATTTTTTTCCCTTCTTTTACAGTAACTACTTTTTCAGTAGGAACTAAAACTTGCGAAACATAATCACCCATCCCTAATCTTGCGATTTCGGTTTCGATGTATGCTTTCACTTTATTTTCTTGTCCGCTTACCGCTCTGACGACATACCACTTTTTAATATTATTATCTGCCATAACAAAAAAATTACGCTTTTATCCAGTTAAAAAATCCAGCTAAAGCTTTTGCGAAAATTTCATCTACTCCCCAAGTTGCCAAAGCGAATAGTACTGAAAAAACAGCAACAACAATCGTTAGACGTTGCACCTCAGGCCAAGCCGGCCAAGTTACATTTGACCTTAATTCCTCAAATGCTTCTGATATGTAATTAACAACTTTTGTCATTATGATTTATTTTTTGCACGGGCGGAGGGATTCGAACCCCCATCAACGGTTTTGGAGACCGCTATTCTACCCTTGAACTACGCCCGTTTGTTAAAAGCCAGTAACAACCTAAGCGGTTACTGGCTTCCTAATTTATCTAATAGGATTAAGCTACAATCTCAGTTACCTGACCTGCACCTACTGTTCTACCACCCTCACGGATAGCGAAACGTAAACCAACATTTAATGCAATTGCACTAAGCAATACAACATCAATAGTTAAGTTATCCCCAGGCATAACCATCTCTACACCTGTTGGCAAAGTAATGATACCTGTTACGTCAGTTGTACGTACGTAAAACTGTGGACGGTAGTTATTATGAAATGGTGTATGACGACCACCTTCTTCTTTTTTCAAGATATAAACCTCAGCTTTGAAAGTAGCGTGTGGTTTAACTGAACCTGGCTTACAAATAACCATTCCTCTTTTGATGTCTTCTTTTTGAATACCTCTTAAAAGAATACCTACGTTATCTCCAGCTTCTCCTCTATCAAGGATTTTACGGAACATCTCAACTCCAGTAATAGTAGAAGTTAATTTCTCAGCTCCCATACCAATGATTTCAACTGGATCTCCTGTATTAGCAACACCTGTTTCGATACGACCTGTAGCAACAGTTCCACGACCAGTGATTGAGAATACATCTTCAACAGGCATTAAGAAAGGTTTTGCAACGTCTCTTATTGGTTCTTCGATCCATGAATCAACAGCTTCCATTAATTCAAGAATTTTTGGTACCCAAACTGGATCATTATTTAATCCACCTAATGCAGATCCCTGAACAACAGGACCATTATCTCCATCATATTCGTAGAAAGATAATAAGTCTCTGATTTCCATCTCAACTAATTCAAGTAATTCCTCATCATCAACCATATCCACTTTATTCATGAATACAACCATTCTAGGAATACCTACTTGGCGACCCAATAGGATATGCTCACGTGTTTGTGGCATTGGTCCATCAGTTGCAGCTACAACAAGAATAGCACCATCCATTTGAGCAGCTCCTGTAACCATGTTCTTTACGTAATCCGCGTGACCTGGACAGTCAACGTGAGCGTAATGACGATTAGCAGTTTCATACTCAACGTGAGATGTATTAATTGTAATACCTCTTTCTTTTTCTTCTGGAGCATTATCAATTTGATCAAATGATTTTGCTTGACAGTAACCAGCATCAGACAATACTTTTGTAATTGCCGCAGTTAATGTTGTTTTTCCGTGATCCACGTGCCCAATTGTTCCAATGTTTAAGTGGGGCTTGTTACGGTTAAAATTTTCCTTTGCCATTTTACTTAATTTTTAATCTTGTTATATATTAATTTCTATTTCCTACTTACTTGAGCCAATGTCGGGAATTGAACCCGAGACCTCTTCCTTACCAAGGAAGCACTCTACCCCTGAGCTACACCGGCAGAGAATTAATTGTAATTATAAATGCTAATTTTAATTAATTCAACATTTAAACCATTAACGTGGGGAGAGCAGGATTCGAACCTGCGAAGTTTACACAGCAGATTTACAGTCTGCCCTCGTTGGCCGCTTGAGTATCTCCCCTACTTTATTTATTGCCAAACCTTTACAGTCTTGAGCCGGCGGAGGGACTCGAACCCACGACCTGCTGATTACAAATCAGCTGCTCTAGCCAACTGAGCTACGCTGGCGAATCAATAAAAAAAGTCCGCTATTTCTAACGGACTGCAAATGTATAGATTTTATCTCTGATTCAAAACATTTTTTAAAAAAAAATCATATTAAATGTGCGAACTTATTTTTTCTTTCCTTTTCAGCAACAGTCGTTCTAAAGATTCAGCAGAAAGTTCTAACGCTTCTTCAAAAGTTTTACACTGCTTTTTGACCATAAAATCATCTCCTGGCACATTAATTTTCACCTCCGCAACCTTATTTTCCTTCTCACTTGTCTTTTCAACTTTCAAAAAAACATCCGCTGATACTACTTTGTCATAATACTTTTCCAGCTTGTCCATTCTTTCTTGAACAAAATCTACTAGCTTTTTGTCAACAGTAAAGTTAACTGCATGAACACTTACCTTCATAATCATTTTTTTTAATAGTTAAACTTTTCTTCAAATTACTTCTGACCACGCGGGTGCGATTCTTTATACACGCTTTTCAATTCTGACAGGCTATTGTGCGTATATATTTGGGTCGATGCCAGACTAGAATGTCCTAATAATTCTTTGACTGAATTTAAATTCGCTCCGTTGTTTAATAAATGTGTTGCAAATGTATGCCTCAATATATGTGGACTTTTTTTTACTTTTTCGGAGACAGTACTAAAGTATGAATTTATTAATCGATAGACAAAGGAATCATTTAATTTTAACCCTTTTTTTGTGAGAAATAAATAATCATCATCCACTCTATTTTCAAGAGATAATCTCTCTTTTAAATACAACGAAAATTGATCGGTAATTATTGGCAAAACCGGAAGTATTCTCTCCTTATTTCTCTTTCCAAGAACTTTGATTGTATTGTCATACAAATTAACATTTACAATTTTAAGATGAATCAGTTCGGTCCTCCGGACTCCGGTGGTATAAAATAAATCGATGATAAGTTTGTTTCTTATTTCTTCAAAACCTACCGGGTTTTGAAGATGACTTAACACCTCCAGAACTTCTTTCTCAGAAAAAGGAATTTGAACTACTTTAGGAACTTTTAATGCTTTGTGTTTTAGAAATGGACTAATTTCTATTTGTTTTGTTTTCAACAGAAATTTGTAGAATGCTTTCAGGGACGCCATTTTTCTATTAACTGAAATATTTGAAATATTATCGTCAACGAGTGAAACTATCCAACTTCTAATTTGGTTGTAGTTTACCCGATCAATATTTTCTTGATCAAATTGAAAATTGTTAAATGTTTCGAAGGAACTCAAATCATTTAAATAAGCACTTACGGTATGGTGAGAATATTTTTTCTCCATTTGTAGATAATCTCGAAATGCATCTTTATTATTAGTCATAAAAAAACCGTTAGCATCAAAGTTATAAAACTTTTAATGACTAACGGTAGTTTATCTTATAGATATTTACTAACTCTCTAAGTTATCTCTCATATTTTGGATATAAGCTGCTTTTTGAATTTTGATTCTATTTGTTACTGATGGCTTAATAAAAGCAGTACGTGCTCTTAATTGACGAACAGTTCCTGTTTTATCAAATTTTCTTTTGTAACGTTTTAACGCTCTATCGATATTTTCTCCGTCTTTAATTGGTATAATTAACATAATATAGACACCCCCTTTCTTTAAGTGTGCAAAATTAGAATAATAATACGAACTGACAAGTATTTGGGTATTTTTATTTATTTTTACCTACAAAATTAAAACTTATGTGGTTCATTTCAATTTCAGTGCTGCTACTTTTATCTAGTATTTTACCCTATTTACCGCTTACACATTGGTTTTATAGGTTATTTGAGTTTGGGAAAATTCAAATATTAATCTTACAGATAGTAGTGTTTATTTTAAGCTTTATCCTAATAAAAGAATCCGCTATTGCGATCCGAATCCTTCAATTGCTAACATTTATTAGCATCGTATTTCATATTTCAACTCTTTATAAATATACATCGCTATACAGAACAGTCCAAAAAAACCACACCGATATTCCTTCAGAAATGATTACAGTACTTTCGGCAAATATATTTCAGGAGAATAAAGAATATGAAGCTTTCATAGCTTTGATTACTAAATACAATCCGGATATTTTTTTGACAATGGAATCTGATGAACATTGGGAGAAAGCGCTGTCTGTTTTAGATAAAAATTACAAATACAATGTCAAAGTGGCCTTGAGCAATACCTATGGCATGCATTTGTACTCTAAATTAAAGATAACGAAGCACACCGTTCATTATTTTGTTGCCGATGACCTGCCAAGCATCGAAGCAAAAATAGAAACTCCAGACAATTTTGAGTTTACTTTTTTTGCAGTTCACCCGCCGCCGCCGAGCCCAAGTGAGGAAGAAAATTCCAAAGAGCGCGATGGAGAGCTTTTAAGTATTGCAAAAAAAATAAAACAAAACGCCGATACCTGTGTTGTAGTAGGCGATTTTAATAATGTTGCCTGGGCAAAATCATCCATTTTATTTAGAAAAACCAGCGAAACATTAGACGGTAGAATAGGAAGAGGATTTATATCCAGTTTCCATACCAAATATTGGTTTCTAAGATTTCCTATTGATTTGATGTTTCATACACCAGATGTTTTTATCGAAGAATTAAAAACTTTAGAACATTTTGGATCCGATCATTTTCCAATCTTTACCAAATTCTTCATCAATAAGAAAACTTCAAAACAACAGCATTTAACCGAAAGTTTAGAGCAGGGAGAACATCAAGTTGTTGAAGAAATTATCTCAGAAGGTATAAATGAAAAAAGCGACAATCGTAACTGATTGTCGCTTTTTTTTTATAATTTTAAAGACACTTACGCTTTCAACAAATCTACAGAAATTACAATTTTTGGAATTTCCGCGATGCCTTCTCCAAAACAAATATTAGAGAAATACTTTAATACTCATTATCATTCGTCTCCATTAACTATCATTCAGTTATTATTTCACCGCTGGCTCATAATTCTGATTATCAATGATCATTTTTCCTAAAATCTCCTTAAGAATTTCTGAAGTTCCTCCACCAATCGGTCCTAAACGACTGTCTCTAAACAAACGCGCTAATGGATACTCCTCCATATAACCATAACCACCTAACATTTGTAAACAGCTGTAAATAGCATCATCTGCAACTTTAGTAGATTTAAGCTTAGCCATAGTCGCCTCTTTTACAACATATTCTCCTTTATCTAAACGAGATACTGCGGCATAGTTAAACACCTTACAATGTTCTACCTCTGTAGCATGCTCAACAATCGTATGTCTCAATGCTTGAAACTTACTGATTTTTTTTCCAAATGCTTCTCTCTGAGACATGTAATCTATTGTATAATCTATCGCATATTCTCCTCTGGCGTGTGCGTTTATCGCCATAATTAAACGCTCCAAAGCAAAATGCTGCATGATATAAGGAAATCCTTTCCCTTCTTCACCCATTAAGTTTTCTGCTGGAATCTCTACGTTATCAAAAGCAATTTCGGCTGTATCAGATGCTCTCCAACCTAATTTATCTAGCTTGACAGCCGATACACCTTTTAAACTAGTATCCATCAAAAAGATGCTAATCCCTTTATTCCCAAGTTCGGGATTAGTTTTTGCAGCAACAATATAATAGTCGGCATAAATCCCGTTTGTAATAAAAGTTTTAGAACCATTGATAATATATTTGTCTCCTTTTTTTACAGCATTAGTGCGCATCCCCGCAACATCACTACCTCCAAAAGGCTCTGAGATACATAAAGCACCTATTTTCTTTCCAGCTATACTTGGCACTAAATAGTCCTGCTTTATTCTTTCGTCACCCTCAGCATTCAAATGGGTCATTGCTAAATAAGAATGAGCCCACATTGCAGCAGCAAAACCTGAAGATTTAATTTTTTGTAATTCTTCAAGAAAAATAACAGTATAAAATAAATCGAGATTTAGACCACCATAAGCCTCTGGATATGCTATACCAAAGTACCCCATCTCGCCAAATTTCTCCCAAATAAAACGCTCTATTGTACCTGTTTTTTCCCACTTTTCAATATGCGGAACAACTTCTTTCTGCAAAAAATCTTTTAAACTTTGTCTAAATGCTTGGTGTTCTTCAGTGAAATAATTCGAATTCATATATTATATATTTTTTTAACAAATAGTATTAATTGAAACATAATAATCCATTGATGTTTCAGGTGTCGTTTTTCAACGGTTAAAATAATTAGTAAATAAAAAAGTAATACACCTATTTTAAAATGTAGTAAAAGACTACTTTTAACAGCTAAAAATTTGACACTTCTAATTAAAGTCCAAATATAGGCCAATTATATTTGCTTTATCAACAGGAAATCCCTTAATTTTTGTTAAATCCTCAATATTCTCGATATTTCCGTTCATACTTCTATACGTTATTATCTCCTTCGCCAGCGCATATCTGAAATAATGAAACTGCGTGAGTTCCTTTAACGAAGCGTTATTGATTTCAATTTTTTTAAATCGAGGTAAAGCCAAAACTTTAAAATGAGTATTTAAATTCTCAATTACTTCAGGCGACAATCCCCATACCTCTTTCAGTTGCTCCATGGAAACAAATCCTCCTAAAGTTTCTTTTTGTTTCAAAATTCGGACAGAGATCGCTTCTCCAATTCCGTAAATTTTTATTAAATCCTCTTTGGTTGCCTGATTAATATCCGTAATGACAATTTTTTCTTTTTTGGCGAAAGCCTGATTTTGATATGCTGTGTACGCTTTAAATTTTGTGTTCTGTTTTTTATTTTTAACCCAATCAGGAAATTTAAAGTAAGGCGAAATTACATTTAATAGGGAGTCCGAAATCTTAGTTACGTTCTGGAACTCCTTCGCAGAATTTACGTACCTGTTTTCTTTTCTAAAAGCCAGCAAGCGATCAATTTCTTCCAACGACATTCCTAATTTGTACCCTTTGTAATCCGTAATAAAATTAGGATTGAAAAGATATATTTGCGGCAAGTCCTTTCCACGTTGCATTTTCAGCGAATCCATTTCAGATTGAAGGGAAAGCCATTTTTGTTTCTCGGGATATTCTTTAGCTGCAGGACTAAAATCAACGAAGAAATAAACCAGTTGCAATACGATAATAATACCAAACAACAACAGAATACCAGTGCGTTGCTGCTGTGTGAAATTAAAATATGTGAGAATCGTTTTAAACCTCATTTGATGTCTCTGTGTTATTTTATTTAAATTGGAAACCTAAAATTATAAATAAAACTAAGACCAAAGACGTCACGACAAAAAAAAAATAAAACTAAATTAAAATGATTTCAAGACGCAATTTGACGCAAATACTGATTGCTCTAAAAGATTTTTCATCGGTTAAGATTAAATAGGACAATAAAATTTATTTTTTTATGAGTAAAATCATCATTTATATTTTTATTTTTTATAAAAAACAATACATTTGAACCTTAATAACAAACAAAACCATATAACCCATGTCTATTTGGAAAACTAAACCACTGTCGGTACTACTAAATGAAGCATCAGAATCCGAAAAAGGATTAAAAAGGACTTTGTCATCTCGTTCATTGGTAGCACTCGGAATTGGAGCAATTATTGGAGCAGGATTATTTTCATTAACAGGAATTGCAGCAGCGGAACACGCGGGTCCTGCAGTTACCTTATCATTTATTTTAGCCGCCGTTGGATGTGCTTTTGCAGGACTTTGCTATGCTGAGTTTGCATCTATGATACCCGTTGCAGGAAGTGCGTATACGTATTCCTACGCCACAATGGGAGAATTTATGGCTTGGATCATTGGATGGGATTTAGTTCTTGAATACGCATTAGGAGCCGCAACAGTTGGTGTGAGCTGGTCTCGATATTTACTGGAATTATTAAATAAATATGGCATTCATCTCCCACACAACTTTATCTGTTCTCCCTGGGAAACTTTAAAGTTAAGTGACGGAACTATTATAGAAGGAGGGATTATTAATCTACCTGCTATTTTGATCGTTTCTTTGTTATCCTTGTTATTGATTAGAGGAACCAAAGAGTCTGCATCGATAAATAACGTTCTGGTTATTGTAAAAATAATCGTAGTTATTATGTTTATTGTTTTAGGATGGAGTTTTATTGATACCGCAAATTACACACCTTACATTCCAGAAAACACTGGTATCAAAGGTCAATTTGGATGGTCAGGTATTGCTGCCGGAGCAGGAACAGTTTTCTTTGCTTTCATTGGTTTTGACGCTGTTTCTACAGCAGCGCAAGAAGCTAAAAATCCTCAAAAAGGAATGCCAATCGGTATTTTAGGATCTTTGGTTATTTGTACTATATTATATGTATTATTTGCTCACGTAATGACAGGTTTAGTTCCTTATTACGAATTTGCGGGAGATGCAAAACCAGCAGCTACAGCATTTGCAAAAACTGGATATAACTTTTTACAGACCGGTTTAATTGTCGCAATTTTGGCGGGTTATACTTCTGTAATGTTGGTAATGCTAATGGGTCAAAGTCGTGTGTTCTACACCATGAGTAAAGATGGTTTATTGCCTTCATTCTTTAGTGAAATTCACTCAAAATTTAGAACTCCTTGGAAAACAAATATTTTCTTCATGGTATTCGTAAGCCTTTTTGCTGGTTTCGTTCCAGTAAGTGATTTGGGTCACATGGTAAGCATCGGAACACTTTTAGCATTCGTTTTAGTATGTATCGGAGTTTTGGTAATGCGTAAAAAAATGCCGGATGCACCAAGATCATTTAAAACACCTTTTGTTCCTTATGTACCAATTGCGGGTGTTTTGATTTGTCTTTACTTGATGTACTCTCTTCCATACGAAAGCTGGATTAGACTTGTAATCTGGATGTTGTTAGGTGTCGTTATCTACTTTATCTATGGTAAGAAAAACAGTAAATTAAACAATCCTGATAAATAGATTTTTATCATAACTTAAAAAGGGATTATAGAGTACTTCAAATACTTTATAATCCCTTTTCCTTTATAAGACTGTTTTAAAAATCAAAAACTGAAGTGCGTTTGGATCGAATTAAATCCTTGAGACGCATCCAGAAAGCCAAAGTAAGATAAACCGCAAACCATAATCCTGCGGTAACAAACGATAAATAAATAAAAAACAGCCGGACACTACTTGCTCGCATGCCCAAACTATCTGCCAAACGAGATGAGACATGAAAACCGTGTTTTTCAAAAAAAAATTTGAGTTTGATTATCGCTGACATTTTTTGAGTTATGAGTTATGGCAAAATTACAAAAATATCCGTTTGCATTATTTTCTAATTTCCAATTTATTTTTTTAGGAGTTCCATTCCTATAGCACACTCTAAACACCTGCTTTTATTACAGTATTCATTTTTAAGCTGTAACATCGCCTGCGATTCAAAAGCATTCTTTGAATGTATACCAAAAGAATTAAACTTATCAATAACGGCATTTTTTTCTGAAGCGACTTCATTTAACAAACTAATCAAGTCCTCCAGAATTTCCTTTCCTTGACTTTTTGCGTAAGCAAATTGAAGTGGAATTATTGTATTTATGACAATCAAATCGATAAATGATTTCGAGAGCGTTTTCATTTTCTTCGGACTTTCTTTATCAAACTGATAATGATTCAGCCAATAGCGCGCCGCAGATATATTGAATACTTCATAAATATTTTTTAAAGACTTTACGGTACTGATTTTTGAAAATAAATTTTGCTGACTGTGGTATAAATTGGCTAATTGAGAAAGCCGAATCGTTGGAAAATTATCAGGCCGGTGTTTAAAAAACTGAACAGATTCGCTACAGTTTTTCTCCATTTGATATTTATGAATCAGATAAAAATACCTGAATTTTAAATCTTTGAAATAATTATCTTCTTTTTCGGAATCCAGCAATCCGGCAGCTCCAAAAATTAATGCTTCCAAATTTTCGACTTCAAAACTTTCTTTCCTGATTATTGCAAAAGGAATCGTTTGAACTGCCTTGAAAAAGATATCGCCATTGGTATTTAATCCAAAATTCTTAGCCAAAAGACAAAACAAAACGGCTTCCCAGTCCTGATTTGTTTGTTCCAGTAAATCAAAAATTACCGTCGATTTTCTTTCCAAACGCTCAAAAAACAAACGTTCCTGCCAGTTTTTGAATGTAAATTCGCTGACCTCTTTTAACTCCTTCTCACAGAAAATCCATGATTTTGGCGCCATTAAAGACTGATAGTTTTCTACATTGGCTTTTTCCACATAGTTTTTCAGTACCAAAACTGGAACTTCAGTATTATCGCTTCTGAAAATCTCGGTATCATGTTCCCAAACCACATGCAAAATTACGTTTTCATAGCTTTTATCCTCTTCATGATGATGGATGTACCAGTCTGAAGATTTGGAATGAATCTCAACATTTCCTGCCCATTTCTGATTATCTATGGTAATGTGGGCATTGAAAAAATCCGGGCCCGCCAGTTGAAGATACTGTCCAACGCTGACTATTGTAATTTTTTCACCGTTAAATGTTTTTAAATTCAAAGTATCAAACTTCTTGAATTTCCATAGGTAATGGAGGAAATCTTCTTTCATTTTTCAGCACTTAGATTAGAGTTAATTGACTTTTAGACAATCGATTAGAACTCTAAAGTAGTGAAAAAATAGCAACTTTCCTTACGTCTATAAAGAAACATTCCCCAAGTAGAATAAAGAAATGCTGTAAGAAAAGGAAATAGAATACAATTATCGCAACAAATATAATTTGGCGCAAGCCCGTGCATCCGATAAAGCTTCGTGATGATTCAACTGTATTTCCATTTCCCGACAACAATCGCTTAATTTAGTTGGTCTAAAGCCTTTGGCTTTGTAAATTTTCACGGTGCATTCCCAACGTGAACCAATATTTAAATCGTTGTAATTTAAATTGTAAAGCGCCATTGATTTCGCCAGAACATTTCTGTCAAAACTCTCATTATGTGCAACGATAACTCTATTTTGTAAACGCTTTCGTATTTCAGGGAACACTTGTGCAAATGATTTAGAATTGACCGTATCTCGAGGATAGATTCCATGGACTTGTATCGTAAAAGGCGAATATATATTATTCGGTGGCTTAATTAAACTGACAAATTCGTCGACAATTACTCCATTTTCGACGGTGACAATACCTACAGAGCATGGATGGTATCCCGTTGCGGTTTCAAAATCTATAGCGGTAAAAGTCATGTTGATTTCAGATATTTGAAATGTGATTTTTGATTTGAGAGCTGCAAAAATACATCAATTCTACAAGTTCAAAGCATTCAACAACTTTATTTCGTTTGCTTTCGTAAACTTGCAATTTTGCACCTATAGTATGTCATGAAAATCCTTCTCGTTTTACAACATCAAACCATTTTCTCAAAAAAACCTGCAAAGTTAAAAAAACATTGCAGGTCTATAAAAAATATATTTGTATCTAAATTTATTTTATCGAACCAATAATATCGTATTTGGTGATAATATGATGACTCCCATTTTCTAATTCAACCAAAACGGCTTCATTTTCTTTAGTGAATAATTTAGAGACTTCTTCGATAGGCGTTCCGTGTTTCACTATAGGAAAAGGTTTTCCCATCACGTCTTTAATAGGTTTGTCGGCTACATCTTTGTCAGCTACATAACTTTGAAACAAGTCACTTTCATCAACAGAACCTACAAAACCTGTGACGTCTATCACCGGAATCTGCGATATTTTGTATTTACGCATTCTTTCTATCGCGTGCGAAACTAATTCCTCTGTTCGCACCACAATTAACGGTTTATCAATATGGTCTTTAATTACATCTTCGGCTTTTGTAATTTCTTCTTCGAGAAAACCTCGCTCACGCATCCAGTCATCATTGTACATTTTACCTACATAACGGCTGCCTGAATCGTGAAAAAGAACCACTACGACGTCTTCTGGCTTGAAATGTTCTTTGAGTTGAAGCAATCCTTTTATTGCAGCACCAGCTGAATTTCCGACAAATATTCCTTCTTCAAGAGCTATTTTTCGGGTATAGACCGCCGCATCTTTATCAGTTACTTTTGTAAATCCGTCGATTAATGAAAAGTCCACATTTTTTGGTAAAATATCTTCTCCTATCCCTTCTGTGATGTAAGAATAGATTTCATTTTCGTCAAATATTCCTGTTTCATGGTACTTTTTAAATACAGAACCATAGGTATCAATTCCCCAAATTTTTATATTCGGATTTTTCTCTTTCAAGTATTTTCCCACTCCTGAAATCGTTCCTCCAGTACCGACGCCAGATACAAAATGGGTAATTTTCCCTTCTGTCTGTTCCCAGATTTCCGGTCCGGTTTGCTCGTAATGTGCTATGGAATTGGAAGGATTATCGTACTGATTTACGTACCAGGAATTCGCTGTTTCTTCTGACAATCTTTTCGAAACAGAATAATAGGATCTAGGGTCAGTTGGCTCCACATCTGTTGGACAAACTATCACTTTGGCTCCTACTGCACGAAGAATGTCCATCTTTTCTTTGGATTGTTTGTCTGAAATCACACAAATCAATTTATATCCTTTGATGATGGCTACTAAAGCCAATCCCATTCCTGTATTTCCCGAAGTTCCTTCAATGATGGTTCCGCCCGGTTTTAATCTACCGTCAGCTTCGGCATCTTCAATCATTTTTACGGCCATTCTGTCTTTTACTGAATTGCCTGGATTGAATGTTTCCACTTTAGCAAGCACCAATGCATCGACTTCCGAAGTTATTTTATTTAATTTAACTAGCGGCGTGTTGCCTATTGTTCCTAAGATATTTTCTGCGTAGCGCATTTAATTTTGAATTTTAGATTGTAAATACTGTGCAAAGATAGTATTTTGTTATAAATTAAACTTCTTTCTAGAATTTTGTGTTTGTGCTTACTCGACTGTCCTTCTATTATATCTGGAGCTCCGTGAATTTCACTTTAAGCGGCATCCTTTCCTTGCTTCCCAGAACCTGAATTCTTTCCAGGATTAAGCAACGAAGGGTACAGTGCATTGAACAATAAACCATCTAAAAAAAGACTCTTACATAGACTATTCTTTAGGAAACATTAGTTGAAGAAATTCCAGATTAACCCGAAACGGATTGTAAAATCACGAGATGGATTGTTGGGTGAAGCATAGAAATTGTTACCGGTAAGAAAGGAATTAAAGTGCTCCGCCTTGAAGAAAATTCGGGTTCGCTGAATCTTTGCATTAATAAAAAAGTCAAAATTTGGATGGTTCCCAATCTGTTTTTCGTTTTGCACAAAGAACTCTCCGATCACAGGATTATAATCATTGGCAAAATAGCTTGTGAAATAATTTAGTGATATTCCTGTCTGCAAAAACAAAGCTTGTTTGAATAAGTAATTGGAATAATAAAAAGTATTTCTGGTTACAATTTCAGGTACGTTTAAAATCGCCCTCAATTGATCTACCCTTTGGTATAAAATGGTGTTATCCAAAGCAAAGTGTCCAAAAGTTATTTCCCGACTTGCTTTCAGCGACAGATAACTTATAGTTCCTCCATATTGTGTTGGAGCCACAATTTGGGTTCTCGCCAGTGCCTGATCCACATCTGAAATAATATTGAAATACAAGTGGTCTTTCAAAACAGAGAATTGAACTGAAAGATCTACCCAACGCGATGTAGCATTAGCTGAAACAGAATTTATTTTTTCGTTTTTAAAATCATTCGACCAGTTGTATTGAACGTAGCTGCTCTGATGCAAATTATAGTTGTTATTCGGCAATTTATTTATATTCTGGTACTGAAAAGACAACTGTGTTTCTTCACTTAAATCATATACTAATTTAGCATCAAGATTTGATAATGACTGATTTGTAATGGATCTCGAATACAGGAATCTACCATTCCATTTATTTTTTTGATACTCATATTGACCGCCAACACTGTTTATTTCCTGACTCAAAGTACTGGGAATCGTTCTGTTGTCAAAAATAAGTATTTGCTTGTAATAAAAATTCGACCTGAAATCATCTATAAAAAACTGAAATTTCCCTAATGTTATATTTTCATAAATAAGTCCTGCCTTATTGTACATTTTATTGTAGCGGGTTTGATCATTGATATTTCTGTCTTTATACGATTCGCCAAACCGAAAAACAGTTGTATTGCCAACAGTTGATGGGACTGTCGCCTGATTATATTCGAAAAATTTATTTTCGTAATTGAATTGATGCGTGATATATAGGTTATTATCTCTCTTCTTTGGGTTAATTCTGAAATTGTGATCTACAAAAATTCGTTTACCCTTCAAAAATGATTTGGCATCATTAAAATAAACTTCAAATCGTTGTCGGTTATTGTAGTTGGGATCTTCACTTTCGAAATTATCAATAGTTGTAATTCCTCCATTTTCTTCATTCAGAATATCTTGAAAGGTATAATGTGCTTTGGCAGAATACCGTTTATTTTTCGTTTGATAATTGGTGGTAAACCTAAAATTTCCGGTGCTGGACAACTGATTGATATATTCTCCTTCGGAACGCAATCCTTTGTAAGCAATAGAAAAATTAAGATTTTCAGAAGTGTTTAATGTAATAAACGCATCAACAGATTGTCCTTTTTTAATGGTCGTTTTAAAATACAATTCGGTTACGGGAGTCGCAACTGAGCTGTATCGTATTTGATTTGCCTCCAGGAAATTAAAATGCTTGGCTTTAAAACCAAATTCCGGATAGGGAGTAAAATCGGTCAGACTGTATTGCAGCGTATTATAAGTTTGTCCATCATTTGCAAATGGTAATAGACCAAAAATATCTTTTCGCAAATAATTATGGCTGTACTCTTTTTGAATAGTTAGCGAAGTATCGATATAGGTGGTGTCATTTTCAAGAGTGATAAATCGGTAAAGGTCTATTGTAGCGATTTTTACAGTTGTTGTATCTTTTTTGGACTGGTTTTGCTGGGTTGAATTTTGAGCAATACAAATGTTTGCAAGTAAGAATAAAAATATCGCTTTTTTCATAAATAAATAATACAGGAATTAATTTCTAGGCAAAAATTCAATTTAGCAGAATAATGCGGCTTTATACATACATCAGAACAGAATCATACAGCTTTAAAAAACCGAAACAAAGGTAGTTAATTAAATAAAAAAACCGAGCGTAACGTAAGTCAAACTCGGTTTTTAGCATTGTAAATAAATGTTAATAAAAATTAGCACTTTGAGACCAGATAAACGAACATCGAAATATTAAATCAAAAAAAAACAGTTACAAGAAATACATCTTGTAACTGTTTATAATATTGTTTATTAATTAGTACTGTCTGTTTAGGACATTACTTTTTGTTATTAATAACCAGGATTTTGTTGAATACCAGAGTTAGCATTTAGCTCACTTTGCGGAATTGGCAAAGCAAATTTAAAGCTGTTCATCGGTAAATTAGCAGGGTTTCCAGCTGGGAAATTCCAAGCGCTTGACGCGTATTCAGAAGGATCTCTTTCTAAACTAGCACCAGCTAAAGTACCAAGACGTTTTAAATCGATAAATCTGAAACCTTCAAAAGATAATTCTTTTCTTCTTTCATCTAAGATTCCTTTCCAAGCTGCTTGAGCACTAGCAAAAACAGGCGCCGCTTGTGCAGTTGGGAAACGAGCGTCTAATACAGATTTTAATGCAAGACCAGCACCAACTAAGTCAGCTGCTTGAACTCTTGCCTCTGCTTTAATGAAATACATTTCAGAAAGTCTTGAAACCATAAAGTCTGGATTGAAACCATTTGTTGCAGTAGCTGCAGATTGACCTCCATGTTTGTGCAATACAATAATGTCTGAATTTCTAACATCATTTGAAGTAGCATAATCAGGATCAATTAAAGATGGACTTGTACCGGTTAAATGAACCGTTGTACTAAGTCTGTAATCTTCAGGTGTTGCAGCAAGTTTGTTGTACAAAGATCTGCTAACTTCATAGAAAGGAGAACCATTTCTTCTGTTTGCAACAGAAGCCCAACCATTGTGCAAGTTTGTCGCTTGAGCGTTTTGTTGTACAGTTCTTCTTAATCTAAAGATAACCTCAGTATTAGCAGGCTCATTGTGCGTATGAAAAACAGCATTATAAGTTGCTTGAGTATTTGCCAAAGTAATTCCTGAAGTAGTAATTACTAAATCAGCAGCAGCTTCAGCTTTTACATAATCTCCTTTAAGTGCATAAGCACGAGCTTTAAGCGCTTGAGCTAAAACTTTAGAAGGATAGTATGTTTTGTTAGCATAAGCAGGTGCAGTATTTGCATTAAAAATAGCAATTGCCGCATCTAAATCACTGTGAATCAATGTGTAAAATTCAGCGTTAGTCACTCTTTGAGGAGTTTCAGTTGCCAAAATAACTCTATCTGCTAAAACACCGGCCAAAGCAGCATCATCTTTAGGATTTGTACTAAAATAAGACAAGACCTTCATGTGAGCAAGAGCTCTCAAAACTAGCGCTTCCGCTTTTGATCTCTCAATTAACTGTGTATCTGCAGGAGATACAGGAACGATTCCATCAGCAAAACCAATAACACGGTTTATCCTTGCAAGACCAAAATATTGCGTGTTCCAAATTGCTTCAGCAGATGCATTTGATACATTCATCAAAAAGACATAGTCTCCATTGATTCCCTGACCACCATTATTAAATCCAGGAGCAGCCTCATCTGTAAAAATTGAACTAAATGCATACTCAGTTCTATTAGTCAAAATGTTCATAGACGAATTTACCAAACGGGATAAATCAGTACTATTTTGTATAGCTACGTCCTCAGTAAGAGAACCAGGAGTAAAAGGTTCCAATACCTCATCATCACACGAAACAAAAAGTGTTAATGATACCAGCAAAATTCCAAATATTTTCTTCATAATTTTTTTTAATTAAAATTTAACGTCTAAACCAAAAGTGAATAACCTTGGCGTTGGGTATTGATATACATCTGCAGTTCTGCTACTTTCAGGGTCAAAACCTTGCCATTTAGTTATATTAAATAAATTCTCTCCTTGAAGTGAAAGAGAAACTCCAGTCATGAACGTTTTTTGTAAAAACTTTTGTGGTACATTATAACCTACTTGTACGTTTCTCAAACGGATATAAGAAGCATCTTTAAGGAAACGGTCTGATTCATCAGATAATCCTAAGTTACCAGCAGTTAATGCAGGTACATTAGTATTAGTGTTAGTAGAAGTCCATGCGTTTAACATCTCATCCGACACAGTAAATTGACCAATGTTTCCTACAGCGTATAAGTTATCTAAATCATAATCAAATCTAGCAACATCAAACGCATAAGTAAATAAAGAAGATATAAAGAACCCTTTGTAATCAAAATCTAGACCAAAACCACCTTGATATACCGGTAGGTTATTGATTCCTGCTCTTCTTTTATCTGCTTGCACAGGGTTTTCCGTTGGATTACCACTAGCATCTTGAAATAATAGGTTACCATTTACAGGATTAACTCCTAAATATTTATATACAAAAGGCTCGTTGATAGATGCGCCATTCTCAGAAACATACAAACCACCACCAGCAAAAATTTGCCCGTTGTTAGCTTCGATTCCGCTTACTTTGTTGTCATTGTAAGAACCATTCGCTCTCACTGTTAAAGTAATCCCTTTTTCTTGGTTTTTGATTAAATCATAACCAAGATTCAATTCCACACCTTTATTAGTAACAACAACATCAGTATTTTGAGTTAAACCTGATGCTCCTGCTGTAGGAGTAATTGGTTTGAATAAAAACAAATCTGTCGTTTGTCTGTTGTAATAATCAAAAGCTCCTCTAAGTCTTCCTGTAAACATTTCGAAGTCTAAACCAGCATTCCATTGTGTTGTAGTTTCCCATTGTAAAGGTGGGTAACCAAGTGAAATTGCGTAACCAGTTCCTCCATTGTAAGTATTGTTCGCAACACTATAAATATCAGCAAAAGCCGGAGGTTGAATACCTGCAAAAACAGTTCCACCAATAATTCTTTGGTTACCTACTGTACCGTAAGAACCTCTTAATTTCAATACATTGATAAAAGATACATCATCCATAAATGCTTCTTCATCAATATTCCATCTACCACCTACAGACCAGAAATTACCCCACTGTAGATCTCCGATAAATCTTGAAGAACCGTCTCTTCTAAAAGAAGCTACTACACCGTATTTTTTCTGGAAATCGTAATCGAAAGATCCAAAATAAGAAACTAAGTCATTTCTAATATGACCTGCTGAAATTTGAGGAACATAGAAATCATTTGTACCAGTGTCCGCAGCATAACCAGCTCCAGTGTTAGGAACAAAAATTCCAGGAATCAAACCTCTTTGTCTAAAATTATTTGAATTTACACGAGAGTGATTGTACTCCATGTTAGCATTTAAATTGAAAGTATGATCTCCAATTTCTTTACCGTAATTCAACTGAAATAAATTATTGTAAAAGAATTCTCTTCTTTGGTTCACGTCTTCAAAACCTGTGAACGCTTGCCCAGCAGCTTGAAACAACAATGCGTTGAATGAACCCGGGAATTCAGCTTGGAAAAATCTATTTTCTAATACTTGACCATTAAGTCTCACACGAGCTACTAAATCTTTAGTGATGTCATAAGAGAAATCTGTAGCTACATCAACACGAATTTCTTCAGTTTGATTTTTGTAAGTTTGCAATTTATCAATCAACATAATAGGAGTAGCCAATAAACCTGGAGTATTATTGTAATAATCCAAAGCAGATTGAGATCCTTGATATACATCAGGTGATACGTAAGGAGCTCCAATAAAAGCACCTAAAACAAAGTTTCTGTTAATAGCACCTTCACCTAAGTTAGTTGCTTCTCTGTTTTTACTAAATCCAACCGCTGTATTCACTTGATATTTAAATCTGTCATTAGCTGATTTACCATTGATGTTGTTTCTTACAGTAAATCTTTGTAAACCTGTACTTTGAAGAATACCGTCTTGCTCAAAATATCCTAACGAGGTAAACGAAGTAATGTTTTTGTTGCTATTCTCAACACTAATGTTATGAGAAGTTGACGTTGATTGGTCAAAGAAATAATCAACCCAATCCGTATTGATATTGTATGCTGCAATTTCAGCATCACTCAATGTTGCACCTAAACCAGCTCCAAAATTTTGCTCAATTTTTAATAATTGTTTTGCATTCGCATAGCTGTATTTTGGTTTTTGTAGTTCACCAACACCATATTGAGTGCTGTATCTAAAAGTAGTTTTTGGATCACCAAATTTTCCTTTTTTAGTGTTAACAACAATTACACCATTTGAACCTCTATTACCGTATTCTGAAATTGCCGCAGCATCTTTCAAAACAGCCATAGTCTCAATGTCATTTGGATTTATTGAACGAAAGTTATCACTGTTTGAAGGGAAACCATCAATCACATATAAAGGATCAGAGTTACCAGTAATGGTACCTACACCTCTAATAACTACAGAAGATTTAGCGCCCGGCTGACCAGTGCTAGCTGTAATGTTAACCCCTGCTAACTGACCTTGAATTGTATTCACCGCATTTGCATTTGGTCTGTTTTCAATAGTCTTGCTCGAAACCTGAGCATCTGCGGTAACTGCAGCTTTTTTAGTTACTGTTCTATATCCCTGAACAACAACTTCTGCTAGTGCTCTAGCACCATCTTGCATCACTACGTTAATAGTATTAGATGCGCCTACTGTTCTTGTTGATTCTGACATACCAACAAAAGAGTAAATTAAAACATCTCCTGCTTTTGCTCTGATAGAATATTTTCCATCAAAGTCTGTTTGCGTACCTGCTTTAGAACCTTTGATAATTACATTTACACCAGGAACCGGTCCGGATGCATCTGAAACAACACCAGTAACAGTTTTCTCTTGTGCAAACACAAATTGCATTGACAAAGCCAATAGCAATGAAAAAATCCACTTAAATTTTGATCTCATATTATAATAGTTTGAATTAGTTATTTGACAAAAATCATAATAATTTCTTAAAGAAACAAGCTTTTTAAAACTTTAACACATTTTATTTTAACGTACTTTTTCCCAAATTAAGTAGCTATTACTTAAACAACTTCATCTAATCGTGAAATTATACCTTAACAATTAGCTCAAAAATTCTTTTTTTGCCAAAATTAAATTAATGTTAAGTTGCTACAATTTAACATCTTATTTAGGAACTCAAATTACAAATCAAATCAGCTTGATTTTAAAATTCCTACTACCCTTAACCACTTAATTTCTTGGTGCGTTACATATTAACTATTTTACTGTTTTACTATTTTAGGCTTTATCTTTTTTTATTTACAATCCCTTTATGCTTACAATCAAGTAAATAACAAAAAAAATAGCTGCAAGATAAATTTCTTGCAGCTATTAAAAAAAAAATGGTTTGGAATATTAAATTTACCAGCCCGGATTTTGTTGCGCTTTCAATGTTGGATTATTATTAGTCTCCTGAAGCGGTATAGGCCACAAAAATCTTCTGTCAGTTGACGGAATCGCTGCCGTTAAAGTTCCTGTAAACGGCGTACCTAAAGTATAAGAACCTACAGGAGGAAATCCATTTCTGAATTTACTAGGAATTCCGCTAGTAGGTGCAATATCATCATTTAATAACCTATGAATATCACCCCATCTTTTACCTTCACAAATAAATTCTATTCTTCTTTCTTTAAGAATACCACGAACTAAATCAGCTGGCGTACCAAATGTGGCGCTAGTGTAAGCTTGTGTAAGCGGAGCGGCTAAAGCACGATTACGAACACTGTTTAACAAAGTCAAAGCAACATCAGTGTTACTTAATCTCGCGTTTGCTTCAGCGGCGGCTAAAACCATTTCAGAATATCTAATTAATGGTGAACCATCTGAATAATTAGTAGCGTCTTTATATTTTCTAGTAAATACAGCATTATCAACTACAGCAGTTTCTTCTCTTCTTTTATCATCTACTAACCATGCTGCATCTCTCCAAATAATTGGCGAAATAGCTATTAAGTTACGTCTGTTGAACTGCGAAGCTAAAGCACCATTAACACCTGGATTGGTGTTGGCCGTATTGTAGATTGATAAAACAGATTCATTGTTACCATAGTTATTAGCAAAAACCGCCATTGGATTAGCCTCTAAAATATATTGAGATGGTAATTTTGCAAACTCTGTTAAGACAGAAGGCCACATTTTCATGTTTTGAAAAGCTATGATCTTAAGTGAAATAGCAGCTCCTTTAGTTACTTTAACAATTTTATCAATACCGGCTCTCTGAGCTTTTGTAGGCGCATTTTGCTCAGCAAAATCTAAATCTGCTAAAGCCAGAGTATAACATTCTGCAACAGTATTACGTCCTTTTGTCAAATTAGCATCAACATCTTGAGGCGTAATTATTGCTTCTGTTCTATATGGAATACCAGGGTGAGAGGCATTTGGCGTATGAAAGTAAGGCATTGAAAAATGCTTTAACAACTCTAAATGAGCATATGCTCGCCAAAATCTAATTTCAGCTCTATAGCCATTTGCAACTGCTTCTGTAATTGTCCCTTTTTCAACAGCTCCATCTAAACCTTTCAAAACAACATTTGCTTTGTTGATCAATTGATAGCCATCTGACCAATAGAAAACATTATTAGCTGTAGTGGCATCGTAGTTTGCTTCGTAAGTAATTTGGTAAAAGGCTTGCGTATTAACAACATCTTCACCTCTTGCCTCATTTTGCTGAAAATATGCGGCACCAAAAACATATCCTCTAGGAGCAGGACCTGCTTCAGTTCCGTTAAAAACCCCCATTTGCGCTGCGTTGTACACACCGTTGACAGCAGCAAGAACGAGCGTTGGGCTTGAAAATGCTGTTTCAGATTTAACGGTACCAAACGGTTCTAAATCCACAATTTCTTCTGAACAAGAATTCAAGAAAAATCCTGAAAAAATTGCTAAGGTTACTAAAAATTTATTTTTATTTTTCATATTATAATTTAATTATAGTCCAACATTTAATCCAACTGAAAACACTCGTGAACGAGGAACCACATTGTAATCAACTCCGCCGATTTCCATTTCTGGATCTTGACCTGAATATTTAGTGATAATGATAGCATTTTGCGCTAAAACATAAAGTCTAAAAGATTTAATATTTAACCTATCAGTCAAACTTGAAGGAAAACTGTATCCAACTGAAATATTATCAAACTTAATAAAATCACCATTTTCAATAAATCTTGAGTTAGCAACTGTAGGTCCATTCACTATAGGATCTGAACTTGAACGTAATCGCGGTGTCCAACCGTCTCCAGGATTATCAACACTTTGCCATCTACCTAAGATCTCAGTCGAATTGTTATTAAAGTTTTGACTAAGCATCTCTAATCTAGTCACGTTCATAATCTTGTTTCCACCACTGAAACGAACTAAAGTTCCAAAATCGAAGTTATGAAATTTCAACTTAAAATCAAAAGCACCAAAATAGGTAGGCAATGTATTACCCAACTCCATTAAATTTGGAGTTCCAGCAACTGTAGCGATATCAGCTGGGTTTTCTGGATTAAAAACACGATAGTTATTTGTAGCTAGATTTCCTTGAACCAAAGACCCATCGTTTTGTACGTAAACTGGATTACCATTAGCCGGGTTAACACCCCAATATTTAACTCCATACAATGAATTCAATGGACTCCCTTCTCTAATAATATTATATGTTGAAATCTGGTCAATCCCTTTTGACAATGAAATTACTTCATTCTTATTAAAAGATAAATTAGCATTAATATCAAAAGTAAGATTTTCTTTATTTATTACGTTATAATCAACACCAAATTCCCATCCAGAGTTTCTAATATTTCCAACATTTGCAGTATATTGATTATTTGGAACTCCTAATGACATAGGTGTTTGAAATCTTTCAACAAGCTTGTCAGCATCATTCACATAATAATCAACAATAAATTTAACTTTATTTCCCAATATTCCAAAGTCAACACCAATATTACGTTTTTCAATAACCTCCCATGTTAAATTAAGATTTTCCATGTTTGTAAAGGCAATACCGTTGTAATCTCCGTATTTTCTTGGTCTATAAGTACCTAAATATGGGAAATCACCACCTAACACGCTGAAGTTACCTGTTTTACCCCAAGAAGCTCTAACTTTAAAGTCATTAACATAAGAATTAATATTTTCAAAAAATTGCTCATTAGAAGCTGTCCATCCTAAAGAAACTCCAGGAAACACCTCAGATCTTAACTCAGGAGCAAATTTTGACATAATATCTTTACGTAAAGATGCTTGTATGTAATATCTTTTATCAAAGTTATAGCTTGCTTTACCCAAGTAAGATACAATAGCATTTGCTGATTTATAACCGCTTGAAAGTGGAGTACCATATGAACCCGTAATTACGTTACTTGAGAAAAATGCGTCAGCTAGGTCAGTACCACCAGCGATGTACCCATTCACTTCAGTTTTTTGGTATTCATTTACTGCTGATAAACCTAAACTGTGCTTGTCAAAGTCTTTATTGAATGACAAAATATTTTGCCAGTTGTATGACTGAGAAATATCAGTACTGTTTTCAATTCTACCTCTTGTACTCACACCATCACCATGAAATGGATCCCAGTAACGTAAACCATTAGCATTTGACTGATCAAAACTAGCTTGTGTTCTAAAGTTCAACCATGGTTTTATAGCGATTTCACCAAAAACACTAGCCAAAATTCTATTATTGGTTGTATTCTGAATATTTTTATCTAAAACATATCTAATGTTAGGCAGATTGTTTGCGATAAACTCAGTATTCTCACCACGACCAACGATTGTATTGGCGCCAGAAATAGCGATGTTATATCCTTGTGGACCGTTTGGATCAAAAACTGTAGTATTAGGTAATTGACGAATTACGTTAAACATTGCTCCTGAAAGTGAATTTGTCCCGGTATTCAATCCATTAGTCAACGTTCTAGATAATGCAATATTAGAACCTATTTTAACATTGTTTGCAATCTTTTGATCTACGTTAAATTTTACTGTAAAACGTTCAAGGTCATTAGCTCTAATAATACCATTTTGTTTTGCATAACCAACAGAAGCATAGTACGAACCTTTCCCAAAACCTCCTGACATATTAAAGTTATGTTCCAGCTGCAAAGCATTTCTTAACACTGCTTTCTGCCAGTCAGTATCAACAGTGTTTCCAACTGCCCAAACACCTAAATTTCTATTTGCTCTCTTTTCATTTGAAATAGTAATAAAATCATCCGTCTTAAGTAAATCTAAATATTTAGCAACTTGAGATATCCCCGTGTAAGTGCTATAACTAAAACTTGTTTTTCCTTCCTTACCTCTTTTTGTAGTAATTAATATTACCCCATTGGAAGCTCTTGAACCATATACAGCTGATGCTGCTCCGTCTTTCAAAATTTCAAAAGATTCAATATCATTTGGATTGATATCTGCTAAAGCATTGTTTGCCGCAAACCCTCCTACATCTCCAGTTGAAATAGGCAGACCGTCAACAACAATTAAAGGATAAGTACTAGAATTGATCGAATTCACACCTCTAATTCTTATTCTTGGCGCAGCTCCTAAAACACCAGAGTTTTGAGTAATTTGAACTCCTGAAGCTCTACCTGCTAATTGCTGATCAAAACTTTGCGTTACCAAACCTTTGATTGACTCTCCTTTGATTTGCGAGATCGAACCTGTTATCTCGCTCTTTTTCTGAGTTCCATAACCTACAACAACAACTTCTTCTAAAGTATTATCTGTTTGCTCCATCTTCACGTTAACAGTTGAAGATACTCCAACATTGGCTGTCATTTCTTTCATCCCCACAAAAGAGAACACTAAAACTTCACCTGCACTTGCTTTAATGGAATATTTACCATCAAAATCTGTTTGCGCACTTCTATTTGTTCCTTTAACAACAACATTTGCTCCGGGAATAGGTCCGGTGGCGTCTGAAACTGTACCTGTAACCGTTTTCTCTTGTGCAAACGCAAATTGCATTGACAACGCCAACAGCAACGAAAAAATCCATTTGAATTTTGATCTCATATTAATTTGTTTTGAATTAGTTATTCAGCAAAAATCATAATAATTTCTTAAAGAACCAATTATTTACAAGAATTAACGCATTTTATTTTTGTCACTATTCTTTACCAAAAAAAACATTAACCATCAAATTTTAATTTATATCATCAATTATAGCTAGTGAATTAGATATTTTACTATATTTTTGCCAAAATTAATTTAATGTTAAGTCCTTTCTTTTTAACACCAAATTTAGAATCGGGAACGGATGAAGCTGGCCGTGGTTGTCTGGCCGGACCTGTAACTGCTGCCGCGGTAATATTACCTTCTGATTTTCAAAATGAGTTATTAAATGACAGTAAGCAGTTATCTGAGAAAGCTAGGGAAAATTTAAGACCTATTATAGAACAAGAATGTATTGCTTTTGCAGTAACACATTTAGAGCCTTTAATTATTGATGAAATTAATATATTAAACGCCTCTATAAAAGCAATGCAGGAAAGTATTCTGAAACTTCATCCCAGACCGGAATATATTATCCTTGATGGAAATGCACCACTGATTCACAAAAAAGGAATAAAAAACCGTGGAGGGAAAATTTTTACCGATGCGGAAATTGAAATCCTAAATTCAATTCCGAATACCAGTATTGTAAAAGGAGATTCAAAATTCATGAGTATTGCCGCTGCTTCCGTGTTAGCAAAAACATATCGGGATGAATATATGAATACTATTCATGAGGAATTCCCAATGTACAATTGGAAACAAAATAAAGGCTATCCCACCAAAGAACACCGGGAAGCAATCCGGATCTACGGCGTTACAAAATACCACCGAATGACTTTTCGTTTATTGCCGGAACAATTAAAGTTGGAAATTTAGATTTTTAGACTTCTTAGATTTTTAGATTACACGAAGAATTTAAGAAAACTGACATTATCATTGTATAATAATCGAACATTCGAATAAATGGGAAAAATGTTTCAGTATTTTTTCTTTGACTTCTTCTTCATTAACTTTTTCTACGCCAAGTTCAACGTTTAAAGAGGTCACCGCTTTCCCGCGAATCCCACACGGAATAATATTGTCAAAATAACCCAAATCAGCATTTACGTTTAAAGCAAATCCGTGCATGGTTACCCAACGGGAAGCGCGAACGCCCATTGCACAAATTTTTCTGGCAAAGGGAGTCCCTGCACCCAACCAAACTCCGGTTTCACCTTCGCTTCTTCCGCAAACGATTCCATATTCCTGAAGGGTAAGAATTATAGCTTCTTCCAGAAAACGCAAATACTTATGAATGTCGGTGAAAAAATTTTCCAAATCAATAATTGGATAGCCCACAATTTGTCCTGGTCCGTGATACGTAATATCGCCGCCGCGATTGATTTTATAGAAAGTCGCTCCTTTGGCCGCTAATTGTTTTTCAGACAACAGTAAATTACTCAAATCACCACTTTTTCCTAAAGTATAAACGTGTGGATGCTCTACAAAAAGAAAATAATTTGGAGTGAGGAGTTCAAGTTCTTCTCTGCGATTTCGAATTTTCAAATCGACGATTCCTTTGAACAATTCTTCTTGGTATTCCCAAGTTTCCTTGTAATCTTTAATTCCTAAATCTTGAAGTTGGATGGTTTTATTCATGTGTCATTGAGAGGAACGAAGCAATCGTATTTCATTCCCTTATTTTTGAATGGCAAAGGTACAAAGGTTTGAAATATGAATGTTGAATAATGAATTTGGAATTTTGAAATAAATAAAATTAAACCAATAATCATATCTGGCGAGAATAAAAAATGGATAATAATAATCTACCCATATAGAATTATTATTATCCATTTAATTGTTGACCAACAGTGCACAAAATAACCACTTCAACCGACAGTTACGATGTGAAAAATCCTCAACTCATTTAAAGTTTATTTTTTAGCTGTAATCATCTCTGGTTTCAGTAGCACTTTCGTCCATCCTTTATCGCGGGCATCAAAATGCTTGTAGGCATTTGGAGCCTCGTCTAATGAAAGTTCATGCGAGACAATTAATGATGGTCTTGCTTTACCAGTAGAAATCAAGGTAGAAAGCTGACGGTTATAGGATTTTATATTTGCCTGTCCCGTTGCTATTCGCTGTCCTTTCATCCAGAATTGTCCAAAATCAAAATCCATGTGGCCTTCTTTTTGCAATTCCTCTTTTGATTTAGGATCTTTAGGAACAAAAACCCCTACAACCCCTATAGAACCCGTTGCTTTTACGGCCTGTACGAGTTCGTTCATTGTTATATTAGAATGTTCCTTACCATGTTTATCGCAACACTGGTACCCTACACATTCGCAACCTTTATCGGCACCCTTGCCGTTGGTGAGTTCCAATATTTGCTCTACAGCAGAACCTTTTGAAAAATCAATTGGAATAGCACCGAATTCTTCAGCAAGCTTCAATCGGTCTGGATGATTATCAACAACCATAATCTTACTGGCGCCTTTGATACTTGCCGAATGTGCTGCCATAAGCCCAACGGGACCTGCGCCATAAATCACCACGGAGTCACCAGGTTTTACATCAGCCAATTCCGTTGCATGATATCCTGTGGGGAAAACATCCGATAACATTACATAATCATTTTCCTTCTCTATCGCATCTTCAGGTAATTTTAGGCAGTTAAAATCACCATGAGGAACGCGCAAATATTCGGCCTGCCCGCCACTAAAAGGACCCATTCCGGCAAAACCATAGGCAGCACCTGCAAATCCAGGATTCAGTGTAAGACAAAAACCCGTTAAGCCGCTTTCACAATTTTGACAGTGGCCACAACCAATGTTAAAGGGAAGACAAACCATATCTCCCACTTTGATTTGTGTTACAGCTTTGCCCACTTCAACTACCCTACCCATATTTTCATGGCCTAAAATCTTTCCCGCTTCCATATCTGTTCTTCCTTCATACATGTGAAGGTCGGATCCGCAAATATTAGTTGTGGTTATTTTAACCAATACATCTGTCGACTGCTCAATTTTGGCATCCGGCATTTCTACGACCCTCACATCTCGGGGACCGAAATAAACAAGTGCTTTCATACTATCATTATTTAAATTAATATCTATTAATCAGATTTAAAGAATTACGATTTGTAAATTTCCTCTTAATCAAATGTAGATTATTTATTCGCCATCTTTTTTACAGAATTATTGATGATTTTTACATAATTATCACCAATACAATTAACTATGTCTTCAAACTCCATGGCGACTGGATGCAATGGCGATAGATTTCCTGTAGTTATGTACTATAGTTTTAGTTGGTCTAAATGTTTTTCACTCGTATGAGATCCAGATTCGTGCTGTCAGGATTCACCAAATAATTTGTTGCCAGAAATTGTAACTGCATTAATTTTGGTCTTCGCTAATTTTTGCCTTTGGATTTGAAACAGATTTTATTAGTTTGAATCTGAGATACTTCTTTGTAACTGAAAATAAATTTTAAAAACTTAAAACTATCATTATTTTTCAAATATTTTATTTTCAGATGTTTAAAAATAATTTGTGCTTTTTGATCTCTATAATCATATTAAAAAACAGAGAGGAACTTATGTAATTATTCTAAAATTACTTCCAGATTCGTACTCTCAGGATTTATCAAACAATCTGTTATCAGAAATTGTAACTGCATTGATTTTCGGTCTTCGCTAATTACTGCATTTGGATTTGAAACTGATTTTATTTTTCGGGAAAATTGATATTTTAACACAAAATCCTGAGTAACTTTAAATTTCGAGAAACGTGTTTTCAACTTTTCAATTTCCTCTTGTTGCTTTTTAAATTGAGCAGTATCAGTAATTCTTACTGTTCTTTTGAAAACACTTCCGTCAAAAGTAAAGTTGACACTGTAATAATGCTCTTCGGCAACCAAAGCATAATTATTTACAATATCATCCGCGTATTCTTCGGTTTTATACAAATCAGCAACCTGCTCAATTTTAGTAAAATTTTGAGTGATCGTTGTGTGGAATTCTTTCTCGATAGAACTTTTCTTGACATGAACTTGTACCGTATTGAATTTTTCGAAAATGGCTTTTTCAAATGCCGGCAATCTGGAAAATGTTTCGGAATGTTTTGTTATCAAATCTTTAAAAACATAAGTTGTATCCTTAAAAACATCTTCTTTGGAATATTCTTCCCCCATCAATTGCATGTAACTGTGCTCCTCACGAAGTTTACTGATTTCTATTTTTCCGGTTCCGTCTTGATTTAAATGAATGGTTTCTGTGACTTGGCAACTGGTTAAGAATAGTACTAGAAATAATGCAATATATTTTTTCATTGAGATATTTGCGAAATGAATTGATTTCAAATATACATTTTTTGTACTATTTTTCATGTTTTTATTAGGAATATAAGTAGTGAAATAGCCCCGATAGCAGCGGCATCCCGCGCTTTTGGGCGTGGATACAGCGAATAGCGGGACAAATCGTCTTGAAAAAACGAAATATTGTGCTTCAAAAAACGGTACATTTTAAACTTTAAATTTTAAAACTTATATAGTATATTTGCGCTCTTAAAACAGCTTACAATGGCATTATCCGAACAAGAAATATTACGCAGAGAAGCACTTACCGAATTACGCAATTTAGGCATTGAGCCTTATCCGGCAGCCGAGTTTATTACAACCGCATATTCCAGCGAAATCCTAGCCGATTTCGACAAGTACGAAGGAAAGGAAGTTGTTTTAGCAGGCCGATTGATGGGTAAACGTATTATGGGAAAGGCATCATTTGCAGAATTGAAAGATGCTGAAGGGCGTATTCAAATTTATGTTTCCAGGGATGATATTTCGACTGATGAGGAGAAAACAATGTACAACGTGGTTTTCAAAAAACTATTGGACATTGGCGATTTTATTGGTATTCGCGGAACGGTTTTCAAAACGCAAGTCGGTGAAATCTCAGTTCATGTTTATGGTTTGACGGTTTTGGCCAAAGCTTTGAAACCACTTCCTGTAGTAAAAACGGATGCTGACGGAAAAACGCACGATGCGTTTGCTGATCCGGAACAAAGATACCGTCGCCGTTACGTGGATTTGACCGTAAACGATCACGTGAAAGAAACGTTTATCAAAAGAACAAAATTGTTCAATGCGATGCGTTCTTTCTTTAATGACAAAGGGTATCTTGAAGTAGAAACGCCAGTTTTACAACCGATTCCCGGTGGTGCTGCAGCAAGACCTTTTATCACGCACCACAACTCGCTAGATATGCCGTTATACATGCGTATTGCGAATGAGTTGTACTTAAAAAGATTAATTGTTGGTGGTTTTGATGGTGTTTATGAGTTTTCGAAAAACTTTCGTAACGAAGGAATGGACCGAACGCACAACCCCGAATTTACCGCCATGGAAATATATGTAGCCTATAAAGACTACAACTGGATGATGAAATTCACCGAAAACTTATTGGAACATTGCGCTGTCAGCGTAAACGGGACTAGCGAAGCAACTTTTGGAGAACACACCGTGAACTTCAAAGCGCCTTACGCTCGCGTTACAATGACAGACTCTATTAAACAATTTACCGGTTTTGATATTTCAGGTAAAAATGAAGTGGAATTATTCGATGCAGCAACAGGAATGGGTATTATTGTGGATAAAACTATGGGTAAAGGAAAATTGATTGATGAAATTTTCGGCGCTAAATGCGAAGGGAATTATATTCAGCCAACATTTATCACGGATTATCCAAAAGAAATGTCTCCGTTATGTAAACAACACAGAGACAATCCTGAATTGACGGAGCGTTTTGAGTTAATGGTTTGTGGTAAAGAAGTGGCGAATGCATATTCTGAATTGAATGACCCAATTGACCAAAGAGAGCGTTTTGAAGAGCAAATGCGCTTGGCTGAAAAAGGTGATGATGAAGCTACCGGAATTATCGATGAAGATTTCCTTAGAGCGCTGGAATACGGAATGCCTCCAACTTCTGGATTAGGTATTGGAATGGACCGTTTGATGATGTTCCTGACCAATAATGCTTCGATACAAGAAGTATTGTTGTTTCCACAAATGAGACCAGAGAAAAAGCAAGTTCAAATTGAACTAGAAGACGATGAGAAACTGATTGTTGCAATCTTGAAAACGAATGACAACAAAATGGATTTTGGATTATTAAAGATCAAATCAGAATTGAGTGGTAAGAAATGGGATAAAGCCATGAAAAATTTATCTTCGCTAGGAATGACTGAAGTGGTTGTTGAAGGAGAAAGTAAAGCGTGTAGATTGAAAGAATAATTTTTTATTCAATTTATTTTAAATATAAAATCTGCTCTAAAGAGCAGATTTTTTTATTTTGAATTAATCTCATCTAAAAAATACATAACTTTGTTATCCAAAATCATCATGCTATGAGCACTTTAGACATAAAATTGGAAATATTTGACAAACTAAAAGAGGTTGAAGATATCGCTTTGCTCAACAGGATCATGAACTTACTCAAAAATACCGACCAAACAGAAGATTATCATTTAAATGAAGACGAGTTAAATATAATACGAAAAAGCGAAGATGACATAACAGCAGGAAATGTCATCTCACAGAAACAATTGGATAAAGAAGACTTAGAATGGCTATCAAAACTGTAGTTTGGACCGACACAGCCGCTCGTCAACGAAGAAAAATATTGAAATATTGGACCAAACGAAATAAATCTTCAGCTTATTCGATAAAATTAATCCACGAAATTTCAGCGAACATACAGTATATTCTTAAAAATCCGGAAGCCTCGACCGCTACAAATTTAATTGACATCAGAACTTCAACTTTAGGAAACTACAATATTTTTTATAAAACAACCAAAAAAAATTTGATTGTTGTTGCATTTTGGGATAATCGACAAAATCCAAAAAAACTTTTACAGCTTCTAAAAAAATAGTTTAAAAGGAGCTTCAATCGAAGCTACTTTTTTTATAACAAATCATCACTCTGATACTTACTAAAACCCAAAACTAATATTCAAAAAGAAATTTCTTCCTTTCCTAGGAATATTGTTCCAATCTGAAAAAGTGGAATAATACGTATCTAAAATATTCTCTACTCCTGCTTTTACATTCCAATTGCTTTTATCAATCTGAAACGAATAACTCGCTGCGAAGTTTAAAATAGCATAATCCGGCGTTCTGTCTTCTCCATAAAAAAGACTGTGTTGCGTTTGAACTGCATTTCCCTCAACCGCGATTTCAGAGGAAAATTTATTTAGTCTATAATGCAGCGAAGAAGTGTACCGCAACGGACTTATAAAAGGTAAATTCTCTTTTTTATAGTCCTGTCCGTAACTGTAAACCAATTGCCCAGACCATTTAAAATTCTTGTCAAATTGGTATTCGATGTTCAAATCCGTATTAAAAATGACAGCATAATCCAGTGCTGTGTAGATCTTAATCCCGGTTGCGCCAATGGTCATCGGAATCAAATTCTCAGCTGGTTTACCGACGATATAATTTGAAATATGAAAATAGGAAGACGAAATTTTAGTGCTGATTTTTTGGGTTTTGTAACCAATAAAAGCATTCGCTTCAGATGATTTTTCGTTTGTTAATTCCGGGTTTCCAATATAATCGAATCGGTCAAAACTATTGAATAAATAAAATCCATATCCCTCAGAAACCGACGGAGCGCGCTCACCAAAAGCAAGTCCAAAACCATACTGAAACCCATTTTTATCGACTGTATAATTCGACGAAATGCTTTTTAAAATTCTATTTTTACTGTCTTTCATATTTGGATAAAAAATCTGCAGACTTTCTAGTCCCAACTCATCGGCAACTTTATTAAAATGATTCGAAACACTTGCTGAAAATCGCAAACTGGATTGACTGTTTAAAATGATGTTGTCTTCCAGAAACAACGCATTATAAAGTGTTCGCACATCCGGCCAGGTAAACATAAACATCAGACTTTCATTTGGATCACTTGGATACATCGTCATTTCGGCAACGGAGCGGTTGTAAAACGAATTCAAATCCACCAGAAAATGATGGCTTTTAAAAACTCCTTTGGCTTTTGAATAAAATCCATACGTATCGCTCCAGCCGGGCATATCCATATGAATAGGCACAGATGGACGTTTAGTATCATCCATAATGTGCGTGATTGTGTTGTAATAAATTTTAGTTTCCAAATTTTCAATTTTGGAAGACTTTGGAACATATTCAAATTTCAATGAAGTGATTAAAGCTTCCGCCAAAGAAACATCCATCGGAAGTGCCGGATAACCCACATCAGTTGCTTTATCATAGATTAATGAAGCTTCCAACATTTTATTTCCATCAAAAGAAAAACCAGAAGTGGCAGAAATATTGAATTTTCTAAACTGTGAATACAAAACTTCTTGATTGTTTCCTGCCGAATAATTTTCGGCATCGCGATACATGAAATCAGTATCGATATAAAAACGATTGTTTGCGTAATTGACTGCCGATCCAATAATTTTTTGATTGCCATTGCTTTCAAAACCGGAGTGCAGTGAAACATCCCAACCGGAATTTATAAATCCGCTGCGATTTCTTTTTAAATCAATAGCTCCACCAATGGTTGCCCCATGAGAACCGCCCAACTGTCCTGATGTGATTGTAGCCTCCGATAAATTAGAAACCTCAACATAAGAAGTTATCGGGTCCATTTTGTCAGTACAGGCTCCAAAAACACGCATTCCGTCAATGGTTATCAACGTTCTTTCGGTAGCCATACTGTTAATGATTGGCTCCCACGCATAACCGCCTCTCTTGATCATTCCAACTTTTCCGGACTGCTGCAAATACTCCTCGACTGTAGCCAGAGGTTTGGTTTGTTTTTGATATAATTGTGTTTTTTTTCCAATGACAATCACTTCATTTAGTTTCTTTGGCACGACCGTATCTGTAACCTGGCCTTGTGCAAAAAGAGTTATTGAGGTGAAACATAAGAGTACAAAACCGTATAATTTCTTTTTCATCATAGAAAAATTAAAAAAAGGCCAAAAGAACAGCTGTCAATGCATTTGATTTTTTTGACCTTTTTTAGTTAAGAAAATGAAATAGATTTAGAATTCTATCTCAAAATAAATACTGCTCGCCGGAACTAAATCCGTAATAGTTTCGCCTTTCAAAACAACATCAGATGCATTTAAAAGCTGTAAGTTGATTTTCCATAAACCGGTCATGGTCAATGATAATTTTCCGTGATATAATTTGTCCAAAGCGGACTGTGTTAAATCAACATTGTTTGGCGAACCATGATTTCCCATGCTTGGCATTCTTGGATCAATTTTAACTTTAAAATGATCAACAACCGGAAAACTCATCATCGATTCCATTTTATAAACACCCACAATAATGTCGTTCAGTGCCACTTTTGGATGATGTGGTTCAACATAAGCCACAATATATTTTACATTATCAGAACCTGTAAAAGTAGTCACTCTTTGCTTAGCCGAAGCCGGAACATCAATTACTGAAGTTGCCGTATATGCAGTTCCATTAACCGTGTAATCTATTTTCAAATCCCAGTATTCCGTAGCGTTTTGAGGCATTTGAAAAACAATATTTCCTCTGTATAAAGCTCCAGCAGCCGCTACTTTTTCAACTTCCGATTTTGGACACGAATGCGTCATCATAGTCATGTGCATCAGTGGCATCCAACTAACAGTCGCATTATTTACGTAATCGCCGCTTGTTTTGTCTTTAATTCTTAAACTGATTTCGTTATAACCTTGTTCTAAAGCTCCAGTGTAAGAGTACATTTCGATAGTATGGGTGGTGTTTGTGATTTCTTTGAATTTGGTCAATTCTGCCAATTCATCAACGACAGGAGTGTCGTTATCTGAGGAACATGAAGAAAACGCGAATGCGATAGCCACTACAGCCAGTATGTTTTTTAATTGAAATTTCATTTCTTTAGATTTTATTTTAAATATTAGGTATTGATTCGCAGGCAATTTCTGGAGGATTTATTTCCAAAAAATGCAAACAGAATCTGATCCGTTGTATAAAACGGATTACTAAAAGCACACTATGTGCCTAAAATTTAAGAAATGAAAGTGGGTGGGTGAAATACAGAAGCACTATTCAAGTGAAAGTATAAATTAGAATAGTATGGGTTTAATTTTTCTGTGGTACCAAAACAAACGGGTACAATTTCGAAGGATTTAATTTCCTCAAATATAATTACGTCAAGTATTGAAGCAGTTCCTTTTTTATCTGAAGAAAGCGGCGTTTCAGCATCAGAAGCTTTGGCCAATTCTTTCATCAAATGACATTTTCCGTTACATTCCAATTTAGGCTTATCCTTGTTGATACAAAGCACTTTTGAAATGTATTCATAATTCACGACATACTCTAAAACCGGAAGAATTGGCTTTATAAGCATGATTAATACAATTATGAATATGATTTTTTTCACGGCGCAAATTTACAACATCATGGAGTATAAAAATAGTTTTGAATAGAATAATCTTCAATAAAATCATTCTATTCAAAACCTACTACTTCGAGGCTTTACGCCAATTTCAGTACGGGAATTTCGATCTCATTTAATTCCATTCTATACGAAATGAACTGACTGAAAATCTCTTTTTTAGTGCTTTCAAAAAAAGGAGTTGTTGAAAATAAATCTTCATAATATCCAATTCCGAGAAGCAAATTATTTTTAAACGAATTCCATTTTTTAATTTGTCCCACAGTGATTTCTTCAGTAACTGATGAAATTTCATTTTTCAGATAATCCAAATACATTTTTAACTCCTTCACAAACAAATTTGGTCGATCAGTAACTGACAATACAGTTGCGTTTCCGTAAATATGCTGCACCATTTTAGACAATGAAACCTCTTGGTCAAAATAAGCCATATTGGGTCCTGGACAAATGATTACACCCTGCGCCTGCCCTTTTATCGCAATGTCATTTTCAAGATACGAAGCATTGGCTAAACCCACACAAAGACAGGCTTTCTCCGTAATACTGTTTTTCTTTTTTTCGAAAATTTCAGCAGTTAAAATATGTTTTTCAAGAAGCAATTCTTCCAGTTTCAAGTCTTGGTATTTCTTGGAAGAGGTACAAATTCCTTTCGCATCGTATTCTTTGCTTAGCGCCAAAAATCGTTTTGGACATGAACTCCCCGCTTTGCTTTCCTCAATACGTTTCATTTTCAATTTTTCATTCGTTGTTCCTCGTAACGTATTGAAAGGAATTCCCAACGGCGAAATATGACTTAGATACAAATCATCTTCTTTGGCTCCAGCCAATAATGTTCTGGTGTGCTCGTCTACCGATGTAGCTTCAGGCACCAATAAAAAAGGCGAACCCCAACCCACAGAATCAACGTTGTATTCCTCGATTAAAAAATCGTGTTCTTTAGCAGTTCCTACGCCGCCTTGAACCGTGATTTTTAAATCCAAAGGTTGTTCTGGAACATGCATTTCTTTTTGTCCCAATGCTTTCACCATCAACTCATGCGCAGATTGAATCAATTGCTCTTTTTTCTGTTTGAATTCTTCCAAAATTGGTCCTAATAAATATCCTTCGGTGGCAAAAGCGTGACCGCCACAATTCAGTCCGGATTCGATTCGATATTCAGAAACCCAAAGACCTTTTTTAGCCAAAAAATTTCCTTGAATCATCGCCGAACGAAAGTCGCTAACTTTAAGTGTAATTTTCTTTTTCAGTGTATTATTCGCATCAGGAAAGAAAGCCGAAAAACTTTCGAAATAGCTGTATAATCTTGGATTCATCCCCGCCGATAAAACTACCGAAGATTCTAATGTACTGTTCACAAACCCACGAAGCGCGGCATGTGCATCATTAAAAATAATTGGCAATTGTTCGTCTTTGATAAAATTATCCTTATCCAATTTGGTCATAATATTGACGTCAATATCGCCCGGATAGAGATTTTTCTCCAAATAATTTTTGATGTTTTCTTTGAAAGCAAAACCGTCTTCCATCAAGTTTTGCAAACCCGCTTTAATTTCTGATTTGTTGGGCAAAATGGCGATGTAATTTTCCAAAGCTGATTTGCTTTCGGATAATTCCGTTTTGAAATTTTCGAATTTTTCCTTCACGATTTTGTCTACCAAATTCAAGTAGGAAGTAATACGTTCTGCTCGATAATCATGTATTTTTTGCGTAATTTCCTGATACGGTAAATCGAATTTCCTGCTGTAAAAAGCATTCATTTTTTCGATAAGTTCATCATCCATTATTGAAATCACGGACGAAATTCCATACTTCGCCACTCGTATCGGACTATCAATCGTATAAGCAAGTCCCATAACCGGGATATGAAAAGTATGAAGTGGTTTAACTGTTGTCATGCTAAATGATTTAAATAAATAAACCACAAAAATCCAGAAAGATTACGGAATAAAAACTGATAAATATCATGCTTTAGCTTGGAACAGAATTGTGGCAGCACTGTATTTTAAAAAACAAATTCAGTTTTAAAGTTTTATTCCATTTTAAAACCAAACAATAAACTTTTGTTAACGTTTAAACTTTTAAGGAATCTTCTTGTCTTATCATTATAAAACTTAAAACACTACAAATGAAAAAATTATTTATCGTTGCATTATTAGTTGTCGGATTGACAAGCTTTGCACAAGAAAGAAAAGCAAGACCGGAAAAAGCAAGAATGGAGCAAATGACGTCAGAGCAAAGAAACCAGCTGCACTTAAAAAAGATGGCTTTGGACTTAGACTTAAGTGCATCGCAGCAAAGAGAAATGAGTAAAATCATCGCTGAACAAAGCGCCACAAGAGACGCTAGAATGGCAGAGCGAAAAGCGAACAGAAATTCCGTTAAAAAACAACTTACTGCAAACGAACGATTTGCTAAGAAAAATCAAATGTTAGATGAGCAAATTGTGATGAAAGAAAGAATGAAGAAAATTCTTTCAGCTGACCAATACAAAAAATGGGAAAACATGAAAGGAAAAAGACATCAGGGAATGAAAAAAAGAATGATGCACAAAAAGGACAGGAAAGCAGCAAAAATGGGTGACAAAAAATAATCCATTCACTTGAAATATTTCATCTTATTTCATAAAAAAGCCCCAAATTGGGGCTTTTTTACGCTTAAAATGTTTTTGAAACTTTATCTATCGCTCGAATGGTAAAATCTAAATCTTCGTAGGTTAAGGCATCGGTAATAAACCACGTTTCATATGCTGATGGCGCAATATAAATTCCTTCCTGCAACAATCCGTGGAAGAATTTCTTGAAGGTATCGTTATCGCCGTTTGCGGCCGTTTGAAAATCTACAACCGGAGCAGCATCAAAATGAACCGAGATCATCGATCCAATGCTGTTGATGGTAAAAAGAATATTATTTGCTGTAAGCACTTTATCAATTCCTGCAGCCAAATAGGCTGTTTTCTCTTCTAATCTTTGAAAAATAGCACGATCACTGTCTAAAGCTTGTAACATTGCTAATCCTGCTGCCATTGCCAATGGATTCCCTGACAATGTTCCTGCCTGATAAACGGGACCCAAAGGAGCCAAATAATTCATAATTTCTTCACGCGCAGCAAAAGCACCAACAGGCAATCCTCCGCCAATTACTTTCCCAAAACAAACAATATCAGCCGCTACATTAGACAATTCCTGAACACCACCGGCGGCGAGTCTGAAACCAGTCATAACCTCATCAAAAATCAATAGAATTCCGTTATCAGTACACAATTGGCGCAAGCCTTCCAAAAAGCCTTTATTAGGCGGAATACAGCCCATATTCCCCGCAACAGGCTCTACGATGATGGCAGCGATTTCATTTTTATTTGCTTCGATTAAAGTGGCTACATTTTCTAAATCATTGTATCGTGCCAGCAAAGTATCTTTGGCCGTTCCTGCAGTAACTCCAGGACTGTTTGGTGAACCAAAAGTAATTGCTCCACTTCCGGCCTGAATTAAAAACGAATCCGAATGACCGTGATAACAACCTGCGAATTTTATTATTTTATCTTTTTTGGTAAATCCGCGAGCCAGTCTTACAGCGCTCATACAGGCTTCGGTACCGGAGTTTACAAATCTGATTTTATCGATATTTGGAACCATCGCTACCGCTAAAGCTGCAATTTGCGTTTCCAATTCTGTTGGCATTCCAAACGAGGTTCCCAACTTCGCTTTTTCTATCACGGCTTGTACAACCGGTTCGTAAGCGTGTCCTAAAATCATCGGTCCCCAAGAATTGATATAGTCTATCAAACGGTTTCCATCTTCATCATACAAATAAGCACCTTTGGCACTTTTGACAAAAATTGGAGTTCCACCCACGGCTTTAAAAGCTCTTACTGGTGAATTTACACCTCCCGGAATTACTTTTTCTGCTTCAGCAAAAAGCTGACTGCTTCTTTTATATAACATTTTAAAATTTGTATTTTTAATTGGTCATTTCAAAAATAGACAACTATTGTTAAATCTTCAACTGTTGTCCAATCGAAAGTCCGTTCTGTACCAGATTATTTTTTTTCTTTAACTCTTTAATATCTAAATTGAATTTTTTTGAAATAGAATATAGCGTGTCTCCTTTTTGAACCACATATGAAATCAAATCCCTATTTAAATTTATTTTTGAATTTTTTGGTTCAACTTTTAAGTCTTCAACCATTCGATTGGGTTTCGAAACATAATCTACCCCTAAAACCTGATTGTCAAATTGATCTAATTTATATCGCTGGATGTAGGAAATCAACTTATCCGGGTATTTGGGGTCTGTTGCATAGCCTGCGGCTCTAAGTCCTCTCGCCCATGCTTTATAATCGTCTTTTGAAAAAGCAAATAATTTAGAATACCTACTTCTTCCCGTTAGGAACAGTGCGTGATCTTTGAAGGATTCCGATACGTTATCATACTTCCTGAAACATTCCTGAGCTGCATCGTCATCGTGTTTTACACTTTCACCAGCCCAGCCTTCATGGCATTTTATACCAAAATGATTATTAGCTGTTATCGCTAAATCTCCTCTTCCCGCACCAGATTCTAATATTCCCTGAGCTAAAACAATACTGGCAGGAATACCATACATTTTCATGTTATCCATTGCAATATCTTTAAATTTAGCAATATAGTTAGCCACAACATCACTACTAACAACGGTTTGCGAAGTGGAAACTATCACTTCAGTTACCTGATTTTTATAGACTTCTTTGGGCGGATTGGCCGGCTTTTTTAAAGGGGTATTTGTAACTATTGTTTTAGTTGAGACTGGTTTTTTACCACCACGGACTATTTCCGTTTTTGGTTTTAAAGGTGCTTTTTTTGTCGTTATAATAACTGGTTTTGCGGCGTTACAGCCTACCATAATTATTGCTATTACAAGTAGTAGAATTTTTTTAACCATTGATATCGATTGTTGGTAATTGTTTGTTTCTTAATTTCATATTCATCCCCTGAATTCCTTGGATTCCACCTGTATGAATTAGTAAAATTTTTGAGTGTGCAGGGAAATAATTCTTCTTTATCAAGTCTATAACGCCAAAAACCATCTTTCCAGTATATATTGGATCCAAAGGAATTTGATTTTCCAGATTAAATTGATTGATGAACTCTATTAATGCCGCATTTACTTTCCCATATCCGCCAAAATGATAGTCCGTAACTAGCTCCCAATTCTCATTTTGGACAAAAATACGGATTTCCTTTTTTAAAAAATCACCTTTTAGAGCGGGAAATCCTAAAACTTTTTGATGAGGCAAAACACTGTTTATAATTCCCGAAATAGTACCTCCAGTACCTATTGAACAACAAATATAATCAAATTCAGCATCATCTTTAGTTAAAATTTCCTGACAGCCTTTGATTGCCAATTCATTGGTACCTCCTTCTGGAATCAGATAAAAATGACCAAACTTTTGTTTTAAATTTTCTAAAAAAGAAACCTCACTTTTCAAACGGTAGTCCACTCTTGAAATAAATTCAAGCTGCATGCCACATTTTTGAGCGAATGACAATGTTGGATTTTCCGATACTTTATCTTCTAATTCGTCTCCTCGAATCATACCGATAGTTTTGAAACCTTTCTCCTTCCCAGCAAAAGCTACAGCGGCAATATGATTGGAAAAAGCACCGCCAAAAGTAAGTAGTGTTTGGTGATTTTCTATTTTGGCCTGCAGCAAATTGTACTTCAGCTTTCTGAACTTATTCCCGGAAACAAAGGGATGAATCAAATCTTCCCTTTTAATATGAATTTCAATTGAATTCGGAAATTGTGTTTTTATCGGTTGATTCAAAATGAGTAAATTTGGCACAAAGATAAAATTTTTTACTACTAAAAATACAAACCCAATGGATTGCTTTAGTTTTCATCGGCATACCATATCAATTTTTAATGATGATTTTTTGCCCCATCTCAATCTTATCTGTCGTGATGACTTTTACGATGTAAATACCGCTACTAAGCCCCGAAGTTGAAAAAGTATAAGACGGGTTCACACCCAAATCTTTTTTATTAAAAATCAACTTCCCCGCCACATCGTACAAGCCGCAAGTAGAAATATCCATTAGCAAAGGGTTATCAATTGTTAGGCTTTTAGTGGTGTTATTTTGATAAACAATAAAACTTTGGCTTTTGATATCTTCAACATCTAAAGTTGTATTAGTTTTAAAAGTGATTTCAAATTGTGTATTATTCACGCCGGCCGGCAGCGTCAAATCGTAGAAATTGTTTTTAATATCATGAAATAAATCCGTCTTTTTATCATGTAAGTAAACTTGATTGACAGCGGCGCAGTTCACGATTTCATTTACCGTAATCTTATAATTAGCCTGTAACTTGTTTTTAAAACCAATTTGAATCTTTTTATCAATATCAAAATTCGTAGCGTTGATTACGTACTCACCGTTCTCTATAACAAAATAAACATCCGCAGGAGAATCGGCGCTTGGCGACATTGCATCCAATGCACGATCAACTCCATCAGTCGCTTCTGGAATAAATGCCAAAACAATTTGACGGATTCCTTCGTTGTTCATCAGCGTGTTAAACCTTATCTGCGGCGTTGGCTCGGTGCTTACAGTCCTGTAATCAAAACCGGATACGGATTGTATCGATGAAAGATATCCGGATTTACTCTTGTTTTTATCGAACACTACAATTTTTTCAAATTGAGAAGCATTTGCCGCGTTTTCCTTAACAAATACTCTATAATTATTTTTCATTGTAACGGTGCCGTTAGTTACACCATCAATCATGAAACCCTGCCCAATAGGACAAAAACGTCTTTGATAAATTGCTCCTTTTGTCCCTGAATCCGCTCCTGTATTTCCTGAATTATCATAGGTATAATAAGTCGCCGGAACATAGATCCCATTGCTTCCCATTGAGCCCGGTGAGAAAGCACCGTATCCTCCTTTATATTGGGCAATGTAGTGCGTATTTACTGTTTTATCATGTTCCCAGAAATAAGCAATTCCTGTGCAATTTACCTCATTAAGCAAAAAAGCAGATAAATCAATTGCTGATGGATAGGGATTCCCTGTTAAAGTAAATTTCCCGATTGCCACCGGTATAGAAATAGTCCCATCATTTGGTTTACCTCTAAAATCGTAGCGCTGTTTATTTCCAGGGTTATTTTGCACACCGTCTAAGGTAAAATAATTGGTTCCCGAAGTCCCTTTCATCGTAAATCCTTCACCGGGATTCAGATTTGCGCTCGAACCAACTTGAACCCAATCATAGTAACTAGACGACGCCGATAATTTATTGATCCAATGAGGCGCTATTGCTAATGGACTTGCAGTACCGTTATAGTTATTCATTGGTAATATAGTTGGCTCCTTAAAAGTGATTAATCCGTCAATATCCTTAAGTTGCTGAATCCCGAACTTCGAATTCCCTTCGGTATCAGTAGAACCTCCAACAGGAGAACACCAGTAATTAAATTGGAAATTATTTGTGGTTCCTTCTTGAAAAACAGATAAGTTACCGAGCCCTTTATTTGTTCCCAAAGTCGTGGAGCCCTGGATCAACTGCGCATCCTTCCTTAAGTAAAAATTGCTCGTGACTGCTTTAAGTTCCAATTGCTGTTTAATAAAAACAACTTCGTTATTTGCAAATAAATAACTATCAGGACTAACAAATATCTGGGCATGAATGCTGATTTGAAACAAAAATCCAACAATAATCAAAAGCGGTCTTTTAAGTTGTTTTGATTTCATAAGCGTTGTAGTAATTTAATTTTTTTGATACTTCCTTTCCTTATCCTTAAGCATTCAACAACATTTTTTGTTTTAAAATGAAATTTTCATTAGCTATAAAAAACTTGTCCAGCACATGGCAAAGTGGCATTTTTATAAAAGAAAAAATGATTTTGATGACACTATTGTTTAAAACTACAAAAAAACAATACGACTAGTCCTTATTATATCGATAAAAAGTACAAATCATCGTTTAAATACATTATTTTGTATTTTAAATATATACTTTCCTACAATTAAAAAAAAAGAAAAAGAAATGGAATTTTGAACTGAAATTTTCAAGAAAAATCTTTGAATGATTGGATTTAAATCTTTTACAGTATTTCTTTTGATCTATGAAACGTAAACGTTCCACCAATCGATAAAATAAGTCACCGCTCCCGAACCTGCTGATTAATCCATAAAGTAATCTAAAATAGAAGCTACTCCTTTTTTAAATACAAGTGATTCCAAAATTGTAAAAAAGATCGATTTTTCAAATAATCTAAATTTGATTCATTCCAATACGCTTCCCGCTCGAAACTAATATTTCTGTAAGCCAAATTTGCATTTTTATACTGAAACAAGCGAACAAGATATTCTAACAGATACCAAATAAAAAAAGGAAGTATTAATAATTCTGTCTGCTGGCGAAGATGAATTTTCTCGTGATTGACAAAAACTCTATTTTCTTTATCTTCTGGGAATTTTACAAATACAAAAGGAAATAGCGTTAACCCACGAAATCCTTTTGGAATTAAATATTTAGCAACAATCAGCAACATTGGGTAAAGAGTTTTATAAAAATTCTAATAATAAGTAAGCAAAGTACAAAAACATTTGGTATTCTAAGTATAGCCAAAGCAAAACAGCTCTTTTTTTTACTCTCGCAGGAACCGATAACAGTAAAAAAACGCAAATTAAAAATTTATTTTTTTTACTATTTGAATGCATAATCTGCTGTTTCTGTTACTGTTTAACATTTTTTTAAAAACTTCTGATCTTACAAATATTTGAATACAAAAATAATTCCACAACGAAATGCATTCTTTTATCGATGAAAAATGCCTTACAACGACTTTTTCTGCTTTTCGTCGGATTTTTTTGTCACATAAACGACAACAGGGTAAATTTCTCGCGATTATGACCAACCAATATTAAACCTAAACCTACCTTGAAACAAAAATACTTATTCGGAAATACTGATTATCTAAAACTTGCAGCAAATAATGATGCTAATTCTTCTTTAAAAAAGCAAAATAATTTCCACTCTATAATTTCCTTTTTCAGTTTGCTACTAATATTTTTAATATCAAACAGCATGACTGCGCAAACTAAGGTAGCCTACACCTCAAGTGGCACATGGACGTGCCCAGCAGGAGTTACTTCAATTACAGTAGAGGCATGGGGAGCCGGAGGCGGTGGAACCATTGGAGCAGCAGCAAAAGGATACACAGGCGGTGGTGGTGGTGGTGGTGCCTATGCTAAACTAAATACTGTTACTGTGACTCCTGGAACAGTGTACAATTTTACGGTGGGCGGAGCAAGTACTTACAACAATGATGGCGCAACTACAACAGGCGTTTTTGGTGGTCAAACTATCAAAGCAGTTGGAGGCTCAAAAGGTGGAACTGTAGGACTAATTTCAGTTGGTGGAGTAGGTGGCGACAGAATATTATGTTTAGGTGATGTAAGATTTAGCGGAGGAAATGGCGGAACAAGTAATGGAGATTCGAGTGGTCCAGGTGCAGGTGCAGGCGGTGGCGGCGGCGGCGGCGCAGGAAGTACGGCGAATGGGGCGAATGGTAATAGTGCTCTAAACACATCTACTGGAGGTGCCGCAGGCGCAGCAACTAACTTCAACGGTGGAGCAGGTGGCGATGGGGGAAATAGCAGAAATGCAGGTCAACCCGGATCAACTTCTGGCTTTGGTGGTGGTGGTGGTGGAAGCGGGGATCTAAATGGTGCTGGTTTTGTTACCCGAGCTGGTGGAGGTCAAAACGGAGCTATTATTATTACGTTAATTTTACCCTATGGTCCAGGTGGAGTTACCAGTAATTTACAACTTTGGTTGCGATCGGATTTATTAGACGGCACAACTTCTGTTGCTGATAACACAGCCGTTGGAACCTGGAAAACGCAAGCATTGGGTGATAACGCAATTAATCCTTTAACATTGAGTGCTCCGATATATCGTAACAATGTGAACTCTAATATTAATTTTAATTCCGTTGTTGATTTTACAAATACAACCACTAATCTCACAGCGGTATTCAATAATCCGGAAGACGGAAGGAAATACTTAAAAGGAGCTAAAGGTTTCTATAGCCAAGAGATGTTCGTTGTTACAATACCTAATAGCCCCGTATCTTCGGCAACAAGAAAAATGGATTTGTTTTGTGGCGATAATTCAGGGTTAAACGATTATGACGATACGGGTATCGGTTTCGGAAATTATACTCCTCGATGGACAAATGAGGCAATAACATATGCAACGGGAACTTCTTCAGGATATTCAGTAGTTACGGCCAACTCTCACAATGTCGCAGCTATCATCAGCGCAAGAAACAACAGTGCCGCAACTGCTCAAGAACTTTATTATAATGGAAGTGATCTTACTCCTTTATCCTCTGGAACATTTTCAAATGTAACCAATAGCCAGTACTGGATTGGACGTAGTAAAGCATACACTGGAAATTTAGATGCAAGAGTTGCTGAAGTAATTACATACGATTCTAGGGCGACCAATGCGGAACGAAGTAATATACGCAGCTATTTAGCAATAAAATATGGGATTACTTTGGGAGTCAATGGCACTTCCATGAACTACACGAACTCTTCAGGAACAGCTATTTGGGACGCTACAGCAACTGGATATAATTATGACATTACTGGGATTGGTAGAGATGATATCACAAAATTAACGCAAAGACAATCAAAAAGTATCAATACAACTGATGATATAACCATTGGTTTAGGAACGATTGCCGCAACAAATACGGCAAATACCAACAACTTTAATACCGATAAAACTTTCTTAGTTTGGGGAAATAACCAAGGGGCATTGACAGCTCAATCCGTTGTTGTCAATATTAGTTCTGGAATTACTTCACCAGCGGCACTAGTGACAGATGTAAGTTATAAAACAATTATCAGAAAATGGAAAGTCGTTGAAACAGGCGGTGACATTTCTACTTGTAAAATCTCAATTCCTACAAGTATGCTTGCTTCTACCAATACACCCGCAGTAACTCCAGGAGATTACATGATGTTCATATCAAACTCTCCTACTTTTGACTCTACTGCCGAAACTCGTATCATGACGGTAAATGGGTCAAATCTTGAAACTAACTATAACTTTGATGGCACAAAATACATCACTTTTGGTTTTGCACCAGAGAGAACTTTTGAAAGATGCATACAATTTGATGGTATTAATGATTATCTGGATTCCGGAAATGTATTGAATCTTAATAATTCATTTACAGTTTCGGCATGGATAAACAGCACTCGCACGAACCAAACCATACTTTCAAAAAGAAACAGTGCCTTTACTCAGGGATATGATTTAAGCATAAATAGCGCTGGAAAAGCAGAGATGAGCTGGTTTGTTGGTGGAGTGAAAAAAATCATCACTTCATACGCAGTAATTCCCTTAGGAATCTGGCATCATATAGGAGTAACTTTTGATGGTATTACTGCTAAAATGTATATAGATGGTGTAAACAGAATAAGTTTACCTTTAGACGGTACCCCAACAGCCACAACGAACTCTTTCCTTATAGGTGCAGCAGATGGAATATCTAAAACCTCTTTTTTTAAAGGATCTATTGATGAAGTGCGTATCTGGAAAGTAGCACTTACTGCTGCACAATTTCGCTATGTGATGAATCAGGAAATAGTAAGCAACGCTACCTTTACTAATGGAGTTGTTGTACCCAATACGATAACATTAAATGACATACGTCTCATTCCATGGGCAGACCTGAATGCTTATTATCCTATGTCTACCTATTCCTTTACAAATGCAAAAGATAATTCTAGTTATGGTTTAACAGCAGCATTGAGAAATATTAATACTGTTGATTTACAAACAGCTCCCCTACCTTACGAATCAGCAGGAACTGGAAATTGGGAAACTGTAGGAATCTGGAAAAATAGCACCTTCCAAGATTTACCTAACAGTGTTTCAATAGAAGACCCTACTCCATCTGGTGTACCACCACCTGGATTATCGTTTACTGTTGATTGGAATATAGTAAAAGTTAAAGATTCTCATAAGGTAACCTCAATAGGAAATAAAAAGTTTTTAGGTCTAATTGTTGAACCAACTGCAAAATTAATAGCAACAACCAGTGGAGAATCACAAACTGATGGTACAAAAATTGAGGTCTCCCATTACTTAAGATTAGACGGACAAATTGATTTGGTAGGAAGATCACAATTGGTACAAACCGAAGGAAGTGATTTGGAGGTAGCAAGTAATGGCTTTATAGAAAGAGACCAGCAAGGACAAAAAAGCATCTACAATTATAATTATTGGAGTTCTCCTGTGGGTGCAATTAACAATACGACTAATAATAATTCCTTTACCGTGAAAAGCGTTTTACGAGACGGCACGATTCCAGCTGCACCAGTTGCAATTAATTGGACTTCTGGATATAATGGAAAGCCAGGTCCTCCAATTAGTTTAGCGGGCTATTGGATTTTTAAATTTGACAATAAACCTAATGCTTATGCTAGCTGGACTCAATTAGGAGAAAACGGTTTGTTATCAACAGGTAAAGGATTTACATTAAAAGGAAGCGGAGCTACTACTGCAAATCAGAATTATACTTTTGTAGGCAAGCCAAATAATGGAACAATTACAATTTCGGTTGGAGCCGGCCAGACATCACTTATAGGAAACCCCTATTCTTCTGCCTTAGACGCTAATGCATTTTTAAACGCTAATAAGAATTATATAGATGGTGCGATTTATTTTTGGGAACATTTCGATACTAATACTTCTCATAATTTAGCTAGCTACCAAGGAGGTTATGCAACCAGAAATTATACTGGAGGAACTAAGGCTCTAGCGTTAGGTGGTTTAATTAGCACATCAGGGCAAACGTCTAAAGAATACCCTAACCAATTTATTCCTGTTGGCCAAGGCTTTTTTGTTACTGGGAGTGCTACAGGAGGTTCGGTCGCTTTTAATAATAGCCAAAGAGCGTTTTTTAAGGAAGATAATTCAGCAGCATCCCAAACAATGTACCGAATTCCAAAAAGACAAAAAGGTTTAGACCATTGGACAGATACTAGTGATGACCAGATAAAAAGAGACACGTATAAAAGAGTTCGTCTGGGTTATAATTTTACTAACGGTTACCATCGCCAGGTATTATTAGGTTTTATGGAAGATAAAGCTACAAGCGGTATCGACTATGGTTACGATGCATTAAATGCTGACAATTTTCCCAATGACATGTATTTATTGAATGGGGATAACCAACTAATAATTCAGGGAGAGGGCTACTTCGATGATAATGCTTCCTACCCGATTGGTGTTAAAACAGATGCACAAGGAAAAGTATCTTTTGTTATAGATGCCTTAGAAAATTTTGATGAAAACCAGCCTATTTTCATTTATGATAAAACAGATGACAGCTATCATAATATAAAAGATACTTTGTACGAAGTAGAACTGCCCGCAGGAACTTTTAACGATCGTTTCGCACTTCGTTTTACCAACAAGACATTAGGAACAAATACCTTTAATTTATCAAAAATTAATGAGGTAAATGTGATTGTCAATCAAAATGTCACTGTTCAATCTTTTAACCAATTGATAAAAAATATTACAGTATATGATTTACTAGGAAGAAAAATAGATAGTTATAAAAAGGTAAATGCTTTAAAATATACTTTGAATAATTTAAACAAAATGACTGCCGGATTGATTGTGAAAATCACATTAGAAGATAACGCCGAAGTTTCCAAAAAAATAATATATTAAAAAAAAAATCATAACAGTCAAAGCCACTTCTAACTGAGTGGCTTTTTTTTTGAAAAATTTGAAAGTATTCACGACAATTTGATTTTACTCAAAAATAGCAAAGGAATCATTCTAACTTAGATTTTAAAATTTATAAATTTGTAATGATAAAATAGTTCTATTTAATGAAAAACTTAATCGTTTGAGTTGACTATATCAGCTATTTAATCCAAATAAATTTTACAATTGAATAAGCCCAAATATGATTGACGAAAGTAATGAAAATAAATTGATAGAAGGGGAAGATTTCTATTATACACCTGAGGGCTACAAATGTTTTACTGAAAAACACCATTTAAAACGGGGTTATTGCTGTAAGAGTGGATGTCGTCATTGTCCGTATGAAAGCCCCTTAACCCCTAAAGGAGGGAAAAGAAGAGATTACGAATAATAAAAGCTTGCAATACTATGAATAATTCACCCCAAATAGCTACTAACGCGATTACCTCTTTGGGCGTTAAGGCGCATTTTCAAGAACAAATACAACAAGGAATCCCTTCGGTTTTACCAAAACCAAAACCGTACGAAACAGATATCAATCACGCACCAAAGCGCAAAGAAATCCTTTCTTCAGAAGAAAAAAAATTGGCTTTACGCAATGCCTTACGCTATTTTGAACAGCAACATCACCCTGAATTAATCAAAGAATTTTCAGAAGAATTGGAAACTTATGGCCGGATTTATATGTACCGTTTACGTCCGGATTATAAAATGTATGCGCGACCAATAACTGAATATCCAGGAAAATGCGAACAGGCGAAAGCGATTATGCTGATGATTCAAAACAATTTGGATAATGCCGTGGCACAACATCCCCATGAATTGATTACTTATGGTGGCAATGGAGCCGTTTTTCAAAACTGGGCACAGTATCTGTTGACGATGCAGTACTTATCTGAAATGACCGATGAGCAAACCTTAACCATGTATTCAGGGCATCCAATGGGATTATTTCCTTCCCATAAAGAAGCGCCACGAGTTGTAGTTACTAACGGAATGGTAATTCCTAATTATTCTAAACCGGACGACTGGGAAAAAATGAATGCATTGGGCGTTTCTCAATACGGACAAATGACGGCAGGAAGTTATATGTACATAGGTCCGCAAGGTATTGTACACGGAACAACCATTACGGTTTTGAATGGTTTTCGTAAAATAAAACGCAGTCCAAAAGGGGGTTTATTTGTCACCTCTGGATTGGGCGGAATGTCTGGTGCGCAACCAAAAGCGGGAAATATTGCCGGTTGCATCACTGTTTGTGCCGAAGTAAACTCAAAAATAACGCACATTCGCCACAGTCAGGGATGGATCAATGAAGTCATTGAAAACGTAGATGAGTTAGTGAAAAGAGTCGCTTTGGCGCAAGCCAATAATGAAATTGTTTCCATCGGATATCTCGGAAATGTGGTTGATGTTTGGGAAAAATTTGATAATGAAAACATCCATATCGATTTAGGTTCTGACCAAACTTCCTTGCATAATCCATGGGCGGGCGGTTATTATCCTGCTGATATTTCCTTTGAAGAAGCGAATATAATGATGGCTGAAAAACCTGATTTGTTTAAAATAAAAGTTCAAGAAACATTACGCCGTCATACGACCGCTATCAATAAACATACTGCCAAAGGAACGTATTTCTTTGATTACGGAAATGCTTTTTTACTGGAAGCTTCCCGCGCCGGTGCTGATGTTATGGCGGAAAATCATATCGATTTCAGGTATCCGAGTTATGTACAGGACATTATGGGACCCATGTGTTTTGATTACGGTTTTGGCCCTTTTCGATGGGTTTGTGCTTCGGGGAAACCAGAAGATTTAGCCAAAACAGATGTAATTGCCTGCCAGGTTTTAGAAGAAATGGTAAAGTCTGCTCCTAAAGAAATTCAACAGCAAATGCAGGATAATATTCACTGGATAAAAGGCGCTCAGGAAAACAAATTGGTTGTGGGTTCTCAAGCCAGAATACTTTATGCGGATGCTGAAGGACGTGTAAAAATTGCCGAAGCATTTAATCAGGCTATTGCCAAAGGCGAAATAGGAACTATCGTTTTAGGACGTGATCACCATGATGTTTCCGGCACCGATTCTCCATACAGAGAAACTTCAAATATCTACGACGGCTCCCGTTTTACAGCTGATATGGCGATTCAAAACGTCATTGGAGACAGTTTTCGCGGCGCCACTTGGGTTTCCATTCATAATGGCGGAGGAGTTGGCTGGGGAGAGGTAATTAACGGTGGATTTGGTATGGTTCTTGATGGATCTAAAGAAGCTTCAAAACGTTTAGCATCAATGCTTTTCTGGGATGTCAACAACGGAATTTCCCGAAGAAGCTGGGCTCGAAATGAAGGTGCTATCTTTGCTATTAAAAGAGCGATGGAGAACCAACCCTTATTGAAAGTGACTATCCCTAACGAAGTAGCCGACAATTTGTTGGATTTTTAAAAATTTGAACGTATCTTTAAGAACATTTAGTAATTTAATAATAAAACCATGAAAGCAATTAAACTCCTGCCAATACTTTTACTTTTCGTAGCTGCGTCTTGCAGTTCCGTAAGGGTATATTCCGATTATGATACTAATGTGGATTTTAGTCAATACAAAACATATGCTTTTCATAAAAAAGGCATTGACAAAGTTGAAATTTCAGAATTGGATAAAAAAAGAATACTTAACGCCATCGACAAAGAGTTAAGTCGAAAAGGAATGATCAAAAGCGAAAATCCAGATTTACTGATTAATATCATGACAAAAGAGAGAGAACGAATCGATGTAAATCAGTTCAATGCCGGATGGGGTTACGGTTGGGGATGGGGATGGAATCCGTTCATGTGGGGAGGAAACAACACTTTTGTATCATCTTCAACTGAAGGGACCTTATTTATTGATTTAATCGATGCCAAGAAAAAAGAATTAGTTTGGCAAGGCGAAGGTGTTGGTTATTTGACTGAAAACCGCAATGAAAAAGAAAAAAAAATAAATGAATTCGTTGCAAAAATTTTGGAGCAATTTCCGCCCAAAGCGAAATAATTGAATATTTAGATTCAAACATAAAAGCTTACCTTTGCGTAGGCTTTTTTTATACCCAATCATGACATTACAAACTGACATTACCACGCTAGAAGATATCAAATTACTGGTGGATACTTTTTATTCCACAGTTCAAAAAGACGAATTTATCGGTCCCATTTTCAACGGGAAAATAGGCAACCGCTGGCCGGAACATTTGGAAAAAATGTACCGTTTTTGGCAAACTATTTTACTCGAAGTGCATTCCTATTCCGGAAGTCCATTTCCGCCACACAAACAATTACCGGTTGCCAAAGAACATTTTGACCGCTGGATGGAAATTTTCACAGCAACTACTGATAGCTTGTTTGCAGGCCCATTAGCTGAAGAAGCAAAACTACGCGCTAAAAACATGGCTGAAATGTTCAATTACAAAATTGACTATTTCCGCAATCTTGAGAAAAATCAAACGAACAATTCGTAGTTTTTAAAATGTTTTTTAATCCAAGATCTGTTCCTTCTTGCAAACAGCAATAAATTCCTTTATGCGTAAATTATTATTTCTTGCGGTATTTCCAGCTTTTCTATTTTCTTGTTCCAATCTAAAACAAACCTTTGAAAACAAACCAACGCCAAGCTTGAAACTAATCAGTTCGATTGAAATTCCTTTCGAGGAAACGTTTCAGAATACAAAAGTGGGCGGTTTATCCGGAATCGATTATGATGTAAAAAATGATTTGTATTACCTGATCAGTGATGACAGATCGATGTTTAACGATTCGAGATTTTATACTGCAAAAATTCGCTTGTTCGAAAATAAATTAGAAGGTATCGATTTTCAAAGTGTCACTACTTTAAAAAATGAAATTGGAGAAGCGTATGGAAATTGGTACACCACGCCATCTACCTCAGCAGATCCTGAAGACATCCGATTCAATCCAAAAACAAACACTTTGGTTTGGAGCAGCGAAGGCGCTCGAATACTAACTGCAGGTAAAGAAGTTTTACAAGATCCTTCGTTGAACTTCATGGATTTAAAAGGTGATTTTCTTGGAAATGTTACACTTCCTGAAAATTTAAAAATGCAAAAACTGGAAAAAGGTCCGAGAAACAACGGTACTTTAGAAGGAATAACCTTTGACAAAAAATATAAAACTATCTATATCAACATTGAAGAACCACTTTTTGAAGATGGCGACCAAGCCAATACCAGCAAAGGAGGTTTGATTAGACTGTATCAATTTAATGCCAAAACAAAAAAGAACGTCGCTCAATTCGGCTACCAACTGGAACCTATTGCACATGAACCCAATCCTAAAGGAGCTTTTGCCGTGAATGGAGTTTCGGCGATTCAGTATTATGACAAAAAGCGGTTGCTGGTAGTGGAACGCTCTTACTCGACCGGAACGCAAGCCTGCACGGTAAAAGTATTTTTGTGTGATGTGAAAAAGGCAACTAATGTTAAAAATTATGCTTCCTTACAAAATCAAAAATTGGAATTAGCTTCAAAAAAACTGGTCCTAAACATGGATGATTTGGGGATTTTTATTGATAATATCGAAGGACTTACTTTTGGACCAAAAATGGCTAATGGTAATCCATCGATCATTTTTGTTTCGGATAATAATTTTTCAGACAAACAAAAAACGCAGGTTTTGGTGTTTGAAGTGGTGAAGTAGTAAATTCAAAAAAAAGATATCAATGTGGAATCCAGTTCGCCAAATAACATATTCAGCACCAACAAAAATGAGAATACAAAAAGTTTAATTTAGCGGAAGTCAATGAAACATAATTGGAGAATGTTTGAAATTATTCTATCAGGAATTCAGATTTGTATCGGGCTTTTGATTTTATTTTTTGTCTACTTAACTTGCAATCAATATTATACTTTTTTGTGGGAAAATCCATTAATGGACCATCAGAGCATTGTTCAAATGGCTGTCAGAAAAAATATAGCTTTAATAATTCTATCACTTATTGCTATTTCATCAGCAATACTTTTAATCAAAAACCTATCGAAAGGCTGGGTGACGAGTGTTATAACGTGGATTATGCTTACAACAACTTTGATAATTAACTCTTATCGATTAAACCAAAGCAATCCTGGTGAGTTAGATTTTATTTCTATCTTTATTTTAGGAATAATTACAGTTGTTTTTATAGCTATTGTATTCGCATTAAATAATATAGAATTCAAACGAAAATACAGCCCAACCATAAAAAACTGGATTTTCATAGCAATTTCTATTATTGTACTGACAGCTTTAAAATTTTTATAAGCTTAAACGAATGTGTGACGAACTGAGCAGACTTTGTACGTGGAATGTATTGATGAGATTGCTTCGTTCCTCGCAATGACTGAACGAAGCTGAATTATGTTGAATTATCTACTCTAAATTAAACCCCAACTCCCCTAGCCCTGATTGCAATGAAAAGCTTTTTGCGAAAGCCGTTTTGGTTTTTCTTGTTTATAAAAAGCGACCGGAGGAAGCTCTTTTATAAACTTTAGAAAAACAAACGGGTTTGCAAAAACTTGCAATGAAAAGCGGGAAATAGCTCCTGAAATTCGTACTTTTGCAGTAGAACTACAACGTTTTCGATATGAACACAACAATAGAAAGCAATCCGTTATTAGACCGATTGCCAAAGCACCTAAAACAATTCATTAAGCCTCAGGATTATAGCGATTACACGCCGATAAATCAAGCGGTTTGGCGTTATGTAATGCGCAAAAATGTAGATTACTTATCAAAAGTAGCACACAGTTCTTACTTGGAAGGATTGAAAAAAACGGGAATCGAAATTGACAATATTCCGAGCATGTACGGTATGAACCGCATTTTGACCGAAATAGGTTGGGCTGCAGTTGCAGTGGATGGATTTATTCCACCAAATGCTTTTATGGAATTTCAGGCCTATAATGTACTTGTAATTGCTTCTGACATTCGTCAGCTCGAACATATAGAATACACGCCTGCACCGGATATTATTCACGAAGGCGCCGGTCACGCTCCCATTATTGCCAATCCGGAATACGCAGAATATTTGCGTCGTTTTGGCGAAATAGGCTGTAAGGCGATTTCTTCGCACAAAGATTACCAAATGTATGAAGCGATCCGCCTTCTCTCTATCTTAAAAGAAGCCGAAGATACGCCGCAATCTGATATTGATGCTGCCGAAAAAGCGGTGGAAGATTTGCAGAATAATATGGGCGAATTATCGGAAATGGCGCAAATCAGGAACCTGCATTGGTGGACAGTGGAATATGGTTTGATAGGAACTATCGATAATCCAAAAATTTATGGTGCCGGATTGCTTTCCTCTATTGGTGAAAGTGCGTGGTGCATGACAGATAATGTAAAGAAAATCCCTTACGATATTTCAGCAGCTAACCAAAGTTTTGACATTACTAAACTGCAACCACAACTTTATGTTACTCCAGATTTTGCTTATTTGAGTATGGTTTTAGAAGAGTTTGCCAATAAAATGGCGTTGCGTACAGGAGGATTATCTGGAATTAATAAACTGATACATTCGAATGCTTTAGGAACGATCGAATTGAGCACCGGAATTCAGATTTCGGGAGTTTTTACTAATGTAATTGAAGAGGAAGGAAAACCCGTTTATATCCAAACAACTGGAAAAACGGCATTATCTTACAGAGAAAAAGAACTAGTGGGTCATGGAACGGCTAAACATGCGGAAGGTTTTGGAAGTCCTATTGGAAAACTTAAAGGAATAAATCTCGCGATTGAAGACATGAGTCCAAGAGATTTAAGCGCCTATTCGATCACTGAAAGTGAAACCGTGACACTTGAATTTGAAGGGGATATCACTGTAAAAGGAGAAATTATCACCGGATCCAGAAACCTGCATGGAGAGATTATTTTAATCAGTTTAAAGAATTGTACCGTGACTCACGGAGAAACTATTTTGTTTCAGCCAGAATGGGGGATTTACGATATGGCTGTTGGTAAAAAAGCAATTTCGGCTTTTTCAGGTCCTGCTGATGTAAATAGTTTTGATTTGATTTCACATCTTCCGTCCAGCAAAACCATTAAAGCGAAACATTCTGCGGAACGTGATGATTTAGAGGTTTTATACCAAACGATTCGGAACATAAGGGAAACAAAGGATATGCAAACTTCTTTGGCTCCAATTTTTAAAAAATTGCGTTTCAATCATCCAAACGACTGGTTACTGGCTGTTGAAATCACGGAACTTTTGAAAGACCGAAACGAACCGCAATTGCCACAGGAAATAATGGTTTATTTGGATCAATTGAAAGTAAAAAGACCCGAAGTAGCGCATTTGATTGCTGGTGGTTTAGATTTGATTTTAGAAAAAGAGAAGGTTTAAAAAACTAACCGCAAATTTACAACCTTTAGATTACTCTAATAATTTGCGAATCTGCGGTTGATTTTTTAATTACAATTTTATTTTTTGTCCAAAATCTTTTTCGCTTTCGATTACTTTTCCTTTGTATTGCAGTTTCCAACCCATTGTATTGGTCAGAATCAATATTTTGGATAGTTCACTTATCAATCGGTTTTGCGCATTAGTTTTCAAGGTAGATTTTTCAATTTTTTTGGCCAGATTCGCTTTTACCGATTTATTGATTTTATTGTAATCATCACCCGTAAAAGGATTCAGTTTGCTTTGTTCAACATCATAAAATTGTATGTCAGGACTGATTTTGATTTCTTCTTTTGGAATGCTTACAATCGTAATGGTTTTATTTTTCTCATCGATATCGTATTTTATTTTGTGCAAATCGTACGCGACAGTCACATCGGCATTGACAACGACCAAAGCTTTTTTCTCGAAAGAAAGCATGTCCATCATGTATTTTTGTTGATTTTTATAAGTTATCACTTCCGAAAAATGACCTTCGGTAACAACCAATTTACCAACATTTAAAATTTGTTGTTGAATAAGATTTGTATTGTAAGTGATATCTTCATCGTCGTTTTTCTTAAAATCACAGTATTTGAACAATAAAAATATTCCACCGATAACTGCTATTGCAATAAGTATTCTTTTAAGCATAATTAAAATTTCATGAATGAATATTGATTTTCCAATTTAGTGATTTTTTCTCTGACTTTGGTCTCAAATTTCAAATGACTTTCAGAATTTGGGTTAAAAGGCTTGTGCGAAATACTTTTTTGGATATTCTCCACTTCATCCATCACTGCAATAGCACTTTCAGAAATCGTAGTTTCTTTGAAACGTTTCCAAATATAATTGATTGCTACTTGATTGGGATGTAACATGTCTTCAGCATAAAAACGGTAATCCCGAAGTTCATCCATCATGATTTCGTAGCTGGGAAAGTATTCAGTGCTCAGTTTGCTGTGTTCAGTATTCAAAACACTGTGAATAGCCGAAATCAGGTTAGATTTGCTCCACTGATTTTCAATGAAACCGTCTTTGATGTGTCGCACGGGCGAAACCGTGAAAATAATGTTGCAATTAGGATTTATAAAATGAATTAATTTGATAGTATTTGCTATACTTTCTTCAATTTCACCAATAGAAAGTAATTCTTTCTTGAACTGCTTTTGTGGTACTTTATGACAATTCGCCACAATAGAATCGCTTTCTATATTTCGATAAACCCATGAGGTTCCGTAGGTAATAATGAAATGTGTTGATGCGGCTATGTGTTGATTTGTTGATTTGATTAGTTCATTTATTGACATTAATAAATCCTCTTTATTTGAATTACTCAAATCCGAATGCACATCAAAACAATGCCAGCGTTCATTATGAAAAAAAATGTCATTGTCTGTAAACTGCTTTCCGGAAACAGCAAAATCAATGAGCTTTTCAATCGCCAGCGGATGGAATAAAATTCCAAATGGATTACAATGATTTTGGAACTTAAAATAATCCAGTTTCTCAGACATATTTACAGAAAAACAGGAACCTACAGACATAATCTTAGAAGTATAATCGATAGAATAGTTACTCTCTGAAATGGGAATTGGGGTTCTGAATTGCATCTTTTTCTATTTGCTACAAATTTCAATTATTTTAGCGAATTAAATGAAGTTTAGTTCTTTTTTTCATTGGTATAAAAAAACCCTTTCACAGTTTTAAACTTTGAAAGGGCTGCTGTAAAATAAATATTAGTTTAGTACAGGTATTGTGTTTTTAGATAACCCTTATTTCCATTACCAAAAATGGCTGTTTCCGAAACCCGTTCCGTTGGATAATTCTCAGAATCATATTTATAAGAACTTTTATAATAATTGGCCACGGATAATACTTGATCCCCGCTTGTAGTTGTTGCAATTACAGTATTTATTAAACTGTTATTTAACGAAATAGCCTGCATGTGGTCTAATAATTTTTTATATCCTAAGATATTATGTAACGGATTGTGGTTTGAATCATAATCAAAACTTACGTTGTAATTCGAAGTTACTCCCACAGCCATATTGTCTAATATTCGGTTGTCTTTGATCAAATTTTCATTTTCAAAATACAATGTTCCGTGAAATTCTTTTACTTGCTGGTTGGCTGAACCAATCGTGAATCTTTCATAAGAAATAGTTTTATCTGAATTATGAATGTAGTTGATTTTGTAATTACCCAAAGATTCAACTTCGACCAACTTACTTTCAAGATACCGATATTCAATAGTCTCAAGAAGCTGATTTTTATTATTTAGCGTTACAGTTTTAGTAATTAAACCATCTGAATAGGTAAAATCAATTCGTTTCTGAGGTCCTTCAATACTAACTATTTCATTTCCATTATAAGTATACAAAGTTGTTTCTGAAGTGCCCTCTTCTGAAGTTTCAACAACTTTTCTTAACAATTTTACACAATTGTCATTATCAGTTGAACACGAAAAAAGTGCCATTATCAAAATTAACAATACCCAAAATATATTTTTTGTCTTTTTCATTATATTAAATAAACCGTATTGACCTTCCTAAAAACTTTTAACGCTACAGAATCCAAACCTAGAAAAATAAAATAAAAGCTACAATATTCATCGTTATAATCCCTATATTTCGGTTAAACTACTATTTTTAAATTTGATTAAAACGGTGTGTAAAGACAGCGAAGTGGGGTATCGCACAAAAAGACAAACCCTTTTAAAACATAAGTCCTAAAAGGGTTTTTAATTATAAATAATAAATTTTCTCTATTTTACATACTCAACTGCTTTTTCCAAAGCTTGTTGAATTCCTGCTACATTTTTCCCTCCTGCTGTAGCAAAGAACGGCTGTCCTCCGCCGCCGCCTTGGATAAATTTACCCAATTCTCGAACAACTTGTCCGGCATTCAATCCTTTTTCGGCAACTAATTCTTTTGAAACATAACAGGTTAACATAGGTTTATCTTCGTCGGCTGTAGCCAAAACTAAAAATAAGTTATTCCCTAAATTCCCTAATTCGTAAGCTAAATCCTTTGCTCCTTCAGGATTCAAATCGACTTGTTTTGCCAAAAATTGAACCCCATTTATTTCCTGAATTTCGGCAATCAAACTTACTTTCAAATTTTTTACTTTATCTTTTACCAAAGCCTCAATTTGTTTCGTCAATTTAGCATTTTCTTCTTGCATCGAATGAACGGCTTTCAAAATATCCTGAGGATTTTTCAAGGCTGTTTTTACGTCATTTAATGTGTTTTCATACGAAGCAAAATATGCTTTTACCGCATCACTTGTAATTGCTTCGATACGACGGATCCCTGCGGCAACTGCACCTTCAGAAACGATTTTGAAATGCCAGATTTCCGCCGTGTTTTTCACGTGGATTCCACCACATAATTCCATGCTTTCGCCAAATTTAATCGCACGAACTTCATCACCATATTTCTCTCCAAACAACGCCATTGCTCCTTCTTGAACTGCCTGCGCAAAAGGAATGTTCCTTCTTTCGATAAGTGGTAATTGCTCCTGGATTCTTGCATTTACAAAATCTTCCACTTGCTGCAATTCGGTTTCCGTCATTTTAGCAAAATGAGAAAAATCAAAACGCAAATAGTTTGGATTTACCAAGGAACCTTTTTGTTCCACATGTGTTCCCAAAATACTTCTCAAAGCTTGGTGCATCAAGTGCGTAGCGGAGTGATTTCTGGAAGACAAGCTTCTCAAATCCTGATTTACTTTGGCTACAAAACCTGCGTTTACATTCTCTGGCAATTGTTTTGCAAAATGCAAAATCAGGTTATTTTCTTTTTTGGTGTCGATGATTTCGATCGTTTCATTTGCCGAAACTAACATTCCTTTATCACCAACCTGCCCACCACCTTCAGGATAAAAAGGCGTGTTATCTAAAACGATTTGATATAAAATCCCGTCTTTTTTACTGTCGACTTTACGGATACGAGTAATTTTTACATCACTTTCTGATTTATCGTAGCCTACAAATGTTTCCACATTTCCGGGAATTAACACAGACCAGTCTTCGGTAGAAACTTCTGATGCGGCGCGGGAACGATTCTTTTGTTCTTGCATCGCAGCGTTAAAACCAGCTTCATCTAGTTCGAATCCTTTTTCTCTAAGAATCAATGCAGTTAAGTCAATTGGAAATCCGAAAGTATCGTATAATTCAAATGCTTTTGTTCCTGAAACAGTTGAACCTTTAGTTTCGGCAACTACGTTTTCTAATAATTGTAAACCTTGGTCTAAAGTTCTTAAGAAAGAAGCTTCTTCTTCACGAATCACATTTGTAACCAATTGTTGTTGCGATTTGATTTCTGGGAAAAATCCCCCCATTTGATTCGCCAAAACAGTCACCAATTGATTGATAAAAGGTTCTTTGGTGTTCAAGAATGTAAATCCGTAACGAATTGCACGACGCAAAATTCTACGAATTACATAACCAGCGCCTGTGTTTGATGGCAATTGTCCGTCAGCAATAGCAAAAGCTACCGCCCGAACGTGATCAACTACTACACGAATAGCAATATTGGTTTTGTTTTGTTCTTGAGATTCTTCACTATTGTTCAGAATGACATCATTGGTCGTGTATTTTAATCCTGTAATTTGCTCTACTTTTTCTATAAGTGGTGTAAAAACATCGGTGTCATAATTCGAAGTTTTTCCTTGTAAAGCCATACACAAACGCTCAAATCCCATTCCGGTATCAACGTGTTTTGCAGGCAATTTTTCTAGAGAACCATCTGCTTTACGATTGAATTCCATAAATACATTGTTCCAAATTTCCACTACTTGCGGATGGTCATTGTTCACCAAACTTTTTCCTGAAACTAAAGCTTTTTCTGCTGCAGAACGAATGTCAACGTGAATTTCTGAACACGGTCCACAAGGTCCTTGGTCGCCCATTTCCCAGAAGTTGTCTTTTTTGTTTCCAAGAATAATTCGGTCTTCGTCAATTAATTCTTTCCAAATATCCCAAGCTTCCTGATCAAAAGGTACGTTTTCTTCTGGATTTCCCTCGAAAACGGAAACGTATAAGTTTTCCTTTGGAATTTTATAGACTTCAGTCAAAAGTTCCCAAGCCCAGTTGATGGCTTCTTTTTTGAAATAATCTCCAAAAGACCAGTTTCCAAGCATTTCAAACATCGTGTGATGATAGGTATCAAAACCTACATCCTCTAAATCATTATGTTTTCCTGAAACACGAAGACATTTTTGCGTATCGGCAATTCTTGTACTTTTAGGAGTTCCGTTCCCCAGAAAATATTCTTTGAACTGCGCCATTCCTGAATTGTTGAACATCAGTGTTGGATCATCCTTAAGAACTATGGGTGCTGATGGAACAATTAAATGCCCTTTTGATGCGAAAAAATCCAGAAATTGTTTACGTACGTCTTGTGATGTCATTTTTTTAATTTAAATATTTAAAGATTCAAAAATTTAAAGATTATTTAGAATTGAATTTTTCAATCTTTTAATCATTAAATCTTTTAATTTCTTTTGCCCCAGATAGCAGTGAAAAGCTTCGATATTTATACCTTTATTTTTTCTTGAGGTGGCAGAGCGACCGGAGGAAGCTCCTGCTGGCTCAGTAGAAAAAAAGAGGTATAAACGAGAACTTGCAACAAATAGCTGGAATAGGCACATTATTTTATTTATTCCTGAAAAAAGGGTGTAACAAATGAAACATTTGTTAAATTTGTTCGTCTAACCTTTTACAGTGAGCAAAAATAGGGTATTTTAAAATATGTCGAAAGTAAAATATTATTACGATTCCGAAAATCTAGCCTATAGAAAAATAAAAACACGAAAAAGAAGAAAATTTGGTGTTATTATGCTGTTTTTATTGGCATCGGCATTGTTTGGTTTTTTGAGTTTTATAGTTTTATTGAATACTCCTTATTTTGAAACACCAAAAGATCGTTTGCAGGCGCGTGAAATTGAAAATTTGAGATTGAATTATGCTATTTTAAATAAAAAAATGGATCAGCTAATTGGCGTTGTTGATGCTATTGAAGATCGGGACAACAATTTGTATCGTGTGTATTTTAACAAATCGGCGATTCCGGATTCTATTCGGAAAGCAGGACTCGCGGGAAAAAACAGGTATCAATTATTAGAAGGTTATGACAATTCACAGTTGGTTATCAATACCACAAAAAGGATCGATGTACTGAGCAAGGAATTAGCGATACAGTCCAAATCACTGGATGTGATTTTGAAATTGGCAGAAGCTAAAAGTGATTTTTTGTCAGCTATTCCTGCCATTCAGCCAGTAAGAAATGAAAATTTAAAACAAATGGCTTCCGGTTTTGGTTACCGAACGGATCCTTTTACAAAAGCGAGGAAAATGCATGAAGGCATGGATTTTACGGCAAAAACAGGAACGCCCATTTATGCCACGGGAGACGGGGTTGTAGCAAAAGCAGACAATACTGCCTCTGGGTATGGAAATCATATTGTTATTCGGCATGGATTTGGATACGAAACTTTATACGCACATTTAAGCAAATATAAAGCCAGAGCGGGACAACGCGTAAAACGAGGTGACGTTATAGGATACGTGGGAAGCACAGGAAGATCCGAAGCGCCTCACTTGCATTATGAGGTTCACAAGGACAAGAAAGTGGTGAATCCACTTAATTTTTATTACGGAAATATTTCAGCAGTGGAATATGTTGTTATTGCACAGTTGGCGAACCAGGAGAATCAATCATTAGACTAATACTCAAAAAAGAGTGGTCAGTGATCAGTTTTAAGTGATCAGGTGTAGCAGAAAAAAAGTATACAGGTTGCAGAATTAAAAGTCAAATAAAAGAAACATGCATATTGAGCTTTCTAAAGATAAAAGATATTACAGCATTGGCGAAGTAGCCAAGGCATTTGACGTGAATGCATCGCTGATTCGTTTTTGGGACAATGAATTTGATATTCTGAAACCAAAAAAGAATGCGAAAGGCAATCGAATGTTTACTCCCGAGGATATCACTAATTTACAATTGATTTATCATTTAGTGAAAGAAAGAGGTTTTACGCTGGAAGGTGCCAAAACACATTTGAAAGAAGGACAAAAGAAAACGTTAGATAAGTTTGAAATTATTCGAAAGTTAGAAACGATACGTACACAATTAACAAACATTAAAAACGAGCTTTAGAAATATCAATTGCATTGTTAAAAATTAAAACTAAATATTAAACATTAAATTAAATAAACATGAGAAGATTTTTGCCTTGGATTATCGGAGCAGTTGTAATTTTTGTAATTTACAGCTGGGTTAAAGGAATTAACAATACTGCGGTAACGTTAAACCAAAATGTAGAACAATCTTGGGGTGATGTGCAAACCGCGTATCAAAGAAGAAATGACCTAATTGGAAACTTAGTAAATACCGTAAAAGGTGCCGCTGATTTCGAAAAAGGGACCTTGACAGCCGTTATCGAAGCGCGTTCGAAAGCAACAGCAGTAAATGTTGATCCTGCCAATATTACTCCGGAACAATTAGCGGAATTCAACAAAGCACAAAGTGGCGTTTCATCAGCATTGTCAAGATTATTAGTAACTGTTGAAGCGTATCCTGAATTGAAAGCAAATCAAAACTTCTTGAAATTACAGGATGAATTGGCAAGTACAGAAAATCAAATTTTAACGGCGAGAACACGTTTTAACGAAGCGGTAAAACCTTACAACAACCATGTCAAAACTTTTCCTAATTCATTGTTCGCAGGAATGTTCGGTTTCAAAGAAAAAGCATATTTCAATGCTGTTGAAGGTGCTGAAAGACCGGTTGAAGTTAAATTCTAAAGTTATATTTTTAGATTTCTAGAAGTCGATATAGATCAAATTTAAATTGTGGAAAGAACCTTTAAAAATTAACGATTTTTGATTGCAGATTTAATAATTCTGAAATCATAGATCGTTAATCTTAACTCAAAAATATTTCAATGTCAAAAGTAGAAGAATTTTTAACCAAAGCAGAAGAACAAGAAATTGTAGAAGCTATTCGCATGGCCGAAAAAAATACTTCTGGTGAGATTAGAGTTCATATTGAAAAAACAACTTCCATGGATGCGTATGATCGCGCCATGGAAGTTTTTCATGAACTGAAAATGGATGAAACTGAACTCAAAAACGGTGTTTTAATTTACTTAGCTGTAGAAGATAGACATTTCGTGATTTGTGGTGACAAAGGCATTAATGATGTCGTTCAACATGATTTTTGGAATTGTACCCGTGATATTATGGTAACTGAGTTCAAAAAGGGGGATTACAAGCAAGGACTTATTGATGGAATTGCCAGAGCTGGCGAGCAACTACACCATTATTTCCCTTGGAAACATGGAGATACTGATGAATTATCAAACGAAATATCTAGAGGATAATGCTATTACAAAAAAAGAATTCCCTAATTTTCCTAAACCTGTTTGTTTGTTTGTTCTTCACACAAATTGGCTTTGCACAATTTACCATTCCTGAAAAACCAACATTACAAACTGCTGTTTACGATTATGCGAATGTTTTAAGCGCAACAGAAAAAGCCCAATTGGAGGAAAAACTTATAAGATATTCCGACTCTACCACAACTCAGATTGTAATTGTTACCATAGAAACTCTTAAAGGGGAAGATGTTAGTCAATTAGCAACAAAATGGGCGCAGACATGGGGACTCGGTCAAGCAAAAGAAGACAATGGTGTACTTATCTTATTGTCAAAAGCCGAAAGAAAAATTGCTATAAACCCTGGTTATGGACTAGAAGACCGATTAACTGCTGGAATTGGTGGGGAAATAATAAGAAACGTAATTATCCCGGAATTCAAAGCCGGAAGTTATTTCAGAGGTCTTGATAAAGGAACTGATGTTTTAATTGATGTTTTTAAAGGCAAATACAAAGGCGTTCGCAAGCAAACTCAAAAAGATAAAGGATTTCCTATTTTGCCCTTAATTGTTATCGTAATTATAATACTAGTGCTGATTTCAAGAAATAAAGGCGGTGGGAATTCTGGCAATCGTGGTGGTGGCGGACCAAGTTTGTTGGATGTCATTATTTTAAGCAGTCTAGGAAGAAACAGTGGCGGAGGTGGTTTCGGCGGAGGTTCATCTGGCGGCGGATTTGGCGGAGGTGGTTTCGGCGGTGGATTTGGCGGCGGAGGTTTCTCCGGCGGTGGATCAAGTGGGGGCTGGTAAATTTAAATTATTGATTATTGAATACAAATACCCTATCTTCTTGATAGGGTATTTTTTTATATTTGGCTCAAAATAAAAACCATGAGATTTTACTATTTCTTATTATCTATTCTTCTTACAAGTGCAACAGTTATTGCTCAATCAGAAAAAAATATAGATCATCAAAGTATTCTTTGGACTCGTTACTACAATCAATTGCTGTTGAATGAAAAATGGTCTTTGCATTCTGAATTTGACAACCGGCTTTTTATCAAACCACTCCAAGAAAACTTATATGTTATTCGAATTCAGGGACGATATAAAATCAATGATCATTTAGAGGCTGGCGCTGGCTTTGCTTATTTTTCTGTTGACACTCAAGTCCCGGAAATATCAAATAATTTCACCATACCTGAATACAGAGGACAACAGGATATCACCTGGAAACTAAACGTTAATAAAGTAATATTGATGCAGCGATTTCAATTAGAAGAGCGATTTATTCACAATGCCAATATAGAAGAGTTGCTTCCAGGCAGTACATTTTTTTGGAGATTCAGATACAGACTACAAGGTGATTATACTTTTTGGAAAACAGAAAAACATTTATTAAAAGCTGTAGTATCCGATGAATTAATGTTCAATTTTGGAAAAAAAATCATCAAAAATACGTTTGATCAAAATAGAATTTATGCCGCCATACATTATGGCCTGAATACTAATTTAGCATTTGAACTCGGTTACTTAAACAGTTTTCAAAGAAGAAGCAATGGAATCGATTTTTTCAACAGAGATATTGTCCGCTTCAGTATTTTTCATAAAATTAAAATCTCAAAAAAGATATAAAGTGCATTTATAATTATAACCGATAAAAATTTTAAACATTGATTACCAATGTATTAACTAAATTTTTACAATTCGTGGCGTAACTTTATTCAAAAGATATAACCATGAAAAATTTTGCAATTAAACTCGTGTGGTTCACTACCATTTATGTTTTTGTATTTGCCGGTTTATGTCAAACTAATGTTGCTTTGCCGGTAATAATGACGCTATATTGCGTTGGCATACCGTTAATTCTCTTTATGGTTTACACCGTGCTAACTGATGATTATAAAACCACAAAAACATTCAAAGATTGGTACGGCGACCATCCAATGAAAACTTTGGAAAAAGAAGAAAGCTAACCGTTCGATTCCCTTTTAACCAAAAAATCCCGATTGCTCGGGATTTTTGTTATTTTTCTCTGATATAAATATCGATTGGCACTCCTGAAAAGTCCCAGTTTTCTCTAATTTTATTTTCCAGATAACGTTTGTATGGTTCTTTTACATATTGTGGCATATTAGCAAAAAATACAAACTGAGGTGTTGGCGTTGGCAATTGCATACAATATTTAATTTTCACATATTTCCCTTTTGTTGCTGGCGGCGGATATGCTTCAATCACTTTCAACATAAATTCATTGAATTTTGAAGTAGCGATACGTTGCTGTCTGTTTTCAAAAACTTTTACGGTTGCTTCTAATGCTTTCAACAAACGTTGTTTCGTTAATGCCGAAACAAAAAGAATAGGCACATCCGTAAACGGCATTAATTCTTCTCTGATTTTAGCTTCATAATCACGAGTTGACATCGTTTCTTTTTCCACCAAATCCCATTTGTTCACTAAGATTACAACACCTTTACGATTTTTTTCAGCCAACCAGAAAATACTTTGATCCTGACCTTCAAATCCACGTGTGGCATCAATAATCAAGATACAAATATCAGCATGTTCAATAGCACGAACGGAACGCATTACCGAGTAAAACTCTAAATCTTCCTTCACTTTTGCTTTACGACGGATTCCCGCAGTGTCCACTAAGTTAAATTCGAAACCAAAACGGTCAAATTTTGTATCAATAGAATCACGCGTAGTACCCGCAATGTCCGTCACCATAAAACGTTCTTTACCAATCAAGGCATTGATAAAACTTGATTTACCGGCATTTGGTCGTCCTACTACCGCAAAACGCGGCAACACCACTTCCTCTTGAACGGGTTCAGGTTTTACTGGGAAAGCTTCGATTAATGCATCCAATAAATCTCCTGTTCCACTACCTGATATACTGGCAAACGTATAGTATTCACCCAAACCTAAGTTGTAAAACTCCAAGGCATCTTTCTCACGCATGGCGTTGTCTACCTTGTTTACAGCTAGCAAAACCGGCTTTGTCACTTTACGCAACAAGCGCGCCACTACATCATCCATAGGCGTAATGCCTTCCTCAACATCAACCACAAAAATGATTACATCGGCCTCATCAATGGCCAGTTCTACTTGCTTGCGGATCTCGCCCTCAAACACATCATCAGAACCTTTTATGTAACCGCCGGTATCAATTACAGAAAATTCTTTTCCGTTCCACTCGCTTTTACCATAGTTTCTATCGCGGGTCACCCCAGATACTGAATCTACAATAGCTTCTCTTCTTTGTATCAGCCTATTAAAAAGGGTCGATTTCCCTACATTAGGTCTTCCTACTATCGCAACAATGTTATTCATAATATAATTTGAAAAATTCGTTTTTACGAAACCTTATTTTTCCGTTTCGGGTGGCAAAGGTAGTGTTTAAAAGCGTGATTATCAATTTTTTTCGAATATTAGCCAGATTAGCAAAGCCTAACAACCTCATCTTCAAAACAAAACTCACAGCCTAACCACTACCCTTTGTATTTATTCGTTCTTCGAATATTCTAAAATATCACCTGGCTGACAATCTAAAGCTTTACAAATAGCCTCCAAAGTACTAAAACGAACCGCCTTAGCCTTTCCTGTTTTTAAAATGGATAAATTAGACAAAGTCAAATCCACCCTCTCCGAAAGCTCGTTCAATGACATCTTGCGCTTAGCCATCATCACATCTAGGTTTACAATTATTGCCATAACTTAAATGGTTAGTTCGTTTTCTTGCTGTATTTCGATTCCTTTTTTTATAATTTGTCCAATTACTAATAAAATTACACTGGTAAACCACCACACATCACCACCACCAAAACTTAAATCGGCAATATTTGGCATCTGTAGTCCATCATCCATCAAATTCTTTGTAAAGCCTGCTCCCCACAAAGAAAACAACCCAATTCCAAAAGAAATAATAGCAACCAAATCAATAAATTTTTTTAAAAATTGATTAAAAGGCTGTGCCAAATTGATCTTATTACTGTGAAAAACGAGTACAACATTGTAAAACAATACTGCTTTCAACACCGTAACAATGCACATTAAAACAGTCAAAGTCACATAATGCGACTGGTTGAAATGATACAAAGCAGACAAATCAACTTCCGTCCAAAATTTACTTGCCCCAGCAGGATTGAGCAGCAGAGTAAAAACAGTGTTAAAAATAAAGCCACCCGCTTGGATGCAAAGACCCACAAAAATAATCCAAGATACCACTTGCAATACTTTAAAAACAAAATTGGTTTTTCTAGACATGATACAAAGTATTTAAAATTAAAATACAAATGTATAACTATTTATTGAAAAACAATAAAAATACATTATTTATCAAAAAATATCTATTGCTTATAAAATCATCAGGAGCTATTCCAGCGCTACAATACAACTCCTCGCGCCTCAAGGAGCTGTTGCAAAGCCCGTGCAGTAGCTTCCTTTGGTCGCTATTCACGAGCAGCAACACCTTCCTTTTTTCGCTACGGGTTTTCCTTTTCACTCTGGGCTAAAAAAAAACTGTAATTAAGACTAACTCTATCACTGATTTCAATGTTTAGACACTTGGCGAGGTTGAGAACCGAGTTTTTTAAACAAAGTAAAAATGAAGTTAAAAAAAACAAACAAAAAATGAATCGAAAACCAAGTCATGAGTTTTAATCAAATATCCCCATAATTGTCGATACTAAATCTACAATAGCCTCTCTTCTTTGTATCAGCCTATTAAAAAGGGTTGATTTCCCTACATTAGGTCTTTCTACTATCGCAACAATGTTATTCACAATATAAATTCAAATATTTGCAAGGGTAGCATTTAAAACCATGAATATCTATTTTTTTGATATATTAGCAAACCCTTATCCTTTTAATACCTACAAGTTTACTACTATGGATGCTAATAACGAGCTCAGACTTCGATTACGATTTTACAAAGATGTTCCGCAAAACATAGATGCTTTGCGTGTTAAATTTGCCAATTACACCCAAATCAAGTCCAAAAATTACTTCGTAAAAATTCGTGGTTATCACATATGGTTAAACATAAAAGGACCTAAAAAAGCGTATTGGTCGCCTCATTTACATATAGAAATGGAATCAAAAGACCAAAACGAAACTCATATTAGGGCATTATTTGGCCCTGACCCAACCTTATGGACACTTTTTATGTTCTTCCATTTTATTATTGCGGGAATCTTTTTGATTTTTTCGGGAATTGCTTATTCTGATTATATACTGAAAAATCCCGTAACATTCGATCTAGTCGTAATGGGATTAATGGTTTTCGCCTGGTTTTTACTTTATATTGTAGCCAAACAAATCCGAAGTAACGGCCACAACCAAATGAATGATTTGGAGAATTTATTTTTAGAAATTATAGAATCTTAGTTTTTATTTGGAGCAATTCCAGCTCTCCACTGCAACTCCTCGTTCGAAAAGCTTTTTTTCTAATGCGTTTTCAGGAGCTTCCTCTGGTCGCTCTGAAAACACAAGAAAAAATAGCATTCTCACTGCGGGGTTTTCATTTCGATCCGGGCTAAAAAAAAAAATCAATATCAGAAATTCAATTCCAATATTGATTTTAAAAATTTAAAGTTATTTAAGATCTACTGATTGTAACCAAAACGTTTCAGCATATTCGCGTTGCTTCTCCAGTTTTTATTTACTTTCACGTATAACTCAATATGAATTTGTTTCCCAAAAAATTTCTCTAAATCAGCACGGGCTTCCATTCCTACTTTTTTCAAAGCAGCACCTTTATGTCCGATGATGATTCCTTTTTGGGTATCGCGTTCCACCATAATCAAAGAACGGATTCTGATGATGTTTTCATCTTCAAAAAACTCTTCGGTTACAATTTCTACTGCGTATGGGATTTCTTTGCTGTAATTCAATAATATTTTCTCACGGATGGTTTCATTTACAAAGAAACGTTCCGGTTTATCTGTCAATTGATCTTTTGGGTAATATGCAGGTGATTCCGGCAACAATTCAATGATTCTTCCGAAAACTTCCGGCACATTAAAATTCTGCAAAGCTGATATTGGGAAAATTTCCGCATTAGGAACTTTTGCAGTCCAAAAAGCCACTTGTTCTTCGAGTTGCTCCTGATTAGAATTATCTATTTTGTTCAATAATAATAGAACCGGAATTTCAGCATGGATTATTTTATTAAAAAAAGCTTCATCTTTCAATTCTTGTTCTCCAATTTCCACCATATAAATCAATATGTCAGCATCTTCAAAAGCGGACTTAACGAAATTCATCATGGAAGCCTGCATTTCATAAGCTGGCTTAATGATTCCAGGAGTATCCGATAAGATTAATTGAAAATCTTCCCCGTTTACAATTCCCAGAATTCTATGACGTGTTGTTTGTGCTTTTGAAGTAATTATTGATAACCGTTCTCCAACAAAGGCATTCATTAGTGTTGATTTCCCAACATTAGGATTCCCGATGATGTTTACAAAACCTGCTTTATGTGACATTTCTATTATAATTTATTGTGCAAAGGTAGACATATCAAGTCAATAGACGAAATAAAACATTTTTAAAAATTTTTATTGGAAATACGGAAATTCGTCGTACATTTGCACCCGAAACAACGCGGGATAGAGCAGTAGGCAGCTCGTCGGGCTCATAACCCGAAGGTCACAGGTTCGAGTCCTGTTCCCGCTACTAAGGTAGCCTTATTGAGATTACAAAACGCACATCGCGGGATAGAGCAGTAGGCAGCTCGTCGGGCTCATAACCCGAAGGTCACAGGTTCGAGTCCTGTTCCCGCTACTAAGAACGACCCATCAACATTTTGATGGGTTTTTTCATTTTTACTACCTTCCTCAACCCCTACAAACACTGAGATTAAGTCAAAAATACCGTTTACTTTTTTGGTTAGATATTCTCTATTTTGTGCCCTAATGGTCATCACCTTTGGAAACACTAAATTTTAGATTTTTATTTTATTTCCAATAATCCCGTTTACTCCAGCCAAGAACTCCAAAACGATAAGCACTTTAAAAAACTTCATAATATCTGATGAGATAAATTAGATAAAGCACATAAAAACTACCTCATACTATTATTAAATCCACAAAAAAACCTGTGATGCAAAAATCATCACAGGTTTCTCTAACTACTAATTAAATCAACATATTCAAAAAAAAACTAAACTCATTTATTTTTAAGTAATGCTCCACGTTTCTGTTTCGTGGATTAATCTTCTGCGACCACTGACGAATTTTTATCAGTTGCTATGTCCAACAATACAGCAATTCCTTGATGATTTACCATTGTCATGTTTAAAGTATCCAAAGCTGCTAAGTCTTTAGAAACTATACCATTAAACATGTTATAAGAAATATTCATTTCTTTCAAATTATTCAATTTTTCCAGCTCAAACGGCACTTGACCATTCATTTTATTATCAAACAAACTAAGATTTTCAAGAGAAGTCATATTCACCACGTCACTGCTTAGCCCACCTGTTAACATATTGCTATTCAAAAGTAAAGTTTTTAGTGTTGTTATCTCGTATATAGAATTTGGTATTTGCCCAATAAATTCGTTATTAAATAAAGACAAAATTTCCAACTGTTTTAGTGCACCAATTTGCATTGGCAACTCACCGGAAAGCCCGTTCATATAGAGTTCTAAATCCTTCAAGTTACTTAGTTTACAAATTGAGCTAGGAATTATCCCTGCCAATTTGTTGAATGAAAGATTTAAAACTTTCAAAGCTTTTAAATTTCCGATAGCAGAAGGAATTGTGCCCGAAATTTTATTTCTGTGAGTATTTAGCTCTTGAAGATAAACCAAATTGCCAATCGCAGCTGGAATTTCACCGACTAAATTATTATTCGTTAGATTAATTGAAACTACTTTATCATCCTGCAGCTTAATTCCATACCAATTAGAAACTGGTGAAGATAAATCCCACTTTACTGTCCATTGACTTCCATTCGTAGATTCATAGAGTTTCACTAATGCATCTTTCTCTGCATTAGACACTTCTGCTAACATGGATAGCGAAAACAAAAAGGTTAAAAATAAAGTAGCTGTATTTTTCATAACTTAAAGTGTTTTGTTTTTAATAACACCTAAAACTACATTCCTTTCAGCTAATCTACAAATAAAACCGACAAAATACACTTCTTTATACTAATTATAAAGTTATGTCTTACAAAATATAAAAGATTGATGTTAAATTATAATGTTTTAGCTTTGATTTATTAACTTCAAAAATAAATGTTCTGGAAATAAATTTTATGGCCATTTTTTTGGCTGCTTTGTCTACACTTATAGTCGGATTTGTTTGGTATAATCCGAAAGTTTTTGGAACTATTTGGATGAAAGAATCAGGAGTTAATCCAGAAAAAATGATAGGAAGCAACATGTTTTTGCTATTTGGAGCCTCATTTTTTTATGCCATTTTAATCAGTTTGATCCTTCAAATGCTCACCATACATCAATTTGGTGCGTTGGGTATGATTGGTGGCGATCCTGCTATTGCGAAACCTTCCTACATTTCTTTTATGGCTGATTATGGAAATTCCTTCAGAACCTTCAAGCATGGCGCTTTACATGGTTTTATGGCAGGACTCTTTTTTGCATTGCCAGTAATAGGAACAAACGCGTTATATGAAAGGCGAAGCTTCAAATATACCCTCGTCAATGGTGGGTTTTGGATAGTTTGCTTAACCATAATGGGGGGAATTATTTGTGCGTGGAAATAAAATCGCCATGATTTAAAATAAATTTCGTCTGCTAATAAGAGAGACGAAATTTATTTATTTTCTTTAAATCTTTTCTATAGCTTTCGCCAAATCAATATCTTTATCAGTAACTCCATTAGCATCATGCGTTGTCAAACGTATTGTAACTTTATTGTACACATTAAATAATTCCGGGTGGTGACTTTCCTTTTCTGCCATCACTCCTACTTGTACTATAAAACCCAATGCTTGGGTGAAATCTAAAAACTTAAAATTTTTTTCTATTCCATTATTGATAAATTTCCAATTTTTTAAATCTTTTAACTCCGTTTTGACGGTTTCCTCTGTGTAGGTTTTCATAATTTGCTTTTTTATTTTTATAAAGTTACTTAATTTCGAGCCATTCAGTAATACTTTAACTTTATTAACTAATTTTGGAAAAACATTACCTTTCAATTTGAATACAGCTTATTCTTTTACAATTTATGATTCCACTGCACAACTTCCTGCAAGCTGGAATGATTTAGCGACTACAACCATTTTTTTATCCAAAAAATATCTGGAGGTTCTAGAGAAATCATCTCCTGACAACATGATTTGCCATTTCATCGGGATTTTCGAAAAAGAAACTTTAGTTGGTATTGGCCTCTCCCAATTTTTAGATCTTAATAAATTAGAATCCTTTGGGGAACGTGATAAATGCATCAAAACTGCTGTTCGGAATACTGTTTTTAGAAACTTCGGCTCTCATGTACTTGTCATTGGCAATAACATGTTAACTGGTCAAAATTCATTCACCTTATCAGACACAATCGATAAAAAGAAAGCATTACAGACATTGCACGCTGCTGCTACAGAATTAAAAAAAAGGTTTAAATCTAAGGGTATAAAAATTCACATCACTACCTACAAAGATTTTAGCGAAGACGAAATAAAGGACTTTGCCGTTCCCGAATTCAAAAAGGATTATCAGTTTTCCACGCAACCCAACATGGTTTTTTCTATTAATGAAAATTGGAAATCAGAACAAGATTATATCGATTCACTATCAAAAAAATACCGAGATCAATATAAAAGAGCGCGAAAGAAAGCATCTCTGATCGAGAAAAGAAAGTTGCATCTGGAGGACATCATTGCTTTAGAGGAGACAATTTATGATTTGTATTTCCATGTTGCTAAAAATGCTCCTTTCAATACATTCTTTCTGCCAAAAAATCATTTTAGAGTTTTCAAAGAAATATTAAAAGACAAGTTTCTATTTTACGGCTATTTTATCGATGAAAAACTAATTGGTTTTAACACATTAATAAAAAATGGTAAAATAATGGATACCTATTTTCTGGGCTATGATGAAAGTATTCAACGTGAAAAAATGCTGTATCTAAATATGTTGTACGACATGATCGCTTATTCCATAAATAAAGGCTTCAAGGAAATTGTCTTTGCGAGGACGGCTTTGGAAATTAAAAGTTCTGTTGGTGCCAAACCAGTGAAAATGTATGGTCTTATCGCCCATACCAATGAAATGGTGAATCCCCATATGCCAAAAATATTTAAGTATTTAGAACCTGAAACTCTTTGGCAGGAACGAAATCCGTTTAAATAATCTCGCCTATAGGCTTGGGAATCGCTAATTTCATTTGTTTTGGTAAAATTTCGATATTCAATTTCGTTTCAGTTCCACAATATTCACCATCTATTTGAAAACTTACCGGAATGTTGGTTGTGACAAATGCTTTATCAGTAGAGATAATTTCGACATCATTGCTATCTACAGGCATATTTCCAGTGATAATTTTACCCAGTACAATCAAATCCATATTTTTTAAAATAACCAATTCAAACTTGCCATCGTCCATTACTCCGTTTGGATTAATAGAAACTCCGGTGCCATATTTTTGAGAATTGGCGATGACAATCATTCTTGCCTCGCATTCAATAGTTGGAAAATCTCCTGTAATTGTTGCAATAAATGGATCGTCTAAGTCAATTAAAGTAGATACAGTTTGCAAAGCGTAACCCCATTTACCTCTTATGCTGCCGCCTTCATAGTTCTTAATTAATTCTGCATTTACACCTAAATCACTTAAATGAATACTTTTTTTACCATTAATGGAAATCATATCAATTTCCATATAATCATTATGGAAAGCAATTTCTAAATTTTCTTCGGTTGTTGCCGGCAAATTTAAATCCACTGCTAAACCATTAGCAGAACCAGCGGGTAAAATCCCAATAACGACATCATGCTTTTCCATAGCTTCTGCAACCATTTTTATGGTTCCGTCGCCACCGGCTACAATGATTCGCTTGGGTTGATAGGTATTATACAGTACTCTTATATTTTCAATATCTGATATCCCGGAAGTATTATAAACCACAAGATTCAAATCTTCCTTTTCAGCAAAAGCAGTCGTAGCGTCAATAAGTGCTGACTTATCAACATCTCCAGAAATAGGATTAACGATCAGGATAATATTATTTTTCAAACTTTATTCTCTTTTATTGGTTAAAAATAATTAATTTCAACATCTTCAAAAGTACTACAATATATGAAACCAATTTTAAAATTATACCGCGGATATGCTAACGAACAGGAATTAATTGTCATGGGGCATGTTTTCAAACCAACATCAATGGAAGAGTATAATTTTCAAAAAAAAAATCTAAAAAATGCAACTTCTGTTATTAAAATGTTTCAAATAAAAACGCAGGCAAATGCTGATGTTTATCTGAAACACAACAATTCCAAAATTCATACCAAAACCTTAATCGATGGTTATTTTAAATTTTGCGTTCCATTAGACCAAGACACAAATTATGGCTGGATTGATTATGAAGTAAGCATTATTTACAAAAACCAAACTATCACAACGAAAGACAGTTACATTCGACCACACAAAGGAAATTTAGGAATTATATCTGATATTGATGATACTTTTTTAGTTTCTCACACACTGAATCCCCTTAAAAAATTATATGTTTTGTTATTCAAAAACATCAATAAAAGAAAAATATATGATGATGTTGTACCCCATTATCAGGCACTGAGTACGGCGGGGAGAGAAAATAAAGAGGAATTCAATGCGTTTTTTTATGTTTCCAGCAGTGAATGGAATTTATACCGTTTTATCACAAAATTTACTGAACTTCATGAGCTCCCCAAAGCGGTGTTGCTATTGAAAGACATCAAAACGAGCCTGAGAGATTTTTTCCTGACAGGAAGAGGAGATCACAATCATAAATTTGAAAAAATAAAACATATATTAGAATTCTATCCCACTTTAGGATATGTCCTCATTGGTGATGATTCGCAACATGATCCTTTTTTATACGAAGCCATTTGCAAAATTTTTCCGGTAACTGTAAAAGCCGTTTATATCAGACAAACTGGGACAAGCAAAAAAGAAAAAGTAACAATTGTTTTAAAAAATTTAGAAACCCTAAAAGTATCCATTTGCTACTTCAAAGACAGTAGTGAAGCCATTGCGCACTCCAAATCCATAGGGATTATTGCATAAAAAAAGAGTTCCATTACGGAACTCTTTTTTTCTATAAATTATCTATTTCTTCCTGAACCACTTCCCAGTCCAGCAGCAGTTTATCTAACTCTGCTTTTTTCTTATTATACGCCATGAAAAACTTCGCGTCTTCAATATGCTTATCATAATTAGAAGCCAACATTTTATCATCTTGTTGAATGTCCTTTTCTAACTGTTTGATTTGGCTTTCAACTTTACTCAATTTGTTTTGTAAAGCTTTCCCTTTCTTTTGATCTTCGTAGGAAGCTTTGTTACTCTCCTTAGGTGCAGCGGCTTTTTCTGCATCTTTTTTCTCCACTTCACGCATGTTTTCCATATTGCGTTGTTCTAAGAAATAGTTGATATCACCTAAATATTCTTTTATTTTTTGGTCTTTAAATTCATAAACCAAATTTGACATTCCTTGCAAGAAATCTCTATCGTGAGAAACCAATAGTAAGGTTCCTCCAAATTTTTGAAGTGCGGCTTTCAAAACATTTTTAGATTTGATGTCCAAGTGATTGGTAGGTTCATCCATCAGCAAAACATTAATAGGCTGCAATAATAACTTACACAACGCTAAACGGTTTCTTTCGCCTCCTGAAAGAACTTTTACTTTTTTCTCTACATCATCGCCACGAAACAAGAAAGAACCCAGCATGTCACGTACTTTCATTCTGTTTGTATCCGCTGCGGCATCCTCCATGGTCTGCAACAATGTAATTTCGCCATCCAGATACTCGGCCTGATTTTGCGCAAAATACCCTAATTGAACATTATGACCTAATTTGATGTTCCCTTGATATTTAAACTCATCCACAATAGCTTTTATGAAAGTAGATTTCCCCTGACCGTTTTGTCCAACGAATGCAATCTTGCTTCCACGCTCTACCAAAAGACTAATGTCTTTCAATATTGTTTTATCTCCATAGCTTTTCGTCACATTTTCAGCTTCAATTACGACTCTTCCCGGTTCTTTCGAAACAGGAAAGGTAATGTTCATCACTGAATTGTCATCTTCATCTACTTCGATACGCTCTACTTTATCTAATTTTTTGATTAACGACTGCGCCATCGAAGCTTTGGAAGCTTTGGCACGGAATTTTTCAATTAATTTTTCGGTTTCTTCAATTTTTTTGGCCTGGTTTTTTTGCGTTGCCAATTGCTTCTCCCGAATTTCATGTCGCAATTCTAAATATTGAGAATAGGGTTTATTGAAATCATAGGCTTTGCCAAGGGAAATTTCGATGGTTCTGTTCGTCACATTGTCCAAAAACATCTTATCATGCGAAACAATCACAACAACTCCCGGATAATTACGAAGGAAACTTTCTAACCAAATAATACTTTCTATGTCCAAGTGATTTGTTGGCTCATCAAGTAACAAAACATCGTTAGCCTGTAATAATAATTTGGCTAGTTCGATACGCATTCTCCATCCACCTGAAAAAGTTTCGGTTTGATTATCGAAAACATCTCTTTTAAATCCTAAACCAAGTAAAATCTTTTCTGTATCACCTACATAATTATAACCGCCCAATAATTCAAAACGGTGTGTATACTCCGATAAGTCTTCTATAATTTGACTGTATTCGTCACTTTCATAATCTGTGCGGGTAACTAAAAGATGATTAATCTCCTCGAGTTTTTTTTCAACAATTTTAATTTCCGTAAAGGCTTCGTATGCCTCTTCCAGAACTGTTCTACCCTGCTCAAAATCGATATCCTGACGCAAGAACCCCATGCGAAGATCCTTCTCTTGAGAAATCACTCCTGAATCAGGAGCAAAATCTTTGGCCAACATTTTAAGCATCGTTGATTTTCCCGCTCCGTTCTTCCCAACAAGACCCACACGGTCTCCAGCACCTAATCGAAAGGTAACTTCTTCAAATAAATAGGAACCTCCGAATGAAACGGATAAATTATGTATGTTAAGCATGTATTATGATTTTATTCCTTTTCAAATGTGTAAATTTGTAACTCTAAAGAAGGAAAATTAAATTTTTTGCAAATGTTAAAAAAAGGATCCAAATTATATAGCATTTTAACAGGAACTTGTCCTAAATGTCAGAATGAGAGTATGTATTTGGACAAAAACCCTCTGCATTTCAATAAAATATTAAAAATGCATGAAAATTGCAGCCATTGTGGTTTGAGATATCAAATTGAACCCTCCTTTTTTTATGGAGCAATGTATGTCAGTTACGGACTGAATGTTGCTGTTGGAATTGCTGCCTTTATTATCTCTTTTGTAATCTTTGGCTCCAGCCTGAAAATAGCTTTTATCGCTATCATCACATCACTCATTGTCTTATTTCCATTTATCTTGCGATGGTCCAGAAACGTATATATCAATATGTTTGTTTCCTATGATCCAAAAGCGAACCAACAATAATGCTATATCTTACTTTTAGGCAAAAATCTACTAATATCAATTTCCTTATTTAAAGGTATCTGATTTTCTATATTGTCAAATAATGCTTTTGCCATCGCAGGGCCAAGCATTACTCCTCGTGTTCCTAAACCGTTGAGAATATGTAGTGATTCATAATTGCAATGAGTTCCCACTAATGGCCTTCTGTCTTTTACCGTTGGTCGAACACCGGCGAAATGCTCTACAATTTCAAAATCACAGGTTATAATTTCTTTGATTCTTGCCAATAATTCCATTTTTCCTTCCTCAGTGGGTAAGTCTGTTTTGTCTTTCCAGTTATACGTCGCTCCAACTTTGAATAAATCCTTCCCAAGAGGCAAAATAAACACACTGGTATTAACAATTACGTCCAAAACTAAAAGAGGAGCTTTTATGATAAAAAGTTCTCCTTTGGTACCGTCTAAAGGCAAATGATTAAAATATGGATTTGCATGCAGTCCAAAACCTTCAGCAAAGATAATATGCTTAGCTATTGCATCTTTATAACGAATGCCATCAGATTCAATTCGCAAAGAGTCATATTCAAATGACACTTCTTCAAAAAGGTTATTTTGTTTTAAATATTCTCTGTATTTGTTTACCAACAAAAACGTATCAACATAACCCGTTTGTAATACTTGGCCATAACCGTATGGGGAATCAATTCCTATATACTTTTTAGAAATCAAATCAGTTGATAAAAAAGGAGCTAGTCCAATTTTATCAGAAGCAGTGAACCAATTGTTCTGCTCTTCAATTGAAAAGAATTTTCGTAATATTGGTCTTTTAAAATCAAATTTACAATTTAGTTTTTTTTCTAAGAAAGAATAAAATTCATTCATCAATATTAATTGCTCTTTTGCCTGCCAAACTTCACTAAACCTCTTTAAAATTACCGGATTATATAATCCTCCGGCAATTTTAGTAGAATTTTGAGAATTATTATCCAAAACCAAAATTGATTTATCATTACGCAAAGCCATCTCTGCAAATGAAATGCCTGCTAAACCGGAACCAATAATTAAATAATCGATCATTTGAAATAACTCGTTTTAAATAAATACAAAGTAAACACATTAAAACAAAAAAACTCCTACCATTACAGTAAGAGTTTATTATTATGTTTTAAAATCCAAATTAATAATTCCACATATCCTGTTCGAAATTTCGAATTTTTTCTTTTACTCTTTCAGATTCTAACAACTGATTTTGAGCATTGTCTTTCATGTATTCATCAATAGATCTATCGCCATACACGTTTTCTTCTTTATAGATAACACTATTGAAGCGACGTGAATTCAAGATTTGATCAAAAGAAATCGGCATTGCTGAATTCTTGTCGTTAAACGCTTTTGCTTTGTGAAGAACATCTCTTGCATCAGGGAAAAACACCCAAAACAACTCGATATAATCCTTTTCTTCGCTGTTCATTGTATAAACATCCGGTGTCACCGGGCAAATTCCCAATAAACGATACTTCAATTCACTTTGACGCTTGTCAAAATACCAATATCCTTTAATCTTATATTGACTTACATCTTGAGCAGAAAGATCTTGTCTTAAAATATATTCGTCAGATATTTGAGTTCCTGCATTTATTTGCTCTCTTCCTGAATCGGTAGTATCAATTCGAGTTAATGAACCTTGTATATCCTGCAAAGATTTTTTAGTATTAAAATAGCTATCAGTATATACTTCTGTAATTTCACCACTTCTCATCGCTTTGGTCAGCACATCATACAAAGATCTCCTGTCGGAACCAATGTTTGCCGTATCTACAGGAAAGTACAGCGCAAAATTTATCTTTTCGCTTAGATCTATAATTTCCCATGTGGTCTTACCCATCAATACATCTCTATCATGCACATAACCATAAGCTAATGGCTTATCATTATCCGCATCGACTTGTCCGGCAGTCTTTTGTCCTATTTCATCAGGACTTTTCGCATTAAGCAAGTTTGACTGAGCACTAGAAGCAAAACTACCAGTAACAAGGACAATGGCTAATAAAAAATTTCTTACATTCATGATTTTATCTTTATAAGATATTGTAGTTAGTTTTTTTATAAAAACAAACGTATTATTGTATTTCAAAAATTACTGGAGCTGTTCTTGGTAATAAATAGCTACCTGCTCCTACAAGCTTAGTTTTAATTTCAGAAATAGTAACCTGATCACCCCTTCCAGCTTTTGAAAGTACCGCTTTACATTGCGCATTTAACTTGTTTCCAGAAACAACAACAGTAGGCTGACCGGTAACTTTTAAATTAAAACCAACCACATTTAAGCCAACTTCAAAATCAAAATCTAATAATTTTGCTCCGATTGTCGCAATTTCTAAATTTGATTTAGGGCCTTTTACCACTCCCATTTCACCTCTGATAGTTCCGGTTGGACCAGGAATACCTTTTATTCTAAATACTTTTTTATCATTAGCAACTTTTCCGTCAGACATTTTACCTGAAACACTAACAACCACTTCGCTACCGCCACCAGGATTCATAACGTATTTACCGTTGCCCACCTTTGATAAACCTGGAGCAGAGGCATTGACAGCATTATCTGGGATACCTGCAAATGAAATAGTCATAGGATTTGATACGCCTCTATAAACTACATTCATCTTATCTGCTGAAATTGTAGCAGAATTAGGTCTTGGTACAACAACATATTTTCCAGCAAATTTTAGAGGAATTGTTTTACCATCTTCAATAAACGTAAATTGCCCTGCAATATTTTGTTCACCTACACCACCAGCTGTTAAAGCAATCTTGGCTTGTCCAGTAGCCGGATCCAATCTTGCACCAGTAACATTTGTAGGTTTGGTATTCTCATCGTAACGACCTAAGACTACTTTACCAGTGACTTGTTCTCCTTGGAAATATGCATTTTTATCTAAAACTACAATAGCCTGATAGTTACTGTATGAAGCAGCTGCAACAGCCGCTTTACCTAATGCAGTACTGTAAACATCTGATTCTGCTTTTTTAACATCATTCTGCCACGCAGATAATTTAGCCAGAGAGGCTACAGCTGGAAAACCTTTAAAATGATAATCTAAATAAGGTATCGCTATACCGTCTTTATTCTTAACATCTGCCAAACTAAACTTAGTTTGAACTTCAGATAAAATCGGTGCTAATTTTTTATTGTCGCCTAAAGCCAACTTCATATCAGATTTATACTTTTCAATTGTAGCAACAACTTCTTTTCCTTTAGCCGAATAACCCGCTGGGCTAAACCATAAATTGTCGATATTATCACCTTTGTCCATTGCCTCATAAGGTAATTTTCCAGTTTCAGGATCAACTTCAGTCCCTACTAAAACTTCTGATTTGATATTGGCGATGTAATCATAAAAGTTTTTTGTAATCACTTCTACTTTGTGTGCCGTTGTCGCCGCTATTGCAAACTCTCCACCTGCTTCCGATGCTTTCGCATCTAAACCAGCTAACATTTGAGCGTTTGATTGCTCAGCTGAGGTATTTGAACCTTCAAATTTTTCATTCATCAATCCAAAAGCAGATAATACTTCTTTTGACATATTTAATGCTAACATTGCGATAAAAACCAAGTACATTAGGTTAATCATCTTCTGTCTAGGGGTTAGTTTTCCTCCTGCCATATTTTCTAATAATTAGTTTATTGTTTATTTTAGTTCGAAACTAATTATCCTTTGTTATTCATAGCAGATAGCATTCCACCGTATACATTGTTTAAAGAAGACAGGTTTGAAGTCAATGACTGCATTTGGTCTTTTAACTTCAAGTTGTTTTCAGCAACTTCTTCATTTATTTGAGCATTTCTAGAAGCACTTTGTAATTGAATTTTATATAAACTGTTTAGAGATTCCATTTGTGCCGCAGCCAAAGTTAATTCCTCACTGTATTTTTTTGTTGAATTCATAGAATCAACAGTTGGTGCGATTCCTTTTGCAGCTGATTCAAAGTTTTTGATGCTGTTTCCTAAACTCGCCATTAATTCTCCATCAATTTTTGCATCTTTCAACATTGCATCCAATTTTTGAGACAACATTCCCTGTGTGTCAGTAGGAGTTTCTACTTTTTTAGTCATTGGTTTTGCCTGTCCATTTGCTAGTTCTGGATAAACTAATGTCCAATCTAAATCTTTATCCACAGGTTCAAAAGCCGAAAGCGCAAAAATAGCAGCTTCAACAACAAGTCCGATCGTAAGCATCAGGTTTCCTGTTAAAATTCCAAATTCAATATGTGTAATTTTGAATAATGCTCCAATAATTACAACTGCCGCTCCCATTCCGTATGCGAAATTCATTGCTTTTTTGCTCAATAATGCCATAATAGTGTTTTTTTAAAATTTAATAGATTTGGTTTCTTTTTTATTTATTTCTTTTTTCCTGCTCCCGTAGTTTGAACTCCCATATAATCCTGAACGGTTCTAAATCCGACAAAACTTCTGGCTGAATCAGCGTATTCGTAATCTCTTGTGCTTACTTGTAGGAAATAAGCAACATCTTTCCACGAACCACCACGAACCACTTTTCGTTTATTAGATGCATCGTTAACATTTGGATTCATTGAGGAAACATATTCATAAGCATTTGGATCATAGGACGTATCGGTCCATTCTGAAACATTACCTGCCATGTTATATAAATTATAACCGTTTGGCTCATACGATTTTGCTTCCACAGTATACAAGGCTTCATCTGCTGCATAATCTCCTCGAACCGGTTTGAAATTTGCAAGAAAACAACCTCTGTCATTTTTAGTGTAAGGTCCTCCCCACGGGTATGTTGCAGATTCTAAACCACCTCTGGCCGCGTATTCCCATTCTGCCTCAATTGGCAATCTGAAAGAATTTATAAAATCACGTCCCTTCTTTTTAGATTTTATAATATTATTTTTGTTCAATGTTCTCCAAGCACAAAAAGCTTTTGCCTGGGTCCATTTTACCCCAACTACTGGATAATCGCCATAAGCTCTGTGCCAAAAATAATCATTGTGCATAGGCTCATTGTAAGAATAGGCAAAATCTTTAATCCAAACAGTGGTATCAGGATAAACGTTTACTTCTTCCGTTTTTATGAAATCTTTTCTAGTACCCACCTTAGCTTTGGCAGCAGCCTGAATATCCATCCATGAATAGCGGAATTTTAGTTTATTTACATCTATAGTTCGTAAACCATTATACGATTCTTCTATAGGCAAATACATCGAGTCCATTACCTCAGCATAGTCGGCATCAGGATACAATTTAGTATCTGTAATTAATTTTACTTTTCTATTAAGTCTCCTGCCGGCGTACTGGTCATCAGACGTACCAACACTATAATAATTATCGTACATATATTTATCATATGCAGTCATCTTCTCAGGATCTGTATCATTAAAAGCATAATCAGCTATACTACCTGCATTTTTACCTTTACCAGTAGAAGCTCCAGCTGTTAGACCGTTCATATCGGCAAGTATCGCCAAACGTACTCTCATGGTAGAATCTTTTACCCATTCTACAAACTGACGGTATTCACTATTGGTGATTTCAGTTTCATCCATGTAAAACGAACGAACGGTCACCGTTTTTGTAGGAGCATCTTCCACATTAGCTAAATCAGCATCTGACTTACCCATAATATAGGATCCGCCCGGAATTAAAGTCATCCCAAAAGGTTTCTCTGGATGCCATTTTTTTCCCTCAACTCCAACCAATTCTCCTTTGTCGCTTGATTTACCACAGCTAATTAAAAGGGTAAAAATTGCCGTAAATGCAATGAACTTCTTCATATAAATTTTGTTATCTATTCATTATTTTTAAGTATGTAAACCTATTTATTATTTTTTTAAAAAACAATTTTTTTATACTAAACAAATTGCTTTTTAAAATAAAATATCAAATCTTTTAAAAAAGATCCTAAATGATATTTTTTCGTTGCGCTTTCCACCATCTTTCAGGTAATTCTTGATTGCATGCCAATAAATATTCTTCATACGAACATGGTAATAACGTGTTTCTTTTCAATTTATTATTACCGTTAGAAATAAATGGTATTTCTATCCACCATCGGTCTGTTTTATCGCTTCTGTAGAAAATAAGTTCCTCAAATTCCAGAGGAACAATATATTTTAAATAGTTCTCTTTACTTCCAAAAGGATACTCATTCGAACGATAATGAAAACCTTCAATAAAATACCAAATTACTTGTGCAATAAGTACCGATTCTTGTTTCGAATTATTGTGATTGAATAGCCCAAATGAAGATACTTTATCACTTATTCCCGCATAGCGAGACAAAGAACAAATCTCTTTTCCATTGAAACCATTGGGTCGAAATGAAATAAAATTTCCAGAGTCAGAAGATTTAACGGAATTCAGATCGATACTAACCATATCAGCATCCCTAAAAACTGGCTCCGAAATTGCGATATTATTAGAAACTTCCCCTAACCTATAGCCGTCAAAAAATAATTTTTCTATCAAATCTACTTCCTCTTGCGAATTAAAATAAGTCTGATATCCTATGTTACAATAGTTAAAAAGATTATTGGGTTCGTCTACAATTATTTTTGTCAAATAAGACGCTGCCGAAAGTTCCTCTTCATCTTTACCAAAATCAAATTTGCTATCAATAGAAACTAAATTTACCATTTGTTCTAAATCATCGTAGGCTCTGTAAAGCGCATACGTTATATCTTGAGAACCACCGATTACAATTGGTATTATTTTTTTCTTGATTAATCCCGCAACAACTTTTTTTACTGCAAAATAAGTGTCCGCTACTGAATTCCCGGCAAGAATATCACCTAAATCCGCAATAGAAGCATCCCAATTACCTGGAAACAAACCATACAACTCTTTTCTAAGCGGTATTAAATCAACATCCGAAACCGCTTTTACATCTCCTCGATTTTCTAAAACGCCTATTACAGCAATTTTAATCTTGTTTAAATCCGGGAATTGTTCATTGGTGTGCAAAACAATTTTGCTTCCCAGTTGCTGTGAAGTCAATCCATTTATAAACTCTTGGATTTCATCATCTATTGGTTTAAGAAAATCAAATTCCATTTTTTACTTTTTTGCTACGGGTTTCTTAACTGCTGGTTTTTTTGTCACTGCTTTCTTTGCAGGTGCTTTTTTAGCAGCTACTTTTTTAGCAGGCGTTTTCTTGGCAATCATTTCTTGAACTTCTGCCAATGTCAATTTTGTAGCGTCAACATCCTTACTCAATTCAATTTTGATTTTGCCTTTGGTAATAACAGAGCGTCCCCAACGTGCTTTTTCTACTAAAATCCCTTCTTCTTCCCAATTATGCAAAACCTTATCAATATTTTTTTGCAATTTATCTTCAATCAACGCTTCAATATCCGATTGAGACAAATTATCAAAATTATATTTCTTACTCACATTTATAAACAAGCCGTCCCATTTGATAAAAGGACCAAAACGACCCACACCTTTTTGAACACCTTCACCTTTATAAACTGCAATCGGTGCATCGGCTATTGCTTTTTCATCAATTAATTCCTGTGCTCTTTCAAAATCTACGTCAAGTGGATTTTCGCCTTTTGGCAAAGAAACAAAAGCAGCACCGTGACGAATATAAGGACCATAACGGCCATTACTTACCTCAACCTCTTCTCCTTTATATTCTCCCAAATTTTTTGGTAACAAAAATAAATTCAACGTTTCTTCTAAAGTGATGTTTCCAATGTTTTGATCCGTCATTAAACTGGCGAATTTTTTCTCTTCATCATCAGCAGCTCCAATTTGAGCCATGGGTCCAAATTTCCCTAAACGAACCGAAACCGGTTTTCCTGTTTTAGGATCTGTTCCAAGAATTCGTTCACCACTTTCACGCTCTGCATTGGCTTCTACATCTTTCACTGTTGGGTGAAATGTATCGTAGAACTCCTGCATCATTTTTGTCCAAACGATATTTCCTTCTGCAATTTCATCAAAATCCTGTTCCACTTTTGCAGTGAAATTATAATCTAAAATGTTTCCGAAATTCTTAACCAAGAAATCCGTAACAATCGTTCCAATATCTGTAGGAACTAATTTCCCTTTATCAGAACCTGTATTTTCTTTCAGTAACTTCTCTCCTACTTTCCCGGATTGCAAAGTCAATTGAGTATAATTACGTTCTTGACCGTCAAGATTTCCTTTCTCAACATAATTTCTATTGATAATCGTAGAAATTGTTGGCGCATAAGTAGAAGGTCGACCAATACCCAATTCCTCTAATTTTTTCACCAAAGAAGCTTCAGTATATCGTGCAGGCGGTCTAGAATATCTTTCGGTTGCTGAGATATAATTATTTTGTAGTTTTTCGTTGACTTTCATCGCTGGTAACATTCCTTCTTGCTCTTCCTCGTCGTCATCATGACCTTCCAAGTACACTTTCAAGAAACCTTCAAAAAGTAAAACTTCTCCAGATGCCGTGAATATTTCACCGTGATTGTTTGCTTCAATTTTCACGTTAGTACGCTCTAATTGTGCGTCACTCATTTGCGAAGCCAACGTTCTTTTCCAAATCAAATCATACAAACGTGCTTGATCTCTGTCGATATCTACAGTATGTCGCGACATATCCGTAGGACGAATCGCCTCGTGCGCTTCCTGTGCGCCTTTACTTTTATTGACAAATGTTCGCGGTTTAGAGAACTCTTTTCCGTAGGATTTGATGATTTCAGCTTCAGCAGCTTCCATTGCATCTTTGGATAAATTCACACTATCTGTTCTCATATATGTGATAAGTCCAGCTTCGTACAAACGTTGTGCGAGCTGCATGGTAATTCCAACAGGCAAATATAATTTACGAGCCGCTTCTTGTTGCAAAGTTGAAGTTGTAAAAGGTCCAGTTGGTGTTTTTTTGGTAGGTTTTGTTTCTAAATCGGCTACTTTATATGTAGAACCTATATTTTTATTTAAAAAATCTTCGGCTTCTTTTTTAGTGTTGAAATTTTTTGGCAGTTTGGCTTTGAATGTTTTTCCAGATTCGTTAGTAAATTCTGCGACAACAGAATAAGTGGCAACAGCTTTGAAATTTTGAATTTCTCTTTCGCGTTCTACAATCAAACGAACAGAAACTGATTGTACACGTCCGGCAGAAAGTCCGCCTTTTATTTTTCTCCAAAGTACAGGCGATAATTCATACCCAACCAATCGATCTAATACACGTCGCGCTTGTTGTGCATTAACTAAATTATAATCGATTTCACGTGGATTATCGATTGCTTTTAGAATCGCAGTTTTAGTGATTTCGTGAAAAACAATACGTTTTGTTTTGGTTTTGTCTAATTTTAATTCTTCGGCTAAATGCCAAGAAATAGCCTCACCCTCGCGATCCTCATCACTTGCTAACCAAACCATTTCGGCTTTTTTCGCCAGTCCTTTTAATTTGGTGACCAATGCTTTTTTATCGGCAGAAACTTCATATTTAGGTTTGAAACCATTTTCCACATCTACTCCAATTTCTTTGGATGGTAAGTCAGCAATGTGTCCGTAACTTGACTCCACTTGGAAATCACTTCCCAGAAATTTTTCAATTGTTTTTGCCTTTGCAGGTGATTCCACTATAACTAAATTCTTTGCCATATTCCGATTGTTTATGTCGGCAAAAGTATATGATTTTTTTAAATTTTAAGTTTTTTAAATTTTAAAAGTCAATTTAATCGTTGAATTGCGGGTTTTAACACATTTAGATTCAATAAATTTTCTATCCGTTTATCCAATATTTAAAACACCTTAAAACATTGTTAATTCTTAATCTGACATCTTGTCATATTTATTTGAATTCCCTTATCTTTGCACTTTGAAAACACAGGATGGAAAAGATTATTGAAGAAAGTAAACAAGGAGAGAGCCTTGTTTTAGAAAATAAACCCGAGAATACGAAGAAACTTTTTATTGAGAGTTATGGTTGCGCGATGAATTTTTCAGACAGCGAAATTGTAGCTTCTATTTTATCTGGAAACGGATATAATACAACACAAGTTCTGGAAGAAGCCGATTTAGTTTTGGTCAATACTTGTTCTATTCGTGACAAAGCGGAGCAAACCATTCGCAAACGTTTGGAGAAATACAATGCGGTGAAACGCATTAATCCGAAGATGAAAGTGGGCGTTTTGGGCTGTATGGCCGAGCGTTTGAAAAGTCAATTCCTCGAAGAAGAAAAAATTGTAGACCTTGTTGTAGGTCCTGATGCATATAAAGATTTGCCAAACCTTTTGCAAGAAGTTGAAGAAGGACGCGATGCAATTAACGTGATTCTGTCGAAAGATGAAACCTATGGTGATATTTCACCGGTTCGATTGATGAGTAACGGCATTACCGCTCTAGTTTCTATTACACGTGGTTGTGATAATATGTGTACGTTTTGCGTGGTACCTTTTACCCGCGGACGCGAACGTAGCCGTGAACCACAAAGTATCATGAAAGAAATTCAAGATTTGTGGGACAAAGGATTTAAAGAAATTACGCTTTTGGGACAAAACGTGGATAGTTTCCTTTGGTACGGCGGCGGATTGAAAAAAGATTTTGAGAATGCTACCGAAATGCAAAAAGCTACTGCTGTTGACTTTGATCAATTACTTGAAATGGTAGCGGTTGGTTTTCCAAAAATGCGTATCCGGTTTTCGACATCAAATCCGCAAGACATGCACGAAAGTATTTTACATGTGATTGCAAAACATCCTAATATTTGCAAACACATTCACTTGCCGGTTCAATCAGGTAGCAACAGAATTTTGAAAGAAATGAATCGTTTGCATACGCGTGAAGAATACATGACTTTGATTGATAAAATCAGAACTATTATTCCGAATGGATCCATTTCGCAAGACATGATTGCTGGTTTCCCAACAGAAACCGAACAAGATCATCAAGACACAATGAGCTTGATGGAATATGTGAAGTATAATTTTGGTTATATGTATTCGTATTCGGAACGTCCGGGAACATTGGCAGGAAGAAAAATGGAAGATGACGTTACTGAACAAACAAAAGCTAGAAGATTGCAGGAAATTGTAGATTTACAACAAAAACACGCTTGGTTCCGCAGTGAAGAATTCATTGGTCAAACCGTAGAAGTTTTAGTTGAAAAAGTTTCGAAAAAATCGACAGAAGAATTTTCAGGAAGAAATTCACAAAGTATTACTGTTGTTTTCCCAAAAGCGAATTATAACATTGGAGATTTTGTAAATGTGAGAATTACTTCTTGCACCAGCGGAACTCTGAAAGGAGAAGCAGTTAGTTTGAGTGAGATGAATTAAAAAAAAGTTTGTTTCAGGTTTCAGGTTTAAAGTTCTCTCGATAACTTTAAACCTGAAACAAAGAAAACTTTAAACAAAAATAATATGGAATCAGTTCAAGCTATAAAACAGCGATTTGAGATTATTGGAAATGATCCAAAACTTAATCGTGCGATAGAAAAAGCCATTCAGGTTGCTCCTACTGATATTACGGTATTAGTGGCGGGAGAAAGTGGCGTTGGAAAAGAAAATATCCCCAGAATTATTCATTCGCTTTCGCATAGAAAACATGGAAAATACATTGCCGTAAACTGCGGAGCCATTCCAGAAGGAACGATTGACAGTGAGCTTTTCGGACATGAAAAAGGCGCTTTTACTGGAGCCACAGGCACTCGTGAGGGTTATTTTGAAGTCGCTGACGGCGGAACAATTTTTCTGGATGAAGTTGGTGAATTACCGCTTACCACTCAAGTTCGTTTATTACGTGTTCTCGAAAATGGTGAATTCATAAAAGTAGGTTCTTCACAAGTACAGAAAACAGATGTGCGAATTGTGGCAGCCACCAATGTGAATTTATTTGATGCCATCGAAAAAGGTAAATTCCGTGAGGATCTGTATTATCGTCTAAGTACCGTGGACATTACTTTGCCGCCTTTACGCGATCGAAAAGACGACATTCATTTGTTATTCCGGAAATTTGTTGCTGATTTTGCACACAAATATAAAATGCCTCCTTTAAAACTGGACGAAAATGCTATTCAACTATTGCAGAAATTTCGTTGGAGTGGAAACATTAGACAATTGCGCAATGTAGCCGAGCAAATCTCCGTTTTGGAAACTAATCGGGATATATCAGCCGTGACCTTACAATCTTATTTACCAGTTCAGGGAAGCAATTTACCTTCTGTAATTAAAGACAAAAAAAGCGAAAGTGATTTCAGTACCGAGAGAGAAATTTTGTACAAAGTACTTTTTGACATGAAAAGTGATTTGAATGATTTGAAAAAATTAACATTGGAACTGATTCAAAGCGGAAGTTCAAAAGTACAAGAGACGAATCAACATTTGATAAAAAAAATATACGGTTCAAAAGAAAATGATAGTGAAATAGATTTTGAAGAAGAACCTAGAGCTTCCTTAATAGCGGCTCAAAACAATGAGGATTTATATCAGGAACATGACGACAATTATCTTTTTGCAGAAACCGTTGAGGAAGAAGAAACTTTACGTTTAGAACAAAAAGAAATTGAAATGATTAAAAAATCATTAGAAAAAAATAAAGGAAAACGAAAAGCTGCCGCGGATGAATTAGGCATTTCTGAAAGAACTTTATATCGAAAAATTAAGCAATTTGATTTGTAGTTTTTTACAAAGGCACAAACGTAACTGGTTTGATTGAAAATGAATATATTTGACCAGAGTTTTAGGAAACAGACAAAGCAATTTTTAAAATATAAAATGAAACATATAAAACTTATTCTTCTTTCAATAATTACAGTAAGTATCAACAGTTGCTCGGTTTACAACTTTACAGGAACCGGTAAAATTGATGCCGAAACATTTCAAGTTGGCTTTTTTCAAAATAATTCTGAAATAATTGAGCCCGGAATTGATAGAACTTTTACAATAGAACTTCAAGATTTGATTCAGAACCAAACCAATTTGAACTTGGTCAAAAACGGTGCTGATTTGACATACGAAGGAGAGATTGTAGATTACAGAATAAGTCCGATGACAGCAACCGCGGATCAGCGAGCAGCTCAAAACCGTTTAACGATTCGAGTGAATGTTCGTTTTACCAATAAGAAAAAAGAAGCTGATGATTTTGAAAAACCATTCACTTTTTTCTATGATTATCCTGCAGAACAACAATTAACAGGCGCAACTTTAAATACTGCTTTAAAAGATATTTTTGAAAGAATAACACAAGATATTTTCAACGAGTCATTAGCTAAATGGTAAATTAAAGTTTAATTGTTGAACTGTTTAATCGATTAAACAGTTCAACAATTCCACGATTAAACACTAAAAATGAATGTAACCGACTATACCTACTTGATTAATAAACCCGATGCTATTCGTGAAAAGCAAACGGAAGCTTTGGAAAAAGTTTTGGAAGAGTTTCCATATTTTCAAAGCGCCAGAGCGATTCAACTAAAAGGACTTTACAATCAAAATAGTTTTAAATACAATGCAGCTTTAAAGATAGCAGCAGCTTATTCTACTGACAGATCTGTTTTATTTGATTTCATTACATCGGATACTTTTACTTCTATTCATAAAAGTCTGTATGATAGAAAAGCACTCGAAATTCTGGATATACAAGTAATCGATAGTGAGATCCTTATTTCTGAAGAAAAACCAGAATTTAAATTAAACAAATTAGAACAGTCTATTCTGACTTCAATAAAGGAAGCATCTCCAATTGAAATTGAGGATAGTACAACAACAGTTGAAGAAAAATTAGCTATTGGCACACCGTTGGATTTCTCCAAAAAAGAACAACATTCCTTCCAAGAATGGTTACAGCTTTCTCGTACCGAACCTATCAAAAGAGAAAGCGAGCAACCAAGAAACGAACTTACTCCTATTATAGATGCCGACAAAAGAAAAAAAATAGAACTTATTGATAAATTTATTGAAACGAGTCCGAAGATTTCGCCGGTAAAACATGGAGTGCCTTCCAGCGTTAGTTTCGACCTAAATGCCGCAGACAATTCTTCGCTGATGACTGAGACTTTAGCCCGAGTTTATTTGGAACAAAAAAAATATCAAAAAGCGATTCAAGCATATGAAATATTAATTTTGAAATATCCAGAAAAAAGTAGTTTCTTTGCAGACCGCATATCGGATATTAAGATTTTACAACATAATAATAATTAAACAATGAGCACATTTTCAATTTTTTTAGTTTTAATAACTATAGTTTGTTTTCTATTAATCGTAGTTATCATGGTTCAAAATCCTAAAGGTGGCGGATTATCCTCAACAATAGGTGGTTCTCAAATGTTAGGTGGAGTACAAAAAACCACTGATTTTTTAGACAAAAGTACTTGGACACTAGCAACTATATTAATTGCACTTATTTTACTTTCAAGCTTAAGCTTTACAGGAACATTAAGTGATACCGATTCTAAAATCATTGAAAACACAGGAAGTGCTGCACCAGCAACAAACACTCCAGTTGCTCCAGTTCAAAACACACCTGCTGCAACAAATCCAGCACAATAAATTATTACAACATATTCTAAATGCCAGCCTGTCAAAGCTGGCATTTTTTATAAGAAATTATGTCAGTTTTAGCAGGATGGCATAATTTCTGAAATCTTGAAACACGGTAAAATAATTAATATAAAAATATAAAATCATGGCTTTAAACATTAAACCACTTTCAGACAGAGTTCTAATCGAGCCCGTAGCTGCTGAAACAAAAACTGCATCCGGGATTTTTATTCCAGATACGGCTAAAGAAAAACCACAAAAAGGAACTGTTATGGCTGTTGGAAACGGAACAAAAGACCATACCATGACTGTAAAAATTGGTGATTCTGTCCTTTACGGAAAATACGCTGGTACTGAGTTAAAACTAGAAGGAAAAGATTATTTGATCATGCGTGAAGATGATATTTTAGCAATTATCTAAATAGTATTAAGTCCTAAGAATTAAGTATCAAGACAACTTGAAACTTTAAACAAATTAAACTTTAAACAAAAAGCAAAGAAATGGCAAAAGATATAAAATTTGATATTGAGGCACGTGACGGATTGAAACGTGGTGTTGATGCATTGGCAAATGCAGTAAAAGTAACTCTTGGACCAAAGGGTCGTAATGTAATTATTGGAAAAGCTTTTGGCGGACCAACCGTTACTAAAGATGGCGTTACCGTTGCAAAAGAAATTGAATTGAAAGATCCATTGGAAAATATGGGTGCTCAAATGGTAAAAGAAGTAGCGTCTAAAACAAATGATTTAGCTGGAGACGGAACTACAACTGCAACAGTTTTGGCACAAGCCATCGTAAAAGAAGGTTTGAAAAACGTTGCTGCAGGAGCTAATCCTATGGATTTGAAACGCGGTATTGACAAAGCGGTTGAAGCTATTGTGGCTGACCTAGCGAAACAAGCAAAAGTAGTAGGAAGTGATTCTGAGAAAATCAAACAAATTGCTTCAATTTCTGCTAACAATGACGAAGTAATTGGTGAGTTAATCGCTACTGCTTTTGCAAAAGTTGGAAAAGAAGGCGTTATCACTGTTGAAGAAGCTAAAGGAACAGATACTTATGTTGATGTTGTTGAAGGTATGCAATTTGACAGAGGATATCTTTCTCCTTATTTTGTGACTAATTCAGAGAAAATGGAAGTGGAATTGGAAAACCCTTACATCCTTTTGTATGACAAAAAAGTTTCTTCTTTAAAAGAATTATTACCAGTTTTGGAACCAGTTGCTCAATCTGGAAAACCATTATTGATTATTGCTGAAGATGTTGATGGTGAGGCATTATCTACATTGGTGGTAAATAAATTACGCGGAGCTTTAAAAATCGCTGCTGTAAAAGCACCTGGTTTTGGAGACAGAAGAAAAGCAATGTTGGAAGACATCGCTATCTTAACTGGAGGAACCGTAATTTCTGAAGAAAGAGGATATACTTTAGAGAACACTACTATCGAAATGTTAGGAACTGCTAAAAAAGTGACTATCGATAAAGACAATACAACTATTGTAAGTGGTGCTGGCGACGCTGATATGATCAAAAATCGTGTAAACCAAATTAAAGGTCAAATGGAAGCTACCACTTCTGATTATGACAAAGAAAAGTTGCAAGAACGTTTGGCTAAATTAGCTGGTGGAGTTGCTGTACTTTATGTTGGTGCTGCTTCTGAAGTGGAAATGAAAGAGAAAAAAGACAGAGTTGACGATGCACTTCACGCAACTCGTGCTGCTGTTGAAGAAGGAATTGTTGCTGGTGGTGGTGTTGCTTTGTTAAGAGCTAAAAATGCACTTAGCGCTATTAAAGCGGACAATGCGGACGAAGCAACAGGAATTCAAATTGTATCTCGTGCAGTAGAATCTCCTTTGAGAACTATTGTTGAAAACGCAGGCCTTGAAGGTTCAGTTGTTGTAGCAAAAGTTGCTGAAGGTACAGGTGATTTTGGATACAACGCAAAAACTGATGAATATGTTGACATGCTTACAGCAGGAATTATTGATCCTAAAAAAGTAACGCGTGTAGCATTAGAAAACGCAGCTTCGGTTGCCGGAATGATATTGACAACTGAATGTGCTTTGATTGATATCAAAGAAGATAATGGTGGCGGAAACCCAATGGGTGGCGGTATGCCAGGAATGATGTAACAATACATTTATTAGATTAAAATTTAAGATAAACCAAAATATTTACATTTTTTAAAGAAAATGAGCTCGATTATATTTCGGGCTCATTTTTTTTTGCATCTACAATTAAAGTTGGCTTAGTTATTGTAACTATTTTTCCTACTAAATTAACAACTAAAACCAACCTATTTATTATGATAAAATTAAGACATTTTTTTCTACTCATTATTTTTTTAGTTTCTTCAGCTATTTTTAGCCAGAATCATGAAGAAACCGCCAAATCAAAGATTGGTGTTGTTCTTGAAAATTATTTTAAATTAGATAGAGAAGCAATCCATATTCATCTAAATAAATCAACATTTTTAAGCGAAGAGACTATATGGTATCAAGGATACATAGTTACTAGAAAGACTACTAAACCATTTTACACTTCAAATGTTTTTGTACTATTATTTGACGAAAATGGAAAACAACTCTCTGAAAAATTAGTATTTGCTGATAATGGTGTTTTTTCGGGTCATATTAAACTTGACCCTAATCTGGACTCCGGAAACTATTACATCCAAGTATATACTAACTGGATGAACAACTTTACAGAAAATGAATCTAATTTGGTAAAAGTAAACATAATCAATCCAGACCAAGGCATTCAGAATACAAAAAAAATAGTTAAAGAAACACTAAAAGTTTACCTGAATCCAGAGGGGAAAAATCTTATTAGCGGAGTTTCAAATACGATCGGGATACAAGTAAAAGACTGCAATAATAATACACCTACAAATCTTGAAGCAACTATACAAAATAGCAAAGGAGAGGCTTTGCAAACCGTCAAATTAAATAATTTTGGCTTCGGGAAATTTTACACAATCCCAACTACAGAAGTGCTAAGAGTAGTAGTGAAATATGAAGACAAAATTATCGAAAATAATTTGCCCCCTGCTAATTTAATAGGCGTTGCTATTGAAGTAAGTTCCTTCATGCAAGACAACAAAACTACAATCAAAGTAAAAACAAATAAATCTAGTTTCAATAGCTTACAATTTCGTGGATTAAATTTAGTTATTCATCAAGACCAAAATTACATCGTTGAACCTTTAAACATTAATCCTAATAACTTAGAGCAAATAATTGTTGTCAATAGTACAGATCTAAATCCAGGAATTAATACTATCAGGATAATTGATAATGAATTAAAACAATGGTCTGAAAGACAAATATACATTAGTCCAATTGCAAAAAACAATTATGATGTTATAAAAAATAATCAACAGGAAAACAATATAAAACTTGCCGCATTCTCCAATTCAATTAATAATATGATTAGTATTTCTGTTTTGCCTGTAGAAACGAAAAGTATCGACGATAATAATTCTATCATTGCAGGATTGACTATCAACCCTTATTTAAAGACATCTCTTTTAAATTCTAATTATTATTTAAATGATGTAAATAGATTAAAATATTACGAATTAGATTTGGCTCTACTGAATCAAGAAAGCCCAAAATATGATTGGGATTACATGAAACTGCAACCACCTACTGCACATTATACTTTTGACATTGGAATTAATTTAAAAGGAACCGTAGCTAACCCACTTAAAAGCAAATCATTTCATAAAGTAAAACTAGTAAGCAGTAAAGAATTCATAACGGCATCAGCTGATGTCAATGAAAATGGCACTTTCGAATTCCAAAATCTGCTTTTAACAGATTCTACTTATGTTAATTTATCCTTGCATAAACAACCAAAATTTGAATATGTTGATGCAAAATTAGCGCTACAAGTTGTAAATAGAAAAAAACTATATAATAAAGTTTTTACCGGTCTTATTGAAAAGAACTGTAATTCAGAAAATGATACTATTAAAACCGTAAATCTTGATTTACCATACTTTAAGGAAAAAGCCATTCAACTTAAAGAAGTTGTGTCAAAAAACAAAAAAAAACAATTAACATATGGCAATATTCTTTCAAACAAAATGCTTCGTGGTCATAAAATTGATAGTCCCAACAACTCTTCACGTGTTTTAAATTTCATAGAACAAAATGGGTTCAAGGTAGATCGAACCATTGGCAAGATAAATATATATAGTAGATTGCCTCAATTTAATCCAGGACCACCACCCACACCTATTGTTTATATTGATGATAGTCAACTCTACTTTGATTATTATTTACTTGAATTTTTAACAATGGATGAAGTTGATGAAATCTATATTAATGCTCTAGCTGTAGTGCCAGGCATTAACAATAATCTTGGGATAATTAGAATTTACACCAAAAAACAACAAAATACTTACTCCAAAAAATCAAATCCAAATTCGTTTTTTGTAAAAGATGCATTTTCAAAAATTAGTACTTTTCAAAATTTAGAATATGAGAATGCTTCTAGTAACGGTTTTAATAATTTTGGCACAATTAATTGGTTTACAAAAACAATTTCAGATTCAAAAGGTAATTTCACATTTGATATTCTAGATTATAACAAAAAAAACTGCAAAATTATCATTGAGGGCATGACTACTGACGGACAAATTTTTCATGAAGAAAAGGTGCTTCAATTAAAGTAAATCGAAGAACTATTAAAAATGCCCCCAAATAGTATAGGACTATTTGGGGGCATTTTTAATTTTTAAATTAGATTTATTCTTGAGCTTTTGATTTTTTACTGAACTTGTAAATTACGGGTAAAACAGTAATTCCAACCAAAATCAATACTATTACTTCGATGTGTTCTTTTAAATCAATCTGGTAATTTTCAAGTAAGAAGCCATATAAATAATGTCCTGCAAAAATTAATGTGAACGACCAAATAAATGAACTAAGAACATTATAAAACATGAATTTTTGTTTATCCATAGATACAATTCCAGCTACTATCGGTGCAAAGGTTCTAAATATTGGAAGAAAACGGGCAAAGATGATTGCTTTTCCACCATATTTTTCAAAAAAGTCTTTAGATTGAACTAAGTATTTTTTCTTAAACCAAAAACTATCTTCCTTGTTGTACAAATAGTAACCACTTTTTGAACCAAACCAATATCCAACAATATTGCCCAAAATCCCCGCCAAAGCAACAAATGTTGCTAAAAGGAAAACATTCAGAAAGTCATTTTCAATGATTAGGATATTTTCAATTAATTCTCGACTGTAAATTCCTGCCAAAAACAATAAACTATCTCCTGGTAAAAAGAAACCTGCAAAGAGACCTGTTTCCGCAAACACAATAAATAAAACTATATAAATACCAAGCTTAATTCCATTAATATCAAAGTGAATATAAAAAAGCGGGTCAATTAAATTCTTCCAGTCAAAATCGTTCATTCTTATGTTTTTTATGCTTAAATTATTCGTGCGTGAAAGTACGGATAATAAATCTTAACCACAATTTATGGTTCTATTTTAAAGTTTTATTAACTATTGAAAGCCTTAAGATTTACAATTAAAGTATTTTTCTTGAGCTAAATTTAAAGAATTATCCCTTGTTAAAAAAACAATAGAATTCATTAAATTCTAAAAACTAAAATTAAAATTTTCAATTAGAGCTTAAAATTATTTTCTTTCATATTGACAACAACCATGAAGAGCATCGTAATCCTCTTTTGTTGCTTTTATTTCATTAGTATCGTGACCAACTTTTGCTATAGCTTTTTTAATAGTAAGAGCCGACGTTTTTTCTTCATTCACTATTAAATTCAATTTATGTGTTTCGGTACTCCAAGTTGCGGATTTCACCCCTGGAACTGAATATGCCGCTTTTTCTATGCGCTTTTTACACATTTCACAATTGCCGCTTACCTGAAATTCTACTTTGGCATTCTTGTTCTTTTTCTCCTGTGCTTGAGCTGAAAATCCCACTACACATATTAAGAGCATTACAATTAACTTTTTCATTTTATTATTTTTTAAAGGTTATTTAATTTTAAAACGCAAGCCGGCATAATACATTTGTCCAAAAACCGGCGCATAAATTATAGAGGTATCAAAAGTAGTTCCAAAAGGATCTTCGTTACCGAGAATCGCTTTTTCTTGTTTGTAATTTCCAATGTTTTCTCCACCAATATACATTTCGAAAGTGGAAGAAAAAACTCGCGTAACTTGTGCATTCATTATAGAAAATGAAGGAGAGAATTCAGGCAACCTGTCTTTTGAAGGATTTGATGCCGTATTTGGCAATTGTTGTTTTCCAAGCCAGTTTAACGTATAATCAAATTTCCACTGTTTCCCTTTTTCTAAAATATGCGTTTCATAACCTAAATTCCCAAAGAAACGATGTTTAGCTTGCAAGGGTCTTTGATAAGTTCCGGACAAATAATCCGTTTCAATATCGTAATATTTATAGGCTGTTCTCAAATTGAAATGTTTTGCCATTTCATAATTGAACTCAACTTGTAAACTATTCGCAAACGATTTTCCATTCAAATTATAAAATAAAACCTGTTGTGGACTTTCCATTACATCAACTACCGCCTGATTTTGAAAATCAGTTCTGTAAAAATCAAAACCAACATCGGCGTTTTTACCAAAAATTAAAAAGCCCTGCATAAAACTTAGTCCATAATTCCATGCAATTTCAGGATTCAGACCATAGATTTTTCCGTTGTTATCCAAAATATCAAAGGTTCTAGAGCTCGCAAAAAGTTGTTGATTTTCGGCAAAAATATTGGCGCTTCTTTTTCCTCTACCTGCGGAAAATCTCACGACTCCTTTATCCCATGGATTATATCTGGCGTGAAGTCTGGGCGTTATAAAAGTCCCCAAACGATTGTGACTGTCGATTCTTCCACCCAAAACCAAACTAAAATTATTGGTATTATCATAAGTATATTCAAAAAAAGCACCTGCAGAATTATCGATTCTGCTGTAATCATTCAAATTCACAAATTCATCATATTGATCATACGTAAAATTCAAACCCGTTGCGAATTTGTGCATCGTATTGTTGATAATCGAATTGAAAATAAGATTTGAATAATAACTTTTCTGTTTAATATTATATTGGTTCAAACCAAAATAAGAATCTTGATCATGGCTGTTAAAAGCATTTTGAAATCCGATACTTTGATACGGCATATCTGGAAAAACGTAACCCAATTTAGCTGAAACATCATAACGTTCCGTGTTGATTTCGGATCCCCAATAATTGGTGGTGCCTTTGTCTGTATCTGGATCAAAATTTAATTCTCCCGTTTGCTTTTTGTCATTCATGTACCTCAAATTGATGAAACTTACCCATCCTTTTTCAGCATTGGTATATTGCCAACGATTCAAAACATTGATTTGTTTTGCCAATGGATTATCCAGAAAACCATCGTCGTTCATATCATTTTTAGCAACTCTGGTATTCCCGTGCACAAACAAACTACTGCTCCACTTGTCAGAAATTCTTTTGTTAAAATGTGTATTTAACTCAAACCGGGAATCTGTAGAACCATAGAAATTTAGAAAAAATGGAATATCATTGATTGGTTTTATCAATTCTGTATTGATTTGTCCCGAAATACTCTCGAAGCCATTTACTACGGAGCCCGCTCCTTTTGTGATTTGGATACTTTCGACCCAAGTTCCTGGAGTAAAAGATAATCCATATGCTTGGGAAGCGCCACGAACCGACGGAATATTTTCTTCGGTAATCATCAAATAAGGACTGGTTAAGCCTAACATTCTAATCTGTTTGGTTCCAGTCAGCGCATCCGAAAAGTTGACATCAATGGAAGGGTTTGTTTCGAAACTTTCGGCAAGATTACAACAAGCCGCCTTGAGCAATTCTTTACTCGTCAAAATGGTGGTATTTGCAGTCAGGCTGTATGATTTTTTTAAACTTTTACTATTCCCTTTTACTTTTATCTCCTGCAAGGTGTCTTGCGAATAAGAATTAAAAGCGTAAAAGAAGAACAATATAAATATTGAAATTTGTTTTTGCATGATTGATTTTTAATGTTAGAAAAATGTAAAACCACAAAAATGTGATTCAAGTTTTATTAAAACATTAAAAGTCAGGCGTATAAAATATATTGATGGTATAATTTGAAAAACGGGGGCGCATTCACATCACAAAAATAAGAAGTCTCTTGTTTTTCATTAAAACTAAGAAATGAAGAATAGATAATTAGACTCCACTCTTCCTCTAAAAAAATAAAATCGGAGTTGAAAGAGAATGATTTTAAAATTAGATGATCCGATTTATCTTTTAGATCGACCAATTTATCGTCGCAACAGCTTTTGTGTTTCTTTGCTTTTTCCACACAACACTTTTTTCCGGCAGCCTGAACGGGCATTTCACAAGCTTCTTCTTTAGAAAAAACCGATGATATAGACGCTATACTTCCTTCACAAAAATGCACATTAAATGCTAATCCTGAATTGGAAACCAATAGGAAAAAAGCTAGAATGAAACTAATATGCTTTTTGAATTTCATTTTGCAAAATTACCATTTTAAGAAACTTTTCACCTCAAATCCTTGTTAAAATTTACAATTCAAACTCTTGCCCCATTAGCGGCACTTTGCAGTCAAAACCATATTTCTCATAAACTTTTATTCGGAGCTCATCCAAAGGCTCATTTTCGCCATGAACTAAAAAAACTTTTTTAGGTTTATTTTCCAATTCTGACAACCAATTGAGCAAATCTTTTTGATCCCCATGCGCAGACAAACCTTGTATCTCTAAAATTTTTGCTTTAACCGGATAATATTGTCCATGAATTTTAATTTCTTTTGCTCCTTCTAATAACTTTCTTCCACGTGTTCCTTCGGCTTGGTATCCCACTACAATAAGAGTAGTTTCCGGAAGACTAAGATAATGCTCGAGGTAACTCAAAACTCTTCCTCCGGTCACCATTCCGCTGGCAGCAATTACCACTTTGGGTTGTTCATCAAAGATAACTTCCAAGGTTTCCTGATAATCCGAAACTAATGAAAACATTTCACTCATTTCGGCACATTCTTCCAAGGACAACTTATGCCATTTTTGGTTATTGGAAAAAATATTCAGTGCATTAATTCCCATTGGCGTGTCAATGATGTAGGGAATATTAGGAATTCTTTCTTCTTCTCTGAGTTGCCACAATAAGTACATGATAGTTTGCGCACGTTCTACGGCAAAACTCGGTATTATAATCGTTCCGCCTTTCTCTACCGTATTATTGATGTACATTTCTAGTTCTAATTTGGTATCTGTTTTAGGATGGATCCGATTTCCATAGGTACTTTCGAGAAAAACATAATCGGCTTTTTTGGGTTTGGTCGGCGGATACATCAACACATCATCATCCCGACCAATATCCCCGGAAAAAACAAGTGTTTTATTTTCCAGAGTTAAAGCAATAGTGCAAGCACCCAGAATATGTCCTGCATTCGTGTATACTGCTTCAATTTGAGCATCCAACGGTATTGGCTCGTTGGTTTTGATTACTCTAAAAAACGGGAAAACTTTTTCGGCTTGTTCCACCGTGTATAGTGGCTCGGCAATTTCATGCTTCGAATATTTCCTTTCATTTGCATTTTTGGCTTCTTCCTCTTGAATTTTAGCACTATCCAGAAGAATAAGTTTCGTTATATCTTTTGTGGGACGGGTACAATAGATTTTTCCAGAAAATCCTTGATTGACTAATCTTGGTAACCAGCCGCAATGATCTAGATGACCGTGAGTCAGCAGTACAAAATCTATTGTGGAAGGCAAAACTGGCAGCGGATCCCAATTGAGCTCCCGCAAAGGTTTTAATCCTTGAAATAATCCGCAATCAATCAAAATCCGGATTCCATTGCTTTCAATTAATGTTTTAGAACCGGTCACAGTTCCCGCACCACCTATAAATTTAACTTTCATTTGATTTGAATTTAAAATTTAACAATCTCAGCGAACACTTCTTTTAAATATACTTACATAATTCTGATGCTTCTTTTAAAACGTGTTTCATCCGATTAGGACTCAATCCTATTCTGTTTAAACAATCTGAATTATTTATAATTTCTTTTACCAAAATAACATCCAAAATCAATAATTTATCTTTTTCAGCAATGGACAAGGTCGTTAAACAGGTTACCGGATAAAGAGAACTATTATCATTCTTTGTTTTTAAATTGTTATCCTCAGGATAATTCCAACTCAACAAATTCAATCCGGAGCATTTAGCAAAAGTGATTGCGTCTGCTGTAAACCGGTTATTGGTGACAATCCAACATTTAGAAACTATGTCTTTTCTATCAAAAATACCATGATTTCTTTCTTTAATATCATTAAAACGCGAAAGAATATACATTGGAACCTTCACATCCGAAGCAACGTCTCTACCAGCATGATACTTACATTCAACCATGGAGATAGTTTCATTTTTTTTGACTAAAACATCTATTTCATGCGAAACACATTTCCCTTGCAAAGTCAAATTGGTTATCGTTCTATAATTCTCGTATGAAAAAAGACGGGCTACATATTTTTCGAAAAAAAAACCTGCCGGACCTAACAATCGAATCGCTTCCCTTAAATTATAGCGCGCTGCATGTGCATTAGCTGATTTTTTGAGCAGTGAAAAAGCCATTTTATAGATTTGTTTGGTCGAAATACCTTCATACATATGCTCTTTGATGGCTAGCAGAATAGTATCAACTTCCACTGCAGTAGCGCCCGATTTTAATAGCGATTTTCTAAGTTTATTCAAATCAAATTCGACAATGTCCCCAGAATTTTTTACGATTTTCATACCATTAAGCTATTGAAAATTAATACCTTAAAGATAAAATAAAAAACACTACTTACTTTGATTTTAATAATAAAAATCCTGGCACAAATAATAAAACAAAAATGGGCTGAATCAAAAAGCGGCGGACATAAAAAAGAGCCCAATTGTGATTTTCTCTAGTAAAGTAAATGATAAAGAAAAAAGCGAGGATTAAAATTATAAAGAAGAAACCATATAAGATAGCGGCAAATTTTATCATTGCTATTTCTTCGAAAAGAACATAGATAATCCCCAAAGACAGGATGGAATTCAACCCATAGCGAAATAAAACTCCTAAAAATAATTGAAACGGATTTGTATTTGGCAGTGGTAAATTATTGAAATCTTTTTTGAAGAAATCCAAAAAAGGATCGTAAAATAACGCATTTTCAAAAGCACGAACAAGCGCTAGTAATACGACCAAAAAAATCAATTGTATTAAACGAACTTTATTATTAAGTATCTTTTGAAGCATATTTTGAAAATTTACGAACCCAAATTAACCACAAAATAAAAACCACACCATAAATATACAACGGAAAAATGACTCCATGTAAAAACGGTGCCTGTTTTGGAAAATTAAAGATCAGCGCACTTAAAATAGCTATCCTCGAGATATTCAACAGGTAAATAAGCAGGCTCCCGCCGAATATAAAAAACAGCGTAGTTTTAAATTTTCCTGAAAAAGCAATTACAAATGAAATGAAAAGAATAATCACGCTAATCGCATTGCATCCTTCAGTAATTATGGCAACATATTTCTGATTGTAAAACAATTTCACATAAGGATGCGTTTCACTTTCTTCAATCCAAGACCCATTACTAAAAAAGAGCAGAATTTGTTCAGTATTTTTACTTACCAGCCTTGTGATGGAATCTATTTTATTTGCTGCAAAACTATTTAGATAGTGCTGATACAAAAAAGTCATCACAATATAAGTCAAAAAAAAGGTTGCCAGAAAAAGCAAAAATGGTTTATAAAGAATAAAATATTTTTTCAAAATCTATTTTTTAACAAATTTATGTAATTTTTGAAACTGGCTTTAAATACTTTTGTACAAATTAAAATTAAAAATATGACATTTCAAGAATTACAACCAAAAGTAACCGAAATCACATTAAATACAAAGCAATCCAGAGACGAAAAACTGTTGTCGATTTGTCAATTGTTAAGCGACTCAGTTGATTATTATAATTGGGTTGGATTTTATTTTGCAAATCACGAATCAAAAACACTGCACTTAGGGCCTTATGTAGGAGCTGAGACAGATCATACTGTAATCCCTTTTGGAAAAGGAATTTGCGGACAAGTTGCCGTTTCTAATGAAAACTTTGTAGTCCCTGACGTAGCAGCGCAGGACAATTATATAGCCTGTAGTTTTACTGTAAAATCAGAAATTGTAGTCCCTCTTTTTGTTAACGGCAAAAACATTGGACAAATTGACATTGACAGCCATGTCTTGGATCCATTTACTAAAGAGGATGAAAAGTTCTTAGAGTTTGTGAATGAGGAAATTGCGAAGTTGTATTAAAATTTAAAACAAGTCATCATTAGCATTTCATAATTGATTCGACAATAAGCAAATAAAGAAAGGTTTATTTTGTTCGTGTCATAATTATTTTTTACTTTTGCACCCGTCATATAATCGATATATGACATACATAAAAATCATTAAACAAATATTGGAATGTATTTAACTAAAGAGATTAAAGAAGAAATCTTCGCTCAACACGGAGAAAAAACAAATACTGGAAAATCAGAAGCTCAAATTGCTTTATTCACTTTCAGAATTAGCCACTTGACTGAGCACTTGAAAAAAAATCGTCACGATTACAACACAGAGCGTTCATTAGTATTGCTAGTAGGTAAAAGAAGATCTTTGTTGGATTATTTGAAGAAAACAGAAATCAACAGATACCGTGAAATTATCAAAGTATTGAATATCAGAAAATAATCAATATAAAAGAGGTGCGAAAGTGCCTCTTTTTTTATTTTACAATTTAAAGTCTAAAGGTTCTATTTTGGTCCTGACACAAAAGGGATTAGAATCAAGACTACAGCACAAAGTCTTTACTAATTAGTATTGACAAATAAAAAAAAGTTTGGTTTTTCATTGGGTTTTAGGCATTAACTACGCAAAACAACAACTACAACACAACTAGAACCCATGTTTAACTAATAAATTAAATTTATGATTCCACAATTATTTGTAGAAAGTATCGATTTAGGTGATGGCAGAAACATCACAATCGAGACAGGTCGTTTAGCCAAGCAAGCGGATGGATCTGTAGTAGTAAGAATAGGTAAAACTGTTATTTTAGGAACAGTTGTATCTTCAAGAAAAGCAAGTCCAGGTATCGACTTTTTACCTCTTACGGTAGATTATCGTGAAAAATTTGCTGCAGCAGGACGTTTTCCTGGTGGTTTCTTCAAAAGAGAAGCGCGTCCAAGTGATAACGAAGTGTTAACAATGCGTTTAGTAGACCGTGTATTGCGTCCACTTTTCCCAGATGATTATCACGCAGAAGTGCAGGTAATGATTCAATTAATGTCTTATGACGAAGATGTAATGCCAGATGCATTAGCTGGTTTAGCCGCTTCAGCAGCATTAGCTTTATCTGACATTCCTTTCGAAACTTTAATTTCTGAGGCTAGAGTTGGAAGAATTGATGGTAAATTCATCATCAATCCAAGTCGCGCACAATTAGCATTATCTGACATTGACATGATGATTGGAGCTTCAATGGATTCTATCGCAATGGTAGAAGGTGAAATGAAAGAAATTTCAGAAGCAGAAATGTTAGAAGCAATTAAATTTGCACACGAACATATTAAAAATCAAATTGCTGCTCAACTACGTTTGCAAGCTGCTTTTGGAAAAAAAGAAGTTCGTACCTATGAAGGAGAAAGAGAAGATGAGGCTATTTACGCAAAAGTAAAAGACGCGTCCTACGATAAAATTTATGCTATTGCAAGCAAAGGTTCTTCAAAACAAGAGCGTACAGCTTCATTTGCAGAAGTAAAAGAAGAAGTAAAAGCCTTATTTACAGAAGAAGAATTAGCCGCAAATGGCGATTTAGTTTCTAAATATTTTTACAAAACAAACAAAGAAGCAGTTCGTAACGTAACCCTAGATTTAGGAACACGTTTAGACGGAAGAAAAACTACCGAAATCAGATCAATCTGGAGTGAAGTAGATTACTTACCATCTGTTCACGGATCAGCATTGTTTACCCGTGGAGAAACACAAGCATTGGCCACAGCAACTTTAGGAACCTCTAGAGAAGCAAACCAAATTGACTCTCCATCAGAACAAGGTGAAGAAAAATTCTACTTACATTATAACTTCCCTCCTTTCTCAACTGGTGAAGCTCGTCCTTTAAGAGGAACTTCAAGAAGAGAAGTAGGACACGGAAACTTAGCTCAAAGAGCATTAAAAAACATGATTCCTGCTGATTGTCCGTATACAATTCGTGTAGTATCTGAAGTTTTAGAATCTAACGGTTCTTCTTCTATGGCAACAGTTTGTGCTGGAACATTAGCACTTATGGATGCTGGTATCCAAATGATTCGTCCAGTTTCTGGAATTGCGATGGGATTAATTACTGACGGAGAACGTTTTGCTGTATTGTCTGACATTCTTGGTGATGAAGATCACTTAGGAGATATGGATTTTAAAGTAACTGGAACTTCTGTAGGAATTACTGCTTGTCAAATGGACATCAAAATTGACGGATTGAAATATGAGATTATGGAAGCTGCATTGGCGCAAGCTCGTGACGGTCGTTTGCATATTCTTGGAAAATTAATCGAAACTTTAGCAGCTCCAAAAGAAGATGTTAAGGCGTATGCTCCAAAAATCATTACAAGAAGAATTCCTAATGCGTTTATTGGAGCATTGATCGGACCTGGTGGAAAAGTGATTCAAGAATTACAAAAAACTACAGGAACTACAATTGTTATCAATGAAGATCCAACTACTGAAGAAGGGGTTATTGAAATTTTAGGAACAGATCCTGCTGGAATAGAAGCGGTATTAGCTAAAATTAAATCAATCACTTTTAAGCCTCAAATGAATGAGTCTTACGAAGTAAAAGTAATCAAAATGCTAGATTTTGGTGCAGTAGTAGAATATACTGCCGCTCCAGGAAACGAAGTTTTATTACACGTATCGGAACTTGCTTGGGAACGCACTGAAAACGTTGCTGACGTAGTAAAAATGGGCGATGTTTTTGAAGTGAAATACTTAGGTATGGATCCAAAAACAAGAAAAGAAAAAGTGTCAAGAAAAGCACTTTTGCCAAGACCTCCACGTGAGGAAAGAAAAGAGTAATCAGATCTTAGTTTACTAAAGGTTTATTTATAGAAAACCCCAATTCATGTATTTGAATTGGGGTTTTTCGCTTTTATTTACTTTATTTTAAAAACAATTGTAACTTTTCTGAAACTACATACGTATAATCATTTGTACACTTAAAATTTAGGAGACAAAAAAAACATGAGACAACTAAAAATCACCAAGCAGGTAACCAATCGTGAAACCGCTTCATTAGACAAGTATTTACAAGAAATTGGAAAAGTTGACCTTATTACCGCTGACGAAGAGGTAGAATTAGCACAGAAGATTAAAGCTGGTGACCAGAAAGCATTAGAAAAATTGACAAAAGCCAATTTACGTTTCGTGGTTTCGGTGGCAAAACAATATCAAAATCAAGGGTTAACACTTCCCGATTTGATTAACGAAGGAAATTTAGGATTGATAAAAGCAGCACAACGTTTTGATGAAACTCGTGGTTTCAAATTCATTTCGTATGCCGTTTGGTGGATTCGTCAATCAATTCTTCAAGCATTGGCAGAACAATCTCGAATCGTTCGTTTGCCTTTGAACAAAATTGGTTCTATTAATAAAATCAACAAAATGTACGCTTTATTAGAGCAATCTAACGAGCGTCCACCATCTGCTGAGGAAATTGCAAAAGAGCTTGACATGACCGTAAATGACGTAAAAGAGAGTATGAAAAACTCTGGTCGTCACTTATCAATGGATGCGCCTCTTGTAGAAGGAGAAGATTCTAACCTTTATGACGTTTTACGTTCAGGTGAATCACCAAATCCAGACAGAGAATTAATCCACGAATCATTGCGTACCGAAATCGAGCGTTCCTTAGAAACATTGACTCCAAGAGAGGCTGATGTAGTTCGTTTGTACTTTGGTCTTGGCGATCAACACCCAATGACACTAGAGGAAATTGGAGAAACTTTCGACTTAACTCGTGAGCGTGTACGTCAAATCAAGGAAAAAGCAATCCGAAGATTAAAACACACTTCAAGAAGTAAAATACTAAAAACATATTTAGGATAACACAGTCAAATGCTACAAAGTCAAAAATCATATCGTCCAACAACAGTATGATTTTTGACTTTCGGCTTTGGACTAATAAGTAACGACGGTCTGATTAACTGTTCGTTTTTTGATTGATGATTGAAACTCCGGCTGATTACCGGAGTTTTGCTTTTTTCAGCAAAACTCCAGTCAGTTCGAGCTCGGGTCTCCGGGGTCTTATTTTTTAATCTGAATTCTTTTCTCTTTTCTCTTTTCTCTTTTCTCTTTTCTCTTTTCTCTTTTCTCTTTTCTCTTTTCTCTTTTCTCTTTTCTCTTTTCTCTTTTCTCTAATTTAGCGTAACCCTCCGTAAAAACTTCGGGTCAGGCTTTCGGCTTTATCTCTCCGTTACACTTCGAGGATACCGCCTCAAATGAAATTCACTGAACACATATAAAAAACAAACACCCAGTGAAGTAATCCCTTACGCGACGTGGGGACAACTTGCAAGATAGCCCTTCTCTAAAAAAACTTTCTCCAATTGCTGCAAAAAAACTACTTTTGCACAAACAACACAAACTGTAAAGATGCACTGCAGTGCATCTCTACGTAATAACTACACAATGAAGAATACACTTATTGCACCATCTGTGCTTGCTGCCGATTTTGGAAATCTGCAACGCGACATCGAAATGATAAATAACAGTGAAGCCGATTGGTTTCATATTGACATCATGGACGGCGTTTTTGTTCCAAATATTTCTTACGGAATGCCCGTTTTGGAGGCCATTAACCGTCATGCAAAAAAAATAATTGACGTTCACTTGATGATTGTAGATCCTGATCGTTACATTAAAACTTTTGCCGAGTTAGGCGCTAATATTCTAAGCGTGCACTATGAAGCTTGTACACACCTTCACAGAACGCTACAAGCAATAAAAGCGGAAGGAATGAAAGCCGGAGTTGCCATCAATCCACATACAAATATTGACTTACTGGAAGATGTAATCAATGATATCGATTTGGTTTGTATTATGAGTGTGAACCCAGGTTTTGGAGGACAATCTTTTATCGAAAACACTTTTGCTAAAATTGAAAAGCTAAAAGCGTTGATCATTAAAAAAGGAGCATCTACAATTATTGAAGTTGATGGTGGCGTAACTAATAAGAACGCAAAACAATTAGTAGAAGCCGGAGCAGATGTTCTGGTAGCGGGAAGTTTTGTTTTTAAAGCAGAAAATCCTACCCAAACCATACAAGATTTAAAGAAGCTCACAAACTTCTAAAAAAATGGCGCCTTTTGCGCCATTTTTTATTCAATTATTCGTCTTTAAAATTAATCATAGCCGAAACATGCGCATACAATTCTGGATGAGACTTTTTAAAAATACGAGGCGTCTCAAAAAAATGCTCCAGAATTACCGATAAAAATTCAAATTGGTTTTCATATGCATATAATCTAAAGTAATTCTTTCGAATCAGCTCGATATTCAGAATGGGATCGCTGTAATATTTGATGACTTCATTAAATTTATCAAAAAAGACAATAGCGCTCGCATCATTACTCTTTAAACAATGAAAATGCAACACATGCGAAAATTCATGTAGACCAAGATTTACATTATCAGTTGTAGTTGCGTGCCCAAGCAAAAAATCTTCCCATGAAAAAACGATTGCTTTCATTTTAGGATTGAACTCTCCTTTGTGATACTCGCGATTTACAGTAGAAAAATAATTAGATGGATAAATAATTATTTTATTGAATAAATTTACGAGATATTTTCTCATTCCAAAAGTCAACATAACATAAGTTCCAGCAACAAGCATCTGCATTTGTTCCGTAATCACAATTTCTTTTCCTATAAATTGATAATTCGCAAAAAACTTACTTATCCGATGTTCAAAATATGTTTTCTTTTTTTGTGAAAGCCTATTGTAGAACGGAAATTCATTTACTAAAATTTGGCGCTGACCTGCATTTAATTTTTTAGAGAAAGGATACCAATGAATATAAAGAGGTTTGTTGAATAAAAACAAATATGCTGGTTCAACAACGTTGAAAATAATAAGGAGGAGAAATAATGTCCCAAACAAGATTAAAACAAAAATCTCTATTGCCATATTTTTAAAACCTTTTTAAAATGAAAATGCTTCAAAAAAATTAAAGAACTTGATTTTTTTGAAGCATTTTTGATTGTATTTGTGACCGCGGCAGGGTTCGAACCTGCAACCCTCAGAGTCGAAATCTGATATTCTATCCAGTTGAACTACGCAGTCATTTGATTTACCATTAAGGATTCTGAAATTCTAAATCGTAAATCATAAATAATTTATGTCAATAGTTTTTTAACTATCGTAGAAATCGTCTTTCCTTCGGCAGTTCCGCCTAGTTGTGCAGCAGCTAAGCCCATAACTTTTCCCATTGCTGCAATTCCTGACGCACCAGTTTCAGCGATGATTTTTGCAATCACAGCTTCTACTTCTGCTTCACTTAATTGTGCTGGTAAGAATTTTTCGATAACTGCAATTTGAGCCAATTCTGGTTCAGCTAAGTCTAAACGGTTTTGTTCCGTAAAAATCCTGGCACTTTCCTTGCGTGTTTTCACTAATCTTTGAAGCAATTTTACTTCCTCATCAGCAGAGATTTCTTCTTTTGATCCTGTTGCTGTTTGTGCTAATAAAATCTCAGATTTGATAGCTCTTAAAGCTTCTAATGCGACTGTATCTTTGGCTCTCATGGCGGTCTTTATTTCGTCCATGATGTGTACTGATAAACTCATACTACTATTTAATTTTAAATTTGGTATTCAATCTTAAATCGAATACTGCAAACTGATTATTTTTTTGAATGCCCCAGATGTTAGTGAAAAGCTCCCGCTTTCTTTTGCGGGACTAGTAAAGACAGTTAGATTAAGGCCCGACAAATTTAAAGAATTTTACTCGCATTTACAACAACTGTTTGCTTGCTCATAACAATAGTTATTGGAAACTACCCGCAATCACAAAAAATAACCCGAAAATTAAATTGAATTTTCGGGTTACCTCATTTTGATTTGAGTTAATTAATCTACGTTATCGTGTAGATATGAGTTGTTTGAACGCAATTGTAAATCGTTATTGCTGTCGGTTCCAACAGATATTCTTGAATTTGTAGTATTCAATTGATTGTTTGAAATGTCAATTCCTAATCTTTTGTAAGCAGGTTCTTTTTCATACTCATCAATTTTAGAAACATTATTATGAAACTTATAATTGAATTCTTTTAATTTTTTTCTTCTTTCGTCAGCTCTCATTCGCAACGATTCTTCGATTGTCATTTCGGTAGCAGAAATATCTTCAAAATCAACCGCTGCATTATCAAATCGTTCCACTTGTTTCATCGTGATATTTAACTCCGCCGGAACAACAACTTCTGGTGCTTTTGCAACTGGCTTAGTTATAAAATCAGGTTCCGCTTCCATGTATTCTTCCAAAGAATATTTAATGATTCCATTATCAGATAATTCGGTAACGGGAACAAACTGAACTGCTTCATTTACTTTGATGTCACGTGTTTCATTCGTTAGTTCAAACATCACTTTGTTTTCCTCAACTTGCGCTACCGGCTCCGTTTTAAAAAGTGGCAAATCAAACGAGAACGTCGTTTGCTCTTGTCTTTCAACTGCTTTTGGCTGTGCCGCTTTTACTTCAGCTACAGGAGATGAAATAGTGAAATCAATATCTGTAATTGGGGAAACGATTTCGAAAGTAACATCTAAATTTTTAATAAATTCAGACATAACAATTAATTCATTAGTATTGATTGTTGGTGCAGTAACAACTGGTTCCGGCGCAACAACTGTATCTTCAACTAAATCAAAAACGATTCTGTCATTTGAGTTAGAAACCCGTGATGATTCCATATTTAAATCAAATCCAGCAACCGTTTTGTTACTTAAATTGTGTACACTTCTTTGTTCATCCTCAAGTGTGTGAATTATTTTTTTTGGTTCCGTGTTTACGATTCCATTTTGTTGTTCAATGTCAAAACCCGTAGCGATTATAGTTACCGCAATTGAGTCTCCAAGAGATTCGTCTTCACCAACTCCCATAATAATATTGGCATTATGACCCGCTTCAATTTGAATATGATCATTAATTTCTCCAATTTCATCAATTGTGATTTCATTAGTTCCAGAAACGATAAGCAACAATACGTTTTTGGCACCTGTAATTTTATTATCATTTAATAACGGGGAATCTAAGGCTGCGACAATTGCTTCCTTAGCTCTGTTTTCGCCTGAAGAAATAGATGAACCCATGATAGCAGTTCCGCTGTTATACAATACTGTTTTAGCATCTCTTAAATCGATATTTTGAGTATAGTGATGCGTAATTACTTCTGCAATTCCTCTTGAGGCTGTCGCCAAAACTTCATCCGCTTTTGAAAACCCAGCTTTGAAACCAAGATTTCCATACACTTCTCTTAATTTATTGTTGTTGATTACAATTAATGAATCGACTTGTTTGCGTAATTTTTCGATACCAATTAAAGCTTGCTCCTGGCGAACTTTCCCTTCAAAAAGGAAAGGCAATGTCACAATCCCTACTGTAAGAATGTCTCTTTCTTTAGCCAATTGTGCAATTACTGGCGCAGCACCAGTTCCAGTTCCACCACCCATCCCGGCAGTAATGAAAACCATTTTAGTATTGCGGTCCAACATTTTTTCAATCTCGGAAATACTCTCAATAGCGGATTGCTGTCCTACATCAGGATTTGCTCCGGCACCAAGTCCTTCTGTCAAATGTACTCCTAACTGAATTTTATTAGGTACAGAACTGCTTTGTAAAGCCTGAGAATCTGTATTACACACGATAAAATCCACCCCTTTGATTCCTTGCTTGAACATGTGATTTATGGCATTACTTCCGCCTCCACCTACTCCTATAACTTTTATCACATTTGATTGGTTCTTTGGTAAATCAAATGAAATACTTCCAAATTCTGAGTCGCTCATCATTTTATTTGGTTTTTGAAATTGTTATATTAATTCTTATATTTTTTGGCCTAAGCCCTTATTCTGCATTATCTAAAAAGTCTTTAATTTTATCGACATAACGATCAAAGAAATTTCGTTGTATTCTGTTTACGGTGGAATTTTGTTTTTCACTCGCGTTTTGATCTTCAAGCTCTTCCAACTTTTCAGGAGTCTCATAAACCGGTGTCTGAACTACCGTCGGTCTGTAAGCTGGCGCTTTTGGCTGTTCCACAGCATCCATTCGGACTGCGCTTTGAGTTTTATTCTCAATGCTTTTCATCACTAATCCTACTGCAGTTGCATACAGAGGACTTGAAATCTCTTCATCTGAATTTCCAGCCAGATGTTCGTTTGGATATCCTATTCTTGTATCCATACCAGTAATATATTCCACTAATTGCTTGATGTGTTTCAATTGAGCGCCACCACCAGTTAGTACAATTCCTGCAATAAGTTTTTTGCGAGGATCCTCATGACCGTATGCTTTTACCTCGGTAAAAACTTGATCGACAATCTCCACAACACGAGCATGAATTATTTTAGAAAGGTTTTTTAACGAAATCTCTTTTGGCTCTCTGCCTCTTAATCCTGGAATAGAAACAATTTCATTGTCTTTATTTTCTCCTGGCCAAGCAGAACCAAATTTAACCTTTAATAATTCAGCTTGCTTTTCAATGATAGAGCAACCTTCTTTGATATCATCTGTAATCACATTTCCGCCAAAAGGAATTACTGCAGTATGACGAATAATACCATCTTTGAAAATAGCCAAATCCGTTGTTCCACCACCGATATCGATAAGCGCAACTCCTGCTTCTTTTTCTTCCTGACTTAAAACCGCATCAGCGGAGGCCAAAGGCTCTAATGTCAAACCTGACAATTCGATTCCAGAACTTTGAATACATCTGCCTACATTTCTGATTGAAGAAGCCTGTCCAACTACAACATGAAAACTGGACTCTAATCTTCCGCCATACATTCCTATCGGCTCTTTAATCTCGGATTGTCCGTCAATTTTAAATTCCTGCGGCAAAACATGGATTATTTCCTCACCAGGTAACATTGCCAATTTATTGACTTGGTCAATCAAAAGCTGGATGTCATTGCCGCCAATAACTTCTTCGGGATTATGTCTGCTGATGTAATCTGTATGTTGAATACTGCGGATATGTTGTCCTGCAATTCCAACTACAACATCTTTTATTTTATATCCTGAATTATTTTCGGCTTCTTGTATCGCCTGTTGTATGGATTGTATGGTTTGTGTAATGTTATTTACAACACCCCTAGCCACACCTAAACTCTTAGATTTTCCTACACCTAAAATTTCTAGCTTCCCATATTCATTCTTCTTGCCTATCATGGCAACTATTTTAGTCGTCCCAATATCTAGACCTACTGCAATGTTCTCTTTTTCCATTATCTATTATTTAGTGCAAACTACTTGTTCCGTAAATCGGAGATCAATTTTTTTATATTTATACAACGAACTGTCTAAAACCGCTTTTTGAAAAAAAGCTTTATAATTTTTAAATTTTCGCTCAACATTTATCATTCTACCAAAATCAATTTGATAATCAAAATTTCTGTTCAGCATTATTAAGCTTCCATTTGGCATAATTTCAATTCCAATGATATTTTTTTTCAAAAAAGCATCGTCGTAAATTGCGCGAAATAAGTGGGCCAAATCTTCGTTATTTTTTTTATTTATCTCCCCTGAAACAAGCGGAACTCTCGCTGTAAAATTAGTTGACAACGGCATTCTATTTCCTTCGTAATCAATATAAAAAGAACTATCTCCATTAAAAAATCTGGCGATAGGATTTCTTTGTTTCACTACAGCTTTTAACACACCATCAATCGTCACAAATACATCTGACTTTTCAATCATTTCCTGTGCATTTAAGATTCTTTCCAGTTTATTCAAATCTAATTTAACTTTTTGAATACTTGATGCATCCTTTTTATTTTCTATTAACAATTTATTAACCGTTTCTTGTTTAACAAAAGGAGCATTATCATCTACAAAAATAACCACGGATTTTATCAGTTTCCTGTTTTCGTTTCTATTTGACGTAAAAGAAAATAGAAATATCACCGATGCAAACATCAGTAATAATCGAATATTTGTCCATTTAAAGAGTTTCATCTATTGCTTTTTTAATTGACGGCACTAATTCTCCAATATCTCCCGCACCAATTGTAACGATCACTGTTGCGTCCGACGCAAGGATTACTGGAATCAAATTATCTTTCAAAACCAATTTTTTATTTGTATTGGTGATTTTATTCATCAACCATTGCGAATTTATACCTTCCATAGGTAATTCACGAGCCGGATAAATATCCAATAGTACAACTTCGTCAAAAGAAGACAAACTTTTTGCAAAATCATCAGCAAAATCCCTTGTTCTGCTGAACAAATGGGGTTGAAAAACGGCCAAAACTTTTTGGTTCGGATATAATTCACGCACCGCTTGAAAAACCGCATTTATCTCCGTTGGATGATGCGCATAATCATCTATATAAACTTTAGCTGCTGTTTTTACCTGATACGAAAATCTTCTTTTTATTCCTTTGAATGATGCTATGGCTTTTGCAATGGCATCGGTTGGGGTGCCGAATAAGTTTGCCATTGCGATAGCCATTAAAGCATTCATTAAATTATGTCTTCCCGGTAATCCAAAATGTAAATCTTTAATTATTTCGGTAGGCGTTTGCACATCAAAAACATAACTGCCATCTCCTACTCTAACATTAAAAGCTTTATAAACAGCCTCTTCATTTACGGCACATATCACGCCTTCTATTGGTAATTCTTTGGTTATAAAAAGATTATTTTTATTTTCCACTGTAGAAGCAAATTCTATAAAGGATTCTTCGATAGCTTCACTTGTCCCGTAAATATCTAAATGGTCGGCATCCATCGACGTGATACATGCAATGTTAGGGTGTAAATGAAGAAACGAACGATCAAATTCATCCGCTTCGACTACCGTTATGGTTTTTCCGCCTCCTATTAAATTGGAATTATAATTTTCTACAATTCCGCCAATAAAAGCAGTAACATCAGCACCACTGTCTTGTAAAATATGTCCTAATATACCTGATGTAGTAGTTTTTCCATGTGTTCCCGCCACTGCAAAACAAAATGTATCTTTAGTGATTATCCCTAAAACTTCGGCTCTTTTTTTAACGTGGTAGTCTCTCTCCAAGAAGTAATTCCACTCCGAATGCATTTTAGGAACTGCTGGTGTGATAATGACCAACGTGTTTTCACTATAAAAATTTTTTGGGATTGCATCAATATTGTCTTCAAAATGGATTGAAATCCCGCCTTCTATTAATTCAGTAGTAAGAGCCGAAGGTGTTTTATCATAGCCAGAAACATTTTTGCCAATGTTTTTGAAATAGCGAGCTAAAGCACTCATTCCGATGCCTCCAATACCTATAAAATAGACGTTATGTATTTGATTTAAGTTCATATATTTTAAGTCTTCGCTCTTGACACTTTTTCGTTATCTAATTAATTTCACAATTTCGTCTACAATTTTTTTTGTAGCCTCTGGCATCGCCAATTGTTTAATATTCTCTCTAAGCTGATCTTGCTTTCCTTTATCATTAAGCAACGCTTCAAAAACAAGCATAAATTCCGAATCTAGCTCGGTTTCTTTTAACATTATGGCGCCTTTTCTATCCACAACAGATTGCGCATTTTTAGTCTGATGATCTTCGGCGACATTAGGTGATGGAATAAAAATCACTGGCTTCCCTACAATACACAACTCCGAAACGGACGAAGCACCTGCACGTGAAATTATAATATCAGCCGCAGCATAAACTAAATCCATTCTTTCGATAAATGCCGAAACCTGAACATGTGCTGCTGCATCTTTTTTATAATCTTCCAAATATAATTTCCCACACTGCCAAATAACTTGAACATTCTGAGAAAGTATTTTCGGCAACTCTTTTTCAATTAATTGGTTCAATCTCCTTGCGCCCAGACTTCCTCCCAAAACCAACAGTGTTTTTTTATTTGGATCCAATTTAAAATATTGAATTGCTTCCGCTCTTTTACTCTCAATATCAATTAAATCCTGACGAACCGGATTACCAGTCAAAATCATTTTATCTCTAGGAAAAAATCGTTCCAAATTTTCATAAGCGACACAAATTTTCTTGGCTTTCTTGCTTAACAACTTATTTGTTATACCAGGATACGAATTTTGCTCCTGAATTACTGTTGGAATACCGGTGATTGCAGCTACTTGTAGAAGCGGACCGCTCGCAAAACCTCCAGTTCCGATCACCACATCCGGCTTAAACTCTCTAATTATTGTTCTGGACTTAAATAAACTCGTTATCAATTTTATTGGAAAAAGCGTATTATCAAAAGTTAGTCTTCGCTGTAAACCTGCAATCCAAAGTCCTTTAATTTTGTATCCTGCCTGAGGCACTTTTTGCATTTCCATTTTATCATTGGCTCCTACAAAAAGGAATTCTGCATCTGGAAAACGAGACTTTAATTCATTTGCAATAGCAATTGCCGGATAGATATGTCCACCCGTTCCGCCACCACTTAATATGAATCGATATTGTTTCATTGTTACTTATTTGTAATTTCCTTGAGCTAATTATTTATTTAAAACCGCATTCATCGGATTTTTAGCTTTGTCTTCAATTGAATATCCTTGAGCAACAGCACCATCTTCTTCTAATTCTCTGTCAATCAATTTTTGAAGCGCTTCCTCTCTTTTTGCAGCATCTTTCCTTTCCTGCGCAACTTCCTCATCCTTTTTGGTTACACTAATAATGATCCCAAGTGCAAAACATGTCATCCAGATTGAACTTCCTCCACTACTGATCAGAGGCAATGTTTGTCCGGTAACGGGCAATAATTCTACTGCAACCGCCATATTCACCATTGCCTGAAATATCATGGGAAAACCCAAACCGACCACTACTAATTTTCCAAAAAGTGAATTGGCTTTACGCGATGCTATTACAAATCGAAATAATAACAATAAATACAATGCAAGAACTAATAAACCGCCTAAAAGTCCATACTCTTCTATGATTATCGCAAAAATAAAATCCGAGGATGATTGAGGCAAGAAGTTCTTTTGAACACTTTTCCCTGGTCCTAATCCATATATTTTCCCAGACGCTATGGCGATTTTAGCTTTTTCAATCTGATAATCATCTTCACCTGGTTTATCACTTGTGAAATTATCAATTCGACTAATCCAAGTATCAACCCGGTTAGGAAAAGCCTCGGGAAAAGTTTTTGCAACAAGAATAAAAAAGGTAAGAAAGACTATTCCTGAACCTACTACAATTCCAATATAACGCAATGGATATTTTCCTATGAAAACCAACATCAATACCATCGAAAAAATCAATGCTGTCGTCGAAAAGTTAGCTGGTAAAATAAATAGTAACGTAACAAAAACTGGCACCCAAAGTTCCCAAACGGATGACTTAAAATTAATAGGAACTTCTCTAGTTTTTGACAAATAACGCGCAACAAAAATAAACAAAACCATTGACGCCAATGTGGAAGTTTGAAACGTAACACCAATAAACGGCAATTGAATCCAGCGGCTGGCATTGGCACCCGCAATTACTGTTCCCTTTATCAATGTGTAGGCCAATAATACCCAAACAATATACAGCGCCCCTTTAGAAACTGCCTTAAAATAGTGATAAGGCAATTTATGCACCATAAAAATAATTCCAAAACCTATACAAATATGCACTATATGTTTTACCAAATAGCCCAATGTATTTCCGTTTCCTTGGCCGATGTAAGCCAAATTACTGCTCGCACTAAAAACAGGCATAAACGAAAACAAAGCTAATAAGGCCACGAAAGACCAAATCCCTTTATCCCCTTTTAAATTGTTTATTAGTTGTTTCATTTTTTATTTGTTTAAACTTTTTGTGTTTGATGTTTACAGTTTTTTAACCTAAAACTTTAAACTTCTAACATTTCTATAAATTCTTAATTGCCTGTTTGAATTGATTTCCTCTATCCTCATAGTTTTCGAATAAATCAAAACTAGCGCAAGCAGGCGATAATAAAACAGTATCTCCCTTTTCTGATAATCGCTGCGCCATTTTCACAGCATCATTCATGTTGGAAACTTCGATCATCATGTCTACCACATTTCCAAAAACATCGATAATTTTTTTATTATCTACACCAAGGCAAATAATCGCTTTCACTTTTTCACGAACTAATGACATCAGTTCGTTATAATCATTTCCTTTATCAACACCACCAACAATCCAAACCGTTGGCGTGTTCATACTGTCTAAAGCAAAAAAAGTAGCGTTGACATTTGTTGCTTTTGAGTCATTTATATATTGAACATTTTGAATTTTTAAAACTTTTTCAAGACGGTGTTCTACTCCTTGAAAATTAGAAAGACTCTCTCTGATCGTAGCCTTTCTTATTTGCATTAATTTTGCCACAGAGGTTGCTGCCATTGCGTTTTTTATATTATGTTTTCCTTCTAAAGCAATGTGTTCTGTATCCATTTTAAACTCTTCTTGATTAATCTTTATTTCCATTTTATTGTTTTTTATATATGCCCCTTCATTGAAAATTTTAGTCAATGAAAAAGGAATTAATTTTGCTTTTGTTGTGTGCGTCATGAACCATTCGTTTATGGCTTCATCATCCGCATCATATATGAGATAATCATCCTCCGTTTGATTCATCGTTATTCTAAACTTTGCATCAATATAATTCTCATATTTATAATCGTATCGATCCAAATGATCCGGACTGATATTTGTAATAATGGCAATGTGCGGCTTAAACTTTTTAATTCCATCCAATTGAAAACTGCTTAACTCCAGCACGTAGGAATCATATTTATTATCGGCTATTTGCCAAGCAAAACTCTTACCGATATTTCCTCCCAATCCTACATTTAAACCTGCTGATTTCAGCAAATGATGAGTGAGCATCGTAGTGGTCGTTTTTCCATTGCTTCCCGTGATCCCTATTATTACTGCATCAGTAAAAGGAGCTGCAAACTCAATTTCAGAAACAACCGAAATTCCTTTATTTAAAAGCTTTTGAACTATTGGAGATTTATCGGGAATACCCGGGCTTTTCATCACCACATCAGCATTCAAAATCAAATCATCCGTATGCTTTCCCTCTTCCCAAGCAATTCCATTAATGAGAAGAACTTCTTTGTAATTTCCTTTTATCTTTCCAAAATCAGACACGAAAACTTCATATCCTTTTTTCTTACCCAGAATAGCAGTCCCAACGCCACTTTCACCGCCCCCTAAAATTACTAGCCTCATATTATCTTAATTTTAAAGTAACAATTGACAATATGGCCAGCATAATAGCAACAATCCAAAACCGGGTTACGATTTTACTTTCGTGATATCCTTTTTTCTGATAATGATGGTGTAAAGGAGACATTAAAAATATTCTTCGGCCTTCGCCAAAGCGTTTCTTTGTATACTTGAAATAACTTACCTGAAGAACTACGGAGAAATTTTCGACAAGAAAAATACCACAAAATAACGGGATCAGCATTTCTTTTCGAACTGCAATTGCCAGAACCGCAATAATTCCACCGATCGTCAAACTTCCTGTATCTCCCATAAAAACCGATGCCGGGTACGAGTTATACCAAAGAAATCCAATCAATGACCCCACGAATGCGGCAATAAAAACAGTCATTTCCCCTGAATTAGGAATATACATAATATTCAGATAGTTCGAAAAAATGATATTTCCGGAAACGAATGTAAATATTCCTAAAGCAAGCACTGAAATAGCTGACGTTCCCGCAGCCAAACCGTCAATTCCATCTGTTAAATTAGCGCCGTTGGAAACCGCGGTAATGATGAAAATCACCACCGGAATAAAAATTAACCAAGCCCATTTTTCATATCCTTCACCTGTCCATGCCAACAATTCGGCATAGTCAAATTCATTATTTTTAAAGAAAGGAATTGTTGTCGCAGTAGATTTTTCCTCAATTGGCCCGGGCAAAATCACCGTTTCTGTTGGCGCTCTAAAAATATCTGATGTAGAGGTATCAGTGCGAACGGTTACAGCAGGACTAAAATAAAGGACTGCACCAACTATTAAACCTAAACCTACCTGTCCAAAAACTTTAAATATTCCTTTTAAACCCGCTTTATCTTTCTTGAAAATTTTAATATAATCATCTATAAAACCAATTGTTCCCATCCAAAGTGTGGTAACTATTAATAAAACTATATAAATATTCTGCAATTTTGAAAATAATACAACTGGAACCAATGTTGCAAATATGATAATTAACCCTCCCATCGTTGGCGTTCCTGCTTTTTCATTTTGTCCAGCTAAACCAAGCTCTCGTACAGTTTCTCCTACTTGCTGTCTTTGCAAAAAGCTAATTATTCTCTTTCCATAAATCGTGGACAGAAGTAGCGAGAGCAAAAATGCAAGTGCAGATCTGAATGTTATGTACTGAAATACGCCTGTTCCAGGTACATCTAATGTTTTGTCTAAATATTCAAATAAGTAATACAGCATATTTCTCTATTTATGGAGTTGATCTAATATCTCTTTAACTATTTTCATATCATCAAAATCATGGCGAATTCCATTTATCTCCTGATATGTTTCATGTCCTTTTCCTGCAATTAAGATAATATCATTTGGCTGAGCCAATTGACATGCCGTTTTTATAGCTTGTTTTCTATCAGTAATGGTCAACACTTTTTTATAATTCTGAGGAGCAACCCCTTGTTCCATCTCCGTAATAATTACTTCCGGATCTTCATTTCTTGGATTATCCGAAGTAAAAATTGCTTTATCACTCAAGTCCGATGCAATACCAGCCATAATTGGTCGCTTAGTTTTGTCTCTATTTCCTCCGCAACCTACAACTGTAATTAGTTGCTCATTTTTAGTACGGATATCATTAATTGTTTTCAGCACATTTTCCAAAGCATCCGGTGTGTGCGCATAATCCACAATTGCCGTAATATTTGAAGCCGAAACAATATATTGGAACCGCCCCGAAACACTTTCTAAATCAGATAACAATCGAAGTACCTCAAGACTTTCCATCCCCAATTCAATCGCAGTTCCATATATAGCCAATAAATTATAGGCGTTAAATGTTCCGATTAGTTTTACCCAAACTTCATTTCCGTTTATTTTCAACAACAGACCTGACAATTGATTTTCCAAAATTTGAGCCTTGTAATCGGCATACGATTTTAAAGCGTAAGTCAATTTTTTGGCCGCAGTATTCTGCAACATTACCGTTCCATTTTTATCATCAATATTGGTCAATGCAAAGGCTGTTTTAGGCAAATGATCAAAGAATAATTTTTTTACATCTCTGTATTCTGCAAAAGTTGGATGATAATCCAAATGGTCGTGAGACAAATTGGTGAAAATTCCACCTACGAAATGCAATGCTTCCGTTCTTTTTTGGTGAATTCCATGCGAACTCACTTCCATAAAACAGTATTCAACACCGTTTTCGACCATTTCTTTCAGATAATGATTTATTGTAATCGAATCTGGCGTCGTATGTGTCGCTTTGTATTCTATTTCGTCAACTAATATTTTAACTGTCGAAAGCAATCCTACTTTAAAACCTGCTTTTTTAAACAATTGGTACAATAAAGAAGCAATTGTAGTTTTACCGTTTGTTCCTGTTATTCCAACCAATTTCAAGTTTTGTGAAGGATTTCCGAAATAATTTGCAGCCATAAATGCTAAGGCCGAATTCGTATCTTTCACCTGAACATAAGTAATTCCTTTGGCAATATTTTCAGGAAATGTGTCGCATACAATAGCAACTGCTCCCAGCTGAATTGCTTTTTCAATAAAATCATGACCATCTGAAATGGAACCACGAATAGCCACAAAAACATCATTTGACTCGATTTTTCTAGAATCAAAATCCATTTTGTTTACAGCAATATCCGTCGAACCTTTTACAGCTTCGATAGCTACTTTGTATAATATGTCTTTTAGTATACTCATGATAATTCCAATAGTATCGTTCTATTTTTTTCTAAAACTTGTCCCGCTTCTAACGACTGTTTTTTAACTTTTCCAATTCCTATTACCTTTACTTTGATACCCAAATTCCCTAATAAAGCTACAGCATCCATACCTGACATCCCTTTTAGATTTGGAATTAACTTTTGGTTCTTATTTGATTTAACAAAATAGGAATCGTAATTGCTTTCTTGTTTAGGAATTTTCTTGTCTAAGTTTTTAATCTCATTTGTCGATGGTGCATCAGTAAAAATCTTCTGAGCGATCCTCTTAAAAACTGGCCCTGCCACATCCGCACCATAATAATTATTCAGCGCTGTACTTGGTTTATGCACGACAACTATACAAGAATACATTGGTTTGTCTGCCGGGAAATAACCCACAAAAGAGGAAGCATAATATTTTCCTGCTCCTCCTGCCTTTCCGTAATTCACCTGTGCCGTTCCTGTTTTTCCCGCCATTGAAAAATCTTTAGAATATAATTTTGAACCTGTTCCCTTTTTTACAACATTTGCCAGAACTGCTCTTAATTTTGCAATAGTTTGTGGGGAACAAATTCTCGGATTCAAAACTTCTTTTTCGTATTTTTTGATGGTTCTGTTCCATTCTTTTATTTCAGAAACAAATTGAGGTTTAACCATTTCACCATTATTGGCAACTGCATTATAAAAAGCTAAAGTTTGCATAGGAGTGATAGAAACGCCATATCCAAAAGCCATCCACGGAAGCGAAATATTTGACCAATTTTTATCACTTGGCTGCGGAATATAAGGTCTTCCTTCGCCTTTAATCGATAGTCCTAATGGTTTATTTAATCCGAAATTGTTAAGATGGTTTACAAATTTTAAAGGCTCATCTTTATACGCATCATATACCGCCTGAACCATAACTGTATTTGAAGAAACTTCAAAGCCTCGCGCCAAAGAAATTTTTCCGTAACCACCTTCATGTGAATCGCGCACTTTTTTCCCGGAATACACCACGATTCCCCCTTTACTGTCGTAAACAGTACTGGTATCCGCTTTTTTATCCTCTAGCAGCGCCATTAAATCTGCTAATTTATAAGTAGAACCCGGCTCGTGTGATTCGGCTACCGCATAGTTAGTAGTTTCATAATAGGTTCCGTCTTTAGCTCTCCCCAGATTTGAAATTGCTTTTACATGACCCGTTTTAGTTTCCATAACCACCACACAACCATGTTCAGCCTGATACAATTCCAATTGTTTTAGCAAAGCGTGATGTGCTATATCCTGGACATAAACATCAATTGTCGATATGACATCATAGCCATCTTGAGGATCTACCTCATTAACGTCACGGATGGGTTTCCACTGTCCTTTTGCTATTTTTTGTTTTAAAATCTTACCGTCTTTTCCATTCAGATATTTTCTAAAAGCCCATTCAATTCCTTTTCCCTCGAGTGATTCACCATTTGAAGTTCGCTCGTAACCTACAGTGCGCTCGGCAATTTTCCCTATCGGATGTTCTCTTACGGTTTCCTGTTCAATTATAATTCCTCCTTTGTAAGCCCCCAAATTAAACAATGGAAACCCTTTGATTTTAAAATACTGCGTGTAGCTCAAATTACGGGCTAACAAATAATACCTGTTTTTATTCGCTCTCGCTTTTCGAAGTTCGTTTTCAAAAAAGCTGGCAGGCTTTCCTAAAACTGTAGATAAAGAATCGGATAATGACTTTACATTTTTTTCGAAGGATTCTGCCTTTGGAGCCAAAGCATCAAAACGTATTTCATAATTCGGAATTGATGTGGCCAAAAGGCTTCCATCCGCAGAATAAATATTTCCTTTATTGGCAGGAATCACAAAATTTCTAACTGTTCTTTCTTTGGCTAATTTTCTGTAATAATCACCTTCAACCCACTGAATATTTGTCAACTTAACAGCAATCGCAATGGCCATCAAAAAGATGAAAAAAGCTACCAGATAAATTCTGTAGGATATGTATTTATCTTCTACTGCCATATTTTTTGTAAAAAGTTTTTCTCTTTTTCTTCTTTTTTAACCTTTATTTTTACTGGAGGAACTGTCGAGGGGAAAATTTCTTTTTCGATCATTTTCTCAGAAACAGTGGATTCCATCTTCAATTTCATTAACTCTGAACGTCTGTCAACAAATTCTGAGCGCAATTCCTTAACTTTATTTGTCAGCTCAGCGATCATGAATACTTTTTGTTCAAATCGCTGGGTATTTGCAATCATAACAATAGCCAAAAGAATTATAAAAACGATGAAACGCCAGTTCTTCACAGCGTCATCATTTATCAGAAACTTCGCTTTTAATAGGCTGTAAACTCCGTTTTTCATTTGTCTTCTCCCCGGGCCTATCCAAAGGATAGGCGGCCGAGATGTTAAAAGTTAGTATTTGTTTTCCCTTGATAAAAACTCCAATACGGAGAGATAGGGTAGAAATTATTTCTTTTCAGCAATTCTTAATTTCGCACTTCTGGCTCTATTGTTTTCTTTTATTTCAGCGGCATCCGGAACAATTAATTTTCCAATAGTTTTAAATGGCACAGAAAAATTTCCAAAAAAGTCTCGTTCAGGTTCCCCTTCAAACATTCCGTTTTTGACAAACCTTTTTACTAACCTGTCCTCTAATGAGTGGTACGAAATAACACTAAGTCTTCCGCCCGGATTTAATATTTCTAACGACTGTTCCAAAAACTCTTTCAAAACATCCATTTCCTGATTTACTTCAATTCGGATCGCCTGATAGATTTGCGCCAAAATTTTATTTTTAACTCTTTCAGGTAAATAACGCGCCAAAACCTCTTTCAAGTCATCTGTTGTTTTTATGGTCTGCTGCTCTCGGGCCTCTATAATTGTTCTAGCTAAAGCAGGTGCATTTTTCAATTCACCATAATCCAAAAACACTCTTTTTAAATTCGTCTCATCATATTCATTCACTACTCGATATGCATTCAAATCGTTTTTCTGGCTCATTCGCATATCCAGTCCAGCATCAAAACGAGTAGAAAAACCTCTTTCCGGAACATCAAACTGATGGGACGAAACTCCTAAATCGGCTAAAATCCCGTCCACATTTTTTACCCCATAAAAACGTAAAAACCGTTTTATAAAACGGAAATTTTCATTAATCAGCGTAAATCTTTCGTCTTGCAGCGTATTCGCTAATGCGTCTTCATCCTGATCAAAAGCAAATAACTTTCCGTTTGGCCCAAGCCGTTTCAAAATCTCTTTTGAATGACCGCCTCCGCCGAAAGTTACATCTACATAAATGCCGTCAGGCTTTATATTTAAACCATTTACTGATGCCTGAAGCAAAACCGGATTATGATATTCCATTGTCGTCGTCATTTATGTTTCCCATTACTTCTTCGGCTAAATCTGCAAAATCTACATCTTCACCGCTTATTGATTTTTCGTATAAATCTTTATCCCAAATCTCAACAATATTTACAGCTGAAGAGAACACTACCTCTTTTGAAATTTTGGCAAAAACCACTAAATCTTTTGGCACTAATAATCGTCCCAAAGCATCAATTTCAACCACTTTTACTCCAGCAGTAAACCTGCGGATAAAGTCATTGTTTTTCTTCACGAATCGATTTAGTTTATTGATTCGCTGCATCATCAAATCCCATTCCTGCATCGGATATAATTCCAGACACGGCTGAAAAACGGAACGCTTCAAAACGAATCCGTTTTGAAGTGAAGTCGCCAGCTGCTTTTTTAAAGGGGCTGGCATAAGTAGCCTTCCTTTAGCATCGACTTTACATTCGTATGTTCCAACTATTGTCTCCAAACAAAATTTATTAAATGGTGTAGAGCAAAAATATAAAAAAAACTACCACAATTTACCACTATATACCACTTTGTTAATAAGTTTAACCACTTTTGACCTAAAACCCCTAATTTATGGACATTCAGAACTTTAGCTAACTTTTCCTTTATTTGTAAGAAAGGTAATGTTATAAGAAAAAGAGCGTAAAATACGTGTGATTTTAAGTTTTAAAAACTAACAATAAAACAAATAAAAGAAATGATATCTGCCATTTAAACCTTGATAAAAAAAAGCACCTTACAACATCTTTTAGCATATTTTACAATTAAAAAATGTTGTAAAAATTCATTTTTAATTGTAAAATCCTATATTTGTCAAAATTGAAAATCCGGATTTATAAAAAATGGAAAAACACTATAAAAAAGAAGGTAGATACAGCTATTACGAGGCAGGCGAAGGGACTCCAATTGTCATCTTACATGGACTTATGGGAGGACTTAGCAACTTTGACGCGGTTGCCAGTTACTTTTCTACTAAAGGGTATAAAATAATTATTCCAGATTTACCAATTTACACCCAGAATATTTTAAAAACGAATGTAAAAAGTTTTGCGAAATATGTTAAGGATTTCATCACTTTCAAAGGCTTAGACCGCGTTATACTTTTAGGAAATTCTTTAGGTGGACATATTGCTTTATACCATACTAAAATGTATCCTGAAAAAGTAGCCGGACTGGTAATTACGGGAAGTTCTGGTCTTTACGAAAGCGCGATGGGTGATAGTTACCCAAAAAGAGGTGATTATGAATATATTAGAAAAAAAGCGGAAGACGTATTTTACGACCCAAAAATAGCTACAAAAGAACTGATTGATGAAGTTTACGAATCCGTAAACGATAGAATAAAGTTGATCAAAACATTGACAATAGCCAAAAGTGCTATCCGTCATAATATGGCAAAAGATTTGCCGAAAATGCATGTTCAAACCTGCATTATTTGGGGGAAAAACGACAAAGTTACACCTCCGGATGTTGCCGAAGAGTTTCATAAATTATTACCCAATTCTACTCTATACTGGATTGACAAATGTGGCCATGCGGCCATGATGGAACGTCCAGACGAATTTAATCATTTGTTAGAAGACTGGTTAACCCATACGCATTTAGCCGTAAATCAGACTTAAAAAGAGAATTTTACACTTAGAAAAAATGAAAATTAATACCGCCGAATTTGTTATCAGCAACTCCGATGTAACCAAATGTCCCAAAGATTTTTTGCCGGAATACGCTTTTATAGGCCGATCAAACGTTGGGAAATCTTCCTTGATAAACATGCTGACCAATCATAAAAAGTTAGCTAAAACTTCGGGAAGACCCGGAAAAACACAATTGATAAACCATTTTCTTATTAACAATAATTGGTTCTTAGTCGATTTACCAGGATATGGATATGCCAAAGTTTCCAAAAAAACGAAATCTATTTTCCAGGAATTCATTACTGATTATTTCGAAACCAGAGAACAATTAGTGTGTGCATTTGTTTTGATTGACATTCGTCATGAGGCACAAACTATAGATATTGAATTCATGTCCTACATGGGCGAAAGCGAAATTCCATTTTGTATTGTTTTCACCAAAGCAGATAAGATAAGTAAAGTAAAAATCGATTCGCATATTGCGGCTTACAAAAAGAAAATGTTTGCAAACAATTGGGCCGAAATGCCGCATTATTTTGTAACCTCAGCGACAGAATCAACTGGGAAAGAAGAATTACTTTCCTATATCGATGAAGTAAATCAAGAAGTTTTCAAGAATAACAATCAGTTTTAGAACTTCATTATTAAAGCATAAAAATCCCAAAACTTAAAAATTTAAGTTTTGGGATTTTTTTTAGAACAGAATCTATTTTATTTTGTTAATTCTAATTTCTCCGCAAAATAGTCACAGAAATCTTTCATTGTATCGGCCATTTTTTCGTCATCTGTAGCACGTTTGAAAGTTTCGGACATTGCCACTAAAGTCTGGTGAAAGAAAATTTTCATTTCATCAACCGGCATATCTTTCGTCCATAAATCTATACGCATACTTTCTTTGGCCTTACTGTCCCAGATCGACAGCATAATTGCTTTTGCCTCCTCCTGTTCTACTCCGCCGTCTTTGGCAGACCACATTAATTTTTCCGGCACACGATTTTCATCTAACTCAATTAGAAACTTAATTTCTGATGTATTTTTATTTGACATTACTTTTTGGGTTTGTATTTTGATTTCACAAATATTTCTTTTGCACTTGTCTTCAGCAAGTCAGCAATAGGAACTTCATTATTTTTCATGTAGGAACGCACCATTTGCCATCCAATCCAGGCTCCAACTTGTCCCGGGGATTCATTATCAATTTCCAAATAAAATTTAGAAAACGGCGCCGGATTTATAAATCGAGGAATTAATTTTTGATCAGTGCTGTAAAGCATTTCTTTTTCAATTAAATAACGCCACATATAACTTTCATTTTCCTGACACCATACTATTTGTTCAGGCGTATATCCCATTTTTTCGGCATCAGTATATTCCGGTAAAAGTAAATCCTTTAAATACAATTGCTTTCCGTGATAAATCATTTGGTTCAGTAAATCTTTCTCTAAAACAGGAGGGATTTTTCGTGCCGCAAAACTCGAAACTACATCTGGGGCAATTTGTCTTTGCTCAAAATTTTGTTTTAAGTAATCAGGAAACTGATAAAACTTATGCCCTTTTCCTAAATAAAGTTCCAGCGAAATAATCACTAAACTATCTGCATAAATAGCTTTATTATTGTAATCCATTTCAGAGATTATGGTAATTACTTTTGGCGTTTTTGTTTGCGGAAAATAATATTTTATATGTTTAAAAAGCGTCTCTAATTCCAATTTGAAAGGTTCAAAATCAGCATATTTTTTTTGAACTTCCGTGTATAATTCTCTCCAGATTGGATCTTGCATTTTATTTAACCAAACGCTATTATCGTTACCTGCAGGAAAAAAAAACGGGAATTCCTTTTTTACTTTTTCTAAATCCTTTGGAGGCGTTTCAAAAAATATTTTATCAAATCGCTCCACTTTTAATTCCAAAGGAATCGCTGTAACGGCACTTTCAACTTTAGTTTTCTTATCACAAGAAAAAATAACGAGACATAAGACTACAAGAAACAGATATTTTTTCATATATATTAATTAAATTTGTTTCCAAAGAATCCTAGGAAACGAATGCATGACGAAATGATTTTGCAAATATACATTCCTGCTTTTTAAAACGTAAACTATTATGACTAAAAAAAGTGCAATCCAAGTTGAAAAAGTAAATACTCAAATTGTAAACTGGTTAAAAACATATGCTGAAAATGCAAAAGTAAATGGATTTGTAATAGGTATTTCCGGTGGAGTAGATTCGGCAGTGACCTCAACATTATGTGCACAAACAGGATTAAAGGTTTTATGTGTTGAAATGCCTATTCATCAAGCACCAAGTCACGTAACCCGAGGACGCAAACATATTGAACAACTAAAACAAAGATTTCCTAACGTTTCCAACACTGAAGCTGATTTAACCGGTGTTTTTGAGACGTTTAAAAAAGCAGTTCCTGATGATTCAGATACAGCCACAGTCCAACTTTCACTTGCAAATACCAGAGCAAGATTAAGAATGACCACACTTTACTACTTTGCAGGAATCCATGGTTTACTAGTTGCAGGAACAGGTAATAAAGTAGAGGATTTTGGCGTAGGTTTTTATACAAAATATGGTGACGGCGGAGTAGATTTAAGTCCAATCGCTGATTTAATGAAATCAGAAGTTTATCTATTAGGCCGTTATTTGAAAATTCCGGAGTCTATTTTAAACGCTTCTCCAACAGACGGATTATTTGGTGACGACAGAACTGATGAAGATCAATTAGGTGCCAGTTATGATGAATTAGAATGGGCAATGCTTGAAAATGAAGCTGGAAAGTCAGCTGAAGACTATTTTGGACGGGAAAAAATTGTTTTCGAAATTTATAAACGATTAAACACTATTAATCAACATAAAATGCTAGCAATTCCAGTATGTTTTATCACAAAATGATAAAGAAGTAATATTTTATATTGATTTACAATTAATTACAGAATTTATTTATTAATTTTACATTTCCAATTACAAACAATTCTAAAAATTTAAAATTATGATTAAAGTATGTATAGCCGATAATTATCCTGTTGTGCATTTTGGAGTAAAATCTTACTTTAAAGATCATGCAGACATTTCTATAGTTGCCAATGTAGGTAACTTTTTAATGGTAAGGGATATACTTTTAACAAAAGACATTGATGTGTTAATATTAGATTTGGAACTCGAAGGACTTGCCAGTATTTTTGAGGTTAAAGCAGTCTTGAAAAATTTTCCAAAAACTAAAATCATTATCTTCAGTGGTCTTTCAGAACAAATTTATGCGCCAAATGCCATAAAAGCTGGAGTTTCTGGCTTTGTGCATAAATCCGAAAAGTTAGAAACTTTAGGGATTTCGATTATTAAAGTCTCCCAAGGAAAGATAATCATGAACGAAACCGTGAAGAAAAATCTAGCCTTGATTGCCAAACAAACTAAAAGCGAACGTCTGTACCGCAAGCTTTCCAACCGAGAGGTTGAAGTATTACGTTACTTAAGTGGAGGTAAAAAGAATCATGAAATCGCTGATATTTTAAAACTCAACGAAAAAACGATCAGTACTTACAAATTGCGATTACTTACCAAACTAAACGTTACTAATCTGGTAGATTTAGTGGACAAAGCTAAAAAGTTAGAGATCGTTTAGTAGTATCAACATATTATTAGTGTTGATTTTTTAGAAAAAGTATGGATTAATTTAATTTTAATCAATAGTGTTCAAAGCTCTGTATTGTCTGAAATATGTTCAGACAATACAGAGCTTTCTATTTCCTCGATCTTGCGAGGTAAAAAAATTATGTTTTTTAATGGTAACGTACCACAACTCTTCCTAATTTTTTTGAAAATTTTCCTCTTAACTCGATATAATTCATCACTAAAGACAATGACTCCATATTATCCGAATCTGGCTCATTAGAGACTGAATTTTTCAACTCTTCAATGATTTCGCTAACCAAAAACCATCTTAAAGTAAGTAATGTATCCGAAACATCCTGATTTAACATTTCTTCTTTGGTTTTTGGAAAAATATTTTGGCCTATCCAATTATGCAAGACGTTTTTCTCATCCTCCATTATAATATTAGTCACTTCATCTGGAATTCCAGACTGAATATGATTTATATATTTTTCAAGTCCGGAATCCTCATTTTGCAAATAAAAATCTATTAAATTCTTATAAATATCTCTAAATATAGGACTTGCAAACTCTACTTCATCATCTTGTAAACTTAAATAAATTTTCTGAAAAACTTTCAATTCCTTGATTTCAGTGACATCTATAATTTCTCCATCACTATTTGACTTTAACAGGACTTCTTCAAATTTTTCTGTTTTATTGCCATAGAGTAAAAGTATTTCTATTATTTTGCGTTCAAAGCGATACAGAGAATCCACTTTGTCCGTCTCATCTGTCTGTTCATTTTTTACATAATCAAAAGCATTTTGCACTTGCTCTTGCTTCTGCTTTTTTCCTACTTCAATACCCTCTTTTTGTACTAATTGTGCTAAGGTACTTTGTAAAACCTGCTCCGAAATATCCATAATTCGAGAACATTCCTGAATATAAATTTCACGCTGAATTCTGTCCGGAATTTTCGAAATACTTACCACCATATCCCGAATTAAGTCGGCTTTTTTGATAGGATCATTCTTGGCTTCATTCATCAAAAGCGAGGCCTTGAACTGAATAAAATCTTTGGCGTTATTTTCCAGATATAAAACTAAATCCTCATACGATGTTTTTTTGGCAAAGCTGTCCGGATCTTCGCCATCAGGAAAAGTACAAACCTTTACATTCATCCCTTCCTCAAGAATCAAATCGATTCCTCGAACAGATGCCCGTAAACCTGCAGCATCTCCGTCAAAAAGTACCGTTATATTCTTTGTTAATCTATTTATTAATCGGATTTGGTCAGGTGTTAACGCCGTTCCAGAAGAAGAAACAACGTTCTCTATTCCAGATTGATTGAACTGAATTACATCCGTATATCCTTCAACCAAATAACAATTATTTAATTTTGCGATGGATTGTTTGGCTTGAAAAATACCATACAACACTTTGCTTTTATGATAAATTTCACTTTCAGGGGAATTCAGGTATTTTGCCGCCTTTTTATCATTGGTAAGAATACGACCTCCAAAACCCAGCACTCTTCCAGACATGCTTTCTATAGGAAACATTACACGCCCTTTGAACCTGTCAAACGGCCTGTCATCTCTGGGAATTGTAAGTCCTGTGCTTTCTAAGAATTCTAATTTATATCCTTTGCCTAAGGCTTCTTTCGTAAAAGCATCCCAACTTTCAGGCGAATATCCTAAACTAAACTTCTTAATAGTCTCACTCGTAAATCCTCTTTCTTTAAAATAAGAGTACCCAATTGCTTTTCCTTCTTCAGAGTTTAAAAGTGTGTTGTGGAAATAGGTTTTTGCAAATTCCGAAACCAAATACATACTTTCCCGAACATCGGTAATTGCTTTCTCTTGGTCTGTTTGTTCCGTTTCTTCAATCTCAATATTGTATTTTTTAGCTAAGTATCGAATGGCTTCCGGATACGTAAAATGGGAATGTTCCATTAAGAAAGCCACGGAGTTCCCGCCTTTTCCAGAACTAAAATCTTTCCAAATTCCTTTAGCTGGCGAAACCATAAACGAAGGAGAACGTTCTTCAGAAAAAGGACTTAATCCCTTGAAGTTACTTCCTGCACGCTTTAGGTTTACGAAATCACCAATAACCTCCTCAACTCGAGCAGTTTCGAAAACAGTATCAATAGTGGCTTTTGAAATCAAGTTGGATAAAATATTTAATAGTTGAAAAGTGTGCAAAAATACGCAAATCAAAGTTCATAATTCAATATCTAAAAACAAAAAAAGCACTTCTTTCAAAGTGCCTCTCAAAGTATAAAACTAACTAAAACAATTTCTAATTAAAATCAAAACGCAGTCCTAAAGAAACATTGTTTTGTTTCACTGTATTATCTTTAAATAAAGGATTCAAATCATATTTCAAGTACAAACTAGTCGATTTATATCCGATGTAAGTACTCAATCCGTATATAAAATTATCAACATTAAAATCACCTTTAGTTATTTCTCTTGACTTATAGCCATCAGTATCATAATTAATGAGTTGCTTCGATTTTAGATTTGTTCCAACATATCCACCTAAACCAAGTCGGAAACTATCGTGTGTTTTAAAATAGGTTTTACCATCTCTTTCTTTAGATTTTGTGAAGTCAAATTCTAAATGCATAGGAAATACCAAATTTACATTCTTGAAACGGGAATCATCTTGCGCCACCGCATTCAATTCTAGATTTGTTTGATTTCCATTTACTGCAAAAAACCTGTTATCTGTAGCTCGCAAATTATTATACATCACTGAAAGTCCGTACTTAGCATGCAATAAATTATAGTTTTTGAAAATTCGGGTATTATAAGTTACTCCCCATTCATAAAAATTAGAACCCAAATACCTAAAATCTGATTTTTCAACAGAGCCGTCAGTCACTACATTATTCAATCCAGTTGCTAATACAAATTGCGAAGTAGTTCTTTTGGATTGGCGCTCTTCCTTATCTTCCTGACCATTATAAACTTTCATCGAAGAAATGTTAAATTCCGTTTGATTTTGACCAAGTTCCTCAGAATTAGTCCCAAAAATAATCTTTCTACCGCCACTTCTATGATCCTTAGCGTCTTCAACTTTTCCATCCACTTTATCTTGTATAAGCTGGTTGAGTTTTTCTTCTTGAACACTAACTTTAGCATCGATATTTGCGGCGTGAACGGCTGCTTTTTTCAACTTTAAATCATCCGCTTGTTCTTTAGTAATTACACTATTTTCCAGATCGTTATCAATTTGTTCAATCTCTTTTTTTAACGCATTTTTTTCTGAGCCAGTTATTGATTTAATTTCATTACCAATTGCTTTGGCTTTGGTCTCAAATGGAATTGATTTATGATCTCTTCCTCTAGTAAATCCCGTTTCAGGTGTAGTTTCATCAACTATTTCTAGTGCAATGTCTTTAAACCAAACCTGACCTGTTTCATCTAATAAAACTCCGTATGAAATAGAAGTTGCATCTGCTGGTACGTGCAAGACAATCTCATATTTAGCCCAATCTTTTGTGCCTTTTATGGGATTTTTTTGCATGTTATCAAAAGCCAAAACAGCCACATCATAGTAATCCACACGCATCCATAAACCAGCCCAAGATTTAATATTTTCACATTTTAAATATCCTGACATTTTCACGGTTTTCCCTAAGTACAAGTCTGGTTTTATTGTTTTCATGATTGTACCAAAACCATTGATTTTGTTTTTAATCGATTTAATGGTTAAAATATCTTCATCTTTGAATTTGGGGTCCTTTTCAACACTCCTTTCATAATTTGGTGACACAGGCTGCCAATACGTCCAGTCTAAAATATTTTTATAATTGCCTTTTTCTTGCGCATTTACTTGTATTAAAACGGAAGATAAAAATAGTACAGTGATTAAAATAATTTTTTGCATGATTTTCGATTTTTGATTGATGATTGATTTTGATTTATTCTTCGTAATTTCTATTGACTAAAACTGTTTTTATAGCATTAAAATTCTTGTTGAATTTATCCAACGCCGATTCTCGAAATGATTGATTTAATTCTGTTTCAGCACTAGATAATAAACTATTTGGATTTACAGAAATAGCCTTTCTAGCTTTTGCAACTGATAGATCAGTAATTTTAGATTCAAACTTAGTATTACTAACTTCAGCTAATAATTTTTCTGCTGAAACGTATCTATTGCTGCTTATTGATTGGTAATTCTTATTTTCAGCTACAATAACCACAACTTCATTTTCTCGTGATCGATTGCCGTTTGAAAATTTCTCTTCTTTAGTATTTAGTTTTTTCGACTGTTTATTCACGTTATTATTTTCAGCAACAACTTTATATTCCTTAGTTATTGTTTTTTGAATCTGGCTAGATACAACGTCTTTATGTAGCATCTCTGGCTTTTCTAAATTATTCTCATCTGATTTTTCTTCTAAAACTATTGGAGCAGTCGGATCTATTTTTACAGTTTCATATCCATTAAAGAAAACTGTGCAAACAAGTAGAAAACCTACAAAACTCGCAGCAATGTAAATCCAATTAATATTGCGTTTGCTTTTTGTTTTTTCAGCTGAATCTAACATAGTCTCTAATCGATCCCAAGCTTGTGCAGAAGGCTGAATAATTCTTTGCTCCAGCTTTTGTTTTATTTCAAGATCTAATTTATTCAGTTCCATACTCGTAATTTTTTAAGGTATTAATCTGTGCTTGCAGCATTTTCCTGGCATGTGATAATTGCGATTTTGATGTTCCTTCCTTAATCCCTAACATATCAGCAATTTCATGATGCTTGAATCCTTCGATAGCATATAAATTGAACACCATTTTGTAACCATCCGGTAAACTGTCTATCAAAAATTGAATGTCGTCTATTGCGAATTGGCTTTCAGTATTATTGAAACTTTCTTCAAAATGGGTTTCGTCTTCAATATATTTTAGTTTTTTTTCAACTCGGATAAAAGAAATACATTCATTGACCATGATTCTTCTAATCCAGCCTTCGAAACTTCCTTTGTGTTGAAAATTTTTCAGATTAGTAAACACTTTCATAAAAGCAGTAATCATGATATCTTCGGCCTGATGAATGTCTTTTATGTATTGGCGGCAAACGCTTAACATTTTTGGAGAAAATTGAGTATAAATCTGCTGTTGTGCAGGCCGATTATTTTCGACAGCCAAATGGATTAATTCATTTTCCTCCTGATGTAAGTTGATTACTTTCATAAATAGTTTCAATGGCAAAAATCAATTCCAATATTTTTCATTGCTATTGCAACTGATTTTTAATATTGAACCTCATCTCTATTAACATAGACGATTGACAATGCAAAAAGGTTGCATCTTACATAGAAATTTTTTTGATTTTATAAATTGAAAATCAAAAAAATCAGTAAAATCAATAGGTAAGAAGAGAAAATATTTTAAAAAAGAATTATTTTTTTCTTTCAATGACATAATTGACCATCAAGACTAACGCATCTTTAAAGTCCGAATTTGGATAATTATCCAACAATAAAAGAGCTTCTTGCTGAAATTGAACCATTTTTTGTTCGGCATAAAGCAAACCGTTATTGTTTTTTACAAAAGCAATAACTTCTTTGACACGTTTTTTATCTTTATTATGGTTTTTAATGGAGTTAATCAACCATGTTTTCTCTTTTGAAGTACACGTATTCAAAACGTGAATAAGAGGCAACGTCATTTTTTGTTCTTTGATGTCAATCCCGGTTGGTTTCCCAATGGCTTCATCCGTATAATCGAATAAATCATCTTTTATTTGAAAAGCCATCCCAATGAGTTCTCCAAACTTGCGCATATTTTCTACTTGAACTTCATCTTCAATAACGGATTTTGCACCAAGAGCACAACAGGCAGCAATAAGTGTCGCTGTCTTTTTCCGAATTATTTCGTAGTAGATGTCTTCTGTGATGTCGAGTCTTCGGGCTTTTTCAATTTGAAGTAATTCGCCTTCGCTCATTTCGCGAACCGCGACAGAAATAATTCGGAGTAAATCAAAATCTCCATTATCTATGGAAAGCAATAAACCTTTGGATAATAAATAATCCCCAACTAAAACAGCAATTTTATTTTTCCATAGTGCATTGAGAGAGAAAAAACCTCTTCTGCGATTGCTGTCATCCACAACATCATCGTGAACTAATGTGGCGGTATGAATTAGCTCGATAACGCAAGCACCTCGATAGGTTCTTTCGTTTACAGTACCGGCAGAAACCATTTTAGCAGTCAGAAAAACAAACATCGGACGCATTTGTTTTCCTTTTCTGTTGACGATGTAATAGGTGATTCTATTTAACAAAGCCACTTGTGAAGTCATCGATTCGTAGAACTTTTTTTCAAAAAGTTCCATTTCGTCAAAGATGGGCTGTTTTATTTGTGAAGTAACATTCATTAGAATTCAAAGATACAATTTTAGCCTGCAATCTTACAAAAGCTTACATTCTTTTGAATGTTTTTAGAAAAGAAATTTTTATGCTTCTTTGTTGGCTAGCTGTCCGCAAGCAGCATCAATATCTTTTCCGCGGCTTCTTCGCACTTTTACCACAATGCCGCTTGCTTCCAATGCATTTATATACGCATTAATTGATTCTTCGGAAGCTTGCTGAAATTCCCCATCATCAATGGGATTGTATTCAATCAAATTCACTTTACAAGGAACATATTTACAAAATTTAACCAAAGCGTCAATTGAAGCTTTATTGTCATTGATATCTTTCCAAACTACATATTCGTAGGAGATTTTGCTTTTGGTTTTTCGGTACCAATATTCTAATGATTCCCGTAAATCTGCTAAAGGAAAATTAGCACTAAATGGCATAATTCGGGAGCGAATTTCATCGATTGCTGAATGCAAGGAAACTGCTAATTTGAATTTCACATCATCATCAGCTAATTTCTTAATCATTTTAGGAACTCCCGAAGTCGAAACCATAATACGTTTAGGCGACATTCCTAAACCTTCCGGAGACGTAATCATTTCGATTGCCTTCAGCACATTGTTGTAGTTCATAAGTGGTTCTCCCATTCCCATAAAAACTATGTTTGACAACGGATGATTGTGATACAAACGGCTTTCTTTATCAATGGCAATAACCTGATCGTAAATTTCGGCTGGTTCCAGATTTCGCATTCTTTTCAATCGCGCTGTTGCGCAAAAGTTACAATCTAAACTACAGCCTACCTGACTGGAAACACAAGCTGTAGTTCTGGTATTTGTAGGTATCAAAACCGATTCGACCACCAAACCATCATGCAAACGCACGGCATTTTTCACGGTCCCGTCTTCGCTGCGCTGCATCGTATCTACTTTGATATGATTGATAACAAAATGCGTTTCCAGCATAGTCCGTGTTCCTTTAGAAACATTAGTCATATCCTCAAAACTATGTGCGCCTTTGCTCCACAACCATTCGTAAACTTGATTACCACGAAAGGCTTTATCCCCATTAGCAACAAAAAAATCTCGTAATTGTTCTTTTGATAAAGATCGTATGTCTTTTTTCTCGATTTCCATGGTGCAAATTTAATGACAATTTTGAATTATATTGATTTTTTTTAACCCTCAAAATTATATTTTGTAACTTTGTTACTATAATAGTAATAGACATGGGAGTTCCAGAATTAAAACAGAAAATTCAAATGCAAATTGAAAATGCCGATGAACGTTTATTGCGTATCGTTTCTTCGGTTTTTGATAATTATTTGAAGGAAATTGTTTCATACGATGCAAAAGGAAATGCCTTAACACTCTCAGAATATCATAATAAGGTTGAAGAGGGGTTAGAAGATATTAAATATAATAGAGTAGTTTCTCAAGAAAATCTTATTGAAGAAATGAAAACCTGGAAAAATGAGTAATCCTAATTATGCGATTTTCTGGACTACAAATGCAAAACTTGATTTAAAAGATATTTATCTTTCGTTAGAACAAAACATTTCTGTTCTAGTTGCCACCAAAATAACTGATGAAATTTTCGGAAGTTTAAATTCAATAATTTTTCCTGATCAATTTCAAATTGATGAATACCGAATTGATTGCAGAAGAATCATTATCCGAAATTACAAAATACTTTACCAATTCCATAACAACACCATTTATGTTGTTAGAATATTCAATACTTTTCAAGACCCAATAAAAAGTTTAAGATAATGCATTTCATTTCCCAAGAATTAGAAGATTATATCGAACAACATTCCGAAAAAGAACCTGCTTTACTGGCCGCGCTGAACAAAGAAACTTACCAAAAAATTTTGCTGCCGCGAATGTTGAGCGGACATTTTCAAGGGCGGGTTTTGAGTATGTTGTCTAAATTAATTCGGCCTGTGAATATTCTGGAAATTGGAACGTATACTGGTTATTCCGCATTGTGTTTGTGCGAAGGAATGCAGGAAAACGGGCAGTTGCATACGATTGACATCAAAGAAGAATTAGTTGATTTTCAAAGAAAGCATTTTGACAAATCACCTTGGGGAGAACAAATTTTCCAGCATTTAGGAGAAGCAGTTGACATTATTCCGGCGCTTGACTTAAAATTCGATTTGGTTTTTATTGATGCCGATAAAGAAAATTACCTCAACTATTTTGAATTGATTGTTCCAAAAATGAATAAAGGCGGGATTATTTTATCGGACAATGTGTTGTGGAGCGGGAAAGTTCTGGAACCACTGAACCCTAAAGATTTGAGCACAAAAATATTGCTGGAATACAATCAGTTATTAGCAACGGATCCAAGAGTAGAAACGGTTTTACTGCCTATTCGTGATGGTTTGACAGTGAGTAGAGTCTTGTAAATTCAAATATTCCTTTCGAAAACAACTGCCTAGCCCTGATGGGAGCGGCATCCCACGCTTTTTTGCGTGGATACAGCGGACAGCAGGAAATTGCTCCTACTAACTATGTAGGTTGCGGAAAATATCTTTCTTGTGCTATTTTGTACACTTTCAAGAACACAAAACCAGAGGTAAATCCGAACAAATAGCCTGCTAAAATGTCTAAAGGATAATGCAAACCAAGATAAATTCTGCTGTAAGCAAATATAAGCGGCCACAAGAACAAGAAACCGAAATATTTGATTTTATCTTTGAAATTAAAATATAAAAATGCTGCAACCGCCATTGAATTTGTCGCATGGCCCGAGAAAAAACTAAATGAATTTCTGATTTGAACGATGCGTATAAAAGAATTGATTTCAGGATTATTACAAGGACGTAAGCGATGAAATTCTCGTTTGAACACATTTGCCGATTGATCTGTAAATGTTACCAAGACTGCTACAAACAGTAGCAAATACAGTGTTTGTTTTGCTCCTAGATTTTTAAAAATAACGTAGAGCAAAACTAAAAAAAGAGGAATCCAATTGCTTTGTTTGGTAATGAGTAACCAAAGTCCGTCATAGGTCTCCGACCCTAATCCATTTAAAAACACGAATATTTCCGCATCTAAAGACAATAATTTATCTAACATTACATCTGACGTTTTATTGGCCCTGTAATGTCTTCTATTACTTCTTTAGTGCTTTCTATTGGAGTTGTAGTATCTGACAGTAAACTGTCTTTGGCTTTATTAATTTCGGTGGTAATATTCTGGGACATATTGGTGAATTGAGAAGTATCACCCAATATATTATCCTTTGCTTTATTTATTTCAGAAGTAATATTCCCCGTGAAATCGGTCAAAGTTTTCGCATCGAACCCATTGGCCTCCGCTCCTTTTTGAATTTCACTTTTAATATCATTAGTAGCATTTTTCAATTGCGCCATTGCTTTACCCATGGTTCGGGCAATTTCAGGAACTTTATCTGACCCAAAAAGCATAAGCACTATAAACATGATAAAAATTAATTCGCCTCCACCTATACCAAACATATATTTTATTTTTGATTGTGACAAAGATATTAAATTTTGAACCTTTGACTTTTAATTTTTTCATAAAAAAAAGACTCTTTTCAGAGTCTTTTTTTTTAACTATTTGTTAGTCTAGTCGAATTTGGATTTTACTTCTTCTTTAGGCCAAGTATTATTGGTTACATCGATATCAGCAGTTTCTAACTTTGGATCGACTTGGATTTTTTTGATTGCTTTTTCAGTTGCATATACTTTCTTAGCGGTATCATTGTTTTTTCTCCAAATTTGAGCTGGATATTTAAATGTTTCTTTTGAATCATCATCGTACGTTAACTCAACAATAATTGGCATTAACATTCCTCCTGGTTTGTTGAATTCTACTTCGTAGAAATATTTAGGAGATTTTAATTTTGTTTTTTCATCAGCTGTAAAGTTTTTGTTTACATACTCCGATAATAAATTCACATCAGAAATAGCTAATGCTTTCTTCTCTTTAGCGGACAGTTCCTCGCTGGTTCCAGCAACTAAATACACGAAAGGTCCTTTTTCCTGACCAAAACGTCCTCTTCTAACGACAGCATCTTTTAATTCTTTAGTTGCAGCCTCAGATACGTAATATTGTTTTACCTCTTTCACACCAATATCCACAAAATCAGTTGAGTAAAACCATCCTCTGAAAAACCAGTCTAAATCCACCGCCGATGCATCTTCCATTGTTCTAAAAAAGTCTTCCGGAGTAGGATGTTTGAATTTCCATCTGTTTGCATATACTTTGAACGCATGATCAAATAACTCTCTGCCCATGATCGTTTCTCTAAGAATATTCAAACCTGTCGCCGGCTTGCCATAAGCGTTTGCACCAAACTGAACTATTGTTTCAGAGTTAGACATAATAGGCTCCAAGAATTTTTGATCACCACTCATGTAAGGAACAATTTTACTTGCTGGACCACGACTGGAAGGAAAGTTTGTTCCCATTTCCTGCTCAGCCATGTATTGCATGAAAGTGTTTAAACCTTCATCCATCCAAGACCACTGACGCTCATCAGAATTGACAATCATAGGAAAAAAATTGTGTCCTACTTCATGCACTACTACTCCAATCATACCGTTTTTAATACGTTCGCTGGTCACACCTTTTTCGTCAGGACGACCATAATTCCAGCAAATCATTGGATACTCCATACCTTGATCTTCTGCAGATACTGAAACTGCTTTTGGATAAGGATAATCGAATGTATGAGCGGAATAACTTTTTAAGGTATGTGCTACTGTTCTAGTTGATGTTTCTCCCCAAAGCGGATTTGCTTCTTTAGGATAAACTGAAATTGCCATAACTGTTTTCTCACTTAATTTAACGGCCATTGCATCATAAATGAATTTTCTGGAAGTGGCAATACCAAAATCTCTTACGTTTTTAGCGCTAAATTTCCATGTTTTTTTCTTGTCAGAAAATCCTTTTTCGTTTGCTTCCGCTTCCGCTTGCGTAACAATCACAACTGGATTATCGTATGATTTCATGGCTAATTCATATCTTTTCACTTGTTCCGGAGTGAACACTTCGCTTCTATTCATCAGCTCTCCTGTTGCTTCCATAACATGATCTGCAGGTACGGTGATATTTACATCAAAATTTCCAAAAGGCAAAGTAAACTCTCCCGTTCCCCAAAACTGCATATTCTGCCATCCTTCAACATCATTATAAACCGCCATTCTAGGGTAGAATTGAGCGATTACATATAATTTGTTGCCGTCTTTTTCGAATAATTCATATCCTGAACGACCGCCTTCCGCTCTATAGTTGTTGATATTGTAAGACCATTTGATTGCAAAAGAAAACTTCTCGCCAGGTTTCATTGGTGTTGCTAAGTTGATACGCATCATTGTTTGATTGATGGTATACGACAATGGATTTCCTTTGGCATCTTTAACAAACTCAATATTGAATCCGCGCTCTAATTCTTGTTTTAAAAATTTATTAGCAAAACCTCCCGCTGGAAAAACCTGCTCCATTCTTTGGCTTTCCGCCAATGGAGTTTGTGAGTTTTTAGCAGCTTGATTTTGATCTAACTGCACCCATAAATATTCTAAAGTATCAGGAGAATTATTATAATACGTAACGGTTTCTGAACCACTTAATTTAGAATTTTTATCATCAAGCTCAATATTGATTTTATAATCAGCTTGTTGTTGGTAATAAGCCGGGCCTGGAGCTCCTGAAGCGGTACGAAACATGTTAGGCGTGGCTAACAAATCATACATTTGACTAAACTTATTGGTGTCGTACTTTCCAGTTGGTTTTGGAGTGACTGGCGCCGTTTTTTCCTGTGCAAACAATAATGCAGGGAAAAATAATAGTAAAGATAATTTTTTCATAGGTAAAGAAATGGTTATTTCAGTGTGTGAAAATAATAATTTTAAGTAGATGTATCTAAATTAATTAATATTTTAACATTCCCTTGGATGTAGACTCTGTAAAAAGCAATGTATTTTTCGTGCCCAGTACATTAAAATGCATAATATTTTGTTGTTCTGAATTGCCTTCAATTATAATTGAATTAAAGATTTCCAGAGAATTAACTTTTGGGATATCTCTCATATTGAAGTAACAGATAAGTACATCGCCTTCCATTTCTTTACTTAAAAAATGTAGGGGTTTAGTTTGACCATTTACCTTTAGGTAAAATTTTTCACTAAAATATTTTTTCAGAAGATTCACATCTTCAATAGTTTCATTTTCGGAACCTAAATTGATTTTTTTACTGTACTTTTTTCCAACAGCACTATTCAAATCATCTACGAATATCCGGGCTGTGATTTGAAGCATCTTCTTTTCAGGAGCGTAATTCACCTGATACAACGCCACATAAAATTTATGTACACTAAAAGATGTTAGCGTTAAAAATAGTAACCCAAAAAAAGTAATTAAGATTGTTTTTTTCATTTTTGTAATGTAGTAATTCTTTTAAATTCTTCGTTCTTGGTGATTAAAAAATCAATAAGTAAAAATTCGTCTTCTTGTTTCAGAAGATTTTTTGATTTTGGATCATTTTCGCAATATTGCAAAAATAGTCCGATTTGTTCCTTTTTCAAATTCAAGGTATTGGTAAAAAAATAGCTGTCAATTCCTTTTGAAACCACTTCTGAGAAATTTGCTTCGGGACCTGAACTCGCTTTTTCTGCTGACTCACTCTTAAACAGTTTTGAAACCATTTTATACATTCTAACAAAATCCATTCCATTTTCTATGGTTCCGTCTGAAGGCATGGTTCTGTTAATCGGTGAGGATTTCTCATCATCAAAAAATTGCGTGTCTACAATTCGTTGTGAACTTCCAATTGCCGGTTTTATTTCTGTTTTTCGTTTCACGATCACTTCTTTTAATAGTGTCGTTTGTGTTTCTAAACTTACCACATACAATGGTTTTGAAAAATCATTGTCTTGAATCACAATTTTTTTTGACTTAAAAGAAGGACTTGAAACCAGTAGCGTGTCTTTGGCTTTCGCCAAAATATCAAAAAACCCCTGAGTACTTATAAAGGTTCTTTTTTTTGAATTTAAATTAACAACATAACCATTATCTACAACTGTGGCTTCATTTATAAATTGGCCATGTAATGACTTCCGATTTTCATTTTGACCAAAAGAAAATTGGCTAAAGAAAATTAAACATAGAATTATTATTTTAGTTTTCATTTTGAAGTTGTATTATAAATATTAGAAATTGAAAACATCAACTTTAACCATTTTCGGCACTTTTCGTTTAATACGCTATAAACCGTTTAGACCATTGGCTTTCGCTAAAGTAGAAGTGCTTTTTCAAGATATGCAAAAGGCGTTTTTAAATGTACTAAATTTAAGAAATTTATTCCATTTACAATTATAGAATGAAATCTAATTTTGCCTCATCTCCACATTTTATTTGTTGTTTAACAAAATTCTATTTGTTTTCAAGAGCTATTATTTCGTTAAATTTCTCGGCAAGTTGAACGATTAAATACATAATCAACGTTTTATTTTTGGATCGTACCGCAGCAGCAAAACTAGCATCATCAACACAATAATATTGAAATCCTTTAATGTAATCGAGGGGTATCTTTAGCGTTTCCAAGTAATACTTCTCTTCAAACAGCACATCAATTCTTGCCAACAATTGCTGTTTTTTTTCAATTACTATTTCTTTTTTCAGCATGGCTTTGCGTCCGGAAATGGTATTGAGCAATCCGTCAATTCCTCCACCCGAAGTAGCAGTGTACAATTTCCTTTCCGCAGGAGTGTATTTTTTTTGGCCATAAGGAATAATTCCTGCACTTTCCGCAGTAATAGTAGACTCACTCACAACCACTTCCTTCAGAACAATACTTTTTGGAGCCAAAATCACTTTTAATACAGATTCTATTAAATCCTCCGCAGTAATTTTCCTGCGCAGACTTTCCAGATTGACTGCACTGAATAGTAAAACATCCCCTTCTTTTACCGCTATTTCAAAAAATCCGTCGGCATCTGAAACAGTCGCTTTTTGTGTGGAGACATTTACAATATTAATGCGATCAACTGACACAGAGTCGGCAGTGTGGATTTGTCCCCGAATTTCCTTTACCTTTTCTATTTGCCCAAAAGCAATTTGCACTAATAAGATAAGCATTAACTGTAGTATAATTTTAATTTTCAATGGCTATTATTTCTTTGTATTTAGTCGCTAATTCTGTTATCAAAAAAGTGGTCATTGGGAGATTTTTAGACTTTAAAATCGAGACGAAATATTCATTTTCAACAACATAATACTCAAAGCCTTTGACATATTCCGTTGGGATTTTCAATTTATTGACAAAAAAATCAATTGTGTACATGTGTTCCAATTGTCTCAAATAAGTCTCTTTCTTTTCAACAGCAACTTCTTTTTTCAACATCTTTGTTCTCCCCGAAAACCAATTCAATAGTGGATCTGCAGATATAGAGCCTCCCATCATACTGCCGGCATTTGCGGAAGCATTAAGATTAGTAGCCGTATTTAATCTGCGCTCTGCCGGAGTATAAGATTTTTGTCCTTTTGGAATGATTCCCATTGAAACGGCATTGATTCCATTTCGAACAATCACTTCCCGCAATCTGTTTACTACCGGTGTCATTTTTACAATAAGGGTTTCTTGATCGAAATGGCCTTGGATTACAACAATTTTCACCTCCTCATACTGTCTTTCACTAAAAATCAATGTATCACCAACTTTGGCTAAAATAGAAAATTTTCCGTTTTTATCAGAAACTGAGGCTTGCGACGTTACTTTATTAATGACATAGATTCCCTCCAAAACTGCAACATCAGCTGTCAATTTACCTTTCAATTGTACCCTAGCCATTTCTTGCGAAAAAACATTCGATGCGACTAAAGCTAAAAATAAATAAACAACTCTAATCATCTCTTTGAAAGTATATATTTACACTCAGTAAAAGTATCTTAAGGCGTTCCAAATTATTTACTAATGAATTGGTAAAAAAATGTTAATTATAATTTAATAAAAAAGACTGATTCAATACCTTTAACACAAATTATTAAAATGAAAAACATACTAATAGCAAGTACTTCTACGCTTGCAAACGAGAATTACCTGCAGTATTTATTACCGGAACTTGAAATACATTTTCAAAACTGTTCTACAATTCTTTTTATTCCATACGCAAGACCAGGCGGTATATCTCATGAAGAATATACCGCTATAGTTGCACTGGCTTTTGCCAAAATGAACAAAGTAGTCAAGGGTATTCATGAATTTGACGATGCTGCACTAGCCATAAAAAATGCGGAAGCGATTTTTACCGGAGGCGGAAATACTTTTGTATTAGTGTCTCAATTGCACAAAAAAAATGTAATGGGCATCCTTTCAGAAGTAATAAAAAGCGGAACTCCGTATTTAGGCACCAGTGCTGGAAGTAATATTTGCGGCCTTACCATGCAAACTACTAATGATATGCCGATTGTGTATCCTCCGAGTTTTCAGACTCTGGGAGCAGTTCCATTTAATTTGAATCCCCATTATTTGGATCCCGATCTTACATCAAAACATATGGGCGAAACACGCGAAACCAGAATAATGGAATATCATGCTTTTAATTCCGTTCCTGTTTTAGGATTGAGAGAAGGAAGTTGGTTGGATGTAAAAGGCGATAAAATTACTTTAAAAGGCGATCTGACCGCGAGATTGTTTAGAAAAGATCAAACACCGGAAGAAATAGCGACTGGAACTGATTTAAGTTTCCTAAAATAATTAAATAAAAAAAACCTCAAACAAAAGTTTGAGGTTTTTGGAGCGAAAGACGAGGCTCGAACTCGCGACAACCAGCTTGGAAGGCTGGAGCTCTACCAACTGAGCTACTTTCGCATAATAACAGTAAAATAAAATTTCAACTAAACTTTTGAAATTTAGAGCGAAAGACGAGGCTCGAACTCGCGACAACCAGCTTGGAAGGCTGGAGCTCTACCAACTGAGCTACTTTCGCATTAACAACGGTGCAAATATAATTAATTAGTTTGCTTGAATGCAAGTTTTTTTATTAAAAAAGTCTCAAAGTTGCCCGAAGACCAGTTTCAGTAAAGGGTAATCAAATCATAAAGAATTTAATATGAAAATATTATACCTTTATAGTGCTGAAAAAATAATTAAAAAAATCAATGCAAAATATTAAACAAATAGCAGCTTTAGACACATTTATCGTGCGTCATCCTGTTCTTCGATCCGAAAAACCCATAGAGAGTTGTCATTTTGAAGGGGATACTTTAGAAACGACAGTTCATTTTGGCCTATTTGAAGCTAAAAATCTACTCGGAGTGATATCACTGTTTGAGGCTAAAAATGATTTATTCACCTCTAAAAAACAGTTTCAAATTCGCGGAATGGCAGTTTTAAAACAACATCAAAAGAAGGGTTTTGGCGAAAAACTTATTATGAATTCCGAAAAATATTGTCGTGATCAAAATGCGAATTTAATTTGGTTCAATGCCCGTGAAGCAGCTATTGGCTTTTATCAAAAAATGGGATATCAAGTTAAAGGATTGCCCTTTGAAATTAAAAATGTGGGGAAACATATCGTCATGTTTAAAGAAATTTCTAATGAATAACTTACTTATAATCTTGTTCTTATTAACTTTAATCAGCTGTAAAAAACAGGAGCTTGAAAGCGCGGTAATCTTGAGAAAAGAGATTTTAAAACCGCGTATCGAACCTGAAGGCAAACCAACTGCTATCGACTCTACATTATTAATTTCTTTCAACGACAAAATCCTTACTAGCTTTTACAAGTCAACTGAATATAGAACCGTTTGGCAATCCCAAAAAAAAAGAAAAATAATTCTGGAAGAACTTCTAAAATCCGATGAAGAGGGATTAAATCCCGAAGATTATAAAGTAAAAACATTGTTGGATTTAGAAAAAAAACTAAACACTCTTGACTCTTTGGCTCTGGCAAAATATGATGTATTATTGACCTCCAGCTTGCAGAAATACATTTCACATCTTACCAACGGAAAACTTGACCCACGGAAATTATATAAAAACTGGGATTTAAAAGAAAATCAAATTGATATAAATAAAACAGTTGCCCAATTATTAAGCACCGACTCGCTGTTATTTAAAATCGAACAATTAAAACCCAATCATATTGTTTACCAAAGATTAAAAAAAGCGCTTAAACTTATTAATACTTTCCCCAAAGACAACTTTAAAAATTTAAAATTTGGTCGGGAATTTTCCCCAAATGATTCCACAGCCGCTATAACTGAGATCAAAAAGCGATTAATCTTTTGGAAAGACTTACAACCCACTGACAGTTTGACCCCGGTGTATGACAAAGAAATGGTTCTTGCAGTGAAAAAGTTTCAAATTCGCCATGGTTTAGCCCCTGACGGGATTATCAGAGAAGGCACAATTGCTTCGCTAAATTTTTCAAAAGAACAGCGAATTCAGCAAATCATTGCCAATCTGGAACGCTGGAAATGGTATCCTAAAGAAATGGGAAATGAATATGTAATTATTAATATTCCTGATTACAAATTGACGCTGGTTAAGAATAAAGATACGCTGAGAACGCATAGAGTAATCGTTGGAAGAGCTAAAAGAAAAACACCAATACTAAGTTCAAAATTAACGCAAGTAGTGTTTAATCCAACATGGACGGTTCCTCCGACTATATTAAGAGAAGATGTGATACCCGCTATTTTAAAAAATCGACGTTATTTGAGTCAATCAAACATTAAGGTTTATGACAGCAATGGAAGAATAGTAAGTCCTTACGAATGGCAGTTATCGCAGGCAAAAACGTATCGATACGTGCAAAGTCCGGGTACTTTTAATTCGTTAGGAATGGTGAAAATCATTTTTCCGAACCGTTTCTCTGTATATCTACACGACACCAATCACAGGGATTATTTCGATAAAATAGACCGTTCGTTAAGTTCAGGTTGCGTCAGAGTAGACAACCCTTTAGAATTGACAGAATATGTACTAAACGATAGTGTAAATTGGAATTTGGAAAAAATCACAGAAACGTTACAAAATGAAAAAACAAAATTTGTCAAAATCAACAAAGACATTTCATTACATATCTTATATTGGACCGCTTGGAGCGAAAAGGACAAATTGATTTTTAGAGATGATATCTATAATCTCGATGCAAATCTTTACAGCAAACTAAGAAATTGATTTAGTTCCAAATTTCGAAGCTCTTGACGGATGATAAATAAAGAAGCACGATTTGTTTTTTATTGTATTGATAATTTCCTTTGATAATTCTGCTGGTACAGCTGGACAACCTTGACTTCTTCCCAGTCTGCTATGGTTTTTGATAAAAGAATTAGAAACATAATCAGCTGCATGCATCACTACACCTCTTGCTCTTGCATTGTCATTCACTCCTTTTTCTAAACCGTCCAGTCTTAGTGACATTCCATGTTTACCACTATAAATTTCACCTGTAGAATAAAATCCTAAACTACTTTTAAAGGATTCTGCTGAGTTTGAAAAATTACTAGCATATTCTTCGCCTGTATTTCTTCCGTGAGCAACAAGAGAATGAAATAATACATCACCTGTTACTAAATCAATAACCCACAGCCTTTTAGTATTAGAGGATAAACTGAAATCAACTAAAGTCAAGATATCCTTCTTAATTAAGCCTTTTTCTTTTAGCGAATAATAACCTTTAAGGGCGACAGCAAAGCTTTCAAGTTTTGGCAAAGCAAATTTGTCCGAATGTAGATTGCGATATGCCATGTTAATTTTGGCTTCAACGCTTGATTCTATCGTTTTGGCATAAACTGCTGATTTAATAATCTTTGGCTCAGAAAGACTTGCTTTATTTGGTGATAAAGAAGCAAGCATAAACAAAATGGTAGGAAGTATCGTATAAATCATTGGTTGTCTTTAAGTTATAGATTAAATCGGGTTGCAAACGTACACATTAAAGTACCGCGAAAACAAAAATTATGAAAACTTTAATTTTAATATAACAAAATATTTTACAAAAAATTGTTTAACTACATCAAAATAAAAATACATTATCTACTATTTTTGTTATTTTTGTCCATATACAATACTAATTCATGGCAAAACATATTCATTTATCATTACTTTTTTTAATTGTTTGCAGTATCAACACCTTTGGTCAAAAAAAGACATTACAAGCAAAATCCATTTCAGAAAACATAGTAATAGATGGAAAGATAAATGAGCAAATCTGGGAATCTGCTTCTGTTGCGACGGATTTTATCATGTTTGAACCTGATAATGGAAAACCCATCAGCAATGACAAAAAAACAGAAGTTAAAGTTTTGTACGACAATAATGCCATCTACATTTCAGCCATGCTGTACGATAACGAGCCAGAAAAAATTCAGAGAGAATTAACCAATCGGGACGTTTTTGGAGTTTCCGATCATTTTTCTGTTTATATTAACGGGTTTAATGATGGACAACAAGATTTTCGGTTTTTTGTAAGTGCCTCCGGGGTACAGATGGATTGTTTAGCGACGGAAGATTATGAAGATTTTAGTTGGGATGCTATTTGGGACAGTGAAGTAACGCTGACTGAATTTGGATGGGTTGTGGAAATGAAAATTCCTTATGCTGCTTTGCGATTTTCGAAAGCCGATAAACAAACTTGGGGCTTAAATTTCATGAGAGAAATAAAACGTGATGTACAAAAATATACGTGGAACAGAATTGACACTAAGATAGGCGCTGTAATTCCACAAGCAGGAATTCTTCAAGGAATTGAAAAAATACAAACTCCTACCCGACTTTTTATAATTCCATATACATCCGCCTACTATCAGCAAAGTGATATCGGCTCTGACAGAACTTTCAAAGCTGGATTAGATATAAAATACGGAATAAACGACTCCTTTACATTAGATGCTATTTTAGTACCTGATTTTGGACAGACAAAATTTGACAATGCTATTTTAAACCTATTGCCTTTTGAACAAAGATTTGAAGAAAACAGACCTTTTTTTACAGAAGGAACGGATTTGTTTAACAAAGGAGGTTTGTTTTATTCGCGAAGAATCGGCGGTGCTCCAAGCACGGAGCCGGCAACCGCAGCAAACGAAGAAATAACTAATTATCCTAGTACAGTCAATTTACTGAATGCAATAAAAATATCTGGTCGAACTCAAAAAGGTTTAGGAATTGGATTCTTGAATGCAGTTACTGAAAAAACTAAAGCTACTATTTTAAACAAAGACACCGGTGACACTAGACAAGAAGTCATTGAACCTTTGACAAATTACAATATGTTTGTCCTGGACCAACGCTTTAATCAAAACTCTTCTGTGACTTTTGTCAATGCAAATACTACCAGAAACGGAGATTTTAGAGATGCAAATGTTGCGGCAGTATTGTTTGATTTAAACACAAAATCAAATACCTATAATCTATACGGTGACTTTAAATACAGCTCCATCAATACCATTGAAGACTATGATGGATTTAAAACAGAAATTGGTTTTGAAAAAACAAGTGGGCAATATAGATACGGTTTTTCTGGAAAATATCTTTCTGAAAACTACGATGTGAATGATTTAGGCATCAATTTTTATTCTAATTATCACAATGCTTACGGACACGCAAGCTTTAGAATAGTAAATCCAACCAAAATTTTTAATACTTTCAGATTAAATGAATATATAAATTTTGAAGTGGACAATACGTCTAAAAAATTGCAAACTGGTGCTTTTGGGACAGAAATAAGGGCGACAACATTAGGGAATGATTCTTTAGAACTTTTATTCGAATTAACACCCGTCAAAACATTCGATTTTTACGAGCCACGTGAATATGGAAGATATGTATTTCTTCCAGAAAAAATGATTACTATTCTAAATTTCACCTCAAACGACAACAATCCTTTTACACTAATTATCCAACCTGCATTTACAAAATACAATGAGAGTGGTAGAAATAATTATGGCTTTTATTTAGGTTCAAAATACCGATTCAATGACAAATTTTCTTTAGCGTTCGCATCTGAATACACGAAAATGATTAATGATCGTGGATGGGTTGCCTTTGATGATACAGGAATTGTATTTGCAGAACGCAATCGAGAAATTCTTCAAAACGATCTTACTGGAAAATATTCCTTAAACAATAAAATGACTATTAACTTAACGGCTCGCTATTATTGGTCGTATTCTAAAAATCATGAATTCTTTACCTTGCAAAACAGCGGTTATTTAACTCCAAATACTAGCTACGCACAAAACAAAGACAGAAATTTCAATTCTTGGAACTTCGATTTATCGTATTCTTGGTGGTTTGCACCCGGAAGTGAAATATCCATTTTGTACCGTAACTATGGATTAGAAAGAGCCGCAGTAGTCGAAAAAGACCTATCTAAAAATCTAAAAAGCATTTTTAATAGCGACCTAACCAATGTACTCTCAGTGAGCATTCGCTATTTTATTGATTACAATGCCGTGAAAAATAAATTTTAATTTTAAATCAAACTGTAACATTCAATTAAAAAGGGAGTCTATTAATCCAAACTATTGTGTGGATTGGTGATTTGTCCCTTTGAAACTATTTTGGTTTTTCTAATTTTGCATCAATCAATCAAAAGTTTCATGAAAAATCATTTATTGCTTTGTTTCCTCTTCATAAGTGTCTTTGGCTACAGCCAAAAAAAGACATTACAAACAAAATTCATTTCCGACAAAATTGAAATTGATGGAAACTTAGATGAACCTACTTGGCAATCTGCTGCAGTAGCATCTGATTTCATCATGTTTGAACCTGATAATGGCAAGGCAATTCCTGAAAACAAAAGAACAGAAGTAAAAGTCTTATACGATAACGACGCCATATACATTGGAGCCATAATGTATGATGACAATCCAGATAAAATTTTAAGAGAAATCACTCCCCGCGATAATTTTGGTACTTCGGACCTTTTTGGTGTTTTTATCAATGGGTTCAATGACGGACAGCAAGATTTTCAGTTTTTTGTAAATGCGGCTGACGGTCAGGCAGACTGCATAACCACTGACACCAATGGCGAGGATTATTCCTGGGACGCCGTTTGGAAAAGCAAAGCCGTCATTACAGACAAAGGCTGGGTGGTAGAAATGCGGATTCCGTATGCTGCGCTACGTTTTTCAGCCGAAGACAAACAAACTTGGGGTCTTAATTTTTTTAGAGAAATAAGACGAGATCGTTATAAATACACTTGGAATTTTATTGATTCGAAACTGGGAACTTTCACCCAACAAACCGGAATTCTGGAAGGTATTGAAAACATAAAACCACCTACGCGACTTTTTCTTTTACCGTATTCCTCTTTTTATGTAAATGCTGATGCACGCCAAAAAACATACGGAACACTCAAAGGCGGATTGGATTTAAAATACGGAATAAACGATGCTTTTACACTGGATATGATTCTTATTCCTGATTTTGGACAAACAAAATACGACGATCAAATTCTGAATTTAGGACCATTCGAACAGCAATTCAACGAAAACAGACCTTTTTTTACGGAGGGAACGGATTTGTTTAGCAAAGGGAATTTAGTTTATTCAAGACGAATTGGAGGAAATCCAATCAATTATCCTACGGCAGCTGCAAACGAAGAAATCATTGATAATCCCGCAAGTGTAAATCTTATTAATGCTTTAAAAATATCTGGAAGAACCAAGAATGGATTGGGCGTTGGAATCTTAAACGCTGTTACTGAGAAAACCTCAGCAACCTTAAGAAATAGAGTTACTCAAGAGATCAGAAATGAGATTGTTGAGCCACTTGCCAATTACAATGTTTTGGTATTGGATCAGCGTTTTCGCAAAAATTCTTCAATTGCGTTTGTAAATACAAATGTAACTCGAAACGGAAGTTTTAGAGATGGAAATGTAACGGCATTAGTTTGGGATTTGAATACCAAGAAAAACACCTACAACCTCGCCGGTGATTTTAAGTACAGCTATATAAACAGCATTGAAGATAAAAAAGGGTTCAGTTCCCAACTGAATTTCTCCGAAACTAGCGGCAAATTTCGTTACGGTGTTGGGGGTGACATCACAACCAAAGATTTTGACAACAATGATTTAGGAATCAATTTTGAGACTAATTATTTCAGCTTGTACGGTAATACCAGTTATAGAATCCTCAATCCAACAAAGTATTTCAACTCTTTCAATGCCAGATTAAATGCTTATTCCCAGTTTCAAAAAGAAACCGGCAAAATTCAATCCAGCAGCATCAGCTTTCAAATTAACTCAAATAACAAAAAAAATCATTATTTTGGAATAGGTTTCGATGCAAATCCAATAGAAACATATGATTATTATGAACCGAGAACAGCCGACAGATTTGTAATAAGGCCTACAAAAATTGGTGGATTTATATACATTTCAACCAATTACAACAATAATTTTGCTATTGATTTTAATCCATCCTATGCTGTTTTTGATGAGGCAGGAAGAAATTCCTATGGTTTTTCATTGGGTCCAAGATATCGTTTTAATGACAAATTATCTATGAATTACAACTTCAGTTTTTTCAGACAAAACAATAATAAAGGCTACATTGATAGTATTAATGACGACCTGAATTCGGCTACGGCAAATACAATAGTTTTTGCTAATCGAAATGTAATTACGTATTCCAATACCGTTTTTGGAAAATATTCACTAAACAGTACGATGACATTTAATATTTCGCTGCGCCAATATTGGTCATATGCCGAAAATAAAAATACTTTATCATTGGAACAAAACGGAAGACTTGCTGATTTTACAGGATATACCACCAATAAAAACTCGAGTTTTTATTCCTGGAATGCTGACTTGTCCTATTCTTGGTGGTTTGCGCCGGGAAGTCAAGTTTCTGTTTTATATCGGAATAATGCCGGTGCATTTGAAAGAAACATCAACAAAGAGTTTACGGAAAATGTTACTAATTTATTGAATAACGATGCGCTTAGTCATGTTTTCTCGGTAAGTGTGCGTTACTTTATAGATTACAATCAGGTTAAGAATATATTCTAAATGAATTAATTTTAAAAAAGACAACTATCCGCAACAAAATAATCATTATTTGTTATTGTTAGCCTCCGAATGTATAATAGTGATTTCCATGCATTCGAACATTTTTAGAAATACTTTATCTTTGTATAAAATACAGTACAATGAACAAAAAAGTAATTCTTATGATTTTAGACGGTTGGGGAAAATCTCCTGACCCGAAAGTATCAGCAATTGACAATGCCAACGTCCCATTTATCAACAGTCTTTATAGAAATTTTCCAAGCGCCCAACTACGAACAGATGGTTTAAATGTTGGACTACCCGATGGTCAGATGGGAAATAGCGAGGTAGGACATATGAATCTCGGTGCCGGCAGAATTGTCTATCAAGATTTAGCCAAAATAAACCTTGCCGTTGCACATGACACTTTAGCAAAAGAGCAAGTTTTAGTTGATGCCTTTACATATGCCAAAATAAATAATAAAAAAGTACACTTTTTAGGTCTGCTTTCAGATGGTGGAGTTCATTCGCATACTTCGCATTTACGCGGTCTGATTGACGCTACACAGCAACACGGATTACAAAAAGTTTTCGTTCACGCCTTTACGGACGGCCGTGATGTGGACCCGAAATCCGGTAAACATTACATTCAGGATTTGCAGGATTATATCGCTACCACTACGGTGAAGCTTGCCTCAGTTGTAGGACGGTATTATGCAATGGATCGCGACAGACGATGGGAAAGAGTAAAACTCGCCTACGATTTATTGGTAAATGGAATTGGAACACATTCAACAAATGCAGTATCTTCCATTGAAGAAAGCTATGAAGTGAATGTAACCGATGAATTCATTCATCCAACGGTTATGGTTGATGATTACAACCGTCCAATCGCGACAATTGAAGAGGATGATGTGGTGATTTTCTTCAATTTCAGAACAGACAGAGGAAGAGAATTAACGGAAGTATTGACGCAAATGGATTGTCATGAGCAAAATATGCACAAACTGAATTTATATTATGTTACACTTACCAATTATGATGAAACGTACCAAAATATAAAAGTCGTTTATAACAAAGACAACATTACGGAAACTCTGGGTGAGGTTTTAGAAAAAGCACATAAAAAGCAAATTCGAATCGCAGAAACGGAAAAATATCCACACGTAACTTTCTTCTTTTCTGGCGGAAGAGAATTACCTTTTATCGGAGAAACTCGGATTTTGAAATATTCACCAAAAGTTGCCACTTATGATTTGCAGCCTGAAATGAGCGCCTTTGAATTAACGGATGCTTTGATTCCGGAACTGTATAAAAATGAAGTGGATTTTGTTTGCCTTAATTTTGCCAACGGCGATATGGTGGGACACACAGGCATTATGAGTGCAGCAATTAAGGCTTGTGAAGCGGTTGATAAATGTGTGGAAAGAGTAATAACTGCCGCTTTGGCAAATGATTACACCACTATTGTGATAGCAGATCATGGAAATTGTGAGACGATGATTAATCCTGACGGAAGTCCAAATACAGCCCATACCACAAATCCGGTCCCAATTATTTTAGTGGACAAAGAATTGAAAACAATCCATGATGGAGTTCTTGGCGATATTGCTCCAACAATTTTAGAGCTTATGGGAATCGAAAAACCAGAGGTAATGACTTGTCATTCTTTGCTTTAAATAAAATTACCTATAAATATTTGTATTAAAAGCTACTCGATACGAGTAGCTTTTTTTATAAATAAAAGTTAAATATTATAATTAGTAATAGTATTACTATTACATTTGCAAGTAAAATTTGGGCTTAGTAACAATTCTCAAAATTATTATTGAAAGCAATTATTAAAACAAGAAATAATAGATAGAAACGCTGCCTTAACAACAACAAACAGACTAAACAAAATGAAAACTCTATCAACCATCGTCTTTATTCTTATTTACCACTTGGGCTTCGGGCAAATATCTGATTCAAATAATGTTCAACAAGAGTTTACAGATATTGAATTAGCATTAAAGCAACCAGACAAAGTATTGCGTTTAAATTTAAGTAATCAAACATTAAAACTAGACGGAATTAATTGGTCAAAATTTGTTAATTTAGAATATCTGAGCTTAAAAAACGATCATTTAAGAGAACTTCCTAAAGAATTAAATGCTTTATCAAAACTTAAAACACTAGAATTAAGTGGGAATGATTTTTCAGTATTACCAGAAGATTTTTGGAAGTTAACAAGCTTAGAGGAAATATTTTTAAATGATGAAAAGAATTTAAATTTAGAGGCAAACATCAAAATTATGAGTAAAATGCCTTCTTTACGAATATTACACTTAGAAAACGACAATTTAAATAGTATACCAAATACTATTAGCAGTTTAAAATATCTGGAATTTTTATATTTAAACAATAATAAATTTATTGAGGTTCCAAAAGAAATTAAACAATTGGAGCATCTACAGTTTCTAGATATCCGTGATAATAAAATCGTGAATCCAGATCGTTCTGGAGAAAATTTGAATTTTGGATTTATGATTAAACTGTAAAGCGAAGTAAGGAGAATAAATTCAATAACAAGAACAAAACTTCATTATTTGTATTGTCTATTTCATTTAAAATAAAGATTAACAAACTTTTTTGGATCTCTTGAGGGTATGAATCAGTTTGAAAATAAATGCAGATAACTGTGGAAATTAAAATAGCATTATGAAGCTATTTATGTATACGTATACTGAATAGTCTTTTTGTTTGGCAGACATATTATTGGTTGGTAATTTACAATCGTTAATCCAATAGTTAAATTATGAAAACATTAGACACGCTAGTTATAATTGATTTAACAAAACAGTTTTATTAATACCCTATTGCAAAATCTTTTAATCAAAAACAGTAGATTATGAATCAAATATTAGCAAACTTAAAGATCCAAGTCAACGAAAAAATATATGTTAAAAATCCCGAGACATCTCCTTTAGGCCAAAAAATAATAGAGAATAGTATTATTTTAATAGACGAAATTGGATTTGATAATTTTACATTCAAAAAATTGGGTGAAAAAATTGGTTCTAATGAAAGCTCCATTTACAGATATTTTGAAAATAAACATAAATTATTAGTGTATTTATCATCGTGGTATTGGAGTTGGATGGAATACAAACTTCTTTTTGCTACTGTAAACATTATAGATCCAATTGAAAAACTGAATAAAGCGATAACTATTGTAACTGAAAAAGTTACCGATGACGCAAATTATGAACATATTAACGAAGCTATTTTAAATAAAATTATTATTGCCGAATTCACAAAAATATTTCAAACAAAAGAGATTGATCAAGAAAATAAAGAAGGTTTTTTTCTGATATACAAGAGAGTAATTAATAGCATTGTGGTGATGATAAATGAGGTAAATCCTGATTATCCCTTTGCAAAATCACTAGTTTCAACAATAGTTGAGGGTAACTTACACCAACATTTCTTGAAAGAGCACTTAAAAACAATAACTGATTGTAACGAATCTGTGACAACCACTCAATTTTACCTGAACCTTATTAATAATGTCTTACGATAAAACAAATTACAGCGAATATGACTCCTTTAAATCGTTTTTATAAACTACTTGCATTAGATAGAAAAGATGTCTATCAAATATTTTTTTATGCCATTTTTGCTGGATTAGTAAGTTTATCTTTACCGCTTGGTATCCAAGCGATCACCAATTTTATTCAATCTGGACGAGTAAGCGCTTCCTGGATAGTTTTAATTATTTTGGTTATTTTTGGCGTAGCGTTGGTTGGAGTTTTATCTTTTATGCAACTCCGAATTACCGAAAATTTACAACAAAAAATATTTGTCCGTTCTTCCTTTGAATTTGCAGCTCGATTGCCAAAAATAAAAATGGATCAATTGTACAATTCGTATCCACCAGAATTAGCCAATCGTTTTTTTGATACCATGACCATTCAAAAAGGAACTGCAAAGCTCTTAACTGATTTCTCAGCGGCGCTATTACAAATTGTTTTTGGAGTAATATTACTATCTTTATATCACCCTTATTTTATCATATTCGGTATATTATTATTTTTCCTTTTGTATATTATCTTCCGATTCTCTTTTAAATCAGGTCTGGAAACGAGTTTGAAAGAATCAAAATTCAAATATAAAGTAGCAGGCTGGTTACAAGAATTAGCTAGAAATAATTATAGTTTCAAAAATGACCTTCACTACAATTTTGGACTCCAAAAAAACAACAATATAGCGGCTGATTACTTGAATTATCGGGAAAAACATTTCAATGTTATCCAAAGACAATTTACTCAATTAATTATTTTTAAAATTTTAATAACTGGTGGATTATTGTCTATTGGAGGTTTTTTGGTATTGTCACAACAAATGAATATTGGCCAATTCGTAGCGGCAGAAATCATTATTTTATTAGTTATTACCTCTGTCGAAAAAATTATCATCGGACTTGAAACATTCTATGACGTACTGACTTCAATTGAAAAAATTGGCCAGGTCACTGACTTACAATTAGATGAAGAAAAGGCGTTCGATAGCGATATTTGTTATGCTAATATTTCTTTAGAGATAGAAAATCTTACTTTTAAATTTCCAGATTCAGAAAAGGAAATCTTGAGCAACATTTCATTAAAAATTGAGCAAGGAGAAAAAATAGCTATTGCAGGAGACAATGGTTCGGGAAAAACAACACTTATTCGTATATTGTCTGGCTTGTTGCAGCCTACATCCGGTACTTTTTACATTAATGATGACACCTTTAGAAAAATTAACTTGAAGCAATATCGTTCCCAAATTGGCGGTATTATTCATGGTGAAACACCATTTGAAGGAACCCTTTTAGAAAACATTACCTTTAATGACAAGTCCATAAGTAGCGAAAATCTTAAATGGGCTATTGAAGGCGTACAACTTTCAAGTTTTGTTAAAAGATTGCCCAAAGGTCTCGAAACCCATATTTTCCCAGAAGGTAAACAATTATCATCTTCCGATGCTGAAAAAGTACTATTAGCTAGAAGTATCATTCACAAACCAAAAATCCTTTTTTACGAAGATCCTACGGACATGATGGATATTGAAATTGCTAATGAAATTATCGATTTCCTTACGTCCGAGAAGAATAACTGGACAATAATAGTTTCCTCAAAAAACCCATATTGGAAAACCAAATGCAGTCGTATTATCACTATGGAAAATGGAACTATTCAACTTGATTTAAAAAATAAATAGTCATGCTAAACATATCCGACAATAAAATAAAACTGCCGCCATTAGATCGTTTTGCTACGGTGAAAAACCTGGTCAACAGACCTCATTATAAAATCTTAAATAGAATTATTGTAGTGGTTTCAATTATAGGTGTGATAGCACTTTTCCTACCATGGACACAAAACATTTCAGGCAGCGGAAGCGTAACCACACTAAGACCCGACCAAAGACCGCAGTCCATTCAAAGTGTGATTTCTGGTCGACTTGAAAAATGGTATGTTCAGGAAGGTGATTTTGTAAAGAAAGGTGACACAATCGTATTTATTTCAGAGATCAAAGAGGATTATATGGATCCAAATTTAGTTCAGAATACAAAAAATCAAATAGATGCAAAAAAACAATCTTTACAATCGTATGGTTCTAAAGTAAGTACGCTTACCGACCAAATACAAGCCATTGAAAGAGAAAAAGTTTTAAAATTGGAGCAAGCACAAAATAAAATCAAACAATCAGTTTTGAAAATAAAGAGCGACAGCATGGATTTAGTTGCCGTAAAAACCCAGCTAAAGATAGCCAATACACAGTACGATCGTTCTGTTCAGCTGAATAAAGAAGGACTAAAACCGCTTACTGATATTGAAGAAAAAAGGCTGAAATTACAGGAAGTAGAAGCCAAAATTATTACACAGGAAAACAAATACTTAACCAGTAAAAACGAGTTTATCAATGCCAAAGTGGAGATAAACAGAATAAGCGCGGAGTATGCAGAGAAAGTTTCGAAAGCCAACAGTGACAAATTCACAGCGCTCAGCAGTCAGTATGACACTGATGCGCAGGTGAACAAACTCGAAAATCAATATGCCAATTACAGCATTCGTAATGGCATGTATTATATCAAAGCCTCACAAAACGGCTACATCAACAGGGCCCTACAATCTGGTATTGGGGAAACCATAAAAGAAGGAACCCCGATTGCTAGTATAATGCCATCAAAGTATGACATTGCCGTAGAAACTTTTGTAAATCCAATTGACCTTCCGCTGTTAAGAAAAGGAGAAAAAGTTAGGGTGTGGTTTGATGGCTGGCCTACAATTGTGTTTTCCGGATGGCCCAACATGTCGTACGGAACCTTTGGCGGTGAAATTGTTGCTATTGAAAACTTCATTAGTGACAACGGCAAATATCGTGTTTTGATTTCACCTGATAAAAACGATGATAAATGGCCTTCACAGTTGAGTATTGGAGCGGGTGCGCAAACTATTGCTTTACTAAATAATGTGCCGGTTTGGTTTGAATTGTGGCGATCATTAAACGGATTTCCACCAAATTATTACAACCCAACGACCAAAACCACAAAAGAAAAGAAATAATGAAACACGTATTTTTAGCGCTTTTATTCTTTGGTTTTTCTGTAACTGCTCAAGAAATGGCATCAAAAGAATTTACTTATGATGAATTTCTTGGTTATGTCAAGAAATATCATCCGCTGGTCAGGAATGCCAACTTAGAAATCAATAAGGCACAAGCTAATTTGATGATGGCCCGTGGTGGTTTTGACCCGAAAATTGAGGTTGATTTCAGCAAAAAACAATTCAAAGACACTGAATATTATTCGATATTAAACAGCAGTTTCAAAATCCCAACTTGGTACGGAATCGAGATTAAAGCGGGTTTCGACAATAGTGACGGCATATACTTGAATCCGCAAAATACCCTTCCCAATCAAGGACTAACTTCTCTAGGAGTGACCGTCCCACTTGGACAAGGGCTGTTTATCAATCAAAGAATGGCGGATGTACGAAAAGCTAAAATGCAAATACAATTGAGTCAAGCAGAACGAAAACTTCAGGCTATTGCAGTTTTGTATGATGCTTCATTGGCGTATTTTAATTGGAAAAAAAACTTCAGCGAAGTGCAGTTATATGAAGAATATAATGAAAATGCTCAAATTAGATTTAAAGGAATTCAATCTTTAATAAGCCAAGGAGACAAACCTGCAATTGATAGTGTTGAGGCTGGAATTATTGTTAAAAACAGAAAATTAAGTTTGGAGGATTCAAATCTGAAATTGGCTAAAGCCAAATTAGAACTCGCAAATTTTCTTTGGTTGGAAAACAATATACCGCTAGAATTATCCGATGACTTAATTCCCGAAATCCAATTAGAATTCACGATTCAGGAAAGTCTAAAAACAAATGATTTATTAAATACAGATTTCTCTATCACCAATCATCCAAAAATCAACGCATTGCAAAGCAAGATTGATATGCTTAATGTAGAACGAAAACTGAAAGCTAACATGCTTTTGCCAAAAATTGATGTGGGTTACTCTTATATTTCAGAACCCAGCTATATTGATAATTATCAGTTTGAGGATTATAAAATTGGATTGGATTTTTATTTTCCTTTGTTTCTTCGAAAAGAGCGCGGAAGTTTAAAATTGGCCAAATTCAAAATTCAAGAAACAGAATTTACTTTGGACCTTGAAAAAGTACAATTGACTAATAAAATCAATGCCCAAAAAATAGAAATTGAATCATTGCTGAGACAAAAAGAGCTGATAAAAAGTTTGGTTCAAGATAATCTCACAATGTTAAATTCAGAGGAAAGATTATTTTCTTTTGGTGAAAGTTCCTTGTTTTTAATCAATACTAGAGAAAATAATTTAGTAAGCGCACAACTTTCGAAGATTACTTTAGAGAATCGTTTTTATATTTCGAATTCAGAGCTTTTTAAAATAATGGCCAATCCGGATTAAATAATTTATAAAATTGTACTTTTGCAAACTGAAAATTCGAAATTATGATTATTGTAAAATCACGTGAAGAAATAGAATTAATGCGCGAAAGTGCGTTGATCGTATCAAAAACATTAGGAATGATTGCTTCTGAAATCAAAGAAGGAGTCACCACTTTATACCTGGACAAATTAGCCGAAACATTCATTCGTGATCATGGCGCTGAACCAAGTTTTCTTGGATTATACGGTTTCCCAAATTCACTTTGCATGAGTCCAAACTCACAAGTGGTTCACGGAATTCCAAACAATAAACCATTAGAAAGTGGCGATGTGATCTCAGTAGATTGTGGCGCATTCAAAAACGGATATCATGGCGATCATGCGTATTCTTTTGAAATAGGTGAAGTTGCTGCTGAAACAAAAAAATTATTACAGGTAACCAAAGAATCTTTATATGTTGGAATCCGCGAATTAAAATTAGGAAACCGCGTTGAAGACGTAGGAAACGCTATTCAAAAATATACCGAATCACACGGTTACGGTGTAGTCAGAGAATTAGTAGGTCACGGCTTGGGCCAAAAAATGCATGAAGATCCTGAAATGCCTAATTATGGTAAAAAAGGCAGAGGAAAACTTTTTGTAGAAGGAATGGTTGTCGCCATTGAACCGATGATCAATATGGGAACCCGAAACATCAAGCAACACAAAGACGGCTGGACCATCACGACAGCTGACGGAAAACCAAGTGCACATTTTGAACATGACGTTGCGATTATTGATGGGAAACCGGAAATTTTATCCACGTTTGCTTACATCTACAAAGCACTAGGAATCGTGAGTAACGAGGAAGATGAGTTTAGACAAACACCTTTAGTGCTGTAATGAAGAAACTATTTAAATTAATACTCAATACCATTCCGCGTCCTTTACTTATTCGGTTAAGTTATGTGGCACGGCCAGTTCTTGCATTGGCCTTGAAAGGAACTACATTCACTGATCCTATTGACGGAAAAAGTTTCAAAATGTTCTTGCCGTACGGATACGGAACACAACGAAATAATGTGCTTTCGCCAAGTACACTTTCCTTGGAAAGGCACCGATTATTGTGGTTGTATTTAAATGAAAAAACCGATTTTTTTAAATCTAAATTAGTTTCAGATTCTTCTGTTACCAATACTAAAAGAATTAAATTAAGAAAGGCTGGATCAAATTCAGCATTGAAAGTATTGCATTTTGCGCCCGAACAAGCTTTTTATAAATTGTTTCGAAACCAAAAAAATCTGGATTACACAACCACTGATTTGTTTTCACCGTTAGCCGATGTGAAAGCGGATATTTGTAATTTGCCTTTTGAAGACAATCAATATGATGTCATTCTTTGTAATCATGTTTTAGAACATATTCCTGATGACACAAAAGCGATGCAGGAATTATATCGGGTTTTGAAACCGGGCGGAATGGCAATTTTACAAATTCCACAGGATTTATCCAGAGCAACCACTTTTGCTGATGATACCATTACGGATCAAAAAGAACGTGCTAAAATCTTTGGTCAATACGATCACGTTCGTATTTACGGTCGCGATTATTTTGACAAATTACGAAGTATTGGTTTTAAAGTAATTGAAGAAGATTACACCAATAAAATTGCACCTGAATTAGTAGAAAAATACTGTTTAGCCAAAGGGGAAATTATCCCGGTTTGTTTTAAATAATTCAAGACTTCAATTCACATTATAAAAAAACCTGCTAAAATTACTTTTAGCAGGTTTTTAGTTTAAAAACGAGTCGGCTTATTTTTTTTCCGGCATCAACATTCCAATTACTTTATCTTTGGTAAGATATTGTTTAGCAATGTTCTGAAGATCCTTAGCAGTTACTGCATTAACCATTTCCTCAAATTTCAAGGCTTCTTCAGCACTACTTCCATTGATGTAAGATCTAGTAAAATTAGACAACCAATATCTGTTTTCCTTACTGTCTTTTCTAAAATCAGCTAATTCACCTTCCTTGAATTTAGCTACATCTTTTTCGTCTGGCCCATTATCGATAATGTTTTGTAATTCTTTCAACGCAGAAGCAGTTAATTTCTCTGCATTGTCTGGTCCACAAGGGAAACCAATAGTAAAGTTGTACGATCCATTTGGAATTTTATTCATGCTTCCTCTTGCAGAAACACCATAAACACCGCTTTCGTTTTCACGTAATTGTTCGATCAATTTTATGGTCAAAACTTCCCCTAATGCTTGCATGCTCATTGCATCTTTAGCAGAATATTTGGCATCTCCGTAATACATGATGGTCACATTGCTTTTAGGATCTGTTCCTTTATTAACGACTTTTTTCAAGTCTCCTTTTAACATACGGTATCCTAAATCAACTGCTTTTTCTTTTTTATCGGAAGCAGGTAGAGACGCTAAATATTTAATGGCATAATCTTCTATGGCTTTATCATCAATGTTACCCACGAAGTAAAACTCAAAATCAGCTGCATTGGCAAAACGCTCTTTGTACTTATCGTACGCTAACTTGTAATCCGTTTCAGCCCATGATTTATCCGTTGGCATAATGCCGTTGAATCTTGGATTTTCTTTATTTAAATAAGTATAAAACTCTTGTTGAAAATAGTTTTGTGGTTGCGAAGCCATATTCTTAAAGAAGCTAGACTGTTTTTGTTTAAAGCCTTCAAAAGCTTCAGTATCATAGTTCAAATCAGTAAAATAAGCGTACGTCATTTGGAACAGATATTCTAAATCCTTAGGAGTTGCATTTCCTCTTAAACCTTCAGTAGTTCCTCCTATATATGGATTTACTCTAGCTATTTTACCCGTCATGAATTTATTGATATCATTAAGTTTTAGTCCTGAGAATCCGGCTTCCGCCAAAGCTCCATTCGCAAATTGAACTTTTTTCATATCCTCATTAGAATATAAATTAGATCCTCCAAGACTCACCGCTTCAAAAAGAACCTCATCATTCTTGAAATCCGTATTTTTATAAACTACTTTCACACCATTGGATAATATTAAAGTCTTGGCTCCAATTTTAGCATTGCTTTCGCGCTTAACAATAGAGCCCGGTTTCACTTCGTTTCTTAACAAACTTGTAGCAACGGCAGCGTCTTCATAAGGCTTAATATCATCCGTATTGATTTTCAATGCATCCAGAACTTGTTGCTCGGTCACTTTTTTCAAACCATCTTTTTCAGGACCAGTAAGAATAATAACACGGTTGTCTTCTTTTACGTAATCTTTAATTAGACCATTAACGTCTTTCAAATCAATCAAAGGCATCAATTGTTTCATCGTTTGATACGTCCACTCGATTCCGGGAACCGGTTCTTTTTCTAAGAAATTAGCTTGGTATTCTCCAACAAAATTCACTGAATTCGTTTTATCTCTGTCATTATATGCTTTTTCAATAGAAGCTAAAAATTCTGATTTTGAACGATCTAATTCTCCTTGTGTAAATCCAAATTTCTTAGCTCTCTCGTTTTCAGTTACCAATACTTTAAGAGCACTTAATTGTTTATCTTCAGCAGACATTGCCACAGATTGAAATGCTTTTTTATTACGGGCAAAAGTTCCACCATAGAAAGAATATCCAAATGTGAACGGTGGTGTTGAGGAGTTTGTCAATTCATCCAATCGCGTATTCAATAACGTAGAGAATAATCCCTCAACAATATAATTTTTGAAATCTCCAATGTTCACAAGTTTTTTTGGAGCACCATAATCTTTATACATTAATTGTACTTGTGCGCTTGGAGATTCCTTGTCACTTTCGACAGCAACAAAAGTTTCCTTGTGGTTAGGAACATCGTAAAACTTCCTTGGTTTTTCGTTTGCCGGATTTTTATATCCTGAAAAATGGGAAACTATTTTCTTCTCCATTTCGGCAACATCAATGTCACCCACAACAATTACGCTCATCAAGTTTGGTCGATACCAATCCTTATAAAAATTAATTAACGATTGGTGTTTAAACTTCTCTAAAACTTCTTTTTGTCCAATAGGCAAACGTTCCGCATAATGTGATTCATGCATCATTTTTGAAATGTAGCGACCCAACATTCTTTTTTGGGCACCTAAACCCAAACGATATTCTTCCAGAACAACTCCTCTTTCTTTATCGATTTCTTCTGGTGTCAAAACGGTATTAAAAGCCCAATCTTCGATAATTTGGAAACCTTTTTCTAATTTTTCAGGACTATCGGATGGTATCGGTAAAAAATAAACCGTTTCGTCAAAACTGGTGTATGCATTTAGATGTTGTCCAAATTTTACCCCAATACTTTGTAAATAATCGACTAATTCATTTTTTGGAAAACGCTTGGTTCCATTAAAGCACATGTGTTCCATAAAATGGGCCAATCCTTGCTGATCATCTGTCTCCAGAATAGATCCTGCATTTACAACTAAGCGAAGATCTACTTTGTTCTCCGGTTTGGCATTTTTCTTGATGTAATAGGTAAGCCCATTTTCAAGCTTTCCGGTTTTCACACTTGGATCAAAAGGAATGGCTTTTGAATAGTCCATTTGCTGGGCAAAAACAGCTACTGGGAATAGCAAAATCCCAAATACTAAATTGTTTATTTTTTTCATAGGGTTAGTTTATTTGACGTAAAACTAAATAGATAACTTTTAATAAATTAACGAATTAAGACAAAATTAACAGAAATTACATACAAAATATTTTTCAGGTCCGAATTGACTTTAACGGATAAAAACGAGGAGTATTCCTTATATTTACAAAATCTAAAGTACTGCAAAATGACAAAACTCTTTTTTAAAATAGTTGTATTTTTTCTTACCGTGTTTTCGGCAAATTACGGTTTTGCACAAGTAGAAAAAGAAATAGCTCCGCCCTACAATATTAAAACGATTTCTTTTGTACAAAGCGATCGGAATATGATTCCAATTTTTAAATTAGGAGAGGGATTTCAATTGCAGTTTGATGATCTTTTTGGAAATGAAGCCAATTATTATTACGAAATAATCCATTGCGATTACAACTGGAATCCGTCGCCGCTTCCCAAAAACGAATATCTACAAGGTTTTGACAATCAACGGATTCAAGATTACACCAATTCTTTTAATGCTTTGCAAATCTATTCACACTACAAATTGTCAATTCCAAATCAATTTACACAGCAGCTGCGAATTAGTGGAAATTATATTATTAAGATTTTAGACGAAAATAAAGAAGTCGTTTTTTCAAGAAAATTTATTCTGTACGAAGACCTTGTCACGGTTCCTATGCAGGTGAAGCGAGCAAGAACCGTAAATGCTGTAGAATCTAAACAAAACATCGAATTTTCAATAAGATCAAATATAATTACATTTCAGAATCCATTGAAAAACGTAAAAATTTTTCTGTTTCAAAACGGACAATTTAACAATGCCATAAAAAATATACCCCCGCAATACTCTATTGGAAACGAACTCATTTACAAATATGATACACAAACACAATTTTGGGCAGGAAATGAATTTTTGTTTTTTGAAAACAAAGACATTCGGTCCGCAAGCAATAATGTAGCGCGTCTGGATGCCAACACCGCGATTTACGGTTCTTATTTGTACACTAATGATGCTAGGACAAATTTCCCTTACTCATTTTCACAAGATGTTAATGGTGATTTTGCAGTGAATAATATAAATGCCGTTAACAGCGAAATTGAAGCCGATTATGCGTGGGTATATTTCAGTCTTTCTGCCCCGACTTTCAGGTTGAAAAAGAATATTTATGTGACCGGAAGTTTCAATAATTATAATGTAACGCCCGAATACAAAATGGATTATAATGCACAAAAGGGACTGTATGAAAAAGCCATTTTAATAAAACAGGGGTTCACAAACTACCAATACACTGTGGCGGACGAAAAAGGAGTGATTGATTATGAAAATGCGATTGACGGAAATTTTTATCAGACGGAAAACGATTATACCCTACTCGTTTATTACAGAGAAAACATCGACCGATATGACAGAGTTGTTGGGAAAGGAATTGCGAGTTCCATAAATATAATTAACTAAAAAAGTTTTCCGAATTTTAACAAAACGATACCGTTTTTTTGTAAATTTGTCAATAATAATCACATATTCATCCCTTTAACATGGTTTCTCAAATAACAAGAGGTATAAAAATTTCGGTATTGACAAGTTTTGAGGGTACTTACTTCAAAAACTATAAAATTCACTTTGCTTTTAGTTATGTCATCACAATTGAAAATCACAGTAAGGATTCCGTTCAATTGATTTCTCGTCATTGGGAAATTTCTGACTCGTTAAATGATACTGAAGTTGTAGACGGCGAAGGTGTAATTGGAAAAAAACCAGTTTTAAAACCTGGAGAATTTCACACCTACAGTTCCGGCTGTTTACTCTCCTCTCCTTATGGAGCCATGAAAGGACACTTCAACATGATTAACTTTACCTCAACCAGAAACTTTAAGGTGATTGTGCCTACTTTCAGGTTGTGCGCACCATTCGCGTTAAACTAGCTTTTTATTAGTTTCCTTTTGAGCCTATCCTGCTATCCATTTCAAGTTTTTGTCCTCTCCTTTATTTTTTTCTAAGTAAAATAAGGAGCTTCTAAAGTCGCTCTTATTTCACAAGAAAAAATATAATGAGACCACAAAAAGCTTTCCATTGTTATCAGGGCTACCACACGACTATTCCTTTTTATCGCCTTTAGTTTAGCTCGAAAATATCATTTCTTTAAAGAAACCTTCGTACTTTTGTGCTTTAGTTACCAAGACACAACACCCATTTTCTAATTTTATAATTTTAAAAATATGTTAAAAGGATTTTTTCACGTACCAAAAGCGGTAAACGAGCCTGTAAAGAGCTACGCACCTAACTCTCCTGAAAGAGCAGCTGTTGATGCAGCCTATGCAGCAATGTGGAATTCTAAAATTGACGTTCCTCTTTATATCGGAAACCAAGAAGTTAGAACAGGAGATACTAAAACAATGTCGGCACCACATGATCATAAACACATCGTTGGAACATACCACCAAGCTCAAAAATCACATATTGAAGACGCGATTGCAACAGCACTTCAAGCTAAAACCGCTTGGGCAAATATGGCATGGGAACAACGTGCTGGAATTTTCCTAAAAGCAGCTGAATTATTAGCAGGTCCTTACAGAGCAAAAATTAATGCTGCAACCATGATTGCGCAATCCAAAACAATTTATCAAGCAGAGATCGATGCTTCATGTGAATTAATTGACTTTTTACGTTTCAACGTACAATACATGACCCAAATTTACAGCGAGCAACCTAAGTCTACTTCAGACATGTGGAACCGTGTAGAGTACAGACCTTTAGAAGGATTTGTTTATGCGATTACTCCGTTCAACTTTACTGCCATTGCAGGAAACTTGCCAACAAGCGCTGCCTTAATGGGGAATGTAGTAGTTTGGAAACCAGCAGCAACACAAGTATACTCTGCAAATTTATTGATGCAAATTTTTAAAGAAGCAGGATTACCTGATGGTGTCATCAACATGGTTATGGGCGACTCTGGAATGATCACCGAAACCTTACTAGCAAGTCCAGATTTTGCAGGAGTGCACTTCACAGGATCTACTGGCGTTTTTAATGACATTTGGGCAAAAATTGGAACCAATATAAGCAAGTATAAAACGTACCCAAGAATCGTAGGAGAAACTGGTGGAAAAGATTTTATCATTGCACATCCTTCTGCTAATTCAAAACAAGTAAGTACAGGAATTGCTCGTGGTGCTTTTGAGTACCAAGGTCAAAAATGTAGTGCTGCTTCCCGTATTTATGTTCCACAAAGTTTATGGCCAGCAGTAAAAGAACAATTAGAAGCCGATTTAAAATCAATGAAAATGGGATCGCCAGAAGACATGAGTAACTTTATTACTGCTGTTATTTCTGAAACTTCATTCGATAAATTAGCTCGTTTTATTGACCAAGCTAAAAAAGATAATGATGCAGAGGTTATCATTGGTGGAAAGTATGATAAATCAAAAGGATATTTCATCGAACCAACAGTTATCTTGACTACAAACCCAAAATACACTACAATGGAAACCGAATTGTTCGGACCTGTAGTTACTATTTATGTATACGAAGATGCAAAATGGCATGAGACTTTAAAGTTAGTTGATACTACTTCTGAGTACGCTTTAACAGGTGCGGTATTTAGCCAAGATCGTTATGCGATTGAAGAAGCTACAATTGCGTTACAAAACGCAGCCGGTAACTTCTACATCAATGACAAACCTACAGGAGCAGTTGTTGGAATGCAACCCTTTGGTGGAGCAAGAGGGTCTGGAACCAATGACAAAGCAGGTTCTATGCAAAACTTATTGCGTTGGACTTCGGCAAGAACAATAAAAGAAACTTTTGTAACGCCTGTAGACTATAGATACCCGTTTTTAGGAGAATAAATCCCCTTAACCCCCAACAGGGGAACTAAAATAAAAACCCACAACATTCAAATTGATTTGAAATCTTGTGGGTTTTGTTTTTGAATATCATTGCATGCAACGAAACAATCGCATAACGAGAGCAATAAATGTGATTTCTGCGTTCCTCGTAATGAACTTAAGACTATAATTGAAACTTCATCGGCAAATGCACCACTTTCTTAGTTTCAAAGAATTCATCTTCGAAGAAATCAGCAAGATTGTATTCTGTAGCTTTTGGAAAATCCTTCAATTCTTCGGTTAAATCTCCTCCCTTCAAATAAAGAATTCCGTTTTTCAATTCGTGTTTGTTGTTCTTTTTGATTTTGGTTTTTACCCAAGAAACAAAATCCGGCATATTAGTTACGGCACGACTTACGATAAAATCGAAATCACCTTTCACATTTTCGGCACGCATTTGTTCGGCTTTTACATTCTTCAACTCTAAACCTTCGGCAACAGCTTGAACCACTTTTATTTTTTTGGCAATAATATCAATCAAATAAAAACGTGTTTCCGGAAAAAGAATCGCTAATGGAATTCCTGGAAATCCACCACCGGTACCCACATCAAGAACATAAGTACCCGGTTCAAAATTTATAATTTTGGCGATTCCCAATGAATGCAAAATATGTTTGGTGTACAAAGCATCTATATCTTTTCTCGAAATAACATTGATTTTTTCATTCCAATCATGGTATAAAAAATCCAGCTTTTCGAACTGCTCTCTCTGAATATCAGTTAAATTAGGAAAATACTTAAGAATCTCGTCCATCTATTATTTTTTTTAACAAAAGTAATACTTTACAGTTAAAATATTTATCCCAATTTTGTATATCGAAAAATTTATAATAATTACCTTTGAACTTTATTGAAAATATATGAATAATAATGCACCAACATTTGCCAAGCAAGACAGCTTAAAGTTTTTTAGAACACTTAACTCACGTGTTAACAACTACTTTAAAGAGAACAACATCCCAAAGACAGGCAACTGGAAACTGTATTTGAAAACTATAATTTTGTTTTCTGTTTTTCTTGCGCCTTATTTTTTAATTCTGACACTTGGTATGCCATTTTGGGCACATCTTCTGTTGACCATCGTTATGGGAATTGGAATGGCTGGAGTCGGAATGAATGTGATGCACGATGGAAATCATGGGTCGTATTCTAACAAAACTTGGGTCAACAAATTCATGGGCGGAACTATTTATGTTTTGGCAGGAAATGTATACAACTGGCAAGTTCAACACAATGTTTTACATCACACCTACACGAACATTCCCGGACATGATGAGGATTTAGATGCCGGACGTGTAATCCGTTTTACTAAAGAAGCAAAATGGTATAATTTTCACCGTTTTCAACAATATTATTCGGTTTTCCTATACGGATTATTAACATTCAACTGGGCTATCACAACTGACTTCAGACAGATGAGAAGCTACTTGAAAAGAAAATTATCATATGGCGAAGCAAAAAGCCCAAAAACATTGTGGACGACTTTAATAATTACAAAAGTAATCTACGTTTCTATATGGATTGTTTTACCAATCGTGATTGGAATCACGTGGTGGAAAGTGCTTATTGGTTTCTTCGTGATGCATTACACAGCTGGTTTAATACTAAGTGTTGTGTTCCAATTGGCGCACGTTGTGGAAGAAACTACCAACCCATCTCCAAATGAATTAGGCGAAATGGACAATACTTGGGCGATACACCAATTGTTTACCACTACGAATTTTGCTCCAAAAAACAAAATCGTAAACTGGTACACTGGCGGATTAAATCACCAGATTGAGCACCACATTTTCCCAAATATCAGTCACGTACATTACGGTAAAATTGCCAGTATCGTAAAAGAAACTGCGCAGGAATGCAATTTGCCTTATTACGAATACAAAACGATGCGAAGCGCCGTTGTTGCCCATTTCAAGCATCTGAAAGAATTAGGAATGAAACCGGAACTTACATAATCATATACCCCCTAGAGATGTACCGCAGTGCATCTCTACGACTGAACAAACTAACTACAACCTATTACAATGAATCCATTATCCGATAGAATTAACAATCTAGCAACATCACAGACACTAGCAATGGCGGCTTTGGCCAGAGAATTAAAAGCACAAGGAAAAGACATTATCAGCTTAAGTTTAGGCGAACCTGACTTTAATACGCCTGACTTTATCAAAGAAGCAGCGAAAAAAGCGATTGATGAAAATTACAGTACTTATTCTCCAGTAGAAGGGTATGCTGAATTAAAAGAAGCCATCTGCAGAAAATTCAAAAGAGACAATGATTTAGACTACAAACCGTCTCAAATTGTAGTTTCAACTGGAGCAAAACAATCTTTATACAATATTGCACAAGTAATGCTAAACGATGGTGACGAGGTAATTTTACCGGCACCTTACTGGGTTTCTTATTTCGAAATTGTAAAATTATCTGGTGGTGTTCCTGTAGAAGTTCCAACATCTGTAGATACTGATTTTAAAATCACACCAGAACAATTAGAAGCGGCAATCACGCCAAAAACAAAAATGATGTGGTTCAGTTCTCCTTGTAACCCAAGTGGATCTGTATATAATAGAGCAGAATTAACGGCTCTTGTTAAAGTCTTGGAAAAATACCCGCATGTATATGTTGTTGCTGACGAAATTTACGAACACATCAATTTCTCAGGGACTTTTTGCAGCATCGCCTCGATCCCGGGAATGTTAGAAAGAACAATCACTGTAAATGGAGTTGCTAAAGCTTTCGCCATGACAGGATGGAGAATTGGATATATTGGCGCGCCAGAATTCATCGCTAAAGCGTGTACAAAAATTCAAGGTCAAGTAACCTCAGGAGCAAATTCTATCGCACAACGCGCAACGATAACTGCTGTAGATGCTGATCCAAGTGTCTTAAAATACATGGTTGATGCTTTCCATAGCCGTAGAGATTTAGTGGTAGGATTATTAAAAGAAATTCCAGGAGTAAAAATCAACGTTCCCGAAGGAGCTTTTTACGTATTCCCGGACGTTTCTTCTTTCTTCGGAAAAACATTAAAAGGAACCGAAATCAAAAATGCAATGGATCTTTCAATGTACCTTTTGGCCGAAGCTAACATAGCAACGGTAACAGGTGACGCTTTTGGAAATCCTGACTGTATCCGTTTCTCATACGCAACCAGCGACGAGATCTTGAAAGAAGCATTAAAAAGAATCAAAGATGCTTTGGCACTATAGTCAAATCTCATAAAATCGAAAGTTGGAAAGTCAAAAATCCAACTTACAATACCATCAAAGCCTCAAGATATCCTTGGGGTTTTGTTGTTTTTGGGCGTGACCACAAGGGTCGGGCTTTCCGCTGCAATCTTTATATTTTTAAAGAAAAAATACAAAGGATTTCCGCTGCACTCCCTTACGCAAAAAAAACACTATTTTTACTTACAATTTTAATCGCTTTCATACAATCAAGCATCTTTAAACTTCAAAAAAATGAAAATACTACTGCTAGGCTCAGGCGAATTAGGAAAAGAATTTACAATCGCCGCACAACGCATCGGACAAATCGTAATCGCGGTGGACAGTTACGAAAATGCTCCAGCAATGCAAGTTGCCCATGATTTTGAAGTCATCAATATGTTGGACGGAAATGCGTTAGACAAAATCGTCGCCAAACACAAACCAGACTTCATCGTTCCTGAAATAGAAGCTATTAGAACCGAACGTTTTTATGATTACGAGAAACAAGGTATCACCGTAGTTCCCTCTGCGAAAGCGGCAAACTTCACGATGAATAGGAAAGCAATCCGGGATTTAGCATTCAAAGGATTAGGTTTAAAAACCGCCAAGTATCGCTACGCAACCACTGCCGAGGAATTGCAAAAAGGTGTTGAAGCCGTTGGAATGCCCTGCGTAGTAAAACCCTTAATGTCATCGTCCGGAAAAGGACAATCAACCATAAAAACCGAAGCGGATATAGAAAAAGCATGGAATTATGCCGTGGAAGGTTCACGTGGCGATGTGGTAGAAGTAATTGTAGAAGCTTTCGTCAAATTTAATTCGGAAATCACATTATTAACGGTGGTACAAAATAACAAACCAACACTTTTTTGTGCGCCAATTGGTCACCGTCAAGAACGTGGCGATTATCAGGAAAGCTGGCAACCCGCCAGAATATCAGACAAGGATTTGTATGAAGCGCAAGATATGGCCGAAAAAGTAACCGAAGCTTTGGGTGGCGCAGGACTTTTTGGAGTCGAATTTTTCTTGACTGATGATGGCGTTTATTTCTCGGAATTATCGCCTCGACCTCATGATACCGGAATGGTAACATTAGCCGGAACTCAAAACTTCAACGAATTCGAACTGCATTTAAGAGCTATTTTGAGTTTACCTATTTTCGAAATTACATTAGAAAAAGCGGGAGCGAGCGCTGTAATTTTAGCTTCGGAAAATTCAACAAATCCAACCTATTCCGGACTAGAAAACATTGCTTCCTTACCAAAAACGGATTTCAGAATCTTTGGCAAACCAACTTCAAGACCGTACCGAAGAATGGCTGTGGCTTTAGTAAGTGATACTTTAGAAACTCCAATTGAAGAAGTGGTAGAAAAAGCGAAGAAAGCAGCTAGTTTAGTTACCGTGCACTCGTAATTTATTATCGATAATATTGTCAAGTCGAGCGCAGTCGAAACTAAACGGTTAGTCTCGACTGCGATCGACTTGACACACGTCTTAAAGAAACGACATTCATCCCCCATTACTTTTTTAAAATGCGAAAGTTCGTCGGAGTCATTCCAGTATTTTTTTTGAACAAACGTGTAAAATACGAATAATCATCGAAGCCTAATCGAGTTGCAATTTCATTGACAGTAAACTTTTTATCCATCAGCATGCGTTTCGCTTCAAGGATAATTCTGTCTGTAATCACTTCAGTTGTGGTTTTTTGCAACATTTCATTGCAAATCCTGTTCAAGTGTTTCAAAGTAATATTGAGTTGTGAAGCGTAGAAAAAAGGTGCTTTTTCTGTTTTAAAGTTTTGTTCTAAAAGCACTTCAAAATTTTTAATTTTCACATTATACAAATGTGCTTCGTGCAAATGTGTTTCACTATATTTTCGGGCAATTTCAATGTGAATAATATCCAACAAATTCATTATTTTATCTTGCTTCAAAAGCTGATTCAATTGTGTTTCTGCAATCAGACTTTCAAAATAAGGCAGAATCATTTTTAATTCGGTTGAATCAAAAACCATTTCCGGTTTATTGTCCACCGAGGAATAAAATGGATAGTCGGCGATTGTTTTTTGTCCAAAATAAAGATTATACATTTCCTGCGAATAGAAAATTACAAATCCTTCCACGTCATCAGATAAATTCCAATGGTGCATTTGTCCGGGTTGCAGAAAAAAAATACTTCCCAGCTGAATCGTAAACACATCAAAATCAATTTCATGTGTTCCCGAACCTTTGGTAAAAAAGACCAAAACATACGAATTATGACGATGCGGTTCCTCAACAAAACTATGGTCAATCAAGTGATTTTTAAAGGTATTAATATACAAATCACTATTCACTGAAGTACAGTTAAACCGCTGAATATTATAAATAGGATATTTTTTCATTTTACTCTAAATGTCTTTATTGTGCTATAATTAGCGAATATAGAAAACATCCATGACATGAATAAGAAATACCTTTGATAAAAATAATAACGATGTCAAATTCAATTATCCATATCCTAAATAACGATTGTCCTCACTGTGAAAAGGGCAAAGTATTCAATGAAAAAAGTATATTTTTCAATTTTGGATTCCCTAAAATGAATGAATATTGCTCTCACTGCAACTATAAATTCGAAAAAGAACCCGGTTACTTTTTTGGAGCAATGTATGTCAACTATGGTTTAACAGTAGCACAAGCAATTGCTACCTATGTTATTGCCCAATTCTTCTTTACCGAAACTTTCGATTTACGAATCATTCCAATTATTGCTGTGGTGATTATTGCAATGGCTTCTATCAATATTCGTCTTTCGAGATTATTGTGGATTTACATGTTTAAAAATTATTCGATGTAAAAAAACGAGTATCTTAGCTACACTAAAATTTAAATCATTATGAAAAAGATACTATACTTAGCTATTTTGTTCTCCGCAACCCTTGCTAGTGCTCAGGAAAAAAAAGAAGAACCAAAACCTCAAATTGTCGAAGCCTCCTGTGGCCAATGCCAGTTTGGGATGGAAGGTCATGGTTGTGAGTTAGCCGTCCGCATTGACGGAAAATCTTATTTTGTTGATGGCAGTTCTATCGACTCTCATGGCGATGCGCATGCTAATGACGGTTTTTGTACAGTTATAAAAAAAGCGGAAGTTGTGGGTAAAGTAGTGGACAATCGATTCAAAGCTACTTCCTTTAAAGTATTGCCAAAAAAATAAAAAAAGGGCTTAAAGAAAAATTCTTTAAGCCCTTTGTCATTAATTGGATTTCATACTCAATTTGAGATTACTATTCTCAAAAGTTGATATATCTATGACTTCTTCTAAATCTACATCGAAAGAAATTGTGACACTGTCGCCCACCATGGTCACTGGCAATTGATTCGAGATTTGTGAAGAACCTACAAAAATATTAGGATAATCTTTAACCTTGAAATAATAAAAACTATTCCCGTTTTTTACATCATTCTGGATTCTAGTCACCACTGATTTCAGCGATTTTTTATTGGAAACACTGTCTGGATTTATTTTATTATCGGCCATATTATAGACGTTTTTAAACGAAGTCAAGGTTTCCCGCATTGTATTACCCACACCCACAATCGTATAATCTGAGATAGCAACCATCGCAAACATTTTAACTAATCCACCGGCGTCTTTGAGCGTCATTACATAAGTGGGAATGTTATTGATATTGTACGGAATAGGCAACGATGCTTTATACCCTTTCTCCTGAACTTTCCCTTGTGCCGAACTTTGAGCAGCATATTCCGTTGCGCCACTTTGTTTATAAAAAGTAGTTTCTTTAGTTCTGGTATCCACCAAAACAAAACCTACCGCAGATTCCTCTTTCCCAACGGAAGTCAATCCCGTATACCAATACGATTTATTATCTTTTCCGTAAACCAATGTCATTCCCTCCGTAATTTGAAGTTTATCCTGATTAGAAAAATTCCAATATCCGTGTACATATTCACCCCAATCATTCAATTGATCTTCGATGAAATCCAAAGGCTGAATTCGGTCCACCCACTTTGGTGTTTTAGCAATTGAATATTCATTTATAACACCAGATTGCGCATCAACCACAATAACTCCGATAGCTTCTTTTCCGGAGAAACCAATTTTTTTTCCATATTTCGTAACAATCCAAAACGGATTTCCAGCATCATCGATTTCAAAACTAAAATCTGCCAGACCAACCGTAGCATTTCCGTTAAAATAAACATGTCTGTGAATATCACTTTGAAAATAGGCGCCTTCCTGGTATTTAATCTTAATGTCTTTCCCTGCTACATTCTGAACTAATTTCACATCGCGTTCATTGGTTGCGGAAACCATAACATATCCCGCAGTTCCTTCTTGGTTGTTAAACCATTTTAAAAAACCCGAATGCAATAATGGCGCAACCCAGTATAGGTTGTTGTTTACTTTTTGGATACAAAAATCACCTAATTCTACCTGACTTCCTAAAGCTGGTTGTGAACCTAAAATTTTCTCTCCCAAAAGATGGGCTAGTTCCTCATCGACCACTCTGATTTTATCAATTGATATTGGAGCGATATGATTGGTTATTTTTTGTCCGTTTTTAACCTCGCCTATTAATTTTTGATACGCATCGCTGCGAAACATTTTTAGACTGGTAACAAAAGGCAGCAGAATACAGTACACTAAAAGTAATCCTACCAAAACAAATAAAATTTTGTTAGGCTTGGAAACCATCTTGACCTGTTTGGTTTGCTGCGAAACTGTGAGCCCCAGAGAAAAAACTATTCCAAGAATTACTAATAGCAGCAAAATAAACGCAAAGCCAACAAAACCGTAATTAACTACAGGCAAGTTGTTGTAAAACAAGAAAAAACCAAAAAGGAACAAGAAAACAATACCAACTATCTTTTTCATAACGCTATTTTTTATATTCCATTAGTAATGAAAAACAAAAAACGTTACAAAACAAAGTCTTAATAAATTATTACTGAACCCAAAAAATAACTTTCAAATTTGGATATAAAAGCCGAAAATAGAGCTTTAAACTAACTATAAGATTTTGTTAATATTGGTTTGGCGAAAGTATTTTGGAAAAAAAATAAAAGTTTAATTATTAGATTTGTAGAAATAGTAGTCATAATGAAGTTATTAATAGTTGAAGATGAGCCAAATCTTTCGTCAATTATCCGCAAAGGATTTACAGAAAACAATCACGATGTAAGTGTTGCTCTTGACGGAACAACTGCATTAGATTTGCTTTGGAACCACCATTTTGATGTGGTGGTATTAGACGTGATGTTGCCTGATATTAATGGAATTGAAATTTGCAGACGTTTGCGAGCCGCAAAAAACTTTGTGCCCATTTTGCTGTTAACCGCTTTAGGAAGCACTGAAAATATAATAAACGGATTGAATTCCGGAGCTGATGATTATCTATTAAAACCCTTTAAATTTCTGGAACTTGACGCAAGGGTCAACGCACTTTCCAGACGGGCGGGCCAAGTACAAAAACCGAATGAAATCATCACTATTGCTGATCTTCAAATCAATTCGAAAACAAAATCGGTAACCAGAAATGGAGACACTATTATACTGACGGCCAAAGAATTTAAGCTTTTACATTACCTGGCCATTAACTCTGAGACAATTTTATCCCGTGAACAACTATTAGACAATGTTTGGAATATTAATTTTGATATGAATACTAATGTGATTGATGTTTACATCAACTATTTGAGAAAAAAAATTGACAAACCATACGAAACTAAACTAATTCATACCATGAAAGGTTTAGGTTATGTATTGAAACTATAAAAATGCAGATTAAGAAAAAAATTACCTTTACCTACATTGCGCTTTCTACCCTCAGCACACTTTTATTAAGCTTGGTGGTTTTTTTCTTGTTCAAACAAAATAACCAATATCATTTTTTGAAAAGATTACAAGATCGGGCTAAAATTGTGGCGTCGATTCATTATCAAAATGATCCTATAAAAACCCGTTATTTCAAAGAATTCAAAGCCAACGGACTTGAAGAACTGATTGATGAGAATAATTATGTTTTAAAAGTCAGCGGAAAAAACACCTTTGAATACAACACTGATCTTGATTTACCGGCTGATTTTTATTCGAAAGTAATGGCAAATGGTTCGAATTGGATTGAGGATAATAATCGTTATTTTTATGCCCAAACTTTTACGGAATCCAATCAAAAATATATTGTAATCATTACTGCAATAGACCGCAGGGGAAATGTTAGCAGCATTTATATTATTCAAATTCTCTTTTTTGGAGGACTGGCTTTTATATTATTGGCGTATTTTCTAGGTAGATTTCTGGCCAGAAGAGTGATTAATCCAGTAGCACGAATTACAGATGAAGTAAAAATAATTAGTGCATCAAATCTTCACAATCGACTTCCTGAGACTAAAAGTTCGGATGAAATTGGCGATTTGACAAAGACTTTTAACAACATGTTAGACCGATTGGAAACCTCCTTTGAAATTCAGGCAAATTTCATCAATAATGCATCACATGAACTAAAAACTCCCGTGACTACCATAATTGCCGAAGCAGAAATCATGCTTTTGAAAGAACGAAATGTTGCGGATTACATCACTTCATTAGAAAACATTCACAGTCAGGCATCCCGACTTGGCGATCTTACGGAAAGTCTTTTGAAACTAACACAAACCGGTTATGACGGCAAAAAACAATTATTAGATACGGTTAGAATCGATGAACTTTTAATGGACGTAAAATCAGATATTGATAAAATTTATCCCAATAACAGAGTAACGATTAAAATCCAGAAAATTCCAAGTGACCCAAGCTTGCTGGAAATCCCATGTAACAAATCTTTATTAGAACTTTCGTTAAATAACATCATTGCCAATGGCGTAAAATATTCAGATAACGAAACGGTATTTGTTACTTTATCCGTCAACAATTCAACCATAAAAATTTCAATTACTGATATTGGAATCGGTATTCCCGCAGAAGATATTCCACATCTTTACGAGCCTTTCTTTCGAGGTAAAAAAGCCTCAAAATATAATGGTTATGGATTAGGACTGCCACTTGCGAAGAAAATTATCCGAATGCACAATGGCGAACTTCAAATACAATCTGAACCCGATAAAGGCACTGTTGTAAATATTACTTTTAAAACTGCCAACATTAGAAATTCTAATGTGAAATCTTAGAATATTCTAATTTTAATTTAAGGTTGCCATAAACTGGGTACTGTTATTTTGTATGTATAAAGAAATCAAATCTAATACATATGAAAAATATTCTTATCCCATCGACTTTACAAAACGACACCATCAATGCAGTAAAAACGGCTATAAATTCTGCTAATGGCAATCAATGTCAGCTCACACTAATGTTACTCGAAGATATTCCTGACACGTTTTCCTCTGCCAGTTTATTGCGAAACATCAATACAGGCTTAAACTCTACCCAAGAAAATGTTTTGGATGTGTGCCGCCAAATCATTTCGGAAACTAAAAATTGCAGTTTAAAAATCCATCATCAATACGGAATTTCTTCACCGGTTTTTAAAAATTTAGTAAGCCATTTCAACATTGGTTTAACCATTATAACTCCTTCTTTTAAAGCCTCGAAAAAGAAAATCAATTCCTTTTGCATCCAAATTATTTCTAACAGCAAATGTCCGATTCTGCACACTAATGCAAACTTTGACCAAGACATATTCAGCCAGGCTTTGTACATTAAAAATTCAGATTCACACCTTCATGCTGAAGATTTGCAAGCTTATGTCAATACACTTTTTTCTTTGAAAATTGTGAGTGAAAGCGAAACCAATGAAAGCCAACCTTTTTTGAGCGATACAATATCTAAAAACAACATCAACATCTTGATTGAAACCAGAAAGCCAAAGAAATTAAAACTATTAAAGAAAGAAAAAGCAGCACTTAACGAGTTACTTGGATTACCAATTCTTTCATTATACGAGGAGATTTACTAGGAAAATCAGATGATTGTTTAAAATTTTAATCCAAAGTATATGCTATTAAATAAAAAAATTCCAATGAAATATGTGTTGGGTAAAATAAAAACCGAATTGGCATTAGTCATTGTGTTTTGTATTTCCTTTCAAATGTTTCATTATTTCTTCGAGACTATATCAACCAATATTCCTATTGCGATTCCTACAATAATTGGAACCATTATTTCATTACTACTGGCATTCAAATCGAACCAAGCATATGACCGCTGGTGGGAAGCAAGAATAATCTGGGGTTCTATTGTCAACGATTCCAGGACGTTATTACGCCAAATCATTATTTTTTATGATGATCCAGATTTTTCAGTTCAGGCAAACAATTTTAAAGAAAAATTTGCAAAAAGACAAGCAGCATGGTGTTATAGTCTTGGACAATCACTTAGAGAAAAAGACCCTATAAAACCATTAAAAAATTTACTGGATGAAGATGAATTGCGATTTGTAAAAAAACACAAACATGTTCCCAACGCTATTTTACTATTACATGCCAAAGATTTAAAAAAAGCACTCAATACCGGTAAAATTAAAGTCTACCAACAGGTAGAGATAGATAATACATTATCGAGATTGTGTGATTCGATGGGTAAATGTGAGCGTATAAAAAACACAATTTTCCCAACAACTTACAGCATGTATATTAGGTTTGCGCTGTGTTTGTTTATAATTCTGCTGCCTTTTGGGTTGATAAATAACATTGGTTGGCTTCAAATTCCCCTAGTGACAACCATTGCTGCCGCTTTTTTCCTAATCGAAAAAATGGCCATTCATTTGCAGGATCCATTTGAAAACAGACCTACAGATACTCCTGTAAGTGCTATTTCGAATACAATTGAAAAAAACCTTATGCAAATGGTAAACGAATATAGAGATGAGTTTGAAGAAGAATATTATTCATTTCAAACAGCAAATCAACCGATTCAACCGTTAAAGAACACGTATTTCGTTCTTTAGTATTTTGATTTTAGTGCTAATCCACTCCATTAATTGGGGTGGATTTTTTTTGGCTTAAATATTTTTTTGAAAACCGAATGCTCTTTTTCGATAGCAAAACGACTTATAGCGATAGTTTTAAATACCGTAAAAAATAGTATTTTTGCATCCCGATTGAAATTGATTTTTCAATCCATACATTTTTCAATCTTAAATTAGACACATGAAAGCATACGTATTTCCAGGTCAAGGCGCACAATTCACAGGAATGGGTAAAGACTTATATGAAAATTCTGCACTTGCAAAAGAATTATTCGAAAAAGCCAATGAAATTTTGGGTTTCCGCATTACAGATATCATGTTTGAAGGAACTGCCGAAGAATTAAAAGAAACCAAAGTAACGCAACCGGCCGTTTTCTTACATTCGGTGATTTTAGCAAAAACATTAGGTGAAGATTTTAAACCAGAAATGGTAGCCGGACATTCATTAGGTGAATTCTCAGCTTTAGTGGCGAACGGCGCTTTATCCTTTGAAGACGGATTAAAATTAGTTTCACAAAGAGCTTTGGCAATGCAAAAAGCCTGCGAAATAAAACCTTCGACTATGGCAGCCGTTTTAGGATTGGCTGACAATATCGTTGAAGAAGTTTGCGCTTCAATTGACGGAATTGTAGTAGCTGCAAATTACAACTGCCCAGGGCAATTAGTGATTTCTGGAGAAACATCAGCAGTAGAAAAAGCATGTGAAGCAATGAAAACAGCCGGTGCAAAACGCGCTTTATTATTGCCCGTTGGAGGTGCTTTTCATTCTCCAATGATGGAACCTGCAAGAGAAGAATTGGCTGCAGCTATTGAAGCAACCACTTTCTCTACTCCTATTTGTCCGGTATATCAAAATGTAACGGCTACTGCAGTTTCAGATCCAAGCGAAATCAAGAAGAATTTAATTATCCAATTAACAGCACCTGTAAAATGGACACAATCGGTTCAACAAATGATTAAAGACGGAGCTTCTCTATTTACTGAAGTTGGTCCTGGAAAAGTATTAGCTGGATTGATTGGGAAAATTGATAAAGAAGCGGTTACTGCAAATGCATAGATTTTCGAATATCTTATAAAACTGCAAATCCCAAATTATCATTGTGATAATTCAGGATTCTGAATATATTTTTGTAGAGATGCACTGCAGTGCATCTCTACTATCGTGCATCTTTAGGAACGAATTTTCTGTTCCCATTTCCAGGCGCTTGCCATGGCTTGTTCGAGCGTAGATTGCGCTTTCCATCCCAAAACATCGTTCGCTTTATCAGTATTGGCGTAAGCTGAAGTGATGTCTCCTTCTCTACGACCTACAATTTTATATGGTAATTTTTTACCACTCACTTTTTCGAAAGTATGGATCACTTCTAAAACAGAGCTTCCGGTTCCGGTTCCCAAATTAAAGGTTTCTACTTTTTCCGTGTTTTTTTTGTTCAATAAGCGTTGTAAAGCGATTACATGGGCTTTCGCCAAATCGACTACGTGAATGTAATCACGAACTGCAGTTCCATCCGGTGTTGGATAATCGTCTCCATAAACAGCTAATTCTTTACGCAAGCCAAAACCGGTTTGCGTAATAAACGGCACTAAATTCTGAGGAACTCCAATAGGTAATTCCCCAATTTCCGCTGATGGATGAGATCCGATGGGATTGAAATAACGCAATAAAATGGCATTAATATTACTTACTTTGGTCACATCTGTGATGATTTCTTCACCTATTTTTTTGGTATTCCCGTAAGGAGAAATTGGCTGCTGTACTGGCGCGTTTTCGGTAATTGGCATTTTTTCGGCCTGACCATAAACTGTACAAGACGAGCTGAAAATGAAATTTGCCTCCGGTTTTTTCTGTAATTCCTGCAAAACATAAACTAACGCATTGATATTATTTTCATAATATAACAATGGATTTTCAACACTTTCGCCCACTGCTTTCGAAGCTGCAAAATGAATGACACCTGAAATATCAGCATGTCTTTTGAAGAAATCCTGCACTTTGTCCTTCTCCCTTAAGTCTAACTTTTCGAATGCAGGAACTATTCCTGTAATATTTTGAATTCCATCCAAAACATTCAATGAGGTGTTCAATAAATTATCTACCACTATGACTTCATAACCTTCTTTTTGCAATTCAACTACAGTATGAGATCCTATGAAACCCAAACCTCCTGTTACTAGTATTTTCATTTAATATTTATTTTTTATTTATAAATTCCGGCAATCCGGTTTTCAAACTATTATTTCAAAAATTCTAAAACACTGTCGGTAATGAATTTAATTTGCTCCTCATCTAATTCAGTATGCATCGGCAATGAAAGTACTTCCGTCACTAATTTATTGGTTACCGGAAAATCTTCTTCTTTGTAACGAGAATCAGCGTAGGCTTTTTGCGAATGCAATGGAATTGGGTAATAAATAGCGCAAGGAATTCCTTTGTCTAATAAATGCTGCATCAAGCCATTCCTGTCAGCATCAATGATTCGCAACGTATATTGATGAAAAACGTGACAGTCGCAAATATCACAAATACTTGGCGCAACGATATTTTTATGCCCTTCGAAAGCCGCTGAATATTTTCTGGCTGCATCTTGTCTGGCTCTTCCATATTGATCTAATAAAGGCAATTTAGCATTTAAAACCGCAGCCTGAATGCTGTCTAATCTTGAATTCACACCTACAACATCATGATGGTATCGCTCGTACATTCCGTGATTTACAATTCCGCGAAGTTTATGCGCCAAAGCATCATCATTCGTGAAAATCGCTCCTCCGTCTCCGTAACATCCAAGATTTTTGGAAGGAAAAAATGAAGTCGCTCCTACATGTCCAATCGTTCCCGCTTTCTTTTTAGTCCCATCCGAAAATTTACAGTTGGCGCCAATCGCTTGCGCATTATCTTCGATAACGTATAAGTTATATTCTTTGGCGATAGCCATGATAGCCTCCATATTGGCGGCACGACCAAACAAATGTACCGGCACAATTGCCTTTGTTTTTGGCGTAATCGCTTTTTTGATTCCTTCAATGGAAATATTCATATTGTATAAATCTACATCCACTAAAACGGGAGTCAATTGCAACAAAGCAATCACTTCCACTGTCGCAGCAAAAGTAAAATCGGCAGTGATTACCTCATCGCCGGGTTTTAAATCCAGTCCCATCATGGCAATTTGCAACGCATCGGTTCCATTTGCACAAGGAATTACGTGTTTTACATCCAGATATTCTTCTAATGATTTTTGAAATTGATGAACTTGAGGTCCATTAATGTAAGTGTTAGTGTCTAAAACTTCCTGAATAGAAATATTAACGGTATCTTTTATTTTTTCATATTGACTTTTTAAGTCAACCATTTGGATTTTTTTCATTGCAATTTTTTGTTTAATGTTCGAAAGATTTCCGTTATTAAAAACCAGAAATACTTTCTTAAAACGAAGAACAAAAATAGTTATTTATGAGTTGAAACCAATGCAACCCACAGTAAAAAAAGATAATATTCCAATGAAATAAAACAGGGAGTTCCTGACAACTAAAATTTAAATATTACTGCGGAAGAAATTCATATAAAGAAAACGTATTTTAGCCCCAAAAATTTTAATGATGCTTTTTCTATATAATTTAATGGTGCAATTTGCTGGATTTTTATTAAAAATCATAGCACTTTTCAGTCCAAAAATGAAACTTTTTGTAGATGGCAGGAAAGTAGTTTTCCCTCTTTTGGAACAAAAAATAAAACCTACTGACAAAACAATCTGGTTTCATGCCGCTTCTTTGGGTGAATACGAGCAAGGTTTACCGGTGATTGAAAAGATAAAAGAGCAATTTCCTTCTCACAAAATCGTGGTTACTTTTTTCTCTCCTTCGGGTTATGAAGTTCGTAAAAACAATACTGTTGCTGATGTTACGGTGTATTTGCCTTTGGATACTAAGAAAAATGCAAAACAATTTGTGAAACTCATTCACCCGGATTTAGTGTTTTTCATTAAATATGAATACTGGCCGAATTATTTGGCCGAACTCAAAAACTCAAATACCAAAACCTATCTAATTTCTGGAATTCTTAGAGAAAATCAGCTGTTTTTCAAATGGTACGGCGGTTTTTACAGAGACGCGCTGGATGCTTTCACTTACTTTTTTGTTCAAAATGAAACTTCCAAAAAGCTACTGCAGCAAATAGGCAAAACAAATGTTGCTGTTTCCGGAGACACGCGATTTGATCGAGTTGTTGCAATTTTAGAAAAGGACAATTCCCTGGATTTTATATCTGATTTCAAAGACAATACATTAACTATTGTGGTGGGAAGTTCATGGCCAAAAGATGAAGATTTGTTAGTGAATTTTATTAATTCGAATGCATTCAATGTCAAATTTATTATTGCGCCCCATAATATTAAGGACGAACAAATACAACAATTAAAAAACAGCATCACCAAAAAAACTGTTTTATTTTCTGAAAAAGAAGGAAAGCAATTGGCTGATTTCGATGTTTTCATAATTGACACCATTGGAATTTTGACAAAAATTTACAGTTATGCAGATATTGCTTATGTGGGCGGCGGTTTCGGGAATCCCGGAGTTCACAATATATTAGAACCTGCAACTTTTGGCGTTCCAATCGTTATTGGACCCAACTATTCGCATTTTGCAGAAGCAATTGCGCTAGCCAATTTGGAAGCCTGTGTCTCAGTTAACAATCAAAAAGAATTAAATGAAGCTCTTGAAAACTTAATACGCAATGATGACATACGACAAGAGAAAGGCCATATATCCAGCACTTTCGTACAAATGAATAAAGGCGCCACCGCCATCATTTTAAAAAATATTCTGAATGATTGAATTTAAAATCCTAACACTTTCAGATATAGAAACCGTCGTCTCCATGATGCAGGACTTCTATGCCATCGATAATTACCCCATTAAAAGCGACGTTTCTAAAGCTTTGTTTGAAGAATTTATTTCCAATGAAGACCTTGGCAAAGCTTGGCTCATTTCATCTGACAATGAAATTGTAGGCTATATTATTTTGACATTCGTTTTTAGTTTTGAATACCAAGGAAGAATTGCTTTTCTAGATGAATTGTACGTGACTGAAAAAGCACGTGGAAAAGGAATTGGCAGCAAAGCTATTGCGTTTATTAAAAACGAAACTCACAAATTATCGTTAAAATTGATTTACCTGGAAGTAGAACCGCACAATGAAAAAGCGCAAAAATTGTATATTGCCAACGGTTTTGAATTCCACAAAAGGCAATTGATGAAGTACAAAATCAAATAAAATTACACTCTAAATTTAATACCATGAAATTCTTAAAATTATTCTTATTACTATTTGTCATTCAGACGCAAGCCCAGCAAGGCGGCATGTGGATTCCTTCACTGTTGAAAGGAATGAATGAAACCGAAATGAAAAATCTGGGCATGAAAATGTCCGTAAAAGACATTTATGATGTAAATCAGTCGAGCATGAAAGATGCAGTTCCGCATTTTAACGGAGGTTGTACCGCTGAAGTTATTTCCCCAAAGGGACTGATCCTGACCAATCATCATTGCGGATTTTCACAAATTCAATCACATTCCACCGTTGACAATGATTACCTGACCGACGGATTTTGGGCTTACAAAATGGAAGAAGAACTGCCAAATGAAGGTTTGACTGTTACTTTTATGGTGAAAATTGAAGATGTAACCACTATGGTTCTGGAAGGAACGGCTACCATGAGCAACGAAGCCGAAAAGCAAAAGAAAATTCAAGAAAATATTTCAGCATTATCAAGTTCATTGCCAAAGGAAAGTTGGCAGGAAAACAAAATTCGCACCTTTTACGAAGGCAATCAATACATGCTATTTGTAACGGAAACCTTTACTGATGTACGTTTAGTAGGCGCTCCGCCTTCCTCTATTGGGAAATTCGGTTCTGATACTGACAACTGGGTTTGGCCGCGTCATACTGGAGATTTTTCTTTGTTTAGAATTTATGCTGACAAAAACAATCGTCCGGCTGCTTATTCAAAAGACAACGTGCCTTACACTCCGAAGCATTTCTTGCCGATTTCATTAGATGGAGTAGCCGAAGATGATTTTACATTGGTATTTGGATACCCGGGAAAGACAAATGAATATTTGCCTTCGATTGCGATTGAACAAATTGTAAACGAACTGAATCCTGCAAAAATTGAAATCAGAGACAAAGCATTGAAAGTTGCCGATGGGTTTATGCGTAAAGACAATGCGATTAAAATTCAATATGCTTCAAAATATGCTAGTATTGCAAATTATTGGAAAAAATGGATTGGCGAAACGCAAGGATTAAAAAAATCAAATGCTGTTGCCGTAAAAAGAGAAACTGAAAAAGCTTTTCAGCAAAAAATAATAAAAGCGGGCAAAGAAAAAGAGTATGGAACGCTGTTGGCTGATTTTGACAAAAACTATGAAGAAATCGCTCCCTATGCGGTAGCAAGAGAATATTTCACGGAAGTGGTGTTGCGCAATACCGAATTGCTTAGTACGGGTTACAAATTGTACCAATTGGAACAAGTTTATAAAACCAAAGGAGAACAGTCTTTCACCGACAGAAAAAACAATTTAATAACGGGATTGGCTGATTTTTATAAAAATTTCAATGCAACTGTTGATGAGAAAGTTTTTGAGCAACTGATTGAATTATATGCGACAAAAGCTCCAAAACAGTTTTTACCGAAAAGTTTGTCAAACGTAAACGCTAAAAATTTGGCTTCGGAAATATACACCAAATCCAAACTTCAGAATTATGCTGGCCTAAAACAATTGCTGTCAGGTGATACCCGAACTGTTTTAACGAATTTAAATAATGATCCGGGATTCATTTTGGTAAAAGAATTAGCCGATATATATTCGAAAGAAGTTGCGCCAAAATACGACGAAATCAACTTAAAGATAACTGCATTGCAGCGCACCTATATGAAAGCCCAATTGGAATTGAATACAGAAAGTCGCATATTTCCTGATGCCAACAGTACTTTGCGGGTAACGTACGGAAAAGTGCAAGGATACGAACCTAAAGATGCTACGATCTATTCTCCAATAACCTATTTAGACGGTGTTATGGAAAAATATATCCCGGGAGATTATGAATTTGATGTTCCTAAAAAATTAGTGGACTTATACAACGCCAAAGATTACGGACAGTATGGCGAAAATGGCAAAATGCCAGTTTGCTTTATTGGAACTAATCATACTACAGGAGGCAATTCCGGAAGTCCGGCAATTGACGCTAACGGAAACTTAATTGGACTTAATTTTGACAGAGTTTGGGAAGGAACAATGAGTGATATCTATTACGATCCAAGCATTTGCAGAAATATTATGGTAGATGTGCGCTATATTTTGTTTATTATGGATAAATATGCAGGCGCTACGAACCTGATAAATGAGCTAAAATTAGTTCATCCTAAGAAAAGTAAATCACTGAAAAAGAAAACATTAAAGCAAAAATAGCCCAAAACAAAGAACTTGACAATGACATCAGACATTAATTAACTCTTTGGCTTTACTGGCATAATAATTGTAATTTGTTTCGTCGTTGTCAAAAAATATTATTTTTTAAAAAAAAAATAAAAAAATATTTTACATATTAAAAAATTTATATCTTTGCCACGAATTAATAATTAACCTTTTATATTAAATTAAGATGAAAAAAGTATTTTTAAGTTTAGCTGCTGTTGCTGTATTAACTGTTGTATCATGTAAAAAAGCTGACGCTCCTGCTGAAGACACTGTATCTGTAGACACTACTGCTGTAGTTCTTGACACTGTTGCTGTAGTTACTGACTCTACAATTACTGTTACTGACACAACTGCTGTTACTCCAGAAGTTAAGTAATTTTTAAAATTACAGAAAAAAAACAAGCTACGCATTGCGTAGCTTTTTTTTTGTTTTTATTTTTTACGTCATTTCAATTAATTTGGGTTATTTACTGCAAAGCTATGTTGGCTTTATGTTATAAAACAAAAAAGAGATTCTCACCAATTAGCCGAGACTCTCTTTTTTATGTCTTCATTTATATAAAAATCAATCTATAAAAACAAAATCATTAACTGAAAAGTCTAATGTTTCCGATAGTACTCCAAAGCGTACAATTTCATCAATTCCTTTTTGCAAACGCAACGAAGTAGTATATTTTCTGCTTGTTGCAAAATGGTTGCCTGCTAACATTAATTTAAAATAGAACTTCCCACTAGAAGACTTGAATTTTAAAAAGCTAGCCGATTCCATATTTTCTTTGAACCTTTCAATATCGTCTTCACACTCAAACTTCAGTTCATAACTTAAGCTTGTAAAAACAACCTTTCCCTTTCTGGAAGTAAAAACAAATTTGTATTCGTCATTATATCTTTTACTAATTACAAAAGCACCCATGAAATTTTAGATTTTAGATTGCAGATTTTAGATTTTCAACGTGGAGTTTAGAATTCGCTTCTGTAAAAACCTCTTTATTATCAGATAAAAATTCCCGTAAATAAAAAAAGCTCCAAACATAGTTTGAAGCTTTTTTAGTACTCAGAGCGGGACTTGAACCCGCACGAACATTGCTGTTCACTGGATTTTAAGTCCAGCGTGTCTACCAATTTCACCATCCGAGCATTATGTGGTGTTGGAGCGAAAAACGGGGCTCGAACCCGCGACCTCGACCTTGGCAAGGTCGCGCTCTACCAACTGAGCTATTTTCGCATTTTCAATTCTTAGAAAGAACCGCGATACTTGTTCTGTATTGCGGATGCAAATTTAGGACATTTATTGAATAATACAAGCCTTTTTTATAAAAAAATCAAAGATTAAAGTTAATGTTCTGATAACCTCCGCTTTAAAACATAATAAATTATTTTCTGGTCAACATTCTTTTAATTTCATTCAATTTCATCAGTGCTTCCATAGGCGTAATGGTATTTATATCCAGATTCAAAATCTCTTCCTTGATTTCTTCCAATAATGGATCATCCAGATTAAAGAAGCTCATTTGCAATTCATCCTTTGCAGCTTTAATTCCGTTCAGCGCATCGCTAGAATGATTTTTTTCTAACTTCTTTAAAAGTTTCTGTGCTTTCAAAATTACAATCTGAGGCATTCCGGCCATTTTCGCTACGTGTATTCCAAAACTATGCGCACTTCCTCCTTTGACCAATTTTCGAATAAAAAGCACAGTATCTTTCAATTCTTTGACAGCCACATTGTAATTCTGAATTCTAGGCAACGATTGACTCATTTCATTGAGCTCATGATAATGCGTAGCGAACAATGTCTTCGGTTTTGAGGGATGTTCGTGCAAGAATTCTGCAATGGCCCATGCGATGGAGATTCCGTCATATGTGCTCGTTCCTCTTCCAATTTCGTCTAAAAGCACTAAACTTCTATCAGAAATATTATTTAATATAGATGCTGTTTCGTTCATTTCGACCATAAAAGTAGATTCGCCCATCGAAATATTATCACTTGCTCCTACTCTGGTGAATATTTTATCCACAATTCCCATTCTCACGCTGTCTGCCGGAACAAAACTTCCCATTTGACACAATAGCACAATCAAAGCTGTTTGACGCAAAATAGCTGACTTTCCGGACATATTTGGACCCGTAATCATAATTAATTGCTGCGTTTCTCTATCTAAGAAAACATCATTGGCAATATAAGGCATGCCAACCGGCAATTGTTTTTCGATAACAGGATGTCTTCCGTTTTTGATTTCCAGTTCGAATGTTTCGTCAAGTTCAGGACAAACGTATTTATTTTCGATAGCCAATTGAGTGAATGAACATAAACAATCCAGTTGCGCCACCAGATTAGCATTCATCTGAACCGGCTTGATATACGTAGAAATCCAACTGACTAATTGTTCGAACAATTCTACTTCTATTTTATGAATTTTCTCTTCAGCACCCAGGATTTTCGTTTCGTATTCTTTTAATTCTTCGGTAATATAACGTTCCGCATTTACCAAAGTTTGCTTCCGAATCCATTCCGTAGGAACTTTATCCTTGTGCAGGTTCCTAACTTCAATGTAATATCCAAAAACGTTATTAAAGGAAATTTTCAAAGAGGAGATCCCCGTTAGTTGTGATTCTCGTTTTTCGATTCCTTCCAAAAATTCTTTTCCAGAAGTTGATATTGCCCGTAATTCATCTAATTCGGCATTGATTCCCTTAGCAATCGCATTTCCTTTGGCAATAGCCACAGGCGCATCTTGATTTAAAACGGTTTTGATTTTCTCCCGCAGCAATTCGCAACTGTGTAAACTGTCTCCAATTACTTTTACGGCTTCTTGAGGACTTTCTAACGCCAAGGTTTTTATTGGAATAATAGCATCCAACGATTCTTTCAGATAAACTACTTCTCGAGGCGATACTTTTCCGGCTGCAATTTTCGAAATCAAGCGTTCCAAATCAGAAATTTGCTTGATTTGATTCTGAATATTTTTTAAAACACTTTGATTTTCTTTTAAATAAGAAACCACTTGGTGCCGACTTTGAATTTTATGGCTGTCTTTTAATGGTAACGCCAACCAACGTTTCAGCAAACGACCGCCCATTGGCGAAAGCGTTTTATCAATCACGTCCAGCAGCGTCACCGCGTTTGGATTATAACTGTGGTATAATTCAAGGTTGCGAATGGTGAATCGGTCCATCCATACGTAAGCATCTTCTGCAATGCGCTGAATCGCTGTGATATGCTGTACTTTATTATGCTGTGTTTCGGATAAATAATATAAAATGGCTCCCGAAGCGATAATTCCTTCTTTCAATTCTTCGATTCCAAAACCTTTCAGGGAAATTGTCTGAAAATGCTTGGTCAGGGTTTCAAATGCGTAATCTTCTTGGTAAATCCAATCTTCCAGATAAAAACTATGATAATCGTCCCCGAAAATTTCTCGGAAATCACTCTTATTATTTTTGGGAATCAGAACTTCACTTGGATTAAAATTCTGCAACAATTTATCAATATATTCGGCGTTTCCTTGTGCTGTTAAAAATTCTCCTGTAGAAACATCGAGAAAGGAAATTCCTATAGATTTATTGGCAAAATAAATGGAAGCCAAGAAATTATTAGTTTTAGAATTCAACACCTCATCATTCATAGAAACCCCCGGAGTTACTAGTTCCGTAACACCACGCTTTACGATGGTTTTAGTCATTTTTGGATCTTCAAGCTGGTCACAAATTGCCACACGAAGACCTGCTTTGACTAATTTAGGCAAATACGTATTCAAGGAATGATGCGGAAAACCGGCAAGGGCAGTTTCTGTCTCAGAACCCGCTCCACGCTTGGTTAACACAATTCCTAATATTTTAGAAGCACGAACAGCGTCTTCTCCAAATGTCTCATAAAAATCGCCAACACGAAACAACAAACAGGCATCCGGATACTTCCTTTTGATCTCATTGTATTGTTTCATTAACGGTGTCTCCTTAACTATTTTATCTGTAGATGCCAATGGTCTTATTATTAAAAAATGAAAAATATCAGCGAATTTATAGATTTTAAAATAAATAAGTACATACTTCAAAAAATTAAGCATTATTTAAGAAAATTTTCTAGACTAGTTTCTATTTTTTATATAAATTTGTAAACACATATAAATAGAAATAGACATGAAAAAAATAATTACTCTAGCTATGCTAGTTGTTTTGGGAGTTGCTACTTCTAATGCACAAGAAACTACAAAAAAAGTAAAAACTACAGCTAAACTAAGTACTGCAAAAGTAAATGGTGCTGGAATGATTTTTGTAACTGAAACAATTGATTATGGGACTGTTGCCTATAACTCTGATGGGAAACGTGAATTTGTTTTTACTAATAATGGAAATAAACCATTAATCATAACTAGTGCTCAAGGTTCATGCGGATGCACGGTTCCAACGTATCCTAAAGAACCAATTGCTCCAGGCGCAAAAGGGGTTATTGGAGTAAAATATGATACTTCAAGAGCAGGGCAAGCTTTCACAAAAACAGTGACTTTAACCACTAATGCAGCTACACCAAATAAAACATTGACAATAAAAGGAAATGTTTTAGCCGCTGAAGCTTCAAAAAGCTAGTTTTAAACTGATATAAGAAAAAAAGCTTCCATTCACTTTGGAAGCTTTTTTTTTGAACAATTAACAAAATATGAGAAAATTAGAAAACAGCGAACTAGAAAGAAAATCTATTGAGGACTTTAAAGAATCCAAAAAAACACCTCTTATTTTAGTTTTAGATGACATTCGCAGTTTACATAACATTGGTTCCGTATTCCGAACTGCAGATGCATTTTTGATTGAAAAAATATATTTATGTGGAATTACTGCGAGTCCGCCAAACAAGGAAATTCATAAGACAGCTCTTGGTGCTACTGAAACCGTAGCTTGGGAATATAGAAGTAATGTAATTGATGTAATTGAACAATTAAAAAAAGCAGATACAACTGTATTAGCTATCGAACAAGTAGAAAGTTCGATTTATCTTCAAGACTTTGAAGTTGAAAAGGGAAAAAAGTATGCTTTAATTTTTGGAAATGAAGTGCATGGAGTTTCTCAGGACGCAATTAGAATGTGTGATAATAGTATCGAAATTCCACAATTAGGCACAAAACATTCATTGAACATTTCAGTAAGCACAGGTATTGTAGTTTGGGATCTATTTCAAAAAATGAATTGGTCAAAATAATTTTTTTTAACTGAGAATAGTTATACTTTTATAGCATGAAAATTTATAATTTTTTGAAAATCATATTTCCGTTTTTATTGTTAGCTCAAACGGCATCTTATTCCGCAGTTTGTTTGAATTCAATACAAAAAAGTAATGATTTTGAATCAACAGTAAAAATAGCTTCTTTCAGCACTAATTTTGATACAGAAAATCCTCGATTATCACTTAATGAGGCTCCTCCTGTTATTATTGCCAGCGGCAATCAATATTACTGTCCGGGAACTTCAATGAAAATAGTAACCGATGTTACCATAACCGATCCTGACGATACTGGCATCGGCTCAATTTATATTCAAATCTCTTCCGGTTATGTGAATGGAGAAGATCAATTGAGACTGATGGGCACTCATCCCGCAATCACTTCAAATTGGAATGCAGATACAGGAAAACTAGAATTATCCAGTTCTGCATCAGGAACGAAAGCGTTATACACTGACTTGGTAAGTGCCATAAAAGACGTAGAATTTAGCAATTCTACAGCCGCACCATCAGGTAATCGAACTTTTTCAATCGTCATAGACGAGACTAACTATTTATCAAGTAATGGCCATCACTACGAATTTATCTCTGATTACCTAATAAATTGGACCGACGCAAAAATAGCTGCTGAAACAAAGACTTATTATGGAAGAAAAGGATACTTAGTAACTATAACGGATGCAGAGGAAGCCGCTATAGCGGGTAAACTCACATCGGGTGCCGGATGGATTGGCGGAAGTGATGAGGGAAATGAAGGAAAATGGTATTGGGTAACCGGACCAGAAAAAGGAACTCTTTTCTGGGATGGCCGTAGCAATGGCTCCACCCCTAACTTTGCTTTTTGGAACGCTGGGGAACCCAACAATGTTGATGGCAGTGAAAATTATGCCCATATAACAAAACCAGGACCTCTCGCTATTCTAGGTTCATGGAATGATTTGCCAAATACAGGAGGCGGTATAAATCCTGATTATCATCCACAGGGATATATTGTAGAGTATGGCGGAATGCCTGGAGATTCTCCAATTAATGTTGCCACAAGTACTTCTATGACAATAATTTCTTTCCCCGAAATCATCAATGTTGAGGTAAACACTAATAATATCATTATTAATGTTAAAAATCCACAGTCTTATTATGAATATTCTGTAGACGGTATTAATTATCAAAGTTCAAATATTTTTTTCAATGTTCGCGGAGGCCTACAAACTGCTTATGTACGAGGTTTTAATTCCTGCGGGACTGACAGCGAAATCTTTTTTTTCATAAAAATTCCACCGTTTTTCACCCCAAACAATGACTCGTATAATGATTTTTGGGAAATAGAAGGATTAATTGATATTTTTCCCGAAGCAGAGGTAACTATTTTTGACAGATATGGAAAATTTATAATCAAACTAGATGGCCGCAAGTTATCGTGGGACGGCACCTATAATAAAAAATTAATGCCAGCTACCGATTATTGGTATGTGTTAAAAATTGATGCGGTAAGTCCTGAAAGAAGAGGACATTTTTCTCTTAAAAGATAACTCAATCTAATTTTATTTACTAATCTTTTTCTGAATTTCATCTAAAATGTAAACATAATCTTCTTGAAGTTATCGAAAAATTAAAAGCAGAAAATGTAATGACACTTGCTATAGAACAAGTGGAAAGCGCTATTTTTCTTCAAAATTTTGAGGTTCAAAAGGGAGAAAAATATGCTTTGGTTTTTGGAAACGAAGTCTATGGTGTTTCGCAAGAAGCAGTTGCATTGTGCGATGGCTCCATCGAAATTCCACAATTAGGCACCAAACATTCTTTGAATATTTCGGTAAGTGCGGGAATTGTGGTTTGGGATTTATTTCAAAAGATGAAATGGCCAAAATAGAAAAAAAATAGACTTTGCAATACCGTATCGTATGAGAATTAATACTTTCTTGAAAATAACAATAGCTTTTTTATTATTTGTACCAATGGCTAACTATTCAGCCATTCCCATTTACACCCTAAAAAAAGACAGCGCTGTTATTCCTAGAAAAGTATTAAAATCATCTATCACGGCTGATGCCCCCAGAATTACAGCGACAGGCAATCAAATTTACTGTCCCGGAACTTCAGTAAACATAGTAACCGATGTTACCATAACTGGCTCAGATGCCACCGATATCGGAACCGAAGCTATTTATATCCAAATTTCCACAGGATATGTAAACGGACAGGATAAAGTTGAATTAGCTAATCCCACACTCCACTCAAATATCGTCACTGAATGGAGTCCTCTTGAAGGAAAACTGAAATTATTCAGTGCTAATTCACCCGAAAAAGTACTTTATGCCGACTTTGTAAATGCGATCAAAGATGTTGTTTTTACCAATTCCTCTACGACTCCGTCTGGAAGCAGGACTTTTTCTATTACCCTTGGAGCAGCCAATTATTTACCTAGAAATGGCCACTATTATGAATATTTCCGCAACATAGGCATTAGCTGGACAGCCGCAAAAGCAGCTGCGGAAACGAGGGAGTATTTTGGACTTAAAGGATATTTAGCAACAATCACCGCAGCTGATGAAGCGCAATTAGCAGGAGAACAGGCTAATGGAGCAGGATGGATTGGCGGTAGTGATGCCGAAACAGAAGGAGTATGGAAATGGGTAACAGGTCCCGAAGGCCTTGCAAATGGTGGTACCGGAACTGTTTTTTGGAATGGCGGAATCAGTGGCTCGGCATCACCTAATCAATTTGCGCTTTGGAATACTAATGAACCAAATAACAGTAACGGTATAGAACATTATGCTCACATAACTGCGCCAGGTATTGGAATATCCGGTTCCTGGAATGATTTACAAGTAAATGGTGACACAAGCGGAAATTACCAACCCAAAGGGTATGTTGTAGAATACGGCGGCATGCTTGGTGATCCAATTCTTGAAATTTCAACCAGTACCACGATGATAATTCCTAAAATTACAGCTACTGCTCCCGCTTCAAATTGCGGACCAGGAACTGTGACATTGCAAGCAACAGCGTCCGGCGGAACGATCAATTGGTATGATGCGGCAAGGTTTGGAAATTTAGTATACACCGGCAATACGTATAGAACCCCTTCTTTAAATACAACAACAACTTATTATGTAGAAGCAGGATGTTCAAATAACAGAACAGCTATTACCGCAACAATACATGCTATTCCTAACATAACATCAACGAACAATCCCGTTTCAAGATGTGGACCAGGAGCTGTAACTATTCAAGCAACTACCACTATTGGAACTGTAAATTGGTATTCGAACTTAACTAGCAGCGCTATCATAGGAACTGGAACAAGTCTGACTTTACCCAATATAACACAAAACACCACTTATTATGCCGAAGCGGTAAATAACGGATGTACAAACGGGAATCGGATTGCTGTTGACATCCTAATTTACGATACTCTCGTAGTTACGGACGAGGAATTAATACTTTGTGAATCCGGTAGTTTAATCCTTGATGCAGCAATCCCTGATATGACGTATTCATGGTCAACCGGCGAAACCACGAAGACAATTCAGGTTACTGCTCCAGGCATTTATAACGTAACGGTAACAAATAGCGCCAACTGTAGCAGCACCAAAAAGATCACTGTAATTGAACATGACACTCCAGAAATCGACCGAATTGATGTTAATGAAACCACTGTTGTAATTTATTTAAAAAACCCAAAAGATTATTTTGAATATTCTGTTGACGGGATTAATTATCAAAGCTCGAATGTATTTTTCAATGTGGTAAGCGGCTTACAAACAGCCTATGCTAGAGAAATAAATTCATGCGGAATTGACAGTGAATCTTTTATAGTATTGATTGCTCCGAAATTTTTCACCCCTAACAATGATTCCTATAATGACGTATGGGAAATAAAAGGATTAGTCAATTATCCTAAAGCTGAAGTGGGCATCTTTGATCGTTATGGTAAATTCATTACGAAACTAAACGCAGCTAAACCATCGTGGGACGGAACTTTTAATAAGAAGCTGTTACCCGCTTCCGATTATTGGTATGTATTAAAAATTGACAGAAACAGCCCTGAAAAAAGAGGTCATTTTTCCCTAAAAAGATAATTCACCAATCTTCAAATCCTAAACCTGAATCTTCTTTTGAATTTCATCTAAAATAAAAAGATAATCTTCTTGATTTTTTACAAAATCTCGATCCGAAACATCAATAATAAGAACATTCAAATCAGTTTGTGATTTAATATAATCCAGATAACCGCTATTGATTTTGTCTAAATATTCAGCTGGGATTTTTTGTTCGTAGCTTCTGCCGCGTTTCTTAATATTTTGCAGCAGCCTTTCTGAATTTTGGTACAAATAAATGTACAAATCCGGTTTTGGCATTTCTCTGTAAATGATATCAAAAAGATTACGATACAAACGATACTCATCTTCGGCAAGTGTTATTTTTGCAAAAATCAAAGACTTAAAAATATGATAATCTGCAACTAGAAAGTCTTTAAACAAATCAAATTGCGCTAAATCATCGGATAATTGTTGGTATCTATCCGCTAAAAAAGACATTTCAAGCGGAAACGCGTAACGGTTCTGATCTTTATAAAATTTGGGTAAAAAAGGATTATCAGCAAAACGTTCCAATACTGTTTTCGCATTAAAATCCTCGGAAATTTTTGTAGCCAACGTTGTTTTTCCTGCTCCAATATTTCCCTCGAAAGCTACATAATTAAATTGCTCCAACGGGATACTTTGCAGAGGATTAACCAAATTCTGAACTTCTGTACAAACACTCTCATCCGGTGACAAAACTAATAATTCCGAAATATTTTTTTGAAGAATCGGATGTTTCCAATCTAAATTCAAATCTTGAATGGGCAACAAAACAAAATTCCTATTTTGCATCAAAGGATGTGGAATTTGAAGTTTTTCCGTAGTAATAATTTCTGAGTCGAATGCAATCAAATCAATATCAATGGTACGCGATTGGTATTCTTGGGTTTTATTTCGCAAGCGCCCCAAACGTTTTTCGATTTTTAAAACCTGAGCCAAAATTTTATGAGCTGACGTAAAAGTGTGTAAAACCAACGCACAATTATAAAAAGCATCGCTTTCAAAACCCCAAGCCGGAGTCTCATACAATTTCGAAACTTTTATTACAGTCCCAATTTCTTGATGTATCAATTTCAAACAACGCTCGATGTTTTCCAAACGATTGCCTTGATTGCTTCCTATCGATAAAATGACCTGATGTTGTGATTTCATAATTGGGTGCAAATTAACTAAAAGAATTTTAGAATTAGCAATATATTTGCATCCTATGCCGATAATTAAACTTGGAAATTCTAACCAATCGTTTGTAACATTTCTATGTTTTTTGCGACATATTAAAAAAATATAATTATGAAATTTTTAGGGAATGTATTAGCGACCATTATCGGTATTTTTGTTTTTTTCATGTTGTCCTTTTTTGGAATCATCCTTATAGGAGCTATATTTGGTGGTGAATCTGAAGGCGTTAAGGTGAAAAATAATTCTGTTATCGAATTAAATTTGGAAGACATCAGAAACGACTATGCCGGAAAATACAAAGATCCATGGATGACTATTTTTTCAGAGAACAAAAAAGTAGGTTTATCAGATATCATTAATGCTATTGAAGAAGCCGAAACAGACAATGACATAAAAGGTATTTCTATATTGAACAATGCTTCATCATTGGGCATGGCACAAAGCAAAGCCTTAAGAGATGCTTTGGAAAGCTTCAAAAAATCAGGAAAATTCGTCATGGCTTATGCTAATTCGTATTCTCAAAAAGAATATTATCTAAATTCTGTTGCCAGTCCAATATACATAAATCCAGTTGGAGACATGGATTTCAAGGGATTGTCATCTGAGATTATGTTTTTTAAAGATTTTCAGGAAAAATCAGGATTAAAAATGGAAGTAATCCGTCACGGAAAATATAAAAGTGCTGTCGAGCCATTTTTAGAGAATAAAATGAGTGATGCCAACAGAGAGCAAACTACTGCACTATTAAATTCAGTTTGGAGTTCTATCACCGCTGACATTTCTAAAAGCAGAAATATATCAGTAGCTCAATTGAATCAAATTGCCACCGGACTACTTGCTCGAACTCCAGAAATGGCAAAATCCCAAAAATTAATTGACATTATTGCTTATGAAGATGTGTATCATAATGCTATAAAAAAAGCTCTTAAAGTGGGCAATGACGAAGATTACAACAAAGTATCTGTTGTAGATTATGCTCAAAAAATTGCTACTACATCTCAAACTTTCGACAGTAAAGACGAAATTGCCATAATTTACGCTCAAGGAGAAATTATGGGAGGCGAAGGTGATGTGAATGTGATTGGTGAAGGTTCAATGCGTCGCTCATTGCAAGAGGCTCGAAAAAACAAAAATGTAAAAGCAATTGTACTTCGTATTGACAGCCCAGGAGGAAGTGCTTTGACCTCAGATTTGATTTGGAGAGAAATTGAGTTGACAAAGAAAGTTAAACCGATCGTGGTTTCGATGGGGAATTATGCGGCTTCAGGCGGGTATTATATTGCGTGTAATGCCAACACTATATTTGCCGAAGAAAATACAATCACCGGTTCTATAGGCGTTTTTGGAATATTACCAAACTTTACACCATTGGCAACTAAAATAGGAATTTACACAGAACAAGTGAAAACTCATGAAAATTCGGCTAATTATAGCCCTTTTGTTCCAATAGATGAAAAATTCAAAGCCGTTACTTTAGAAGGCGTAGAGCACATTTATAAAACTTTTGTAACACACGTAGCTAAAGGTCGAAAAATGACATTCGCACAAGTAGATGCTATCGCACAAGGAAGAGTTTGGACTGGTTCAGAAGCATTGAAAATTGGACTTGTCGACAAAATTGGAGGCTTAGATGATGCAATTGCAAAAGCAGCTTCTTTGGCAAAAACAAAAAGTTACCGCACCCAAAACTATCCGGAATATGAGAAAAATTTCGATGATCTTTTAGCTAATCTTCCTTTCGCAAAATCAAAAGCTGATTTCATAAAAGAAGAAATTGGTGAAGAAAATTATCGTATGATGCAGGAAATAAAAAAACTGCAAGCACGAAAAGGAATTCAAGCCATCATGCCATTTGAAATCAACATCAACTAATTTATAAAAATATCCGATGAAAATCCGTTTAAATAATCATTTAAACGGATTTTTTTTTTAAATCTAAAATGCAAATTCTACTGATAGATCCTGCTATTTGTAAAATGAATACAGACTCCATAAATTATAATCCACTATTTTTGTGGAGAGCGGGCATCATTTTTGCTGAATATATAAATCTAAAGAGAATCGAATTATGCTAAAAACAATTTTAAAAATTATTGGAGTCCTGATTATCTTATTCTTAATCGCTTTATTTGCTATCCCATACTTTTTTGAAGATCAAATAAAAGCTAAAATTGCCGAGGCTATCAATGAAAAAGTAGATGCACGAGTTACTTTTTCGGATGTGGATTTAAGTTTAATCAAAAGTTTTCCAAATGCAAATGTTTCGCTGGAACAACTAGTGATTGTAAACAATGCTCCTTTTGAGGGCGATACATTAGTTTCATTAGGCGAAGTGGATTTGAAAATGTCCATCAAAGAATTATTCAAAGGCAAAGAGGAAGCCATTAATATTGACGGAGTAACTTCAAAAAATGGATTGATCAATATCATTTTTAATAAAGATGGAATCGGGAATTACGATATCGCATTAAAAAACAAAGAAAATGAAAAAGGCGGCAAAAGTGATCCGTTATCATTGAAGATTAAGAATTATTCTATTGCGAATTTCAAGTTTCGCTACTTTGATGAAAAATCTAAAATCAAAATGGTAATCGATAGTATTAATCATGAAGGTGTAGGAGATTTTGCAGCACAAAAATTAGATTTGGTTACTAAGTCAACTGCAAAAATCACTTTGGACATGGATAAAGTAAATTACATGAAAGATATTGCCTTGACACTGGACGCAGTTTTGGGAATTGATTTAGAAAAAAGTAAATACACCTTCAAAGAAAATAAAGCATTAATCAATCAATTACCGTTGGAATTTGATGGTTTTATTCAAATGGTGGAAGCCGGACAGGAATACGATTTGAAATTTAAAACGCCAACTTCTTCGTTCAAAAATTTCTTGGGAATTATCCCTGCAGCATATGCCGCAAGTTTAGACAACGTAAAAACAACCGGAGATTTTACGGTGACTGGTTCTGCTAAAGGTTTGTATTCTGATACTACGGTACCAAAATTTAATATCGAAATCGCTTCCAATAACGCCTCTTTTAAGTATCCTAACTTACCGAAAACAGTTCAAAACATCGTTATTGATACTAAAATCATCAACGAAACAGGGATTCTAAATGACACGTATATTAACTTGGATAAGCTCTCTTTCAAAATTGACCAGGATGTTTTTAATGCAAAAGCAAACATCCGAAACATCACTCAAAATGCAATCGTTGACGCCGCTTTAAAAGGAACTATTAATTTAGCCAATCTTTCTAAAGCATATCCTATAAAGCTGGATAAAGCATTATCAGGAATTTTAAACGCTGATGTAACTACAAAATTTGATATGCAATCTGTAGAGAAAAGTCAGTATCAAAATATAAATAATGCGGGAACCATGAGTTTGTCCGGTTTCAACTATGTAGATGAGAATGGCAAAACAATGAATATCAGCAATGCTTTGGTACAGTTTAATCCTAGTCAAGTCAATTTGAAAGAACTGAATGCGACTACAGGAAAAAGCGACATTAGTGTAACGGGAGTTTTAGAGAATTTTTACGGATTTATATTTAGAAATCAAGAATTGAAAGGAAACTTCAACATGAACTCTAAACAATTGGCCGTTGATGATTTTATGACAACCGCTGAAACTACAAAAACTTCCTCTAAAAAAGCAGAGGCAATGAAGATTCCTGCTTTCTTAAATTGTACGCTTACCGCAAAAGCGACTACGGTTTTATATGACAATTTGACTCTGAAAGATGTTTCGGGAAAACTGATTGTGAAAGATGAAAAAGTAACTTTAGAAAATGTAAAAACCTCAATTTTTGGAGGAACAATTGGCGTGAATGGAGCTGTTTCCACGAAAGGAAAAACGCCAGTTTTTAATATGGATTTAAAATTAAATCAAGTCGATATTGCGCAGTCGTTTACCCAACTGGATATGTTGAAAAAAATTGCGCCAATTGCTGGAATCATAAACGGAAAATTAAATTCAAGCATCAAATTGAACGGAAATCTTGATGCTACCGAATTTACTCCTGACTTGAAAACGCTGACTGGAGATTTATTGGGACAACTGCTTTCTACAACTGTGAATTCGAGTAATTCGACTTTGCTGACCGCTTTAGGTGCTAATTTGAAATTCATTGATGTGAGTAAAATTAATTTGAATGATTTGAAAGCAGCAATCACGTTCAAAGATGGAAAAGTGAATGTAAAACCATTTGACATCAAATACAAAGACATTAAGGCAACAATTGGAGGAACGCATGGCTTTGACCAAAGTATGAACTACAATCTGAAATTTGATGTTCCCGCTAAATATCTTGGTTCAGAAGCGAATGCATTAATAGCAAAATTATCTGCTGCTGATGCTGCGAAATTAGAAAGCTTTCCGATAAATGCCGTATTAGTGGGTAATTTTACAAATCCAAAAATCACAACCGATATCAACAGTGCGGTAACTAAATTGACTACTCAATTAGTAAACCAACAAAAAGACAGACTGGTAAAACAAGGAACCTCGGCTTTGACGGATTATATCAATAAAAATAAAAAACCAAGTGACACTACAAAAACGGCTACTCCTGCAACTCCCGCAACAAAAGAAGAGGTAAAAGCTAAGGCCGCAGCATTACTAAATGGATTATTTAATAAAAAGAAAAAAACGGAAGAGCCGGTTGCACCAGAAGTTCAATAAGAATAGTCGGTTCAAAAATATGTTACAGAAACAATTTATATTAGGAATTTAACCATTAAGGAATTAAGAAAAATTAAGCGCTAAATCTTAATGAAACTTAATTCCTTAATGGTTTAAAAAAGCTATATTTTTTTATACATTAATAGTTACTACATAGCCTTCTGAACCACGGATATTAAAAACCGTTCCATCTTCAAAAAGCAAGTATTGTCCTTTTATTCCGGTAAGTTTTCCTTGAAACTGTGGTATTTTATCTAAGCTTAAACTGTTTACTTTAGTTGGATAATGCAATACAGGATAATGCATCTCATATAAATCATTCTTCTGCGAATAGAAATAATCCTGAACTTCCGTTGGAATCAAATTCTCAACCTTCAATCGTTCCGCGATTAAGTCGATTTGTTCGACATTATTCGAGAGCATTTTTCTCCAATTCGTTTTATCGGCATAATGATTCTTCAGCGCCACCTCCGTAATTCCTGCTAAATAGCGATTCGGAACTTCCACAATCGAAATCGCTTGGGTTGCGCCCTGATCAATCCATCGAGTTGGCATTTGCGTTTTTCTGGTCACTCCTACTTTGACTTCACTAGACAAAGCTAGATAAACAATATGCGGTTTCAACTGCACTTTCTCTTCATACGCCAAATCCCTATCTTCAATTCCAAGATGCGCGGTACTCAATTCCGGTTTCATAATCCAATCTCCAACAGCTGCGCTGGAATAAAAGCAATCATAACAAAATCCCTGACGAAAAATTTTTTTCTTCTTCCCGCAATTCAAACATTGGTACCCCACAAAATTGATTTCCAGCTCTTTATTTAACAACTGATTCACATTCAAAAAACTATTCTCAAAAACCAAGTAATATTGAATTGGGTTTGCAAATTCGGTCTGCATTTTTGTAAGTACGCCTTCGTATGTCATTGTGATTAAAGTTTCGGGTTTAACGCAACAGTTAAACAAATTTTGTTATTTTTGGTAAAGTTATAACTCACAATTCATAATTCATAATTTAAAAATGCCGCTAACCATAATCAATTCGTTTGCCTCTTGGGTTCTTAAACAAAGAATTCATCAGATCGAACTCTTCCTAAAATATCCAAATGAGGTTCAGGAAGAATTGCTTATGAATTTAATTAAGTCCTCTAAAAACACTGCATTAGGCAAAGAATATGAGTATGCATCGATACATTCCTACGCGACATTTGCCGAAAGAATTCCTATTTCGACCTACGAAGATTTACAACCGCTTATTGAACGAACCCGCAAAGGAGAACAAAATGTTTTTTGGGAAACACCAATAAAATGGTTCGCCAAATCAAGCGGTACAACCAATGCCAAAAGTAAATTTATTCCAGTAAGCAATGAAGCCTTAGAAGATTGTCATTACAAAGGCAGTAAGGATTTGCTATGCATGTACTTAAACAACAACGAAGATTCCGAACTTTTTCTTGGAAAAAGTCTGCGTCTTGGCGGAAGTTCTCAAATCTATGAAGACAACAATACATTTTTTGGAGATTTATCCGCAATTTTAATTGAAAACATGCCTATTTGGGCGGAGTTCAGCAGTACGCCGAGCAACAAAATTTCCTTAATGAGCGAATGGGAAACGAAAATTGCTGCGATTATAAACGAAACAAAAAACGAAAATGTAACCAGTTTCGCCGGAGTTCCTTCTTGGATGTTGGTTTTAATGAACAAAATGCTGGAAGAAACCGGAAAAGGAAATTTATTAGAACTTTGGCCAAACTTAGAAGTCTACTTTCACGGAGGCGTAAATTTCGAACCATACCGAGAACAATACAAAAAAATACTCCCTAAAAAAGAGTTTAAATATTACGAAATATACAATGCTTCTGAAGGCTTTTTTGCCATTCAGGATTTAAATAATTCCAGTGATCTATTGTTAATGTTGGACTACGGAATTTTCTATGAGTTCATTCCAATGGATACTTTTGGGACACCGGAACAAAAAGTAATTCGATTGGCAGATGTGGAATTGTTCAAAAATTATGCTTTGGTGATTACTACCAATTCTGGTTTGTGGCGCTATTTGATAGGCGATACCGTTCGTTTCACCTCGTTGAATCCGTACCGAATTCGGGTAACGGGAAGAACCAAGCATCACATTAATGTTTTTGGAGAAGAATTGATGGTCGAAAATACCGATCAGGCTATTGCCAAAGCGTGTAAAATGACCCAAACGGAAGTAGTTGATTACACCGTTGCTCCAATATTTATGGAGGGCAAAGAAAAAGGCGCCCATGAATGGATGATTGAATTTAAAAACCCTCCTGCTGATGTATCGCAATTCCAAAAAGCATTAGATGAATCCATACAATCTTTAAATTCAGATTATGAAGCGAAACGCTACAACAACATGACATTAAATCCGTTAGTAATCAATGTAGCGCGGAAAAATTTGTTTTATGATTGGTTAAAAGACCGTGACAAATTGGGCGGACAACATAAGATCCCAAGACTTTCTAACCAAAGAGATTATTTGGAACAACTGAAAAGTATGCAGTTTCATACTGTATAAAAATTGAAAAGATGAAAAACACCTTCTACATCTTGATTACACTTTTTATAATAAGTTCATGTGGACCGCACAGAATGCGTTGTGGAGCCAGAGGAATTTGTAAATCTCCCGAAAAACAAACATTTGAACAGCCTCAAAAAATAAAGCATAAAATTACTGTAGCGTTTTATACCTTACCAAATAAGTATTCTAAATATAAAAGTTATTCTCTTAAACAAACACTCACTTAATGTGCAGTTTTTATTTGCATATCCAGATCAAAAAATTAAATTAACATCATGATAGAAAACATCGCCTATTTTGTTGCAGCACTTTTAATTTTAATTATTTTGATTGATTTGTATTTATTAGTTCGAAAAACACTTGTACTTAAAATAAAATATTATTCAGAACTAGCGAATAGAATTAAACCTAAGGAATCTGAAAATCTCCCGACCAGCAAACATGACTAAAACCTGAAAAAGCGTTTACCGTTAAAGCCTAAAAAAAGGCTATCCAAAAATGATTGCGGAACAGCCCTTTTTATTATTTTATAATTATATAATTACTCCTCCTCCATCATATCAATATGCCTGTCGTGGTAGCCTAAAAGATACAAAACACCGTCCAGACCTAAGCTGGAAATAGAACTTTCTGCTTTTTCTTTTACCGTAGGTTTGGCATGAAAAGCAATTCCTAAACCTGCCAAATTCAACATTGGCAAATCATTAGCGCCATCACCTACCGCAATAGTTTGATTGATGTGAATGCCTTCTTTATCAGCAATGGCTTGAAGGTATTCTGCTTTCTTTTTACCATCAACAATTTCGCCTAAATAATTACCCGTCAATTTTCCGTCTTTGATTTCCAATTCATTGGCGTGAACATAATCAATCCCTAATTCCTTTTGCAGGTATTTTCCAAAAAAGGTAAACCCTCCGGATAAAATAGCGGTTTTATAGCCGTAATATTTTAAGGCTTTCATTAAGCGATGCGCTCCTTTTGTTATAGGCAGATTTTCAGCAACTGTTTGCAGCACATCCTCGCTCAAACCTTCCAACAACGCCATACGTTGCTTGAAGCTTTCGCTAAAATCAATTTCGCCATTCATCGCTGCTTCTGTGATAGCTCGTACTTGCTCACCCACTCCAGCCAATTCAGCCAGTTCATCAATCACTTCGGTTTGAATTAATGTCGAATCCATATCAAAACATACTAAGCGACGGTTTCTTCGGTACATATTGTCTTCCTGAAAAGAAATATCCACATCCAATGTTCTGGAAATTTCCATAAAACTCGCCGTCATAAACGTTTTATCTACAATGGTTCCCGTTACCGATAATTGTATGCAGGAACGCGGAAATTCATCTTTCTCCAAAATAGAAACCCTGCCGGTTAATCTTTTGATTGCGTCAATATTCAAATTTTGGTTGGATAGTATTTTGGTTACCGCTGCCAGTTGTACAGCAGTTAATGTCTCACCCAAAACATTAATGCTATAGCGTTGCTTGCGTTGCCCTTTGACCCATATTTCGTAATCCGCAATAGAAATCGGTATGAACTTTACCTTCACACCCAATTCATAGGCTTTAAACAATAAATCTTTCAGAACAGGAGCGGAAGAAGAACCCGCTTTTATTTCAAATAAAATACCTAAAGAGAGTGTATCATGAATATCTGCTTGACCGATGTCTAAAATAATAGCATCATAATTCGCCAAGATGGATGTCAAACCAGCGGTTACTCCGGGTTTGTCCTGACCTGAAACTTTTAGTAAAATTACCTCTACATCTTCTATTTGCATTTTGTATATATTTGATTTAGAATGGACAAAAATCGACAATCTGACGTTGATAAAAAAAAATATTGCTCCTTTTTTCAAACAATAGCAAATAGTGTAATTTCCCCATAAAAAAACCTGTCCAAATGAATGAACAGGTTTGTATTTTTAAGAAAAATGCATTTTTTATGATGCAATCTCCAAACGTTTCAATAAATTTTTATTCAACGTTTCTTTAGCGTAATCCACATCAATTTCTAATATTTTATCCTCAGAACTTGGTAATTCATACATCGCATCGGTTAAGATAGCTTCACATAATGAACGTAATCCACGAGCTCCTAATTTGTATTCTAATGCTTTATCCACAATAAAATCTAAGGCTTCATCTGTAATGGTAAAAGTTACTTCATCCATCAAAAACAATTTCTCGTATTGTTTGATTAATGCATTTTTAGGTTGTGTCAAAATCGCACGCAAGGTTTCTCTGTCTAAAGGATCCATGTGTGTCAAAACTGGTAAACGACCAATAATCTCCGGAATCAATCCAAAATCTTTGATGTCTTTTGGAATAATGTATTGCAACAAATTGTCTTTATCGATATTATCCACATTTTTTGAAGTCGAATAACCAACGGCCTGACGATTCAATCGTTTCGAAATAATTCTTTCGATTCCATCAAAAGCACCACCGGCGATAAACAAAATGTTTTGTGTATTTACCTCAACAAATTTTTGGTCCGGGTGCTTGCGTCCTCCTTTTGGTGGCACATTCACAACGGTTCCTTCCAATAATTTCAATAATGCTTGTTGCACCCCTTCACCGGAAACGTCACGCGTAATAGACGGATTGTCACTTTTACGTGCAATTTTATCTATCTCGTCAATGAATACAATTCCGCGTTCTGCTTTGGCAACATCATAATCCGCAGCTTGAAGTAGACGCGTCAAAATACTTTCAACATCTTCCCCAACATAACCTGCTTCAGTTAATACTGTCGCATCGACAATAGCCAGAGGCACATCCAACATTTTTGCAATGGTTTTAGCCACCAATGTTTTTCCTGTTCCTGTTTGTCCCACCATGATGATGTTACTTTTTTCAATCTCAACCTCATCGTCTAATTGCTGTTGCATCAAACGTTTGTAGTGATTGTAAACCGCAACCGACATTACTTTTTTAGTTTGGTCCTGTCCAATTACATATTGATCCAAGAACGCTCTGATTTCTTTTGGTTTTTTCAAAATCAAATCTCCAACCAGTTTGGAACTTCCGCTGGATTTTAATTCCTCTAAAACGATTCCGTGAGCTTGTTCGATACATTTATCACAAATATGTGCATTTATACCAGCAATCAACAATTGGGTTTCTGGCTTCTTTCTTCCACAAAACGAACACTCTAATACTACTTTTGCCATTCTTTTTTTGTTTAAAGTTTAAAAAGTTTAAAGTTTAAAGTTCCCGCGGCAACCTTAAACCTTAAACCTTAAACTTGTAACTATTTTTATCCTCTTATTAAAACCTCATCAATCATTCCGTATGCTTTTGCTTCATCTGCTTTCATCCAGTAGTCACGTTCACTATCCGTATGAACTTTATCGAAAGTTTGCCCCGAGTGCTGAGATATAATTTTGTACAACTCATCTTTCAGTTTCAACATTTCGCGTAAGTTGATTTCCATATCAGTGGCAACTCCTTGCGCTCCGCCTGATGGCTGGTGAATCATTACTCTTGAATGTGGCAATGCCGAACGTTTTCCAGCTGCTCCTGCACATAATAACACTGCTCCCATAGAAGCTGCCATTCCTGTACAAATTGTTGCTACATCTGGTTTGATGTATTGCATTGTGTCATAAATCCCCAATCCTGCGTAAACGCTTCCTCCTGGAGAGTTCAAATAAATCTGAATATCCTTAGAAGCATCGGCGCTTTCAAGGAACAATAACTGTGCTTGAACGATGTTTGCAATTTGGTCGTCAATTCCTGTTCCCAAGAATATAATTCTATCCATCATCAATCTGGAGAAAACGTCTAATTGTGAAATATTCAACTGACGTTCTTCAATAATATATGGAGTCATGTTTTTAGGAGTCATTGCGCCTACGATTTTATCGTAATACATAGAGTTTACGCCGTGGTCCTTTGTAGCAAATTTTTTAAATTCTTTACCGTAGTTCATCTTTTTATAAGTTATGAGTTATGAATTATGAGTTATGAATTCTTGACAGAACCTATAACTCTTCTCTTTTTTGTTTAGCCCAGATAGCAGTGAAAAGCTTTTTGAAATCACGTTACAATTTTTTCTTGCAGGAAAAGAGCGACCAAAGGAAGCTCCTTTTCTTGTTTAGAAAAAAGTAAACGAGATGAAAAAACTTGCAACGAATAGCTGGATTTGCTCCTAAAATCAATTCAGGATAAATTCAAATAAAAGAGCGCCAAAAAATATTTTTTCTGACGCTCAAATATAACTATTTTTTATTGTTTCGTATCTGTAATCAAATCATAAAATTTTAATAATCTCTCGCTCTTAGGGCTTTTGACTTTCGACTTTACGACAGTACAAACTCTGATTTATTCTCCGTAAGAAGCAGCGATAAATTCATCGTAAGTCACTTCTTTAGTAGTAGGATTTGCTTTCTCTTTGAACAATTCCAATAATTTCTCAGCAACAACTTGGTCCGAAAGTCTTTTTACTTCGTCTTGGTTAGACAAAACTCTAGCTACAATTCCTTGAACTTCTTCGTCAGTAGGATTTGTTTGCCCGAACTGCGCCATTTGCTGACGGATATTTTTTGTAGTGAATGTTTTCAAGTCTTCAAAAGTGATTTTGATGTCAGATTGAGCCATTGCTCTACCTTCGATCAATTGAAAACGCAATCCTTTTTCAGAACGTGCATATTCTACTTCAGCTTCCTCAGGAGATAATTTTTTCTCACCAACAGTTTGCAACCATTTTTTAAGGAATTCAACAGGTAAATCAAATTTTGTGCTTTCGATTAAAAACTCAGTAACATCACCTAATAATTTTTGGTCCGCTTGCTGTGCAAATTGATTTTCAGCATCTTCTTTGATTTTAGCTTTCAATTCTTCTAGTGAAGAAACAGTTCCAGCTCCAAACAATTTGTCGAACAATTCTTGGTTCAATTCAGCTAATTCAGCAGTGTTGATTGCTTCGATTGTGAAGTTTACATCAACCTCTAAACCGTGAACATCATCATGACTTACTTTCATCACGTCCATCAATTGGTGGTCGTCTTCAAATAAACCTTTCGTATTTACAGTCACTACATCACCTACTTTTTTACCTATGAACAAGTCAAAAGTCGCTTTGTCTTTGAAAAGATCAGCAGCAATAGTGGTAGCATTATTAATTCCTTTTTCTTCGTTTGTGAATGTTCCCGTTACATCTGAATCTGCAGCAACAACTTCTTGAGGAATTGCAGTTCCAAATTGTTTTTGGATTCTTTCCACTTGACCGTCGATTAATTTATCGTCAGCAGTAACCACATATTTTACGATGTCGTTTTTAGCTTCAAGATCCAATTCGAAATTAGGAACCAATCCTATTTCATATTCAAAAACCAATTCTTCAGCACTCCAATCAAAGTCTTCGTTTACGTTAGCAAGTGGCGTTCCAAGAAGGTTTAATCTTTCTGATTGTACGAAACGCTCTAGAGCCAAATCAACAACTTTCTGAACTTCTTCTTGTTTAATCCCTTTACCGTATTGTTTTTCAACAAGATCTTTAGGCACAGCCCCTTTTCTAAATCCCTTAACAGTTGCCAAAGGCATTTTTTCGTTTATTCTTTTTGCAACTTGTCCTTTGTAATCCATGTGAACAACAGTCATTACAATTGTTTCCGTCACAGCGTCTATTGCTACTCTTTTGATATCCATCTTCTTCTTTAATTTACATAATAAAATTGGACTGCAAAATTATAAAATTTTTGCAACCCAAACAAGCTTTTTACCATTTTGAATTTTAGACAGTTATTTGACAAAATCACAGGCTGGAAAAGGAAAATAATTTGGGCGTGTCCCTGCAGATTGCTTCGTCGTTCCTCCTGGCAACTTTGGGTCAGGCTGTTCGTTATAATCTTTTATTGCGCTACGCTTCATAAAAGGATTTTCACTGCCATCCTTCACGCGGGCCGTGGTTTTCAAGAATAAAAAGTTGCTTTGAAATTTTGTAATAATTTATTTATATATTTGAAGAAAGATAAAACAAAACAAGGTAGCGCAAAGCCAACCACAATCGGATGTATAAGCGCTAATTTGTATCTGCTACTTGAAAGTTAGCGGTCAGGCAAAACCGAACTCAAAAATCACCATTTAATCAAGTAACATCTATGGGGCAATACAAAGCAAACTCGATAAATTCTCAAAATTTCAATTTAACATTTGACAATCAAAAAATTGGGGAACTAATTTATGAAAAATGGTATTCTTTCAACGCTGAAATTATAATGTCTGACGGTGCAAAATATCAACTTGAACCAAAAGGTTTTTGGGACTCTAAAATTGAGTTGAAAGACGGCACAAAAGCTTTATTAGAATTTAAAATGGGTTGGAAAGGAATAATTATCAAAACCTTTTTTGATAACAAAGAAGATACTTTTTTACTAAAACTTAACGGACTTTTGAGTAGTAAGTTTGTTTTAATTGACACAGACAAAAGAGAGTTAATGGTTGCTGAAACCGATTTTAAATGGAATAAACTTAACTATGACTATAATATTGAAACAACCCAAAACTTCGACAAGTTTGACAATAAGGAATTATTAATACTAACAATATTGCACTGCATAAATTACTATATGACAATTATTATATCAGCAGGATAAAATGACAAAAGAAGCACAAAAAATGCCCGAACCGCTAACAGCCGTTTGGCGTGATTGGGGTTTTGGGCTGAATTTAAGGATAGATTTGTGTTTGGAAAATTTGTGTTTAACAGATAAATCCCGCATCTTGAATCCCCAATCTCGCCAAGCGCCAGAATGTTGTATATCATTTAATAAAAAATTTAAAAAATGAAAATTCTTAAATATTACCCTCTAATTATAATATTTTTTTTATCGTCTTGTTCTACTCAAAAGAAAACTGATGATAAAGTAAACAGTAAGATTAACACTAAAATAAACAAAGATTACATTGCGAGTAGAAAAACTTTCTATGGAAAGTTAAATGAGGTTGAATACAAAGAAATTCGAAAAAGTATTATTGCAGAATTGAAAACAGTAATTCCTGATAAAAATTCAATATTAATTAATTACCATCAAAACGGCAATAATTGTCATGAATATGGATTAAAAGAAAATTCTGCCAAAACGGAAATTGATAATAGCATTAGAATTTCTGCTAGAATGTCGAAAAATTATAATGCTACAGATTTTTTTATTTATTCGACAGATTACCCAAATAAAAGAAATGTTGAAAATAGTAAAATTTTTATTTTAGATAGTGGATTTTTTAATAAAAATATTTTTACAATAAAAGAAAATTGCAGAGCTTTTTTTATACTTAAGCCTACTGGAGAATTTATGAAATATTATGGTTCTGACTATTATAGTGAAGTGAGCAAATTTCTTGAAATAAATTAAAAAATCCTACAAAGTTTAGCAAGATTGCGAGACTTTGCCAGCGGTTGATTTCAAACCCATATGCAAGTTAGGCTACCTAACTCCAAAAATCTGAATCATACAGAAAATCCTTAAATAATTGTGAAAATAAAAACTAATAAACGTTTTAAAACATTTGAAGTGAAAAATATTATTTACATATTATTTTTGCTTTTTAGTCTATCTATAATTGGGCAAACTGAAAACATAAAAAAGGACTTCAGAGTTGATTTATTAACTATTGAGAAAAACACTAGAGACACTTTAATTGGAACATTTACTGAAATATACTCCGGCAGTAAAAGAATCGAAGCAAAATGTTGTACTGATTTTGATGGAATTGACATTTTTTATATTAATCCTAAAGACATTGTCGATAATAGAATTTACATGAAATTTTATGGAAGGAAATGTAAACCATATAAAAAGAAATTTATAATAAGAGGTGACTTAAAAACAACAATTTACCTCAAATACGGAAAAACAAAATATAATAATAAAATACAGGACTTCGAAATGATGTTTAAAAAATTAAATATAGAACATGACAATTTTAGATGTGGAACTGTTAATTAATACTGTACTCCACAAAGTGTTCTTTCAAAGAATAAATTTGTCGTAAAAGCAGAGAAAATCTCTCTGACTTTGCGCCCACATTAATGAAGAAATAATACAAGAACAACAGCCAAAACCAATAAAAAAAGCCTCGAAAATTATTTTCGAGGCTTTTTAAGATAATTGTTTATGAATTGTAGCCCGTAGCGGAATCGAACCGCTCTTACATGGATGAAAACCATGCGTCCTAACCGATAGACGAACGGGCCTTGTTTTGTATTGCGGGTGCAAAAATAGTGCTATTTTTGAGATGCACAAAGCCAAACCTAAAAACCTTCAAATAAAAATAGTCTCTACTGCATTCGGTAATTGTAATCAATTCAGAACTAACACTTATCAATAATACGATTGTTTCTTAACAAGCTGATTTTTCAAAAAACAAATCTAAAGTCCAATGCGAAGGTGCCACTTGTGACCACAAAAAATAAAAAACAGTCCTTAATTCACCGTTACTTTTGTACTTTTGAAAGCAATAATTAAAATAAATAGATTGACAAAATATTTAAAATATCTCCTTTCACTTTTTCTTGCTTTTGGCATGATGGTGAATGATGGTGCTTTAAATTCTCCATCAAATTCAGCGGATTATTACCAATTCTCGAACGTAGTTCTGAGAAAGGAATTAAACGGTAATTATTCGAAATTATTCCTGTTTCAGCAGGTAAATCAGTTTGAAAAAACGGGATTCTTATTTCACTTAGCTTATCTCCAATTTCAAGATAGTTATAGTCTTCAAATTCCGGTGTTACTAAAATTACAAACGCTGCTTTATCAAAAAGTACGCTTATTTGCAATGCAACACATCTTCATAAACGAGATGATTACTTCCCGAAACTCCTATACAAGTTTATACACAGCTTAGAAATTTCTTTCTACGCATTTATGCAATTCCAAGCATAAAGATGATACCAAATGTCTAAATCATTTATCATTTACAACATGTATAAACACAACAATAAAGCACGTTTAGAGCAACCTAAACGCCCTATTCTTTGGGCAAAAAGAAAAATCATGCTGATCATTACTGCCTTTATGATAGGAATGTCAAACGGAATGAATGTGGGAGACCATACGATTCACGGAAATCAAAATCACACGGAACAACATAAAAAAGATTGATTTGATTGTGTCTTACTGTTATACAATAGTAAGACACATTAAAATATTTAGGATAACTTTTCCAGTTCCTACACCCACACTTTCAACCAAAACAATAGGTTATTTTACATTTTTAAATTGAAAATGTCCCGTTCAAAATCATTTTTTTCTTCTGTACTTATGAGCTGCTGCCAATAATAACAGCCCTAACACTATTATTGAAAACCACCAAAAAATATGTATCCCCATAAACATGTAGGATCCCATGTGCATTTCTCCATTATCGTTATTCAACATAATTTCTAATTTAAATGTTAGAGGGTGTCTTAATGACTCCACAGGATGATTTATAGTTTACACCGACATCAGTACTTCACGAGATAAACGTTTCACTCTGTGAATTTAATAATTCAAACTCAATCCAAAACCCATTCCCATATCGCTGTCATAATGCGTGGTGATTCCAAAATTTCTTTTGACAATATATCGCAAACCGGCCATATATTCGTAATCCGTATTCCACATTAAATTCATGCGTAATCTTTTGGAAACTGGGATATCCATACGTTCAAATTGTAACCTGAAATTCCCGTCGGTATACACTTCGGCTTGTGCTTTGATGAGCATGGGTAACGTATACTCGACTCCGGCACTGAAAACAGCACGATTGTCTTTGGTATTGGTTTGACCAAAAAGATTCTCTTCTGTTTCTCCCATTTCCATTTTTCGGTACCTCCAGTCAAAACCAATGAACGGCATCAACCATTGCATTTTCCCAATGTATCGCCCAATGTGCGTTTCGGTTTCGTACCCGTGATGATTGGTATAGCCCAAACGCCATTCGGTACCAATACTCCAACGCGTGTTTTGAATCATCAACATTCCATCGTTTCCATTGGTAGCAAAATCATTTTCGGCCATCACATGGAAAGCTCTGTCATCAGCAAATAATTTGCGTTGCGCCAATTTCGGATTTGGAATTAAAGGATTTGGCTCTTGATTTTCATAACTAAAAACCCTTCCCATTCCGGCCATCATGTGATAAAGAATGTGACAATGAAAAAACCAATCGCCTTCAACATTCGCATTAAACTCAAGCGTGTCTGTCTCCATCGGCATAATATCGATAATGTTTTTCATCGGCGCGTATTCTTCTTTTCCGTTCAGCACTCTAAAATCGTGTCCGTGTAAATGCATCGGGTGACGCATCATGGAACCGTTGAAAAGTACTATTCGAACATTCTCGCCTTTTTTAATTAGAATTTTATCGGCTTCCGAAACTACTTTATTATCCAGACTCCAGACATAGCGATTCATGTTTCCTGATAATTCAAACCGCAATTCTTTTACCGGTGCGTCTTTGGGTAATGTTGTTTTAGTTGGTGATTTTAGCATCGCATAATTCAAGGTCGTGATTTCTGAAAGTTCATTACTGTTATAATCAGCTTCGGTCATTTTCATACCTTCTTTTTTTGGAGAAGAGTCATCCATTTTCATTTTTCCCATGTCATGCGAAGAATGATCCATTTCACCTTCTTTTTGAACTCCTCCTTTAATTGCTGCAGGACCAGTAATCTCTGGATACATCACCACGTTCATGTCCATTTGATTCAGTGACATTTTCATACCCATATCATCTAAATCGCCATTCATTTTCATCATCCCGTTCATCATCTTCATACCTTCAAAATACTTTAATTTTGGCAAAGGCGAAACCAATTGCTTGATGCCATCTCCCAAATAAAGCGAAGCCGATTTTGTTCGATCCTCAGCAGTCACTAAAAACTCATACGATGTTTTATCCGCAGGAATAGTTACAACAACATCATAGGTTTCAGAAACGGCTACGATTAATCGATCGACTTCAACAGGTTCTACATCATTCCCGTCACTGGCAACCACGGTAATTTTTCCTCCGGCATAATTCAACCAAAAATAGGTAGAAGCACCACCATTGGAAATTCTTAAACGTACTTTATCGCCAGCCTTAAATTGCGAAAGCTGACTTTCACTTTTACCATTAATCAGGAATTTATTGTAATATACATCACTGACATCCATGGCGTTCATTCGTTTCCATTCGTTTGCGACTTTGGTTTTAAAATGTCCTGCTTTTATAGCCTCTGAATAACTCTGCGTAGTTCCTTTTTGAATCGCAAACCAATCCGTGGCATTGTGTAACATCCGATGTACATTTTCCGGTTTCAAATCGGTCCATTCACTCAGAATAATGGGAACGGTTGGCAAATCATCAATTCCTGCTCTAAAAGTCGGGTCTTCGTTTCTTTTATTCATCACAAAAGAACCGTACATCCCAATTTGCTCCTGCAAACCTGTGTGACTGTGATACCAATGCGTTCCGTGCTGAATAATAGGGAACGTATATTTATGCGTCGTTTTCGGCTTGATTGGCATTTGAGTCAAATTCGGCACACCATCTTCTTTATTTGGTAAAAACAATCCGTGCCAGTGCAACGAAGTATCTTCATTTAATTCGTTATGCACGTAAATTTCGGCAATATCGCCTTCGGTAAACGTGAGTGTTGGCATCGGAATTTGTCCGTTTACGGCAATGGCTCTTTTGGGTGTATCACCAAAAGTGACAATCGTATCTCGAACATATAAATCATAGCGAACGGTTCTCGAAGGAGCATTTTTAACAATCTTTCTTACTGGCTCTTCTATAACTTTAGCATTTTCTGTGAGAACGCTTGTGTGATTTTTATGCAAATCATCAGTTGTTGTTTTAGATTCATTAACGGTTGTTTTTACAGGTACTGCTTTTTTTACAACTGCTTTTGGCACTTGCTTTTTTGACACAGATTTTTTTACAGGTTTTCTTTTTTCCTTGATCAAATCCATGCCACATTTGGGACATTTTCCCGGTTTGTTGGCATGAATTTCAGGATGCATTACACAGGTGTAAGTTGTAGGCTGTACCTGAAGAATCTCTATTTTTTTTGAAATACTTCTTTCATTCTTATTTTCCGCTTGCACAAAAGGACAGATAGAAAGTATGAATGCTATTGTTATTATTATTCTCATTTTTAAAATTCTAAATTTTGATTGAATTATTTTATTCTCCTAATTCTATTCACGATATTTAATATAAAAGGACTAAATAATCATTAATGATGCGCTTTATGATCTTCTTTCTTTTTCGTTTTTTTATCCATTGTTTTCATCTTACTGCTGTCCATTTTTTCTTTCTTCATTTTTTCCATCATATCCATCATTTTTTCATTTTTCATCATCTCTTTACACATTCCGGACATCATAGCATCGTCTTCTTTTGATGATTCCATCATTTTTGACATCATGCTATTCATCATTTCTGGATTATCTTTCATCATTTTCATCATATCTTTCATCATATTTTGCATCATTTCCGGTTTCTCTTTCATCATCGCCATCATATTAGCATGGTTTTCTTTCATCATTTCCGGATTATCTTTCATCATTTCTGACATCATGCTTTTTCTCATTTCAGGATCTTTTTTCATCATTCCCATCATTTTAGCATGATGTTCTTTCATCATTTCCTCCATCATCGCTTTTCCATTTTCGCTTTTCATCATGACATCCATCATCTCTTTTGACATACTTTTGCTGTCAGCGATCGTGTTCATGATTTCCATTTTTTTATCGGATTGCGAAAGAACCTGTTTACTGGACTGACAGGAATAAATCAAAGTACTTAAAGTCAGTACGAATGCAATTTTTTTTAGTGTTTTCATGACTGTGAATTTTAATTGTTATACTTAAAGTGAATTTATTATCTCAACCTAAAATAAAAACTATTTAAACGAAAATATTCTTTGATTTGACATTAACCTTTCATTACTAAACATTTAAAGCTTTAAATTTCTCAATCGCAACGCATTTGCAATAACTGAAACCGAACTGAAACTCATTGCCAAAGCCGCAATCATTGGCGAAAGCAAAACTCCAAAAAACGGATACAAAACACCCGCGGCAATTGGAATTCCCAATACATTATAGAAAAAGGCAAAGAATAAATTTTGCTTGATATTTCGCATCACCGCATGACTTAAGTTTTTCGCTTTTACGATTCCTTGTAAATCACCTTTCACTAACGTAATTTTAGCACTTTCAATAGCCACATCAGTTCCGGTTCCCATCGCAATTCCAACATCGGCTTGCGCCAAAGCCGGAGCATCGTTGATTCCGTCGCCAGCCATAGCTACAATTTTTCCTTCAGCTTGCAGTCGTTTAATTTCTTTCAGCTTGTCTTCAGGCAAACAACTTGCTTTAAACGAACTTAAATTCAACTGTGTCGCCACTGCTTTTGCGGTATTTTCATTATCTCCGGTAAGCATGATTACCTCAACTCCCTGACGCATCAGTTCTTTTATCGCTTCGACGCTTGTTGCTTTTATGGCATCTGTAATTGATACAAATCCCACCGCAATTTCGTCCAATGAAATGTAAGAAACCGTTTTTCCTTGTTTTTGTTCAGCTATAATTTGATTTTCTAATTCATCCGAAACAGTGGCATTCACTTGCTCCATCAATTTTTTATTCCCAAGCGCTACTTTTTTATTGGTTACCGTTCCAATGACTCCTTTGCCGGAAATCGCTTCAAAATCCTTTACTTCGATTAATGTAACTTCTTTTGCTTTCGCAAAATTGACTACGGCTTGCGCCAAAGGGTGTTCACTGTACTGATTTAATGAAGCGATGCTTTGTAATAAAACATCTTCCTGATTATTCGACGAATAAATTTTCTCCACTGAAGGTTTTCCCTCGGTAATTGTTCCTGTTTTATCCGTTATCAGAACATTTACTTTATTCATGTTTTCCAGTGCTTCGGCATTTTTTATCAAAACTCCCGATTGAGCTCCTTTTCCAACACCGACCATTACTGACATTGGCGTAGCCAATCCCAAAGCACACGGACAGGCAATTATCAATACGGCAATCGCATTAATAAATCCATAAACCAGTGCGGGTTCCGGTCCGAATTTTGCCCAAACAAAAAATGTAACTACAGAAACAATTACCACTATCGGCACGAAATATTTAGCGATTCTATCCGCTAATTTTTGGATTGGTGCTCTAGAACGACTGGCGTCATTTACCATTTGTACAATTTGCGAAAGCAAGGTTTCCGAACCTACTTTCTCGGCAACCATGACAAAAGATTTATTTCCGTTTATTGTTCCTGCTATAACGGCATCTTCTATTTTTTTATCAACGGGGATAGGTTCCCCTGAAATCATTGATTCGTCAATTGTACTTTCTCCATCTGTAATTTTACCATCAACCGGAATTTTATCTCCCGGTTTTACACGCAACAAATCTCCTTTTTTGATGTCGTGAATTGAAATCACTTTATCAGCTCCTTCGATAATCAAAGTGGCTTCGGTTGGTGCTAATTTCAAAAGCTCTTTTATCGCGCCACTAGTTTGACTATGTGCTCTGGCTTCTAATAACTGCCCCAGTAAAACCAACGTTAATATCACAGTTGTCGCTTCAAAATAAAGATGAACGGCGCCATTATGTGTTTTAAATTCGTCCGGGAAAATCGTTGGAAAAAATAATCCAACCAAACTAAACAGAAAAGCTACTCCAGAACCAATTCCGATAAGGGTAAACATATTGAGATTCCAAGTAACAATGGATTTCCATGCACGCTCAAAAAACATCCAACAGGCATAAAAAACGACCGGAAGCGACAAAATTAGTTGCACCCAATTCCATTTCGTAGTATCCATAATTTTCATTAATGGATTATTTGGAATCATATCCGACATGGCAATAATAAAAATAGGAACCGTAAAAATTACCGCTATTTTCATTTTGCGTACCAAGTCATCATACACCTTATTTTCTTCGGCATCGGTAGGCTCCATAGGCACTAAATCCATTCCGCAAATAGGACATGAACCAGGGCCTTCATTGATAACTTCGGGATGCATGGGACAGGTATACATTATTTTACTGCTTACCGTCGCAGCTTCTTTAACCAAATCCATTCCACAAACCGGGCAATCTCCAGGTTTATCATACACTTTTTCACCTTCACAATGCATCGGGCAATAGTATTTACCTTTTGCATTTTTGGGTAAAAGCACGGTTGCTTTTTCTTGTGGTTTATTCGAACTGCAGCACGATTTTTCGACTGTTTTATCAATGTTCCCTTGAGAATCGACAGCAGTATTCATTTCAATGGTATAGTTCCCCGCGGCAGTTAAAGTCTCTTGTAATTGCTTAGTGGGAATGTGTTTATCCATTGTTATAGTCGCTATTGGCGGAACTAAAGTAACAACAGCTTGAATCCCATCGAGACCGTTTAATGTTTTTTCCACTTTGGTGCGACAACCATCACATGACATTCCGGTAATAGTATAGGTATGCTTCATTTTAGTGTATTTTTAATCAACCTTACCGTTATATCTAAAATAAGGTTGATTAGAATTAAATAAGATAAATTCTTATTTTATTTGTTGCTTTTTAGAGTATTTTCTGCAACAGACTCCGTTAATCTCATTTCATATTTGGGACATTCATCATTCAACTTGCCTTGCATTTCAGGATGCATAAGATAGGCATATATCGCCGAACTGCTTACTAATGCTAATTCTTGTGCCAAATCCATTTAGTAAACTGGGAAATCTCTTGGTTTACAGAAACCTTTTTACCTACACAATCTATCGAAAAGTAGTATTTAACCTGAGCGGCTGTAAGCAACGTTATTTTTGTTTTAACTTATGAATCAGTAGCGCTACAACATGATTTCTGTACTGTTTTATCTTCTTGTTTTACAGCATTACAACATGATTTTTCGATTGGTTCTTCAATAGTTCCGCGAGCATCAGCTTGTTCATTAAATGCAATTGTATAGTTCCCCTCAGCAGTTAATGCCTCTTGTAATTGAGTGGTGGCAATATGCTGATCCATCGTTATTGTTGCCATTGGAGGAATCAAAGAAACAATAGCTGCAACACCTGCAATAGAATTCAAGGTTTTTTCGACCTTGGAGCGACAACCATCGCAGGACATCCCTTCAATACTATAAGTATGTTTCATCTCAGTTTGTTTTAAACCAACCTTATTAATTTTTGAATAATAAAGCTGGTTCGGTTTTCAAATATAATCTGTATATTATAAATTTATTTGTTGCTTTTTACAGCAGCATCAGAAACGGGTTCAGTTAATTTCATACCGCACTTTGGACATTTGTCATTCAATTTACCCTGAACTTCAGGATGCATCGGACAAGCGTAAACTGTTGCGTTGTTGTTCATCATTTCATTGTCATTGCTCATCATCGTAGAATCATTATCCATCATGTTAGTGGAGTCAGAATTCATCATAGTCGAGTTATCATTCATCAGATGAGAATCATCTGTTGAGTTTTCCTTGTTCTTTTGGTTACAGGAAACCATTACAGTAGCCATCATTAAGGCTGCAAAAGCTATTTTTTTCATCGTATTTATTTATTAATTATAGAATAATTTCTATATGTAAAAGGTACCAAAAATTATGGACAAACAGTTGTGCTTTTATTATTCTTAATTACATAATTCACACGTAGTAATTAGAGAAACGTTTGCACAATATTGCCACAATTCAGCATCTCAGAACCATAATATGGGTTAATCACATCTTTAGTTTCACTGATCCAATACCCAGTTTTTCCGTCGCCATACATTGGACAGTAATCCTGATAAACCGTTTGTTTTGTTCCAAATGCTTTTATTAAACTAAAAACATCCTGGCTCAATAAGGAGAAATATTCTCTTTGGTGCTCCATTTTCCCTGCATTTTCGCCAATGTGTTTGACATGCACTTTGGCATCGCCGACAAAAGCGTTGTATTTGTTTTTTAATTTGGTATCCAAAGAGCTGGAATTGCTGTTATTCAAAGCAGCGATTAATTCTTTTGCTGCAGCAGCTGCTCCTTTTGAATCGTCTTTGGTCAATGCATTTTTAATTTTGAGATACTTGGAAACAATCGCATCAGTTGGAAAAGTTGCTTTGTCAGCGTTCCTTATTTTAATTATGGTGCTTGGTTCTTCCGTTACGTCAGCGACAGTAACTGGAGTTTCTTCTTTTTCAGTTGAGGTTGTTGGAATAACTTTTTCAGTCAACTCCATTCCGCATTCTGGACATTCGCTTCCTGCAACACCAGTAACTTCAGAATGCATCGGACAAGAGTATAGTTCAGCCATTTTTTCAGTTTTCTCAGAATTCAAAGTCGTTTCTTCTTTCTCTTTTTGGTTGCACGAAACCGTCAAAAAAGTAGCTATCAGAGACAAAAACAGTATTTTCTTCATGGTGTTTTTATGATTATATTGACTTCTATTTAAATCAGCTATTCACTGCTATCAATTTAAGTCGTCTAATTTATTTTATGATATTAAAAAAGTTGTATTCTAAATTTAGATAAAATCCATTTGGCGCAGACCGCAACATAGAACTGTATAATTCGTGCCTGTAAGCAACATCAATTCGTGCTTGGCTGTTGATGATAAATTGAATGGAAGGCACAATATCCAAATACGATTTTCCATTTTCGTTTAATGTTTGTCCTACAAACTCCAACATTGTATTAATATTTGTTTGCTTAAAACTGGTGTATTTTTTTGGATACATCAACCTTCCGAACGACAATGTATAATTAGTGGCGTTATCACTTTGCGCTGCGGGAAATTTGTAATCCGGCTTGTTATCAAATGCTTTTTCGAAACTAACCGAAGCACTAATTGCCACTTTTTTTATAAGCTGCGTAGCCACGATTCCAGTTTCAAAACCAGTATTATGCCCCATAATTTCTATTTGTTCCTGATGAATATCCGCATTATTAAAACTATATCTTCCAAATGCTGCCATCCTAAAATGACTTTGAAGATCATCGGTAGAAAGGAAACGATATTTAGCGTAAAAACTGGCGCCTTCAGTTACCAATTGATTACTTCTATTACTGACAAATAGGGATGTTCTCACCATCAAATTCTTATTGATTCCCAAAGTAACTTCAGGCATGAGGTGATAACTATATCCTGATTTCATTTGTTCTTTAAAAATAGATTGTGCCAAACGAATTCCTAATGAACCCGCAGGAACGTTGCTTGCCGGATCAGTGACCACAAAAAGCTCCTGCGCCGATATTCCCTGAATAAGAAAAAACGTAAATACGATTAAAAATTTTCTCATTACAGCACAGATTTGATATGATAATCATCTTCGCTATCTAATGGATAAGAAGCTATTTTTGAAAAGGTCTTAAGGAGTTTTTTATATTCTTTTTGAGTGACATACCCTTTATCAAAAACCCTCACTTTTGTTTCTCCTGCACTGTTTTTAGGTTCCTCATTCAATAATACGAAAGTAGAACCGTTGACTAAAATGGTTTTATTACCTTCAGTTTTTAAGTGTTCTGAAGGCATTGTAATTACCAGTGAACCAATGAAAAAGCCTGCTTTTTCTACACCTTCTTTTAGCATTTTTGGCATTATTTTACTTTCTTTTTTAAAATAAACAGTGAAGGTATTTGTATTCAAATCAGTACTCACGCTATCCACACCATCCATCGCTTTCAGTTGTTTGTTTATAGCATTGGAACACATGGAACACGTTAAACCGGTCGCCATAATTTCTGCTTTTGAAATTTGAGAATAGGATTGTATGCTTGTCATCAAAACCAAACAAGCGATACTTATGGATTTTAAATTTAGATTTTTCATTTTTGTTTTAATTTTTTATTTGCATTAAAATTTGTTCTTCAGTAGGATTGATAGCAACCAGTTTTCCTGATGCATCAAAAAGATAAGCACTTGGCAACTGTTCAACTCCAAAAAGTAATGCTGATTTCGAATCAAAACCTTTAGTATCGATTAATTGTTCGTAAGCTAATTTATCTTTTTGAATAGCAGCCATCCATTTCATTTTGTCCGTATCCAGCGAAATCCCGACAATTTCGAAATTGTCATCTTTATACTCATTGTATAAAGGAGCTAGTTTTTTATTAGCCAGTCTACAAGGCGCGCACCAAGATGCCCAAAAATCAACTAAAATGGTTTTTCCTTTAAGAGAAACCAAATTTACTAGTACTTCCTTATTGTTTTTAAGTTGAAAATTAGGCAAGCTGTCTCCAATTTTCATTTGGGCATTTGCAGCTGACATACTGATTATCAAACTGAATAACAGCATTATTTTTTTTATTTTGAATTCCATCTAATCACTTATTGAATCGTTTCGACAGTTTTTCCGCAAGTCATCATTTGAGAACCGTAATAAGGATTTTTAACTGCATTCTCTTTGCTTAACCAGTTTGCACCTTTACCATCATTTGCCATAGGACAAAACTGAAGATAAACCGGAGTTTCGTATTTAGCCACTTTTATCAATTCGTACATCGATTTTGAAAAAGGAATAAAAAATTCTCTTTGACGTTTGATGTCTTGAGTCTCCGAAATATTCTTGGCACCAGTCATTAAACCTTTCATTTCTTTCATCCAAATCATGTGAGCATCCATCGCAAGCTCGTCCATTTTTACTGCATTTAATGCTGTAAGAACGTCTTTAGCTAAAGTAGCAGCAGCTTTTCCGTCAGTTTTCACCAAAGCATCTTTCAAAAGAAAATAGCTATCAAAAACAACTTTTAATTTAGTATCCACTTGTTGTTTTGCAACTAGAGCATCAGAATGATTGGCGTGGTTTGCATGATTTTCTGCAGTAGTAGTTTCCATTTTCATCTCTGTAGAAACGATAACTTTTGCTTCTCTATCATATTGACAACATCCATGTAATGCCTCATAAGTAGCATCCGGAGCAAGAAATTTATCGCTGTCGTATCCGGCTAAAGCAATACGTTTCAAAATTTCGTCTTGGCTCGTTTTGGTCGAATCATATATAAGAGTTGCCATTTTGGAATCTTTATTCCACTCGACTTTTGCTACTTTTTTCAGATTTCCGGCAGTTTCTATTTTGCTTTTACACATTTCACAGTTTCCGTATATTTTAACGGTTTCTGTCTTGCTATTTTTAATTTGCGCGCTTGCAATTGTAACTGAAAGCAATAGGATTATTGCCATCAATATTTTTTTTATTGAGTTCATTGTATGAATAATTTTGAGGTGAATTAGTCGTAAAAAACATTGAAAAAAATAGCACATTTAGCTACATTTCAAATTGTATCCGACTGAAATTTAATGATTGTTAAAGCATAATTTGCTTTGAAAAAGACAGTTTCCAGGCTGTCGCAGAAGGAATTTAGCTTATTTTAGGTGGAAGCCAAATAGAACGAAAATGAGAAGAAATAAACATTTCCGAGTAATAATAATTTTGTTTTTCAGTAGAAAAACTAAAAACTTGCTTGTTTAGTTCGGTATAAAACACCGAAGTTAAACCCAAATGAAAAGCTGAACTACCGCAAGAAACATTCTTACAAGCGCCATTACAGCCGTCATGCGAACTTTCATTCGATTTTTTTTCTTTCTTGCAACAGTCTTTCTGCTCCTTCTTTGAAGGAGATTCTTTTTTGCAACAAGACTTGTCTGCTTTTGTTCCACATGCAAAAGCTACGCTTGGTGTCATAAAGAAACCAAGCATAACCAATAACAATATGTAAAACTTTTTAGACATAATATTCTATTAATAGAGTACAAAGGTATTAATTGGACACAAATAAAACCGGAATTCAATCATAAATACGTGTTAAAAACAACGTTTTATTTTCCTTCGCCTAATATTCCATTCATTATAGACTGCAAAACTGACAATATAATACTAAAAAACAAGGCGGTCCAAAACGTATCCACGCTGAATCCACCCACAATTTTGGTACATAACAAAATCATCAGCGCATTAATGACCAATAAAAACAATCCTAAAGTAAGAATGGTAACCGGTAAAGTTAGTATTACTAATATTGGTTTGATAAATATATTAAGCAACCCTAGAACAATGGCTACAATTAATGCGGTAGTAAATCCAGCCACATGAACTCCCGGCATAAAGTTCGCAATAAGCAAGACCAAGCCTGAAGTAATAAGAATTTTGATCAGTAAATTCATGATTTTATTTTTTAAAGATTTAATAAATGTAAGAAAAAATTAAATCTGATTAATTTATTTTAAAAAAGAAGTTGCCTTTTGATAGAAATCGGCTGGGTTTTCGGCATGAAGCCAATGTCCTGCATTCGGGATTGTTTCAATGCTTGAATCCGGAAAATGCTTTTTTATGTTTTCGAAATCGCTATCCAAAATATATCTGGAATTTCCTCCACGAATGAACAAGGTTGGTTTTTCGAAAATGGAATTTTCCGGTAACGGAATCCCTATTTCTTCTATCTTACGATCGAAAACTGCCAAATTAAATCGGAACGCCAATTGTCCCGGCTCTTGCCAAAATAAATTTTTCATTAAGAATTGTCTGGTCCCAAAATCAGGAATATACTTCTCCATAATTTCTTCGACATCACTTCGGCTTGGTTTTATGGAAAAATCTACGGCGTTCAAACCCGCCAAAATATCCTGATGGTGTTGCGGATAAAATTTTGGTCCAATATCAGCCACAATTAACTTATCCACTAATTCCGAATGAGTAGTAGCTAAAAGCATTGCCACTTTTCCGCCCATCGAATGCCCTATAATATTGATGTTTTCTAAATTATGAGCCTGACAATACTCGTAAACATCCTGCGCCATGATTTCATAACTGAACTCTTCTGAATGCAAACTTCGTCCGTGGTTGCGTAAATCGAGAATATGAACTTGAAAATCAGTCGCGAACTGCGTCCCGAGTGTTTTCCAATTATCAGACATTCCCAAGAATCCATGCAGAATTAAAAGCGGTTTACCGGATCCTTCTATTTTTGAATATAACATTTTTTACTTTTTTTTAGCCACGAATTACACCAATTTCCACCACTCAAATTCGTGAAAATTGGTATAATTCGTGGCGAAATTTTATTTTAATTTTTGCAAATACATATTTACCACATTATCCAAGCCTAAATAAATGGCTTCGGAAATTAATGCGTGACCTATAGAAACTTCCAATAATCCCGGAATATTTTGTTTGAAAAACTGAATATTATCCAAACTCAAATCATGACCTGCGTTGATTCCTAATCCAAGCTCATTGGCCAAAATTGCCGATTGGGTATACGGCAAAATTCCGTTTTGATTCCCTAAACTATATTGATGTGCAAATGCCTCGGTGTACAATTCGATTCTTTCGGTTCCAATTTTCTTTGCGCCTTCAATCATATCGAGAACAGGATCTACAAAAATAGAAGTTCTGATTCCGTTGCGTTGAAATTCCTGAACGATTTCGGTTAAATAAGAAGCGTGTTTTATAGTATCCCAACCTGCATTAGACGTGATGGCATCAATTGCATCTGGCACCAAAGTCACTTGAGTGGGTTTTATTTCGAGAACAAGATCGATAAATGTTTGTTCTGGATTTCCTTCAATATTATACTCGGTGTAAACGACAGACTTTAAATCTCGGGCATCCTGATACCGAATGTGACGCTCATCCGGACGCGGATGAATCGTGATTCCTTCGGCACCGAACTTTTGAATGTCAGCTGCTACTTTTAATAAATCGGGAACATTTCCTCCGCGCGCATTACGTAAAGTGGCTATTTTATTGATATTTACACTTAATTTTGTCATTGAAACGTATTTTTATTTTGATACTAGTATTTACTTGGAACAAAAATACAAAGTAAAACTTAGGAGATTTTGCTTATTTTTGATTATTTTGCATGAAATATTGCCGATTGATTTATGACAGAAATAACAGAATATATCACTAATGACTTTAAAGCGATTGACAGCCAAGATTCTATTGCGGCTATTCAAGAATTTTTTAGTGAATTACACTTTTCACATTTTCCAATTGTCGAAGAGGGCGTTTACATTGGCAGTATTGCATCCGAGGATATTGAGACTTTTGAAAGTGATAAAAAAGCATCTGATTATCGTTTTACACTGGAAGGATTTTTTACCAGAACAAATACGATGTGGCTGGATGTTTTAGAAGTCTTCGCAAAAAATCACACTAATTTAGTTCCTGTTTTGGATGAAAACAACACCTACGTAGGCTATTATGAAATTGAAGATATCATGAAATTTTTTCATGAAACACCTTTTTTAAAAGAACCGGGCGGAATCATTGTGGTTAGAAAACCAATTTTAGACTACTCGATGAGTCAGATTACCCAAATTGTCGAAAGCAATAACGGCAAGCTTTTAGGATTGTTCATTTCTGAAGCAGATGTTGAAAGCGTGGAAGTGACCATGAAAATAACTTTGGGCGCAATGAACGAAATTATCCAGACTTTCAGAAGGTACAATTACGAAATCATTTCTGAGCATCAAGAAGACAATTACATCAATAACTTAAAGGAACGTTCTGATTATTTAGAAAAATACCTTAACATCTAACCACTTATTTGGAAATTTGTTGATTCGGTTATTCGTAACCATTCTCTCAATTAACCAAATAACCAAATTAACGATTAAAGAAAGATGAAAGTAGCTATTTACGGCCAATATTATCAAAACAGCACAGAACCAATCATCAACGACATCTTTGTTTTTTTTAACAGAAATAATGTAGAAATGATTATTGAATCTCATTTTTTGTTGATGCTTAATGAACGGAAGATTGTAGAAAAAAAATATAAAACCTTTACCTCTCACACCGAACTTGACTCCAGTTTTGATATGCTGATCAGTATTGGTGGTGATGGAACAATCCTGAGAGCAGCAACATTAGTAAGAGATTCCGGCATTCCTATTTTAGGGATAAATGCTGGCAGATTAGGGTTCTTAGCTTCTGTACAAAAAGAAAATATATCCACTTTCATGCAATTTGTGATCGACAAAAAATATACAATTTCTAAAAGGGCTTTACTGAGTTTAACGTGTTCCCCGCCCAACGAATCAATAGAAGAAATCAATTTTGCGATGAATGAAATTACGGTTAGCCGAAAAGACACCACATCAATGATTACTATTGATACCTACCTGAATGATGAATTTTTGAATTCGTATTGGGCCGATGGTTTAATTATTTCAACGCCAACGGGATCCACCGGATATTCCTTGAGTTGCGGCGGTCCAATCTTGACACCTGATGTTAAAAGCTTGGTAATTACTCCTATTGCTCCTCATAATCTTACCGCCAGACCGCTTGTTGTACCTGACGAAACCGAAATTAGACTGAAAGTTTCCGGAAGAGAAGAAAACTACTTAGTTTCGTTAGATTCAAGAGTTACCTCAATTAAAAACGAATCAATTCTTATTTTAAAGAAAACTCCATTTCAAATTTATATGGTTGAAATTCCAGAAGAAACCTTTTTGAAAACGCTTCGTAACAAATTACTTTGGGGAGAAGACAAAAGGAATTAAATCATTTAAATAAAAAAGCTATACGATTTTATCATTTTTCCCCGTTTAAAGTAAACAACACTCATTTAAAGTAGGCCTAGTGGACATTTATTAAAAAAGAACACATTTAGCTGATTGAGTATTGAAATGAAGTGATAATTATTATATTTGCACGCAATTTTTGATTAAATGAACAAGATTTTTTATTTATTTTTTTTCTTTCTACCTCTCATGAATATCCAAGCTCAAATACATGAGATTGGTGTCTTCTTAGGTGGCAGTAACTTTATAGGAGATGTTGGACCCACTACTTATATATCCCCTAATGAACCTGCTTTCGGTATATTATATAAATGGAATAAAAGCTCCAGACATGCCTATAGATTTTCTTACACACAATCCAAAATTACTTCAAATGATTTTGATTCTAAAGAAGGTGGCAGAAACCAAAGAGGCAATCAAATTGAAAACCGTTTGAGAGAAGCCTCTTTCGGTTTGGAATTCAACTTTTTTGATTTCGATCTTCATAAGACAAATACTAAAGTCACCCCTTATATTTTCTCTGGTGCAAATTATTTTCTGAGTAACTATAAATTTAATAACCCTTTAACTGGGGAGTCATACGAAAGTAGAACAGAAAGAAGAAAATCAATAGCAATTCCAATGATTTTAGGAATAAAGTCTAATATTACCCCTCATCTATTGCTTGCAGTGGAAACCGGAGCACGATATACGTTGACCGATAATATGGATGGAAGCGGAGATACAAATAATAATGATTGGTATGTTTTTTCAGGCGTAACTGTAACATATACCTTTGGGAACAAACCCTGTTATTGCGCAGAATAAAAAATGGATTTACAACAAAATATTGACAAAACAAACTTACCCAAACACCTAGCCATAATAATGGACGGGAATGGGCGGTGGGCAAAACAGAAAGGTCTCTTGCGGGCTTTAGGTCATGAAAGCGGGACAAAGTCCGTAAAAGTGATCATAGAAGCGAGTGCGAAACTGGGCATAGAATTCCTTACTTTATATGCTTTTTCCACGGAAAATTGGAACAGGCCAAAACTGGAGGTTGAAACCTTAATGAAAGTGCTTATTAATTCTTTAAAAAAAGAGCTTACAACACTGCAAAAAAATAACATCAAACTAGGCGCCATCGGTAATTTAGAAAAATTACCAAAATCAGCACAGAAAGAACTTCTTGATGTAATTGAAAAGACCAAAGACAACACCAAGATGACTTTGACCCTTGCCTTGAGCTACGGTTCTAGAGAGGAATTAGTTAGTGCAGTAAGAAACATCTGCAGTAAAGTTAAAAATAATATAATTTCAATAGACGCTATTGACGATTCCATTATTAATGAGCATCTTTACACGCAAAATTTACCGGACGTAGATTTACTAATACGAACAAGTGGAGAACACAGGATAAGTAACTTTTTGTTGTGGCAAATTGCCTATGCAGAATTGTATTTTACGGACATATTGTGGCCGGACTTTAAAGAACAAGATTTATATGAGGCTATCATTAGTTATCAAAAAAGAGAACGCAGATTTGGAAAAACAAGTGAACAAATTAAATAATTTTTTAGTGTTAAATAAAAGCATAAAATTAGTCATTACCGTTTTGATTTTTGGAAGTTTTACACAAATTAAAGCTCAAGAAAGAGTTCCTTTTGATCAAGGAAAAAAATACATTTTAGCTGATGTGGCAGTGGTTGGAGAAATCAGTTTTAATACCCAAACTGTAGTTACTTTTTCAGGATTGCAAAAAGGGCAAGAAATAACCGTTCCAGGTGAGGAAATAAGCACTGCTATTAAAAAATTGGGAAAATTAGGTTTGTTTGATGAGATATCTTTTTACATAAATAGAATTGAAAATGATAGTATTTATCTTGATTTAAATATTGTAGAATTACCGAAATTGAATGAAGTTAAATTTGTTGGTGTTAAGAAAAGTAAAACCGAGACCTTAATTAAAGACAATAGCCTGAATAAAGGGAAAGTAGTCAATGAAAATCTGATTACCACAACAAAAAATTATATTGAAAACAAATACAAAAAAGATGGTTATTTCAATACAAAAGTAAACATCAATACTGTTAAAGATACCGCACTGGTCAATCAGGTAAACATGGTTGTTACTGTAGATACTGGTGATAAAGTAAAAATCCAAAATATTGATTTTGTAGGAAACGACAAAATTTCCGACAATGTGTTGAAAAAAGCGATGAAGGATACGAAACAAAAAAATATTCTTCGTGTTTTAAAAGCATCTAAATTTATAAAAGAAAAATACAAAACTGATTTAGAAAAAGTAGTTGCAGCCTATAAAGAAAAGGGATACAGAGATGCAAGAATACTTTCGGATTCTGTTTATTTTGACAAAAATAAAAATGCGTTAAACATCAAAATTAATGTTGAAGAAGGAAATAAATATTATTTTGGAGACATCAAGTTTTTAGGGAATACTGTTTACACTGATCAAGGATTGAGCCGAGCATTAGGTGTTAAAAAAGGAGACACATACAATGGTGTGCTTTTACAAAAAAGAATTGCTGATGCTTCAAAACCTGACGGAGAAGATATCGATAATTTATATAAAAATAACGGTTATTTATTTTCTAATATAAATGCAGTTGAGGTACGAACCGCAAATGATACCATTGATTTTGAAATACGAATCACTGAAGGACCCATTGCTTATTTTAACAAAATTACTGTAGTTGGAAATGATAAAACAAATGACCGTGTAATTTACCGGGAATTAAGAACAAAACCGGGAGAAAAATATAGTAAAGAAGAATTAGTTAGAACCATTCGTGAAATTGGACAATTAGGATTTTTTGATCCGGAAGCTATCGATCCAAAATTCAAGAATGTAGATTCAGGATCAGGAACGGTAGACATTGAATACAATCTAGTAGAAAAAGGTTCTAGCCAAATTGAACTGCAAGGAGGTTATGGAGGCGGTGGTTTCATTGGAACACTAGGATTGTCTTTCAATAACTTTTCCGCAAGAAACATGTTCAACAAAGACGCATACCGACCTCTTCCGATGGGAGACGGACAAAAAGTGTCTTTACGTTTGCAGGCCAGTACATTCTTTCAAACCTACAGTGTTTCCTTTTCAGAACCATGGTTTGGTGGTAAAAAACCAGTACAATTCAGTTCTTCAATATCGTATAGCAAGCAATTTTTAAATAATTTTATAACACAGAGAGCGGACAAAACAAAAAGTTTCAATATTTTAACTTTGTCTGTTGGTTTGGCTAAAAGACTTACAGTACCAGATGACTTTTTTGTGTTATCTCAATCTTTAAGTTATCAACATTATGCTTTAAATAATTACAATACTGGGTTATTTACTTTTGGAGACGGTACTTCCAGAAATTTTGCCTACACAATTGGACTCACAAGAAGCAGCAAAGGAAACAACCCGATTTTTCCAACTTATGGCTCTGAATTCAGTCTTTCGGCAAAAGTGACACCTCCTTATTCATTGTTTAATGGAATTGATTATTCAACATTAGGGGATCAGGAAGAGTATAAATTCAAATATACTGGCGACGCTTACACTGGCACAGATGGAAAAATAGTAAACGAAGGCGATTATGTTGAGGCTATTCCAAGTCAGATTAATCCAACTCCAAATAAAGTGACATTGGATAATATTGCTGCTGCTGCTGCTGACCCTTCAAAAGTGGATCAAAAGAAATTTAATTGGTTAGAATATTATAAAATAAAGTTCAAAGCAGACTGGTACACAAAAATTTATGGTAAATTAGTACTCAGAACTTTAACTGAATTTGGATTTCTTGGTGCATACAATCAAGAAAGAGGTGTCGTTCCTTTTGAACGATTCTATTTAGGAGGTGATGGATTGGCAAATTTTTCGATGGATGGTAGAGAAACAATTCAATTAAGAGGATATCCAAACAATTCTTTGACTCCGGTAAACAATACTGGAGAACAAATTGGGGCAACGGTTTTCAATAAATTCTCAATGGAGTTGCGCTATCCGATAACGCTAAAACAATCGGCATCAATCTATGCGTTAGCCTTCATGGAAGCAGGATCTTCCTTTGGTGATTTTAAGAGTTACAACCCTTTTGCGCTAAGTCGTTCAGCAGGAGTCGGATTACGTGTATTTATGCCAGCATTTGGACTGTTAGGAATTGATTTCGGTCACGGTTTTGACGCATTACCTGGACAAGCGAAAGCGAATGGATGGGAAACCCATTTTATAATTGGACAACAGTTCTAAAAAAAAAAATTGATTTTAAATTTTCTAATACAATACAGCTATGAGAAAACAATTTTTATATCTATTTTTAGCGGTCGTTGCAACGCAAACAATTATTGCGCAGACCAGAGGAACTAAATTAGGCTACATTGATATGGAATACATTTTGCAAAATGTACCCGATTATAATGAAGCAAGGGCACAGTTAGAGCAAAAAACCCAAAAATGGAAGTTGGAGATTGATACTAAGAAAATTGCAATTAACACTTTAAAAGAGGCATTAAAAGCAGAAAGAGCGTTATTGACAAAAGAGTTAATTGATGAGCGGGAAACAGAGATTAGTTTTCTTGAAAACGAAAATTTAGAATATCAGCAAAAAAGATTTGGTGCCAACGGAGATTTGATTATTCAAAAAGCCATTTTGATAAAACCAATACAGGATCAAGTTTTCACGGCAGTTCAAGATATTGCAGAACGGTTAAAATATGATTTTATTTTTGACAAAACTTCTGACCTGACGATGTTATTCGCAGCAAAAAGGTTTGACGTTAGCGAGCAGGTTCTTCGGATCTTGAATAGAACAGAAAAAAGAGAGCAGTTAACTAAAAAACAACTCAAAGAAGAGGAAGCTCGGGAAAGTAAGGAAGATGCGATCGATGTTAATCCAGCCTTAGCGGAAAGAAAAAAACTCTTGGAAGATAAAAAAGCAGTACAAGAAAAAACCCTCGCTGACAGGAAATTGATTCAGGAGCAAAAGAGATTAGAATTTGAAGAAAAAAGAAAACAAATATTAGCCGACAGAGAAGCTAAAAAAAATGGCACGGTTTCTGCAAATGTTAAAATAGACGGCACTGACACTGCGGTTAGTAATGACCCAAAGAAAGACATTGCAAAACTAGCACTGGAAGAAGCTAAACAAAAACAAGCAGACGCAAGAGCAAGAATTTTAGAAGAGCGTAAGAAAGTTCTGGAAGACCGACAAAGAGCTTTAGACGAAAAAAGAAAAAAAATACTTGAAGATCGCGAAGCTGCTAAAAAAGCAAGGGAAGAAAAATTAAAAGAAAATACAAACAATAATTAATTACTAAATATTTTAAAAACGATGAAACAATTCAAAACTCTATTAATTGCTGCAATTTTTATCTTAGGAGCAAATCAAACAATTAGTGCACAAGCAAAGACAGCTCATGTTGATGTAAGTGAAATTATGACAAAGATGCCAGCGGTGTTAGATGGTCAAAAACAATTGGATAAATTGAGTACTACGTATGATGCTGAGTATAAAAAAATGGTTGAAGAATATCAAGCAAAAATAACAAAATACAAAGCTGAAGCTGTTACTGTTACTGAAGCTGTAAACGAAGGACGTTCTAAGGAAGTTCAAGATATGGAAAAAAGAATCGTTGATTACAGAGATAAAGCGCAAAAAGAATTGCAACAAAAAGAATCTGATATCATGAAACCATTAATGGAAAAAGTTAGAGCTTCTATCCAAAAAGTGGGTAAAGCTAAAGGATTCCAGTACGTTCTTGATGGTTCATCTCTTTTACTTGCTGATGGTCCTAATTTGACTATGGATGTAAAAAAAGATTTAGGTTTCTAAAAAACCATTGATAATACAAAAAGCTGCTCGCCTTTAAAAGGATCGAGCAGTTTTTTTGTTTTAGCAAATCATTGGAATTTCAAACTGTAGCACGTAACTTTGTTTTCATGGACAGCAATAATCAACCCATTGGCATTTTTGATTCAGGTATTGGCGGAACTTCGATTTGGAAGGAAATTCATCAGTTGTTGCCTAATGAAACAACAATATACCTCGCAGATAGCAAAAATGCGCCTTACGGTCAGAAATCGAAAGAAGAAATTGTTGCCTTAAGCATTAAAAACACAGAATTATTACTGCAAATGAATTGCAAATTAATTGTGGTGGCTTGCAATACGGCAACTACAAATGCAATCGATGAACTACGGGCGAAATATGACATTCCGTTTGTGGGGATAGAACCAGCGATAAAACCGGCAGCATCGCATTCGAAAACACAAATTATAGGGATTTTGGCAACACAAGGCACGTTAAATAGCGAGCTTTTCAGTAAAACCACAAAGAAGTTCCAGGAAACGAAAATAATCGAACAGGTAGGACATGGATTAGTCCAGCTTATTGAAAATGGGGAAATCGATTCCGAAAAAATGACACAATTACTTCACTCCTATTTAAATCCAATGATAGCCGCCAATATCGATTATTTAGTTTTAGGGTGTAGTCATTATCCCTATCTAATCCCACAGATAAAGAAAATCCTGCCAGAACACATTCAAATTATTGATTCTGGTCAAGCGGTAGCAAAGCAAACTCAAAATATATTACGGGAAAAAGTAGGTTTTTCGTCTGCTAAAAAAAGTGAGCAGCTCTTCTACACCAATAATGATCCAAAAGTATTAGCTAAAATTTTAGGGAATCAATATACTGTTGAGCAGAAAAATTTCTAAAAGAATTTCATTTATTCACCATCTTTAAGCCAACCCGAATACATCACATAATTATTCGAAATGCGTTCAATTTCACCGGCAAAAGCTGATTGATCAATATCTTTCACTTTTTTTGCAGGAACTCCTGCAAAAATACTTCCGGAAGGCACCACTGTGTTTTGAGTAACAACGGCCCCGGCAGCAATAATTGAATTAGTTTCGATAACACAATTATCCATTACAATTGATCCCATCCCAATCAACACATTATCGTGAATAGTGCAGCCATGAACAATGGCATTATGGCCTATTGATACATTATTTCCTATAATAGTTGGATGTTTCTGATATGTACAATGTATTACAGCTCCGTCTTGTATGTTTACCTTATTACCAATTCTAATAAAATTCACATCTCCTCTTATTACGGCATTGAACCAAACACTGCAATCGCTACCAAAAATCACATCACCAATTACAGTTGCATTTTCGGCAACATAACAGTCATCAGGAATCGAAGGCGATTTGCCATTGACAGATTTAATTAGCATAATTGTAATTGATAGTGATTAATTAACTGATGGGCAATAGCAGTCATATTTAACAGGTTTACAAAATAAGTCAATACCTAATGTGATTTGGTGATAACCACCATTATCAAACTTAACAGCGCCTGATAACTGAGAGTATGTGTAAGCCAGCATAAAATTTTTATAATTAACACCCACAATTGGTGTTATATATTGCAAATTTTGTTTAGAAACGGTCGTGCCATCAAGATATTCAGCTCCATCAAAACTTCTTCGATACGATAATCCTGCCCAAAGCCTTCCAAAATCTAAATTTTTATAGGCTTTAAAATTTATGTCAATTGATTTCTCAGTAGTTTTTTCAACCATCTGAAATAAAAGAGAAGGTTCAAATAGTATTTTCTCTCTATTTCCAAACACATATCCGGCACTCAATAAATATTTTCTTAAATTATCACTTTCGTACTCTGTATATATTTCTCTTCGGGTTTCAATTGCGTTTTTGACTGTCGCGTGCGCATAAAAATTCAAAAAATTATACGAAGCGCCTACATCTACATTGAAATACGCGTCTTTTTGAACCACAGTCCCATCAATGATTGGATCGAAATCGCCAGATTGAAGAAATTCGGTTTCGTCTAATTGACTTTGGATTAAACCGGCACTGATACCAAAAGACAACTGATTCAAATCGATCTCATCTCTTGAAAACATTAAATGATACGCGTAAGTCAGTTTGACTCCTTTTTGGGAATGATACCCATTTTTATCATTAAAAAGAATAATCCCCGCTCCTGCCTTTTCACCTATTCTGCCGTTGAAACTTAATGTCTGCAACTCCGGCGCATCCTCCTGATCAAACCATTGCTTTCGACCAGTCACCCTAAGTTTTGCACAATTAGCCGCACCAGCCATCGAGGGATGAATTAAATAATAATTATCTGATAAATAATCCGAATAAACAGGGATTCCTTCTTGTGAAAAAGAATAGTGAGAAATAAATAAAAGAGCAGCTAAAATCTTAATTTTATTATACATTTAAATACTTTTTTAGTAAAATAAATAATTCTTAATCAATACGAAGTATCATAAAACATGGCCAAATTCTTAATCAAAAAATTAAACTAAAGTTAATTTATTCATTAAAAAACCAAATATAGGTATTCGTAGAAAATAACTTTACTAAATTTGTAAAAATTTCAAAAGTCATGAGCAAAGTTACCATAAAAGAAACACAAAACCCAACCATATTAAAGTTCGAATTCGAGGATTTTATTACTCAAAATGCAAGTTATGAATTCAAAAACATAGATGAAGCGAAAACTTCTCCACTTGCCCAGCAGCTCTTCTATTTACCGTTTGTGAAAACTGTTTATATTTCGGGAAATTTTATTGCAATCGAGAAATATAATATTGTTGAATGGAATGATGTTAAAGATGCTGTAGCAGAGCAAATGGAAACGTTTGTAAACGATGGCGGAACCATTATCGAAATAGACGAAAACAAAAGCAAAATACAACCCGTGACAGTTTATGGCGAAACCACTCCAAATCCCTCAGCCTTAAAATTTGTGGTGAGCAGAATGCTGACCAAAAACGCTATTGAATTCAAAAATATCGATCAAACTGCTGCTTCACCGTTAGCCAAAGAACTTTTTAAATTTCCTTATGTAAAAGAAATTTTTATTGATGAAAACTATATTTCGGTAACCAAATATGAAATCAGTGAGTGGCAGGAAATAACCCTAGAATTAAGAAGTTTTATCAAACAATATATTGAAAACGGCGGAACTGTATTAGATGAAAATTATGTCGCTACGGTAACAGCTGAAGAAAGTACAAAAGCTAAAGATTTTGATAATCTGGACGTGACCTCTCAGCAGATCATCAACATATTAGAAGAATACGTAAAACCTGCCGTGCAAGCTGACGGAGGTAACATTGCTTTTGATTCTTACAATGAAAGTGAAAAAACAGTAAAGGTGATTTTACAAGGAGCTTGCAGCGGCTGTCCTTCTTCGACTTTCACACTCAAAAGCGGTATTGAAAACATGTTAAAAAGCATGCTGAACGATGAGGGTATCAAAGTTGAAGCAGTCAATGCATAAGAAGTAGAAAATTTATTTGCCTGATATTGTTATAGTTAAGCGAAAATTTTTAGTTTTTTGGATGGAATTATTAAATAAATTCGGTAAATTTATATTTCACTTAATAAATAGAAATCATGTCAGTATTAAAAGTAATCGAAATACTTTCCAACTCAGAGATAAGTTGGGAAGATGCTACTCGCAAAGGCGTTGCTAAAGCCTCAAAATCTGTAAAACACATCCGTTCAGTTTATGTTCATGAACAAAGTGCGAAAGTTAGCGACGGAATTATCACAGAATTTAGAGTGAATCTAAAATTAACTTTCGAACTCGAATAGATTAATTAAAAAAAAGACAATTTAAAGCGTTTCCTTGGAGACGCTTTTTTTATTTTCAAACCATTTAATGGCTTTAAATAATTACCATTTTGACCCTAAATTTGCTTTTTATTTTAAAAATGTTCTATTTAATAATTAGGACGAAAGCTATAGTTTTTTAAGGCAAATATTTAAAAGATTTTCAAAAATCCCAAAATAATTAATGCTCCCCTCTTTAGATTCTCGAAACCAACAAAACTGTGGTTCCCCCAGAAAAACTGCATGTGTTAGATCTCAAATACTGATTATCAACAAATTATTAATGAATTAATAAAGAAACCGAAGAAAAATTTGATTAATATTGTATGACTAATCAAACAAAAAAACCATGGGACTTACTTCATTTTTTAAAAAATTATTTGGCTCAGCCAAAGAAACTGCCAACGAATTAGCAGAAAAAGCGGAAACAACTTTTGATAAAGCAAAAGAAACCGCAACACCTTATCTGGAAAAAGCAGAAACTTTTGCAGAAGAAACTTTTGAAAAAGCCAAAGACACCGCAACACCTTATCTGGAAAAAGCAGAAACTTTTGCAGAAGAAACTTTTGAAAAAGTAAAAGAAGCAGCTGCTCCAATTATTGAGAAAGTGGAAGATTTTACCGGGCACAATAAAGAAAAAATTAGTACAAAGACGGAGCCAGTAGCCAATAAAGCGGAAGATTTAACTAATGAAGCACAAACTGCTGTTTCAAATACTATCGAAACCGTAAAAGAAAAAGCACATACAACTTCTGAAAAAGCAGCAGATTTACCAAATGATGCACAAACTGCTGTTGCAAACACTACAGGAACCGTAAAAGAAAAAGTGGATTCAATCGCTGATCAAGCAGAAGAATTGATTGATGATGCTAAAACTGATGTTTCAAATACTATCGAAACCGTAAAAGAAAAAGCACATACAACTTCTGAAAAAGCAGAAGATTTACCAAATGATGCACAAACTGCTGTTGCAAACACTGTAGAAACCGTACAAGAAAATGCGAATCCAATTGCCGATAAAGCAGAAGATTTAATTACTGAAACTAAAACAGCTGTTTCAGATACTATTGAAACCGTAAAAGATAATGCGGATGCAACTGCTGATAAAGCAGAAGATTTAACTAAAGATGCTAAAACAGCTGTTTCAGATACCATTGAAAACGTAAAAGAAAATGCGGATACAACTGCTGAAAAAGTTGAAGATTTAACCAATGAAGGCATAACCGCAGTTTCAAACACAGCTGAGGCTACAAGTAAAAAAGCAAGTTTGTTGAAAGAAGCTGAAGAGGAAGAAGAAAAGTTTCCGAGAAAAAACATAAATAAAACAGAAGAAGACAGCGATTAATTTACTGAAAAAGAATTTATTCGTATTTTTGTCTTTCAAATTTAACCTTCTCCTTCTGAGAAGGTTTTTTATTATATATAAAATGAATTTAAATCCGGATCAAATTACTAATTACGCCAACACTTTTATAAAAGTATTAATTGACTATTCCCCAAAATTAATTTCTGCATTTATAATATTATTTGCCGGACTTTATATCATCAGGCTTATCAATCGATTCATCAGAAGCATAATGGTGAAAAGGAATTTAGATCCTACACTGACGCGATTTCTTGCCGATATCTTACTTTGGGTATTGAGAGTAGTATTGTTTGTGTCTTTCATCTCAAAATTAGGTATTGAAACCTCGTCTTTTGTCGCCATTTTGGGTGCTATGGGACTTGCGGTTGGTTTATCTCTACAAGGTTCCTTATCGAATTTCGCAGGCGGAATGTTGATTATTCTTTTCAAACCATTTCAAGTAGGAAATACTATTGAAGCACAAGGAGTAACTGGAACCGTTTGTGAAATACAAATTTTTGTAACTAAATTAATAACGGCTAACAATCAGACGATTTTTATACCAAACGGCTCCTTGTCAAACGGGAACATAATCAACTATTCACTACAAAATTTTAGGAGAGCAGATTTAACCATTGCTATTTCTTATGAAACCGATATTAAAAAAGTAAAAGAAATAATAACAGCCGTTCTAGCTAATAATCCAAAAGTTCTTAAAATTCCCGCAGCTGAAGTTTCCGTTAAGAACTTAACCGACAGTGCTATTCAACTTGCTGTGAGACCTTGGGCAACAAATGAAGATTTTTGGGGAGTCTATGCTGACACTCTTGAAAATTGTAAACAAGCTTTTGATGCGCAGGGAATTGTCATTCAGCCCTATGTAAGGGAATCTTCCAAGAGCAGTTCTTAAGTAAAAATATTATTTCTTTGGAGCGGTTATCAGAAAATCTTTCAGATAAAATGGCTCAAAATAAGCTACATCAACCGTTTCATTTCTTTTGTATTTTTCATAGCTTAACAGACTCATTTCATGAGCAGAAGGGTATTTTATGTTCTCCAAGAAAATATGATTTTTAGCAGTCAAAACCGACTTGCATTTTTCAGCGCAATCACCAACAAAATAAAGTGTTTCCTGCAGATCTTCAAACGAATTTTCAGTAATTATTTCGGCAAGAACTTCTCGTTTGCGTTGAAAATCTGACGTATGAATAGCGCTGTACACTTCCATTCTTTTGGCATCAATCATTGGAATAATCAAACCGTCTGAAATAATAACTTTCGATGCCAAAACCTGTAATGTATCAACGGCAATCAACGGTATATCCAGTGCAAAACAAAGCCCTTTAGCAGCCGAAACTCCAATTCGAAGTCCCGTGTAAGAACCAGGACCCTGACTAACGGCTATAGCTGACAAATCGTTAAGCGTAATCCCCGCTAATTTTATAATCTCTTCAATGAAAACATGAAGTCGTTCGGCATGGGAGTACCCTTCTTCTGCAATTTCTTTGCAAAAAACTGTTTTTCCTTCTTTTGCAAGAGCAACAGAACAGTTTTTAGTAGCAGTTTCAATATTTAATATATACGACAAAATAATTTAATATATTAGGTTTAAAGTTAAGGTGACCACTTGAAATTTATAATCTGAAGCAACTACTTCTTAACTTCTGTATTTGTTTTTAACGTTACTTTATCCCCTGAATTCAAATCTTTGGACACAGTAGAATATGGCCCGGTAATTACCACGTCGCCTTTTTTAAGACCTGTCAACACTTCAATATTCGTATCGTCCTGAATTCCTGTTTTAATAATTCGGATTTTAGCCTTATCCCCTACTTTTACAAATACACATTCGAATTTTTTATCGCTTTTTGACGCGGTTCCTTTTTGTTCTTCATTAGGATCTAAAACTTTAATATCTTTTACGGCAGCAGTATCTGATTTGATTACAACAGCGCTTATTGGCACTGCTAAAACATTGCTTTTCGTTTGTGTAATGATATCCACTGTTGCAGTCATTCCAGGTCTAAAAGGTGAATATGTATCTGGCTTGCCTTCTAGTAAATCTTCGTATGATTCTTTGACAATTCTGACCTTGACTTTAAAATTGGTAACTTGATCTGCCGTCAATGCAGAACTCGCCGAGTTAGAAATACTGGTTACAACACCTTTAAATTGTTTTTTCAAATAAGCATCTACTTCAACATTCGCTTCATCTCCTACCTTAATTTTTACAATATCGTTTTCATTTACATCAACTTCAACTTCCATGTTGTTTAGGTTCGCAACTCTCAAAATTTCCGTTCCGGTCATTTGTTGTGTTCCAAGAACACGTTCACCTAATTCTACATTCAGCATAGAAATAGTTCCATCTGCAGGAGCATAAATAGTAGTACGCCCTAAATTGTCTTTGGCCTCATTTACCGTTGCAGAAGCACTTTGAACATTAAAATAAGCACTTTGTTTCGCTGCTTTTGCCACCTCATACGATGCAAGAGCTTTATCCCAGTCTGCTCTCGAGATAATTCCTTTTTCGAATAGCGTTTTGTTTCGGTCGTAATTGGATTTCGATTCCTTAAACGAAGCATCCGCTTGGCCTAAATTTGCTTTGGTTCCAGATAAATTTGACACTGAACGTCTATAACCCGAGGTATATAAGTCTGGATTTATCTTGACTAGTAAATCTCCTTTTTTCACGACTTGACCTTCTTTTACATTTAAAGAAATAATTTCACCGGAAACTTCTGAGGAAATTTTAACTTCGATTTCGGGCTGAATTTTCCCTGTCGCCGAAACTGTTTCGACAATAGTGATGGGCGTAACTTGGGCAATTTCAATTTCAGTCCCTTTATCCTTATTTCCGATTACTCCCGTTTTTGAAAGGGTGATCAATGTAGCAATGATTATTATTGCTCCGCCTATTAGAATATAAATTGTTTTCTTTGACATGGTAAATTAGTTTTTGATAAGAGGAATTCCAAAATAAAATTCCACTATTTTTATTTTAAATATATAATCGTATTTCGTTCTGATAACTTCTGATTGGGCATTAGTCAATAAGGTCTGCGATTGGTTGAAATCAAAAGAATTCATCAAACCTACATCGTACCTTTCCTTGGCATAATTATAAGCTCCCTGTCTTGCCTCAAGCGCAGTCACTGCCGATTCGTAGGCTTTCAAAGCGCCTTTAGCATCCGTAAATGCCGTAAAAACATTTCTTTGCAAATCTAATTCTTGTTGCTCAACTGCAATTTTTGATCTTTCAAAATTTACTTTAGATCGCTCCACATTATTTCGAACCGAAAACCCATTGAAAATTGGTACGGATAGCTGTGCTCCAAAAGATTGCCCTTTATTGTCGCCAAACTGGGTGAAAAATGGTGCTGCTTTTTTTGTGCCAATTATATTTCCCACGTTGTTAAATTCAGGAACATCGGCATACGAAACTCTGCTGTTAAAACTATAAAAACCTTGTAAAGTAGGTTGATAAGCTCCTTTTGCAATTTCTATATTTTTTTGGGCAATTTCTAAATTGGTTTTGGCAATTTTCAACTCGGTTCGATTTTCTACCGCTTGCCCATAAATGGAAGCCGGAGTTTGTGCCAGCATATTATTTTCATCTGTCAGAGTTGATTCATCCATCACATCAAAATTTTCAAAATCTTTCAACTGTAACAATTGAGCCAAACTCAATTTAGAAATCAAAACTGCATTATCCGCTGCAATGACATTTTGATTGTTTAATGCAACCGTCGCTTTTACATCTAACAAATCACCACGAGGAATCGAACCAGCATTAACTAATTCTTCGGAACGGAGATATTGTTTTTCATTGATTCCCAATTGCGCTTGTTGCACTTTTAAATTTTCTTTGTTAAAAAGAACTTGTAAAAAAGCATTGGCAACATTTAAGGCAATATCTTCCTGCATTTTCAATAACTGATATTTCGCTGCTACTATCGAAAGATTGGCTTTGCGCAACGCATTTTGGTTTTGCAGTCCTTTATAGATATCGACTCCCATAGTAGCTCCAGCAGACGTAAATTGGGTAGTTTGATTGCGTAAAAGTCCTGTGGTTATGTCTTGGTTTAAACCAATATTCCAAGAATGAGAAGCACTGGCGTTTAATGACGGAAGGAAATTCCCAAATGCATCTTTTTTATCGATGAGCGCTGTCTTTGAATCCAACTCTGATTGCTTGATCGAAATGTTATTTTGTATAGCATACTTTACGCACTCTTCCAGTGTCCATTTTTTTGATTGTCCCTGAACAGACAAACCAAATAGCATGATAAAAATGAAACTGATCCAACTATTTTTTTTCATATTCTCTGAATGAAAGAGTAGCAAAGGTACTACACATATTTAATATTTTAAAAAACAAAAATCCTTTCCTCCCTTATTTTTTTGCAATCTTTTTGGCTGAAGAATTTAAATCATAAAAGCTACAGCCTTACGGGAATTTACTCATAAGACATGAATGACATGAAAATGTTACAGTTTGTTCTAAAAAAAGAATTGTTTTGTTAATTTTGTTCCGTTAATTAAAAATAAAAATGTTGAAACTACCTTCCACTATACTTATAATTTGCTTTATTTTATTGGTCTCAAGTTGTGCTGTAACTAATAAAATAGACGCTTTGAAACCAGAACCTGATGATGCTGTTCCTTTAGTTTATGAAAATACTCCCTCATTTATAAATATGCCGGTTAGTGTAAAACTAAAAGATATCGAGAACCAAACCAACTCTCTCTTGAACGGACTAATTTATGAAGATAACATTATTGACGACGACGACATCGAAATGAAAGTTTGGAAACTGGCTCCAATAACAATCAAAAATGAAACTGGCGGCAAAATAAGAACCGTTTTACCTTTAAAAGCAATCGTGAAATATAGAATAGGCGCCAAAAAAATGGGAGTCGAAATGTACGATATTCGTGAATTTAATCTTGATGGCGTTGTGACTTTAGTGAGCGATGTGGCTTTAGTAAATTGGAAACTAAATACAAAAACAGAACTAAAATCATTGGAATGGAATGAAAGTCCTACGATGACTATCTTAGGAAAAAATGTTCCTGTTACTTATTTAATTAATCCAGGTGTAAAACTTTTTAAATCGAAAATAGAAAAGAAAATTGATGACGCTATTGCAAAAGCCATGGATTTTAAACCAAATGTTTTGGCTGCATTGGAAAAAATTTGCATTCCTTTTTTAATGAATGACACCTATGAAAGTTGGCTACGGATTGTACCTATTGAAATATACTCGACTAGTGCCAAAATGAAAAATGACTCCTTTGTCCTGGAGATGGGAATGAAATCCAGTATAGAAACAATAATTGGAAAACAACCAGAATCTAAATTTAATGCCTCCAAAATTATTTTAAAATCCGTTACCAAAATTCCGGAAAACATTACCGCAAACATTGTGGCCATGTCCACATATCAAGAAGCGTCAAAAATCATGACAAAGAATTTTGCGGGACAGGAATTTGGGTCTGGTTCTAAGAAAGTAAAAGTTCAAAATGTTGCGATTTGGCACAAAAAAGGAAAAATGATAATTGCTTTAGATGTAATAGGATCTGTAAACGGAACTATTTATTTAGCCGGTTTTCCACAATATAATGACAAGACTAAGGAAATATATTTCGATCAACTGGATTATGCTTTGGATACAAAAAATAAATTGATGCGAACTGCAAATTGGCTGGCGCAAGGATTAGTACTCAAAAAAATTGAACAAAGTTGTCGCTACTCCATAAAACCAAACCTCGATGAAGCTCAAAAAAGCATGATGATGTACTTAAAAAACTATTCCCCTTTGCAAGGTGTTTTTGTAAATGGAAAAATGGAAGAGATTCAGTTCCAAAAAATTCAACTGACGAATCAGGCCATCATTGCATTTATAAAAGTAAAAGGAATTATGAATATTTCCGTTGATGGATTGAAGTAAAAACACCTTACTCAAACCTCCCCAAGGAAGATGAAGCAATTGTAATATAATGGAATTGAAGGTTTGCTTGTGAATTTTTTTAACGTTAAGATTTATTCTTTTTCATTCGATAAATCGCATAACCAATTCCTGCAACCAAAATATAGGGAATTACCATTAAATAAACGATTCCGTCATTTACAGCAGCTGCTTGCGTTGTGTTTCCTTCACTTGTCAATGCAGCGCGGCACATAGCACATTGCGCATTTGCAGACATCGAAAAAAAAGTGAAAATAAGAAGAAACATATAAACATTCAACTTCTTGATTCTATTCTTGGCTCCTAACTCTTTATTCTTGGATTTAATAGACATAATAGGGTGAGATCATTAGATAAACAACTACTCCGGTAACGGCAACATACAACCAGATTGGAAAAGTAATTTTGGCAATCTTTTTATGTCTGTCAAAATTTTCTGCCAATGCTCTAACGTAAGTAATCAAAACCATCGGAATAATGGCGATTGATAAAATAATATGGGTGATCAATATAAAAAAATATACATACTTAATAGTTTCTTCGCCGCCAAATTTAGTGGAATCGGAAGTCATATGATATGCAACATACATCACCAGAAAAGCAACAGACAAGGCGATTGCGGATGTCATCAGTCTTTCGTGCAGCTTTCTCTTTCCGTTCTTAATTGCAATTACTGCAGCAATTAATAAAACAGCTGTAATTCCGTTAGTAGTAGCATAAATAGGGGGTAAAAATGAAAGGGGTTCCACATTATAGCCAAAATCTTTTAATTTAACTCCAAAAAGAATGGCAACCGCAACCGGTATTATGATAGATACCGCTATTATTAACTTATTGAATTTTTTTTCCAAAGAATTATCTTCCATTTTTATTCCTGTAATAAAATATTAATATCTTGTTGAATGTTTCTTACTCCCATTTTATCTAATCCATCGTAATATAAAATTGGGTTTCCAAAATCATCTTTTCTACAACGAATATTCCCGTTTTTATCAACCAATGCAAATAATCCCGAGTGTTCAAATCCACCGGCTACCTTTTTATTTTCTCCCGCATAAAGATTAAATCCTTTATTAGCTAAACTAAAAATATAAGCTTTGTCCCCTGTTAAAAAATTCCAATTAGAGGATTTCACCCCTAATAATTTTGCATGTTCTTTTAATACTTGCGGAGTGTCATGCTCCGGATCAATAGTAATAGAAACAATTCCAAAATTAGGATTACCAAAAAACTTTTTTTCAATAAGAAGCATGCTTTCATTCATTTTCGGACAAATCGTCGGGCATGTTGTAAAGAAAAATTCTAATACATACACTTTGCCGTTGTAGGTTTCATTAGTAATTTTCTTATTGTCCTGATTTATTAATTCGAATTTAGGAGCGGGTCCTATTTTTATTAATTTATCTTCATCTGTTGTTTTTGGTATCACTCTGTCTAGACGATCTCCTTGAACCACATTATTGTTTTTAATTCTTTCCACAATTTTTGGCACGGCATAAATCCCGAAAATCAAAATAATGAATGAGATCCCTATGTAAGATTTATTTTTAAACATAAAATATTAAAATTAAATTTTTCTGGTGGCGTTATTGTTCTTTTTGAGAGCTGCACGATATTCATACAGTATTACTTTAAAATCATCAAGCATTTCATTACTCAACTGTGCCGGGTGAAATGTATTATAACCTTCTTTAGTATTCTTCACCAATTTTCGTCCGCGAAGATTTCTCTTTTTATCAATGATATACACTTTAGGCGTTCCTAACTTATCATCCAGTTCCTCCGCCAGTTTTAATTGAGCATAATAGGTTTTGATTTCTTCCGGTGAGGCAAAGACAAAGCGCCACTGCGCGACATCAGTAAAAGCTCCTAACGCATCGACAACTTTTTTCGCGTCCTCTTCAGTTTCCGTTGGACAAATCATCACAAACTGAACATCTTTGAATTCATGATACCTTTGATAAATTTTCTGATTTAGATTGAACAGGTTTCCCCTGTTTTTTAAAAGTTCAGTACCCATAAAACCAAGAATGGTGACTTTACCGTCCAAAGTAACCGTTTTACCGTCTAAGGATTGCCAATTTCCAAAATCAGCTGTATTTGCAGTAATAACAGGCAACTTTGTGAAACTATTTACACCTGACGCAAAAAATAGATACGCCACGATAGGTAAAATAAAAAGAACAAATAGAACAATATTTTTTTTCATTGTAATTTTACTAATTAAAGTACAAAAATAAAAAAAGGTACGCAAAGCGTACCCTCTTATTGAATTAATATGTTGTTAAAAATTCCATTTTATGGTAGAATTTTTAAAAACCTCATATACATAATTACCTTCGGTTAATAAAATGAAGAGTAAATATAATATCAGAAAAATTACTGGAAAAACTACGGCACTTCTTAAAGAACTTTTTTCCCCTTCTATATGCATAAAGGCCCAAACAATGTAATAGGCTTTAAAAATAGTAAGAATATAGAATATCCAATTAAGTAAATTCATACTTAAAAAATCATTCATGAAAAGAAAATCTGGTTTCAAAATCCCCAAATAAACTTCTACTATTGTAACGGCAGATAATATTCCGAAAACTTTCCAGATTCTACCAGTATTTGATACGTGTTCGTGTGACATGATAATTGCTTTTTGAAATTAAACTAGATAGAAAACTGTAAATACAAATACCCAAACTAAATCGACAAAGTGCCAATAAAGACCCACTTTTTCTACCATTTCATAACTTCCTCTTTTTTCATAAGTTCCAATTAATACATTGAAAAATATGATGATGTTAATAATAACTCCGGAAAAAACGTGAAATCCGTGAAATCCAGTGATGAAGAAAAAGAAGTCAGCAAATAATTTACTTCCGTATTCATTTCTTTGCAAATTTGCTCCTTCAACAACATAACTAGCCTGACTCAACCTAAGCTCAGATTCTTGGCGGGAGAGGATCGTTTTCTGCTTTTCATTGGTAATTACCTCTGTTCTGATCAAAAGTTCAGGATGCGCTTTGAAACCAGCTTGGACTTCAGCAACAGAATAAGTAGGTAAGCTTGGTTCATCCATGAACCATTTGCCTTTACTTCTTGTAAGTTGTTCTCTATCTTCAGGCAAAGTTGCAGCAAATTCAGCTAAAGCTACACGCTTACCGTCTTTGTCCACAAACTGAAGTAAACTCCCTCCTTTTGTTTCAATAGCACCATATTCCCCTTTGATGAAATTTTTCCATTCCCAAGCTTGAGATCCTACGAAAATCAAACCTCCGATAATGGTTAAGAACATGTAAAGAACTACTTTGTTTTTTTTCATTTGATGCCCTGCATCAACAGCCAAAACCATTGTTACAGATGAGAAAATCAAAATAAAAGTCATTAATGCCACATAATACATCGGAGCAGATACTCCGTGCATGAATGGAAAGTGCGTAAACACTTCATCAGCTAATGGCCATGTTTCAATAAATTTAAATCGAGAAAAACCATACGCCGCCAGAAATCCAGAGAACGTTAAAGCATCTGATACGATAAAAAACCACATCATCAATTTGCCATAACTTGCTCCCATTGGCTCATTGCCGCCTCCCCAAGTTTTTTCTTCACTATTTGCAGTAGTAACTGTCGCTTCCATAAAAGTTATTCGTTAAAAAGTTCCCAAATTTACGTTTTTTTCTTATTTAAAGAAATATAAAAACAAAAACAAATAAACCCACAATAAGTCAAGAAAGTGCCAGTACATTGCACCTAGTTCTATTCCAAGGGTTTGAGATGAATTGTATTTTTGTTTAAAATGATTATAAATTATAATTAGTAGTGAAATCACGCCACCAGCAAGATGAATCAAGTGCACGACAGTAACAACGTATAAAAAAGTTGTGGTTATTGAGCTTCCACTTCCGGTGAAATAATACCCATTTTCCACAATTTGCCCAAATCCTACGAACTGTAAAATTACAAACAATATTCCTAGAACTAATGTAGTCAAAAGAAAAATTGTGGTTTTACTTTGATTGTTTTTTTGAATGGCTTTTTTTGCCAAATGAAACGTCACACTGCATGCTATAATTGCTATAGTACTGTAATAAAATGCCGGCGGTAATTGAAAATCTTTCAACCAATCGGCTCTAGATTTACTCACTACAAAAGCACTCGTTAGTCCCGCAAACATCATCGTCATACTTACCATTGCGAACAACAAAATCAATTTGTATGATCTGTCCGTTCTGGATTTTTGTTCCTCCTTTGTCATTATCATCTCCATAACTATCTTAAAAATTTATCAAATATATAAACCAATTGTAACAATGTAATATAAGAAACACTAACTAACATTAATGTTCTTGCTGCTTTAGCGGTTCTTAATTTGTAGAGTCGAACCGCGTAAAAAAGCATCCATAATCCCAGTAAAAATACAATAATTGCAGCAATCGGCGTTATGTATAATCGACCTGTATAGCCTAAAACCGGCAAAAGTGACGCTAAAATTAGCCAAACTGTATATAAAATAACCTGCAAGGCTGTTCCTTTGTCTTTTTTACCTGTAGGCAACATAAAAAAACCTGCTTTTTCATAATCTTCATACAAAAACCATCCAATAGCCCAAAAATGCGGGAATTGCCAAAAAAATTGAATTAAAAACAAAGTCCCCGCCTCTATTCCAAATTCTCCTGTTGCAGCAACCCAACCCAACATAAAAGGAATTGCTCCAGGAAAAGCTCCAACAAAAACAGATAACGATGTCATCGTTTTTAGAGGAGTGTAAACACTTGTATATAGAAAAATCGAAATGGCACCAAACATAGCCGTTTTCGGATTAATTGTATACAGCAACGCAATTCCAACAACGGTAAGAAGACTCGCAATAATTAAAGCCGTAGTTCGAGTCATTCTGCCTGCTGGCACAGGACGATTTTTCGTTCTGTCCATCAAAGCGTCTAGGTCTTTTTCGATCACTTGATTAAAAGCATTTGATGCACCTACCATGCAATAGCCACCAACTGCCAATTTCAACAAAACCATCCAATCCAAAGAATGCAAATCATAAATCCCAAGCATAAATCCTGCAATAGACGAAAACACAACACTAATGGCTAAACGTGCCTTAGTGATTTCTCGGAAATCAATATAGATGGATTTTAATGAAAAGGTACCGGATGTTGCGTTCAATACTAGAGTTTGTTTGTTTCTAAAAACTTCTGCAAAAGTAAGGTATCAAAAGTGATTTGACAAAGAACAATTGATAAAAAAACGCTAACGCAGCAAAAAAAACTAATAATCAAAATACCAATTAAAAATATCCGTTCTCAGACCAATAGTAAACCAGTTAGTGCTTTTGTTAAAAGTAGTAGCGGTGTTTTCTAAAGGGTCAAAACTCCTGTAAATATAACTTGTAAATAGCTTTAAGTTAGTAGCCGAATTCACCAAATAACCTGCCTGAACATCAGCGATAAAAACAGCAGTTCTATTTCCTTGTCCTACTTTTACATCGCTATCGAAAGGTCGGTTTTCATCGTACGGCTTATAAATATTCCCTCCGTAATTAAAACTGTCTTCAACGGAGTCAAAATCCAATCCTCGTGTTCCCAATGTTACTTTGGCATCAGCAAAATATCTTCCTTTGTGATAACGCGCAATAGCAATTAATTCCTTAAAATTTCCACCCCATTGATGGCCAATATTCTGATTGTTATGACCGTAATTTGTGATTGGCGTGCTATGCGAATAAACATAAGGACGCACATGATTGTATTCTAATTGTAAAAGTAAATTATCAATTTTGAAAGCATTGTAATACTTCATCCCTAACTGATATCCGTATTTATTTTTCCAGCTGTTATTCCCTGCTTTTACATCGCCCAGCGAAAATTCATCCAGAATAAATTGACCATAAATGTTGATTTGATTATTCCATTTAAATTTAGAAGTTAATCCCAAAAGTGCATTCCCTGTTTTGGCCGATGAGGCGAATTCAACAGAACGGTAAAAAATTATCGGATTGACAAAGCTCATATCAAACCCTCGATCATTGGTATTGGTCCAAATCACAGATTCAAACAAACCGATATTTAATCTATTGGAAACATTCCAACTCAAATAATGGTTTGCCATGAACTTGGTCGCATACGTTCTTTCAAGTGTAACTTCCGGACGAACATCTTTGAGCCACAGGTACGTGTTGGTGTATTTTATTTTCCAAAAATTTGTATTCAATTTAAAATAAGGATACGGACTGGCACCATCACTTTCCAACAAAGAGCGATATCCATCTCCTATAAAATTTCTTCCGTAACCCAATTGCAAATCGATAAATTTGCTGGGCGCCAAAGTCAAATTAGCTTCCGCCAAAGGAAAATCATACGAATCCTCTTTAAAATCTTTCGTAATCCCCATTCCCGGAATAATAGCAGAACTTCCACCCGACGGCTTTATTGATTCCGCATAGCGATTGTAATAATCCGCAAAACGTCCCTGACTTTCAAAAACAGTTGTCGTAAAATTCAGCATTTTACCCAAACCTCCACGGAAGTTCACTCCTCTTGTATTTATATAGGTATACGCTGCTTCAGTTTGTGACGCTTTACCAATTTGCAAATCAAATATAGGATTCAGTGTAAACCAATAGTCTTCACCCTGAATTTCTACCATATTTTCATTCCATAATTTTCTCGCCCACCAACTCGAAGCTTTCTTTTTTAGCTTCTCACTCGCTGCTTTCAGATCATAATATTTCGAAACTTCAGCATACGTATACGGCTTTGAAGCTGTATGATTGTTACTTCCCATTTGGTTTAGCGCAGCATCAAATTGCGCATAATAACTGTGCGAAAAAGGAACGTTCAAATGACTTTCGAACTCAGGATTATTAAACTTTTTATAGACAATGCTATCCAGCTCTGTTAGTATTTTTGTTTTATTAGAAACAGTTTCGGTTTTCGCCAAAGGTACAGCAACTGCTTCTTCTCTGCTTTTTAACGGGATTGCAATAGTCATTGTAAACTTAGCATACGTTGGTTTTCCGTTGTATGTTGATGGTTGAATTTTTGGGAATTTGCCAAATACTTTTTTTGTTTCTTTTATTAATTGCTCATCCACTGCATCAATATAAATCGCTTTGAAAGCGCCATTGCTGTCCACTTCGAAAAGCACTTTTACATTTCCTTCAAAATTGCTTTGTTTCAATTGCTCAGGTACTTCAAAATTTAGAAAAACAAAATCATGTACTTGATTGTAGAAACAGGTTTCCAGTTTTTTAGATTCTAACGCTACACATTCTGGAAAAACAGGAAAACGCTCCGCTGAATTGCCGGATTGAACTGTAACGCTACTAATTTCCTGAGCGAAAATTAAAAATGACTGCAATAATAAAAGTAAGGTCAACAATCCTTTGTTCATTCTTATTTTCTTTTTCAATTTAATATTCATTATTTGAATTTTGGCCATTAACTATCATTTTTGCTCCTGACGTTCCTATTCGCTTTACTCCGAGTTCAATCATTGCAACAGCCTCGTCATACGTTCTGACACCGCCCGCGGATTTTACCGGAAGTGGTGCTGCGTTTTCCAGCATCATCGTTATCGCAGGAATAGTGGCGCCATTTGGCAAGTTATTTCCTGTTTTGTAAAATCCAGTAGAGGATTTCACAAAAACCTTAGGAAATAGCTCTTGTTCGAAATTAGAAACAATTACATTTTTTATCAGACTTGACAACTGAATAATTTCTTTATCGCTGAGTGCTGCCACTTCAATAATCCATTTTACAACTTTATTGTGAGCTAATCCTAATTGCGTGCATTGTAAGATTTCTTCCTTAACCAGATCTGTTTCCCCATTTTTAAAAGCTTCATAATTGCATACAAAATCCAAATCATCGGCACCATCGTGTATCGCCTGAACTGCTTCCTTTAGTTTATCTTCGAGTGAAGATTTACCTTCCGGAAAATCAATGACAGTTCCAATTTGCACTACCGAATTCGCATTTTTAATCATCTTTTTGGCTAAAGAAACCATATTAGGACGAATCATAATAAGTTTAAAATGCTCATCGATGGCCTCCTGAATAAATCCCTGAACCACAAGAGTATTCTCTGTTTTATTCAGTCCGGCTTGCGCTGGGGTCTTTAAATAGGTAGAATCTAAATATTGCTTAATATCCATAGCGTTTTTTATTTCTTAATATTAACAAATGCGAACTCACAAAAATACATTTTATCTAGATAAAAGTTTCGTATAAAGCTTTTCTCTTTATTTTTTTTTTAATCCTAAACCTCATTTACCGAACATTTATAAAAAATAAATCAATATTATTAACGACGAAAAAGGTGAAAACAGGTTTTAAAATTGTACAAAAATGAAAAATCCCACCGAAGTGGGACTTTATCTATTTAAAAATTTATTTTATTTTAGTATTTAAACCAAATAAAAAAATAAGTGCTACTGCTAAAGTTGCTCCAGAAACATTTGCTAAAACATCAAATACTTCTGCATGTCTTGAGGTCGTTAATAACTCCTGCGCTATTTCAATTCCTATTCCAAAAAAGACAGAAAACATAAATGATACAACTATGGATTTTATAGTACTAACAGTGTTAGCCCGACTTTTTAAATACAAGAAACAAAGAAAAGTGAGTACAAAATGAAAAAAAGCATGAACAATTTTATCCATATTTGAAACATTTCCCATTGGGACACTGTTAAATTTTGCCAAACAAAAAAATGCAATTATTCCAGTCCAGAGAAAAGCAGCCCAAAAATAAAGCTGTTTACGCACCTATCAATTCTTTGTATGAATCGCTAGAAAGTAGTCCTTCAACTTCAGCCATATTTGCTATTTTTACTTTGATCATCCAGCCAGCGCCATAAGGGTCTGAATTCACGCTTTCCGGTGTGCTTTCTAAAGCATCATTGAAAGCAATGATTTCTCCCGACAATGGAAGAAACAAATCAGAAACCGTTTTTACCGCTTCCACTGTTCCAAAAACTTCGTCTTTCTCTAAAGCTTGGTCTAACGTTTCGACCTCAACATAAACGATATCTCCTAATTCTTTTTGAGCAAAATCAGTGATTCCTACTGTTGCGATGTCTCCTTCAACACTAATCCATTCGTGATCTTTTGTGTACTTTAAATTTGCTGGTATGTTCATCTAAATTGTAATTGATAATTATTAATTGATAATTGAAATTTTCCTTGACAAATGTAACACTCTTCTATTCAAATCTGGTTTAGATTTTTAAAAATTAATTTCCAAAATTATAACGTAACGTAAATCCGGAACGAACATTCGTCAGTGGAAAAGAAGTCGAGATTACAGCTTTGGAAAAAGAATGATCGTAATAGAATATAGCCGTAAGGTTTTTGCTGAAAGCATAATCTGCCGTTAATCTGATAGACCATATATTTTGGCCGCCCGCCAATTGATTGTTGTCATAATCTAAATACCGAACAATCGTTTGATTGTTGCGATAAGACAAATCCCCCTTCAAATTGATGTCGCTTTTTATTATTCCTGTTGGATTATCAGCAAGTTTAGAGGAAATAATCACATCTTTAAAGCGATATCCCAATCCTACTACATATTCAATCCCTTTGACTTCGGTCAATAAGTTATTGTCAAAGCTCATTGACAATGCTCTGTCTTTTTTAATCTCTGTAAGTACTTTTAACGAATTTTTAAGCTCAAAATCCATTCTGACAAGCGGGCTGAATTGTTCTACCAAGTTAATGTTTGACATAATCGTACGATTGAAAAAATTTCCGCTGGCATCTAATCCATCTGGAGCTTTGTCATATTCAAAATTTGATCTAAAGGCATTAATAGTGTACGAAGCTCTGTAATTATGCTGCAAAGAAAAGCGTTTGAAATTCTCTTTAAAAATCCCAAAACGCATTAATCCATTGTATTTAACAGCCCAATTTGGTACCGGAAAATTTCTGAAAATTCCAAGTGAAACATTTGACGCATCACTGCCGGAATATGCTGCTAAAAAGGATGGCAATAATACGGCTTGATTATTTTTTCCATAACCCAAGGGAAACCCATCTGTATCTAAATTGCCCGGATTGTTTATATCAATTCCTCTTTGCGTTGCCAATCTGTTGGCCACTGTGAGTCTGTTTAATCTAAATTCATCAAAAGCAATTGATGAATTTTCATTACTTTCTAAGAATGATGTCCCAATTAAAACCGTTGAAATGGAAAAAATACCATAACTATAAGGAGATCTCGGATTATATTGCCCATCTGTTACATCATATTGTTCTGAAAAATTTTCAGAATAAGCTCTGTCCAGTGCTAAATCAATTTTTAAATCCGGCAGCAAATCCATGTTTGCCGTCGCTTTGAATAATTTGTTGGTTACCTGAGAGAAATTTTGGTTAAAATCCTGATAATTGGTAAGCCAACCATTTTTTGCTGCTTCATACCTCACGTCATCCTGACTTCCAAAAATGAATCCAAGAGTAGGCTTTGATGAACCAAAAAATCCTACACCTGGAATGTAACCCGGCAGAACTGTTCCGCTGTTGTGCGTATAATTAATTTGAATATTCTTCACACTGGTCAAAACCCCAATCAAACCATCAACAAATTCATTGTTTTTTGGAATTTGGTTCGCATTGGTATTCACTATTTTTTCGCCTGGTTTCGGAATAGTTGGCTTAGGTTTTGGCGCTACTTTGGCGGCGTTTTTTGTTAATCGCAAATACTTATACAACAGATCCATATTCAATGCGGCATTCAAATTATGAGAGCTTGCGTTTTGTATTGTATTTCCTAAATTATAACTAATACCGTCAATCTGGATTTCAGACAAAGCGTTAGAAGTGCGTTGCCAATTATAATCGCCCGTATAAGAATAATTTGCTTTGACGAAGCTGAATAATGGAATTTTGCTAAGTGGTATTTCATAATTCAAAACCAATTGCTGCATGTGCTGATTTGGATCTCCAATATCCCAATAACTATCCCAAATTGTAAAACTGTCGATAGGCTCATTATCTGCATTCAAATAGTTTTTTACGATATTATTCGACGATGCTGTATAATTTAATTTCAAAGATTTAGTCAAATTATAATTGAATCCATATTGATAATTGAATCCGAAATTTCTTCGGTACAAAGGGTCAAGGCCAATACCTTGTACTTCTACCTGTCTAAACTGCTGACGATTATACTGTCTGATAATATTAGTGTTGAATGAAATATTAGATGGCAAATAATTAAAATTAAAATCACTAAAGAGCTTCCAGTACCCGCTTTTTTTCATAAATTTCGTCTTTTTGAATGGCTCTATTGACTTAGGCTTAAAAGTATATCCGTAATCAACTGCCGAATTTGCCTGTTGATCCACATAATCTTCTATTTCAAAATCATGCCTTTCTACTTCATTAAAAGACTGAGAAAAAGTAAAGTTTTCGATATCGTAGAGGCGTTGTTTTTGCTCAGGACTACGATCTTTTCTAACCCCGATAAAATTTATACTTTTACGTTTTGTGTAATCTATCGCTCTATTGGCAATATTATCTCTCTCGTTCTGGTCTGTCGTATTTTCAAGTAACTGTTTTAGTTTTACATCCTGGTTGAACGGGTCATATTCCGGAGTTATTGTCTCTTCTCCAACAGCATAATTAAACGGCACATTAATAAACCATTTTTGAGGTAATAATTTTCCCAAATTCACATTGGTAACTATACTATACTGCTCAATATCTTCTCTGCTTCTCTCGTTTGGACCTTGTTCTAATGCTCCAAAACCGATGGTGCTTTTTCTACCGGAGGCAGAAACAGTGGCGAAATCCGCTAAATTTGAATCTACATTTAACACCGCGGCCATACCGCCTTGGTTATCCATATCAGCAAGACGGAGCTCATTAAACCAAACTTCCCCTTTTATATCATTTCTGGATTCATTATTTTTCACTCCCACCATAAGCGTGCGAACTAATCCAAAATTAGGATTTCCTTTGATACCCAATTTTAGTTTTTCGCTGCCGTCACCATCGGGATTAGCGGGATCATTGTCTGGATAATAAATTCCATCTAGGGGCAGCGAGCTTGGATTGATACTCATCGCCATAATTTTTAGCTTGGTCAACAATGCCAACGACAGGTCAATTTCATTTTCTTCTGGCCAAACCTCTTCAGCGCTTAAGGAAGAACAGTCGGAATTGGATGAAGATGAAGGAGTAGTAACTTTTAAAGGAATTTCAATTTGATAAAAATTTTGAGTGAAATCGTTTCCAAACCGGATAAAGCCCGCCATTTGATTGTCTTGCAGAACAATTTCATTTGGTAATGATTCTGCGTGCAAAAACATTTTTAGTTTTTTAAATTGGCGCATATCAATACTTACATTTTTAAAAACTGCTCTGGAATCTTCTGGCTCTAATCCCTCTCCAGAAACTCTTATTGCTAATGATTGTTCATTTTGATTGATAACCGTGTTATTATTATACAATTGTTCCCGCTGTACACCTGGAGGAGTGATGTAATTTATAGGACATCTTTCGTTATTTTCCTGAACGTTAACAGCCAAAACATCTAAAGTTGTGTTATCATCTGCGGTGTTTGTGTCATTAAAATCAAGAGTGTTCGTATACCTTCTCCATTCTCCACGAACCAAATCCAAAGCTCCAAAACGAACGGTTACTGCGTCATCAAAACCCGTCATAAACATTCTCATGAAACGTATGGATCTAAAATCTGAAATATTTCCTATCGTATTCTCAGGTTGTGACACCGGGATTTTAAACTGCAACCATCTGGCTTCGGTGGTAGAACCATCTGCGAGGGTAACTTGCGTATTTCTTATATCAGTAATATAATTTTGCCCTACATTCATATTTGGCTGAACATCAATACTGTATTCATAATATGCATTAATGGTATTCATCGTGTTATCTCTGTTGATGTCTTCCACATCCGGAACTGTTGATGACCCTCGGTTTGGATCATTGATGTCTACTACAGAATTTCCATCTGTTCCGTTGTACATTTTATAACGTTCTAAAATCCCTCCCGAAGCATTCAAATAAAAGGTATAATCATCAGCCGCCGGATCTGGTTCAGAGGCAAAATTATTGTAAACAGTTCCTTCATTGGCATTAGCCAAACCATCTAAACCAATATCTTGATTCTTTCTGTTTTCAATATTGGTATCAAAAGCATAAATCAACGACTGTGAAGCGGGAACATCTCCCCACAATGGCCGAGGATTTGCCAATATCTGATCTGGCCCAAGTCCGTTTTCATATTGCTTTCTTCCATCTTTCAAGACATCCTCTGATATTTCGCCTAAGTTGAAATAAATTTTTCCTGTATTGGACTGCGTAATCTGACCCTTTCCTACATAAGGATCCAACACCCAAAACTGAATATATTCCACATTTCCTTGTTCAAAATTAGTTGAATTTAATGAACGCATAATACCTCCAAAATTATCTCTTGGATTCAAAGCATAATTCAAACTGTTGTTATATGGCCCTCTATCAGATGGATAATAACTTAAATCTAAGGTATTGACAACCTGAGATTGACCTTGCGCAATGTCGGTGAGCGGATATAGTTCTTCGCTAAAAATTCTTCTAGTACTGTTGAACGACAAATCTTCATTTGATATTCCTACTGGTTTTTGAGCGTAAAAAATCGGATCAATCGAATACCAATTTAGTTTGGCTCTTTTAAAACCGTAGCTTAAATCATTGGCACTAGCATTAAAATCGTACGTGCTTGTAGCATTTTTCTCTGGTGTGGATGCCAGACTCCAGGAATACGGAGAGCGCAAATCAATAGTCGATTGAGAACCCTCAAAATCATCCACATATATGGTAGATTCACCCTGAAATCGATCCGCTTTTGGTGAATCTGGTCTTAAGAATGCCACTTCTCCTCGCACCGAGAGATTGGAAGGTACATCAGTATCAATATTTGGTAATTTATTTACCATTCTGGTTAAGAAAGGGATTTCGGTTGAATAATTAGTATTTAATCCAAAAATAGTATTGTTAACGGATTCCTGACCAAAACTGGATTTTTGTGTAAAAGGTCTTTCGGACATCTTTAAAAAAGTTCCTCCAACCAGGAAATTCTCTAAAATCTTATGTTCGACATTCACACCCATGAATCTTCTGGTTTGTTGACCAAAAACGGAGTTGTTTTCCAACGATACTTCAATAGGCGTATTCGAAGCTTGCAAGGATGGATCTAAAATCTGCACTCGTCCGAATTGATAATTCACGCTATAATCAATCCCTTCGACCAGAACTCGTCCCGCTGCAGTAACCACAACTGATCCTTGAGGAACATTAAATGCCCCAATTGGTATTCCATCAGTACCGCTTGATTTGTATTTTCCTCTTAATAAAAATTTATTTTTCTCACTATCCTGTAACGCCGCTGCCTGCGTATTGCTGTACATACTACTAAATACATATTTTTTTTGATTAGCGTTGTATGAATTCGGGTCTTTATAATTTTCAGCTGAGCCTGTTGATAATTTGTTAAACAGCAACTCTCCAAAAGGTTCTTTGGTCGTAAAAATAATTCTTCCGTTTTGAGCATCGATTGTCAAACCGGGTAAAAAATCAAAAAAACCATCACCACCCGCTTGCGGGTCATTATTATAATTTAACTTATCTAAATTAAATACTTTAAGCAACGGCGTTTCGGCGACCTCATTTTCTCTTGAAGGATTGGCTGGGAAAGGACTTCCGGGAACTTCCGTAATGTAATTTAAAGGAGAAGGGTCTGTATAAAGAATATTAAATCTAAAATCTTCTTGTTTTAATTGATAACCGCCTTGAATCTGATAAATATTTTTCATCATCAGGTTCCAAACCGGATTTCTAACATTTGTTAAATTACTTTTTAACATCTTCAAAATTAAACTTTGCGAAATAATGGCTTGAGTAGATTGTGTGTTCCCTGTAACAACTGTTGCATCCACGCCATCATTTCCAAATTCGCCAACTTGATAAACCTGATCTCCAATGGTATATTGATAAGCAACAGCCAGCACTTCATCATTAGCCAATCTTTGTTGTAATGAAATATAACCTAACTGCGGATTGTAAGTATATTCATTAGGATTCAATTTTCGGGCATTCTCTAGTTTGGAATAATCTTGTCCTTCACTTACCGTAACATTAAAACCTGAATTTGAAGTTACAATTTCACGAATATTTGAATTTAGCAAACCGCTTCCTGTCGAAATTTGTGCGGGATCATAATCATTATTTGAATTATCCGCGGGAGAATCAATTGGATTATTAAAAATGCCAATTGAAGGATCCAAAACAACCAGTTCAGTATCTGCCAAACCCGTTAATTGTCCTTCCCCTAAATCCTGAAGTGCAATGATATTTCTGAGGTTATTATTGGTTGTGGTTACTCGATTTTGCTTATTGGTTACCCAAATTTCAAGTCTGGAAATTTGAACTCTACTATCTATCAATGGATAATTTGCCAATGATTTATCGTATCTATTTCTAAAATATTGGGATAAGAAAAAATGCCTGTCACTATCATAATCCAATGCAAACAATTCAAAATCTTCAATTGTTCCACCGCCCTCAGCAATTAAACTTTTGGTTTGGGATTTTTGCTCTGAAAAAACACCCGTTATGGTAGTTTTTCCAAATTGTAATTGTGTTTTTACTCCAAATAAACTTTGTGTACCTCGAATCAAAGAGCTGTTCAGCGGCATGCTTACATTTCCGACTTCGATTTTTTGAATAATATCATCTTCCGAAGGAGCGTATTCTAATTTAATTAAATTTTGAAAAGCAAATGTGGATTGTGTATCATAATTCGCATTTACCTGCAATCTCGTTCCTACTTTCCCCATTAAACTCATACTAATCCTTTGATCGAAATCGAAAGTAAGATTAGACCTGTTTCTTGGTGAAAAGGATGGATTGTCTTGTTTTGTGTACCGCATTCCCAAATCAATTTCAATTGATCCGGTAGGCTTTACATCGATGGTATTGCTTCCAAAAATAGTTTCAAAAAGCCCCGACTTTACATAATATCTTGGCAGTAAATCTCTTTTTGCATTTTCACTTCCTTCTTTTATACCCTCCATCGCATCCACTTTTTTCTTGAAATAATCGCGCATCGACTCTTTCAGCATCAAGTTTTCATACTCTTTGGGAGTTAATATAATGGGATAATTAATGGAAAACCCGTTTATAGAATTGGTGTAAATGTACCTGTCTGTCACAGGATCGTAAGTATATGCTGAAAGAATACTTTGAGGATCTTTTAATTGGACTTTGCCTTTTGAGAAACCTGTCTTAGAGGTATCTTGAGTAGCTGGTGTTACTTGAGCTTGCGATACATAACCACAAAATATGACTAGCAAAAAAATACAAATTTTATGCATATAATCCGTGTTTTGAGTATCTATAAGTTTTTTAAAGCTTGTTTAATAATCGATTCAACAGAAGCCTCTGGATCCTCTTTTACAATTTTTTCGATGATTCGTTCTGAAGTTTTCCTAACGAAACCTAACACCTCCAAAGCAGATAACGCTTCATCTCGATTTGTATTGCTTTGTGACATAGAAACTTCATCTAAATCATACAATTTCAATACCTTATCTTTTAAATCAAGAATTACTCTTTGAGCGGTTTTGCTACCAATGCCTTTTATGGATTGTATGGTAATGACATCCCCTGATCCAATTGCATTTGTAATTTGTTTTGGGTCTAATGAGGACAACATCGTTCTGGCGATACTTGCCCCAATTCCAGAAACTGACAGCAACAGTTTAAAAATCTCTCTTTCTGATTTTTCCACAAAACCAAATAAGGTATGCGCATCTTCTTTAATTTGAAGATGCGCGTATAATTTTACAAAATCAGTAGGAGGCAGTAACGAATAGGTATGCAGGGATATGTTTACGTGATATCCTACTCCTGCACAATCGATAACGACATGTGTTGGACTTTTTTCTACTAATTTCCCTTGTATATGTGCGATCATTTTTTAAAATATATGTTACCAAATATAATAAAATTAGCACATATTTTCAATAAATTCATGTATTTAAATGGACTTTTTTACAAAGAGCGATTAACCGATTTTTATTTTTTTCTTTTGCTTTTCCTGAGCATCAATTACAGCAATAGCTGCCATATTTACCATTTCTTCAACACTTGCTCCTAACTGAAATATGTGAACCGGTTTTCCCATGCCAAGCATAATTGGTCCTATGGAATCAACTTTATTCAACTCTTTTAAAAGTTTGTAGGTAATGTTTGCAGATTCCAGATTTGGAAAAATTAGGGTATTGACTTTTTTTCCTGCAAGTTTGGAAAACGGGAATTTTGCTTTCAGCATTTCTGGGTTTAATGCGAAATCCGCTTGAAGTTCTCCATCAATAATCATATCAGGATGATTTTTATGCAAATAAGACACCGCCTCTCTGACCTTCCCGGCACTATCACTTGTTGAAGATCCGAAATTTGAAAATGATATCATAGCAATGACCGGCTCGACTCCAAACATTCTGGCGGTTTTGGCGGTCATAATTGCAATTTTAGCTAAATCGTCAGCTGAGGGATTTATATTTATGGCAGTATCTGATAAAAACATTGGTCCCCGTGCGGTCATCATCAAATTTGTCGTGGCAATGATTGAGGCTCCCGGAGCTTTTTCAATCAGTTGCAGCATTGGTTTAACCACAGAAGGATAGCTTCTGGAATGCCCTGTAACTAGTGCATCTGCGTGACCTTCATTGACCATCATTGCGGCAAAATAGTTTCTTTCGCGCATCAATTTTTGTGCATCCAGAAGGGAAATACCGCGTCTTTGTCTTGCAGACCAGTATGTGGTAGCAAATTGATTTCTTCTGCCTTCCTCTTCTTTAATTTTGGGATCGATAATTTCAACATCGGCATCAAAGCCTATTTCTTCTTTTAACTCTAAAATAATTTCTTTATTTCCCAACAAAATCGGAAAACCTATTCCATCTTCCAATACGATTTGAGCCGCTTTTAGAACATCCAAATGATCTGCTTCGGCAAAAACAATTTTCTTTGGATCCATTTTAGCTCTATTTGTAATCAAACGGACCATTTTGTTGTCATTTCCTAAGCGGTCCAAAAGCTCTTCTTCATACTTATTCCAATCCGAAATTGGGTTTAAAGCAACACCCGATTCCATAGCCGCTTTTGCAACAGCAGGAGCAACAACAGTAATCAATCTTGGATCAAAAGGTTTTGGAATAATATATTCTCTACCAAAATTTAATTTGGTAGCTCCATAGGCTACATTCACTTGTTCCGGAACCGATTCTTTAGCTAAAGCAGCTAGTGATTTAACTGCAGCCATTTTCATGGCTTCATTTATTTTAGTGGCTCGAACATCAAGTGCCCCTCTAAAAATATACGGAAATCCAAGAACATTGTTTACCTGATTCGGAAAATCTGAACGTCCTGTAGCCATAATGACATCTTTACGAGTTGCAATTGCCAAATTATAATCAATTTCGGGATCTGGATTCGCCATTGCAAAAACGATAGGATTTTCAGCCATTCCTAGCAACATTTGTGCAGACATAATATCTCCTGTTGACAATCCCAAGAACACATCCGCATCAACTAATGCTTCTTGCAAGTCCATTGAAGGAATATCTTTTGCATATTTCAATTGCAATTCAGACAATTTTAAATCGCCTTTTGTTAACAATCCTTTACTATTGAACATGAAAATATTTTCGATTCTCACACCTAACAAAACATACAAATTAGCACAGGCAAGAGCGGCTGAACCGGCTCCTGAAACTACCAATTTTACATCCTCGGCTTTTTTACCTGCTAATTCTAACGCATTCAATAATGCCGCAGAGGATATGATGGCCGTCCCATGTTGATCATCATGCATTACGGGAATATTCAGTTCTTCAACCAATCTTCTTTCAATTTCAAAAGACTCTGGTGCTTTAATATCTTCTAAATTAATTCCTCCAAAAGTAGGCGCTATATTTTTGACTGTCTGAATAAATTCCTCTATATCTTTTGTTCCAATTTCGATGTCAAATACATCAATGTCAGCAAAAATTTTAAATAGCAATGCTTTACCTTCCATCACTGGCTTTGATGCTTCAGGACCAATATCGCCTAATCCCAAAACGGCTGTTCCATTAGTGATTACGGCAACTAAATTACCTTTTGCTGTATATTTATAAACATTATTTACATCTTTTGCAATTTCTAAACACGGCTCTGCTACGCCAGGTGAATACGCCAAAGACAAGTCTCTTTGCGTTGCATATTTCTTGGTTGGAACTACTTGAATTTTACCAGGAGTTGGTTTGGCGTGGTATAATAATGCTTCTCTTCTTTTGCTATTTTTTTCCATTTTTTTAGATTTCATTCTAGTCCACAAAGATAGAAGACTTGCTTTAAAAAGTTAGCTTTTATCCTATTCTTTTAAAAAATAAATCGACTGCTGTTACTTACTGCCAATAAAAAAAGCCGCAAAAAAATGTGGCTATTTTCAGATATATGTTTTTTTAATTTTTATTGCGTGATATATGAATTCAAATGCTGTATGGTTTCTTTTTGAATTTCTATAATCGCTTTTACCACGTCTCCTATAGATATAATGCCAATTACCACATCTTGCTCAATTACAGGTAAATGCCTCACTCTATTGACACTCATTAATTCCATGCAATAGTCTAAATTATCAGACTGCTTTACTGTTACAAGATTCTTTTCCATGATCTCATGAACAAAAACTTTCTTTGAAGATTTTGCTTTTAAAACAATTTTTCGAGCATAATCTCTTTCAGATAAAATTCCCTTCAAACCATTGTCTTCTATGATAAGAATTGCTCCTATGTTTTTTTCACTCATTACTGCTAAGGCTTCGAATACAGTGTACGTCGAAAGTATGGAATAAACTTGGTTCCCTTTGCTGCTTAAAATCTGATTGACTGTCATAATGAATTCATTTAGTGGATTATAAATTTAGAAAATAAATTTTATAAAAAAGAAATAAATTCTATTTAAAATAAATTTCGACAGTTTATTACTCCACTTCTAAAAAAGAACTGATGTCAATATCAGTAGGAAGCCTTCCAACATTTTGTAATTTCAACACTGCTAATTTCTGCGCTAGATGAATCGTATCAGTAAAATTTTTATTCAAAAGTTGCGCATACAAAAATCCAGTCCAAAAAGCATCACCAGCACCCGTAGCGTCTTTTATTTCGGAAACTGCCATTGCTTTTTGATGAAAAAGACCAAATGTCTTATCTGATAAAACTACTCCTTCCTTCCCTTTTGTCAGGCAAATAGTTGAAGCGCCTAAGCCATGGAAATATTCAAAAATAAAATCCTCCGTTTTAGATTCTGCAAAAAGTCTGTAGCAGTCGTCTTCACTTAATTTCACTAAAGGATCCGTTGCTAAGTACTCCTTTAAAACTAATTTTGCTTCCTCTCTATCATTCCATATTCGTTCCGAAAAATTGATATCAATACTTGTTTTCAGTCCTAACTGCTTCGCTCTTTTGGCACTTTCAAGAATTGTCGTGCGAGCAGGATCCTTACTTAGGGCAAAACAAGTGGTATGAAAAATTTTAGCTTTTTCAAGTAAATCATCTGAAATTTGACTCGGGTCAATTTGAGCGTCAGCTTCTCTAAATGGGATAAAATCGGGAGTTCCCGTAGATTTAGAAACAAATATTACCGAAGTTGGCTTGTAATCAATTTTCTTTATCTGAGAAGTAATAACATTATTTGCTTTCAATTTACGAACAATATAATCTCCTAATCCATCTTGACCGCACGTAGCGACCAAAACTGATTTCAAGCCTAATCTTGTTGCATTTACAGCGACATTTGTAGGAGACCCACCTAAAAATCGGTGAAAATCTTTAGTTCTATTTATTGAAGTATCAATTTGATGACCAATAAAATCAATTAAAACTTCCCCAATGCAAATTATATCAATAGATTTTTTCATTTTTTTTAAACTAAATATTTAAAATCATTATAAATACTTTGATGCAACATTACGGTTGCAGCTGCGCTCCATGCACAATGTAAAACACCATTTGGCATTTGGGTTTTACTGTTGAAATTTTCATAAAAACTATAATTCTCAAGTTTATTAATAGCATTTATAGCTTTCAGTATTTCAATAGCTTCTTCTTTTTTTGTTGAATTCAACAAAGCAATACCGTAAAATCCATTAACCATTGACCAACTGCCGCCATTATGAAATTCATTTGGAAAGTTCCTGAATTCGTATTTATAATTATTCTTAAGTAAGTTCCAGTCTACATCATTTTCTTTTATTGGCGGCCAGAAAGCGGGCAATAACTTTAATGGCATTTTGTTTTTTAAACCTATAGAATAGGATAAAATATTTTCTTGAAATAGAGGTTTTCCTATATTTAAAAGTATAGCTAAGGAATTTGCAAAAGCATCAAATTGCATTTTATAACCCGCTGGCGAAAACGAACAAGGCATGAAATTTTGAATATTAGCTTCCTTGTATGCCCTTTCATGGTATTTCTCTCCTTCTGAATCAGGACCAAAATTAATTGCTAACTGTTGCGTTATTTGTTCGATTTTATCTGCTATCGAATCACTTTTACAAAAATAATTATAACTTTTTAAAGCCCACACTCTCAATAATTGATCATACAATACATAACCATCTGTTATGTATTCATCCGCCCAATTTCCTGAAAGAGGAACATAAAGAAGATGTTTATTATTAAATTCCCATGCTTCTAAGAGCTGTAAACACTTTTGAATATTACTATCGTATTTTTGAATAAAGGCCTCATCCTTTTTATAAAAAGCGTATTGACATATACCAATAACAAACCAAGTAACAGCATCAACCCTTCCGGCTAAACCTCCATAACTCACTTCAACAACATCTCCATCAGTCATTACATTTGAAGGAATTGTACCATTGTGATGCTGATTTTTTGCTAATGTTTCTAATGTGTTACCAAAGGTCTCAATCAATTTTTCATCAGCTGAAGCTAGGGCAGCTAAACCACAAATCACTCCATCTCGAGCCCAAACTCTTCTGTAATTTGAAATATTTTGAGCGCTTGCTAAGAACCCTTCTTTTGACGAAGCATTCTGCAATAATTCAATTGCTTTATTGTAATCTATATTTTTCATCATGCTTTAGTTTCTTTTCTATTTTTAACAGTTATAAAAAGAGTGAAAATTGCCCCCAAAATTAAAAAAACACCTGCTAATTTAATTACATTCAGCGGATTCCTTCCTAATAAATCATAGACGAAATATTGCATCGTCAGCACTTGAATCGCCATTGGTATTACAATAAACATATTGAAAATCCCCATGTAAGTACCTGTTTTATCTTTTGGAATAGAACCAGCCAAAAGCTGATAAGGCATCGCCATCATAGAAGCCCACGAGATACCTAATCCAAATGAATATAAAAAGATGGTAGTCACTGCTACGTTTTCACCAAAGGGATTGTGCAGTATAAACAGAACATCAGTATTATTTAAAAACGGAATGCTCAGTAAGCCTATTCCACCTAATAATAAAGCAAAAAAGTGAACTCCTTTTGCTCCAATTTTAATTGCTAAAGGAACCAGTAAAAAAGCAACCATAAAACAAATTATATTATAGGTCCCATTTAAACTACCTGTCAACAATTGTGCTTTAGAAAATCCTTGTGATGCCTGATCTGTGGTATTGTAAATAGATATTGAAAGTGTGGATGTAATATATTGCCAATAACAAAACATAGCATACCAAGTAAAGAATTTAACAGGTATTAATTGTTTCATTGTTGATGGCATTGTTTTGAATGCCTGTACAATGTCAACTAAAACTGTATTAAAAATATTTTGCTTTTTCTTTTCATTAATCAATGCTAACTCCTCTTCCGTTGGCGGATATTCATTTGTTGTGAAAACTGAAATCAGAACCGATGTAATAGAAGCAAATGCACCAATGAAAAAAGCCCAATAAGTATACGTTGGAATCCCATTTGATAATTTATCCGTAATTGCCAAAATCCCAAATGCCACTAAAATAGCAGGAGTAAAATTAGCCAAAGTAATACCTAAACCGGTAAAGAAACTTTGCATTAAAAAACCTAGTGATTGTTGTTTTTGATCTAGTTTATCGGCAACAAAAGCACGATACGGCTCCATTGCTAAATTATTTGCAGCATCTAAAATCCATAGTAAACTCGCAGCCATAAAAATAGAATTCGAAAAAGGCATCACCAGCAACGCAAAACTTGATATTAAAGCTCCGATTAGGAAAAATGGTTTTCTCCGACCAAATTTTGGTGACCAGGTGCCATCACTAACCGCTCCAACAATAGGTTGAATTATTAAACCTGTAATAGGCCCTGCAAGCCATAACATAGGCAAACTACCTTCATCAGCTCCTAAATATTTATAAATCGCACTCATGTTACTTTGCTGTAACCCAAAACTGAATTGAATTCCGAAAAATCCAAAATTCATATTCCATATTTGCCAAAAATTGAGTTTTACCTTTTTAAACATTCTCCTATTCTTTTTTTAATTTTAAAAAAACAACTCCTGTACTTAAAAATACAGGAATTGTCTAACAATTAACTAATCATGAAACATTATTTTAAAATCTGTAGGACAAGGCCATAGAAATTGATCTTCCGGTCAATGATCTTGCTCTTACATAGTTTACCGTATTCTCAGTTATACTTCCTTCTTCTGACTCCGTAATTGCTAATGTATTCAGTATGTTATTACCAGAAAGATTTACTGATAATCCTTTTGTCAAACCAACTTCAACAAAACCATTTACAATTACAAAACCATCCATTACCAGTTGATTTGAATCTTGAGCAAAAGCTTTAGTCTGCCCAATAAAACTTAATCCTAATGTGTTTTTTCTATCCATAAATTTAAATGTTGGCATTACACCATACATTAATTTAGGCTGTCTTCTTGGTTCATTTCCTTCATCAGCACCTGATGTAATTTCTGCTTTAGTATACGTCATAGACCCTCTGATGTTTAGATTATCTGACAAATCATATGCTGACTCTAATTCTAATCCCAAAGATTTGTAATTGTTTTGTCTAATTATATTTGCTCCAGCCTCATAACCGGCCTGCTCATCCGTTTTAGAACTAAAGGCAGTCGCGTAAAAGTATCCTTTATCGAATTTTTGTTTATAGCCAATTTCTGTCTGCATTAAAAAATCTAAAGCATTAATTTTATTTCCGTCTAAATAATTCAGCCCACTAAATAAAATTCTATCAGCCTTCGCAGCAGCTCCTTTACTAACTCTAGCAAACAAAGATTGTTTCGCAGTTAATAAATAGTTCCCTCCTAATGTATATGAAAAATAGTCGTAAGTGTAATTAACAGGAGTTTCATTAGCAGTATTCACAGCAAACACATTGTTTTCTGGTGCCGATAGTACTCCATCATTATTGATATCATATTGTGTCGCTGTCCCCCCGGCAAAAGAACCTGTAACTGTTCCATTATCATATCGTAATCCACCTTCAAAAGAAAGGTTTTCAGTAGCATCAAATGAAACATTTACGTAAGGTGCAGACACGTTATACTGGGTGTCGTAATTTCTAGCTAAGTTACCCCAAGCCGGAGTACCATAAGCATAGAGTCCATTCTCTGACAATGGATTACCGCTAACATCCGTAACATTGATTAAACGAGGATTAGTATCAGACACTTCTTGTAAATAAGAGTTCCACAACCAAGACATCGAAACATTTTGCATTGATTTGAAAAATCCAAAAGTAACCCCTACATTATCTATTTTTTTTGTCAATCTCAGATCATTCATAAAATTACTCATGTCGTTCAACTGAGTATCAAACATATGAATTCTAGCAACTAAACCATTAGGACTATTAAAAGCAGTCCCATCATTTGCATAACTTAGTGTTGAACCCGCGCCAAAAGAAGTTGCGATAGCAGAAGCAGTTCCTAATTCAGCAGGAAAAGGCGCTATGAAACCGCCACTGTTTGCAGAGTAACGAAAATTATCTGAAACTTTCCAGTTGTTGTCTAAATCAAAAGAAGCATTTGCTCCTATAGATTTTGAAATAGGGTGCATTCCATTAGCAACTTTTTCTCTTCTTACGTTTCCTTCGGTTCCAAGTCCTACATTATGGTTTAAGTAAATAGACTGTAACGCCCCTTTTGTAGCATTATAACCATCTACACTCGTCCAAATTGGATTTTCATTGGTTCCAGAAACTTGCACAGGCATTGGCATATATGCTACGGCTCTATCATTTAAAAATTTGGCGTAAACTGTTACTGATCCTTTTTCGAATTCTTTTGTAATATTGAATTTTACTTGACCACCATTATTGCTATTAAAACCTGTTTTTCTAACTCCCTCACCTGATCTGTAAAAACCACCCACGTGAAAATATAATCCATCACCGATTTTAGTCCCATAATCTAAATCAGTTCTAAAATTTTCATGATCTACACCAAAAGTAGTACTCAAAGTTCCGCCTTCAGTTTTTCCTGTTTTACTTATGAAATTAATAATTCCACCAGGAGCATTTGAAGACAATGTAGATGCTGAACCTCCACGAATAGCTTCAATCCTTGCTACATTACCATCAAATCGTGTAAAGATATCAGCTGTTGCAAAAGCAATATCCCCAAACAATAATACAGGAAGCCCATCTTCTTGAATTTGTAAATATTTTGAACCTCCGGATGATATTGGCACACCACGAACAGAAATATTGGAATTCCCTTCTCCTCCTGATGATTCTGAACGAATACCTGGGATAGTTCTAAAAATCTCAGCTGTTGACCGTGGTGCAGATTGCTCAATTTCCCTTGTATTTATAGATGTAATAGAAACACTCGATTTAATTTTTGTTTTTGGATTAATTACACCCGTTATTACAACATCATCAAGAACATTAGCATCTTCCATCATGGTAATATTTTTAATAATATTTCCAGCTACATCAATTTTAAATTCAACATTTTTATATCCGATGTATGAAGCAACAAAATTGAAAGTACCATTTTGAAGATTTAAAAAATTATATTTCCCATCAATATCCGTCACAGTTGACTTTGACGAATCTTTTATTAAAATATTAACACCTGGCAGCGGCGCTCCATTACTATCGGTTACTACTCCTGTTACGGTAGCATTTTGTGCAAAAGAAAGATTAAAGAACAATAAAACTACAATGGTGCCTATTTGTCTGATTAATGAATTTGGTTTTTTCATAGTTATTTAAATAATTTTGTTTGTAAAATTTGTTTATTTTTTTTATCAAATGTATATTTATTAAGGAAATTAAAAACGAATTATATAATCGAAAACGTTTTCGAAGTACCGAAAACGTTTTCGATTTGATTTGAAAAATTATTTTATCATATTTGTCTAATGAAAGAAGCTACTCTCAAGGAAATTGCAGAAAAATTGGGCATATCAATTACTACTGTATCGAAAGCGCTAAAAAATTATCCTGATGTCAGTTTAAAAACTAAAGATGCTGTTATTTCATTAGCTAAAAAACTCAACTACAGCCCTAACTCTTTTGCTGTTAATCTAAGAACTAAAGAATCCAAAACTATTGGTTTAATTATTCCGGAAATTGTTCATCACTTCTTTTCAAACGTAATAAATGGAATTGTTGATGAGGCTGAAAAAAACGGTTATTTAGTGATCATATTACAATCCAACGAAACTCTTGCTTTAGAAAAAAAACAAGTCGAATTACTGATTAACAAAAGAGTAGACGGTATTATAATGTCTTTATCGAATGAGTCTAATAATGATGACCACATAAAAGAAATAATCAATCGGAAAATTCCTTTTGTAATGTTTGACAAAATTGCCAAGCTTTCAAAATGCTCAAAAGTAATTATTAATGATCAAAAAGCTGCTTTTAATGCGGTGCAACATTTGATTGATAACGGATGCAAAAAAATAGCACATATTCGAGGCCCATTGAATCCTCAAAATTCAATTGACAGATTCATTGGATACAAAAAAGCATTAGAAAAAAATAATATCCCTTTTGATGCGAAATTGGTTTATACTTGTGAACACGTAACTTTTGAAGAAGGAAGAGCTTTCGCTGAACAAATTATTAAAGAACACAGCGATATTGACGGGATATTTGCTATTACAGACCTCGTTGCCGTAGGAGTGCTTTCCTATTTTAATGACGCAGGAATTAAAATTCCAGAACAAGTTTCCGTGATTGGCTTTAGTAATTGGTTTATGTCTCAAGTAATTACACCAAAACTAAGTACAGTTGATCAACCGAGTCATGCTATGGGGGTTGAATCTTTCAATTTATTACTGGAAGAAATGAATTGCCATAGAGAAGGAATTCCCTTTACTCCTAGAACAGTGGAGTTAGATACCCATGTTATTATCAGAGAATCTTCTATTAGAGTAAATAGTTAGCATTTAAAGTCCTATTCCAGAAAATCAATATTTCTTTTTATCCCTTGAAACTTTGCTCTCTTTAATGGCGAATTTTTAAAAACGGCTCTAAATGTTTCTTCAGTTATTTCAATCCAATCCTTTTTTGACATCGAAAGTAATTCTGGATTTGGGTTAAAAAGGGGTTCATTATGGGGTTTGGAAAATTTGTTCCAAGGACAAACATCCTGACAAACATCACATCCAAAAGCCCAATCATCAAACTTGCCTTTCACTTCCTGAGGAATATTTTCTTTTAATTCAATGGTGAAATAGGAAATACATTTGCTGCCATCGACCACATAAGGTGCAACTATTGCCTCAGTAGGACAGGCGTCTATGCAAGCGGTGCAAGTGCCACAATGATCCGTTGTGGGATTATCGTAGTCTAAATCTAAATCAATAATGAGTTCCGCAATAAAGTAAAAAGAACCTACTTTTTGGGTCAATAAATTACTGTTTTTGCCTATCCAGCCTAAACCGCTTTTGGCAGCCCAAGCTTTATCAAGTACTGGCGCCGAATCTACAAAGGCACGTCCGGAAACTTCTCCAATTGTTGATTGAATGGAGAATAAAAATTCTTTGAGTTTTTCCTTGATTACAAAATGATAATCCTGCCCGTACGCATATTTTGAAATTTTATACGAGTCCGAGATTTGCAGTTCTTCAGGATAATAATTTAGCAACAGTGAGACAACACTTTTAGAATCATCGACTAGTAAAGTTGGATTTAAACGCTTGTCAAAATGGTTTTCCATATAGGACATTTGACCGTTTCTATTTTTGTTTAACCAATTCTCTAAACGAGGCGCTTCTTGTTCCAAAAAACCAGCTTTGGATATTCCACAAGACATGAAGCCGAGACGTTTTGCTTCGGTTTTGATAAATTGCGTGTATGAAGACTTAAGGTTGATAATTAAGAAATTGATGTTAATAAACGGAATACGTTAGCCCTGATAGAAGCGGCATCTCCCTATTTAGAAAAACAAGGCTTTTTTGCAGTAGTTTTTATTAATGGGGAATACAGCGGATAGCAGGAAACAGCTCCTAAAAATTAGAATAAACCGCCTTGAATATTTGTATTTAATTTGCCCAAGTGCTTGTATGCTTTATCGGTGACTTCCCTACCACGAGGAGTTCTCATGATAAATCCTTCCTGAATTAAAAACGGTTCATAGACTTCCTCGATTGTCTCGCTGCTTTCGGAAACGGCTGTAGCCAAAGTTGTCAATCCAACGGGTCCGCCCTTGAATTTATCGATAATTGTCGTTAAAATTTTATTATCCATCTCATCCAGACCATGAGCGTCAACGTTAAGGGCTTTTAAAGCATAACGAGCAATCTCAATGTCAATTGTACCATTTCCTTTTATTTGAGCAAAATCACGTACCCGACGCAATAATGCGTTAGCAATACGAGGAGTTCCCCTGCTTCGGCCTGCAATTTCTATGGCTGCTTCCATGGATATTGGCATTTTAAAAATGGTAGCACTTCTTTCCACGATTGTGGTTAGTAACTCTGTGGTGTAATATTGTAAACGGGAGGAAATTCCAAAACGAGCTCTCATAGGAGCGGTCAATAAACCCGAACGTGTCGTAGCTCCAATTAAAGTGAATGGATTTAGATTAATTTGAACTGTTCGTGCATTTGGTCCTGATTCAATCATGATATCAATTTTAAAATCCTCCATTGCTGAATACAAATATTCTTCTACGATCGGACTCAAACGATGAATTTCATCAATAAATAGAACGTCCCTTTCTTCTAGATTCGTCAATAAACCAGCTAAATCGCCAGGTTTGTCTAAAACTGGACCAGAGGTAATTTTGATACCAACTTGTAATTCATTAGCAAGAATATTGGCTAATGTTGTTTTTCCTAAACCGGGAGGCCCGTGAAACAGGGTATGATCAAGCGCTTCATTTCGTTGATTTGCCGCTTGAACAAAAACTTTAAGGTTTTCTAAAATTTGCTCTTGTCCTGCAAAATCATCAAAAGAAAGTGGCCTTAATTTTTTTTCAAGATCAAGTTCTTCCGAATTGTAACCGTTTGATGTTGGATCTAAATTTTCATTCATCTAACAAAGATAGCAAAGCAATTTCGAATTTTAAATTTTAAATTTTAAATGCTGAAAAAATTAAAAAACTGCTATAAGTATCGGTAGCACTTTGGTAAACAGAAATAAAGAGCACAAAAAAAGCCTCTACTTTCGCAGAGGCTTATCATTATATTTTTAATGGTGTAAAACTTCTTCACCTTCTTTCATTGGAACGTTTTGAGGTACAAAATCCACATCATGAGCTGGATTACTGTAGTCATAAGGCCAACGATACACCTCAGGAATTTCACCTGGCCAGTTACCGTGTATGTGTTCCACAGGAGCAGTCCACTCAAGTGTATTCGATTTCCATGGATTCATTACAGATTTTTTACCGTAGAAAATACTAACGAAAAAGTTATATAAGAAAACCAATTGAAATGCCCCACCAATTAATGCAAATGTTGTAATCAAAACGTTTACGTTTTGCAAATCATCAAATAACGGGAAGTTTGTGTTTGTATAATAACGTCTTGGTAAACCAGCTAATCCAATAAAGTGCATTGGGAAGAAAACTCCATAAGCACAGATAGCGGTTACCCAAAAGTGTACATATCCAAGATTTTTGTTTAACATTCTTCCGAACATTCTTGGAAACCAGTGATAGATTCCAGCAAACATACCGTAAAGAGCAGAAATACCCATTACAAGGTGAAAGTGAGCAACTACAAAATAAGTATCGTGCACATTGATATCAAGTGTACTGTCTCCCAGTATAATTCCTGTTAAACCACCTGTGATAAACGTTGAAACTAAACCAATTGAAAACAACATAGCAGGATTCAATTGCAAGTTACCTTTCCATAATGTTGTAATGTAATTAAACGCTTTAACGGCAGAAGGAATAGCAATCAGTAATGTTGTAAAGGTAAATACGGATCCTAAAAATGGATTCATACCCGAGATAAACATGTGGTGACCCCAAACAATAGTTGATAAGAATGCAATTGCAATAATAGACATAATCATCGCTCTGTAACCAAAAATTGGTTTACGAGAATTTGTTGCAATAACTTCAGAAGTAATTCCTAAAGCAGGAAGTAAAACTATATAAACCTCAGGGTGACCTAAGAACCAAAATAAGTGCTCGAACAATACTGGTGAACCTCCTTGGTAATGTAAAACTTCACCGGCAATGTATATATCAGACAAGAAGAATGATGTTCCAAAACTTCTATCAAAAATCAACAGCAATGCTGCAGATAAAAGAACCGGGAAAGAAACGATACCAATAATAGCCGTTACAAAGAAAGCCCAAATTGTCAACGGTAGTCTTGTCATAGACATTCCTTTAGTTCTTAAGTTAATTACCGTAACTACATAATTTAAAGACCCCATTAAAGAAGATGCAATAAAAATAGCCATAGAAACTAACCATAATGTCATACCCATACCAGAACCAGGAATAGCTTGTGGTAAAGCACTCAAAGGAGGATAAATTGTCCAACCTGAGGAAGCTGGTCCAGCTTCAACAAAAAGTGAACCGATCATGATAACACTGGACAAGAAGAATAGCCAATAAGAAACCATATTCATAAAACCGGATGCCATATCTCTAGCACCAATCTGAAGCGGTATAAGCAAATTACTAAAGGTACCACTTAGCGCTGCTGTTAATACAAAAAATACCATTATAGTTCCATGTATGGTAACCAATGCCAGATAAATATCATTTGCCATTACGCCATTAGGAGCAAATTTATCACCAAGTAATATGTTGAAAATTCTAAAAGACTCTTCTGGCCATGCCAATTGCATTCTAAAAAGCAAAGACATTCCAACTCCAATAATCCCCATAAAAATACCAGTAATAAGATATTGTTTGGCAATCATTTTATGATCAATACTAAAAATATATTTAGTAATAAAAGTGTCTTTATGGTGGTGTTCGTGTTCGTGATCTATTGCGTGATCGTGACCTTCTGCTGACATATATATTTCTTTAAATTTCCTAATTAATTATTTCATTACAACTGCAGCAACTGCTGAGGTATCTTTTGTTTTTGTAGAATCTTTACCCATCGCCCCATTAACAGGTGCCGGCTCAGCCAATGAAGCTTTTACTTCATTTACAATAGTAGCTTTATCTTTTAACCAAGCTTTATAATCTTCTGGTGTATCAACTATTATTTTCATTTGCATATTGTAATGAGAAGCACCACATATTTTATTACAAAGCAATAAATAATCAAATGTGTAAGGGTCTAAAGCCGATTCACCCTTAGCTACTAACGCTACACTTTTTTTAGCTCTCAGTGCATTTATATTAGCTACTTTTTCTACCATAAATGGCAACTCTCTATATTCTGCAGTGGTGTAGACTGGCTCGAAAGCAAATTCAGTAACCATCCCTGGAACACAGTTCATTTGAGCTCTAAAGTGCGGCATGTACGCAGAGTGCAATACATCCTGAGAGCGCATTTTGAAATGTATCTTTTTACCTTTTGGAATGTGTAACTCTGTGACAACAATATCATCCTGAGCATATGGATCGGATAAATCAACACCAACTGCGTTAGCACCTTCAATATATCGAACATTCGCTTTACCTAGAACATTATCTTCACCAGAATACCTAGCTTTCCAATTAAATTGCTGTGCATATAATTCGATAACTACAGTATCTTCATCCTCGTCGATAAACATGATATTTGTCCACGCATAAAGACCATATAGAATCAAACCAGCTAATACAACCGCTGGTATAACACTCCAAATAGCTTCTAATTTATTATTATCGGCAAAATAAAGCGCTTTCTGATCTTTCTTACCTCTGTATTTGAAAGCAAAATAGTGCAATAATACTTGTGTAACCGCCTGCACTATAAAAATAAGTGCCCACGTTATGTTCATCAAATTATCCACTTCTGCTCCATGAGCCGAAGCTGGTGTATGAAGAACAAGAGGACCCCATTTAAACAATCCGTAAATTGAGAAAATATAAATAAAAGCTAAAAACCCAAACATCAAATAACCTTGCACGTTATTGTCATCATCCGTAGCTATTTCTGAACTATCTGAATTGGATCCGACTTGCGTCAGGTCGAATATTTTAGTCAATTGCCATAAAGCAACAGCTAATAAAACTAAAACTATAATTACCAACAAACTTGTCATCTGTTTTTTTCTTTAAATATTAATAATGAAAATGTTTACTTTCTTCGATGAAAGGATTTCTTTTTGCCAATAAAGGAACTTTAGTCATTGCATTGAAAACAACGAAAATAAATAATCCAAGGAAGAAAAGAACAGAAGCTATTTCTGAAATTCCAATAAACCATCTGTCACCTACAGTTCCCGGCATAATCATATTAAAGAAATCAATATAATGTCCGCCAAGTATCACAACTCCAGCCATAACTAATACCCAGCTAATTCTTTTGAAATCTGTATTAATTAATATCAATAATGGAAAGACAAAATTCATCACTACAGCTCCAAAAAATGGAAGGTTATATAATTCGATTCTTGTAATGTAATAAGTAACTTCCTCTGGAATATTAGCATACCATATCAACATGTATTGTGAGAACCATAAATAGGTCCAAAATATACTAAAACCAAACATAAATTTAGCTAAATCATGAATATGACTTGTATTAACATGTTCTAACGCCCCTTTTGACTTTAAATACAAAGTAACTAAAGCAATAGTAGTGATAGCACTTACAAAGAAACTTGCAAAAACATACCATCCAAACAAAGTACTAAACCAGTGTGGATCAATAGACATAATCCAGTCCCAAGACATTATAGACTCAGTCACAATAAAAAACACAAGGAACATTGCTGAAAGCTTAAAGTTCTTTTTGTAATAAAGATTATCATTTGCTTCATCTTGAGCCAAACAGTTTTTTCTCGAATAATACTGATATAGACTCCAACCAGTCAAAAATATAGCAGCTCTAATGATCCAAAAAGGAAAATTAAGGTAACCAGCTTTATTAGCGATTAATTTATCATTAGCTACAACTTCCGGATCTAACCAAATAAAAAGGTGATTAAAATGTAATCCGGATAATATTAAAATAACAAAAAAGATAACAGAACCAACAGGTAAATAAGCCGTTATACCTTGCATAACTCTGAATAAAACAGGAGACCATCCCGCCTGTGCCACTTGTTGGATAGCATAAAACACTAACACACCCAATGAAACTAGCATAAAGAAGATACAAGCAACATATAAAGCCGACCACGGTTTGTTTTGAAGCTGGTGTAAAACATGATTCAAATGCTCATTATGCTCCTCTTCGGCGCTAAGTTCATGAGCACCTTCTTTTTTTACCACTGGCACAACTTGCGCTTCTTCAACAACCACTGTGGTATCAACTTTTGTTGAATCAGAAGTTGGGATAACTACTGCTGTAGTTTCGTCTATTTGTTTGACTTCATTAGCCTCGCTATGATTAGCAGACGGTTCATGCGAAGGTTTTTCAGAAGCAACGGTCGCTTCATGTTTTGCTTCGCCATGTCCACCGTGACTTTCGGCAGCAAGAAGTTTTTCAACGTCTTGAATATCTTTTGGTGCAGTTAAAAAACCATATCCAATTCCTAATATACCTACGGCCATTAAGATGAAAGAAAGAGTTTTTAATTTACTTGAAAATGTATACATATCTATTACGATCAGTTTGTTCAACAATTATAATTCACTTTTTAATTTCAGAACGTAATCGGCGACAATCCAACGTTCTTGGGCACTCAATTGATTAGCATGCGATCCCATTGAGTTTATACCATACGTTACAATGTGAAAAATACTTCCTTCAGTAATGACTCTGTCTTTGTAACTAGGAACACCCAAAAATTTTTCTCTTTCTACAAGTTTACCTTTACCGTTACCAGTATTACCATGACAAGTAGCACAATAAATTTCAAAAAGTTCTTTTCCTTTTTCAAGGTCCTTGCCTATCGAATCTAATGGGGACTTCAAATTGGCTTTAGCCGATTCATACCCTGCAGTAGAATTTTCGTATTCATACGGCTCAGTACCTCTATCTAAGCTTCCTTCAGCAGGAAGTTGCCCCTCTTTACCATTTTTGAATGCATTCGATTCAGCATAAGTTTCGTACCCTACTGATTCGTACATATTTGGAAAATACTGATAGTTTGGTGCCGCATTATTATGGCATGATGAAACTAAAATAGTTATACCAAATAAAAGTGTTATTTTATATACGCTTTTCATATCTATAATTAATGCTTATCGATTACTTTAACTTCTACAGCTCCCGTACTTTGGAAAAAAGAAATCAATTCTTCTTCATTATCATGTACAGCTACTTCCATTAAAAAATGGTCATCTGTAGTTCTTACATCTGGATTTTCTGCTTCTTTGAAAGGCCATAATTTACTTCTCATGTAAAAAGTAATAACCATTAAGTGAGCTGCAAAAAATACAGTTAGTTCAAACATAATTGGCACGAAAGCCGGCATGTTTTCAATGTAACTAAAACTTGGCTTTCCGCCAATGTCTTGTGGCCAATCCTGAATCATAATATAATTCATCATCGCTGTTGCTACAGCAATTCCCACACAACCATAAAGAAAAGCACAAATCGCTAATCTTGTAGGTGCAATTCCCATAGCTTTATCCAAACCGTGAACCGGGAATGGAGTAAAAACTTCTTCGATATGATGATGAGCTGCTCTGGTTTTTTTAACCGCATCCATCAATATATCATCGTCATTATAAATGGCGTATATTACTTTATTACTCATGATGTGAATCTTTATTTGCTTCTCTTGCTCTTTTGTAATTATCTCCAGTTCCTTTCAAAATTGTTTTTACCTCTGCCTGCGCAATTACAGGGAATGTTCTTGAATACAATAAGAAAAGTACAAAGAAGAAACCTATTGTTCCAATGAAAATTCCAATATCAACGAATGTAGGTGAAAACATTGTCCAAGAAGATGGTAAATAATCTCTATGTAACGAAGTTACGATAATTACAAATCTCTCAAACCACATACCAATATTTACAACGATCGAAATAATAAATGAAAACATGATACTTGTTCTTAATTTTTTGAACCACATAAATTGTGGAGAAAAAACATTACATGTCATCATCGACCAATATGCCCACCAGTATGGTCCAGTAGCTCTATTCAAGAAAGCATACTGTTCGTACTCTACACCAGAATACCAAGCAACAAATAATTCAGTTATGTAGGCTACCCCAACAATAGAACCTGTAATCATAATAACGATATTCATCAACTCAATGTGCTGAACCGTAATATACGCTTCTAGATTCGAAACTTTTCTCATAATTATAAGCAAAGTATTTACCATTGCAAATCCTGAGAAAACCGCTCCAGCTACAAAGTACGGAGGGAAGATTGTTGTATGCCATCCTGGAATCACAGACGTAGCAAAATCCATCGATACAATAGTATGCACAGAAAGTACAAGTGGAGTGGCTAAACCTGCAAGTACCAAAGATACTTCTTCAAAACGTTGCCAGTCTTTTGCTCTACCGCTCCATCCAAAACTTAATATAGAATATACTCTTTTGTTAAAAGGAGTTATAGCTCTATCACGCAACATTGCAAAATCAGGTAATAAACCAGTCCACCAGAAAACTAATGAAACCGAAAGATATGTTGAAATTGCAAATACATCCCAAAGTAATGGCGAGTTAAAGTTTACCCAAAGAGAACCAAATTGATTCGGAATTGGTAAAACCCAATATGCTAACCATGGACGACCCATGTGTATAATTGGAAATAAACCTGCTTGAATAACGGAGAAAATTGTCATTGCTTCAGCAGAACGGTTAATCGCCATTCTCCAACGCTGACGGAAAAGTAATAATACTGCCGAAATAAGAGTTCCAGCGTGACCAATACCAACCCACCAAACAAAGTTCGTGATATCCCAAGCCCATCCAACAGTTTTATTTAAACCCCATGTTCCAATACCTGTAGATACGGTGTAAATGATACAGCCAAGTCCCCAAAGGAAGGCTATTAATGCGATTGAAAACACAATCCACCAATGTTTGTTTGCTTTACCTTCAACAGGCGCAGCTACATCTACAGTTACATCGTGATAAGATTTATCACCTATAACTAAGGGTTTTCTAATGGTTGCTTCGTAGTGAGACGACATAATCCTTTATATTGATTCTTAATTAATTATTTTTTGTACTAGGTATTTCTAACTTTAACATGATAAATCACATTTGGTTTTGTTCCAACATGCTCCAATAAATGATACATTCTTTCGTCAGTAGCTAATTTAGATACTTCTCCTTCTTTATCATTTATATCTCCAAATTTCATTGCTCCATTAGAACAAGCGTTTGAACAAGCCGTTTGAAATTCACCATCAACAATTGCACGTCCGTCATTTTTCGCCTTCAGGATTGTTGCTTGTGTCATTTGAATACACATTGAACATTTCTCCATAACTCCACGAGAACGTACATTAACATCTGGGTTCAATACCATACGCCCTAAATCGTCATTCATGTGATAATCGAATTCACTGTTTTTGTTGTACAAGAACCAGTTAAAACGACGCACTTTATAAGGGCAGTTATTAGCGCAATAACGTGTTCCTACACATCTGTTATAAGCCATGTGATTTTGACCTTGACGAGAGTGTGAAGTTGCAGCAACTGGACAAACCGTTTCACAAGGTGCGTGGTTACAATGTTGACACATTACAGGTTGAAAAGATACTTGTGGGTTATCACCCGCTTTTTCCATTTCGTTAAATGTAGACAATGAACTTGATAATCCTGCAATATTTTCTTTTCTTTCGTTATCACCTTCAAAAGTACTTTCAGAAGAATAATATCTGTCAATACGCAACCAGTGCATATCACGACTTCTTCTAACTTCTGATTTTCCAACAACAGGAACGTTGTTTTCAGCGTGACAGGCAATTACACAAGCACCACAACCGGTACAAGCATTCAAATCAATAGAAAGATTAAAATGGTGACCCGTTGAGCGATCAAATGAATCCCATAAATCTACTTTAGTTGCTTCCACTTCTTTGTGATCCAATGACACCATTGGTTGTGGATTCCAAAGCTTTGCATCTTTTGTATTGAAAATTTCTAAAGAAGTTTCTTTAATGATATCTCCTCTTCCCATCAACGTTTTCTGACCTTGAACACAAGCAAACTCGTGCTCTCCTCCAGTTTTCGCCAAAGTTACAGACTGTACATTATTAAAACCTTTATATAAAGAGTAAGCGTTCAAACCTACCATCATTTCTTCTTTCAAAGCCGCTTTACGACCGTAACCTAATGCTAAACCAATTGTACCAACTGCTTGACCTGGTTGAACGATTACCGGAACGTTTTCTAATTTAACTCCATCAGATGTAGTAATAGTGGCGTAACTTCCGTTCAAACCACCGTTTGCCACGATTTCATTAAAAAGCTCATATTTCTTTGCATCTGCATTCGAAACAGTAACATAGTTATCCCATGAAACTCTTGTAATTGGATCCGGAAACTCTTGTAACCAAGGGTTATTCGCTTGTTGTCCGTCTCCCATCCCTGTTTTAGTATATAAAACAAGTTCTAGTCCTTGAGCAACTTTTGATTGTGCTAAAGCATTGGCAGCAGCACTAAAATCAGCAGAACCACCAGTGGCAGCAGGAATAGCTCCAACATATACTCCATCGTGTAATACTTTGTTCCATGAAGAACCAGCTATTACTGTTGATGCATTAGCCTTAATATAATCATAGAATGTACCTGTTGAACCATTTAAGGACAACAATACATCTTGAAATTGTTTTGTATTAAAAAGTGGACGAATTGTTGGCTGAGTAATTCCATAAGTACCTTTTGTGATACTTACATCATTCCATGATTCCAAATAATGTGGAACAGCTGCCGCAATAGTACTTACTAAAGCAGTTTCATCCTCTTTCAAAGAAAACGACACTGACGTTTTTACCTTTTTAAGTCCTTCAACAAAAGAAGCGCTATCCGCTAAAGTATAAACCGGGTTAACACCGCTCATCACTAATGTATGAACGCTTCCCGCTTTCATATCGCTTATTAATTGAGCCACTTTTGCACTAGATCCTTTTCTAATTTGTCTTGTACCAGAAGTACTAAACGCTTCACTAGCCAAAGCTTGGTTGATAGCCAACACTAATAATTGCGCATTCTTATCTTGAATACCGGATACTAAAACTCCTTTTGAACCAGCAGCTTTTAACTGTTGACCCGCTTTTGTAACTTCTGCTTTAAATTTATCTTCTAAACTTACAGCAACCGAAGATCCAGTTACAATATTATATATATGAACTAATGCTTGTTTTTGGTTCGCAGTAGACATTGGCAAACGCTTATCAGCAGCAGCACCAGACAAAGTCATGTTTGCTTCTAACTGAAAATGACGAGACATTTTCCCTGCTTTTGGAATTCTTCCTTTAGTATAACCTGAATCATAACTTCCACCCTGCCAATCCCCAAGGATATCAGCTCCAACAGAAATTATAAGTGAGGCTTTAGAAAAATCATAATCAACCAAAGCTCTTTCTCCATAAACCGTTTCGAAAGCATCTAATGCTTCAGATTCAGATACAGCATCATAAACAACATGTTTAGCATTTGGATTTTTACCAATAAACTCAGCAATCAACTTCTCAGTTGACGGACTGGCTAATGTGTTTGTCAAAAGTACAACTTGACCACCTTTCGCAGCAGCATCAGTTAAACTTGATTTAATTTTAGAATCAACAGCAGACCAAGTTGAATTTTTACCTTCAACCTTAGGCTCTTTCAAACGCATGCTATCATACAAAGAAAGAATCGATGCGTGAATTCTTGCATTAGCACTAAATTTAGCTCCGGCAATAGTGTTATTATCTATTTTAATAGGACGCCCTTCACGAGTTTTTATCAAAAGATTAGCAAAATCAAATCCATCAAAAACAGAAGTAGCATAATAATCTGCCACTCCAGGAATGATTTGTTCCGGCTGAAGAACATAAGGTATAGACTTGTTCACAGGACCTTCGCAAGCTGCAAGCGTAGCTGCCGCAGTACTAAAACCAACGTACTTTAAAAAATCACGACGTGATGTTGACGAAGATGACAAAGCATCATTATTTCCTAAAAATTCATCAGTAGGAATTTCTTCAACAAATTCGTTATTTCTAAGCGCCTCAACAATAGAACTATTTTTGTCTAGTTCTTCAACACTTTTCCAGTATTTTTTGTTTGATGACATATATAAATATTAAAATCTTAATAATTTGATTAATAGTGGCATTTTCCACATTCTAAACCTCCCATTTGTGCCGCAGTCAACTTGTCTACACCGTACTTCTTAGAAAGTTCATCATGAATTTTGGTGTAATACTCGTTGCCTTCCATTTTAACATCCGTTTTTCTGTGGCAATCAATACACCAACCCATTGTTAATGGAGCAAATTGTTTTTGAATTTCATATTCTTGAACTGGACCGTGACATGTTTGACATTCAATTCCGGCAACAGTAACGTGTTGCGAGTGGTTGAAATAAACGAAGTCAGGTAAATTATGAATACGAACCCATTTTACAGGCTGCGTTTTTCCTGTGTAAGTTTGCGTTGTTTTGTCCCAACCCACCGCAGTATATAATTTTTGGATTTGCTCATCGTAAAATGCTTTACTGTATTCCGGAGTAGCAGTAGTTTCGGCAACTTCAGCAATGTTTTTATGACAGTTCATACAAACATTTAAAGAAGGTATTCCTCCATTTTTACTTACTCGTGCAGCAGAGTGACAATATTTACAGTTAATCTCATTGTCTCCAGCGTGTATTCTGTGAGAGTAATGGATTGGCTGAATTGGTGCGTAATCTTGATCAACACCTATTTGCATAAAAAATCCGTACACAAAATATGCACTCGCCAAAAGCAAAAATACCACACTAACTAATATTAAAAATTGATTTCTAGCAAATGCTTTCCAAATAGAAGTTGTAGGTGTTTTTGGCGCTATTACTATGCCATTTGCTTTTGCAACTTTTGACAAAACTTGATTTACCAAAAACAACATCACCACTAAAATAACCATTACAAGTGCCAAAGCACCTAGTATGATATTATTTGAAACTCCACTATCTGATGTGGCAGTACCAGGAACACCTTCAGCACCACCAGCTGCAGGAGCAGGAGCTTCCACTTTCGGTTCTGATGTGTAGGCAATGATATCATCAATATCAGCATTAGATAATTGAGGAAAAGCTGACATTACTGCCTTATTGTTTTCTTCAAAAACTTTGACAGCCAGAGGATCTCCAGACTTTATCAAATCAGAACTGTTTTTAATCCACTTGTATAGCCATGGCATATCGTACTTACCAGCTACGCCTCTAAGGGCAGGGCCAGTAGCTTTACCATCTAATTTGTGACATGCAGCACAATTTGCATTAAACAATTCTTTACCTTTTACAGCATCTCCACCCGTTACTACAGCAGGAGCTGCAGCTGCATCAGTAACTGCAGGAGCAGCTTCTTGAGCAAATGAAGTTAAAGAGAAAATTAACGATGAGGCTAAGCCTAAAAATAATTTCCTTGTGATCGAATTATGGTTACCCACCTTTTTCATATAGTATAAAGATTATCTACTAAAATTTGGCACAGTTTTTTCTAATTGATTTAGGAAAACCGCTCCTTTATTTTAAAACTTGGACAAAAATACGACTTAAGAACTATTCTCAAAACCTTAAAATAGCCTTAATTTCAATTTATATCTATTCTAAATAACATTTGCTATTTGGTATCAATCTTTAAATATTACTTTTGCACAAAAACAATCACATTATGAGAATTTTAGCCCCTCAAAAAGCATTTTTCATCTCTCTTACCTTATTTTTTTCTTGCTTTAACGCAACTGCTCAAGGTGGAAATATTATCGTAAATCAAGACGCCAAATTTGAACAACTGTTAAATGAAAAGAGAAAAATTAATATCTCTAATAGCATAAACGACGGTTATAAAATTCAGATTTTTAGCGGAGAAAGCGAAAAAGCAAAAAACACCTTAAATGAATTCAGACAAGAATTTAGAGATATAGATGGTACAATTATTTTTTTTACGCCAAATTATAAAGTATTGGTGGGGAATTTCAGGACCCGAATTGAGGCAGAAAAAAATTTGATCGAAGTCCGAAAAAGGTACAATAACGTTCATCTAATAAAACCTGAAAATTAAAATTTATCTTTTTTATAAATAACAATTTTCAAAGCATATATGCGAAGACAAGTAAATAAGAAAGCAACTCGTGAAGAGTTGCTTTCTTAGTTTTTTTTAAAAGTGTTTCGGCTGGTAAGTCAAAATATTTACGCAACATTCACAGATAAATTGACAGAATTTACAACTTCTAAATGCAGTCTAAATCGGGCACCTTTTTTATTATTGAACTATCGTTTCTTGGTAATATCTTTTCAAAATAGCTTTTATATCCTCACTGCTTTTCTTACTGTTTTTGTAGTCTTTGGAAAGCACTGGATATGGCAACAACATCGCTTTCATTTCACTATTTGATAAAAAGGAAGGCTGACCAGAATAACAATCAATAAGCATTGGCGCCGATGAACTGCTAGTCGCGGAAGCAACGGCTACACCAATTAGCCCGAACATCGCACCCATAGCAATGGCATTATTAGGATTATAAACTACATTTTCGATATAATATTTACTCCCGATTATTTCGGTTTTAGCATAATATTTTGCATCAGCATACTTTGAAACATTTATATAAAAAACTTCTCCATCGCTGAATCCATAATAATTCAACTCTTTCGATTGAGTAACTTTATTAAGCAAATGAAATCTTTCATTTTTGTTTGACATTTCAAAATTACTATCATCTACAGGACTATTATTTAAAACATCAACATAGGTTAAATAAATACCCTTAGAAGGGATGGCAGTTATCGTTTTACTTTTAATATTCTGATCAGCATCAAAAACGATAGAAGTTTTATCATTATCGGTTGTTTTCATGTAATTCGTTAAACATTCGTGCAAAACCTTTTTCAATCTTTCATCGTGTTTATTAGTAACATCCATACCATTACTTTCTGCCGAAGCAGTATACGTTCCTACGATAAAATCAATCCCGTCTTTTGGCTCAATAATATCAACCACTAAAGTCGCATATCCTGTTTCAGACATTGCACGAGTAAGCTCAGAAACATATAAATCATTAATACGAATAGAAATTTTAGATTTGTTTTCTTGTTTTGGACAAATAATAGCGAGGTAATTCGAAAATTCCTCTACTAATGGATTTTCAAAATTTGCTAAGACTTTTCTATTGAATCCTCCTTTTTGAACGGTTCCAATATTCTCTTTAAACTGTCTTCCATCGTAAACATTTTCGACATAGAAATTAAATTCTGCAGCTTTATCATTTTTATCCTTTAAAGATATTTTATGATATTCCGTTTTATTCTGAGAAAACATAACAGTACTCGCTGCTATAAAAAATAATGTAAGTAATTTATTCATAGTTCCATTTTTTAGTAAGCTATAAAAATAAAAAAAATCCTGATTGTTCATTATTTTAATTTTAAAATATTGAAATTTTATCTCAATATCTTTTGAACCACTTCCTCATGTTTATATAAAACAATAAATGAAAACATATAGAAGTAATAGTCCTAAAAAATGAGTAGTTTTAAAAAAAACAGTGATTTAAAGTGTTACAGGCTGTTTGCTGGGACTCTTCTATTTTGGGACCGTAGTAGGGAATTTAATTTACTTTTAAGATTGCTCCAATAAATATTCCGTAAATTTAATGTATTATATTTTTATTATAATTGCTAAATTTATAGCTATTTAAAAAAATTAACATGCTTATAAGATCAGCAAATAAAAAACCTAACATTTGAGCTAAATGAAATAAATCAGTATCGAAAACCCCAACTTTGGTAACCTACATTTAATAGAAATTAGAACTGTAATCACAAATCTAAATCATATTATCATGAGAAATACTAATTTTTACGGGCTTTTTATTTTTAGTGCAGCAATGCTCATTAACAGCGGCTGCACAGAAGACACTCTTGCTACAGGCTCTTCTACTAGTAAACCTCCCACTGTAACAGAACCATCATACCCAGCACCAAATGCATCTGCTGGCTATGACATTCAAGTAATATTACCTCATGATTATTGTTGGTTAGAAGGCGGCTATTATTACTTCAACGCTTCTAATAATACTATAACTAACAATAAAGTAGCATGGGAAAAAATATCCGGCTCTTCAACCTGTAAGTTGGAAAGTCCTGATTCACTTAAAACAAAGGTGAGTAAACTGGAAAAAGGGGTGTACGAATTTGAATTAACAGTTACTAACAATATGGGCTTAACCGGCAAAGACAGAGTCACGGTCACTGTTGGTGAAATGTCCGCAAACACAAAGGAGAAAATTTTCAATGATTTGATCTGGGACGACTGGAACGGCTGGGATAAACTACATGTTGAAATTAATAATTTTTATAGTCATGTACCTTCTGACAGTTTCTTTAAAGTTTATATACAAAGAGATAATTCAGCGAATTGGATAGAAGTATTACCCTGGTCTGAGAATGCCCAATACTACTACATAGTCTATTCTGACACGTTATTTGTTTATCCTAAAAGCATTAATCCATTTGATTATGATACACCTAATGTAAAAATCATATACTGAAAAATAGATTTTAAAGCGCAGTACAAAAAAAAATCTGAATTGTTGAACACAGTAATAACGTTGTAACTCATGGATTCTTGTTAGGTAACGGCAAATAACAAACACTAAATATCACAGCTGCCTTTGACACTTTTCTGATTGGACATTAATGATAAAAGCAAAAAACTGAAATAAAAATTAGCCAAAAAAAAGAACGAGTCTTAAAAAATATGTAAGCAAAAAAAAATCCCGATTGCTCGGGATTTTAGTTTTAAAATATTGAAATTTTATTTCAATTTCTTTTTGATTGCTACTTCATGGTAAGATTCAATAACATCTCTTTCTTCAATGTCGTTGTATCCTTTTACTTGAATTCCACAATCGTATCCTTTAGCTACTTCTTTTACATCGTCTTTGAAACGTTTCAACGCTAACAATTCTCCTGTAAAAACCACAACTCCTTCTCTAATGATTCTCATTTTGGCATTTTTGGAAATTTTACCATCCATTACCATACAACCTGCAATTGAACCCACTTTAGAGATTTTGAATATCTCTCTGATCTCAGCCGTACCCAGAATTTCTTCTTTCATTTCCGGAGCTAACATTCCTTCCATCGCATCTTTCAAGTCATCGATAGCAGCGTAAATGATCGAGTAATAACGGATATCGATTTCCTCTTTGTCTGCCAGTTGTCTCGCATTTCCAGCAGGACGAACATTAAATCCTATAATAATCGCATCTGAAGCAGAAGCCAACATTACATCAGTTTCAGTAATTGCCCCAACACCTTTATGGATAATATTGATTTGAATTTCTTCAGTAGATAATTTAGAGAACGAATCAGACAATGCTTCAACAGAACCATCCACATCTCCTTTAAGGATAATGTTCAATTCTTTAAATTGACCCAATGCAATTCTACGTCCAATTTCATCCAATGTAATATGACGTTGAGTACGAACTGACTGCTCACGCATCAATTGAGAACGTTTTGAAGCAATTTGTTTCGCTTCTTTTTCGTCTTCGAAAATATTAAACTTATCACCCGCAGTTGCTGCTCCATCAAGACCAAGAACTGAAACCGGAGTCGAAGGACCCGCAACAGTTACAATGTTCCCTCTTTCATCATGCATGGCTTTAATTTTACCATGATGCTTACCCGCCAACATATAATCTCCAATTCTCAAAGTTCCGTTTTGAACTAATATCGTAGAAACATATCCTTTTCCTTTATCAAGGAAAGCTTCAACAACAGTTCCAGAAGCCGCTTTATTTGGATTTGCCTTCAAATCTAATAGTTCTGCTTCTAATAATACTTTTTCTAATAATTCTTTTACACCTGTACCTACTTTAGCAGAAATATCATGTGATTGAATTTTTCCACCCCAATCTTCAACAAGTAAATTCATACCTGCTAATCTTTCTTTTACTTTCTCAGGATTAGCATTTGGCTTGTCAATTTTATTGATAGCAAATATAATAGGAACTCCAGCTGCTTGAGCATGGCTAATTGCTTCTTTAGTTTGTGGCATGATATCATCATCCGCAGCAATCACAATAATAGCAATATCTGTCACCTGAGCACCACGCGCACGCATCGCAGTAAACGCTTCGTGACCCGGTGTATCTAAGAATGCAATTTTTTGTCCGTTATCCAAAGTTACTCCGTAGGCACCAATATGTTGCGTAATTCCTCCAGACTCACCTGCAATTACGTTTTCTTTACGAATGTAATCCAGTAACGATGTTTTACCATGATCGACGTGACCCATTACCGTTACAATTGGCGCTCTGAAAACTAAATCTTCTTCTCTGTCTTCAACAACCTGAATTGCTTCCTCGATATCAACAGTAATAAATTCAACTTCATAGCCAAATTCATCAGCAACGATAGTCAATGTTTCTGCATCAAGGCGTTGGTTCATGGTAACCATGATTCCAAGTGACATACACGTACCAATAACTTTAGTAATTGGCACATCCATCATGATAGCAATTTCCCCAACTGTTACGAATTCAGTAACCTTAATAGTTTTACTTCCTTCGTCAATAGCTCTTTGCTCATCATCAGATTTCTGACGGTGCGTATCTCTTTTATCTCTTCTATATTTAGCTGCCTTAGATTTACCACCTTTTCCTTGTAGTTTCTCTAAAGTCTCTCTAATTTGATTTTTAACTTCTTCTTCTGTAGGCTCAACTTTTGCGACAATTGCAGGTCTGTTTCCTTTTACAAATCCAGGTCTTGAACTTCTGTTAGCATTGAATCCTCCGCCACCTACATTAGGTGTAATCTTGTTAGGATTTGGCGCACCTGGAACTCCAGGTGTTGCAGGCGGTCTAGGAGCACCTGGTTTAGGAACAATTCTTTTACGCTTATTTTTATTTGCATTGGATGCAGCTGAACCTGGAGCACCCGGTTTATTCGGAGTGATTTTTGGCTCTTCTTTTTTCTTCTTCGGTTTGTTGAATTGAGATAAATCAATTATTTGACCCGTTAAAGTAGTTCCCGATAGTTTTTGATACTGCGTGGTGATGGTTTCATCAACAGACTCCTCTGATTTAACTTCTTCGGTTTTTGCAACCACTTTAGGTTCAACAGCGACTTCTTTAACAGCCTCTGGTTTAACTTCTTTAATCCCAACTACAGGTTTCACCTCTTTTTTGTCTGAAACAACTTTTTCTTGCAAAGGTTTTTCTGTTGACGGTTTTTCTGCTGAAACTTCTTTTTGAACAACTTTTACTTCTGGTACTTTAGCAACTGGAGTTTCTACTTTTTCAACAGCTTTTACAGGAGGAACTATTGAAGGCTTCTTAGGATTCAGATCAATTTTACCTACTTGAACAGGTCCTGCTATAACCGCTCTCGCTTTTATAACTTCTTGCTGCTTAAGACGCTCTTCTTCCAACCTACGTTTGTCTTCGATTTCTTTCTCTCGTTCTAAACGTAAAGCTTCTTTTTCTTTTCTCTTCTCTTCTCCTACTTCTTTAGAAGCTTCTTTATTCCCTTTGTCACCTGCAAACTGACCGCACAAGACATTGTACACCTCATTAGAAATTTTTGTGTTTGGATTTGCCTCAATAGCAATCCCTTTATCTTTCAGATAATCCACAGCTCTTTCCAAAGAAATATTCAATTCCCTTAAAACTTTGTTTATTCTAATAATTCTCTCTTCAGACATACAACCTTTTTATTATTACCTTTTTTGTTATTCCTCACTTTACTCCCAACTCGATACCTACCGAGCAAGAATTAATTGTAAAGTGGCATGTTTATCGTTGAAGAAATAGTGACTAACTGTCAAATTCCTCTTTCAATATTCTCATTACATCCAGAATCGTTTCCTCTTCCAGGTCTGTTCTTCTTACTAAATCTGCAACTTCTTGTTTTAAGATACTTTTTGCGGTATCCAAGCCAATTTTCGCAAATTCTTCAATAACCCAGCTTTCAATTTCATCTGAAAACTCAGTTAGTTCAACATCATCTTCATCAGCTGTAGCGCCAGCAACATCACCTTCACGAATAACGTCTAGCTCATAACCAGTCAATAATCCCGCTAATTTTATGTTGTGTCCTCCACGACCAATTGCTTTCGAAACTTCTTCAAGCTTCAAGAAAACTTCTGCTCTTTTTGTATCCTCATTGATTTTAATCGATGAAACTTTAGCAGGACTCAATGCTCTTGTGATAAATAATTGGATGTTACTTGTGTAATTGATAACATCTATATTTTCATTTCCTAATTCACGAACAATTCCGTGAATACGAGAACCTTTCATACCTACACAGGCGCCTACCGGATCAATCCTGTCGTCATAAGAATCTACGGCTACTTTTGCTTTTTCACCTGGAATTCTTACCACTTTTTTAACCATAATTAGTCCGTCAAATACCTCCGGGATCTCTTGTTCAAATAATTTTTCTAAAAACTTTTCTGAAGTTCTAGACATAATAATTTGAGGTTTATTTCCTTTTAATTCAACGCTTTCAATTATTCCTCTGACATTATCTCCTTTTCGGAAAAAATCAGAAGGTATTTGTTTTTCTTTTGGCAAAATAATTTCATTCCCTTCATCATCAACTAAAATTACAACTCTTGGACGTACGTGATGTACTTCAGCGGTGTAAATATCTCCAATTAAATCTTTAAATTGCTTGTATAGATTCGTATTATCGTGTTCATGAATTTTAGAAATTAAATTTTGGCGTAAAGCTAAAATAGCTCTTCTTCCTAAATCAATTAATTTCACTTCTTCAGAAACTTCTTCGCCAATTTCAAAATCGGCTTCAATTTTTCTTGCTTCTGTTAAAGTAATCTCTTCGTTTTCAAAATCTAAATCCTCGTCAGCAACGATTACTCTTCTTCTCCAAATTTCCATATCTCCCTTATCAGGATTTATAATAATATCGAAATTATCATCTGAACCGTATTTTTTCTTCAATGCATTTCTAAATACATCTTCTAAAATTGCCATAAGCGTTACACGATCAATAAGTTTATCATCTTTAAACTCTGAGAATGAATCGATCAATGCTAAATTTTCCATGCGAATTCTTTAATTAAAATGTTACTGTAACGATTGCTTCTTTTATATCTTCGTAAGGCAGTTGCAGTTCTTTTTGAACGGTCTCTTTTCCTTTTCCTAACTTTTTAGGCTCTCTTGCTTTCCACGACAAAATTACAAAATCATCATTAGCATCCACTAATTCTGCTTCAATTATTTCTGTCCCGGTCTTCACAATCAATGTGCGCCCTATATTTTTCTTGTATTGTCTTTTTAATTTTAATGGTGACCCAACACCAACCGAAGCGACTTCTAATGAGTAATCCTGTTCCTCGCGATCCAGTTCATTATCTATAAAACGACTCACATCGATGCAGTCCTGAAGCGCTACTCCATTATCTCCGTCTAAAGTTACAATAACCTTGAAAGCATCAGTGACTACAAGGTCTATCAAAAAAATTGAAGGCTTTTCTAAAAGGCATTCTGCCAACAAAGTATTTACTTTTTCTTTAAATGTCATATTTTTATAAAAAGAGGGGACATTTAGTCCCCTCATTATCTAGATTTTAATAAATAACGGTGCAAATATAGTGTTTTTTTTTATAAATTAAAATAATCGATTGCTGTAAAATAATTTCTTACCTTTAAAGGTATCTATTAATAACCAATTTTACCATAATTTAACACATTCTAATAATGAAAAGAATTTTAGTTCCAACCGATTTCTCCGAACATGCTGAACACGCTTTAAAAGCCGCGGCCATCATAGCAAAAAAAAATAACGGTGAGATATTTTTACTACATCTATTAGAACTGCCCAGCCAAATGAGCGATGCAGTAACAGGCGGAGGGAGTATCCCGGAAGTGATGTTATTCATTAAAAAAGCGAATGAAACACTCCAGAAAATCCAAAATCAACCGTATCTGGATGGAATTTCTGTTAGTGCATCGGTGCAATTTGAAAAAGCCTTTAATGGAGTTTTATCATTTAATAAAAAAAACAAAATCGACTTAATCGTTATGGGATCTCACGGAACTTCCGGCATTGAAGAAATACTCATAGGTTCTAATACCGAAAAAGTGGTTCGACTCTCCGATGTACCGGTTTTAGTGATAAAAAAAGATGTGGGTGAATTAAAATTCAAGAACTTTGTTTTTGCTTCTGATTTTTCAAAAGAAATAAAAAAACCGTTCAAAAAAATGGTTGAATTTGCTGAAATTTTTGATGCAAATTTATTTTTAGTTATGATCTGTACTCCTAACAGCTTTAAAACTACCATAAATGCCGAAAAAACAATGAAAGAATTTGTTGAAAAATATGATATAAAAAATTACTCTTTACACATCTTTAATGATGCCAATATTGAAAACGGAATCACTAATTTTTCAAAAACAATTGATGCTGATTTAATCGGAATGAGCACTCATGGCAGGACTGGATTATCTCATTTTTTTAACGGTAGCATCAGCGAGGACTTGGTAAACCACACCACAAAACCAATTATCACTTTTAAGATTTAATCTTTCAAGAGATAAAATTTAATATATTTCCACAGTAAAGCCTCTCAAAAAACGAGAGGCTTTACTGTATTCAAAAAAAATATTTGAAGGATTAATCAATACAATCCTTCTGGAAAGCTCAAGGAGAAGTGAAATAAAAGAAAAACAATTATCAGAATAGATTCAGCAATACTTGAAGTTAATTTTGCTTCACTATTAAAATGGTGCTCCTGCAGCATCTTCTATTTATTCCACTCTTTCACGTAGTATTTTTGCTTCGCTGGCTTTTCTCTTTCTTGTCGCAGCGGTAAACCTGACTTCTTTCCATCTCAAAGTTGAAAACCTTACTTTCCCGAAGTGATGCTGTAGCACATAAATCATCATCCCGATGGATGCGATACAAATAAGACCATATATTTTTTTGTTGGCGGCTAAAATGGCGTTGAGCTGTAAGCTTTTGTAGCCGGATAATGCAGCTTGGGTTGACATTAAATTTCCGTCCAGATATATTGCGAAATTATTTACACTTTCCCACTGGAACTGATACTGCAACCAAGAAAAAAAGGACGAAAACACGGCAGTGACCACAAAACTCCGGAACACCAGAATAAGTCCTATCGCCTGAAGCATTTGTACCATTTCAAGTTTGTCGAGGATATAAAACCAAACCGCAATATATATTGCACTTAATCCATAACCTTTCAGAAACATGGGCAGCAGCCAACTCTCGTAATTGATTTCAGGAACCATAATGAAATACATCATCACGGAATTTAGAAAAAACGCCGCAAAACCAGAGAAGATGAACATCTTTAAGGGCCATTCATTTTTAAACCAGAAATAGGCAACCACTCCTGCCAGAATCACACCCGGAATCATCATCAGGTTCAGCGATGCATTGGTCACCATATCGTATCCCAAAATTCCGACCGTAAAGGTATTCTGCAAGGAACTTGACCCCAGAAAAACCCCCATAAAAAGCAACATCAGTAAACCGCTCTGTACATTATTTTTTTTAAAAATACTGAAGGAAACGTAACTCCTCTTCAACTGCAACTGCCGCAAAGCAAGCAGAATAAAACTCACCAAAGTTCCCCAAAAGGAAATACGGATATTGCTTGCGTCAAACCAGTTCAGCGTCTTACCAAAAGACAGAAAATAAGACATAAAAAGGAAAGTAGCGGCAAAAAAAACGATGCTCAGCCAGTCAATCTGAGAAAACGGCATTTTGCGCGCAAACCTCTGATTGTGCTGGAACAGTATTGTAATCATGATCATCAACAAACAGAGCCCAGCAGTAAGTAATTGCGGATATTGCCATGTCGTTTGGTAGGCCAGTCTTGCCAGATAATATCCCGCAATATTTCCGCTAACAATAGAAAAAGGATAAAAAACCGCATAAAATTTTCCTCTTTTTCCGTCAGGACTTAAAATAAACATCATCGGCAGGATGACTTCCATCATCATCAACATTTTGAAAAATCCCATCAAAAATGAGCTGGCAATTATGAGTTCAGGAAAATTAGTGGTACCAATAACAAAAGAAAGAAACGCTATTACAGCAAGCGAAAGTACCATAATCTCTTTGGAGCGGAATCTCAACTTTGTCCTTAAAATCAGCGGCATTGAAGTTGCCATTCCAATAAAAGAGGCGAAATTAGCCATTATAAGGTAATCTGGCATGGTTCCTAAATCGCCTACCATCATACCAATGTTTCCCGCATTTACAGGATTGATTGCCAAAATCAAAAAGGTAAATACCACAATGAGTAAAAGCTGCACCGACTTGGGTACCCAGCTCTTGTATAGTCCTTGATTGTATTCAGCCATTATTCCGGTTTATTTAAAGTTACATTTACATTCATTCCGGCACGGAGCTGTTTCAAATCTTCCTCTTTATTTTCTGGAGTGAATTCAATCCGTACAGGAATTCTCTGTTGTACTTTGACAAAGTTTCCTGTGGAATTATCAACTGGAACATTCGAATATTTTGATCCCGTTGCGGCAGAGATGGCAGTCACCTCGCCTACGAATTTTTGTCCGCCCAAAGCGTCTACGGTCACATTTAACTTTTCACCAACTTTCACGCGAGACATTTGGCTTTCCAAAAAGTTAGCAGTAATCCACTTTTGACCGTTTAGCACAATGGTGCCCAATTGCTGACCAGCTTGCAAAAGTTGCCCTTCGTTAACAACCCTTCTACCCATGATTCCGTCATAGGGAGCGGTAATCACTGTATAAGAAACATTAATTTTAGCCATTTCGAGCATGGCTGCAGTCCTTTTAATTTCGGCATCGTTTACACCAAGTCGACTTCTGGTTTCACCGGTGGCGAGGCTCGCCGTATTTTTTTGGCTGATCAGGGTTTCATAGGCTGCTTTGGTCGCATCGTACTCCGTTTGTACCTGATCGTATTGCTGTCTGGTCACAGCTTCAGAAGCCAAAAGGTTTTTGTATCGGTTTTTATTCTGCTCCGCATTCCATAGTCTTGCTTTTGCACCCGCAATGTTGGCATTGGCTACATTAACGTTATTCGAAACCGTATTGACCGCCGAAGACGTAACATTTCTGGAGGCCAACGCATTTTGATAAGCCGCTTCTGCTTGTGCCAACTGGGTTAGAAGTTCACGCTCATCGAGAACAACCAGTGTGTCGCCTTTTTTTACAGCCTCATGTTCTCTGTATTTAATCTCTTTGATGTAGCCCGGAACTCTGGTGTTTACGGGATTAATAAATTCATCTACTTGGGCAGAGTTGGTGAAATTTTCGTCGTTTAAATGAAAATAATTGGTGACAAGCCAATAAAATCCCACAACCGCGATCGCAAAAATGACCAAGTTGATTACTGTTGTTTTTGTGTTGCTGGGGTGTTTCTTATGTTTTTTGAGAACTGCAGGTTCTGTTACTTCTGCCTTTTGATCTGAAAGTTTTACTTCAGTTACAGCCTGATTTGTATTCATTGCATCTCGAGTTTGATCTGACATATCGGTATATTTTATTTTTATAGAGTTCCTGTTGTTTTCATTAAATTGTAATATTGGTAGCGCACGTTAATCTCGCTGCTCGCATAAAGAAGCTCCGCTTCCAGCTTGGCGTTCGTCGCATCGGTCATATCAGCTAACAATGCGAGTTGGTTCAGATATTTGGCTTCGACGATTTTATAGTTTTCGTCGGCAAGCGCTTCACTTTCTTTATAAAGTACCGCTTGTTTCAACGCTTCCTGCCATTTCAGGTATGCAGCATTAGTCTGTACATCTAGTTGCTGTAGCTGCAAATCCAGTACGGCCTTGGCCTGATTGAGCTGAAATTTACCTAACTGTACTTTCTCTTTGGTTTTATAAAGATTGTCGATGCTGTAGCTTATCGAAAGTCCGGTTTGCCAAGTATTGGTGTATAAATCCTGAACTGGCAGGTTGGCTGTGATCGGTCTTGCCATATTGTACCCAGCAAATGCTGCAACGGTGGGCATTCTTTCCGTGCCAATTATCTCAATATTTTTACCGGCCATCTTGATTCCGGTTTGAGCAGATTTCAAAACGGGATGATTTTGATGTGCCAATTCCAGATAATACTGTAGATTTTGTGTTTCTGCGCTACCATTGAAAGAATCGGTCGGTTTGACAAGGATATCCGGTGAAATTCCGATAGCGGTAGTCAATTGATAGTTTATGCTAGCACGGTTGTTATCCAGAACCAAGATTCCCTGCTGAAGATTCTTGAGCAAAAGTTCTCCCCGGATGATTTCGTTTCTGGTCACCATCCCTTGTTTGTAAAATTTCCTCACGTTCTCCAGCCGTTCTGTAGCTAGTTTTTGGTTGTTCAGAAACACATTTTTTTGGTTGATGATTTTGTAAATGTCCAGATAATTCGAAATGACCAGAAACTTTATGTTTTGTTGATCCTTCTCAAGATCCAGTTCCGCCAACTGTTCTCTCAGTTCCGCTATTTCTATAGATTTATTTACGACACCTCCTTTAAAGATCAGTTCAGACGCCTGAACGCCATAGGTATTTCCAAAATGAGGCATGTTCAAAGTCGCCAGTTTAGAAAAGTTCTTATCCAAAATTAAGGCATCACCAAGATAGAATGCATTGGCTGAAGCATTTATTGTGGGCAGTTTCTGCAATTCCACAATCTTGATCTGCTGCTTTGCAATCTGTATGTTTTGGTTCGACAATTTCAGTTGTAAGTGATTTTCCAAAGCCAGTTGCACTACTTCCTCCAGTGCTATTTTACGTTCCGAAGTTTGGGCGTTGGCTGTGAAAAAAAACAGCCCCAGCACTAAAAGAGTCATTCTGTTTTTCAGTTTCATATTTTCCGTTGTTTTGAGAAAGCAAAGGTAGAAGCATCCTGAGCCTCAAGAAATGACGGAAACAATGAATGAAATGTTCGAAAGTAAGATTTAGCTTTTGAAACGCTTGCGATAAGCGTTTGGGCTTTCACCGGAATTCTTCTTGAAAAAATGACCAAAGGAGTATTGGTCGCTGAACTTTAAATCCATAGAAATCTCATATAGCGATTTCTCAGACGAAGATAGCTGCGCTTTGGCTTCCTTCATTATAAAAGCAGCAATAACCTGCCCTGCTGTATTCCCTGTTACTTCCTTCAACACAGCAGAAAGATGTCTGGAAGTAATAAATTGCTGTTTGGCATAAAAGTCAACCTGCTTTTCTTCCAGAAAATGTTCGCCTACGTTTTTAAGAAAATGAAGAACTAATTCCTGTTTTCTGGAAATTTTCTGTTTAGAAAAATCTGAATTTTTAGAAACGGTTTCTCCGAACTGATAGACTACAGAGGAAAATAGATGTCGGATAATTTCGTCATGATGCGTAGTAAAATCTTCACTTTCTAAAATGTTTTTTAGAAGATCTACATTTTTCCAGATTTTTTCGAACTGCGAGTTTGTTAACTGAAAATGGCGGATCAGTTCATTCCGGAAGTAAATAAAGGCATTAAGACGGTTGATCTTGAGTGGAAGCTTTTCTGTATATTCTCTGTCAAAAGCAACCAGAAATATTTCCAAATCGTTACTAATTTCCAGAATTTCGTACACCTTCCGCGAATCGATCAGGGCAACATAATTCTCGGCGAGTTCTATTCTGTTCAAGTTTTCGGTAAAAATTACTTTCCCTTTCTTCAGAATTAAAAATGCGGGATTCTTTGGATGATACGGGTGCTTGATTTCGATAAAATCAAAAATATTGTGAGCATCAAAAATCTGGATAGGTTTTTCCAAAGTAACATTTTGAGCAAAGTTAACTAAAGAACCAGCCACATACTCATTGGATTGATAAAAAGAGTTTGCAATTTTAATAGTTCTTTCTCTTTAATGACTTTACAGACAGCTATCATTAATATCACTTCATATTAGAAAATTGCTACCTTAAAAAAAGAAAACCCCGTAAACGTAATGTTTACGGGGTTTTTCATAAATACTTGTTGGTCTACAAGGACTCAAACCTTAACACACCAATAAACGCCAAAACCTTTCAATCCCTTTCAAATTATAGGTTAGTTATGAATTACAATAAAAAATATATTTCATATTATACCATTAAATATCATATTAAACCATACTTTTACTACGTGATTTACTACGCTATTTTTCTAACCTATGACTGAACCTAAATTTTCTTTTTTTCTGGAATCGAAACCAAACAAAAGTGAAAACCATTTAATTTTACTGAATATTTCTTATGGAATTCGAGAATACGATGTAAAAACAGAAAAATACAAATACTTACCCTTAAAATTGTCAACTGGATTTACAATTAGAAAAGAGGACTGGGACAATAAAAATTACTGTGGTAATCCAACCTATGTTCGAAAAAAAGGATCTGCATTAAACATTGCGTTGGACAAAATAAAAACTACAAGCACAGAACAGCTTCAGCTTTTTGAAAATGAGCACAACAGAAAACCATCACAAAATGAATTAAAAACTATAATTCTTGAAAAACTAGGAAAAAGCAAAGACACAAGTAAAGACATTAGTATCACCAAATACATTTCCGACGAAGTCACAAGAAGAACTACAATTGAAATAACATCCAACCAAAGATGGTCAAAAGCTACCGGAAAACAATATACCAATCTATCACAACATATTAAAAATTACGAATCAAATAAAAAAACACTTTTGACCTTCGGTAAATTAAATGACGAAATATTTTTAGATTTTTTCAAAGTAATAAATGATTTATATAAAATTAAAAATGGCGAATATTATGCTCATAATACTATAGTCAAAGAAAACACACATTTCAGAGCCGTTCTCAATTCCGCTTATAAAAATAATATTAAAATTGGCTTTAACCACCTTCATGAAAATTACGAAATAAAAGAGAGAGAAATAAAAAATGATATAGTTTTGACTATCGAACAACTTATCACCATCATTAATACCGATGTAAGTTCTTCAAAAGAATTCACCCATGCACGAAACTACATCTTACTATCATGTTTTACGGGATTACGAATCGGCGATATGGTTTGTTTGCATGAGCTACAACCAGAAAACCTTAAATATAATTCAGTAAATTACTTTTGCTTCACAACTAAGATTAGAAAGAACAAAGAAAACAAGGATGAGTTAACAGCTGTAATTCCTATTCTCAATCCAATTAAAATTTTTCTAAAACAAAACAACAATACTTTTCCTAAGTTTCCTGCCCAGGTAAACATCAGAAAAGATATTACTAAGTTCCTTAAGCATTTGAAATTTGAAAATCTAGTTGATATCAAAAAATATTATTACAGAGTTGACAATGCTGTTGTTAGCAAGGAAAGACTATGCGATGTTTTCAGTCCTCATGATTGCCGTAGCACATTTATTACCAATCTAAAGGACCTAGGCATTATTGACGATGAAATTGAACCAATAACTCATCCAAAAAACAAAAACAAATCAATTGTCCAGACCTACGACAAAAGAAAACTGGTAGGTAAGGCTGTAAATTTGATTAAAATTTTAAATAGCAAGAATTGTGATCTGTATAAATATTAAACAAATTATAATTCAAAAGAGCTATAACTGAATAAAATTTTGAACTCTGAAACTCACGATTTGATTATTCTACATATAGTCTCTATAATATTTTATAAATTACTTTAACTTCATGGGATCTGCCAACTTCAATAAAAAGTTGCATAATCAGTCGATTAATACTGTCCCACTAACTGGATATACACACCCTAATAACCCTGAAATAGTTAGCTCATATAAAATGCTCATTTTATAACTATCATGCATATTTTTTCAGGACTTTACATTTTATGTTAACGTGATGAAATTATTTAGGATAGACAATTCCATACTTTCTTTTTTTTAAAACGAATGATGATATAACTGTACAAAATGATATATGTAATCTAATTTTTTAAATAACATAATTGGTTGTATACATAAATTTATATGCTTCAAATTTCTGATGACATCACCATAAAGGGACATTAGTTATATTCTTAGAATGTGTGGTAGAATTAAAACAATAGCCAAGTTTGTTTTTTTATTAATAATCGACACGTCTACAATGAGTTTATTGCCTAAACTTGTGGTTGATAACTATGTAAAAATAATTATGATACATTTATAGTGATTTAATTATTGATGTTATTGCTTGCATTCAAGATGTTTTGGCGAGCTCGCGACCTCTTTTTCATACCATTCATTAGATCTATTGACAAAAACTTTTAATCCTAAATGCAATCAGTCACCTCATCCATTTTCGAATCGGTCGAAATTCTTCTTTCGACAAGATTCAATCATCAATTTCACCTACCGTTATTTCATTCGCTTTTTTCATTTCTAAAGTTTACTTGATTCTATTTTTGGTTCTATTCCTATTTTGCTAAATTCTGATCTGACAATTTTTTCGATAATGTGGATGCTTTCTTTGGTTGATACGATTTCATCGTGGATCGTTGTAATAGGGGTATTATCACCAAGTTCTTCTGCACCGATGCGCACACATTCGAATATAAATGATGCTTCTAATCGTTGTAGTTGTTGTGCCAATACCTTATGGTCCTTTTCTTTAATTCTTCTACACTCTGCTAAAATAGTAGGAAATGATGATTGGAATATCAATTCCCATTCTGATAGTTTTAACTGCGGTTTGTTATATAAACACCCGGCGAATATCATTTTTTTAAATTGACTTCTTACCGTATGGTTTTTTAAATCGATATCTAGACCAGCTGCTTTAGCTAAATATTCGTACAATGTACCATTACAAACCACATTCATATATTTTTCATACTCGACTGCCTCTATATTACTATTATTTTTTAGTAGTATCCCAAGGAATAAGGGTTGCGATGAAGTGATGTCAACACCATGAAGTTCTTGGCCGTCTACTGTTATAAATTGTCTTAATCCTCTTTTTATACAATTCAGATTTGTGTATAGTCTGGCTGTTTTACCGTAGGTCAGGAAAAATACAGACTTCGTTAATGCTAAGATCGATGATTTAGCTTGTTGTATTTGGTGTTCTGACAAATTGTTCTTTGGATTATTGACAAAAGACAGTGCATTTCTTTTATTGATTGTTATTTTATTTGACCAATATGCTGCTGTTCTATATCCATCTGAACTTTCGAATGCCAAATTTAATTTCATTTCTGTTATTCTCATGATTTTGCCTACCAATTCTGTATCCGTTACTGCTATATATTTCCACTTTTGAGCCATGAATTCCCGTGTTATTCTATATCCGTATGCTTTACTTCCAATTATTGCCACGCCATCACATTCAATTATATTTTGTTCAATCAATGTCCTAATTATGATGGGGGTTTGCTCTTTAGATATGGTTGTTTCGAGAAAATCATAGCATAGCCGGATGTACGTCTCTGATGTGTTATCAGTATTTAAAATCTGAGCATGTCTTATTTTGTTTACTATGTACAAATAATGAAAAGTGAAGTCTTTTTTTATTTTTGTTTGTTTGATAACTGTTGATATTACTAATAATAGTTTATTGGTTACTAAGAATTTCATTTGTTATTCCTTTTTTTTTGCGCTTATGAATTCATAGAGGTCAAGCAGTCAGCCGTCGCTAAACGATTGGAAAGCTCTCTAGTAGTTATAGTCATATTAGAACAAGAAGTTTAGTTCCAGTTCATTATAATTTCCCACATCCTATATATTTCTATTTAAATGTGGCTTTTCACAAGTGCGGTTGGTGTAAGCGAATGTTGCTAAAAGAAAAAACCCTCGCCTTTTGGTGGCGGGGTTACCTGGTTTGTAAACAAAATACCAGCCATTGGTTGGCTGGTTAACGGCAATGTCATTTTTTGGTAAAACTAAAAATGTTTAAAGTGGTGGTAATAATACCTTTAGCTCAATGAAAGTAAGGGTTAACACTTCTTTGACTACCTATATTTACAGATTCAAATAGGGGACATTAAGTATTATAATAATATATAAATCTAATTATTATAATATTATCTAGAATTCGCCTTTTAGAAATTTTATAGAATTAAAGCTTTAATAACCAAGTATTTATATATAAATAATAATGAAAAGCATTTCGGACTTCGCCCTCATAATTACTCGCCCCCGAAGACCCACGTAGGGGCAGGTAGCAAATCCATCGATAAATAACGTAACCTTTTGTTCATACTACATCCTTCGACCCACCAAAGTGTCTAACAGTGAACAGTCCAAATCAACCAGACATTACCGATATGAGGTAAAAAACGGAAGATCTAAGTAGAGTATCACTAACTGTCCATTAGGTTATTTATCACTGCTATTCTTTTTTGTGTAATATAGTCTGAGTCGAACAATAAAAGATAATGGTTTTTGTACTTTCTTAATTCCATTTCGTTCACCTTGTACAGATTAAACATCCCCCCAGAACAGTGGCGACTCACGAAATTAAATTCTTCTCGACTTAATAAATCAAAATCCTTGCAGAGAAGTTCCTCAATATTTTTCCCAAACAAAGAATAATCAACTTTAATCACCTCGGTGGTTCGCTCAAACCTGAAATTCCGATCGACCCGTCTTATTTTACGCTTTAATATTAGAAGTTTGTACCTAAACTTCCTCTCGAAATCACTATCAGTTCCATATGTATGCATTACGGCCTGACTATACTAATTTGCAATGTAATACTCATCAAATAAATGAATTCTTCTCATAGTATATATATTAATACTTAATGGTGCGATTCACATATGAATCAGCTTTATTAAAATCCGGGGCTAAAGCAATATTTATGAAATTAATTTTAAAAAACAATAAACTTTTCCTTTCTAAATAGATAGAAGTAATGTACCAGCAAAGAAGTTGAGTACATTAATAACTAACACGATGGAATACGGCGAATTTGTTAATCGAAAAGATGCAATGTTGATACTTGGTATAAAAAGCACTACAACAATGGGGAAATATGAAAAAGATGGAAAGATAAAAGTATATAGACCTTTCAGTAATCGGACACGGTATAAAGTCAGTGAATTGATCGCAATGCAAAATAAAAGGTAGTCTATGCTACCCTTTACATTTATTAAAACACAAACGACCTAAAAGCAACTCTTTTATACATATTGAGGACATGCCAAAAAAGGCACTTCATCATAATATTATTATTCCTTTTCTTATATTTAATAATAACAATTCATCCTTTTGCGGTTTCCCACAATGTAATTTGGGTTACTTTTTCATACATTTACATTCAAGTGCACAAGGTACTTTTAAACGAATATTAATGCAATACAATACGGATATAAACATCATTGGAAGCATCCCTGATTATCACCTGATATACAGGTCGTTGCCTTTGCTTATAAACAACCCTGCAGAATTAGAAAATATATTAGTTACTAACAATGAGTTTGATTTTAGAACAGAGAAATCACGCAAAAGATTTCTATCACTATTAAATTCCGCCTTTGTTAGTAAGAGTGAAGCTATTGATGAACTAGCCTCTAGTTTAATGTTGAGTTTTAAAAATGACGAAAATGCCCAAGCACTACTGTTATTTTGGTTGTTTAGCATTAATAACAAACTGTTTTTTGAGCTAAATAGAGACATTTTTCTTAAGTACTACCTGCAAGGCCGCGCCGAATTGCCAAAAGAAGCTGTCGTAGCATACATAAAAGATTTAATCAGTACGAATGAAGACCTTAAAGGAAAGTGGTCAGAAATCACTATTGAAACCATTGCTTCCAAGTACCTCACGGTATTAAAAAAACTAAAATTAGTGGAAGGAACCAAAAAAAAGAAGTTCACTTTAGTAAGGGTTTCTGATGAACTGCTAGCTGTATTTGTCCACATAATAAGCTTGTTGGATAATAAAAAAGCAAATTTCCTAGAAGATGATTTCCTCAGTTTCACTTTCATTTCTAAAGAAAACATCTTAGCACGATTAAAACAAATTGGTAAAAAAGAATGGATCAAATTAAACTTCAACGGGGTATCGCTGCAAGTGGAACCAGTTTTCAATAACAACAATATTATAGATGGCATATTTAGACGAGCATAGAGCAAAATTTGACAATTTAAAAGCTGTCCTAGACAAAAAGAATAGAACTCAGTTAAGTTTGATAGCCAATGGCGGCTATTCAATTCTCTTCACATATCCACCAAAAGAAGAAAGCTTGTACTTAGACAAAGCAATGGCTACTTTAGATATGGAAAAGTTCGAAATAATAGACATAAGCAACTTGTTTGTTGAGTTTGTAGAGGAATATGAAATAGATTCATTTGTTGAAGTGTATAATGATTTAAAACCCAATTCCTATAAAATATTTATGGATGCTGCTGGCTCAGATACAGACTTATTTGACATGGTGATGAACGCAATAAAAGAAACTGCAAAAAAAGGATTGATTCCAGTTTTACTTAGAACTGGCGTTTTTTACGGAACGGGAATCGAAAACATTAATATCACTCAGAATAGTGAAATCGACGAATTGAATATTCCCTTACTCATATTTTACCCTGGTGAAATAGAAGGCGAACACCACCATTTTTTAAACGCAAAACAATCATCTAATTATAGATGTACAATAATATAAGCAGTAAACTATGATTACAATTAAAGATATTCTGAAATTAGACCTTAATGAAGATATTAAAAACGTTATTGACCTTGAAGATCAATCAGAAAATGAAATACAATCAGAATTGGAATCCTACATCGTTACAGATGGATTAGGGGAACATCTTTCCACTTTTATAAAACAATACACTAGTAATATTAAGGAAACTGGTGTATGGCTTTCTGGTTTTTATGGATCGGGAAAATCCTATTTTGGTAAAATGCTTGGCTACCTTATTGCTAATCCAAATATAAACGGAACATCCGCAAGAGACCGATTTATGCCAAGACTAGCTGGGGTAAAAAACGAGAATTTCATAAAGAATGATATTCTAAGCCTAGATTCGATAAAGAGTACCGTTGTATTTCTGGACATCGCAAAGCAAAATACGGAGAATGGTCTAGCCTTTACTTTATTTTCAAATTTCCTTAAAAAACTAGGCTTACGTGACGATGTATATGGATACATGGAATATGATTTCTTGATAGAAGGAAAGTTAGACTTGATACATGAAAAAGCAAATGAATTATTTGGGAAAGACTGGAATGAATTAAAGAAAAGTAACAAAGAAATTGCAAAAGCAATGCGCCGCATATATATGGCGATGGACTATTCTGAAGCGGAATATGAAGATACTAAAAATGTGTACCGAGATAGTATTTTAGCTTTTGATTCTGATCAATTTAAAAATGAATTAGAAAAATACATAAAGAAGAACCCCGATCAAAATATAGTTTTCATTTTTGACGAAACCAGTGAAGCTATCAGCCAAGGGAAATTCAAAATAGTAGACCTGCAAGCTTTAAGCGAAAGCCTTTCGAGTATCAGTAAAAAGGTTTGGACAATTGCTATTGCACAGGAAAAATTAGACAATGTCATTGTAAATGCCAATATAAACAGGAGTCAGCTTACAAAAGTAACTGATCGTTTCAAAACAAAAATGCACCTCGAATCTACCGAGGTGGATGTTATCATGAAGAATCGATTACTTCTTAAAAAGGACGATGCTTATGCAGACTTAGTTAGCTATTACAAGAAAAACGAAGGTTTAATCAGTGATGCCACCAACTTAAAATCATCTTTTCCAACTAAAACAGGAACGGCTGATCAGTTTGCAACCTATTATCCTTTTCACAAGTATCAATTTGATTTACTTCAAAAATTCCTGTTTAGTTCCAATGCTTTGGTAACAACGCAAGTCGGTGCGCGAGGAATGATTATTACTACTTTTGATGTGTTGAAAAAAGGATTGGCCGATCTTGAATTGTACAAATTCACGACGGCCCATGATTTATGCACACAAGCACAAACAGCACCACCCGCTGATTTAGATAATAAATACAAAAATGCTACTCGAATACTCGATAATGAGAATGTGGCTATTAACGGCGAAAAGCTATTAAAAACAATCCATTTCATCAATGAAGCAGAGTTAATTGCTTCACCAACAATTGAAAACATCACTAAATGTTATAATCAAGAAATTGAAAAGTATTATGATGTAAAGCCATTTATTGAAGTAGCATTAAACTTATTAGTTGAAGCAAAAATCCTTTTGGTATCCAACAACAATTATAAGATAACTTCAAATCTGGAAGGGAAGTTGTTAGAGGAAATGAAAGATTTTGATGTGGAACTTTTTATCAAAAAAAGAGAACTAGTTAACTATCTTAAAAAGAGTAATTTGTTTCGTCCAGTGGCAACAATTAATGACAGTTCAGTAGCCTACAACTTTAATGTTTTAACTGATTTAGAGGATGAAATCATTAGCTCTAATAATAAAAAACTAAAGCTTACTGCTTACAGCCTTTTCAATATAAATGGTGAAAGAGAAGACTTTATAGAAGCACTAAAATTAGACACCCAGTACACCAAAGATGCCATAACGCTTGTTCCGGACAATACTTCATTTAATGCCATCGACAAGTTACTGGAAGAAGTAAAAAGGTATGGTTTCATGGAAGAAAAATACAGCGGAACAGATGATGAAAAAATCAAACCAATAATCCGTGAATTCTCAATCATTAAGGATGAAAAAGAAAAAGATTTAATCAACCTCATCAGTGATGCTTATGAAGAAGGTGCTTTGATCTATATGTTTGATGAAAATCTATTAAATAAAGACAATTTCAAAAGCACCATTAATGAGGTTCAAAAGAAGCTCATTAAAAACATTTACACCCAAAGACTGGCTGCACAACTTCAAGAATCGATTGGTGAAAAAGTAGTAAAAGAAGCCACTGCCGACAAATTACACCGTTATTTCTCTGGCGACGAATTTAAATTTTTTGATACAAACGGTAATTTTGTTGGTGATCATCTTAAAATTGTTGAACAATTAAGAACTAAAATAAACACCAGATACATTGACGGTAAAAGCCTTGAAGAAGCCTTTGCTTTAGACCCGTGGGGCTACTCGTACGGAACGCTTTCCACAACCTTGGCTGTATTGTTTAGAGCAGGAAAATTAGTTATTAGAACTAACGATACGGACTATTTTTCATATACTGATAAACCAGCCCAAGAGGTCTTTGTTTCAGGAAGTAAATTCAAATCGGCAAGCTATAAATCCATTTCCAAAACACTTTCTACACAACAAAAAAGTGATATCATCAATCAGTTGATTGGACTAGAGTTTGAAAAACATACTAATAGAAAAATTACAGATACATCAAGTGATTTTGATGTGGCTGATGGTGTTTCCGTTCTGGCTGAGCAATTTGTCATCACCGTTAAAACGATGGAAAATACGGTACACGATTTCAATAAATCATTTAAAAAATGCCTCGAGCAGAAGCAAGCGTTACAAGCATTTATTTCAAAAACAACCGAAGCCAATTACATTGAAAAAGCAGAAGATTTCCTTAAAGAAGCTGCCAATTATGCAGTGGCTATAAAAACGATTATCAAAACAGAAAACTTTGTTAAGAAGAACTTAGATAAAATAAAAGGTTTTTCAAGCTTTACAAAATCTGTAGAAGATGAACTGAAAAAAGCACATATAAACAATATTATAATAGCGTCGCAAACTGAAGATTTTGAAGCTGCAATCCACCAAGATGTTATTGAAAAATTTGGAGACATTCAGAATAGTGCGCAAGCAATAAAAGACGAGTATTATAATCTAATGAGCGCTAATGCTAAGATAATGGCTACCGCATATATAAATTTAAAAGGAGCAATCGAAAATGCACAATCCGACTTAGCTACTAATTTCCCCGTGGAACTTAATCGTGACAATCAAAACAAATTGAAAAGCTTGTTAGACAATTGCAGCAATAAAGTTTCGGACGACATCAATTTAGTATATAAAATCCATTGTCAAAACACCAAGTTTTCCCTTTCGGATATACTGAATTATATTGATCTCGTACCCACCAGAGAAACCGAATTGCAAATCGCAATAAGTAATTTCATCAAAGAAGTACCGAAACAAGCAGAACCAGGAAAACCTAAGCAACCCAAAAAAGTTCAGTTTACAATCGATAAAAGTGTAATGACGACAAAAGAATATCGTGCTATACTGGCGGCTCAATTACAAGCATTAGCAGGTATTGACAATGAAGAAATGATTGAAGTTACAGTTACACAAAACTAATCCAACCCAATAAATGAAATTATCAGATCACGTTGATATCATTCGCGAACGCATATATAAGTCATTCAACAACCAGTTTTCTCGTTTGGGTATTGGCCAAAATAAGTTGATGGAACTTGACAAAATTCCTGCCGACCTACATACCAAGAGAAGTAAAATTGAAACCTTGATAGCCAGCCACGAAGGCGAAACAGGTACTTACGAAGAAGCCCGAGAAAAAGCATTGGATGAACTAACCTTTACCCTCTTCAACCGTTTGGCAGCCGTTAAAGTAATGGAAGCCCATCAATTGTTTTCACCAATAGTGACTAAGCAAGCTACACACGGTGGCCGTTCTTTTGGACATAAAATTTGGCTAGAAAATAATCCTGAGAAACGCAATGATGATCTCGAAGGCTTACGTGACTATTTTAAATACGAATTTAACAAACTGGGCGATGCCATCCCTTTATTTCATAAAAACTATCCCTACGCCTTATTACCGTATGTAATTGAGCTGAATGAAATTGTCGACGCATTCAATGGTGTAGAACAAGATGCTCAAATAGAGGATAACATATGGCAAAGCGACGATATTTTGGGCTGGTTGTATGAAAGCTACAACAATGTTAAGAAACAAACTCACAAAGACTCAGGTGCTAAAACAGAATACGATAAGGTAAGCCTTCAATCTCAGGTGTACACACCACGCTGGGTGGTAGAATTCTTAGTACACAATTCACTAGGCAAACTATATCTGGAAATGCACCCCGATTCTGAGATTAAGGATTTATACAAAATTGCTAATGCACCCAAAATAAGAGTACGTGAAGTGAAACCATTACACGAACTGAAACTAATTGATCCAGCCGCAGGGTCCGGAAATTTTCTATTGTATGCTTTTACGTTTTTCTATGCTTTATACAAAGACCAAATAGATAATTATGGTGCTGATTATGAGGATGACGATATCCCGAAACTAATCATCGAGAATAACTTGCACGGAATTGACCTTGACGACCGAGCAGCACAGTTAGCGCAACTGGGACTTTGGATCAAAGCCAAACAAAAAAATCGAAATATTGGAGCATTACATTTTAATGTGGTTTCCTCTGATTTCTATTTGCCTGATTTTGATTTTGTATATCCTATTTTCAAAGCGGGAGTTACTGATGCCAAACAATTAAGCATCGTTGAAGAAATCTGGACCGACCTGCAACAAGCTTACAAATTTGGTAGTTTGGTGAAGATTGAAGAAAAATTATCTATAAAATTACACGGACTGGTAAACCAAAAAGGAATCACCCTTTTTGGAGAACAGGACATTGTAGAATACGACCGTTTCAAAAAAGAATTTTTCACTAACCTGGAAACGGCAATAAACCGTTTTGCCCAAGGGCAAGGCTCTTCCTTCCTGACGGATAAAACCAAAGATGCCATAACATTCTTGAAACTCATTACCCAAAAATATGATGTGGCAACGGCTAATCCGCCTTATACGGATAGTGCTAATTTTGGACCTGAACTTCGTAAATACATCGAATGCAATTATAAAAAACCTTATGCTTTTCACACCAATTTATATGCAACATTTATAAAACGCTGTTTTGAATTAACCAATGAAAAAGGTAAAGTGGCAATGATTCATCCTCATACTTTTATGTTTATTAAAACATTTGAAGACGTAAGAAGGTTTATGATTGATAATTCTCATATCGATGTCATGGTTGATTTTGGATTGGATAGAGTAAATCTTTTTGGACCAGGGATTCTCTTAGATGCTACTTTTTATGTATTGAGCAAAGAAAAATCAAAAGATAAAAACTTGTATTTCAACATAACTACAAATCTGCAAGAAAAAGCAAAAAAGCAAAAATTCGTTGACGCTTTAGACGATTATATTCATGGAAGCGATAATGAACGTGTTTATCAATTAGAGCAGTCTAAACTCAAAGTCATCAAATCCTATCCTTTTATTTATTGGATAAGTGATGAGTTTAGAGAGAAATTCGAAGTGGGTGTTTTAGATGATTATGTCGCAGTTTGTTCAGGACTTGCTACTTGTAACAATAATATGTTTTTAAGGTTTTGGTGGGAAGTTGATAATGGCAGTGAAAACAGTATATCAAATGACCAAAAGTGGTATTATTACTCTAAAGGCGGACCTTTTAACAAATGGTTTGGAAACTTATGGTGTACTGTAAACTGGGGAGATGATGGAACTGATATTCACGAGTATAATAATATTCCTTTAGATTATAATGGAGCCCCAGTTAGGAACAAAAAGTTTTATTTTAAAGAAGGTGTGACTTATTCTGCATCTGGTTCTAAAGGAGCTTCATTCAGGTATTTGCCGAAAGGATGTGTTTTCGATGTTGGCGGAGCAAGTATTTTTTTGACTAAAAAATATAAAAACAACCAATATCTTTTAGCATTACTAAACTCTAAATTAAGTAGTTACATTATAAATTGTCTTAATCCAACAGTTAATACACAGGTAGGTGATCTAAGAAGATTACCTTTTATTGTTCCTGAAAAAGTGTATGAAAAAAATATTGATAATTTAAGCAATACAAATATTGAAATAAAAAAATACTTAACTAATTTTTCATTATTTGAATATGGTGCTAATAATTTAATTGGTGCTGATCTCAATAACATTAGAAATTTTTTAAATCTAGAAAATAGTTTAACCAGTCAGCTAATAATAAATGAAGCTAAAATAAATCAAGAAATCTTCAAAGTCTATAGTTTATCTGCATCAGATCAACAAATGGTATTGGAAAAAGAAGGAAAAAGTATTGGAATAATGCCTATTACGGCAGCAGCCAAACAAGGGTATTTACAAGAAGAAATAACAGAATTCCCTTTAGACAATATCAAAGAATTTATAGAAAATTTACCCGAAATAGAATTTACTGATCAGCAACGGGAAACCATAGAGCAAGAGTTTCCAAGCTTATATCAAAGTAATAATGACCTGGAAGAGTTTTGTATTCGCCATCAAGTAAATCCTATCAATGTTTGGCATTGGTTCAAAGAAAGCAATGTCATTCCAAAACAAAGAATGAACACTTTGGCAATGGAGTTTTTGGCAGATATGATTCGTGAAATCCTGATGGAAGACGAAGACGGTATTATTCCGTTAGTGCCTAATGCGGGTGAAAAAGTACTATTAGACCGTATTGAAGAAAAATTTATTGAGAAAGGATTCTCAATGGCACAATATTCTGCTTTTGATGGTGTGTTGGGTCGTAATATCAAGGAATACCTCAACGATCATTTCTTCAAGGCATTGTCAGACCATTTAAACTTGTTTATGTACTTGCCCAAAACACCTTTTATTTGGCACCTAACCTCTGGTCCGGAACAAGGTTTTGATTGCTATATAATTATTTATAAATGGGATCGCGATAAATTGCTACGCATCCGTTCGGTCTACATCGAAAACCGAGAACGTGCGTTAATCAACCGCCAGACAGATTTAAGAAATAAAGCAGTTTTAACAGCTTCAGAACAAAACGAAGCTGATAAAATATACAAACAGCTAAAAGAGATTGAAAGCTTCAAAACTAAAATAGATGAGTTATTGCAAGAGGGATACGCCCCTATTCTTGATAATGGTGTAGGTAAAAACATTGCACCACTACAGAAGAAAGGAATGTTGTCATATGAGGTACTCAACGCAGGACAATTAAAAAAATATTTAAACGCAGATTGGTAATGGATTTAAAATCAATACATGAGATTTTCACGAATAGAATTCTTAGAATTCCTGCTTACCAACGTGGTTTTGCATGGACTAATAACAAAACGGTAGATATAAATTCTAAAGAACCTTTAAAAAATGTAAAAGGACAGTTAAAAGACTTATGGGACGATTTAATTAATATTCCACAAGGGAAATGGCACTACACAGGTTTATTGACCTTAGTAGAAACTAAACCTTGCGAGTATAGTTGGTTACCTAACTTTAAACAATATGCTATTGTAGATGGCCAGCAGCGTATAACTTCCATTTTAATATTGTTAAGTGTTCTTATTGAAAAGGCAAAAGAGCAGAATATTGTATTAGGGATTAGAGAAGGTGATGTAGAGATGCAATACTTGTATCTAAACAAAGGGGTTAATGCTTATGTTTTTGGATATGAGAAAGATAATCCAAGTGATAAGTTTTTCAGAAAACATATCTTATGTCTGGATGAAGTGGAAGACGATAGCCAAGAGAGTACATACACTGAAAATCTTTTAAAAGCAAAAAACTTCTTCAAAGCGATGGTAACCTTGTTTTTACAAGATCCTAATAATACCATTCCAAAGCTTTTTAATAAAGTGACTAGTCAGTTAAAGCTAAACGAATATGTTTTGCCAGAAGAACTGGATGAGTATGTCGTGTTTGAAACAATGAATAACAGAGGAAAACCTTTGTCTCAACTAGAAAAACTCAAGAATAGATTATTGTACTTAAATGATAAGTATCATTCTTCTGAAGAAATGTCAAAAGAAGAAGTATTACTAAACCAAGCTAAAAAAGAGCAGTTAGAAATAGCTGTAAATAAAGCATGGATAACCATTTACAAATCATTAGGTCAAAATAAAACACATCCACTAAGTGATGAAGATTTTATTAAAAACCATTGGATTGTGTACTTCAATAAATATAGTCGTGATGAAGCTAATGTTTATGCTAATTTTTTGTTTGATGAATATTTTACATTAGAGCGTGTTTACAATCAAAGTTTAACTAGAGAAGAAATTGAAAAGTATATAAAGTCGCTTCAACTTTGTTCGATTTGGTGGAATAAACTTCACAACATTAAGTATTTCAGTGAGGAAGAAAAGATTGTTAGAAACGCCATCCAAGGCATTCATCAAGTAGGTTTAAAAGCCTCGTTCAAGCCATTACTTTTAGCAATTTTAAGTAGAAGCGATAGAAATGTATTCGTAGATTCAATAAAAACACTCGAGAAGTATAGCTTCAAACTATTTGATCTTTCAGACAAAAGAGGAAATACGGGAGATAGTAAAATTTACAGTCTTGCTCATGAAGTATACAGGAATAAAAGAGATAACAATGTAACGAAAACAGAATTAGAATTATATACATCTTGGTACTACCGTTTTAATTTATTTGTAAACCAAAGTTATGAGCTTTTTGAATTAGGGAACAAAACAGGTTTCTATAAGTGGTCCGGTAGATTTTATTTATTGTATCAATATGACAAATATTTAAGGAAGGAAAACAAAACATCTACTCAAAGTAGTAGTATTATTTGGAGCGATTTCGTTAAAAATGACAGCATAGAACATATATATCCTCAAAGTGCAACCGTAAGTTTAGCAACCTATGCGAGCCATAAAGAAAAAGAAGAATCAGAAGTAGAGGAAAGCTATAATAAAATTCAAAGCAACTGGAGTAGTTTTACTAAATATTCCCCTTCACAAAGAAAAAAACTAGCAAATAGCTTAGGGAACTTATTAGCTATATCTTCAAGTGATAATTCATCATTACAAAATGATAAGTTTTTATTTAAAGTAGATCAAAGTAACAAAGGAGAAAGTTACCCGAAACGAGGTTATAAATACGACTCTATGAGCGCAATGATAGTGTCTAATGAAGAAGATTGGACACCAGAGAAAGTATTAGGTAGAGGTTTAGATATGTTGAGTTTTTTATGTAAATACATTGGTGAGGATTATAACAGTTTGACTGACGAAACAAAGTACAAAGTGTTAGGATTAGATTTTATGCTTAAAAAAGAAGATGAAGCATCAAAAAACATTCTAATTTTGTCGCAAAAATAGCCTATATTTGCGACAAAATAAAAAACAAAGTACCATGCAGAGTATTGATGACAAGGTAATTGCTAAAATAAATAAAGCCAAGAGGGGTTCGCTTTTTTTTACCGAAGATTTCCTATCCTTTGGCTCAGCTAAAGCCGTAGCAAAAGCACTGGAAAGAATGGTAGAAAAAGAAGAAGTTTTCCGTGTGGCACGTGGCATTTATGCGCGACTGGAAAAAGACCCCATTTTGGGTCTGCTAAAACCAAGTACTGAAGCCATTGCAGAAGCGATTAGTAAGCGAGACAAAGCACGTATTGCACCAACAGGTATATTGGCACTTAACGCCTTGGGCTTGTCAACACAAGTACCAATGAATGTAGTGTATCTAACCGATGGTGCAGCAAGAAAAATTGATTTGGGTAAAAGAAAAATTTTATTCAAAAAATCAGCACCAAAAAACCTATCAGCTATTGGTAAAATAAGCAGCCTAGTCATTCAAGCATTAAAAGAAATAGGAAAAGACAATTGCACCGAAAACGAAATACAAATAATATTAAAGCAATTAGGTAAAGAAGAACCATACCGCCTGGAACACGACATCAAGTTGGCACCAGAATGGATTAGAATAATAATGCGTCAAGCACTAAACACAAATAAAAATGGATAAATGGTTTGCAATTCCTGACAGCACAAAAAGAAATGCCTACATTCAAATATCGGAGAGAACAGGAATGGCTGCTTTTGCTGTCGAAAAAGATTGGTGGGTAGTACAAACCTTAGCTATCATCTTTGAAATGGAAGTTGCAAAACATTTAGTTTTCAAAGGAGGAACTTCTTTAAGCAAAGCCTGGAAACTTATTGACCGCTTTTCAGAAGATATAGATCTAGCCATTGACAGAAAGTTTTTAAAGTTTGAGGGAGAGTTGTCAAAAAAGCAGCGAACAGCATTAAGAAAAGCAGCTAGCACCTATATCGAAGAAACCTTTTTCATTGAAATACAAGCAAAGTTCCAAGAGAAAGGCTTGTTTGGAATAACATTCGAATTGGTCGAAACCAAAGACAGCGACCAAGACCCAAGGATCATAGAGATCTACTATCCCAATGTAATAGAGACACCTGGCTATATTCAACCAAGAATTCTAGTGGAAATTGGTTGTCGTTCCTTAAAAGAACCTTTCTCGGCACAAACATTTGCATCACTAATAGATGAAGGATATCCCGACAGCGATTTTGTGCAAGCCCCTATAACCGTCCCTACAGTAAATCCAGAGCGTACTTTTCTTGAAAAAATATTCTTATTACACGAAGAATTCCACAAACCGCCAGAGAAAATCAGAGTAGATCGATTAAGCCGTCATTTGTACGATGTGTTTCAATTAGCCAAAACTGATTTTGCAATAACAGCATTAAATGATGCTGCCCTGTATGGAACCATAGTAAATCACCGCTACAAATTTACTCGTGTTGGAGGTGTTGACTATAATGGCCATCAACCACAAACTATCAATCCTATTCCAATTCCCGAAGTAATGGAAGCCTGGAAAGCAGATTATAAAACGATGTTGGAACAAATGATTTATGAAGAAAATGCACCTTCATTTGAAGAAATGATTGGTGAGTTAACCAACTTAAAAAATAAAATCAACGCATTAGATTGGACGTTTGAAACTGAGTTCCCGCTTTAAATTAACTAACCACCAACCACCACCAAAAAAGTTATGATCGATACTTGGTTTAAAAAAGATTTAGAAAAAATATTCAATACCCATCCAATAGTAGTTATTATTGATGAGTCAAAAGAAGCTACTTTTCTGTTAGAGGAGGTAAAAGAGAAATACCAAATATTCAATGCATCCAATGAAATTGATGAACTCAAGGTAAAATATGAAATTGAAAAAAAGGGTGCAGATGGCACAAAATATTTAATTTATACCAACACCCCAAAAGAGCAACTTAAATTCATTAGAGAATATTGTGAAACCAATGGCAGTGTAGAGATTAAACACTTGGACAGGTACATCAAAGAAAAAGTAGTAGCACATTTAAACATTAATCTTCATTTAGAGAAAGAAGAACTGATCGCTGCTGCAAAAGTAAGTTTGGGTAAAGACCAAACTTATTGGATGAACCTTAGCCATAACGGTGCTTCTGAAATCTTTAATTTAGAAAAAGAAATACTTCCTTTTTTACATAGCCCAAAAACTTACCTCAACAAATATGACAAGGCAGTTCAGGAACTCTTCTTTAAAAAGGTAAATGAATTAATTGGTCAGGTATATATCAGTAAATCATCCGAAGTTCTTGCTACTGAAGTAGTGTTCTACTTACTGGATGGTTTGGCTAACAATAATCCAAACAAAGTTCTATTGGACGTATATAATAATTGGTTAGACAGTAAGACTTATCAAAAATCGTTTGATGTTTATCTGAAAAAATACAAACTGGAACCAAAAACAGAAATTTTCAATTATCATCCTGCACATCCTTTCCTTGCCATAGATGAACTTTGGCTGGAAGAATTAGGTAAAAACATAAGCAACAAAAGTTATTGCATCAATTTCTTACCTAGAATAAACCAACGTATTTCCAATAAAGCAGTCCATCATTTGGGGATTAATTTTTGGAAACAAATCAAAATACTATTAGAATTTGATGAAAAAAACATCAATCAAATTGCCTCATATGATGAAGCTGTTGCTTTCTATACGTCTCATTTTTATAAACTAGACAAGGCAATTCGTGCTCTTTATGCGACCTTTCTAGACCGTGAAAATTTGATGGAGCCACTACAGAGCTACTATAAAAATTATGCAGTCATTTTTTTAGATAAATGGTTCAAATATATCGAAGAATACAAATCAAACCAAACGGGTAAATTACAAGAAATCATTGATAATAATGCGTCTAAAACGGCTATCGTTGTGGGTGATGGAGTCTCATATGAATTTGCTCAGGACATTATTGAAAAAGTATCCAAAGAATACATATTGAGTAAAGACCACCAATATATTTTTGCAGGTTTACCATCAGAGACCGAACACAATATGAGCCAGCTTTATATTGATACTGGTAAAGTAGTGGCAAAAAAACAAGATAGAGAAGCCTACATTTTAAATCAAAACAAGGACAAATCTATTGGTTTTATTGATTTAGAAATGGTTAATGAAAATACGGATAAGGAACACTATTTAATTTGTAGTTATAAAGACCCTGATAAATTAGGGGAAACATACCAGCAAAAGGCACTTAAATATTTTGACCAAGTGGCTGAAATCTTTGCTACCAAAATAGAGCAATTATTAAAAAACGGATACCAAAATGTCTATTTATTGACCGACCATGGGTATGTCCTTACTGGTATTTTGGATAATTCTGATAAAATAGAAGTCGCCTTTAATGGCAATGTTAAAAAGAGTGAACGCTTCATAAGAACAGAAGACAAACAAACTATTGACACCGATTTACTTATTGAAAAAGAGGTGGTTTATGGTAACTTCAATTATTGTTATTTTACCAAAAGAGTCGGACCATTCATAACACCAGGAGTGTACGGTTTCGCTCATGGTGGTTTATCACCACAAGAAACAATTATTCCTTTTTTAAAATGGTCAAACGATAAAAACCAGCAGGACCAGCTTCAGGTAATGATTGCCAACAAAAAGGATTTGAACGATGTAACTGGCGGTTTGTTTTCAATTGTATTAAAAGCAAGTTCAACAGCTTCAGATTTGTTTTCCTCTGAAAGAAAAGTAACGATGCTCTTTTTTGCAGATAATAAAAATATTAATGAAAGTGATATACTTACAATTGAAAAGGATCGCGAAATCAAAAAAGAATTCCGTTTTGGTTCAAATGCAACAATTGAAGTAAAAATAGTAGATGCAGTTACAAAAGAACAACTAGACAAGGTAATAGTCAAACAAAATAAAGTTAGGGATTTAGGCGGTTTACTTTAAAACAGATATAGCATGATAATCTTAGACGATTTAGACAAGAAAGTATTAGAACATTTCAGAGGGTTTGTGGTGAAAAAGGATTTGGTGGGCATAATCAAAGGTGGCGCAAATGTGCCTGCATTTGTATTGGAATATTTACTAGCCAACACTTGCAGTACCGAAGATGAAGATAAATTGAAAGAAGGAATGGAAAATGTAAAAACCATTTTGAGAAATCACTACATTAATCCGGAAGAGAGTTCCTTGATCCAATCCAAACTACGTGAAAAGGGAAGTTATAAAATAATTGATAAAATTTCTGTTGAACTAGATTCTCAAAAAGATAAGTATTGGGCTAACATCAGCAATAGTAATATCAAGAAAGCAAATATTAGTGATGAATTAGTAACTAATCACGAAAAGTTGTTGCTCGGCGGTATCTGGGCAATCATTGACATGGAGTATGATCCTTTAATTACTATTGGAACTACTGTTTTTCCTTTTGTAGTGAAGGAAATCAGACCAATTCAACTATCCTCATTTGACAACAACAAAGTTTCACAAAAGAGGAATGAATTTTCAAAAGAGGAATGGAAAAAATTACTACTTCGTAGCGCTGGATACGAGCCCTATAGTGAAGGATTAGACGAAAGAAAGCTGAATCTATTACTATGCCGTTTGATTCCTTTGGTCGAAGCCAATTTCAACATGGTTGAACTGGGACCAAGATCATCAGGAAAGTCATATATCTACAAAGAAATCACGCCTTATGCTATTCTAATTTCGGGTGGTCAGGGTTCCGTAGCTCAATTGTTTGTAAATAACACTTCGGGGCGCGTAGGTGCTGTTGGACTTTGGGACACCATTTGTTTTGACGAAAGCACAGACAAACTGTTCAAAGATAGGGATGCAATCCCGTTGATGAAAGATTATATGGAAAGTGGTTCATTCTCTAGAGCAAAAGGCGGTGAAATATCTGGTTCGGCATCCATAATCTTAAATGGGAATATAAATCAGCCCGTGGAAACGGTCTTGCAAACATCACATTTATTCAGTCCATTATCAGATGAAGTAAACCATGATACCGCATTTTTAGATCGTATCAATTTGTTTTTACCAGGTTGGGAAATAACTAAATTCAGTCCTCAGAATTTCACCAATCATTTTGGTTTTAGCACCGATTTCTTTTCGGAAGTATTGAAGTCACAAAGAAAAATAACCTATTATGATGCATTGGATAAATATTTCTCTCTAGGATCTCATTTGAAACAACGAGACAGTAAATCAGTGAGAAGAATCATCTCTGGATTCATAAAATTACTACATCCAAATGGCGAGTATTCTAAAGAAGACATCAGGGAGTATCTTATCATTGCAATGGAAATGCGCCGTAGAGTAAAAGAGCAGCTTAAACGTATTGGTGGTATGGAATTTTGGGACACCAACTTCTCATACATCGATAAAGAAACACAAGAGGAAATATTCGTTGGATTACCCGAGGAAAAAGGATCATCTTTAATAGAAGCAAATCCATTGGCCCCAGGTGTATGCTATACAGCTACAAGTGATGGTGACAATAACACGTTAGTAAAAATCGAAGTGGTTGCATTGAAAGGTTCCGGGAAACTAAATGTAACAGGAACCAGTTCAACTGAAGTAAAAGAAAACATCAAGAACACATTCAATTACATTAGAGCAAATGAGAAAACAATATTAAACGAGCAACATTCATTATCCAGCTACGACTTAAATATTCAGGTTAGTAATATAATGGGGGCTGCGATACATGGGGGCATCGGTAGCGCTGTGTATGTCGCTATCATTTCAGCTATATATAAAAAGAACCTCAAAGCAGGCTTAGCAGTTCTAGGAAATGTTTCGATTGGTGGAGCCATCGAAAGAGCACAAAATTTCGCAGACAAAGTTACATTACTTTCGGAAAACGGAGCAAAAACAGTCATTGTACCAATGGATAATCTTTCAGAAATACCCACCTTACCAACTACTATTTTAGGAAAAACTGATGTGCCATTCTATGGAAATAGTCAAATGCTATTACAAAAATCAGTATTGGGTGAATAGTAAGGTGAACGATTGATATTGAATGAGGATTTTGGCAATTACTAAAAGTTAACTAAGACACTATTTAAAGGATATAGAAGAAGGGATGTTTTACGAAAAGATAGAAAATTACATGGGTACTCATCGGGATGGTTTTAAAATGCTATCCCCATAAATACATTTTTTTTAAAATACACCACTGCGCGGTAGAAAGACCTTTGATCCCATGAATAAAATATTTCGAGGCTTTAAGGATGATTGGGCGACATCGTTATAATTAAAATACGTAATTGTTTGAAGGCGGAAAGTTTAAAAACACGATTCGCCGAAGTACACTCGCAAAATTTAGAAGAGATGAATATCAAATATAGCCCGGTTGTAAATGATAGATGTTTTCTGTTTTTTTATCGCAACCCTTCCTCTATTTCCTCGATTAAAATATCAAAATTTTCTCTATTAAAACTGAAGTCATCATTCCAGATATAAAAGTATCGCTGGTACTTTAAAATTAGCTTAAGGTGTCTTAGATTTTGTAAGATTTCCATAGGTAATTTTCGGGTGTTTAATCGATTGTAATGTGTCTCACTTAAAAAAAATTCCCCATCATATTCTATATCATCGTCACCACAATAGGTAGACAATAAATTATCATTGAAAGAAAAATCGCCCCCTATTTTGACAGAGCATCCCATCAAATTTGCTAAACAACTATTGCCAGAGATATAATAACTTCCTACAATCTCTGCTGCAGAACCATGTAACGAGGTCAATTTATTGTTGTACGCAAAGAAATCACCGCCAATCCACTTTGGACCACCTAAAAAATTATTAAGAAGATTGTTGTAACAATTAAAGTTACCGCCTACTCCTACCGGTGAACCTTCCAAAGTACTTAAAAAATTATCTTGTATGTTAAAATGCCCCATAACCCTTCCAAATTGCAGAGGCAGAACGGTTAAACCATTAGACGATAAGTTTACATTCCCATCGACATCAATTGATCCGTCTTGATTAATGGAATAACGTGATATCCCATATTTCATACAAGTATCAACTATGCTTTTTTCTGTTCTCATATTGGTATATATCTGTTAACTAACGAATAATTCTTAGTGAAATTGTTCAAACAGGAAGATTTTTATCACTAAAGAAAACAAAAAAAGTAAAAAAAGTAAAAATTTTTCAAACTAATTCTTTACTATTTGGTATGATAATATAAATAAAAATATATTATGAAAAAGAATAAAGAAAAGTACTGGAATTACGACTACAATTTTGAAACAATGTACGCAGAATTAAAAAGGTTGTCCAACATATATCAAGAATTTGATGTAGATAGCTTTATTGAAGTATTTCGAGAGTTGATGGGTGAAGAATTTAATACCGCCGAACCTCATCCTCGATTGCTGAATGACTGCTTTAGACAGATTGAATATTGGGAAAAATTTAAAAAAGATTGTCAAGCTAGATAATACTAATTAGACGTATAATTAAAAAGGGCTATCAAATTCAGATGGCCTTTTTTAATTATATCCAAAATTCCGATATTGATAAACTTCCAACATTTTTATAAAAACTTCCCACTTCGGAATAACGAATATAGAAAAACATTAAAAATAAACACATTATGTCACTAATTGTCAGATTCTTATATTCTGCATTTTATATTAAAAAATAAATTTTAAAAATTACTAAACAAAATACATTGACACAGATATAAAGGAAGCAACGGCAACGAAGCTGATTGCATTTAAAAACATATAAAATGGCATACGAAGAATACGTAAGCTCAAAGGAAGCAATGCTAATTTTGGGGATTAAAAGCGAAACTACATTGATAAAATACGAAAAACTGAAAAAAGTAAAGGCATACCGTCCTTTCGGAAATCGGAAGCGATATAAGGTGGTTGAATTACTTAACATCCAATCCAAGAGGTAGGTTTCGCTACCTCTTTTTACTCTCACTACAAGTAGAACTAAAAAAAGCAAGTTTTCAGATTGATTTGTATATAATTAGGGCATACTAAAAAAGGACACACAATTCCGGCTCAAAAACATTGTTTTTTGATGTATATTTTTGCCAGTCTAAATATATACACTATATTAGCTCTATAAAAGAATACTTATGACAAAAGTAAAATACATCAGGATCTCAAGCATAGACCAAAATACGGGTCGCCAAGAAGTGAATGCGAAAGATTTTTCAAAAATATATGTCGATAGAATATCGGGGACAATTCCATTCCAGGATCGAAAAGAAGGTAAAAAGCTTCTTGCTGATATCGAAAATAACTCAATCACGGAAGTACACGTAAATTCAATTGATCGATTGGGCAGAAATATTATAGAGCTATTAACAATGATTGAATTTCTAAATCAAAATTCTGTGAATCTATTTGTCGAGAACATAGGCATGTACTCACTGATTGAAAACAAGCCAAATCCAAGCTTCAAAATGATCATAAGCGTTCTCGGCAACGTAGCCGAAATGGAACGCTCTAATATGTTAGAAAGACAACGACAAGGAATAGAGCTTGCCAAAGCCAAAAAATTATATACTGGACGTCTATACGGAACCAGAATGGCCGATGATGAAGTCCTTAACAAATACAAAATTGTGGTCAAAGAACTAAAGAATGGTGAATCTTTAAGAAGAGCTGCTAAGATTGGCGGATGTAGCTTAGGAACAGCTCAGAAGGTTCAAAGGTTAATAACGAAGCTTTAAAAAGATTCAATGAATATTATGTGATCGTTGCAAAATCTAATCTTGTATGCCTTGCCACTAGATTTTTATCTTTCACAATTTAAAACTATTCTTCTCATTTTTGTCCTGAAATTGTCCCAAGTTTCACTGTCCCACTTTTCTGTTTTTAATTTACCGGAATAGTCTTCTAAAGATTTCTCAAGTTCTTTAGCGAAAACAATACTATCTACAACGTGATTTGTGCTGTTAAATAAATTTGTGCCCTCACGATTTATTTTCCAACCACCCGTTGTTTCGCCTTGATGCAAAATACCGCATCTTATATTTATATAAAATTCCTTTTCTTTATTTCTAAATACTGCAAAGTTTGTTTCAGTTGATAGGAATTGTTTAAAAGCTAAAGCGGATTTGTTACTACTATCTTCCCAACCATTTTTAAATGATTGAAGTGTTTCTATTAGTAAGCAGCAATTTGCCATTATTGAAAACCCATTCTTAAACTGCTCAATAAAATCTTTGTCACCAAATTGAAACGGTTTTAAATACCTGCTATGAAGTCGATGGAAAATAAAGAGGGCAATTGAATTTTGATCCTTGTTGGCGACATAACCATTGTAGTCGGCAACTGTAACTATTTGCAATTGCCCAGAGGCATCAAAATATCTTGCAAGCTCAATATTTGTATCAAGTGTCGTCATCATTACTTCTAATTTAAAAATACTACCGTAGACGCGTCTACTGACTACCTAACTAAACATTTTTCTTGAAAAATGGTTTATTTAAACCCGTCATACCCATACGGAAATTTACCATTTCAACACTAGCGTTAAAGTGAATTGCGATTTGTTCATTCGTCAAATTCCTTTTTCTCGCCCATAAAAGGCAAGGTTTTGATAATTGTAACGTTGCGCCCAAGCATATAGCTTCTTCTTCTTGAAGCTTATCAAAATCTCTCATACCAAATGGCAAATTGACCCCTACAGGAAATTCTTTTACTTTATGTTGACATAAAATATGAGCAATTTCATGCATAATATTACTTTGTTGACGGTATGAATTATGAAAATTGTTATGAATTATGATACGATTACCACTTTTCGTATCCATAGTTAAGGCACTCCATCCATACTCTTCAGCTTCAATACCTTGCAGTTTTCTTATTTCATAATCATCTTTCAAAAACTCTGTTGCATTGTAAACGCTAATATTTAAAAACTGCGCTAACTTAAATGCACATAAAGGCGCGCAAGGATGAATATTGAGATTTACTCTACATTCAGTTGCTTTTTTTTCTGCCTTTGCTTTAAAACCTCGTTTAAGAATACTTGTTGATGCCAAAAGGAATTATTTTGTTTCGTATGCCATATCTATCATTTTAATAAGCATACTTACAGTGTCCTGAGTCAATTCCTTATCCGCCCTTAAGTGAGCAACGACCTGATCTTTATTAGTAACAGGTTTAGAATCTGTATTACCAACTATAAAAGTATCAGTTGATACTTTTAACCAATTACAAATGTTAATAAATGTATCAACATCTGGAATTTTTCCTTGCTCAATTCTTGATAAAGTAGCCGCACTTACATTGCCAATTTCCTCAGCAATAGCTCTTAGTCCTTTACTTGCCCTTTTACTTTTTAACATCCCTGCTAAAAGGTCTGTATTAAGTGTTGATTGCATGTTAATAAGTTTTACGTGTTAAACACTGTCTCACTTGTGCAACAATAAGATATTTACGTATCTTTGATGCAACAGATTTGAGTTTTGTTTTATATATGAGACAAATATATCATTAATTTCTAAATTTTCATCATTATGAGTAAAAAAAACCAGCATGTAGTACCAAGAGGAAATGATTGGGCAGTGCAAGGCGCAGGAAACGAAAAAGCAATAAGGATTGTTTCCACACAAGCTGAGGCTATCAAAATCGCTAAAGAGATTGCAATCAATCAAAGATCTGAAATGTTTATTCACCGATCTAATGGACAGATTAGAGAAAGGAATACTTATGGAAAAGACAATTTTCCACCTAAAGGATAATCTGAATGAGTAATAGAGGTAAAATCAGCTTCAGTTTTGGGATATTAGGATTGGTATCAAGTTTTTTTCTAAAGAAGAGTGAAATTCAGGATGCCATATTCAATATCTCGCTTGGATTCATTGTAGCATGTCTTATGGAATTAGTTATCTTCTTGTTAGATAATAAGGAAAGATGGAAGTTAATAAAGCCACAATTTTGGAAATATAATTTGCCTGTAAGAGTGACTGTTGCATATTTATTCCGAATTGAATTTAATGGCAAATACATGTTAATCAAAAGACACAAAAATGATTTTGTTGGATATCAACCAATAGGCGGTGCCTATAAATATTTTAAGGAAGAAAACCGAGAAATATTTGACAACTTAGGGATAGTGCCATGTAACCATGTTCCAAGAGACGAAGACACTGAAAATGATTTACGAATTGTAATTAATAAAAGAAAAAAATTAAGTGCCTTTTTTAAATGGTTTGAAAACAGAAAAAATAGAGAAATTGATCCTTGGCGTGAATTTTATGAAGAATTAATTGAACCTGGTTTTCTTCCCGAGAAGCTATTCAAACATATTAAATATGCTTACGTTGGGAAACATGAAGAAGGCGTGCTAAGGACAGAGGATTATCCAATTGAACAATTTCGTTACGCCGATATTTTCGAACTAAGACTTGAAACAGATGCACAAAAAGAGGCAATAAAATCACTTGTTAATAATGACAATATAGCATTTGTAACCGCTGAGGAAATTAGAAAGGGACATACTAACGGCGGTATAAGAATACTACCACACACATTTAAAATATTACCAAAATGATGACACTTTTTCAAAACAAGAACGTCCAGTTAGACGATCTATTAGACAGAATGGCGGAAGCTCTTCAATTAGACAAAACTCGTTATGAGCTAATGATTCAACACTATGAAGCAATAAAAAAATGGATAGAAACAGACGAAACCTTTTTCAAGCCATTTAAATATGACCTTTATCCTCACGGGTCGGTAAGGACTAGAACAACCGTAAAACCAATTGGAAAAGATGAATTTGACCTAGACATAGCATTACATATTAAAACAAATTTCAACAATCATACCCCTGAAAAAATCTATAATGAATTAAGACGTAGATTAGAAGAACATGCTTTATATAGCGGAAAGATGGAATTGAAAAATAGATGTATTAGACTAAACTACGCTGGTGAATTTCACATTGATATTTTACCTGGAATCCAAGAAAACGAATGGGACGAAAATAAACTAAGAGTCCCTGACCGTGCATTAAAAACTTGGGTAAGTAGCAACCCAAAAGGATATGCAAAATGGTTTTTGGAAAAAACTAATATCCTGAACTTTAGTTTGCTAGAAAAATCAATGCGCGCAGAAAACTTACCTTCAAATGACTATGAGAATAAAAAACCATTACAAAGGGGTGTACAATTGATTAAGAGATACAGAGATGTCTATTTTCAAAAAGATGATACGTATAAAACTTCAAGTGTTGTACTAACAACCATAGCAGGGCAATTTTACAATGGGGAAGAAAGTATCTATTTGACCGTTGAAAGCATTGTAAACAGGATATTACTTCACACAAGGAATATGTCTGGAAGAATCAAAGTTGTCAATCCTGTAAATGCTGATGAAGATTTTACAGATAAATGGGAAGATGAACCAGGATATTACTACGCATTTAAAGATTTTAGCGAACATTTATACAAAGAGTGGCAAGAGCTGAAAAAAGAAAATGGTGTTGTTCCGGAAGGAAACATCTTAAAGGGTTTGTTTGGGGATGAATTATACTTCGGAGCGCAGACTTCACAGGCAAATGTTATTGAAAAAGCAAGAACTAATAACCAATTAGGAATAGATAGAGCCACTGGTTCATTAACATCCGTAGGTATGCTTTCCACATCAGCTGTAAAAGCGAACACTTTTTATGGAAGCAAATGATAATCAAAAATTTATTAAGAAATAAAACGATAGCTCAGCAAGCTAGTGCATTAAAATTCAAATTTCCAGAATGGAATGTGAATTTCAATGCGATTAGTTTAATTGCTATAGGAAAAATAAAACCAACTTCAAGAAGTGAAGCATATACAGTTGAAATAAAATACTTCATTATCAAAAAGAAGCCCTTAGTTCAAGTAAAGATTTTAGATCCAATTTTAATAAAAAATGAAAAAGAAGAAGAAATACCACATATGTACTCACAAGAAAGCTTATGTCTCTTTATGCCTAAGTATAACGAATTCAAAAAAACAGATCTAATTTGTGATACAATAATTCCTTGGACTTCACTATGGCTTTACTACTATGAAATTTGGCATACAACAGGAACATGGCTGGGTGGTGGCTTACACGTTTAAATTCATTTTAAAAACAATAACCGTCAAGTCATCACTAAAACATAGAGCTGTAACAGAAAACAGACACCAATTCACTACATTTCATATCACAAAATTACTACGTGAATTACTACGTGCTAAAAAAGAAAACCCCGTAAACGTTAATGTTTACGGGGTTCTTAAAAAATGCTAGTTGGTCTACAAGGACTCGAACCTTGAAAGACTGCACCAAAAACAGTTGTGTTACCATTACACCATAGACCAGTAGTATTGCTGTTAAGCGAGTGCAAATTTAAAATAAATTTTAGTTTGCACAAACTTTTTTCAGCTTTTTATCAAAAAAAAATTGCCTGAAATTGAATTTAATTTAAAAAACAAACGAAAAAGATTCATAGTCAACACGTTATTCAATTGCAATACTTTTCCAGAAAATAGTGTTAATGCTATGGAGGTTAAACAAAAAAACATTTTCTTTGTGACTTACAATTAAATTAAACTTTAATACATGGATAAAGCAGCATTCAATTTTAATAAATGGAATACAATTATTGGTTGGCTTACATTTGGAATCGCATTATTAACCTACACATTGACAGTTGAGCCCACCATGAGTTTCTGGGATTGCGGCGAATATATTGCCACAGCGGCCAAATTAGAAGTTGGTCACCCACCGGGAGCTCCTTTATACCAGATGATTGGTGCTTTTTTCGCCATGTTCGCCACAGATGAAACAAAAATTGCCCTGATGGTCAATATGATGTCTGTGTTTTCAAGTGCTTTTACCATTTTATTCCTCTTTTGGTCTTCCTCGATGATATTAAGAAAATTAGTTTCGCGATTTGCGGAATTAAACAGAAACAATGAAATTGTAATATTAGGAAGCTCACTTGTAGGCGCTTTAGCTTACACTTTCTCTGATAGTTTTTGGTATAACGCGGTCGAAGCAGAAGTTTACGCTATGGCTTCGTTACTTATTTCTTTATTATTTTGGCTCGGATTACGCTGGGAACAAGACATGAATAAACCAAGAGGCAATAAATGGCTATTAATCATTTCACTTGTTATTGGACTCTCTTTTGGAGTTCACTTCATGGCTTTATTAACAATTCCAGCCATAGGGTTTCTTTATTTTTTCAAAAACTACAAAGTTGTCACGGTCAAAAGCTTTGTTATTGCGAACGTGGTAGTAATCGCTATTTTACTTTTTATATTCAAATTACTTCTTCCTATGACCATGGGATTCTTTGGTAAAACTGAAGTTTTTATGGTGAACAGCTTAGGATTACCATTTGACTCCGGAACTATATTCGTCACAATTTTGCTCGCTGCCTTGTTTTATTTTGGGTTAAAATATACTAACAACAGAGGTCTTGCAACCTACAACACCTTAATTTTATGTGTTCTTTTTATTCTAATTGGGTTTTCTACCTGGACAATGTTGCCAATTCGCGCCAATGCCAACACCGTTATTAACGAAAACAAACCATCTGACGCAAGGGAAGTTCTTGCTTACTACAACAGAGAGCAATATGGTGTAAATCCATTGTTTTACGGTCCCCAATACACGGAAGCCTTCGCAGGTTTAGATCCAGAAAAACCTTATTTGGACAAAGCTCCCAATTACGAAAGAGATTACAAAACAGGAAAATATGTTATTGTAAATAATTTCAAAAATGCGGAGCAAAATTCGGATGACAAGCACAAAACGATTTTGCCAAGAATGTGGAGTGGTGATCATATCGAAAATTATATAAATTTTACAAATCCGCCTGAGTTTAGATTAAATCCTAATTATCCGTACGAACAGGATCTGGCCAAATACGGCATTGATCCAAGTCAGTTAAGTGAAGAAGATTATGGTAAAGCGATAGCGCAACTGAAAAATGAAACTGAAAAAATCGTAAACGAGTTCAGACAGGCCTATGCGCAACAGCAAATTGACAGTGAAGGTTATGTTAAGTTCCTAAAAAGTTATGGCGATTATTTAGTAGTTGACAAACCTACAACTGCTGATAATTTAAGCTTTATGGTTGAATACCAGTTTGGTTATATGTACTGGAGGTATTTGATGTGGAATTTTGTAGGTCGTCAAAGTGATAATCAAGGAAGATACGATTACCTTGATGGGAACTGGCTCAGCGGAATATCCTTTATTGACGAACTGCATTTAGGAAGTCAAGAAAACCTTCCTTCGGATGTAGTCAATAATAAAGGACGAAATGTCTATTTCTTTTTGCCATTTATTCTTGGCTTAATTGGTTTAATGTACCATGCGAATAAAGATTTAAAAAGTTTCTATGTTCTTCTGGCTTTATTTCTTTTTACAGGAATAGCACTAAAAATATATTTAAACGAGCGACCTTTTGAACCACGAGAAAGGGATTACGCGTTGGTCGGCTCCTTTTATGTATTTGCCATCTGGATTGGTTTTGGAGTTTATGCTTTGTATGAAAGCATACAAAAATATTTATCGCCAAAAATTGCCGGTCCAGTAATTATTGCAGCAAGTTTGTTAGCAGCTCCAGTGCTTATGGCTGCTCAAAACTGGGATGATCATGATCGTTCAGGGAAATACACGGCTATAGCCATGGCAAAAGCCTACCTTACTTCTTGTGATCCTAATGCAATTTTATTTACCATTGGTGATAACGATACCTTCCCGCTTTGGTACGCCCAAGAAATAGAAAAAATCAGAACGGATGTCAAAATTGTAAATACTAGTTTATTCATGACAGATTGGTATATCGATCAAATGAAAACTAAAACATACGAATCTGACCCATTACCTATTTCATTTACACACGATCAATATGTGGGAGATAAACTGGATTATGTAGCGCACATCCCTAAAGTGGAAACCCGTTGGGATATAAAAGATTTAATTGATTTTATTAAAAATCCAAAAGCCACGGTGGAAATGCAAAACGGACAAACCATCCATTTTTATCCTACCAATAAAATTAGGATTCCAGTTGACAAAAACTTAATTATTCAAAATAAAGTTGTTTCTGCTAAATACCATGATTCTATCGTTCCCTACATTGATTTGGATATAAGTACAAATGCGTTGTATAAAAACAGATTAATGATGCTCGATATTGTTGCCAATAATAATTGGAAACGACCAATTTATTTCAGCGGAGGTGCATTTGACAATGAAGATTATATCTGGATGAAAGAGTATCTTCAATTAGAAGGAATGGTTTACAAATTAGTGCCTGTTAGAACAAAAATCCCGAAAGACGGAGGTCCGCTCGAAATGGGTCAAGTAGACGCAGATAAAATGTACGCCAAAGTCATGAAATGGGACTGGGGAAACAGCGAAAGCGAGAAAATATATCACGATCCTGAAACCAGAAGAAATAGTATAACATACAGAACAAATCTTTCGAGGTTAATGAATCAACTCATTCTTGAGGGCAAAAATGATAAGGCAAAAATCATAATTGATTTAGCGATGACAAAAATGCCTTTGGAATATTTCGGATATTACTCTCTTTTAGAACCTTTTGCTGGAGGCTATTACAAAATTGGGGCAAAAGTAAAAGCACAGCAATTGCTGGAACAACTAATCGGGAAGTATCAGGAAAACCTCAACTATTATGGCAAACTTAAATCTTCAGAGCAAAGCAGTATTGCGACTCCTATCATAATCGATATTGAGCGTTACAGAAGCCTTCTGCAAGTCATGAAAGAAAACGGAGATCTAGATTTTTACAACAAGCATAAAATCACTTTTAATACCTACATCAAAATGTTTGAACGTTTTGGGCGTGACAAAGAGTAATTTTACATACAATTAGAAAAGATAGCGATGTTGAAAAATGTCGCTATTTTTTTTTTAATTTTAAAACTAAAAAATGAAGTTCTACTGGATAAAAACGAATTGGATCATCAAAAAAATATTCTCAAATTATATTTGGGATGTTTCCAAGAATACAAACACGGTCTATCTCACTTTCGATGACGGCCCTATTCCGGAAGTTACAGATTGGGTTTTGGAGCAACTGAAAAAATACAACTTGAAAGCTACCTTTTTTTGCATCGGAGAAAATATTGAAAAACATCCCGAAATATTCAGAAAAGTAATCAGCCAAGGTCACAGTATAGGAAATCACACTTTCAATCATCTCAATGGCTGGAAAACATCCACTGAAGCTTACATTGAAAATATTAGAATGTGCGAACAGGAGATCGTAAAAACTGTAGATTACAATTCAAATTCTAAAATCTTTCGTCCACCTTACGGCAAATTAAAAACTGCTCAGTCAAAAGCAATACAGAAATTAGGCTACAAAATAATCATGTGGGATGTGCTTAGCGCTGATTTTGATACAACAATCACCAAAGAAAAATGTTTGGATAATGTGTTATCAAATGTAAAACCGGGAAGTATTATTATTTTTCACGATAGTGTAAAAGCGTTCAAAAATCTTGAATATGTGCTACCTAAAACACTCGCTTTTTTAAAAGAAAATAATTTCAATTGTGATGTTTTGTAAAATCAAAAAACAATATTAGAATTGTTCCTGCACGATTCCAATAAGGGTATTGGCGTCTAATTCACCGGACTGTCTCCAGATCATTTGACCTTTTTTGTAAATCATTAATGTAGGCAAACCCTTGATGCGCAAAGCATCTGCTAATTCTTGATTTTTATCCACATCAATTTTTATCACTTTTGCTTTATCGCCAAGAGCAGCAGCCACATCTCTGATAACAGGATGCATTGAAACTGAAGATTCGTTCCATTCTGTGTAAAAATCAATTAACACAGGTACTTGCGTATTTATAAGTTCTCCAAATTTTGACATAAAACCAAAAATTTAATTTTTAAAATTCACTAAAAAGAGATATTTATTTTACAAATGTAGCATTTTAAACGAATTACGCCACACTAACCCCTTTTTTTAGTTCAATAACTGTAATTTCGGGCATAATACCTACTCTGCCCGGATAAGCATGAAAACCAAATCCTCTATTAACGTAAACGTATCTTCCTAAGTTTTCATATAATCCCGCCCATTGTTTGTAAACATATTGAGCCAAACTCCATTTGAAATAACCGGGAATTTCAATTCCAAATTGCATTCCGTGTGTGTGACCCGAAAGCGTAAGGTGATAATGTTTCTCATCATGCTGCACGACGTGCTCCCAATGCGAAGGATCGTGACTCATCAAAATCTTAAAATCTTCTTTTGTTAAAGGTCCCGCAGCTTTATTCAAATCTCCGGCCTGCTTGAAATTATGACCCCAGTTTTCGACACCGACTAAAGCAATTTTAGAATCGCCCTTTTGAATAAAAGTATGTTCATTCAACATTAAATTGAAACCTATTTCCCCGTATAAACTTTTAATGGCTTTGAAATTATCCTCTTTTGCTGCTTCTGTTGGCCACGTTATATATTCTCCGTAATCGTGATTCCCCAGCACGGAATATTTTCCGTATTCGTGTTTTTTAATCCTGTTGAATGTTTCTATCCAAGGATGCATTTCCTTGGCATCCGTATTCACGATGTCACCCGTAAACAAAATCAAATCTGAATTTTGTTCATTAACTAAATCAATCGCGTAATTAATTTTTTCAGGATTATCAAAACTTCCGCTGTGAACATCTGATATATGAGTAATTGTAAAACCATCAAAAGCTTCCGGTAAATCAGGAAAAAAAATGCGTTGTTTGATTACTTTATAATTATATTTCCCAACGGTCACGCCATAAATTAAAGATAAAAACGGCACTGCCGCTAATCCTAACCCTATTTGACTGATAAACTTTCGTCTGGAATTAAGGAAATCGGCGCTCTTGTCATAATCCACAAAATAATTTACGGTTCCAGCACCCAATCTAAAGATATCTTCTCCCATGAGTACAAGAGTCAAAATCAATTTTGGAACATAGACAATAAGCATCAAACCCATGATAACCATCATTTGTCTCGTTTGGCCTACGCTTCGATCAAATTGCATCACAGAATAAACTATATATATTAAAACCAATATGCTTATACCCTGGATTGAAAACAATACTGGCTTCGATTTTATCAAGGTTTTTAAAACTTGAAAAGTATAAAGCTCAATAATAAGAAGAATTAAACACAAGAATACAATACGAAAGATCATTTTAATCAAATTTTAGACAAAATAACAAAAGAATTAATTAAAATAGATTGGTATTAGTTAAAATTTAACTGTTGATTAAAGCCAAAGAAAGCACGTGCACTCGGAAAATTTAACTCGGAAATAAATAACCGCATTATTTTAATAACTAAATAATGTGGTTATTTATAAATTTTAGAATGATGTTATTTTAGTCTACTACAAGATTCATAGAAACAGTCAGCATATTTCCGGTGCCTGAAAACCGCTCGGCCCATACTTCAATGTAATCATTTGTCGACAATTCTACAATTGCGTTTAATGGAATAGCCAAAACATCATTTGTTGAGTTAGACCTGGTATACACCTTTGATTGATTAATGACTGTACCATTTTTAGCAACATAAAGTATGTAGGTAGAAGCATCTGTCGAGGATTGAAAAGAAAGTGATCCACTAGCGTTAAAATAGCGTTTCTTTTTACCTAAATATTTTAATCTGTTGTTGGTTGCATCAATTGAAAACCTTAATAAATTATTGGAAGTCGTGACTCCTGCTACTTTCGTTTTTACTCCGCTACCTGAGAAACCTGTAAGTACTCCTGATCCAACTGCATAGTCAAAGTTTATATCCCCTACTGCTACAGCATCACCTTCAGTTGGAATTCCTGCACAACGAACATCCCAACTGTTATTAAAATTATAACCAGAGTAAATCGCAGGACTATATCCATTCACATATTTACCGGTGGTCAATGCTCCTGAAAAAACTACTGATTCGATTGTAGCACTGGCGTTTATAATAGGATTAGCTGACACATCAAAACCAATACTGCTTCCTATAACTTCACTAAATCCACCTTGTTTGGCCACTTGACCAAATTCCCCTACAATTTTTTCATAAGTTCCAGAATTACCCAGAGGTAAAGAACCCCCAAACCACCCAGCATTATTAATCAACAATTTTTTAATGTTTTCGTAAACAATACCGTTTGTATTACCTACATATTGTACAATACTCACAAATACTAATGAAAAACCTTTGAGCAAGCCAACATTAGCTGAATTTGCTATTATACAATCTCTTAAAATTAAATTTGTGTTTCCATCTCCTGAAATATTAAATACATTCCCACCAGATGCCACTAAAGTTACCACCCTAATTGACCCGCCGGATGTTCCTGTAAAAAGATCTCCACTAACTTTAACTAATTTATCCTCTCCAGAATCCTGTCCTGCGATGTAAGCATTATTCAATTCAATGGGAAGATCTAATAAAATTTGTCCATTTATTTCATATAAGGTTCCCGCATCTAAAAGATATTTAGTTCCTCCACCAGCCGTTTTCTCAGCATTTAGAACAGTTGCCAGAACATCTGTAGATTTAATACGCTTAAATTTAAGTCGGCCGTTAGTTCCGCTATTAATTACATTCCATGAGGTAATCGATGAATTGTAGTGAAATAAAGATTTTAGATCTGTATCGTACACCATCAAACCATCGGCCGGAGAAACAATTGCAGTTCGTTGGGCAGTAGTCATTCGGGGCGCTAGCATCCCTTGAGTGGTGGAAGATACATCCAACACAGAACTTGCGTGAGGCGTAATAGTCCCAATTCCGACTTGAGCAGAAATGGTTGAAGTAATTGTCATTAATAATAACATAAAGGCACACGATACCTTTTTAGCAAAGTACTGTTTTTTCATAACAATAGAATTAGAGAATTTAAAACTAGGAACAAATAGTACCATCAGAGCAACACTCAAAACTACACATTTTAACGTTCAAATACATATATAATCGTTTAAATACACTTTTTTTAATTTTATATATTTAAAAACCTACATTTATAAATATTCGGAAAAACTTCGATAAATCATTTGTAATTATTTTCCTGTTTTACATGTAACCGCAAAAAAAATTATACCAAATCATGATAACAAACGATTTTGACTTTCAATCCAAGTTTAATTTGCTCCAAGAAATATTTATTCCTGCACTCCTTTATCTGACAAGTTTTGTACTTTTGAAAACTTTACAAAATCACAATTCATGTCACAACAAAAACGCCTCTTCCTCCTGGATGCCTACGCTTTAATCTTTCGAGGCTATTATGCCTTCATAAAAAATCCAAGAATCAACTCTAAAGGACTGGACACATCAGCCATTATGGGTTTCATGAACTCATTAATGGATGTTATCAAAAGAGAAAAACCAGACCATTTAGCCGTAGCTTTTGATAATGGCGGAAGCCAATTGCGAAATGACATATTTCCGGAATACAAAGCGCATCGGGACGCCACTCCCGAAGCCATAAAAATTGCCATTCCGTACATACAAGAACTATTGAAAGCCATGCATATTCCTATCGTAGAAGTAAAAGGATATGAAGCTGATGATTTAATCGGGACTATTGCAAAACAAGCTGAAAAACAGAATTATAAAGTCTTTATGGTTACGCCGGATAAGGATTTTGCACAATTAGTTTCCGAGAATATTTTCATGTACAAACCTGCTCGAATGGGTAATGGAATTGAAATTTGGGGAATTCCTGAAGTTTTGGCGAAATTCGAAATCGAACGACCAGATCAAGTAATCGACTTTCTTGGAATGATGGGCGACGCTGCCGACAATATCCCGGGACTTCCCGGCGTAGGTGAAGTAACGGCTAAAAAACTGTTGAAGGAATTTGGAACTATGGAAAACCTTTTAGCCAACACTGACAAGCTGAAAGGAAAAATGAAAGAGAACATTGAAGCTAACAAGGAAAAAGGATTATTGTCCAAAACCTTGGCAACCATTTTACTGGATTGTCCCGTTATTTTTGATGAAACCGATTATGAATTATCAACTCCAGATGTAGAAAAAACAGATGCGCTATTCAATGAATTAGAGTTCAGAAGAATGGCAGAGCAATTTGATGCCATATTCAAAATCCCATCCCAGCCTTCCCAAAGGGAAGGAGCCGAAACGGATGCGAAACTATACAAAAAACCACAACCAAAAAACGAAGAACAGTTCGACCTTTTTGGAAGTGCCATCCAAGATTATTCTTCGGAAGAAACACGCCATCAATATTACAGCTCATTAGCAAATACAGAACATTCATATCAGATAATTCAAGGAGATTTAGGCTTGCGTTTGCTTTTGCAAAATTTACAAAAACAAACTTCAGTGTGTTTTGACACAGAAACCACCGGGCTTGATGCTTTGCACGCGGAATTAGTCGGCATATCATTTTCGTATGAAAAAGGAAAAGGATTCTATGTTCCGTTTCCGGAAAATCAAGAGGAAGCAAACGTTTTAATCGAGAAATTCATTCCTTTTTTCGAAAATGAAAACATCGAGAAAATTGGACAGAATTTAAAGTACGATTTGAAGATTCTTTCTAATTACAATGTTACCGTAAAAGGAAAATTATTTGATACCATGATTGCACATTATCTGATTAATCCGGATATGCGTCATAATATGGATATTTTATCGGAAACGTATTTAAAATATTCGCCTCAATCCATTGAAACTTTAATTGGTAAAAAGGGAAAAAACCAAAAATCAATGCGGGACGTTGCATTGGAAGAAATCAAAGAATATGCCGTTGAGGATGCCGATGTAACTTTGCAACTAAAGGAAATATTCACTTTGGAATTAGACAAAACCGGAACCAAAAAACTTTTTGAGGAAATCGAAATTCCGTTGGTACAAGTCTTGGCTGATATGGAAAAAGAAGGAATTCGTGTTGATGTGGATTTCCTGAAATCACTGTCGGAAACATTAGGCGATGACATTAAAATTTTAGAAGCCAACATATTTGAAACTGCAGGAGAAAAATTCAATCTGGCTTCCCCGAAACAGTTGGGCGATGTTTTATTCGATAAATTGAAAATTGGAGGCGTAAAACAAAAGAAAACCAAAACTGGCCAATATGCAACCGGAGAGGAAATTTTGAGTTATTTAGCCGCCGAAAACCCGATTGTAAAAGACATTTTGGATTGGAGACAATTAGTAAAACTTCAAAACACATATGTCGAGGCTTTGCCAAACCAAGTAGATAAAATCACAAATCGCATTCACACCGATTATATGCAAACCGTCGCAGCAACAGGTCGTTTGAGTTCGAATAATCCCAACTTGCAAAACATCCCGATTCGCACTGAACGCGGAAGACAGATTAGAAAAGCATTTGTGGCCAGAGACGAAAATTATACTTTGGTTTCTGCGGATTATTCTCAAATAGAATTGCGTGTAATTGCGGCATTAAGCGGGGAAGAAAACATGATTAAGGCATTCCAAAATCATGAAGACATTCACAAATCTACCGCTTCAAAAGTATTTAATGTACCGCTAGAAGAAGTGACTCGCGAGCAACGAAGCCATGCCAAAACGGTAAATTTTGGAATCATATATGGTGTTTCGGCTTTTGGATTGAGCAATCAAACTAACTTATCTCGCAAAGAGAGCGCTGATTTAATTGAGGCGTATTATCAAACCTATCCAAGATTAAAATCCTACATTCAGGAACAAATAGAATTTGCCAGAGAGAACGGTTATGTGCAAACAATCTTGGGTCGTCGTCGCTATTTGAAAGACATCAACTCGCAAAACGCCATTGTTCGTGGTGGTGCAGAACGAAATGCGGTAAATGCGCCGATACAAGGAAGTGCTGCCGATATCATCAAAATTGCGATGATTAATATTCATGAAAAACTAACGTCTGAAAACTGGAAAAGTAAAATGTTATTGCAGGTTCACGATGAGCTTGTGTTTGATGTGCATAATGATGAACTCGAAAAAATCAAACCGATGATTAAACATGAAATGGAACATGCTTTCAAGTTAGATGTTCCATTAGATGTTGATTTAGGTGCGGGAAAAGATTGGCTGGAAGCGCATTAAAATTATCTTTTATTGTATTCAAAAAAAAATCTCTAATCATTCAAAAACGATTAGAGATTTTTTTTGTTTTGTAAAATGAGTTGCTACAATTTTCTTGTTGATTCTCTTTCTTTCAATTTTGTTTTAATGACCACCGTTTCATAAGGAACATGCTCTTCTTTAGATTCTAATCTGTCAATAAGTAATTTAGCAGCTACCTCTCCTATTTCTATTCCGTGCTGACTTACGGTTGTTAAACTAGGAGACAATCTACGGGAAGCAAGAATTCCGTCAGCGAAACCAATAATAGAAATGTCTTCCGGAACTTTAAACCCTTTTCTGAGTGCGATACGCAAAGCCGCAACAGAATCATTTTCATCTAAAGCAAAAATTCCGTCTATTTTGTTTTCAAGAACTCTCTCGATTTTATCTTTTAAATCGTCTTCTGAATCCGTTCTTAAGATGATATCATTGTTTACCGAAATACTATTATTTTCCAATGCTTTCAAATATCCTTCGGCTCTTAATTTCCCTACACTCAAATTATCAATAGAGGACAACAAAGCGATATTCTTACACCCTAAATCAATTAAATGTTGGGTCGAATTTAAAGCCGAATCAAAATCATCTACAATTACTTTATCACAATCAACGTCTTCTGCAATTCGGTCAAACATAACAATTGGCGTTCCATCATTGATGATTGCAGAGAAATGCTCATAATCCTGGTTTTTTTGAGCTTCTTCAGAAACGGAAACAATAAATCCATCAATGGTTCCATTGCTTAACATTTCGAGCGTATGCGCTTCTTTTTCTGCTGATTCGTTAGAGATACACATAATAACATTGTATCCTTTTTCATCAGCTATTTTCTCAATACCACTGAATACTTTGGCAAAAAAGGAATTCAGAATATTTGGAATAATAACACCAATAGTTTTGGTTTTTCTGTTTTTAAGGTTCAGACCAATCACATTGGGTTTGTAATTTTTAAGCTTTGCGTATTCTTTAATTTTTATTTTAGTTAAATCACTAATCTCTGGACTATCGTTCAGCGCTTTTGAAACGGTAGAAACAGAGACATTCAGTTCTTTGGCGATTTGTTTTAATGTTGCTTTGGCTTTCATAATTTAAGGTGTTAACGGGAGACCGTATATGGGAATTACACAAACATTTGTACTAATTTTATAATTAACTCAATTAAAATTATATCAATTTTACATTAATTATTTGAATATCAACAAAATAAAATACAGTTTGATGCTAATGATTTTAGTAAAACAGTCCTTATTCGCAAATATACATATTAAATCATCAATCAGAAAGAATACAACTATTAACCTTTAAATGTTTAAATTATGAAAAATGTAGTTAAAGATCAAGAAGTAAAACCTTCGTTCACAAACAGAAGGAACTTCCTGAAAATTAGTGGTCTCACGGTTGTGGGCACGGGTTTGCTATTAGCAGGCTGTAGCGACGATGACAACCCAGACGATTCAAAAAGTCAATTACCCGGAGTAAGAAATGGAGTATTTGATTTAGGAGGTGGCGATTTCGGGGTATTAACCTACGCCTATGCGCTAGAGCAGTTAGAAGCTGATTTTTATACTAAAGTGGTAAACGCTTCAGGATTCACAACCACCTTTAATGCGCAAGAACAAGTTTTGCTTACAGATTTGTATCGTCATGAAGTAATTCATAGAGAATTTTTCAAGACGGCATTAACAGCTGCTTTGCCAAATCCATCTACCCAATTATTACCCAATTTAGCTTTTGATTATGGCGCTTTAAATTTCAGCAACCGCAGCCAAGTCCTTGCAACGGCAAAAGCACTGGAAGATACTGGAGTAGCGGCCTACAATGGTGCTGGAAAATTGATCACCAATCCTGATTATTTATTATTAGCAGGAAAAATAGTTTCTGTTGAAGCAAGACATGCTTCTGCGATCAGAAGTTTACTTAATCCGAATTCAAAAGATTTTGCAGGAGATGATGTTGTAAATGTTACTACGGGATTAGATGTTGCTAAAAAACCATCTGAAATTCTTGTCGTTGCTGGCGGATTTATTACAACAAACTTTACTGCTAAATATTTACCTTAACCATTTAAATTTAGAAATTATGAATATATTAAAATTTTTAGAGTCTTTTGCTAATGAAGATTTGATGCAAAGTAAAGGCTCCAGAAGAGATAGTTTTGGTCAATTCGGTCAACTTGGAAAAAAATTAGCTTTGGCAGCTGTGCCGTTTGGATTAGCATCATTATCAACTTCCGCGTATGCAGCAGATATTTCACCTACACCAAGCACGCCAATAGGCGCTTTACAACTAGCCTTAGTACTGGAATATCTTGAAAAAGAGTTTTATCAGAAAGCATTAGATTCGGGGGTGATTCCTGCTAGTGAAAATGGAGGACGCGATTTAAAAGTATTTCAACAAATATCTCAACACGAGAATAGCCATGTAAGTTTTTTAATCGCAGGATTAGGAGGTACAGCCAGCGCAAATTTTGTACCCAAACCCACTTTCGATTTTACAGTTGGTGGTGCTTTTAGCCCATTCACAGATTACCCAACCTTTCTTGCCTTGGCGCAAGCCTTTGAAGATACAGGAGTAAGAGCATATAAAGGACAAGCTGGAAATCTGATCTCAACTCCAGATTTACTAACAGCCGCATTACAAATTCACTCTGTGGAAGCAAGACATGCTTCAGAAGTACGAAGATTAAGAGGCCTAAAAGGCTGGATCACCGGAAGTGAAAGAGGAGCAGGAATGCCTGCAGCAACACAAGCAGTATATGATGGTGAAGAGCTTACGTTGCAAGCCGGTTACAACACTGCCGCATTATTTGGCGCAGCGGCAGGTTCTGAGTCTTACGATGAACCTCTGACCACAGCTCAGGCTGTAGCAATAGCAAATTTATTTATTGTCTAAAAGGCAAGATACTCATTATCAAAACCATCTGAAATCAAATTCAGATGGTTTTTGTCAATACAACAATATTTTTAAAGTCATATTCGTAAAATAAATATTTTTGTTTTCTCAAAACATAAATCTGCAGATTCACCCTTAAAATTATCTTTTACAGGTGTTTGTATTTAAAATAATTAATTGTACTTTTGCAACCCCTTTATTGGGGATGGAATGTTTAATTAAAATAATATTATGGACGCATTAAGCTACAAGACACAATCAGCAAGCAAAGCCACCGTTACAAAAGAGTGGATTGTTGTAGATGCTGATGGGCATAACTTAGGTCGTATGGCTTCGAAGATCGCAATGATCTTAAGAGGTAAATACAAGGCTAGTTATACGCCGCACGTTGACTGTGGAGATAACGTAATTGTTATCAACTCAGAAAAAATCAACCTTACAGGAAACAAAATGGACGAGAAGACTTACATTCGTCACACGGGTTATCCAGGAGGTCAAAGAACTTTAACTGCTAAAGTATTGCAAGCAAAAAACCCTGCATTATTAGTAGAAAAAGCAGTAAAAGGGATGTTACCTAAAAACAAATTAGGAGCTGAGCTTTTTAGAAATTTAAATGTTGTTGTAGGATCAGAGCACAAACAAGGCGCTCAAAAACCTAGAACAGTTAACCTTAACGATCTTAAGTAATGGGAGTTATTCACAAAATCGGTAGAAGAAAAACCGCTGTTGCACGTGTTTATGTTTCGGAAGGAACAGGAGTAATCGTTGTAAACAAAAAACCATTCGAAACTTATTTCCCAACTGCAACTTTACAGTACAAAGTATTACAACCGATGTCTATGACAGAAAATGTAAGCAACTTTGACGTAAAAGTGAATGTTTACGGAGGTGGTTCAACTGGACAGGCAGAAGCTGTAAGAATGGCATTAGCACGTGTTATGTGTGAAGTAAATGCTGAAAACAGAGGAATATTGAAACCACAAGGTTTATTGACAAGAGATCCAAGAATGGTTGAACGTAAGAAATTCGGTCAGAAGAAAGCTCGTAAGAGATTCCAATTCTCTAAACGTTAATATTCAATCGGAAATTGTTTCAGATTCTCAAGTTTATGAGCTGGTTTTATTATCAGCCTAAACTGAAAGATGCTGAAATAAATTCAGTATAAAAATTTTAAAAAAAACAGTTGTTGTTGCTCTCCTACTGAGGTAGGAAATAGTTTAGCATCTAAATGTTTAAAGCCGAGAAATCGCCATTTAATCATTGCTAATCAACAGAACGTAAACTAGAACAAAATGGCAAACAAAGTAGAAGTAAAAGACTTACTAGAAGCAGGTGTTCATTTCGGACACATGACTAGAAAATGGGATCCAAACATGGCTCCTTACATTTATATGGAACGTAATGGTATTCACATTATCAATCTATATAAAACCGCAGCAAAAATTGAAGAAGCTAATGAAGCTTTGAAAAAAATCGCTGCATCAGGTAGAAAAATATTATTCGTTGCTACCAAAAAACAAGCAAAAGATATCGTTGCTGAAAAAGCAAAAGCTGCAAACATGCCTTACATTACTGAAAGATGGCCTGGTGGAATGCTAACTAACTTCGTAACTATCCGTAAAGCTGTTAAAAAAATGGCTACTATTGATAAAATGAAGAAAGATGGTACTTTCATGACCCTTTCTAAAAAAGAGCGTTTACAAGTTGATCGTCTTCGTGCTAAATTAGAGAAAAACTTAGGTTCAATCGCTGACATGTCTAGACTACCGGCTGCATTGTTCGTAGTTGATATCAAAGCGGAACATATCGCAATAAAAGAAGCACAAAAATTAAACATTCCAGTTTTCGCAATGGTGGATACTAATTCTGACCCAAGAGAGGTTGAATTCGTAATCCCATCTAACGATGATGCTTCTAAATCAATTGATAAAATTTTAACTTTAGTTACCGCTGCAATTGTTGAAGGACTTTCTGATAGAGGTTCTGACAAAGAAGGTGAAGCTACTGCTGAAGTTGCGGCTCCTGCTGCTGAAGCAGTGAAAGCGGCTCCTGCTGCAGAAGCTGTTGAAGTTGCTCCTGCTACTGAAGCAGCTGCTCCTACTGAAGAATAAATAAAATAAATTTAAAGATTGAAGGATTTAAAGATTAAAAATTATTGATTGCAGAATTAATAATAAGATCCTTGAATTTTTCAATCTTTTAATCTTTAAATAAAAAAATTATGGCAACAATAACTGCTGCAGACGTAAATAAATTAAGAACAATCACTGGTGCAGGTATGATGGACTGCAAAAAAGCATTGGTTGAAGCTGAAGGAGATTTTGATTTAGCAATCGAAAACTTACGTAAAAAAGGACAAAAAGTAGCTGCAAACCGTTCTGATAGAGAATCTACAGAAGGTGCTGCAATTGCTGTTGTAAACGCTGACAAAACTGCTGGTGTTGTTATCACATTAAACTGTGAGACTGACTTCGTAGGGATGAATGAAAACTTTGTAAAAATGGCTACTGAAATGGCTAATTCAGCATTGAACTTCAATACTAAAGAAGAATTTTTAGCAAGTGATTTCAACGGAATGACTGTTGCTGATAAATTGATTGAGCAAACTGGAGTTATTGGTGAAAAATTAGAAATCAGAACTTTCGAGAAATTAGAAGGTGCTTTTATCGGTTCTTACATTCACTCTGGAAACAAAATCGCTACATTAGTAGCACTATCTGCAAATATAGAAGGTGCTGATGAAGTAGCAAGAAACATCGCTATGCAAGCTGCAGCTATGTCTCCTATCGCTTTAGACGAAACTGGTGTTGACGCTGAAACTATCGCTAAAGAAATAGAAATTGCTAAGGACATCCTACGTCAAGAAGGAAAACCAGAAGCAATGTTAGACAATATTGCTAAAGGTAAATTGGCTCGTTTCTTTAAAGACAATACTTTAGTAAACCAAGATTATATCAAAGACAACAAATTAAGCGTTGCTGCTTATGCTAAATCTTTAGACAAAGATCTTATCGTTACAGGTTTCAAAAGAGCTGCGTTAGGATAAAGTCATTGCGAGGAACGAAACTATCACACTAGTGAATTTCGCTATCCCCAATATTATAAAAAACCCATTTCAATTAATTTGAAATGGGTTTTTTTATTATGCTAAACTCACTACTACAGTGAATAATTAATCCCTAGCATCATATATCCCGGTCTGATTGAAATTATTGATTCTGTGAAAAAGCTTTGATTAAATGAAGTAGAAATAATTTGGCTCTTATTTAGGTTTAACATATTGTTTCCATTAAAAATAATCTTGAAATCTTTGGCAAAAACATACTGGATATTAGCATTAAGAAAGAAAGTCTTATTCCTGCTAAAACCAGAATCCTGATTATCCATTATTAAACCCAAATCCCATTTCAATTTAGTACTGTTTTTGCCACGCAATGAAAGCGTAAGCTGATGGTTTTGAGTTGTATTAGTAAAATCAGCGATGCTTTGTTCTAGAGTTTTTCGAGTAAAATTATAATCAACACCAAACTGAACAGCAGATTTTCTAAAATTAGATATCAATTGCAAACGATTCGTAAGGTTTTGAATTTCGACCTGATTATCAACACTATCAAATTGTGAAAACCCTATCGATTTTAAATAAAACAAAGTCGTTTTAATTGAAAAGGGTAAGCGCCTGAATTTCAAGTCATACAATGCTAATCCCTTTATACTTTTTCTGTTTCTTGTAGTAATGGCGGTGGTTTCTATAAAATCTGCATTATATTCAGTATTATTTGAAACAGCATTTTGCTCTAGATCATAGGATAAAGTGGAGAAAAGCACACTTTGATTCTTTGGATTTACACCAAAATATTGCAGCGAAAAAGTGTTTTTCGGGATAATTTGATTAAAACCGACTAAACTAGGCTTGACAAAAGTTTGAAAATCAAATACAAGATCCGTTTGCTGAACCTGATTCAATGCAGGTAATTGATGATCTAGTGCATAACTAAACGATATTTTATTTAAACCTGATAAAGTGTAAGTCAAACTCAAGTTGGGTTCATATCTAATAAATGCATTTTCCGTCTCTTGAAATTGACTGTTTACAGCCGTAGAAGTAAAACCTAGAATTGAATATACTTTAGTGTGCCACTTTTTTGTCCACGAAAAATTAGTTTGGATAGATTGTCGCTCTAAGTTTACAGCATAATCATTATTATCGTCCTGAAATACAGTATTATTAAATCTGGACTGCTGCGACAAAAGGTTTATTTTTAAAGAAAAAATATTTGATTTTTTGGTGATTGTAAATGCATTGTTCAAACTAATATTGACCTCTTGATTCTTTTGATTTTGATTGATTGTATCATGTGTGCTATCGAACAAGTTTTGTTGAGAAAACAAATCAACTTTCTGAAGATTATCATTTATAGAATGCCGAGCTGTAAACTTATAATTAATAGTCTTGAGAAGCGTAGATTGCACTTTTGCGACATGAGCAAAACTAAAATTAGTATTGCTTTTACTATACTGTAATTCGTTTGCTGAGCGCAGTAAATCCTGATTGTCCTCATCACCGTTTGGTGTAAATCCGACAACATAGGATATAAATGTGGTTTTAGATTTATTAAACTCCCATTTTAGAGAACTATTATTGAGACTGTAGGTTGCAGCTTTATTTTCTAAAAACGAATACTGGCTTTGAGTTTCTCCAATATTAGTTTGAAGTCTTGCATTTTCCTCAGCAATATTAGTTTTGTTAAAAATATTTGACACCGTAATTTTAGAACGTTTACCCAACAGGCTGGTGTAATTCAGCCCAATAAACGCATTTCTTTTGTCTTTAATAAAAGCGTTTGGGTTTAGAAAAGTAGGCGTTTCAACGGCTTTAAATTCGCCATTTTCACTATCCACTTCAGACACTATCCTCATTTCATTGTAATCTTCCCTAGAAATTGGTGTTTTAGCAATAGTGTTGTAATCCGAAATAATAGCAACATTTCCCTTTTTGAAAAATTTAAAGGAATTAGAATGAAAGCGAAAAGAGGTATTCAAACCTGCGGCCAGTTCAAGATCCGTAATCCACTTATTCTTATAACTATCTTTTGTTTTAAGGTTTAGAGCAATACCTTTTTGTCCTCCACTCGCTTTTGCAAAACCAGTATAACCAGTTAACAAATCAATGCCTTCAATCATATCGGCATCAATATTTTGGGTAGCCATTTGATGCTTGTTCCCAAAAAACTCATTTCCGTCAACCAGAATGTTATCAATTTGTTGCCCTTTGTAAAGCACCTTTCCATCTTGGTCAATATCCAGACCGGGAAGTTTTTTTATGACATCCTCAATTTTATTCTCCGTACCATCAACCACTGCTTTCAAGTTATACGAGATGGTATCTTCCTTGATTCGCATAATTTTAGGTCTGCTTGTGATCACTACATCCTTAAGTTTATTTATTTCTTCTTTTAGAATAAATTCAAAATTTTGTTCTTTCTCAACCAATACAGTATTGTTAAGAGTTGTAAAACCAAGTTTACTTATCTTGCAATCATATTGGCCTGAAGAAATATCTTGCACTAAAATTCCATTTTCATTTGTTGTACCAAAACGTATTTGATTGTTGTTTTGACTTACGATAACAATCGCTCTGGAAATAGGCAAATTATTTTCATCGACTACTTTAAAACGAATAGAATGTTGAGAAAAGAGTAAGACTGGAAATAGAAGTAAAAGGAAGTACTTAATATTCAATTTTAATGAATTATAAAAAATTAGTGATTTCAGGTTGCTGAAGTTCAACTTTAAGCGCCGTGGTTGTACTATTTCCGTGTTTGTATGCCAACACGACTCCATCAATAAAAGGCAAATTACTAGGACTGGCAGAAACTTTTAAATCCTTCGTAAAATACACCGTTAACAATTTATTTTTAAATTCAGTTGTTGCTTCATAACAGGAATATCCTAAAACTTTGATCTGTTTTTTTGTAAATTTCCAATTTACTGAAATTAATTTTTCAGTTGTCAGCGTATCTTTTGTTTTGGTTACAATGGTTTTCGTTTTGAAATCCTTTATTAGTTTAACAGCTGGATAGGAGCCTGATAAAGACAAATCTTTTGCGAATAAAACATTGGATGATTTATCTGTAGAATTTATAGCACCATTTTGTTTTTTGTCAATTTTCTGTGATTTGATTTCAAAATAAACTTTATTACCTTGAACGGTCATGAACGATTCTTTTTTTATGCTGTTCAACTGTTGTAAAGCTGCAGCTCTAATGAGAACAGGCATACTTTTCAATGATTCCTCTTTATAGGCTGTTTGCGTTTGAAACATAACTTTGATGGCTGTTTGAGAATAAGTAGCGCTAGACATTAACGCTAATAGGATAAATAAAAATATTTGTTTCATACTACAAAATTTAATTTTCCGATTTTATAATTACCGTGTTAGACTCGTGTTTTCCTCCAAATTCATCAGTGTACGACTTTGGCTTTCTGGATTCTTGAATTTTATTTTGTAATTCAATTTCTGTAATAAATGGCGTCTTTTTATTAACACCATCGATTACTAATTTTTTATCAAAAAATTCAATTTTGGTCACATACAACACTTTTTTCTTAGACTCAACACTTAAAACCAAACCTGGTATCGTTGTAATTAAAAAAGGTCCATCTATAATAGGAATTTCCTGAGTGTACCAGTATTGTATAGTATCATTTGCTTCATTAATTGAATAAGCTGACAAGCATTTGTATCCATCTATTAATTTGACTCGTTTATCATACTTTAACTCTTCTATTGTAAATGGTTGCTCTAAATAATACTCCTGCCCTACCACCTCAGCACTTTTGATAAATGATTGTTTGGTGAAATCTTTTAAAATCCAAACATTAAAAGGCTTTATTATTGTGCCGTTATTAACAGTAGTACTTGTGCTAATTTCGCTAGAAGGTATGACTTTTTCTTTTTCATTAACACTTTTGAACAACGAATAATCGCCATTATGAGTCAGCTCAAAACCTTTGGGTTTTCTGAAGGCAGCTATAAATTCCTCGCTAGCCCCTCCTGGAACTTGACTAAAAAAAGCGTCGCTATAAAAAATTTTTTGTTCGTAGGTGATTTTTATGCTTTTCTGAGCATATAGACAATTACAAAAGACAAGTAAGAAATAAAATTGAAAATATTTCATAATATTTAATTACATAAGGAGTAAAACCGAAAACCTTATTGGTTAATTTTAAATTTATTGTTAAATAATAATAATTATATCTGAACAGATTTCGAATTTAATGCTGTGAAATGTTAATATCATTCCTACTTCACCATCACTTTCTCCTTCTGCCCATCTATATACAAAAGTTTCGCAACCATCATCCACCTTCTTGGTAAGTGCAATATCAGATTCAATGCTCGCATTTAGTACAATGATGAACTCTTTTTCAGCAGCAAACGAAGTTAAAGAAAAGGCGACTAATAAAGTTGCACTCAGTAAGAATTTTTTCATAGTTTTAAAATAATTTGGTTAAATAGCTACTGATTTTTTCAGCAAGTGGTTTTGGACGTCCGGGATCAAAGCAAAAAAGAAAAAACAATATAACCTAATAAATATACTACAATTAAATAAAATAATACCAAAATATTCTTACAATACTGAAAACACTGGGATTTATAACGATTTTGTAATTAGCAACTTATACGATAACGTTTCTTAAAACGATAAAAACACCAGACTCCTAAAACCAAGAAGTACTTCCAGCTAAAAAACCATAGCTAAATTTATACGACTCGCATTATTTTAAAAAAATTAAAACACTAAATTTTACTCTAAAATTCCTTTCTTTTTAAAAGCAAAAAAATATCTTGTTTTTGTCATTCTAGCCGGAATCTTTATCACTAATGCTGTTACTGCAGAAGTCATCGCTGAGAAACTGATACAAATAGGTCCGTTTTTAATGAGCATTGGTATTTTACCTTGGCCTATTGTTTTCCTGACTACCGATTTAATCATTGAATACTTTGGAGAAAAAGGAGTAAAGAAATTGTCTCTAATCACAGCTGATTTGATCGCCTATTCCTTCCTTATTTTACTTTTGGCTACAAGTATTCCGGCAGCGAAGGGTATTAGTCCAGTAAATGATGCGCAATTTACTGCTGTTTTTGGTCAAAGCATGTGGATCGTAGGGGGAAGTATTATTGCGTTCTTGGTTTTTCAATTTATGGACGTAACGGTTTTTTGGTTTTTCAAAAACTGTATAGGAAACAACAAAATCTTGCTCAGAGCTGGTTTCAAAAGAGCTGCGTTAGGATAAATTGATATTTGGATTTCAGATTACAAATTTGGAACTCAGATTTATATACAACCTATTTCAAAAAGATTTGAAATGGGTTTTTATATCGTATTCATTAAAAAAAACTTTTAAACATATTAGATTATAAAAAACTGAACTTCATGCGGTGTCTATTAACCGCAAACAATTAAAATTAAATAGCTTAAAAATACCAAACGAAAATTCCTATCTCAAAACACGTAACATAAAAATGCAACATATAAGGACTAGCACCTAAAATTATTTATACTTTTACCAGAAAAATTATAATTAACATATTTTTTTAATACTTTTAACGTTTTAAACCAAAAACTTAAATTTATGAAAAAATTATTTATTGCCTCTTTAGTCTTGTTCGCATTTTCCTCTTGTTCTGATGAAAATTTAAACCCAACAGAAGTAGTACAAAATAAGGTAAAACCAAGTTATGTTGCGAACCAACTACTTATTAAATTCAAACCTGCAGAAACTGGAGCTAAAACATCAACAAACATTTTATCTCTAATTGGAGGAACTACAGTAGAAGTTATTAACACCAATTCTATGAAAATTTCCAATGCTAAAACAAACACTACAGGTGGAAAACTTTTATTGGTAAATTCAAAGCTAAGCACAATGGAAGCTATTGAACTTATTAAAGATTTACAAGAAGTAGAGTATGCAGAGCCAAACTGGATATACAATCATTTTGCAGTTTCAAATGACACTTATTATACTAATGGTTCACTTTGGGGCATGTATGGATCCACAACTTCTCCATCGAATCAGTTTGGTTCGCAAGCCTCAACTGCTTGGGCAAACAATAAGTTAGGATCAGCTACTGTGTATATCGGTATTATTGACGAAGGTTACATGTATGCTCATGATGATTTAGCAGCAAATGCAGGTAAAAACCCAGGAGAAATAGATGCTAATGGCATAGATGATGATGGTAATGGCCTTGTTGATGATGTGTATGGCTGGGATTTTGCAGGAAACAACAATACTGTTTTTGACGGAGTTGACGATGACCACGGAACACATGTTGCCGGAACTATTGGCGCTGTAGGTGGGAATGGAAAAGGTGTTGCTGGTGTTGTATGGAATGTAAAAATGATAAATGCTAAATTTTTAAGCGGAACAGGCGGAACATTAGCAAATGCAATTAAAGCAATTGACTATTTCACTGATTTAAAAACAAGACATGGCTTAAACATTGTGGCTACTAATAACTCTTGGGGAGGAGGAGGATTCTCACAAGGTCTTCAGGATGCAATTGAGAGAGCCAATACTGCTGGAATACTTTTCATTGCTGCTGCAGGAAATAGTGGAACTAACAATGATGCCACACCAAGCTATCCTGCAAGTTATCCTAACGCAAATGTAATCGCCGTTGCTTCAATTACAAATACAGGTGCCTTATCAAGTTTCTCTCAATTTGGCGCTACCTCTGTTGATTTAGGAGCTCCTGGTTCAGGAATATGGTCAACAGTACCTACAAGATCTAAGGGTAAGGTTATCTCTAGCTATGCTAGTTATAACGGAACTTCAATGGCAACTCCGCATGTGTCAGGAGCGGCTGCTTTATACGCATCTTTGAATCCTGGAGCAACAGCTGCACAAATTAAAGCTGCACTTTTGAACAGCGCTACTCCTACTTCATCACTTTCTGGAAAATGTGCAACAGGTGGTAGATTGAATGTAAGCGGATTTTAATCCAATTAAAACTAATTAAACAAAGGAGTCCACAAGTTGGACTCTTTTTTTTTATAGTCATATTTTTTTTCAACATCGTGCAAAAAATCCAAATTGTTAAAATATCCTAAGTAAAGAATAAATAACGAAAGCTATGTTAGATAAGATTGCCAAGCAAAAATTGCCTTATTTAATGCAAAATTTTAAATTAATAATCGAAAAACTGTCTCTAATAAAAATACTAAACTTGCACGATTCTTCTTTTTTACCAATGTGATTAGAAATCAATCAAACGATTTTATTCAATAAAAAAAAAGAATCATGTTTAAAATAAATCTACAATGGAAACAACTATACAAATTAATACTTTTCAAATAAAATATTAATTTTGATTACAAATCGTAAATCATGTTTAAAACGAAAAAAGAACTTGTTTTTATAATCCTGGCTGGGATATTTATTACTAATGCTGTTACGGCCGAACTCATCGGTGGAAAACTGATACAAATAGGTCCGTTTGTAATGAGCATTGGTATTTTGCCTTGGCCTATTGTTTTCCTGACTACTGATTTGATCAATGAATATTTTGGAGAAAAAGGAGTAAAAAAACTTTCCTTAATTACAGCTGGTTTAATAGCCTATTCCTTTCTAGTGTTACTTTTCGCCATCAATATTCCCGCCGCAAAAGGAATAAGCCCGGTAAATGACGAACAATTTTTTGCGGTTTTTGGACAAAGCATGTGGATTATTGTGGGGAGCATTATTGCGTTCCTGGTTTCTCAATTGATAGACGTAACGGTTTTTTGGTTCTTCAAAAACCGCACAGGAAACAAAAAAATATGGCTCAGAGCCACGGGTTCCACTATTATTTCTCAATTATTCGATTCTTTTATTGTACTAGGAATCGCTTTTTGGTTACCCGGAAAAATAAATTTTGATACTTTTATCACATCTGCATTAACGGGTTATACTTTTAAACTCGGAATTGCCATCCTTCTGACTCCTTTAATTTACTTGGGTCACTACATTATAAAAAACTACTTAGCCTCAGAAAAAGAATAAAAACATGGAAGAAAAAATAAGATGTAAATGGTGCGTTGGAATTGATATTTACGAAAAATACCATGACGAAGAATGGGGCGTTCCAGTTTATGAGGACCAAAAATTATTTGAATTCTTAATCTTGGAGACTTTCCAAGCGGGACTAAGTTGGATTACAATTCTTAAAAAAAGAGAAAACTTCAAATTAGCTTTTGATGATTTTGACTATAAAAAAGTAGCCCTTTATACCGAAGATAAAATTCAGGAATTACTGCAAGACGCCGGAATCATCCGCAATAAATTGAAGGTTCGCGCTGCCGTTTCGAATGCCGCAGCCTTTATGAAAATACAAGAAGAATTTGGAAGTTTCTCAAAATACATTTGGCAATTTACTGATGGAAAACCCATTCAAAACAACCGACAATCCTTGCAAGAGGTCCCTGCTACCACACCACTTTCTGATGTGATTAGTAAAGATTTAAAAAAACGCGGATTCAAATTTGTGGGTTCCACAGTGATTTATGCCCATATGCAAGCCACCGGAATGGTTGATGATCATGTAGCAGATTGCTGGAAGAGTAAATAGTTTTTCAGTTTACAGTCTCAGTTTACAGGAAGAAAAAACTATAAAAAATCGGAATCTGAAGATTATTTGCTTTTCAGAATTTTCATAAAATCACTTCTTTCTATTTCCCTACAACCCAAACTTTCAAGATGCGGGTTGTACACTTGGCAATCCAATAGTTTGTAATTTTCTAATTTTAATTGGTTGACCAAAGCAATAAAAGCCACTTTGGAAGCATTCGAAACTTTTGAAAACATACTTTCACCACAAAATATATTTCCCAAATCGATTCCGTACAAACCGCCAACCAAAACCTCATCTTGCCAAACTTCGACTGATTTTGCTATTCCTGATTCATGCAGTTTACAATAGGCTTCAATCATATCATTTGTAATCCAAGTACCGTTTTGACCGTCACGTTCTATATTTTGACAGTTTGAAATTACATCCCTGAAATTCTGATTGAAAGTTACCTTGAAAACATTTCGATTCAGAATGTTTCGCATACTTTTTGAAACAATCAATTCATCCAGAAATAAAACCATTCTGGGGTTTGGTGACCACCACATAATAGGTTCGCCATCTTCAAACCATGGAAAGATGCCGCTTTTATAAGCAAGCTGCAATCGTTCCGATGATAAATCACCGCCAATGGCTAAAATTCCGTCCCAACTAGCTTCGGAAACGGGCGGGAAAAATAAATCTGGAGATAAATAATACATTTTTGAATTTCAAAAATTAATGGCAATGCTGATTTCAAAAAATAAACAATCATGAACTGCAAATTCATAATTTTGATCGACAGAGTTAAAATCTTCACGATTGTAGCACTTATTTATTTGCCACGAATTTCTAGCTATTAAAAGATAAATGCAGTAAAATACATAATTTTAACTAGATCCATGACCAATAAAAAAGTCAGAAATTCAAGTAAAACTCAAACTTCTGACTTCTAACTTTTAACTATTTATGTCTTAGAATGGTAAATCGTCTGCTTCGTCTTCGTTTAGGTTTGTTGCTGGTGCAAATGCTTCTGCAGCCGGCATTGGAGGCATTTGTGCAGAAGTTGCTTCAGCAGCTACTCTATCAACTCTCCAACCTTGGATGGCGTTAAAATATTTAGTCACTCCTTGTGGATCAACCCATTCACGCCCTCTTAAATTGATAGAAACTTTTACCGCTTCACCCACTTTGAAACTGTTCAATAAATCACATTTATCTTGTACAAATTCTACCAAAATATGTTGTGGATATTGCTCCTCAGTAGTTACAACTAATTCTCTTTTCAAGAAACTTCCGCTTCCCACATTTTTTGCATCCCCAAGCATTTTAATTTTTCCTGTAACTTCCATCTTCGTTATTTTTTAATGTTATTTATACTATTATTTTTTTGCCAAAAGTACTTTCCAAGCCGATAAAACATCATTATCATCCAGATATTTTTTTGCCGCCAAGTGTACTTTTTGCTGATCATCAGCGCTTAAAACTCCTTTTACTGCAAAATTCTGTTGCACAAATATACTAACTTCTTCCAATGTAGGCAAGGCTTCTACATTCCCCAACATACCTAAATCATTTCCGTTAAAAACCGAACTTTCTTTTATAAAATTTGGAATGGCATCCACTCCAATTCCTAAAGTAGACAATGGTTTTGGTACTTCAAAAAGCCCTTGGTTTGATCTCGAATACCAATTACCGCCTAATCTCGAAACCAAGTCAATTTTGTATTGATCAATTGAACCATTTTCGTCTAAAACTGATTCGTCAATATGAATGCGAACGACTTCACAAAGCACTAAATTCCCCGCTCCACCTTCTGTTCCAAGCGGAATAATCTGAGTTACTTTGCATTCAAATTGAACAGGAGATTCTTTTACTCGAAAGGGTTTCACCACCTCCGAAGCAATCGGAGTCAAACCTGATTTTAGAAACTCATCCACACCATCCGCATACTCCGTGCTGGCCAGAGAAATCTGTTGTACCATATCATAATTCACCACATTTATGACCACTTCTCCAGTTGCTTCAGCATTGATTAAAGTGTGTTTTATTGAATTGTCGCGAACGCGTCTTGCTGGTGAGAAAATAAGAATTGGCGGATTCGCGCTGAACACGTTAAAGAAACTAAAAGGCGATACATTAGGATTCCCCTCTGCATCCATCGTACTGGCAAAAGCAATAGGTCTTGGTCCCACTGAACTTTGCAAATACCCTTGCAGTTTTGCAGTTTCAATAGTTTTTGGATCAATTGTAATCATACTTTTTTAATTTTTAGCTGAAAGATACAAAAATAGGTAAATGAATTAAGTTTAAAGAGTTTGATAGCAGATTTAGAACGAAAATAATATGTATTTTTATTCTAAAAAATACTTTGACCAAAACTAAAATACAAGCCTGTTTATTTCGTTATATTTATAAATAAAAAAAATTGTCTATGCCGTTTTCTGAAAGAAAAAACACAACCCGTTGGATTATAATTTTTGCTTCTTTTTTAATCATTTCACTAATTCTTTGGAATACGTATACTTTTTTTCAAATCTTCAAAAATGAAGAACGCCTGAAAATGAATCTTTGGGCCAATGCCCAAAAAACACTCATCAATGCCGGAGAAAATACAGATGTGGAACTTCCACTTCAAATTTTCAGCAACAACACTTCCATTCCTATTATCCTAACAGAGAATGACAGTATTATAAATAATGTCAATATTGATGCAGAAATTATAAAAGATAGTGAAAAGGCCGCGGCTTTTTTATCGGATTTAAAAAGTGAAAATGAACCTATAGTAATTGAATATGTTCCCGGAAAATTTCAAAAATTATATTACGGAAATTCGGCTTTGTTGAACAAACTCAAATACTATCCGGTTGCTTTAGTGCTAATAATCGTACTTTTTGGAGGTTTAGTTTATAATTTTTATCGAAGCACCAAAATGGCAACCCAAAACAAACTTTGGGCCGGAATGGCCAAGGAAACAGCGCACCAGATAGGAACTCCGCTTTCGTCACTGATTGGCTGGGTCGAACTCTTAAAATCTGAAAATGTGGACGAAAGCACTACATTTGAAATTGAAAAAGATATCGAGCGTTTGCAAACCATTACAGATCGTTTTTCAAAAATTGGATCAGAACCCAAATTAGAAAATAAAGATATCGTAGCTGAAACACAGCAGTCCTACGACTATCTGCAATCCAGATTTTCCAAACAAATTGAGTTTTCGTTCAACGCGCCAAAGTATCCTATTATGGTATCTCTTAACCCTACTCTTCATAGTTGGACCATTGAGAATTTAGTGAAAAACGCTATCGATGCCATGAAAGGAAGAGGAAAATTAGCTTTAGAAATTCAGCAAGAAGGTGATTCAGTAAAAATAAACGTTTCAGATACAGGAAGCGGAATTCAAAAAAAACAATTCAAAAGCATTTTTGAACCTGGTTTCACCACCAAAAAAAGAGGTTGGGGTTTGGGTCTTTCATTGACTAAAAGAATTGTGGAAGAATACCATAAAGGAAACATAAAAGTTCTGAATTCCGAAATTGGAAAAGGGACAACCATGCAGGTCACTTTTAAAAAAGTGATTTAGTTTAATGGAACGCCATACCATGACACTTTAGAAAACATTGTTTTTCGGACCATTTTAGACCTGCTCAAATAATTTTTTACAAATAAAGAATGTTCTTCAGCTTGCGCCAATGCAGCACTAATCGATTTCCTTATTGAATTCACATTAGCGGCATTCGCATTACCAACCGAACCAATTTTATATATTTCGTCCTGACATTTGGCTAGTTTCTCTCTTGGTGTTTCAATCATGTTGCTAATATCAGCATCTGATAAAGCAGGATTAAACTTCATGTTGCGGTACTGAATAAAATCATTCAATAAGACAACGGCATGATTCATGTCATCCACAACTGCATTTAATTTCTCGATATTTGAATTGTGTCGCAAATAAGTCAACTGTTGCTTTTTTCCTTCGTAACGCTCGAGAATCATAGCGTTTTTCAATCCATTTTTCTCTATTCTTTCCGCTGAAGCAAATAGTTGATCTGCTTCAGACAAAGCATTATATTTGGTAATCTCCTTCTCAAAATCAAAATATTTCTTAGTTTTATTTATTTGAATTTTCCCTTCATAAAACTCACCATTGGTAAAAGGATAATTCGAAAATTGCCATAAATAATCAAATGGAATGTGGGATGCAATTATTTTAGAAGGATCTGCTTTGAAATAAACGTTGTTCAGCTTTTTTGAATATTTCCCGTTATTTACATATCCTGCACCCCATGTTGGATCAAAAACATACCATCTTTTATCAATTTTTACTGCTGTCCAAGCATGAGCTAAGTCGCTTACTTTTCCGTTTTGCTTAGTGTATCCTTCAATTTTATAGGATTGGATTCCGATTTTTTGCGAAAGCTCATTAAAAACAACAGCATAATGAATGCAAACGCCTCTTTTAGTTGTTAGCGTCTTTGCGATTTTTTGCTGCACCGTTTCATTAAAATTTACGGCAAACATATTTGCTACATCATAACTAATGTTAGATGCAGTCCAATAAAAAGCAGCTCGGATTTTATCCGTTTCTGTTTTAAAATTAGCATTGATATAGTTGGCAATCGCTTCGGTAGAGGTTGTTGAAGAAGCAGGAATAGCCGCCATTTTGGCATCAACCGCAGCATATTCGGAATTCACTTGTCCAAAACTTAAAAAGGAGAAAAAGAAAAAAAGCAACAAAAAAATGTTTTTCATGGTACAGAATGTAGTCTTAACAAATTAGAAAAGGGAACAGGTTTTCACCTATTCCCTTTTTAACGAAAATCATACCAAAATATTTTATCTATGCAACTATTCTAAATTGGTTTTTATGCTTTCTGCCAAAGCTTCAAATTCATCTTTAGATAGTGCTACTTTATTTTGAAAACGCATTTCATCCATTTCATTCAACGGAATCAAATGAACGTGCGCGTGAGGAACTTCAAGTCCCACAACTGCCATCCCAATTCTTTTGCAAGGAACTGTTTTCTCTAGAGCCACTGCAATTTTCTTGGAAAACTGCATTAACCCTATATACAAATCATCATTCATCTCAAAAATCTTATTGACTTCTTGTTTTGGAATACAAAGCGTGTGTCCTTTTGCATTTGGATTTACATCCAAAAAAGCGAGGAAATTTTCATCCTCTACAATTTTGTAACACGGAATTTCTCCTTTTATAATTTTTGTAAATATACTTGACATTATGCAATTGGTTAATTGTTCTATCGATTAATCGGTTAAACAATTAACCGAGTAAACTTTTAACTATTTAGTCGCGTGTGATTTCTAAAATTTCAAATTTCAAAACACCGTTTGGCACCGTGATTTCAGCGAATTCACCTACTGCTTTGCCTAATAAACCTTTACCAATTGGTGATGTTACAGAGATTTTCCCTGTTTTTAGATCCGCTTCACTTTCCGCTACCAACGTGTAGGTCATTTCCGTCCCGTCGGTTTGGTTTTTGATTTTTACATTGGACAACACCAATGCTTTCGAAAGATCTAAATGAGATTCATCAATTAATCTGGCGTTAGAATGTACTTCTTCCAGTTTAGCAATGCGCATTTCGAGCATGCCTTGCGCTTCCTTAGCCGCATCATATTCGGCATTTTCGGACAGGTCGCCTTTGTCTCTTGCTTCCGCTATATCAGCGGATGCTTTTGGACGCATAACACTTTTTAAGTGATCCAATTCCTCTCTTAATTTCTTTAAACCTTCTGCTGTGTAATACGATACTGTGCTCATAACTTCCTCATTTATATAAATAGAAAAAATCCCATCAGGACGGGATTTCTTTCCACAAAGATACTTTTATTTTTTTTTTCGTCTATAAATATATGTTAATCATATATAATTCAAAGTTAAATAAATTAAATTTGTTTCGCTAATACTTTGACACTATTTTAAAATGAAAAAATACGCACTTCTTTTTCTTATTATTCCTTTCTTTTTTTCATGTAGTGATTCAGGTTTTGATAACACCAATCCTTTTGTCCCTAATTATACTTTTACAGTAGATATTAATATGAATTTGCCCGCGTATTCGAATCTTAAATATGTAAGTAATGCCGTTTTTTATCCGGGAGTAGGCGCACGTGGAATCATTGTTTTCAATACCGGTAGCGGCTACAATGCTTTTGATGCTGCTTGTCCCAACCAAGCGTTAAGCAGTTGTTCTACGATGACCATAAATGGTATAAATGCCCTTTGCGGATGTGATAATTCAGAATATAGTTTGTTTACCGGACAGGGGAAATTGCAATACCCGCTGAAGCAATATCGTGTTCAGGTAAATGGTAATGTGTTGCGCGTTTATAATTAAACCATAAAAATCCTGACAGCGAACCATCAGGATTTCATCCAATAACAAACAATTCAATTCTCTAAAACTTCAGCGTCAGTCCGGCAAGGAAATTAATTCCTGCTTGTGGGTAATAGTAAGGATAGATATCATACATGTATCCATTAGAAACGTATCTCTTATCTAAAAAATTATTCACTAAACCGGTCAATACAATTTCTTTGAAGATGGATTTAGGTTTAAAAGTGTAGGCAACATTTAAGTCATTGACAAAATAATCAGCCAATTTTGCTGCCGGTAATTCGATGTTGTTCATGTATTGTTCTCCAACGAATTTCTGTAACCATGAAATATGAAGATTTTCAATTGGCGTATAGACCATAATGTTTCCTGCAATAATTGAAGGTGAATACGCAATATCAGTAGTCCCATAATTCTGGCCTTCTACTGCTAAATCAATATTTTTATTAGCACTCAACGTAAAATTAGGACGAATAATCAATTGGTCTGTCAACGCTATTGTAGCATCAACTTCCAATCCTAAACGGTAACTTTTTTCGCTGTTGGAACGTATCGGAGCGCCTACATCATCTAAATTTCCTGTCAGAATCAATTGGTCTTTGTAGGCCATATAATACACATTCGTATTGAATTGTACTTTTTTCGCAACATATCGCCAACCCAATTCAAAGTCATTCAGCTTTTCCGGCTTTACATTTCCGCCTTCGTAATCACTCCTATTTGGTTCGCGATTGGCTCTGGCATAGGATAAATACACAGAATTTCCAGAATTGATCGTATAGGTTAATCCCGTTTTGGGATTAAAAAAATTAAAAGTGTCATCCACAAGTGTTGGTTGAACACCATTGGCTTTGTAATTCACTGATCGATATTGCAAATCTCCAAATAAACTTAATTGTTCCGTGATTTGGTAATTGGCTTTCGCAAAAATATTCCCGTCGGTTTTATTGGCATAATCATCGTAATAGCGATTTCCTAACTCACTCTGAGAAGCAAATCGTGCCCAAATCACTTTTCCGAAATGGTCGCCTTCATATTTGTTCCAACCACCTCCAAAAATCACATCCAGTTTTTCATCCTTATAATTAGCAGAAAAAGTAGTTCCGTAGAAATCATTTTCCAACCATTTCTGACGCACTAAATCCGTTGTTGAAACTGCACCAACGGGCTGTAATCCATAATCGGCAAAATCAGCATCTTCTTTATAGTTTTCATAAAATCCTTTGCCTTTTGTGTAATGCAAAGCAAAATTCGTACTCCAGTTGTCAGATATTTTTTCATTCCAAAGCAATTGTGAGTGATCTTGCTGGTAATTATCGGTTTCATTGTCATAAAAACGAGCATTTCCTTGTTCGTCCGTGAAGGCACCTGCTGAATTAAAGGTTCGGTCATTTTGTAACGTTTCGCCGTCTATTCCATTCCAAGACTGGTACGTTTTTTCGGTCCCACCGAAAACCAATGCTTTTATCAAAGTAGTTTTGCCCACATAGGTTCCCTGCAGAAAATACGATTTCAAATCAGAAGCTCCACGATTTACAAACCCATCTGACTTGATCGCCGATAATCGTCCTGCAATTTCGAAGTGATCGTTCATCAAACCCGTACTGAATTTTACCGTGTGTTTTCTGGTATTGAAACTTCCAAAAGAGTTGGAGATTTCGCCCGAACTTTCTTTGGCAAAATTATCGGTAAGCATATTTAAACTGGCACCAAAAGCGCCCGCTCCATTAGTAGAAGTTCCTACACCGCGCTGCAATTGCAAACTCTCCACTGAAGATGCAAAATCAGGCATGTTCACCCAAAAAGTTCCATGACTTTCGGAATCATTGTATGGAATTCCATTGATGGTAACATTCACTCTTGTCGCATCGCTACCACGAACCCGAATTCCGGTATATCCCACGCCATTTCCGGCATCAGATGTCGTAACGACTGACGGTAAATAATTCATCAGAATTGGAATATCCTGCCCTAAATTTCGGAATTTGATTTCCTTTTTACCTAAATTACTAAAACTAACCGGCGTTTTTGTAGTGACCCGAACGGCCGAAACCAAGACTTCATCAAGTGGATTGACTTGTATAGTGTCTTTGACTTGTGAAAAGGATACTAAAGAAAATAGAGAAAAGAAAATAGAAGTACAAGGAGTTAGAACCTTGTATTTTAAAACTTTGCAACTTTGCGACTTTGCAATTTTGCGACTAATAATAATAGTATTCATCCGTAAAAAGATTACGAATAAAAGGGGGAATTATTCTTTTTGTTAAATTAAAAAATGATTGTTTCCTATGACAAATAAAGTAGTGTGCACGCTATTTTTTTGTCATTTTTTCCCTTAACAGCATTACCTGTTCAGGTTCGTTGGGTATAATCTCAGCTCGTTATTTAGAGCACCCCTTTGAGACAGCGCAAAACTAATTATAAATTGTGAATTATAAATTATGAATTGGAATAAATTTTAAAAATCAGGTTTTCTGCGTGTCTTTTTAATTTCAGAAATGTTCTTTTTATCCTTTATACGCTTTCTAATGACAGATTTAGGAATTCTGGTAGGCTTTCTTTCTTTTGGAATAAACAATGCATTTTTTATCAGTTCCAAAAATCGTTTGATCACAATTTCTTTGTTTCTAAATTGACTTCGATCTTCATCACAATTCAATATCAAAATAGCATCAGTAGTCAATCTGGAAGATAATTTGGTTTCAACCAAAAGTTTTTCCTCTTCGGTTAAAGCCTGAGAATTTTTCAAATCAAAAGTCAATACCACTTTCGAGGAAACTTTATTTACGTTCTGACCACCGGCTCCACTACTGCGGACGGCTTTAAAAGTTAATTCGGATATGATTTTATCAATTTCCATCTATGTGTTTTTATTTTAGGATTGATGTGCCGGTTTCAACAAATCATTCACTGTTTTTACCGGATTAAAAGTAATCAACGGCACCTGAACAAATACAGTCAGCCAATTTTCCATTGCGCCATTCCACAAACCCGGCAACTCATATGCTTTGATACTTTTGCCTGCTACATTTTTCTCTACAATAAAACCACTATTATTATCAACAAACTGAGTCAGATCAAATTTCTCATTTTTATAATTTTTAATGCCACAAACTAAATCCACCGGATTGAAATGTGTAGCGGCATTCAAAATTGCCTTTTGATTGTCATTGTCTAAATCGACTTGAGAACTTTCAACAATTTGCAATGAAATTCCTCCTTGATTATCTTGCACCCAAAATGGGCCACCGCCAGGTTCTCCTTCGTTTTTTACCATTCCACATACACGTATCGGTCTGTTTAAAACAGTTTGCAATTCAGGGATTATCTTTTCCAAACCAGCAGAATAAAAATCACCCTTCAATGAAATATTTAAATTAGCCTTTAAAAAAAGAATCATTTCATCTATCAACTCGGGTTCAATTGATGCAGCATCCAACGTGTTTAGATAACTAAAAACCTGTTGCTGAATTCCCAGTAATATTCCCGCCAAACCTTTTTTGTACAAAGATATTTTCTGTAAATTATTTTGAATGACGTTGTCAATATTTTTAATAAAAACGATATCAGCATCCAAATTATTCAAATTTTCAATCAAAGCGCCATGACCTCCGGGTCTGAAAACTAATTGTCCATTTTCATCGCGGAACGGCTTATTTTTTATAGTAACCGCAAGGGTGTCAGTACTCTTATTTTGATAGGAAAAGCTAACATTTATTGCCACATTTGATTCCTTTTCAATTTTAGATTTAATCGCATCTATAATTTTTTCAAAATGTTTCTGATGTGATTCTGATACTGTGAAATGTAAATTAGAACTGTTATTAGCACTGGAATAATTCGTGCATTCCAGTAAATGCTCTTCAACGGGAGTTGCTGTATGGGTATCGTATTTATGAAACGGAAGAATCCCTTTTGGTTTATTAGCAAAATCAAAAAAGTCCGCTGACAAAAGCAATTTTATGAAATAGTAATTTTTAAAACTTCGATCCAAAGTATCAAAATCAGTAAATTCAGCTTTCAATTGCTTATGTATTGTTTCGAAAAAAGGAAACTTCTCCATTCCTACAATAAAAATGGAAAGTTTATTCGCTTTTTTTCGATTGATGTAAGCGTTTATCGATTCGTTTTCAACATCAAATTCATTGATAAATTCCATCAAAAACTTAAACATTCTGCTGGCTGCTCCAGATGCGGGAACAAATTTATTTAATTTGAGACCTGATTTTTGCGCATCAAAAAAATCGGCTTTTTCCTGAAAATCTTTTTCAGATAATTTTAAAATACCGTTTGACAATGTTGCCGGACTGATTAAATTCGCTTTTGGTATTCCCTGTTTAAAAAAATTCAGTTGCGTTTGAATAGTTGCAATTGAAATTCCATATTGCTGAATATACACAAAATCAGCCGATGAAAACCCCAATTCTTTGGCCAGAGTCAAATCATCAATAATAGCAATTGCCTTTTTAAGGCGTAAATCCTTGTCTCCGGAAAGTGTTATAAATGGCTTATTATTATCGATTAAAGATTGCTTAAAAACCGCAAAAATAGATTCTCTTCCCTCCGCTTTGTCTCTCAAATCATCTCTTTCCCAAGGAACATCAATATCGGTCAGAAAAAACAAATCGTACTCGTGTTGGCTAGCAGCTTCATTCAACAAAGGATCACAATAGTTATAATACACCTCCGAGAAAACTTTGGTCACCATTAAATTAGTATCACAAAAAAGGTATTTATTGGCAATCAGCGTCTGCTCATTTTCTAATTTGGTCTGACCATAAGCAATAGGCAGCATGTCATCGACAGAACAAATTTGCTGACTTGCATCCCATTTTTCTTGCAGATAATCACGAGCAAATTCAGGAACCCATTCCGTTAAATAATATTCCGCAAGCTGTCTGGCTAAAGTTGTTTTGCCGGTGCTTTCGGGGCCAAATAGAGCTATTTTAATTAATTTTGTAGCTCCGCTTGAGAGCTGTCTGAGATTTTCTTCCATTCTAAATAGCCAAAAATGGCAACTACTGTAAATACTATATATTGAAAACTGGTAAAAGTGTATCCTTTTGCAAAATACAGCGGAATTGAAAGTACATCTCCAATGATCCAAAATATCCAGTTCTCTACTTTTCTTTTAGCCATGAGCCACATTCCCACAAAGAAAATCCCTGTAATAAACGTGTCTACATACGCATACCATGTAGTGAATTTACCAAAATAGTGATAAACCGAAACCACAAAGGCGACGGTAAATATAAAAAGAATTATCGCAATTCTTTTTTCTGATGTAGAAATTTTTGAAATTGGGAACTCTTCAGTATCACCTTTTTTCCGAGTCCAATGGTACCAACCATAAATACTCATCACAAAATAATAGCCGTTGATCATCATATCACCCCACAAAGTCCATTTCCAGAGTAAATACACAAATATGGAGGTACTTACTAAACCGGTTGGAAAAACCAAAATATTGTCTTTTTTGGCGTACCAAACGCTCAACAAACCAAAAATAACAGCTACAATTTCTAAGATAATATCTAATGTTGGGTATTCGTTGTATTGAGAAAAAAAATAATCTATCATTTGATTTTAGATTGCTGAATAACGATTTTTGTTTTCAGAATTAAAAAAATTAATATTGTTTTCAAAAGCGGTTCCTATAATTACTAAATCAGCTCCGGAATCATAAGCGTTTTGAATTCCCTGCAAATCTACAATTCCACCACCAACAAGTAAAGGAATTCCAATATTTTGGGAAACTACTGCAATCATTTCCAGCGGAACGGCTTGTTTCGCACCGCTTCCAGCTTCCAGATAAATCAACTTATTGCCTAACATTTCGCCGGCTTGTGCGGTTGCCAATACTAAATCCAGATTATTTCGTTCTAAAGGTTTGGTTTTACTGATGCGTTCTACCGCGGTTTCCGTGCCACTTTCAATCAAGAGATATCCCGTGGAAATAATTTCGAGTTGGGTTTTCTTTAAAACTGGAGCCGCATTTACCTGATGTTCAATTAAAAAATCAGCATTGCGACCAGAGATCAGTGACAAAAATAAAATCGCGTCGGCTTTATCTGAAATCTGAGATGGGTTTCCGGGAAAAAGAACGATTGGTAAATTGCAGTTTTGTTTAATTTTCACGATTAGTTCATCGATAATGTTGTTTTCAACAAGGCTTCCGCCAATGAAAATATGAGTTGCCGGTGAACAATTAATTTTTGAAATTAAAAGTTCAAGGTTTTCCAAAACTAATTTATCGGGATCAAGAAGAATAGCCAGTAATTTTTGGTTATTCGTTTTGGATTTTATTATTTGATTGTATAGGTTCTCCATATGTTTTTACCGCTAATTCGCTAATTTGCGGTTAGTTTTTAATTTTCGAAAGCATAAACTAAAGTGAAATCATCTATTTCTTCAAAATGGACAGCAAAGTCTTGTATTTTATTTTCGAAATGCAATTGCGATTTATTTTGTTTAACGTTTAGGTTAAAATCATAAACAGTTATATGTTCTTTGAAACTAATTCCTTTTTCATTTCTAATTTTGAAAATAGCTTCTTTTGCGCCCCAAATAACCGTTAATTTTCGAATGTACTGCTGTTTATTTTCGTTAGCGGAATCTTCAGCTAAGAACTGAAATTCCGAATTACAGAATTTATGCGCTATTTTCATTATTTTAACACGTTGCAGTTCGATGTCGATTCCTACGGTTTCGTCGCTGATTATGATGGCGGAAAATTCATGGGAATGTGTGATGGAAATGTGCTTCCCATCGTATAAATGTGGTTTCCCAAAGGTGTCATAATAGACATCCAAATCTTCATAACCTGCCTTTTGCAATAACTTACGGACACTTAAAAAGGCGCGTTGATGCATTTCAGACTTCATTCCTTTTAGCCGAACCTGATTACTTTCATTGAGGACAATTTGCTGGTTTAATTCGGAAAAAGGTTCGGTGATTTTCCAAATTAAAATTTGAGTAGTGGAATTAAAATTTATGGTTTTAAAAAGAGGCATAGTCGTATTTTATGATTTTTAGCCCTGATGGAAACGGCATCCTTTTGTTCTGGTGTTCAGAACAAAAGATACAGTGTACAGCAGGATTAGCTTCAAATGTAAATTATTTATCTAAAGCTCGTAAGATTAGCAAATTAAACAATTCACAATTATTTTGGAATTTAGTTAAATTATAAACTTATTGCGTAAATTTGCAAAAAATTTTACGCCCGAGCCGAAAGGCGAACGGACGAAGTAATTACAAATATACTATAAATGAGTACAGCAACTATGCCTTTCGTGGCTTTCAAAGTTAAAGACATTTCCCTGGCGGCGTGGGGAAGAAAAGAAATTGAATTAGCAGAAGCTGAAATGCCAGGTTTAATGGCGCTTCGTGCGGAATACAAAAACGAACAACCTCTTGCGGGTGCTCGTGTTGCAGGATGCTTGCACATGACAATCCAAACCGCGGTTTTGATCGAGACTTTAATCGCGCTTGGCGCTGAAGTTACTTGGTCTTCTTGTAACATATTCTCAACTCAGGATCAGGCTGCTGCTGCGATTGCTGCTGCAGGAATTCAGGTTTACGCTTGGAAAGGTTTGAACGAGGAAGATTTTGACTGGTGTATTGAGCAAACTTTATTCTTTGGCGAAGACAGAAAGCCATTGAATATGATTCTTGATGACGGTGGAGATTTGACCAACATGGTTATTGACCGTTACCCGGAATTGATTGCGGGAATCAAAGGATTGTCTGAAGAAACTACAACTGGAGTTCACAGATTATACGAAAGAGTAAAAGCGGGAACATTGCCTATGCCGGCAATCAACGTGAATGACTCGGTTACTAAATCGAAATTTGACAACAAATACGGTTGTAAAGAATCTGCAGTTGATGCGGTTCGTCGTGCAACAGATATTATGCTTGCTGCAAAAAGAGTAATTGTTTGTGGTTACGGCGACGTAGGTAAAGGAACAGCTGCTTCTTTTAGAGGTGCTGGTTCTATTGTTACGGTTACTGAAATTGACCCAATTTGCGCGCTTCAAGCTGCAATGGACGGTTTTGAAGTAAAGAAATTAGACACGGTTATTGGTACCGCTGATATTATCATTACCACTACCGGAAATAAAGATATCGTTTTGGGTTCTCATTTCGAAAAAATGAAAGACAAAACTATCGTTTGTAACATCGGGCATTTTGATAACGAAATTGATATGGCTTGGTTGAATACAAACCATGGTGCATCAAAAATCGAAATTAAACCACAAGTTGACAAATATACTATTGCTGGAAATGACATTATCATTTTAGCTGAAGGTCGTTTGGTAAACCTTGGTTGTGCTACAGGTCACCCAAGTTTTGTAATGAGTAACTCATTTACAAACCAAACTTTGGCGCAAATCGAATTATGGAAAAACAGCGCGGCATACAACAACGACGTGTACATGTTACCAAAACACTTAGATGAGAAAGTAGCCATGTTGCACTTAGCTAAATTAGGTGTTGAATTAGAGACTTTACGTACTGATCAAGCTGATTATATTGGTGTCCCAGTTGAAGGTCCATTCAAACCGGAATATTACAGATATTAGTCTAAAATTAGATTTTTAGACTATTGGATTTTTAGAACCCTTGCAGTCCCGAATTTTCGGGAGCAAGGGTTTTTTACTTTTCATACTTAAAAACAATACCAATAGGTAATTCTTCAGAAATGCAGCGTTATCAAATACTTACGTTGCACAAAAATAGAGTATGTTTGTAAATCTATTAACACACACAATTAGCAAAATACTTCCCCAAACTTAAATATTATATAATTCTTATACTTTTGAAAAAAACAGCTTATCTATTCGTCCTATTGTTTTCTCTTTTACTCAGCCAATTTATTTTTGCTCAGGAGAAAAAACCTAAAGTAGTTTTGGTTCTAAGTGGCGGCGGAGCCAAAGGAATAGCACACATTCCACTTTTACAAGCTTTAGACTCTTTGAATATTGTTCCGGATCTAATTGTAGGAAACAGTATGGGAAGTGTAATCGGAGGTATGTATGCCATGGGATATTCTGGCGACAGTATCGAAAAAATAACCAGAGATATCGATTGGGACAAACTCCTTGGAGGAAACGTGTCTTTAAAAAGCGTGAGTGTGGAAGAAAAAAGCGAGTTTCAACGATATTTGGCCGGAATAGGAATTAAAGACGGAAAACCAACAAGTGTAAGTTCATTATTAAATGATCAATATTTAAGAGAATTTCTTACAGAATTAACTTTCCCTGTCTACAATATCAAAGACTTTGACAATCTTTCCATTCCTTTCAGAGCAATGGCTACAGATGTTGTATATGGTAAAGAAGTTGTACTTAGCAAAGGTAATTTAGCATTTGCGATGAGAGCGAGCATGTCACTTCCCGCTGTTTTTAAAACTATGCCTTATGAAAAAACTCTTTTGGTTGATGGCGGTGTCATGAATAATTTCCCCTCCGATGTTGCCAAAAAAATGGGTGCCGACATCATCATTGGCAGTGATGTAGGCGGAGGACTGGAACCTATAGATAAATTAGATAATTTTATAGCTGTACTGATGCAAACCAGCATGTTTCCCAGCAATATCAAAGATCCCGATAATCGTAAACTATGTGACATTTTAGTAGATCACTTGCCTAACTTGAGATTTTCTACCGCTGATTTTACAAAAAGTAACGAAATCTACAAAGATGGTAAAATTGCAACCAATCTTAATCTAGAAGCATTAGCAGCATTAGCAGAAAAATTAAAAGGATTTAAACAACGAACTCACGAACTGCCAAAGGTTTCAAGCGAATTTGTCATTGACACCATCATTTATAAAAATATCACTAAGGAAAATCTTCCGCTAGTTATTGCTCGAACAAATATCAAAACGCAAACAAAATATTCGACCAAAGATTTAACAAAAGGCATCCAAAGCGCCATGGGTACGAATCTTTTTAATCAGATCACGTACAGTTATTTCGTAAAAGACGATGACAAATTAGGACTAATCTTAAACGGATCTGAATATTCTAAAAATCAAGTTAATGCATCGCTGCATTACGATACCTACAGAGGAGCTGGACTAATTCTTAATTATAATGCCAGAAACGTTCTTGCCGAATCTTCTCGCCTTGTTGTTACTGCAGATATTGCAGAACAACCAAAAGCACGGATAGATTTTCAGAAAAATTTTGGAAAAAACAAAGACTGGTGGTGGGGAACGGAACTTTATGGCGCATTTTTAAAACAAGAAATTTTCATCGATGGAAAATCCGCCGATAACATGCTGTATAATGCGTTCGAATTTAATAATCAGGTAAACCACAACTTGAATTCTTTACAAAGTTATGTGGGATTTGGATTAAATTATAGCTACACCGAAGTAAAACCTAAAAATGATCCCGATATAAATGATAACGTCCTATCTCTTAAGAACTATAACTTTAATAACATAGAAGTAAGCGCACATTATTCATACAACGACATGGATAAAGTTTTTTTTGCTACAACTGGAACAATTTTAAAAGCGAATATAAAGCGATCACTGTTTAATGACATTAGCATCGCTTTCACAGAAACAGATTCAACTGATTTTTCGGGTTCCACAAATGGTTTCTCTAAAGTAGGGTTCGCATTCGAAAAAAGAATACAAATAAAAAAGAAAATTACTGGCATAATGGGACTTGATGCTAACTTTATTTTTCAAGACAAGCCAAGAGACAATCAAGGTTCTTTTTCCAATTATGGCTATGCTGCAAAATATTTCATTGGAGGTTTTTTACCAAGTTCAGGCAGTAATCGGATTGTGTTTCCGGGCCTTTATGAGGACGAGTTAAATGTTACCCATTTTACGGCGATTAAACTTGGCGTACAATTAAATCCCGTGGGTAAAATTTACCTGACACCACATTTCGACATTGCATCTGTTGGCTTTGGCAATTTTAAGGAATATATAGGAGGCACATTTAATAACAAGGGAAATTGGGACGACAATAAAGAAACCAGTGTTTTGATGTCTGCCGGAGCAGCAATCGCCTATCAATCCATTTTAGGACCCTTTCATTTTGATACCTCATGGATTAACGATCTAAACAAAGTGCGACTATTTTTTAGCGTGGGGTATTCATTCAATCCTTCTAATTAAATTCCTTACCAAACTTATGCTATTCACTCTGCAAAAAAAATGAGCCAAAAGACCTTAATTAAATTGGGGAAAATCCCAAATAACTATTAAGGGTTTGCTGCTAAATTAATATCATTCTAAATCTTAATTTATTTTCAAAGTGCCGGCGCTCCATCTGTCTACAAAAGATCAAAACAGACTTGTCAGCCGTTACTTAGTAATAAATCACAATAATAATACTGTAATAGTGCAGGTTTATGGTATCTTTGATTGCATTATATTTCTTTCGAGAATGAGATAAAGTAACACCGTTTGCGTCAGAATTAAAGAAAAAAACCTTTAACCATATTATTATGAATATTTATTCCATTATCGCCCAAGTTGTAATCGCGCTTTCTGTAGGTTACGTATGGATTTTCAGATTCGACAACATTGTAAAAGAATTCAAACAATACGGTTTGTCTGATTTGACCAGAAATATGGTAGGTGCTTCAAAGATAGCATTAGCAACATTATTAATTACGGGAATATGGTTTCCAACATTAGTTTTAATACCGGCGCTTTCGATGGCCTTTTTAATGATTTGCGCACAATATTTTCATTTCAAAGCCAAAAATCCTTGGTTTTAACATCTTCCTTCTCTATTACTTTTAGCATTATCTCTTTTTGTAGCAGTATTAGCGGCCAAATAATCAAAACATGAATTTTTTAAACGTACTTATTTTCTTTTCGGCAACCTCCTTTCTTATTTATGGAATAGCTTATTTTGTCTCGTCGAATATGAAAAATGAATTCAAACGTTTTGGGCTTGAAAAATTTGGACCATTAACTGCTGTTTTAGAATTAGCAGGAGCTATCGGTTTATTTATAGGCCTTCAAAATCACACTGTTTTGGTTCTTGCTTCCGGAGGCTTAACGATACTAATGCTTCTTGGTACAGGCGTTAGAATAAAGATGAGAGATTCTTTACTAGTTTCTTTACCGGCTTTTTTTTACTTTCTTTTAAATGCCTTTATTTTGTATCAGGTCTTGGCTTAAATTAATTATACGCGATACTATTTTCATAAATACTGTACACGATCTAAGTAATTAAATTTCCATTTTTACCTTTTACAAAATTTAAAGTATAGATCTACCCTAATCGATTTCTGCTAATATACAAATCCATGGCAACTGTCTAGGAAGTGTAATTATGTCTTCTATGAGTATTTTACGTATAAGAGGATATTAGGAACCCAAGTGATTTCATCGTTACGAGCTGTAACAAAAATTATACTTACCTTTTTATTATATTTCAATTAATACGAAAAAACCCGTCCTGATAAAATCAGGACGGGTTTTTAATAATTGAGAAAAATCAATTATGCTTCAACTTCAAATGGAAGGATAGAAACGTATGATTTGTTATCTCTTTTCTTTTGGAAGAAAACAACTCCATCTACTCTTGCGTGTAGTGTGTGATCTTTACTAATGTAAACATTTGCACCTGGATTATGTTTTGAACCTCTTTGTCTTACGATGATGTTCCCAGCAATAGCAGCTTGACCACCAAAAATCTTAACACCTAAACGTTTTGATTCTGATTCTCTACCATTCTTAGAACTACCGACACCTTTCTTGTGAGCCATGACGTATTAGTTTTATATTTGTTAATAAATTAATTAAACAGCTTTACCACCGTTTAATTCATCTTGTAGTTTTTTTAATTCATCCATTTTACCATCTGCAGCTAATTGTGCTTGTTGAGCCCAAGTCGTTGGATCTAAATGCGATAATTGAGATTCTGATGCTACTAAAATTGCTTTTACCGCATCAGCACTTGTTTTTGCTAATTTAGAGAATGTAGTAATACCAGCCTCAACTAATGCTTCTGCTGCTTTAGGACCAACTCCTTCAATTAATTTCAAATCATCAGCTTTTTTTGCTGCTTTTGGAGCTTTTGCTTCAGTAACTTTTTCAGCCTTTGGAGCTGCTTTTTTATCACCTGATGCAGAAATACCTTCAATTACAATTTGAGTAAGATATTGTCTATGACCATTTCTCTTTTTGTATCCTTTTCTTCTTTTCTTTTTGAAAACGATAACTTTATCTCCTTTTAAGTGTTGTAACACTTTAGCTTCTACTGAAGCACCTTCTATAGCTGGGGCGCCTAAAGTGATTGCTCCATTGTCGTCTAATAAAAGAACTTTGTCAAAAGAAACTTTTGAACCTTCTTCATTAGTCAAACGATGAACATAAACCTTTAAGTCTTTGCTTACTTTAAATTGTTGCCCTGCTATCTCTACGATTGCATACATACCGAATTGATTTATTGATTTTTAAGGATGCAAATATACAATTAAATATTTACCTCGCAATCTGTTGAAGAAAAAAAATATTTTTTACCTCAGAATTCCTTATTTTACAAGCTATTGCAGCATTTTTATGAAGCAGCATGATGAACTAGTGTTAAATTTCCCACACTGAATTATTTTCATTGTAACAAAAGATTTAAAACCTCTACTAACTTCACATATTAACAAAATTATTAACCTTATGAAAAATTCATTAATGGCTTTAGGTGCTTTGTTTATGCTAGGAGGAGTCGCTTCAGCGCAGAAAGTAGCTTTTGAGGAATACAAATTAGACAATGGCTTGCATGTGATTTTGCACAACGACCCATCTGCTCCTACTGTTATTACGTCAGTAATGTACCACGTGGGTGCCAAAGACGAAAATCCGGAGAGAACTGGTTTTGCTCACTTTTTTGAACATTTACTATTTGAAGGAACCGAAAATATCAAACGCGGTGAGTGGTTTAAGATTGTAACTGGAAACGGTGGTGTAAATAATGCTAACACTACTGATGACAGAACGTATTATTATGAGGTTTTCCCCTCTAACAACCTGGAATTAGGTTTATGGATGGAAGCAGAAAGAATGTTACACCCCGTAATAAATCAAATTGGTGTTGATACTCAAAACGAAGTGGTAAAGGAAGAAAAAAGACTTCGTGTTGACAATCAGCCTTACGGAAACTTTTTAGCGGAAGTAAAAAAGAATATTTTCACAAAACACCCGTACCGCTGGGCAACTATTGGTTCTATGAGCCATTTAGACGCTGCAACATTAGAAGAATTCCAAGCTTTCAACAAGAAATTTTACATTCCAAACAATGCTGTTTTAATTGTTGCCGGTGATTTCAAAAGTGAACAAGCCAAAGAATGGATTCAAAAATATTTTGGACCTATCAAAAAAGGAGCGGCTATCCAAAGAGAAAAATTTGTTGAAGAACCAATTACTCAAACCATAAAAGCAAAATTTGAAGATGCTAATATCCAAATCCCTGCAATTGTAGCAGCGTACAGAACGCCTTCTATGAAAACCAGAGACGCAAGAGTACTGGACATGATTTCTTCTATTTTAAGTGATGGGAAAAGCTCAAGATTATACAAGAAAATAGTAGACGACAAGAAAATGGCCTTGCAGATTGGTGCTTTTAGCAACAACCAAGAAGATTATGGAAGCTACATCATTTACGGTTTACCACAAGCTCCAAACACTGCTGAGAATATTCTTGCCGAAATTGACTTGGAAATTGTGAGACTTCAAACAGAATTACTTTCTGAAAAAGATTTACAAAAATTACAAAACAAATTCGAAAACCAATACGTAAACAGCAACTCAACTATTGACGGTATTGCTGACAACTTGGCTTCTTATCATTTGTTGTACGGTGATGTAAACTTAATCAACACTGAAATCGAAATCTACCACTCTATCACTCGTGAGGAGATCAGAGATGTTGCCAAGAAATATTTAAATCCAAACCAAAGATTAGTTTTGGATTATGTTCCATCTAAAGATAAAGCTCAAAACTAAGATATATCATTATGAAAAAATCAATATTAATTTTATCAAGCTTGTTCTTAACAGTAATCATGCAAGGACAAATCATCCCTCAGCCAAAACCTGGCGTAGCTCCAACTATAAAAATTGGAAAACCGGTAACCTTTGAATTAAAAAATGGTTTGAAAGTTATGGTAGTTGAAAACCATAAATTGCCAAGAGTATCATTCAGTCTTACTTTAGACAATGATCCGTACGCTGAAGGCGACAAAAAAGGAGTTGCTGACATGACCAGTACTTTAATTGGAAGCGGAACAACTAAAATTTCTAAAACAGCTTTCAATGAAGAAGTAGATTTTCTGGGAGCCAACATCAATTTTAGTTCGAACGGTGCTTCAGCAAGCGCATTATCTAAATATTCTGGAAGAGTTTTAGAGTTAATGGCTGATGGTGCATTAAACCCAAATTTCACCCAAGAGGAATTTGACAAAGAAAAAACAAAACTTATTGAAGGCTTAAAAGCAAATGAAAAAAGCGTTTCAGCAGTAGCAGCAAGAGTTGTAGATGTTTTGACTTATGGAAAAAACCATCCTGCAGGCGAATATGTTAGTGAAGCTACATTGAAAAATGTAACACTTGCTGATGTGAAAGCGAATTACAATACTTATTTTGTTCCAAGTAACGCTTACCTAATTATTGTAGGTGATGTGAAATTCAAGGAAACAAAAAAAATGGTAGAGAAGTTCTTTGGTTCATGGAAAAAAGCAGCTGCTCCATCGCTAACTTATAGTGATCCAAAAGATGTTTCGGCTTCACAAATCAACTTTATTGACATGCCAAATGCTGTTCAGTCAGAAGTTGCAGTAGTAAACATGTCAAATCTTAAAATGACTGATCCTGATTATTTTGCTGTTTTGATAGCAAACCAAATCCTTGGAGGTGATTTCAACAGTTACATTAATATGAATTTAAGAGAAGCTCACGGATGGACGTATGGTGCTAGAACTAGCATTTACGGAGACAAACGCGTTTCTACTTTCAATGCTTCTACGCAAGTTCGTAATGCCGTAACAGATAGTACAATTGTTGAGATTTTCAAAGAATTTAAGAAAATCAGAACAGAGAAAGTGACTGACGAAATGTTAGCCAGCGTAAAAGCAGGATACATTGGACGATTTGTAATGCAAATTGAAAAACCCCAAACAATAGCGGGATATGCTTTGAGAATTCAAACACAAAGCTTGCCGTCTGATTTTTACGAAAACTACATCAAAAACATCAGTGCTGTAACAGCAGATGACATTTTGAGAGTTGCCAATAAATACTTCTTAGCGGACAACAGCAGAATTGTAATTGTAGGAAAAGCAGCTGATGTCGCTCCTAGTTTAGAAAAATTAAAATTCCCGGTATCATATTTTGATAAATACGGAAACCCAACGGCTAAACCTGAATTCAAAAAACCGGTTCCAGCTGGAGTTACTGCAAAAAGCGTTATTGACAATTACATCAAAGCTATTGGTGGCGAAAAAGCGGCTTTGGCAGTAAAAACAATTGTAATGAACGGAACTACTACAATTCCGCAAGCGCCTTCTCCACTAAATTTTACATCTAAAATTGATGCTAAAGGAAAACTTATGGTTGAATTGGCTATGGGAACAATGAGCATCATGAAACAAGTAGTAAATGAAAAAGGAGCTTACGTAATGCAACAAGGACAACGTCAAAACATCGAAGGAACGATGCTAACAGACATGAGAGCGGCTGCAACACCTTTTGAAGAATTAACTCTTTCTAAAAAACAAGGGTTAACTTTAGAAACAATCGAGTCTATAAATGGAAAAGACGCTTACGCTGTCAAAAACGGAAAAACTACTCTATATTATGATGTAGTTTCTGGTTTGAAGTTAGCTGAATCTAAAGTAATAGAACAAGGTGGTCAAAGCATCACTCAAACTATGAATTATGCAGATTACAAAGAAGTAAAAGGAGTTAAAGTTCCTTTTAATATTATACAAAATGTAGGTTTTGAATTGGATATAAAAATGTCTGATGTAAAAATCAATGAAGGTGTTTCAGATGCTGATTTTCAATAATCAAAATTTGAATTAACAAATAAAGGCTGTCCATTTGGGCAGCCTTTATTGTTTTATACTAACTAAACTTTTTAAACAAAACACAAAATACTCAACACTACTTCCTGGCTGATAAATACACTCCTATTAAAATGATAAAAGCACCAAAAAACTGAACTGGTGTCAGCATTTCATTGTCTAATAATCCCCAACAAAAAGCGACTACAGGAATCAAATACGTTACTGAAGTAGCAAAAACAGGTGAAGACATTTGGATCAGTTTAAAAAATAAAATATTCGCAATTCCAGTTCCTACAACGCCAAGAATCATTATAAATATAATCGATTCCTGCACTTTTACATCATGTACTACTTCAAAGAAACCGGAGAAAAACAAGATGATGAATGCCGGAAAAAACAACACCATAAAATTCCCAGTCGTAATACTTAGCGGACTCAAATCATGCAAATATTTTTTGATCAAATTGACGTTGACTGCGTAACAGATGGATGCTATTAAAACCAAAATAGCATAATAATAGTTTTGTTCCGGATGATGAATAGCGCCGTTCAAAATCAACAAAGCACTTCCTATTAAACCAATTAGAATTCCAAAAATCTGATTTCTTTTGAATTGCAATCCAAAAACTAAAGCGCCCAGAATTAATGTATTCAAAGGTGTCAGAGAATTCAAAATAGAACTCACCGAACTGTCAATTTCGGTTTGTGCAATCGCGAATAAGTAAGCAGGAATAAATGTCCCAAAAAGAGAAGTTAAAGCAATGTATTTCCATTTATATGCCGGGATTTTGGGCAGACTTTTAAATCCTATCAATACTAAAAAAACAGCTGCAAAAATGATTCGCAATGATCCCAATTGTAAAGCTGTTAAACCTATTAATCCCTTTTTTATCAGTATAAATGAACTTCCCCAAACTAAGGCAAGAACCATCAAGTACACCCATTTTAACTGCTTTGATTCCATAAAAATAATTTTGCCCCAAAATTGTAATTATTTTATGAATTAGTCCTCCTTTTTTTAATTAATTTTGCGAAAGATAAACACCCTTTTAATCTTTTAAATTTCAACATAATGAACTTCAAAAAATCAATCGTGACGCTAGTACTTACAAGTATTTTATTTTTAGGCTGTAAAGAAAAAGAGGCTGAAATAGTTGCAAAAGAAACCACAACTACAGCAGCTCCAAAAGTTAAAAAGGAAATTGCAGCTGCAAATCTTCAAACAGCGAGTTTCTCTGTAGAAGGAATGTCATGCGCCATAGGTTGTGCCAAAACAATTCAGGAAGATTTGAACGGACTGGAAGGTGTTCAGAAAGCAACGGTAGATTTTGATACAAAATTAGGAACAGTAACTTTTGACAAAACGGTTCAAACTCCAGAGAAATTGACTAAAGTTGTCGAAGCCGCTGCTGATGGCAAAACATACAAAGTTTCGAATATGAAGTCGTAATCCAGACTTTTAAATTGTATAAAAAAAGCATTCGTTACTGGCGAATGCTTTTTTTTATGAAATATTATTTCCATTTCAGGGTTTCCATTAGTCGCTGCATGTCATTTTTGATATAACTTGCCGCTGGCATAATAGAATCATAATTGGGTTTTGCATAAAAATACACAGAACCTGTCACAAAATGTCGCGTGCTGTCCGTAGCATAAAACTGCGAATTCGTTGCCGCATTTCCATCTACCTGATAAAACATTCCGTAGACTTTTTTATCAGGATTCAAATACGGTTGTTCCAGAATATCATCTGCTTTAATCACGTGTTCAAAAGTCAATTTTTGTGCGTCGCGCAACAGTTCATTAATGTTTTTAGTGACTGGTTTATACGTCAGATAAATAGTTGCTTTCATTTTTGGATACGTAATGGTAAACCCGCAATCAGTTTCTTTTTTGATAATTGCGTCTGAATTCATTTCGAAAGCAAAAGGACATTCATTTTCAAAATTTACATATTTAGCTTCCGGATAATCCAATCGCAAATAGCTTGATGGTTTTGGCAAGACATCATCTTTACAACTAAAACTCAACAATGACAGTATTACAATGGCCGAAAAAGTGATTGTTTTTTTAAACATTTCCATCCTAAATTTATTTAATCTTTTATTTTTCAAAAGCAACACATTTCACAACAATTCCCCTTCCTTCGAATGAGGTCAGGGAGAGGATTATTCAATCGTTACTTTTATTTGCTTCACTCGTTTTTGATCCACTGCTTCTATGGTAAACAGATAGTTTTCGAATGAAATTTTCTGATTTTTTTTCGGAAAATTTCCCAAAATTTCAAGGATAAAACCGGCTAGCGTTTCGGCTTCTCCTTTTTTGCTTTCGAATAATTCCTCGTCTACATCAATTATTCTGTAAAAATCCTTGAGGTTTATTTTTCCTTCAAAAAGATAATTTTTATCATCAATTTGAGAAAAATTAATATTTTCATCGTCAAATTCATCGCTAATATCTCCCACAATCTCTTCAATAACATCTTCCAAAGATACTAAACCCGAAGTTCCTCCATATTCATCGACCACAATCGCGAGATGACTTTTCATACTCTGAAAATCTTTCAGCAAATTGTCCAGTTTCTTATTTTCAGGAACAAAGAAAGGTTCCCTCAACAACGATTTCCAGTCAAATTCATTGGTATTAATATGCGGAAGCAAATCTTTGACAAACAAAACGCCTTCTATCTGGTCTATATTGTCTCGATACACCGGAATTCTGGAAAATCCTTTTTCTATGATTTTGGGACAAATATCAGCAAAAGATTCGTCTATTTCTAAAGCAAAAATATCGATTCGCGGACTCATCACTTGTCTTGTATCGGTGTTTCCAAAACTTACAATTCCTTCTAAAATTTTTTGTTCTTCGGTAGAAGTTTCATCCGAAGCGGTTAATTCTAAAGCTTGTGACAATTGGTCGACTGAGAAATTTGTTTTTTGTTTTGCTAATTTGTGGTGCAAATAAAGTGTAGCAGCGCGCATGGGCAAACTTATTGGCGAAAGCAATTTATCCAAAAAAGCAACTGGATACACAATTCCTTTTGCAAACTTTTTATTGTTTCTGCTGGCATACACTTTTGGTAAAACCTCGCCAAACAACAAAATCAAGAAGGTAACTGTCAGCACTTCAAGAGTAAATTTTAAAAGTGGTGTTGGTACAGCTGAAAAAAATGCTTTTCCAACGTAGGAGAACGATAGTATTATGGAAATAGTAATAAAACTATTGGCTACAAGAAGTGTCGCTAACAGTTTTTTCGGCTTTTCTAAAAGTGCAGCAATAATTTTTCCTTTCGAATTATTTTCTTGCATGGTTTCTTCGATGTCCTTTTGTGACAACGAAAACAAGGCTACTTCAGCACCTGAGATTATCGCCGAACAAAACAGCAAAATAATTATTCCTGATATGCCAAATGCTAGATTCGTATCGATAGCGTAGGCAAAAAATAAACTGGGCTCTGGGTCCAAATTAGTTAAGATTAATTAAACAATCAAAATGGCAAGTCATTAATAGGCAAGACATTATTTTCCGGATCAAAATTAGTGTTTTTCACAACATCAGCTACAGGAATTTGTTTGTTGTTTTCACTGTCTTTTTTAGTGGACAGGAAAGTGAATTCAGTTACCTGAATTTCGGTGGTGTGCTTTGTAGTTCCATCCTCTGACTGCCATTGGCGGGACTTAATACGCCCTTCCACATATATTTTATCTCCTTTAGAAAGATATTTTTCACAAAGTTCAGCCGCTTTATTGCGTACTACCAAATTATGCCACTCTGTAGAAGTGATTTTTTCATTTGTAGTTTTGTTGATATACACTTCGTTTGTTGCCAACTGAAACCTTCCGATACAGTTGCCTCCGTCAAAATAATGCATTTTGATGTCGTCGCCAAGAAAACCGATAAGCATAACTTTATTTAATGTTCCGTTCATTTTAGAATATAGTATTTAATCAAAGATACATTATTTTAGAAACTCTATAAATCCTTTTCAATAAAATTATGAATCACAATTGGGAACGGAAAAGTTTTCAATGTTTCTGCATCAATTCCGTTTTCAATTGTTCCTTTTAGTTTTACTTTCCAAAACTTGATATGTAAATGCTGGTGTGACAATTTATGAATGATACTTTTTTCGTTATATTCTAACATACTTTCGACAGTATTATCTTTAAAATACTCCGCTTGGACAGCTTCGCTAACACAATCAAAATCTTCCTCTTTTTCGGTTTCCATCAAAGGGAATTCATATAAGTTGTGCCAAATCCCTTTCTCCGTTCTTTTTTGAATTATGGTGTTGTCATTTTCATCTGCAACAACCATATAATTAAAGTATCGGTTTCTAACTTTTAGTTTTTTGGATTTAACAGGCAACTGATCGACTTTGTTTTTTTGCAAAGCGGCGCAACTTTCGTTGAAAACACAAATACCGCAATTCGGACTTTTAGGAACGCATTGCAAAGCGCCAAACTCCATAATGGCTTGATTGAAAGTTGCCGGATTATCCTTTGGCATCAGTTCGAAAGCCAAAGCAGCGAATTCTTTTTTGGCGGAAGCCTGAGCAATATCCGTATCCAGATCGAAATAACGGGACAAAACCCGAAATACGTTCCCATCAACTACCGGAACAACTTCATTATAAGAGAAAGAAGCAATTGCAGCGGCGGTGTATTCTCCTACTCCTTTCAGTTTCAATAAGTCACTATAAGTTGCCGGAAAAATTCCCGATAAATCAAAAGCGATATGCTGTGCTGTTTTGTGTAAGTTTCGGGCACGAGAATAATATCCTAATCCCTGCCAAAGTTTCAAAACCTGTTCTTCATTGGCTTTCGCCAAATCAAAAACAGTTGGAAAAGCGCTTGTAAAAGACAAAAAATAAGGCATTCCTTGCGCCACGCGCGTTTGTTGCAACATGATTTCAGAGAGCCAAATGGGATACGGATCAGTGGTATTTCTCCAAGGCAAATCACGTTTATTTTGTAAATACCATTGTATTAACAAGTTAGAAAAAATCATGTTTTAATTATTTGTTAGCAAAAGTAAAAGTTTATGTGATTAAAATTTAATGAATTAGCTTGAATAATTGTTTTTTAAATTCATATATTTGCAAACTCAAAAAAATAGTACAACATTATAAAATAGGAAAGAAAATGACGAAAGCAGATATCGTAGCAAAAATTTCAGAAAAATTAGGTCTTGAAAAAGGAGATGTTCAGGCAACTGTAGAGACTTTTATGAATGAAGTGAAAAATTCATTAGAAACTGGAGACAATGTTTATTTAAGAGGTTTTGGAAGTTTCATAGTGAAGACTAGAGCAGAGAAAACAGGAAGAAATATTTCTAAAAATACAACAATAAAAATTCCTGCACACAACATTCCTGCATTTAAACCTGCAAAAGTTTTTGTAGAAGGAGTGAAAACAAATAACGAAGCAAAATAATAATATTAATCATAAAATCGACAAGACATGCCAAGTGGTAAAAAAAGAAAGAGACATAAGGTAGCAACGCACAAACGTAAGAAAAGAGCGAGAGCTAACCGTCACAAAAAGAAAAAGTAGTTTTAAACTACTTTTTTCTTTTTAAACGTTCATTGAAATTGAGAAAAAGAAAACTAGAACAAAGAAGAAAGAAATAAGACTTATAAATCTTGCTTCTTGTCTCTTTGATTTTCTAAGTCTTTTCCTCCCCGGGTTCAATACCTGTTAAAATATTGTTTAATCCATTTGTTCGCTTTGGCGAATAGATAAAAAATTTACAGTGTGAATAAAGAATTAATCATTAGATCTAGTTCTGAAGCCGTAGATTTTGCCTTATTAAAAGATGGAAAACTAATTGAATTACACAAAGAAGAAGAAAAAAGCAACTTCCAGGTTGGTGATATATTTATTGCCAAAATCAGGAAACCAGTTGCCGGACTTAACGCTGCTTTTGTAAATGTAGGCTTCGAAAAAGATGCTTTTTTACATTATCATGATTTAGGACCTAATTTAGCTTCCCAACTGAAATTCATAAAACTTGTAAGCGCAGGTAAATTAAAAGATTTCTCCCTAAAAACCTTTCAGTTTGAAAAAGAAATAGACAAAGATGGTACCATTACTGATGTTTTGAGTTCCAATCAATCTGTTTTAGTACAAGTCGTCAAAGAACCTATATCTACAAAAGGACCAAGAATTAGCGCTGAGCTTTCTCTTGCCGGAAGATTTATAGTTTTGGTTCCGTTTTCTGACCGTGTTTCTATTTCTCAAAAAATAGAAGACAAAAAAGAAAAAGAACGCTTGAAACGATTAGTACAATCCATCAAACCAAAAGGATTTGGTGTTATTGTTCGCACAGTAGCCGAAGGCAAAAATACAGCCGAATTAGAAAAAGATTTGCAGAACCTGCTCAGCAGATGGACTGCAATGTGTAAAAAATTACCAACTGCTCATCATCCGTCAAAAGTATTAGGAGAACTCAACAGAGCCTCTTCGATATTAAGAGACGTATTCAACGATACCTTCAGCGGTATTCAGATAGATGACGAAGAGTTGTACAACCAAACAAAGGATTATTTGCAAGAAATTGCACCATCCAAACAATCAATCGTTAAGTTTTATCAATCAAAAGACACACCTATCTTCGAGAAATACAACATAGAGAGACAAATCAAAACTTCTTTTGGAAAAACAGTATCCATGAGTAAAGGAGCTTATCTTATTATCGAACATACTGAAGCTTTGCACGTTATTGACGTAAACAGCGGAAACCGTTCTAATAAAGCCACCAACCAGGAAGATACAGCCATGGAAGTCAATATGATTGCTGCTGCCGAAATCGCAAGACAATTACGTCTTCGTGATATGGGCGGAATCATCGTAATCGATTTTATCGATATGTCAAATCCTGAAAATCGCAAAGTGTTGTTCGATTTCTTGAAAGAAGAAATGAGCGACGATAAAGCAAAACATAAGATCTTACCTCCGAGCAAATTTGGATTAGTTCAAATTACAAGACAAAGAGTAAGACCAGAAGTTAATATTAAAACTAGAGAAGAAGATCCAAACAATGAAAGCGGCGAAATTGAAGCGCCAATACAAATCATTGATAAAATCGCTTTTGATCTGGAAAGAGTATTAAAAAACCACAAAGATGTTGTGCTTAATGTACACCCTTTTGTGGCCGCATACCTTACCAAAGGTTTTCCATCATTACGTTCAAAATGGTTTCTTGAACATAAAAAATGGGTGAAAATTATACCTCGTGATGCTTACACGTATTTAGAATATCATTTCTACGACAAAAAAGAAAATGCTGTCATAGAATAAATTACAAACTCCTCAAGAAATTGGGGAGTTTTTTTTTGCCCTTTTTTCAGGAGCTATTTCCAGCTATCCGCTATATCTTTTTCAAAGCTGCCAGCCTTTTGAAGGCTGGCAGCTTTGAAAAAGGATACCGCTTCTATCTGGGCTAAAGTATTTAGGATAAGAATATCACTTTCTTCTCTCCACAAAAAATCGCTTCATCAACTCCGAAGCTTCATTTGCCATAATTCCTTTCACAACAGTAGTTTTAGGATGCAATTGCGTTCCCATTTTTACAAAACCCCGATGTTCATCAGTAGCTCCGTACACAATTTTCGAAATCTGACTCCAATACAAAGCGCCGGCACACATCTGGCAAGGTTCCAGTGTAACGTAAAGTGTACAACCAATCAAATATTTCCCGCCAAGATAATTCGCAGCAGCAGTAATGGATTGCATTTCGGCGTGAGCCGTAACATCATTCAGTAATTCGGTTAAATTATGACTTCTGGCAATGACTTTATTATCAATGACAACAATAGCGCCAACAGGAATTTCGCCTTTTTCAAAAGCCATTTCAGCTTCCTGCAAAGCCTTTTTCATGAAATATTCGTCGGTGAAAGGATTTATCATAGTATAGACCGCGAATTCGCAAATTTAAATTCTTTGTGAATCTTCGCTTTATTTTGTAATTCTTTGTGAAACAACTTTTTTTATCGACTGCAAAAATACAATTTCAAATCGTACCTTTGCTTTATGTCAGATAATTTACTTTCAAACATCAATAACCCAACCGATTTACGCTTGCTTGACGAAGCCCAACTTCCTCAAGTTGCCCAAGAATTACGCGATTTTATTATCGACATTGTGGCTGTAAAAGAAGGCCATCTTGGCGCAAGCTTAGGAGTCATCGAATTGACAATTGCCTTGCATTATGTTTTTGACACCCCAAAAGATTTATTGATTTGGGACGTCGGCCATCAAGCCTATGGACATAAAATACTGACCGGTCGAAGAGAAAATTTTCATACTAATAGGCAACTCGGCGGTATTTCCGGTTTCCCAAAAAGAAGCGAGAGTATTTACGATGCTTTTGGCGTAGGCCACTCCTCTACTTCTATTTCGGCAGCCTTAGGAATGGCAATTGCTTCTAATTTAAAAGGCGAGTTCAACAAACAGCATATTGCGGTAATTGGCGACGCTTCCATCGCTTCAGGGATGGCTTTTGAAGGATTAAATCACGCCGGAGTTACTGATGCTAATTTATTGGTGATTCTGAACGATAACGCCATCGGGATTGATCCAAGTGTAGGTGCCTTAAAACAATACCTCACTGCCGTAAAAGAGGGGAAAAATCCGAGGCAAAACAACATGATCAAATCTTTGAATTTTGATTATTCAGGTCCAATAGACGGTCATGATCTTTTTGCGGTTATCAAAGAACTGAGACGCTTACAAAAAATAAAAGGACCAAAATTTCTTCATATCATTACCACAAAAGGAAAAGGACTGCAACAAGCCGAAGACGACCAGGTAAAATACCATGCTCCCGGCAAATTTGATGCTTTAACGGGAGAAATTCACATTAAATCCGAAGAAAATTTACCTCCAAAATATCAGGATGTTTTTGGCTTGACCATATTAGATTTGGCTAGAAAAAATGAAAAAATTATAGGAATCACACCTGCAATGCCGTCCGGAAGTTCGTTGAAATTCATGATGGATGCATTTCCAAAACGCGCTTTTGACGTTGGAATTGCCGAACAGCATGCGGTGACTTTAGCTGCCGGAATGGCAACTCAAGGCATGGTCGTTTATTGCAATATTTACTCGACATTTTTACAAAGAGCATACGACCAAATAATTCATGATGTGGCTTTACAAAATCTTCCGGTAATTTTTTGTTTGGACAGAGCTGGTTTGGTGGGAGAAGACGGCGCAACGCATCACGGTGTTTTCGATTTGGCTTATTTGCGATGCATTCCTGACATGATTGTTTATGCACCGATGAATGAAATAGCGTTACAAAATATTTTATATACAGCACAATTGGGATTAAATCATCCTATCTCAATTCGTTATCCACGTGGTCGCGGTGTTATTGCAGATTGGCAAACGCAACATCTAGGAAACTATAAAAAAACAGAAATTGGAAAAAGTATTTGCATCAAAGATGGCTCGAAAGTCGCTGTTTTATCCAATGGAACTATTGGCAATAATGTCACTTCGGCTATAACCAAAATGAAACATCCAGAAACCATTGCGCATTATGACTTTCCGTTTGTTAAACCATTAGACGAAAATGCTTTACACAACATTTTTACTGAATTTCCAATTGTTGTTACTATAGAAGATGGTGCTGTAAAAGGCGGTTTTGGAAGTGGCATTCTCGAGTTTGCCTCAGAGAATAATTATACTTCAAATGTAACCGTTTTAGGTATTCCGGATGAATTCATTGAACATGGAACCGTTGCCGAATTGCAACAATACTGCAAAATTGACGTTAAAAGTCTTGAAATACTTTTTTCAAGTTATTAAAATATTTATTTTGCACGTTTAAATTAATTCCCCGTTAATGAAATTATTATCCTACACTTTACTTTTACTTACATTCACAATCTCTTTTAATTGTTTATCTCAGGAATCAAATTTAACAGCGTTACCATTATCAGCTAAACCTACTGTAATTAAAGCCGTTAAACCTTTATTTGTAACGGTTAAAATACAAAACAATCGGCATTACGTTCCTTTATCCTATTGGACTATTAAAAATAGTTTAGGCTTTGACATCTCTGAAGTTGCTTTTGTGAATTGGAGTGCGGGAGGAACCAGTTCGATTTCAGGATTAATAAAAGGTAAATTTCACAGGGTTTATAATAGAAGTAATTACAATTGGTCAAATGAACTTCTAATACGATACGGATTGAACAAGCAAGAACGGACTGAAGTAAGAAAGACAGATGATGCCATACAATTAAATTCCACATTTGGCTACAGGCAAGACACGTTATCCAATTGGTATCATTCTGCAAAATTTAATTTCAACACCCAGTTCACCAACGGGTATGCCTACCCAAATACCGAAAAAGCGATATCTAAACTCTTTGCGCCTGCTTATATTTTTATGGGAATTGGCGCCGAAAATGTCAACAAAAAAGAGAAAAGAACCTTTTACATTTCCCCTTTTACCTTTAAAACAACTCTGGTTTTAGATCAAAGATTAGCCAATCAGGGTGCCTTTGGAGTACCTAAAGCTACTTACGACCTAGATGGAAATTTGCTTACACAAGGTGAAAAAGCTAAAATGGAACTTGGTTTTTTGGTCTCAGGTCACATTAAAAAAGAAATTTTCAAGAATATTACTTTAGAAAATCGTCTAAGTTTATATTCTGATTATGTGAATCGTTTTGGGAACATAGATGTGGATTACGACCTTCAAGTGCAACTTGTTGTCAATCAGTATGTAAAAGCTAATGTTGGGGCACATGTGATTTATGACGACGACATCAAATCAAAAAAGCAAATCGCAGGAATACAAGTTACTCAAGGTCCTAAAACGCAAATAAGACAAGCCATCGGTGTTGGAATCGAATATATATTTTAAAAAAAAATCCTGAAATTAATTTCAGGATTTTTTTAAACACTTATGGATTCCTAATTAATAATGATTTTTTCGGTATACTTCAATTCCTCCCCTGTAATTTCCATAATGTAAATGCCGGAATTTAGTTGGCTTAAATTAAAAGTTTTTTCGTTATTGAATAACACATTCTTAGCTGTATAAACAATTCTTCCAGTAAGATCTATTATTTTGATAGCGACGTTCCCATCGTAGTTATTGATTCTTACTGCAATTTCGCCATTGGATGGGTTTGGAAAAACTTTCATTATATTTTCCGCATCAATATCAAGAACGGCTAATGAGCAACTAGCTCCATTTGCTGGTCTGGTAAAATCCTCTATCTGATCATTCCCCTTATTTTTATCACCTGCTGAAGCATTAACACCCAAACCTCTAGCTGCAAACACTTCCCAAATCATGCAATAATCCTTACCACCTGTGATGGCTAGATCTGCCGCAATAATTGCGTCTCTTGCATCTACAAAAGTTGGACTACAGGGTTGCAACTTTATTCCGTCTAATACAATTCGCATTAGTTTATTGTTTCCGCCTTGACCCGAATATTTATTATTGTCAAACCCATACTTGTTTATGTACGCCCAAGTTAAATCCCACAGCATGGTAGCCCAAACGGTACCTACACCGTGTACGGATGTTTTTTCACCACCTTCTGCATCTATAGTTTGGTAATTATTGGTAAAATTATAGGTCATAGGATTAATAGCTCTGTCGGTTGAGTAGGCGTAATCCCTAATGCCTAAGCCACTTGTGGATTCAGACGATACAAAAGTTCCAATTCCTCTTTTAGCACCACCAAAATCACCCGGTTTTAATTGCATCATCAATGCAAACCAATCAGACCAGCCCTCGCCCATTTGATCCGTGTTTTGAAGGCAACTTGAATTATTTGGTCCACCAGCCAAACGAGTCGAAATCCCATGGCCATACTCATGTGCAATGATTCCGTTGTCAAAATCCCCGTCTGCATTTACAAATGGAGATGACTGTGTTTGTATTTTAACATTTACAGCTTGTATCTTCATTTGGTCTATAATCGTTTCCCCAACAGATTGACTAACGCTGATTGCTGGAATTGTGATTGATTCATCAGCCCCGGACATGATTATTTCACCTTCGATATTATTTACAACTACAACAGCTATCGCACCTGCATTTTGAGCGTATTTTACTTTTACGGAAAAAGCACAATTTCCTCTTCGTAAAATAACTATTTTTCCACTCATAGCGGCACCATTAGACGGAGACACGCATGCCTCTGATTTGCCACCTGAACTATCCAAATATAAAACTAAATCTGATTGTAAAAAATTAGGTGCTATTGGCAATGCTACCTGTCCCGGGTTAAACCCATTCTGTTTTGCTACGTAACTTCCTGCAATACCTGAAGGTGAATTGACAATAAGTGGCTTGATTTCAGGACTTCTGTTCCATAAAAACATTTGCATCCTCCCTTTCGTTCCATCTACCGGAGTAGAAAAGTTAGCATTGTTCAGACTCATTGGTGTAATTGACGACCCATCTTGCGCATCTGCATTGACAAAATCAGTTTCTTTTCCACCACGTCCATAATTATTTTCCTGGAAATTTCCATTGGCCTCATCAAAACCATATTGATACCAGACATCATGCATTACATTATTCATATAGAATAAATTAGTGATTGAAGCATCGATATATGAGATCGCTGCAGCACTTGTTCCTTTGTACGGAAAATCAAAAATTAATGAAGACCCTCCGTCAGGACTGCGACCTTGATTGGAGTTGTCACCCAAAACATCATCTTTAGCCCACACATTATTACCTCGGGTTATCGTGTAATCCGCACCCGCAATACCATCAATATCGTGCCAGCCAAAAGGAGATGCTTTAACATCTGATGGATCTGAAATAAGTTGAAAAGGACTATGATTAGGGCTTTCGTAATTAAATGGTATAACGCGATAAGATCCCCCAAGTGCAGCGGTAGAAGATCCTGAATAGATTTGTTTGTAAGCAGGTCCGGAATGTATTTCGATTGCATTAGGCGTCAGTGAATGCGCTTTCCCTTGATCAAAACTACATGAAATTACAATATCATTTTTTTCTAATATTTTGCCCGTGACAGCATCAATTCTTACACTCCAAATATGATCATGGCTACTCGTATGAATTGTGAAATCCCATGCCAAAATCAATTTACCTGATATTGCCTGATGATATACTAAGTTTGCACTAACAGGCTCATCAGTCCCTAATCCGTTGCTTATTTTGTACTTGTTTACTTCCAAATGTTCCAAAACAGTAAACTGATTTTTAACCGCAATTCCCAATTGAAAATACGCTCTCGTTAATGCATCTGTTACTGATAAAGAAGGAGAAGTTGCGTTTACTTTATCTGAAACACCGTCAACTATTCTTTTTTGAACATCAATCACTTTGCTGTTCTTTATAGAAAAATTTGACACTGCCCTAAATATTTCAATTCCCTGATAACGCTGTATCACGTAGCAATTTTTGATTCCAGTACTTGTAGATCCGCCTTCACTTTGAATTACCCAATCGTTAAAATCACGATTTGATATGCTCGTTTTAGCAGTCGGCGTGCTTAGATAATTTTGAATTATTTCCTTGTTAGACTGAGAAAAAACAAATAATGGTAGTAAATAAAGTATAGAAAGTATTATTTTTTTCATAAAAATCTATTAATTAGTATGTACTTTGTTAAAAGCACAAACCTAATCGTTTTTATTTAATATAACAACGCAATTAACAAACGTTTACTTAAGTTTTTGAGGCAGTTATCGTCTTATAGTACAATAACGCATTCCCGTCCGTAAGCAAGGAGATAAAATGACAAATATGCAGTAATCGTCCATACAGATTTTCTTTCTCCAAATGGTGTTTTTCAGGTAACATTTTCAGAATCAAAGAATCGTAATTAGACGCATTCCCATCGAATTTGTTATTAAATGCCGTTATGAATTTATCCAATAACGTTTGAATAATCTGATAACCGACGATTTCTTTCTCAATTACTTCACGGCTTTGGTAAATATTATCGACACTAATCTTGATAATATCATCCATCTGGGCTTTGTACTTGCTTTTGTCCATTATGGCAAAAGGGAATTTTCCGTTCAGAATCAAGGCTTCATTTTCGACAAATACTTTTACGGCATCATTGATTAAACTTCCAATTGCCAAAGCTCGTAAATAACTAATTCGGTCTTCTTTGGTTTCTAAAGTCTTGTATTTTGAAGTATCAATGCTGTCTTTCACCAATTTTATTAAATATTCCAACGCAAAATCTTCAGAAACTAATCCTAAATTGATTCCGTCTTCAAAATCAATAATGGTGTAACAAATATCATCTGCAGCTTCTACTAAATATGCCAAAGGATGCCTTTCAAAACCAATATTGTCTCCGGATTTATTTGGAATCAAACCCATATCCAAAGCTACATCTTGAAAAAAAGCTTTATCGGTTTGAAAGAAACCATATTTTTTGTCGGCAATATCTTTGGTTGGTTTTTTTGGTAAACTTTCTTTAGGGTACTTCATAAAAGCACCAAGAGTCGCATACGAAATTCGAAGTCCGCCTTCAATTCCGGGACGACTAGCCGTCAATACCGAAAAACCGTTCGCATTTCCTTCAAAATCAATTAAATCCTGCCATTCTTTTGGCGTAAGCTGGTCTTTGTATTGTTGTCCTTTTCCAATGGAAAAATATTCTCCAATCGCTTTTTCACCGGAATGTCCAAATGGTGGATTCCCAATATCATGAGCCAAAGATGCCGCAGCAACAATAGCACCAAAATCATTCATGTGATAGCCATGAACTTCTTTCAAATGTGGATATTTTTCGATGATTTTCTTACCTACCAATCGTCCCATAGAACGCCCCACAACCGAAACTTCTAAACTGTGCGTCAATCGGGTGTGTACAAAATCAGTTTTTGATAACGGAATAACTTGTGTTTTATCCTGTAAACTTCTAAAAGCGGCTGAGAAGATGATACGGTCATAATCAACCTCAAAACCCAAACGGGTATCGTCTTGTTCTACACGTAATCTTTTGCCTTTGTCGCCTTGTCGTTTTAGTGATAAAAGTTGTTCCCAGTTCATCATTTTATTTTTGGTATTTAGAAGGAGCGAATATAAAGAAAAGGATGTGTTTAGAAACAAAAAAGCAGCCTAAAATGACTGCTATTTTTATCTTTTCTATTTCTTTATTCTTCAGAAAACAATTTCTTTTTGGCTATAAAATCATGCTTTTTCACCACATACGTAACCGATAATGTATCATGCCATCCTCGATCAGCAGTTAAAAAAGAAAAAGGTTCCAAGGGAATTAATCTAGAAAGTGTTCGTATAATTACATTTTTCATAATGGGTCTTGAACCATCGTGCTTTACCACCATTGTTTTAGTGAAATACTTCCCGAAGGTTCTAGAAAAATACATTTCAGTTATTAAATAATAAAAAAACAAGGTAACAAGTCCAAAAAAGAAACTTTCAATAATGCTTAATGAGGAAACCCAATTTGATGCTGCATCACTTTTCGTTAAATCTCCAATTAGAATTATGGTCGTACCAATACTTATTTCGATAACATAAATTATAAATAAATCAATAACGAAATTCAGGAAACGTTGGCCTTTGGAAGCTAATAAATCATCGGTAACAGTAAATTTTTTATTTTCCATGGCATTTAGTATAAAAGGATTGTTTATAATGTGAATTATCTCAAATATAGTGAATTATTTACAAATTTAAACTGTTAGCTCTAGGTAATTAGCCCCGATTGAAGTGAAAATCCTTTTTGTTCGCCTTTTCGGCGAATAAAAAGATTGTAACGAAAAGCGGGAAATAGCTCCAAAAAAAAGCAGCTATCATTACAATAGCTGCTTTTCAAATTTAAATACTTTTTTTAATTCGAATTTTAAAACAACTTCCGTCAGTTTTACAAATTCTTCTTCCATTTCTGGTCGTGATACATTTTCTAAAAATGTAGTAAAAATCATTATTTGATGGATTTTCCATTTTATTTATTTTGTTAACAACTCTTTAATCTCTTATGTCATAAGAGTTGTAGATTAATAATATCAACATTGATATTATCTTAAAAAATAATTTTGGAAAGAAGATTCGAATTATATACTTTTGAAATATATAAAAAGTAGGTGAGGTAACCTTTTCCTTCTTAAATAACTTAAAATTTTAGGGGTCGGATCCAAAATTATTTAAGTTCTCCAAAATAGGGATATCAAAGATGTCCCTTTTTTTATGCGCATTATTTTTTTTTCTTTACCTCATCGATAGATTTAAAGTTAGTATTCTTATAAAAGGCTTCAATTAAGAAGCCTTTATTATTTTCCTGAGTCATTAGCTCCCACACATTTCACATTCGTCTGGACCAGCATTTTTTGACAATTCTAGCATCGCTCTGTATTCATCGGCAGTCATTTCTACTGCTTCTGCAACTGCAGGAACAGCGATTGATTGCTCTTTGATTTCGATTGGCTCTGCTTTTTTATCATTGTTCAATGTAAATTTAATTGCATCCACCGCAGCTTTTGTTCTTAGATAATACATTCCCGTTTTCAATCCGGATTGCCAAGCGTAGAAGTGCATCGATGTCAATTTAGAATAATTGGCATTTTGCATAAACAAATTCAACGATTGTGATTGATCTACAAAATAACCACGTTGACGTGACATATCGATAATGTCTTTCATAGACATTTCCCAAACTGTTTTGTACAATTCTTTCAAGTCTTGCGGAATATTAAGTGCTTGAACCGAACCGTTATTTCGCATTAATTCTTGTTTTAAGTTTTCGTTCCACAAACCACGTTCCACTAAATCGTGCAACAAGTGTTTGTTTACGACAATAAATTCGCCCGAAAGTACTCTTCTCGTGTAAATATTAGAAGTATATGGTTCGAATGCTTCATTGTTCCCCAAAATTTGAGAAGTCGAAGCCGTTGGCATTGGCGCAACCAACAATGAGTTTCTCACTCCGTGTTCCATCACCTCTTTTCGCAAGGAAGCCCAGTCCCAACGACCGGATAACTCCTCATCTTTCATTCCCCACAAATTGTATTGGAATTCTCCCTGAGAAATTGGTGAACCTTCAAAACTAGAATATGGACCTTCTTCTTTGGCCATTTCCATCGATGCGGTTACGGCTGCAAAATATAAGGTTTCAAAAATTTCCTGATTCAGTTTTTTCGCTTCGTCGCTCGTAAACGGCAAACGCAACATGATGAAAGCATCAGCTAATCCTTGCACTCCAAGACCAATTGGTCTGTGGCGTTTATTAGAATTTTCTCCTTCAATTACCGGATAATAATTCCTGTCAATTACTTTATTTAAGTTTCTGGTTACACGTTTGGTAACGGTATACAACAATTCATGATTGAATTTTTTGTTTTCCACAAACATTGGCAACGAAAGTGAAGCCAAGTTACAAACCGCAATTTCATCTTTAGAAGTGAATTCCATAATCTCCGTACACAAATTCGAAGAACGAATCGTACCCAGATTTTTTTGGTTTGATTTTCTGTTCGCCGCATCTTTGTATAACATGTAAGGTGTTCCAGTTTCAATTTGCGATTCTAGGATTTTCTCCCACAATTCATGCGCTTTGATGGTTTTTCTACCTTTTCCACGTTTCTCGTAATCAATGTACATTGCTTCAAATTCTTCGCCATACACATCATACAATCCCGGACATTCATTAGGACACATCAACGTCCAATAACTGTCTTCCTGCACACGTTTCATGAATAAATCCGAAGTCCACATCGCGAAGAACAAATCTCTCGCACGCATTTCTTCTTTTCCAGTATTCTTTTTCAAATCCAAAAATTCAAAGATATCCGCATGCCAAGTTTCGATATAAATAGCAAAACTTCCTTTACGTTTACCTCCACCTTGATCTACATATCTTGCAGTATCATTGAAAACTCTTAACATAGGAACAATTCCGTTAGACGTTCCGTTTGTTCCACGAATATAAGAACCAGTCGCTCTCACATTGTGAATAGAAAGTCCAATTCCACCAGCTGATTGCGAGATTTTAGCCGTTTGTTTCAACGTATCATAAATCCCGTCAATACTATCGTCTTGCATTGCCAAAAGGAAACAAGAAGACATTTGAGGTTTTGGTGTTCCTGCATTGAACAATGTAGGTGTTGCATGCGTAAAGAACTTTTTCGACATTAAGTCGTAGGTTTCTATTACTGATTTTAAATCATCTAAGTGGATTCCAACGGAAACACGCATCAACATGTGTTGCGGACGCTCCACAATTTTACCGTTTATTTTTAGTAAATACGATCTTTCTAAGGTTTTAAAACCAAAATAATCGTAGTTGAAATCTCTGTTGTATATAATATGGGAATCTAAAAATTCCGCGTTATCCATTATCACTTTATGCACTTCCTCAGAAAGTAACGGTGCATATTGACCATTTCTTGGGTTTACATAATTGAACATATCATTCATCGTTTCCGAAAATGATTTTTTTGTATTCGAATGTAAATTTGAGATTGCAATACGAGCTGCTAACTGTGCATAATCCGGATGCGCAATAGTCATTGACGCAGCAGTTTCGGCAGCAAGATTATCCAACTCAGATGTCGACACACCGTCATAAAGCCCTTCAATTACGCGCATTGCCACTTTCACGGCATCAACCAAATCATTCAAACCATAGCATAGTTTTTTAATTCTATCCGTGATTTTGTCGAACATTACCGGCTCTTTGTGGCCATCTCTCTTAATTACATACATACTTTTGTTGGTTTTTTTAAAACAGAAAATCCCTTCACTGTTTTTCGTTATTTGTAAATTATACTGAACTTGTTTCAGCATCTTTTTTTGGAGCTTTTCCAGCTATCCATTGCAATCTTTTTATTTTTTAAAGAAAAAAATAAAAAGGATTTTCATTACTATCTGGGCTAATCAGCATCTGAAACATAAAAAATCAGTAAATCATTTAAGATTTAAAAGATTTCTTTAACATCAACATATTTAGATAAATTAAAACTTGGTAAACCTTAATTCCTTAATGGTTTAAAAAAATCAAAAATCAGCGTCAAAAGATATTTTCTGAGCATCTTCATCGGTATTCATAACACCCGCTTTTTGATATTCGGCTACTTTCTTTTCAAAGAAGTTTGTTTTTCCTTGAAGTGAAATCATATCCATAAAATCAAACGGATTTGTAGTATTGTATTCTCTTTCGCAACCTAATTCAACCAATAACCTATCGGCAACAAATTCTAGATATTGCGTCATCAAAACTGCATTCATACCTATCAAACTCACTGGAAGCGATTCGGTGATAAATTCTCTTTCAATATTCAATGCATCTACAATGATACTTCTGATTCTTTCTTTTGGCACTTTATTCACCAAGTGGTGGTTGTGTAAATGCACCGCAAAATCACAGTGAACCCCTTCATCACGCGAAATCAATTCGTTAGAAAATGTCAATCCTGGCATTAATCCACGTTTTTTCAACCAGTAAATAGAACAAAATGCTCCCGAAAAGAAAATTCCTTCCACCGCTGCAAAAGCAATCAAACGTTCTGCAAACGAATCTGATTCTATCCATTTCAAAGCCCAGTCCGCTTTTTTCTTAATTGCTGGAAAAACTTCTAAAGCATTGAACAATTCATCTTTCTCCGCTTCATCTTTTACATAAGTGTCAATCAATAACGAATACGTTTCGCTGTGAATGTTTTCCATCATGATTTGGAACCCGTAAAAGAATTTTGCTTCTGCGTATTGCACTTCGTTCACAAAATTTTCTGCCAGATTTTCATTTACGATTCCATCTGAAGCAGCAAAAAATGCCAAAATGTGTTTTACAAAATAACGTTCATCTTCCGAAAGTTTATTATTCCAGTCATTTAAATCTTGTGACAAATCGATTTCTTCAGCAGTCCAGAAACTGGCTTCCATACTTTTATAAAATTCCCAAATATCATGGTGTTTGATAGGAAAAATCACGAAACGATTTTTATTTTCTTGTAAAATTGGTTCAACTTGCGCCATTATAAGTGTGTGTATTTTTGAGATTTTAACGAAATTTTGTGCTTTATGTAGATTACAAAGATTGTAAAATATTGCGACTAATAAAAGCCAAACTTATTCACAATCGGCTTTAGTTTTTAACAAATGAAAAAAAATGAAATAATTTTGCTTAATTTTTTAAAATACTGAAAAACAGTATATTGAAAAACAAAAAAAGGAGGTAAAGTACCGTAAAATATAGGGTTATAAAATTAAAAAACAAGAATTTTTTTTTTATTTTGAAATTATTTTTTCATGTCCAAAGCGACTTTTTCAAGCTCTGCATACCAGTCTTCGCCAAATTTTCTAACTAACGCTTCTTTGACAAATTTATATACCGGCACTTCGAGTTCCTGACCTAACGAACAGGCTGGATCACAAATATCCCATTTATCATAATTGACAGCGGCAAACTCGGTAAAGTCTTTTACGCGAATTGGGTACAGATGACAGGAAACAGGTTTTTTCCAATCAATTATTCCTTGATTATAGGCTTGTTCAATACCGCATAAAGCAGTTTTACCATCAAAAATAACGTACGCACAATCTTTATTATCAATTAACGGTGTTTCAAGATCACCATCGGTACCATTTACCCAAGTTCCTTGCGCTTCGATAGCGGCAATTCCCTGTTTGCGTAAAAACGGTTTAACTTTAGGATAGATTTCCTCCAATATCTTTGTTTCTTCAAGACTCAATGGAGCACCGGCATCACCATCTACACAACAAGCTCCCTTACAAGCGGTCAAATTGCAAACAAAATCATTTCCGAGTATGTCTTCTGAGACAATTGTTTTTCCTAATTGAAACATTATTTTGGGGTACTGATTATAAAATGCAAAGGTAGTTAAAGTATAGTGTAATTTTTTAGTTAAAACCCAACTTTAACTTTGTTTAAAAGCCTCTGGGATTTTAGATTTTAATGTCTTTTTAACAATATGAAAATGAGTAATTTGCAAACTAAAAAAGTGTGAAACAGCGGAATAGTAAACAATTTATTAAAACGGCAAAGATGTTGTAATAAAATCTTATTTTAATGAAAGAAATATATCGAAAAGATTAACTTTACCAATAAAAACATGTTTGAAATCGATTTCAGAGAAATAATTACGGTTGGAATGGTACTTTTTGCCGTAATTGATATCGTGGGAACCATCCCGATTATAGTTGATTTAAGATCAAAACACGGACATATTGAATCCGAAAAAGCTTCAATCGTTGCAGGTATAATTATGATTGTTTTTCTTTTTGTTGGAGAAGAATTATTGAAATTAATAGGGATTGATGTAAATTCTTTTGCTGTTGCCGGTTCGTTTGTTTTATTTTTTCTTGCGTTAGAAATGATTTTAGGAATTCGCCTTTATCGGGACGAAGAAGCCAGTTCAGCATCAATTGTTCCTTTGGCATTTCCTCTTATCGCAGGCGCGGGAACAATGACCACATTACTCTCTTTGCGCTCACAGTTTTCCACTGTAAATATTGTGATAGCAATCGTTTTGAATATTATTCTGGTTTATATTGTCTTGAAATCATCTGCAAGAATCGAAAAATTGCTAGGCGAGAATGGACTTGGCGTGATTCGAAAGACTTTTGGCGTTGTTCTTCTTGCTATTGCTGTTAAATTATTCGCTGCGAATGTTAAAGGTTTGTTTGTGTAAATTAAATTTACCTAAATTTACCCCGTAAGACATCTGTAAAGGTTACCGCGATTTTTTTGAGAACTTTTTTTTCTTTTCCATAATCCGCATAAATCTTTCTTTTATATCAAAAACAAAAAGTATTATGAAAATTTTCACTAACATATTGGTGTTTTTAGCCATAGCGCTAATCATATTCAATATTACTTTATTGGATTTCAGAGATCCATTTCAAGGAGATAGCGTGGTTGCCTTTATTGGAATTGCCGCTTCTTTTTGCGCCGTGTTGATACTTCTGATTTTTAGAATGTCTAAAAAAATAGAAGAAAAATCAAACTAACGGTGTAAATTATGTTTAAGGTATCGTTATTGGCGGCAGCGTTTGCGGAGTTACAATATCTTTAATTTTGATTCCGAAAAATTCAAATACTCTGCCGCTGATAAAAAAATTAGGGCTTTAACTCCTCAAAAAATATCTTCACTTCAAGAAGCTATATTCAATATTGCCTTTGGAATTCCTTTCGGAAATTAGGCGCTCAATTATCGGTAAAAAGCATTGATATCTTTCACAAGGCCTTCCAAACGTGGTTTAGATTCTTAATGAAAAAGTAACTAGCACTGAAGCCACTATTCCTGAATTTATTCGGGATTACAAACAAAAATTTTGTGTCTTAGAAAAATAATTGCCTTAGGCATCGACACGGCAAACACTATCGCAATTGAAGGCTTAGTGCATAATGTAGAAACGCATCAAAAATGACTTCAGGAAAACAAAGAATACAACGGAAGAATGAAGTTGCCGAACGAATTTATATGATAGGGACTTTGCTAGGTAGGAGAAGTCAATGGGCAATTGCTCCCGAGAGTTCAGCAGCTGTTTCAACAGATATTCTCATTTTATGGAATGATGGGCTTCAAATTAATGCCCATGATAGGATTAAGCAGCTCTTTTTGTAAATACTGATTTATTTAAGATGCAAATTGGAATTGAATCCATATGAATTCTTTTTATTGCTGATTTAAAACTTTTTTTATCATTGCATCTTCTTTCAATACAATTTCATAATAATAATTTTCACCATACAGTTGACGGGCAAATTCAGCCGAAAGATATCTTTTTACCAATAACTTGCTTTTTCCAAAATTCAAATCCAAACCATTTCCGAAAACAAATTTTTGAAAAGAATTGACATAAAAGTCGGTTTCGTTCATTTTAATTTTGAATTTTTCAAAAGAAAGACCTTTGAAATTGTTTCTGCTTTTATCTAATTGTTCGAATACATAATTACCTACAATCCCTGATTCCATTAAATAGGCAGTCCCTTCATTTCCATGTTCGACTTCGATTGGCACAAAAACATCCGGCACAATTCCGCCGCCGCCGTATACAATTTTACCTTTTTTAGTTTTAAATTTGATAGTGTCCGAAACTTTTATACTGTCTTTTTCATAAAGCTCTCCATTTCCAAGACGAGCCTCTGATTCATTGAAATACGCTTCCTTTCCCTTCGAGTATGGTTTTTGAATCGAACGACCTGCTGGTGTATAATATCTGGCAATTGTCAAACGGACAGCTGAACCATCTGCAAAATCCATTTCGCGTTGTACCAATCCTTTTCCAAAAGAACGACGCCCTACAATAGTTCCTCTGTCATTATCCTGAACTGCTCCAGCCAGAATTTCACTTGCTGAGGCAGTATTTTCATTAATTAAAATAAATATATTGCCTTTTTCGAAGCTCCCTTTTTTTGTTGCAAACGTTTTAGCAATATTTCCATTTTTATTCTTGGTAAAAACAATGAGTTGCTTATCCGCCAATAATTCATCAGCGATCGCGACTGCCTCTTCCATGTAGCCGCCACCATTATCCCGAACATCAATGATTAGCGATGTTGCACCTTCTTTTTTGAGCTTGGAAACGCCTGCCATGAATTCGGCATAAGTTGTCTCGGCAAAACGATTGATCTTAATGAAGCCGGTTTTATTGCTCAGCATTAATGCCACATCAACACTTTTTAAAGGAATAACATCTCTTTTTATTTTTAGTTTTAGCTTTTTCCCTTCTGATTTTCTGTAAATTGTTAATTCAATATCAGAACCTACTTCCCCTTTTAATTTGGAAAACAAACTGTCATTTGGCAATTTACGTCCGTATAATTTAGTTTTATCTGCGTATAAAATACGATCTCCGGCTTTTATACCCGCTTTCGCAGAAGGGCCATTTTCCAAAGGTTTTATTACTGCAACAGAATCTTTATACATGTAAAAATTGACACCTATACCCACGAAATTTCCCTTCATGCTTTCGAGTGCAGCCAGCTGATCACTGGGCGGAATGTAAACTGAGTGCGGATCGAGTTGTGCCAAAATATTATCTACGGTGAGATTTACGATAGAGTCTGTATTGATCTCATCGACGTACTCATTATCAATAAAATCAATCAGTTTGTTTAGCTTGCTTTTCGAATTATTTTTAACTAAATAATCTGCTGCATTAGGAAAATTCAACATTCCGCCCAGTACAACACCCAAAGCAAGTGTTGAGAACATAAGAATGGGCAAATATTTAGTATTAAAGTTCATTTATTCTTCTAAAATTGAAATCTGCTCTACCTCTATTCCAGCTTTTATCAAAAACTGAATTCCTGAATCATCACGGTATCCGTTATGATACACGACTCTTTTTATTCCGGATTGATGAATCAATTTGCTGCACTCTTTACATGGCGACAGCGTTATATACAATGTCGCACCTTCACAAGATTGTGTAGACCTTGCCACTTTCAGAATTGCATTTGCTTCAGCATGTAAAACATCCCATCGCGTTAAGCCTTCTTCATCTTCGCAACAGTTTTCAAAACCAGACGGAGTGCCATTATATCCGTCAGAGATTATCATTCGATCACGCACAATAATCGCACCAACTTGCTTGCGTTTACAATAAGAAAGCTGACCCCATTCTTTGGCAATCCTAAGGTACGCTTTATCGTATTTATTTAATTTCTTTTCGTTCATTTTTATTTAATCCAGATTTCACTTTCAACAATCATTGGTATCACTACTCCTATTATAAACCCCGACATTACCAGTATCCAATCGCGTTTCGAGAATCTCAAAACGGTTTGAACAATATACGACAAAATTAAAACCATAAATACCACAACCACTTGAGCCACTTCTATTCCCATTGCAAATTCTGACAATGGTATAACTTTAGATGCACCATCACCACCCAGAATCGACTTAAAATAATTTGAAAATCCCAGTCCGTGAATAATTCCAAAGAAAAGCGTGATAAATAAAACAACATTTATACTTTCTTTCTTGTTTGATTTTCCTGCCGTAAAAAGATTAAACAAAGCCGTTATGAGTATCGTAATTGGAATTAATAATTCGACAACATTTACTTTTATGACAATTATTTCAAAAACCGAAAGCATTAAAGCCATCGTATGTCCAATGGTAAAAAGCGTTACTAACAGCAAAACTCGCTTCCAATCCTTGAAAGAGAATGGAATTGCCAGTGCTATTAAAAATAAAACATGATCATAAGCATGAATATCTAAAACATGTTTTAATCCTATTTGAAAGTAAATCCAAAACTCTGACATGGGTATTTTATTAGGTTGATTGGGGCTGTAAACTTACGATTAATTTTGAAAATGTTTGATTTGATGCTCTAAATAAATGCAAAACGAAAGCGATCAAATAGATAGAAAAAATATAAAAAAAATTAAAATCATTAATTTAAAAATAGATTTATCTTTGTAAGATATAAAACCAAAAATTATGTCATTTTCAGATTTATTTGATAGCGAATTCAAGCAAAGAAACAAAGGTCATTTTGCATCAATTGTACGTGTAGCCCTTACTGACGGGAAGTTTTCCCCTGAAGAAAAAGCATTTTTAGACAAACTGGCAATTCGATTAGAAATTTCTCCAGCAGAATATGAGGAAATTTTAGAGAATTCTTCAAATTACCCAATCAATCCTCCTTATTTGTACGAACAAAGAATGGAGCGGTTGTATGATTTAGCCCGAATTGTTCACGTTGACCATCATTTAGGTGACAAACAAGAGGTAATGCTAAGAAAAATTGGAGTAGGTTTAGGCTTTAACATTGAAAACGTGAATTACATCGTAGATAAAGCACTGAAATTAGTAGACAAAGAAGTTGATTTAGATACTTTCCTTTTCGAAATGAAAAACATGAACAAGTAATTACAAAGCATACGAAAAAAGCTCCCAGAAATCTGGGAGCTTTTTTTATAAACCTGAATTTTAATATTTGCTTAATTTAGCTTTATGCATAAATTCTTCGGCTTTTTCTACCATGTTGTAACTTCCGCAGAAAAAAGGAGCGCGTTCATGCAAAGCTGTTGGTTCAATTTCCATGATTCTATTAAATCCGTCAGAAGCTTTTCCTCCGGCTTGTTCCGCAATAAAAGCTAACGGATTGCATTCGTACAACAATCGTAATTTCCCTTTAGGTGCTTTAGAACTTGTAGGATATAAATATATTCCCCCTTTGATCATATTCCTGTGAATATCTGAAACCAGACTTCCGATATATCTTGATGTATACGGACGGTCGCCTTCTTCTAACTGGCAATATTTGATGTAATCTTTTACTCCTTGCGGAAAATGAACATAATTCCCTTCATTGATCGAATAAATAGTACCATCTGTTGGAAACTGCATTTTTGGATGCGATAAATAAAAGGTTCCAATGGCCGGATTCAATGTAAATCCATTTACTCCGTGTCCTGTTGTGTACACCAACATCGTCGATGTTCCGTAAATCACATATCCCGCCGCGACCTGATTGATTCCCGGCTGCAAAAAATCTTCAAGCGTAACTGGAGTTCCTATTGGAGTAACTCTTCTATACACTGAAAATATCGTTCCAACAGAAACATTAACATCAATATTTGACGAACCGTCAAGCGGATCCATCAACACCACGTACTTATTATTATGACTATTGTCACTTCCTTCCACAGTGATAAAATCATCATTTTCTTCAGAGGCAATACCACAAACAATTTCACGATTGATTAAAGTTTGAATAAAAACTTCATTTGCATAAACATCTAGTTTTTGCTGATCTTCGCCTTGTATGTTCTGTTCTCCGGCAGCCCCCACGATATCAACTAACCCCGCTTTGTTTACTTTATAATTCACCACTTTGGCAGCCAATCGGATGGAGTTGATAATTCGGGATAATTCGCCGGATGAATATTGAAAGGCATTTTGGTTTTCAATGATAAATTCTCCTAGTGTTTTGTTGCGTTCTTCCATTACGAAATCGATGTAGTTAATTTGAAGTCACAAATATCGTTTTTTTTGTGAAAATGATTTGAATAAAATTTACTTAGTTTATCAGTATTGTATATTTGCTGAATAAAACACAAAATTAATACGTAAAAATGCAATTTTATTGCGTTTTTAAATCATTAAAATAAAAATTTATGAATATTCGAAGAGGAAACCCGCAAGATATGCAAGCTGTTTTAGGTCTTATCCAAGAGTTGGCTGAATTTGAAAAGGAGCCAGATGCTGTAGTTGTGACTGTTGAGGATTTGATTCGGGATGGTTTTGGCACTGTTCCTTTATTTCATGTTTTTGTTGCCGAAATAGATGACGACTCCAACGATAATGAACAGTCAAAGCAAATTGTAGGTATCGCATTGTGGTATTACCGCTATTCAACTTGGAAAGGAAAAACAATTCATTTAGAAGATTTAGTGGTAAAAGACAAAATGCGTGGAACCGGACTTGGATATGCTTTGTATTCTGAAATTTTAAAACAGGCAAAAATAGATCAGGTTCGAAGAGTGGAATGGAATGTTCTCGACTGGAATGCCCCTGCAATCGAATTCTATGAAAAGTCTGGTGCAAAAGTATTAAAAGATTGGCATGTGGTACAAATGAACGAGCTGGGAATTACCAATTTTGTGGAGAATAAATTGAAATAAAGTAAAGAATAATTTTTGTTTAAAAATATGAGAGTATTCAAATTTGGAGGAGCTTCTGTAAAAGATGCCGCAGGAATCAAAAACGTATATGACGTTTTACAAAAAGTGGGTTATGAAGACGTGTTGTTGGTGGTTTCTGCAATGGGAAAAACGACAAATGCACTGGAACTAGTCATAAAAAACTATTTTGACAAATCGGCTGAATTGAAATCATCCGTTCAAGAAGTAAAAAAATACCACAATCAAATTTTGATGGATTTATTTGACGATGAAAAAAACGGAGTTTTTGTCGCAGTAAATACACAATTTGCTGATTTAGAATATTTTTTGACACACAATAAATCTCCTAATTATAATTTTGTTTACGACCAAATTGTAAGTTACGGTGAATTAATCTCAACTACAATTCTGAGCCATTTCATGAATTTCATGGGAATAAAAACACAATGGCTGGACGTTCGTAATTTCATAAAAACAGACGCAACTTATAGAGATGCGGAAGTAGATTGGGAATTGACACAGAAAAATATTGCCAAAAACGTAAAACGCAAAATCTTAAATATTACACAAGGTTTCTTGGGTTCAGATGAGAACAATTTCACAACCACTTTAGGCCGTGAAGGATCTGATTACACAGCTGCAATTTTTGCCTATTGCCTAAATGCTGAAAGTGTTACCATCTGGAAAGATGTTCCCGGAGTTATGAATGCCGATCCAAGATATTTTGAAAACGCCAGTTTGTTAAATCAGATTTCGTATCGTGAAGCCATTGAATTAGCTTTTTACGGCGCAACAGTTATTCACCCAAAAACACTGCAACCTTTACAGAAAAAAGAAATCCCTTTGTATGTAAAATCATTTATAAATCCATTATTAAAGGGAACAAGTGTTTCTAAAGGTGTCGATTTAGAACCTTATTTACCTTGTTTTATTGTCAAAAGAAACCAACTTTTGATTTCTCTTTCCTCCATAGATTTCTCTTTTATCATGGAAGAAAACATCAGCGAAATTTTTGCGCTGTTTCACCAATTTAAAATAAAAGTAAACTTAATCCAGAATTCAGCGATTAGTTTTTCTGTATGTGTAGAAGATAAATTTGACAATTTTAAAGCGCTGAATGCTATTTTATCCAAAAAATTTAAAGTTGAATTTAACGAAAATGTCACTTTATACACCATCAGACATTTCGATGACAAAGCATCACAAACTGTCGAAGAAAACAAAATTGTCTTATTGAAACAAGTCAGTCGTGAAACGATGCAAGTTGTGACAAAAGAAGTTTAAAAACTGTTTCAAACATAATAAAAATGGGAATCGAAATTAAATTTTTGATTCCCATTTTTTATTGTTTTAAAATATAAAAATAAGACCTGTCCCGGAGAATATCTTTATTTATGTATCGCTGATTTTCTAATTGTCACATGTTCTAATTATCGAATTATAAATACTACTTTTGATACTTTCGAGTTATAGTATTTATGTTGAAAAAATTACTTTTTTGGATTGTAATAAGCTGTTTTTCTGGGCTCCATGCTCAGGAAATAAATTCGCTGTACAAGACAAAAAAAATCCTTCCTTCGCGCGACACGATTTACATTGAAAAAGAAAGTATTAATTCCAGTTTTTTCAAATTGCTGGACGCCAATGGCAAACGGATTGACAGCACTTTATTTAAAGTAAATTTTGAAAAAGGAACGCTACTTTTACAAGAAAACAGCATTTTTAGCTCCGATTCGCTTACCATACAATACCTGAAATTTCCTGAAATACTCACCCAAGAATACCGTATTTATGATTCCAGCCGAGTCGTCAGTAATGAAGCCGGAACTGGAAATTTGTATAATATTGAAGAGAAAAAAATAAACAAAAATGTGCCTTTTGACGGATTGAATACTTCCGGTAGCATTACGCGTGGCTTAACAATAGGAAACAATCAAAATGCCGTTTTGAATTCCAATTTAGATTTACAAATCACAGGGAAAATTTCCGAAAAAGTAAGTTTGAGAGCCTCCATTCAAGACAGTAATATTCCGTTGCAAGATGGCGGTTATTCTCAGAGACTAGATCAGTTTGACAATGTTTTCATGGAGTTATTCAGCGAGGACTGGAATATTCGTGCTGGCGATATCTTTCTGGAAAACAGGAACACCCAATTCCTGAATTTCACTAAAAAAGTGCAGGGACTGGCGACAAATTTCAACTTTGGAACCGAAGAAAACAAAACGAATGTATTTGCGTCGGCGGCATTAGTCCGTGGTCAATATGCCAAAAGTGATATTGTGGGACAAGAGGGCAATCAGGGTCCGTACAAATTAAAAGGGCAAAATGGTGAATTATATGTCTTGGTGATTTCAGGTTCAGAGCGGGTTTATGTCAATGGGATTTTACTGAAACGCGGCGAAAACAACGATTATACAATAGATTATAATGCGGGTGAAATTGTATTTACGCCACTATTTACCATCACTTCTGAAATGCGGATTGCTATAGAATACCAATATTCCGACAGGAATTATACCCGTTTTGTAACCTACGCCGGAGCCACGCATAACAATAAGAAATGGAGTTTTGGAGGCTATTTATATTCGGAAAACGACTTAAAAAACCAACCGTTGCAACAAAATTTGTCACAGGAACAAGCCCAAATATTAGTCAATGCCGGAGATAATCCAAGTTTGATGACTGCTCCTTCCGCCTATTCCGACACGTACTCCGAAAATAAAGTACTGTATCGAAAAACGCTCTTTAATGCCATAGAAATTTTCGAATATTCAAACGACGCACAACAGGAATTATTCAATGTGAAATTCACTTTAGTAGGAACCAATAACGGGAATTATATTTTGACCAATGCTGCAACAATCACCAGAGTTTATGAATACATTGCTCCTATAAATGGGATTTCTCAAGGGAATTATGAACCCATAATTCAACTTATTGCCCCAACAAAAGTGCAAGTTGCCACCTTTTTAGGAAAATACAAACCCACTGATAAAACCGCTGTTGATTTTGAAATTGGCATCAGCAACAATGATAAAAATTTGTTTTCGACCATTGATGACGCGAATAACAAAGGTTTGGCCGGAAAAATAAATGCCAAACAGCGTATTTTTTCAAAAAGATGGCAGATGGACGCTTTCGCCAATTATCAATTTATTCAGAACAATTTCAGATCTGTGGAACGTATTTACAACATCGAATTTGATAGGGATTGGAATTTAGGAACCGCAGGTATTGGAAATCAAAGTCTATTAGTTTCCGGATTGCAATTGGATTTAAACCCAAAACCAAAATCCATTAATAAAGGATTAGTATTGTATCAATTTGAAAAATTAGATTTCTCCGAAAATTTTTCGGGTAGCAGGCATGTTTTAAATGGTTTGTTTCGAATAAAAAATTGGACTTTTCAAAACCAAGGCAGTTTCCTAAATAGTGACGGTACTACTTTATCATCCAAATTTTTAAGAAACCAATCTCAAATGCGATTTCATTTCGATAAAAATTGGGTTGGTTCCAGCCTGCGTTTAGAAGATAATCAGGAAAAAAATAAAACGACAAATCAGTTTACGGCTTTGAGCCAAAAATTTACAGAGTACGGTTTATATGCCGGAAGAGGCGACAGCACGAAGGTTTTTGTAGAATTAGGTTATCTTAGAAGGACCAATGACAGCTTACAGTCTCGAAGTGTCGGGAGTTTAATTCAGCGGGTGAATTCGTCCCAAACTTTTATGCTGAAATCGAAGTTAATTCAAACCAATAAAAGTGATTTGTCCCTATTTGCCAATTATAGAGTCTTAGAATTTGAGGATGATACACGAAAAAAAGAACCCACATTAAATTCCAGAATCGTGTACACGGATCGTTTTTTTAATCAATTAATTCAAAGCACAACGGTTTACGAGACTAATTCCGGAACCATTCCGCAACAGGAATTTACCTATCTGGAAGTACCCGCCGGACAAGGCGTTTACACTTGGAACGATTACAACAACAATGGAATTCAGGAATTACAGGAATTTGAAGTCGCTCCGTTTATTGATCAGGCAACATTTATTCGGGTATTTTTACCGAATCGGATTTACATCAAAACACATCAAAATAAATTCTCACAATCCGTGACTTTAAACCCAAATCAATGGCAAAATGAAAAAGGATTAAAAAAATTACTTTCTTATTTCTATAATCAAACCGCCTTTATAATTGACCGGAAAACGAAAAATGACGGAGATAATTTTGAATTAAATCCGTTCAGCGGTTCCAACGAAAATGTGCTGGGACTGAATTCCAGTTTAAGAAACAGTTTGTTCTACAATCGAGGAAAGCAAAACCATTCGATTACCTATTCTTATCTTCAAAATAAAACAAAAAACTTATTGTCGATAGGTTCGCAGGAAGCGACCAACAGTTCCCATCAAATGCAATACAATCATTTGTACCAGAAAAGCTGGTTGTTTGGTTTTTTTGCCAAAACAATTCAAACCGCCATTCAATCGGAGAATTTCCCGGAGAAAAACTTCGACATCAGCGGGTATCAATTGGCTCCAAAAATCAGTTATTTGTTTTCCAAAAGTACCAGTTGGGATCTTTTTTATGAATTACAAAAGAAAGAAAATCAAAGTGGTATTGCCGAAACCTTACTACAAAACCGTTTTGGGACTGCCTTTTCTTATGCCGGAACTAAAAAATTTACGATGAACGGCGAAGTTTCTTTTTACCAAAATAAATTTGATGGAAATGAATTTTCCTCGGTAGGATTTCAAATGCTAGAAGGCTTGCAAACAGGTCAAAATTTGACATGGAGATTGCTTTTGCAAAAAAATATCACACAGTTTTTAGACATAAACTTTAATTACCAAGGTCGAAAAAGCGAAACAAGCCAAGCCATTCATACTGGAAACGTCCAATTAAGAGCTTATTTTTAATGAAATAATTTAATGGTTTGGTAATGCCTTAGCAATATGCGAAACGGGTACATTGCCTAACTTTCAAATTAAAAATAACGAACCTATTTATCGCACATGGATTTGAAATCGGAACAAAAGACTATTTTAATTGCGCCTTTAAATTGGGGATTAGGTCACGCTACACGATGCGTTCCAATCATTAAAGCGCTACTAGAAAACAACTATATCCCTATAATTGCTTCTGATGGGATTGCATTGGCTTTACTAAAAAAAGAATTTCCTGATTTACAAACACTAGAACTTCCCTCCTACCAAATAGAATATGCAAAAAACGGCGCTAATTTCAAATGGAAATTATTAAAAAATAGTTTAAAAACCCTAAGAGCGGTTCGGCAAGAAAAAAAAATAACTGAAAACTGGATTGAAAAATATGCCATTAACGGTATTATATCAGATAACAGATTGGGTGTTTTCAGCAGGAAAGTTCCCTCGGTCTATATCACGCACCAATTGAATGTATTAACGGGGAACACGACTTGGTTTACCAGTAAAATCCATCAATATATTATGAATAAATACAAAGAATGTTGGGTTCCAGATCATCCCGGCAATCTAAATCTGACGGGGAAACTGGGACATCTTGACAGTTTGAATCCTAAAATCAAATACATTGGACCGGTTAGCAGACTGCAAAAGAAACTGTTGCCTAAAAAGTACGACTTGTTGGTGATTCTCTCAGGACCGGAACCTCAACGAGGATTATTGGAAAAACATTTGAAAAAAGAAATCGTTCAGTTTAAAGGAAATGTGATTTTTATTGAAGGAAACGTTGAATTGGAGCAGAAAATTGTTGTAAAAGGAAATGTAACTTATTATAATTTCATGAATTCAACAGCGCTGGAACAGGCTTTTAACGAAAGTGAAATGGTGCTTTGTCGCTCCGGTTATACCACAATAATGGATCTTGCCATCCTAAGAAAAAAGGCTTTTTTGATTCCGACACCAGGACAATATGAACAGGAATATTTGGCTATAAAATTGAAGCAGGAAGGCTTGCTTCCATACTCAAATCAAGACGATTTCAAGATCGAAAACATTGAACAAATAAAAGATTATAGGGGACTACCTCGATTTGACAACTCGATAGAATGGCTAAAATTATTTCAAATTTTCGAAAAAAAATAAAAAATATCAAAACAAAAAACGAGACGGTTTTTGACTTAAAATACATTAAATGACCATCAATCTGAAGTCCTTTAAAAGAAGAAACTAATGTGAATGATTTATTAAAAATTAAACTGCGCTTGTAATCGCAACAAATTTCCTCGTTGCCTGTTGTTTGGAAGAGCGCTGTCCTCGAATGTTCTATCTGCAATAACCCATTCTGCTACAAACTCAAATGCTTTCCAAGGTTGCCATTCAAATCCAAACTCATAATCTCTTACAATATAACTTCTTGCATCTTTTTCAAACTTCTTACCTCCATCGTAGTATTGGAATTTAGCGAACGGATAAATCAATTGATGTTTGGGCAAATCTAATTTATAATTTAGCGTTACATAACCCCCTTCCAAAGCAGAGACATCAACAGTGTTAGTCACTTTATTATAACGAGGACCTCTCCCTATATTATATTCAGCCTGTATTCCAAATGGCTTTGGATAAAGCACAAAAGTTGCCGCAACTCGTTGGTCCGTTGTATATTGCTTGTTTGCTGTAGTAACTCCTGGCGAAAGTTCATTGGTAAAAGCCCATTTACCGGTATAACCTTGTATACCTGGCTCGATAATTTGGTTTCCAATTGTCAAAGGATAACTTACTCGCGCCACCACATGCAGGTTTCTATTTGCTTCCGATCTATTTGCGGTTTGTCCGTTATATACACCAAATCCAAATACACCATAATCTCCGCTTCCTTTAAAACCATCTCTTATTAGCATAGCGAAACGCTCTCTGATTTTGCTTGGAGCCCAATAAAAAAAGATACCTAAATCCCTTTCGTTTGCCACAGCGCTGTTCAACGCATCATTACGATCTAAAACCAATCGGTTTTGACTTGATTGCATATTCTCAAATCCAAAAGGAACTTTACTTTGTCCAATTCTTACTCTATATTCCTTCTTTGCATCAAATGAAACATCGACGTAAGCATCTCTAATCTGTGTAAAGTGATTTACTCCTGATGACGGTGAGCTCGCAAAATCTGGCTGAACATAAAAATATACATTTGGATGTACTTGTCCTGAGAATACGATTCGAGCTCGTCTTATAAAGAACCCATTATTGGATCTTGCATCCTCTGCTGTAGAAGTTGTTCCCCAAGATTTATCACATTGATCACAAGACACTTTATCATTTGAAGAAAACAATCCATTGTATCTAACCTGTACATAGCCTCTTATACTGATTTTATCGTACCATCGTTCTTTATTTTCCTTTATCTCTTCTTGTATGACACTTACTTTTTTGATTGAGTCCAATACATAGATTATAGATTGAGTCAGTTCTTCTTTGCTTCTAGTTCTTTGCGTAAGTACTTCCTTCGTTTTGGAACTATCTGCGACAGGATCCACCTGCGCAAATGTTATATTCACAACAAATAAAGTTGTGATAATTACCCCTATTCTTTTCAAGATCAAATGTTGTTTGTTAAAAACAACAAAGGTCACAGCGCAATGTTAACTTAACGTTACGCTATCGTTAAGTTAAACGCCAATGTTAAGAAATTGTTATTGACGCCTATAGCAATAGGTTTTTTATTCTAATTTTTTCCTCATATATTTTACACTCAAAAAATGCAACATTTACAATCACTTAGAATTCGTAATGCCATAGCGCCGTAAAATCAATTCTGTTTTTGTTTGTTTATATTGAGTTTCCCAAAACAAATACAAGATATTTGTACGCCAAAAAAAGTTTGGTAATTACAAAACAGCCCCAGTTTTACCAACCATTTGGAAAGAAAATAACTTTTGAAAATTAAAATTTATTACCTTTTATGTTAGCATGAGTATTGAATTCTTTGAACAACTCTAATAGATTCATTGCTGCCTTTATCAGATCATTCGTTTCTAATAGCAGCGAAAAGTACAATTTGCTATTTTTCGGGCTAGTTTCAACCGTTCTTATTCTCTCAATTTGCTTTTTGATTAAAAGCGACACTTTATCGAAAATTTCAATTTTAGCTTTTAAAATACTATCAATTTTATCAAAGGAACCTTCTTCGAAAATAACAATAATATCTGCAAATAATTTTTCAAGTTCATTTGCTAGACTTTTTAAATCACGGATTTGATTGAACTTTAACTGTTTGTGATTGTTATTAATATGTGAGTAGCTATTTTGTGTGATGAAACCAAGAGACTGGATCATATCTTGCAGGTACCCTAAAATCATTACATAAAACATACTGCCTTCTGCGGAGGTTTCGTCAAGATTCTTTATGAAATAATACACATTGCTCTTTAGTTCGTCAACTTCTTTTTCCAGTTTTCTAAGTTCTTTTCTATTTTCTTTTAACTGTCCTAAATCCTGAAGACCTAAATTTTCAATGACACCGCTGTAAATCACATTTGAACCATTAACCACACGGGATATTTGGATAGAACATTCACTTATTACTTCATTAATAGTTACAATATCCTCCCTTTTTAATAGCAATTGTTCTTGCTGAATCTTTACAATTTCCTTATGTTTTCGCGAACTACGATATAGCAAAATCCCTAAACCTACGAGCAATCCAATAAAAGCATACACTTCCCCTACTTTGAGGAAATATGCAAAAATAAAAGCCGAAAAAAATGCTACAATTGCCGTAACAAACCATCCTCCAATGACATTAAAAACACCTGCAATACGATACACCGCACTTTCTCGATCCCAAGCACGATCCGCAAATGAAGTACCCATTGCCACCATAAATGTGACATAGGTTGTGGAAAGTGGCAGCTTCAACGAAGTTCCTATTGAAATTAAAATACTGGCCACCATCAGGTTTACAGCAGCACGCACCATATCAAAGGCAGGCTCGTCCTTTCGTTTTTTTCCTTTTATTTCTGTTTTTTCAAATTGCTTATCAATTTTAATTTGGATTGATTTTGGCAAAAAATAATTTACTCCGCGCCCCATAAAAACACCAAAACGCACAATGTATCGCGATAACATATTGGGCGAAAATCGCTCAACACCATCACCTTGTCTAGATAAATTTAAACCGGTTTCAATAACATTTTTTGCCTTTTTTGAGGTCCATAAAGTTATAACCATTACAACACCCGCAAGTAATAAAAAATAAAATGGCGCTACTATATTTTCATCTGCTAAAGCCCCCATCATAAACTGATCCCCTGCAACGCCTGAACCGTCAAATATTTTATACGAATTATAGGCTGCAATTGGAACCCCTATAAAGTTTACCAGATCATTCCCTGCAAAGGCTAGAGCCAAGGCAAAAGTGCCAATAATTATAATTAGGCGGAGAATATTAACTTTAAAAAAAGTCATCAGAACCTGCGACAACAAGGTGAAAAACACAAAATTTACTGCTATTATTAGTGTCTGATTCGCTTTTATCCATTCATGAGTCTCTTCCTGAATAAAAGACACTCCTTTTAGACCTTTAATTAAAATAAAAAAAGTTATTGCTGTTATTGCAATTCCACCAAAGATTGCACCTATGTAAGCAACTCTTTTTTCATATTGAAATGTAAATATTAACCGTGAAATATACTGCACAAAACTTCCAAGGGTAAAAGATAAAACAACGGAAAGAAGAATACTAAATACAATTTGAGAGGCTTTTTCCGTATTTATATAATCCGCTAAATTTGCAAAGTTGTTGTCTGAAATGTAAATTTTATAAATTGCTAAACATAACGCTGCTCCTAAGAGTTCGAAAATAATAGATACTGTTGTTGATGTTGGTAATCCTATTGAATTGAACACATCTAATAATATGATATCTGAGATCATAACAGCCAGAAAAATAATCATCACATCATCAAAACTGAACATGCTCGGAATAAATATTCCGCTGCGCGCTATCTCCATCATTCCGCTAGAAAATAGAGCTCCGACTAAAATACCTAAGCTAGCAACAATCATAATAGTTCGAAAGGAGACCGCCTTAGAACCAATCGCTGAATTCAAGAAATTCACAGCATCATTACTAACCCCAACTACTAGGTCAATAATTGCCAAAACACCCAACACCACGAGCATTACTATGTATATTTGTTCCATGCCTATTTAAAAAAAATATTTACACTACTTTACGTAGTAGTTGTTAATGTTAAAAAACAATCCATATCAACTTTTTTGATCCTCGTCGATGATGCATCAAAACTTATATCAATGTCTTTTTGAGTAATGAACTATCAATCCAAAAGACCAATAAATTATTATTTTTAATCCTATATCATATTGCATTACAAAAACTCGAATCAAGTATAATTTGTCTACTATAAAGTTACATTTTATTACTATTTGCACTGAATAAAAACTCTTAAAGAACTTATTTATAATATGACATCTAAATCCAGCTCAATACTTAATAAATAATCAGAAACGAAACCCAAGTAATCCTATAACTGTTTATATATAATTGACTTAGCTTTTTCCAATGTAAAAGAAAATTCAGAACCGACGCCAAATGTACTGTCTATATAAATTTTCTCGTTATGAGCTTCAATAATGTGTTTTACAATTGATAATCCCAAGCCGGAACCACCCTCAGTTCTTGCACCGCTTTTATCCACTCGGTAAAAACGCTCAAAAAGTCTGGAAATGTTCTTTTTTTCTATTCCTTCACCGTTATCGGTTACTCTAACGATTACTTTTTCATCTGTTAAGTCTTCAATACTGACTTCGGTTGATCCTTTTAACTTTCCGTATTTAATGGAGTTTACAATCAAGTTCATCACCACTTGCTGGATTTTTTCCTGATCACCAACAACCATAATCGGCTTGTTGTATTTCATGTCAAACATTAACAAAATGTCCTTCTTGGAAGCTTTCATTTCGAGCAAATCAAATACATTTTGAACAAGCTTAACAATATCAAATTCCGCTATTTCTAAATTTAGGTCACCTATTTCTAACTTGGATATCATGTCCAAATCCTGAACAATATAGATGAGTCTTTCCACTCCTTTTTCGGCTCGCTCTAAGTATTTTTTCCGAATCGTTTTATCATTCATCGCTCCATCGAGTAGTGTTGACAGATAGCCCTGAACCATGAAAAGAGGTGTTTTGAGTTCGTGAGAAACATTGCCCAGAAATTCTCTCCGGTATTCTTCACGGACTTTTAAAGTTTCTATTTCTAGCTTTTTATCGGTAGCAAACTTTTTGACTTCACGAGTAAGCGTGGCCATATCAGTAGTTATGGGTTGGTTCCTAAAGGTGCTTGATTCTAATAAAGAAACGTCATCGTATATTTTTTTTACCTTCTTATAAATGAAACGCTCCACACGATATTGAATTACGACAAATGAAAATGTAGCAATTGAAAAGGCAAAAATAAGAGAAAACTGATACGAAAAAGTAAAAAACAAGTAGGTAAGAAAACTAACTAATCCTGTAGAAAAAAGAGTAATATACAAAGCCGACTTTACGGCAAAACGATATGTTTTTTTAAAATTTATTGTCATTTATACCTCAAACTTATACCCAACTCCTTTGATTGTCTTGAAAAAATCCTCTCCAATTTTTTCCCGTAATTTTCGGATGTGGACGTCAATTGTTCTTCCGCCAACCACTACTTCATTTCCCCAAACTTTGTCCAAAATTTCATCGCGCTTGAAGACTTTCCCAGGTTTTGAAGCTAAAAGATAAAACAATTCAAACTCTTTTCTGGGTAATGCAATTTCGATATTATCTTTTACAATTTTGTATTCTTCGCGGTTGATTTCGATTCCGCCTACGTTTAATGTCTCGCTGTTTTGCTCTTTTTCTTTTAATCGGCGCAATAGGGCTTTTACTTTGCTGACTAATAATTTAGGTTTTATGGGTTTTGTAATATAATCATCGGCACCGGCATCAAGACCTGCAACTTGGGAGTAATCTTCGCTTCTGGCTGTCAAGAAAGCAATCAGGACACTGCTGAGTTCTGGGATTTTACGAATGTTTTCACAAGCCTCCATTCCGTCCATTTCTGGCATCATAACATCCATTATAATAAGGTCTGGAATTTCCTTTTTAGCTACAGCTACAGCTTCTTTCCCGTTGGCCGCCGTAAAGATTTGATATCCTTCCTGAGAGAGGTTGTACCCCACAATTTCTAAGATATCCGGTTCGTCGTCCACTAATAGAATCTTGGTGTGTTTTTTCTTCATAAAGCGCCAAAAATTGTTTTTGAATTGTAAATGTAATAATAAAAGGGGTATTGAAAAGCTGTTAACCGTAATTTAATATTGGGAAAGTTTTAGCACCTAAAACAAAACATAACCGTAACAAGCCAGTAACTTACATTTTACATTTCAGGCGTTACTTTGCAAAAAAATTAAACCAAATGAAATTCAAATTAATATTTTTAACGTTATTTATAACTGCTTTTACTTATTCACAGAATAAAGGAACAATAGCTGGAATCTTGACAGATAAAAATGCTAACAATCAATCATTGCCATTTGCGAACGTTCTTATTAAAGGTACAACAAATGGAACAAATACTGATATTGACGGAAAATACTCAATCTCTGCGGCAGCTGGTAATTACATTTTACAATTCAGTTTTGTAGGTTACGAATCAGTAGAGGTTCCAGTAACTGTGATTGCAAACGAAACTGTTACAGTTAATCAGGTATTAGGCTCCGCTGGCTTTACGTTGCAAGATGTTGTGATAAAAAGCACCAGGAAAAAGAATACAGAAACAGCCGTTATGTTAGAAATTAAAGAGGCTAAACAAGTAGTTAGTGCGATTTCTGCAGAACAAATTTCTAAAGGAACTGACAATAACGCTGCTCAGGCAATTCAAAGAGTTCCAGGAGTTACTATTGTAGACGGTAAGTTTATAATGATTAGAGGGTTAAGTGAACGCTACAACAATGTACTTATCAATAATTCTGTAGCTCCAAGTACAGAGGTTGATAAAAGAACATTTGCTTTTGATTTAATTCCATCGAATGCTATTGACAAAATGGTAATTTACAAAACCGGATCTGCTGATAAACCTGGCGATTTTTCCGGAGGAATTATAAATATTACCACATCCGAAAACATCACTGACTTTAACAGAGCAACTCTAGGATTTGGATACCGTGTCGACACCTCTTTAAAAGATCAGTTTCAAAGTGAAGGCTCAAAAACAGACTTTCTAGGTTTTGATTATGAGTTTAGAACATTACCAAGTACATTCCCTTCAGCAGCACTAATTAACACCTATCCTCAAGTAGGTGTGGTTGCATCAAATACTAAATTACAAAACAATTTTAATCCGACTAAAAATACTGCGTTTTTGGATAACAGTGTTGGCTTTGCTTTTGGAAGAAACAAAAAATTCAAAAATGGCATGAGTTTACAGTCCTTAAACTCTCTAAATTATTCTAATAGTTTTCAAACCTATCAAAGACAATTTACGCGTTACACAACGCTTAACGAAGGAGAAAGCAGACCACCGCTTTGGTTGAACTATTTAGACGATACGTACCAAAATGAATCAAGAATAACATTCCTTTCTAACTGGATTCTGAAGTTAAACAGCAATAACACTTTAAAATTTAAAAACCTTTTAAACCAAATAGGTGAAAATGAAACGATCATCCGAAATGGGAACAATTTTCTGCAAAGAGGTGATGATTTATTCAGAAATTATTTGTTAGGGTACAAATCACGTTCCATATACATAGGTCAATTAGAGGGAATTCACAAGTTGAATGATAAAAATCAAATTGACTGGGTTACAGGTTACAATTACATGTATGAATCTGAGCCAGATTTAAGAAGATTTAGAACTATAAAAGATTCTTCTAATCCAGATGCTCCTTATGAAATGATAGATCCATCATCTACTAATTTATTTGATACAGGAAGATATTTTGGAACACTGAGTGAATATTCCGTAAATAACGGTGCTAATTATACGCATACTATTGACAGAGTTAAGAACGATGAAGAATTAGGAAGCATTAAACTAAAAACGGGGTATTACGTAGACTACAGAAAAAGAGAATTTGATTCCAGATATGTTTCTTATTACCTACCTGATTTAGGTATTGATCGTGTAAATGAGCTGAAACAACTTCCGCTAACCACAATCTTTAATTCAGATAATGTGAATGCAACTAACGGTTGGATAATGAGAGAAGGAACGCGTACTATTGACTCTTATAGTGCCGACAATTTATTAACAGCTGGATATATTTATGGCGAATTGCCTTTGAAAAAGTTTGATATAAACGGTGGTTTACGTATCGAACACAACATTTTGTCCTTACAAAGTGTTACGGATTTTGGACCGGAAAACATTAAAAATCCGGTAACATCTGTATTACCATCTCTTAACATTGGATACAACATCAGCGAAAGATCTTTACTTAGACTGGCATATAGCAAAACCGTCAATCGTCCTGAATTTAGAGAAATTGCTCCTTTCTTATTTTATGACTATGAGAATGAAGCTGCAAGAGTTGGTAATTCACAACTGAAAACCGCAAAAATCGACAACCTTGATTTTAGGTACGAGTTTTACCCAACTAAAGGAGAAACAGTAAGCTTAGGTGCTTTTTACAAAAGGTTTGATCAACCGATAGAAAACGTAACCCAAATTACAACAGAGCAACCTCAATTCAACTATGCAAACGCAGATAATGCGTATAATTATGGATTAGAATTAGAAATTAGAAAATCATTCAAAGAAATGACCGATAATTTATATTTAGGTCGAATTTCAGCAAACGTCAATGCATCTTATATCGTATCAAAAGTTGATTTAGGTGCTTCAGTTACTTCTCAGGCGCAGGTACGTGCGCTACAAGGACAATCACCATATATTGTAAACGTTGCTTTAGGGTATGCTGATGAAACGGGTTTCTCAACTAACTTAACCTACAACCGTTTTGGAAACCGAATCTTCTCTGTTGGTGACAGAAACTTCCCAACAATCTATGAACTTTCGAGAAACAATTTAGATTTAACGATTGCAAAAACATATAAGCAAACTACATTTAAATTTGGAATTCAAGATTTACTAAATGCAAAGTATCAATTTTTTGAAGATTCAAACAGAGATGAAAAAATCAACAAAAATATTGATAACGCTACATCCGTTTTTAAAAGGGGAACTCTGTTTTCTCTTAACATATCACATAACTTCTAAACAACTATAAATTAATTATTAAAACAAACACAATGAAAAAAAACCTTATTTTGATGGCTAGTTTACTATCGGCAGTCATTACATTAAATTCATGTAGCAATGATGACAATCCAATTGTAGTAGATGTTACTCCACCTACAGTTACTCCTAGCGGACCAGTTGAATTAACTGGTGATCTTACAACCAGAACGCTAACAAAAGACAAAAAATACCTTATAAAAGGTCAAGTGTTTGTAAGAAGCGGCGCTGTTCTGACAATTGAGCCAGGCACAACAATTTATGGTGATAAAGCAACCAAGGGAACTTTGGTAATTGACAGAGGCGGAAAAATAATAGCTGAAGGAACTGCAACCGCACCTATTGTATTTACATCTGCGCTTGCTGCCGGAACACGTGATAGAGGAGATTGGGGAGGTTTAGTAATCTTAGGTAACGCACCAGTTAATCAACCAGACCCAGCAATTGAAGGAATCACTCCAGCTGTAATTTTTGGAGGTACAAATAATGCAGATAATTCTGGTATTTTAAAATATGTAAGAGTAGAATTTGCAGGTATTGAATTGACACCAAACAATGAAACTAATTCTATCACACTTGGTGGTGTAGGTAGCGGAACTCAAATGGATTATTGCCAAGTATCTTTTGGTGGTGACGATGGATTTGAGTGGTTTGGAGGATCTATAAATTCTAAATACCTTGTTGCTTTTGCGATGTGGGACGACTGTTTCGATGTTGACTACGGTTTTACAGGAAAAGTTCAATTTGGTGTATCAGTACGTTACGGTAGCTATGCCGATCAATCAGGATCCAATATTTTTGAAACAGATAATGGACCTAATGATAACCTAACAACATTGATTACTACTGGAGTTTTCTCAAACATTACAGGAGTTGGACCAAGAATTACCAATACTCAATCTGTAAATGGAAATTACCAACACGCCTTAGATTTGAGAAGAAGAACTGCATTAACAATTGCTAACTCTGCCTTTGTAGGTATGCCAAGAGGATTACGTATGAATCAACAATCAGTAGTTGATAATTATGTTGCTGGAACAGGTGCTTTACTAAACAACATCATGGTTGCTCCAACTACTACATTCTCTGTTGGTACAGGAATGGTTGCTACAGCTACAACAGTTGAGGCACTTTGGAATACAACAAATGAAACCATCGTTAACACTGATTTAGCGGCCGTTTATTTGACTCTAGGTTTGAATACTAATATTTTCTTTGGTACAAATACTAGTACTGGTTATGCTTCAAATCCTGATTTTAGAGTAACTACTGGTACATTAACAACTGGTGCCTCATTTACTAACCCAAAACTTGCAGATGCATTCTTTACCAAAATTGCATACAGAGGTGCTTTTGGAACTACTGACTGGACTGATGGTTGGGCTGAATTTAACCCAGTAACAAAAGTGTATTAAATAAACACGATTAAAAAAATACCTAAAGGGCTTAATCTTTGTTTAGATTAAGCTCTTTAATTATTCTAAACAATTTCAAAATGAAAAATTTCTTATTCTTAGGTGTGTTTTTTATTCTAAACGGATGTGTGACAGAGCAAAAAAACACAAATCCTAACGATTACTTAACAAATGAAGAGCAAACAAAGTTCAAATATTCTATTGTTCGCTATTATGACGATTTGGCCCCAAAAGCAACGCATGAAACGAAATTCGATACTATTTTTGATTCCTATTACAAGAAAAAAAGCGATGCAAGCGATTTATTATTTTATTATTTTGACAAAGAAAAGGAAACGGCTTATTTCGCAATAACAAAAATTGCCCCAAGCCTTCAGGTGAAAAAAGTAGCCACAGTAGGATCTGTGACATATAAAGACGGGGAGACAATTCAAACTTATGAAGAAAAGTTCAGGACATGGAAAATGCCCGTTCCAGAACTCCAAAAAAAAACAACAATGTTGTTTACTAAATACATCGAAGGCGATGATCTAAGCCCATATTATACTAAAAATTCAAATGGAGATTTTATTATTGAATTTCCAGACGAAGTAACCCAATATGATACAAAATCAAGGAAATGGGTTACTACACAGAGTGAATAGATCGATCTTAAAGGTTAATTAAACAATCGAATTCCAGCAAGATCTGCAAAAAGATAAGAGTAAACACCGTTCTGATTTCATCATGTTACTAAAGACAACAGTTAAGTAATCTTTTTTAATATGCGCTATCTTTTAATTTTGAGCAAAATTATTAGTGGTATGCTTTTTGAAATATATTTTGTATATTTACTATTCAATTGAAAATCAAATGGCTAAAAACTACTTTTATATTATCCTCTTATTGGTTTTTTTATTCTCTATGAGTGTTACTGCTCAGGAAACTAAACAACAACCAAGATCACAAGAAACCGCCAAAATTGAAGGTTTGAGCTTGTATCCGAATCCTGTGAGTAATGGAAAAGTCTATATTTCTACAAAAAATGACTTAGATAAAGAAATAATTATCTTTGATGTTTTAGGAAAAAAAATACTTCAAACCATGCTAAGCTCAAGAGAACTTAACGTTTCTAATTTGCCTTCAGGTGTTTACATTATAAAAATTAATGAAAATGAAGCAACGGCAACAAGAAAATTAATTATCCGATAATTCTTCGCAATTTTAACACAAAAGCTCCAATTCCAATTGGAGCTTTTTTTGTATACTGTTCAGATAGATACTATCCTCAGCGTTCTATTTTTTCAATTCCGTTATCGTTTTGCCTTTAAAATTTTGTTTACTTTTGCAAAAAAAACTTGATCACTTCCTCCGATATATTTGCCATTTCCAGTCAAAAACAGTTTGAAAAAATTGCCTTGAAAGTGTTTCGTTACCAATACGAAAACAATAAAGTGTATCAGGAATTTTGTAATTTTTTAAAAACAGATCCTCACAAAGTAAAATCGCTGCAACAAATTCCTTTTTTACCAATTCAGTTCTTCAAAAGTCATCAAGTTGTTTCTAATATCAATCCAATTCAGGAAACCTTTACCAGCAGCGGAACAACAGGAATGATAACCAGCAAACACTTGGTTACGGATGTTAACTTATACGAAGAAAGTTACCGCAAAGGATTTTCTGAATTTTATGGCAATATCGAAGATTATGTCGTTTTGGCTTTACTTCCCTCCTATCTGGAAAGAGAAGGCTCTTCATTAATTTACATGGTTAAGGATTTAATTGAACTTTCCACTCATCCTGAAAGTGGTTTTTACCTGCACAATCACGACGAATTGATTGCCAAACTCATCGCTTTAGATGAGGCTGGTCAAAATGTCATTCTGATTGGAGTGACATTTGCTTTATTGGATTTAATAGAACAGCATAAGTTTCAATTGAAGCATACCATTATCATGGAAACGGGCGGCATGAAAGGCAAGCGTAAAGAAATGATTCGGGAAGAATTGCACGAACAATTGTGTCAAGGATTTGGCGTTTCAGCCATACATTCTGAATATGGGATGACCGAATTGCTTTCGCAAGCCTATTCATTAGGAAACGGTGTATTTGAATGCCCTTCTTGGATACAAATCCTAGTTCGCGATACCGAAGATGCTTTAACCTATATCCAAGACGGAAAAACGGGCGGTATCAACGTGATTGATTTGGCTAATATCAATTCCTGTTCGTTTATTGCTACGCAAGATTTGGGCAAAAAAAATCCCAACAACTCTTTCGAAGTATTGGGACGTTTTGATAATTCTGATATTCGAGGTTGTAATTTGATGGTCCTTTAAACCACTCTCACCACAAAATAGTTTTTCTTTCCACTTTGCAACAATACAAACTGATTGTTGATTAAATCTTTGCTAGAAAGTATAAATTCTTCAGTAACTTTTTCACGGTTTAAAGAAATAGAATTAGCTGTTAGAGCGCGTCTTGCTTCACCATTCGATTTTAGAAATCCTGTCTTCTCGTTTAAAACGTCAACAATATTGATTCCGGCCTCGATTTCATTTCTGCTGATTTCCGCTTGAGGAACACCATCAAAAACATCTAAAAAAGTTGCTTCGTCCAACTGTTTCAAATCATCTGAAGTAGAATTCCCAAACAAAATATTCGATGCTTTTATTGCATTTTCTAAATCTTCCGCTGAATGCACCATCACCGTAGTTTCTTCGGCCAAACGTTTTTGCAACAGACGTAAATGTGGTGCTTCTTTATGTTTTTCAGTTAAAACTTCGATTTCTTCTTTGGATAAAAAAGTAAAAATCTTAATGTACTTTTCTGCATCCACATCAGATGTATTCAACCAATATTGGTAAAACTTATACGGAGAAGTTCTAGCCGAGTCCAACCAGATATTTCCACCTTCTGATTTTCCAAACTTGGTTCCGTCTGCTTTTGTAATCAACGGACAAGTCAATGCATACGCTTTTCCACTGGCAATTCTACGAACTAATTCGGTTCCAGTGGTGATATTTCCCCATTGGTCACTTCCGCCCATTTGCAACGTACAATGTTTTTCTCTGTACAAATGCAAAAAGTCATATCCTTGAACCAATTGGTACGTGAACTCTGTAAATGACATTCCTTCGGCGGCTTCAGAAGACAAACGTTTCTTCACAGAATCTTTTGCCATCATATAATTGACCGTGATATGTTTTCCTACATCTCGAATGAAATCAAGAAAAGAAAAGTTTTTCATCCAGTCGTAATTATTCACTAATTCTGCTGCATTTGCTGCATCAGAAGTAAAATCCAGAAAACGGGATAATTGTCCTTTTATAGCTTCTTGATTATGACGCAATGTTGGTTCGTCCAATAAATTTCTTTCATTCGATTTTCCGGATGGATCACCAATCATTCCTGTTGCACCACCCACTAACGCTAATGGCTTGTGTCCCGATAGTTGAAAATGTTTCAACAACATCACGCCAACTAAGTGTCCTATATGCAATGAATCGGCAGTTGGGTCAATTCCCACATACGCCACACGCATTTGTTCCATCAAATGTTCTTCTGTGCCGGGCATAACATCGTGGAGCATTCCTCTCCAAGTTACTTCTTCAATAAAATTCTTCATCTTTTTAATCAATTTTCACAAAGATAATAATATCAGTGGCAAAAATCAATTTCAATTACAATAACAATTTTTTGGGAAAACTTAATTTGAATGTGTAAAATTGAGGTTGTTATTGAAAATGTTATTCGATTGAAATTGCTATTGTTTTTGCCGTTGAAATTGATTTCATTACATTTGTAACTATGATTTTAGTCACAGGAGGAACAGGTTTAGTAGGCGCACATTTATTGCTTCATTTAATTGAATCCCGAAGTATCGGAACAGAAAAAGTACGCGCTATATATCGAAGTCTCGCTTCGATGGAGAAAACCAAATCCCTATTTGCTATCTATAAAAAGGAATCGTTATTCGATCAAATTGAATGGATTTCCGCAGATATTACCGAAGTTCCTTCGTTAGAAATCGCCTTTCAAAATATTGACACCGTGTATCATTGTGCCGCTTTAATTTCTTTTGATCCAAAGGATGAAGATTTATTGCGAAAAACAAATATTGAAGGCACCGCGAATATTGTGAATTTCTGTATTGCCTATCAAATAAAAAAACTGTGTTTTGTAAGTTCTATTGCCACTTTGGGCGATTTGCTGCCTCATGAAAAATTCATTACCGAAGAAACCGAATGGAATCCGGAAAAGTACCATAATGATTATGCCATTTCTAAATATGGTGCCGAAATGGAAATTTGGCGCGGACAGCAAGAAGGTTTAGAGGTAATAATTGTAAATCCGGGCGTTATTCTTGGTCCTGGTTTTAGAGAGCAAGGAAGTGGACAACTTTTTACGAAAGTAAAAAACGGGTTGAAATTTTACACGCTGGGTTCAACCGGATTTGTTGCTGTTACTGACGTTGTTCGAATTGCGCATCAATTAATGCAAAACGAAATCAAAAATGAACGCTTTACTTTGATTGCAGAAAACAGTGTTTTCCGTGACATTCTTAACTCTATGGCTGATGCATTGGGTGTGCAACGACCCAAAACTCACGCCAAACCTTTTTTAATGGAAATTCTTTGGAGATTGGATTGGTTGGCTTCGAATGTTTTTCGTCAAAAGAGAAAATTATCCAAAGCCACTGCAAGAGCTTCTTACTCGGAAAGTACTTATTCCAATCAAAAGATCAAAGACCTACTGAAAACCGATTTCGTCGACATTCGACATTACATAAAAGAAATTTCGAAATTTTAAAAACTTAAATTTTTTATTTCAATTTTGTAGTGTCACCAATAGCCGGAGCTGGTTTTTTGTTGTTTTTAAGAAGTGGTTTCTTTTTCTTTTTTTCCAAATTTACTAAGGAATCGGCACTTTTTTTATTGGCATCCAGTCGTTTTGTGATTTGTTCAAACATCAATTTATAATCCTCATAATCTGATGCGTAATACACATTACTTTTGGCAAACTGAAGACTGTCAATTTTATATTTTTTATAAATATAGTCTCTTGAATTTATTTTAAAAGTATCCAAAGAAGCAGGATTTTGATATTTTATTGCTTCCAAAACAGCTAAATCATACATCACATCAATCATAACCTCTTTATCGATAAGACGCTCCGGTTTTTTGACTACTTCGTCTTTACAGCTTACATAAAGAGTCAATATCGCTAAAAATGTTATAATTTTCCTCATCTGATAATTTTATCTTTCAAATAATAAACGTTTTCCTGCACGAATATCTTTCACTTTAAAAGCGGTGTAGACTAACTGTCCGTTGACAAAAGTATGGGTGATTCTGGATTTGAAAGTAAAACCTTCAAACGGCGACCAGCCACATTTAGCCAAAATATTTTCTTTTTTTACGCTCCAAGGTAAACCTGAATTTACGATAACCAAATCAGCATAGTAACCTTCTTTGATAAAACCACGCTTTTCAATTTTGAAGATTTTAGCCGGATTGTGGCACATCTTTTCTACAATTTTTTCAACACTTATTTTCCCTTGATGGTGCGCTTCAAACATTGCCACGACAGCATGCTGGACCAATGGCCCTCCGGAAGGCGCGTTCAGATAGGATTGTTTTTTCTCTTCTAAAGTGTGTGGCGCATGATCTGTAGCAATAACATCAATTCGGTCATCCAATAATGCTTCCCAAAGCACTTTTCTGTCATTAGCCGTTTTTACTGCAGGATTCCATTTTATTAGATTGCCTTTCGTAGCATAATCATCATTGGTAAACCACAAGTGATGCACGCAAACTTCGGCAGTGATTTTCTTTTCTTCCAATGGAATTTTATTGGTAAACAAATCCATTTCTTTGGCAGTCGAAAGATGAAAAATATGCAAACGAGCACCGGTTTTCTTGGCCAAAGCAACCGCTTTGGAAGACGAAATATAACACGCTTCCTCGCTTCGGATCAGGTGATGTACGGTAACGGGAACATCCTCGCCAAACTCTTCTTTGTATTTCGCTAAATTCTTTTGAATGGTTGTTTCATCTTCACAATGCACCGCAATAAGCATGGGTGTACTTGAAAATATTTTCTCTAATGTCGCTTCATTATCTACCAACATATTTCCTGTTGAAGAACCTAAAAAGATTTTAATTCCGGCAACATTCTTTGGATTTGTTTTTAGAACTTCTTCCAAATTATCATTAGTAGCGCCCATCATAAACGAATAATTCGCATAGGATTTTTGAGCAGCTAATTCATATTTTTGCTCTAATATTTCTTGGGTAACCGCATTTGGAACCGTATTTGGCTGTTCGATATAGGAGGTAATTCCGCCTGCAACTGCCGCTCTGGATTCGGATTCAATATCGCCTTTATGCGTCAAACCAGGCTCTCTAAAATGCACCTGATCATCAATTGCACCCGGAATCAAATAATTTCCTTCGGCATCAATAATTTTACATTGAGAGGATTTGGCACTAATACTTTCTGAAATCTCAACAATTAAGTCATTTTCAATTAATACATCGCCTTCAAAAATCTTTCCCTCGTTTACTATTTTGGCATTCTTAATTAAAACCCTGTTCATCGTATCTTTTTCTTATAATGTGTTGACTAATCTTTTTAATCTGAGGGCAATAACTCCAAAAACAGCTTCGACTATTATCGAGTTACTCATTTTGGACTGTCCTTTCGTTCTGTCGGTAAAAATGATGGGAACTTCAACAATTTGAAATTTTTTACAGTAAGTTCTGTATTTCATTTCAATTTGGAAAGCGTAACCCACAAATTTTATCTTATCTAAATTGATCTCTTCTAATACTTTTCTCTTATAACAAACAAAACCTGCTGTGGCATCATGAATTTTCATTCCAGTAATTAATTTGACATAAACCGATGCGAAATAAGACATTAACACACGGCTTAACGGCCAATTCACAACATTTACTCCGGTAACATATCGAGAACCAATTGCCAAATCGGCATCGCCAAAATGACACGCATTGTATAGTTTTTCTAAGTCATTTGGATTATGTGAAAAATCAGCATCCATTTCAAAAATGAAATCGTACTTATGCAGTAATGCCCATCTAAAACCATGAACATAAGCTGTTCCCAGACCTGATTTTTTTTCTCTCTTTTCCAAAAATAATCTACCTCCAAATTCTGATTGAAGCAAAACAACCTTATCAGCAGTATGATCGGGTGAATTATCATCAATAACAAGAACATGAAAAGATTTGTGCTGCGAAAACACGGATCGAATAATGCTTTCTATATTTTCAATTTCGTTATAGGTAGGAATTATAACAATACAATCATTCATATTTTTGACTAATTTCCCCGCAAAAGTAAACTTTTTATGCCATTTCATCCTTAATAAAATTATAATAAAAAGAATGAAATAAAAATTAGTAATTTTGCAATGTTATGATCGAAACTATACTTCATCCCAGAATAACTGACAGCCGAGACTGGGCTACCGTGCTTTTTGTTCTGTCATTTGCTATCATTGCTGTTACAAAATCTGTTTTCGAAAATAGGTTTGGTGATTTTGCCAATTTAATTTTTTCGAATAAATACAATAAAGTCTACAAAGACAGCAGTCATTTAAAGAGTGGTTTTACCATTGCGTTGTTTCTTGTCCAAGTGATTTCACTTGCGTTTTTTATTCAAATCTCGCTCAGTTATTTTGGTCTTGGTTCAAAAACGGATTGGATTTTTTACATACAAATATTTACGTTTTTGGTTTTCTTTATTTTATCGAAATATTTGATCGAAAAAATAATTGCCACATCGTTCAATATTGAAGAATTTATGGAGCAGTTTAATCTTCAAAAGGTTACTTACAGAACCTATATTTGGTTATTTATACTACCAATCAACATTATTTTGTTTTATTCCGACTACGTTTCAAGAAATATTTTGTTGGCTATTATGGCTACAGCACTAACTTTCAATGTTTTAACGTATTTGATTTCAATAAAAAATCATCAAAATATAATAATCGGTAAGTTGTTTTATTTTATTTTATATCTTTGCGCTCTCGAAATAGCTCCCTATTATTTTATGTATTATTGGTTTACAAAAGGGAGTGCTTAGAAAACATTAATATATGAAAGTGAAAACAATTTTGGTGTCACAGCCCGAGCCTAAGGTGGAAAATTCGCCTTACTTTGAACTTCAACAAAAGCATAAGGTAAAAATTGATTTCAGGTCTTTTATTCATGTAGAAGGAGTTAATGCAAAGGAGATTAGACTTCAAAAAATTGATCTCAATCATTACACCGCAATTATTTTAACTAGCAAAAACGCTGTTGATCACTTTTTCAGAGTAGCTGACGAAATGCGTTTTAAAGTTCCGGAAGGATTAAAATACTTCTGCCAATCCGAAGCCATTGCTTTTTACCTGCAAAAATACGTAGTGTATAGAAAACGCAAAATTTATGTTGGACCAAAAGATTTTGCTGATTTATCTCCACTGATAAAAAAATACAAAGACGAAAAATTCTTATTGCCTGCTTCAGACCAATTGAATGCCGATGCGCCAATCACGCTCAACGCATTAAAAGTGGACTGGACTCCAGCTGTTTTTTACAGAACTGTAATGAGCGATTTATCCGATTTGGCCGATGTATATTATGATGTTTTGGCTTTCTTTAGCCCAACAGGAATAAAATCATTGTTCAAAAACTTCCCGGACTTCGAACAAAACAACACTCGAATTGCCGTTTTTGGGAGTACAACTCAGAAAGAAGCATTGGATCACGGTTTAAGAGTCGATATTCTTGCACCAACACCAGCAACACCTTCGATGACAATGGCTTTGGAAAAATACATTATTGAAGCCAATAAAGGAAAATAAAAAAACTTTTGAAATACAGTTAAAAAAGCCATTCGAAAATCTGAATGGCTTTTTTTTGTGACGTGAATTTTTAAAACAGTTTACATTTATTTTTATTAATCGTTTTTTACTTAAATTTGATTTTAAATTAAAACTAAATCCTAAATTTTGGTTTAAAATCACAACTTATGAAAATCAATTCCTTGATAGTAGAAATTGACGGCATCGATAAAGAAATTTTACGCGACCTGATGGAAGATGCCCGAAAACCAATTCTGCAAATCGCCAATAAAATAGGGATTTCAGGAGCGGCAATTCATCAACGCTTGCGAAAACTGGAACAATCCGGCGTAATTTCGGGATCAAAGTTTACGGTAAACAATAAAATTTTGGGCTATAATACGATGGCTTTTGTTGGGATTTATCTGGACAAAGCAGCCCGAAATCCAGAAGCAGTTCGTGATTTAAAGAAAATTCCGGAAGTATTAGAGTGTCATTACACTACTGGAAACTGGTCGATTCTGATCAAAATTATTTGTCGCGATAACGAACATTTAATGCATTTACTCAACACCAAAATCCAAGCGATAGAAGGCGTTTCCAGAACAGAAACCTTCATTTCTTTAGACCAACAAATCGACAGACAAATTCAACTTTAGATATTTAGATAATTGGACTTTTAGATTAAACGAAAAAAAAATGCCGTTTGGAGTACAAACGGCTTTTGTCTAATTATCTAAAAATCCAATTATTTAGTCTCTTCTGCTTCCTCCCATATAAATGGAAACGTAATACAACAGCGTAGCAATTGACCCCAAAGCAGCCACGACATACGTTCTGGCAGCCCATTTAAGCGAATCTTTAGCTCCTGCTTGTTCTTGTTGCGTCAGCATTCTTTTATTTTCTAACCAAGCCAATGCACGATTACTTGCATCATATTCGACTGGCAAAGTAACAATCGAAAACAAAGTGGTTGCCGCAAAAATGATAATTCCTACCAATAATAACTGTGGAAAAGTTTTCATCATTAAGATTCCGGCAAGCAAAATCCATTGCATATACGTTGATGCCACATTCACAACAGGCACTAATTTAGAACGCATCGTAAGCCATTGATATCCCACAGCGTGTTGTACGGCGTGACCACATTCGTGCGCCGCAACAGCCGCTGCAGCCGCATTGCGTTGGTTATAAACAGCCTCACTTAGATTTACCGTTTTATCTACCGGATTGTAATGATCCGTCAATCGTCCAGGCGTAGAGATCACTCGCACATCGCGAATTCCATTATCGGCAAGCATTTTTTCGGCGATTTCAGCGCCTGACATTCCGTTTTGTAATTGTAATTTAGAATAATGTTCAAATTTGCTTTTTAGTCTTGAACTAACTAACCAGCTGAAAAGCATAATTGCTCCGGCAAGAATCAAATAACCCATTCCCATATTTTTGTTTTTTAATTGTATTGTTAAAGTTATAAAAGAATCATCAAAATCTGAACCAATTTTTTATTGTGTCAATTTGGCATTGGTGAAATGGAACGCGGATAACGCAGATGAAACGGGTTTGCGCGGATTTTTTGATTGTTAAGATTGTGATTGTAGAGACGCACTGCAGTGCGTCTCTACGGTGCGTCTCTACAGTGCGTCTCTACGGTGCGTCTCTACAAAATCATTAAAAAATTTATCCCACCAAATTGATAATTTTTCCCGGAACAATTATCACCTTATTTGGCGTTCTGCCCTCTAATTGTTTGATGGTTCTTTCATCTTTCATTACGATTTCCTCGATTTGTTCCTTGTTTAAATCCAAAGGTAAAACCATCGTGAAACGCATTTTTCCGTTAAAAGAAACTGGATATTCCTTTTCGCTCTCCACTAAATATTTAGCTTCAAAAGCAGGAAAAGCAACTGTCGCAATCGAACCTGTATTTCCTAATAACGACCATAATTCTTCGGCGATGTGCGGTGCATACGGTGAAATTGTAATCGCTAATGGCTCTAGAATAGCACGAGAATGACAGTTTTGAGTGGACAATTCATTTACACAAATCATAAACTGAGAAACTGATGTATTGAAAGAGAAACCTTCAATATCTTCCGCTACTTTTTTGATGGTTTTGTGCAATGATTTTAGGTTGTCTTTGGTTGGCTCGTCATTGGTAACAATCAAACCATTGTCATCAAAATACAAACGACACAGTTTTTTCAAGAAACCAAAAACTCCCGAAATTCCAGCCGTATTCCAAGGTTTTGCTTGTTCCAATGGCCCTAAAAACATTTCGTACAAACGCAAGGTGTCCGCTCCGTATTCATTACAAATATCATCCGGTGTTACGACATTGTATTTGGATTTCGACATTTTTTCGATTTCGCGACCAACAATGTATTTTCCGTTTTCTTCAGTGACAAATTCTGCATCTTTATAATCAGAATATAATGGATGGTTCTTAAAAGTTTCAATGTCTAATTCATTAGTTATTTCATTGATTACTTTTAAATCAACATGTATTCCACTAATAAAAGGAACTAAATTATTTAAAAATTCATCTGACAATTGAGTCCTCTTCTTTACAATACTAATAACCTCATCCTTTAACTTAATTGTTGACAACAACCCATTTAAAACTTGATCATTTTTCTTTAACTTTTCATGTGAAATAAAAACGGTTGGAATCTTCTTAAGTGTTTCAACCACCTCATTATTGCCCTCAGATGCAATTCCATAAGTAAACGATATTCTATACACAAACGCACTCATCCCTAAAATCATTCCCTGATTAATCAGTTTTTTAAATGGTTCTTCGGTCGGTGCAAAACCTTTGTCTTTCAAAAATTTGTTCCAAAAACGGGAATATAATAAATGTCCGGTTGCGTGTTCGCTTCCGCCAATGTATAAATCCACACTTTCCCAATACGCCATTGCGTCCTTGCTGGCAAATTCATTTTCATTGTGCGCATCCATATAACGCATCCAGTACCATGAACTTCCCGCCCAACCTGGCATCGTATTTAGTTCCAATGGAAAAACGGTTACATTATCTACTAACTGAGTACTAACCACTGAACACTGAACACTGTCCCAAGCCCAAACCGTAGCGTTTCCTAAAGGTGGTAAACCTTCTTCGGTTGGCAAGTATTTCTCTACTTCCGGCAAGATGATAGGCAAATGTTGCGCATCAATCATTTGCGGCAAGCCATTCACATAATAAACCGGAAACGGTTCTCCCCAATACCGCTGACGAGAGAAAACGGCATCACGCAAACGGTAATTTATTTTTCCTTTCCCTTGGTTTATTTTTTCTAATTCTTCAATTACTTTTTGAGTCCCTTTTTTATAATCTAATCCATTTAGAAAATCAGAATCTACCAATTGAAAACCTTCTTTGGCTCCAAAAGCAGCCTCAGAAATATCTTTATCAAAAATATTTTTAATGGCTGACATACCTTGTTGACCTTTGAAGAAATTCGCAAAAGCATAATCTCTTTCATCGCCACAAGGAACCGCCATAACAGCGCCTGTCCCGTAACCTGCCAAAACATAATCTCCAATCCAAACTGGAATTGGTTCTTTCGTAAACGGATGTTCAGCATACGCACCGGTAAATACCCCAGAAATAGTTTTTACATCGGCCATACGCTCTCTTTCGGAACGTTTTGACGTTTTTTCTATATAGGCATCCACTTCTGCTTTTTGTTCTGCAGTTGTAATTTGAGAAACTAATTCGTGTTCCGGAGCCAATGTCATGAACGTAACTCCAAAAATGGTATCAGGTCTTGTAGTAAAAACATCTATATATTGTTGATCACTTTCGACTTTCGACTTTTGACTTTCGACTTTAAAAGAAACAGTCGCTCCAACGGATTTTCCAATCCAGTTTCTTTGACTTTCCTTGATGCTTTCGCTCCAATCGATTTCGTTCAAACCTTGTAACAAACGTTCTGCATAAGCCGAAATTCGCATGCTCCATTGCGTCATTTTTTTACGAACAACCGTAAAACCGCCACGTTCTGAAACGCCATTTACGATTTCGTCATTTGCCAAAACCGTTCCTAATCCTGGACACCAGTTAACCTCAGTCTCTGCCAAATAGGTCAATCTGTATTGCAGCAAAATTTTCTCCTGCTGTTCTTTTGCGAAAGCGTTCCATTCATTTGCTGTAAAACCTTCAATATTTTCATCACAAACGGCGTTGACATTTACATTTCCTTCTGTCGAAAAAATGGAAACCAGAGTCGAAATATCTTCGGCTTTATCGCTGTTTTTATTGTACCAAGAATTAAATAATTGGATGAAAATCCATTGTGTATGCTTGTAATAATCAGGATTTGAAGTGCGCACTTCTCGGCTCCAATCAAAGGAGAATCCAATTTTGTCTAATTGTTTTCTGTAACCCGCAATTTTATTTCCTTCCTTATCCGTTCCTCCGTCAATATTTACCGAAGTCGTATCCTCCGGACGTTGACCAGTTTGTATGGCATATTGTTCCGCAGGCAATCCAAAACTGTCGTAGCCCATTGGGTGCAACACATTAAAACCTTGGTGTCTTTTGTATCTTGAATACACGTCAGAGGCAATATATCCCAGCGGATGCCCAACATGCAATCCCGCTCCAGATGGATAAGGAAACATATCAAGTACGTAATATTTAGGTTTTTCTGAGTTGTTTTCGGCTTTAAACGTTGCGTTGTCTAACCAATATTTCTGCCATTTGGCCTCTATTTCGTTCGGATTGTATTTCATTCCTCTTTTTTATTTTTATTTTAATGGAGTTATGCTTTCACATACTCAAGTCATTTAGCGCTTTATTTTAACCCATTAAGGGTTTTGAACCCTGAATAGGTTACGAAAATTTCAGGTCGCAAATTTACGTTTATTGTACGAAAGTTGAAACTTTGAGCGTTATTAACTTTAAATAAAGAAATTCTTTATTATTTTTACCCAATAATTTCAATAAACTATGAGTTCTTCATTTGATAATTTTCAAAAACGCCGGTTAATTTCCTCTTATTTTTCAGTAGTGCTAAGTGTATTCTTAGTTTTATTTCTATTGGGAATATTGGGACTTTTCATTATAAATTCTAAAAAATTAGCAAACGATTTCAAAGAAAATATTGCCATGACGGTTTTTTTCAAGAATGAAGCCAATGACAGTATTGTGAAAGCTTTTGGAACCCAAATAAAAGCAAGTCCATTTGTAAAAACATATACTTATGTGACCAAAGAAGCTGCCGCTAAAGAACATACTGATATTATTGGTGAGGATTTTATGGAATTTCTTGGTGAAAACCCACTGCAGAACTCCTACGATATTCACTTGAAAGGCGATTATGTAGTGAAAGACAGTATCACAAAAATCGAAGCAGGCTTGCGTAAAAATACTATGATTTCAGATATTGTTTATGACAAACAATTAGTGAATTTAGTGAACGACAACATCAAAAAAGTGAGTATGTGGATTTTAATAATCAGCGGATTCCTTGCTGTTATTGCCGTATTACTGATTAATAGCTCGTTGCGTTTATCGATACATTCCAACCGATTTATCATCAAAACCATGCAAATGGTAGGTGCAACTAAAGCGTTTATCAGAAAACCTTTTGTAATGCGAAGCATAAAACTAGGAATGATAGGAGCGGTTTTGGCCGTTTTAGCATTAATTGGTGTTTTAATTTATGTTGAAACCAGTTTTCCAAATCTTGGTATTTTAGAAGATAAAGCTATGATTGGCTTGGTATTATTGGCCGTTTTAGGAATTGGCATTTTAATTACTTGGTTAAGCACGTATTTTGCAACACAACGTTTCTTGAATTTAAGAACAGACGATCTTTATTAGTATTCAGTGTACAGTAAAAAAAATTGAAAAATAACAGTTAGTAGTGATACTGAACTAAATTCAGCATAAATGGAAAATAACGATCAGAAACCAGAATTTCTTTTTGATAAGATAAACTATCAGATTCTATTAATTGGGATAGTAGTAATTGCCTTAGGATTTATTCTAATGGCAGGAGGAGGAAGTGATGATCCTAATGTGTTTAGTGAAGATATCTTCAACTTCAGAAGAATTCGATTGGCACCAACAACTGTTTTAATTGGTTTTGGAATTACCATTTATGCCATTCTTAAGAATCCCAAAAAAGCATAAATGAACACATTACAAGCATTTTTAATTGCGATTATAGAAGGATTAACAGAATATCTGCCTGTTTCCTCGACCGCTCACATGATTTTTATGAGTTCTTATTTTGGAATTCAAGAGGATGATTTCGTGAAGCTTTTCCAGGTTTCTATCCAATTTGGAGCTATTTTGGCGGTTGTAGCTTTATATTGGAAGAAGTTTTTCGATTTCTCTTCAAAAAGTGTTGCCATCAGTTTTTATCTTAAACTTGTTTATGCCGTAATTCCAGCTTTAGTTTTAGGAAAATTATTCGATGATAAAATTGAAGCAGTTCTTGGAAATCCAATTCCTATTGCGATTGTATTAATTTTAGGTGGCGTAATTTTACTTTTTATCGACAGTCGTTTTCAAAGTCCAACTATTATCAAAGAAGAAGATATCACGGTAAAGAAGGCCGTAATCATTGGTTTTTGGCAATGTTTAGCAATGATGCCGGGAACAAGTCGTTCTGCTGCCTCAATCATTGGAGGAATGCAACAAGGATTGACGCGTCATGCGGCAGCGGAATTCTCTTTCTTCTTGGCGGTGCCAACGATGATGGCCGTTACCTGTTATTCTGTATTCTTGAAAACCTACGAGTCTTCACAAATGAAAGGTTATGAATTGATTTTAAAATCAAACGAAAACATACAATTGTTCTTGATAGGAAACGTAGTTGCTTTTATCGTTGCCATTATAGCTATTAAATTTTTCATAGAAATCATCAAAAAATACGGTTTCAAACCTTGGGGTTGGTACCGAATAATCGTCGGATTCTTTTTATTGATTTACTTTTCATACTTTAAATAAATTTCCTTGAAGACAGCCGAAAATTTCCAAGAGGGACAAATTTTATTGATTGACAAACCATTAAATTGGACTTCTTTTCAGGCAGTAAACAAATTGAAATGGGCATTAATTACCAAACTAAATCTGCCAAAAAAATTCAAGATTGGTCACGCCGGAACTTTGGATCCTTTGGCAACCGGATTGTTGTTAGTTTGTACCGGAAAATTTACCAAAAGAATCACAGAACTTCAAGGCCAAGCCAAAGAGTATACCGGAACTTTTCACATTGGAGCCACAACGCCTTCGTATGATTTAGAAACGGAAATTGACCAAACTTTCCCAACGGAACATATTGACGAAGCTTTAATTCATGAAACTGTCAAACAATTTCTTGGCGAAATCGATCAAAAACCACCTATTTATTCGGCGATAAAAAAAGATGGCGTTCGCTTATACGAGCATGCAAGAGCAGGAGAAACCATTGAAATTGCCACCAGAAAAACAACCATTCACGAATTTGAAATTACCAGAATTGCACTTCCTGAAGTTGATTTCAGAGTCGTTTGCAGCAAAGGAACATACATTCGCTCCCTGGCTTTTGATTTTGGACAAGCGATGAATTCCGGTTCGCACTTAACCGCTTTGCGCCGAACCAAAATTGGAGATTATGACGTAAATGAAGCTATAGTCCTCGAAACATTCGAGGAAAACTTAGTTATAAATAATTAATACTTTGAGGCTTTTTCGAATCTCAGTTATTTTCTTGCTTTTCACTTTTTCAGCTTTTTCTCAAAATAAAAAATTTACTTATATACAATTTGATATAGCTTTTTCTATCAAAGGAAATCCGGATCGTGGCGAAACAGATCTAAATGGTAATACTAACAATTTATGGTTTTTACCCGATGGTTTGAGCAGTAAAATAGGATATGGAATACATCATAACAAATGGATCGGTTTAGGAATTCACTCTGGTGTAGACTGGAGGTGGACAGACAAACTAGTTGTGGTTCCTGTTTTTGCAAATTTAAAGTTAAGTCCCAAAATTGGTGACGAAACAAGAATTACACTCCAAATGGGTCTAGGTAAAGCGATCGCTTTGGGTCGAGGGGATTTAATTGGAGATTATAAAAAAATCAGTTTGGGTTTACAAACGGCTGATGATGTTATATTATTTCTTGAAGTAAATCACTATGCGATTCCTATTAATAATCAAAAAGATACTGGAAGCGTCAGTTTAGGAGTTTCTTTGGTCACTTTTTAAATTAAAATGTTTTAGACCTTTAAAAATTAGCATTGTAAAACTTTTCAGACCCTCAATTGCATTCAAAAAGCAAAAACACATGACAAATACATAAAAGAATTTGCGATGTGTTTTTTCTAAAATTAAAAGTAATTTTGATCCATACTTTTTTCTCTACTTGGTTACGAGATGTTTTAATAATGAGTTACGTCTTTATCTCCAAACAGCAAATAGGACAAATAATCATAAATTCTATCAAATAGCTTTTTCATAACGATGTTATTTAAATTGTTAAACAATGTTTAAACACCAATAGAAAAGTAAACTAAAGTACGGTAGAGTTGGTTGAAGCGACTAATTTACGCTTTTTTTTCGATACTTAATAAAAAAATATATCTAACCATCTGAAAAATAGAATTTTATAACGGTAAATAGTTGTTCCTTTAAAGATTCAGCATCAAGTTGACCAATTCATTTTGCGTTGATATTCCTTTATCATGCAAATACCAAAGTTGCAAATTGGTTTTTATAGTCTCGTCAATAACTCCAAATTCTTTTTTATAATCATTCACTAAATCAGCCGCGGCTTGAGGTCTAGGCCCCCAATTTCCCAGCACACTGCCCGTTTCCTTATCGACAATAATTAATATTGGAATAGACTTCTTTTTATTGGTCAAAAACAACTTCATCAATTCTTCATTTTCATCACGGAGAACAATTCTCAAATCAATTTTACCGGATTCCACTGCCATTTTATTGATAACTGGCAATAGTTGCGCAGCATCACCGCACCAGCCTTCCGAAATTACTAACCAAATATATTCGTTCTTTAAAGATTTTAATGCGCTGCTATTTTCCTCAGTGATTTTGATTGTTTTATCCAGACGATTCATTCTGGTTTCATTCAATTCGCTATAATGTGTTAAATCTTCGGATTGTTCGTTCCCGGTCGATTTTTTTTCGATTAACAAATCTGTGATAAGTTTTCTGTACTCTATATATGAATGGCTATTAAATAATGCTTTGGCTACTGGAATTTTCATAATGAATTATTTATTTTCGCAAAGTTACCATAAAATTGGAGCATAAATATGATATCTGTCACTTTCAATTCTACAAAAAGAGTAATTTTATAACAAATAGTTAAGATGGATTTAAAAACAAAATCAATTGGATTGGTTCTTTCGGGCGGAGGTACAAAAGGACTTGCACACGCAGGAGTAATAAAGTTTTTAGAAGAAAAAGAAATATATCCTACCCGAATGGCCGGAACTAGTGCTGGTTCTGTAGTTGCTGCAATGTATGCCTGGGGCAAAACGCCTGAGGAAATTTTGGAATTTTTCAAATCCATCTATCTTTTTCATTGGAGACATTTAACCCTCAAAAAAGCAGGTTTAATAGATTCAGAGTCCTTTAAAAGTTATTTTCACTCGATTTTTAAAGATGCAGTCCTTGGGGATTTGAAAATTCCAATTCAAATTACTGCAACAGATATGATTCGAGGAAAATTAAAAATATTTGGAACCGAAACGAAAATCACTGATGCTATTTTAGCATCTTCGGCATTTCCCGGAGTTCTTTCACCATATGAAATCAACGGAAGCATTTACAGTGACGGCGGAATCTTAAATCACTTCCCAACTGATATCATGCAAGGACAATGCGATACTGTAATTGGTGTTTATGTAAGTCCTATCCAAAAAATTGAAGCTAAAGATTTGCGGTCTATCAAAGCAGTGACTACTCGGGCTTTTGATATTCTTTCGGCAAATTCAAATATGCACAAATTTAATGTTTGTGACTGGGTGATTGAGCCAAAGGATTTATGCCTGTTCAGCACATTTGAAAGCAATAAAGCAAAGATGGACTCCGTTTTCAACATTGGCTATGAAGCCGCGAAAAAATCCTACGAAAAACTTGCTTTATAAAATTTAGGCAACATTATTTTAAAAAAAATAATATTCTATATTTGCACCAAACAACTCAACACACACATGAAATACAAAAGAATCCTTCTGAAACTAAGTGGCGAAGCTTTAATGGGCGACTTGCAATACGGAATTGACCCAAAAAGACTTGCTGAATATGCTGATGAGATCAAGCAAATTCATGAAAAAGGAGTAGAAATAGCAATTGTAATAGGCGGTGGGAATATTTTTAGAGGAGTTGCCGGCGCGAGTGCAGGGATGGATAGAGTACAAGGCGATTATATGGGAATGCTGGCAACGGTAATCAACGGAATGGCATTACAAGGCGCGCTGGAAGAAAAAGGAATGAAAACCCGTTTACAAACGGCGTTGAAAATGGAATCTATAGCAGAACCATATATTAAAAGAAGAGCAGATCGTCACCTTGAGAAAGGAAGAATTGTAATTTTTGGAGCCGGAACCGGAAATCCATATTTCACAACTGATACTGCAGCAGTTTTACGTGGTATTGAAATTAATGCCAATGTGATTCTAAAAGGAACTCGAGTGGATGGCGTATATGATTGTGATCCGGAAAAAAATGCTTCTGCCGTGAAATTCGATTTTATTTCCTTTGATGATGTCCTCAAAAAAGGATTGAATGTAATGGATACAACTGCATTTACGCTAAGTCAGGAAAATAAATTGCCGATCGTAGTTTTTGACATGAATAAAGTCGGAAACTTATTGAAAATCTGCGAGGGAGAAAATATAGGAACTGTAGTAAATATATAATAGACTGTTAGATTATTAGACTAGTTAGATTGTTAGATAGATACACTCGATGATTAGCAAAGCTAACATCTAATAAATCTAAAAACGTAATAAATCTAAGAAGTCTAACGATCTAAAAATCTAAAAATCTAAATTATGACTGAAGAAATTGAATTTATATTAGATAGTACGAAGGAATCCATGACGGGTTCTATTGCGCATTTAGAAAAAGAATTTTTGAATATCCGTGCCGGAAAAGCATCTCCGGCCATGCTTGGAAGTGTTTTTGTCGATTATTACGGATCAGCAACACCACTTTCGCAGGTGTCAAAAATCAGTGTTCCTGATGCCAGAACTATTACATTGCAACCTTTTGAAAAAAATATGCTGCACGTAATTGAAAAAGCGATTATGGTGGCTAATATTGGTTTTAACCCAATGAACAACGGTGATGTAATTATCATTAGTGTTCCTGCATTGACCGAGGAAAGAAGACGTGATCTTGCCAAACAAGCCAAAGTTGAAGCTGAAGACGCTAAAGTTGGAATTCGAAATGCCCGTAAAGATGCCAATACAGATATCAAAAAATTAGAAAAAGAAGGAACCTCAGAAGACATTTGCAAAAGTGCTGAGGATGAAGTGCAAAACTTAACCAACGCTTTCATCCGTAAAATAGATGAACTTTTAGTGGTGAAAGAAGCTGAGATTATGAAGGTGTAATTGCTTTTCAACTCATATTTAAAACCCGTCCCGTTATTGTAACAGGACGGGTTTTTTGTTTTTTGTAAATATCACTCCAATTGGGTATTATAATTTATAAAATATTTCTTATTTTTATGAAATATTAACATTTAAAAATTTTATGAAAACAAACAAACAAACAAACAAACAAACAAACAGCTAAAAAACTATTTATGCAGGACAACTATCCTTGGCTTAGTTTTAATTTTACTTAGTTGTAGTGAAGATTTATATGAGGAAAATATTGATGCTTCAATTGGCAAAGCAACTATTACTGAAATGAAATTTGAAGAGCTTTTGGCAAAAGATTCTAAATTTAAAGACTTAGTTGAAAAAGTAGGTGGAAATTTGATTACAAAAAAAAAAATGCATTCAAAATACAAAACGATTTTATCATCACTAACGACAATGTAAAAAAAATTAAATTAAATAATATTATTTCTTATACAATGGCAATAAAAAGAAACAATGTTAGTGATAATTTAAGTTTTGAAAATTTAGTTATACAAGAAGAAATTAATACTAATCCAAGCGCATACATTTTAAAATATATATCTAATAATATTATATTATCAGAAGGTCAATTATTGAATTTTGAAGGTAAAATTCAAATGAATCGTTTAGAAAAAGCCCCTAAATTTAATAACAACAAACCACAGAACCGAACCACAGAATCAGAATGTTTCGTATATGTGGAACAATTATGGTGTTCAGAACCTTATCAAGGTAGTACACAACATCATTTACCCGGTGCGTCGTGTAAAGTTTCAACCCTCTATATAAGAACAGTACAAGTATTAACACCTGATGCATGTGGTAGTACTGGTGGTGGTGGAACAAGTGGTTCAACAGGAAGTGATGGTGGTTTTGGCGATCCCTACGGTACAGGAGGTGGTGGCGGCTACGACAATAGTGATTATCCAACAGAGGATACATATACGGAGAATTATCAACAATATATTACAGTCCCTATATTGAGTGCAGAAAATAGTTTTGATATAAAGAATACTTTGATTTTTTATAACATTCTTTCTTTTCAGCAGCAACAATGGGCTATTGACAACCCTAATTCATACAATCAAATTATCCAATATCAAATAGAACAAAAATGGTCTGTATTTTCTCGTGAAAATTCTATTTGGGCAATAGATGTTTTTCAAGAATACCCAGAAAAAACAATAGATGATGTTAAAGATCTTGTTTATAGAGTAATAGTAGACCCGTCATTTAAAAACAACCCATGTTTAAATGGAGTATATCAAAAATTAGGTCAAGCGCCTACTTTTGACAATTATTTGAAAGAATATGATACGGATTTTTCCGTAGTTGACTTAAAGTTAAGTGTAGGAGTTGAGTCTAAATATCCTTTGGCAAGTGCCGTTACTTATGAACCAATAAATTCATTAATTGAAATTAAATTTAATCCTAATTATTTAAATACACCTCCATTAAACATAGCAAGAACTTTTATTCATGAAATGATTCATGCTGAAACCTATAGAAAGTTGTTAATTCTCTCGGGAAAAGGAGAAATCCCGTGGTCATCTGATTTTATTGAAAGTATTAAGAATGATGAAGAAAAAATTGCTCATTATTATATGATGTATAAATATGAAATACCACTAGGAGGGTCTCCTTCAGAGCCACAGCATGAATACATGGCACAACTGTCGCGTAACATAATAACAGAAGTTATGAAACAATACGACAGTTCACAAAGTGAGGATGTTTACAACGCTTTGGCCTGGATTGGACTTATGGGTGGAGGAGAACCTGATGAAACAACAGGATTACCTCCGCAACCAACAGCAGCATGGGTAGCTACTCCTCAAGCAGAAAGAGTGAGAATTTTAGAAATTTATAGAAACTTTATAAAAAACAATATAAAATGTCAATAGCACTAAAAAAAATAAAAAGTATATTACTATTATTATTTACTGTTTCATGTTCATCACAAAACGGGGTAGAAAAAAAGGAAATTAATGTTTTTTTTGATTTAAAAGATAAAGCAATAAACAAAATATACGTTAATAGGGATTCAACAGAGGCCCGCTTCAGTATTTATGTCGAAAAATACCAAACAAAAGTAGCAAGAGACAAAGCAACGAATGATTATTATAATGACCCACGAGACCGTAATAGTGCGGGAATACCTAGTTTTACTGCAAGCTTTATTAGTTTTAATAAACCAATGAAAATAAATTCATTAGAAGGTATTGATATTTTGACCTTGAAACAATTTCGAGATAAATTATTTCCTCATGGCTATCCTATGTATTTTATATACAAGTCCGAGGAAGGATGCTATTTAAAATGGGAAGTAATTCATATAACTTATTAATTATATCTTTAAATTATCTATTCGGAATGTCAGTAAAAATAACTCTTCTATTATTAAGCTTCTGCTGTATTTCTTTTGCACAAGAATCAAAACAACAGAAAATAACGATTTTTTTAGATTTTAATGATAAGTTATCGGTAGAATATTCTATAAACAAAGATACAACATCTACTTCTTTTGGTATTTTTTTTGAAAAATATCAAACCAAAGAAGCTAGAGATAAGGCTACTAAAGATCATTACAATGACATTAGAGATAGAAACAGTGCTGGATTACCAGATTTTTCAGTAAATCTATATGTATTCAGTTTAAAACCAGAGAAATTAAATTCCTTAGATTGTATTGACTACATTACGGTTAAACAATTTAGAGAAAATAACTACAAAACAACTTCTCCAACATATATAATTCATAAATTAAAAGATGGTACATATTTAAAATGGAAAACGTTCACTATGAATTGAGAGAATATTTACTCAAACAATTCTGATTCCTCCGCTGGCGCAAGGGTCCCACTCGTGATGCTTGTAATTGATTAATATGACTTCGGTTTGTGGTAGTGTTTAAAAATTAAAGTATATTACAATATAGATTGTGTTCACGAGCGGGAAAGAAGCCGAAATCCCCTGCTGGAGCGAGCGTCCCAATCGTGATGCCTGTTATGGATTAATATGACTTTGGTTTGTGGTAGTGTAAAAATTAAAGTATGTTACAAAATAGTTTGTGTTCACGAGCGGGACGCTCCCGCGAGCTGGGGCTACGACAATAGTGATTATCCAACAGAGGATACATATACGGAGAATTATCAACAATATATTACAGTCCCTATATTGAGTGCAGAAAATAGTTTTGATGTAAAAAATACTTTGATTTTTTATAACAGTCTTTCTTTTCAGCAGCAACAATGGGCTATTGACAACCCTAATTCATACAATCAAATTATCCAATATCAAATAGACAACAAATGGAGCGATGAAAGTAAAGAATTTTCCAATCAAATAATAACACCATTAAGTGGAGACTCTTCATTAAAAATCGATATTGAGTCTTCTTTTTAATCACCTATGAATATTGATAAATCATCAATAAAAGATGTCACCGAAGCGGATAAAAAATTTAATTCAGTATATAAGGCTTTGACTGATTCCCCCGCATTTAAAAACTTATTTTTAGATTTATTTGATAATAACAACAAGCGATTCAATGTGAAATTTGAAATCATTGAAAATCTAGATAACAACACAAGGAAAATAGATGGATTTACAATACCGCCAGACCTTAAAGGCGGACCAACTCTCATTCAAATTAACAAACAAATATTGACCTCTACGGGATTAAGACCTAAGACAAATATTGAAATTGCTAAAACCATATTACACGAGTGTATACATGCTTATTTAGCAATCAAAGGCAAATATCCTGATGCTGGCGGCAGCACTATACCAGGTATAGAAAACATGACATTTGCGGAGGTATTGAAAGCCACAAGGCCTAGCACTGGCGCTCAACACGATTTTATGTTCAAAAACATGGTGCCAACTATGCAAAAAATTCTTGCTGAAATCAAAGATTTAGTTACATCTAGCACTACCAGAGCAACTGTAGAGTCTATAAGGCTACAACCTAATTTTTATACTAACCCAAAAAACACAACACTTTGGAACTGGGACGACTATTTCTATTATCTAAGTTTAATCGGTCTACAAGATACCGAAGCTTTTAAAATAAGCTTTCCTGCTAATACAGATAAATTTGAATTACTTCTTGAGTATACCGCTTTTGGCCACAAACACCTTAAAAATTAATTATGAAAGTCACATTATTATTCTTTTTCTTATTTGTAAATTTATTACACGGACAAGAGATTGAGGAAATCCGAAAACTAGATACGGTATATATCCTGTTTAAAGCAGACAAAAATCAAACAAAATATTTTGAAAATGAATGTATCACTTGTCAAGGATATTATTTTTTGGAGGGATTTTTTCTACAAAAAGATACTTTAGGGATTTTTACATACGATAAAGATAGTAACAGAATATATAGACCTGCTAATGACAGATATGAAAAAAAGTCTTTTTTAAAAAAGCATAAAAAAGAAATTATTCATATTAATTTTTTCAAGAAATTAAAAAAAAATATGGAGGAATTCGGGGAGTCTTACAAACCCCAAATTTACTACATCATTGACATGGCTGATTTCAGAAAAAATAAGATTAAATTAACCGAGGTTAATTCTTTAGTTTATGTAATGGAATAAGCTATTAAACATTTACCCCCGCTAGCGCGAGCGTCCCGCTCTTGATGCCTGTTGTAGATTAATATAATTTTAGTTTGTGGTAGTGTTTAAAAATTAAAGTATGTGACAATATAGATTGTGTTCACGAGCGGGACGCTCGCGCGAGCTGGGGAAGTAAGAGATTTAGTAACGACTATACCAAAAAGAACTATCCTTGAAGCGTATACAATGTATCCGACAACAAATCCATTAACTTCTACACCATTTAATTGGCTAGACTTTTATAAATATATAAGTTTAAGTGCACTAAATGAAACAAGTAGTTTTAAAGTTGATTTTCCTAAAGACACCGATGCACGTTCGCTCTTAAATCAATATATTAACGCAGGAAAAATAGAATTAGATAGATAGAAATATGAAAAACTTATACATAATGCTTTTGTTCGTTTCTGGTATTACTTATTGTCAAAACATTTCTTTAATCAAAAACTTAGATACAATATATGTAGACTTCAAAGAAAGTGCTACGCAAATTAAGACCGTTCTACCTAAAGATAATCCCGGGTTTAAAAGATGGTATGTGATAAAATTTAACGAAAAAAACAAGGATGAATATTTACAATTTTATGTAAGTGAGTACCCCTCAACTACAAGAAGAGAAATAGGTAACAAATCAGATTTTAGATTTATCAAAAAATCGTATTTAAGGAAAAACAAGAAAAGGATAATTTCAGTAAATTTTTTTAAAAAATATGGCGTTTTCATGAGCTATTATGAAGCTTTTGAAAAATGTAAAGTTATATACATAATTGACAGATCAGAGAAGAAAAATGGACAAATTCCTATTTATGAAGTATCAATATCAAGTTCATATATGATGGGAGAGTAAAATTAGTACTATTGTTACTAAAGCAAAACACTGACTGCAAAAGAACCTTGCTCATAAACCAAATCATCATATCATGAGACTTTACTTATTGCTATTGCTCCTCTTTTCTATAAAAGTGTTTAGCCAAAACTATAATTCTCTCAAAGAGTCCGACACTATTTATATTGAATTCAAAGGAAAAAACAACGAAAAAAAACACTCTATTGATACTAGAATTCAACCAAATAATTTTGATGAGAGGGCTTACAATTTTGTTTTACCCGGAAAGTTCGGTCTTTACTTTCAACACCAAAAGTTTAAAAATTGGGAAAAAAAAGAAGCAAATATTGTCTCTGAAGTGAGGAAAGTAAATAAATCATTTTTAAAAAAAAATAAAAAACATATAATTGGAATAAATTTTTAAAAAAAATATGAGCAGAATGACATTATATGTCAGTTGTTTACACAATTGAAAGTATTTTATATTATTGATTTTACCGAAAAGAAAAAAGGCAATGTTCTGTTATATGAAGTTAATTCGATGAATTTTTGTCCGGTGTCGGAATAATAAAATGCGTTGATGCAAAACTTTTTCCCGCTGCTAGAGCGAGCTGGGGGAAGCTGAAGACGCTAAAGTTGGAATTCGAAATGCCCGTAAAGATGCCAATACAGATATCAAAAAATTAGAAAAAGAAGGAACATCAGAAGACATTTGCAAAAGTGCAGAGGATGAAGTGCAAAACTTAACCAACGCTTTCATCCGTAAAATAGATGAACTTTTAGTGGTGAAAGAAGCCGAAATCATGAAGGTGTAATTGCTTTTCAATTAGATTGAAAATGCGTCGTGTTAGTTTAACGCGACGCATTTTTTATTCAAAAATTTGAAAAACTTCCTTTTAATGACTCGAAACAAATTTCAGTCCAATAATAGAACTGATTAAAGTGGTAATAAAAAATATTCGCCAGAAATCAGCAGGTTCTTTAAAAACGAAAATCCCAACCAAAACCGTTCCTACCGCTCCAATTCCGGTCCAAACCGCGTACGCAGTTCCAATAGGAAGTGTTTGTGCAGCTTTGTAAAGCAAAACCATACTTATAGTCAAACAAACCAAAAATCCGCCCAGCCATAATGTTGACGTCATTCCGGTGCTTTCTTTGGCTTTGCCTAAACAAGTGGCAAAACCCACTTCAAAAAGACCTCCGATAATCAATAATATCCAGTTCATCTTAATGTTTTAAAATTAATACTGACGGAACTCCGCTTAACCAATCACTTCTGGAATCTACGAGTGCTTTCCAACTTTCGAGACTGATCAGCATTAAATCCTGCTGCGCCAAAAATTCCTGTGTAATTATTTTATCGGTTATCAGACTTATATTGTTTGGGTATTTTTGTTCCAAAGAATCAATAGCGCTGTTCATTACAAAATTAGTTGTAAGATGTCCATTCACATCCAAAATAACAATTTTAGCGTTATTATTGTAAACTAATTTCTGAATATAATCAATCACAAAAGAATCTTCCGTGCTGAAAATTGGAATAAAAACATGATTTACGTGCTGTAAATCTTTATCAATCAAAATCCCGATTGGCATTTTAGTTTTAGAAATAATCTGTCTTGTTCTTTCGTCAAAAGGAGAGTTTTCAAACAAGCCTTCTTTCCCTGTAAACTTATCAATCAAACGATCCGGATTGATTATTCGGGTTGTAAAACCAATTACTTTTCCAAGAATGGTCCCTTCAAATATTGATTTTCCAAGACCTATCAATAACAAATCATAATCTCCTTGATTCGCTACATCAGCAATCTCCGTTTCAATATCCATCGTTGCTTTAAAAATGGTAGTGATATCCTGTTTCAGCAATTGGGATTCTTCAACAATTGGATAAAAACTATTTTTTTCTTTGTCTTCCAAGTTAAAAGTATGCACCTCATCGCTTAGCGACAAATGCATCACGGTGATACTCGAGGTACTTTTCTGTTTTTTTATCAAACTACTCGCCAATCGCAACAAGGATTTTCCTTTTTCATTGTTACCAAATGAAATTAGAATTCGGTATTTATTATGGTTTGTAGGTACCAAAACTTCAACACCATCTTTCGTTTTAAAGATATAATTGATTAAGTCCAAAGCCGGTCCCGTCATAAAAGTAGTAACCAGCGCCATAATTACCATCATGGTAAAAACTTCGGGAGTCAACACTTTAAGCTCTAATCCTATGTTCAAGACAATCAATTCCATCAAACCTCTGGTGTTCATCAGGGCACCAATGGTTAAACTGTCACGCCAACTCTGACCAACAAATCTGGCTGCCAAGGCACTTCCTAAAAATTTCCCCACCACGGCCACCAAAATAATAAAACCGGTCACTTTCCATAAGTACGGATCGTTAAGAAGACCAATTTCAGTTTTCAAACCCGTGAATACAAAGAACAAAGGCAGTAAAAGAATCAACGCCACATCCTCTACTTTTTCGATGAATATAGTTCTGAATTTTGGAACATCAGGCATAATTGCTCCAGCCATAAATGCGCCGAATAAGGCATGAATCCCAATCACTTCGGTAGCATAAGACGAAATTATAAGTACCAGAAAAAAGATGGCCACAACCGGTTTGATAATAGTATCTTTTGAACCATACAAATCACCAATTCTTTTCAAAAATGGTTTTACAATATAAATCATGGCAATAACATAAAGCACTGCCAACATTATAATGTACAGCGAACTTACAAAACTTCCCGCCTTGACAATGGCAATTACCACCGCCAAAATACACCAAGCCGTAATGTCATCTGCAGCTGCGCATGTGATAACGATGGAACCTAATTTGGTTTTATGAATCCCTCGTTCCTGTACAATTCTGGCCAAAACCGGAAAAGCGGTTATGCTCAACGCAATGCCCATAAACAAACTAAAAGAAAGGAACTTGACGCCTTCGGGAGCAAATCGATTGTACACAAAATATGCTAGCCCTATTCCAAGAGCAAACGGAATTACGATACTCGCATGACTGATTACCACCGCTTCATTGGCTTTATTTTTCAGCACTTTTAAATCGAGTTCCATTCCTATGACGAACATAAAAAGTATCAATCCAATCTGGCTCAAAAATTTCAAATTTCCTAAAGATTCGACAGGAAATAAAGCTCCTGAAAATTCAGGAAAATACAAACCCAACAACGATGGCCCGAGTACAATTCCCGCAATTATCTCCCCGATTACTGAGGGCTGCCCAATTTTCTTGAAAATCCATCCAAAAACTCGGGCAACAAGTATTATGGTTATTATTTGCGCCAAAAGAATAGCCAAAGGATCTTGAAAATTGTGTTGCATCGAAGTTAGAAAATCGCCCCAAGAACCATTTCCGCTTTCAGGTGTCACTATCGTTTCTGCAACTTCTAAATGTTTTCCCTTGGTTATAATCCAATACATTAAAGCAGTAAAACCGCCTGTAATGACCAAATAAAAAACTGTGTTTTTATAATTCTTCATATACTATTTTATGTCATCTGTCTTAACGATGAACCATGACGATGAGCATTCAAATGTATCATTTATATCTCAAAAATCTATTTAATTACAAATAAAAAAAAGACGCCTGAATCATGGGATAAACCAATAAAAAGTTTTAGTCAAAACCAATGATTTATAGCGGTTTTAACTACCTTTGCAAGCGTTAAACACGAAATATGATCAAGTGGTTCAGTTTAGGATTTTGGGAGTTAATAGCCCGAATTGTCCTTAGAAATAGAATTTTAATGTTATCCATTATTGTTGCGATAACAGCGCTTTTAGCACTACAATGGAAAAATATCCACTTCACTTTTACCGAAGCCAATTTATTGCCGGATGACAATATTGTAAATATTGAGTACAACGCCTTTTTGAATAAATTTGGTGAAGAAGGAAATTTGGTCATCATCGGTGTGAAAGACAACGCCATATTTACCCCCAAAGCCTATGCTTCCTGGAGTAAAATGATGAATACGCTGAAAGGCGATAAAGCGGTTGATTTAGTTGTTTCACTAAATGACTTGAAGAAATTACAAAAAAATGATTCGCTGGAAACCTTTGAACTGGTTCCTTTTGTGGAACAAAGCAAGACCGTTGACCCAGCGTACCTTCAGAAAATAAAAAAGGAACTGTTCAATGATTTGCCTTTTTACGAAGGATTGCTTTTCAACAAAAGGTCTGGAAGCATACGTTCTGCAGTTTACATGGATAAAAAAATTGTAAACACGGCGGCCCGAAAAGATTTCGTTCTGGATAAACTTGTTCCCGCAGTCGAAACATTCGAAAAAGAAACCGGAATCGACCTGCGTGTTTCGGGAATGCCTTACATCCGAACATTAAATGCAAAAACCATTACAGATGAAATCAGCATCTTTATTGGAGCCTCATTATTAGTCACTTCTCTTCTTTTCTTTTTCTTTTTTAGAAGTTTTAGGGCGACATTAATATCACTAATCATTGTGATTATTGGGGTAATGTGGTCTTTCGGATTTTTAGGATTATTAAACTACGAAATCACGGTTTTAACGGCGTTGGTTCCATCTTTAGTTATTGTTATCGGGATTCCGAATTGTATTTTCCTGACCAATAAATACCATCAGGAGTACAAAATTCACCACAATAAAGCCAAAGCATTACAGCGCGTCACCACCAAAGTAGGAATGGCAACATTAATGACAAACCTTACCACAGCCATTGGTTTTGCTACATTTATCGCCTCAAATAATAAGTTACTTCTGGAGTTTGGTGTGGTTACTTCTATCAATATCATGGCGCTTTTCTTTTTGTGTATTATTGTCATCCCCATTTTTCACAGTTTCATTCCTGCGCCATCAGAGCGACATATTAAGCATTTAGACCGCAATTACGTCAAGGCTTTTATGGATTGGATTCTGAGAAACATAAAAAACAATCGGTTTACCATTTATGTTGTATCCATAGTTTTACTTGTCATCAGCATTGTAGGAATCTATGAAATGCGCATTTCCGGCAGTTTGATTGAAGATATGCCTAAAAAAGAAGCCTTTTTTGAAGATATTGTTTTCTTCGAAAAAGAGTTTGACGGCGTGATGCCACTCGAGATAATGATTGACACAAAGCGCAAAAAAGGAGTCATGAAATTGTCTACGCTGAGGCGAATGGAGGAATTGGAGGAAACCATTGACGAAATTCCGGAATTATCAAAACCTATTTCTATTGTTAATCTCGTGAAATATTCCAAGCAAGCGTATTACAATGGAAACCCCGATTATTACGAATTGCCAAGCTCGCAGGAACAATCGTTTATTTTGTCGTACGCTAAAAATGCTACCAAAAATTCGAAAGACAATCTGATGAAAAGTTACGTGGATTCCACGGGACAATTTGCCCGCATCACAACTTTTATGCGTGATGAAAACGGCGATAATATCGCCAAAATTGAATCTGAAATTCGCAAAAAAGCCGATAAAATTTTCCCTCCCGATCAGTACAAAGTTACTATCACCGGAAAAGCACTGGTTTTCCAAAAAGGAACCGGATACCTGCTGGATAATTTACTTTCGTCGTTGGCTTTTGCTTTTTTCCTGACCGCGCTTCTGATGGCTTTCATGTTCCGTTCGTTCAAAATGGTGTTGGTTTCTATCATTCCTAATTTATTACCGTTGATGCTAACCGCAGGAATAATGGGCTTTCTAGACATTCCGCTAAAACCATCTACGATTTTAGTTTTCGGAATTGCGTTTGGACTTTCGGTGGATGACACCGTACGATTTCTGTCTCAATACCGCGAGGAATTAAAGAAAAATAACTGGAAAATCCGCAAATCCGTTTACGCCACATTTACGGATGCCGGCTTGAGCATGTTCTATACTTCTATCGTATTGTTCTTTGGATTTTCAGTATTTATGTTGTCCAGTTTCGGAGGAACAATCGCGCTTGGCGGATTAATTTCGTTGACATTGCTGTTCGGAATGCTGTCGAATTTAATGTTGCTGCCGGCTTTGGTACTGACCTTGAATAAAACACTGGCCAATGAACAGGATTTCATTGAACCCAAAATAGATATCATCGAACCAAGTGATGCCGAAATTGATGATTTAGAGAAAAAAAAATTGGATAATTAAGCGCTTTACACTGTATCTTTTTCAATCCTGTCAAGGTCTTAAACTCTGACAGGGTTAGTTATAGCAGATACAAAATAGGATATAAAAACGATTATTTTATGATCTGGGTTTATTAAGTCCTCGATCATAAAGAACAATACTTCCGGCAACAGAAACATTCAAACTTTTTTCAGATTTGAATTTTACCAGGTAATGACATTTCGCAATGGCCTTTTTTGTAAGTCCATTATCTTCCGCACCTAATAGATATACACAACGTCTTGGATGTTCAAAAATTTCTAAATCACTTGCGTTTTCATCTAACTCGACACCTACCAATCGGGCACCTTTTGGCAAGTTCTTATAGAAGTCGTCGAACGATTCATAATGGAAATAAGGAATTGAATTTACAACATTATGCGTATCGCAAGCCTGTTTAGCATAGCGATTACCAATAGTAAAAATGAAACTTGCACCGAGGTTTTGTGCTGTTCGCCATAATACACCCAAGTTCTCAGGAGTTTTACCGTTTTGAATCCCGATACCAAAATACTCTGCAATAAAATTATCATTCATGGCGCAAAAATACGAACTGTTACTAGGTTTTTCACGTTTTTAAAATATTTATGAATGCAGTCTTTCGCTCATCGTGCTGTTTTTTATTGGGCCAGCTTCTACTTTTGCTTGAAAACCTAAAATTCCACTCTTCCCTAGCCCCGATAGCAGCTGCATCCTTTTACTTTTTTCTTTAAAAAGTAAAAGATATAGCGAATAGCGGGAAATAGCTTCAAAAAATCACAATGACAGTTAGATTGCTTCGTTTCTCACCATGACAATTACAAACAAATCATTTATATTTGCAGTTCAGTCAAGAGACAATTTTTAATATCAATTATATACGTAAAATGAGACATACAAAAGTTAAAGACTTACTAAACAGTACCACGACGCTTCACGAAGTAAATGCAAAAGGATGGGTGAGAACTTTTAGAAACAATCAATTTATTGCTTTAAACGATGGTTCGACCATTGATAATATACAATGTGTTGTCGATTTTGAAAACACGCCAGACGAAACTTTGAAGAGAATTACGACTGGAGCAGCGATATCTGTAACAGGGACTTTGGTAGAAAGTAAAGGTGCCGGACAGAAATTTGAAATTCAGGTAGCTAAACTGGAAATCCTTGGAGATTCGGATGCAGAGAAATTTCCGATACAACCAAAAAACAAACCGAGCTTGGATTTCTTGCGTGAAAATGCGCATTTAAGAGTTCGTACGAATATGTTTGGAGCCATTATGAGAGTACGTTCGGTATTATCATACGCGGTTCACAGCTATTTTCAGGAGAAAGGTTTTGTGTATGTGAATACGCCAATCATAACAGGTTCGGATGCTGAAGGTGCCGGTGAAATGTTTAAAGTTACTGCTTTACCATTTGACGGAACGCCAAGAACCGAAGACGGAAAAGTGAATTACAAGGAAGATTTCTTTGGGAAAGAAACGAACTTAACGGTTTCGGGACAACTGGAAGGAGAGACTTTTGCAATGGCTTTGGGCCAAATTTATACTTTTGGACCAACATTTAGAGCCGAAAACTCGAATACTTCGCGTCACCTTGCGGAATTTTGGATGATTGAGCCAGAAGTGGCGTTCAATGATTTGAATGACAATATGGATTTGGCTGAAGATTTTATTCAATATGTAATCAAATACACTTTGGACAAATGTCCGGAGGATTTGAAATTCTTAGAAACACGATTATTGGATGAAGAGAAATCAAAACCAGTTGCTGAAAGAAGCGAAATGGCTTTGCTTGACAAACTAAACTTTGTTTTGGAAAACAATTTCAAACGTGTTTCATACACCGAAGCAATTGACATTTTAAGAGAATGTACACCAAATAAAAAGAAAAAATTCAACTATATTATTAACGAATGGGGTGCTGATTTACAGTCAGAACACGAGCGATACTTGGTAGAAAAACACTTTAAATGTCCGGTAATCTTGTTTGATTACCCGGCAAATATCAAAGCATTTTACATGCGTTTGAACGAAGACGGAAAAACGGTTCGCGCAATGGATATCCTTTTCCCAGGAATTGGAGAAATTGTGGGAGGTTCTCAAAGAGAAGAGCGTTTTGATGTTTTGGTTGAAAAAATGAAAGCCTTAGGAATTGATGAAGAAGAATTGTGGTGGTATCTTGATACCCGAAGATTTGGTTCAGCGGTTCACTCTGGTTTTGGACTTGGGTTCGAAAGATTGGTATTATTTGTAACAGGAATGACAAACATTCGCGACGTAATTCCTTTCCCAAGAACGCCAATGAATGCGGAGTTTTAAAAATTCGTTTCAAGTTTAAAGTTTAAGGTTGTTGAAAGTTCAGCAACCTTAAACTTTAAACCTTAAACTTTTAAACAATAAAAATGCTAAAGCAATTCTTAAATTTAAAATTATCACAGAAATTATCTCCACAGCAAATTCAGCTGATGAAGTTAATTCAATTGCCTACGCAAGCTTTCGAACAACGTTTATTGGAAGAAATGAACGAAAATCCAGCTTTGGAAGCCGGAAAAGAAGAAGATGAGTATGAAAAGGACGAGTTCGAAAACGAAGATTATGACGATTATGATGATGCCGAATCAGAGCGCATTGATGCCGAAGACATCAACATTGACGAATATCTAAGCAACGATGAAACTCCTGATTATAAAACACAGGCCAACAATTACAGTGACGACGATGAAGATCGCGAAACACCTTTTGCCGCGCCGGTGAGTTTTCATCAGGATTTAATCAATCAGTTAAACACTTTTATCCTAAATGACGAAGAGCGCGAAATTGCAGAATTCTTGGTAGGAAGCATTGATGATATGGGTTATATCCGTCGCAGTGTTGCTGATATGGTGGACGATATGGCATTCACACAAGGTATTTACACCGATGAAAAGATGGTGGAAAAAATGTTGCAGGTGATTCACGAACTGGAACCATCTGGCGTAGGCGCACAAGATTTACAGGAATGTTTGTTGTTGCAATTAAAACACAAAACACCATCTGAATCTGTAGAACTGGCAACCGACATTATCGAAAATCAGTTTGATGCTTTTACCAAAAAACATTACGATAAGCTGTTACAGAAATATAATGTTTCGAACGATCAACTGAAAAAAGCCATACACGAAATAGAAAAACTGAATCCAAAACCAGGCGGATCATTTACCGGAAACAACAAAGTGACGGAAAATGTGGTTCCTGATTTTGCCATTAGAATTGTGGAAGGCGAGTTGGAACTGACCTTAAACGGACGAAATGCTCCTTCCCTGCACGTTTCCAAAGATTATCAGGAAATGATGCAAACCTACAAAGATTCCCGTGATAAATCAGCCCAACAAAAAGATGCTGTGCAGTTTATCAAACAAAAACTGGATTCGGCTAAGTGGTTTATCGATGCGATTCGCCAACGTCAGGAAACACTTTTTGTAACCATGAATGCGATTATGCATTACCAGCAAGAATATTTTCTTGAAGGCGATGAAACTAAACTGAAACCGATGATTCTAAAAGACATTGCCGATATGGTAGGTCTTGATATTTCAACGATTTCACGTGTGGCTAACAGCAAGTATGTGGAAACGCCTTATGGCACGAAACTGATTAAGGAATTCTTCTCGGAATCGATGAAAAACGACCAAGGAGAAGACGTTTCTACATTAGAAATCAAGAAAATCCTTCAGAACACCATTGAGGAAGAAGATAAAAAGAAACCACTTCCGGACGATCAATTAGCTGAAATCCTTAAAGAAAAAGGTTATCCAATCGCAAGAAGAACGATTGCTAAGTACAGAGAACAACTCGATATTCCGGTAGCGAGAATGAGGAAGAAAATGTAGGATTGTTGATTTTAGATTGCTGATTAACGATTTGAGATTTAGTGTTCCTAAAAAAAATGATTTTATAAAAAGACAAACCCTTTCCGAGTTTAGAACTCCGAAAGGGTTTTATATTTTCAATACTTTTATATTTCAATCCCATTCCGGCTCCCTCTCCTTCGGAGAGGGTTGGGGAGAGGATTTTACTTCTCCTGATCTTTCCGCATCGCATGATAATACGCGGCACGACTCAAAGGTTCGTATTCTTCGGTTTCGCCCAACATGACGAGTTTATCATTATCGGTTTTACGGAAACTGTAATTCGCTAGATTTCCGGTGCGGGTGCATACGGCGTGAACTTTCGTCACATATTCGGCAGTTGCCATTAATGCGGGCATCGGACCAAAAGGATTTCCCTTAAAATCCATATCCAATCCGGCAACAATTACACGGATTCCCTGATTAGCCAAATCATTGCAAATTTTGACAATTTCATCATCAAAAAACTGTGCTTCGTCAATGCCTACCACATCGCAACCTTGAGCCAAAATAGCAATATTTGCGGCAGCAGGAACAGGTGTGGAACGAATTTCGTTAGCATCATGTGACACCACCATTTCATCATCATAGCGCGTATCGATTGCCGGTTTGAAAATTTCGACTTTTTGCTTGGCAAATTGCGCTCTTTTCAAACGACGGATCAATTCTTCGGTTTTACCCGAAAACATGGAGCCGCAAATGACTTCGATCCAACCAAATTGTTCTTTATGATTTACTGTATTTTCGAGAAACATTTTGTATTTTTCTGACTTAAAAAATGAATAGTTTTTATTACTTTGTAATAGACAAACCGACTTAAAAATTTTATACTTTTACGTCGTTTCAAAAGTATAAAATTTATATCAAATCGGAGATTCGCGAGCACTTATTTAAAAAAATAAAAAATGCGATACAAAGAATCCCTTTTCTTGGGGCGATATAAAAGCTAATACAAAAACAAATCAAAAAAGACCTGCCTAACACCCTATAATTTCAACAGTCATGAAAAAAAAATTGGAAGCCGATTTAATCAGCATTGCACACAGAATATTACAGCTAAAAAATAAATCTGACATCAATCAATTATATTTAGAAACGCAGAAGCTATATGAAAAACTTGCTGTTTTACGATTTGTGGACGAACATTTTAGTGAAGCAAAACCAACTATTGGCATTACAGAAATCAGCAAAGAAATAGAATCCATTTTTGATATAACTGAGTCAGTTCAACCGGTAACAGAAGTTGTTATTGAAGAAACAGTTGTTGAAAAAACAACTGAAACGACTTTGGAACAGACTGAAGAAAAAACTCCTTCAGGAGAACAAGAACCGGTTACCACAGAAGAAGAAAGTGCTGTTGAAGAGGAAGAAACAATAACCGAAGAAACAGCTTTGGAAGAAACAGTTGTTGAGGAAATCATTGCTGAAGAAACTGTCGAAACGGCTTTGGAATCATCTGAAGAAATACTTGATGAAACCGACAAAGAAGAAGTAACAGTTGTGGAACGGGAAATAGTCGACGCTACAGAAGTGGAAATAGAGGATGAAACATCGGAACCGGAAGCACCTTTTGAACCTGCTTTTGAATTATCACAAGAGAAAGAAGTACAAGCCGAGCCGGAAATGCCAAAAAAAGCGGAAGCGGTACAAATCTCTTTTGAAGATTTATTAGGAAGCAATTACCACGACACACTTTTTGTGAAAAAACAGCAAATAGAAAATATACCAACTGCGATAGTTATTGAAACTCCCAAAGTAGTCGTTGTGGAAGAAGAAAAAGTATTAGCTGTTAAAGAAGAAGCTGTTGATACAAAAATAGTTTCTTTGAACGATAAATTAGCCAAGGGAATCAACATCGATTTGAATGACCGTTTAGCGTTTATAAAACATCTTTTTGGCAACAGCAGCGAAGATTACAACCGTGTTTTAAGTCAACTTATCACCTTTGATACCTTCTATGAAACCCGCGATTTTGTTCAGGAAATGGTAAAACCAGACTACAACAATTGGCAAGGAAAACAAGATTATGAAGATCGTTTCATGGATATTATAGAGAAAAAATTCCTGTAACTTTCGTTGATTTTTTTCTCAATCTACATTTGAACAAATACAGACTTTCTTAAAATTTTGTATTTAATTACTTTATCTATGTCAAAATTATACATCGTTCCTACGCCTATCGGCAATCTTGAAGACATGACTTTTCGGGCGATTCGGATTCTTAAAGAAGTCGATTTGATTCTCGCAGAGGACACACGTACGAGCGGAAAATTGTTAAAGCATTTCGAAATTGGTACCCACATGTATAGCCATCACATGCATAACGAGCACAAAACAATCGAGAATTTAATTTCGAGGTTGAAAGCCGGAGAAAACATCGCTTTGATCTCAGATGCTGGAACACCTGCCATTTCGGATCCTGGTTTTTTACTGACTCGCGCTTGTGTTGAAAATGGCGTAGAAGTAGAATGTTTGCCCGGCGCAACGGCTTTTGTTCCGGCATTAGTCAATAGTGGTTTACCAAATGATAAATTTGTTTTCGAAGGATTTTTGCCTGACAAAAAAGGGAAACAAACCCGTTATTTGGCTTTAGCCGAAGAAACCAGAACGATAATTTTATATGTTTCACCGCATAAATTACTAAAAACTTTAGCGGAATTTATTATTTATTTTGGTGAAGAAAGACCGATTTGTGTTTGTAGAGAATTATCAAAATTACACGAAGAAAATATTCGAGGTACGGTTCGCGAAGTTTTGACTCATTTTGAAAAAATAGCTCCAAGAGGAGAAATTGTTGTGGTTGTAGGTGGAAAACCAATAACTAAAGAACCCAAAAAATCAAAATTCTCAGCTGACGAATAATCATGAAAAAAGAAATAGTTATTCTGATTGGAGCTGGACTTTGTGGGCTTTATACTGCTTTTTTACTTCAAAAAAAAGGAATAGAAGTTCTGATATTGGAAGCTAATACCAGAATTGGAGGCCGCATAAAAACCATAACCGGAACAACAGCTGTCACGATGGAAATGGGTGCGACTTGGTTTGGAAATCAACACCGGCATCTTCTGGAGGTACTTCAAACTTTAGAACTCCCTTATTTTAGACAATATACAAAGGGCATTTCATTATTTGAAACGATGTCTTTTGTACCGCCACAGAAATTTGAAATATCAGATTCCGAAGAACCTTCTTTTCGCATTGAGGGCGGAACAGCAACACTAATTGAAAAATTAGTTTCTGAGATAGGCATGCAACATATTAAAACACAAACTAAAATAGTCGCAATAAAAGAACAAAATAATAAATTAATAGTAACGGATTCAAGCGGAAATAGTTATTCAGCCGATAAAGTAATTAGTACAATTCCACCCAATTTGCTTGTAAACTCGGTGATTTTCGAACCCAAATTACCTGATAATTTCACACAATTAGCTAAGAAAACGCACACTTGGATGGGCGAATCCATTAAATTCGCTGTAGAATATAAAACTCCTTTTTGGAAACAGAATAACTATTCTGGGACTTTATTCAGCCAAGCCAGTATCATTCAGGAAATGTATGATCATAGCAACGCCGATAACTCCGGTTTTGCATTGAAAGGTTTCCTAAACGGCGGAACCGCAGTCCTGTCTTTTGAAGAACGCAAAGAAAAAGTAATAGCGCAACTAACGACATTCTTTGGGCCAGAAGCTTCGGATTATGTAGCCTATTATGAGAACATTTGGAGGGAAGAACCGCTTACATTTCAGCCGTATGAACAACTCGTATTAGCGCACCAAAACAACGGACATTCGCTTTTCAAAACACCATTATTAAACGATAAATTATATGTTTCCGGAGCAGAAACAGCCACTCAAAACCCTGGTTATATGGATGGCGCTATTTTTGCCGCGAAAACAATTTCTTCTCAATTCTAACAATTAAAATTAATATGACTATAGCTGCTTTTTTAGAAAAATTAACACAAACTCCTGAAGCAATCGCATTTTCGGAAACCATTGCTACTATCGAAGAAAACTACGACTTTACACCCACAGCATTTGAGAACGGCTTGCAACACAATGCGGCTGGAGAAAATTCAGGATCTTGTAAATTATTTGCTTTCGCCGAAATTCAAAACTTATCGGAAGCAGAAACACTAGCCTGTTTTGGATCGTATTATTATGAAGATGTTTTGAAAAATCCAAACGGAACGGATCATCAAAACATTCGTAATTTTATGAAAACCGGTTGGGACGGAATTGCCTTCTATGGAAGTGCTTTAGTATTAAAAGTCTAAAATTGTTATTTCCACATAACAAAATATTGCAAAATCGTTATTTACATATAACATTTTTAAGTATATTTGTTATCTAAAATAAACAAAATGGAAGATTTACTATTGGAGTTTCAACAGAAAATTAATCGAATCTCTTTAGATTTTCAGCGGTATTTGATTAAAGAAGTTGACTGGAATAACCAATTAATCTCCATAAAAGGGGCAAGAGGTTCCGGAAAGACTACTTTGTTGTTGCAATACGCAAAGCAACATTTGAACCTCAAAACAAGTTTATTTGTGAGCTTGGACCATTTATTTTTCACTGAAAATACTTTAGTAGATTTAGCCAAAGATTTTTCTAAAATGGGAGGAAGTCATCTGCTTTTAGACGAAGTTCATAAATACCCCAACTGGTCGAGAGAGTTAAAGCTAATTTATGATGATGTTCCTGAATTGAAAGTGATATTCACCTCATCCTCGATGCTGGAAATATATAAATTTGAATCTGATTTGAGCAGACGTGCCGTAAGTTATAATTTGAAAGAGATGTCTTTTAGAGAATTTATTGTTTTTGAAACGGGTCTGGTTTTGAAATCGTATCCGTTAGAAGATATATTAGAAAATCATACTGAAATTACTAATTCACTTTTGCACCACTTAAAACCTATCCCGTTATTTATAAAATACCTCGAGTTTGGAGCGTATCCTTACTACAAAGAAAACAGTAAATTATATCATCAAAAATTAATAAACACCATTAATTTAATAATTGAAATCGACATTAATGCTGTAGATCATATTAGTTATGATTTGATTATAAAACTCAAAAAGCTCTTATTTGCTATTGCTACTAGCGCGCCTTTTACACCAAATATTACCAAATTGAGTGAGCGAATAGGCGCCTCCAGAGCAGTTTTGATTCAAGCTATAAAACAATTGGAAAGAGCGGGGTTAGTAAACGAACTGTATCGCCCTGCCAAAGGAATTGGCGTATTAACGAAACCCGAGAAATTGTTCTTAAACAACACTAATTTGATGTTTGCTATAGCAAAAAACAATACAAATGTGGGTAATTTAAGAGAGACTTTTTTTGTAAATCAATTCAAAAATATAGCAACAATACACTTGGCAGATTACGGTGATTTTTTGATCAATGAAAAATATACTTTTGAAATTGGAGGGAAGAACAAAACCCAAATACAAATTCACAACGTAAAAAACAGTTACATTGCTAAGGACAATATCGAAGTTGGAATTGGAAATATAATTCCTATTTGGCTCTTTGGTTTCCTATATTAATTATTCTAGACCCTTTAAAAAAAGTTTTTATCTTTATATAGCCGTTCGTGATTGATCCCATAAAAGAACTCTTTGTTACATCCCTAAACCAAAAACACTATGCGCTGGACCTTAAAACCAAAACCTTCCAAGGAGACTGTACAACATTTAGCGAAAGCATTAAATGTAGAAGATTTTGTGGCCACTTTATTAGTGCAGCGCGGTATTGAAACATTTGAGGATGCCAGACGTTTTTTTCGTCCGAGTTTAGAGGATTTGCACGATCCATACTTGATGAAAGATATGGAAAAGGCAGTGTTACGAATTGAAAAAGCGATAGAAAATGAAGAAAATATTCTTGTATTTGGAGATTATGATGTCGATGGAACCACTGCAGTTTCACTCGTTTCTTCCTATTTAAAAACCTATTATCCAAACGTGGCGACCTACATTCCGGATCGTTATGCCGAAGGTTATGGAATATCTTTTAAGGGAATTGACTTTGCTGATGATAATGGATTTACACTTATCATTGCTTTGGATTGCGGTATAAAATCCATCGATCATGTGGCTTACGCCAAAGCACGAAACATCGATTTCATCATTTGTGACCACCACAGACCAGGAGAATTCTTACCCGAAGCCATTGCCGTTCTCGACCCAAAACGTGACGATTGTACCTATCCCTATGATGAATTGTGCGGTTGCGGAATAGGTTTCAAATTGATTCAGGCTTTGGGCCAAAACCGAAATGAAACTATTGATGATTTAATTCCATATCTGGATTTAGTTTCGGCTGCGATTGCTGCTGATATCGTCCCGATGACCGGAGAAAATCGAGTGCTGGCTTATTTTGGATTGCAAGTCATCAATACTGATCCAAGACCGGGAATCAAAGCCATCATTCACCAAATAAAAAAACAAACATTAGATATTACCGATGTTGTTTTCATCATCGCACCGAGAATAAACGCTGCCGGACGTATCAAACATGGGAATCATGCGGTGGAATTATTAACCGAATTTAATTTTGAGCAAGCCCAGCAATTCGCCTCAGAAATTGAATCCTATAATTCGGAACGAAAGGATCTAGACAAATTAATCACCAAAGAAGCGTTACAACAAATTGAGGAAAATAATGAAAAAGAACGTTTTACCTCAGTTGTCTTTCAAGAAGATTGGCACAAAGGCGTCATTGGAATTGTCGCTTCCCGATTGATCGAAACCTATTATCGTCCGACGCTTGTTTTTACCAAAAGTGGCGATAAATATGCCGCATCGGCACGTTCCGTAAAAGGATTTGATGTCTATAATGCTCTCGAAGCCTGTACCGAACATTTGGAGCAATTTGGAGGTCACATGTATGCCGCAGGAATGACTTTAAAGGAAGAAAACTACCAAATCTTCAAAGATGCGTTCGAAAAAGAAGTCGAAAGAACGATTCATCCTGATATGCTAACTCCCGAAATTGCAGTTGATGCCGAAATTGACTTTGCAGATATTACTCCAAAATTAATCCGAATCCTGAAACAATTTGAACCTTTTGGACCACAAAATATGACTCCAATTTTCCTGACCAAAAACATCAAAGACACCGGTTATGGAAAACCTCTTGGACAGGATGAAGAACATTTAAAACTTTTTGTCAAACAAAATAACTCCCAAGGCCTTGCTGCGATTGGTTTTAATTTGGGAAACAAAATCGAGCTGATTACTCATCAAAAACCTTTTCAAGCCTTGTATTGCATCGATGAAAATGAATGGAAAGGCACATTAAGTTTGCAATTGCGACTGCGGGATATCAAGTTTTGATTGCGCTGCTATGAAAAATAGACGCGTACATGGCAGTACTTGTTCACACGAATTTTCTTTTTTGGCGTTGATTGTCCTTAAAAAGGAATATCAGTGCTATGGAGTAGAGCAATTCCGTATGGCAAACAAGCTCGATTTTAAGTCGTGTAGTAAAGACTTTTTCGTTATTGAATTGGCATTTACTAATCAAATCTCATTTTTTTTTGAGATGTTCGCTTTTTGCTATAAACGCTTAACTGGATTTGCAAAAGGATATACAGGAACATGAAAAGCGAATAATTAATACTCTTTAATTTCGAAATTATCGCCATCAAAAACGCCATAGGTAAAATATGAAATCCAGTCCCCAAGATTGACATATTCAGCATTTTCTCCTACGCTTACTTTCATGGGCAAATGTCGGTGACCAAAAATAAGGTAATTGTAGTGTTTGGTTTCCAGTTTTCTTTTGGAATAAAGAATCAGCCATTCATTGTCTTCGCCAAGAAAAGTCACATCTTCATCGCCAGAAATCAGTTTATTTTTTACGGAAAGATATTGCGCCAGTTTCACGCCAATATCGGGATGAAGCCATCTAAAAAGCCACTTAAAAAACGGATTTGTAAATATCTTTTTCATGCGTTTATATCCTAAATCGCCAGGACCTTTTCCGTCACCGTGGCCAATAAGAAATGTTTTGTCCCCAAAAGTGTATTCTTGATTGTCATGAAAAACAGGAATATTCAGCTCTTTCTGAAAATAGTCTTCCATCCATAAATCGTGGTTTCCCACGAAGAAATAAATAGGGATGCCGCTATCTCGGATTTCAGCGAGTTTGCCTAAAACACGAATAAACCCTTTTGGGACTACGGTTTTGTATTCGAACCAAAAATCGAATAAATCACCCAACAAAAAAATAGCTTCGGCATCGCATTTTACCTCATCAAGCCAAGCAACGAATTTCTGTTCTCTCGGAAAACTCAGTTCGGGTGTTGGTGCACCAAAATGCTGATCGGAGGCGAAATATATTTTTTTATTATTGGGTAATTGCATGAAGTTACAGTATGGATTTCATGTTATCACTGGCAAACCATTCTGCAAAAGAAGATTCGGTTTCCTGTAATTTTAGAGAAAAAAGAGTGATTCCTTGCGGTAATCTGTTGATGATTCTTTGCGAAAAATCTACTACCATATTTTCACTCGTTGGTTGGTAGTCTACCAATATAACGTGGTGTCCACGAGATATTAATTCATTTGCCAATTCGATATGCGGCGTTGTTCCGTTGAAAACGGTCGCATGGTCAAATTGATCTACAATTTCTTCTTTTACAATATGCTTTAAATCCGTGAAGTCAATTACCATTCCGAATTTCACATTGGAACGATCCGTAATTGGAGTTCCAATTACCGTTACTGACAATTTATAACTATGTCCGTGAACATTTTTACATTTCCCGTCATAGCCATATAAGGCGTGTCCGGTTTCGAAACTAAATTGTTTTGTAATTCTGATATTGCTCATCGGAGTATAATTTTGATGCAAATTTAGCAAATTGATATGAGAAATGGGATGTAAATTTGGGACAAACGATTTTCAGGGATTAACAACTGAGGAAGCGCAAAAAATGTAATAATTAAACCATTAAGAAAAATTAAGTTAAGGTCTGAATGAACCTTAATTTCATAATGGTAAAAAAAATAATTTGGATTACGCGGAGTTCTAGCCCTGATGGAAACGGCATCCTTTTTATAAGGTGATTTTTCTTCACCTTATAAAAAGATATAGTGAACAGCAGGAAATAGCTCCTGAAATAAATTCAGAATAAATCCTGAAAAAATTACTTTTTGAATTGAGACAACGCTTTTCTGGTAAAATCGGACAGCACCAATTTGCCCGAAATTGCGGCACGTTCCAACAGCAATGTGTCCCAATGTTGTGTTCCTTCCCACAAAACCTTTTTCATCTCCAGTAAAGCTTCGGGATTATAACTGGATAACTTAGCGCTGAAATCAGCTATTGCGGCATCCAATTCTTCGACGGTTTCGAAAGTATTGGCGTACAATCCTTTGGCTGCGGCCCAATCAGCTGTTTTCCATTCGTGAGCTGCTAAAGTCATTTCGGCCATAGCGGTCTTTCCGATTTTCTTAGAAACTGCGGGTTCTATCACAAATGGACCTATCCCAATAGCCAATTCTGAAAGTTTTATTGATGCGTTATTTGTCGCTAATGTATAATCACAGGCAGAAGCAATTCCTACGCCGCCGCCAACTGCTTTTCCGTGAATGCGACCCACAATAAGCTTGGAGCACGAACGCATGGCGTTGATTAAATGTGCAAAACCCGAGAAAAAATGGGCTCCTGCGGCTTCATCCGAAACGGCCAAAAGTTCATCAAAAGATGCGCCGGCACAAAAAGCACCCGAGCCTTCACTTTGAATAACGATCACCGAAACAGTTGGATTGGCACTTAAATTATTAATCTCAGTTGTGAGTCGGTCTAACAATTTTCTAGGAAAAGAATTACTTGAAGGATGACCAAATGTAACGGTTGCAATTTTATTTTCGATAGTTGTAACGAGCGAACCTATTGGGTTTTCTGATGGCATAGTGGTGATTTTGATGTAAAGTTAAAAAAAGTAAAGGAGGATTTAACTTTTTTTGAAATAGAATAGATTTGTATTTTGAAATTTGCTTTTTGGAAAATTTATATGTTATATTTGCGAACACGTTTGGGGGATTAGCTCATTTGGCTAGAGTATCCCGAAAGCTTTCGAGAAGGTGATTGGTTCGAAGTTCTTAGTTACTTATAAAATGATATTGGGGGATTAGCTCATTTGGCTAGAGTGCTTGCCTGGCAGGCAAGAGGTGACCGGTTCGAATCCGGTATTCTCCACCAGTAAAATCAAGCCTTACAGCAATGTGAGGCTTTTTTATTTTAAAGCCTATGTTTTATACGTATATCATTTTCTCTAATACTTTAGACAAATATTACACTGGTTCCTGTGAAAATATTGAAAATAGACTTAATGACCATTTAAATAGCAGAAGTGCTTACACAAAAGTGGCTAAAGATTGGATAATGGTTTATTTTGAAAGTTTTGATTCACGCTCATTGGCAGTACAAAGAGAAATGGAAATCAAAAAGAAGAAAAGTAGAAAATATATTGAATATTTAATATCAAAAGAATCATCTGAATAGAGTGTCCCGAAAGCGTTCGGGAAGGTGACCGGTTCGAATATCGTATTCTCCACAAACAAAAACCGTAAAATCTTTTAATTAAGATTTTACGGTTTTTTTATTTTACAATTGACATTTAGAATCAAAGAAATACTATTTCGAATAATCTATTTTACCAACAGTTCGCATTATACGCACAATTTTAGCTTTTCGTCTGTTGATATAAGAGGAAGAACTGGTCGCCGAATATTTTCTAGGATTGGGTAAAATTGCTGCAATTCCTGCAGCTTGCATCGGCGTGAGACTGGAAGCTCCTTTTCGATACCAATGTTCTGCGGCTGCCTGCGCTCCATAAACACCATTCCCCATTTCGATACTATTCAAGTACACTTCCATGATGCGTTCCTTTCCCCAAATGAGTTCAATCAGGACAGTAAAATAGGCTTCAAGTCCTTTTCTCAAATAACTTCGGCCTTGCCAAAGAAATACATTCTTGGCCGTTTGTTGTGATATGGTGCTTCCGCCTTTTATTCTTCGACCTCTTTCATTGCTTTTATACGCTTTTTGCATGGCGACAAAATCAAAACCATTGTGTTTCAGGAACGTTCCATCTTCACTGGCGATTACCGCTTTTTGAAGATTCATCGATATATTTTCAATTGGTTCCCAGTCGTGGCTGAAAAAAACTTCTTTACCTGCAGCTTTGTTTTCAATCGCGCGAATCACCATTAATGGTGTAAACGGAACCGGTACAAATTTAAAAAATATCACAAAAAATAGAGAGAGTCCGAAGAACCATAAAATGATTTTTAATAAAAAACGGGATAATTTACTCATAAAAGACCTTGATTGTTTTTTAACGGGTTGTCTTGATTTTCTTGGTGTTATTTTTGTTGCCATTATACTAAATCTGCTAATTCTGTTCCAATTAAACTGCCTATTGCCACTCCCATTCCGCCCAATCGTACTCCACAATAAACATTGTCAGACAGTTGCGAAACAATTGGATTTTTGCTGTTGCCAATGCCCATGATTCCGCTCCAGCGGTGTGCAATTTGGAAATCTTGCTGAGGCAAAATTACTTCTTTTAATAGTTGTTCCAATTTATTTTGTACAATTTCTGTTTGTCCAAATTCGGTCGTATTTTCCGCATCAAAATCCAGGTTTCTTCCACCGCCCAGTAGTATTCGGTCGCCAATATTCCTAAAATAATAATACCCTCTATCTAGGTGAAAAGTTCCTTTTATATCTAAATTTTTAATAGGTTCTGTAATTAAAACTTGCGCTCTGGCAGGCTTAACAGCACCATTTGTAATTGCGTTTGCAAAACCGTTCGTAGCAAACAGTATTTTTTTGGTATTGAAACTAAATTCACCAAGTGCCACTTCTACTCCATCTCCTTTGTCGAAATATGAGGTCACAGTTTGTTGGTTTAAAATTAAAATATTTTTAGATACCGCTTCTTTCAACAACGCCTGCATCATATTTCCGGTATCAATCTGTGCCTCAAAAGGATTAAAAACTAAATATTCCTGTATACCACCGAACCCAAATCGGTCAACTTCCTTGGCAAAAACATCCGCTTTAAAAAGTGGTCTTAAAATTTCATTGATAAACGGTAATTTTCCAACACACTCACTATAAAAACTTTCATCATCTTTTAAAAACAACTCATAACCCCCATATGGTTTGAAATCTATCGTTTCATCACTGAGTCTTTTTCGCAGCAATTGCAAACCTTTCCACCGTTTTTGCACCAGTTGAATCACTTCTTCCTCCGAGTGGGATTTTAAATCGTCAATGATTTCTGAAAGGCTACCAAAACATGCAAAACCGGCATTTTTAGTACTCGCACCTTGCGGCAGCATTCCTTTTTCCAAGACTAGAATTTTGCTTTCCGGGAATCTTTCGCTCAAGCGCAATGCAGCATGCAAGCCCACAATACCGCTTCCTACTATGGTATAATCGACATCAGTAAACCAATTTTTTACTTCCCAATAGCTCAAATCCATATCTAAATATTTTTTATAAAAATAATAATTTTTTGGATTTATTATGGATTTATTTCAGGAGCTAATCCCGCTATCCGTTGCAATCTTTCTAGTCCTAAACTTGTTTCAAGATCTTGAAACAAGTTTAGGACTAGAAAGGATTTCCACTTTTATCGGGGCTAAAAGCAAGTGTTAAAAACGAAAAAACATCAATTTAAATTGGCTAATTTTAGCATTCGAAAAAATCAATAATCACAATGAAAAAAATACTGTTTATACCCTTATTAATGATGAGTTTAACTGCAATGGCACAAAATGTAATGACTCCGGAACTGCTCTGGAAACTAGGAAGAGTAACTCCTTTAGGCATTTCCAAAGATGGGAAAAATGTAGTTTATAAAGTGACCACTCCTTCGGTGAAAGAAAACAAATCCGACTCAAAATTCTACATTTTACCCGTAAACGGAGGAAATCCAACTGAAGTAAAAGATACTAAAGAATTATTAAAAGATAAAAATGTTTCTCCAGACGGGAAATATATTGTGTACAATGAAGAAGTAAAAATCGAAAAAGTTCACGGAAAAGATTTTTATCCGGAACTGGAAAAATCAGACGTTCAAATCTACGACGGCTTGAATTACCGCCATTGGGACACTTGGAACGAAGGCAAATACAATCATGTTTTTTACAAAGAAAACAAAGAAGGCGCAACGGGAATTGACATTCTTAAAGGCGAAAATTTCGACAGTCCACAAAAACCTTTTGGTGGAGACGAAGATTACATTTGGTCGCCAGACAGCAAAAGCGTCTTGTACGTTAGCAAGAAAAAAGCAGGAACCGATTATGCTGTTTCTACCAACACCAATATTTTCGAATACAATCTGGAAACTGGAAAAACTAGCAATAGAACCGAAGAAAATCTAGGATATGATACGGCTCCACAATTTTCTCCAACCGGAAATTTGACTTGGTTGCAAATGAAACGTGACGGTTATGAAGCCGATAAAAATGACCTTATCGTGAGTTTCAAAGGAATGAAAATGAACTTAACGGCAAATTGGGACGGAACAGTTGACCATTTCATTTGGAGTCCTGACGGGAAAAAAATCTATTTTGTGGCGCCGATAGACGGAACCAAACAATTGTTTGAAGTTAATTTTCCAGGTCTGACCAAAATAGCAATCACTGTTCGCCAAATCACGACTGGAGAATTTGATGTCAATGATTTAGTTGGTTTTTCCGGTGATAACATTATCGTAACGAGAACCGATATGAATCATGCGGCGGAAATTTTTTCTTATAATTTAAAGAAAAACACATGGAAACAACTTTCGAATGTCAATTCGGCAATCTATAATTCTTTAGCGTTGAGCAAAACCGAAAGAAGATATGTAACGACGACGGACGGCAAAAAAATGTTAGTTTGGGTTGTTCTTCCGCCTAATTTTGATGCCACAAAAAAATACCCAACGCTTTTATATTGTCAAGGTGGACCACAATCTGCATTGACACAATTTTATTCCTACCGATGGAATTTACAGTTGATGGCTGCTAACGGGTATATTGTTGTGGCTCCAAACCGACGCGGAATGCCGGGTCACGGTGTAGAATGGAATGAGCAAATCAGCAAAGACTGGGGCGGACAAGTGATTGACGATTACCTCTCAGCGATTGATGATGTAGCGAAGGAAAAATATGTTGATGCAAATCGTTTAGGATGCGTTGGTGCCAGTTACGGCGGATATTCCGTTTTCTATTTAGCGGGAATTCACAACAACCGATTCAAAACGTTCATTGCCCACGATGGCGTTTTTAATACCCAAAGCATGTTTGGAACTACTGAGGAAGTTTTCTTTAGCAACTGGGATTTTGGTGGTGCGTATTGGGAGAAAGATAATGCTGTAGCTCAAAAAACGTACACGACATTCAACCCAATGACTTTGGTGGAAAAATGGAACAAACCTATTTTAATTATTCAAGGCGGAAAAGATTTTCGTGTACCAATAGGACAAGGTCAAGAAGCTTTTCAAGCAGCACAATTGCGTGGTATAAAAAGCAGATTCCTGTACTTTCCTGAAGAAAATCATTGGGTGCTGAAACCGCAAAATGCTCAGGTTTGGCAAGGTGAATTTTTCAGATGGCTGAAAGAAACCTTGTAATTTAGAACTTTTAAAAAAAACCAAACCTCACTCACCGGTGAGGTTTTTTTGTTACTGACAAAATATTTGGAATATCTTAACTTTAAAGCCTTTTCTAATTTTTATCTTTGAAAAATGGACAATAAAAAAAGCTACATTCCAATAAAAGTTTTCATCAGTTACCTAGTTTTAGTGCTGCTTTTTGGAAGCATCGGCTGGTTTCTATATTCTGAAAACAAGAGTTTTTCTCCAACTGAAAGAAGTTTTATAGAAAAAAACGGCTCCATTTTGAAAGTCAGCAATGTCTTATCAGATTTATACAAAACAGAAAGTCTGGCCAGAATCGCTATTCAGTCGGAATCCGAGAAAGATTTCAAAAATTATGTTGCAAAGACTACAGCGCTGAAAGTTGACATTGATTCCTTGAAAGCGGCGGTTTCTACTCCATATCAAATCACATTATTGGACAGTGTACAGGTTTTATTATCCAAAAAAATCCAGAACATTCAGCAATTAAAAGCTATAAAAAACAAAACCGAAGATGAAATTGCAGTCAGTAATGCCATCTCCGATCTGACAAAAATGGAATCTTCGATGCGGAAACTTCAATTAGAAGATTTTGTAAAAAACCCTGCAATGATGGGCGACTATGAGCGTAATGTACTCAAGAAATATGTTGCCTATCTCAATCAAAATATCCCTGATGACAGCACCAACACGTTAAGCAAAAAGGCATCTGATTCTATTTTATCAGTTTCAAAAATGTTGCTGAATGAAGTACAAAAAGAGACTGCGAATAAGAAAAAACTATTGAGCCTTGAGGAAAATAAATTGCTTCAAAACGAACTTTCAATCGCGGACCAATTGAGAAAAGTTCTAGGAATTATAGAACGGGAAATTATTCTTAACACCACCAAAAGCTATTTAGGAAGAGAAAAATCTTTAAAAAAAACCAATCAAATTGTTACTACAGCAGCAATAATTGGGTTACTGTTGACATTATTTTTTCTGATTTTAATATTGAATGATTTTTCTAAGACACAATCGTATAAGAAACAATTGGAAGCTGCAAATCTTAAGGCTAAAAAATTACTTACCAGCAGAGAGCAACTTATTTCAACGGTAAGCCATGATTTAAAGACTCCATTAAGTACTATTATTGGGTATACTGAACTGCTTGGTAATTCAGATTTAAACACCAAACAATTGCATTTTACCAAGAATATTAAAGGTTCCTCCGATTATATTTCAAAACTGGTTCAGGACTTATTGGACTTCACACAAATCGAAGCCGGGAAAATTTCTATTGAAAAATTTGCGTTCTCTTTACCCGATATCATCACCGAAGTAAGCAACAGTATTCAATCTGTTTACATTCAAAAACCGATACAACTCGTCACTGAAATTGATCATAAACTACACCAAAAAATAATTGGTGATCCGTTTCGCTTAAGACAAATATTGTCTAATATCATAGGGAATGCTTTCAAATTTACCGAAGAAGGATTTATAAAAATTGAAGCTAAAGTTCATTCAGAAACCAATACAATTATTATATTAATAGAAGATTCCGGTATTGGAATTGCAGAAAAGAACCAACAATTAATTTTCGAAGAATTTACACAAGCCGATGAAAAAATAGAAAAAAAATATGGTGGAACAGGTTTGGGTCTTACGATTTCTAAAAAAATGGTCGGTATTTTAGGCGGTGAATTGCATTTGAAAAGTAAACTGGGAACAGGAAGTATTTTTGAAATCCAAATTCCGTTACTATTTGATACGCAATTATCTCGTGATGAAACAGGAATCGAAATCTCAAAAAAGAAATACACCGCTATTATTATTGATGACGATCAAAGTTTATTGCAGTTGACCACAGAAGTATTGCGCCAGCAGCAGTATCTTGTTTTCCATTTTGACAAGGCACAGGATGCGCTTTCTTGGATAAAAAACAACGCTTTCGACTTCATCATTACTGATATACAAATGCCAGTTATGGATGGTTTTTCATTTTTGAAAGAATTACAAAATAAAACCATCTCCAATTATGACAACCAACCGGTCATTGCGGTAACCGGAAGAAATGATATCGATTTAGAACACTACAAAAATTCTGGATTTACAACCGTTATCAGGAAACCTTATACTCCAAAAACTGTTTTGGCAACCATCAAAGCTATACTCGATAATAGTGAAATTCCAGTTGTTTTACCTGCGATGAATCATCCTAAAAACACAGCAAAAACATATACATTGAAATCGCTGAAATCATTTTTATCTGATGATAAAGAAGCTTTGAAAGAAATTTTAGAATCGTTTATAAAAAATACAATAGAAAGTTTAAATGAATTAGAACAAGCTTCGACTGACAGCAATTTTGAGGAAATAAAAAATATAGCCCATAAAATGAATCCAATGTTTAAGCAGATAAAAGCATTGGATGTTAGTACTATTTTAGACCAATTGGAACTTGAAGATCTTTCCTTGGATGAAATTAAAAAAGCTGTTTCCAATTTAAAAAATAAAATAACAGCTCTTTTTGTATATCTGGAAAAGGAAAAAAATTAATTAATATTGTACAATTTCAATTTATTGTACAACGTTTTTCTGTTGATTCTAAGCAATTTTGCCGCCTCCGTTTTATTATTATTCGTTTTATTTAAAGCTTCCATTATCGTTTCTTTTTCATTTTCTGACAAAGAAAAATCAGTGGTTATTTTTTCTTCATTTTGAAAAAATTCTGCTGGAAGCGCCGCTTTTTCAACAAAATCTCCTTGTGTCAAAAGTGTCGCTCTTTTGATAGAGTTTTGAAGTTCCCTAAGATTTCCCGGCCATCTGTAATTTTGAAAAATAGCCATCACTTCAGATGAAAATCCGAGGACATTTTTGTTTAATTCCTGATTTGATTTTTCCAAAAAAAAATCTGAAAAGAGCATTAAATCTTCATTCCTTTCTGTTAACGAAGGCGAATGAATAGAGAATTCGTTGATTCTGTGATACAAATCTTCGCGGAAATCACCTCTTTTTACTGCTTCGCGCAAATCTTCATTTGTTGCGGTAATAATCCTGATATCGACATCGATTTCTTTATTACTGCCCACGGGTTTAATTTTTCTTTCCTGTAAAGCGCGTAGCAGTTGAATTTGGTTTTCATAAGAAAGATTTCCTATTTCATCCAAGAATATGGTTCCTCCATTTGCTGCTTCAAAAAAACCGATTTTATCCTGAATTGCACCGGTAAAAGATCCTTTTACATGTCCAAAAAATTCACTCGCAGCCAACTCTTTTGGAATGGAACCGCAATCAACCGCAATGAAATTAGTGTTTTTTCTCGAGCTGTTTTCATGAATACTTTTGGCAATCACTTCTTTTCCCGTTCCGCTTTCGCCGATAATTAAAACCGACATATTTGTTGGACTGACCAATTGGATGTATTCAGTAAGTTTTTGGGAAGCTTTAGAAATTCCCTTAACAAATTTATTTTCTGTTTTTTTTGTTGCTTGCTTTGTACTTTTAGAAATTGAAGCAACTTTATTTGGTTCTTTATTATCCAAATGCAAGGCATTATTGATAACCAAAAGCACTTCTTCTGGATTGAAAGGCTTGGAGATATAATCTGCCGCGCCATTTTTTATCGCTTTTACTGCAGTACTCACATCCGAATATCCTGTCATTAACAACACTGGAATAGCAGGGTGAGTAGCTTTTATTTCGGTCATAAGTAAGATTCCATCATAATCAGGAAGCCTTAAATCCGTGATAATTAGATCAAATTCAGTACTTTTTATTTTAGATTTCGCTTCTGCAGCTGAAAATGCTGTCGTCACCTCAAAGGATTTTTTTATCAGAAATTTTTCTAATAATTTACAAAAAGCTACATCATCTTCAATCAATAAAATTTTAGTCATTACTTTTTAACTTTAATGCTAAAATAAAGTTATTTAAATTGTATTCTCATAATTTTTTGCAAAAAAAAGAGAGACTGTTAAAACAATCTCTCTTTTAAAAATAAAAATTTCCCCAAATTATTTATTTATCCAGTTTCCAGCAGCATCCGCGTAAACAGTAGCTTTTTGGTCTTTAACTGTGATTTCTAGGTTATATTCTTTTTTTTCATTGATGTATGCTTTCCCTAGAACTGCTCCAGGATAGGCAGTTTCCAAAGCTTTTTTTACTGCATCAGGAACTGTTTCAACTTCAATATATCCTTCTTGAAAAACTGAAAGTTGATTTTGTACCTGCTCTGTTGGAACTTCTCCCGCATAACTTGATAAACTTCCTAAAACGATTGCTGCTGATAAGAGTAACTTTTTCATACTATTTTATTTTAATTGCTATTATTTAATCTTTTATTTCTGAATCCATTTTCCTGTTTCATCTGCAAACAGATTTCCTTTTTTGTCTCCAACAGTAATATCTAATTTGTACTCTTTTTGGGCATTGATATATGCTTTGTCTAAAATCGCACTAGGATAAGCTGCTTTCAAAGCCTCAGTTATAGCCACTGGAACTTCTTCAAGTTTCACTTCGGTGTATTCTTCTTGAATTGTTACCGTTTTTGTAACCTCATTGGTATTTGGAACTGAAGTTGCATAAGTTGATAAACTCCCTAAAACGATTGCTGCGGATAAAAGTAATTTTTTCATGATATGTGTTTTAAATTATTTACTTGTTATTGTTGTCTAGTATAATAGAATAATCATACCATTCTTAAAACGCTACCCAAAAAAGCCATAACCTCTTTAAAAACAACGCTTTTTAAAATTCAATCATTTTTTTATTTGGGAAAAGTGAGTATTCAAATGAGTAACATGTATAATTTTTACACAAAAACAGGTCGCATCTGAAACTGTTTTAAACAAAAAAAACCTTGCAGTGATGCAAGGTTCTTTAACGTAATTGTATAATTTCTATTCTGGATCGTTCATTTTGAAAGTATCCATAAATGCAGTTGTATAATCTCCTGATATGTAACGAGGATCATCCATTAACTGTCTGTGAAAAGGAATGGTTGTTTTTATACCTTCGATTACAAATTCATCTAAAGCTCTTCTCATCTTGCTAATTGCCTCTTCACGAGATTGAGCTGTTGTGATAAGTTTTGCAATCATTGAATCATAATTTGGCGGAATAGTATAACCGGAATACACATGTGTATCTAAACGTACACCGTGTCCTCCTGGCATATGCAACGTAGTGATTTTTCCTGGAGAAGGACGGAAATCATTGTAAGGATCTTCCGCGTTAATACGACATTCAATTGCATGTAATTGAGGCAAATAATTTCTTCCTGAAATCGCTACTCCAGCTGCAACAAGAATTTGCTCACGAATTAAATCATAATCAATAACCTGCTCTGTAATAGGATGCTCAACTTGGATACGCGTATTCATTTCCATGAAGTAGAAATTACGGTGTTTATCCACCAAAAATTCTACCGTTCCTGCACCTTCATACTTAATATATTCCGCCGCTTTAACCGCTGCTTCCCCCATTTTATGACGCAATTCTTCGGTCATAAACGGAGATGGAGTTTCTTCAGTTAATTTTTGATGACGTCTTTGTACAGAGCAGTCTCTTTCAGAAAGGTGACATGCTTTACCGTAGGCATCACCAACAACTTGGATTTCGATATGACGAGGCTCTTCGATTAATTTCTCCAAATACATTCCGTCATTTCCAAAAGCTGCAGCAGATTCCTGACGTGCACTTTCCCAAGCTTTCAATAATTCGTCTTCTTTCCAAACCGCACGCATTCCTTTTCCTCCACCACCAGCAGTCGCTTTAAGCATTACCGGAAAACCAAAATCTTTTGATAATTGTAAGGCTTGGTCATACGATTCTAAAATTCCAACAGAACCAGGAACACAAGGAACGCCTGCTTCAATCATAGTTGCTTTTGCGGAAGCTTTGTCTCCCATTCGATCAATCATTTCAGGAGAAGCTCCAATGAATTTGATTCCATGTTCTTGACAAATTTTAGAAAATTTAGAATTTTCAGAAAGAAATCCGTATCCTGGATGTATTGCATCTGCATTTGTAATTTCGGCAGCGGCAATTATATTCGACATCTTCAAATAGGACAAGTTGCTTGGAGGTGGTCCTATACAAACCGCTTCATCAGCAAACTTAACATGTAGACTTTCGGCATCAGCAGTAGAATAAACAGCAACTGTTTTGATACCCATTTCCTTGCACGTTCTAATTACTCGTAACGCAATTTCCCCTCTATTTGCAATTAATATTTTTTTAAACATCTTATTTTGAAATTTTAAATGTTGAATTTTAAATTTTAAATTATTTCAAATAACGAAAACTCATCATTCAAAATTTATAATTTATAATTTATAATTTCTTATGATGGATCTACTAAGAATAAAGGTTGGTCAAATTCAACTGGCGACATATCGTCAACCAATATTTTTACAATTTTACCAGAAACTTCAGATTCAATTTCATTAAATAATTTCATGGCTTCGATTACACAAAGTACGTCACCTTTAGAAATTGTTTTACCTACTTCAACAAACATTGGTTTATCCGGAGATGGTTTTCTATAAAAAGTTCCAATGATTGGTGATTTTATAGTGATATAATGAGCGTTTTCTACTACAGGAACTTCTGGAGCAGCTGCTACCGGAGCAATTTGCTGAGGAACTGCCGCTTGCTGAAGTGGTGCTTGAGCAGGCATTTGCTGAACATACGTGGTTTCTGTTACATTTCCTTCTAAAGTTGTTCTGATAGTGATTTTTACATCATCCATCTCTAACTTAACTTCTGCAACTCCTGAATTTGCTACAAACTTGATAAGATTTTGAATTTCTTTTAAATCCATAATTATTTGTTTTTAGTTTAAATTTATTTTTTATCGTAGGCCCATTTTAGATAAATGGATCCCCATGTGAATCCACCTCCAAAAGCAGCAAAAATTATCGTATCTCCTTTTTTGAATACATGCTCAAAATCGCTAAGTACTAGTGGTAAAGTAGCCGAAGTGGTGTTTCCGTATTTTTCGATATTCATTAGCACTTTAGAATCTTCTAAATTCATTCTGTTTGCCGTGGCATCAATAATACGTTTGTTAGCCTGATGAGGAACTAACCAATCTACGTCTTCATTTGTCAAATTATTTCTTTTCAGAAGTAATTCGCTAGAATCAGCCATATTAGTTACTGCATACTTAAACACTGTTTTGCCATCCTGGATAATATTATGTTTGTTTTCTTTTACCGTATCATAAGATGTAGGATTAAGTGAACCTCCCGCGTCGATTTTCAAAAAATCCCTGCCAATTCCGTCACTGCGAAGGTATTCATCTTGCAATCCCAATCCTTCATAGTTAGGTTCAAATAAGACCGCACCAGCGCCATCCCCAAAAATAATGCAGGTTGATCTATCGGTATAATCGACAATAGAAGACATTTTATCAGCACCAATTAAGAGTACCTTCTTATATCTGCCGGATTCTATATAAGCCGCAGCGGTTGACATTCCGAATAAGAAACTGGAACATGCAGCCTGTAAATCATAAGCAAAAGCATTTGTCGCTCCAAGTTGCGTTGCAACATATACTCCTGTAGAAGCTACCGGCATATCTGGTGTGGCAGTTGCCATTATCAACAAATCTATCTCCAGAGGATCAATATTAGCTTTAGCTAATAAATCTTGTGCGGCTTTTATTGCTAAAAAAGAAGTTCCTTTATCTTGGTCTTTAAGGATTCTTCTTTCTTTTATTCCTGTCCGAGAGGTTATCCACTCGTCATTGGTATCCACCATTGTTTCAAGCGCTTTGTTTGTCAAAACAAAATCTGGTACATAGGCTCCAACAGCGGTTATTGCGGCAGTGATTGTATTCATTTTATGCGATTGTTTTTTGTCAAATGTTGCCATTTGAAAAATTTTTAAAAGACGTGAAAATTACAAAAAAAATTCCATTCTCTTTGTTTTGAAACTTCTTATTTAATTTAAATTATAAACAACAAAAAAACTCTCACGATGTGAGAGTTCGAATATCATTTACAAAAAATGTATTAAGCAACAGCTACAGACTTATCTATAACAACTTGCCCTCTGTAGTACATTTTCCCTTCATGCCAATAAGCTCTGTGGTACAAATGTGCTTCTCCAGTGATTGGACAAGTAGCAATCTGTGCTACAGTTGCTTTGTAATGTGTTCTTCTTTTATCTCTTCTTGTTTTGGAGATTTTTCTCTTAGGATGCGCCATTTTACTATATTATTTATCCGTTAATAGTTGCTTTAATTTGTCCCAACGCGGGTCAATATTTTCTTCTTCTTTAATTACTTTTTTTTCTTCTTTTACTGCCAATTCATTAAGCTTTGTTAAGGCTTCCGTCTTTAAACTTCCGTCTTTTATGCCTGGATGAACTCGTCTTAGAGGGACTGATAGAACAATCATTTCATAGATATATTGTGCAACATCTATTTCAAATTCGCCATGAGGTAAAATTAACAATTCCTCATTTTCATTATTGAACTCTTCTCCAAAACGAACGATTAATTTCATTTTACCTTTAATTGGCAAATCAAAATCTTCGCTGGTAAGATCACAAGGTACATTTACAGTACCTTTATGTTTAAAACTCAGCTCTAACAGCGTACTTTTTTTCTCTAAAACTACATTTACTTTGATATTTGAATCATGATATTCATTATAATCAAAGATTTCAAAGAACGCATTACTGATTTGATACTCAAAATGATGTTTCCCTAGCTTTAATCCTATAAAAGGAATTAAATATTCTTTTGTGTTCTTCATTTCAACAACAATTTGCCCCTAAACTTCGGGAGTGCAAAGATATAAAATTATTGCAAATCTAATAATGTTATTCACTTTTTTTTGTTCACAACTGTTTTTCTTTTGTTTTCAATGGTCTGGCACTAATTTCTGTGTGTTGACTTCTGGAATGATAAATGTCTATCGCCAGATATACCGCCTCTTTAAACGAGTTGAAATCGGCAATTCCCTTGCCTGCGATATCATAAGCTGTACCATGATCCGGTGAGGTTCTTATTTTATTTAAACCCGCAGTATAATTGACTCCTTTACCGAATGACAGTGTTTTAAAAGGAATCAATCCCTGATCGTGATAGGTCGCAATAATAGCATCAAATTTCTCATATTGATTGCTTCCAAAAAACCCATCAGCAGCAAAAGGCCCAAAAACTAAGGTCCCTTTATCAAATATTTTCTTCAATGCTGGCTTTAGTATCGTATCATCCTCCTTACCGATAACTCCTCCATCACCGCAATGCGGATTCAGTCCTAACACCGCAATTTTAGGTTTGTTAATACTAAAGTCCTGTATTAATGATTGTTTGACTGTTTGAATTTTTCTTATAATCAACTCCTCCGTAAGATGCGAAGCTACCTCGTTTATCGGAATATGATCCGTCAATAATCCTACCCTCAAATTATCCTGAACCATCAGCATTAAGGCATTTCCTTCCAACTCTTGATCTAAATAATCAGTATGCCCAGGAAACTTAAATTCTTCGGACTGAATATTGTATTTATTTATTGGAGCCGTTACTAGCACATCCACGTGACCTTCTTTCAAAGCTTTGGTGGCAGCAACAAATGACTTTATAGCATATTCTCCCGCTTTAGGATCATTTGTCCCAAGATTTAAATCTACACCTTCTTTCCAAAGATTCAAAACATTAATCTTCCCAGCTACAATTTGGTCTAGTTTGTCGATTCCATGCAACAAAGAGGCAGATGGAAAACTTTTTTTCACAAAAGACAACAACTTAACATTAGCAAAGATGACAGGAGTACACAATTCCAACATTCGAGCATCCTCAAATGTTTTTAGAACAACTTCGCTTCCAATACCGTTCAAATCTCCTATAGAAATTCCGACGATTATATTTTCTGCTTTTTTCATCATGACATACCGTTATTTATTGCTAATTTTGAAGTGCAAATTTAGTAAAATAAAACAAGAAATGTTTACAGGAATCATAGAAACCCTTGGAACTATCCAAGAAATAAAAAAAGAGAAGGCTAATGCGCATATCACCATTAATTCATCGATTACCGGCGAACTTCAAATAGACCAAAGTGTCGCCCATAACGGAATATGCCTCACGGTTGTCGCCATAAACGACACCTCCTACACTGTAACCGCAATAGATGAAACCATAAAAAAAACAAACCTAGCAGACTGGAAAGTGGGCGACAGCGTCAATCTTGAAAGAGCAATGAAATTGGGCGACAGACTTGACGGACACATTGTCCAAGGACATGTGGACCAAACAGGAACCTGCATCACCGCCGAAGAGACAAACGGCAGCTGGTTTTACACTTTTGAATATGATGAAATGTCAAACAACATTACCATCGAAAAAGGATCTATTACAGTCAACGGAGTGAGTTTAACAGTCGTGAACTCAAAGAAAAATCAGTTTAGTGTAGCTATAATACCATATACTCATGAACACACTAATTTCAAAAATTTTGAAGTGGGCACGATAATAAACCTGGAATTTGATGTCATCGGAAAATATGTTTCCCGATTATACGGCAACAGTAAATAATTCAATCTTATTTAAAAAAGAAAAACTACAATTTAGGTTGTAGTTTTTTCTTTTAGTTTATGTTTATAAATGATATAAATCCCAAATAGTATTGCAATTGTCATTAATATAAAAATATTTTCATTAATAGGTAATCCTGGCGGCGGAGCCGGATTAAGTTCTTTTGCCATTGGCGGTGGCGGATGAGACTTAGGCTGAGACAACGCACTAAATAAGCTTAATACGCATGTGAGAAAAATAAAAAAAATCTTAACAAGTTTCATTAGTAAAAAATAAACGATCAAAACAAGATTATTTGGATATAAACTAATTTTTTGAAAAATTAAATAGTGGTTCTCAAAAAACAATAGTATTATTCACAAAAGTATGTATTTTTTTCTATAAACAGAACTTTAAAAAGTTATAAAAAAAAGCCTTCCAAAAAATTGAAAGGCTTTTTAAACTTAAAAAGTGGTCCCACCTGGGCTCGCCCATGGCCAGACATATAACCTATACTCAAGTCTTTGTGTATGCTGTTATTTTTTAGGTATCCGAACGGTATGCCTATTTCATTAATTTGATATTCGTTTGCAAAGATAGTTATGAATCTTTAATAAAAAATATTATCTGAATATTATGAAGCCATTCAATTAAAATTAATAAAGTGGTTGTGACTTACCTTTCTTCCAAAGATTTATTCTGAGCAAATCTCAACTTTTAACACTTCACCCCACCTTAGCAAACCCACTGACAAAAGTCTCCACAAACCCAATAATTTTGCTCAATATTCTGTCACCAGTTTTCTTGCGTTCCAACACTTTGGGTTTTTCACCTTCAATTAAATCTAAAAGTTCGTCTCGAAGTGGTTCTCGTTCTGCAAATAGGTAATTTTCAATAAGCTGTTCCGTTTTTTCCTCGGATAGGTTTTCTTCCTGAACCAATTGCTTGAAGGCTATTATTTGTTCATCGTTCCAGTATTTTTCAAACTGTTCTGGTAAGTCTTCGGTTTCTTCTATGTTGGGAAGATTTTCTAGGATGAAACGTTCAATAAGCTCTCGTTTGCTACGCAAGTTGGCTTCTCCTGTAAGTAAATCAATGATTTCTTTTTGCTTCTTAGCTTTCTCTTTTGGATCAGCATTTTTTAATCCTGCCAACAGGTTTAGAATATAGGAAACATTGATTTCGTCACGGTGTATTAATTCCAATTCAAAATCGACGTCTTCCAGTATAGAAACTTTTTCTTTGGTGTGCTCGCCTTTAACTTTATCGTATAAATCAAGATATTTGCTTTTATAATCTTCAAAAAGTTGCTCGTCTATATCCAAATCTTCCATCGTGAAATCAGAGAAAGTTGTCAATACATTTTTAAGTCGCATCAACTCTCGGAATGCTTTTACAAATTCCAACTCTTCCTTTTCACTTTGCAAATCGTTTACGCTGTTTACCGTTGGTACGATCTTTAAAAGTGCCGCAACTGCTTCACTGAATTGTTGCACATAATCTTCATACGGTTGCATAATAATTACGTCTATGGCATCTTTGTTCGAGAACAGTGCAATAGCATCATCGGTTGCTTTTTTGAGGTTACGAAAAACTATAATATTTCCCTGTGATTTCTGTTCGTTGAGGATTCTATTCGTTCTAGAATAGGCTTGAATCAATCCGTGATGTTTCAAGTTTTTGTCCACGTACATCGTGTTCAGGTTTGGACTGTCAAAACCAGTTAAAAACATATTGACTACCAAAAGAATATCAATCTTTTTATTCTTGACATTTTTAGAAATATCATTGTAATAGTTGTAGAACAAAACGCTGTCTTTGGTTGAGAATTTAGTGCCAAACATGGTGTTATAATCCACAATAAACGAATCAAGTTTTTCTCTGGAATGCGAGTTTAAACCGTAATTTTCAATTGGTTCTGCTGCTATATCTAATTCTTCAGGAATGAAACCATTAGCATCTGCATCATCTTCATTAGCAGCATAACTAAAAATAGTTGCAATTTTTAAATTGTGCTTTCCTTCAACTTTTTTGGTTTGAAGGATTTCATAATATTTAATCAGGGTTTCCACGCTACTCACACAAAACATTGCGGTGAATTCCCTGCTGTGCGTTTTACGATTATGATTGTCTATAATGTAATCCGCAATTTTGTTCAAACGCAAAGGAGATTCCATTAATTCCTTGGTATCAATATCTTCTACCTCAATATCAATATTGGTTTTGCTGTCGTCTTTTTGTTTGTAACGTCCAACATATTCCACGGAGAACTTCAAAACGTTCTCGTCTTTGATGGCATCTGTAATGACATATTTGTGCAGACATTCTCCAAATAATTCTTTAGTCGTGCGTTTCCCTAATTCGTTTTTAACGGCATTGTCTGCAAAAATAGGTGTTCCTGTGAAACCAAATAACTGGATATTATTGAAAAAGGATTTGATGCGGTTATGGGTTTCTCCAAACTGAGAACGGTGGCATTCATCAAAAATAAATACAATGCGTTCGTCTTTGAGTTTTGCCATTTTGTCTAAATACTGCTTTTTGCTGATGGCCGTATTGAGTTTTTGGATGGTGGTAACAATCAGTTTGGTATCATCTGTGAACTGATTTACCAATGCTTTCGTATTGTCGGTTCCATCGATGCTTCCTTTACTGAAACTATTAAATTCTTTGGTGGTTTGGTAATCTAAATCTTTCCTGTCCACGACAAAAACCACTTTCTTGACTTGTGGTAAATTCATCAAAATCTGACTGGCTTTAAACGAAGTCAAGGTTTTCCCTGAACCTGTTGTGTGCCAGATATAAGCATTTTTGTTGGTATTCTTTACCGTTTCAACCAATGCTTCTACGGCATAATATTGATAAGGGCGAAGCACCATAAGTATTTTATAGGCTTCACTCAACACAATGTATTTACATATCATTTTGGAGATATGACACGGATCTAAAAAGTCCGTGGTAAAACCGTTTAATATATTTGTGAGGCGATTATTGGCCACATCCGTCCAATAAAACGTTTGTTTGAATGACTGGTTTCTGTTATTGGCGTAATATTTTGTATTTACTCCGTTACTGATAACGAAAATTTGAACGTACTGAAACAAGGCTGAATTGGCTCCAAATGAATGGCGTTGATAGCGATTAATTTGGTTAAAAGCTTCTTTGAGTTCCAGTCCACGGCGTTTCAATTCAATTTGCACCAATGGTAAACCATTAATCAGTAAGGTAACGTCATATCTATTTTTATAGACGCCATCGATAGCAATTTGGTGTGTAACCTGAAATTGGTTCTGACACCAATGCTCCGTATTTATAAATTCAAAATATAAATCCTCTCCGTTATCTTTTAGGATATGTTGTCTTTCTCGAAGCGTTTTGGCTTTTTCAAAAACAGATCCTTTACTCAAAATATTAAGTACCCGCTCAAATTCTTTGGGTGAGAACTCTTTCTTGTTGTGCTTCTCTAGTTGTGACTTTAGATTGGTAAGCAGGTCTTTTTCGTCAACAATAGTAACTAAACCATATCCCATATTTTGCAATTGGGCTACTAATTGTTCTTCAAGTATTTGTTCAGGTTGTTTGGCCATTTTACGCTAAATATTCATCATTATACTCGTATGGAAATATTAAGTTATAATCTCGAAGATTTAGGCCAAATTTTTTAAAAATACATATTTGAATTGCTGGTTTATAGTCTAAATATTGAGGTTTCCCAATTTCAAAAACTAATTTAAAATTAAATTCTTCGTATTCTGGTTTGCTTCTAGAAATCGAATGTATTCCATAAGCTCTTACCGACTCGTGTTTCAATACTTTGACGGTATGTTTCATATAATTCAAAATACGAGAAACCGTTGTTTTATTATTAACTAAACCTTTAGATTTCATCAAATCTATCACACCTGAAAATTGCAACAAATGTTCTGTTGTACCTACTAAATCAAAGCATTTGTCAGTATCATAATCACAATAAGCCTCACAGATAAAGTATTTGTCATTATGTCTGTTTACCCCCCACCAATGCGCGTTTTCTATAAACGTATCCCAATAATAATATCCTTCACCAAGCCATGAATTTTCCCAATTACATGAATATGGACCATCTCTTTTTACAATATCTGGATTCCCCTTATCTTTAAGGGTTTGGTACAATAATTTTCTAGCCATCGTTTAGGCTTGAATTTCGATAGTGTTTTCTTTTAAGGGCTCTTCTAATGAAGTTAAATTCATAGTGGGCAACATTATTGGTTTTATGTTTGCCTGAACCGTAACAATACTAACAAAAGCTCTAAGAAACGGAAATAATATAGCAATACTATTTTTAAAGAAAAAGCTAGGAATTTCAGCTAAGGCACTAACATTCTCAAACTTAAATATTCCGACACATTGTATTTCAACGAAAGGATCTGTACTTTCCTGGCTATCTAGAGCTGTAAAATTAAAAGTTAATTCATAAGTACTGTCATTACTATTAAAAACACCATGTGGTTTAAAATCCACAAATATATCATTGGTTTTTTGTTTTGTTAAGTCAATCATGACTTTGTCAAACTTATAATTTTCTATTGAGAATGATGCTTTATTCATTTTTTTCTATTGTTTTTTATAACAGGTATTATTCGTGGATAAATATAAATAAAATTTTGAGTTTAATGCAAAGAAAAACCCGAAGAGTACTTCGGGTTTTTGATATTGTCAAGAAAATTTGGTTGCGATAGCAGCAATTTTTCCTCTTCCAGTTTAAAATACAACTTTGTTTTTGTTAAAAACTCTTCAATTGATGGGCCGACTTTGTCAAACTTTTCAGTTTCTGCCCAATCTTTCATGATTTGTTCTTGAGGTGTATCTTGGAAGTATTTCTTCAAGTCCTCTAAAATATTGTTCATGATTTCTTTAATTTATATCCCATACTAAAAAATGGGTATCTGTTACATACTGCGAAATTATAACTAAAAAACTTCTAAAAAAAATATTACCCCTTAATAATGTGTTAAGAGAAGTAAATATCACACAAACATTCCCTGCAACAATCCTTTTTTCCAAACCTCCGTACTGGTTATTTGTGCCTGACAATGATTGATTTTTTCATCAATAGTTGATAGAAAATTTGCGATTTTGGTCTGTTCTTCAATTGATGTCGGAATTGAAATTGAAATCTCTGCCATAACATTGTTCATCAACTTAGGGTTTCCAACATAGGAGACATACTTTCTAGATATTGAATTTAATATTTCCGCAACAAAAACATTTGCATAACCTTTGTCACTTTTAAGTACACCACATACATTTGTACAGTAGAATTTTCCTTTTCTAAAATTTACATCTCCAGCACCTGCACCATCTGTTGTCCAAGTTATACAGTCCTCAAACAAAAATGTATTGTAATATCCCGATAATCCATTCTTCTTGGTTTGTGAAGAATAAACGGGATAAAAATTATTGTTGTCCTGATTTTCAGAAACCAGAGTCATAGAAAGCACATTTCCCCTAGTGACAACAAAAATATCTTTAACTTTTTTCTCCTCCCACTCCGCAAAAGCATTCCCATTATCATCTTTAAACCTCAATTCCTGTGAGAATATTTGTTGCATCACGCCTTTTTTGTATTGCTCCAGAAAGCTTTTCTTTTGCTTCAAGGCTTGTAGTTTTTCATCTACTGCCTTAAGGAATGTGGCGATTTTTTGTTGTTCTGGAAGGGTTGGTAAAGTAATCAATATGTTTTTTATGATTTCACCGCTCAAATTTTCTTGTCCCCCTTGGTTGCTTAAATCTCTTATCTCATCATATCTACCAGCTAAATTTTGGAACAAGAACAACTCATTTAATTTGTCATTATTCGGAGTTATTGCGCCACAAGCTTGATTTGTTGTTGCTTCAATTCCTAGTATAGCAACTTTTCCTCTCGTTTTTCCTTGTCCATACATCGCCATTAATAAAGTCCCTTTAGGAAAAAGTTTAGCGGATGAATTAGCAAGACCATCATTTGTAATTAACTCATTAGATTCCAAAATTGTATTAAAATCAATTAACGTAGTTGAAACCCACGGGATATCGCCATCCCAATAACTTGGTTTGGCTCTGCTAGGTGTTCCACCAGAAGAAACTTTTGCAATTTTACCTAATTTCTTCAATTCCCATTCCTCTTTAAATTCAGGGAAACGCAAAGTGGGTGTGTTCTTTAGTTTTTCCATCTTAAAAAGGGGTAGCTATATTTAGTTGTTTACAAAAATCAGCTATCGTTTTGTTTGTTGTGACAATTTGTAAATCCATTTTTTTGATTTCATTAGCAATGGCATTAATGTCAATACTGTCTTCTGTTTCAAATGTATCTACATAACGGGGAATGTTCAGGTTGTAATCGTTGGTGGCAATTTCAGCCAAGGTAGCTCGCTTGCTATATTTATCTTCTTCTAAACGGTTGCGGTAGGTTTCAATGATTTTGTCAATATGTTCCTCACGCAAAACGTTTTGTGTTTTTACTTTTTCAAAATGCTGGCTTGCATCTATAAATAAAACATCTTCTGGGTTTTCTCTACATTTTTTGTACACCATAATACAGGTAGGAATGCTCGTGCCGTAAAAAATATTGGCAGGTAACCCAATCACTGCATCCAGATAATTGCGGTCTTGAATCAGGTATTTACGAATGTGCTGTTCTGCTCCACCACGAAACAAAGCTCCGTGTGGTAATACCAATGCCATCGTACCGTTTTCAGCCAAATGGTGAATCATATGTTGTACAAATGCAAAATCCGCTTTACTACTTGGGGCTAATTTACCGTATTGAGAAAAACGATCATCACTGGTAAACAAAGGATTTGCACTCCAGTTAGCAGAGAATGGAGGATTTGCTACAATTGCTTCAAAAGTCATTCCCAGATGTTGGGGATGTTCCAGCGTGTCTTCTTGTTTAATATTAAATTTACGGTAATGCACACCGTGCAAAATCATGTTCATCCTGCAAAGATTGTAAGTAGTACGGTTCATTTCCTGACCGTAAAAATTACTCACTTCCTTAACCTGTCTGGCAATGCGAAGTAGCAAAGAACCGCTACCCGATGTTGGGTCATAAGCTGATTTGAGCTTAGTTTTTCCAGTAGTTACAATTTTTGCTAATATGGTACTTACTTCCTGTGGCGTATAAAATTCTCCTGCTTTTTTTCCTGCACCACTGGCAAATTGTCCAATGAGGTATTCGTAAGCATCGCCTAGAACATCCAATTCAGTATCCTCAAGTTTGAAATCAATTTTATCTAAATGCGAAAGAACTTTGGATATAATCTCGTTCCTTGCTTCTGGAGTTTTGCCCAGTTTGGTACTGTTTAGATCCATATCCTCAAAGAGATTGTCAAAATCATCTTCACTTTCTGTACCCATCGTACTTTGCTGGATATTAATCAGGATTTTTTGCAAGTCTTCAATAATAAAATTGCTTATGCCTTCCATATCGCTATTTCCACGCTTAGCAATTTCACTAAAAAGTTCGTTGGGTTTCAGGAAGTAGCCTAATTTATCTAATGATTCTTCTCTAATGGCTTCTATGTATTCCTTTCCTTCAAGAGTGGTCTCATCAATAGTTCTGAATTTTAACCCGTCTTGTTCCAAAATAGAATTGGCGTAAAGCTCCATTTTTTCAGCGAGATACTTAAAGAAAATAAATCCTAGTATGTAATCTCGAAATTCATCTGCGTTCATTTTCCCACGAAGGGTATTTGCTATATTCCAAAGTTGTTGTTCAAGCTGCTTTTTCTGGTCTTCTGACATTATAAATTATTGTATTATTTCTTTGCGCTAATGTATTGAATATTTAAGGAAAAATTATTGAGGAAAACCGTAAAAGGATATATTTTCCTTGAAAAATAATAGGAATAAAAGGGATTATTATGTTTTCACGTTTTAATTAAAACAAAAAAAGACGGTTTTTACACCGCCTTAGTTTTAAGAGTACTTCCAAAGAAATCCTCCACTATTTTCTCTTTCTTGTCGACAGCACCTAGCAATACAGGTTTTTGAAAGTCCTGATTTTCTGCTGGCTTCTGCAACGGAAATGTATTGAGCTAATAAATTACCATTTAAAGAATATTGCATTACCTTCTTTTTCCTGTTATCGGACTGAGGAATAAATTTTTCTTTATATTCATAGCTCCACAAGTAACCTTTTAAAGTATGATTAACATTCCAACATGCTTTGCTTATTCCCTTTTTTGTTGCATTTACTGCTGTTGCTGCAGAAGTTAAATCTTTAAATGAATTAATTGGTGTGCCATCTAAATTATATTGATAAACGGTTTTACTAAAACCTCCCCCTTTATCTGAGTTGTACCCATTTTCAAGAGTATCGTATTCCGAAATGTATTTTATTTCTTTAGATGCTAACTCGTTATTATTTGATGCAGTATCTATTTGCTCCCAAGCGAAAGCTTTAGGACCATAAGTCGCGATTGCTTCTTGAAAATAACTGCCGCCTTTTTTATTGGCTTTTTGTAGGTGGTCAGCTTTTCTTTCTTCAATTGAATTTCTAGTTGCTCCAATGTATATTTCATTGGTTTCTGTATTAATTACCTTGTAAATAATACCTTGATTATTTTCTATTTTTTTCATGTTAAATATCATTTTTTAATAGAAAGGGTGGGTGGGTAAGCATATTTTTCAAAAACATTTGCAAACGATATGCATAAAAGTAGCATAGTTACACCATGCAACTGTAATGAATAATGGACTAAAAAGAGTTGAAATATACCTACCCTCCTTACCCTTCCTACCCATTATTTTTTATTATCATATACTTCCAACTTCCTTTTATCTTCTTTCTAGGAAAATCTTTTGAAGTCATTATTTTTCCTATCTGTTGGACATCAATTTTTAAATAAAGCCCCTTGTTTAATTTTATATAATCCGCAATTTCTGTTGCATTCATATATTCCACATTTTCATTCTCATTAGGAATAATAAATAATTCTTCAATCCAACCCACTTCTTCTGATGACTGGATGAACATTTTATTATTTTCTTCTAATCGTAATACATCCTCTTTATCAAAATGGTATTTAAAATCTTTGCTTTTTAGTAAATGAATAGCTTGGCTATACACTAAATCCAGATCTATTTGATGTTGATAGTCAATTTCTGTCGCTTCAAAACACAGAAATCTTCTATTACCAGTTACATCCATTAAAATTTCATTGTGATTGGAGCTTCCAACAAATGAAGCTCTACGGATATAATCCTCAGTAAAATGTGCATATGCTCTTCTTTCAGTAATAGTGTTTTTTGTAATCATTTCTTTAAAAGCTTCTATTTGCTTTTTATTGAAAGCAGCTAACTCGTCAAGGTTTATGATAAATTTCTCCGACATCAATAATGTGGTGTCTTTGTTAGCAGGATTAATCATCCCACTATAAAAATAATCTTTCAAATCGTCTGGCATTAATTTTTGAAACCATGAAGTTTTTCCGATTCCTTGTTTACCAGTAAAAATTAAAACGGTTTGATTTGTAGTGTCATCTTCAATAGAACATGCAACTGTTGCAACTAACCACTTTTTAAATGCCCAATAAAAATCTTCATTATTGGTCGTTTTTACTGTATTGCATAATTCTAATATGTAATCTTTTTTCATATCCCATTTAGGTAGGTTATTGAAATAATCCTTAAAAGGATTTTGATTCGCTACATAATCAGATTCCAACAAACATTTTAGATCGGATTTAGTTGCGGGTATAGAATTATTATTTAATTCTCTTTTTATGGAATTAAGTTTGTAATCTTTTAATAATAGAAATTTTTCTTTGGTTTCATTACCCTTGTAATATGTTCTATTCAAGATTTCATTAAATTTGAAAGTATATCTTTCGTTTAAGTATTGTTCTAACATTATATTAATTTTTTTATATTCTCATTGTTCTCATTTCATCAGTCGTTCTTCCATTAGGTAGAGATATAACCGCACTTTGTTCAATGTCTTTTATTGAGCAGGGAGATTTAATACTATTCGATTAACAATCGAGTATTGAAATTGGAAATATTTGGATTTATTTTATTTCATAGGCGTGTATATTTAAAATTGAACAATCTTTTAAAACTTTTTAAGGGAATTTTTAGCTCCAAAGAAGTGGAGGAGCTTTAGAAATGATGAGGACCACCATTTTTGATTTACCCCAATATACAACAATTGGGCCCAAAAGTCAATAGTAAAACCGATAAAAAATGTGATTGGGGCGATTTTTCTATAGCTTTTATGCAATATTTTCAAACCCATCATTTTACCTTATTAAACCCATTTTAGATTAAATATCAACCTACTCAACACGATATATTTTAATATCGCGTTGGTAAATTGAACTTAGCTAATACTTTTTCAGGGGTTTTTGTTATAGCAGACCGTCTCAAAAGTTTGGTTATACGAAATACAGAATACTGCTTTGCCTTTTTTACATCATAATATTAAAATGATAGTAATAGTAGGCGTCATTATCGATGATATACACCGTTTTTAATTCAAGTGTTACCTTGATTTCTTGAACCAAAACTATTTGCCCTCTCTTCAACACTCCAATTTCTTGTAAAACGGTTACTCGAAAAGGGCAAAAGACTTGTTTCAGCACATTATAATGTGTAATTACATAAATTTCACGAGGAGAACTGTATTTTAACAACTCTGCCAACTCTTTTTTTGTCATTTTTTACTACGATTAACTCTATTTATAGACGTTGTTTGGTACTTTAAAGTAGCCAAAAAAGCTATTATATATTAATGGAGGAAATAGTTTGGAATTTGATTTTCAATCGAATTTAGCAAGTTTTGTATAAATCCATACGCATTAACATTCCGTTCCAGATTACTATCGATATATGTGCTCTTGTTGGCTTCCGTGAAAAGATTGTAAAGATTCCAGAAGTTGATCGTACTGTCATTTGATTTGCAAAAATTAGCATCAGTATGATAATCCCTTACGACAATATTTAATTGTGTATCATTAATAGCCAAAGGAAAAAGTTTCTGTTTTTCGTCTTTGCTTAAGTAAGGATACAATTTCATCTTCCCAATTAAATGAGCAAACTGAATTTCCGTTAAGGAATATTGAAACATTTTCACCATGTTTAATAGATGTTCTCTCTTTTTGTAGTTGTTAATCAGCTCGTAAATCTTGGCTTTTAATTCCATAATTGAACTGACACGAAGATCTTCTTTAAGTCCATCGGTAGAAATACAAAGGTTTGTGCATACGACATTCTGAAACCCAATAAAAATTTTAAATTTCTCCATTGATTTTTTAGAGAATAGGTTTTCCTGATTATACGATCGTACACCTCCGATAGTTAAATTGAGCTTGTTTCCATTAATTACTTCACTAATTTCAGGCACTTCAATTAAGAACATGCAGCGCTCATAATAAATGGTCTTCTCGTGCTCTAGGAGTTCTTTAGCGGGTTTCCCAATTGCTGTAGGAATTCTACCTTTGATTACGTGAGAAACACAAATGTCGGGCTTTAAAATGCCTTTATAATCAAGGATGTCCTCTACCACTTCTTGTACACTGTTGATAAACTCATAATGACTTATCGTGCACTCATTATCCTTTGCAAAAACTGGAATTGTGCATTCATTTTTTAAATGGTTCAATGAGACTTCCGTTGTATTTGCTTCGATAAAATTTCGTTTTGGAAATACGATTATTTCATTTTCATCAATAATTTGGTGTTCTGGATTATTTAATACTAAATTCATTTTCTTTAGGGTTCAGGTTTTGAATAATTTCTTCATCATAGATTAATTGTGCTGAAAGATTGTCAAGCACTTCTTTTCTAGCTATCACTATAGGATACAGTTCTGTGCTTAGATTGGGATATTTCCCATAAACTAATTTTAAAGCATCAGGTGTTTCACAAGAGTTGATTTCTTCCGTTATTCTCTCAATAGACACGCCTTGATTGCACCATTTGATCAGTTTTTTACCAGTCGAAGAATTAATTATAAATTCAGGTTTCCCTGAAAATAATTCTGTTCTATCTTTAGATGTGGACACGAGGTGATTGTCGTTTAGAAGTTCAAAGTTGACAGTAAGCTCATATTCAAACCCTTCCCGCGTAATTGACTTTGTGCCCAATTTCATCACTTTTGTTTTTCCATTTCCATCTTTATCAAGACTGTAATCCACTTTACTTCTTGAAGTAGTGATTATATGACATTTGGACAATATGATAGCATCTATAAAAGATTGGTGACGAGGAGTTACACGTGCCCAATCTTGGAATCTTCCTCCTAATTGTTCGTGGATTTCCAAACAACCGCCTTTTCCCTGCCATTCGTGGCTGATAGAATCAATAATGATAATTTCCATGTCTGATTCTTCACACAGCTTAATCGCCTTTAAATAGCGTTCTGGAGCAAAAGGTTCTTCCAATGATAGTACATTAAAATCTCCTAAATGGGAATAAAGACTTGCGGACTTATTTTCTGTGTCGATCAATGCAATTTTGCTCCAATCGTTTGTTATTCCGTAGGCTAATAATAATGCGGAATAAGTTTTTCCGAACCCACTAGGACCACTTAGTCCGATTCTTAACTTCACCTGATGGCGTTCTGCTTTTTGTAATTTCATAATTTTTGAATTAAATTGTTCTTGAATTGAAACTGAAAATGTCAAAACAAAAAAGGCCTCCGTGTTAGGGAGACCTTATCATGTATAATTTTCAAATGTTTTTAGTGAACTAAATCACTGTTTACAACTTGTTCTTTTAGAATTGCATCAACGCCCGTTAAAAACTCGTAACGATGATTAATTGTTACGATTTCTCCTGTTTCCTTGATGGTGTATTCATAGGGCTCGCTTGGAACTTTGGCAATTGTTCCTTCAAATTGAGATCCAATTAAACTTTTACACGTTTCTTCATCGAATGTTGCTGGAACTTTAACGGTTCTGGCAGTAAAATACATTTTACCTGTTGCCTGACTTTTTACTGGTTCTACACCTCCTTGCAATACTAACATAAGGAATTCTTCGCCGTTTTCTTTTTCTACTGATTGATAATTAATTACACGTACCATAGTTTTTTGTGATTTAAGATTAAATATTAAATTATGGGCGATTCCAAAAGGCGAAGTAGATAGAATGTCAATTCACTAGTTCAACCCTTGGAGCACATCCCAAAACTTGAGAAGAGTCGGGGCATGATCTTGGGTTAATCAGTGCATTCGAGGATAAAAAAATAAAAATTTTATAAAAAATTCCAAATTCTAGGTGCTTATTTGCGTCTAATAAAAAAGGACTCCTGTAATGGAAGCCCTTGATTTGGTTAAAAAATAGAATCTGTTTGCTTCAAAAATATTTTTAGCTATTTCTCTATTTTTATTCTAGGAAAACTTTATAGATTCCGAAGCCAATAATTGCGATAACTAATAGAAAAATTAGAGCTGCAATGTTTTCAATAATACCGTTTATAAACCCATCTCCGCGAATTAGACTTGGTATACCCCAAGAAAGTGAGAAAAAAACTGCTATTGCGATAGCGCTAGAAAAATCTTTTTTCCCTTTCGAATTATTTTCCATGATTATAGTTTTTTAAAATTTGATTGAGTTTTTATACGTTTTTATGAAAATAATAACCGTTTTTCAAAAAATTCATTAAACTAGCTGTAAAAATATCCCAATCATAAGTAATTTCAATAGTAGTGTTTTTGTTAGCAAAATCATACCATTTGATATTATTGTTTTTTACGATGAATGAATAAGGGTCAAACGAAGATGACCTATAGCCACTATGGCTCGACAACCATGTAAGTTCATTATTCTCATACTGTTCTTTGAAATTAGCTTTAATCACATTGTCGATTTCTAGATTTCCATTTTTATGAAATTTATATTTGTTTTTATACAAAAGATAACCCGTTTCATTTAGTTCCAATGCGTATTTAATGACTCTGGAATTGAAAGTTAGTTTCTCAATTAGTCCTTTCATAAACGTCAATTGTTCTTTAATTTTTTTATCAGAATTGTGGCTAATAATTCCTTTTTCATAAATACCATTACTTATAATTAAAACTCGTTCAATTTGATTCTCAGAATTTTTAAAATGTAAGGCAAATGTCATAGATGTTGTTGTACTAAAATTGACTGTTGTTACTAAACAGCTGTATTCAATATTTGTAATTTCAGTATAAAATAATTTAGTTTCATTTATAGTTAAACTATCTTCATAAAAAATTAAGCCATCGATAATCATTGGATTTTTATCAGTCGGTAAAAATAGATGTTTCGTTTTATTTTCTTTAATTGCGTCTATTTTTTCTTTAACTAAAGTTTTAGTTTTGTTAAATAAATCATTTTCTTTTTTATTTAACCACTCTCCACAGTGCTTACACTTTATTGCTTCTTCTTGGATTAATTCGAAACATGAGGGACATTTTTTCATAGTTCTTTCTTAAGTTTTAGGGGTTATTGGTGGTCTATTTTCCAAATGTAAGCAAATATGCCTACTTTAAAATTAATTTATTCATCGAATTTTATCTCGTGGATAATCAAGATAAAAAAAGCATATTAATTAGTTTTGGCGGAAATCTTCGACAACTTCGTTTAGCAAAAGGTTTCACTCAAGAGCAACTTGCAAATGAACTAGGTATTGAAATTTCCCAAATCAGCAGAATTGAACGTGGTGTTATTAATACTTCTGTTACGACTTTATATGCGATTGCCAATACTTTAAAAATTGATGTTTCTCAGTTATTCATTTTTGAAAAAATCTCTTAATTTTTTATTCACAACAAACCTAAACTACTTTTTCGAGTCTATTTTACGGGTTTCCGTAAAAACGCTGTTTATTTTCATTTAGGCTTAGCATGAATGTACTGATTTTCATAAAGATGCCTTTTCTGCATTCAGAGGAACAGATATTGCCTTATATTCGCAATACCCACTTTTAATGATTTATTGCTCAGATTTCTTAGTTCTATCAATTTTTAATTTTAATTTCTTCATTTCCTCACTAACTTTTTTCTGCACTACTTTCCCGTAACTTTCTTGTGTAATCACCATGTTAGAATGACCTAATAGCTCTGATACAATTTCCATTGGAACATCGTTGTAAAGTAATACGGTAGAGGCAAATGTTTTTCGAGCAATATGATGGGTAAGACGTTTTTCAATTCCTGTTACCTCCGCAATCTCTTTCAGATAAGAGTTGAATTTCTGATTACTTATAGATGGGAACACGAGATTATCAACATTTGAATATTTATCAATGATTTCTTGTGCTTTAGGGAGGATTGGAATGGAGATTTGACGTTGTGTTTTTTCACGTTTCATCTGAATCCAATTACTTCCATCGAAACCTACCTGAATATTCTGTTTTTGAAGATTTGCCATTTCATTGTATGCCAAACCTGTGTAACAGCAAAAAATGAATAGGTCTTTTACTAAACTTAATCTTGGCTGTGATATCTGTGCTTTTTCAACCGTTTCTAATTCCTCATGAGTTAGAAAAACAATTTCCTTTTTCACTTTTTTTGCAGTGTATAGTACAAAAGGATCTTTATCTAGAAATCCTTCAGCTATTGCGATTTTAATAAGTCTTCTGAATCGCTGTATTGCTTTGTTAATCGTAGACTGACATTGATTCTGCTCCGTTTTAAGATAATATTCAAATTCTGTTAAAAACTGTAAATTGATTTTATCAAGTGAGATGTCATTTTTTTTATATTTGAATTTAATAAAAGCAATAATTTGAATGGAGGCATAATTATATTTTTTCCAAGTCGCTAATTTTAAATCTTTGCCAATTAATTTAAAGATCTTGTCTAAATATTTTTGAAAATATTTGACTACAAATTCACTTTCTTTTAGAGGTTTACCCAAGTATTTAAGGTAAATGTCATTTGCTTCAAAATCATCAGTTTCTAGCAGAATTGACAGATAAGAGTTTTTTATCTTCTGTTTTATTAATTCTAAGTGAGCATTAGTATTTAAAGCATCCGATGTTTTTGAAATGATTAATTGCCGTTTTGAATCCCAAAGCTTTGGTTGAACAAAATAACCTGTTGCGTTTTCTCTTCTTGCTCCTTGATAAGTAATCCGTACATTGATTGGACATACTCCTTTGTTGTTTAGTTTGTGGGATTTAATGACAAACAAAATCTTAAAATTTTCTTTTTTCATAGCTAATTGTTTTAGAGTTAATTAGCATACGTTTTGGACTTGAAAATAGGTACCCTAGTAAATTGAGATAGTCACCCGAATAGCACCTCTTTTTTGAGTTAAAAAGTTGGCAAGTTGACTATTTTTATAAATCTAAGATTAAATAAAATCACTGTTTATATTGAGTTTATTCAATAAAAAAAGCCCTCCAAAAAATTGAAAGGCTTTTTAAAGTGGTCCCACCTGGGCTCGAACCAGGGACCACCTGATTATGAGTCAGGTGCTCTAACCAGCTGAGCTATAGGACCGGTTAAGAGTCTGCAATATTACCACTATTTTTCATTTGCTCCAAATATTTTTGACTTAGATTTTAATATAGTGCAATTATTAATTTGTTTCAAGCAGAAACCAACTGACTATTAGAATGCTACCCGTTTATCTACAATAAATTATTTTATTTCCTGACACAATTCAATTAAAACACCATTAGTGCTTTTTGGGTGTAAAAAGGCAACCAACTTATTATCAGCGCCTTTTTTTGGAGTTTCATTCAAAATTATAAATCCTTCTTTCTTCAAACGTGCAATCTCTGAAATAATATCTTCAACGTCAAAAGCAATATGATGGATTCCTTCTCCCCTTTTTTCTAAAAACTTAGCAATCGGGCTTTCTGGATGAGTTGCTGCCAAAAGTTCTATCTTATTGGGTCCATTCATAAAGAACGAAGTTGTTACTCCTTCGCTTTCTACCGCTTCAAATTTGTAGGCTGGAGCACCAAATAATTTTTCGAAGACTAAGTTTGACACTTCTAAATCTTTAACAGCAATCCCAATATGTTCTATTTTTCTCATTATCTGTAGTATCAATTCAACTTTTATTTTAAATTTAAGCAGCAATCAAACCGCAATAATATTTGTATGATGTAAAATTAAACATTAAAAACAAAAAAAGTGAACTGTTTCAAAAAGTAAACTGATTTAAATCAGTCATAATAATTCTAAAAAAGATTTCGATTGCATGAATTATAATTGTTATTTTGTAAATTATAACTATAATTCAATATGTTGAAAAACAATTTAAAATACGCCTTCCTATTATTGCTTTTTATTCTTCTAGGCTGCGCCAAAAGAGGCACGATAACCGGAGGCTTGAAAGACACTATTGCCCCGGTTTTAAAAATGAGTACTCCAAAAAACTTCAGTACTAACTTCAAAGGAGACCAAATAAAATTGATTTTTGACGAAAATATAAAGCTGAAAAATTTAAACAAGCAGTTGATCATTTCTCCGCCAATGAAAAACGAGCCATTGATATTACCAACGACAGCAAGTAAAATTATAACGATCAAAATAAAAGATACGCTGCAACCCAATACTACGTATAGCTTTAACTTCGGGCAAAGCATTGCCGACAATAACGAAGGAAATACTTTCGATCAATTCAAATATGTGTTTTCTACCGGAGATTACATTGACTCTTTAAGCCTTGGCGGAACAGTAAAAAGTGCCTATGACAAAGAAGTAGAATCATTCGTCACGGTGATGCTGTATGAAGTAAACAACGCTTTTGAAGATTCGATAGTTTATAAGGAAAACCCGAGATACATAACCAGCACTTTAGATAGTTTAAAATCATTTCGCTTAGATAATTTAAAAGCCGGGAAATACCTTCTTGTAGCCATGAAAGACTACAATAGCAACAACAAATACAATCCAAAAACAGACAAAATTGGATTCAGCAAAGAGTTTATTACCATTCCAAACGATACGCTTTACGAGTTAGAATTGTTCAAGGAAACACTGCCTTTCAAAACTTTTAAACCAAGTCAAGCATCTGGAAACCGATTGCTATTAGGCTATGAAGGCAAAGTTAATTCAGCAGCTACAAGTCCCAAAATAGCCTTAAAAAACAACAATGATATCTTAGCTACAATCATTACTAAATTCCCAAAAAAGGATTCCCTACAGATTTGGTACAAACCCATCAAAGTAGATTCATTAAATCTGGCTGTGACCAAAGACAAATACGAAGCCAATTTCAACATTAAGATAAAAGACCAAAAAAAGGACACATTAAATATCTCAGCATTGCAGTCCGGCAACTTGAAGTTTAGAGACCGTTTCACATTAGAAAGTTCGACTCCTTTAATCCGTTTCGATAATTCTAAAATAAGCTTGACCAACAATGCAAAGACCACAGTGCCTTTTACCACTGAATACGACGAATTTAATCAGAAATTGTACTTTGACTTTAAAAAAGAACCATTAGAAAATTACACTGTCAATATTCTTCCTGGTGCTTTAACAGATTTTTTTGAAAAATCAAATGATTCACTAAGTTACAAATTGACGACTAAGAGTATGGCTGATTACGGAAATCTTACTGTGACTTTACAAAATGTAAAACAATTTCCTGTAATTATAGAACTGACTAATGAAAAAGGCGATGTTTTGGCTTCGGAATACACTGAAGAGACGACCTCTTTAGACTTTAATTTAATTGAGCCCGCCATATATTCTCTTCGAGCAATTTATGATCTGAATAAAAATAAGGAATGGGATTCCGGCAATTATTTAGAAAAACGTCAAGCAGAAGAAGTAATTTATTTTTCCAAAGAAATCGATGTTCGTGCAAATTGGGACGTAAACGAAACATTTGATTTGAGTATTCCCTATATTCCGGAACCTAAAAAGAAAATCGAAAAGAAGAATTAAAAAACTATCTGTTTTCTATTTCAAAAGAATCTCTGTCATTCAAAAAACCCAATTTTTGTCGGGTTTCCAGCATTTTTTCTTTCTCTAATTCCACTAAAAACAAACCTTCTGTTTCTAGTGGAACTTGAATATAATTGCCAAGAAAATCGACTGCTTGTGAGTGACCAATATATTCGTAACCATTTGCATCAGCACCTATTCTATTGACCCCAATCGTATAACTCATATTTTCTATTGCTCGCGCTTTCAATAAAGCATCCCAAGCATTTGTTCGTGTTTTTGGCCAACTCGCCACATAAATCAGTACGTCATAATTCTCTATATTTCTGGAAAAAGCAGGAAAACGCAAATCATAACAAATCAATGGGCAAATTTTCCAACCCAAATAATCGACCACTATTTTTTGATTCCCACTAGTATAGACTTTGTCTTCGCCAGCCAAAGTAAACAAATGCCTTTTATTATAAAACTGAATTTCTCCGGACGGAAATACAAACACCAATCGATTATAGAAATTTCCACTTTCCTGCACCACTAAACTTCCAGTAATAGCGCAGTTTTTCGTTTTAGTCAAAGCTGTAAGCCAGGTTATCGTTTCGCCTTGCATTGTTTCAGCGACATTTTCAGGATTCATCGTAAAACCCGATGTAAACATTTCCGGCAATACAATTAAATCAACTGCTGAATTGATTTCATTGATTTTTGTCTCAAAATAATTTCGGTTGGCTTTTGGGTTTTCCCAAATTAGAGGAGCTTGAATCAGGATGACTTGCATTTTTTTATTTTTTTATAAAAATAAGAAATATCACAACGCAATAAGTTCATTATATTAGCAAAAAAAAAGAACTTTATGAAAAAGATACTTCTTGTGTGTACATTGTTATGCACAATTTTGATTTATGGCCAAGAAAAATCAGGAGCGAAACAATTTTGGGAAAACCTGCAAAAACAATGCGGCAAGTCTTTTGAAGGAGAAGTAACAGAAGGCGCTGCCAATGATACTTTTCGCGATAAAAAACTGGTAATGCACGTTCGCAATTGTGACAAAAAAACGATTCGGATTCCGTTTTTTGTAGGAGATGATAAATCGAGAACATGGGTTCTGACCTACAAAAAAGACCGTATTCAATTGAAACACGACCACCGTCACGAAGACGGTTCCGAAGATAAGGTAACGCAATATGGTGGGAAAACAACTAATTCTGGTTCATCGACGCTTCAGTTTTTTCCGGCAGATCAAGAGACCCGAGAATTAATTCCGAATGCTGCTGCAAATGTATGGTGGATTACTTTAGACGAAACTTCTTTTACATACAACTTAAGACGCATCGGCTCTGATCGACTGTTTACCGTGAAATTTGACTTAACAAAAACCGTAGCAACCCCTTCAGCTCCTTGGGGATGGAAAGACTAAACTCAATCCTGAAATCTAACTTTTAACCATAAAAAAACGCATCCAACTTTGACATTGAATGCGTTTTAAATTATTATTTAATCTTTAGACCTTTGACTTTGGAATTTAAGACCAAGTGATTATCCTTTTAAACTTGCAGATAAATATTCTCTGTTCATTCTGGCAATATTTTCAAGAGAAATTCCTTTTGGACATTCTACCTCACAAGCTCCAGTATTGGTACAATTACCAAAACCTTCAGCATCCATTTGAGCGACCATATTCAGTACACGATCAGCAGCTTCTACTTTTCCTTGTGGTAATAAAGCAAACTGAGACACTTTAGCAGATACAAATAACATAGCCGAAGAGTTCTTGCAACTCGCTACACAAGCACCGCAACCAATACATGTTGCAGCATCAAAAGCTCTGTCCGCATCATGTTTAGGAATAGGAATTGTATTGGCATCAATAGTGTTCCCAGAAGTGTTTACAGAGATAAAACCACCAGATTGCTGGATTCTGTCAAATGCACCTCTATCAACTACTAAATCTTTAATTACCGGAAAAGCTTTTGCTCTAAATGGCTCAATAAAAATAGTATCCCCATCTTTAAATTTACGCATGTGTAATTGACAAGTTGTAACCAAACGGTCAGGTCCATGCGCTTCACCATTAATAAACAAAGAACACATCCCGCAAATTCCTTCGCGGCAATCATGGTCAAAAGCAACAGTATCTTCTCCTTTTACGATTAATTTATCGTTCAAAATGTCAAGCATTTCAAGAAAAGACATATCTGGCTCAATTCCATCTATTGGATATTCAACTATTTTTCCTTCTGCAGCGGCATTTTTCTGACGCCATATTTTTAATGTAAGTTTCATATTTTAAGTTTGAAAGTCATAAAGCCGAAAGTCGAAAGTCGATTGACATGGAGCCGTTTGACTTTAAGACGTTAGACTTTAGACTAAATTATTTATAACTTCTTTGAACTAGTTTAACATTTTCGAATTTCAACTCCTCTTTGTGCAACACTGCATCGCTTGGATTACCTTTGTATTCCCATGCTGCAACGTATGCAAAGTTTTCGTCGTCACGTTGTGCTTCTCCTTCAGGCGTTTGGTACTCTTCACGGAAGTGACCTCCACAAGATTCATTTCTATGCAACGCATCTTTGGCAAACAACTCTCCTAGTTCAAGGAAATCTGCAATACGAAGTGCTTTAGCTAGTTCAGTATTAAAACTATTAGCTGTTCCAGGAATTTTTACCTCTTTATAAAATTCTTCTCTAATTGCTGCAATTTCACTTTGTGCTTCGGTTAAACCTTCCGCATTACGCGCCATTCCAACTTTATCCCACATGATTTTTCCTAATTTCTTATGGAAATAATCCGCTGGTTTAGAACCTCCGTTATTCATTAAAGCTTCAATCTGTTGCTTAACATTATTCTCCGCTTGTTCAAATTCCGGAGAATCTGTAGAGATAGTACCCATTTTAATATCCGGTGCCAAATAATCTCCAATGGTGTATGGAAGAACAAAATATCCATCAGCTAAACCTTGCATCAGTGCAGAAGCTCCCAATCTATTCGCTCCGTGATCTGAAAAGTTAGATTCTCCAATAGAGAAACAACCAGGAATTGTAGTTTGTAAGTTATAATCAACCCAAGTTCCTCCCATTGTGTAGTGTACAGCTGGGTAAATCATCATAGGAGTTGAATATGGATTCTCATCCACAATTTTCTCATACATTTGGAACAAGTTACCGTATTTATTAGCCACAACCTCTGTTCCTAATTTTATAACCAAAGCTTTATCATTCTCATCTAAATGCTTCAATCTCGCTTGATCCACTCCGTATCTTTCAATTGCAGCGGCAAAATCAAGGTAAACAGCTTCTCCTGTTTTATTAACACCAAAACCTGCATCACATCTTTCTTTAGCAGCACGAGAAGCAATATCTCTGGGTACTAAATTTCCAAAAGCAGGATATCTTCTTTCTAAATAATAATCTCTGTCCGCTTCTGCAATTTGAGTTGGTTTCAATTTCCCTTCACGAATCGCCTTAGCATCTTCTAGTTTTGCTGGAACCCAAATACGTCCGTCATTACGCAACGATTCTGACATTAAAGTCAATTTTGCTTGGTGCTCTCCAGATACTGGAATACAAGTTGGGTGAATTTGTGTGTAACAAGGATTTGCAAAATACGCTCCTCTTTTGTGGATTTTCCAAGCTGCAGTTACGTTACTTCCCATCGCGTTAGTTGATAGGAAAAATACGTTTCCGTATCCTCCTGAAGCAATAACTACGGCATGAGCAGAATGTCTTTCGATTTCTCCTGTAACCAAGTTACGCGCTATAATTCCTCTTGCTTTACCATTTACGATTACTAAATCCAGCATCTCGTGACGGTTGTGCATTTTTATTTTTCCACGACCTATTTGGCGATTCATTGCTGAATACGCTCCTAATAATAATTGCTGTCCTGTTTGTCCTTTAGCATAAAAAGTTCTAGAAACTAAAGTACCTCCAAAAGAACGGTTATCCAGTAATCCGCCATATTCACGGGCAAAAGGAACACCTTGAGCCACACACTGGTCAATAATATTAGTAGAAACCTCAGCAAGACGGTGAACGTTTGCTTCACGGGCGCGATAATCACCCCCTTTTACAGTATCATAAAATAAACGGAACGTTGAATCTCCGTCTCCTTGATAATTTTTTGCAGCGTTAATTCCACCTTGTGCAGCAATCGAATGCGCACGACGCGGTGAATCTTGAAAACAAAATGCCTTTACGTTATATCCTAACTCTGCTAAAGTTGCAGCAGCCGAACCTCCAGCAAGACCGGTACCAACTACGATAATATCTAAATTACGTTTGTTAGCAGGGTTTACTAAATTAATATGATCTTTATAATTTGTCCATTTGTCCGAAATTGAACCTCCTGGAATTTTTGAATCTAATGCCATTTATAATTTAATATTAATGATTAAAATGATGAAATAATGCAATGAAAATGAAACCAAAAGGAACTACAATTGCAAAAGCATATCCTAATGTATGCAAAGATTTTGAATACTTATTATTAAAACCTACCGATTGAAATGACGAATTGAAACCGTGCCACAAGTGCAATGACAACAACAAAAATGAAAGGCTGTATAATCCTGTACGAACCGGACTTTCAAATTTTGCAACCAGTTCATGGAAATATCTTGTTTCATCCAACGGACTAACATCTACATATTTATAGACCATTTCAGGAACCCAAAAATCGTAAAAATGCAATCCTAAAAATGCCAACACAACTAAACCGGTAACAATCATATTTCTTGACGCCCAAGAAGAATTAGCAGCGCCATTGTTCTTCGCATAAGAAATTGGTCGGGCACTTCTGTTTTTAATTTCCAAAACCATACCCATAATAAAGTGAAAAATCACTCCTACAATCAATATTGGCTGTATTACGAATTGAACTAATGGATTATTTCCCATAAAATGAGAAATTGAATTAAAAATATCGGCACTGAAAACCGATGTCATATTGATAAAAAAATGCTGTGCTAGAAACAACAGTAAAAAAAGTCCTGAAAGTGCCATAGCTACTTTTTTTGCTATCGACGATTTCAATAATGCAGATTTTGCCATAAGATTTAAATAAATTGTTTTAAAAAATTATACAAAAATAGAGCAATTGGACAGTAACTACAACCTTTTCGCTGTTATTTATAATGATTTTAAAGTGTTTTACATAAAAAACCAAGGAATCCTTAAATATCAAACATAAACGCAAAAACCATCATAAAAACAGTTAAACAAAAAAAGAAAACAGTCTGGAATTTGATGCTGCGAAATTGACTGAAAACAAACCTATAAACAGCCAAAAATTAGAAATTCAATAATTTTTACCAGTAATTATTTCTAAATCATCAGAAACACCTAACGTTTCCATATTTCAGCACCAAAACAACAGTATTTGTCCATCGTTTTAAATTTTATGCGTTCAATTGAAAACTAAAAACAGGTATTAACGACATCGGTTTTTATAGGGTAATCTTAAAGTTCTCGTTTTTACTTTCGAAACCTTCTTTATTTAAATACTGAATTGCGTCTAACTGAATTTTGCCATGTATTGTTGCACAATTAAATCCGTGTTTTCGTTGCGCATTTTTTGCTCTAATTGTATTGGCGGAGAAGCGCGTTCCAAACAATTTTTTACGGCACAGGTTTCACAGGTAACCCCAACAATCTGTTTCTTAAGCGAATCATTCTCGATGAACTTAAATTTTTTCTTCATTCCCGGCGTAATCAATATCCCTACCGAAATACTACGGATACAATCTACCTTAAACGGATCCGGTGTTGCGGATGAAAAAACAAGATATTCATTTTTGCTGTTTTCATAACTGGAGATTTGAGCATCAAAAAAATGATTTTTATTTTGTTTCAAAGACTCTTCAATCGTACGTATCGAAACCCATCTTCGGCAGTAATGCTCATTCATTTCATTCGCGTGCGGCTCCTGCTGGTTCGTGATATGCAATTCCTTTTTTATTTGATACGTATCGGTTCCTATTTGATGAGACAATCGCAGAAAGAAAAGATTCTTTAACTGAAAGTCTTTTGGTAAAATATTAGTCAACCTTTGATAAAACGATTCTGGAGAAACATTAAATCCGCTCATCAAAGCAATCATTTCCCCAGGTTTTGGATCTGTTTTGGACAAAAATAAATTCAGTTCATCTATAAGTTTCTGTCTTGGTATAAGTAATGCTCCGGCAAAATAGGAAGCATAAAAGTTGTTCAGGACCTGGTCAAAATTATCAAACTTAATCCAACTGAACGTGTATAATCTTTCGGTGATTTCAAGGTAATTATACGCAATTTCTTTGGCTAAGATAAATGCTTTTTGAGGTTCGTCAATGTCTAATGAAAGAAGTAACGTCTTGCTTTTTGGAACAAAAATCGATCTCAAATCCCCCAATTGTTCTTGCTCCGAAAAAACGAGTTCTTTTATCGTATAACCATATTCTTCAATTAGTATTGCCGTAAGTTCTTCAATCGAAATCTTGGTCTCAATATTCACGTGAAACGCTTTGGAAAACTGCAACACTTTCTGCTCTAAATCTTCAAAATAGTTCGTATGTGCTTCTTGGTACGAACGCAACGACGCCAAAAAGAAACTCTCTCTTGTCAAATTATAATGCTGTGCGATCTCAATAATCGTACTTATAAACGCATTGACTTTTGCAGGAGCATTGGCAATAATATCGATAAGATCGTTTTCTTGAATCCCAAAAATCTCCAGAGGTATCTCTTTTAGAATACCCGATTTTAGGATTTCTCCAATGGGCGCCAGATTATTATCCAGTTTCAACGAAACCATATTATCATAGGAAATATCGAGTTTTTCGGCTAACAGAATAATTTTATCCGTTTTTGGATACTTTTTCCCTTTTTCAATTTCGTTCAAATACGATTTTGAAAGGTCCGTGATTTTTGCCAAACCAAATAGTGACAGATTCTTATTGGTGCGAGCCTGCTTGAGTTTTAACCCAAAAATCAACTTGATATAATCCTTTTCTATGTTCATATTTCAAAGATAAGCTAAAAAATATTTACGCCAAAAAAAATATTTTTCATTTTTAGCGTACGTTCGCTTGTTTTGTAAAAAACTTTTCGTAACATTGTCATGTAAAACACATTAACCATGAAAGCAAATACCGAAACAACGGAAAAATCGTTACAGTTTTCCAATGAAACGAAAGAGTATTGTCCAGAAATTTTGACGGATGAAGCCATTACTTTTATTACAGAACTCCACGAGCGATTCAATGACAAAAGACTTTTGTTATTAGACGAAAGAAAAAAACAACAGGATTTATTTGATCAAGGTGTTTTGCCAACTTTTCCTACTGAGACCAAAAGTATCAGAGAAAGTAATTGGGAAGCAGCGAAAACGCCAGACGATTTATTAGACCGAAGAGTCGAAATAACGGGTCCGGTCGACAGAAAAATGGTCATCAATGCATTGAATTCGGGAGCAACAACGTTCATGGCTGATTTTGAAGACAGTACTTCTCCTACTTGGAGCAATTTAATAACGGGACAACAAAACCTGAAAGATGCGGTGAACAAAACCATTGCTCTTGAAGATACTATAAAGAATAAAAAATACAGTCTGAACGACAAAACTGCCGTGTTGCTTGTTCGTCCAAGAGGATTGCATTTGCCGGAAAAAAATATTTTGATTAACGGAGAACAAACTTCAGGATCACTAATTGACTTCGGATTATATGCTTTTCACAATCATAAGCAACTTATTGAAGATGGAACGGCACCGTATTTTTACATTCCAAAACTGGAACATTATCTGGAAGCAAGATGGTGGAATGAAGTTTTCGAATTCACGCAGGAATATTTAGGCGTAAAAAGCGGAACGTTTAAAGCAACAGTTTTAATCGAAACAATAACGGCAAGTTTTCAGTTGGACGAAATTATTTTTGAACTGAAAGATCATATTGTTGGCCTTAACTGCGGACGATGGGATTACATTTTTTCGTACATCAAAAAATTAAGAAAAAACCCAGCTTTCATAGTTCCAAACAGAGATCAGGTGACGATGACTTCTCCATTTATGAGTGCGTATTCCCAATTAGTTATTCAAAGATGCCACAAACGAAATATTCACGCAATTGGTGGAATGGCGGCACAAATTCCAATAAAAAACAACGAAGAAGCAAATAAAATTGCTTTCGACAAAGTAATAGCCGACAAAGAACGGGAAGTAAAAAATGGTCATGACGGCACTTGGGTCGCACATCCGGATTTGGTTTCACTTGCTATGACCGTTTTCGATAAATACATGCCAACCAAAAATCAGATTCATGCAAAAAGAGAAGACATACACGTTACCGAAAGTGATTTGCTCGAAACTCCAAAAGGAACCATTACCGAGGAAGGCGTTCGAAAAAACATTAGTATTTCCGTTCTATACATCGCTTCATGGCTCAACGGACAAGGCGCCGCAGCGTTGCACAATTTGATGGAAGATGCTGCTACTGCTGAAATTTCGAGATCACAATTGTGGCAATGGTTACAAAACGAAGTCGTTTTGGACAATAAAAAAACATTAAATACAAATTATTATCATCGTATAGCGATGGAGGAATTTGAAAAAATCAGAAAGCTTGTTGGAGATGAAAATCATGAAAAACAAAAATACAGATTAGCGGAACAATTATTAGATATTCTAGTCGTGAACGACAATTTTATCGAATTTTTGACCATTCCTGGATACAAATACATTTAAAAAATCAATTACAATCCCTATTAACAAACAACCAAAAAAAAAGAAAAATGAAAACTACAGAAACAAGAATTCAAGAATTAGTTACGGACTGGATTACAAACCCAAGATGGAATGGTATTGAGCGCCCCTATACTGCTGAAGAAGTTGTAAAATTGCAAGGTTCGTATCAAATAGAACATAGTGTTGCCAGAATTGGAGCGAATACTTTATGGAATAAACTAAATTCTCAGGATTTTGTAGCCGGACTTGGCGCGCTAACCGGAAATCAAGCCATTCAAGAGGTAGAAGCAGGATTAGATGCTATTTATTTGAGCGGTTGGCAAGTTGCTGCTGATGCAAATGTAGCCGGAGAAATGTATCCTGACCAATCTTTATATCCTGCTAACAGCGTTCCATTGGTAGTAAAACGAATCAATAATGCGCTTTTGAGAGCGGATCAAATACAAGTGGTTAACGGAACAGCTGACAAAAAAGAATACTTAGTTCCTATTGTGGCTGATGCCGAAGCTGGTTTTGGTGGAAACCTGAACGCTTTCGAATTAATGAAAGCGATGATTGAAGCGGGAGCTGCGGGAGTTCACTTTGAAGATCAATTGAGTTCTGCTAAAAAATGCGGTCACTTAGGTGGAAAAGTATTGGTTCCTACTCAAGAAGCCATCAACAAATTGATTGCAGCACGTTTAGCAGCTGACGTAATGGGAACACCAACAATTGTCGTTGCTCGAACTGATGCAGATGCAGCCAACTTATTAACTAGCGATATTGACCCAAGAGATGCTAAATTCATAACGGGAGAAAAAACGGGAGAAGGCTTTTTCTATGTTAATTGTGGTGTGGAACAAGGAATTGACAGGGGATTGAGTTACGCGCCTTACGCTGATTTAATTTGGATGGAAACTAGCAATCCAGATCTGGATTACGCAAGAAAATTTGCCGAAGGAATTCACGCAAAATTCCCTGGAAAAATGTTGGCGTACAATTGTTCGCCTTCTTTCAACTGGGCTGCAAAATTATCCGTTGCTGAAATGGAAACATTCCGCGAAGATCTTGCAGCAATGGGATACAAATTCCAATTCATCACATTGGCAGGATTCCACGCATTGAATACGAGTATGTTCGAATTGTCTAAAGCGTACAAAGAAAGAGGAATGGCAGGATATTCTGAATTACAGGAAAGAGAATTTGCTTTGCAAAAACATGGTTTCAAAGCGGTTAAACACCAAGGTTTCGTAGGAACTTCTTATTTTGACGCGGTACAAAATACTGTGACAATCGGAAAATCTTCTACCACTGCGATGAAAGACTCTACTGAAACAGCTCAGTTTTAAAAAAAGCAACAACCATAAAAAAACACGATTTCAGATGGAATCGTGTTTTTTATTTTTAAAAATTTATCGCCACAAATTTCACGAATTCTCACTAATTAATTCGTGCCAATTCGTGAAATTCGTGGCAAATATTTTTTTTTGCAATTATGCATAATTTAAGTCTGTCAACCAATTCTACAAACTGAAAGTCCAAAGTGATTTACTTCGATTCAATAATCTCAAGATCAGTAACCACTTTCTCTTTTCCTTTTTGAATACTGATTTTATTTATTGAAACCGGAAGGTAATATTTGCCGTTTTTAGCTACTTCAAGTTTTAGTTTTTTGTCTTTATTTTTCCAATTATCAGCAGTTGCTTTCGTTATGGAAAAATCGTAAACATGCTTGTTTAATCCTTTTGACGCTTTCACTTTCTGAGAATAAAAGACTTCTTTCAAGCTGTTTTCAATTTGTAAAAGCACTTCTGAATCCGTATTGGAATAGAACCAAATCTCTGCTTTTGCCTCAGAAGCTTTAGCCCAAGAACTCCAGCTGCTTCCCCATTCTCTTGATTTTTTGATTTTTTTAAGTTCAAAAACATGAAGATTTTCAGCTACCACTTTATCGCTCAATTGTTGCACTTGATCCACATTGACTTTATAAATTGAACGACCATGAGTTCCCACGACTAAATCTTTTGCTTTCTTTTGAATCACTAGATCGTGAACCGCAACGTTTGGAATTCCGTTAGAAAAATCATCCCAAGATGTTCCTTTATTTAACGAAACATACAATCCGTTATCCGTTCCCAGATATAAAACATTCTCATTTACATTATCCTCCACGATTACATTCACTGGACTTGAAGGCAAATTAGCAGAGATGTTTTTCCATGTTTGTCCAAAATCATCCGACATATACACATAACTGGTAAAATCATCATTTCGATATCCGTTCAAAGTCGCATACACTCTATCTTTCTTGTGTGCGGAAGCCACGACTCTGGAAACCCAACGATTTTGAGGTAAATTCCCCGAAATTTTATTCCAAGTTGCCCCACCGTCTTTCGAAACATGAATCAATCCATCATCACTTCCGGTGTAGAGTAAACCAAACTGCAAAGTGCTTTCGCTGATAGCAGCGATGGTTCCAAAAGCTACATTTCCTTCTTTCGCTCCTTGTGTCAAATCAGGCGAAATCGCAGTCCAAGTTTGTCCTTGATTCATCGATCGATGCAAGAAATTAGATCCCATGTATAAAATATCCTGATTGTGCGAAGACAATAAAATAGGTGTCTGCCAATTGAATCGGAATGGTTTTTCATCCTTTTGGGGCTTTGGTGAAATATACTCTCGCTTGTTATTCGCACGATCAATTCTATAATAATTCCCGAATTGGAAACCAGTAAAAACAATATTTGAATTTCTTTTGTCGATTTGAGTTTGCATTCCGTCGCCTCCCATCAAATTTTCATACGGGTATTTTCCGGTTTGGTACCATTCTGAGGAGTATTTGTAAGTGCTTGGCCCAACCCAAACCCCATTATCCTGCATCCCTCCATAAATATTATATGGTTCTTGCTCATCTACATTTACCGCATAAAATTGACTGACACTATGCGAATTGCCTTTGAACCAATGCGCTCCATCATCATACGAAATATTTAAACCGCCGTCATTTCCATTAATTAAATGTCCGGATTTATTTGGGTTCACCCAAACTACATGATGATCTGCGTGAACATTTTCTTCGCTTATGGAAGTAAATGTTTTTCCACCATCATTTGATTTTATAATGGGTACGCCTGACAAATAAATTTTATTCAAATCGTTTGGATCAACAGAAATGACACTGAAATAATAGCCGTACGAATAAAAGAAATCATCAATGAAATCCTTATGGGTCTTCGTCCAACTTTTTCCTCCGTTACTTGATTTGTAAACTTCGGCTCCGATAACTTCTGTTTCGGCTAAACTACTTATCGCATCTAAAACCACTTTTGCAGCTTCGTTAGGTTGCAAATACCCGTTTTGAACCCAGTGTTTGATGTTTTCGGCTCTGTATTTTTCGGTTAAACCGTAATTTTTTAAAATAGAATTCAAACTTTTATTAGGCAATTTCAGGAATTCGTCTCCCGGCATTGAAAACGCAATTGGTAACGAATTGCTTTTTTGGGATCCCAGCGGTCTTTTGAATTGGTTATCCAATACAGCATACACGTTATTGTCATCAAACACCGCTAAACCAATTCTTCCAACGCCTTCACCAACAGGAAATCCACTTTCAGCATTCGTGAAAAGTTTCCATGTCATTCCCGCGTCTTCACTTTTATAAATTCCCGAAGTAGCGCCACTTCCTATAAAATCCCAAGCTTTCCTGTCTTTGCTCCAAGAAGCCGCATATTGAACCTTGAAATTTTTTGGAGAAACAGCCACATCTATAATCCCCGTTTCATCGTCGATATAAAGAGTTTTACTCCACGTTTTACCGCCATTTGTTGTTTTATAAATTCCTCTTTCTTCATTTTTTGAATACAAATGCCCCACTGCACCCACAACAACTTCATCTGGATTTGATGGATTAATCAGGATTCGGCTGATGTGATGGCTGTCATGCAATCCCATATTTTGCCAAGTCTTTCCTTTATCTTCTGATTTTAAAATTCCAATTCCGGCGTAAGAAGATCGGGACGAATTGACTTCGCCAGTTCCTACCCAAATCGTTCCTCGTTTCCAGTCTATCGCGATATCACCCACATTTTGCGTAGGCGCCGCATCCATAACCGGTGAAAAACTCATTCCGTTATTATTCGTGTACCAAAGTCCGCCCGTAGCGTATCCCACGTAAAATTCGGTTGGATTTTCCGGATTTACATCCACATCCACCACTCTGCCGCTCATCACCGTTGGCCCAACATTTTCGAAAGTAATCTGCTGAAAAAGCGATTGATTTTCCATTTGTTTTTTGGCTTCCAATGCTTGCTGAATTGCTTCAGTAGAAACTTGTCCCCAAGAGACACTTTGTAGAATAAGGGCTGAGAAGAATACTATTTTTTTCATGTAAACTGATTTGAATTGGAAAATTAATCATAAAAATAGTAATCTGAAAATTTTATACTGTAATTAACAACCGTTTCTCTCAAAGTTAGTATTTTTGAATAATCAATATAAAAAACAAGGATTGAATAATGTTATTTGTATTTATCCATAAAAACACCCATTAAGATTGCATTTTGCTGCAATAAAACAATAAAAATCAACAAATGAAATACCACCAAATTGACCGAGATTTATTTATAAAAAACAGAGCAAAGTTCATGGCTCAGATGAAGCCAAAAAGCGTTGCTGTTTTCAATTCTAATGATATTTACCCCGTTTCTGCAGATAGTACGTTGCCATTTGCACAACACCGCGACATCTTTTACTTGAGCGGAGTCGATCAGGAAGAAAGTATTTTATTACTTTTTCCGGATGCGCCTTACGAGCACCAACGAGAAATGGTATTCTTGAAAGAAACCAGTGAACACATTGCCATTTGGGAAGGTGAAAAACTGACCAAGGAGCGTGCTTTTGAAGTAACAGGAATCAGAACTGTATATTGGTTACAGGAATTTGAGAAAGTATTATTCGAAATGATGACTCATGCTGAAACAATTTACATCAACACAAATGAGCATTACCGCGCTACTGTAGAAACTGAAACGCGCGAAGCCCGTTTTGTAAAATGGTGGAAAGAGAAATATCCGGCACATGCTGTTGCAAAAAGTAACCCGATATTGCAGCGTCTGCGTTCTGTAAAAGAAATAGAAGAATTGGATTTAATCCAAAAAGCCTGTAACATTACGGAACTTGGTTTTAGAAGATTATTGCCTTTCGTGAAACCAAATATTACCGAATACGAAATCGAAGCTGAGTTAATTCACGAATTCATTCGCAACCGTTCCCGTGGTTTTGCCTACACGCCAATAATCGCTTCCGGAAACAATGCCAATGTATTGCATTACATCGAAAACAATCAACAATGCAAAGCTGGTGATTTGATTTTACTGGATGTTGCGGCTGAATATGCTAATTATTCAAGTGATATGACGCGTACGATTCCAGTTTCAGGAAAGTACACTAAAAGACAAAAAGAAGTATACAATGCTGTTTTAAATGTAAAAAACGAAGCGACAAAAATGCTGACAAAAGGTACACTTTGGAAACAATACCATATCGAAGTAGGGAAATTAATGACTTCGGAACTGCTAGGTTTGGGTCTTATTGACACAGCCGATGTGCAAAACGAAAATCCGGAATGGCCAGCTTACAAAAAATATTTCATGCACGGAACATCGCACCACATGGGATTAGACACGCACGATTACGGAATCCTGACCGAACCGATGCAAGCCAATATGGTGTTTACCGTAGAGCCCGGAATTTACATTCCTGCCGAAGGTTTCGGAATCCGTCTGGAGGATAACATCATCGTTCAGGAAAGCGGCGAACCATTCAACATGATGCGCAACATCCCAATTGAAGTGGACGAAATCGAAGAATTAATGAATAGTTAATTCCTTAAATACACACAACCAAATCGGTTTACAGCAATGTGAACCGGTTTTTTTTTGGGCGCAACCCAGCCTCCGTAAACTCCAGCTGCGTCAGGCTATTCGCTACAAGTCCTCGTCTCGTCCAAAAGGACAAGACTGTGGGCTTTCCGCTGCTATCCCTTGCGCTTCAGCGAGAAAATCTGTAATTTCAAAATTCATCTTAAAGCTGTAACTTTATAATCACGCTTCCGACTTATTTAAAAAACTTAAAACTCAGAAATCATGCAAGCACACGAAATAGACTACCACATTTACGGCGAGGAAATGCAATATGTGGAAATAGAACTGGACCCACAGGAAATTGTAATTGCCGAAGCGGGAAGTTTTATGATGATGGACAATAATATCCAAATGGAAACCATTTTTGGAGACGGCTCTGGACAGGAAAACGGATTATTTGGTAAACTTTTAAGCGCCGGAAAAAGAGTGCTGACAGGCGAAAGTCTTTTTATGACTGCGTTCATCAATCAAAACAATACCAAAAGCAAAGTTTCATTCGCTTCGCCTTATCCCGGGAAAATAATCCCAATTGACTTGACACAATTTGGCGGAAAATTCATTTGCCAGAAAGATTCTTTCCTTTGCGCGGCCAAAGGCGTTTCTGTGGGGATTGAATTCTCTAAAAAACTCGGTCGCGGATTGTTTGGTGGAGAAGGTTTCATCATGCAAAAAATAGAAGGCGACGGTCTGGCATTTGTACATACCGGCGGAACATTAGCCAAAAAAGAACTAGCCGCAGGCGAAATACTAAAAGTCGACACGGGTTGCATCGTAGGTTTTACCAAAGATGTTGATTATGACATTGAGTTTATTGGCGGCATCAAGAATTCTATTTTTGGTGGTGAAGGTCTGTTTTACGCCACACTTCGTGGTCCGGGAACAGTTTATGTACAATCCTTGCCTTTCAGCCGACTTGCGGACAGAATCATTGCATCTGCACCAAGAACTGGCGGAAACAGTCGAGATGAAGGCAGTTTATTAGGCGGATTAGGAAGTTTGCTCGATGGGGATAGACGATTTTAAATTTTAATAATTACAAACGGCTTTCAGAAATGGGAGCCGTTTTTCAACCATATAAGTCATGTAAGCAAATAGAGGTAATGCTTAAATGAACTTAAATTCCTTATATGGTTAAAAAACAGTTTTTGTTTAAACATTTTTTCAATTTCACTTTGTACTTTTTGGTATAATTCACCATAACAATTTTAAAACTTATATGCCTTATATGGTTTAAAAAGATTAAAGCCCTAATTTTGCAGACTCTAAAAACTAAAAGTGAAACAAATTCTCTTTAAAAACACCAACATATCCTATTCCGATACCGGGAAAGGAACCGCTATTGTCTTACTTCATGGTTTCTTGGAAAGCAAAGGCATGTGGGATTTTTATATTCCGGAGTTTGCTAAAAAAAATCGCGTCATCGCGATTGATTTATTGGGACACGGTGAAACGGAATGTTTGAGTTACGTGCAAACGATGGAAGATAATGCCGATGCAGTCCACGCAGTTTTATCGGAATTGCGTATCCGGAGAGCCATTTTTGTCGGGCATTCTATGGGCGGTTATGTTGCTTTGGCTTTCGCCGAATTATATCCTGACACTATTAAAGGATTGGTACTACTAAACTCAACCGCTAGAGCCGACAGCGAGGAACGAAAAACAAATCGGGATCGAGCTATTAAAGCGGTAAAACAATCTTTTATGAATTTTGTTTCACTTTCTATTGCAAACTTATTCAGCGAATCTAACAGAGAACGACTTTCATTAGAAATTGAAACCGTAAAAAAAGAAGCTTTAAAAACACCGCTGCAAGGAATCGTTGCGTCATTGGAAGGCATGAAAATACGACAAGATCGGGAAGTGTTATTGCACCTTACGCCATATCCTAAATTATTAATTCTAGGCGAAAAAGATCCTGTCCTGAATTACGAGGAAACCAAAGAACAAATCGAAAACACTACGGTAAAATTAGTGACTTTTCCCGACGGACACATGAGTCATATTGAGAATCAAGACCAGTTATTGATTGTATTGTTGGCTTTTTTCAAAAGCATTTAGATCATTCCGGATTTCAAATATCCTTTTTCCACCAATTCGATTTTATATTTCAAGTGGTGCATTTTTCCTTCTTTCATCAACGCCAGTTTTGTGGAGACTTTTATCACATTTTCATAGTTATGATCCGTTATAATGATGCCTTTTACACTGGACATTACAGTGATTAATTCATTAATTTTTTCAATCATTATGGGCGACAAACCATTGTAAGGCTCGTCTAACAGAACAAATTTCGACGCATTATTCAGGATTAATTTAATTTCTAAATACCGTAATTCTCCGCCGGACAAATGCTTTATTTTTTTGTTCAGCATCGATTGAATCATTTCGTCGGCATAAAAATCCTGCAATTTATCTTTGGCTATAGACAAATGAATGGTCTTTTGTATCGAGAATGAATTTGGAATAAAATTATCTTGGGGCAAATAACTGAAATCATTTAGCAACTCGCTAGTTTTTGATTTCACAACGCCATCAACTCGAACAAATTTAAAATCAGCAGTTACAATTCCGAAAATGATTTTCAACAAAGTAGATTTTCCAGAACCATTTCTTCCCAGAATGCCAATAATATCAGCTGTTTCACATTTCAAATACACATCGGAAACTATGATTTTTCCATCATATTGTTTTTGAACACTGTCTACTTCTAAAATACTCTTTGTCATACGAATTTCAATACTACATTAATGAGTAATATCAGCGCCAAGGAAAAAACAAAATTCAGTAAAAAACCATACACAAACAATTGCGTTTTTGAAATTCCGTTATTGTAATAAAACAAATATTCATTTTTAGCATTCACTTCTTTTATCAAAAGGCTAATGAAGAAACCAAAAATAATAAATACGTATTTGAAGGTTTCAAATCCTCCAAAAACCCATGCCAAAGCACTTATTGACACGTTAATCGTCAAAGTGCTTTTATAAAACTCGAAGATGTTGGCTAATTTTCTGACTGGAAATTATGTTTAAATTATTTTCTCTTCAAAAGGAATATTTTGATCTAAAATCTCGCTTAATAAAAGAACCATTTGTTCTAAATAATTACTTAAAATTTCTTCATTTATAATCGAATTTACTTCTTTGTCTTCTTTAAAATTAAACGGAAGAAAACCAGCTTTTAAATTCTTGAAAGAGATAATTCCGGCTTCAATTGGTTTTCCTTTCGCGTCATGCTCATACATGAAAGCATACGCCAGAACCTGAATGATTTTATCGCTTTTAATATCTTCCGTTAATCTGTTCCAGGATTTCAGAGTGACACTCGCTTTTTCAACTTTTCCGGTTTTGTAATCGATAATTCGAATGACTCCGTTGCGCTCTTCAATTCTATCTACATTTCCTTTTATCAATACAGGAAAAGGCAAATTAGGATGATTAAAAGTTCTTCCAAAAGTTTGTTCCAAAGCAATTATTTTTATCGCATCGCCGTTTTTAATACTTTCCAGTTCCACTTTTAGGAAATTAGAAACATTTCGTTTAGCGACTTCAAACGCCAATAAATTTCGCCCTTTTTTGATTTCGCCTTCTTTGTAAACTAATTTGAATTGTTTCAAAACCTCAGCGTCTATTTGTTTGAAACAATTTAGAATATCACTTTCTGAAATAAATTTACCAATAAATGGCTCATACAAAACTTTTAGAGTTTCGTGGATAATGGTTCCCAAGGTATTCAATGCAATGTTCTCCTCGACTTCTTCGACTTCGCTGATGCGTAAAATCTTCTGGAAATAGAATTGAATCGGATTCCGAATATAACTCGTCAATGCCGATGGGGAAAAACCTTTTTCAGCAATTTCTTTCAATCGCAACATCACACTTTCCGATTTTGGAATTACCATCGGTTGATAGGCTGTTTCGGGTAAAACTGCGTTGTAAATTTCGTGCGTTAACGTATGATTATTTTGCTTTTCGACTTCCAGTTGGGTTATGAATCGGCTTTTTTCACCCGCATCCAGACCTTCACTTTCGGTATTATACAGCAAGTAAATATTTTTGGCGCGTTGCAACAAATGATAGAAATGATAGGTGTAAATCGCATCTTTTTCTTTGAACGTCGGCAAACCCAGTTCGCGTTTCACATCATACGGAATAAATGAGTTTTGTGATTTTCCCGCCGGAAATTTCCCTTCATTCATCGAAGTGACAATAACGGTGTCAAAATCCAAAACACGGCTTTCTAACACTCCCATAATCTGCAAACCATTCAACGGTTCTCCTTCAAAGGAAACTTCCGCCAAATCAATTACTTGTTTGTAAATGGCATAAAGCGTTTCTATTTTATCGATATGTTCGTGTTTGGAATAGTAATTAATCAGTTTATTGATGACTTTGAAAATGGCAAAAACAAAAGCTTTAGTGATTTTTTCTTCTTCGTTATCGTTACTTAAATTTTCTTTTATCGTTTGTAATAATTTTGAAATCGTCTCTAATACCGGAATCGATCCCTTTTCCCATTTTTGGAATAATAAGAGAAACAATTCGCTCGGAATTGCATTCAACTCCATCAATTTATGATGCGTAATAAAAGTATAATTATTTTGATTGATGGTATGGACAAGCGCGCTGGTTTTTGCATACGGTTCCACCAAAGGATGCGTCAAAATATCCAGTACATCTTTGTAATACAACACATAATTTTTAGCATTTCTGGATAATGCATTCGTGTGCATTTTAAATAATTTAGCAATCAAAATCTGCGCTGGATTGTTCTTACTCGAATATCCCATTGTAATATTTAAAGCACCAACAGTGGATGGCAAAGAATATAAAAGCGGTACCAAAAGATTTTCCTCACCCAGAACCACAGCCACTTTATCTAGCCTGCCTTCAGTTCCTAGACTTCGGGATTCATTGATAACATTCTCGATAATGCTTCCGGCTATTTTGGCTTGACCTATTGTTTTGGGTGTACCAATCACCTGAATATTTTTTGTCTGTGAAAAATCATTTACAATCCATTCAAACGGATGTTGCTTGTAATGTTTCCAATTTTCTTTAAAACGTCTTACAAAGAGTCCTGCATCATGATACGAATCATTGAGAAAGATTTGGTCTACATCCCAATATATTTTGGCCTGATCAGAGGCGATAAGGTGCTGGATTATTTTTTCTTCGGCGGCATTCAATGCGTTAAAACCCGCAAAGACAAATTGTTTCTCTTGCACCGAATTCGAAAAATGATTTAGATTATTAACCGCTTCACGATAAATCAAACCTTGATATCCGATTCCTTTGTTTAGCAAATGTGTATAAAGTGATTGATAGTAATTGGGTAATAATTTCCAAAAATCAATATATTTTTCTAATAATGCCGTTTTGTTTTCGACTTCAATTCCCCACTTTTTAATATCCTCGATATCTTTCAGATAGGAAAGAACATGCGATGGCTCTAATAAATAGCGGTCAATTTCATTGAAGTCTTGTAGTAATGTTTTCGCCCAATTGGCAAATAACTCAAAGGATTGTTGGTTTGCTTTATCGGTAATAGATAAGTAGACTTCGTAGAATTCAAATAATAGCTCAATAGGATCTATGGTGCGGATACCGGCAATGTTTTGCACAAAATCCTCGATACTTATAATTTCAGGAGAAAGTATATTGGTTGTGACTTGATTTTTTAACGCTTCAATCAGGAAAATTTTAGCTCGTTTGTTTGGTAATACAACAATCGTATTGGAAAGATTGTCTAAATAATTTTCAATTAAAACGGTAGCAATTTTGTCAAGAAAGGAAGTATTTGTCATTTTATAAAAATAAAAAAAACGCCCCGATAAATCGAGGCGTTTTCTAAAAATATTTTGAAGAAAATTATTTTTGTAAAATAACTTCCGTTCTTCTGTTTTTAGCTTTACCAGCTCCAGTTTTGTTTGTTTCAACCGGAGTACCTTCACCAAAACCAACAGCATTTAAGTTTTCAGCTTTAATACCTCTTTCGATTAAAGCGTCTCTCAATACATTAGCTCTATCTTCAGAAAGTTTTTGGTTGAATTCATCAGAACCATCGCTATCAGTGTGTCCTTGAATACTGAATTTAGCATTAGGATAGTTTTTAAGGATTTCTGCAATTGCATCTAATCTTCCTGGAACGTCTGCTGTTTTGAAAGTAGCTTTACCTGAATGGAAATAAACCGATCTAGCCTGAACTTTAAGATTATCTAAAGCCTCTGAAGTTACTTCTGGACATCCTCTGTTACTAGCTGGACCAGCTACAGTAGGACAGTCATCATCTTTGTCTAAAACACCATCTCCATCAGTATCTGGCCATGGACATCCACCATTTTCTTTAGGACCTGCAACTGTAGGACATTTGTCATCTTTATCAGCAACACCATCTCCGTCAGCATCTGGACAACCTCTTAAGGCAGCTAAACCAGCAACTTCTGGACAATCATCATCTTTGTCAGCAACTCCATCACCGTCAGTATCAGGACAACCGTTTAATGCAGCTAAACCAAATACGTCTGGACAAGCATCAGCACTATCTTGAATTCCATCTCCATCTGTGTCAGGACATCCGTTAAATTCTTTTAAACCAGCAACTTCTGGACAAGCATCATCTTTGTCATAAATTCCATCACCATCAGTATCTTTTCCACCAAATTTGAAAATAATACCAGCTGAATGTTGGAAATGAGATGGAGCATCTGGTGTTGCAAAATCAACATCACCTTCAGTTCTGTCTCCGAAAGATTTTTTGTATTTTGTAGCAAGTTCTAAACCGATATTATCAGTAAACCAAAATGTTAAACCAGCACCTGGATTAACCGTTCCGTAACTACTATCACCAAAGAATGTGTATCCACCACCAATAGATAAAGACGGATCAATTATTTTAGAATTAATAAGGTTCATGAAGCTATATCTGATGATACCATCAGCTCCATAATACATTAAATCACCTGGGTTCGTCACATGATAACCACGAGAATCATGACCTGGAGTTTCCGGAGAAAATGTCACAAACTTATTGATTTTGTTTACAGATCCAGTAACTCCGAAAGAGAAATTATCTCCAATAAATCTAGATACAGTTAAATAAGACACAGAAGGAAGGATATTCCAGTTCTTTTTTACAGCAAATGGAGTTGTAACATGGCGGTCTAGCCAGTTTTTCCCACCATCAGCACTTGCCTTAGTGTCAACGGCATTAGCCCCAAAAGAGATAGCCCAAGGATTGTTACTGTCTTGTGCGTGGGAGCTTAAGCCCACCACCATCATCACAGCAACTAAAATTTTGTTAAGATGTTTCATACTTAATATTTTTAATTACAATTTAGTTAATTACAGGCAAAAGTAGGACGGAAATTTTTAATAACAAAATGTTATGTTAAAAAAAACCTACAAACATGATGAAAAATAGGAATTATATAACTTTTAGCATTTTACCAACTTCAATAAAAGCGCTAATTGCCTTATCTAAATGCGCCGTTGTGTGTGCGGCGGACAGCTGCACTCTAATTCTTGCTTTGTCTTTAGGAACTACCGGAAAAAAGAACCCAATTACGTAAATCCCCTTTTTTAATAATTCATCTGCCATTTTTTGTGAAAGTTTTGCGTCATATAACATTACGGGAACGATAGCAGAATCGCCGTTTATGATGTCAAAGCCCGCTTTTATCATTCCTTGTTTGAAATAATTTGTATTCCATTCCAATTTATCACGTAATAAAGTATCTTTTTCTAATAATTCAAAAACTTTTATGGATGCTCCAACAATTGCAGGTGCCAACGAATTAGAAAACAAATACGGTCGGGAACGTTGTCGTAATAATTCGATAATTTCTTTTTTTGCAGTCGTATAACCTCCCATTGCTCCGCCAAGTGCTTTCCCTAAAGTTCCTGTAATGATGTCTACTCTTCCCATTACACCTTTTGCCTCGAGCGTTCCTTTTCCTGTTGCTCCTATAAATCCAGCAGCATGGCATTCATCTACCATAACCATTGCGTCATATTTATCGGCTAAATCACAAATTTTATCTAATGGCGCTACCACACCATCCATAGAGAAAACTCCATCGGTAACAATCAATTTGAAACGAGTTCCTGCTTCAGTAGCTTTGATTAATTGTTGTTCCAAATCTTCCATATTGCTATTTTCATAACGATAACGAGCCGCCTTACACAAGCGAACACCGTCTATAATAGAAGCGTGATTCAAACTATCTGAAATTATCGCATCATTTTCTCCTAATAAAGGTTCAAAAACTCCACCATTAGCATCAAAAGCGGCAGCGTAAAGAATAGTATCTTCTGTTCCGTAAAATTCAGAAATTTTTCGTTCCAATGTTTTGTGAATATCTTGAGTTCCGCATATAAAACGAACTGATGACATTCCGAAACCATGCGTATCCAAAGCATCTTTAGCAGCCTGAATAACTTCCGGATGTGATGATAATCCAAGATAATTATTGGAACAAAAATTCAAAACAGTTTCTCCTGTAGATATTGTAATTTCTGCTCCTTGAGGTGAAGTTATAATGCGTTCTTTTTTGAAAATTCCATTATCTTCAATAGTTTGTAATTCTGCCTGAAGATGTTCTTTTATTTTTCCGTACATTTTAATATGTTTTTAAAGTTCAATTTTGCGAATTATTCACTTTTTAGGCTACAAATTTACTACATCGATTTCTTTTCCGATGTAAATAAGTGCTTTTTTTGTCACTTTATAACCCATTAATTCAATTGCTGTTTGATAATTTTCTAATTGCTGTTGGTATTTCACATTATGTGTTCCTGTTTTATAATCCAGTAATAACACTTCTTTGTTTTTTGTCAAAACCATTCGGTCCGGCTTTATGGTTCTACCCTCTTTTTGAATAATAGTTTGCTCATTCAAAACTTCATTTCCCTCAGCAAAACAAATTTCTAATTCACTGTGATTAACAATTTCCTGAATTGTATTAAAAACTATTTCTTTCTGAGCAAAAGTGATCAATCCATTTTCTATAGACTTTGTAATTGCCAAATCAACATCCTTTTTTGTTTTTACAAAAGATAGAATTTCGTGAATCACATTACCATATTCAATAGCTTCCTGCTGATGTGTTCCCCACATTAATGCTTCTCGTTGCGCAATTTTTATATTCTTTGGATTTAGAATTTCACTAACCAAAGGAATCGTTTTTGAAGTATCGACATGTTGTTTTGCAGAAGATAATTTCATCGAATTACCAAATTCATATTCCAATTGATTTTCATCAAACCCAACTTTGTTATCTAAATAATTAATGAAAAATGAACACATATTATTCTTTGGCAATTCGCCTTTATTGGATAAATTCATGTTCGAAATAACATACAATTGTTCTTCAGCACGCGTTAAAGCAACATATAAAACATTGATATTATCCAATAATTCTTCCTGCTTTTTTTGATTGTAAACCTCAGCCGCTTCTTCTCCAAATCCTTCAACCGCACTGCTGTTATCAATCAAAACCTTTGGCAAACCAAAATCCTGTTCTTCCGCATTCAGCCATAATTTATCTTTTGGTTTTCTGGTGTAATCTTCTTCGGCAAAAGGGAAAATTACAACCGGGAATTCTAATCCTTTCGATTTATGGATCGTCATAATCCGAACGGCATTAGTTCCTTCTGGAGATGGAATACTGAATTTCTCCGCGTTTTTATCCCAGAAATTCAAGAAATCTGAAATTCCTGCTTGGTTGCGAATATCGCGCTCCAGAACAATGTCTAGAAAATATTGAACGTAGGCATTCCCCTCCCCAACCCTCCCCGAAGGGGAGGGAGCCGAAACTGGAGCAATGGAATCTAGAAAAATTTCTTGAATCGCTAAACCCTTTTTGATTTCTTTTAAGACTTCTGAAATACTCTTTACTACTTGTTCATTTGTAAATCGGATCACTTTATAGCCTAATTTATTTAAAGTAATTGTTCTATAGTTATCCAACTGCATTTGTTCTTCTGTAAAATGGTATTCACCGTCTACTTCAACAACCAGTTTTTTTGACAAGCATACAAAGTCAACAATAAAATTATCTATCAAATGTTGTTGCCTGAATTTATGATCTTCTAGTGATTTAGATTTAAGCTCCATCCAAAGAACTTTCTCAGCAGGCGTTGGCTCTTTTCTCATTTCTTTTGCTTTTTCAATTGAAAGATGAGAATAATTTCCGCCTGTCATGTATCCTAATTTATTTGAATCAGTTACACCATTTTTATCCACACGATTAACCACTTCGTCACCCCCTCCTTCGGAGGGGGCTGGGGGGAGGAACTTTGTTATTATAGTTTCCACCGCTTCATATAATGATTTTTTTCGAATGTTTTGAAACGAAAGCGAAACATCGAAACTCATTAACCAATTTTCGAAATCAGCTTCTTGAAATAACGCCATTCCTTGAGCAATAAAATCGTGAATCGGTAATTTATCTTGACTGTTTTGTGCTAAATATTGAAGAAAATTTGCTTTGGATTCCAAATCAGAACTGTTTTTCAAGTATTTCAATAAATGAATAATTAATCGAACTTCGGTGGCATTTTGAATCATCAAGGTTTCGGATGACAAAAGTGGAATTCCTTGCTCGGTTAGATAATTCGCAATCGCAATTCCCTGACTTCGTTTTCTGGTCAGAATTACGATGTCTTTGTATTGAAAGCCCTGCTTTAACGTTTTTTGAATCGTGTTTAAAGTGGCTAAAACATACAAATCGGTTTTGTCCAAAGTTTCTTCGTCATCTTCCAAAATTTCTATTTTTGGAATGAAAGAAATATTTACATAACCACCCGTTTTATCATTCGTTTTTTGATGGCTGTGATTTTCATACAAATCTTTATAATCCAAATGCTCAAATTCATTGGATAACAATTTGAAAAAATCATTGTTGAATTCGATTATCTGCGAATAAGACCGATAATTTTTATCTAAATGTTCGAGTCTTTTATCGGGATTGTTGAACGGATTTTGGTCTTTACTTAATTCAATAAATTGTTCCGCTTTTCCGCCACGCCATCTGTAGATAGACTGTTTTGGATCGCCAACAATCATCAAAGTTCCTTTTACTCCAAAATCATCCTGACCTGAAAGCGCATTATCAATCAGCGGAATTAAATTCTGCCATTGCATTTCAGAAGTATCCTGAAATTCGTCAATAAAAAAATGACGGTAGCGCTCGCCCAATCGTTCGTATATAAAAGGAGCGGGTTGGTTTTGAATTTCCCGATGAATAATGGCGTTAAATTCGGAAATGGAAAGCACATTTTGTTCTTCCTGAATTTTGGCTAATTCATTACTAACCGTATTCAGCAATGACAAAGGCGTAATATTTTTCAGGAAGGCTTTATAGAAATTTATCTTTTCGAAAGCTGTGTAAACTTTAGTCAGAATTTGCAAAAATTCAGGTATAAGGTTTTCAATAATCGCTCGGTCTTTTGCTGTTTTATTGATTGCAATATCATCAAACTCATGAAACATTTTATTCTTAGGATTGAATTTCCCTTGTTGAATGCTATTAATATGATTTGGAAAAGTACCTCTGGAAAAAGATTTTACATCAATACCGTTTTTATCAATTAAGGTCAACGCTTCTTCGGCAAAAACAATCGTTTGCTTTTCTAAGTCTTTGCAGGCTTCGGAAAGTTTGGTTTTGATTTCGACAAACTCAGCGATGGATTTATCTTGAAAATGCGTGATTTCGTTTCTATTATTTTCATTTAAAACCAAACGACCCGTTTCGAGAATTTCACGAGAAATGTCCCAAGACTTGTCATCATCTGTTTTTTCCATCGTAAAATCGATGAGCAGTTTTGTTAATGTTTCATCTTCTCCGGCTTGGGCAATGATGGCGTCGACGGCTTCTATCAATAAATTTTCGGTGTCCAAAGTAACTTCAAAAGTCATTGGTAAATTCAAATCGTGCGCAAAGGCACGAATCACTTTATGCGTGAATTTATCAATGGTCGAAATATCAAAAGCCGCATAATTATGAATAATATGCTTGATGATTTGTTGTGATTTCGTTTTGATTTGAATGCTGGACAATTTCGTATCTATAACCAAATCCTGCATTAAATCCTGCGCTTTTGCACTTGGTTCGTCCTTGGCAAATTCGGATAAACTGCCTACGATTCGGCTTTTCATTTCGTGAACCGCTTTGTTGGTAAACGTAATGGCGAGAATGTTGCGATAGGCATCGTTTTTTGGCGCAACAAGGATAATTTTCAGGTATTCTTTGACAAGCGCATAGGTTTTTCCGGAACCGGCCGATGCGTCGTATATAGAGAATGAAGGTCTCCCCTCCCCAACCCTCCCCGAAGGAGAGGGAGCCGAAACTGGATTTATTTTATGTTCCAAATTGATGTTGTTTATACATTACGATTTCTGATTTAGAATTAACGTTCTAATTTACCAAATCCCTAGCCCTGATAGAAGTGGAAATCCTTTTATAAAGCTGGAAGCCTTCAAAAGGCTTCCAGCTTTATAAAAGATTGCAACGGATAGCAGGAAATAGCTCCTAAAAATACACGTATTAATAGGTTGTTTTTAAAAATTGTCTCGAAACTTCGGGATAAAACTTAAAAGTAGTATTTTTGCAGCATGGAAACAAATAGACAGAAAAAAATAGGTGGGGTAATCCAAAAAGATTTGGTTGACATTCTGCAAGGTGAAGTGAGAAAAAACGGAGTGGCAAACTTAGTCATTTCGGTATCCAAGGTTACGGTTACTACAGATTTATCAGTAGCTACAGTGCATTTAAGTGTTTTCCCTCAGGACAAAGCAAAAGAAATTTTAGAGGCGGTTAAGTCCAACGCTAAAAATATAAAACATGATTTATCGCAACGAGTTCGTTTGCAATTGAGAAAAGTTCCAAATTTGGTTTTCTTTATTGATGACTCTTTGGATTACATTGAAAAGATTGACAATGCGTTAGCGAATAGAGATAATCCTATAGAAAACAGAGATCTTTTGGACAAACGTAGATTTCAATAAAATTTGAATTTTCCCCTTTACATAGCCAAACGCTACATTCTTAGCAATAGTAAAAATAATGCTATCAATATCATCAATCGTATTGCCAGTTTGGGAATTATTGTTGGTGCCATGGCCTTGTTTGTGGTTTTATCTGTTTTTAGCGGGTTGAAAGTTTTTAGTCTTTCGTTTACAAATGATATTGATCCCGATTTAAAAATAAGCAGCACTTTAGGGAAATCCTTTTTGATTTCTCCAAATCAGGAAAGCCAAATTAAGAAAATTGACGGCTTGGTTTCGTATACTAAAATTATTGAGGAGCGCGTTTTATTCACTTTTGACGGTAAACAGGAAGTTACGTACTTAAAAGGTGTTGATTCTAATTTTAGTACAGTAAATGCAATAAAAACGAAAATCTTCAACGGACAATGGCTTAATCCGGATACGTATCAAGTGGTTGTGGGTTATGGAATTTCGCAAAAATTCTCGATGGGATTATTGGATTTTAATAATCATTTGGAGGTTTTAGTTCCAAAACCAGGAAAAGGCGCTATCGAAAATCCGGAACAAGCTTTCAATAAAACGGATCTTATTCCGGTTGGGATTTATGCCATCAGCGAAGATTTAGATTCAAAATATGTTTTTGCTGATTTAGGTTTAGCCCAAGAATTATTGGAATACAAAAACAATCAGGTTTCCGGGATTGAAATTAAAACGAAAGCTGACGCTGACGAAAGTGCAATCACAGAGCAACTTCAAACCATTTTCAATAACAAAATCACCGTAAAAAACAGGGCTCAACTCAACGAATCACTTTATAAAATGTTGAACACCGAGAATATTGCGGTGTATTTAATATTTACTTTAGTTATTGTTGTAGCACTTTTCAACTTGATTGGCGCTTTAATTATGATGATTTTAGACAAAAAAGGAAACCTAAAAACTCTTTTTAATTTGGGAACAGAAATCAAAGATTTGCGAAAAATATTCTTGCTTCAAGGCACTTTATTGAGTGTTTTTGGCGGAATTATTGGGCTAACTTTAGGAATTATAATTGTTCTATTGCAAGAACATTTTCAATTAGTTATGATTACTCCTACACTGGCGTATCCCGTAATTTTCTCTCTCGAAAATGTTCTGATTGTTATGGGCACTATTGTTACACTTGGCTTTATTGCTTCACTAATTGCGAGCAGTCGCGTAAGTAAGAAGTTGTTGGAATGAGATTTTTGATTTCAGATTAACGATTTTTGATTTCAGATTTAAAAAAAATCAAACACAAATTCCACTTATTAACACGAAATCATCTCTGTAAATAAGTGGAATTTGTATTTAAAATATTTAGTTAAACAACCTCATAACCAGCATAAGCTTCTTCAATCTCATTCAAAGCGGCGAACAATTCTTCAGGACGATCTAGCGTTACTAATTTTTGTTTGTGTGTTTTAAAAGAATGGATTCCTTTGAAATAATTCGTATAATGTGGTCTAGTTTCAACAATTCCTAATCGTTCCCCTTTCCATTCCATGGCCCAAGTCAGATGATTTCTCACTGCTTCTACTCTATCTATAACAGTTGGTTTTGCCAAATGTTCTCCTGTTTTGAAGTAATGTTTGATTTCATCAAAAATCCAAGGATAACCAATCGCGGCGCGACCAATCATGATTCCGTCGATGCCGTATTCATTTTTGTATTGCAATGCTTTTTCTGGAGAATCGATATCACCGTTACCGAAAATAGGCATCGTGATTCTAGGGTTGTTCTTTACTCGAGCAATGTGGGACCAATCCGAATGACCTTTATACATTTGGGCACGAGTTCTGGCGTGTATGCTCAAAGCGGCTACGCCAATGTCTTGCAATCGTTCTGCGACCTCATCAATATTAATAGAAGTGTCATCCCAACCCAAACGGGTTTTTACGGTTACCGGCAAATGTGTGCTATCGATAACAGCCTTTGTTAACCGAATCATTAAATCAACATCTTTCAACACTCCGGCACCAGCGCCTTTACAAACCACTTTTTTGACAGGACATCCAAAATTTATGTCAATAATGTCCGGGTTTACCGCAGAAACGATTTTTGATGACATGGCCATAGCTTCTTCGTCTCCGCCAAAAATTTGGATTCCAACGGGACGTTCATAATCAAAAATGTCTAATTTCATTCGGCTTTTGATGGCGTCACGAATTAAACCTTCTGAAGATATAAATTCAGAATACATCATATCTGCACCGTGCATTTTGCACAATCTACGAAACGGTGGATCACTCACATCTTCCATGGGTGCAAGAAGTAAGGGAAAGTCCGGTAAAACAATATTGTTGCCTATTTTAATCAAGGTAATTTTTTTTGCAAAAATACGGAAATGTTAGCAAGTCTAAAACATTTTCTTTTCGGTTAGGTATTTCCAGTAGCGTTTGGGAACATGTTGAACGTGCAGCTTGGTGTTTTTTCGTTCTTTTATATTGGTATGATCAAAATATTCCCACCATAGTTTTTGATAATTGATTTCGGTATCCGAGAAGACTTGATTGTTTTTATCTTCCAATGATTTAATATCTAAGTCCATCATCACAATTTCGGCATCATTCAAATCGTAATACACACCATATTTGCGTCGTAAGTCATAAATAATCCACTTTTGATCTTGATACCGGTTTTTAAAATGTCTAATAATCAAAGTTAACACATCGAAATCAGGATCAATTTTAGCAAAATAAATACCGTCTTTCAATTGTTCGAACCGAATAAAAGCTTCCATTCGATGCTTTTCGCGACCAACATTTTTAGTAAGTTGAGAAATTTGCAAGACACTATCATTCGAAAAATCCTTCATGATATTAATAGTAGGATTTTGAATAGCGTAATTAATTACATCAAAAATCACATCTTCGACACCTGGTTTTTCGGAGAGAAAAGCCCAAATAATGCAACGAACACCATCACTTCCAATTTGTGCATTGAGTTTTTTAATCACCCGATCCGATTTAGAAACATCAGTAGTGATTTCTATTTTTTCGGCGAATAAATTCTGCTGAAGATCATCTTTTTTTATGATTTTGGGTTCTGGATATTTGTATTCATAAATTTCGAAAACCGCAGTCAATAAGCCTTCAAAAGTATTATCGTAAGAAAGTTGTGTCATTGAGTAATGATAATTGATTATCAAACGGTTTCTCAAACTTGGATTTCATGTCACCCAAAATAATTTCCTTTAAATTCAGGGCGTTCAAGAATTTTAAATGGGTATTTTCATTGCTTACGGATATAAAATATTTAGCTCTGTTGACCGAAACACCAATTTTCTTTAGGTGTTCCATGTTTAGATTTTGAAAACGGCGGGCATATACAATTTTATGTGCCGATTTTACTCCGATTCCTGGAACACGCAAAATCATTTCTAGCGGAGCATTCTGGATAATTACCGGAAATTGAGTGATGTTTCGCAACGCCCAACCCATTTTTGGATCGACTTCTAAATCGAGAAACGGATTATTTTTTTCTAGAATTTCATTGGCTTTAAAGCCATAAAAACGCATCAGCCAATCGGCTTGGTAAAGTCTATTTTCGCGAACCAATGGAACTTGAGCACCAATTGCCGGCAAACGAGCATCATTAGAAACCGGTACATAACCCGAATAATAGACTCGTTTTAGATTAAAATTATTATAAAAATGATCTGCAACCTGTATGATTTGAAAATCATTTTCCTGTGTTGCACCTACAATTACTTGGGTACTTTGTCCCGCTGGAGCAAATTTGGGTGTGCTTTTAAATTTTTTCTTTTCTTCTTTATATTGAATCAATTCGTTTTTTACAAAACGCATCGGCTTAATCATGTCCTGATGATTTTTATCTGGAGCCAATAATTTTAGTCCGGATTCAGTCGGGATTTCTAAATTCATACTCAACCTATCTGCGTATAATCCCGCTTCGCGCATTAATTCATCACTAGCACCCGGAATACTTTTCAAATGAATGTATCCGTTAAAATTATGTTCTAACCGTAATTTTTTGGCTACACGAACTAAACGTTCCATGGTATAATCGGCATTCTTGAAAATTCCAGAACTTAAAAAAAGCCCTTCTATATAATTTCTTCGGTAAAAATTAATAGTCAAATCAACTACTTCTTCTACGGTAAAAGCGGCTCGTTGAATGTCGTTGCTTTTTCGAGTAACGCAATATGCACAATCATAAATACAAAAATTTGTCAAAAGAATTTTCAATAACGAAACGCAACGTCCATCTTCTGTGTACGTATGACAAATCCCCGAACTAGATGAATCGCCAAGTCCTTTATTAGTGTTTTTACGATTGCCGCCACTAGAAGAGCAGGACACATCATATTTTGCTGCGTCGGCTAGAATTTCTAATTTTTCTTTGATTTTATCGAAGTTCAAATGAAGTATATTTTAATTTTAAAGGAAGGCAAAGTTAGTTATAAAAACACTTGTTATAGTTTTATTTTGAGTTAATTAACATTATAAAAATAAGTTATGGAACTGTCCAAAAGCCATCTTTTAAGACATTGTTTTCATAATAAAAATTTGCTTTTCTATTGCCCGTAAAGTCAAGGTATAAAAATTCAAGTTCATAAACGACACAAGCAACTACAGCAAAATTTTCTTGAAACACGTCACTTTCACTATCTGTGGGCTTTATTGTTGAAAATCGTTCTTCATATCCTAATGTTGGTTTTTCTGATTTTGTGTTGGGTGGTTCAAGAGTCATATAACCCAGCCGGGCTTGAGGACTGGTAGCCTTCCATCGGTCCAGTTTTAAAACATCGTTTGTATGCAAGGTTGCATATGCTTTTACAACAATTTGAACCCGTTGACGCGCATCGTAAAACAACAGTGAAATCTGATTGTCTTTTTGTAAATCATAAAATTTACGAGATCGATTATCTGTGTTGAAATAAATTATTTTTTGAATTTCATCTACTTTTCTATTCACAACAATTCGCAAAGCAGCAGTTTTTTTTTCACTGATGGTGCCTACACACATGGTCCTAAAACCGTTTTTTTTCTTAACCGATCCATTTACTAATTTTTTCCAAGCCAATGATTCTACGTCAAGTAATGTGTATGAAGTATCATTAATAGTAATATGATCATGTTGCGAATTATTCATAAATACATGGTGTAAAAAGTTGAAATGTAATTGCAACATTCTGATGCAGACACACGCAAAAATACAATAAGAAAGAACCCAAAAGAGCACTGCTAAAAAATTAAATTTCAGTTGCCTTAACATTAGGTATTGTTGAATCTCACATAAAAAACTTTTAGACTATATTTGCATCATATTTGCTTTGGCAATTTGAACTTGATACTAGAATTACAGCATGAAACACATTAGAAATTTTTGCATTATTGCACATATTGATCACGGAAAAAGTACGCTTGCTGACCGTTTACTGGGAGCCACGCAAACCGTTACTGCCCGTGAAGAAAAAGCGCAATTGCTTGACAACATGGACTTGGAACGCGAACGTGGGATTACCATAAAAAGTCACGCGATTCAGATGGAATACACTTACAAAGGGCAAGAATACATCTTGAATTTGATTGACACTCCGGGACATGTCGATTTCTCGTATGAAGTTTCACGATCTATTGCAGCTTGTGAAGGCGCACTTTTGATTGTAGATGCAGCACAAAGTATCCAGGCACAAACGATTTCGAATTTATATTTAGCTTTAGAAAATGACTTGGAAATTATTCCGGTTTTGAATAAAGTAGATTTACCAAGTGCCAATCCAGAAGAAGTAAGCGATGACATTATTGATTTATTAGGTTGTAAATTGGAAGATATTATTCACGCTTCAGGTAAAACTGGTTTTGGTGTCGAAAATATTTTGGCAGCAATTATCGAAAAAATTCCGCCTCCGTCAGGAAATGTGGATGAGCCGTTACAAGCTTTAATTTTTGACTCGCATTACAATCCTTTTCGAGGAATTGAAGTTATTTTTCGTGTAAAAAACGGACAGATTAAAAAAGGTCAGAAGATTAAATTCATGGCTACCGGAAATGAATATTTTGCAGATGAAATTGGGACTTTAAAATTAAACCAAGTTCCTAAACAAGTAATTTCAGCAGGAGATGTTGGATATTTAATTTCTGGGATTAAAGAGGCTAAAGAAGTAAAAGTGGGTGATACGTTGACGGATGCGAAAACGCCAACAACAAATATAATTAAAGGTTTTGAAGATGTGAAACCAATGGTTTTTGCGGGGATTTATCCTGTAGATACTGAAGATTATGAAGAGTTGAGAAACTCTATGGAAAAATTGCAGTTGAATGATGCTTCGCTGGTGTTTTTACCGGAAAGTTCAGCAGCTTTGGGATTTGGTTTCCGTTGCGGATTCTTAGGAATGTTGCACATGGAAATTATCCAAGAGCGTTTGGAGAGAGAGTTTAACATGACAGTTATCACTACCGTTCCCAACGTTTCGTATTTGGCTTACACCAAAAAAGATCCTACAACACCACTTATAGTAAATAATCCTTCGGACTTGCCTGAGCCTTCTCGTTTAGACCATGTTGAAGAACCTTTTATTAAGGCAACCATCATAACTAAATCTGATTATGTTGGAAATGTAATGAGTTTGTGTATCGAAAAACGTGGATTGATAACCAATCAAACGTATTTGACTACAGAACGAGTTGAATTGACTTTTGATATGCCATTGGCAGAGATTGTATTTGACTTTTACGACCGTTTGAAAACCGTTTCTAAAGGATATGCTTCTTTTGATTACACGCCAATTGGAATGCGAACTTCTAATTTGGTTAAAGTAGATATCTTATTGAACGCTACGATAGTTGATGCTTTATCTTCTTTGATGCACGCCGACAATGCGTATTCGATTGGGAAAAAAATGTGTGAAAAACTAAAAGAGTTAATACCACGTCAGCAATTTGACATTCCTGTTCAAGCCGCAATCGGGGTAAAAGTGATATCACGTGAAACGATAAAAGCATTGCGTAAAGACGTTACCGCCAAATGTTATGGTGGTGATATTTCGCGTAAACGTAAATTATTGGAAAAACAGAAAAAAGGTAAAAAACGTATGAGATTGGTGGGAAATGTTGAAATTCCACAAGAAGCGTTTATGGCTGTTTTGAAGTTGAATGATTAGATTTTTTTTAGAAGACAGAATAGAGAGAATAGAATATAGAGAAAACCTGACAGTGTAAAAATTGTCAGGTTTTTTTGTTTTTTTTCAATATCGTAGAGACGCACTGCAGTGCGTCTCTACAGCGTGCGTATGTACAGCGTGCGTCTCTAAAATACAATGAGCAACCACAATACATTTATTTATTGTTCAACCATTCAAACAATCGTTTAGCATCTTCAAATTTAAACAATTGGGTTCCTTCATTCATGGTTGCTGCTGAACCGCAAGCGACTCCCCAACGGATTACTTCTTTCAGACTTTTATTTTGCGAAAGTGCCCAAACCATTCCGCCCACCATACTATCTCCGGCACCTACAGTACTTTTTTTGGCGACATTAGGAGCCGGAACAAATTCGTAAACATCCTTTGTGACTAATACTGCGCCTTGTGGACCAAGGGAAACAACTACGATTTCGGCGCCACCTTTAGCAATGATTTCTTTTGCGGCTTCGTTTACTTCCTCCAGTTCCAATCGCTCTTCCCCTATTAATTTTGCGAGTTCACCAACATTAGGTTTGATCATATAAACACCAACTTCCAGCGCTTTTTTTAATGCTTCACCTGAGGTATCTATAATTAATTTAGCATTTGATTTCTTTGCGATTTCTGCAATTTTTGAATAAAAATCAATAGATAAACCTTCATTCAAACTGCCACTGGCTACTAAAAATTTTGGTTTTAAAGCAGCTATAGTTTCTAATATTCTGTCGCTTTCTTTTTCGGAAATTTTTCCTCCGGTAAATCCAAAACGGTATTGAGAATTCGTATTGTCATCCACAGCAACAAAACTTTCTCTGGTCCAACTCTGAACAGCAACAGCTTCACAGGCAATCGATTCCTTTGCAACCAATTCTTCAAGCATTTTACCTGTTGGCCCGCCAGATGTAAAAACCGCCAATGAAGTTCCCCCTAAACGAGAAATTGCCTTAGAAACATTAATTCCGCCTCCACCGGCATCAAAGCGCGGTTCCTCACAACGTATTTTCTGTTCCGGAACTAAGCCTTTAAAATGGGTGCTTTTATCCAAAGCCGAGTTAACTGTTATAGTAACGATATCAAATGATTCCATTGTTGATGATTTTAATTACTGAAAGATGCGAAAAAATGGCGAAAATTGATGCAATTCGAGGCAAATATTTCTTTGTATATTTGCAACCTCAAAACAATTAAAATAATGATCGAAGATAAAAACCCACAACGCACAAGTATTGCCCAATTAGGAGAATTTGGATTGATAGACCATTTGACAAAAAACTTTGAAATCAACCAACCTTCAACTTTAAAAGGAATTGGCGATGATGCTGCCGTTTTGGATTTCAAAGATAAAAAAGTAGTTGTTTCTACTGATTTATTGATTGAAGGTGTACATTTTGATTTGGCTTACATGCCCTTAAAACATTTGGGTTACAAAGCGGTTGTGGTCAATGTTTCTGATATTTGCGCGATGAATGCAAAGCCAACACAAATTACGGTTTCTGTAGCGGTTTCCAATCGCTTTCCTTTGGAAGCATTAGATGAATTATTTGCAGGAATAACGCATGCCGCCCGTGAATATAATGTCGATGTTATAGGTGGCGACACCACTTCTTCCCAAAAAGGATTAATCATTAGCATTACAGCTCTTGGCGAAGCGGACGAAAATGAAATCGTATATCGAAATGGCGCGAAACAAACTGATTTATTAGTGGTTACCGGAGATATTGGAGCTGCTTACATGGGATTGCAAGTTTTAGAAAGAGAAAAGCAAGTTTTTCAAGTTAATCCAAATTCACAACCGGATTTAGACGCCTATACGTATTTAATAGAACGTCAATTGAAGCCGGAAGCTAGAAAAGATGTTCGCACTTTATTGCACGCTTTAGAAATAAAACCAACGTCGATGATTGATATTTCGGATGGATTGTCCTCTGAAATTATGCATTTGTGCAAGCAATCTAAAGTGGGTTGTAATTTATATGAGGACAAATTGCCTATCGACCCCCAGTTTATTAATGTTTGTGAAGAATTCAATATTGACAGTACAACCGTTGCGATTAATGGTGGCGAAGATTACGAATTACTTTTCACCATTGCCATGGAAGACTTTGAAAAAATTAAAGGAAATCCAAATTTCACTATTATTGGTCACATGACACAAGAAAGCGAAGGAATTCATTTAGTGACCCGAGCCAATACAAAAATTGCTTTGAAAGCTCGTGGTTGGGATGCTCTGACGCAATAAATTTATTTGAACAAAACAAAAAAACGACACTCAATAGTGTCGTTTTTTTGTTTAACAAATTTAAAAAAGTAATCCTCTGTTTTTGGCTTCTCGAATTAATTCAATATCACTACCTCCCTCAACTTTCAAAAGTTCTTTTAAATTTATTTTTCTTCTTTCAATTGCACCTAATGATATTGGAATGTATTGTGGAATATCATTAAGCTTGGTTCCTTTAGATATATGAAACAATATTTGTTTATCAATTTGATCAATTTCGATAGCATCTTCTTCAGATAAATTGAGCATTTTTAAAACTGATTCACTATAGTACGTTTCATCTTTTATAACTTTATCAATGGCAAAAAGTAATTCATCAAAAGTTAAATCATTTTTTATCACCAGACCGCTAGGGTTAATAGTGTTGATAATGGTTTTAATCTTCAACAATTCAGTATACATAGTAAGCAAAATAATTTTGCAGTTTGGCATGTATTCAGAAATCAATTTTGCTAAATCCTCTCCATTATAAATGCCTTTTTCTTCGTATGGCGGCATGCTAATATCTAAAAAAGCAATATCAAAAGCCTTAGTTTCGGGGTTTGTTATAGTTATATAAGCCGATTCACAATCTTTGGCCTGACTAATCACAAACTCAAATTCATCTGGATTATATCTGGTAATCGCATTTTTGTAACCTTCAATAATAAAAGGATGGTCATCAACGATTAGTATATTGTTTTTAGTTATTGTATTTACATTTGAGGCAATTGTCATTTCTAGGTAAGTATTTGTTTTATTTCAAGTGGAACTGAAATTGTAATCATTGTTCCGTCTCCTTTTTTTGATTTTATATCCACAGTTCCGTTGCATTCTGAGGTTCGCGATTGTATATTTTGCAAACCGATACCCTTTTTTGATTTATTTATATCAAATCCATTCCCATCATCACTTATGATTAACAATAAATCTTCATCATTTTTTTTGAGTTCTATTTTAATAGTTTTTGCGTTAGCGTACTTATTAATATTTTGCAGCGATTCTTGGATAATACGGTATAAATTTATTTTAACGGAATTGCTTAACAATTCCCATTTTATAGTTCGGTCAATACTGGCAACTAATTTGGGATGGAAAGTCTTTTTTTGCTCTTCCAATAAATTATCTACAATGGCAACGAAGTTATTAATTAATTCCGATTTTTCTCTATTCAAATCATGCGAAATTTCACGAATATCCTGCTCTATATTTTTTAATTCAGTTAAGTAATTAGTTCTTTTTTCAATAGTGGTTCCGTCGTGCATTTTATTCAAACTGTCTAAATTCATTCGAATTCCAAACATTCTGCCCAAAACTCCATCATGTAATTCTTGCGCCACTCTTTTTTTCTCTTTTACCCTATTCGTTTCTATAGTGTTCTGTTGCGAAATCATCAGATTATAAATTTCCTCATTAACCTTTTGTTGTTCTTGTTTGAATAACAGTTCTCTATTTTTTGCTTTTTGGGATTTGATTACAAATAATAGCAGACCTAACATCATAAAAGCACTAAACCCAAATAATAGATTTCGATTTTTCGTTTCCAAATTGATATTTTCATCTATTATTTGATCCGTTTCATATTCAATACGAGAAAATTTCTCTCCCATTTTTCGCTCTGCTTTTTGGAGACTGTCGTTGATATGGATATATTCTTTGTTATAAGTAGCCGCTTTTTTAGGCTCTAATATGGCCAACTGTTTTAAAGGTATTAAAGCATTTCTATCATTCTTAGAACTCCTTGCTGTTTTCAGTGCTTCATTTGAGAACTGAAGTCCTTTTAGAGTATCGCCATTAGATGCGTAATATTCAGCTAAATGAATTTTATTTGCAATAATACCCGTCATAAAATTTAGACTATCCCTTATTTTTAATGATTTGTAGAATAGTTCAGGAACATTTGCTGATTCATTATTTTTAAATCTAGAATAAGCTAAATTATCTAACAACATCGTATAAAGTGCTACTTTATCAGTAATAAGGTTTGGTTGCTCTAAACCTCTATTAAAATAATTAATAGCCTTTTTGTACATGCCCATATTTTGATAAACAATTCCCATATTATTAAAAGAGGTTGCTTTTGATTGGTTCCACGAAGGAATTACCTCATCATCAATACTTTTCAAAGCCTTGTTATGATATTCTAAAGCTTTGTCATATTCACCTAATTCATTATTAAGAATTCCTAAAAGGTTATTCGATTCATAGACTAAATCATTTGCATCCTTTCCTTTTATCACTCTAAGAGCGTTAAAAACTGTCACTTCACTTCCTAAAAAATCATTCTCTGCATATTGTAAATTAGCTTTATTCAAACGCGTTTTTGCTAAATTATAAGTGTCATTAAGTCTCAAAAATATCTTTTCTGCTTTAAAATAGCACATAAAAGCACTATCAGAAATTGATTGACTCCCATAATATTCTCCCAAATAACTATATGCTTTAGCCGTATTTGCAGTATCTTGAGCATTTAAAGATTTATATAAAAGTACACGTACTGTCTCTCCGTATGACCGCCAGTCATTCATATTATAGTATCGATTGGCAACTTTAAACAAGTTAAGTCTATTTAAGGAATCGTTAGATTGATTCATTAAAATCGTAAAAGCCTTTTGGTTAAAATATTGTTTTTTTTTAAAAAACAAATCATCTGTGTTTGCCAAATTCAGATAGATTGCAAGGCTATCTTCAGTTGAATTAGTATTTGTTTTTTCTTTATGCTTCATTTCACAACTAAAAAAAACGAATAACAACAACGATATGTAGAGGTATAATTTCAATTGTCTATTTTGATTTCATTCAAAAATACTAAAACTATTGACATAAAAAAAAAGCTATCAATAATTTGATAGCTTTAATTAAAAATTCAAAAGTCTTTTAGTCAACTTTTTTATTTCCTCCTGTTGACTGTGTTCCTACTAAGTCAACTTTTTTATTTCCTCCCGTAGACTGAGTTCCTACTAGATCAACTTTTTTATTTCCTCCTGTTGACTGTGTTCCAACTAATTCTACATTACCGTAATTATCTACTGTTATAATAGGATCAGTTTCTGGCGTTGTAAAAGAAGTTAATACCATTACTAAAGAGAATAATCCGATTGTTAAGATTGATTTTTTCATAATTTGGGTTTTTTTATATTGTTGTTTTGTTTTATCTAATTTGGAAGCACAACTGATATGTGATTCTTTTGTAAAACTACACAGACAACTTGAAAAATTCCTACAAAAAAAGGCGTTTATGGTAAACGATAGCCATTTGATAGTGAATGACCATCAAATTAAAGTGAATGACTCTTTTTATATTTCCAGATAATTCTCGTTGGAAAATTCGGAGATAATAAGGTCTATATTTACCTTATAAGACTTAGAAAAAGGAAGTTTTACACTGCTATTTTTAATGTAACAAACAGAATTCCCATTATGAATCCTGGAAATATAATTTCTGTTCACAATATAGCTATTGTGTATTCTGATAAATGGATAAGACAATACCCCTTCAAAATGTTTTAATGTTTTAAAAGCCGTAATCATATCCCCATTATTTAAATGTATGTCTGTAGAATTATTATCGGCACGAAGATAGCAGATGTCTTTTGCATCAATATAGCGGTAATCACCGTAAGACTTTATACATAAGGTCAATGGTTTCTGATGATAAACACTTTCAGGTTGCGGAAGAAAAGTTGGTTTTTCATCAAAAGTTATAGGTTCGTTCAAATCGACTTCAGTTTCGATTTTTGCCTTATTTAATTTTAAAATCAACTTTACTAAATCGATTTTTAATAGTGGTTTAATGAAATAATCGGCAACTTCATATTTTATAGCATCAAAAGCCAAATCTTTTTTTCTGGTTGTAACGATAATTTTAGGGATAACATTCAAATACCTGTGCAGCTCATTAATAAGTAATAATGACAAATTACTGGCTTTATCAGTTGGGTCGATTTCGAGAAAAACCAAATGTGGCTTGTGTTCTAATACGAGATTCAAACCATCACCGTAATTATTTGCCGATGCTACAAAATCAAGTTCTGAAAAACTGTCAGCAATAGCTTTTGTTTTCAAAACACTTTCTTGATTGTCGTCAATAATAATGTACGAATAATTCATCAATGGCTTTTCCTGGAATTGTTAGGCATTACATAAGGTGTACGTAGATAAATACACTTCAAATGATTCACTTATTATACTATTTTTAGGAAATTATTAAACAAAAGCATAAAAAATTCAATAAAAAACTCTTATTTAACATTTTAAAAATAAGCAATTAACCATTTTTTTAAGGATGTTGTTCATATGTTTCCAACAAATGTTGATACATTAAGACGAAATGCAAATATATCCGATAAAGAACATTATTTACTATTTTAAAAGATTTTAAAACTTACAAATTGCCCAGCAATTGTGGCTTCGAAAACATTTTTTATGGATGTTAAAACCTAAAAATTTTTAGGAACCCTTTAGTTTTTAAATAAAGGGAAAGATGGTGGATTTTTATTCACACTTAAAAAATAATCCATCATTAAATATAAAATTTAAAAAATACATGTACATTTATCCTACTTTTATAAAAAAACTACTACTATGAAAAAACTATTTATTCTAATGTGCCTATCCTCTTTCTTATCTGGTTTTAGCCAGGAAAAAGACACTGTTGATTTTAAAAGAAATGAATTAAAAGGAAATGCACTTTTTTTAGTTCTGGGTGCAGGGGAATTCACTTACGAGCGATTACTTAACGAAGAATCCGGAATTGGAGTGTCATTATTTTTCAATTATGATGATCAATTTGATACCAAATTTAGCCTGACTCCCTACTATCGCTTTTATTTCGGTAAAAAACCGGCGGCTGGTTTTTTTGTGGAAGGTTTTGGAATGTTAAATTCATATCAATACACGGACTACACCCAGTATGGCAATTTTGACCCCAGCTTCACTTCAAAGGAAATAAAAAATACTGATTTTGCTCTAGGTTTTGGTTTAGGTGCAAAATGGATAACCAAAAAAGGTTTTTTGTTTGAAATAAATGGAGGAATCGGTAGAAATTTATTTAATAGCAATGATAACGATTATGAAATCGTTGGCCGAGGCGGAATAACATTAGGATATAGGTTTTAAACAAAAAAAGCTTCTCAATCGAGAAGCTTTTTTTTTATATAGTCCTAAACTAATTACATTTTCATCAACCAGTTTTTCATTGAAACCTCATTCTCAATAATTGATTTTAAGTCAGTAATGTTTACACGGTCTTGTTTCATGGTATCTCTATGACGAATCGTTACGGTTTGATCTTCGATAGTTTGATGATCCACTGTTATACAAAACGGAGTTCCCAATGCATCTTGTCTTCTGTAACGTCTTCCAACCGCATCTTTTTCATCATAAGAAACATTGAAATCCCAACGTAAATCGTCAATGATTTTGTGTGCAATTTCCGGTAATCCGTCTTTTTTTACCAATGGTAAAATGGCTGCTTTTGTTGGAGCCAGAACCGAAGGCAATTTTAGAACTGTTCTTGTAGAACCATCTTCCAACGTTTCTTCTTTCAAAGAGGTCGCAAAAACCGCCAAAAACATCCTGTCTAATCCTACTGAAGTTTCTACCACATAAGGAACGTAATTCTGGTTCAATTCAGCATCAAAATACTGTAATTTTCGACCAGAGAATTGTTCGTGCGCTTTCAAATCGAAATCAGTTCTGGAGTGAATTCCTTCTAGCTCTTTGAATCCAAAAGGGAAATTAAATTCAATATCAGCCGCAGCATTCGCATAATGCGCTAATTTTTCGTGATCGTGGAAACGATAATTTTCTCTTCCTAAACCAAGAGATAAATGCCATTTCAAACGAGCTTCTTTCCAGAATTCATAATGCTTCATTTCTTCGCCTGGACGTACAAAAAATTGCATTTCCATTTGTTCAAACTCCCGCATGCGGAAAATAAATTGTCTTGCAACGATTTCATTTCTAAATGCTTTTCCGGTTTGGGCAATTCCAAAAGGAACTTTCATTCGTCCTGATTTTTGTACATTCAGGAAGTTAACAAAAATACCCTGAGCTGTTTCCGGACGCAAATATAAATCCATTGCTGAATCGGCTGAAGCTCCAAGTTTTGTTCCAAACATCAAGTTAAATTGACGCACTTCGGTCCAATTTCTTGAACCTGACTCCGGACAAGCAATTTCTAATTCTTCGATTAATGCTTTTACATCTTCCAGATCTTCGTTTCCAAGAGAACGCGCCATTCTTTCCAGAATTTCTCTTTCTTTGGCTTTGTACTCCATTACACGGGCATTTGTAGTAACAAATTCCTGTTCGTTGAAAGCATCACCAAAACGAGCACGTGCTTTTTCGATTTCTTTGATTGCTTTTTGATTTAGCTTTTCGGCATAATCTTCAATCAAAACATCGGCTCTATATCTTCTTTTCGAATCTTTGTTATCAATCAATGGATCGTTGAACGCATCTACGTGACCCGATGCTTTCCAAGTGGTTGGATGCATCAAAATTGAAGCGTCAAGGCCAACAATATTATCGTTCATTTGAACCATCGCTTTCCACCAATATTCGCGTATGTTCTTTTTTAATTCTACTCCGTTTTGTGCATAATCATAGACTGCACTTAAACCATCGTATATTTCGCTTGACGGAAAAATAAATCCGTATTCTTTTGCGTGCGAAACTACATTCTTAAATAAATCTTCTTGTTTTGCCATAATGATGCAAAAATATAAAAAGTGAACTTAAAAAAAAGAAAATTGTTAAAGATTGAAGCGTTGATTTGTCTATTTTTATAAATAAATCCCTGATTATATGTTTGAAAGCATTATAAATCTCTTTTTTCCAAAAGTCTGTTCTGGTTGCAGCTCCTTTTTATTGTCTAATGAAAACGTGATTTGTACGGTTTGCCGACACGATATTCCGCTGACGAATCATCACTTAAATCCAGAAAATGACGCTTTCAAAAAATTTTATGGGCGAATTCCCGTAATTTATACTTCGGCCTTATTTTATTTTCATAAAAAGGGAATCGTTCAAGAACTTATTCATAATTTAAAATACAAAGGACATGAAGAAATAGGAACAATACTTGGCGAATGGTACGCCGAAGATTTAAAAACTATCCAATTACTAAAATTCGCAGATGAAATTATTCCGGTTCCATTGCACCGAAGAAAACTCAAAGAAAGAGGATACAATCAAGTCACTGCTTTTGGAAAAGCACTTTCTTCGGGTTTAAATATCGATTATAATGATTCCATTTTGGTTCGAAATGTGTACTCGAAAACACAATCTAAGAAAAATTTATTAGGAAGGACGGAAGGAATCGAAAGCACTTTTGATGTGGTTTTTACTGAAAAAGACCACAACAAACATTTCCTTTTAATTGATGACGTCATCACAACAGGATCAACACTGGAAGCTTGTTCAAGAGCGTTACTAAAAATTCCCGGCGCAAAAATCAGTATTGTTTGTATGGCGATGGCGCAATCATAATTTGGTAATTTATATTCTAAAATGGGTATGTAAAACAGAATGGCAATTTAAAGCACTGTCGTTTTTTAGCCCTGATTACTTCACCTAACTTTTACACTCATGGGAGTTCAGTGAACTTCGTTTGAAGTGAAAATGCTTTTTATGAGCCTTTTCGGCGAATAAAAAGATTGTAGCGGAAAGCAGAACACGAGCGGAGCGAACTGACGAAGTAAATATCTCCTGAAAATAAGTCTGTTACAACCTCAAAGAACACACTTTCAATTAATTTAATGAAATTATAACGAAATAGAATTTCCGTTTCCAAAGTTTAATGTTTAAATTTGAATAAATATTTATAAATCATTAAACAATCATATTATGGCTTTTGAATTACCACAATTACCTTATGCGTATGACGCATTAGAACCTTATATTGATGCGCGCACGATGGAAATTCATCACACGAAACATCACAACGCTTACATTACCAACGTGAATGCTGCTATTGCAGGTACGGATATGGAAGGTAAGACTATCGAAAATATTTTGATTAATCTTGATATGAAAAACATGCCAGTTCGTAACAATGGCGGTGGTTTTTACAATCACAACTTGTTTTGGACGGTTATGACACCGGACGGTGGCGGACTTCCAACTGGAGATTTATTGGATGCAATTGAAGCTGCCTTTGGAACTTTTGAAGAATTTAAAGCATCGTTCAGCAAAGCTGGAGCAACACAATTTGGTTCTGGATGGGCTTGGCTTTGCGTTCATAAAGGTGGAAAATTAGATGTTTGCGGTACTCCAAACCAAGACAATCCATTAATGCCGGGTGTAGGTTGCGGCGGAACTCCAATTTTAGCAATGGATGTTTGGGAACATGCTTACTATTTGCATTATCAAAACAGAAGACCAGATTATATCGAAGCTTTTTTCAATGTAATTAACTGGACGGAAGTAGCAAGAAGATATGCTTTAGAGAAATAAAAACAAATTCAAGAGGAAAGAATAAAGACTTCAAAAATTACTGTTGTCTTTTTTCTTGTTTCTTTAATCTTAAAATAAAAGGCGCCGATTTCAAAATTTGAAATCGGCGCCTTTTATTTTATCATTTTCTTGACTTTATTCCAATAAAAAAGGTGGAATCTCTTCCACCTTTTTTGCCCCAAATCTACCATAAACTTAACCTACTAATGTTATGGTGAGTCAAAATTATAGTAGTTCTTGGTTGCCACCAAATAAATTAGATGAACAACTTAGAAAACCGATTAAAACCCCATCAGGCCAAATATTAATATGCTCTGGCGTCTTTTCCTTCATAAAAGTTCATGAATGCTCGGTTTACTACTCGGTTTCCTCCTGGTGTAGGATAGTCTCCAGTGAAATACCAATCTCCTAAATTTTTAGGACAGGCAATATGTAAATCTTCTACGGTTTGAAAAATAATTTTCACTTCGGCTTTTATCTCTGGTGAACTCAACATTTCAGCAATTTTATCCGAAACCTCTTGTGCTTCAAAAGGTGCATAAATTGCTGTCACATAATTGACCACTTCACTGTCCTTGAAATTTTCCTGCGCTTTACATTTCGCATACACTTCATCCACGATATGATACAAGTTTCTTTCTTTTAGCAATTCTAAAGCTGCTTTGAAAGCCACTAAACCTTCCAGTTTTGCCATATCAATTCCGTAACAATCCGGGTAGCGAATTTGTGGTGCCGATGAAACGACAACAATTCGCTTTGGATTCAAACGATCCATCATTTTGATAATACTCATTTTCAAGGTCGTTCCTCGAACAATACTATCATCTATTATTACCAGATTATCCGTTGGTTTTATAACACCATACGTAACATCATATACGTGCGCAACTAAATCATCACGACTGCTATCCTCTGTGATAAAAGTTCTAAGTTTAGCATCTTTAATCGCTACCTTTTCGGTACGAATTTTTACTGCCAATAATTCTTGCAACGATTCCTTAGTTAAGGTATTTCTGTTTTGCAGAATATAGTTGTTCTTTCTTTGATTCAAGAAATCCTGTGCTGCTTCTACCAATCCGTAGAAAGAAGTTTCAGCCGTATTTGGAATATAAGAAAAAACAGTATTGTCTGTATCTTGATCAATTGATTTCAAAACCGCCGGAAGAATAAGTCTTCCCAGTGTTTTTCTTTCCTGATATATTTCGGCATCACTCCCTCTGGAGAAATAAATTCGTTCAAAAGAACACGCTTTTTTAACCGTTGGCGGAAGAATTTCCTGCATAGAAACCGTTCCGTTTTTCTTGATGATTAATGCGTTTCCTGGTTCAATTTCCTGAACTTTTTCGAAAGGAACATTGAAAACAGTTTGAATTACCGGTCTTTCTGAAGCCACAACAACGATCTCATCATCTTGATAAAAATAAGCGGGACGAATTCCTGCCGGATCTCTAAAAACGAATGAATCCCCATGACCTAAAAGTCCTGCCATTGCATAACCGCCATCTAAATTTTTAGAAGCTCGGGTCAAAATCTTGGCAACATCCAGTTTCTCCGCGATTACTGGCGAAGCTTCTCTTTTCGTTAAGCCATTATTTTTACATTCTTGGTACAAATCAGTTACTTCATCATCCAGAAAGTGACCTATTTTTTCCATGACCGTAACAGTATCCGCCATTTCTTTTGGATGCTGACCCAGTTCCACTAAACTTTGAAAAAGTTCTTTAACATTCGTCATGTTAAAATTTCCGGCCAAAATCAAGTTTCTGTGCATCCAGTTATTCTGACGTAAAAATGGGTGAACGCTCTCAATACTATTTTTCCCAAAAGTTCCATAACGAACGTGTCCCAAAAACAATTCTCCTAAATAAGGAATTTTGTGTTTTTGAAGCGCCACATCATCTGCATATTCCGGATGAGCGGCCATTTCCTCATTTATTCTGTCATTAATTTGAGCAAAAACATCTTGAATTGGTTGTGCATGATTGGAACGAACTCGACTGATGTAACGCTCTCCTGGTTCCACATCTAATTTAATACTTGCAAAACCAGCACCATCCTGCCCGCGATTATGCTGCTTTTCCATCAAAAGATACATTTTTTGGATTCCGTAGAACGCCGTACCGTATTTCTCTTTGTAAAATTCAAGCGGTTTTAGTAATCTAATTAAGGCTATACCACACTCGTGTTTTAAAGCATCGCTCATTGTAAGGTTGTTTGTGTTGTTGTTGTTGTTGTGTTATTCTAAAAATAAATTACACTGATTAAAAAAGATAAATCAGATGAATTTCCCTGCTAATTTTATTTAACAAAAAAACCCCGTTTCCGAGGTTTCAATATATTATAATTCTATTTCAAATTGTGTCAGTGATTTGAATTGTTGCAATCTTGACACTACTTCGGTTTTATCTAAATCAACCATTCTTTCGGTTCCAAATTTCTCCACACAAAAGGAAGCCAAATTTGATCCCTGAATAATTGCATTTTTCATGTTTTCGAATGAAATATTTTCGCTCTGCGTTAAATATCCTGCAAATCCTCCTGCAAAAGTATCTCCTGCTCCAGTTGGATCAAAAACTTCTTCAAGTGGTAAAGCCGGTGCGAAGAAAACTTCTTTATTATGAAAGATCAGTGCTCCGTGTTCCCCTTTTTTAATTACAACATATTTAGGTCCCATGGTGTGAATTTTTGCAGCCGCTTTCACTAAAGAATATTCTCCGGAAAGTTGTCTTGCTTCCTCATCATTGATGGTGATTACATCGACACGTTTTATTACGTCCAATAATTCCGGTAAAGCACAATCCATCCAAAAATTCATAGTATCCAATACTGTCAATTTAGGTTGCGTTTCCATCTGGTCCAAAACACTGCTTTGTACTAAAGGATGCAAGTTTCCTAACATTACTATGTCGGAATTTTTATAGTCTTGGGGTACTTTTGGTTGAAAATCAGCCAAAACGTTTAACTGAGTATCCAGCGTGTCTCTTGAATTCAAGTCATTGTGATAACGACCACTCCAAAAGAAAGTTTTCCCTCCTTTAACTACTTCAAGACCAGAAATATCAATGTTTCTTGAAGTCAATAAATTTAAATATTCTTGTGGAAAATCGTCACCAACTACAGAAACTATAGCTGATTGTACATTAAAAAAAGAAGCGGATAGACCGATATAAGTTGCTGCACCACCTAAAATTTTGTCCGTTTTTCCAAATGGAGTTTCAATTGCGTCGAAAGCTACTGTTCCAACAATCAATAATTTATTCATTATATACGTTTCGAATTAAGGCGCAAAGATAGTTTATAAGTTGTAAAGTTGCAATGAGTGTAAAGCGTAAAGTTTTGCCAATTTACACTGTTAAATCATAACAACTTTGCCTCTTCTTTTTCGTAAAAAGCATCTACAGAAAGTTGTTTTTGCATCGATGCCATAACGGCTAATTCATCGCACCTTTCGTTTTGAACATGATTGTTATGCCCTTTGATCCATTTGAAATCGACTTTGTGTTTTCTATAAACAACCAGAAATCGTTTCCATAAATCAGAATTTTTCCTGTCAACAAATCCTTTTTTTTCCCAACCTAAAACCCATTTTTTAACCACCGAATCAACTACATATTTAGAATCTGAAACTACTAATACTCTTGTTTTTGGATTTTTTAATTTTTCAAGACCCACAATAACGGCCAATAATTCCATTCTATTATTGGTAGTTCGGCGAAAACCTTCATAGAATTCTTTTTTATATGGTTTTCCTACCCATTCCATGACTACACCATAACCGCCATTTCCGGGATTACCTTTGGCAGCGCCGTCTGTATATATGTGTACGTCGTGTTCCATTTATGAATTAGGATTTTAGATTTAGGATTTCCTCAAGCACCGTTGGGAAATATTTTTGTTCCAATTCATGAATTTTATGAGCCACTTCCTCCGGAGTTTCATCGCCTGTTAAAACAACATTTTGTTGAAAAACAATATTGCCTTCATCATAATTTTCATTGACATAATGAATCGTAATTCCGGTTTCTTTTTCTTTATTGGCCACAACCGCGTTATGAATGTGCATACCATACATTCCTTTTCCACCATATTTTGGCAATAGAGCAGGATGAATATTTACAATCTTATCCGGATAGGCTGCTATGATATTTTCAGGGAATTTCAATAGAAATCCTGCTAAAACAATCAAATCTGGTTTAATTTTATTTAATTTACGTAGTACTTCACTTTCAAAAAGTTGTTCTTTTGAGAAAACTTCTGTTGGTAATTCATAGTTTTTAGCTCTTTCAAGCACACGTGCATTTGGATTATTTGTAAAGACTGCCACAACAGTTCCCGTTTTTGTTTTTGCAAAATACTTTATGATGTTTTCAGCATTAGTACCCGATCCAGAAGCAAAAACCACAATTTTTTTCATAATACAGCTTATTTTTATGGTACAAAAAAAGGCATAAAAATTGAAATTAAATAACATTGTCTTCGGTTTGTCAAAATAAATTTCATAAATTAGATGACACATTTATTAACTAAATAGTTGTTTTAAAATAAAGTTTTTTATTTTTGCCAACAAATTAAATTCTAAAATTAAAGATTATGTCAGACATTGCATCAAGAGTAAAAGCGATTATCGTAGACAAATTAGGCGTTGACGAAAACGAAGTTGTAACAGAAGCAAGCTTCACTAATGATTTAGGAGCTGACTCATTAGACACTGTTGAGCTTATTATGGAATTCGAAAAAGAATTTGACATTCAAATTCCAGACGATCAAGCAGAAAACATCGCTACTGTAGGTCAAGCGATCTCTTACATCGAGGAAGCTAAAAAATAATAAAGGACACACCCGTTTGCATTCTTGTAAACGGGTGTTATTATTTTTTTTAAATTAAATTCGAGATTGAATTTCAATCAAAAATATATTTATTGTAATACCCATGGCTCTTTTGTAATAGTAATACAGTAAAGAAAGCATGGGTTTTATTTGTTTAAAGATAACAAAAATAAAGAATTTATGGTATTAAGACGAGTTGTTGTAACAGGTTTAGGCGCTCTTACACCTATTGGAAATAACATTGAAGACTATTGGAACGGACTTATTAACGGCGTTAGTGGCGCTGCTCCAATTACCTATTTTGATGCTTCAAAATTTAAGACGCAGTTTGCCTGCGAATTGAAAAATTTTAATGCTGAAGATTTTTTAGACAGAAAAGAAGCCCGAAAAATGGACCGCTATGCTCAATATGCCATGGTTTCATCTGATGAAGCGGTACTTGATGCTGGTTTTAATTTCGAAAAATTAGACAAAGACAGAGTTGGAGTTATTTGGGGTTCAGGTATTGGTGGCTTGGAAACATTTCAAATTGAAATGTTAAACTTTGCAGCCGGAGATGGCACACCAAAATTCAATCCTTTCTTTATACCAAAAATGATTTCGGACATTGCCGGTGGTCATATTTCTATAAAATACGGATTCAGAGGTCCAAACTTTACCACTGTTTCAGCTTGCGCTTCTTCTACAAATGCTATTATCGACGCTTTCAATTACATAAGATTAGGTCATGCTGATGCTATGATAACCGGTGGTTCTGAAGCTGCTGTGACCATAGCCGGGATGGGAGGTTTTAATGCCATGCATGCTTTATCAACCAGAAACGATGATCCTAAAACTGCTTCAAGACCAATGGATAAAGACCGAGATGGTTTTATCTTAGGCGAAGGAGCTGGTGCATTAGTACTAGAAGAATACGAACATGCCGTTGCCCGTGGAGCAAAAATTTATTGCGAAATAGGCGGTGGCGGAATGTCAGCTGATGCGTATCACATTACTGCACCGCATCCTGAAGGATTAGGCGCTAAAAACGTAATGCTAAACTGCTTGAGAGATGCTGGTTTACAGGCAACTGATGTTGATGGTGTAAACATGCACGGAACTTCAACACCACTTGGTGACATGGCAGAATCTAAAGCGATTTTACATGTTTTTGGTGAACATGCGTACACGATGAATTTAAATTCGACTAAATCCATGACAGGTCATTTACTTGGAGCAGCCGGAGCAATTGAAACGATTTCCTCGATTCTTTCGTTGAAACATGGAATAGTACCACCTACAATCAATCATTTTACGGATGATGAAAACATAGATTCTAAACTGAACTTTACCTTTAATAAAGCTCAGAAAAGAGAAATGAATGTTGTTATGAGTAATACTTTCGGTTTTGGAGGTCACAATGCTTGTGTATTAGTAAAAAAATTAGAAATCTAATTATATATGCGTATAATCAGAAAAATATTTTCAAAATCCCGTTCTCCAGAAGACGGGATTTTTTTTGATTCTATTCAGAAAATTTTAGGATTTGCACCCGTAAATCTTGATTTTTATAAAAAAGCATTCACCCATCGCTCCTCAAATCGCCTCGATATTTTAGGAAATCCAATCAATTACGAACGTTTAGAATTTTTGGGTGACGCTATGTTAAGCTCTGTTATTGCTGCTCATTTATTCAACAAAGCACCTGCAGGAGATGAAGGTTATTTGACTAAAATGCGCTCTAAAATTGTGAGCCGAGAGCACTTGAACGAATTAGGTAAAGATCTAAACTTAGTACAATATATAGAAAGCAAAGTTCCACTTCAGCATTTTGGAGAAAATATCCATGGTAATATTTTCGAATCACTGGTTGGAGCCATTTATTTAGACCGAGGCTATGTCTATTGCGAAAAATTCATTCAAAAGAGAGTAATAGTTCCTTACGTAGACATTGCAAGACTCGAAGGAAAAGTAATCAGCTATAAAAGTCTGGTTATCGAATGGTGTCAAAAGGAGAAAAAAATATTTCATTATGATATTTTTGAGGACAATGCCATTGATGGACAAAGGCTGTTTGGTGTAAAGCTTAGCATTGACGATAAGGTAATTGCAAAAGCAAGAGCAACATCCAAAAAGAAAGCAGAAGAAAAAGCTTCCCAACGCGCTTATTTTGCGTTTCAAGAAAAAATGGATAGAAAATAATCTGAATATTCCTAAAACTATATCGTTTTCGTTCATAAATTAACAAAAACATCCGGTTTTGAGGCACTTATACTTCATTAGAAATACTATATTTACATCTTATTTTTTCATGAAATGGCTATTCATAAACTGGATCTTGGCGAATTTGACGAAATAGATTACTATCTTATTGCAATTCATACTTCCTTAGAAGACTATCGATTGGCATTTTTTATTAATCAAAAGCTTCCTGTAATCCTAAGTAAAAGTGAGAACGAAATTCAAATCAACATAAAAGAAGGAGAGACAAATTTTTCCAGATTTTATTACATTGATAAAGAAAGCACCATTACCTGGAATTTGATTCAAAATAAAAACGAGGTTATCCAATATAAAAAAGGTAACACTCCAAATCTATTTTCAGGTGTAACCATGGAAGTGGCAACAAAAGTCTTTTTACTTCCTGAATTTAAAAAAGTAGATTATTTTTTGAAAATAGAAAATAACGACGATACCATGAATGTATCCAATATCCAACTTCTATTAAATACCATAGACAGTATATCAACTGTTTATTTAGTAGATACAAATAAAATAAAATCTAAAAACAATTTAATTTTTTAATACCAATGCTTACAAACAAAAAAACTAAAATTGTAGCCACACTCGGGCCTGCATGTAGTACAAGAGAAATCATAAAAGACATGATTGACGCAGGCGTAAATGTGTTCCGAGTAAATTTTTCGCATGCTGATTACGAAGATGTAAAAGAAAAAATAAACCTGATACGGGGATTAAACGAAGAATTTGGATATACCACAGCAATTCTAGGCGATTTGCAAGGTCCAAAACTTCGTGTAGGAGTTATGGAAGAGGGTGTAGTTGTGCATGATGGTGATCTGATTACATTTACTACCGCCGAAGATATCCTTGGAACAGCAAAGAAAGTATTCATGAAATACCAAAACTTTCCAAATGATGTAAATCCAGGAGAAAGAATTTTGCTTGATGATGGTAAACTTATTTTCGAAATTGTTGAAACGGATAAAAAATCAGAAGTTATTGCAAGAGTAATTCAAGGTGGTGAATTGAAATCTAAAAAAGGAGTTAATTTACCAAATACTAAAATATCGCTTCCGGCAATGACCGAAAAAGATATTGCTGATGCTATTTTTGCGATCGGACAAAATGTAGACTGGATTGCATTATCGTTTGTAAAAACACCAAGAGATTTACAAGATCTGCAGGAATTAATTGCAGAACACTCTGAATATAAAATTCCGATTATTGCCAAAATAGAAATGCCGGAAGCATTAGAAAATATCGACAAAATTGTTGCGTATTGTGATGCTTTGATGGTTGCTCGTGGAGATTTAGGAGTTGAACTTCCTGCTCATGAAGTACCTTTAGTTCAAAAAGAATTAATTCGTAGAGCTAAAACAGCTCGCATTCCAGTTATCGTTGCTACGCAAATGATGGAAACTATGATTACTTCTCTTACGCCAACTCGTGCAGAGGTAAATGATGTTGCAAACTCAGTTATGGATGGTGCAGATGCAGTGATGCTTTCTGGAGAAACAGCAACTGGTAACTATCCTGTTCAGGTAATTCAAAAAATGACTCAAATCATTGAAGCGGTAGAAGATTCTCCGCTAATTCAAGTGCCGCAAAATACTCCACAAATAAAAACTAAACGCTTTATCACCAAAACCATTTGTCACCACGCAGCTTCTATGGCAAATGTGATCAAAGCAAAAGCAATTTGTACGTTGACAAATAGTGGCTACACCGCTTTTCAAATATCTGCTTGGAGACCAAATGCACATATTTTAGTATTTACATCCAACAAAAGAATTCTTACGCAACTCAATTTATTGTGGGGTGTAAAATCATTCTTCTATGAAAAAACCGTAAGTACTGATGATACGGTTACAGATATAAATGAAATTGTAAAACAGAAAGGTTTTGTTCAAAAAGGAGATTTTCTTATCAATTTAGCAGCAATGCCTATAAAAGATAAAGGAATGGTAAATACCCTAAGAGTATCAGAAATAGAATAGTTTAAAACTACTCAAATATTTATCCGTCTTGTCTCGTTTTAAAACGAAATAAGACGGATTTTTTTTATAAAATACTAAATGTGATATACTTTGCGTTTAAAAAAATTTAAGAATAATTACACCTTCTTCTGCAAAATAAAATTTATATTTGAAAAACAAATAACGCTACAAATTATGAGTTTAAATTCTAAAAATCCATTTTTAAACAATAAAACTTTTTCGTCAACGGCCGTTTCAAAAAGAGATGAAGTACATCATGCAAGCATCATAGATTATAATGACGAGATGACTTTGTCTGGCACTATCAATAAAAGTTTAATCTTATTTTTACTTCTTACCGCATCGGCAACCGTGATCTGGTGGCTGACTTTTAACGGAATGAATCCGCTTGTTCCTGCTATTGGCGGAGCAGTCGTTGGATTAGTTTTAGTGCTTATTGCTGCTTTCAAACCACAATATTCTCCGTATTTAGCTCCGGGATATGCGCTGTTTGAGGGATTATTTATCGGTGGGATTTCGGCAATATTCGAAGCCAAATATCCTGGAATTGTAGTCCAGGCTGTCGGAGCAACTTTTGTAACGTTTATGGTTTGCTTAGGGTTGTATAAATACAAAATTGTAAAAGTAACGGAGCAATTTAAATCAGTTGTCGTGGCTGCTACATTAGCAATTGCCACTTATTATCTTATATCTTGGGTATTCTCCATGTTTACCAGTTTTGTTCCCGTTCATTATGGAAACTCTATGATGAGCATTGGAATCAGTGTTTTTGTGATTGTGATCGCAGCGCTAAACTTATTCTTAGATTTTGACCGCATTGAAAAAGGAGCGGAACAAAAAATGCCAAAATATATGGAATGGTATGGCGCCATGGGATTAATGATTACACTGGTTTGGTTGTATATTGAGTTTTTAAGATTACTTTCTAAATTGAACAGTAAAAACTAATTGTAACATTTATTAAAAAGAGAAAACCTTTCCAGACTGGAAAGGTTTTCTCTTTTATGCAGCTTTCTCAAAAGCGATATAATGACTCAATTCGCCCTTTATATTGAAAACAGGATATCCTTTGATCAAACAAGCGTAAACGTCTCCGTTCTTTTTATAATTCATTACCACTTTCTCAAAAGGTTGCTGCTCTAATATTGCTATTCGTATTTCATTTGAAGTAATGTGATTGGTTGCTTCACCTTGAAACATTTTTGGGCTTTTACCTAATATTTCATGCTCAACATAGCCATTCATTTTCTCGATGTTGTGAGAAGCAAAAACAATCCTTAATTTATTATCCGTAACAATTATTACTTCCTCCTTAAGACTGTTTTTAAAATCCCAGTCGTTTTGAATCCACCTGTTCTTTGAGGCAATTGAATTCAATTTGTTAATATCCAAAAATAATTTCTTTACTGCCGTCAAAAAATTATTATGAAAATCCCAGCTATAAACGGGAACCGTTTTGATATTTAAGCTATTGTGATACAACGCAATAGCATCTTCATATTGTCTTAGATTATTCATGATATTTAAATTAAAGAGCAAATGTAATTTTATTTTCAGTGATAAAATTACATTTATCATACTTTAACCATTGTTGAACGCAACGGATGACAAATCAAAAATCAAATTTCAGCTGAACTACCACAAACTTCTTCTCCTCCGTATTTAAATTACTAATTGAAATACCCAATAAGCGCACGGAATCTTTCAGGCGCTCCTGATATAATAATTCCTTGACGATTTCTAAAATCATCCCTCTATCTGAAGTAAAATAAGGCAGCGTTTTACTTCGGGTCTTCTGTGTGAAGTCACTGTACTTTATTTTTAATGTGATTGTTTTGCCGGCAACCTTGTATCGTTTCAACCTTTTTTCCAATGCAATTGCAATGTTTTCCAATTTCTCTATCATGAAAATTTCGGAAGAAAGATTAACATCAAAAGTGTGTTCCGCGGCTACTGATTTTGTGATCCTATCTGATTTCACTTCACTGCTGTGAATTCCTCTAACTACATTATAATAGAAGTTTCCGGCTTTTCCAAAGTGCTTCTGCAAAAACTCTATTGATTTACTTTTTAATTCCAGTCCGGTAAAAATGCCCAATTGATACATTTTTTCAGTAGTCACTTTTCCAATACCATGAAATTTTCGAATGGCCAGCTGTTCCAAGAATGAAATTACTTCATCTGGATTTATCGTTTTTTGTCCGTTGGGTTTATTGTAATCACTGGCAATTTTAGCTACAAACTTATTGACCGATATTCCAGCCGATGCTGTTAAACCCACTTCATTAAAAATTCGTTGTCTTATTTCCTGTGCCAATAAAGTTGCGCTCGGATTCCCTTTTTTATTGTTGGTGACATCTAAATATGCTTCATCAAGCGACAATGGCTCCACCATATCGGTATAATCATAAAATATTTTCTGAATTTTACTCGAAATTTCCTTGTAGCGGTCAAAACGTGGTTTTACAAAAATAAGATCCGGACAGTTTTTTTTGGCCAAAACTCCACTTAAAGCACTTCGGACACCAAATTTCCTGGCCTCATAACTTGCGGCTGCCACCACACCACGATTTTCCGATCCTCCAACCGCAATAGGTTTGCCACGCAACAATGGATTATCCATCTGCTCGACCGACGCATAGAACGCATCCATATCAACGTGTATAATTTTTCTATGGGAAATTATTTCCTGCATCTTAAAATAAATTGCATCTGCCTGCTAATTTTCACAACGTTCAAACCAAATTACAGTTTTTCCGGTTTCTCTTCAACGTGCAGATAATTTTCAACTACAACTGATTTACTTTTCTTTTCTGTTGGAAAAAAGAAACTAATCGGTCTTGATTTGAAATGATTCCATATCGAGCTGGTAACGAATCGCAATTCAAATAAAGAAATAGCTCGGGAGCGAAATGCCAGTCCTAGTGAAAGACTAAAACTCACCATAAAGTTAACCAATCCTATGACCCCAACTCCAAAAATACCCCAAAACAACATTGAATTACTCACCATGTAATTTGCTCCATACAATGCTAAAGCCAAATTTCCGCTTCCAAAAGTGATGTGTCGGATATCGAGATTTAATCCCAAAAACAACCCAATCGATGCCGTACTACCCATGAAAATCCCGAACCAAAAATTTGAAATAATACCAGCCCATCTTTTATCATACAATTTTGCCAGTTTCAAAGTTTTAGATTTTCCTAAATTCCTTTTTAGAAAAGGATGCTCGGTGATTCTAAAATAAACCTGGTTGTGTTTATCTCTGTTGGCAACACTCCCGGAAATTATTCCTGATAAAAACAGAAAAACCCCTGCAATAGCCGCGTGAAAAATTGCCAATGAATGAATAGGACTAAGATCTATAAGTAATTTTTCCCAGTTGGTTGCGGTAATATTGTATTGAAAAAAATAATCAATAAGCCAAATTCCAAGTAATGAAACCGGAAAGGCCATAATCACATTGCCAACAAAGGCGATAAATTGAGAACGAAATACACGCGCAAAAAGAATAGCAAAAGCTTTGTATTTTTCGGCCTCCTTGCCTTGTTTTATTACTCCTTCTTCCAATGCTTTTATCAAAGCCGAAGCCGTCATAGCAGGTTGTTTCGTCGCAAGCGTAAAACCGAGCAGATAAATAGTAATAAAACCAATAGCGTAGTTCATACTGTAAAGGAAAGCATGTCCAAAAAAACTGGTGTCAGCCTTAGATAGCAAAACTTTAATAACACACAAAATCCCTACGATAAAGCCACCACCCAATGCGGTTTTAAACATTTTAAAATATTCACTGCGGCCTTCTGTAATATATTGTTCTCCCGTTTTAGCCGTATGTTGCGTGATTTCGTACGAAATCAATTGTGTACTTTCACTAATAAATTTTCTAACATTATTTTTGTAGCAATTGTACTTGATCAACTGCAGCGCCAATATAATAACATTGCTTTTCTTTTGGCTTTCTTTATCTACAATCAATAACGGAATTAAGTGTTTTAACCGTTCTAACTGCTGCCTGATTTTCAATAAATTTTGATTTACCCGAAGTGAAATTCCATACTTTGAACTGTTATGAAATGCTTGATCCACAAAATCTTCACATTGCTTGTACAAAACTAATAACTGCGAATAGGACAGATCATCTGAAGTAATAAAATGAGTATTAGAGCCTTTTATTTTTTCTTCAATTTGGTATAGTTCTTTTTCAAAAGCTGAAAATGGACTTTCATAATCATCAAATTCCGGCACCATTTTGATCACGTCGGTTTCCATGGCTCGTCCACTAATACGTTGGGTGATTAAATACATTGCAAACAATAATTCTGACAAAGCAGAATTATATTCGGTACTTTCATAAATAGATGCAAATTTCAGTAGACTGTGTAATTCCTGCAATTGATGGAATGGAATCTTGTTGATCCATATCGTATCAGTTGCTAAATAGAAAACCTGGTTAAGCACATATTCTAATGTATCTATTTGTGGCTGGTAGGGTAAAAACTTGGCGAAAATTCTTTTTTTTACTTCAAAAATAAAATCCACATCCTGCATAATGGCGGCATCGGAAAGGATTTTATTAAATTTTCTGTCTTTTAAAATTTCTTTAAGATAAATCGAAAGCTGCTTCCGACAGGCATAATTCTCTTTCAAAAAAGAAATAATTTCCTGTAAGTCCACTGTTTCCACCTTAGCGTTTTTCAAAGGTCTGATCAATCGAATTAATTCAACTAATGGCTCTAAACTATCATTTGCTTCTCGCCACGATTGCGCTTCACCAAAAAACTCGTTTATAAGTCCGGCTGCGGTCGGTTTTGGTTTTGCTTTATAAAATAACTTCATTACCTTACTTTCAATTTCTGTAAAAATACAACTCGGTCAAACAACATGCTATAACTTATTAATAAAATAATTGTTTTCAAAAGCAAAAACACTGGTATAACTGGATTGCTGCTTCTTATGCAACTTCATTTCCTATTGCGAACAATATTAATTGATAAAAATTGCTTTCGAAACCCTATTGAAAAGATACGAAATCCCATTGGTAAAATAGTGATATCTTTGGAATTCGGACTAGCCCAGATAGCAGTGGAAATCTTCGCCGGAGTAGAACTATTTTTTCTATTAAAAAAGAGCGACCCAAGAAGCTCCTTTTTTAAAATAGAAAAAAAGTTTTACGAGGGAGAAATTGAAACGTATAGCTGGAGATGGCTCCATAAATTTATTAAATGAACTGCAAATGATTGAAATAGAAAGAAAATTTTTGGTTAAAGATGATTCGTTCAAGAAAGAAGCATTTGCAAAAAACCATATTGCGCAGGGCTACTTATGCTCCCTGGCAGAACGATCGGTTCGAATTCGCATCAAAGGAGACAAAGGATTTATTACCGTAAAAGGGATTTCAGATGATGCCGGAATGTCCCGATTTGAGTGGGAGAAAGAAATTCCTGTTGCTGAAGCCGAATCACTTTTGCATTTGTGCGAAAAAGGAATGATCGATAAAATGCGTTTTGAGGTCAAAAGCGGTCCTCACGTATTTGAAGTCGATGAGTTTTATGGCGATAATGAAGGATTGATTGTTGCCGAAATAGAGCTACACTCGGAAACGGAACCTTTTGAAAAACCGCAATGGCTTGGCGAAGAAGTAACTGGCGACACAAGGTATTACAACGCGAGTTTGAACATTACTCCTTTCAAAAAATGGTAGCTTTACTTTTCCATTATCTCGATGGTGACAGTCATCCCTCCGCTTCCTTTATTAGAGGTAATGTCCATATACGCTCGTTTTGAAAGGTCAATTTCTCTGGATTTAACAAAAGGTCCTCGGTCATTAATTTCAACAATTACCCATTTTCCATTTCGTTCGTTGGTCACTCTTACTTTTGTTCCGAAAGGAAGTTTTTTATGCGCAGCTGTATATTTATTGTTGTAAAATTTTACGCCACTTGTTGTTCTTCTTCCGTTAAATTTATCTGCATAATACGAAGCGTGCGCCTCTTTTTTATATGGTTTGAAAACTGCAAGTGTTCCAACCAAAGAATCTATCTTTTTTTCCTGAATTTGGGCTAGGATTTTACTCTTTTTGATGGAATCCTTTTGCATTAAAACCTTTTGGGCGGAAGCTTTTTGTCTGGCAGTACTTGAAATTTGACTACTGACTAAGCCAATAATTGCCAACAAAAAAAATATAGTAAGTGATCTTTTCATAAATATTGTATTAGTTGAATTTATTTCTCAAAAACCATACCTAGATAGAAAAAGCTCTATTTCTAGAGCTTTTTTTGATTTTTTAAAACCAAATTTTCCATGGAATTCTACTTAATATCAGTACTAATCCTAAACCATAAAAGATCGAAAAGGTTTTAAATTTAGATTCACCGGAAACTAATTTTTTATGCTTAGACCAACCTATAGTTATTAAAACTATAGCTATAATATTTATCAGCGGATGCTCTAATGCCAACAACCTACTCTCAGTTGTTAATCCACCCATTCCTACGGCTTTTATCATATTTAATCCATTTGGCGAGATAAAATATAAAATAATACCAACTAATAATTGAATGTGAATAGCGATTAAAGCAAACAATGCAATCTTTCTGTCTTTTGATGTAAATTCTTTTTTGGAGGACAGTCCTATTAAGGAATTAACGACTGCAACCACTAATACTAAAAGCGCTAAATAAGCCCAACCGGAATGAAATTTTTGAATAAATTCGTACATAATTGATGTTTTTGTTTGACAAATATAAGAAAAAAAGGCATAAAAAAAACCACGTTTTTCAACGTGGTTTTAAATATCCAAATACTTAAAATACTCTTATTTACCAAAAATATATCTAAGTGTAAATTGCGCTTGCCAAACATCAAAAGTGGAAGTATTTTTCTGGAAAGTATCTTTAATTAAAACTCTACTTCCGTCAGCCTCTACTTGAGTTGCTAATTGGAAAAACGGCACATTCGTAGTTGTTGTTCTGTAATTCAAAACATTCGCATTTGTAACTCTTTGTGTAACACCCCAATCTTTATTGATGAAATTTGTAAAATTTAAGATATCAGCTCTGAATTGGAAATTGCTCTTTTTACCAGCTGTAATTAGATAAAAATCTCGAGTTGCGGATAAATCTAATCTATGTAACATAGGCAAAACGCCACCAATTCTTTCAGCATAAAAAAACCCTCATTTCAAATTGAAATGAGGGTTTGCAATATTTTAAGCTAAACTAGTTGAACGTGTAACGAACACCAGTTTGCATTTGCCATCTTGATGAGTTCAAACCTACATCATCAATTTGGTTAACACTATTAGCTACAGCAGGATTAAATCTAAATGTTGGAGTTGTTCCATCAGCTAAGAAGTTAACTTGTTGAAGCAATTGAACTTGGTCGTTTCCAGTGAAATATCTTTTTCCCCAATCTTTATTCAAAAGATTTGTGAAGTTAAAAATATCTGCAGTAAATTCAAGTGTATGTTTCTTATTACCAACATTGATAATAAATTCTTGAGCGAATTTTAAATCTACAATATGAGTAGTTTTTAAACGATCTCCGTTACGCTCAGCATAATCACCTTTTCTGCTTCTTAAGTATTCATTACTGTCAATGAATGCACTCAATGCGTCCCATTGCTGATCAGCAGTTAAACCATTAGGAGTACTTACTAAATTAATTTCAGATTTAGCAGCAGGAACATAGATTAAAGCTGAATTTTGAAAAGTATCCTGTAACAAACGACCAGCGTCATTGTATACATAACTGATAGGAGTACCTTCAGCACCTTCGTAGAAAAATCCAATTCTAGATTTTGTGAATTTGTTCCATTTCAAAGTAACATTACCGTTAGAGATAATTCTTTGTCCTTGATCAAAATCAGATCTTGAAAGTGAAGGGCGATTTGCTCCGTTTACTGTTTCAGTGAAATTCCACTGAGAACTGTTTTGTGATGAAGTAGCATCTACTAAAACAGTAGATTTACCATAAGAGTACGTTCCAGAAATGTTAGCATCAATAAACTCAGATCTGTAGTTTTTAGCTAAGGTGAAAGCAACATTATATGCTTTCCCTTCATCTGTGTTAGATGCTAAATAAACTCCTAAATACGAATTATCAACTCTTGCGTTTCCATTATAACGAGGTCTTGTATCAGCTCCTGTTAAATTAGTTGTTGAATTACGAATGTTTAAGTTTTCATATTTGATTGCACTGATATTGTCATTATAAGTAATCTCAGATGTCAAAACAAAACCTAAAGGTAATTTTTGATCCACTGCAAAACTTGCTTTGAATACTTGTGGCAATTTGAAATCTTTAGCAAACAAGTCAATATTACCACCAGTACGTCCTGAACCTGGTCTTGGGAATGTAGCAGGCAATGGCTCCAGTTGACTATCAACACTTGGATTAGGGTTAAATACAGGCATTTGAGCCGCAGATGTAATTTGAATTGCACCTTGTGTTACTCCATTATTATTGTAAGTACCACCTGGCCATACTAATGGCAATCTAGAGGTAAACACTCCTAAACCACCTCTCATTTGAGTAGATTTTTTACCGTTTACATCATAATTGAATCCTAAACGTGGTGCAAAATGAGCATAATTTGAGATACCTTCACCAACTCTTGCTCCTTTTAAATCTTTACCTGCAGCTTCTAACAAGCCAATAGTTCTTACATTAAAGTCAGCATTGGTAAGACCATCTTCCCAAATTGGCATGTCCATTCTAAGTCCATAAGTGATTTTGAAATTATCAGTTAATCTCATGTCATTTTGAACATAAAAACCAAACTGTTTTGTACCAAATTCAGCAGCTCCTTGAGACTCATCTCCACTTCCACCTACTAACGAGTAGTTCAATAGGTATCGGTTAGGTTTTCCATCATTTAAGAAAGCATCTAAGTTAGCATATCTGTAAGACCCAAAATTGTTTCCAAAAAACACATTTAAAGATTGTGAAAACTCATTATGTGTACCAATAGTAATTTTGTTTCTACCTAAGTTGATTTCAAAATTATCAGAAATTGTCAATACTTTTTGATCCAAAAGATTTGCTGTTGAAAATGCTTCTGCTCCAAAGAAAATACTTTGATTTGCACCATCAAAAATCTGCACTGATGGAAAAGGATCTCCTGATGCATCTCTGTCATCAACTACACTTGTGTAAGCAACAACTAAATTATTTGAAAATTTATTTCCAAATCTTGAATTCAACTCCAATGCAGTTGAATTAGTTGTAGAATTAAACAATTGACTACCATTGATGAAACTGATTGCAGTTGCAGAAGAACGACTCGGTGAAAAGTTCGCTGCTTCCACGTAACTGTGTTTCAAAGATAATTTATGATTATCGTTGATATTCCAGTCAATTTTACCAATTAATTTATCACTCACCAAAGTTCTTACGTTATTATTAAAAGAACCTGGATCATATCCATAAGTGGCTAATTTAGCTCTTAAAGCATCTATTTGAGCTGCTGTAGAAGTTCCTGTGTAATTAGCAAAATCAAACGGTTGTGGTGTTTCATTATCTTGTTTTTCATAGTTAATGAAATAGAACAACTTGTCTTTTATTATTGATCCACCTGCACGAACTCCATAAGTTTGTGCCGTGAAATCAGCTAACTTTTGTCTCCCGTTTGCACCTGCTAAAGAAGGAGGTGTTTTGGCAGCCAAATTTTCGTCTCTATATAAAAAATAAGCAGATCCTTCAAAATTATTTGTTCCTGAACGTGTAATTGCACTAATTGCACCACCAGCAAAACCGGATAGTTTTACATCATAAGGCGCAACACTCACTTGAAATTGCTCAATAGCGTCAATAGAGATAGGACTTACTCCTGTTTGACCTCCATTTGTTCCGTTTGCAGCTAATCCAAAAACGTCATTACTCACAGCACCATCAATATAGATTGCATTGAATCTGTTGTTTTGTCCACCAATAGATAATTGATCATCTCCTCTAATTTGTGCTTGAGGTGTTAATCTGGCAAAGTCAGAAATGTTTCTGGACAAAGATGGCAATGCTTGTATTTTTTCAGAATTAATTACCGTTTGAGCTCCAGTTCTTTGAGAATTGAAAGTGTTGTCTCTTGAAGTTGTCACTACAACTTCTTGTAATAAATTTGACTCCTCAGCCAAAGTAACCTTGAAAGTTTTGTTTTCCCCTAATTGAAGATAAATACCATTTTCTTCATAATTTGAAAAACCAACATAAGTTATGGTGACTTTGTATGGCCCACCAACTCTCATATTTGAAACACTAAAACTACCAGTACCATCTGTAGATGCAGAATAACGAGTACCTGATGGAGTGTGTACAGCAAGAATAGACGCCCCTGGTAAGGTTTGAGAATCCTTATCATAAACAGTTCCGCTGATAGAAGAAGTAGTGTTACCCTGCGCATAAATGTCAGAGTTAGCGTAGAATAATACCGCTAGTACAAAAATCAACTTTAATAATTTTTTCATATTGTTTAGTTTATTAATATTTGGCAAAAATATAACATTTTTGTTTTAGAAAGTTAACACAACATTAAGAATAGCAAATATTTTATTACGGAAATTTTCCCTAAAATAATTCCTTTCTTTTATTTATTAAAATTCAGCGTTTTTCACAACAAAAAACACTTTTTGCTGATTTATTCGTATTTTTTACTTAATTATCAATCTAAAGAAATTAATATTAATTTAAAATTAGTTCTATAAATGAGCAAATTACACGAAAAAAAGGCCTGATTTAAATAAAATCAGGCCTTTTCAATTATACATAGTTCTAAAAAATGGCGCCAAAAATACCAATTACATGAAACTTATAAAATAATAAAAATTAGTTTCATAATTGACACTACTTATTCATTAGATAATGATTCAATAAAAAGGTTGTAGAGCTGTCATGATTTTTGACTGTTTTAGTATCAATTTCCTCTAAAATAGAATTTGCCAATTGTTTTCCTAACTCTACACCCCATTGATCGAAACTGAAAATATTCCAGATCACTCCTTGTACGAAAATCTTATGCTCATACAGCGCAATCAATGAACCCAAGGTTTTTGGTATCAGTTTTTGGATTAAAATAGTATTAGTAGGTTTATTTCCCGTAAAGACTTTAAAAGGTAAAAGGAATGCTGCTTTCTCGCCCGCAAGTCCTTGCTTATCAAATTCCGCCTGAACCTGTTGTTTGGATTTTCCGTGCATTAACGCTTCGGTTTGTGCAAAAAAATTGGACATTAATTTATCATGATGATCATTATCCCCAAATAAAGGATTGACAAACCCAATAAAATCAGCCGGAATCAATTTCGTCCCTTGATGCATCAATTGAAAAAAAGCATGTTGCGCATTACTTCCTGGCTCACCCCATATAATAGTTCCTGTTTGGTAGTTCACTGGTTTCCCGTCACGGCCCACGCTTTTACCGTTGCTTTCCATAATTCCTTGCTGCAGGTAAGGTGCTAGTTTTTGTAGATATTGTGTATAGGGTATCAAAGCTTCGCTCTCGGCACCAAAAAAATTATTGTACCAGATACTTAACAATGCCAAAACTACAGGCATATTTTTATCGAAGTCAGCTGTTTTAAAATGGTCATCCATTTCATTTGCCCCTTTCAGCAACTCATCAAAATTATCGTATCCAACGGCCAAACTTATCGTAAGTCCAACAGCGCTCCACAAAGAAAATCTTCCACCAACCCAATCCCACATTGGAAAAACATTATCTGGATTTATCCCAAACTCTGTAACTTTTTGAATATTGGTAGAAACTGCAACAAAATGTTTGGCAACATCTTCTTGAGTTGCTGATTCTAAAAACCATTTTCTGATGGTCTCGGAATTAGTCAGCGTTTCCTGAGTAGTAAATGTTTTGGAAACAATTACAAAAAGGGTAGTTTCAGGATTTAATTTATTGATGATTTCATTCACATGATCTCCATCCACATTGGAAACAAAATGAACTTTCAAATGATTTTTGTAAAATTGCAAAGCCTCCACAACCATAGCCGGACCTAAATCAGAGCCTCCGATACCTATATTAACAATATCTGTAAATTTTTTTCCTGTAAAACCTTTTCTTTCGCCAGTAACAACTTCGTTTGTGAATATTTTAATTTTCTGCTTTACATCATAAATTTCAGGCACAACATTTATTCCGCCAACAGTAACTGTTGCTGATTCCTTGGCACGCAGCGCCGTATGCAATACGGCCCTGTTTTCGGTTTGATTGATAATTACACCGTCAAAATAATCAGTAATAGCACTTTTCAACCCAACTTCATCCGCCAATTCTATCAGTAATTCAATCGTTTCCTTATTAATAATATTTTTAGAATAATCAATTAAGAAATCATTCCATTTAAAATTGAATTTGACAGTTCTTTCACTATCCATTTGAAATAGCTCTGGCATAGACGCTTTTTGCATTTCGTTGTAATGTGTTTCGAGTTTCTTCCAAGCGTTTGTTTGTGTTGGGTTTATAGTATTTAAAGCCATATAAGAATTTGTTGTATCGTTAAAATTTGGGCAAAAATACTCAAATTAGTTTTAATGGAAAATGAGTTTTGATGCATATCATAATTTATCGATAACACCAAGAAAATGTGAAGCCCTGAAAAGGACATATAGATGTTCCATTCTTTCAATAATAAACGGCAGCTCAACCTACAATTGTTGGTTTATAAATTAGCGATACTGTCTAATTCAAATTTTAATGGCGTAATAATTTTCAAAAAGCGACTTTTATTATTGCCACTCATTGATTCTCCGTAAGGCAACTTTAGTCGCAAAGCATCTACTTGTCTACCGTTTTTCCAAAATCTATAGCAAACATGTGGTCCCGTTGCTAAGCCGGTGCTTCCAACACGACCAATAACTTGTCCCTGATTGACACGTTGTCCGCGTCTTACCAATATTTTTGACATGTGCAGGTACTGTGTGGAATAAGTTCCATTGTGTTTCACTTTTACAAAATTTCCATTTCCTGCGGTAAAACCACTTTGCTCTACAACTCCTCCTGCCGTGGCGGTGATAGGTGTTCCACGTGGCGCTGCATAATCAGTGCCTTTGTGCGCTTTCCATCTGTGTTGGACGGGATGAAATCGGCTGGAGGAAAACCGGGATGAAATTCTGCTAAATTTTATCGGTGATTTAAGAAAGAAATTTTTAAGAGTTTTTCCTTGTTCATCATAATATTCGATTTTATCTGACGATGGATTTTGTGCAAAAGGAAATGCATAAATAATTTTCCCTTTGTATTCAAAAAAAGCAGCTTCCAGATCTTCCACACCGTCATAAACCGTGTCATTTATATAGCGTTCTGTAAATGAAATGGCAAAACGGTCCCCTTTTTTGAGTTTCATAAAATCTATAGAATAGGCATAGATTTTTGATATTTTGCTTGCCAGTGCTCCTTCTATCTTAGCGTTTCCTAAGGTTTCGGATAACGATCCTTTTAAAACTCCGCCAATAGTTCGTCTTTTGATTGTAAGCGGTTTGGTTTTTTTATAAACAACCACAGCTGTATCACGCATATCAATTACATAATAATTCAATGCATCCGGCTGGTAAATGAAAACCTCTAAATCGTGCTTTTTGTTTTTAGAACGAAGCAGCGTGTACGGTTTGTTGAGTCTAATAGTTCTGACGTCAAAAGAATCTTTTACCTTAGCAATTATGTCAAATACTTTTCGCTTTCCAATACTTTGATGATCAATGATGGTTCCAAAAGTGTCTCCTTTTTTTATCGTGTCATGTACAACATTAAAATCAGCATAAATAAACCCAAATTCACTTTTTTTAGGAACAAGTTTCACTACTTTTTCCTCAACTATTTTCTCCTTTTTGGTACAGGAAACCAAAGAAAAAATTACTATTAAAACTAAAAATATTTGTTTCAAACCTTATTTTTTTTTTTTCAATCTACATTTCTACGCCCCAATTTTCTAACTCATGACTACTCCATAATTCCGGGAAGAAAATTCTTCTTTGGTATTTTGGGTGCATGTATTTTTTCCAGTCACTTCCGCCTGTAGCTTCGCCGTCGCCTTTTCCGCTTTGGTCTATATATTTTTTTGCGGTATTCAAATGTTGCATTACCCATGTAATATTCACAGTATAATCATAATGACGCATCGCTTGAATGAGTTCTGGATTTTTTTGATCTGAATCCGGCAATTGTTTAAATTTTTGCCAAATATTAATCGTATTGTACTCTTCCATATGATTGAGGAACAATTTCTTATATTTTTTTTCAAACTCATCCAGTAAAAATGATTTTTCGCCAGTGTGATAATCTTTTCCGGCTGCTTGCCAATATAGATGTTCCAAGGCAAAATCATAAGAAGTATTTCTATCAATCGTATCCCTGTAACGGTGATCAATTAGATTGATCAGATCCGTCGAAGAGAATTCAATTAAGCGATATTGCGCGCTTTGGAAACCGCTTGCAGGAGTCAATGTATTTCTAAACTTCATGTACTGCTCCACTTCCATTCCATCTCCCATAATACTGAAAGACGTGGTCAACATATCAAAATAGCGACTGATTCTCATTAACCTTTCCGTGAAAAATACCGTATTTATATCTTCACGATAGGAAATTTGCTTCATTTCCCATAATATCATTTTAAAAAGCAGTTCGTTTACCTGATGGTACATGATAAAAACCATTTCATCCGGAAGCGTAGTTCTTTGTATTTGCAGATTTAGTAACGCGTCTGTCTGTATATAATCCCAATAGGTGATTGGCTTTGACCATAACAAGCCTTCTAACTGGGTCTCTGTTTTTTGATTTATGGCTTGGTATTTAAGCTCAATTTCTTTTAAAATAGTTTCTGACCTGTCGTTATTACTCATTATTATTTTGTTTTAAAAGGATTTTTTAAACCCCTGTAGGCATCTAAATCGGCCTTGATTGATCCAACTGCCAAACTGGCTTTTATCCGCAGAGGCAATTTATTGCCATCATCCGAAATCCATACCGTTAGGCTTTCTTGTTCTTTAAAAACTCGTCCCGATTGCACCAAAGGTCTAAAAATCATTGCTGAAACAACGCCAAATTTAGTAGTAATATTTTCTCGCCCAATGAATTTTAGCTTGAATTTAGTAGTTTCATCATCAAAAAACATATCAATTGCCACAGATTCGCCAATTTTTAACTTATCAATATTAGGATGATTCCTTAAATAGTAAAATGCGGATAAAATATCTTGCGTGTTTTTTGGAATGTATAATGTTTTTTCCGTCTTGTGTTTATAATCCTTTACAACAACTCGGTTTGTTGCTTGATTAAAGAAACCTTCTTGATTTTTGGTGTAACCGCCTTCGTTAATTTTACGCACGAACTGGTATGGATTTCCGGTATCCTTATCAATGTAGCTTTCGTATAAATCATCTACTTTAAAGAAAAAACGGGACATTCCTACCGTATATCCTTTTCCCACCACATGAAAGCTTTTTTTATTATTTAGAACGGCATCTTTGACTTCGAGTGTAGCATAACCCGCATTGACAATGCCGTAATGAATCCTGAATTTGAACCATTCTCCCACACCGTAAGAATCCTCGTTAGGGGAATCAAAACTTACTGTTGTGATGAATAATAGTAGTAAAAGTATTTTTTTCATTGCTTATTTGTCATTTTATTGACCGTAAGTACAAAATTTGTTCCAAATATATTAAAACAAAAAAACTCAGTCAAATAATGACTGAGTTTTTATGCTATTAACTAACCAAAAACTATAAACTATGAAATTTATATAAATCCAGAAAGGAAACCACCCCTTTCTGTTTTGCGAGTGCAAAGGTAGTCAACAAACCCAGTATTTTTTACAAAAGATACACTTTAACACAAATTACGCAAAAAAATAGGTAGTTCGTTGGTTAAAATTTCACATAACATAAAAATATGACTTTTTTACAGCGTTCCTCGCAATGCCTGCTCTCTTTCAATTGACTCAAATAGCGCTTTAAAATTACCCGCACCAAAACCTTTTGCGCCCATTCTTTGAATAATTTCAAAAAATAAGGTTGGTCTGTCTTGCACTGGCTTTGTGAAGATCTGTAACAAATATCCTTCTTCATCAGCATCAACCATAATGGCTAGTTTCTCGATTTCATTCAAATCCTCTTTCATCATTTTCATGTGATCGCCCAATCGCTCTGGTATAGCTTCATAATACGTATGCGGAGGTGCAGATAAAAACTCGATTCCTCTAGCTTTGAGTTGCGATACCGTTTTGATAATATCATCGGTTGCTATCGCGATATGCTGAATTCCTGGTCCGCCATAAAAGTCCAGATATTCCTCGATTTGTGATTTTTTCTTTCCTTCAGCAGGCTCGTTGATTGGGAATTTGATTCTTCCGTTTCCATTCGACATCACTTTACTCATCAAGGCTGAATATTCTGTATTGATTTGTTTGTCATCAAAAGAAAGGAAATTCACAAATCCCATGACTTCTTCGTAGAACTTAACCCAAGTATTCATTTCGTTCCAACCTACATTCCCCACCATGTGATCGATGTATTTTAATCCTGTCGGCTCCGGATTGTAATCGGATTTCCATTCTTTATATCCTGGTAAGAATACACCACTATAATTTTTTCGTTCTACAAAAATATGAACTGTTTCCCCGTAGGTGTAAATTCCGGAACGTACTACTTCTCCAAATTCATCTTTCTCTACTGTTGGTTCCATAAAAGAGCGCGCCCCACGTTTCATGGTTTCTTCGTAAGCGCTTGTAGCATCTTCAACCCAAAGTGCAGCCACTTTCACCCCGTCACCGTGTTTTCTCAAATGTTCGTGTATTGGCGAATCCTGCGTTAATGGCGTGGTCAATACAATTCGAATCTTATCTTGTTTCAACACATATGACGTTCTGTCTCTAACACCTGTTTCTAATCCTGCATACGCCAATGATTGGTAACCAAAGGCCGTTTTATAATAATGTGCGGATTGTTTTGCGTTTCCTACGTAAAATTCTACATAATCGGTTCCTAATAAAGGAAGGAAATCTTGCGCTCCTTCAAATATTTTTTCTAGGCCGTATTCTACTGATTTAAGTTCTTTTGACATGGTATTTATTTTTTGATTCGGTACTTCTAGTTTTGGAACGCGGATGAAGCGGATAAAACTGATTTACACGGATTTATTAATTTAAAATATGTTGTTGTTTACTCTAAAGCATTAGCCCTGATGAAAGCGGCATCCTTTTTCTGGCTTCTTTAGCCAGGAAAAGATATAGCGCACAGCAGGAAATAGCTCCTTATTATTCTAGATAAGTGCGATTGCTTCGTTCTTCGCAATGACTTATTCTACCCAAGATTTATAGTACTGACCATCATCCAACCCCATGGCTTCTTCGGTGACCATTAACGGGCGAAAGGTATCGACCATAACCGCCAATTCGTGTGTTTCAGTATGACCAATGCTGCGTTCCATCGCACCTGGCGCCGGTCCGTGTGGAATACCTTTTGGGTGCAATGTAATGTGACCTTGCTCGATATTATTGCGGCTCATAAAATCCCCGTCTACATAATACAAAACCTCATCACTATCAATATTACTGTGATTGTATGGCGCCGGTATGGATTTTGGGTGATAATCGTACAACCTTGGAACGAAAGAACAAACGACAAAAGTCGAAGTTTCAAAAGTTTGATGCACTGGTGGCGGTTGATGAACGCGGCCTGTAATGGGCTCAAAATTGTGAATGCTAAACCCATAAGGAAAATTGTAACCGTCCCAACCTACTATATCAAAAGGGTGCGTAGCATAAACGATCTCATGCATCATTCCTTCTTTTTTGATTTTGATCAGGAAATCGCCTTTTTCATCGTGAGTTTCTAGTTCGTTTGGCAAAATAAAGTCGCGCTCGCAAAATGGTGAATGTTCTAAATGTTGACCTGATTCGTTTTTATAGCGTTTTGGAGTATAAAAAGGCGCAAATGATTCGACATAGAAAAGTCTGTTTTCTGATGTTTCAAAATCAATTTGGTAAATCATTCCACGTGGAATAATCAAATAATCACCATATTCGAAAGGAATATTTCCCATCATGGTACGCAGTTTTCCTTTTCCTTTATGGATGAAGATCATTTCATCAGCATCGGCATTTTTATAGAAATAATTGCGTAAAGATTGACGTGGCGCAGCGAGTCCTATGATACAATCTTTATTGACCAACATGGCTTTGCGGCTGTCCAAGAAATCATCTTCGGGTTTTAACTCAAAACCTTTCAATAACAAAGATTTTATATTTTTCCCAATGGCAATTTTTGGTTCAACCGAATACGATTTGGTTATCTCTTTTATTTGGGTTGGTCTATGAACATGATACAGCAATGAGGAATGGCCATTAAAACCTTCAGTTCCGAATAGTTGTTCGTAATATAAACCGCCATTTGGCTTTTCGAATTGTGTGTGTCTTTTTTGGGGAAAATTTCCCAATTTATGATATAAAGGCATGATTTTTTTGCTTAAAAGTTAACGTTATAAAGTTTAAAGTTTTACAGAACTAAACTTATTTAATTAAATCAAAAAAATGCAATCTATTCCGGATTTCTTTTAATAAGAAATTGCAGATATCCTAATAAACCGCTCCAAGTTGTTTTCATAATAACAAATATCGGAATTATTATTGAAATAAATTATAATTAAAATATAAACCCAACACTAAACCAAGTATGTCCTTTGGGAGTTTCCGGCGACCAGGAATATTTTATTTCTATGGGTCCAATTACCGTTTCCATGCCATATCCTACTGCGTAACCTGAATATTTAGGTATTGAAATCCAGTCCAATGTTTGAAAAATATCATCTCCTATATTGGCAAAATTTGCTGAAAAATTGAGGTGGTTCTTCTTGTAAAACTCATAATCAAGAGTTGCTGTAGATTTTATGTAACTGTTGGCACCGATGCTTAGAAAGTCATAACCGTAGAAATATTTGAAATTATTAATGGGATTAAACCCATAACCTCCCAAAATAAAATTAAAGAACGGCACACTTTTATTTCCAAATGAAAAGCCCGCATCGGTTTGAACTTTTATCGTAGCGTTTTTAAACAATGATGCGGCAATACCAAAATCACCTTTGGCTATTGAGAATGGTTTAAAATCTCCTGTATAATTTGATGACAGCAGATACGACTGAATATCCCCAGAGAAATACCAGCCTTTTTTTGGGAAATATTTATTATCAAAAGAGTCAAATTTCATGTAACCAAAAAGACTCGTATAATTACTTTTGTCAATTACTGGGTCTGCATTGGCTAAAGTTTCCGATTTTATTTTTAAAAATTTTAATTCCACACCTCCACCTATTAAAAATTTCTGTACAAATAAAGACTGGAAATAAGCCTGATTCGTCATGTCGCTAAAGTCAACATTAAATGTATTTATGCCAGGACTTAATTGCAAACTGCTTATTTCTTTAGAAACATTTCTATTAAATTGATTGAATTGAGATTTGAAACCAAAACTCAAATTAAATCCATTCTCTATGTAATAATCTAAATTGTACCTAATATTATCTCCTAAAACGATATCCAGTGAAGCAATGTCGTTTTTAAACAACGTTTTTTTACGGGTGAGATTTATTAAAACGCCACTTTTAAACAAGTTGTCATAATGTAATCCGAATTTCAAATACGTTTTTATCGGGTTTTCTTTTAAACTAATATTTAGGTCAACCTCCTCTTCATTTGGTTCAAACGAATAGGAAATGGTACTAAAATTTTCAGTTGCAGTTAGGTTATTTATCCCTTTAAGTAAATCACTGTACGATGTTTTTGTCCCGGGTTTGAATCTTAATTTACTGATAACATAATCTCTGGTGTAATTAGTCAGTTCATTGTTGTTTATATTTCTGATTTGCAAACTGTCACTTACAACCTTTAATTTAGGTTTTCGATAGGGAGCGGATTGATCTGCGAGCACTTTTACTTTTTCATATACAGCAAATGTCGCCTCTTCCCCTTTTCTGATAATTTCATTTCCTTTATCAAATGATATAACACCATAGTTTCTCACATCCGGTTTTATATAAACGTCGGTGTTTTCTATGTTTTGCTTCATTAACTCCCTTGATTTAAGATTAGTGATTTGCACCAAAATCCTAGTTGCGTCTTTTAGCTTGGTTCTGTCCAATAAATCATTTTGGACGTCAACTCCTATTATAATATCTGCGCCCAATTTTCGCACCTCTTCAATAGGATAATTATTAACAACACCACCATCAACAAGGAGTTTCCCATCAATTTCGACAGGGGCAAATAATGAAGGAAATGCGGAACTGGCAATGATAGCCTGAGCCAGATTTCCTTTGTTCAAGAGTACTTCTTTACCCGTTTCAATATTGGTACCAATACATAAAAATGGAATTGGGAGCTCGTTAAAATCTTTGATATGTCTGACGTTTCTGGTTAGCCTGCTTAACAAATTGTAATTGTATATTCCGGAGGATAAGGCTTCCGGAATACCTATTTTAAATTTATTAAACGGTAAAACTAACGCATATAATTCGTCATTTCTTTTTTCGTAAAAATTCTTGGAAGTCCTGGGAATAAAATCATTTAATAACTGATTAAAATCTGTAGACTGAAAAATTGAATCAATTTGCGCAGCATTATATCCTGAGGCATAAAGACCTCCGACAACTGCTCCCATGCTGGTTCCGCCTATAAAATCAATTTTTACACCTGCTTCCTCCAGCACTTTCAAAACACCGATATGCGCAAATCCTTTTGCTCCGCCTCCACTTAGCACCAACCCGATTTTAGGTTTTTTTTGCTCTTGCGAAAAAACTGTCAGACTAGCCAAAATAATGAGTAATAGTGATATTTTCTTCATAATCAGCAGTTTGATAATACTAGAATTTAGCGCGAGCAACTATTGTTTGCCTAAATTTCTCTAATCTAAATTAGTCATTCTTTTATTGCTTTGTAAAATTCGGTAATTTTTTTGGCTTTAGAGATCCCTATAACATCCGAAATTTCCTTTTCTGACGCTAATTTTAATCTTTTAACACTTTTAAAATGCTGAATCAAGGTCAACATGGTTTTTTCTCCAATCCCGGGAATGCTTTCGATGGAGGAATTCAGCGCCGCTTTGCTCCTTTGATCTCTATGATGCGTAATTCCAAAACGATGCGCTTCATTTCGCAATTGCTGGATTACTTTTAAGGTTTCCGATTTTTTATCTAAATATAGCGGAATCGAATCTCCCGGATAAAACAGCTCTTCCAGTCTTTTGGCAATGCCAATTATTGCTATTTTTCCACGCAGATCTAATTCATCGAGACTTTTAAGTGCCGCTGATAACTGTCCTTTTCCACCATCAATTATAATTAAATTCGGTAGCGGTTCGTTTTCGTCCAGCAATCGTTTGTATCTTCTGTAAACCACTTCGGTCATCGAGGCAAAATCATCCGGACCTTCAACCGTTTTTATATTAAAATGTCGGTAATCTTTTTTGCTTGGCTTGCCGTCTTTAAAAACAACACAAGCCGCAACAGGATTTGTCCCTTGGATATTCGAATTATCAAAACATTCGATATGTCGCGGTTCAACCGGCAATCGAAGATCTTTTTGCATTTGCGCCATGATTCTTTTGCTGTGGCGCTCCGGATCAACAATTTGCAATTGTTTAAGCTGTTCAATTCTGTAAAATTTAGCGTTCCGAATCGATAGATCTAAAATCTGCTTTTTGTCTCCAAGCTGCGGTATGGTAATTTTGATGTTTTCGCCCAGATCCACATGAAAAGGAACGATAACTTCTCGAGACAACAATTGAAAACGCTCTCTCATTTCGATAATCGCCAATTCTAATAATTCTTCATCAGTTTCGTCCAATTTCTTTTTGATTTCCATCGTGTGCGAACGAATAATGGAACCGTGAGAAATTTGGAGGAAGTTTACAAACGCAGCCGTTTCATCAGAAACGATCGAAAATACGTCAATATTTGTAATCTTTGGGTTTACAATTGTGGATCGTGATTGGTAATTCTCCAAAACTTCTATTTTCTCTTTGATTTTTTGCGCTTCTTCAAAATGCATATCAGCGGCAAGATTCGTCATCACCCGTTTGAAATCTTTCATGCTCTCCTTGAAATTCCCTTTCAAAATTTCGCGAATGGCATCAACTTGCTTTTGGTAATTTTCTAAGGTTTCGTGACCTTCACAAGGTCCCATGCAGTTGCCAATATGATATTCGAGACAAACCTTGAATTTGCCGCTTTCAATATTGCTTTTACTTAAATCATAATTGCAGGTTCTCAGGGGATATAACTCTTTGATGAGTTCTAAAATAGTACTCACCGTTTTGAAACTGGTGTATGGCCCAAAATATTCAGAGCCGTCTTTTACCATTCTTCGAGTCGCAAAAATGCGTGAAAAAGGTTCTTTCTTAATACAGATCCAAGGATAAGTTTTATCATCCCGCAACAATACATTGTAACGCGGCTGCAAGGTTTTAATCAGATTATTTTCCAGCAAGAGGGCATCTGTTTCAGTAGGAACCACAATGTGCCTTATGGTCACAATTTTCTTAACCAGCACATTGGTTTTAGCCGTATCGTGAATTTTATTAAAATAAGAAGCAACCCTTTTTTTTAAATTTTTGGCTTTACCCACATATAAAATTTTCCCTTCTTTATCGTAATACTGATAGACGCCGGGGCCATCTGGCAAAGTTTGTATTTGTAGTACTAAAGTGGTTGGATTCATGTAACAAAGTTAATCTGTAAAATCCCGAAATACAAATCTATACTCTTGAAATATTTCTGGTGAAAGTTTTATCAAAATTGCAAGCTTCTAATTCGTTATTATATTATTTTTATCGTTTTAAGAACTTATGACAAAACATGATACTATACCAATAGTAATTTTTGGCGAAAGCATTTTTCCTGGTGAAAGTAAAACCATTAATGTGGAAATTGCGCGATTACACACCACCACAAAATTAAACATTCCTGTAATTATAAAACGGTCAAAAATAGAGGGTCCAATTGTACTTTTCTGTGCAGGAATCCATGGCGATGAAATTAATGGTGTCGAAATCGTTCGGCAGATTATCCGCAAAAAAATAAACACACCAAAAAGAGGAACCATTATTTGCATTCCCATAATAAACGTATACGGATTTGTTAATAAATCCAGAGAATTTCCTGATGGGCGGGATTTAAACCGCGTTTTTCCGGGAAGCAAAACAGGTTCCCTGGCCAGCAGATTCGCTTTTCATATTTTAACTGAAATCATGCCACTTGTACAATATGCAGTGGATTTTCATGCTGGAGGGGCGAGCCGTTTCAACGCAGCACAAATTCGTATTGCACACAACAATGAGGAATTAAAGATTTTGGCCGATGTGTTCAATGCACCATTTACTTTGTATTCCAAAAATATTTTGGGTTCTTTTAGAAATTCAAGTGAAAAGATGAATGTGAAAATGCTGCTTTTTGAAGGAGGTAAATCACTTAACATCAATAACGCAATCGCGGAGGAAGGAGTAAACGGAGTAAAACGTTTGCTTTCACATCTTGATATGTTGGATCCGACACACAATGTAATTCAACAAAAAACACCAACAATTTATATTGAAAAATCCGGCTGGGTCAGAGCCAAATGTTCTGGCTTGTTGCACGATTATAACACCATTGGCACATTTCTGAAAAAAGGTTCGGTCCTCGCCACTATAACAGATCCTTATGGGAAATTTGAGCGAAAAATCAAAGCCCCGAATGATGGTTACGTCATAAATGCCAATCTTTCCCCTATAGTTTATGAAGGCGATGCCATTTATCATATGTCAAATACTGTCGGAGAGGAATCGGAATAAAATAAAATACCCATACAATTAAACTTCCATTTTCTGAGCATTCGAATTAAAACCGTTGAAATGAAAAAAACAGAATTAAGAACCAAATATAAAGCGCTACGAAATTCTCTTTCCGAAACTGAAATTGACGAAATGAGTTTGGCTATTGCCAATAAAATACTGACACTTCCTATTTGGGAGAAAACCTATTTCCATATTTTTCTTCCCATCACCGAACATAAAGAAGTCAATACTGAATTTATTCTTCACATTTTATCTGGCAAAGACAAGGACATTATTATTTCCAAAGTCGATTTTATGACTCAAAAAATGACTCATTTCCTGTTGACTGATAACACTGTAATCAAGAAAAATAAGTATAACATTCCGGAACCTGTAGACGGTATCGAAGTGCCCTCCAATAAAATTGATGTTGTTGTTGTTCCGCTTTTAACTTTTGACAAAAAGGGGCATCGTGTTGGTTATGGAAAAGGATTTTACGATGATTTTCTGACACAATGCAAACCGGATGTAGTCAAAATTGGGCTTTCTTTCTTTGAACCCGAAGAATTGATCACTGATATTTTTGAAGGGGATGTAAAACTGGATTTTTGCGTGACACCTGATTCAGTTCACTCTTTTTAATTTGGAATTCGTACTTTCGCGACGGAATAAATCTAATTAGTTATGACAACATTTAAAAATTCAAGATTCGTGGTATCTGTCATGGTCATTCTTTTTGCCATTTCACTATCGAATTGTAGTGTAGGTGTGGGAACGAGTTCGAACAGAACAACCTATAAGGCTAAAAAACTCCCGCCCGGACAAGCAAAAAAAATATATGGTGGAAAAAGTGCCAAACGCTATGCACCAGGACACAATAAAAAATAATAAAATAAAAAGACCTGTTCAAAATCATGAACAGGTCTTTTTTTATATTGTGAAAAACTTTGAATCTAATCCTGATGAAATGCTTTTTTATTGAAAAAAATCAAGATTCCAACTCCTGTAGAAATCGCCATATCAGCAACGTTGAATATTGCGTTGAAAAAAGTAAATTCATTTCCGCCCCAAATTGGTAACCAACTTGGTAGATTTCCGTGCCAAAAAGGAAAGTATAACATATCGACTACTTTTCCGTGAAACCAAGTTCCATAAGGTTGATCCGAAAACAAAGTAGCTAAGTGCTGCTGACTGTCGTCAAAAATAACGCCGTAAAAAACAGAATCTATGATGTTCCCAAAAGCGCCGACAAGAATTAATGAAATCGCAACAATCAAGTAGTTTGAACTGTTTTTTCTAACGGAATCCCACAACCAGTAGCCAATTCCGCCAACGGCAACAATTCTGAAAAGAGTCAAAATCAATTTTCCATAAGCTCCGGGAATTTGAACTCCCCAAGCCATTCCCTCATTTTCAATGAACAGAATTTTAAACCATTTGAACACTTCAACTTCTTCTCCTAAAATGAAATTAGTTTTAATGTATATTTTCGAAGCCTGATCGATGATTAATAGGATAAAAATAAGGAGATATGCTTTTCGTAATGACATTTTATAAATTTTAGTGGCGCAAAAATAACAATTTAATCAAAAAAAACGCTCCCAATGGAGCGTTAAATCTTGTTTAACAAGAGGTTTTATCGTTGCAAGTTTTTAGCTTCAATACTCATTGTTGCATGAGGAACGATTTTTAATCTTTCTTTCCCAATTAATTTGCCTGTAACTTTACACACACCGTACGTTTTATTTTCTACTCGGAAGAGTGCATTTTTCAAATCACGAATAAACTTCTCCTGACGTATTGCCAGTTGAGAGTTTGCTTCTTTAGACATGCTTTCGCTTCCCTCTTCGAATGCTTTGAAGGTTGGTGACGTGTCATCAGTTCCGTTATTCAAATCATTCATGTACGCACTTTTAATCAAATCTAAATCGGCTTGCGCTTTATGAATTTTATTAAGTATTATCTCTTTGAACTCTGCTAAATCTGCGTCAGAGTATCTTGTGGCTTCATTTACCATATTTATATTATTTTGAAATTAATAGCATTGTTTTTATTTCGTCAAATTCAATTTCTGTCCCGTTTTCCATATCATCTACAAAAATCAAATCGCTGGTTAACGTTTCCGATTTAATATAGTCCACGTTTTTAAGAATTGCCTCCTCTAAAATTCCATTTCTTTTTAATTGAACTTTTATTTTATCAGTAACTTCAAATCCCGAATCTTTACGGATATTCTGAATTCTGTTCACTAATTCTCTGGCAATTCCTTCTTGTTTTAATGCTGGTGAAATTGTAATATCCAGCGCAACCGTTACTCCGTTTGAATTGGCTACTAACCAACCTTCGATATCCTGCGATGTTATTTCTACATCTTCTAATGTTAAAGTTACGTTTTTTCCTGCAATAACAATATTCAGACTTCCTTCCTTGTCCATTTGACTGATCTGCTCTTTCGAAAAGCCTTGTATTTCCTTAGAAATCAATCCCATATCCTTTCCAAAACGGGGTCCGAGCGCCTTAAAATTAGGCTTAATTTGTTTCACCAAAACACCGGAAGCATCGTCTAAAAGTACTATTTCTTTCACGTTTACCTCTGCCTTTATGAGGTCAGAAACAGCCTCAATTTCAGCTCTTTGATTGTCGTCAAGTACTGGAATCATTACCTTTTGCAACGGTTGGCGTACCTTTATCATTTCCTTCTTTCGGAGGGATAAAACCAACGATGAAATGGTCTGTGCTTTCTCCATTTTGCTCTCTAACATTTTATTAACATAGTTGTCAACCGAAATTGGAAACTCCGCCAAATGTACACTGTCATACTTTTCTGACTGTGTTGTTGATGTTAAGTCTCTGTAAAGTTTATCCATAAAGAACGGAGCGATTGGCGCACCTAGTTTACTTATGGTTAACAAACAGGTATATAAAGTTTGATAAGCAGCGATTTTGTCCTGCGCATATTCCCCTTTCCAGAAGCGTCTTCTGCACAAACGAACGTACCAGTTACTCAAGTTTTCCTGTACAAATTCAGAGATTGCACGAGCTGCTTTCGTTGGTTCGTAATCGGCATAAAAACTATCTACTTCTTTAATTAAAGTGTTCAATTCCGACATGATCCATTGGTCAATTTCCAGTCTTTCGTTTACCGGAATCTCCGCTTCTTCAAATTTAAAACCATCAATATTCGCATATAAACTAAAGAACGAATACGTATTGTATAAAGTTCCAAAGAATTTTCTTCGCACCTCAGCAATTCCTTCTAAGTCAAATTTCAAGTTGTCCCATGGATTCGCATTCGATATCATATACCAACGTGTTGCATCCGGACCATATTCTTTTAATGTTTCAAAAGGATCTGCGGCATTCCCTAAACGTTTGGACATTTTTTGTCCGTTTTTGTCTAAAACTAATCCATTAGAAACTACATTTTTGTACGCTACTTTATCGAAAACTAATGTTCCAATGGCGTGCAAGGTGTAAAACCAACCACGCGTTTGATCCACTCCTTCCGCGATAAAGTCAGCAGGGAAATCTTTATTTTCGTCTATTTTTTCTTTGTTTTCAAAAGGATAATGCCATTGTGCATACGGCATGGAACCCGAATCAAACCAAACGTCAATCAAGTCCGCTTCACGCGTCATTGGTTTGCCCGAAGCAGAAACCAAGGTGATTTCATCGACTACATTTTTATGCAAATCAACCAAATCATAATTGGATTCCGCCATATTTCCAATTTCAAAACCTTTAAAAGGATTTTCTTTTTGGAAACCTGCAGCGATAGATTTTTCAATTTCGTTGTATAATTCTTCAACAGAACCAATTAAGATTTCTTCTTGTTTGTCTTCGGTTCTCCAGATTGGCAATGGAATTCCCCAGAATCTTGAACGCGATAAATTCCAGTCGTTGGCATTTTTCAACCAATTTCCAAAACGTCCTTCTCCAGTCGCTTTTGGCTTCCAGTTGATGGTTTCGTTCAAGTCAAACATTCTGTCTTTAACTTCAGAAATTTTTATAAACCAAGAATCCAATGGATAATATAAAATAGGCTTGTCTGTTCTCCAGCAATGTGGGTAACTGTGGACGTATTTCTCTACTTTAAACGCTCTATTTTCTTCTTTTAATCGGATGGCGATTTCAACATCTACCGAACGTTCCGGCGCTTCGCCTTCGTTATAATATTCGTTTTTTACATATTTACCGGCATATTCTCCCACATGCGAGGTGAATTTTCCTTGTAAATCTACTAACGGAACCGGAGTTCCATTTTCGTCAAGAACCAACATCGGCGGAACTTCAGGCGTAGCTTCTTTGGCTACTTTTGCATCATCAGCACCAAAAGTAGGCGATGTATGCACAATTCCTGTTCCGTCTTCAGTAGTTACAAAATCCCCTGAAATTACTCTGAAAGCATTTTCAGCATTTTGATACGGAAGAACTAAAGGAATTAATTGTTCGTAACGAATGTCAACTAAATCAGCTCCTTTGCATTCCGCTAAAACCTGATATGGAATTTTCTTATCGCCTTCTTTGAAATTTTCAAAATCAGCAGGCTCTTTACTTTCGAAGAACCCTTTTCCGAATTGTTTTCCAACTAAATTCTTAGCCAAAATCAATGTTGCCGGACGAAACGTATATTGATTGAATGTTTTTACTAAAGCATATTCAATTTTTGGACCTACAGTCAAAGCCGTATTACTTGGCAATGTCCAAGGCGTTGTGGTCCAAGCAAGGATAAAGATTTCGTCTAAATCCAACGCTTCTAACTTATAATGCAGTAAATTGTTTGAACTGATGTAATCGTAAAACTTTGAGAACAACAACTCTTTGTGCGCGTCAATCACTTTAAATTGCGCCACAACTGTAGTGTCCGTTACATCACGGTAACTTCCCGGTTGGTTCACTTCATGCGACGATAATCCTGTTCCTGCTTTAGGAGAATACGGTTGAATGGTGTAGCCTTTGTACATCAAATCCTTGTTGTAGATTTGTTTCAAAATCCACCAAACCGTTTCCATATATTTGGATTTGTAGGTCACATACGGATCTTCCATATCGACCCAATACCCCATTTTTTCGGTCAAATCATTCCAAACATCCGTATAACGCATCACTGTTTTTTTACACGCTTCGTTATATTCTTCGATGGAAATGGTTTTTCCAATATCTTCTTTGGTGATTCCTAATTCTTTTTCGGTACCTAATTCCACCGGTAAACCGTGGGTATCCCAGCCCGCTTTACGCTTTACTTGGAACCCTTTTTGAGTTTTATATCTGCAAAAAATATCTTTAATGGCACGCGCCATTACGTGGTGAATCCCCGGCAGTCCATTTGCCGAAGGTGGCCCTTCAAAAAATACGAATGGTGGGTTTCCTTCACGAGTGGTTACGCTTTTCTCGAATATATTTTCTTTCTTCCAAAAATCCAGAACTTCTGACGCCACAGTTGGTAAGTCAAGTCCTTTGTATTCAGTAAATTTTGTGCTCATTTTATCCTTTTCTAAATCGAGGTGCGAAAGTAAGGAATTTTGAATAAAAGAAAGAAAAGATGAGAGAAAATAGACAAATTTGATTAGAGAATTCGATAAAACACTATATAAAACCGACCACAGAACTTTCTACGAAAAAACTTCTTTCAAAACGTCCAGCGATTTTGGTTTTTTAAAGCCGTCCAAGTGAAAACTGTAGTAATCAATTAGAATTCTCAAAACAATTTGTCTTTCAATGACATGAAATGTTTTTTGATCGGTATCAAATCTCAAATCGATCAGTTTTTTGAACAAATTACTCTCATGTTCCGTAAGTGAACTGATGGCATTAAAAGGCGTGAAAATTCCTTCGTTCATTTCGAAAAAAGGCATATCCATGTCCGAAGTATCAGGATAAAAGCCTAAATATTTTGTAGTTTCCAATAATAAAATCAAGTGAAAATTAGCAATTTCATCGTTATTGTCCAACCAATGCAAAGCCGTTTCCAAAAAAGTAAAAAGATGCTCATTCGTTTCTTCTTCATGGATGGAATGGTGCAGCATTTCTGAAATAAACATCACAATCGTACTCTTGTAAATATCTGAATGAATCGAATGAAAAGGAGTTGCGATTTTTATCTCTTTGAAATTTTCCAAAGTCCCTTTATTTTTATGAACCGCTTCAATTTCGAGTATCGTCAAAGGCTGAAAATAAGCGATTTTCTGATTCGCTTTTCGGCTCGAAAAAGCATCCCGAACGAAGTACGATTTCAAGCCATGAGACAACGTGAAGCATTTGACAATCAAGCTTTTTTCTTGGAATTTCAAAGATGAAAGGACGATGGCTTTGGTTTTTACTAACAAGTTTAGATTTTTAGATTATTAGACTTCTTAGATTATTAGATTTTAGAGAACTGACCACTATCCTTAAGCTTCGGGACTGATCACTGAACACTGAACACTATCTAATTATCATCACTTTTTTAACTTTAGTTTCTACTCCGTCTTGTGCCGAAATAAAAATCATGTACACACCGGAAGCGACTTTATATTTTCCAAAAGCAGTGGTATCCCATTCTATTGTTCCGCCCGCTGCAGTGGTTTCGTAGACCAGATTTCCTTCAATATCGGTGATTTTAATATTGGCTCTATCCAGTAAACCTGCAATTTTAACGGTTCCCTGATATTCAGGACGCACGGGATTTGGATACACATAAGCGCTGCTTAAATCATCATTGGCAGCAGTCGAAACTCCTTTAAAAGAAACCAATCCTTTGGCCGTAGCAATAAAAACTTCGCCCGTAGCGCTATTGATATCAATATCATTTATAACATTGCTGGGTAACGGAGAATTATTGATTGTAAAATGATATTTGGTTTCCTGACCGTTTGGCGAAATCAAAAACAAACCCGAATCAGCGGTGCCAATCCATTTGTTATTAGCACCATCCACAGCAATATCTGTGATGAATTGTTCGTACAATAATTCCTGTGGCAAGTTATCTTCTACAATAATTATAGGATTAGCTTTCATTTGGTCGTCAGTTTGAAAATTCCCTACGTTTGACAAAACGCGCAATCCTTTTGTAGTTCCTATCCAAAGTTGGTTTCTGGTGTCTAACGCCACGGTACGTACATCAGAAACCGGCAGATTCCCCGTATCAGGACCTATTGTTATTTTTTTGAATTTATTGGCAATCTCATTAAACCCAACAACGCCATCTCCGCTCGTGGAAAGCCATTTCGTCCCGTTTTTATCGATGGCAATTGTTCCGAAATTGTTATCATTTGGTGACTTCAAAATATTATCCATAGCATAACTTTGCCATTGCCCGTTAGATCTCAGCACTTTCAGTCCGTTTTTTATTCGGCTATTGGTAATCCAAAGATTTCCGGATTTGTCAAATGCGGCTCCATTAATCCTGATATCGATATAATCAGGACCTACAAAGTTCAGCGACTCTAAACTGCTATTGGTTTGATTGTACAAAATTTTAGGTTCGTCATTTTCAATTTTCAGTAATCCTGAAAAAAAAGAACTAGCATACACTTCCTTTTCATTACTGGGGTTTACCGTGATTCGGGTCATTGATTTTGCTCCTAAAACTTTCTCATACGGAATATTTAACCATCCGCTTTCGGTCAATTTACTCACGCCATAACTGTCTAAAGCATACGGATTATAATCAGACGTGTAATCGCCATAAACGGTCCAAAGCGAATTTGGTGTCGCTTGAAGCGAAAATATATTATTTCTTGAAGGGCCAATTGGTGTTAAATTTTCAAAAGCTACTGCCGAAGAAAGCGAAGACGTTAATAGTCCATGTTCTTTTGTTCCAATAAAAACAGTTTCCTCTATTATTGTTGCACATGTAAAAGAAGCAGTAATATCGGGGATTTGACTTGCATTTATTTGGCGAACTAATGCCATTTGTCTGTTATAGATATAAATCGTGTTTAAAGTAGAAACTATTAAATAATTGGCTTTTGCTCTCATGTCTACTGCTGGTTGCGCAAGGGTAATCAGACCTGTAAATGAATTCGAAACGGAATTATATTTATGAATAGTTCCTGATCCATTAATGGCAAACAAATCTGTTTCAAAAGTTTCAATGCTAGACCAATTTCCTTGGGCAATTGTTTCCCACTGGCGATAATCTATTAAATTTTTATTGGAAACGCCGGCTCTTTTTATGCCACTATTAGTCGCAGCATAAATATACCCATTAAACAGTGCGGTTTGATTCACTATTATTTCTGCTCCATTGTCTCCTATAAAATAAGTGTCCCCAAATTGCATAGTGGCTAAATTGAATTGGACAATCCCAAAATCGCACGATACATAAACAATGCCTTCAAATTCCATGAAGTGATTTATTTTCTTGATATTCGACGGAAGTTGTTTACTGATAATATCGACCACATTAAGCATACTTCCATCGGTTTCATTGATTGCTATAATCAATCCGTTTTCATAGCCTACAATTGTTTTATTGAATGTTGCACTGTGATACAGCGATGAAATAGTTTGCCCGGAAAGTCCGTCAATAGTATTTATAGTTTTTATGAGGCCCGTTGTTCTGTTTTGAGAAAACAATGCATTTTCAGAAGCTGCATAAATCGCAGTAGTAGATTCTGATACATCTTTAATTTCATTATAAGAAAAATAACCGCGCCATGACAAATCACTTTGGGCAAAACCCATTTGCGTAAAAAGCGCAACTAAAAAATATAAAAAATTCTTTTTCATTATTTGTATCACTATTGATTTACAAATATAGAACAAACGGAAGTATTAGAATTTTGTTACACAAAAAAAAGCCTTCCGTCCGAAAGATCGGCAGAAGGCTTTTAAACTATATTTATTCTTATTTACACCACTCCTTGAGCCACCATAGCATCAGCTACTTTTACAAATCCGGCAATATTTGCTCCTTTTACATAGTTCACATAGCCTTCTTCATCAGTTCCATATTTCTTACATTGATTATGGATTCCTACCATAATTTCTTTCAACCTAGAATCAACCTCTTCGCTTGTCCAGTTTAATCGAATAGAATTTTGTGTCATTTCTAATCCTGAAGCTGCCACACCTCCTGCATTTGCTGCTTTACCTGGAGCAAAAAGCACTTTAGCTTTCAAGAACAATTTGATTGCTTCCAAAGTACATGGCATATTCGCCGCTTCAGTAACACAAATTACACCGTTAGCGATTAAGTTTCTGGCATCTTCTTCATTTAACTCATTTTGAGTTGCACAAGGAATAGCAACATCAACCTTTACTTCCCACACACTTCTCCCTTTGTGAAAAACTGCTCTCGGATACTTTTCAAGGTATGCCTCAGATCTATTATCTCCTCTCGCTCTTAATTCAAGCATAAAGTCAATTTTATCACCGGAAATTCCTTCTTCGTCATATATGTAGCCATCAGGTCCTGAAATAGTAACTACTTTTCCGCCAAGATCATTTACTTTCAAAGCAACTCCCCAAGCCACATTTCCAAATCCCGAAATAGCGACAGTTTTACCTCTTATTTCATGACCAATAGTTCTCAACATCTGTTCGGTAAAGTAAACAACCCCGTAACCCGTTGCTTCTGGTCGAATTAAAGAACCTCCATACGCTAATCCTTTACCAGTTAACACTCCGGTAAACTCATTTTTTATTCTTTTGTATTGACCAAATAAAAATCCAATTTCTCTGGCTCCTACACCAATATCTCCTGCTGGAACGTCTAATTGCGGCCCGATGTGTCTGCACAATTCAGTCATGAAAGACTGACAAAAACGCATTACTTCAGATTCAGATTTTCCTTGCGGATCAAAATCAGATCCTCCTTTTCCTCCGCCCATTGGCAAGGTGGTTAAACTATTTTTGAATACTTGTTCAAAAGCTAAAAATTTAAGTACTGATAAATTTACCGTATGGTGAAAACGAATTCCTCCTTTGTAAGGTCCAATGGCAGAATTCATCTGAATTCTAAATCCTCTATTTACTTGAATTTCTCCTTTATCGTCTACCCAGGGAACACGAAATATAATGGAGCGCTCCGGCTCAGCCATTCTGAGAAGCAAATTTTTTCCATCGTACTTTTTTTGCTCTGCAATAAATGGAATTACAGTTTCTGCAAATTCCCTAACAGCTTGAATAAATTCAGGTTCATTTGGATTTTTGGCTTCGACTTGAGCCATAAAATCATTTATTTTTAGTAACATAGATTATCAATAATTAATTAAGAAAACGATTTCGTTATAATTTACAAATATACATTTTATAAAAATATTCGGACTCTGTTTTTTTGATTTATAAATAGAATTATCTTTTTATTAAGCATTTCTAGACAATTGTGTTTAATTTATTCCGTTATAAAGGAAATCATTAAGACTTTCGTAAGTAAATATGAATATGTATGCTTATTTTTAATTTTGATTTTATATCCATAAATGTATGATGTTTTTATATATTTGTCCGTATTTGAAATTTAAATGTAATGATCAAACAAATAGTCCTCTTTCTACTTATTTCACTTGGATTTTCAAATAATTCAGGTGCACAATTCGGCGGATTTTCGCATGAAATAGGAGTTATTGCAGGACCTGTTGCTTTTCAATCAGACTATGGGCAGCGCAGTGATTTGTCTACTAACGCGGGAAATACAGGTTTAGGAATAGGGATTATTCATTATTTAAATTTTTCTTACAAAGCAGAATGTAACTGCTATACGCGTGATACTTACTTTAATGACCATTTTAAAATAAGAACCGAACTATCGTACAACAAAACCAACTTAGAACATTTAGGAAAATATGTAGCTCCTGACAGAACTTCACTTGGCGCAAATCAACTGCGAGCAATGACGGGAAGCTCTGCAATTACTAACGTTGGTATGCAACTTGAATATTTCCCTTTTAGTATTCGCCGTTTTTCAGCAACTAGCGGTAGTTTGGGCCCGTTTATAAGTTTGGGAGGCCAATTTAGTTATTACAATACCGAATCGTCTTCAACATTAGGTCCCTTAGGAACTCCTTTAACTACATTTCCCAAATATTTAAGCCCGTCAGAAGGGCGTCCTTATGGTTTTTCTACCGAGAGCGAATCCGTTTGGTCCGTTGTTTCCAGTGTAGGAACCCGTTATAAATTAGCGCCTTTATCGGATTTAATGGTCGACTTAAGATTTCAATATTTCTTTTCGAACTGGGTTGATGGTCTAAATCCGAATCCCGAAATTTATAAAGAGAATAAAGCAAACGACTGGTTAGTTTGGTTTAATGTGGGTTATATTTATTATTTACAATAACAGCTAAACAATAGATATAAAAAGAAAAACTCCAATCCTAATACCGACACTTCGGGATTAGAATTGGAGTTTTTCTTTTAAAGATATTCCGTTACGCTAATGCTTGTTTCAAATCTTCGATCAAATCTTCAGCATCTTCAATACCTACGCTTAATCGGACCAAATCATCCGTAATTCCAATTTCCTTACGTTTTTCTTCCGGAATGGATGCGTGCGTCATCAAAGCCGGATGATTTGCTAATGACTCTACTCCGCCTAAAGATTCAGCCAGTGTGAAAACTTTTACTTTCTCCAGAAAGTCAATTGCATCTTCTTTTTTGCCCGACACAAAAGTAAAAGACACCATTCCACCAAAACCACTCATTTGTTTTTTGGCAATTTCATGATACGGATGGCTGGGTAATCCGGGATAATAAACTGTTTTCACTTTTGGATGATTGTTTAAAAACTCCACCACTTTTCCTCCATTTTCACAATGTCTTTCCACGCGCAAATGCAAGGTTTTAATTCCTCTTAATACCAAAAAACTATCCATTGGTCCCAAGGTTGCTCCTGTCGCAAATTGTTGAAAATGCAATTGTTCTCCAAGCGCTTCGTCTTTTACAATTAAAGCTCCGGCAATAACATCAGAATGTCCTCCTAAATATTTAGTCGCCGAATGCATCACGATATCTGCGCCTAAATCCAATGGTTTTTGCAAATAAGGCGTTGCAAAAGTATTGTCAACCGCAAAAAGGATTTTCTTCGCTTTTGTGATTTTGGCAATTTCCTGAATATCGGCTAGTTTCATCAAAGGATTCGTTGGCGTTTCTACCCAAACCAATTTCGTGTTTTCATTGATTAATGACTTGAATTTCTCAATATCATTCATATCCACAAAATGGAATTTTATACCGGAATCTTTATAAATTCGGGTAAACATTCTATAGGTTCCGCCATACAAATCGTCCATGGCAATGATTTCATCACCAGCTTTAAAAGAACGCAAAACACAATCCGTCGCTGCCAATCCTGACGAAAATGCCAATCCGCGGGTTCCGTTTTCAATACTTGCCAAGGCATTTTCAAGTGCGCTTCTAGTAGGATTTGCAGCTCTACTGTACTCATAATCCGGATTTAAAGGTTGTCCCGGACTGGTTTGTACAAAGGTTGATGTTTGATATACCGGCGGCATAACCGCTCCTGTGCTTGGGTCGTGGTGCTGTCCACCGTGAATAACTTTAGTATTGAATTTCATAAGTTGAATTTTTAATGCAAAATTGTTTCACAAATTTACCTTTTAATTTATTTTAACCAAGCCACAAGATGATACCTTTGTATATAATTAACAATTTTGAGATGAAACACTTTATTATTTATACTTTACTCCTTTTTTCCGCTGCGCAATGTTCTAACGAATTGATTTTTGAAGAGGAATCTTTTCAGAAAAAAACAACGATGCCCTGCAAAGAAAATTGTCCGTCAATTAGTGTAAAAATACCCGTTGCCAATGCCGTCCCGATTGTTGCGGACAGCATCAATAAAAAAGTGTTTTCAGTAATGAAAGAGATTGTGTATTTTGGCGAAAAGCCATATCCGGCAATCGATTACAATGGTTTAGTAACTTCATTTATTGATTCTTATGAAAAACTTCAGAAAGAATTTCCCAATGACAAATTTGGCTGGGAAGCTGAGATTGAAGGAAACGTAAAATATCAATCAGATGCGGTATTGAATATTGAAATCAAACATTATACCTATACTGGCGGTGCTCACGGATACCAAGGATTGCGCTCCCTGCTTTTTGATCCAAATACTGGAAAATCAATCTCGAATGCGGAACTGTTTCATGACAAAGAGGGTTTCAAAGCTTTCGCCGAAAAAAAATTTAGATCTAAATATAAAATCCCGGCTAACAAATCAATCAATGCAACCGGTTTGATGTTTGAGAAAGAAAAATTCCAGTTGCCCCAAAATATCTTTTATACCGATAAAGGATTACTGCTTTATTACAATTCGTATGAAGTATCATCATATGCTGACGGACCAAAAGAAATATTATTGCCGTACTCTGAAGTGAATGATTATTTGGCTGTTAAATAAAAAATGGTCTTTAAAAAATACTTCATTTTTTAAAGACCATTTTTTATTTTATTAACAATCCCCTAGCCCCGATAGAAGCGGATATCCTTTTCCTTTTTTCTTTAAAAAGGAAAAGATATAAGCGAATAGCGGGATTAAGCTCCCAATATTCATAAGTGTAAACCCTAAATAAACTTCCTAATACTCATCATATTCCCAATGTGAAGCCCTTCATGAAAATTACTGAAAGCCATGGCATCCTCGGCATTTCTTAAAACATGATCACCTGTTGAGGTGGTATATTCCGTGTAATTTTTGAAAATTTTATTGTCATAATCCACTTTGGTGTGTTGGATGGTTTCAAATAATAATGATTTGATTTTATCCACTTCGGCTTGAGTTACGATGTGTTCGGGCTTGGTTCCCTTTTTGTATTTCTCGACTAATTCATCTGAAATCATCATCGGCAAACCCGAAAGCTTGTACACTAAAAGTTGTTGCGACACAATGATATGGCCGATGTTCCAAATCAAATTATTGCTGAATCCTTCCGGAATCGTGTTGAGTTGGTCAAGAGTGTATCCCGACAGGAATTTTGAAACCATATTTCTGCTTGTAGCGCTGACGTCGAATAATTGATTCATTTTTTATTTTTTTGATAAAAATAATCATTTTCCGTGTCAAATGAATTTTCTTTGCACAAAGAAATCGCTATTTACATGGACATAATATACTATCTCGCTTCTTGCGACACCTGCAGAAAAATCATAAAATCATTACCGAAAGAACATGATTTTAAATTTCACGACATTAAACAAGATCCAATTACTGTTGCCGAATTAGAAAAAATGCGCGAACTAGCCGGAAGTTACGAAGCGCTTTTCAGCAAAAAAGCAGTACTTTATAAATCGATGGATTTGAAGAATAAATCCTTGACCGAAGAGGATTATAAAAAATACATTTTGGAACATTACACGTTTTTAAGTCGTCCCGTTTTTATCATCAAAGACAAAATTTATATTGGCAATACCCAACAAAACATGTTGCAGGTAATGAAAGCGTTGGCATAATGTCCAAAAGAAATCTCGCACTTATTGGCGCCACAATTGTTTCCATAATTTACGGCGTCACTTTTACCATTGCCAAAGATGTCATGCCTTTGTACATTGACGCCTTTGGTTTCATCTTGTTGCGCGTAGGCGGCTCCGTGGTTTTGTTTTGGCTGGTTTGGCTTTTTATGCCAAAGGAGAAAATTACTCTCACTGATTTTCCCCGAATTATTGCAGCGGCTTTCTTTGGCGTGGCCCTTAATATGCTTACGTTTTTCAAAGGATTAAGCCTTACTTCCCCCATTAGCGCGGCGGTAATCATGGTTTCCACACCAATGATTGTTTTGACACTTTCAGCCATTCTCATGAAGGAGCGCATGCAAAAAAGAATGGTTTTTGGAATTATCCTTGGTCTGATAGGAACTGCTTTTCTCATTTTGTACGGAAAATCCATTGGCAGCGCCACAAATGCGGGATTGGGAAATTTTCTGGTTTTGGTCAACGCCATTTCTTACGGATTTTACCTGATTATCGTCAAGAAATTAATGGATAAATACAATGCGTTTACGTTTGTAAAATGGATTTATTTATTCGGTTTTATTATGGTTTTGCCTTTTGGCTGGAGCCAATTTCAAACTGTGAACTGGGCTTTAGTCCCAACGGATATTTGCTGGAAAATAGGATTTGTAGTTATTTTTTCGACTTTCCTGACCTATTTGCTAAATTTGCTTTCGATGAAAGAATTGAAACCAACTACGGTTGCTGTTTTTATTTATTTACAACCGCTATTCGCCACTATTTTTGCGATAAGCTTGGGCAAAGACGAATTGAGTTTGGTTAAAATTGGTTCGGCAGTTTTGATATTTGTGGGCGTTTATTTGGTGACACAGAAGAAGAGTGTTCAGTAATCAGCTAGTAGTGTTCAGTGCGCAAATCACAGGTTATTGTCTTTTAAAATGTTCATGAGGGTATTTATATCAACTCAAAAAATAAAATCTGATTCCTAAACATTTACTTATACCGAATCACTGCATACTAAAAACTGACCACTGACCACTTTTTTATTATCTTTGACCTCTTTTATACAACTATATGATACAATCAATGACGGGTTTTGGTAAAGCGACTTTGCAATTACCAACCAAAAAAATCACAGTAGAAGTAAAATCTTTAAACAGTAAAGGTTTGGATTTGAATGTGAGAATGCCTTCGCTGTACCGCGAAATGGAATTGGGTTTACGCAACCAAATTGCACTTAAATTGGAAAGAGGAAAAGTGGATTTTTCTATTTTTATCGAAAGTACCGCGGAACAAACTTCTACGAAAGTGAACGTGCCGATTGTGAAAGCGTATATGAATCAACTCAAAGAAATTTGTAACGAAGGATACGAAACCGAATTAATGAAAATGGCAATTAGAATGCCAGACGCATTAAAAATAGAACGGGAAGAAATCGATGAAAATGACTGGGTACAAATACAAACCGTTATCGAAGAAGCGTTGCAAAACATCTTGAACTTTAGAAAAGATGAAGGAATGTCTCTTGAAAAAGAATTTCAATTGCGAATTGGCAACATTCGTCAATACATGACCGAAGCTTTGGCACTTGATCCAGAACGAGTTCAGGCGATAAAAGACCGTTTGCAAACTGCGATCTCAGAATTGAAAGTGAATGTAGATGAAAATCGTTTCGAGCAGGAATTGATTTATTATTTAGAAAAATTAGACATCACCGAAGAAAAAGTACGTTTGACGAATCACCTGGATTATTTCTTGGAAACCATCAACGGAACCGAAGCTAACGGTAGAAAATTAGGTTTCATCACCCAGGAGATGGGACGTGAAATCAACACGATGGGTTCTAAATCCAATCACGCACAAATGCAAAAATTAGTCGTTCAAATGAAAGACGAATTGGAAAAAATCAAGGAACAAGTATTAAACGTATTGTAATTATTAACCTGCAAAGTTATTTAACCTTGCAGGTTAATTAATATTATAACATACCTACAAGGTTTTAGAAACCTTGCAGGAAAAGATAAACAAATACTGAAATAAATTCAGCATAAAATGAGCACAGGAGGAAAATTAATCGTTTTTTCGGCACCATCAGGATCAGGGAAAACTACTATCGTTAGACATTTATTAAGCAAAGAAGATTTGAATCTTGAATTTTCTATTTCGGCAGCTTCCCGCGAATCAAGAGGCGAAGAAGTAAATGGAAAAGACTATTATTTCATGTCTACCGAAGACTTTAAAAAGCACATCAAAAATGAAGACTTTCTGGAATGGGAAGAAGTGTACCGCGATAATTTTTACGGAACTTTAAAAAGTGAGGTGGAACGCATTTGGGCCAAAGGAAAAAATGTAATTTTTGATATTGATGTATCTGGTGGATTGCGTATCAAGCATAAATTTCCTGAAGAAACTTTAGCTGTTTTCGTAAAACCACCAAGCGTAGATGAACTAAAAAGAAGACTGAAAGAACGTTCCACCGAAAGTGACGACAAAATCAATATGCGCATCGCTAAAGCTTCTGTAGAATTAGCAACAGCGCCACAATTTGATACTATAATAAAAAACTACGATTTAGATATTGCGTTAGAAGAAGCGTATCAATTGGTAAAGGATTTTGTGAAAAAATAGTAATTAGTAAAAAGTTACTAGTAATTAGCTTAAAAATGGGTGAGATAAAATCATACAAAGATTTATTGATTTGGCAAAAAGGGATTAAAATAGTCTGTTTAGTTTATCAATTAGTAAAATCATTTCCTCAAGAAGAATTATATGCTCTATCAAGTCAGCTAAAAAGAGCTTCAGTATCTATTCCTTCGAATATTGCTGAAGGCTATGGAAGAAATACGGATAAATCATTCAGTCATTTTTTAGATATTTCAAGAGGCTCATTATTCGAAATTGAAACTCAGTTAGTAATTGCTAATGAACTTGGTTTTATAACAAGTAAGACTTTGTATACAGAAATCTTAAGTCAAATTGAGGAAGAATCCAAAATGATTAATGCTTTCTCAAAAACCCTCAAAAATTAATTACTTTTTACTAATCACTAGTCACTAAGTCAATGAAAATAGGACTTTATTTCGGAACATTTAATCCCATTCATGTTGGGCATCTCATTATTGCCAATCACATGGCGGAGCATTCTGATTTAGACCAAATCTGGATGGTGGTTACGCCACACAATCCTTTGAAGAAAAAAAGCACATTACTCGATGATTACCATCGGTTGCAAATGGTACATCTTGCCACCGAGGATTTTCCAAAAATAAAACCTTCGGATATTGAATTTAAATTGTCGCAACCCAATTATACCGTCAATACTTTAGTTCATTTAGAAGAAAAATATCCAAATTACCAGTTCTCTTTAATCATGGGCGAAGACAATTTAAAATCTTTGCACAAATGGAAAAACTACGAAGTGATTCTCGAAAACCATGATATTTATGTATATCCAAGAATTTCAATTGAAACAGAGAATATACTGTTTAAAGATCATCCAAAAATCCACCTAATTGATGCTCCCGTTGTCGAAATATCGTCTACATTTATTCGGGATAATATCAAGAAAGGGAAAAATGTGCAGCCGTTAGTGCCTGCGAAAGTTTGGGAATACATCGATCACAATAATTTTTACAAGAAGTAATATAAGAGTTAGTAACTTTTACCTAGTTACACCTCATTAATAAAATTTATCTGTTTTGTCATTTCGACAAAGGAGAAATCACATAACGAAAGTATCTACTGAGATTTCTCCTTTGTCGAAATGACAAATAGAATAGCATTCTTTTAGCAAAGAACTTACTGAAAATTAATCACCCCAAAACCTTCTTTAATTCCAGTTGAATATTATCAAAAACAGCACTCAAATTATCGTTTTTACCTGATAATACAAACACTTCCGTACTTGGCATTTGCTTGCTGTTCCACAACAATTGAATTTTATTTTCTTCGATTAAACTTTTCGCATTACAATCCCATACAACAGCTATTCCGGTGTTTTTTGAAATTATTTCCAGCATTTCATATTCGGACGGAATAATGTAATTGGGAATCATTGACGGTCTTTTTTTGTTAAAGACATGCAACCAAAACAACTTTATGTGCGGAATTTGCGCATTGTGACTGAACCATTTTTGGTCGTTTAACCAATGTTCAATTGCCGTGAAATCCTTTGCTTTTATATGTGATTTTAATTCGGTCGCATCAATAGTGTTTGAACCAACTATGACTTGTTTAATTTCGCCGACCTTTTTCTGAATGGTGTCAAACGTGTCATATTGTTTGGTTACAACCGCAAAATCTAATTTTTTAGAATTTACCAATTCAAAAAGCGCATCATTTTCATGAAAGCTGAAATCGATAAAATCAAATTTGGAAACCAAAGCGCTTCCCAAACTTCGCATCAAATGCTTTGAGATTCCGATTGGAATTAACCGATTGGAATTGAACGCTTTGGCACGAAAACCATTTTCCACATTTTCCAAGCGGTCTAACGCCTCGATGATTAAATTATTGAGTAACTTAGCATATTCGGTTGGTTCGACGCCTTTAGACTTTCGATTAAAAAGTTTATAACCTACATGTTCTTCCAACATGGATATTTGCTGACTAACTGCGGGCTGACTGATGAATAATTCTTTGGCAGCCAATGAAAATTTACCGTTTTTATAAACAGATTTAAACGTTCGATACCATTCCAGATTAACCATGATATAAATATATTTATCACAAACATAATTTAAATTATTTTTACTAATAACATATTAGCCTTAAATTTGTATAAATAAAATCAAAAATGAAGAAAATCGCATTATTTGCCATTATAGCATTAACCGCAAGTTGTATTACAGCAACTGCACAAAATAAAAAAGGTATGAAAAAAGTATTATTTGTTCTAACTAGTCATAGTGAATTAGGGAACACAGGAGAAAAAACAGGATTTTGGATTGAAGAATTTGCTGCTCCTTATTATGAGTTAGCAGATAAAGGAGTGATTATTGATATTGCATCGCCCTTAGGAGGACAGCCACCAATTGATCCAAAAAGTTCTGATCCATCTGCTGCTACTGAAGACACTAAAAGATTTGACAAAGATGTTGAATTACAAGCTAAACTAAGTACAACGCACAAATTAAGCGATGTAAATGAGTCTGATTATGATGCAGTTTTTTATCCTGGAGGTCACGGACCGTTATGGGATTTAGCCGAAGACAAAAACTCAATTGCTCTTATTGAAGCTTTTTACAACAGTAAAAAACCGGTAGCTTTTGTATGTCATTCACCAGCAGCGTTGAAAAACGTAAAAGTGAACGGAGAATTTTTAGTAAAAGGTAAAAAATTAACCGGATTTTCTAATACCGAAGAAGAAGCAGTGGGATTAACGAATGTAGTTCCATTTTTATTGGAAGATGCATTACAAACCAATGGAGCAACCTATTCTAAAGTAGGCGATTGGCAGCCCTATGCCGTGGAAGATGGTTTATTGATTACAGGTCAAAACCCAGCTTCGTCTAAATTAGTGGCTGAAAAATTATTAATTCAATTGAATTCAAAAAAATAAAAGCATGTTAAATTTCGAATTATATAATCCTACCAATTTAGTTTTTGGAAAAGGACAAATTGAAAAACTTTCCACATTAGTACCAGAAGGAGCCAAAATTCTATTGGCTTATGGCGGTGGAAGTATTTTCAAAAATGGAATTCATGAGCAAGTAATCAGCAATTTAAAAGGTTTTGAAATTGTGGAATTTGGAGGAATTGAGCCAAATCCGCATTTTGAAACATTGATGAAAGCAGTTGCGATTATCAAAGAACAAAAAATAGATTTTATCCTTGCCGTAGGTGGAGGTTCTGTAATTGATGGGGTAAAATTCATTTCGGCAGCAGCTCATTTTGACGGAAATCCGATTGACATTTTACAAAAAAAGCTACTAATTAAGGATTTATCAAAAGTAATTCCTTTCGGAACAATCTTAACACTTCCTGCTACTGGAAGCGAGATGAATTCAGGCGCCGTTGTTACCATCAAAGCTACGCAAGAAAAGTTAGCGTTTGGTGGAAGCGCATTGTTTCCTAAATTTTCAATTTGCGATCCAACCGTAATTCAATCTTTACCAAAAAGACAATTGCAAAACGGAGTTGTAGATGCATACACCCATGTTTTGGAACAATATTTAACGTATCCGCATGAGGGCTATCTTCAAGATCGTATTGCTGAAGGAATTCTACAAACTTTAATTCAAGTAGGTCCTGAAGTAGTAAAAAATCCTAAAGATTATGCTTTGGCTTCAAACTTTATGTGGAGTTGCACGATGGCTTTAAATGGATTGATCCAAAAAGGAGTTCCGTCGGATTGGGCAACGCATATGATTGGTCACGAATTGACTGCTTTATATGGAATCGACCACGCCAGAACGTTGGCGGTAGTGGGTCCAAATTTATACCGAGTAATGTTTGAAACCAAAAAAGGAAAATTGGCACAATACGGAAAACGTATTTTCAACTTGACAGGAACTGAGGATGAAATCGCAAACGAGGCCATTATCAAAACCGTTGGGTTTTTTCACACAATGGGAATGGACACTAAATTATCTGATTACACTAAAGACTTTGATAAAACGGCAGATTTTATAGTGGATCGTTTTAAAGAAAGAGGTTGGTTAGGATTAGGTGAGAAGCAAAATATCACTTTAGAAAAAGTAAAAACTATTGTCGAAATGAGTTATTAATTCAAATAATTAAATACCGTTTTGAAGTAGTCTAAATAAAAAGGCGTTCTCATTTTTTTGGGAACGCCTTTTAAAATTCTAAAATATAACTAACTAACTCAATATGAATTTTTGTTAAATTCTTACGCAATAATCAAAAATAACGAAATAGTAATAGTTATATTGTGTCATAAAGTAAAAAAAATTAAATTATTTTTTGTTCGCTATAATCGCAGTACTTTTTATCACGTTTAAAAATTGAGCTTCTTGTTCTAATTTTATTTGTATAATCAGTACTTTTTTAAGTACTTTTGGTTAAATTCAATAAAAAAATGGCTGAAAATATAAAATTCGCAGTAATAGGTGGTGGAAGTTGGGCGACAGCAATAGCAAAGATGTTATGTGTGAATCTTACCGAAATTTCGTGGTACATGCGTAATGAAGCTGCTATAGAGCATATTAAAACGTACAAGCACAATCCAAATTATTTAAGTTCGGTTGAATTTGACATCAAGAAACTGAAATTAACCAGCGATATTAATGAAGCTGTAGCATACGCGGATTACATTATTTTTGCCATTCCATCTGCTTTTTTGGATGCTGAATTAGAAAAACTAACCGTTTCTTTAAAAGATAAAATTATTTTCTCGGCAATCAAAGGGATTGTTCCGGAAACAAGCCTGATCGTAGGCGAACATTTCCATGTGAAATATGATATTCCGTATTACAACATTGGTGTAATCACTGGTCCTTGTCACGCTGAAGAAGTAGCCATGGAGCGTCTTTCCTATCTTACAATTGCGTGTGGCGATCCTGACAAAGCTATGGTTGTTGCTAAAAATTTATCTGGAAATTACATCAAGACTAAAATTACAGACGATATTATAGGAACGGAGTATGCAGCGATGCTAAAAAATATTTACGCTATTGCAGCAGGAATGGCGCACGGTTTGGGTTATGGCGATAATTTCCAGTCCGTTTTGATGAGTAACGGGATTCGCGAGATGAAAAAATTCATCAAAAAAGTCCATAAAATGAAACGTAACATCAATGATTCCGCATATTTAGGTGATTTATTAGTTACGGGATATTCTGTATTTTCAAGAAATAGAATGTTCGGAAATATGATTGGTAAAGGCTATACCGTAAAAGCGGCGATGATGGAAATGAGTATGGTTGCTGAAGGATATTACGCCGTAAAAAGCGCTTACAAACTCAATCAGGCGTATGGTGCAAAAACGCCAATTATAGATGCCGTTTACAGTATTCTTTATGAAGGGCAAGATGCCAAAGCTGTATTTAAAAAATTAACGGACAAACTGGATTAATTCAACTGCAGATTTAATACCCAAAACAGAAACACGTTATGAGCGAAAGATGGAAATATCAGATTAAAACTGGCGGGATTTGGGGTGTATTTATGACCGTTTTCAATGTTTTGTTTGACATTAAAGAAATCCCTTTTTCGGAACAAGTTGCCACGCCTAATTTTTATATTCGTGCAGCTGCTTACATTTTAGTAGGAATATTTGTTTTAGGTTACTTTACATGGAAATCCAAAAACAAAAAAATTAATCAATAAATTATCTCACGATAACGCCGTCAACGAATAAAATTGGCACTTCTTCCACTTCAATTTCGTTAATGAAATTTGCTTTGAAAATAAACTTTTTATCGTACAATTTGTCTCCAATAAAAAATGTCAGCATGAACTCATTGTTCAGTGCCAAAACACTTTTTTCAATCATTTCAATTTTCATAACTGAAACTGCCGGCACTTCTACAAAAGCATGACGCAAAAGTGATGTTTTTTTCATTTCACCGTCTATGGTACCGAAAGCTTTGGAAACCACCATGACACTTTCGATTAAAAAATCGCTGTCATTTATTAAATAGGCATACCAAACTTTTTCCATAAAATCGTCGCTCCATTCTTGGACTGCAGCAAGGAATACATTTTCTACTTCGGGAATGATGATGTCTTTTTTCATGTCATTGCGAAGAATGAAGCAATAACTTCATTCATTATAAATTATTATTTAAAATTTTATTTCTTAAAAAAACTGAATGCCCTAGCCCAGATGGAAACGGCATCCTTTCTTGTCTTGAACTTGTTTCAGCATTCTGAAACAAGTTCAAGACAAGAAAGATATAGTGTACAGCTGGAAATAGCTCCTAAAAGCACAAAGCTCCAAAATGGTTATGAGATTGCTTCGTCCCTGGCAATGACTAAATACTCGATTTAAATTGCTCCAAGAAACGAACGTCATTCTCATAAAACATACGAATGTCACCGATTTGATACAACAACATGGCGATTCTTTCTATTCCCATTCCGAATGCAAAACCGTTGTATTCATCAGGGTTGATGCCACAGTTTTTCAAAACGTTTGGATCTACCATTCCGCAACCCATAATTTCCAGCCAACCGGTCCCTTTGGTGATTCGATAATCGGTTTCTGTTTTTAGACCCCAATAAATATCAACCTCAGCGCTTGGTTCGGTAAATGGGAAATAAGAAGGACGCAAACGGATTTTTGATTTCCCGAACATTTCTTTGGTGAAATACAAAAGCGTTTGCTTTAAATCAGCAAAAGATACGTCCTTGTCAATGTACAATCCTTCCACTTGGTGAAAAATACAGTGCGAACGGGACGAAACGGCTTCATTACGAAAAACCCTTCCCGGAGAAATCGTTCTAATAGGGGGTTTGTTATTTTCCATATACCGAACTTGCACGGATGAGGTGTGCGTACGCAGCAAAATATCGGGGTTCGTTTGTATGAAAAACGTGTCCTGCATATCGCGTGCCGGGTGGTATTCCGGTAAGTTCAATGCAGTAAAATTATGCCAGTCGTCTTCGATTTCTGGACCTTCGGAAACGTTGAAACCTATCGTAGAAAAAATATCTATAATTTGGTTTTTTACCAATGAAATAGGATGACGAGAGCCAATAATAACTGGTTCAGCTGAACGAGTCAAATCCCCGTAAAATCCTTTACTTTCTTCTTTGCTTTCCAGCGCTTCCTGTATCGATTTTACTTTTTCTTCGGCAGAAGTTTTAAGCAGGTTAATTACCTGTCCAAATTCCTTTTTTTGATCGTTTGGAACATTTTTGAATTCAGCAAAAAGCGCTTTCAAAAGTCCTTTGCTTCCTAAAAATTTGATTCGGAACGTTTCTAATTCTGCTGTGTTTTGCGTTGAAAAAGCCTGCGCTTCACCAATATATTCTTTTATCTTATCTATCATTTTCCGTCCGTAATTGAGAGTGCAAATTTAAGAAATTTGTTCCAAGTTTCACGTTTAAAGTTTCAAGTTTGTTGCATTACATTTAAAACTAACTATGTTGCTTAAATTAGCTATTCTATTACTTCCCGTTCCAAGAAGTAATTTACAATGGCTTCTTTCATCAAAACCGATTGTTCTCCTGCTTTTAGCGGCGGTAATTCCTCTTTTACTTTGTAATGCGGCCACCCTTCTTCATCAAAAAATTCGAATTCATAAAAGCCATACGGTTCTAATAAACGGCAAATGGCGATGTGCATCAGGTTTAACTTCTCGTCTTTTTTAAATTCTTTATGTACTTTCCCAAGTTCCTGCACCCCGATTAAATAAATAATGGCGTCTAAATCTAAATCCTCACCTTGAGAAAATTGGTTGGAAAGTATGTTTACAAGCTGTTCCCAGCGTTCTTTAAGTTGTGTGTCTCTTGACATTTTTTTTAATTATGAATTATGAGTTATGAATTATTGATTTATAACTCATAAAATTATTTTGAGCAAAGATAAGAACTTGAAAATTGGCAATCGATAGTCAACAATTCTTTTATATTTGCCTTTCTATTTATTATTGAATTACGATGGGATTTTTGGATATCATTTTGGGCGTGCTACTTGCTTTTGCTTTTTATAAAGGATTGCAAAACGGTCTTTTTGTAGAATTAGCATCTTTGGTTTCGCTATTGGCGGGAATTTATTTTGCTGTCAAATTTTCCGCTTATATGAGGGATGTTTTGGCTGGCTTTGTCAAATGGAATCCCAATACTATCCGAGTCGTGGCTTTTATCCTTACTTTTATGATTGTGGTTGTTGTGGTCTCCATAATTGGGAAGTTCCTCACTGGAATAGCTGATTTTGCTTTTTTAGGTTGGTTGAATAAATTAGGTGGCGGTTTTTTTAGAGTGCTAAAAACGATTTTGATCATCAGTATCGTCTTTGCAATTTTCGAAAAAATAAACTATAATCATATTTTAACCAAAAAAGAAACCTTGGATAACTCTCTTTTTTACAATCCAATCCAAAAAACAGCGGGATATATGTATCCGTCATTACGGCAGTGGTACGATAGCTTGAAGAAAAAGTAAGCAAAGTTCAAACGGAATGTAATAACTGAATACTTTTACTTCACTTCCTTAATCGCACTGCTTTCAATCCAGCCTGTGGTTCCATCAGTCAGTTGTATTTTTTTCCATTTTCCAATAGTTTCAAATACATACACTTTGGTTCCTTCGTGAAGTACAAATAACGGTTTTCCGCCATCTCCGGGTTCCGGTTTTACAGTAGCCATTTCAGCAAAAATTATCGCTGGTTTTTCAGTATCAAAATCACTTTTCTCAATAATTGCTGCGGATAACGTGATAAGCATTATGAAAACTACGACAAACATTCCAAAGAAGAAAATCCTTTTCGCAAGCGTTTTTTGTGAAAAATAGTACCCAATAAAAAACAATAAAAAAAATGACGCCAGTCCTACAGAAACCCATCCCCAAGTATTGTAATGGTAAATTCCTGTGAAATCCCGAAGTAATTTTCCAAAACCTACTTTTGGAATTACTTTAATTTCATCAATAGTCCTTTTTTGAGCGAATTTCAAGTTGTTTATACTTTCCTTATCGTTTGAGTTCAGCACTAATGCTTTTTCATAATAGTAAATCGAAGGCGCTACCTGATTCAATTTATAATACGCATTTCCCAAATTAAAATACAATTCCGAGGACTGTTTATTGTCTTTTAAAACACTTTCATATGCTGCCACAGCTTCGGTGTACTTTCCTTTTGCATAGTACGCATTCCCTTTTTCGAAGCCGTTTTGGGCAAAGAAAACCTGGGTTGAAAGTAATAGTATGTATAGAATGTTTTTCATCATTATGGTTTTTGCCACGAAGGCACAAAGTCGCAAAGATTATTTACTCAAAAATTAATTTTTATACTTTTATTAAGCAATTTGTTTTTCTAATTCAGAGATTATAAATACCGCTTTATCAAAATCCTGCTGTATCATAACACTTGACGAAGGCGCATAACGAGCCACTTCACAATTTTCAGTAAGGGCAATAAAATCATTTACAGCTTCTGGTTTTGCATTTCGGGACAACAATAATTCCTGAATATTATCCTTGCTCATTTCTGAAGTTTCAATGTGTAATTTCGCTTTCAGGAAATTATGCATCGCTTTTTCCAGCGCAATATAAAACAGTTCTTTGTTGTTGATTTGTTTCTTCGCTTCTGATAAATATTTCTTGGCCAGTTTATTATTCATTCGGATTCTGTTTCCGGAAATGTCACCATCCATAGCTTCCTTCTTCTTTTTGAATAATACAATTATTGGTACCAGTAAAAAAGGAAGCAATAACAATCCAATAAACAAATTCGATCCAAAGAAATCCTCCTTGTAAATGGTAACAAGATTGGTTTTAGACTTGATTGTTTTAAATTCCTCTACTGCTGCAATTTTATTCTTATTACCACCTGCTACAGTAGAATCAGCTGGTGTCGGACCATCCAGAACATTAATCATAATCTGCGGAGAACGTAACGTTTTATAGGTTCCGGAACTCAAGTCAAAATAAGAAAACCGCATTGGTTTTACCGGATAATTCCCTCTGTATTGTGGAATAATGGTATAACTATCCGAAGATTTTCCAGCCATTCCAGAAAGTGGAGTACTAATATCTTCGCTGTGCACCGCATCGTACATTTCCAGTGCATTTGGCACTACAGGTTTTGGCAAACTGAATAGTTTTAAATTTCCTTTTCCGGTTACACTTACAACCAAATCCAGGCTTTCTCCATGTTTCAAATTAGTCTTTGATGGTGTAACTTTAAAATCAAAATCTCCAACTGCTCCGCTAAAATCATCTGGTTTTCCTGCCTCGGGTAATGATTTAACGTTGATGGTTTTCGCTCCAGTCGAAACTCGTTTAGTGGTTTCCGTGATCATCATTTGACCAAACATATCCCTGCGATTTGTCGGTAATTGCACATCTACCGATAATGACAACGGCTCAATTTTAAGTCTGCCTGATTTTTGCGGATACAGCACTACTTTTTTAAGAACTATATAGCGGTAATTTTGACCTTTAAAAATGCCTTCTTCGGCTGTAAGTTGTTTTATTTCAATATTCTGACTCCAAAAATCATTGTATTTGGGTTTACTAGATTCTCCTAGATTTGAAATCCCAATATTAGCAAAATACAATTTGTAAACTACCGTAATGGGTTCGTTGATGTATGGATTTGTTTTGGAAACATCAGCAACCAGATATAGGTTTTCATCCCCAGATATTTGAGTATCGTTTGGGTCTCTAGGCTGTTCCGTGGCGGCGGTCACAATAATCCTGATTGGTGCCGTTTTATAAATTTGACCGTTGTACTCAATAGCCGCCGGCTTAATTATAAATGTCCCTTTTTGATTGGGTGTCAGAAAATAAGAATATGCTTTTTCAAAAGAGCTTCTTCCGTTTACCCACGACTGACTTACCTGCTGGCTTGGTCCGGCTATAATTCGGAAACCATCAAAAGACGGCTGCACAAAATTATCGCCATCAACATTCATCATAAAATCAATACGCAGTCTCTCATTTAAGCCCAGCGTAGTTTTGCTCACTCTGGCCTCAAATTGAACCTGAGCGCTGAGTGTGCTGCACACCAATAAAACAATCGCAGCTATATATTTTTTCATTTTCAAACTCTCTAATTGAACTACCAATCCTTCTCCGTTTTAACTGGTTTTCCTTTTACTTTTTGGGCATTCACTTTGTCCTGAATCTTCTTTTCTTCTTTATTTACGGCATTTAAAAGATTTTCTAATCGTTCCTTAGAAATTCCTCCAGGAGCAGGTTTTGGCTCTCCTTTATCGTTGGGTTTCGGATCTTTGTTTTGTTTGTCCTGATCGCCTTTATCGTCTTTTTTGTCTTTGTCTTTTTCTTTGTCGCCGTCTTTCTTGTCGTCCTTTTTATCGTCTTTCTTTTCCTGATCTTTTTTCTCGTCTTTCTTCTTATCGTCCTTTGGCGGATTGTCTTTCAGCATTTTTTTGGCCAAAGCATAATTGTAACGCGTTTCCTCATCAGTCGGATCATTTCTCAGGGCATTTTTATACGCTTCTACCGCCTGCGTATAATCTTTTTCATTCATGAACACATTTCCAAGATTATGAAAAGCACGGTGTTTCTGCGGCCTTGTTTTCGAATTTTTTAACGCTTTTGCGTATGCAAACTTTGCTTCGGAAGATTGTTTTTGCTTGTAAATACTATTTCCAAGATTAAAAGGTGCAGCTGCTTTATTAGGGAATTTCGAATCTGAAATTCGGTAATTAGCCTCCGCATCCACAAATTTATTGTCCGCATAATCTTGGTTTGCTTTGGGCAAAATTCGATCTTTTTGTTGCGCATGCAATCCGGCTGTCCCGGAGAAAGCAACGATTAAAAAGGCAATTATGATAATTTTAAATCTTTTCATTTATTGTATCTATAAATCCAGAAGGGTTCGAAACCTTTTAGAAATAATTATTTATTCTCGTTAAATAAATCCAACTTTTTAACCCAACTTGTTTTTCTTTCCAATAGAAAAACGTCTACAAATAATAGCAAAAAGGCAAAACCCAAGAACCATTGAAATTGCGATTGAAAATCTGCCATTTCGGTCGCTTCAAATTCGGTTTTTTGAATATTATTCAAAGCATTCTTAACATATTCCAAAACTTCTTTAGTGTTATTGCCATTTACATAACCCCCTTTTGTGGCTTTTGCAATGGCTGTCAGACTTTCTGGAACCAATTTTGTTATCACTACTTCGTTATTATTGTCTTTCTTAAAACCTTCAACAACTCCATTTCTTTTTAATGGAATCGTACCTCCTTTTTCAGTTCCAACACCAATTGTAATAATTTTAATTCCAAGTTTATTTGCTTCTTCGGCGGCTTCATCAGCACCTTCGTTATGGTCCTCACCATCCGAAATCATAATCAAAAGCTTACTCGTTTTTTTATCATCAAAATACGTTGACGATAATTTGATAGCCTCGTTGAATGATGTTCCTACGGAGGAAACCATATCAGTATTCATGCTTTGCAAAAACATTTTAGCGACACTATAATCCGTAGTTATGGGCAATACTGGGAAAGCGCTTCCTGCATACGCCACAATTCCTATTCTGTCACTACCTAACTGATTGATAATTTGCGAAACAATTTGCTTGCTTTTATCCAATCGGTTTGGCGCTACGTCTTCGGCCAGCATACTTTTGGAGACATCAATAGCAAAAACAATGTCGATTCCTTCTCGTTTTACGGTTTCCATTTTGGTTCCAATCTTTGGGTTTACCAAACCAAGAATGAGTCCAAGTAAAGCCAAAATCAAAACTGTTACTTTCAAAACGGGTTTAAAAACTGAACTTTCCGGACTCAGTTTTTTCACCATTTCTAAATCGCCAAACTCGCGCTGTTTTTTTCTTTTCCAATATAAATTGAAAAGAAAAACCAACACCACCAAAGGCAGTATAAAGAGAAGATATAAATATTTTTTTTCGTCTAATTCCATTTCTATTTTTAGATTTATGAACTTTAATCTTAGATTTTCAATCTAAATCAAAATTCTAAACTTGGTCATTTTATTCCAATATTCCAGTTCGTGCTCCCTTCCCTTCGGGGAGGGCTGGGGTGGGGATTTTATATAAAGCTTTTAAAGACCGTATTCCTTAAGCCTACTTCTACCAATAATAAAAAACCAGCGAACCATATAAAAGGTCTGAATTTTTCATCGTAATCATAGAATTTTAATTCTTCGATTTCAGTTGTTTCCAGTTTATTGATGGAAGCGTAAATCTCCGCTAATTTGCTGTTGCTTGTAGCTCTGAAATATTTACCGTCTGTTTTTCTGGCGATATTTTTCATCAACTGCTCGTCAATTTCCACTTTCATCATTTGGAACAAAAACTTCCCATTTGGCGCGATAGCATACGGAAACATGGCCATTCCATTAGTTCCAATTCCAACAGTATACACTTTGATTCCGTATTGTTTGGCAATATCCGATGCTGTTTCCGGCTCGATAAATCCAGCATTATTCACACCATCAGTCAAAAGAATAATCACCTTGCTTTTTGCCTGACTGTCTTTCAATCTATTCACAGCAGTAGCTAATCCCATTCCTATTCCGGTTCCATCCTGTAAAACATTATCGTATTTAATGCTGTTGATAGCATCCAGAATTACCGCTTTATCACTGGTTACTGGTGTTTTTGTGTACGCTTCAGAGGCATAAACCACAAGTCCAATTCTGTCATTTGGTCGTTCTTCAACAAAATCAGCGGCCACTCTTTTGAGGGCTTCCATTCTGTTCGGTTTCAAATCTTTGGCCAGCATACTTCCGGAAACGTCTATCGCCATGACTATATCAATCCCTTTCGTAGTTTTAGTTTTATTACTCACATCGACCGTTCTTGGCCTTGCCATAGCTACAATCAAAGAGCATAAAGCCAAAACCCGAAGCACATTCAACATCGGTTTTAACTTGGTTAAATACGATCCTGTTCCTTTAAATCCTTCTAACGAGCTTATTTTTAACGTGGCTGATTGATGGTTCTTTTTTCGCATGAACCAGACAATTACAACTGGAATCAGCAGAAACAACCAAAAAAATTCTGGGTTTAAAAATGTTATTTTGTCCATTATTTACTTGCTTGTTTTAATTCCACAGCATTCAAAACGCGTTCTGATATTTCGTTCCCATACTTATCTCCTTCTTCATGAAAAATTAAAATCTGTTGCAATCCGCCTTCCTGGCTAAACAATATTGCTTCATAATACATTTTTGCAGTAGTCTTATTGTCACTATCAATTTGGGAGAACGTTCCGTAGGCTTTCAATCCTTTGACTCCTTCATTAGTTTCAAAATCTTCTTGTTTTACAATCATGTTTTGAGCTCCCTGCGCTTCAAGTGACTGCAATGCGCCGTCCATAGATTTTGCCAAATCAATTTGCGTTTCTGCTTTGAATTTTAGCGTAGAAACCATTACATAAAAACGATCTAAAACACTTCCATACGCAAAAGACTGCATTTCTTTGATCAAAGCCATTCCGTTTTTAGGGAGTGTTTTTGTCAAATCTACTCTCTTAAGCACTTTTGGTGTTTCTATGATAATTCCTGGATTTCCGTACTCACTTTTTACCCATTCACCTTCCAATAATTCTTTTGTAGGATGACCAATAATATTGTCTTTCACATAATCAAACCCTTTGGTAACAATGAAAAAAGTCGTGGTCGCTGCCAATAAAAAAACAACCGAAGCCACCGCAGTTACGATACGTTTGTTCCTTTGTTTGCGCAATTGAATTTGGATTTGTTTTTGTCTTTGCGCTTCATTCAACAACATGTCTTCCTCTACCGGAATTTCCACAGGAATTGAATTGTCTAATGTCAGAATTGCTTTTTGAATCTTATTTCGGTCTTCTGTGATTTCAAAATCCAGTGGTTTTGACTTAGCAAATTTCACTAAATCGGCCTGTTTTAAAACACGCTCCAGATTTTCGATAATTTCCTGAGAAAGCGTCATTTTCTTTTTTACAGAAGCTGCTCTAAGACCCTGAATCAGTTCCGAAGTCGTGCTTTCCATAGCCGGAATTTCTATTGCTTCTTCGATATAATTTCTTGCGATATCAGTCAATTCACTATAATAGGCTTTTACTTCTCCTTTTTGCCAAAGTTCCTTTTTCTCTAAAGTATCCAGCAAAGTAGTCGCTTTCTCGATTGGGGTTTTATAAATTTCTTCCTGTAGTTTCTTTTCTTGGCGTTTTTTAATAAACCAATAAATAAACGCTCCAATACCTACAATCAAAGCAATAATCAACAGGTATTTCCACCAGTCGCCAATTGGGTTATCAGCTGGAGCAATATCCTTGATGTCGAACATTTTTTGTTTCAAAGTATCCACTTGAACATTCGCCACTTCTACCAAAAGCGAATCCGTCAAAAAAGGCTTGCTGTTGATAAAAATCTTGATACTTGGAACAACATATCTACCAGAATCAAATTGGGTTAAACCGTATTTTTTAATTAATTCATAACGTCCGTCCATTTTGACAGTATCAATAGGATACGACTGAATCACCTCTAAAGCTCCAAAGTTTTTCAATTTCGGGAAAATCACTTTAGACGAAGTATCAACAGTAGTTTTTATGGACAGTTTAAATTCCGCACCAATTTTATTTTTAGTCGTGTCAATACTTGTGACTACTTGCTTTTGTTGTGCAAAAACCGCAGTCGAAAGCATTAATAGTAGTAGGTATAATTGTTTTTTCATCTTTTATTATTGAACCTCTTTCGATTTTTGATTGAAGATTAACGATTTTTGATTTGCTTCGCCAGTTCACTAACGTTCGTGTCAGATTTGACCAAGAAACTTAGATTGGCTTTTCATCAAAAATCTGAAATTATCATCTCGATTTAAAGTAACTTAATAATTTCGTCACATAACTTTCATCAACTCTCGTATTTACAACACCTGAACCTGATTTGCTAAATGTTTCTTTAAAATAGTTGACTTTGTCGCGATATTGTTTTTCATAATTCATCCGCACTGCTTTCGAACCGGTATTTATCAATTCGACTGCTCCGGTTTCGGCATCAAGCATAGAAACCATACCTAAATCCGGCATTTTTTCTTCTCGAATGTCGTACACGCGAATCCCAGTTATGTCGTGTTTTTTTGCAGCAATTTTTAATGTTTGCTCATAATCTTCCGACATGAAATCAGAAATCACAAACACAATCGCTTTCTTTTTTTGAGTTCCCGATAAAAATTTTAAGGCTTGAGCAATATCTGTTTTACGGCTTTTAGGCTGAAATTCTATCAATTCCCGAATGATTCGAAGTACGTGTGATCTTCCTTTTTTTGGCGGAATGTACAATTCAATTTCATCCGAAAACAAAATCAAACCTATTTTATCATTGTTTTGAGTTGCTGAAAAAGCCATCGTTGCAGCAATTTCCGTAACAATATCTTTCTTGAATTGATTTTTTGAACCAAAACTTTCTGAACCAGAAATATCAACCATTAACATCATGGTCAATTCGCGTTCTTCCTCAAAAACCTTTACATGCGCTTCGTTGTAACGTGCGGTAACGTTCCAATCAATAGCACGAATATCATCTCCGTACTGGTATTGACGCACTTCACTGAACGTCATTCCACGTCCTTTGAAAGACGTATGATACTCTCCCGAAAAGATGTGATCGCTCAATCTTCGGGTTTTAATTTCTATTTTTCGGACTTTTTTTAAGAGGTCTTTTGTATCCATTTTTAATTTGTTTAAAGTTTAAAAGTTTAACGTTCCAAGTTCTATCCAACAACTTGAAACTTTAAACCTTAAACAAACTTTAAGGTACTTCTACTTCGTTTACGATTTTGTTGATGATGTCTACTGAAGTAATATTTTCGGCTTCCGCTTCATAGGTAACTCCAATTCTGTGACGCAATACATCATGAACTACAGCACGAACATCCTCTGGAATTACATAACCACGACGTTTGATAAAAGCGTAACATTTTGCGGCAGTAGCCAAATTGATACTTCCACGTGGTGAGGCTCCAAAACTGATTAATGGTTTCAAATCAGCTAATTTATATTTCTCTGGATAACGCGTGGCAAAAATGATATCAAGTATATATTTTTCTATTTTTTCATCCATGTAAACCTCACGAACAGCTTCTTGAGCGCGTAAAATTTGTTCCACAGAAACTACAGCATTTACTTTTTCATAACTCCCTTTTAGGTTTTGACGAATTACTAAACGCTCGTCTTCCATTTTTGGATAATCAATAACTGTTTTCAACATGAAACGATCGACCTGAGCTTCAGGTAATTGATACGTTCCTTCTTGCTCAATTGGATTTTGAGTCGCTAACACCAAGAATGGACGATCTAGTTTGAAAGTAGTGTCACCAATAGTCACTTGCTTTTCCTGCATCGCTTCCAATAATGCCGATTGCACTTTGGCTGGCGCACGGTTAATCTCATCGGCAAGGACGAAATTAGCAAAAATCGGTCCTTTTTTTATCGAAAATTCATTGGCTTTAATGTTATAAATCATAGTTCCCACAACATCGGCAGGCAATAAATCTGGAGTAAATTGAATTCTGCTGAAAGATCCCTGAACGGCTTGCGAAAGTGTATTAATTGCTAGAGTTTTTGCTAATCCGGGAACACCTTCCAACAAAATATGTCCCTGACCTAAAAGTCCAATCAACAAACGCTCCACCATGTGCTTTTGACCTACGATAACCTTGTTCATTTCCATTGTCAGAAGATCTATAAAAGCACTCTCTCTTTCAATTTTTTCATTAATTGCCCTGATATCTAAAGTCGATGTATTTTCTTCCATTTTATTATTTTTAAAACCTTGAGTTTAATGCCTTCGTTTTGAAGGTGCAAATTGAATTTTTTTTTAGAAGTAAGATGTTAATAAATGGTTAAAACTTCGACAAAAGCCCTAAATTTAAGGACGAATTATGATACAATTTTTATATTTTTAAGAACTTTGAAAAATATACTTTGAAATAGCATAATTATGAATTTCATTAAAAAATAAAAACCATGAATAAAACAAAATTATCCCCTATTGTAGCGGGTGTCATGAATTGGGGAATTTGGGATAAAAATCTCAATACCAAAGAAATGGAAAACATGATTAATGTGTGTTTAGAGAACAAAATTACTACTTTCGATCATGCCGATATATATGGAGATTACACCACTGAAGCTGATTTTGGAAAAGCGTTTACTGCAAGTAAAATAGCGAGAGAAAAAATGCAATTAATATCTAAATGCGGCATCCAAATGGTAACGGAAAACCGCAACAACACTATAAAACATTACGAATATTCAAAAGAATATATTATCTGGTCTGTTGAAAATTCCTTAAAAAATCTACAAACGGATTATCTCGATGTTCTTTTATTACACAGGCCAAGTCCTTTAATGCAGGCTGATGAAATTGCCGAAGCGGTTTTGAAACTAAAATCAGACGGTAAAATTAATGATTTCGGACTTTCTAATTTTACGTCTTCGCAAACCGAATTGATTCGCCAGAAAACAGAAGTTTTATACAATCAAGTGCAATTTTCGGCAACAAGTTTTGAACCAATGGTCGACGGAAGTTTTGATTATATGCAAACCAACAAAATTCGTCCTATGTCCTGGAATCCGCTGGGATCCGTTTTTAGAGAAGATATTCCACAAACCAGACGATTGAAAAAATTACTGGCGACATTGGTTTCAAAATACCATTTGGGGTCAGACTCCATTTTACTTTCATGGATTTTAAAACATCCGGCGCAAGTAATTCCCATTGCAGGAACGGTAAATGTGGCCCGAATTCAGTCACTGATGAAAGCCGTTGAATTAGAGTTAGACAACGAAGATTGGTTTGCCATTTGGACCGCAAGCATGGGCGATGATGTGGCCTAAAAATTTTATATTTTTTCCAATTTATCTTTAGTATCGCAAAAAAACAGTACACAAAATGAAATCTATGATTCACGATTTCAAAAACAGAAAAAAAACTCATGATTAAAACAGCCTTAGTGACTGGCGCAACCAGTGGAATTGGTAAAGCAACAGCGCAAATATTAGCTAAAAATAACTACAAAATCATTCTTTGCGGACGCCGTGAAGACCGATTAAAAGATCTTGAAAAAGAACTTTCGGAATTTACCGAAGTACATACTTTGTCCTTTGATGTTCGGGACAAAAAAGCGGTTTTTGATAGTATCAATTCCATCCCGGAAGCTTTTTCCACGATTGATGTTTTGATTAATAATGCCGGAAATGCGCATGGTTTAGATCCCATTCAAAACGGAGATTTAGATGATTGGGACGCCATGATTGACATCAATGTCAAAGGACTTTTATATGTTTCTAAAGCCATAATTCCGCAAATGATCGAACGAAAATCAGGTCATATCATCAACATTGGTTCCGTCGCCGGAAAAGAAGTATATCCAAACGGAAACGTTTATTGCGCCTCCAAACATGCCGTTGATGCCTTAAACCAAGGCATGCGAATGGATTTGAGTCCTTACGGTATTCGGGTGGGAGCCATTAATCCCGGTGCTGTAGAAACGGAATTTAGCGAAGTGCGTTTTAAAGGAGACACAGACAGAGCCGCCAATGTATATCAAGGTTTTACGCCGTTACTTCCGGAGGATATCGCTGATATTATTCATTTTGTAGTTTCCAGACCGTATCATGTAAATATTGCCGATTTGCTTGTTTTTCCTACGGCACAAGCCGCTGCGACTATTTTAAAAAGAGATATTTAAATTTGATTTTTAGATTGTTGGATTTTTAGATTATTTATAGAATTTAAAAATCCAATTGTCTAAGAAATCTAAAAATCTAATTGTATGATCAACAAACGCATTCTTATCAAGAACCTGCTTGCTCACAATGATGAGAGTAGTTTTTATGATAAAAAGCGTCAGTTGAATTTGCATACGCGAGAGGGAAAAGCAAAGTTTCTCAAGCACATTTGCGCATTATCCAATTCAAATCCTGCAAATAATTCCTATATAGTGGTGGGAGTTGAAGATTATGACAATATTATTGTGGGCGACGACTTTTTTGACGACAGCAGGATTCAGAATTTAGTGAATGCTTATCTGGAAAATCCCCCGAAAATTCAATACGAAAATGTCCCATTCCCAAACTTGCCAAAAGATAAAGTTATCGGACTGGTAACGGTCAAGCCAAAAAGTAAGACTTCCCATTTCAAAAAAGGAATTCACACGATTCCTGCCAACAGTATTTTTATACGGCGAGGCAGTAACACAATGCCGGTTGAAGGTGAAATTGAGAAGAATTACCAGAACACAGAAACCGTAATTGGCATCGAAAACAACTCCCGAAACAGCATCGAAAACACACTCGACGGCGTGATTGATTTCATGAATTTTCGCCACAAGGATATGGCGCCAAAATATAAAGTTTTCAAAGAATTATTTGTGATTTGCTGGGCGGGTGTTGCCAAAAAATCGCGTGACAAAACCTATTTATCACGTGTTGATATTGAATTGATCAACGAGCAAATTAAGCTGTTTTATTCGGCTCAAGATGTGGTCGAAATTACTTTCGATGAAGATACTTTTACCATTATTGAATATGTTCCTTTGGGTTTGAATGATAAAACGAGCTATTATCCTTTAGAAAAACAAACGATTCATTTTCATGATAATGGCTATTATAAAATTGAAAGAGAAATGCTGTTTCAGCCACCGGAATTCAACAAAAAAATGTTATTCCATATTTACAATGCTAATATTGCTTTGCTGAAAAAACTTCAAAAAGGGCTTTCGTTATCTGAAAGAGAGCATAAAGATTTAGAAAATTTACCTTCCACTTTTATGATTTGTTACCTCAACGGTTTTGAAGAAGCCAAACAAAAACTGATTGACGCCAAAGTACTTTTAAAACCTTTTAATCAGGTGTATTTATCGTTTAAAGAAGCGCTGCGAATTTTGAGAAAAATGAAATATGATGTGCAGTGATTCTGAGAAATTATTTTTCTGGATTAGAACCAATATCATTTTCTAATGATTCATTCTAATTATTATCCAACTTTAATTGAAACAAATAGTCGTAGGATATAAAATTAAAATCAGCAGCAATAAAGCTTTTTAGTTTTCATACATTCTAAATAAAAGCCAACAATTCTTTTACGACTTGACAAATCATTTTAGCCAACAGCAACGATAACGAAACAAGTGCACTCATTTGAAAAAAGTTTAATTTTTTGTAAAACTAATCCGAAAAATTAAATAAAACAATCACCTAAAACAGTGATATTTCAATTTCACGCTAAAACACGAATTCTTTAATTTTTAAAAAATAATAAACTAAAAAAGCTTGGTTCATCACACTTTTAGTTAATTTTATGACTTGAAAAATAGTGCTTATTTTCTGCTGTTTTTGCATTAATAAAAAGAAATAGAGTACATGAGAACACTTGTTATAGGCGACATTCACGGTGGTTTGCGAGCGCTGCACCAAATTATGGAAAGAGCCAAAGTTACTAAAAAAGATACCCTAATTTTTTTGGGAGATTACGTTGATGGCTGGAGCCAATCTCCTCAGGTACTTGATTTTATCATTGATTTAAAAACCAAACAAAATTGCATTTGCATTCGCGGAAACCACGACGACTTATTGCTGGAATGGCTCGATGAAAGCAAAGACAATCTGTTGTGGTACAAACATGGCGGAGAAGCAACTGTTTTAGCCTACGAATCTGTCAGCGCAGAAACGAAGCAAAAACATATTGAATTCCTGAAATCTTTGGATAATTATCATCTGGACGAGCAGCGTCGTTTGTATGTTCATGCCGGTTTTACCAATATGAATGGAGTAGATTTTGAATATTTTCCCGGGCTTTTTTATTGGGACAGAACCCTGTGGGAAACGGCATTGGCATTAGACACAACAATGAAATCCGATCATCCTTTTTATCCAAAACGCTTTACTTTATACGATGAAATCTATATTGGTCACACGCCCGTTACCCGAATTGGTGAAACCACTCCCGTACAAAAGGCAAATGTTTGGAACGTAGATACCGGAGCGGCTTTCAAAGGACCATTAACCATTATGGATGTTGACAGCAAGGAATTTTGGCAAAGCGAACCTTTGAGCCAATTGTATTTTGACGAGAAAGGAAGAAATTAGATTTTATTGAACTACTTTTGCTCCCACTTTAAAAATTAAGAGTATGGAATAAGCATAACCGAAAATTGGTTGCAAACACCAATGAAGCTATGCGAATTCCATATGCCAATAAAAACAAATATTATCTTCATATGAAAAAGATTACCACATTAGTATTGCTATTGACTATTGGTTTGGTCAATGCACAGGCTTTCAAAGGAAAAGGAGACGTTAAATTTGATGTTGGAGCCAACTTTCAAAACGGAGGTTCTGGAATTCGTGTTTCTTCTGATTTTGGACTTGGAGAAAACATGTCATTCGGATTTGTTACTTCTTATTTGTTGTCCGTTTCTAAAGATGACTTAGGCAACAAACCAGATTTTGGAGACAGAGTGGATGTTAAAGGACGTTTCAATGCAAACTTGGGAAATGTTTTTGAATTAGATCCAAAAATGGACATTTACCCAGGATTAAATTTAGGTTTACGAAATTTTGGTGCGCATGTAGGTTTCCGTTATTTCTTCACCGAAGGTTTCGGTATGTTCACCGAAGCTGGAATTCCAATTGCCAGTTACAAAACAGATCCAATAGGTTTTGATAAATTAAACAACCAATTTACATTCAACATTGGTGCGTCATTCAATTTATAGATAGATTATCCTAAAAGTTCACGAAGAATTTTTAATGAAAAAAGGCAATCTGAAAATTTCAAATTGCCTTTTTTAGTTTGTTATAATTTATTACTACAAATCAAATTTGATTCCTTGTGCCAATGGCAATTGGGTTCCGTAATTGATTGTGTTGGTTTGTCTTCTCATGTAGGCTTTCCAAGCATCAGAACCGGACTCACGCCCGCCGCCCGTTTCTTTTTCCCCACCAAAAGCACCACCAATCTCTGCTCCAGATGTACCAATATTTACATTCGCAATTCCGCAATCAGAGCCGGATTGAGACAGGAACAATTCCATTTCTCTCATGCTATTGGTAAAAATAGAAGAGGAAAGTCCTTGTGGAACTCCGTTTTGTAACGCAATCGCTTCTTCAATCGTGCTGTATTTCATTACATATAAAATAGGGGCAAAAGTTTCTGTTTGAACGATGTCAAAATGATTTTCAGCCTCAATGATACATGGTCTCACATAACAACCACTTTCATATCCTGCACCTTCAACCAATCCGCCCTCAACGATGATTTTTCCACCTTCTTTTTTGGCGCTTTCAATAGCATTCAAATACTCCTGAACAGCTCCTTTGTCAATTAGTGGCCCGACGTGATTATTCTCGTCTAATGGATTTCCAATTTGCAATTGACCGTATGCATTTTTTAAAACACTGATGGTTTTGTCATACACACTTTCGTGAATAATTAAACGTCTGGTTGACGTACAACGTTGACCTGCAGTTCCCACTGCTCCAAAAACAGCTCCGACCAATACCATACTGATATCCGCATGTTCCGAAACGATAATCGCATTGTTTCCTCCTAATTCCAGTATCGTATTTCCAAAACGTTCTGCAACGGTTTTTGATACGTGACGTCCTATTCTTGTTGATCCTGTAAAAGAAACCAACGAAATTCTTTTGTCATTATTGATTAAATCTCCTGATTCGTTTCCAGTCACTAAACAACTAACACCTTCGGGAACGTTATTTCTTTTTAAAACTGTTTTGATAATATTCTGACACGCAATTCCACATAAAGGTACTTTTGAACTTGGTTTCCAAATAGCGACATCACCACAAACCCAGGCAATCATTGCGTTCCAACTCCAAACTGCTACCGGAAAGTTAAACGCTGAGATAATTCCAACCGTTCCTATTGGGTGGTATTGCTCATACATTCGGTGCAAAGGTCTTTCAGAGTGCATTGTCAACCCATACAACTGACGGGATAATCCCACCGCAAAGTCGCAGATATCAATCATTTCCTGCACTTCACCATATCCTTCTTGTAAACTTTTTCCCATTTCATAAGAAACCAATTTCCCAAGTGGTTCTTTGAATTTTCTTAATTCATCTCCCATTTGTCGGACGATGTCACCTCTTTTTGGAGCTGGAATCATGCGCCATTCCAGGAACGCTTCAGAAGCTTTTTGCATTGCTTTTTCATAATCTTCTTTAGAAGAAGTTTTCACTTTTCCAATTAAAGTCCCATCGGCCGGCGAATAACTTTCGATGATTTTTCCATTCGCAAAATTGATTGCTCCGGTTGATGTTCCTTCATTTATTTCCTCAATCCCTAATTGCTTAAGGGCTTCTTTAATTCCGAATTGATCTGCGATTGTTATCATTGTAACTTTTTTATTAAAAATTGTTATATTTTTTTACAAATATATTGATTTAACGTGAAATAGGAAAAATTGGCACTTTTATTTTACGATTTTTTGCCCCGAAAGCACTGGCATCGTAAGCTTACGGATGTGGGTAGAACGGATAGCTGGAGTAGCCCTAAACTGAAATAAATTCAACATTGAATTATTTTTTGGCAATAAACCTCGGGTCTGTTTCCATTATGGTTCCGCATTTTCCGCAGGTTCTCAAGTGCTCTGAATTGTAGAAATGTTCGAAATGGGGCAGGAAATCTTTCTCGATATTATGCAGTTCAAAATAGACTTCGTGCAGCTTGTGATTACAATTATCGCAAAACCAAAGCAATCCGTCCGTAAATCCTTGTCCAGCTCTTTTTCGTTCGATGACAAGTCCTATGGAACCTTCGGAACGAACCGGAGAATGTGGAGTTTTAGCGGGATGCAGGTACATATCGCCGGGATGTAATTCCATTTCTTTGCGCTCCCCGTCGTCTTGAACAATTACTTTTATGGAGCCTTCAAGTTGGTAAAACAATTCCTCGGTTTCATTGTAATGATAGTCTTTTCGGGCATTTGGGCCAGCAACTACCATAACGATATAATCACCGGATTCGGTGTATAAATTCTTGTTTCCAACGGGTGGTTTGAGCAGATGACGGTTTTCGTCGATCCATTTATTGAGATTGAAAGGTTTTGCTATTGCCATGATTTTTAATTTAAATGTAAATTTATGAAATAATAAATTGTTATTTTTTTTCCTTTATTAAATAAATATATACGGGAAAATGGTCGCTGAAACCAATTTCGGTGGTGGAATGTCGCAACGGATAGCCTTTATATTGTCCGCTGGTTTGTATCAAGAATGCCTTATTGTAAATTCCTGCTTTCCAATAACGGAAACTCGTATAATCGGTTTGTATTAAGGTTTCGGAAACCATTATTTGGTCAAAAACATCCCAAGCATCCCGATATGCGATGGTTCCAAATCCTTTTTTAGCCATTTCTTCGAATGGATTATAAATCCCTAACGGAAGCACATCAGACTTTTTTGCTTTGGCGCCAAGCCCAATTTTGACACTTTTATTATACGGACCATCATTCAAATCACCCAACGTAATCACTTTTGCATTTGGATTGATTCGTTGTAACGAATCTATTATTTTTCTATTTAAAGCTGCTGCGGCTTCCCGAAACGGACTTGATTTTTTCTCTCCCCCAGAACGCGACGGCCAGTGATTGACGATGATATTGATTTCCTCGCCATCAAGAAATCCGGTTACCAAAAGCTGATCTCTCGTGTAAACCCGATAGCTTTTGGTGCTTATTTGCAATTCGTCATCTGTTTTTTCTTCAAAACTGGCTTTGGAATTTTCATTTGTAATAGCTCCTTCTTTGTAAATGTATAAAGGAATATTATTGTAACTCGTAGGCTGAAATTTTGCTTTTTGATACAACAGTGCCACATCGATTCCTCTTTTGTCCGGCGAATCATAATGGATGATTCCGTAATCTTTCTCGATTAATTTGGGCTGTTTGACTAAATCTTCTAAAACGCCTCGGTTTTCTATTTCGCAGCCACCAATAAATGTGGGCGAATCGCTATTTTCAGCAGAACCAATTTCAGATAGTACTCGGGCTAAGTTTCCTAGTTTCTTTTCATATTTATCGTACGTCCAGCGTTGCAACCCTTTTGGAGTCCACTCTTCATCAAAAGTATCGGGATCATTTATGGTATCAAAAAGGTTTTCGAAATTATAAAACGCAACGGTGTGAATGACGTATTTTTTCTGTTGTGCAGTAGATTTTACTATTGGAAAAAATATAAAAAGAACAGGAATCCAGTGCATAATTCTCATATAAATCATTTATTTCCAGTCGTTAATTAGATTCCTTCTTTGAATCTGTCTATTGTAAAAATAGTCATTTGAACCTGAACTTAGAATTATTTTCTAATTGTCTATCTTTGTTTTTATCATTTAAAGACCTTACCACTAAAAATTTTTCAGAAAAGCATTCAAGCATGAACAAAAACCGATTAAATTTTACAACACGCCGTCCTCTATTATATCAATTTCTATTGCTTATTTTTATTTTACAATCTTTCAACAGCCAAGCTCAATACAATATGATTACACCCCCAAGTTTACAAAAAGGAGATACCGTTGCAATTTTGGCAACAGCCAGAAAAAATACAGATGACAACTTGAAGCCCGCTATTGCTTTATTAAAAAGTTGGGGTTTAGAAGTAGTCATTGGAAATACAATAGGTTTAGACAACGACCAATTAGCCGGAACCGACGAACAACGCGCCGCTGATTTTCAGCAGCAACTGGATAATCCAAACATCAAAGCAATTTGGTGTGTAAAAGGTGGGTATGGAACCGTCCGAATGATTGATTTATTGGATTTTACTGCGTTCAAAAAAAATCCAAAATGGATTGTTGGTTTCAGTGATGTAACCGTTTTACACAATCATCTGAATACAATGGGCTACAAATCCATTCACGGAATCATGCCGATAACCGCTCCAAGAGCAACTCCACAGGCCATAGAAACCATGCGAATTGCGTTGTTTGGTGAAAAACTGTCGTACGAAATAGATCCTTTCCTGATGAACAGACCTGGAAAAGCTACCGGAGAATTAGTAGGCGGAAATTTATCGATTCTGTACAGTTTGTTTGGTTCACCATCAGCGATTGACTGTGCTGACAAAATCTTGTTTATCGAAGATTTAGACGAATATTTATACCATATTGACCGCATGATGATCAACTTGAAACGAAATGGTTGCCTCGAAAGTATCAAGGGAATTGTTGTGGGTTCGATGACAAAAATGAAGGATAATGATATTCCATGGGGGAAAAACGCCATCGAAATTATCGAAGATGTTACCAAAAAATACAATATTCCTATTTTATATAATTTCCCTGCTGGTCATATTCAAGATAATAGAGCCTTGATTTTAGGAAATAATGTGACTATAAATGTAAATGAGAAGTGCAGCACGCTAGTTTTTGAATAAAGACAATTCGATTTAAGATTGCAGAAGTTTAAAAACTTGAAACCTTAAACTTAAAACAAAAATTTTGAATGGCTGAACACAACGAACTCGGAAAACTTGGAGAAGAAATGGCGGTCGAATTTCTGCGGCAAGACGGCTACACGATTTTGCAAACCAACTGGATGTTCCAGAAAGCAGAGATAGATATCATTGCTCAAAAAGGAAACACACTTGCCATAGTTGAAGTCAAAACACGTTCCTCATTAGAATTTGGCCTGCCGCAAGATTTTGTAAAACCAAAAAAAATCCAGCTTCTTGTAAAGGCTGTCGATGCTTTTGTCAACGAAAGAAATTTGGAAATTGAAGTCCGTTTTGATATTATTGCTGTTCACAAAGAAGGTAAATCGTTTGTAATTGAGCATCTTATTGATGCTTTTTATCACTTTTAATACTTTTTTCTTGATGTTATATTTGTAACAAATTGTTTTTTATTTATATTTGCGTCCTATTTACACACTAACTACGCGTATAATAACAACCAACTAAAAATTCACATCATGAAAACTGTTTCTTCCATTGTAGAAAACTACATCAAAACAAAGCCTTTTTTACTAAATGCATTATCATTAGGCATCATTAATTTGACCTCATTATCCCGAAACATAATGACCGAATTAGAAAGTGAATTTGGCAAGGAAGTAAAACAAGGAGCCGTTGTAATGGCTTTAAAAAGATTAACAGAAGAACTGGATTTCAGGTTAAATCATAAGATTAATAAAGTCATCAAGAATATTGGAGAAATCACCGTTCGTTCAGCTTTGACCGATTACACTTTTGCTGCATCCGACACTGTTTTGAATAAACAAGCCGATTTAATTACAGATATTAATATGCTACCCGATATTTTTTACACTTCCTCCAGAGGTGTTAATGAAACCAACATTGTGGTTAGTAACAGTATCAATCACTTGGTAGACAAGCATTTTTCTACTGAAAAACTGATTCAAAAACTAGATAACCTGGCTTCGATTACCGTTAAATTACCTAAAGAAAACATTGTCGTTCCTGGGATTTACTATTTCATTTTTCAACGCTTGGCTTGGGAAGGAATCATCATCAATGAAGTAATTTCAACTTCTAATGAATTCACCATTTTAGTGAGCGAAGACCAAGTGGATGTTGCTTTTAAAGTAATTAAGGATTTGAAGAATTAGAAAATTCCGTTATCAACAAAGCTTCCAGCCTTTTGGAGGCTGGAAGCTTTTAAACTAAAAAAAACATTATGAATCCAATTCCTCTAGAAAACGGTAAATACTATCATATTTATAATAGAGGCAATAATGGAATTGATTTGTTTTATGAAATTGAGAACTATAAACATTTTTTGAGGTTATATGAGAAATACATTGACCCCGTGGCAGAAACTTATGCTTGGTGTTTGATGAAAAATCATTTTCATATTCTGGTGTACATCAAAGAAACTGAAGAAATTGATAGTACAAAATTAGAATACTCTTCAACTGATAAACCAAAAATAGTTAGTGCCTCAAAACAGTTTTCAAATTTATTCAATGCTTATACTTTAGCGATGAATAAACGATATAAAAGGACAGGTAGTTTATTTGAGAAAAACTTTAGGCGAAAAGTGGTTAATTCGGATACTTACTTTCAAAAACTTGTTTTTTATATCCATAATAATCCTGTTCATCATAAGTTTACAGAACACATCATAGAATATCCTTGGACTTCTTATGGAACAGTTATCTCAAACAAGAAGACAAAATTACAAAGAGAAAAGGTTATAGAATATTTTCATGATTTAAAAAACTTCAAAAACTACCATTCTAGTAATCCAAATTTGGATGAAATTGAAGCATTGATTATGGAGTAAGTTTAAAACAAAGCTTCCAACAAAGCTTCCAGCCTTCAAAAGGCTGGAAGCTTTAAAAATGTCTTATTCCCCACCCAACATCTCCATCAATTCCAAAGCAGTTCTGGTATTCTTCACATTGTCAAAAGTCAATAGCAATCGCAAACCAGCCGGCGTTTGCTTCTCTTTCATCTTACAAATAGAACTATGTTTTTGCACAAACTGTAACACATCCTGAAAACGTTTCGATTGATAATAATCTGATTGTTGATCTGAAATAAAATATCCAATCATCTTACCTTGTTTCATCACTAATTTTTCGATTCCAATGCGGGTGGCAATCCATTTGATTCGAATACTATTCATCAACGCTTTCGCACGTGGCGGCATTGGACCAAAACGGTCAATCAATTTATTTTGGAAAATGATGAGTTCTTCTTCATTTTTTACGGCACCTAATTCATTATACAAACTCAATCGCTCCGAAACATTATTGATGTATTCATCCGAAAACAACAATTCAAAATCAGTGTCGATTTGCAGGTCTTTTACGTATTCTTTGGTTTCTAAATTGTTTTCCTCCGGATACAGATCCTTGAATTCATTTTCTTTCAATTCATCGATAGCTTCGTTCATGATTTTTTGGTACGTATCAAAACCAATTTCGTTAATGAAACCACTTTGCTCGCCTCCCAATAAATCTCCGGCACCTCGAATCTCTAAATCTTTCATCGCAATATTGAATCCACTTCCCAAGTCACTGAACTGTTCCAAAGCCTGAATTCGTTTTCTGGCATCATCAGTCATGGCTGAATACGGCGGACAAATAAAATAACAAAATGCTTTCTTATTGCTACGTCCTACTCGACCGCGCATTTGATGCAAATCAGACAATCCAAAATTATTTGCATTATTAATGAAAATCGTATTCGCATTGGGCACGTCTAATCCGCTTTCGATAATCGTGGTCGCGACTAAAACATCAAATTCTCCATTCATGAAAGCCAACATTAATTCTTCCAGTTTCTTGCCCTCCATTTGGCCGTGACCAATTCCAACTCTGGCATTTGGGACCAAGCGCTGAATCATTCCGGCCACTTCCTTGATATTTTCTATTCGGTTATTGATGAAGAAAACTTGTCCGTTTCGCTGAATCTCATACGAAATCGCATCCCGAATCATCTCTTCACTAAAACCAACTACATTCGTTTCTATAGGATATCTATTTGGTGGAGGCGTTGTAATTACGGATAAATCACGTGCTGCCATCAACGAAAATTGTAAGGTTCTCGGAATTGGCGTCGCCGTTAAAGTTAGCGTATCCACATTCGCCGCAATGGTTTTGAGTTTGTCTTTAACGTTGACACCAAATTTTTGTTCCTCATCCACAATCAGCAATCCAAGGTCTTTGAAAACTACATTTTTGTTGACCAATTGATGGGTTCCTATCACAATATCGAGTTTTCCTTCGGCCAATTGTTTTAGCGTTTCCGCTTTTTGCTTCGCCGTTCTAAAACGGTTTAAATAACCCACGGAAACGGGCATATCTTTCAATCGTTCCGTAAAAGTTCTATAATGTTGGTATGCCAAAATGGTTGTGGGAACCAATATCGCAACTTGTTTACTATTATCCACAGCTTTGAAAGCCGCACGAATGGCAACTTCGGTTTTCCCGAAACCTACATCTCCACAAACCAAACGATCCATTGGTCGGTCGCTTTCCATATCGGCTTTGACTTCTGCTGTTGATTTGGTTTGGTCCGGTGTATCTTCGTAAATAAACGAGCTTTCCAGTTCATTTTGCAAATAACTGTCAGGCGCAAACTGGAATCCTTTTTCCAGTCTTCTTTTGGCATACAACTGAATCAAATTGAATGCAATATGTTTGACACGCGCCTTCGTTTTTTGTTTTAAAATCTTCCAGGCATTCGAACCCAATTTGTAAATTTTAGGTGGCGTGCCGTCTTTTCCGTTGTATTTTGAAATTTTGTGCAGCGAATGAATACTCACATACACTATATCATTATCGGCATAAACGAGCTTAATGGCTTCTTGCGTTTTGCTCTCGACTTGTATTTTTTGCAACCCTCCAAAACGTCCGATTCCGTGATCAATGTGCGTCACATAATCCCCAACCGAAAGTGTCGTGAGTTCTTTTAAAGTAATATTCTGTTTTTTCGAATAGCCGTTTTTAATATTGAATTTATGGTAGCGTTCAAAAATCTGATGGTCAGTGTAACAGGTTATTTGATTTTCTTCGTCAATAAATCCTTGATACAAAGGCAAAACAACGGTATGATATTGCTTGCGGATATTCTCAGAATTCGCCTCGTCTAATGTTTCAAAAATATCATGAAATCGTTTCGCCTGAGCTTCATTGGAACAAAACAAATAGTTTTTGTAGCCGTTAAAATGATTTTCGTTCAGATTATTCAATAACAAATCAAATTGTTTATTGAATGACGGTTGTGGCTGAATGTGAAATTCGAATTTTTTGGTGGTTCTAAAAATAGCTTTTGAACTCAATTCAACAATCGAAAAATCCAACGCTCTTTTTATAAATTCTGCTTGATTCAAAAACAATTGTTCAGGCGAAGACCGCTTTATTTCCTGCGACAATTTTGCGAAAGCTTCTTCGGCTTTGCCAAATTGTTTGTCCAATTGCAATAAAAAATCTTCGGTATTCTGAATGAAAATTACTGTTTTTTCCGAAATATAATCCAAGAAACTTTCTCGGTTTTCCTGAAAAACTTTGTTTTCCACATTTGGGATTATTGTAATCTTTTTTTGCGTTTCAATAGACAATTGCGTGGCCACATCAAAGGTACGAATGCTTTCTACTTCATCTCCAAAAAACTCAATTCGGTATGGATTATCATTCGAAAATGAAAATACATCGACGATTCCTCCACGAACCGAAAATTCTCCGGGTTCCGTAATGAAATCAACTCTTTTGAATTCGTATTCGAACAAAACTTCATTGATAAAGTCGATGGAAATCTTATCCCCAACAGCAACTTTCAACGTGTTTTTGTCCAATTCTTTTCGGGTTACTACTTTCTCGAAAAGCGCTTCGGGATAGGTGACAATAACGGCTGGTTTCTTGCGGGAATTGATTCGGTTTAACACCTCGGCGCGAAGCAAAACGTTCGCGTTATCCGTATCTTCTATTTCGTACGGGCGACGAAATGAACCGGGATAAAAGAGCACATCTTGCTCCCCAATCATCTGTTCCAAATCGTTCAAGTAATACGCCGCTTCTTCTTTATTGTTTAAAATAACTAAAAAAGGAAGTTCAGATTTCTTAAAAATCGACCGAATTACAAATGAAAGTGCAGAACCCAAAAGTCCCGACAGCTGCATTTTTACTTGATTGTTTTCTAATAAACGAGCAACAATTTGCTGAGTTTTTGGTGAATTATCGTAGGTATGGTATAAGATTTTTTTACTCAACGCGTGGGATATTTGGATCTATGATCGGTGTATTGGGAATGGCTCTTGAGGGGTCCATCATTCTCCTTAATTCAGATTCACCTTCTTCAATAGGAATTTTACTTTTCTCGACAATTTTATCCATTTGTCTTTGAAGTGAAACCAATTCCAAGTTGATTTCCGACACTAATAAAGTGACTTTTTTATCTGGAATATTATCCAAATGAATGAATAAATCCAACAAACGTACTTTGGTGATTAAAGTAGAAATCCTGCTTTTTATTTGAGGTTTGTTATATTCATACGGAATGTTGTCGTTCAAAGCCATCACTTTTTTCGAAAGCGCTCTTGATTTTTGCTGAAAAGCTCCAATCGTTTTTTTAGGTTTTTGTGCCAATTCAGCCAAAAACATACGCCATTCGTTCCAAGATGCAATACTTTTTTCACCCGCTTCTGTGACTGGCTCATCGTATAAAACCCAACCTTTCTGTATGTTTGCGAATATGATTTCTCTTTTTTGTATCTCTTTTTTGTTTTCCGCAATGCGTTTTTCATTGTCATTTTTACAGGATAACAAAAGAAAAATCAGCGAAAAGAACACGGCTAAATTGTATTTCATTTTTAATTTCATTAAAGCACAAAGTTACAAAGTAAATTTACAATAATGAATTCCAGTATTGGAATAACAATCTAATATTGCTTCACTGATTTTTAGGTTTAAAAACATGAAAATTTAAGAAAATAAACATGTTTTTAAATACTATTTTAAGATTTTTATAATCATTTTCATCAAAGTTATGTTATTTGCGAAAACGTTATCTTTGTTTTTCAAAACAGACAAAAATGAGTACAAAAATATTGATTATTGGCGCTTGCGGCCAGATAGGAACGGAGCTTACGCAAAAGTTGCGGCAACTATACGGAACCGAAAATGTAATTGCTTCGGATATCCGAAAGCTAAATATTGATGTGGTGAATTCCGGTCCATTTGAAGTCGTGAACGCTTTAGATTTTAATCAAATTGAACATTTGGTAGAAGTACACCAAATCGACGAAGTATATTTGATGGCTGCATTGTTATCGGCAACAGCGGAAAAAAATCCTGCATTTGCTTGGGATTTAAATATGAATTCGTTGTTTCACGTTTTGAATTTGGCGAAAGCCGGAAAAATAAAAAAAATATTCTGGCCTTCGAGTATTGCGGTTTTTGGACCAACAACTCCGAAAGAAAACACGCCACAATACACGGTTATGGAGCCATCAACGGTATATGGAATCAGTAAACAAGCGGGCGAAAGATGGTGTGAGTACTACCATAATGTATTTGGTGTTGATGTGCGCAGCATTCGTTATCCTGGTTTGATCAGCTGGTCATCGCCTCCTGGTGGTGGAACTACAGATTATGCTGTAGATATTTATCACAAAGCACTAGCCGATCAAAAATACGAGTGTTTTTTATCTTCGGAAACTAAAATGCCAATGATGTACATGGATGATGCTATTGCGGCAACCATCAAAATCATGCAAGCGCCTGTTGAAGAAATTAAGATTCGTTCCTCATACAATTTGGCCGCTATGAGCTTTACGCCAACAGAAATTGCTGCTGAAATCAAAAAACATATTCCTGAATTTACCATCACATACGAACCAGATTTCCGTCAGAAAATTGCCGACAGCTGGCCAGCCAGTATTGATGACAGCAGCGCTCGCGAAGACTGGAACTGGAATCATGAGTTTGATTTAGCAACCATGACAGTGGATATGCTAGAGCATTTGAAGTAAACTTTTTGAACATAAATAAAACGCCGCAAAATTGAAGTTTTGCGGCGTTTTTTCATTTGTAAAACTTGTCAACCTATTTTAGGACTACTTATGGCAATCATCACAAGCGGGACGTTCGCTCAAGTCGAAGACGTAAAGGTATTTAAGACTAATTATAGATGTAATCACCTATTTCCTTTTCAACTTTCCAATGATTTTTCTCCCTTTTCATAATTACGATTCTTGCATTTCCGCCTCCAAAAAGAAATGCTTTTTGATAATAAAATAAAACATATTTTTTATTCCAATAATAAAGTGGTTCAGAAAGAAAAAGTATTTCATAGTTGCCTGTTCCCATTGCTATATTTTGGGTAAATGCTTCACCAAAGAGCACTTTCTTACTTTCATATAAAAACTTGAAATCATTGAAATCGCTTTTTTTCCATTCTTGTGGTAATGTATCATTTTTATATTCCAGATACATTTTTTTCCAATGCTTTAAATTGAAATACTCATGAGTATCTGTTTGCGGTAGTACATGATTTGAACCTTCACTTCCATTAAAAATACGAAGAACTTGTTTGTTGCTAATTTTTTCCTGTTGAAGAATGTATGTCTTGTTTAATTGTTGTGATATTAAGTATGTTTTGATTGGCTCATATTGTTTTGAAGATTTTAAACCTTTGCACGACAAAAATACGAACACGAACAATAACATAAATTGCTTTAAGTGTTTCATATGATAATTATTTATTACAAGAATTGCCTACTATAATAATCTCACCAACATTCTGACCAATACGTCCCCGATCGCTCGGAAATGCACTAAATTCCTCTCTAACGATAGCGCAGAATTGCATTCTGTGCCCACTCCAATTGGCAAACTTTAACAAAGCTAATTGAAAAAAAATGTTATTTCAAACAAATAAGCTACAACTTTTTACAGAATGTAGCTCTTTAACTTGTTTTGTTTGCTCAACTTTGTGGGCACAGAATGCAAATCTGCGCTATCTTACAGTAAGTCATATCCGCGCTATCGGGGCATTTGAAATAAACTTTTCGATCGTAAAAAAAGCGGCAAAATGGATGTTTCGCGGCTTTTTTATGTTTGAGTCGAATCTTTTTTAAGATTACTGCTAGTACAAAACAAGATTAAAAATAGGAACAAACGTGCTGTAGTCTTTATTTGACTACTTAAAATTATTTACAGAGGTTTTTGAGACTAATTATAAATATAATCAGCCATTACCCTTACCACTTTCCATTGGTTTTTCTCTTTTTTCATAATCACAAGATTTGAAGATCCACCACCGCTCGAATAACCTTGTAAAAAGGAAAACAAGATATATTTTCTCTTAAAATAAAACATAGGCTCTGAAATTGTGAACCACTCATGAATTCCGGTTCCGGCATATTTATCAATAACTATTCTTGTTAACATTAAACCAGTACCTTTCTCTAGAATAAAATTGTAATTAGGAAAGTCTTCTTTTTTCCAATGTCGCCTTAAGGTATCATTTACATACTCCTTGTACAATTTTTTCCAATGTTTTTTTACATATAAACCGTCAGTATAATCAGTGGGGTCTGTGGGATCTATATAATGTTCGGCTCCCTCTCCACCATTAAAGATTCGTAATGCCTGTCGATTTTCTTCTTTATCACTTTGTAGAATATGAACTTTGTTTTTATCAATTTTTTGAGTTTCTAAAAACACATTTATAGGCTCATAACTAGCGAGATATTTACTGCTGTTACAAGACAAGATGAAAAACGGGATTAACAGTACTACTTTTTTTATGTGTTTCATATTTACTAATTTTTACATGGAGTTTCTACAGAAGAATTGACGCCATATTGATAGCCTATTAACAAGGTTATTCGGTCTTTGCTGGAGGAAATTTTTCGAGGCTATATGGCAATTAAACGAAAAAGAAAAACCGCAGACTCACAGATTTTTGTGCTCTGTTAATCTACGGTTTTATTTTTCTATAAAAAATCGATTGAAGTATTGCAATATCTATTTTTTTAGTTCATTTAACATAGCATTTGGCAGCCATTGATATATTTACCTTGCTAATGTAATTTAAGTGAATATAAATTGAAGGCTTCATGGGTTCTGATCCATTTGCCCTTTATTTTTTGCATAATAACAACAAATGAACTCCCACCGGCTATACAGATTTTGTAATTTGTGAAAACTAAATACTTTTTGTTTTGATAATAAATCGGTTCAGAAAAACTGTACACACAAATGTTAGATTTATCGTATTTTTCGATTATTGACTCAATACCTATTTTTGTGTTCATACTTTCAAAAATAATTTTATCCTGTTTAAAATTATTTTTGTTCCAATATTTATTGGTGGCCCAAATTCTCTCATCTTGGATTGGTGGATCCGGATTTTCACATTTTAATTTTTCAAAATCTTTTTCTTTAAATAGCTTCGTATCTATTGTTATATTTCCTTTTGAATCAAAAGCTTGAATTTCATTTAGTTTAAATATTTCTAAAGTGTAGTTAGAATTAATTTTTTCTCGAGCAACATATATTTCTTTATTACTATCTTTTTCAATTGTTTCAAAATAGTCATTTAAGGCATTATACTTGGCCTTTGTTACCGAACAACTGCTAAACAGAAGTGCAATAAAACCATAAAGTAAATAATTTCTCATGTCTTGTTTTTTAATTGCAGGGTTCTCCAACAGGATTTTGTTGTTTTGTTGTACCAGTTTCTACTGATTGGCCAGTAGATTCGGTTCTGTACCGATTAAGGATTCTTTCTTTTGCTGGATCACCGTCTTTATATTTTTCCGATAGCGCGGATTTGTAATCCGTGCCGAATGTAATTGTCAGTCCCAATATATTTTCTCATTCTTTTTTTCTCCTGTTTTCTATGTACTATGTGGGCAAGGATTGCAAATCCGCGCTATCTTACAGTAAGTCATATCCGCGCTATCGGGTTTCATTAACTAATCCAATTAGGTATTGCTATATGCGTTTGAACCCATTTGCCGTTTTTCTTTTTATATATTATAATTTCGGAACTACCGCTCAAACCATCAATATATCCTTTATGAAAAGTAAAAATCATACATTCTCTATTTTCATAATATATAGGCTCCGAAAAAGAATAAAAATCATAATTAAGCGTGCCGAAAATATTCTTCTCAATATCTGTTATTTTGGAAGACATATACTTTTCAATAAAAGCTGTTGAGCCAATACGTAATTCTTCAAAGATTACATTTTTATAATTAAAATTATCTGCGACCCAGCAACATGCTCCTCCTCTATCAGTAGCATTTTCTATTTCTGTTACAGAGTTTTTGCTGTATTTTTTCCTTGCTATTTCCCAGTCTGCTTCTTTATAGAATGTTTTATCTTCATAATTTTTTTTGCTGTCTATTGAATCCAAAGCGTAAATCTCATTTAATCTAAGAATTCTCAAGGTCATATTAGTATTTATTTTTTGACTCATTATCATAATTTTTTTAGAACGATCTTTAATTTTTGTGTCTAGAAAATCACTGACAACTGCATATTTTTCACTGAGTGTGTCATTAATCTTACTGAGTGGATTAGTGGGTACACCTATGCTTTTGTCAGATCTAGAAGCACAACCTACCATAAGGATTACAACAATGATTATAAAATGTAGATGTTTCATTTGATTTGTATTTATTTGTTATATGGTCGAAAATGAGTATAATATCTCTAAGTATTCCAGTTTTATTTAATTACAAGGTTTCCCAACCGCATATTATCCTTGATCGTAAACTTAATTTCAACTTATCCAATTAGGCATTCCTATATGCGTTTGAACCCATTTGCCGTTTTTCTTTTTATATATTATAATTTTTGAGCTACCACTCAAACCGCCAATTATTTTTCCATCATAAACAGTAAAAATAAGATATTCGTTTTGGATGTTTTGTTACCACTAACTTTTAGAGGATTTTGTTGTAAAAACTGAATCGCCTGCTCTCTCGACACGGTTTGAATATTTGATTCATTTTGTAACAACGCCTCTTCTATGCTACAAGACTGCATAAGACAAAGGGTAAAACTCATAAAAAAGAAAACGATTTTCCGCCTTATTTCATTTGTTTGGTTGTTTGTTTGTTTGTTTGTTTATTTTCATGTTTTTTTGGTTAGTTTATATTTTACGAAAATAAGCAATGTTTTAAAAAATGCAATACCCACTATTAGTGATATTTAAAAAAATTACACTAAGAAAAATACAAGACTGGAAGTGGAATCATAAGTTCAAACTAGCAACAATGACTAGCGATATGCCTGAGCATTTGAGTGCCGAAAAAGCATAATACTTTTATTTACATAGAATTCGGGTTTTAAAAAATTAGGGTGAAAATCTAATTTTTTGAAACCCGAATTTTTTTTAAAAATTATTTTTTAACTAAATTTGATTAAAACCTCATCAGTATGAAACTAAAATCAAGTGAACCTTTTTGGTTGGTAAAAAACGGAATCATCAACTCCTATCCGTCATTAAGAGAAAATTTGGATACTGAAATTCTAATCGTTGGCGGTGGAATAACCGGCAGTCTGATAGCGCATCAATGTATGGAAGACGGTTACAAAACCATGCTGATCGATCGCAGAGAAATTGGTAACGGGAGTACATCGGCTACGACATCCATGTTGCAATATGAGATTGACGTTCCTTTATACCAACTTATTGATTTGATTGGCGAAAAAACCGCCGTTGATAGTTACTGGGCATGTTATAAATCGATCGATGATTTAAAGAAAATAGCAAAACAAGTAAAATCTGATTGTGGTTTCAAGAAAAAAGAATCGCTCTATTTTGCCGCATTAAAGAAAGATGTTACTTGGTTAAAAAAAGAATTCGAAGCTCGAAAAAAGATTGGAATGCCTGTAAAATGGCTCGAAGCCGATGAAATTGATAAAAAATTTCATATTAAACATTCTCATGGCGGAATCTTATCGGAACAAGGCGGTAGCATAGATGCTTTCCACTTAGCTCACGATATTCTAGCATACAATCATGAAAAAGGATTGCAGATTTTTGATAAAACCGATATCAAAAAAGTCACTTATAAACAAAATGGCGTTACCGTTCTAACCGAACATGGAACTACCATTACCGCTAAAAAAATAATCTACTGCAACGGTTTTGAAAGTACCGAAATCATTAAAGACAAATTTGTAAAATTACTTTCTACTTATGCAATTGTGGGCGAACGTTTTGAAGACGACCAATCATATCTTAACGACACTCTTTTTTGGAATACGGCGGAACCCTACATGTATATGAGAACGACGGATGATAACCGATTGCTTATTGGCGGCGAAGATGAAGATTTTGTAGACGCTGCAAAAAGAGATTCCTTACTCAACGAAAAATCCGATAAATTGACCAAATATCTGAATAAAATTTTACCTGATTATGATTTCAGAATGGATTTTGTTTGGGCGGGTACTTTTGGCGAGACCAAAGACGGCCTACCTTACATTGGAAAACATCCCAATTTTCCAAGCGCGTATTTTGTATTGGGTTTTGGTGGAAACGGCATCACATTTTCAGTTATTGGAATGGAACTTGTTTCTGAAATGTTGAAAAACAAGAGACATCCTTTAGCCGAATATTTTAAATTCAGAAGATAATTTTCAAATCAAAGACTTAATTTAATTGCATAAAAAATGCCCCAAATAGTGTCTAACTTTTTGGGGCATGTTCATTTCAGTGCTTTTAAATATTACTTTAATTCGTAGCTATTGTTTTCCTTCTTGATGTCAGCCATTAATCCACTTGGATCGATGGTGATTTTCTTGATGGAAGCTTTCGACTTAGCAATGTTAAATTCAAAAGTTGGATGCGCCCAAGCCCAATCATTCAAAATCGTTCTTTTTACAGTTGGATTTGGGTTTTCTTTTTCGAAACTCATCATTCGCAATGGAATGTAGAAACTTTCCATTGTACCATCGTTATATTCTACTGTTAAATCGATTGGCATTGGCATTCTACCAATTCTTTCTAAAATAACCGTTGTTTTATCAGCATTTTCGTTTACATTCTTGATGCCATAATCAATCGTATTTGTGGTTTGTGTCCAATCCGTCAAATACCAATCGAGATTTGCTCCGGAAACTCTTTCGGCAGATCTTTTGATATCATTTGGCGTAGGATGCTTAAATTTGAAATCGCTGTAGTATTTTTTCAAGGTTTTCATTAGGTTATCTTTCCCTATCAAATACATCAATTGTGTCAGGAAAAGTTCTCCTTTACTATATGAAGTGATGCTGTAAACCCTGTTTTCGTCAAAACGATCGGCATGTGTCGCTTGCGGCAGTTCTTTCCCTGAATTTACCATCGAAAAATAACCCGCATAACCTCCCGCAAATGGGTTTTCTACTTTTTTATCTGCAATTTCATTCAGTCCAAAATCTTCCAAGAATGAAGTAAAACCTTCATCCATCCATCCGTGTTTTGATTCATTGGAAGCCAAAACATGCTGGAACCAAGAGTGCGCCATTTCGTGAGCAGTTACTCCTAATAATCCTTCAAAACTGCCTTGACCCAAAATCAAAGTACACATAGCGTATTCCATTCCGCCATCGCCACCTTGAATTACTGAGTATTGTTTGTATGGATAATCTCCAACAGTTTTGTTGTAAATCTCCATCAGCTGAACCGTTTTTGGTTGCAGGTTTTTCCAGTTTTGGATGTATTTTGGATTGTTTTTATACAAGAAATGCAAGTCAACATTATTAGGTCCTTTCACCACATCGTGAATGTAATTCTTATCCGCAGCCCAAGTAAAATCATGAACCATTGGCGCATTAAAATGCCACGTTAATGTTTTTGTTTTCTTTGGAACAGAGACAACAACACCTTGGTCTTGATAACCGTGACCAATTTCGTTGTTGTTTTGCAAATAACCGGTACCTCCTAAAACGTACTCTTTATCAATAGTGATTTTTACGTCAAAATTTCCCCAAACACCATGAAATTCTCTGGCAATATAAGGATCCGCATGCCAACCTTCAAAATCAAATTCGGCAAGTTTCGGATACCATTGCGCCATTGATAATTCTACACCTTCAGCATTGTTTCTTCCGGAACGGCGAATCTGAATGGGAACCTGACCATTAAAATTTAATGTGAATGTGGTTTTTGAATTTGGCAAAATTGGCTTAGCCAAAGTCACTTCAAGAATAGTCCCAACCTCTTTTGTAGAAGCAGTTGTTCCGTCTTGTTTGAAATTAGAAATTCGCAAATAACCAATTTCGTTTGGTTTCAAATTTTTAATGCGGCTTTCTTTGACTTCGGTATCACCCACTTTTATTTTGGTCACCATTCTGCCATCCGGATCTTTGATGCTTTGGATTCTGGCATCCATTTCGCTCCCGGGCTGAAAGGCATTATTGAATAGGTGATAATATACTTTTCTCAAAGTATCCGGCGAATTATTGGTGTAAACCAATTCCTGTTTTCCCTTGTATTGATAGGTTTTTACATCCATGGAAACATCCATTTTGTAATCAACATGCTGTTGCCAATAGGAAGTGTTTTGGGCAAAGACATTGCCAAATCCAAATGCAACAAAAGAAAATAAAAGTAGTTTTTTCATATTGGTTAAAATAAAAATGGAAGGACAAAATGTCCTTCCATATAGTGAATTGTTAAAATATTATTTAGACATTTTTTCAGCCATCAGTAAAGCATTGTAAGCATTTACAATTTTTCCTGATTTTGATAAAGTTGTAAAAGAACGCGTGTCATTTGGTTTTCCGCCCACGATAACATCTGTTGAAATAGCAACTCCTGAATCCATCAAAATGTATTTTACCTGCTTAGCAGTTAATTTTGGATAATACGAACGAATTAATGCGGCTACTCCGGCAACATTAGGCGCAGCCATTGAAGTTCCTTGTAAATATTGGTACGAATTGTTTGGTGTTGTCGCGTAAATTTTTACTCCAGGAGCAAAAACATCTACATTTATCTTACCAATATTAGAAAAACGTGCTACAACTTTATTTCCGTATTCAAAATTCAAAGCTCCAATTGTGATTAAATTATCCGCAAATTCAGTTACTTTATCATCTGAATCATTTGGAAAATTATCATTATAATCGATATCCTTTGCATCATTACCAGCGGCATGAACAATCAGTACATCTTTTTTTTCAGCATATTTTATAGCGTCATAAACCCATTGTTTTTGTGGAGAGAAACTCTTTCCAAAACTTCCATTAATTACTTTGGCCCCATTGTCCACTGCATAACGAATTCCAAGGGCAATATCTTTGTCGTATTCGTCTCCGTCCGGCACTGCGCGAACCGTAAGAATCTGTACATTGTTTGCAACACCATCGCCTCCTAACATATTGGCTCTCGTTTGGGCAACAATTCCGGCAACATGCGTTCCGTGAAGGATTTCGTTCTTATCTGGACCCATCACATTGTTATTTCCGTATTTCGTGTCGTTGATATCATTTGGATTATCTCCTACTACTTTACGATAATCTGTTTTAAGATGATCCCCGTTTATAAGTGCAACCTGATCGTCTAATTGTTTTTGAACCGCAATTTTCAACTCAGCTATTGGCAATCCATAAGAAAGCAATTGTTGCATAGCCGCTTTACTCTTTTGTGTTTGTGGTTCTTGCGAAACAATTGCGTTTACCTCTTCAATCGTATATACTGGTTTTCCAAAATACTTCACTAATGCAGCGTCACCTTCATTTAAAGCAGTTAACATTTGCTCAAAACGTGCTTTAGCCGCAGCTGCTTCAGCAACCTTTTTATCATTTAATGCTTTGGCCGCTTGATACGTTTTCTCATCAACTAAGCTTTTGTTTTTGATAATTCTCTCGTATTCCAGATTCTCTTTAGTACTATTTCCAAGAAAATTCCAACCATAGATATCATCAATATATCCGTTTTTATCATCGTCTATTCCGTTTCCGGCAATTTCTCTTTTATTAATCCAAAGCACTGCTTTTAAATCCTCATGTTCAATATCTACACCTGAATCTACAATTCCTACAATTACTGGAATTCCTTTTTTACCTTTCAGTAATTCCGCATACGCTTTATCAACGCTCATTCCTGGTATAGTATCCGTTACGATGTCTAAATGACTCCATCGCTGTAATTCATTTTCAGTTAATGCTGCATTTTTTTTAATATTCAAAGGGGCGCTTATAGCCACAAGACCGGAGGTATTTGAAACTTGTTTAGAAGCACCACATCCTACTAATGTCAATAAAGCAAAAGCAGAAATGTAAATGGGTTTAATGGTATTCATCGAATGTTTTTGTTTAAGTTTTGAAATATTTGTCTAAAATAATTTTTTTTGTTACAAAAGGAGTTGGGATTAACACTACGTTAAGATTTCACCACACGTAAAAACTTCCTTCAATCGAACCCCTTTTTCCGTCTTTTGTACGGTTATGATTTCATTGTGCGCATCGTGTTCTAAAAACAAATAATAATTATTCTCAGCAGCCGCTTTCATGAATTTTTCTTTTTCGGGCATCGTTAGTAAAGGTCTGGTGTCATAACCCATAACATAAGGAATAGGAATATGCCCGGCTGTTGCCAATAAATCAGCGCAAAAAACGATTGTCTTATCCTTATACTGAATGTGCGGAATCATTTGCTTTTCGGTATGTCCATCAGCAAAGAAGATGCCAAAACCCAATTCCGATTTTTCTAAAAAATCTCCTTCCGGCCTTTGGATGAATTGCAACTGCCCGCTTTCCTGCATCGGCAAAATATTTTCCGACAAGAACGATGCTTTTTCTCTTGGATTAGGTTTTGTTGCCCATTCCCAGTGATTTTCATTAGACCAGAATGTAGCATTTTTAAAAGCCGGTTCGTATCCTGTTTTGTCAGCGTTCCATTGTACGCTTCCACCGCAATGGTCAAAATGCAGATGCGTCATAAAAATATCCGTAATATCATCACGATGAAAACTGTATTTTGCCAACGATTTGTCCATGGAATGTGTTCCCCATAGCGAATAATAGCCAAAAAATTTCTCGGACTGCTTATTTCCCATCCCGGTATCAATCAGAATTAATCGGTTGCCATCTTCAATTAATAAACAGCGCGCCGCAATATCTATCAAATTGTTTTCATCAGCCGGATTGGTTTTGTTCCAAATGGTTTTTGGCACAACACCAAACATCGCTCCTCCATCCAATTTAAAATTTCCGGTTTCTATAGGATATAATTTCATGTCGTTTTGTGTTTTTTGAGAGTTCCCAAAGTTAAGGAATTCAAATGCTTTTGGTGGTTCCAAATAGCTTTTTTCTATTTTTGAATTGGTTATAAAAATGTTATCAATTATGGAAAAAGCATTTTATACACTATCTTTGTGCTTAATTTAGACAAAATCAATATAAGCTATGATAAAAGTTTCTGACACAGCAAGAAAAAAAATCATCGATTTAATGCAAGATGATGGTTTTGATCCTGCAATCGACTACGTAAGAGTAGGTGTAAAAAGCGGCGGATGTTCTGGATTGTCTTATGATTTAAAATTTGATAAAACAAAAAGCGAAGACGATAAAATTTTTGTAGACAATGATATTACTATCGCTGTTGAAAAAAAATCTTTTCTGTACTTAGCCGGAACAATATTAGAATTCTCAGGAGGAATTAATGGTAAAGGGTTTGTTTTCAATAATCCTAATGCCAATAGAACATGTGGTTGTGGAGAGAGTTTCTCTCTTTAATATTTAGACATCAATAATAAAGTTTAATATTCAATTTTTGAATCTTTAAATCTTTAAATCTTTAAATCAGAATGAGCAAATATACAGAAGACGACTTAAAAATCGAACTCGAAACTAAAGAATACGAATACGGATTTTACACCGAATTAGAATCGGAAACGTTTCCAATTGGTTTAAATGAAGATATCGTTCGCGCTATTTCGCACAAAAAAGGAGAGCCACAATGGATGACCGATTGGCGTCTGGAGGCTTTTCGTGCTTGGGAGCAAATGACAGAGCCAGAATGGGCTAATGTACATTATACGAAACCTGATTTTCAGGCGATTTCCTATTATTCAGCTCCAAAAGCAGTAGATCCCAATAAAACATTGGACGATGTAGATCCGGAACTTTTAGAAATGTACAAAAAGTTAGGTATCTCTGTCGATGAGCAAAAAATGATGAATAATGTAGCAATGGATATCGTTGTTGATTCGGTTTCAGTAGCGACTACTTTCAAGAAAACATTAGGCGAAAAAGGAATCATTTTCATGAGTATTTCCGAAGCCATCAAAGAGCATCCAGAATTAGTTCGTAAATATTTAGGAACAGTTGTACCGCAAAAAGACAACTTTTATGCGGCACTAAACTCAGCAGTTTTCTCTGATGGATCGTTCTGTTATATTCCAAAAGGCGTTCGTTGCCCAATGGAACTTTCAACTTATTTTAGAATCAATCAAGCAGGAACAGGACAATTCGAAAGAACATTGTTAGTTGCTGACGAAGGTAGTTATGTGTCTTATTTAGAAGGATGTACCGCTCCAAGTCGTGATGAAAATCAATTGCACGCTGCTGTAGTGGAACTAATCGCTTTGGACGATGCAGAAATCAAATATTCAACCGTACAAAACTGGTATCCTGGAAATAAAGAAGGAAAAGGTGGTGTTTTCAACTTTGTGACCAAAAGAGGAATCTGCGAGAAAAACGCAAAAATTTCATGGACACAAGTGGAAACAGGTTCTGCGATAACTTGGAAATATCCTTCGGTTATTTTAAAAGGGGACAATTCAACAGGCGAATTTTATTCAATTGCTGTAACTAATAATTTCCAACAGGCCGATACAGGAACCAAAATGATTCATTTAGGTAAAAACACTAAATCGACTATTATTTCTAAAGGAATTTCTGCTGGAAGATCACAAAACAGTTACCGTGGTTTGGTACGGATTTCTCCAAATGCAGACAATGCCAGAAACTTTTCGCAGTGTGATTCCTTATTAATGGGGAACAATTGCGGCGCACATACTTTCCCTTACATCGAAAGCAAAAATCCATCGGCAAAAATTGAACATGAAGCTACTACAAGTAAAATTGGCGAAGACCAAGTTTTCTATTGCAACCAACGTGGAATTCCAACCGAAAAAGCCATTGCCTTAATCGTAAATGGTTTCAGCAAAGATGTCTTAAATAAATTACCAATGGAATTTGCTGTAGAAGCACAAAAATTATTGGAAATTTCGCTGGAAGGTTCTGTAGGTTAATTTTTTAAATCTAAACAGCTATGGACATTATTTTAAAAAATGTAAAGAAAAAAGATTTTCCAGTGTTAAAATCACTGGCAAAATCGCTTGGTTTTGAAATTGTAAAAGAAGAAAAACCATATAATCCAGAATTTGTAAAAGAAATTTTAGATGCCGCAAAAGAAGTTAGAGAGGGAAAAGGAATTAGAATTACGATGGAGGAATTGAAAGAATTATGCAAATAGATTTTTCAAGTAAAGCCAAAGCGGATTTAAATTTTTGGATAAAATCGGGGAATAAATCGATATTGAAAAAAATATATTCTTTGATTGAAGATATTCAACTGCATCCATTTGAAGGACTTGGAAAACCAGAACCTTTGAAACATCATTTAATAGGATATTGGTCAAGAAGAATAAACCAAGAGCATCGAATTATTTATGAAGTTATAGACGACAATAACATAAATATTATAAGTATTATATCACTGAAAGGTCATTACGAATAAACAAAGACAACATGTTAAGTATAAAAAATTTACACGCCTCAATTGGGGATAAAGAAATATTAAAAGGAATCAACCTTGAAGTAAAAGCGGGAGAAATTCACGCGATAATGGGACCAAATGGTGCTGGAAAAAGTACATTGGCGTCCATCATTGCAGGGAACGAAAACTACGAAGTAACCGAAGGTGAAATCTCTTTAGACGGAGAAGACCTTTCGGAATTGGCACCAGAAGAAAGAGCACACAAAGGTGTTTTTCTTTCGTTCCAATATCCAGTGGAGATTCCGGGAGTTTCAGTTACCAACTTCATGAGAACTGCTATTAACGAAACGCGTAAAGCAAACGGTCAGGAAGAAATGCCTGCAAACGTAATGCTAAAAGTGATTCGTGAAAAGTCAGAACTACTAGAAATTGACAGAAAATTTTTGTCTCGTTCTCTAAACGAAGGTTTTTCTGGTGGAGAGAAAAAACGTAACGAAATTTTCCAAATGGCAATGTTGGAACCAAAATTGGCAATTCTTGATGAAACTGATTCTGGACTGGATATTGATGCGTTGCGAATTGTTGCCAATGGGGTTAACAAACTAAAAAGTGACAAAAACGCCATCGTAGTAATTACGCATTACCAAAGATTATTAGATTATATCGTTCCTGATTTTGTTCACGTGCTTTACAACGGAAAAATTGTAAAATCCGGTGGAAAAGAACTAGCGCACGAACTGGAAGAAAAAGGATATGATTGGATTAAACAAGAACAAGAAGCTTAAAATTTTGTTTGAAGTTTAAAGTTTAAAGTTGCCTCGAAATAACTTTAAACTTTTAAACCTTAAACTTTAAACAATATAAAAATGGAATTAAAAGAAAAATTACTATCGTCTTTTATGGCTTTCGAAGAGCGCGTCGATGTTCACTCTGAACTACATGACGTGAGAACTGCCGCCATAAAAAACTTTGAAAATAAAGGTTTCCCAACTAAAAAAGACGAAGCTTGGAAATATACTTCGCTAAATGCCATCTTAAAAAATGACTTTACCGTTTTTCCAAAACAAGAAAATGCAGTTGAATTCAACCACGTAAAAAAATACTTTTTACACGAAATAGACACCTATAAAGTGGTGTTTATTGATGGCGTTTTCAGTTCGCATTTATCGTCAACCACACACGAAGGAATTGATGTTTGCTTGATGTCATCAGCATTGACCAAACCAAAATACAAAATGGTTATTGACGCTTATTTTAACCAAATTGCCAACAAAGACGAAAGTCTGACTTCCTTGAATACAGCTTTCGCCATTGAAGGAGCATATATCAACATTCCAAAAAGTAAAGTGGCCGACAAACCTATTGAGATTATGTATTTCTCAACAGGAAATGAAGCAGCTCTTTTGGTTCAGCCGAGAAACTTGGTGATTGTTGGGGAGAATTCACATGTTCAAATTATCGAGCGTCACCAGAGTTTAAACGATAATCCAGTGTTAACGAATTCTGTTACCGAGATTTTTGCTCAAAAACGTGCTATCGTTGATTATTACAAAATTCAGAACGATACGCTTGAAGCAAATTTAATTGACAATACATTCGTGTCTCAACAAAAAGAAAGTCACGTTTCGGTTCATACGTTCTCTTTTGGAGGAAACTTAACAAGAAATAATTTGAATTTCTATCACTTTGGGGAACGATTGACAAGTACGTTAAACGGAATCACGATTATTGGTGAAAAACAACATGTAGATCATTATACTTTAGTGAAACATTCGGCTCCAAATTGCGAAAGTTTCCAGGATTATAAAGGAATCTATGCTGATCGTTCTACAGGCGTTTTCAACGGAAAAGTGTACGTGGAGAAAGATGCTCAAAAAACCAATGCATTCCAAAAAAGCAACAATATTTTATTGAGCGACAAAGCGACAATCAACGCAAAACCGCAATTGGAAATTTTTGCTGATGATGTAAAATGTTCTCACGGTTGCACCGTTGGACAATTGGACGAAACGGCAATGTTCTACATGCAACAACGCGGAATTCCTAAAAAAGAGGCCAAAGCATTATTGATGTATGCATTCTCGAATGCTGTTATACAAAATATAAAAATACCGGAATTAAAACAACGGATTACCAATATTATCGCCACAAAATTAGGCGTGAAATTGGGATTTGATTTGTAGTTTTTAAACACTAGGTTCGCAAAGATTTACACAAAGGGCACAAGGTTTTTTACTAAACTTTGTGCCTTTTGCGGTTTTTGCTTTGTGTCCTTTGCGATTAATTTTTCCGCAAACTGCCAATTATCCCTTTCAACATCCCATTGAAATCAAACTCAGGATTTTCAGTCAACCCCATTCTTACAATAACTAAATCAAGTGAAGGAATAATCGCCACCATCTGGCCTTGAAAACCGCTGCAGTAATACATATCCTTAGGAACATCAGGGAAATATCCGCCGGAATTGAGCCAAAAGTGCCCGCCGTATCTTCCGTTTGAAGTATTTGTTGGAGTTGCAGTGTATTTAGCCCAACTTTCATCAAAAATTTGTTCGCCGTTCCAATTGCCTTTGTGCAAATACAGCAACCCAAATTTCGACCAGTCTCTTGTAGTAGCCCAACCGTAGGAGGAACCTACGTAATTTCCCGCCATATCTGTTTCGATTACCATCGAGTTCATTCCTATTTTATCAATCAAAGCTGCATACCAAAAATCTAAATATTGCTGATGCGTTTTGAACTGCTTCCGCAAAATTCCGGAAAGCAAATTTGTCGTCCCCGAAGAATAATTCCAGCTCATATTTGGCTTGAATACCGCCGGTTTTTCCAATTGGACGCGTGACATATCTCCTGCTTGAAAAAGCATTTCAGTGGCATCGCAAATTTTATCGTATTTCTCTTCCCATTCCAAACCGGAATTCATGTGTAATAAATCATTGGTCGTAATTATTTTGCGTTCGTCGTTTTTCCATTCTGAAATTGGAGCGGGTTCATAAATGTCATATTTCCCCTGTTTTTGAAGAATTCCAAACATGGCGCTGGTAATACTTTTGGTCATAGACCAACCCAATAATTTGCTGTTTTTATCGAATCCGGAATCGTACTTTTCAGCAATGATTTTGTCTTTATAAATCACTAAAAGGGAACGTGTTCTTTTTTTGATTTCGTTCTTATCATCAAAAGCATTGGCCACAGCAACATTCAATTTAGAATAATCAACGTTACTAAAAACGGTGTCTCTGGGTTCGTTATTTCCATATGGAAAAGGTAAATTATTATTCAACTTTGTTCTTTTGGGAACCAAATACGGCTTTGAAACATCAAAATCATCGTTGATCAAAGTGGCACCTAAACCTTCGCGGTAAATTGCTTTTCGTTCTTTTAAACCGTAAACCGAAGCAGCGGCAAACTTTCCGACATCTTCAATTTTATTTTTGGCCAGATCAATCATATCGATATCATTGTCGCCTTTCTCAATCATTTCCTGCGAACGGTTATCAATAAAATGTCCCGAGGCGATACTTTTGGCTGAAAAGCCTGAAATTAAATCCAGTTTTGGATAAGTAGTGAACCCCAAATAAAAGATTCCGATAAAAGAAGCAAAACCAACGAGCTTGAAGAATTTTTTCATAGAGAATTAATTTGAAGCAATTTAATAAAAAAGAACCACATTTTTGAAACACTTGGTAATACCGAAAAATGATTTTTCTGTGAGCAAATATTTTTTATTTAAACCATTAAGAAATTAAGTTTCATTAAGAATTAACACTTAATTTTTCTTAATTTCTTAATAGTTAAATTTTCAAGGAGAAATTATTTCCTAAAATATTCCGAGTTACCAAAAAAGCAAGGTTTACAGTCGTGTTTTATTTTTCATAATCCTTATTAATAACAACTTTTATTAACAAGTGTTTGCCAAAAATTAATTCCAATTTCACTACTTTTGTATTTAGAAAAATTCTAAATAATGCAAGGCTAATTTCAAATTAGTCCATCTAAAAATGTTGAATATTGGTGTTCTATCTAACCAATAAAAACATTAAAAAAAACATACCTATGTTAGACATAAATAAAATTAGAGCCGACTTTCCTATCCTTTCTCAGAAAGTAAACGGAAAACCATTGGTTTATTTTGACAACGGAGCCACTTCGCAAAAACCACAAGTTGTGATTGATGCGATATCAAAATACTATCAGGAAATCAATGCTAATATACATCGGGGTGTTCACACCCTAAGTCAATTGGCTACTGATGCTTACGAAGCTTCTCGAGGGAAAATTCAAAATCACATCAATGCTAAGTTTGCTTATGAAGTGCTTTTTACTTCAGGAACAACGCATGGAATCAATTTAGTGACCAATGGATTTGCTTCAATTTTGAGACCGGGCGATGAAGTTTTAGTATCGGCAATGGAACACCACAGTAACATTGTGCCTTGGCAGATGTTATGTGAGAAAACGGGAGCGACTTTGCGCGTGATTCCAATGAATGAAGATGGCGAATTGATTATGTCCGAATATGATAAACTACTTTCAGATAAAACTAAAGTTGTTACCGTAAATCATATTTCGAATGCATTAGGAACGGTCAATCCAATTAAATACATGATTGACAAAGCGCATGAAGTTGGCGCGGCAATTTTGATTGACGGAGCACAAGCCGTTCCACATTTAAAACCAGATGTTCAGGAATTAGACTGCGATTTTTATGTTTTTTCAGGACACAAAATATGTGGTCCAACAGGAACCGGGATTTTGTATGGAAAAGAAGCGTGGTTGAATAAATTACCGCCCTATCAAGGTGGAGGTGAAATGATCAAGGAAGTGACTTTCGAGAAAACTACCTACGCAGAATTACCTCATAAATTTGAGGCAGGAACACCAAATATTGCCGGCGGAATTGTTCTGGGAACTGCCGTTGATTATATGAACGAAGTTGGTTTTGACAACATTCAACAACAAGAAAAGGAATTACTCGAATACGGAACCAAACGATTATTGGAAATTGAAGGTTTGAAAATTTTTGGCACCGCCAAAGAAAAAACTTCCGTAATTTCGTTTAATATTGAAGGCATTCATCCGTACGACATTGGCACTATAATTGACAAATTGGGAATAGCTGTAAGAACCGGCCACCATTGTGCGCAACCCATTATGGATTTCTTCAAGATTCCGGGAACGATTCGAGCTTCATTCGCCTTTTATAATACCAAAGAAGAAATAGATGTTATGGTCGAAGCAATTAAAAAAGCGCAACTCATGTTGTCTTAAAACATAAAATGAACTACACATGAAAATTCTAACAATAGTATTCCTGACTATTTTTATGAGCAATGGTTGCGATAGCGCCAGCGCTCAAGATATTGAAACAGCTATTGTTGAATACACAGTCAACACCAGAGGTTTTTATCAGAAAATAACGGTCAAAAATCACATGATGACCGTTTCAAAAGACAGAGAAGGAAACGACAATCCGGTACCAACGAAAATTTCTGATGCAGATTGGAAAGAATTAGTAGACTATTTTAAAACGATTGAACTCGATAGTTTATCCAAATTAAAAGCACCAACCGAAAAACGATTTCATGACGGCGCGGCTATTGCTAATTTGAAAGTCACATTTAAAGATAAACCGTATGAAACAACTGATTTTGACAATGGTTTTCCACCAAAAGAGATTAAGAAATTTGTAAATAAAATAACCTCACTAGCTAAAGAATAACACTGAAATAAATTCAGCTTACTATGAAAATCAAAGAAATACAAGACGAAATCGTTGATGAATTCTCCATGTTTGATGACTGGATGGAGCGTTATGAATATATCATCGAATTAGGGAAAAAACTCCCCTTAATAAAAGAAGAATTTAAAACCGAAAACAACATTATCAAAGGTTGCCAGTCAAAAGTGTGGTTGCAAGGGGAACAAACGGATGACAAAATTGTTTTCACTGCTGACAGCGATGCTATTTTGACAAAAGGAATTATTGCGATATTAATCCGAACTTTTTCCAATCAAAAAGCTTCAGATATTCTTGAAGCTGACATGGATTTTATTGATGAAATAGGCTTGAAAGAACATTTATCGCCAACGCGCGCCAATGGATTGGTATCGATGATAAAAAACATTAAAATGTATGCTTTGGCGTTCAACGCAAAGAATTGATTTAGGCTTTTAAACCATAAAAGTAATTTTATAAAATATAAGAGGTATTTTTCAAGATGCATTTCTTGAATATTAATAAACGAATTTTGAAGTGCATTTTGCAACTTTAAACTTTAAACTTTAAACTAAAAATAATGGAACAAGAAATAGACACCACAGAGTTAGGAGAATCAATCGTAAAAATATTAAAGACTATTTACGATCCGGAGATTCCTGTAGATATTTACGAATTAGGATTGATTTATGACGTGATGGTCAATACAGATTATGAAGTAAAAATCCTGATGACACTTACCTCTCCAAACTGCCCTGTTGCAGAAAGTTTACCTAGAGAAGTAGAAGAAAAAGTAAAATCGATTGCTAATGTAAAAGACGCTGAAGTAGAAATCACTTTTGATCCGCCTTGGAGTAAAGATTTAATGAGCGAGGAAGCAAAATTAGAATTGGGAATGCTTTAAAATGGCGCGGACTCAACCCAAATCTTTAAACGATCAAAAAATTGGACTAAAATCTTCTTTTGATTCGCTTTTTTTTATACCCCGCTTTTTCAAAGAAATTTGGCGTACTAACAAAACGTTATTCTTAACATCCGCTTTTTGCAGAATCGTTGCGGCTTTGTTGCCAGTTGCAATTTTATGGGTTGGGAAACTCATTTTTGATGCCATCATCCAAATTACAACACACGGCGAAAAGGATTATTCTGCGCTATGGCATTCTGTAGCAATAGAGTTTATACTCGTCGTGTTATCTGATTTGGTAGGTCGCGCAATTTCACTTACTGATGGAATTCTTGGAGATCAGTACAATATCAATAGTTCGATTAAAATTATCAAAAAGACTAATGAAATCGATATTAGTCTGCTGGAAAATTCTGAATTTTACGACAAGCTTGACCGAGCTAGAACGCAAACGGCAGGTCGTGTCGATTTAATGTCGAATGTTTTAGGTCAGGCGCAAACTACTATTTCTATCTTTTCGCTTGTAATAGGATTGATTTATTTTGAACCTTATTTAATTGTCTTATTGATTTTAAGCATTTTTCCGTCTTTTATTAACGAAGTACGTTTCAGTCAACAACAATATTCGCTCGCTAGAAGCTGGACCTCCGAAAGAAGGGAATTGGATTACCTTAGATTTATTGGCGCCAATGATAAAACGGCAAAGGAAATTAAGCTTTTTGGATTAACTAGCTTTCTGGTCGAAAGATTTGAAACCCTTGCAACGCGCTATTTTAAATTAAATAAAGCGCTCGTTGTAAAACGTTCCAGTTATGGGTTTTTATTTAATGTTTTAGGATCAATTAGTTATTATGCAGCATATGTTTTTATAATTTACAGAGTTCTTTCGGGCGGAATTACACTTGGTGAATTAACTTTTTTATCCGGGAGTTTCAATCGTTTAATGAGTAGTCTGCGAGATTTTTTTTCGAAATTTACTCGGATATCCGAAAGCTCTTTATATCTGAAAGATTATTTTGATTTTCTTGACATTCCGTCCGAATATAAAAATGAAAAGGAGGTTCCGTTGCCAGAAAAGATCAAAATCGGATTTGAATTTAAAAACGTCTATTTTGCTTATCCGGAATCTGATAATCAAATAGTAAAAGACATTAGTTTTGTTATAAAAGCTGGAGAAAAAATAGCATTCGTTGGGCAGAATGGTGCTGGAAAAACAACACTTACTAAATTATTGCTTCGGTTTTACGAGCCAACATCGGGTGAAATTTTGCTTGATGGCATCAATATAAATCGATATAACAAGGCCGATTACCAGGAATATTTTGGAGTCCTTTTTCAGGATTTTTTCAAGTATGAATTTTCAGTGAAAGAAAATATCGCCATCGGCAAAATTGATGAAATTAATGATTACGAACGAATACAAAAAGCGGCTGAATTGAGTTTGGCCGACGAAGTTGTCTCTGAATTAAAGTATGGCTACGATCAACAACTAGGAAAACGATTTGCCAAAGGTCAGGAACTATCCGGAGGACAATGGCAAAAAATTGCATTGGCGCGGGCTTACATGAAAAACGCTGAGGTTATGATTCTAGACGAGCCCACATCGGCATTGGATGCCAAAGCTGAAAGCGAAGTTTTTGAACGATTTATAGGATTAATAAAAGATAAAACCAGTGTAATAATCTCTCATAGATTCAGCACTGTGAGACAGGCAGACCGTATTTTAGTCTTACAAGAAGGTAAGATCTTAGAATCAGGAACGCATAATGAGTTAATGGAAAATAAAAAATTATATGCCCAACTGTTCACGCTGCAGGCTGAAGGCTATCTATAAAAAAATGGTATGGAAGATGAAATAATAAATAAAGTTGCGAATAGTGTATTGGTAGTTTTTGATCTAGAAGATTATTATCCAACGGGGATTCGTACGCAAATCGATATTTCACAATGGCTTTTAGAAGGCTTTTTATTGAAAGAAAAAGACTTTCGGGAGGAGTTGAAAAATCACGATTGGTCACAATATCAAGATCAATATGTAGCTATTCATTGCAGCACCGATGCTATTGTTCCGGCTTGGGCTTCTATTTTGGTTGCAATTCAATTAGCGCCATTTGCAAAGAAAATCATCAATGGAACTTTGGAAGATTTAGACGCCTCACTCTATGAAGAGTTACTTTCTAAAATCGACTACTCAATTTATAAAAATAAGCCTGTTATCATAAAAGGATGCTCCAGAAAACCCGTTCCAATGCGGGCTTATGTATTAGCGGCGCATTACTTACAACCTTTTGCAAGAAGTATTATGTACGGAGAGGCTTGTTCAGCCGTTCCTTTATACAAAGTGCCTCAAAATAAATAACTTATCTCATTTTTTCTTATTTTTAATAAAAAAATAGATGTTATGAAAAAAACTATACTTTCATTCTTTTTTATTTTGGTCATAATATCTGTAACTGCACAGGAAACTGCAAATGATACCGTAAAACTCTGGACCAAAAACGGGAACATTTCTTTGCTTTTTAATCAGACTGCTTTTAATAATGATTGGCTTGGCGGCGGAACTTCGAACCTTGCCGGAAATCTTGGTCTGAATTATGATTTCAATTATAAAAAAGGAAATGTGGTGTGGGACAATAAAATTATCGCTGCATACGGTTTAACCAAAATAAAAGGTTCGGAAACTTCAAAAACAGATGACCGGTTGGAATTGAATTCTCTTTGGGGAAAAAAAGCCAAGGGAGACTGGTATTACTCCCTGTTTTTTAATTTCAAAACACAAATGGATGTGGGTTACGATAAAGACGGCAATAACATTTCCCATTTCTTTTCACCTGCCTATTTTCAATTTGGACCTGGAATGTGGTGGAAAAAAAGCGATAATTTGAGCGTCAATTTTTCTCCCGCGACAGCAAAATTAATTGTTGTTCATCCTCATTATACTGAATTCGGCCCTTCTTTTGGAGTACTACAAGGCGATTCTTCCCGATTTGAATTTGGAGCCAGTATTTCCGGATATTACAAATTCAATGTAATGGCAAATGTATCTGTGGAAAACAGATTGAATTTATATTCGAATTATTTAGACAATCCACAAAACGTCGACATCGATTACCAAATGAATGTATTCTTAAAAATAAACAAATACTTATCGGCAAATGTAGCTTTACAGGCCATTTATGATGACAATTCCGTAAAAGCCGTTCAGGTGCGAGAAGTATTTGGATTAGGCGTTAATTACGGTTTCTGAAAAAACCACTTTTTATCACTATTTATTGAAAATCAAACACTTGTGTGAAATATTTATTGCCAAAAACGGCAAAAAAACCATCTTTTTCACTACATTTATTCTCCTATTTAACCTACTAAGACATAATGGTAAGCATTTTAAAATAATAATCTTTTTTTAAAACTTCGCCTTATGAAAAAATTACTTTTATTCGTCCTGTGTGCGACCCTTTTTGTAGCGTGCAAAAAAGAAGCAACACCAAAAACAATGTCAACTTCTGACACATCTGAAACACCAACTCCTCCAACAGAATTTGCCGACAGCAAATATTCCGATACGGGAAAAAAAATGTTAGCGGATTTATCCAAAAACAACATGGATTCCTGGACAGACAGCTTTGCAGAGGATGCCAAGTATTACTGGAATAATGGAGACAGTCTGGTAGGCAAACCAGCCATAGACAAATACTGGAGAGACCGCAGAGCTAACGTTATTGAAACCATCACTTTTGAAGATCAAATTTGGATGCCGATTAAAGTAAATGAGAAAGGCAACATTCCAATGGATGGCATCTGGCTTCTAGGCTGGTACAAAACCACCGCAAAATACAAAGGCGGCAGGAGCATGACACAATGGATTCATTCTACCTACCATTTTAATTCGAAGGATAAAATTGATAGGGTTCACCAATATCTAGATCAAGTGCCTATTAGGCAAGCAATGCCACCGAAGAAATAGTTTTTAAAGTCCCAGTTTACAACATTCAGAATGTATCCAATAAAAAACGGCGCTCTTTTGAGTGCCGTTTTCATTTATTACGAGTTTTAGTGAATCGCATTGGAAAAACTATAATTTGTGTTTTAATTTAACCCGGTACTCTTAGTAAATAAGCAGTAATGAATTTTACTCCTTCAATTTATATCTAATTCCAATGAATCCGCGTATAAATAGATCATTTAAATCTATCTCATACAACGGATTAATTTCGATATTTATTGAAATATTTTTTAAATTTTCAAATGGTTTAATTGCAATTCCAATTGGAATAACCACTCCGTTTATATTATTTAAAATTACTCCAGCTCCAAAATATGTTTCATAATTTTCTTTTCGTAAATAATTATAATTCACTATTATTTCCGGTGTCAAATTGTCAATATTGGTACCCGAATAAATTCTTAAATCACTCCACAATTTATCATTAAATTGATAACCGACTGCAAATTTAGAGTTAGAGTCATTCGCGTAAAATGAAGTAGATATTTGTGAATAACCATTTGAATAAATTACAACAAGAATTAAAAAGAGAATTAGTTTTAAAAGTTTTGGATTCATAATGTTAATTTAAAATAGTAAAAAAATTGATTAAGAAAAGAAATTTTATCTGCTTTATTTTTTTAAATCACAGTTAACCTGTGAGGATGTATTATAAATATTAGCTCATAAATATTTTCAAATATATTCAATTTTTCTTACAAATTCACAAGGAATACCATTAAAGAAATTAGGACCACCAAAGCCCACATGAAGAATGGCAGTAGATTCTCATAAAGTTCCATATTTAAAGTGCCCAAAACCTTACTATCTTCTTCAAAATTACTGTAAACTTACACTTGTTCCGTTCAATACTGGCTTTAACTTTCTAGTTGCACATGCAATAATTCTGACTAATACCTGCTAGAATTTTTTTTAGATTTCGTCAGTTGTTTCAGTTTTTAATGTCATTTTCAAGGTTAAAAATCCTAGTAATCCTGCTATCAATGAGGAAATTAAGATTACTAATTTTGAATTGTTAATGATCGTATCGCTTTCAAATGCCAGTAATGTTATAAAAATGGACATCGTAAATCCAATACCTCCTAATAATCCAATACCAAAAATCGATTTCCAATTCAGACCAGTAGGAAGTTTACACAATCCAACTGACACCGCTAAAAAAGTCAAAAGAAATATCCCTACCGGTTTGCCAACAACAAGTCCAAGTGCAATTCCAAGACTATAGTTTTCGGTAAGTGTTTGCGAAAGGTCACCACTAAAAATAATTATCGTGTTAGCCAAAGCAAAAATCGGCAAAATGATAAAAGCTACTGGCTTATGTAAGATGTGCTGTAAAATATAGGAAGAAGATTTTTCATTTCCGTTACCAAACGGAATAGCAAATGCTAATAAAACTCCTGTAATTGTAGCATGAACACCGGACTGCAGCATAAAATACCACATAACAACTCCGCCAATTAAGTACGGGATCAAATTCCTAACTTTAATTCTATTAAAAACCAACAGCAAGGCAAAAATTCCTAACGCAATAAAAAGATTTGTAAAAATTAATGTCTTTGTATAAAACACTGCAATAAATAGCATTGCAAATAAATCATCGATAACAGCTAAGGCGGTCAAAAATATTTTCAGAGAAAGCGGAACTTTATTATCCAAGAGCGATAAAATACCCAATGCGAAGGCAATATCTGTTGCCATTGGAATTCCAATGCCCGCTTGCGTATCGGTTCCATAATTGAACACCAAATAAATTCCGGCGGGTACCAACAAACCACCAATCGCTCCAAAGGCTGGAAACAATGCATTTTTTATATTTGAAAGCTCGCCTTTATAAATTTCTCTTTCTAATTCTAAACCTATAAGCAAAAAAAAGATTGCCATGAGTCCATCGTTTATCCAATGCTCTAACGTCAAGCCTACTACTTTGGTTTGAAAAAAGTCCCGATAATCTGTTCCAAAAATGGAGTTCGCAAGAACTAATGATACAATTGTACAAGCTATTAATACAAGCCCGCCTGCTTTTTCACTGTCAAAAAATTCTTTAAATAGTTTAGTTGCTTTCATTTATTTACTCTAATTGTTAATTGTTTAATCGGTTATTTTTAGTGGAATGAACACGTGCTTCAGTTCCTGTTTTTCTTTAAAACTTGTTTATAACTAGTCTCTAAAGCTTTTATAAACGAAGTATCGTTTTTCCAAAACCCCTAATATAAAAACAATTTATTAAAGGTTTGGTATTTACTGTATAAAAAACAGACTTTTTTTTCATGAAAAAATGGTTTGGGCTTCCACAGTATAATACTATATTTAATTAGTACATACCTTCGTTGACGATCGTTTGCAACGTATATCTATTTGATTTTGTATCATAAATAGAGCGTTTGCAACGTGATTATTTAAAGCTGGAAGAAGATATAACATCATTTAAGCTAAGGCATAAAAAAATCCCTCGTGAAAATTTCAAAAGGGATTGGTATATTTTATGTCTCAAAGAAAATTATTCAATTTCATCTTCGTCTATATCTTCTTTCTCCACCGCGTCTTTATAATCCGGATACAAAAACTTATTATACGGAAAACGGGTAATATGAATATGTCGGACCGCTTCATAAACGCGTTCTCTGAATTCCTCGAAATTTTCTTTGTTTGTAGCCGAAATAAACAATGCATTTTGCTCGCCTACTCTGCTCATCCAAGTCGATTTCCATTCTTCCAGCGTATTATGTCTTGGCGTTTTTTCGGTCATTAAATCATCCTCATCAATAGTCAAATGCTTGTAGGCATCAATTTTATTGAAAACCATAATTACCGGTTTATCATTGGCTTTAATGTCCAGTAAAGTTTGGTTTACCGATGCAATATGATCTTCGAATTCCGGATGCGAAATATCAACTACGTGCAATAACAAATCGGCTTCGCGAACCTCATCGAGCGTACTTTTAAAAGAATCCACCAGTTGTGTCGGCAGTTTCCTGATAAATCCTACGGTATCCGAAAGCAAGAAAGGCAGATTTTTAATGACTACTTTCCGAACGGTGGTGTCCAAAGTTGCAAAAAGTTTATTTTCTACAAAAACGTCACTTTTCCCAACGGCATTCATCAAGGTTGATTTCCCAACATTGGTATATCCCACCAAAGCCACACGAACCATAGCGCCACGATTGCCGCGCTGAGTTCCCATTTGTTTGTCGATGCTTTTTATTTTTTCTTTCAATAATGCGATTCGGTCACGAACAATACGTCTGTCAGTTTCAATCTCGGTTTCACCAGGTCCACGCATTCCGATTCCTCCTTTTTGGCGTTCAAGGTGAGTCCACATTCCGGAAAGTCTTGGTAATAAATATTGACATTGCGCTAATTCTACTTGCGTCCTGGCGTACGAAGTTTCGGCACGTTGCGCAAAAATATCCAAGATAAGGTGCGTTCTGTCCAGAATTTTACATTCCGTAATGATTTTAGAAATGTTTTTTTGCTGTGAAGGCGACAATTCATCATCAAATACCAAAGTCGAGATATCATTTTCTTTTACAAATTGATGAATCTCTTCTATTTTTCCAGTTCCAACGAATGTTTTAGGATTAGGACGTTCCATTTTTTGAGAAAAACGTTTAACCACTTGGCCTCCTGCGGTAAAAGTCAAAAACTCTAATTCGTCAAGATATTCACGGAGTTTTTCTTCACTTTGGTTTTGAGTTACAATACCAACTATTGCCGTTTTTTCGAAATTTATTACTTCTTTTTCTAACATGTCTTTGAATAAGCTACAAATTTAATGATTTGCTTTGTACTTATGAAGTTATGGCTTTATAAAAAATTAGAAGCCGTAAATAATGAAAGTTTTTTGGTCGAGCCAAATAGTAATTTTATGAAAAATTTTGTCTCAATTAAAATAAATCCGGGCACAGATTTCTACAGTTGAAAGAGCTTTTGTACTTTAAAAAAGAAAAAATTAGCCACAGATTCTAACAGATGAAACGGATTTTCACAAGTTGCACAAGAGATAAATTGTAGTATTTGTAAAAAAGAGTTTATGCCACCTTTAGAAAAGATTAAAAGATTTTCAAGGCTACATGACGAATTAATCTGTGCTAATCTGTGAAATCTGTGGCAAAGAAATTTAGATTTTTAATAATTCTGGGAATTCGTGGCTAAAAAATTCATGCAACAGAATTTGGTGAATTTGCGGTTATTTAGAAAACTGATGCTTTTGAAGCACTCACCTTAAAACAAATTTTATTTTGATAAATTACATCATTTGAAATCAATTTTCGACTGTAATTTCGAGTCATTTATAGTAAAATTAAACAAAACAGTACATTATTTCAAATTTTATTCGATAAAAAAGAGTGTGAAATAAACAATAAAGAGATTACTTTTGCTTTTACACTATCGGAATTTGGATTAAAACTTTGTGTTTATTAACAAATCGATTTTTTGAATAACATATTATCCGCATGCTTTTACCAAACCTGGAATTAATTATTAATTTATATTTAAAAAAATGAAGCAATTTCTTTTTACAGCCGTACTTTGGCTCGCTTTTTTTAACACTGCGAAATCACAGCAGTTAAAATCCCCCAACGGAAAATTTGTAATGGAATTCTCCTTGCAAAATGACGGAACTCCAAGTTACAGTTTAAATTACAAAAATAAAGCAGTTGTAAAACCAAGTAAATTGGGTCTTGAGTTAAAAAATGATAAAAAATCGTTGCTAAATGACTTTACTGTTATTGATACCAAAGCAACAACTTTTGATGAAAACTGGAAACCAGTTTGGGGAGAAGTAGCCTCCATTCGCAATCATTATAACGAATTGGCAGTAACCTTAAATCAAAAAGAAACCGACAGACAAATTGTGATTCGTTTCCGTTTGTTTGACGATGGTCTAGGATTTCGTTATGAATTCCCTTCGCAAAAAAACCTAACTTATTTTGTAATCAAAGAAGAAAGAACACAGTTTGCCATGACAGGCGATCATACGGCGTTTTGGATTCCTGGTGATTATGATACCCAAGAATACGATTATACGACCTCAAAATTATCAGAAATCAGAGGATTGGCTGAAAAAGCAAAAACGGCAAATGTATCCCAAACTTCTTTTTCTTTGACAGGAGTTCAAACTTCGTTAATGCTAAAAACCGCGGATGGATTGTATATCAATTTACACGAAGCGGCATTAATTGACTATTCATGCATGCATTTGAATTTGGATGATAAAACTATGATTTTCGAATCTTGGTTGACACCCGATGCAAAAGGAGACAAAGGATACATGCAGGCTCCAAATCATTCGCCTTGGCGTACCATAATTGTTAGTGATGATGCCAGAGAAATTCTGGCTTCAAAAATGACCTTAAACTTAAATGACCCTAACAAAATTGAAGATACGTCTTGGATAAAACCGGTTAAATATGTGGGCGTTTGGTGGGAAATGATTACTGGAAAAAGCTCTTGGGCATATACGGATGAATTTCCTACGGTACAACTTGGCGTTACTGATTTTTCAAAAGCAAAACCTAATGGAAAACACGGTGCCAATAACGCCAATGTAAAAAAATACATTGATTTTGCGGCTAAGCACGGTTTTGATGCGGTTTTAGTCGAAGGCTGGAACGAAGGTTGGGAAGACTGGTTTGGTCATTCCAAAGATTATGTTTTTGATTTTCTGACTCCATACCCTGATTTTGATGTCAAAGGGTTACATGAATATGCAAAATCTAAGGGAGTTAAAATGATGATGCATCACGAAACTTCGGGTTCAGTGCGCAATTACGAGCGTCACATGGATAAAGCGTATCAATTTATGAACGACAATGGATACAATTCTGTCAAAAGTGGTTATGTTGGTTCTATCATTGAAAACGGTGGAAATCATTATAACCAATTCATGATTAACCACTATCAATACGCGATAGAAAAAGCAGCAGATTATAAAATCATGGTGAATGCGCACGAGGCGGTTCGTCCAACTGGAATTTCCAGAACCTATCCAAACTTAATAGGTAACGAAGCGGCAAGAGGAACAGAATATCAGTCTTTTGGCGGTTCTAAACCTAATCACGTAACGGTATTGCCTTTTACACGTTTAGTGGGAGGACCGATGGATTACACGCCGGGTATTTTCGAAATGGATTTAAGTAAATTGAATCCCGATAATAATTCGCATGTGAATAGTACAATTGCGAACCAACTGGCATTGTATGTAACGATGTACAGCCCGTTGCAAATGGCAGCAGATTTACCGGAAAATTACGATCGCTTTCCGGATGCTTTCCAATTTATCAAAGATGTCGCGATAGATTGGTCAGACAGTAAATACCTTGAAGCAGAACCTGGTCAATATGTTACCGTTGCACGTAAAGCAAAAGTGACTAAAAATTGGTTCATCGGTAATGTAAATGGCGATACTTCTCGTACCTCAACAATCAAATTTGATTTCTTGGAAAAAGGAAAAAAATATATAGCTACGATTTATGCTGATGCAAAAGATGCTCATTATAAAACCAATCCGCAAGCGTATACGATTCGTAAAATAACGGTAACCAACAAATCAAAACTTTCACAACTCAGTGCTCCCGGTGGAGGTTATGCAATAAGCATCGTTGAAATCAAAAAGTAAATAACTAAAAAAGGCTGTCCAATCGGACAGCCTTTTTATTTTGGTATTATAATCCTGCAAGGTTTTGGAAACCTTGTAGGTATAATTTTTTATTAGATTAATAGACCTACAAGGTCAAAAAAAAACCTTGCAGGAAAACCAGTTTATCTCAAATTAATGAAATCGATTTAATTAAAAAATAGTAATCGAATTCAGCTAAAAAGTAAATTAATAAAAAAGGCTGTCCGAAAAGACAGCCTTTTTTGATTTTATAATAGTCTTAAACTAATTAACTTTAATCAGTTTTACATCGAAAATAAGAACAGAACCTCCCGGAATTGGTCCGCTACCATTGCTTCCATAACCTAAATGAGCAGGAACTAAAAGAATCCCGCTTCCGCCTTCTTTAAAATAAGGAATCCCTTCTGTCCAACCTTTTATAACTTGATTTAATCCAAACGAAATACCGGAAGCATTACTTTGATCAAAAATATTTCCATTGGTAAAATACCCTTTGTATGCTACTGTTACATTGGATGAAGCTTTTGGTCTAGCGCCAGTTCCCGCTTCATTAACCACATAGTACAATCCTGAATCGGTTTTTATGGCCGTCAATTTATTTTTGGCAATGTAATCCACAATTTCTTTTTCGTTTTGAACCGTGTAATCAACAGATTTAGATGGCTCGTTATCCGATAAACAAGAAACAAATAATAAAGAAACTAATGCTAATAAAGTAGATTTCATAATTTAATTTAAAGGTTAAGACTGCAAATATAGCAATTCAAGTAGAACCTTTTATAAAAATCATTTCTCACCAAAAATCTGAACATCATCTACTTGAAAAGCACCATCCAAAGCCAGATTTTTCCCGGAACCGGTATATTTAAAAGCAATATTGATTTTACCTTTATACGAAGATAAATCCACTGCGCCACTTCCCACAAATTGATACCAAGGCGTTGCTTGTTTAGGTAAGTTAACAAGCAAAGGAGTCCAATTTGCTGTAGCAAAATTCAACCCGTCAAAATTTGTGGAAACATACACTTCCAGAGAATTTAATGGCGAATCAACATCCAGATGATGCTGAGCGCTCCTAAAAGTCAGGACTTCTTTCGTATGAACATCCATGTCAATTTTTGGCGAAATTAACCAGGCAATATTCGAAACGACTTTGGTTCCGCTAATGGCAAACTCGGCATAACCATTTCCGGAATAAACAGTTCCTTTCCAGAAAAGTGATCCTTTTTGAACCATATTTGCCCATCCCGGGAGACTCAATTTAGACTTATCGACTACTTTTTCAAAATCTTCTGAGAAAAAAGGAACTGCTCTTGATTCGGTCATCACCACATCTTTTTCGGAACGGGGCAACAATTGGTAATCACTTCCATATTTCGTCAAAATCCCCCTTACTTTTCCGCTTCCATTAGGAACTAATTTTGTCGCAAAATCAGAAAAACTACTCGTTCTAAAATAGACTTGATTGCCCAATTTATCTACCAACCCCCAATTTGTAGCACCGCCCACATTATTTGCTTCTTCAAAATAATGACGTCCCACTGACAAAGCTGAAAATTGAACATCGGACAATTCGACCAACGTATTTAAATTGGAATCATTCAATAACTCTGACATTGTCAACGACCGAACCAAAACCTCTTCCTTTACGTTTGTGCAAGAAGCGTTCAACACATTTTTATAGTCATTTTGCGAAAGTCGCCCTACTCCGCCGTCATTGTAAGAATTTACAAAAATGCTTCCGATACGCATCCCGCCAAACGAAATATCCGTGTATTGATCTTTCAACTTTATATATACTTTATTCCCAAACCTGTAATCAATATACAAGTTCGTAGCATCAACGGGAACACTAAATCCAATGGCTGGCGTTGTGGCTGTTGCCAAAGTCTGAAAGGAAATCGACTTGAAAAAATTCCCCGATTCATCGCTGGAAACCACATACGCCTCGATGATATCGTCATATTTGTATTGCGTTACAATGGCATTAGCACCAATATGAACTTCGTTGACAGTTTTATTAGTCACTAAATCCGGCTGTGTACAAACTAGTTTTGGAGCCACAACTTCATCTGTCACGCAACTGGCAAATATGATTGTCAATAGCAACAATAAAAACGATTTGTAAAATGTTGATTTCATATACTTTAATTTAGAGATTGATATAAAGGTTCACGAAATACGTTCTTCCGTATCCGTAGAAATATTTTGGTCCAAAAGAAGGCGTGCCGCTGGAAAAATCTTGATTAATTTGTCTGAAATTAGCATTTCGGGCTTGTTGGTAACCACCGGTTTTATAAGTTACATTAAGCACGTTATTGATGCTGGCAAAAATCCCGACATTCTTTCCATAAATACGCCATGATTTTCCACCCACAAGATTGAGCAACATCGTAGGGTTAAATTTTTCCTGTTTTAATAATTCTGCGGCTCTTTCTTCAGTCGCCTCTGGAAAATTGAAACCGCTTGCAGGATTTTTATAAAATATTTCGGTTCTTGAAATGGGTGAAATATCAATATAACTATTGGTGAGATAATTTACATTGGCGCTGATCCACCAATATTTTGGATCTCGATACTCAATTCCTATGGAATATGCGCGTTGTGGCATTCCGGCTTGCTTGTAATTTTTAAGGGAAGCCGTTCCAAAATCAAAAACTGGACTGGTATTTTCTGGAGTTGCTTCGGCATCGTTTGTCAACGTCACTTTTGGATTACTGTCATAGGTAAATTCTCCAAAAGCTGCCGAAAAAGTGGTTTTAAATGTTTGCGTCAATTGGTATTCCAAACTGAATTCGGCACCAATATTTTTCTTATTCAATTTTGTTAATGTTTGACTCACAAAAGCATCGGTGTTTAAATATCCCGCTCCATCATCAAAAATCCCTTCGGCATAAAAGAAGGAAATTTGAGTCGCATTTTTAATTAGGGAGTAATAAGCTGTCAGCCGGGCTTTGAGTTTTGGAGACCGATACACATAACTCGCATCCAAACTGCTGATGTTCTCACTTTCTATTCCGTTTACAATTGCATTACTCAATCGGGAATTTGCAAAAGTATTTTTCAAAGAAGGTGCTTTAGTCAAGTGTGCCGCATTGAAAGTCACCAACTGTTTCCCGGAAATTTTCAAATTGAATCCGGCTTTGAATCCAAAATTTTCAAACACCACTTTTTCACTTTTTCCGAAGGAATTGCTTTCATAGATTCCGTTTTTATACAAACCTTCCCTTTGATAATCTGCTCTTGAAAAATTTTGCGCCAGATAGAAATCCACTTTGCTATACGTGAATTTGAATTGGGTAAACGCTTCTACAGTATTAGCTAAAAAATTAAAGTTGTAGCCGTAAGTATCGCCAACAACTACTTGTCGGTCCGGATTATTAAGATCAGACTGGGATTGATTTCCGCCGTAAAAAGCATCGATATCGTCAAAATAAGAACCGCCAAGCAAGTCCAATAATTTTTGTGAATTATGCGATTTTAGTTTTTTGAACGATGCTCCGGCATTCATGAAAATATTTTCTGAGAGTTGCGCACTCAAATTAGTTGTGGCCACCGCCGTTTCATCTTCTACTTGATCTTCATACAAAACGTACTTGCTTTTTGTGGGTTCGTAGCCCGTTATTGTACCATTAGCATCCAAAACTGGATTTTGATTCGCTTGGTATAATGCCGTCCAATCAATTTGAGGATTGGCTAAAAACTGAGCTTTGCTTTTCTCCGCATTTTCATAATCTGGAGTAAATGCTCCCGAAAATTCTCCGTTATCCGGTGCATATAGCGAGCTGTAATAACTGGGCATCTTTCTGTAATAAGTTGGATCTGGACTATTCGCATTTTGATAATCGATGTTGCTGTTGGCAATTGTTCCAAATTGATACATCAAACTTGAATTCAGGTTGGTTTTATCGTTGATTTTAAAATAGTGATTCAGCATAAATGTGGGTTCTTCAATGGTTTTAATACGAGCGTTTCTCTTTTCACCGTCTTGAAAACCCCAATATGAATTGTATTTTACGTTTGTCAATTGTGTAACTTCGGCAGTATTTGGTGAATTTTTGGCTCTGGAATTCGGCGTGTACAGAGCCGTCAGATTTAATGAATGCTTCTCGCCCAACTTTTTTTCGAGGCTTATAAAAAAGGAATTTGCATCATAATTGGTCCCTTCAAAATAACCTTCCTGTGCCCAGCGTTTTCCTGCCGATACGACAAAAGCCCAGCCAGAGGAATTCATACCGGAAGCATGTGTTGCCATCGTGCGCCAACTGTAATTGGTATTGGTTGATGAAAATGTGATTCGGGAACCGGGTCTGTAAATAGAAGCCCGCGTATTGATTTCCTGCGTTCCTAAAATCCCGCCAAACGTATAATCCGACGGAGCAGTTCCCAATGTGAATTCCTGATTGCGGAGCGCATCATTCAATCCGCCCCATTCGCCCCATTGCGGTCTTCCATCATAAATTTTGTTCATGGAAACGCCATTAATCATCATCGTGGAATGTTCGCTGTCTAATCCGCGAACTCTAAAACGAGCTTGTCCCCAATTGAAGGCTGCGGCTTGCAAGAAAGCATCTCGGGAAGATTGAAGGAGTCCGGAAGTACTTTCGGAACTGCTGTTGTCTTCACCAAAATCACTTTCAATGAGTGTGATGATACTGTTTTGTTGTTCTGTGGATTGATCTTCTTCTAAAGTTATGATTCCTAAATCCAGCATTTGTCCTTCGGTAATTTCAACGGGATACAAGCCATCTTTGAAACCCTGACTATGTACCAAAAGCAATATATTTCCTGTGGGAACAGAATCAAAACTGAAATTACCATCATCTTTTGTGAGTTGCATCAAGGTAGTATTTTGAATACTGACGACGACAAAACCTAATGGATTTTGCGTTTTTGAGTCCACGATTTTTCCAAAAAATCCTGTGTTGTTTTGTGCCGTAACACATCCTTGTTGAATGATAAAAAAGAAAGCAACGTAAAATTTATTCATCGATGCAACGGATTATGGTTTATATTTTTAAAAGCTGGAAATCAATAAGAAATTCAACCGCTACAATCAAATGCAACGGTTGAACTAAAAGCATAGCAAACGTTATCCGAAGTGGAATAACTACACTGAATAATTAAAAGTGAATTTTGGAAAAGTGGTATATACTTTTAATGATTTACTGCTGAAATAAGTGGTATTTAAAATTCAGCATAAAATCGAAATACTGCTTAAAAGAATTCGTGGACTAAATATAACCAAAAAAATTATAACTATCTGATATTCAGCTAAAAATATTTTTTATAATCAGTTTTTTCAGCTGTATTTTTGGAAAAGCTCTTAGATAACACTAACGAATTTAGTAGCCCCGATGGCAGCAAGTATCCCACGCTTTTGGGCGTGGATACTGTGAACAGCGGGAGAAAATGTTTTTATGGAAACGAAATATAGTGCTCCTAAGAATTTATAGTTACTCGATTGCCTTGATTCGGGACACCATTATTGCGATGAGAATCCCAAAAACGCCGATGAATGCGAATGAAAATCTGAGGCTTGACAACTCCGCTATGTAACCGATAATTGGCGGCCCCATCAGAAATCCCAGAAAACTGACGCTGGAAACTGTTGTTAAGGCTTCGCTGGGCGACACATTTGGGTTTTTTCCAGCCACACTGTAAACTGTGGGAACTATCGTGGAAACTCCCAAACCAACAAACATAAATGCGATGGTTGCGGGAATGACGAAAGGGAAGAATACGGCTGTAAAAAGCCCTGCTGATATCATGATTCCGCTGATTTGCATTACTGTTTTTCGCCCAAATTTACGGATCAGACCGTCTCCTAAGAAACGTCCGCCGGCCATCATAATCATAAAAGAAGTATATCCCAAAATAACTAATGGTCCGGGCGCTTTGATGACTTCTTTGAAATAAACACCGCTCCAGTCGAACATTACGCCTTCGCTGGCCATGCAACAAAACCCGATTATTCCCAACCAAATCAAGGCACTGTCCGGTTTTGTGAACAATTTTTTCTTCTCGGTTCGGATAGTTTCTTTGGCTTTTATTAAAAATTTATAGTTGAAAGCCATCATCAAAAATACGATTCCGGCGACAATGAGAAAGTGAATGTAAGGTGATAATTCAAAAGCCAGCATTCCTAATCCTAGTATTGCTCCCATGAATCCTGCAAAACTCCACATCCCATGAAAGGAGGACATGATCGTCTTTTTGAACAGTACTTCGGTGTAGACGCCTTGCGTGTTTACGGCGATATTAGATAAATTTCCAAAGATTCCAAACACAAATAATCCCAATGACAATTGCCAAGCGGCAATAGCCAATCCTAAATTTGTCATGCTAAAAACATATAATGAAAGGGCGAATATCAAGATTCTGTGGCTGCCAAAACGGGTCACTAATTTTCCGGAAAAAGGCATTATCACTAATTGTCCTAACGGCAAAGCGAATAAAATACTTCCTAAATCGCCTTCGCTGAGGTGCAAAGCGGTTTTAATATCCGGGATTCGGCTTGCCCAAGTGGCGAAACACAAACCCATCCCAAAATAGAACATCGAAACCGCCCAACGGATTCGGTTCAAATAAGAAACCTTAGCTTGTGTGTATGTTTTCTTGAGTTTGGCTTTCGTTTTTGACCTTCCTAAAAAGTTTAAATCTATCAAAGTGATTTATTTTAGCATTTAACGGGTCAAAATTACAAAAAGCAATCATTGTTTGTATTCAAGCAATATAAGTGAGGAAAAATACAACGTTATTGTTTATAAAAAGTGATTACCGCGAATTCGCTAATTTTTAAAAAGTATAGAAATTAGCGAATTCGTGGTAGATTTTATAAATCTAACAATTGGTTTTTAAATAAAAAGGCCACAGATTCACTGATTTCATATAGGTTAAAATCTGTGAATCTGTGGCTAAATTTCTATTTTGACAAAAACTTGTTACAAATCAATTGCTTTTTTCTGCGCGCTGCTTTGAATCGCAGCTTCAATAATTTGCATAACCTGAACGCCCTCTTGTGCCGTCACCGGTTCTATAACGTCATTTATAATCGAATGATAAACTCCGTCAAAAAATTCGTAGTAATTACCTTGAAGTGTGGGGATAATTTCCTGAACAATTTCTCCATTAATTTCAGTGTGCAAAAGTCCCCGTTTTTCAATGGATTCCGTTCCCCACGTTTCTAAATTTGGTTTATTTCCTAGTTTTAATTCGTCTTCCTGAACATCACCACGGGGTTTCAGGAACGAACCTTTCTTGCCATGAATAACAAAGGCTGGAATCGCTTCCCGAACAAAAAACCCAGCTTTGAGTCGGACACGGAAATTGGAATAATACAGTAAAATATCAATATTATCATCTACCAAAGAATGTTCCCGTGTGATACGTATATCCGCGAAAACGGATTGTGGCAACCCAAATAAACACAACGCCTGATCGATTAAATGTGGTCCCAAATCCTTCAGAATTCCTGCACCCGAATTAACGGTTTCCTTGTGTTGCTTCGGACTTAAAATAGGATTGTAGCGATCAAAGTGGAATTCGGCTTCCACGATGTCACCTAATACTTTCTCTGAAATAATTTTCTGGACGGTTTTGAAATCGCTGTCCCATCTTCTGTTTTGGAAGACGGCCAGTTTCAATCCTTTTTCTTTGGCTATAGCCGCTAATTCCTGCGCTTGGGCAACGGTTGTGGTAAAAGCTTTTTCGACAATGGTATGTTTTCCGGCAAGAAGCAGTTGTTTTGCATATTCATAATGTGTTTCCACCGGAGTATTTACGATGACTAAATCTACATCCTCTTCTAACAACTCTTCCAGCGTGGCGTAACTTTTTACAGCAGGAAAATCCTGGTGGATTAATTTTTTACTTCGTTCCCAAGAACCAAGGAGTTCAAATCCCGGGTGAAAATTTAAAAAAGGAGCATGAAATACTTTCCCGGACATGCCGTAGGAAAGTAAAGCAGTTTTTATTTTTTGCATGGTATTATTTTTCAAATTATTGGCGTGTATTTTTTAAACATATAAGCCATATAAGTTTTTTAAAATCAAATAATTAGTGAAATTTTTGTCATTTATTTTCTTTCAAAGCAGAGACTGCAACCTGTTTTTTTTTAACATATAAGTCATATAAGTTTTTTAAAATTAATTATGCCGTGAGGTTCTTGTCATTTCTTTTATTTCAAAAATACAGACTGAAACCTATTTTTTAACATATAAGGCATATAAGTTCATATAACAATTGCAATATTTTTATACAGTTATTTTATAATTTTTAAAAGTAAAACTTAAATGACTTATATATTTCAAAATCAAAAACTTACTTTTTAGCTCTTTCGTATTGTTTAGGCCATTCGATATCCGCATTTAAATCATGTGCGAATGTCAATCCCAGACTAGGATTCCTAAGGGATTCTCTGGCAAAAAGTACTAAATCCGCTTTTCCTGAAGCTACTATTTCCTCGGCTTGAGCAGCTTCGGTAATCAAACCTACGGCGCCAGTCAGAATTCCGGTTTCATTTTTTATGCTTTCCGCAAAAGGAACTTGGTAATTCGGACCTAACGGAATTTGTTGGTGTGACACTAATCCTCCTGAAGAAACATCGATTAAATCGACGCCTTTTTCTTTTAGTATTTTCGAAAGCTTTACAGATTCATCAGCATTCCAACCGCCTTCTGCCCAGTCTGTAGCCGAAATTCTAACGAATAAAGGCAGGTTTTCCGGCCATTCTGATTGAACTGCATCCAGTACTTCGAGTGTTAAACGGATTCGGTTTTCGAAACTTCCACCATATTCGTCGGTTCTAAAATTAGACAAAGGAGAAAGAAACTGATGCAACAAATACCCGTGCGCCGCATGAATTTCCATTACCTGAAAACCTGCTTGAAAGGCTCTTTTTGTAGCTGATTTGAAGTCGGAAACTACTTTTTTAATTCCCGCTTCATCTAATGCAACAGGAGCGTTTTCAGTATAATGATACGCAACTGCACTTGGCGCCACGGTATCCCAGCCGCCTTGTGTTGCGTCTAGTTTTCGGCCTCCGTTCCACGGTGATGCGGCACTTGCTTTTCTTCCGGCATGCGCCAATTGGATTCCGGGAACCGATTTCTGAGCAATAATAAATTCATTAATCTGCTGCATTTTTTCGATTTGCTCGTCTTTCCAAAGTCCTAGATCCTCTGGAGAAATTCGGCCTTCGGGAGAAACTGAAGTCGCTTCCTGAATGATTAGTCCTGCTCCACCGCTGGCGCGACTGCCAAGATGTACAAGATGCCAATCATTGGCAAAGCCATCTTGAGCCGAATACTGGCACATTGGTGAAATAGCAATTCTGTTTTTTAACGTGATATTTTTTATTGGAAGAGGAGAAAATAATTTTGAAGACATATTTTAATTTTAAAAGTGAAAGAAACAAGAAATACTCATTTCAAAAAAGTAAAGTTAAGATTCACAGACCAAAGTAAGAATTGAATTTCTATTAATTAACAAACTTTTAAAATGGTATGGAACAATTATTGTAAAATAAACAAATAGAAAACCTTACTTTTGTCAGTTGTAAAAGAACTAAAATTAAAAAATGGATATATTTATCAAGCTTTCTCAATTTTTATTGAGCTTATCATTACTGATTATACTTCACGAATTAGGACATTTCATTCCTGCAAAATTGTTTAAAACCAGAGTCGAAAAATTCTACTTATTTTTTGATGTTAAATATTCCCTTATTAAAAAGAAAATTGGTGAAACTGAATACGGTATCGGTTGGTTGCCTTTGGGTGGTTATGTGAAAATTTCCGGAATGATTGACGAAAGTATGGACAAGGAACAAATGGCTTTACCACCACAACCATGGGAATTTCGTTCTAAACCAGCTTGGCAACGTTTGATTATTATGTTGGGAGGAGTTACCGTGAATTTCATTTTGGCTTTCATTATATATATCGGAATGGCATTTGCCTACGGCGATACCTATATTGCTAATGAAGATTTGAAAGATGGTTTATTAGTTGAAAACAAGGCTATGCAAAACGTAGGCTTTAAAACTGGTGATCGCGTTGTTTCTGTTGACGGGGAAAAAATAGTCAAATTTGACAATGACCTTACTATGAAAGTCATTATGGCAAAAGAGGTAATTATCGAAAGAAATGGAACGGAGCAAGCGATAAAAATGCCAAATGATTTTGTAGATCAATTGTCCAAACAGGAAAAAAGCACTTTGTTGGATATTAGAATGCCGTTTGTAGTTGGAGGTGTCACGCCCGGATCTAAAAATACCGCTTTGCAACCGAAAGATATCGTACTTGCACTAAACAATCAACCAACAAAATATTTTGACCAGGCAAAAACAGTTTTGGAAAGCAACAAAAACAAAACGATTACTGCCACTGTTTTAAGAGACGAGAAAGAAATAAAAGTACCCGTTATCGTTTCTAATGACGGTAAACTAGGAATTGGTGTTGGAGGATTAGGTATGGCGTCACTAGAGAAATTAGGTTATTATAAAATCAGCAAACAGGAATTTAGTTTGATGGAATCAATCCCGGTAGGAATTACGAAAGGGAAAGATCAACTAGTAGGATACGGAAAACAGCTGAAAATGATCTTCAGTCCAAGTACCGGTGCTTACAAACAAGTAGGTGGTTTTAAAGCGATATTCGATATTTTTCCTAATACATGGAGTTGGGAAGTTTTCTGGAACATCACCGCTTTATTATCAATCATGCTTGGAGTAATGAACTTATTGCCTATTCCTGCACTAGATGGTGGACATGTAATGTTTTTATTATATGAAATCATCAGCGGTAAAAAACCAAGTGATAAATTCTTAGAGAACGCTCAAATGGTTGGTTTCGTATTACTTATAACACTGTTACTATTCGCTAACGGAAACGACATTTACAAGGCAATTGTAGGGAAGTAAAAAAAATTGAAAAAAGTTTTAATTTTGTTTGCAAAAAACAAATTAAGCCCTATATTTGCACCGCTTTAGAAGTGAAACACACCTCACTAATAAGCACTCAAAAACGTTCATTCAGTATCAGAATAAAAATATATAGTTTCCTTCTTAGCTCAGTTGGTTAGAGCATCTGACTGTTAATCAGAGGGTCCTTGGTTCGAGCCCAAGAGAGGGAGCTTTTTAAAAAGACTTTACAGCAATGTAAGGTCTTTTTTGTTTTAAAGCTGTAGTGAAAGCGGGACTTCATGGCGATTCAGTAGAGAATAGAAATTTTATTATTTCCACTATTCAGAGTTGCATGAAAAAAAAGGTATTCCAAAATGTCATTTTGGAATACCTTTTTTATTCAATCCATTTACTTATCTAACAATAGATTTCTCTTAATTTTAATTTGCAACCGTTCTCAACTTACTACAACTGCTAATCTTGGGCATTCAGGAGAATCCATTTTTTATCACTATTCAGTTTAAAGGTACCAATATGTTCCTTATTCCATTCATCAGGTCCTATCAACGATAGAAAATTTACGCCTTCAGCATCTCTGTACAAATGATAGATTTCGCCAATAACGGGTTCAAATGAAAATTTAGCGCTATACACCAATTCGTTCCATTCGTATTCTTGCATCAACTTTTCATATTGAAGCTTGAGTTCATTAAATTTATTCCCCAGCTCCTTATTCACATTGTCAATTCCTCTGCTTTTCCAAGAAACCACATCATCAACTCTAATCACCGGTGCTCCAACTCCAGTTCCGTAAGGTAGAACATTGGCATTATATCCTGCTTCGACTGTGTATACAACATTATCTGGTTTTTTATTTTTCATCTAAGTTTAATTTATATTTTCCAATTACTTTTAAGCAATAAATTAATGTTTTTCAATTTACAAATTTAAAGTGTGCATTTAAAAACAACTATTTTGTTTAATTTTTTAGTCGCAAAGTTAAACAAAAAATATAAAAATCCCACCTTCAAATAAAAGAGAGAAAGTAAAAAAGATAATCGCAAGAGTGGCTAAGTTTTATAATCTTTCCAAAAAGGCAACAAAAGACTACAGATAATAATATTTTTTCTTTAAAACTCTTGTTCATAGAATTGAACAGAAGCCTTTTAAACTTTTGATTTAGTTTCTACTACACGCTACTTAAAACACCAAATTACAGTTTGACCAATAATCTTCTATCACTAGACTGTGTTTTTTATCTGTTAATTTAAAGCAAAATTATATACTGAATTGAATATTTAAATCCTCTTTTACTATCTTTAAAAAGATTTATGTCTTACAAAGACTCAAAAACCAAACTCATGAAAAAAATCACATTAGTTTCACTTTCAATTATATCTTTTCTTTCTTTCAGTTGCGATGCGCAGGTAAAATCCAATGACATTGCGATTACAGATGAAGTAAAAAACTACACGCTCGAAACCGTAGCATCAGATATTGCTATTCCTTGGGGCATGACTTGGTTAACAGACAGCAGCATGTTAGTGACCGAAAAAAGTGGTGTTTTATATCAAGTCAAAAACGGTACAAAAACAGAAATCAAAAATGTTCCTAAAGTATATTCTCGCGGACAAGGCGGATTGTTAGATATTGCTTTACATCCTGATTATGCTAAAAATGGCTGGATCTACATGACTTTCGCTTCAGATGAAGGCGAAGGAACTGGCGGTCACACAAAACTTATTCGAGCAAAATTATTGGACGGAAGTCTGACACAAATCGAATCGCTTTACAAAGCCACTCCGAATACTACAAAAGGACAGCATTTTGGTTCCCGAATTGTATTTGATAACGAAGGGTATTTGTATTTCTCTATAGGTGAACGTGGCGAGCATTTTGTAAATCCACAAGACATCAAGCGCGATGGCGGAAAAATATACCGATTAAATGATGACGGAAGCATTCCTAAAGACAATCCATTTGTAGGTCAGACCGGAGCAAAAGAAGCGATTTACACATACGGGAATCGCAATCCGCAAGGAATGGCGAAAAATCCCGTAACAGGAGCAATTTGGACACATGAACATGGTCCAAAAGGTGGAGATGAGATCAACATTATCAAAAAAGCGGCTAATTATGGATGGCCGGTGGTAACCTACGGCATCGATTATGACGGAACAACCATCAGCAAACAAAACGAAAAACCAGGCATTGAAAAACCTATTTATTATTGGCTGCCATCCATCGCTCCAAGCGGAATGACTTTTGTAACTGGTGATAAATATCCAGATTGGAAAGGCCATTTACTAGTAGGCTCTTTAAAATTCCAATACCTAGAATTGCTAAAGTTGAAAGGCAATGAAGTTATCGGCAGACAAAAAATCGCAACTGATATTGGTCGTGTCCGTAATGTGGCGCAAGGTCCGGATGGTTTTATTTATATGGGCGTGGAAGGAAAAGGAATTGTAAAAATTATACCGAATTAAATTATGTTGACAACGAAATTATTTCTGGGATTTGCAATATTTGTATTGGGAAGCTTCTCTTTCGAAAACCCATTTCACCAAGAAAACTACATTGACTTGAATAGTGAAACCGCAGTTGTTTCAAAATTTCAGTCACCCGGAAAAGAAATTTATGCTGATTTTTGCATGCAATGTCATGGTGCAAATGGCAAGGGAGACAGTAAGAACTTCCCTCCTCTTGACGGCTCTGACTGGCTGAAAACCAAGAGAAATCAAAGTATCGCTGCCGTAAAATTTGGACAAAGTGGCGAAATTGTTGTCAATAAAATCAAGTACAATAGCAGCATGCCGGCGATGGGACTTACGGATCAGGAAGTTGCCGATGTGATGAATTACATCATGACTTCTTGGAGCAATAAACAAACCAAAATTGTTACCGAGAAAGAAGTCGCTGCCATTAAAAAATAAAATTTGGACTTGGGATTTCTATCTAAAAAATGTACGCTACCGAAAATCCACCATAATAATTGACGGGATTTCCCGGATAAAAATAACGTGGAGCTGCAGAGCCAAAACCAACAGCATTGGGCAAGATATTGGCTGCATATTTAGTATCCAATACGTTATTGACTCCGGCATTCAACTCTGTTTTAAGGATTTTAAGAATCGTAAAAACATAGGTTGTTTTAATATCAAGCAACGAATACCGCTCACTGTATTTGGTATTGGAATCGTTTAACGGAATTTTACCCATCGTTCGGAAAGACGTGTTGACACTAAATCCGTTTTTTGTGTTTAAATCCACTCCAAAATTGAATTGCTTTTCGGGAACGCCCGTCAATTGGTTTCCCGAATAGTCGGCGTTACCATCCAAAAATTCTTTGAATTTAAAATTATTCACCGCTCCCGAAAAATAAGGTGTGATTTGAAATTGGGTCAGTTCCAAAAGTTTGTAATTAACCAAAAATTCCAATCCCGAATGTGAACTACTGCCTGCATTAATCCCTACAAATTGATCATCGGCAGTGCGTCGTGCCACCAATAAATTTTTGATTTGTGTGGTGTAAAATGTTACTTCAGTATATACTTTATTTTTAAGCCAATTCCCTTTGAAACCCAATTCATAATTCCAACCTATTTCTGGTTTCAAATCGGTGTTTATTTGACCTTCGGGAGTCAAAGTTTCAGCAACTGACGGAACCGAAAATCCTTTGCTGACGGATGTAAATATGTTTTTTCCTTTGCTTACTTTATAGGACAGGCCAACTCTCGGCGACCACACATTTCCAAAAGTAAACGGCATCTTTTGACCGCCAGAATTATTTTTGAAAATGTCTTCTAACGAATACTTGGTTGTGTTTAATGCCATTCCGGTTTCCAGATGCAGTTTTTCTGAAATCCATAGTTCCATTTGTAAAAAGTAGTTGCTGTAATTTCTATTTTGTTTGATGGCGCTGAACTCGTCGCCTTCAATGCTTCCCTGACCCGGTTGTGATTGATACAAATTTTCAAAAAGAGAATAATCATACTTTTCAGTTAATAATTCGGTTCCCAAACTCAGTTCAAATGGTAACGAAAACAGTCGGTCTTTATAATTCACATTGGAACGAAAACCTGCCGAACTAATATCTTCGTCCAAAATATCAAAAGGTCTGGGTTCGTAAGCGTCTTTAAAATTAGAAAAAATACTGGTTTGTATAGACCATTTTTCAGAAAACTGATGGTCGTATCCCAACCCAATCATGAATTTATCATAAGACTCAAAACCTTGCGCCGCTGCCCAGGTAGCAGCTGCCTTCTCCGGATTGTTTTTTAAATCAGTCTCATTGATAGAACTCGGAATAAAAGCTTTCAATCGGGTAAACGTTCCTAAAAATGACAAACTTCCATTAGAACTGATTTTTTGCTTGCCATGCAGATTGAATGATTTTCTGTTATAGGAACTGTTAGCTCTGAATCCGTCACTTTGTAAATCCGTAAAACTTGTGAATACATTCGTATTGGAATCACTGTACCCTGCTGAAAGCCGGTTTTGCAGCAATCCAAAACTCCCAAAAGTGACCGTTGATTTCCCGAACGATTCCAATAATGGAGTTTCTCTTGAAAACAGCTGAATCACTCCGCCCAAACCAGAACCAAAACTAGTGGAATTTGGTCCTTTTATGATTTCTATTTTTTCAATTGCTGCCAAATCAATGTCGTCAATCGTAGTTTCGCCTTCGCCAGAAGTTAGTGGAATCCCGTCAAAATAGGCTTTTATTTTATTGGTTCCGTATTGAGATCTCGCGCCAATGCCTCGAATCGTAATCCTGTTGGTATTCAAAGCGCCTTGTTGCATCGTAACGCCAGGAATTTTGTTTAAAACCGGAGTCAATATAATTCCGTCACTTTTACTAATGTCGGCAGTAGTAATAACTGAAACGGAAGAAGCCGTATTCTGCAGTACATTTTTGATAGGTGAACCCTTTAATGTGATTTCTGAAAGGGCAATAGTATCTTTTTTTATTTGTCCAAAAACAGCAGTAGCACTGCATAAAAAAAGGAGGATAGGAAAGGAATTTTTGAACAATTTGCTTGAATATTTAAATGAGTTATAAACGTTTATAAAGTTAGGTTTTTCTTTTTATCTTCAAAAATCTATTGCAAATTAGATTTGTGTTAAGAACCGTGATTGTTTCCGTTTTTGTGAATCAAAATCCTTTCCGCAATGCAAAAATTACTAAAATGCCTTGTTAAACCGTAAATTATATAAAAAATAGCGCTCCCAAACACTACTTCAAAAGAAAAGGCGTTCTTTAAAAAACATACCTTTGTGATGTATTTAAATAAAAATTATGTTTAAATTGCCTTGTACCATTTACATCTAAAATAACATCATCTACTTATGAAAAAATTATCAATTGCATTTATCACACTTCCACTACTGCTTTTAAATATTTCTTGTGAAAAAGGAAAAGCAGCTGATGCTGTAAATGGCGCAGAGAAATCAGAAACCGGAAAAGCGGATTCTATCGAAAAAAAGACGGTTCTTACCATTGACACGCTTGATTTCAACAAAAGAATGATTGCTTTAAGCAACAATGATACTACGGGAAGATGGCCTGTAAAAGCTCCTTATCCACTGCCAGGTGCACTTTTGCCTTATAATAGAATTATTGCGTTTTATGGAAATTTATATTCTACCAGAATGGGAATTCTTGGTGAAATTCCTAGAAAAGAAATGTTGGCAAAACTGCAAGGGGAAGTCGCCAATTGGCAGGCAGCCGATTCTACCACTACAGCAATTCCAGCTTTGCACTACATTGCTGTAACCGCTCAGGGCGAACCAGGGAAAAACAATATGCATCGCCTCCGCATGCCCTTTAAACAAATTGACACTATCATCAGTTGGGCAAAACCCATCAATGCATTGGTGTTTTTGGATATTCAAGTAGGGCATAGCACGGTGAAAGCTGAGGTCGCGGAATTGGAAAAATACCTTTCCATGCCTAACGTGCATCTTGGACTTGATCCGGAATTTTCGATGAAAAACGGTGAACGTCCAGGTTCTAAAATTGGTCATTTTACGGCAGCGGATATTAACGACGCGATTACTATTTTGGCAGATATTGTACGCAAAAACAAACTGACTCCAAAAGTATTGGTGATACATCGTTTTACTCAAGGAATGGTGAAAAATTATAAAGAAATCAAGACCGTTCCTGAAGTTCAAATTGTAATGGATATGGATGGTTTTGGTAGTAAGGTATTAAAAAAAGATTCTTACGTGAGTTATATTTACAGAGAACCTGTACAGTTTGCCGGTTTTAAATTATTTTATAAAAATGACAATAAAAAGGATTGGAAAATGTACAGTCCGGAAGAGTTAGTGAAATTCACTCCAAAACCGATTTACATCCAATACCAATAATTTACCATTGTATTCATGAAAAATATTCTTTATTCCGTTTTCGTTGGACTTTTGTTATTGGTGGGCTGCCAATCAGAACCGCGTAAAATAGTTCCTGAGGTGCCGCTTGTTGCTGCTCCAGCAAAAATTATTGCTCCAAAAAAAGTAGCTGCTAATGCCGCGACTATTCTTTCCAAAAAAGAAGTGCCCATTTTATGTTATCATAATATTAAAGAATTGAAAGCGGGTGATGGTGAAATGACAAAAACATATACGGTTTCACCAGCAAACTTCGCACAGCAAATGAAAGCCTTATCTGATGCCGGTTATCATAGTATTTTACCGAAACAATTGAACGACTATCTCTTATATGATGTACCGTTACCATCAAATCCAGTAATGATTACCTTTGATGATACAAGGGAAGAACAATTCAGTATTGGCGCAACCGAGATGAAAAAATATGGTTTCAAAGGCGTGTTTTTTATAATGACAGTATCCATTAACCGTCCTGGATATATGAGCAGAGAGCAAATCAAAACCTTATCTGATGACGGGCATGTGGTAGGTGCACATACTTGGGATCACCATATGGTAACTAAATACAGTGGCGACGACTGGAATACACAGTTAGTAAAACCAAAAGCAAAACTTGAGGAAATCATAGGTAAGCCGGTTACAGATTTTGCGTATCCTTTTGGTTTATGGAATACGGCAGCAATTCCTGAAATTAAGAAAAGTGGTTATGAAATGGCTTATATTTTAGCAACCAAAAGAGACGCTGTAGATCCATTATATACCATCAGACGTATTATTGTTTCCGGAACTTGGTCTACTGAAGGAATGATGAAATCTATCAATTCGTCTTTTACTAAAACAGAATAACATATATATTTAGTTAATCTGTGAAATTTAAAGCTAAATCAGTTTTAATGAGTTGACAAAATCAATAGTAATGTTTATCTCTTACTTTAAAAACCTTTCTTAGCTAAAATATCTTTTATAAAAAAAGCACTATTATATTCCATTGAATATAATAGTGCTTTTTTATTTGTAAAAGAATACTTCTTAACGAGGGGACAACCAACCCTGAGGATTATTATAAGTAGTATTCTGGAGGATTAAGAATTTAATGATTGTTTTTCCTGTTTCCCCATTGGTTCTTACTTTCCCCAAACTTTGCTTTATACTTACTTTATCCCCTTTGCTCACATTCACGGAGCTTAAATTCTGATACACCGTGAAGTAATCTCCGTGTTGTATCATTACCGCTTTGTTTACGGGTGACAATACGATAACACTGGTTACTTCTCCGCCAAAAACGGCTCTGGCATTTGCTCCTTTATCAGTGGTGATTTCCACACCGCTGTTATGCACCGTAATCGTGTTGAACAAAGGATGCGTTTGGTTTCCGTATCCTAGTGATACATATCCTTTTTCCACAGGATACGGCAATCTTCCTCTGTTGGCTCTAAAATTATCTGCAATAATTTTAGATTCAGGCGTCAGCTCAATTTTTGAGGATGACACGGCTGCTCTAGAAACCGGTGCACTCGGATTAGCTTTAGCTCTTTCTAAGGCAGCTTTTCTATTAGCTGCAGCAATTGCTTCCCGAATCAATTTATTGATTTGTCTGTCAATTTTCTTGAATTCTTGTTGTCTTTTTCTAATCTCCTGAGCAATCTTATTTTTATCTTTTTGGAGAACGCTTACTAACTTCAGTTGTTCTTGTTTCTCTTTTTCAAGTGAAAGACGCTCTTTTTCATTTTCAGCAATCAGTTTTTGTTTTGCTGTTTTTTGTACATTCAATTTTTGATTGAAATCAGTAAGCTTATTGGACTTCGTTTTTATTTCTTCACCCTGCATTTTTCTGTAGCTGGTGTACTGCTTCATGTACTGTGCTCTTTTGTATGCCTGTAAAAAGTTTTCAGATGACAATAAAAACATCGCTCTACTTTCCGATGAACGGCTTTTATAGGATTTGACAATCATTTCGGCATAATCCTCCTTAAGTTCTGCCAATTCTTTTTTCAATTTATTAATCTGAACTTGATTAATATACATGTCATTACTCAGCAATTTGGTTTGCTTTTCAGTTGTGTTTATTAATTTTTCTTTAAGCTTTATTTTAGTGCTTTGAATGATTACTACGTTGACAGCAGATTTTTCTTTTTTCTTTACAGATTGTAATAACTTTTCATTTTCTCGAATTTCTTTTTGAATTTGAGCTTTACGTTCTTCTAATTTTTCTTGTTGTGATTCCTGACTCCACAGTAATGAAGTCATACAGATAAAAATTAGGCTTAGGAGAAATTTTGGCATATTGAAAAAATATTTTTGCTAATTTACTTAATTATAATTCTTTTGTACCCATTTGGAACACTATATGGAAAAGAAAGTTCTTCATTGAAAGTTACAGAGTTGTATTCCAGATTGATTTCGGTGTTTCCTTTCTTCTGAAAAGTATTGATTAATACACTTGTTGGCAATGTTGCCTGATTGTACACTTTATTGTCAGAATACGCTACTTTGATCATTCGCTCTTCAGCAGTTTGTGTAATTTCTTGTTTTTGAACTAAAAATTTATCGGCATCCAAAAAGAACGATTTTTTCGTGTTTTTATTCGAAGTATCATCCAATCGATACGTTTGTTCCAATAACGTTTCCAAATATTTCCCTTTGGTCAAATCATCAATTGCCTGGCCTAGCAACATATTCTGAATTTTATTAAAATCCAAATCAGTTCCCAACCATTGGCTTAAACTACTGAAATCTCCCTCAAAGTACTTACCGTTTAATTTTTCATAATAGCTAACCGTGGTTGGAGTAATCAATGCCTTAGCCATTGTGATTCCCAAAAAACGAATGCTCACCAAAATTTGTTCATCCTTTTTAATTTTAATTTCAGCAGTAACATTTTGCGTCTGCTTATCATCGGCGTATCGTGCACTGGACTTAATATATAATGTAGAAAATTCGCTTTTATTGTTATAATGTTTTTCTATTATTTTTTTAGCCGACATATATCCTGCCTCCGCAACTGGCTCATTGCTGGCTGCAACGGCAATGGCTTTGGACTTACAAGACACCATAAAAACAGTAAGTAATACTAATATTGCAATTTTTTTCATTATTTTTTTTGTTTTAATAATTGATTGGCTTTAGCAAAAAACAAGTCTTTTTTCTTGAATTCTCCCAAGCCATTGAACGCTTCTCCAAGCTGGATATTGAAATTTATTTCCAATTCCTTGTTCTCCACTACATAATCCATGCCTATTTCTAAAAATTCTTTCGCTTTTTTAAATTGTTGCAGCTGATTGTTAGCCAAACCTGCATAATAATAAAACTGCGGTTGAGTTGGAAAAGTCTCTACCAACTCCATGGCTTTCTTAGCTACTGCATCAAATTGATTCAGCTCTGTATGCGCTTGAAGCAACAGCAAATTCGTTTCGACAGTATCGCCTAATCCCTTGCTAACCGACTTTTCATAATAAATGATGGCTTTGTCCCATTGTTTTTTAGTATGGAAAAACTTCCCTATTTCTTTGGCTACATCCACGGAAGTATCATTGTCGAAATAGCTGACAGCTTTCTCTAAATCAGCAGAATATTGCGGATTCTTGTCTGTAAAAATCAGAAACTCATTCAGAATTCTGTGTTTAATTTTAGAATCTATTTTGGCACTGGCCAAAACAATATTCATTGCTTTTATCGCTTTTGGTGCGTCATTAGCATCCAAATAGTTCTTAAATAAACTCACTTGCGCCCACTCTGAATTTGGGATTGCTTTCTCCAGTTTTTTGACTATTTCAAAAGCTTTTGCGTCTTCATTATTTTTAGAATATAAAAATATCAAACTAATATAATTGGATTCTTCTTGTGGATTTTTAACAATCAGCTCTTCCAGGTTTGTAATCTCCATATTCTGGAATTTCCCTCCTGATAAAATCTGGCTTTTGTATAACTCTCTTCGGTCTGTTTTTCCGAAAGTTTCATTGAGCTCCTGTATTAACGCTAGTGCTTTCTCATATTCATTTGTCGCCATGTAAAGTGATGTCAAATCTTCTTTGTATTTTGGATCAAATTCAATCAATTTGTTGATCACGATAATTCCCTGACTGAAATTTTTGGTTTCATAACTCACATCATACATTCCCACCCAGAACCATTTGTTTCTAGGATCAATTTTAGTGGCGCTTTCAAAGGAATTATAGGCGTTTTTATACTCTTTTAATGCTAAATAATTCTTTCCCAGTTCATAGTAAACGGTTGGTTCATTGGGTTTAATCTTCATGGCTTTATCCAAAGCCACTATTGCTTTATCATAATTCTCAATCCCTTTTTGAAGCAACGATTCATAAAAAAGCTCTTGAAACTGATTCGTTTCAAGTTTGATTTCCTCCGGTTCCGTTTGTGCCCACAGCAAAACAGGGAATAATATAATTCCCAGAATAAACAGTAAGAAAGCCTTATTTTTCATGTTTTTATTTAAACCCAATTCTGTAGAATTTTGATAAAAGCTTTTTAATTTTTAGCCACCGATTCACAGATTAAAAAAACTGCAAATCTGTGAATCGGTGGCAGAATATTATTCTAAAACTGAATAATCTCCAATACTAATGCTGGTAAAATTACCATCGAAACTCGCATGATTTCCTATCATCGCATTGTCTAGTTTTGCATTTTTTATATGAGAATGGGTTTGTACTAAACTGTTTTTTACGGTGCTGTCTTTCACATGACATCCATCTCCTAAAGATACATTTGGGCCGACAGTTGCGTTTGTCAATACCACATCTTTACCAATATAACAAGGCGGAATTATAGTCGAATTATCTAACTTAACGTCAACGTCTACTAAATGTGCTCCGTCATTATGCAAGAAACCTAACATTCTGGAATTGGTTTCCACAGTTACATTTTTGTTGCCGCAATCCATCCATTCGTCCACTTTACCGGGAACAAATTTCATGCCTTTTGCCATCATTTGCTTAATTCCGTCATTTATTTGATATTCCCCACCATGGATAATGTTGTTGTCTAACACTAACTGTAGTTCGTTTTTTAGCACTTCCACCTCTTTAAAATAGTAAATTCCAATTACGGCAAGGTCTGAAACAAATGTTGCTGGTTTCTCAACCAGTTCGACAATTTCATTCTTGTCATTTAATTTGATTACTCCAAAAGCTTCCGGTTGATCAACTTGTTTTACCCAGATTACGCTGTCGGCATTTTTATCTAAATCGAAATCCGCACGAATTAATGTATCTGCATACGCGATAACTGCGGGTCCGCTCAAAGAATCTTTGGCACACATAATCGCGTGGCCTGTTCCTAAAGCTTCGTTTTGATAATAAATAGTTCCTTTGGCACCTAATTTTTGTGCGATAGCAATTAATTCCTCTTCTACTTTTTTACCAAAACTTTCGTGGATAATAAAAGCTACTTCTTCGATATCTTGGTTCAAAACACCCGCAATATCTTCCACCAAACGATGCACGATTGGTTTTCCCGCGATAGGAATTAATGGTTTAGGAATAGTTAACGTATGTGGGCGAAGGCGTGATCCACGGCCGGCCATTGGGACAATTATTTTCATGTTTTTTTTTATTAAAGGATTGAAAAATTAAAAGATTGAAAAATTAGAATCAAAAATCTTTCAATTATTTAATCTTTGAATTGTTAAATTAATTTATTTTACTCCGGTACTTCCAAAACCGCCTTCGCCTCTGGAGGTTTCTGTCAGTTCCTGCACTTGAATCCACTCTGCGCGTTCGTGTTTTGCGATGATAAGCTGAGCAATGCGTTCTCCGTTTTGGATAACGAAATCTTCATTTGATAAATTTACTAAAATAACTCCAATTTCGCCACGATAATCGGCATCTACTGTTCCGGGAGCATTCAGGACCGTGATACCGTTTTTGGCAGCCAGACCGCTTCTTGGACGCACTTGCGCTTCGAAACCTATGGGTAATTCGATGAAAAGACCTGTTTTTACGATGGCTCTTCCCAGTGGTTTTAGTGTTATGGATTCCGATAAGTTGGCTCGTAAGTCCATTCCTGCCGAGGCTATGGTTTCATAGTTAGGCAAGGCATGCTGTGATTTGTTGATTATGTTTATTGTCATTGTTTCTTTATTTAAAATATGGATATAGAAGGGACAAGTCGCGACTTCTCCGTACTGTTTTTAGCCCTGATTGAAGCGGCATCCTTTTCTTTTTTTCTTTAAAAAAGAAAAGATACAGCAAAAAGCAGGAAATAGCTCCTGAAAATTATAATCTAATTCTTTTTTCGGTTTAGCATTTTAGTTAGTAATTCTTTTTCGTTGTGGTATATAAAATACATAAAGACGAGTAATAAAGAGATTCCAACGTAATAATTCTCTCTGAAACCATAAAAGGAAATCGCCGAAAATCCTACTGAAATCAATAGATACATCATGATTTTATTGAAATCGTACGGAATTGGATAGTATTTATTCCCGAAATAATAGGAAATGGTCATCATGCTTCCATACGCTGCAATGGTGGCAATTGCCGACCCGTAATAACTCATCGTTGGGATTAGCAGGAAATTTAACGCGAGTGTGATTATGGCTCCCACAATGGAAATATAGGCGCCAATATATGTTTTGTCTATTAGTTTGTACCAAACGGAAAGATTAGTGTAAATTCCTAAGAAAAAGTTGGCCAGGATAATCAACGGCACTACTTTCATAGCTTCCCAGTAAGACTCATCCCGAATCATGATGACTTTCAACACATCAGCAAAAACGATGACAGACAGTAATATAAAAGACCCAAAAATGATAAAATATTTGGTAATTGTAGCATACGTTTGTGGTGCATCTTGACTATCCGAGTGACTAAAAAAGAAAGGTTCTATTCCCAATGTGTACGCCGTACGATACAAAACCATAAACAAACCAAGCTTGTAACAGGCGTTATATACACCTACTTCAGCGTCGGCAATATCAGGAGGCAATAAACGGCTCAAAAGTATTTTATCGAATTGTTCGTTAATGGCAAAAGCGATTCCGGCAACCATTATGGGCATACCATACTGCATCATTCGTTTGAATAATTGGTAATCAAAATGCCATTTCAATTTGAAATAATTGGGTGACAGCACTATAAACGTAAATAAGCTCGCAACAATATTGGACACAAAAATATAACCTATTTGAAAATCTTCCAGGTAAATAGAGCGTAAAATACTGTCTGGATTTGATTCTGCAATAGCGGGTAAATAACTTAAAAAGAAAAGATTCAGAAACAGATTGACGACGACATTTCCTATTTTGATTATTGCGTATTTTACGGGTTGCTGATTGACCCTTAATTTAGAGAACGGAACAATCACCAAAGCATCGAGCACCAAAATCCAAATGGCGTAGCTGATGTATTGTTCGTCTATTCCGGACCAAAGAGATAAGGTGTTTCGAAACAATAACGATATAAACAAGAATGTTATGGAAGTCCAAAAAATCGAAATCGAGGTGGTTTCTACCACTGACTTCTTATTAGTTTCCTTATTATAGAATCTAAAAAAAGCAGTTTCCATTCCGTATGCAAGAATGACGTTGAAAAAAATCATGTACGCAAAAATGATGGAAACTTTTCCGTATTCTGCTTTTGGGAGTAAATCCGTGTATAAAGGCACCAATAAAAAACTGAACATTCGCGGGACAACCGTTGCTAATCCGTAAATGGCGGTCTGTTTAAAAAGATTTTTATATAATCCCAAAATGGTGTCTTTATTAAAATTAAGGAAGCAAAAATAACTAATTCTTTGGATTATTCCGATGAAGTGAATGTTTGTTTTGGAACAGTACGATCACAATAAAAGCAATTCATTTCACTAAAATTATCGCAATGGCTTTTCCTTCACATTCGTTATTTTATAAAAAGCAGTTTTATTGTCTTTTTTGTACTCCAAAATTGCTTCATTGGATTTTAAATCAAATTTAGATTTTTGAATGACCGGTGCTTTGTTGCCGTATTCCTTAGCAGGATTACTATCCATGATGACATCTTCCTTTGTAATACTTTGAAAAAAATGTGCCACAAAGGTATTTTTAGTGATTTCTTCAACAGGAGATTCTTGATTATGAAAATAGATTTTCTCCAATTTTAGGTTTGCCGCAAGAGGTTTTTTGAATTCCATGTAAAAATGAGTTCCGCTGCTTTCGGCTCCATTTTTCTCTTTTTGGTAAAATAAGGATTGGATTTCTTGAGGAAATTCCTTCTGAAGTTCTTGTTTCATGGCACAAAAAGTAAGGCTGATAGCGGTAATCAATAAGAAACCAATTATTTTATATTTTTTCATAATTTTCATTTTAACTTAATCCTTCTTCGTTTAAAATCTTGAGAAAGTGAAATCCTTTTGGAACATATCCTTGATTGTAATAAAAGCGATGCGCGGTAAAATTTCCGGTAAAAGCATCCAAAACAATCATCGTACAGCCCAATTCTTTTGCTTTAGCATCGACATAATCCGTCATCATTTTACCAATGCCTTTTTTACGGTGCTTCGGATGCACAATAAAGTTGTCAATTTCCATATATTTACCAGACCATAATTTAGTCCCGGACCATAATCCTGAAAGTCCAACACAAAGCTCATTTTCAAAAACTGCTACCTGTTTGTAATTATGCGGAATCATTTCTGTAAGATACGATTCGTATTTTTCTTTAGTGAAATTGGTGTATAAATGTTGCATGACTTCGTATTGAGCAAGCATTTCTTGTATTGTTGTCAGCTCTCTAATTTCTAAATTCATTCTTCGTGGAATTATTTTAAACGATAAAATTAAACAAAAAAAGAGTCACGCTATGCGTGACTCTTTATATATTTCGAATCATTACTATATTACCCGTTCAATGCTTCTGCTCCACCAACAATCTCTAGGATTTCATTAGTAATAGAAGCCTGACGCGCTTTATTATAAGTCAATTTCAATTGATTTCTCAATTCTGTAGCATTATCAGTTGCTTTGTGCATGGCAGTCATACGCGCTCCGTGCTCTGAAGCGAATGAATCACGAATCCCTTTATACAACTGTGTTTTCAAAGATTTAGGAATTAATGTCAACACGATTTCTTCTTTAGATGGCTCAAAAATATAATCACCAGGTGTTACTGTAAGATCAGATTTTATAGGTGCTAAAGGCAAAAATTGTTCGGTTTGAACGATTTGTGTAGCTGCATTTTTAAATTGATTGTAGATCAACTCAATTTTATCGTACTCACCAGCAATGAATTTCTCCATTAGTGAATCTGCAATTTTAGCCACATTATCAAAAGTCAAATCATCAAAAACAGCGCTTTCATTAGCTATAATCGGCAATGTTTTGCTCAAAACATCGTTTCCTTTTTTACCAATGGCAAAAACATCCACTTGTTTACCTGCATAAAATTCAGCACGGCTTTTAGCCCCTTTGATTGCATTTGTATTAAAAGCACCTGCCAAACCTCTGTTAGAAGTAACTACAACAAGTAATACTTTCTTGATTTCGCGTTGCGTTGTAAACTCTCCACCAGCATCACCTTCCAGTGTAGCAGAAAGATTTTGCAATAATTCCGTTAATTTTTCGGCATAAGGGCGCATTGCTGTGATTGCATCTTGTGCTTTCTTTAGCTTTGCTGCAGAAACCATTTTCATCGCTGATGTAATTTGCATCGTAGATGAAACGGAAGTAATTCTATTACGGATTTCCTTTAAATTTGCCATTTTATATTAGTCTAACGTCGTAAAGTCGTAAAGTCTAAAGTCCTCGAAAGCAGATTAACTGACTTTAAGACTTTCGACTTTACAACTTTTGACTAGTTTTAGTTATATTTTGCTGATAATTCTTTTGCTACAGTTTCGATTACATCTGTAATTTCATCTGTTAATTTTCCTGCTTTCAACGCATCAAGAGTAGCTCTGTGTTTGTTGTTCAAGAATTCCAAGAAATCTTTCTCAAATTCTCTTACTTTGTTCACAGGAACCTTTCTCAATAAGTTTTTAGAACCAGCATAGATAATCGCAACTTGATCTTCAACAGTATACGGATCGTTCAAACCTTGTTTCAAGATTTCAACGTTTCTTTTTCCTTTTTCAATTACGTTTAAAGTTACTGCATCTAAATCAGAACCAAATTTAGCAAACGCTTCCAATTCACGGAATTGTGCTTGATCCAGTTTCAAAGTACCTGCTACTTTTTTCATTGATTTAATTTGTGCATTTCCTCCAACACGAGATACCGAAATACCTACGTTAATTGCAGGACGAACTCCAGAGTTAAACAAATCTCCATCAAGGAAAATTTGACCATCTGTAATCGAAATTACGTTTGTTGGGATATATGCAGAAACGTCACCAGCTTGAGTTTCAATAATTGGTAAAGCAGTCAATGAACCACCACCTTTTACAATTGACTTCAATGAATCTGGTAAGTCATTCATGTTTCTAGCAATTCCATCATCAGCAATAACTTTACAAGCACGCTCTAATAAACGACTATGTAAGTAGAAAACGTCTCCAGGATATGCTTCACGTCCCGGTGGTCTTCTTAATAAAAGAGAAACCTCCCGATAAGCTACAGCTTGTTTAGATAAATCATCATAAACAATTAAAGCCGGACGACCTGAATCTCTAAAATACTCTCCAATTGCAGCACCTGCGAAAGGAGCATATACTTGCATTGGAGCTGGATCAGAAGCATTAGCAGCAACAATAATGGTATAAGCCATTGCTCCTTTTTCTTCTAACATTTTAGCAATTCCTGCTACAGTAGACGCTTTTTGTCCAATTGCAACATATATACAGAATACTGGTTTCCCAGCATCATAAAATTCTTTTTGATTTAAGATCGTATCGATACAAACAGTTGATTTACCTGTTTGACGGTCACCAATAACTAGCTCACGTTGTCCACGACCTACTGGAATCATAGCATCTACTGCTTTGATACCTGTTTGTAATGGTTCAGTAACGGGTTGACGGAAGATAACTCCAGGAGCTTTTCTTTCCAAAGGCATCTCGTATAAATCTCCACCAATTGGTCCTTTTCCATCAATTGGAAAACCAAGTGTGTTTACTACACGACCTACCATTTGTTCTCCTACTTTAAGAGAAGCAATACGTTGTGTTCTTTTTGCAGTTGAACCTTCTTTGATTCCTGTAGATGGTCCTAAAAGTACCACACCTACATTGTCTTCTTCAAGATTCAAAACAATAGCTTCTAATCCATTGTCAAATTCAACTAACTCTCCATATTGAACATTAGAAAGCCCGTAAATACGAGCAATACCATCTCCAACTTGAAGTACGGTTCCTACTTCTTCTAGTGTAGCACCAGATTCAAAACCTTCTACTTGCTTTCTTAATATTGCTGAAATTTCAGCAGGTTTGATTTCCGCCATCTTAATTTATAATTTAAACACTTAAATGTGCAATAAAACTAATTACTTAACTCTCTTTTTAATACTTGTAATCTGTTGGCAACTGAAGCGTTGTATTGCTTATCACCTATTCTCAAAATAAAACCTCCAATAATTGCAGGGTCTACTATGTTTTCAATTGTTATTTTCTTATCTGAAAGTGTTGCCACTTTCGCTAAAACTTGTGCTTCTAAAGCTGCATCCATAGGAATAGCAGTAGTCACTTGTGCCAGCTCAATACCATTTTCTAAGTCAGATAATTTACCATATTCAGTAGCAATAGCTCCTAATATTTCGAATCTTTTGTTTTCAAATAACAAATGAAACAACCCTTGAGTTACACCATTGATACCTGCAAAAACTTCTAACAATGCATTTTCTTTCACCGCAACTTTAATAGTAGGGTTTTGAATAAAAGTGCTCAATTCTAAATTTCCATTAATAGTGGTAGCAATAGTATTCATATCGCTGCTTACTGCTTCGGCAACATTTTTTGAGTTTGCTAAGTCCAAAATTGCTTTTGCATAACGAATTGCTGCTCTTGTACTTGCCATAATTAGTTCAATTTAACGTCACCTAACATATTCTCAATCAATTTTGTTTGAGCTTCTTTGTTAGATAATTCATCTTTTAATACTTTTTCAGCAATACTCAATGACAATGATGAAACTTGTGATTTCAATTCAGCCATAGCCGCATTTTTTTCTGCTAAGATAGCTGTTTTAGCTTGTTCGATCATTCTTGCGCCTTCTGCTTGTGCATCAGCTTTAGAATCAGCGATCATTTTTTCTCTCATTTCACGTGCTTCTTTCAATAGAGAATCACGCTCTAATCTTGCTTCCTGAAGAATACGTTCGTTTTCTGCAGTAAGATTTTGCATTTCTCTGCGAGCAGTTTCCGCTGAAGATAAAGCGTCATTGATTGAATCTTCTCTACCTTTTACTGCGCCAAGAATTGGTTTCCAAGCAAATTTTCTTAAAAGGATAAAGAAAACTATAAAGATGATCGAGGTCCAAAAAATTAAACTCTCTGGTGCTGTTAAATTCATATTTTTATATTTAAAAAGTTTGTTTTAGAAATAAAAACTCCCTGATACCAACCGTATCAGGAAGTTTTAGATTTTAATTATTGTGCGATCAACGCAACAACTACTGCGAAAAGTGCAACACCTTCAATAAGTGCAGCAGCAATAATCATAGCAGTCTGGATTTTTCCAGCAGCCTCAGGTTGACGAGCAATAGCGTCCATTGCAGAACCACCAATTTTTCCAATACCTAGACCTGCACCAATAACAGCTAATCCAGCTCCGATTCCAGCTAATACCATAATACTAAATTTAATATAGTTAATAATTAATAAAACACATTTTAATGATGATCATGCTCTGCTACGGCCTGACCAATAAACAACGCTGTCAACAACGTGAAGACATAAGCCTGCAACGCCGCAACCAACATTTCAAGTACACTCATGAACAATACGAAAGCTCCAGAAATAGGCGCAACGGCTACTGTTTTGAATATAAAAATCAACGAGACTAAACTCAAGATGATAATATGCCCTGCAGTAATATTCGCGAACAAACGAATCATTAATGCAAAAGGTTTTGTCAACATTCCGATAATTTCAACAGGAATCATAATAGGATATAATGCTTTAGGAACTGGAGGCATAAAAATATGTTTCCAATACTCTTTGTTGGCACTTAAAGAAGTTACAAGAAAAGTAATAAATGCTAATACAAATGTAAAGAAGATATTTCCGGTAAGGTTTGAACTGAAAGGGAAAAAAGGAATCAATCCAATAAGGTTGTTAATCCAGATAAAGAAAAATATAGTCAATAAATACGGCATGTATTTCGCGTATTTTTTGGTTCCAATATTAGGTATAGCGATTTCATCTCTAACGAATATCACTAACGGCTCCAGAAATCCAGCGATTCCTTTTGGCGCTAATTTGTTTTTATTGTAAGAACGAGCTACTGCAAGGAACAAAAAGAACAATATAAGAGCTGACATCAACATCGAGAATACATTCTTAGTGATTGAAAAATCAAGTGGTCTGGCATCAAACGCAAAAGCACCGTTTTTTCTTTCATCTTCCGTTAAGGTTTCAAATTTATCTGCGTAAAAAATAACTTCATTGAAACGAACTAATTTTTGACCGTTCACATCAACAACATGATGTCCTTCATTATCATGGTGAAATTGTTCAGAAGAAAAAATTTCCAATCCGTTGTTTGTCCATAAAATCACAGGAAGGTAAAACGTAATAGGATGACCATCATAATCCGCAATGTGAAATTCATGAGAATCACCAATGTGATCATTGATCAGCTCCGTAGCATTGAATTCTTTTTCAGCAGAATGACCTGTTTCTCCGTGTGCTTCTGCAACAGGAGCAGCGTTTTCAGTGTGATTTTGAAGACTATCCGCGGTTGGATTAGCGAAAGTAACCAACGGCATACACGATAGAAAAGTAACTAACAGGAATTGAAGTGATTTTTTAGAAATTACCATTATTAATTGTGTATCTGATTTTACGTTTTTAAAATTTTTTGCAAAGGTACATATTTAATTGAAAATTATAATGATGATTTTAAAAAATGAATTTTACAATCATATTGCATTATTTTCAAGCAACTTATCTTTTATTTATTAATCGTACTGCAAAAATGGTTTCAAAAAGCAAAAATAGGAAATAAGGGATGAAAAAAGCTGCTATATCTAAATTAGTTTCTCTTCCTTCTGATTGAATCAATGGAATCAAAAAAACCACTGCCGCCATCATTTTCACGAAAGTGGTGCCCAGAAATGCAAAACCGGTAAAATCCGGAAAATTTAGATTTACAAAAAGCAACAGCAAATAGATTAAAAATGTGGAAACAAACAGGAAAAGATAAATGCTCCAAGTAGCATTAAAGAAATCATGATGTGCGCTCCAGGTTGCAGTCCCATAATACTGCGCAGCAAATAAAAGCAATGTGAAGGGTATCAAATACTTCAAAAAAGATAAAATTTTAATCATTCGTTATTTTTATTAATATTTTTGACTTGGCGAATTACGTTATAAAGTGCTATAAAAACTGATAATAGTGACAATATAATAGTGTAAAAGGAAGACGATTCTCCCGAATATTTTTCATCCAGCCAAATACCTAGATAAGTGAACGCGAAAATGACAATTCCCATTTGAAACGGAATTCCCATAAATACCAACCATTTATTAAAATTGTTTTTATTTGGTGTTTCGTTGGCCATCATTCAACAGTATGTTTTTTGTGTTAATCTTCATTACGCAAGATGCACTGAAATCAGCTCCTGGCTCCACGGATAATTTCCCCACTGTAACTTCGCCATGAATACTGGCCTTTGACTTTACATTCAGAAATTCGGTAATTTGCATTTTCCCGTCAAATTTTCCTTCAATGTCAGCGTTTTTACATGTGATATCGCCGGTAACGCTTCCTGCAGGTCCAATAACTATTTTTCCGCCAGACTCAAAATTACCAATCAAGTTCCCGTCTAATCTAAAATCAGCCTGCGAAATAATATCGCCTTTTATAGAAGTTCCTTCAACAATCCTGTTGGTTTTTCCTAAAAGATCGGTATATGATTTTTGCTTCTTATCAAACATATTTATGGGTTTTTTGGCGTTAAATACACCTCAAGATTCTTCTTAATTTGAATCACTTTATAGTTTTCACCTGAAACTACAATAGCAGGATCTACAATTTTATATTTCATATTTTCTTTCAACAGCGATGCAATATCTTTTGCGTACGCTTCTGATTTTATTCCGTGAATAGTGAGGAAATTTTCTTTTTCAGTGTAAATGTCATATGAATAATATAGTTTCTGTAGGTTTTCAGCAGCGATAAACATTTTAATTTTTTCCACTATTGCTTTTGTATTTTTATCCTCTCGTGAACCTACTCGATATAATATTTTCCAGTTATTTGAATTTCCAGAACTGAACTCCATTTTCTCTAAAAACGGAATTTGATTCGTCAGGATTTCTTGGGCATTTTTCCCCTCTTCGGTGCTCGGGTAATTATCGGCAACACTTTGCAGAGCATTTTTATAAGCCGTTACTCCTGCTAGTTTCCCAATGGTATTTGCCTTAAGTAATTCAAATTTTGAAGCAATTTCATCTCCGGAGAACTGAGTAATCAAAGCATCTAAATTGGATAATACTGTAACAAATTCCTCTTGCTGGTATAATTTATACCATTTATTATAAACATTTTCAGGCGTTTCGCTTAGCGCAACCGAATTTCCGTTTGTGTTGTTTATGATTTGCACATAACGAGAATCCGGATATTGAGCCGTTATACTTTTTTTCATCGCTTCTGCTTTATTTGCATCGGTGATTTGATATAATTTATACAAATTATACATTGCAGGAAGAACCAGTTTTTCCTCAGGATTGTTTTTTAATAATTGCTCGAGTTTAGCAATGGCCAAATTATTTTCTTTGAATTTTTCTTTATAAATAATTCCCAGTTGATAATAGGCAAAATTGCGTTCTACACCAAGGTTATCTATTTCTATTTGCGTTGCCGGCAGCTGTTTCAAATAATATTCGGTAGTGTATTCTTTGACCATTTGCTCCACTGCTGCGCCATTTTGAAAAGCTGATTTATCTGTATTTAAAGTGTCTGCTGAAGCTGAAATTGCTGTAGTAGATGATAATCTCCAATTACCGCCCAGAGTTCTGTCGCCCCATACTTTTTTGAATTCTAATTTCCCAAAAGATACTGTATTTGGATTATAAAAATAAAAAGTATTGGATGACTGCGACGAAGCACTCGGAATGCCGGGAGGATTCATCAAAGCTTTCTTTGCAGGCATTCCCGAATCTTGGTTAGATGCAGGATCTAACGTGGTAATTGCGCTATTTCTTTCAATATTTTCCTGTTTCTCTCTGCGCTTTTCCTCTAAAATTCTTTTGGTTTCGTCAGCCTCTTTTAATTTAACAATATAATTTTCAAAATAGGAAATTCTACCATTCTCACTTAGCGAAACTACATTCAGAATACTATCATTTCTCTTTGCAATATCCTCATATAATATTACCTCATCCAAATTATTTCTGATTTTTTGAATTTTACTGAACTCTCTTGTTTTAGTATTCAATTTCACCAATGTACTATCATAATACTTCGCCGCCGAAGGATATTCCGCAGTTCTAAAATACATATTTCCTAGATTTCGATAATTTGAAGCTACTAAATAAGTATCTTTTGAATTTGTTCTCAGCGATTCATTATAAAAATCCAGCGCTTTTTTTGGCTCTTTTTGATTGTCATAAAATAAAGCCATTTGGTGATAAATCAAATCTTTATAAGGTCTGTTTTCTCTGTCTTTTACGAGTTTATCAAAGGTTTTGACAAAAGAATCTGAATCGCCATTTTTATAATCAAACAATTCAGCTTTTTTAGCATGCGCCTGAATAACAAATTTTCGCTCCGCTTTTCTTTTCATGTCAATCACCGATTGATAGGCTGAAGTGGCGCTGTCCTTATATCCTAATTCTTGGTACAATTGTCCCAAAATAAAACGATATCGGGCTTTTTCCTGATTTACTTTTGTGAATTCAATTGCTGTTTTTAGTTTAGCAACTGCACTATCTTTCTCTTCTAAATTTAAAAAGGAAGCCGCTAAAAGTGCATTTGCATCAGCAAAAACCTGATTTTTAACATCCTGTTCTTTCAATAATTTAGAGATGTTTTTTACAACCTGAGCATCATTTCCTAAACGCATATTGGTTTTTTCCCGCCAAATTTTGGCTTCGTAAATTCGGCTGCTGTTGGGGTATTTGTATAAAATATAATTGAAAGCATCAAGAGCCGGAACAAATCGTTGATCGTAATAACGGGATTTACCAAGCATGAGATACGCTTCGTCTATTTGAGTGTTTTTCTCCCTTCCACCAATATTCATGGAGTGTTTTTGAATCGCTTTCGTGGCTTTAGCTTCAGACAATTCAAAATCGGCGTTTATTGGTTTTGTAGTACTGTTAATATCGTCCAGGATTTGCATTTTTTCTGGTGGTAATAATTTCCAGAAATCATCCTCATTATTTGATTTAATTTGCTTAACCCCTTTGTCCAAGCCTACCTGACCGTTGTATAAAATATTATACTTTGTGCTCAGGGCGTGGGAATTTCTAGCCAAGAAAGTATCTTTCTTAGTAGAACATGCCACTAAGAAAACTAAAAACGAAAAGAAAAATATCGGCTTAAATGTATTGGCTTTCACTTTAAAAACGTTTTTATCAATTAACTGTAAAATAGACATTTTAGTATACTGACTTGTAAAAGTACGTTTCTTTTTGCTATCGTGAAAATTATGACGTCATATTTCGGTTTTCCGTTCGTGCGTAAGGGATGGAAGCGGCATCCCATGCTTTTTAGCGTGGATACAGCGCACAGCCCGACCCGGAGTTTTTACGAAGGGTTACGCCCAAACTAAAACGCTAATTCACAAACTGAACACTGCTGTTAATAAATGCAATTCGCAAATTAGCGGTAAAAAGTTTTGTCCTGGACTGCTGCGTTGAATTTTAAACAGCAAAAAACAGCTCTAATTCTTTCAATGTTTCCTCAGAAGTTTGAATGTCTTTGACCACTTCGCCTTTGTTTAAAGCGACAATCCTGTTGCTTACCTCAACGGTGTGCAACAAATCGTGGCTGGAAACCAATACCGTTACATCCGGATTATCGGCTAAATTCTTGATGATTTTCTTTAATCGGAATTGTGTGGTTGGGTCTAAATTAGCAAAAGGTTCATCCAGAATAATGACTTCCGGATTCCCAATTAAAGTAGCAATGATGCCCACTTTTTTCTGGTTTCCTTTGGATAAATCGCGCAAATATTTCTTGTTTTTAAGGATTTCTCCATTAAAAAATTCTTCATGTGTGGCCAATAAAGCATCAACATCGGCTTTGTTTTGTCCGCGTAAATCACCAATGAAATAAAAATATTCTTCAGGAGTTAAGTAGCCAATTAAGAAACTCTCGTCCAAGAAAGAAGCGGTGAACGGTTTCCAATTTTCACTGGTGTTTACCTGAATGTCATTGTTGATAATATTTCCCGTGGATGGCTGGATTAAATCCAATAAGAGACTGAAAAAAGTGGTTTTACCGGCGCCGTTATTGCCAACTAATCCAAAGCTTTCGCCTTTTTTTATTTCTAAAGTATCTATTTTTAATACGGTTGTTCCGTTGTATGTTTTCGAAAGGTTGTTTACTTGTATCATTTTTTGAAGTTTAATCGGTTGACTGGTTATTTGAGGCAAAAGCTTTTGAAAATTAAAAAATTTTTTTTTTAAAAACCATTAAGTTATTAAGTAAAATTAAGGCTTGATGCATCGTTCTATTTTAATCGTTTCCCTTCTGCAAGTCTAAAATAGGACTTAAAGCGTTTGTCGCGTTGGTTACTCTAATTGTTACTTATCCTTTTTGTTTGTAAGCCGCGATAGTTGCGTATTTTTCTGATTTATAGATTTTTTCAATTACCGAAAAAACTTTGTCTTTCAGCGCAAAACCAATCACTCCTGCCCCTGCCACCAGCGCTAAGCCTAACGTTGGATTCGCATATTTAGAACCCAACCAATATAGTAAAACGGGTAATCCTAATTGCGGAAGTGAAATCAGCATGGTTTTTACATTGAACGCTTTTTTGTCGCCAAAAGCGCCTTTTCCGGAACTTAAATCAATTGGTGTTTTCGTGTACGCACCGCCCAGCAATACCAAATGAGAATTGACTCCAATATTATAAATGGCGCCTACAACTATTGTCAAATATACCTGCCATCCAAAATACAGATAGAACGAGGCAATTGTCGTGGTCACTATTGTAGCAATCACCATCAGCCACCATTTTGAACTCAAATAGCCCTTGTACGGAATATTTTGCGTCATCATTAACTGGTAATACGCGCTGTCCCAGCTGGGCACAAATTGTCCGAAAGTAATCAGAAATCCGCCGGAAACGAAAATTCCGGCAAAAATGTGCATTACAGGATTGTTATACACTTCAATTGCATTAGTAAAGAAAAGAAAGCCATAAAAAAGGAACATCACGCTTAATCCCACGGTAGTTTTTGACCGTTTGTTTCTTTTGATTAATTTAATGTCGTTTTTCAAAAAGGTTCCTATAGTTCCAAATTGGTTTAACCAAGTCAGCTCTTCCGTTTTTGCAACATCGTGTTTGTTAGACAATCCCGCATCCAAATATAAATTCTTTTTGAAATATTGAAAAGTAACATAATATATAACGATCAAACACAACAGCGGAATGGCAAAAGCCCAATAGGTATTAAAAATTGCATTGAAAAATGGCGCTGTATAATCTGTGATATCAAAGAGTTCGTAATAATGCAATCCTCCTAAAACGGCAGCTATTCCTAAGAAAATAGCAAATAAATTATCCTTATTGCTCAGTAAAATATTTAGAAAATTGTTGATGAATAGTAAAGAGTAGAGCGCAATAAACCAAAGCACTACGGAAAGTACATTATAGCCTTCGATCATTAAAACAATACTAAACGGAATCAGGAAAAAACCATGTACCAAATTGAAGAAGGACAAAACTGTTTTTCCCAAAGAAAAGTGAACAATTGTGGACTTTTTTATCGGGAAAATCAACATGGGACGAATGTTCATCACTGGGATTTTTTGCAACAGCAATCGGACCGTTAAGTCCATTAATATGTAATAAATAATGAATTTATTTACCGTCACGATTGGGTCAAAGTTCATTTTTTTTAGAAGATAAAAAATCCCGACTCCTAATGCTAAGAATATTAAAATGAAGTAAATAGCAACAAAACCCATAAGGATTTTCAAAGCCAAATTAGTAGCGAAGGAAGCTGACCTAAAAAATGCTTTCCATTCGAGATAAAGGAATTTTTGAATCATAGTTTGGTTATTTTGGTTTAACTGTAGGTACATGAAAATAAGAAAACGTTACATCAAATATAAAAAAACACTTATTTTTAATCTCCATTTATTTGCCATTTCCTACTTTTGCAAAAAAAATATCATGTCATCCTTTTTGAAATTAATCATAAAAGAAGTAAAACGCGAAACCAAAGACGCTGTTTCCATACTTTTTAACGTACCTGAGGAATTAAAAGCGAATTATACTTTTGTCGCCGGTCAATATATCAATCTGAAATTAACCTTGGACGGTGAAGAAATTCGTCGTGCGTATTCTATATGCTCAGCTCCTGACAGCGGGGAATTACGCATTGCTGTGAAAGCGGTCGCAAACGGCGCTTTCTCTCAGTTTTCCAACACAAAACTGAAAGCTGGTGATGTTCTTGAAGTAGGAAAACCGGAAGGAAAATTCACTTTTGAACCACAAGCGGACCGACAAAAAAACTACGTGGCTTTTGCTGCCGGAAGCGGAATCACTCCCGTGATGTCTATCTTAAAATCAGTATTGAAAAACGAACCGAAGAGTTCTTTTGTATTGGTTTACGGGAACAAAACGCCTGAAGAAACCATCTTTCACCAAGAATTACACGATTTGCAACTGCAATATGTAGGACGACTTTTTGTACATTATGTCTACAGTCAAGCCAAAGTGGAACCTGCTTTTTTTGGACGAATAGAGAAATCGACAGTGAATTTTGTTCTGAATAACAAGCACAAGGAATTAGAATTTGATAAGTTCTATTTGTGTGGACCGGAAGAAATGATCAACATTGTTTCTGGAGTTTTGAAGGAACACAACGTAAAAGAATCGAATATTAAATTTGAATTATTTGCTTCTTCAACGAAAGAAAATAAAATAGAAAAATCGTTAGGCGGTCATTCAAAAATTACCATCATGGTGGATGACGAGGAAACAACTTTCGAAATGTCACAAAAACAAACCGTTCTTGATGCCGCTTTAAAGCAAGGCATTGATGCTCCGTATTCGTGCCAAGGCGGAATATGCAGTAGCTGTCTGGCTCGAGTTACCTCAGGAACTGCCGAAATGACTAAAAATTCTATTCTTACCAATAAAGAAATCGCCGATGGACTTATTCTTACCTGTCAAGCTCATCCAACATCAGAAACTATCTATGTAGATTATGATGATGTTTAAAAAATAAATTACTTATAAATGAAACTTCTCTGAAAAGGGAAGTTTTTTTGTTTTTGAGAGGTTGGGATTTTTAGTATATTAGTAAAATAATAGTACAATCAAGATATACGCAGTTTTTGGGTTAGTTTCATAGATTCATACTTATATCGCTAAGTTTGTTAGATTTGAATCTATCATAAATGCAAACGAGTTGTGAGCAATTTAAAAAAAGTAATAATATGAAAAAGACAACAGCAATTACAATAATTCTTATCCTCATATTTATTTTAGGTTTTGGATTGCGTGGAAAAGTGTCTGGCGAAAAATTTAATTCTCAAAAGTGGAAAACGACAGATATGAATTCTGAGAATGACTTTTCTCTAAGATGGGATATGATGAATAGTTTGCGAAATAATTATAAATTAAATGGAATGAAAAAAAGCGAAATTATTAATTTACTTGGAAAACCAGACAGTACCTTTTCTACTCCCAAAACATTCAGATATTTTTTGGGATATGCTCATTCGGGAATAGACACTGGCAGCTTAATTATAAAATTTAATGATGAAACTGTAGAAAAACACCTAGTTACTAAAGGATAAAACACTAACAACAAAGACTTTGCGCTTTTACATATAGTGCTTAATTTAATGTGACAATACATAACAACAATCTTAACATAATCTCAGAACCCTAGCGAAGAGGAAAGAACGTTAATTTTTTATAAAAAATATTTAAATTGTTACCAATTTTTGGTACTTTAGTAAAAAATTAAAATCATGGGAAAGAACACGTCAATCTCTTTAGGAAATCATTTTGAAACTTTTGTAGAAAAAAGTATTTCAAAAGGTCGGTTTCAAAATGCTAGTGAGGTAATTCGAGCCGGACTCCGCATGCTAGAAGAGGAAGAAGATAAAGTTTTACTATTAAAAAATGCCATTCAGGAAGGTATTGATAGTGGATTTGCAAAAGACTTTGATCCAAAAAAACACTTAGAAACGTTACAAGCAAAGAAAAAAGCAAATGGCTAAATATTATTTAACCAATTTAGCTGTTAACGATTTAGCTGAAATCTGGGAATACACTTATGAGGAATGGTCAGAAAAACAAGCCAATAAGTATTATAAACTCCTATTAGAATCTTGTCAGGAATTAGCAAATTATCCCAACTTTGGGAAAAATTATGAGCTAATTCAGCCTAATCTTTTAGGATTTAAAACCAATCATCACATTATTTTTTATAGAATTATTTCGGTTAAAGAAATAGAAATAATAAGAATTCTTCACGAAAGAATGGATTTGAAATCTAAGCTTTAAACTAAAATGAGACTTTAAACTATTTTTTATATGAAATCCATTCGAGAAATATTCAAAAACAACGCTTCCCTTCTTGACGAACCAGAAGTAGCACAACTTTTGGAATATTGTGAGCAATTGCAAGATGAAATCGTGGAATTCAAATTTCAAAAAACAAACAACAAAGAATTAGCAATGCTTGATATGCTTAAAGAAGTCATAAAAGGCTGTGATGCTATCGAAAAAGAACAAGCCGAACACGAGCGTTTTGGGTATGATGTGCCAAATTATCAGGAAACTATTTCGAATTTAAAAAGATATATTTTGAAGCGTTGTCAAGACGAGAAAATTTGGCTTTAATTGCAATCTTTTTTTAAAACTGAATTTTCAACAATCAGTAATTTGATTTACAGTCAGAGTATTACAAAAAAGCATTCCACAAAAACATATTTTTTTGTCTTTTATTCTCTTCCTTGTCCTCTCCGTACGTAAACCAATCCTTTGTTTTTTCTTCTATTAATGTTTTTAGTTCTTTAAAATCATAAGTTTTTTTAGCTGTACTAGGTTTAATCACTGTGTTATCTTTGATTTTTAAATCTACTTTAGTTGCTATATATGACGTATACAATCTAGGTATCGAAAGTCCTAAAATCATACCTGGCAAACCATTTATACTACATGGACCGCCGGTAATGGTTATGTCGTCTGTATAAAAAGCAAACACATAAACATCATCAAATATTTTTCCAACCGCTTTTCGGCAATTATAGCCCGCTATTTCTCTGCGCTCGTTTGTGATTTTCCATTCAATGTTCGGAATACTATCTGCAATAACAAAATTAGTACCCACAATTTGTTTTTGTAGGTTCATTTTTCTGGTTGTAAAATCAAAGAACCAAGTGTTTTCTTCGTCAGCTTCTTTCTCATGTTTTGGTATTCTTGTTTTTGGACTCCATCTGTCGAACATATATACACTTTTATTGTCTTCAAAAGTATAGGTGTAATACGATATTTTTAAATCAGATAAGTTTTCTTTCATCATTTCATCCCAACTGTCATTGCTCATTGTTTTTTTGAGATTGGTATTGACTTCATACTCAATTACAGCCTTATCTACAAATTGCTGTGCATAGGATCCTGTAGTAAAAACAAATAATGTGATATAAAAATATATTGATTTCATTGGGTTGTATTTTAAAGTAGTGAGATGGTTTATTTTAAAAATATTGACATTTTTCGATGCTGAATTACAATTCCTATATGGGCTTATTTATTTTTTTTCGATGCCGTTTTTATTTTTAAAATTCCACGTAAAACCTATCATAGCATAGCGTCGGAGTCTGTCATTTCGCTCTTCGCCAATTGTGTTTTCATAAACAAATCTGCTAATACCTATGTTTTGATTCAAAATGTCGCGCACCATTACATAAGCGGTAAACTCATCGTTCTTAAAGGTACGTTGGAACCTGGCATTCCACAATTGATTGGTAAGATTGGTTTGAAAATCAACTGTTTTTTGGCGAGAATACAAATTATAATCCGTTGATAATTTCCATTTTTCTCTAAAATAAACGGCAAGATCTAAACCAAGGTTATTGGTATTAAATGATTTTACTTCATTGTTTTGAGAGGTACTGTTACGGCTGTTTGAGAAAGTATTACTTAGATTGATATCGTATTTCTTTTCTTTGGATTTATTCAAGTAAACAGAAAAATTAGAACTTAAAATATTCGAGTTATTGATTTGCTTATTAATGCTATTGACCGATTTATTGTAATTTATAGATGGACTAAGATTAACATACATATTCATTTTTTTGACTTTAAACCCGTAACCCATATACAAGTTGGCTGATAAATTACCATTTGTATTTATAGGTGTACTAATTGTTTTTGCGCTTTCTGGGTCAATATCTCTATTGAAAGTAATCAAATTTGAGGTTGTTCTAAAAGAGAGGCTTTGATAAAAATTAGTCTCGGTCAAAATGCTGTAACTATTGTTAGAAACATTTATGCTATTTGTAAAAGATTGTTTTAAATCCGGGTTTCCCAGCACTTGGTTAAAAAAATCTTGATTGTTTCGTAAAGGCTGTAATTGGTCAATAGTAGGCTGTCTCGTTGCACCTTGATAATTTACACGCAAATTGCTGTTGCTTTTGTACTTGTATGAAAAATTTGCGCTTGGGAAAAAATTAGTAAAACTGCGTTTGTATTCCTTATTTAAAGTTTGATCTTGTAAATCAAATGAGGTAAAACCAAAACCACTACCAAAACTATAATTGATTTTTTTGGCATTATAACTTAATTTTAGAACGGGTTTATTTGTTGTAATGCTTTGCTTGAATTGGTTTGATAGTGAATCGACTATTACATCATACTTGCCTGTTAGGTCTGAAAAGTCATAAGTCACAAAGTTACTATTACCTGTATTGTGGGTAATTTGATAGGATAATTGCAAGGCAAGTTTCTTTCCTATAGGCTCTGTATAGGCTACATTAAGAGCCAGATTTTGATTGCTTTTATCTCCAATTTTATTTTGATCTACCTCATTACCAAAGGCAAAAATGCCTCCTTCATAACTCTCATTAGCCGATTTTAAAAAATTATTAGCATTTGAATTCAACGTACTCCAACTCGTATTTACTGATAGTGTTCTACGTGGTTTAACAAATTTATGTTTAAACAAAGCACTCGCAGACAAGGATTCTTTATCTGATTTTGTGGTAAATAATCGTTCTTGTTTGTTCCTTAACAATCCATCGCTTCCAGTGGTATTTCCGGTCGTGAATTCATCACTTTCAGTATTGTAAAAATTAGTTTTAGCCGTAAATTTAAGGGTGTTTACGGAGTCCATTTTTACATCATAAACCGCATTAAGCTTAAAATTATCTCTATTTACATGACTTGCAGTTGCTCTATTTTCATTCAATTGAGTCGCTCCTACTTGTGTTTGTGTACTCCTAGTGCTATTATTTTGATAACTTTGACTGTTGTATTTTGGTGATAAATTTAAGGAATGTTTGTCATTCCATTTGTTGTTGTATTGCAATCCTGCATTAGTGTTTTTTATAAAACCATTTTGAGTGTCTACATAAGGTTCGCCATCATTATCGCCGCCGGTCCATTCGTAATTTACATTTCCGTCATCATCCATACTCATGCTGACATTTCCGTCTCCTCCACCAAATTTGTCACTGTCTTGCCAGCTTAATCCATCTTGACCCGTATTTCCGTTTAACAAAAATGCCGAAAGCTTTCTTTTTCCTTTGAAACTACTCACCATGATATTGCTATTGTATCTAGAATCTGACCCGGTAAAGGGTTGGTTTGCTCCATCTACTTTACCAAAATAGCCTTTCTTTTTATCCTCCTTTAATCTAAGATTAATTGTTTTTTTTGAATCGCCATCATCTATTCCTGTAAACTCAGCTTGATCGCTTTTCTTATCAAAAACCTGTACTTCTTTTATAGCATCTGCACGTAGGTTTTTTACAGCCATGCCAGGATCATCACCAAAAAATTCTTCGCCATCTACCAGTACTCTTTCTACTGTTTCGCCCATAGCTTTGATGGTTCCATTTTTATCAACTTGTATTCCCGGCAATTTTTTTAGCAATTCTTCAACATTGGCATTGGCATCAACTTTAAAATCACTAGCCCTGTAACTAGTTGTATCGCCTTTAATCTTGATGGATCCCGTTTTTATTACCACCTCTCGCAATAGCTCCATTTTGCTCATCAAAGCAATGGCTCCTAAATCCTTATCAGTACTAGTTACGGTAATTTCGTCTAAATAATCTGCATATTGACTGTGCGAAGTCATTACGATGTAATTCCCCGGTTTTACATTATTAAGGACAAATTTACCTTCTTTGTTGGAGCGGGTAAATTGGTATAAAACAGAATCTACCGGAGTTAATAAAGCAACAACTGAATTGTAAATGGGGGTTTTTTCACTTCCAGCGGTCAAAATACCTGAAAGTTTATTTTTTTGAGAAAACGCAGAAAAGGAGAAAATCAACAAAATTGCAATTGTTACCGTAATTTTTGACATAAATAGTTTCATATTTTTGTTAATGGAATGTTTCAAAGTATTTCCAAAAAGCTGAACTAACAAATAAACATTTTTATTTAGTCTTAACTTTACGGTTTAAGCTGAAAATATCAAAATCAAAAATAGTATTTTTCTCACTACACAATTAGGTGTTTATGTTATAAATGTGTTAAAATTCTCATGACATGAAAATTACTTCAAAAATAAAAAATGTGTAATAAGTTCTAAATGTATACTTTACCGCTAGAGTGTCTTAAGAATTGTATCAACCGTAATCGTTCGCATGGCATCTTCATAACCTTCCACTTTTTTATTTCCATACACCGAAGTTGGTAATTTAGGATATTGATTCCTATCGGAAACCAAAGCATTTTTTAAGGGTTGATTAAACGGTAAAAATCCTGCATACGGATGCGTCGCGCCCCAAAGCGTGATGACTTTTACACCAAGCATGGCCGCAATATGCGCATTCCCGGAATCCATGGAAAGCATGACATCAAGATTGCTAATGAGCTCTAATTCCTGCTGAAACTTAATTTTACCCGCAACAACAATCACATTTTCTTTATTAGCAGCAAGTGAATTTAAGAGTTCTATTTCCTTTTTTCCACCGCCAAAAAGCAAAATGGTAGTGGTTGTCTCCAAAGCTAATTTGTCGATCACTTGTTGCATTAAATCCAACGGATATACTTTAGAATCGTATTGTGCAAAAGGTGCGATTCCAATTAGTTTTTGATTTTTTTCTCCAATTATCGTTAAAATTTCAGGGCTTAAAATAGCCTTTTCAGGAAATTCGGATTGGGATAAATCAACCGTAAAACCAAATTGTTCAAATACTTTGACGTGTCTTTCGAACATCGTAGGTAGTTGCTGGAACACTTTATTTTCGGGTTGGGTCAATGCTTTTTTCTCTGCTCTACCTTTATCCACCGAAGCCACTTTTTTTCCGCTTAAAGCAAAAAGGTTTCGGATGATTTTAGAACGCAGTACATTGTGTAAGTCAGCAAAGGCATCAATATTTAAACCTTTCAAATCTTGGTACAAACGCAACAATCCAAGAAATCCTTTGTGCCGTTCTTTTTCATCGAAAGCAAAAAAAGTAAGATTGGGAATTCCTTCAAAAAAAGGTTTGAAAAAAGGTCTGGAAATGACCGTGATTTTAACTTGTGGATGCTGGTTTACAAAAGCGCGTAAAACAGGAACCGTCATGGCGACATCTCCCATTGCGGAAAGTCTCATGACGGCTAAATGTTTGATAATATTTGACAATTAATTATTGTTTAAAAACCATTAAGGTATAAAGAAAAACTTAATGGATCTTAACACATTAATGGTTCAAAAAATATTTTTTTTACTTCTTGTTTTGGTACAAAACAGGATTCAAATCATCATCGTTGTACATTTTCATTTGTTTGTACACTTTCATGAATTTATCTCCGTTTGCAATGTCAGTCAACAAATCATCAATAGCAGTTGACAAGTCCGTTCTTTGTTCCAATAAAATATTCAACTTTGCCTGACATTTATCTCTGTGCTCTTGTGAAGCCTCAGCACGTGTAGCTTCTTCTTGCATGTGGTAAATTTTCAATGCTAAAATTGACAATCGGTCAAATGCCCAAGCCGGACTTTCTGAGTTGATTCTTGCATCGTCTTTTACCACAACATGACTGTATTTTTGGAGAAAATAACTGTCAATATATTCCACCATATCCGTGCGTTCCTGATTAGAAGCATCGATTCTTCTTTTCAAAGTCAAAGCTGCAACAGGATCAATATTTGGATCACGGATAATATCTTCAAAATGCCATTGAACGGTGTCAATCCAGTTTTTGTGATACAATAAATGTTCAAATTTATCCTTCTGGAAAGGATTATTTATCGGTTGATCAACATTATCAAATTGATGATAATCTTTGATGCTTTGTTCGAAAACGGAATACGCTAATTTTGAAAACATATTTTTATATATTAAAAGACAAAGATACTTTTTATACTTTTATACCATATAAAAATAACTATAAGTTTAATTACAAAAATAAAAACATGCAGATTCATTATTTATCAGAAGGAAACAGTGTCCTAAATCATTTTTTGGGACAAATACGGAATGTGAATGTTCATAACGACAGCATGCGTTTCCGAAGAAATATTGAACGTATTGGCGAAATAATGGCGTATGAATTAAGCAAAAAACTGCATTACGCACCCTTAGAAATCCAAACGCCGCTGGGTATAAAAAAGACCACCGCGATAAAGGATCAATTGGTGTTATGTTCTGTTTTAAGAGCTGGATTACCATTGCATTTGGGTTTCTTGAATTATTTTGACAATGCCGAAAATGGTTTCGTTTCTGCTTACAGACATCATCCCAACAATGATGATTACTTTGATATAGTGGTGCAATACCAAGCTATTGCTGACATCAACAACAAAAATCTGATATTAGTTGATCCGATGCTTGCCACGGGACAATCAATTGTGGCCGTTTACAATAAATTGATGGAAAGAGGTACACCAAAAGAAATTCACATTGCTGTAGTCATTGCTACACCCGAAGGAATTGCGCATCTAGAGCAGCATTTGCCGGAAAACTGTCATCTTTGGGTCGCCTCTTTGGACGAAAAACTCAATGAGCACAGTTATATCGTTCCCGGACTGGGCGATGCCGGAGATTTAGCCTATGGCGAAAAATTATAATTGGGAGAAAAAAGCAAACAAACTGCAGGCAATCAATACAAAAAGCACCATTTCCTGTTTCAATTTTAGCTGCGGCACTTCGATGTGGCTGGTTGTCATAATTGCCAAAGGTGCAAAAGTAAAAACCAATAAGTCATTACTTTTATTTGATGATATTAAGAAAATTACAGCTCCAATAAAAAAGGAAGCAATGATTATCTGGAATGAAGTATGCAAAATTTGTGGTCTGCTTGATAGTGTCGAAAACATGGAAACTACGAAAAACAGGGCTATTGTAGCGTAAATGGACAAAGCGCCGTTTTGGTAATTATTGGTAAAATAATTGATTTCAAAAGTGGTTTTTACACCTGCATTAATATATTCGGTCACATTTATATTGAAAAGTGTTGCGTATAACATAAACAATATTCCTGCGATAAAAAACGCAATAAACGGCAGAATCCAGTTTCTGTAATCCCTCGAGACATGGAAAATAATGGATATAAACACCAAAACAATAAAAATTATACTCCAAAAATGAAATAGTGCCGCCAGAAAAATCCATAATGACGCATCAAATATTTTTTCTTTGGACGCCTTTAAGGATTGCATCGAAATCAATCGACGCAGGGCTAAAAGGACAAAGAAATTCGCAACAATCAAGTTTAGATTATCTAATACCGACGGGAAAAATAACAGAAATAAAAAATAAAAAAAGACCGTGTAGGCACTGTCTTTACTCATTCCATTTTTCTTTACAATAAAATTTGCTGTAAATACAGAAGCGATTACAATGCAGAACAAAATAATTTTTTTTATGATTAAAAAAAGAGAATTAGTCCAGGATAAGTCTTGAATTTGATAGATAAAAAAGAAAAACAGCATTAAAATTAATACCAACGAAAAATTTAATGGTGTAGATTTTCTAAAAACACTTGATATCATACGGATATTTTATACTTTTGTGATTGTAAATATAATACTTGTTTAAAAAGTAAACCCTGCAAGTTCAAAAAGATTCATTCAAATATGAACTTTTAACATCCAGAGTTGCTCAAAAACAATTAATAAAATTAATTATAAACATTATGAAAGACTTTTTCGAAGGAATTCAATATTTATTTGTTGACATTCTATTTGCTCCGTTAGATTTTTTACGTTCATTAGAATTAAGTTCTTGGTTTGTTGCAAATACAATCAACTGGATTTTCATGATCATTTGTGCTGCCGCAATGGTTTATTGGATCCTGCAATTGAAAATTTTTGAAGACGCAGGGACAGAAAAACAAGACACAACAGCACACTCTTTTTTAAAGTAATTTTTTAAAAATTGTAGCAGCTACTGGAAACTATTTTAAGTCGTTTCCAATATCTTTTCTAAAATACATCTTATCAAAATGTAGTTTATCTATATTTTGATAAGATTTTTTTATGGCTTCTTCAAAATCATTTCCATACGAAGTAACCGCTAGAACCCTGCCTCCATTTGAAACAACTTTCCCGTCTTCTAATTTAGTTCCTGCATGAAAAACAATGGAATCTTCAATGGTTTCCAATCCTGCAATCACTTTTCCTTTTTCGAAATTTTCTGGATATCCGCCTGAAACAACCATAATTGTAGTGGCGCTTCTCTCGTCAATTTCCAGATTAATTTGATCCAGCTTTTCATTGGCTACCGCCAAAAACAACTCCATTAAATCCGTTTTTAATCTCGGGATAACCACTTCGGTTTCCGGATCGCCCATTCTCACATTGTATTCGATAACGATTGGTTCGTTATTGACATTGATTAATCCTATAAAAACAAAACCCTTGTATGGAATTCCGTCTTTTTGAAAACCGTCAATAGTCGGTTTTACAATGCGAGTTTCGATTTTTTCCATCAAAACAGCATCAACATAAGGAACCGGAGAAACCGCTCCCATTCCGCCTGTGTTTAAACCTGTATCGCCTTCGCCAATTCGTTTATAATCTTTGGCAGTTGGTAATATTTTATAATTTTTTCCGTCAGTCAGAACGAAACAGCTTAATTCAATTCCGTCCAAAAACTCTTCGATAACGACTTTAGAACTGGCTTCTCCAAATTTTTGGTGAACCAGCATGTTTCTTAATTCTTCCTTGGCTTCTGCCAAATCCTGAATAATCAAAACTCCTTTTCCGGCAGCTAAGCCATCGGCTTTCAAAACATAAGGAGGTTGCAATGTTTCCAAAAATTCACATCCTTTTTCGACAGTTTCAGCGGTAAAACTGTCGTAAGCGGCAGTAGGAATGTTATGTCTGATTAGAAATTCTTTGGCAAATTCTTTACTTCCTTCCAGTTGCGCGCCCTTTTTTGAAGGACCGATAACTGGAATCTGACTTAATGCAGTATCGTTTAAAAAGAAATCATAAATTCCTTTTACTAAAGGATCTTCCGGTCCTACCACAACCATTTCTATTTTTTCCTGAATAACAAAGGCTTTTATAGCTTCAAAATCAGTTGGACTGATCGCAACATTTGTAGCTATGGAAGCCGTTCCGGCATTTCCCGGCGCAACAAAAAGCGTGTCACAAAAGGGACTTTGAATCATTTTCCATGCAAAAGCATGTTCTCTTCCGCCCGAACCCAGTAGTAAAATTGTCATGTGTAGTAGTGTTTAGTTGTGCTGCAAAAATAATTGCTTTTAAACTCAAAAAATAATTATTTTTTAAAAAGTTGTTGGTTCTTCATTATTAGTTGTTGGTAAATATTATTTTTGATGAAATATTTCTGTAAAATGTTCCCACTATTCGATTTATCTTTGCAACTAAGTGGTTTCCCAATTCGGGAAGCCCAAGCCGAATTGCGAAAAATCGTAGCTTTTTCAGAAAAAGAACATGGAGTTTTTATTGCAAATAAAAAACAAGAAATTGTCAATTTTCATTTGCAAAACAATCCTTTTTATCAAGAATTAGTCGGCTCAAAAAACTATAAAAACTGGGGAGATTTACCTGTTTTAAACAAACAAAATTTACAAAAACCTTTACAGGAAAGGCTTTCGAAAGGGTATTCAACAAAAAACAGTTACATAAACAAAACATCCGGTTCCAGCGGAACTCCGTTTATTTTTGCCAAGGACAAATACTGTCATGCGTTGACTTGGGCTTCCAATATATACCGTTTTGGTTGGTATGGAATTAATTTTAATACTTCCTACCAAGCACGCTTTTATGGCATTCCAATGGATTTTATTGGCAACAAAAAAGAACGTTTCAAGGACTTTTTGAGCCATCGGTTTCGCTTCTCCATTTTCGATTTGTCGGATGTTGTTTTAGAAAAAATTCTGAAAAAATTTCAAAATAAAAAATTCGATTACATCAATGGGTATACAAGTTCGATAGTTTTGTTTGCCAAATTTTTACAAAAGAAAAACATCGTATTATCAACAATTTGTCCAAGTTTGAAAGTATGCATGGTAACTTCTGAAATGCTTTTTGAAGACGACAAACTCCTTTTAGAAAAACAATTTGGAGTACCAATCGTCAATGAATACGGCGCTTCGGAATTGGATTTAATTGCTTTTCAGAATAAGGAAGGAGAATGGCAAGTGAATTCAGAAACGTTATTTGTAGAGATTTTGGACGAAAATAATAGAGCAGTTCCAAATGGTACTTCGGGCCGAATCGTCATTACCTCCTTGTTCAATAAAGCGCATCCTTTTATACGCTATGACATTGGCGATATTGGAATTTTGGATGAAAAAAGCACGTTACAAAAAACCATTCTCAAGAAATTAATAGGACGAACAAATGATGTTGCGGTTTTGCCAAGTGGGAAAAAATCACCCGGTTTGACGTTTTATTACGTGACAAAAAGCATTATTGAGGACGACGGAAACGTAAAAGAATTTGTTATCAAACAAACCAAAATAGATTCCTTTGAAATTGAATATGTCAGCGAAACTGAATTGAATTTGGAACAAATAAAAAAGATTAAAAAGGCGATTGAATTATATCTCGAACCGGATTTGAATTTTATATTTACCCGAAAAAAAGTTCTAAAACGTAGCGTTAGCGGCAAACTGAAGCAGTTTAAATCAACAATTTAAAGCTTTTTACTATAATGAGGTTTAATGATTAATTGGGTTGCTAAAAACCCAATCATACATATCAGCGAAACTGCTACATTGTATCGGTGAAAAGTTCTATAAACCGCAAAATTATGTTTCAACAAATCGAATTTTGAAGCTGAAATTGAGTTTTTCCTTATTCTGTAATACGCTAAACTTTCAGCAACAGGACCTGCACTTTTAATTTTTTTCAGAATAGTTAGCCAAAGAACCCAATCTTGACGTTTTCTTATTGAAGTAACAGCTATTTTTCCGAAGTAATCTGCGTCATAAATTCCTGTTAGATTCCCAACATAATTACAAAAGAATAATTGAACGTATGAGAGATTTTTTGGCGCTTCTACCCTTTTGTTGAGCGATTCCCCTTCCTCGTTAATGCATTCATAGAATGAAAAAGTAAATGGCAGATTATGCTGTGTAAGATAATCAATTTGTTTATCCAGCTTTTGCGGTTTCCACAAATCGTCTGCATCTAAAAATGCGATATATTTTCCTTTTGCTTCATTTAAAGCGGTATTTCTGGCAATTCCGGTTCCGGAATTTTTATCGAGCTGAATAAACCGTATCTTCTTATCTCCAGCGGCAATTTCCTTTATAATTGAAGAAGTTTTATCAGTAGAAGCATCATCTACGATAATCATTTCCCAATTTTGATAGGTTTGATCCTGCACAGACTGAATGGTTTGTATGATAAATTTTTCAGAATTAAAAGAAGGAGTAATTATTGACACAAGCGGTTTTTCCATTTTAATACGCTTTTTCATCACCTTTTATGGTATTGTATATGGTGTTAAAAATAATCTTTATATCCAATAAAATAGACCAGTTTTCTAAATAAAAAATATCGAATTTGACCCTGTTTATAATATCATCATCTGTTTCAACTTCACCACGAAATCCTTTAGTCTGAGCAAGTCCTGTAATTCCAGGTTTTATAAAGTGTCTTACCATAAATTTATCAACTTTTAAGGCATACATTTCGGTATGACTTACCATGTGTGGTCTGGGTCCTACAACGGACATATCGCCCAAAAATACATTAAAAAACTGTGGCAACTCATCGATACTGGTCTTTCGAATAAACCGCCCGGTCTTAGTAATACGCTTATCATTTTTAGAAACCTGATTTAAATGCGCTTGATCATTTAGCTCCATCGATCTAAATTTGTAACAATTAAATTCTTTGTAATTTAATCCGTTTCTTTTCTGCACGAAAAACAGTGGTCCTTTAGACTCTCTTTTTATAATAAGTGCTAAAATCGGTGTGAGCCAAGACAATACTGCCAGAATTATTACCGCCGAAAATAAAATGTCAAAAACACGTTTGACAACCTTATTTGCCGTAACGTCCAATACAATGTTTCTTAATGAAATTACCGGAATATAATCATAATATTCGAAGACGAAATTTCGCGATAGAATTTGTTTTTCATCAGGGATGAATTTCAAAGTTTTCAAATTATTATCGGCAAAATAAGTAATGTCACTGATTTGTTGGTGCGTTAAATCACTCATTGAACAGTAAATTTCATCAATTTCATTTTGCAAAACGAAGTCGAAGCTCTCTAAAAGATGACTTTTCTTGTCATGTCCTAAATCAAATACCTTTTCTAATTTGTATCCGTAATCCGGGTTTTCTGTGAAAAAATGTTGCAATGGAGCAATATTCTTCGCATTTCCTAAAAGCACCACCGTTCTGAAATTCCCTCCAAACAGCACTCTGTATTTTTTAAGGAAGTAATAAATAAATAATTTAAAAATCAGGATAATGGCAAGACTAACGCAAGTGAATAGAACGATTTCTTTTGAATCGAATTTATCAGAATAAAAAAAAGCGATTGCGAGACAAAACAGTAAAAAAACCACTCCTTGTTTGAAAGCACAATTTAAAATAGAAATTACTTTTGTATATCTGTACACTTCATAAAAACCAAGATTTGCAGCGATTAAAAACCAAACACAACTAATAAGTAAGGGGTAAATTAAGGAATGAGTATCTAAATCCATCAAATAAACAGATACGACATTGATGATTATTAAGTCTAAAATAAAAGAAAAAGGGCGAATATAGCCTGAATATCTTCCTGTTTTTGTCTTCACTACTATATATACTTAACGAAATTGTATTATCTTAATTTATGATTTAGTTCTAAAGTCGAAGCAATTTCAGCACTGCATTTATGTTTTTTAAAAACGTGCTGATAATTTGCTCTACTGCAATCGCGCGCAAATGCTGCAAGTATCTTGTGATCGCTAAACTAATTACAAAAGTGAGTTAATTTATTTGCATTTAAAATTATTAACGGCATAAAAAAACTATACAACCGCGATAAAAAACAAAATGTATTGCAATAAGAGTTAAAAAAGCATAAAAAAAGGAAGTCTTCGTAAAGTACTTCCTAATTATTTAAAAGATGTATTTCGAAAAATCTTTGTGCTCTTCTTTAGAAAGCTCTTCTTTAGATAACGATTTGAAATAATCATATGTAATTTTCATTCCTTCGGCGCGGCCTACTTTCGCTTCCCATCCCAACAAGTTTTTAGCCTTTGTGATATCAGGTTGACGCTGTAAAGGATCATTGATAGGCAGAGGATGATAAACTACTTTCTGATTCGTTCCGGTCAATTTTATAATTTCATCTGCAAAATCCTTGATGGTGATTTCGTCCGGATTTCCAATATTTACCGGATAAACATAATCCGAATGCAGTAATCTGAAAATTCCTTCTACCTGATCATCCACATAGCAGAACGAACGCGTTTGCATTCCGTCACCAAAAATGGTTAAATCCTCGCCGCGAATTGCCTGGCCAATAAATGCAGGAATTACGCGACCGTCGTTTAATCTCATTCTGGGACCATACGTATTAAAAATTCGAACAATTCTGGTTTCAACGCCATGAAAAGTATGATACGCCATGGTAATAGATTCCTGAAAACGTTTCGCTTCGTCATATACACCTCTTGGTCCTATCGTGTTTACATTGCCATAATATTCTTCCGTTTGCGGATGAACTAAAGGATCTCCATATACTTCTGAAGTGGATGCAATAAGAATTCGTGCTTTTTTTACTCTGGCTAAACCTAAAAGATTATGGGTTCCCAATGAACCTACTTTCAAGGTTTGAATTGGTATTTTCAAATAATCGATTGGACTTGCCGGTGAAGCAAAATGCAAGATATAATCTAAATTACCGGGAACATGGACAAACTTAGTGATGTCATGATGATAAAATTCAAAGTGCTCCAGTTTAAATAAATGTTCGATATTTTTTAAATCTCCCGTGATGAGATTATCCATTCCAATGACAAAATAACCTTCTTTAATAAAACGGTCGCAAAGGTGTGATCCTAAAAATCCGGCTGCTCCAGTGATAAGTATTCTTTTCATAAATTAATTTTATATTTGCAATATATAAAAACAAATGACAATTTCTTTACTGTAAAGACGGATTTGCTCGATATAAAATTATATTTGTAGGTATAGTATAATTTTAAAACGATCAAAAAAAATTTGTTTATGATGTCCTTTTTAGTAAACAGCTACTGTTGAGGAGCTGATTTTTAAAATCTACAGACAGCAAGAACATAAAATTTGAAAATCTGTTCTCCTTAAAATCAAAATTCATAATTCCTCTAAAGTCACATGTCCCGATTAAAGCCTTTGCTAAACAATCATCTTTTTATGAGTGCTTTTTATAAAGCCATCTCTGGACTGTCTCTATTTGTCTCCATTCCGCTGCTGATCCAATATCTGGGGAGTACCAATTATGGTGTTTGGGTTTTAGTATTTACACTTTTTCAGTGGGTTTTAATGATGGATTTTGGATTATCCAGCGTTTTAAAAACTAAAATTCCAGAACTGCAACATTCAGGAAATGTCAACTTAATAGGCGCGTACATCAAAGCAGCATATGTCAGTTGCTGTTATATCGCAATTGCAATATTCTTTTTATTTAGTGCTTTTGTAGTCTTTTTTGATATTCAGTCCGTACTGAATATTCCTTTTGAAAACACTTTTGTTACCAAACTCTTTCTTCTAAACATATTCTTTTTCTGTGTCAATTTTATATTAAATACCCATAAAGCATTGTATGTTGGCGTTCATAGAGGAAAGTTTGCTGAACAATCAATCGCAGTAAACCAAATTGTTTTTTTAGTATTTTTACTCATTCCGTTATTCTTCTTTCCTTCACTAAAAGAAGAATCAAAACTGTATCTCATAAGTTGCATTAACGGAATTATTTGTTTTATAGTCAATTTTATTTACACTTTTTATTTTTTTAGAACAGAAAAAATCAGCCTGTTTAATACCATAAAAATACCAAAGAACAACCTGAATGAAATGTATCGTTTAGGTTTTAAATACATGGTGATACAAGTATTCACATTCTTTTTATTTGCATCCGATAATTATATTCTCGCCTATTTTTTCGGACCAAAAGAAGTAGTTCCTTACGATATTACAACAAAATATTTTCATTTTCCTTTAATGATTCTTATGGCAGGAATGGCGCCGTTGTGGTCATCGTTTTCAAAAAATTACCTAGAAAAAAACAGTGACTGGTTCAAAATGAGTTTTAAAAAATTTAATTATTTTTACGCTTTAATTTTAATTGGAATGTTACTTTGTGCAATAATTGCTCCTGCCATTATGAAAATTTGGATTTCTGAAGATTTCAGTGTTCCTCCTTTTCTAATAATTACCGTTGCTATACTGACATCATTGCGAATTTACACCACTTTTTACAGTTACTTTTTTAACGGAATAGGAAATTTGAGAAGTATTTTAGTACTTTTAATGATGAGTGTAACTTTAAAAATTCCGCTTTCGTATTTGTTTATAAAGTTAGATTTTGGGATTTCAAGCGTCGTATTATCCTCAGCTGTTTGTCTTGCAATCTGGGCAATTGTCCAACCTATTGAAGCATACAAAATTGTTGCAAATTTGAAAAAAAATGAATAAATTTTTATATAAAAATAAAAGCACTCTTCTCCGAATTAAACGTTTTTTAAATGCCTTAACCGGATTTGAAATCACGAAGTATCCCACAGAGTTGCTGTCCAGAAGAATGGCACTAATCAATCATCATCACATTGATGTAATTATTGATGTTGGCGCTAACATTGGGCAATATGGTGGCGAAATGAGAAATCTTGGCTTCAAAGGTCAAATCATTTCATACGAACCGATGAAGGAAGCTTTCCTGAAATTAAAAAAAATTGCAGCAAAAGATTCCAATTGGCAGGTTTATAATTTTTCGCTTGGAGAAAGAGATGGTGAAACCACAATAAATGTCGCCAAAAATTCCGTAAGCAGTTCTCTTTTAGAAAACCTGCCGCAGCTCACCGAAAGTGCTCATGAAGCGCGTTTTGTCCAAAAAGAAAGTATCGAAATTCGGAAATTAGACAGTGTTTTTGATCAATTAAATTTAAAAGACAAAAATATTTATCTCAAAATCGATACACAGGGATATGAGGAAATGGTGTTGCTGGGCGCAGAAAAATCATTGCAATATGTATCAGGAATTCAAATAGAGATGGCTTTTATTCCTTCCTACGAAGGCGCAATGACTTTTCATGACATGAAAGCAAAACTGAAAAATATGGGATTCCGTTTACACGCCTTAGAAAATGGATTTTACAATAAAAAAACCGGGGAACAGCTTGAAGTAGATGGGATTTTTTTTAAATAAAAACATTTTAAATTAATATCCGAAGTCTCTCGTTTTATTTTTATGACTTAAAATCTAAAAGGATTCGTCACTTTTTCATCATTATAAATTTTATCTTCATATGGAATTATTTTATCTAAATTTACCAAAAAAATTCATGAGAAATATAAACGTTTTTTCAGTGCTGCTTCCTTTTATTATGCTTATCTCCTGTAACTCTGCCCAGAAGGATGAAGTTACATTAGAAAAAAAACCCAGCACTGATGAAGTTACATTAACTCTTGAAGCTTCTTTTTTACAAAATGATAAATTTCAAATTTATTACACCGAAGAACCTAATGTTGAATTAAGTGGAGACCTTGTAATCGATAAATATGTGTATGGAAATGACCAAATGCAAAAAATTGACTTTAAATTTCCAAAAGGGGTTATTCCTTTTAAAATTAGACTCGATTTAGGTGAAAATATGGAACAAAAAAACATCTCTGTCAAAAACATTTCCATACAGTATAACGATCATGTAATTAATGGTGATGATGGTCAGTTTATGAAGTCATGGACAACAAATGAATCGCTTGTTTATGACACTTCTAAATTTATTTATAACATTGAACTGATAAACGGACTTCATGATCCATTATTTATTTCAAGTGTCGATATTGAAAAAAAGCTACTTAAATTCAGAAAAGACGATTAAGGATTTTAGAATCAATTGATTTTTTAGTTACATGTAAAAACAGCTTCTCTTTTTAACTCTTTTATTTATCTGAAGCATGCGCTCAAAGTCCAGTTTTTTTATATTTTTTACTTTATTTTTTATAGCGCTATTTCTATATTTTAAAATTCCACCGGTATTAAAACTTTCCTTTTTCGCTAATTTTTTAGTTCTTTGGGGAATTACTTATTATTCCATCTTTTTAGAGAAGAAATTCTCTCCATTTCTCAGTGTTTTTGTAGTTTTCAACTTATTGTTTTTTATTGTTGCCCCGATTGTTCAAATAGATTACATTGTCAAAGATTCCCTTGAAGGCGGCCGTTTCATTCAGAAATTTCCTTTTACAGAAGCCACATGTTTGCGAGCAAATGCTTATCTCTTTATATTCAACCTGATTTTCTTTATTTCCTATCTGAAAATCAACAACAATCTCCGTGTAAAACCTTTCGAAGTTTCAATAGAAGAGGTTGAAAAATACAAGAACATTCCTGTCGTTTTAACGGCATTAGCACTATTGACTATTGCAATTATCCTTATTAATTTCAGTACAATTCTGTTTCAGTTTCAGAATGAATTTTATAAAGAAGTTGAAGCCACAAGCACTTCGAAATATTTAATCGTTCAAAAATTTCTGTTTTTTATTCCCATAAGCGGCGTGGTTTTAGCGTACAGCTACTTGAAAAAAAGTAAGACAAAAACAACCAATTATTACTTCGTTGTATTCTATTTAATCTTTTTTATCGCAGTTGTTTTTTTCTTGAAAAATCCGCTGACAGAAAAACGAAACGCATTAGGACCTATCTACATTTCGCTGATTTTCCTTTTTTTCAAAAAAATACTCGATACAAACTTCAAAACAATGCGATTTGTGTTTTTGTCAATGATACTGTTATTTCCGGTCTTGACTATTTTGACACATTCAAGATATTCGCTAAGCCAAATGATCGCGAAACCCAATGTTTTGGTTACCAATTTTGAATATCTTCATGTCACTGATGCCTTTAATTCATTACATTATGATGCCTATCCGAATTTTTTAGCGACAATTGATTATTTCGACAAAAAAAAGGTGGTTTATGGAGAACCTTTGCTGGGCAGTCTTTTATTCTTTGTTCCCCGGAGTATTTGGCATTCAAAACCCGAAACAACCGGTTTTAAAATTGGAAATTATCTGGTAGAAAAATATAAATTTAACTTTAATAATTTATCAAATCCCTATATTTCAGAAGGTTATCTGAATTTTGGATTCTTGGGGATATTGCTTTATCCAGTTGTATTGGCACTGTTTTTTAGAAAAATGATAATCTGGTTAAAAGGCAACGATATTCTGAAATCGATTTTCGCTTTTTATGTGGCAATTTACCTCATGTATTTTTTACGCGGTGATTTTACAAACGGTTTCGCTTATCTGGTCGCTACTTATCTTGCGATAGTTTTCGTTCCAAAAGCAATACACTCCATACTCCAGTATTATGTCAGATATAAATAATATTTTAAAAAAAGGAATCCCGTTTTTGCTTGCATTCAATGCGTGTATACTGCTTATTCCTAATAAAATGAAGGCGATTCCCGTTGTATTACTGGGTTTATTCGTGTTGGCTTACTATATTAAGAGCCGTTCTGGCCAATTTAATTATCGATTTTTATTGATAAATAGCATGCTGTTTTGGATTTTCATTTTCAGCTGTACTTATTCTGAAAATATAAATCACGCCTTTAGAAAGATAGAAACAACAGCATCTTTGATCGTCTTTCCAATTATTTTCACCTTGTTGTTGCAGTCCAATTTTATACTCACCAAAAAAATAAAAGATAGAATTCTGCTCAGTTTCTGTCTCTCCGTCGTGATTTTTTTGTGTTGCAGCTTTCTCTACTTTTGGAACCAGGAATTTACTTTTTCAGAAACGATTGTTCATTATTCCAATTTAATTGACATCCGTTTGGGTCTTTTTAGTATCCATCCGATCTATTTGTCTATTTATATCGGAGTAAGTGTGCTGTTTGTAATTCACCTTTGGGACAGCAATAAAAAAATGAAAATAGTATTTCTGTGCATGGCAATACTGTACGTGCTATTTTTGGCTGTTTTGGCCAGAAGAGGCCCTGTAATTTCGCTGTTTTTAATTGGAGTACTTTATCTTATCTTCCGCTTTCATTTTAAAAAAATGCTATGGAGTGTTATTGCAATGGCGCTTTTTTCAGTAATTATGCTTTCAATTCCAAAATATCAAAATCACAATCGATTCAAAGATTTATATGATGGCACTGTTATAAAAGATTCGTCTTCGTCACTTTACATTCGCTATAATGTCTATAAATGTGCATTGGAATCTATAAAAGAAAGGCCTATTCTAGGTTATGGTTTGGGTGATGTACAAAAAAAATTGACAGATTGCTATACTTCTAAAGATATTGGATTTACCAATAATCCCTACAATTCTCACAATCAATATATGGGATTATTGCTTATTGCTGGTTTTGCCGGAATATTTTTATATTTATACACGCTCTTTTTGAACATTAAAAAAAGTTTGAAATTTGAATCTTACCTCACAGCAAGCTTTATACTCTACTTTATATTTAATTTTTTTACAGAAAACGTTCTTGAAAGAGAAGCTGGCGTTATACTCTACTCCTTTTTTGGCTGTTTATTTTTATATGTATTGGAGAAAAAAAAGATGCAGTCCACTTATAATTCAGACGCTATTTCTTTATAAAAATTATGGGTTTCCTGACAACATTTCTCCCAACTGAAGGGCTTTGAATGTTCGATTCCTTTGCCAATTATTTCTGCTCTGAAAGAGGCATTATCTTGCAAATTTTCGATATTTTCCTTGAATTCTGCAATCTCCAATTGCTTCAAGAGTATCCCTGCATTACCAGCCACTTCACTAATCGAAGAATTATCAAGAGCAATAACGGGACAACCGGCCCTCATGGCTTCCAGTATTGGGATTCCAAATCCTTCGTAACTTGACGGATAAACCAATGCAATGGCATTACTATAAAGTAGATTCAATTCGACATTAGTGATTCCTGTAAAAATTACAGTTCTTCTCAATAAATCATCGCTAAACAGCTTCCGTTCCGCAGCGGTTAACTGATTTCCAACAACAACTAACTTTATGTTTTTGCTTACTTTTAATAATTCGAAGACGAAATTAAAGTTTTTATAATTTGTTCTCGTACCGACGTAAATAACGTAATTTTCTTCCAGTTTATTTTCTCTAAAAAATTCTAATTCTAAATCAGAATAGTTTTTAATTGGGAAATAGTCATCACTGACGCCATTATGAATAATTTCAATTTTCTGATCAGAACGCACGGGACAAAACTTTCTCAAATCATTATAGGTATTTTGTGATACACATATTAGCCCTTTTGACCGTTTAATGGCCGAAAATTTCAGTTGATTGTGCACAAATCTTTTGTGCGGCGGCGAAAAATAATTATGCGTAAAATCATGAATCGTTGTCACTTCTCTGTGATTAGGTACTCCTTTTAAAGCTCGGTAATAACTGGAATGGTATAGAAAAAAATCCTCGCTTTCATATTTTATTGGCTTTACCCTCGACAGAATAGAAAATTTACCTTTAGCATTCGAAAGAAAAGCGTCAGTAGGAATTTCTAATTGTTGTCTGTGAAAATTGTCGAAAACATTTGATTCTTCATGGAAAAAAACTTCGTCTTCGGATTGATGCAGTAAATATTTAGAAAGTTCAAACCAGTAATTAGAAACGCCGCCCTGATTCACTTTTGAATAAATAATATTATCTAGAATAATTTTCATTTGCGATATACCGAATTTTTGTGAAAATTATAAAACTTAATCGTATTGAAGAAATTTCATCACGGTTTAATTTTTTAATTAATTTTTTCGAAAACTGCTACTTAATAAATAATGAATTACATTTGATTTTTTATATTTTGTCCCTTAAATTACCATGGATAGTCCTAAAAAAATTACAATAATTACTGCTAACTATTATCCTGAAGATACTGCTATTGGGCTATATACAACTCAATTTGCAAATTATCTGAAAAGTGAAGGGTATGCAATTCAAATCCTTACGGGATTTCCATATTATCCTCAATGGAAAATCAAAGACAGTTATTCAGATCGAACTACATTTTTCTCTGAAACTGTTGACGGCATCGAAATCATCCGTTTCAAACAATTCATACCTCAAAAAGTCACTCTGAGTTCCAGGATCCTGATGATGTTAAGTTTGTTTTTTGGAACATTAATAAACCTGCGAAAAATAAAAAAAACAGATTTAGTAATTTGTATTGTTCCCTTTACTATTTCTATTATTCCCGCATTTTTTCTGGCTAAAATAAAAAAGGCTAAATTATGGATTCACATACAGGATTTTGAATTTGATCTGGCTTTAGAATCGGGAATTATCAAAAGAAACAATTATGGCACCTCTTTATTGAAAAAATATATTTTTTGCCTTGAAACGGCCTTATTCAATATTGCAGACCTAGTCAGTAGCATAAGTTATACGATGTTAGAAAAAATTAAAGAAAAATCAAGGCACTCCAATCCCTATTTTTTTCCAAATTGGATATCCGCCGAAAAAATTAATCCAAAAACCAGCTCTCAACATTCGTTAATCGATTCCAATAAATTTACGTTGTTATATTCGGGAAATATCGGCGAAAAACAAGATTGGCAACTGCTGCAAAAATTATGTTTCCTGCTGAAAAAAGAAGATCTTATCGAAATTGTTATTGTCGGGGATGGCAGTTTTAAAAATACTTTAAAAGAGAATTTAGCCGCTTTTAAGTTTGTTAAATTCTATAATCCAGTCCCTTATGACGAGCTGAATGATCTATTATGCTCTGCTGATGCACATTTCTTATTTCAAAAAATAACTGTTTTAGATACAATAATGCCATCCAAAATCCTGGCGATGATGGCCAGCGGGAAACCTTCCGTTATAAGCGGACATGCAATTTCTGAAGTAAATACCATCATTAGGGAATCAAACGGCGGGTTTTATTTCGTAGGACATAATGCAGCGAATGAAATTTACTCCGCTTTACTTGAAATAAAAAATAAGACTTCTAAAACCAATATGGGTGAAGACGCGAGAACTTATATCACAGAGAAGTTTTCTGAAAAATTGATTTTATCAAATGTTGCATTAAAAATTAAGTCTCTAATTTATGGCACTGCTTAAGTCAGGAATTGAATTATTTATTCTATTATCTTTAAACTCTCCTCCCAGTTTTTGACCTCAACTCCAAATACCCTTTTAATCTTATTTTTGTCCAGAACACTATATTTTGGCCTTTCTGCGGGAGTTGGGTAATCACTGCTTGGAATCGGTTTTAAATCGATTTTTATATTATTTATTTGGAATATTTTCTTTGCAAAATCAAACCAACTGCATTGTCCTTCGTTACTGAAATTGTAGATCCCGTATGTCTTACGTTCTGGATTTTGGACAGTATTTGAAATAATTTTCATCAATACATGCGCTAAATCCACAGCATTAGTTGGGGTTCCTATCTGGTCATTGACAATAGACAAAGTTTCTCTTTCCTTACTTAATCGCAGCATTGATTTCATGAAGTTATTCCCAAATTGCGAATAAACCCATGAAGTTCTGATAATAAAATAACGCTCAAAAATGGATTGAATGGCTTTTTCGCCGTCTAATTTGGTCTGACCGTAGACACTTTTAGGATTGGTACGATCATCCTCGGTATAAGGCGTTTTCTGGTTACCATCAAAAATAAAATCAGTTGAAATGTGAATTAATTTGGCTCCAATTTCTTTGCAAACTTCAGCCAGATTTCCTGCGCCGGTCACATTGATTTCATACGCTTTTTCTGGTTCACTTTCGGCTTTATCGACAGCGGTGTAGGCAGCGGCATTTATGCAGAATTCAGGTTTTATGGTATTAAAAATTGTTTCGATTCCTTTTTTTTGTGTAATATCTAATTCTTGCGAATTATAAAATCTAAAATCTATTTGAGGGTACTCAGCAGCAATAAACTGCAAGGATTGTCCTAACTGGCCATTGGCTCCGGTAACAAGAACTACCATGCTTTTTTGGCATTTTGTAACGTTGGTAATCCTTTATCTTTTTCAGAAATAATCAGATCTTGATCTGAAAATTGCCAATCAATATTGATTTCCATATCATTAAAAATAATTCCTCCCTCGGATTCTTTATTGTAATAATTATCACATTTATAAAAGAACGTTGCTGTTTCGCTCAAAACTAAAAATCCATGCGCAAAACCTCTTGGGATAAAAAACTGTTTCTGATTTTCACCGGAAAGCACTATGGAAATATGTTGACCATATGTTGCTGAATTAGGGCGAATATCAACTGCAATATCCAGTACTTCACCCTGCAAAACTCTAACGAGCTTGGCTTGAGCATGAATTCCTGTTTGATAATGCAATCCTCGAAGCACTCCTTTTGTTGAAAAAGATTGATTATCCTGCACAAAGTGTATCGGTTCTGCCAGCCCTTTTTGAAAGGTGCCTTCGTTATAGCTTTCCATAAAATAACCCCTTTCGTCTTTGATAACTTTAGGCTCAATAATGTAACAACCCGATAAATTGGTGGTAATGAAATTCATTTTTATATTTTTAAAACACTGCAAATGGTGTCTTTATTTAAATTAGTTTAAAACTTTAAAATCGATTTTTTTTAAGTGCTCTGTAAAGATAATTTTTTTTGCTTATTATAGAATCTTTGAAAGAGTTTAATCAAAATGAAACCAAAAATTAACAACAGCGGAATAATAAATTTGAGTTTACCATTCACTGAAGAAGTGTTTTCAATATTTGTTATCGCGCTGTTGTCTTTTACGATTTTATCGTAACCAACGGAATCAATTCTGTGCTTTCCTTGTTCATTTATCAAAACATCCTTGGTCTTTATGACCTCATTTAACTGCGTATTTTCGTTAAAATAAATTAATTTATTGCTGGTTTGACTGCCATTTACTCTATTCGAGAATCCGTTTAAAACGCCGTTAATCTGTGAAATAATAGAATCATTTTCAGTCATCTTAATTTGCAGGTTTTTTAAAACTACTTGTTGAATTTTTCGATAATATTCTGAATCGTTTAAAAAATCTAATAACGGTTGCACGGTCTCTTTATCATAGGTCAATCGATTTGTTTTGAAGAAAACAGTGTGGGATGTATAATTTTTACTGGTTAAATTGTCTTCCAGAATCTTTTTTACATCCCCATCTTCTGCCATCAACTTAATTAATTCAAAGTTTTCTGCTTTATTATCGATGAATTTATACACATCGGCAATAGGCTTAATCTCTATTTTTATTATTTCTTTAGGTTTTTTTATACCGACTATATTTTTCAAAAAAACGGTGTCTCCTTCTTTAATTTTAGCCGATATCAGATCAATTTTTGAATATAAATAGTCGGTACTTCCAAAGTTTGGTGATACAATAATTTGATGATCGTATGTTTTTTTTGTTTTATCCAAATAAACTCCTACTCCAACTCCAACTATAAATAATATCATAATTACAATCCCATTTTTAAAAAAAAACTGGATACATTGAAAGAAAAAGCTGTTAATTCCTCGAAAAAAATCTCCGATATTTCTAGAAATTTGCATTAAATCAATTTCCCGATCGTCTTGATTATTGGGCACGTTTGTACTCATTTATATTTTTTATTTTACGTTGAAAATTTGTTCCAATATCTTAATCGTAATCAAATACGTTGGTTTTACACCGGTAGTTCCCAGTCCGCCTGAAGCCAATGTACTTCCTGTTTCCAGAGGATTATCTGATGCGTAATATGCGTATCTTACTTTGACATCATGAGGAACACTCTTTCTGATTTTAGAAGCGGATTGGATCGCTTTTTGATAATACGAACCTTCCATTTCCAATCCGATAACTCCCCAGGTTGATTCATAGAAAAACTTCAATAAATCTCTATTTTGTAAGGAAGTTCCAAGTACGGTTACCATCGGCCCGGCAAAAACGGCAATGCCATTTCCTTCAAACATTTCAGCCTTTAATTCATTTTCAAAATAATAATTATCTGCCGTTCCTTCATTAATGTGAGCGTTTGGAATCATAATATCCCCTTTTCCACCTTCCAGAATTCCCGCTTTTCCCATGATTGAAACCGATTCTACATTCAACAAAGTGTCTTTTTTGAACGGTTTCAACAACTCATCAATGGTTTCATAAGCCTGTTCTCCAAACGCGTAATCCATAACGATCAATACTGGTTGTTTGTCGCCAATATTTGCTTTAGGAAAAGATGTTTTTGCCCAATCAATTTTGGCGGTATCAAAAATCTGTACGTCGATATTAGTTCCTGAGGTATCCGGCAACGAAATCATTCCGCATTTCAAGGCTACTTCCTCCACTTGGTTTCGAACCGCATTGGCACCTGACTTACTCAATTCCTCATAAATAAAGAAATCTGATTTGTCTTTGAACTTAGTTTTTAAAACTTTCGTTGCAAAAATAGAATTCATCACACTATGCATATTGGCACTAATCACATGAATCGGGCGGTCTAAAAGTTGGTTTTCTTTCAAAACCTCCTTGATGTTAGTAGCCCAAATTTCCCCGTGAATGTGGTGTCCCAAACGTTCTCTCAAAATAGGACTAAACGTAATCGTTCTCTTATTATCGTCGACAATTTCTTCAATGGCAAGTTTTCCCAACCAAAAGATGACATGCAAGAAACGATCTGGCGCAGCAGCTGAACCAAAAGAGTCATAAATATCCAATACTTCCTCAAATGTTCTTCCCAGAATATTGGCAGCATGTGAAATAGCTTTCTCTTTTTCTATCTGAGTCAGTTTCTTCTTTTGAGAAACCGCTTGTTCCAATTTGAACCAATCGCGGGAAACCTCACCGGCATCATCCAGTAAAACCCTGTTTCTAATTTTGTGTGATTCAATGAAAATAAACGTCAAATGCGTCAAAATATCATAAATATCCGAACGTCCTCTTGTAATCTCCACATTCATTTGTTCCTCATCGATTCGGTAACAATTACGGCGTCTTTTTGGTGGTACAATCGCCTGAAAATGCGATTTAGAATACCCTTCATCTGATGTTAAATTGATAAATCTACATTCTTCAATTCCTACTGGAAGACGTTCTATAACATATAAAAGTCCGTTCAATTCTACTTTTTCTTCGGCTATATTTCCATAAATTTCTGGTCGTAATGCTAATAATGCTTCGCGCAACGTATCACCTGAAATTCCCATCGGTTTGTAAAAGCCCCTGTTAAAAAGGTGACGCATCGTAATGTACATTTTTTCAATTGCTGCCGATGATTCCTGCGCTCTGGAGCGTGATATGTTTTTTGTTTCTTTCATTTTCTACTTATTTTCTAACCTGCAAAGGTAAGACATTTATTTACTTTTTAACAAATCCACTATGTTTCTATCATTGGAAAGCCTCGGAATTTTATTTTGACCGCCTAGTTTACCAATCGATTTCATATAGTCCTGAAAACCGTTTTTAACGACTTTGGTGACAACTAATCTTCTTAAAACACTTCCTTTTATTAAGTCATCATAATATATATTACGTATTCGCATTTCATAGTCCAATTGTTGCGCAAAATCTTCTAGATTTTCAGGTTCATTCTCAAATTCTATAAACCATTCATGGTACGGTAAGCCTTCTTTTGGATTAATCTGCGGGGCAACCGTAAATTCATTTACTTTAACATTGGTATTAACCATTGATTCACTCAGAGCTTGCTCAACTTCAAAGCCAATCACGTGTTCGCCAAAAGCCGAAATATAATGTTTGATTCTTCCCGAGACAATTATTCGGTACGGTTTTAAACTGGTAAACTGAACCGTATCACCAATATTATAGCCCCAAAGTCCTGCATTAGTAGAAATTATCAAAACATAATTCACACCCAATTCCACTTCGCCAATCGTATAACGTTTTGGATTTTGACTATAAAATTCATCAGATTTTATAAATTCATAAAAAATACCGGAGTTCAAAAGCAGTAACATTCCTTTTTCCTTTTGCGAATCCTGATATGCAAAAAATCCTTCCGAAGCCGGAAATAACTCAATACTGTCTACTTTTCGTCCAATAAGATTTTCAAATTTGGCGCGATACGGTTCATAATTCACGCCGCCATAAATAAACAAATTGAAATTTTTGAAGATTTCACCCACTGGCTTCTCTCCTTTTTGATGCAATTTTTCAAAATACATTTGTACCCAAGAAGGAATCCCGGAAATCACAGCCATATTTTCGTTGAATGTTTCCTCGACAATTGCATTCACTTTCGTTTCCCAATCTTCGATACAATTGGTTTCCCAAGAAGGCATTCTGTTTTTTTGAAGGTATTTTGGAACAAAATGCGCCACAATTCCAGACAATCGACCTAGTTTAACGCCATTTTTCTCTTCTAATATGGGACTTCCTTGCAGGAAAATCATTTTCCCGTCAACAAAATCAGCTCTTCCGGTTTCATGAATATAATGCAGAATCGCATTGCGAGCAGCCTCAATATGATACGGCATCGATTCCTTAGTCAACGGAATGTATTTGGCCCCGGAAGTCGTTCCGGAAGTCTTGGCAAAATAGAGCGGTTTTCCTTTCCAAAGGATGTTTTCCTCCCCTTTTACCACCTTATCCACATACGGTTTTAACGCTTCATAATCCCGAACTGGAACTTGCTTGGCAAAATCCTTCTCATTTTTTATTTGCTCAAAATGATGGTCGATACCAAATTGTGTTTGTTTCGCATCTTTGATTAATTTTTGTAAAACCTTCTTTTGCGTTTCAATAGGATTATTGGCCCAAAGTTGTGTTTTCTTGTATATTTTTTGTGCAAATAATTTGGCTGCAATTGATTTTATTGACATTTCTTACTATTGATTTTAATGTTTTTTATCACGAAGACTCTAGGTTATTTAAGCTGAAAACTGTTTTTACTTTTTTGAGTTTCGGCTCCCTTCCCTTTGGGGAGGGTTGGGGTGGGGATTCTCCTCTTTCGCTACTTGTTCCCGCAGTTCCAGTTCTGGTTTTGATGGTGATAAATCAACTGGTGTACTAATTTCATCTGCTGCTTCCAGTATCGAGTCTTTATTGAATTTAGCATATTCTAATTCTCCCGTCAATACTTTCTGGATCGATTTGATATAGGCTTCATTTCTTTTTAAAGCCTTGGATAAAGAATCTGATTTCAAGGCTAATTCCGTTGCGTCTCGCTTTAATTTTGACGAAGAATAGCCTGGTATGAATTCCCGTAAAGGAGTGAAAGCGATTATAAAGGTAGTAACGAAAATGATAATTATTGCTCCTAAAGATGCTACCACAAAAACGTTCATTAAAGTAAGTTTCAATGAAAAAGTTTCTTCAAATGTATCTTCGTTTAGTATGATTAAACGTCGTTTATTGAATAGTTTTTCTTTGATTTTTTTTCGTTTTTGTCTTTTCTTGGACATGTAAATTGATTATTGAACAAATATAACAATTATTGTCGTTGCTTGTATTCCGTTGTTTTTCTTGATTATTACAAATCTAAATTAATTTTTAATAAATTTTTAACGCTTTTGAAACCAAATAAATGCGGTTAAATGAATTTCCGTAAACTAATTCTATATACCTTTGCTTTCAGGTTTATTACAAATTTGCTTCGGCTATAAATTATACTATCATGGGAAGATTAGGTGTTACAGAAATCCTTATTATATTGGCGGTTGTTTTATTACTTTTTGGTGGTAAAAAAATCCCGGAGCTTATGAAAGGTTTAGGAAGCGGAATCAAAGAATTCAAAAACGCGTCTAAAGACGGTCAGCCAGCTGATAAAAAAGAAGAAGAAACAAAATAAAAAAAGTCCCTAGATCTAGGGACTTTTTTATGCTTATAAATAATTTATAATAAGTATACTATTTAATATTTACTTTAAAAATAGTTAATGCAAATTTTATTTTTCATTTTTCTTTTTATATAAGAATTTACTTATTACTTTTGTGGTAAATAATTTAAATACTTAAAAAATGAAAAGAGTTTTACTTTCATTATTTGCTTTAGCTTCTTTTGGATTGGCTAATGCTCAAATAAAAGAAAAAGGTACCGTGGAAATTACCCCAAAAATTGGTGTTTCCAGTTTTGCAGAGTTCTCTAATAGAGATAATACCAATTACAATTCCGGTGTTGAATTAGGAGCAACTGTTGATTACTATTTTAATAACAGATGGAGTTTACGTTCAGGATTAATTGCTGATAAAATGGGCTCAAGAATTGAAGATGCTGGAAATGTATATGAAGACGAATTGAAATATTTAAGCATTCCAGTTAATGCGAACTGGCATTTCGGAAGCACTCGTAAATGGAATTTAAATTTCGGGTTAAGTCCTTCATTTTTAACTAGTTCTACATTTATTGAAAACGGAAACAAAACTACTATTCCTGAAAGCGCTATAGAATCTTTCCAATTAGGTTTAACGTATGGAATTGGATATAAAATTGGAATTAATGATAAATTTGGGATTCTAATTGACGCTCAATTTTTCAGTGGGATGACTAATATAAATAAAGCTACACAAGAACGAATTACAAATAATGGTTACAGCTTAAATGTAGGAGGAGTTATTCAACTATAAAAAATACAATACTTTTAAAAAGCCAGTTTTTCTTTTAGTGATTTGAAACTGGCTTTTTTTTTGTCTTTTACAACCCCATCTTCAGCTGGATTCGTTTTCAAAGTACATAATCTAAATAATTCTCCTTATTGATGATTTCGAAGCTTGCTTCTGGATACGACTTTGCAAATTCAGTTGGAATTTTTGATTTTGCTTTTCTGTATTTATATTCAAAAGCCGATAACCGCTGGTCTTTTTCTTCAATTCGATCTATTTCTTGTTTGGTATGGTTACGCCAAAAATAATCGTGAACAAAATTTTGGGTATAACTCATTTTTTTTATTCTTTCGGAATTCAAGTAATTTTCCCAAAGCTTGCCAACATCTTCTCTACTATTTAATGGATTAAACGAATTGATAATGGCATTTCGATTACCATTATCCACAAAATACCATTGTTTTATTTTAGTGATTTCGTTATCCCTATTTCTACTAAATCCTGATACACTGTAAATTATAAAGACTTTGCTAAATAAATCCAAATACTTTTCGACCGTGTTTTTGCTAATTTGCAAATCACGACCCACACTTTCGAGTGACAATTCGCTACCGGTTTTAATAGCAACAATTTGAAGTAAAGCAATAATTTTATCTCTTTTTTTGATGCCTTCAAAAGCAAAAATATCTCGTAACAATTGGGTGTTTACCAACTCTTTTAAATAACTTATTTTATCTTCTCGATTACTAATATGGCTCTATTCAGGATAACTCCCCAATATTAATCAATCTTCTAAATTATTTCGGGTTTCGAGTAAATTTTCATTTTTGCCATATTCTATATGTGAAATCGGATATAAATTAACTGTTTTCATTCATCCAACCAATGGTTCTCCTAATTGATTATTTATTTCAAATGCTGTAGAACCCTTTACCAAAATTTTCAAATCTTCGATAGTGTCCACCATCAATTTTAGTTTTTTGCCAGTTTCAGGTATTTCTTATGCCTCATCTATTATTAACAATTTCCTGTCTCCAAGCAATCTTTTAAAATTTGCCGTACTCTGAATTTCTAATAAATTAGGTGATTTTATGTCGTCTCCGTTTAGAAAAAGAACTTTCTCAAGTACTTTTCCCATAAGTTTCTTAATCGATTCGGTCTTGCCTACAAGCCTTGCGCCCAATAGTACAATTACTTTGTTGGCTTGCATTTTTTGCAAAACTGAATCAAGTGCCAATCTATCTATTTCCTTAAAATTTAGATTTTAAAACAGCACAAGGATAACTTATTTATTGATTACCGTCAGCAAGGTGACGGTATTTTATTAATTTCCGTCAATTAATTGACGGAAATATATATATATATTATAAAATCATCGTCAACTGAATTCTCTTTCTATCTTCGTCAACTTCCGTTACTTTAACCTGAACATGCTGGTGTAATTTTACCACTTCATTTACGTCACTTACAAAACCCGCTTTGAGTTGGGAAATGTGAACCAAACCGCTTTCTTTAACTCCAATATCCACAAAACAACCAAAATTGGTAATGTTATTGACAATTCCCGGTAAAACCATTCCTGTTTTTAAATCTTTAATAGTTTTCACATTCGGGTCAAATTCAAAAACTTTAGCTGATTTTCTTGGGTCTAATCCTGGTTTTTCGAGTTCTTTGATAATGTCTTTCAATCCCAATAAACCTATTTCTGATGTAATGTAATTTTCTGGTTTTATCAAAGCTGTTTTTTCTTTATTGGCAATCAAATCATGCACTGTCAATTTCAAGTCTTTTGCCATTTTTTCGACAATTCCATAGGCTTCGGGATGAACCGCGGAATTATCCAAAGGGTTTTTGGAATTCGAAATTCGGATAAAAGCAACGCCTTGCTGGTATGCTTTTTCGCCCAAACGAGGCACTTTTTTCAGTTGTTTTCGATCAGTAAATGGACCATTTTCTGAGCGATAATTAACAATATTTTCAGCCAGCTTCTCTCCTATTCCACTCACATAACTCAGTAAATGTTTACTCGCCGTATTAATGTTTATCCCAACTGAATTCACGCAACGTATCACCGTATTGTCTAATTCTTCTTTGAGTTTGGTTTGGTCTACATCGTGTTGGTATTGGCCTACGCCAATGGCTTTCGGGTCAATTTTAACCAATTCAGCCAACGGATCACTCAATCGTCTTCCGATAGAAACCGAACCTCGAACCGTAACATCATAATTAGGAAATTCTTCTCTAGCAATTTTCGAAGCAGAATACACAGATGCTCCCGCTTCGGAAACGATAAAAACCTGAACTGGCTTATCAAAAGCAATTTTCTTAATAAAGAATTCGGTTTCTCTCGAAGCCGTTCCGTTTCCTATGGAAATCGCATCTATTTTATAAGAATTCACCATCGAACGAATTTTTTTCATCGCCATCGCTTCCTCTTTTTGAGGTGCATGCGGATAAATGGTTTCGTTATATAATAAATCTCCTTTTTCGTCCAAGCAAACAATTTTACATCCGCTTCTAAAACCTGGATCAATCGCAAGAATTCGTTTTTCACCCAAAGGCGGTGCTAACAATAATTGTCCCAAATTATTCGCAAAAACCTGAATAGAATTGGCGTCAGCCTTGGCTTTAGCTTCTTGCAAAGCTTCGTTTGAAATGGCAGGATTCAGCAATCTTTTATAACTGTCTTCGATAGCCAGTTGAACGTGTGGCGTGGTTTTATTTTGAGCTTTTAAAATTAAAGTATCAATAATATCATACGCTTCATCAATATCAACTTCTACTTTAAACTTGATAAAGCCTTCATTTTCGGCACGAAGCATCGCTAATAATCTGTGCGAAGGTGCTTTAGTCAGCGGCTCTGACCATTCAAAATATTGACTGAATTTCTGCGCCGCTTCGTCGTCTTTTTTCGTTTTTACAACTTTAGTAGTGATGGTGGCTTTGCGTTCGTACAATCTTCGGAGTTGCTTTCGAACATAAATATTTTCATTAATCCACTCCGCAATAATATCTCTGGCGCCTTGCAATGCTGCATCCTCGTTGATGACATTTTCGTTCAAATATTTTGTCGAAATAAAATCGACATCATCATTATTTTGCGCCATGATGATTTTGGCTAATGGCTCTAATCCGTTTTCTCGGGCAGTATCGGCTTTTGTTTTTTTCTTCTTTTTAAAAGGCAGATAAAAATCTTCCAATTCCTGTAAATCGAAACTTTGCTGGATTTTTTTTTCTAATTCTGGGCTAAGCGCATTTTGTTCTTGAATCGATTTTAAAATCGCTTCTTTGCGTTTTACTACCGCTTCATATTCCTTTTGAAATTTGGCAATTTGCTCAATAAAAACCTCGTCCAAATTACCGGTTTTATCTTTCCGATAACGCGAAATAAAAGGAATGGTGCAATCTTCCTGTAATAATTGAACGGTATTTTGAATGTTTATTGCTGCTGTTTGAACAGACTTAGCTATGAATTGTATGTTAGTCATTTTAAATTTAAGATTATAAAATCATATTGCTAAAATAGTATCTTTGAGTCAAAACTCCTTTTTTATGTCTTTTTTATTCTGGTATTTTCCGCTTATTAATTTAGTTGCTTTTTCAACAACAGGACTAGACAAATGGCTCGCCATACAGCAAAAATGGAGAATTTCAGAACGTAATTTATTGTTTACAAGTATTCTGGGCGGAACAATTGGTTCCGGGTTAGCCATGCTTTTCTTTAGACATAAAACCTCAAAAGAAAGCTTCCTTTTGAGGTTTTACGGAATTATAGTAATACAAATTTTAATCCTTTTTGTACTTTTTTATTTTGGAATAATAGAGTACTAACAAGAAATTTTATCCACTCTATTTTGGTGTCTTCCACCTTCAAATTCAGTGTTTAAAAAGGCTTCTACCATTTCTACCGCTTGTGGAATCGAAGTAAAACGAGCAGGAATACTAATAATATTGGCATCGTTATGCTGACGGGCTAAAACTGCAATTTCCTTCATCCAGCATAGAGCAGCACGAACTTTAGATTGTTTATTAGCTGTCATTGAAATTCCGTTTCCGCTTCCGCAAATAATAATTCCAAAATCAACTTTTCCTTCAGCAACATCTGTGGCAACAGGACGTCCAAAATCAGGATAATCCACGCTTTCTGTTGAATCGGTTCCGTAATTCGTTACTTCATGTCCTTTTGCCTGAAGCATTTCAACAATTGCTTTTTTGTAATCCGGTCCTGCGTGATCGTTTCCTATGGAGATTTTCATAATATATGTTTTAAGTTGTGTGTGGCAAATTTAAATAAAGAAATCTATTCTAATGAATTAAATAAAGCTTCTTTATTTGATAATTTCAATTCAAAAGCAGTATGCAAATTACATTCAATATTTAGTTTTGTAACTATCAGATTATGATTTATTTAGCAGTTATCAACAATTCTATTAAATGTATAATTAGCTGTCAATCAATGAAAACTTTATATTATAAATGTTAAAAATTTGCATTGTTAATAGCAAAACGCAATTGCTTGATATTCAGTTAACTTTAAATTAACATACTATGTTCATAACTTTGGATAGAAAATAAGAACTATTTTTTGGTTGTATCGAAAAAAAAAGTAATCCAAAACCCAGTTTTTAAATCCTAATTTAGTTTGATGAATTTTTAGAATAGTTATCAATATTAAAAAGTAGGTTATCAACAAAAAACCGTGGTGTGAGTTATTTACAAAACCAATAGTTTTTCTGTTATCAACCATTGTTAATTAAAATCTAAAAACACTTTAAAACTAATACTTTATCCTAAAATAAGTATGTTGATAACTCCCGATAACATCTTTTAACTTGATTTCAATACATTTTAAAATAAATTTATTGCCACTATTAACAAGCTATAATAACAACCAAAAAATAATTTAAATTTAATTTTTCTTTTTTATTATATTAATATATGTTGACAACTTTCAAAAATTTAAAGTCAAAAAATTGATTTCAGATCTAAACGATTTTCAATTTGTTGTTTAAGTTGTCTAATAATTCCTGAACTTTTTCAAAATCGTTGAAATGAATTTTGAGTTTAATTCCACCGTAAGCGAAACTTCCAAACGGATCAATAGAAACCAATGTTTCATTTTCAAAAAAATAGTTAATCTCTTCCTGCTCCAGCAAATGCTTTATAACTACAATTTCATGCGAATAATTAAAAATTGCAATTGTTTGAAATTCTTCCATTTTTTGATACTTTTTATAAAGATACAACTATTCTGTAAAGTTATATTTTCTTTAAAACTGTGTACTCTGTACTGATAACAGTTTAGTATTTTGTAATTTTAGACTTTTAAGAACACATTTATGAGTAAAAGATTAAGAAAGCCGATAAAAAAAGGGAAAGATTTCTCTGAAAAAATTATAAAAATATTATCGCAAAGTGCTAATAAAGCATTCAACTACAAACAAATAGGAGCAAAGCTAGAGCTTGACGATACCGAAAGCAGAAATCAAATTATCAAAGATTTGAAGATTTTGGCTTCTCAAAATAAAATTATAGAATCAGAACCAGGTAAGTACTTAGTTAAAGCTGAAAGTAAAGAGTATTACGAAGGTAAGATTGACATGACAGGACGTAAAACAGCTTATTTTGTTTGTCCTGATATGGAAGAAGATGTCTTTATTCCTACAAATAACTTAAACCATGCTTTAGACAAAGACATTGTCAAGGTTTATGTTTACAATCGCAGAAAAGGAAAAAGACCGGAAGGTGAAGTAATTGAAGTTGTAGAAAGACATAAAACTGATTTTGTTGGTGTAATTGACATTCAAGCTAATTTTGCTTTTGTATCCACTGCAAATCCAAAAATGTACACTGATATTTTTATTCCAAAGGATAAAATAGGCGAGGCTGAGCAAGGAGATGTAGTTTTGGTTCATATCGAAGATTGGCCAGCCAGAGCTGATAGTCCTTTTGGTTCCGTAATAAAAGTTTTAGGGAAACCAGGAGAACACGATACAGAAATCCATGCAATTCTTGCTGAATACGGTTTGCCGTCAGAATTTCCTATTGAAGTGGAAACGTTTGCACAAAAAATTGATACTTCGATAGAAGAAAGTGAAATTGCCAAACGACGCGACATGCGTGATACGTTGACTTTTACCATTGATCCAAAAGATGCTAAGGATTTTGATGATGCACTTTCATTCAAAAAATTAGAAAATGGTAATTACGAAATTGGTATTCACATTGCTGATGTTTCGCATTATCTTCAAGAAGGAACAATCTTAGATGATGAAGCGTATCAAAGAGCAACTTCGGTTTACTTAGTGGATAGAGTAGTGCCAATGTTACCCGAAGTATTATCAAATTTTGCGTGTTCGTTACGTCCAAATGAAGAAAAATATACGTTTTCGGCTATATTCGAAATTACCGAAACATCTCAAGTAGTGAATCAATGGTTTGGAAGAACAGTAATTTATTCTGATCAGCGTTTTGCTTACGAAGAAGCGCAGTACATCATAGAAACCAAAGATGATTTGATTCCGGAAGAAATTTCGATTACAGGAAGTTCATATCAAGTTTCAGCAGAAATTGTTGCTGCGACGCTAAAAATGGATGAATTAGCTAAAATTTTTAGAAAAAGAAGAATGGCCGAAGGAGCGATTTCTTTTGATAAAGTAGAAGTGAAGTTCAATCTTGATGAAGCCGGTGAACCTCAAGGCGTTTATTTTAAAGTTTCAAAAGATGCGAATCATCTGATTGAAGAATTCATGCTTTTAGCCAATAAAAAAGTAGCGGAATACATTGGAAAACAAAAAAAGACTTTCATTTACAGAATTCACGATGAGCCAAATGAGGATAAACTTTTTGCGATGCAAGCCGTTATTGCCAAGTTTGGACATAAAATTGATTTTAAGCAAGGTTCTATTTCACAAGCTTTGAATAAATTAATGGAAGATGTAAATGGTAAAAAAGAGCAAAATCTTATTGATACTCTTGCGATTAGAAGTATGAGTAAAGCCAAATATTCTACTGATAACATAGGACATTATGGTCTGGCTTTTGATTATTATTCGCATTTTACCTCACCAATTCGTCGTTATCCCGATGTCATGGTGCATCGATTGTTGCAGCATTATCTGGACGGAGGAAAATCAGTTGATGAAGAAACATATGAAACAAAATGTTTGCATTCGTCAACAATGGAAGGTTTGGCAACCAATGCGGAACGCGATTCGATCAAATATATGCAGGTAAAATACATGCAGGATCATCAGGATCAGGAATTTTTAGGAGTAATTTCTGGTGTGACAGAGTGGGGAATTTATGTTGAAATCATCGAAAATAAATGTGAAGGAATGTGCAGAATTCGGGATATAAAAGACGACTACTACACCTTTGACGAAAAACAATATGCACTAACCGGCGCAACTTCTGGTAAATTATTACAATTAGGAGATGAAATTTACGTTAAAGTAAAAAATGCCGATTTAGTTAAAAAACAACTGGATTTTAATTTTATAAGAAGAATTGAAGAACCGTTAAAATAAAAAAAATGAAATCAAAGATTCACGATTACCAAAAAAGAAATATTAGAAATATGAGTAAAAAATTAGTGATTATTGCTTTTGTATTTTTAAGTCAATTTACAAATGCTCAAGTAACCAGAAACTTAGGAGATTTTGATGAAGTTAAAGTTTTTGATAAAATAAATGTCAAATTAATTGAAGCTTCAGAAAACAAAATTGTAGTAACCGGAGCACGCGCTGAAGAAGTGGAAACGGTAAATAAAAACGGAGAATTAAAAATCAGAATGCCATTTCCTCAATTATTATCCGGCGAAGATATTATGGTTAAATTATATTTTAAAAGTCTGGAAAGTATTGCAGTCAGTGAGGGAAGTTATATTTCAAGTGAAAAAAATTTCAAACAAACAATCTTGAAATTGGATGCGAAATCAGGAGGAGAAATAAACTTGGATATAAATGTTGACAAAGTAAATATCAAAGCAAATGCTGGCGGAATTATTACTTTATCAGGAAAAGCGAAAAATCAAGATGTTGTAATTACTTCGGGCGGCATTCTAAACGCAAAGGATTTAGAGACTTCACAAACTACAATAAGTGTTGCTGCTGGCGGAAAATCAGAAATCCATGCGTCTACATTAGTTGATGCGAAAGTTCGTGCTGGAGGTTCTATTTTTATCTACGGGAAACCAAAACAGATTAACAAGGAAGTATTCATTGGCGGTACGATTTTAGAAAAAAATTAGTACTTTGGTTTAGATTTTAGGGGTAACAAATTTAAATTTTTAATGATAAACGATATTATAGCTGGTATTCCTTGGGGAATTTTCTTGAGTTTTATGATTGGTCCTGTTTTTTTTATTTTACTGGAAACAAGTATTATAAAAGGATTTAGAGCGGCTTTAGTATTTGATTTAGGGGTGATTTTAGGGGATATTGTTTTCATTGGAATTGCGTATTTAGGAAGTTACCGATTGATTCAAAGTTTAAAAGATCAACCTGCTCTTTTCATATTTGGTGGAGTATTAATGTTGGCTTATGGTATAATTTCTTTCATACAGTTAAAAAAAGAACAGAAAATCAATACTGATATTATCGACAAAGAAATTGTCAAAAAAAACTATTTAAGTCTTTTTATTAAAGGTTTTTTGTTGAACATTATCAATGTTGGCGTACTTGGCTTTTGGTTGGCAATTATTATTTCGGTTGGACCAAAACTAGAAATGCAAACACCCAGAATGATCACTTTTTTTGTTGCAGTTATTGGAACATATTTGTTTGTTGACTGCATCAAAATTCTGTTGGCGAAGCAATTAAAAACAAAGCTAACACCGGTAAATATTCTAAAGATTAAAAAAGTAATCAGTATAGTAATGATGGTTTTCGGAATGGTTTTAATCACACAAGGTTGGTTCCCGGAAGAAAAAGAAATGGTAAAAGAGGCATTCGATAGAATTGATAATTAATATATTTTAAATTTTTATAAAATAGTAAAAGCCTTGAATCTAAATAATAAGATTCAAGGCTTTTTTATTTAAACAATTAAGTTATTTATGTTTTTTTAACCATTAAGAAATTAAAAAAAATTAAGTCTAAAGCTTGATGGAATTTAATTTCTTAATTGTTAAAAATTTAAACACAGCTAAAACCCTCTGTTTTTAGAAATATTTTAGAGTCATCACATGAATTTCCCGAAAAGATTGGAACCCTATTTATACTTAATTTTTCCTAAAAATTTGACATAAAAAAAGAGACACATTTCTGTATCTCTTTTAGAGGCATCTCCCGAAGCTTCGGGACGGATTCGAACTATAACTTTACTTAATTTTTCCTAAAAATTTGACCTAAAAAAAAGAGACACATTTCTGTATCTCTTTCAGAGGCATCTCCCGAAGCTTCGGGACGGATTCGAACTATGACTTTACTTAATTTTTCCTAAAAATTTGACCTAAAAAAAAGAGACACAATTCTGTATCTCTTTTAGAGGCATCTCCCGAAGCTTCGGGACGGATTTGAACTATAATTTTATTTAATTTTTCCTAAAAATTTGACATAAAAAAACCTCCAAATTGCTTTGAAGGTTTTAGAGGCATCGTCCGGATTCGAACCGGAGTAGGAGCTTTTGCAGAGCCCAGCCTAGCCACTCGGCCACGACGCCAATTATTTATTGGTTTGCAAATATACTAAAAAAGTTAAAAAAGGAAAGCCAATAACCACAAAGTTTCAAAAATTATTAACTGCTAATTTATAGTTCATAATTGAGTTAACTTCTGTATTCTTCCATTTCAATAGTAACTGCTTCAACATCACCGCCAATAGGAGGGTTTAGTTTAGAAACAGCAACAATAATTCTGGAAATTTCAGGAATTTCTTCAAATATTCTCGTCAAAATACGGTGTGCGACATGTTCTAATAAGTCCGAACGAATCGCCATTTCTTCTACAACAATACGATTCAACAGCACGTAATCAACAGTATCTTTCAAATTATCCGTAATACTGGATTTTCTGAAATCTGTCTTAACCTCTAAATTTACGGTATAATCAGAGCCAATTTTTCCCTCTTCGATTAAGCAACCGTGGTAGGAGTAGGTTCTGATATTTTGAAGTTTTATAATTCCCATTATTTTATTTTTTTGTTTAAAATTGTAAAGTCTATAGAGAAATTGCTAACTTTTCATAGGTTTCTATGGAAACATTAAACTTTTAACCTCAAACTTTTTTTATCTTTGCTAAAATAAAACAAAAAAATGTCAACTGAAGAAAAATCGCTCCATTTTATAGAACAAATCATTGAAGACAGTTTATCAAACGGTTTTCACCAGGATAAATTACGTTTTCGTTTTCCGCCCGAGCCTAACGGGTATTTACATATTGGTCATGCAAAATCAATTTGCTTGAATTTTGGAATGGGTTTAAAATACAATGCGCCGGTTAACTTGCGTTTTGATGATACAAATCCAGCGAAAGAAGAGCAAGAATATGTAGATGCAATCAAAGAAGATTTGCAGTGGTTGGGTTTCAGTTGGGCCGAAGAACGATATGCATCGGATTACTTCCAACAATTATACGATTGGGCTGTAAAAATGATTAAAAACGGTAAGGCTTACATTGACAGTCAATCATCAGAAGAGATGGCCGCGCAAAAAGGTACGCCCACACAATCGGGTGTTGACGGACCTTTCAGAAACCGTTCTGTTGAAGAAAATATGACTTTATTCGAGGCAATGAAAAATGGTGATTTTCCGGAAGGAAGTCATGTTTTACGCGCTAAAATTGATATGGCTTCGACGAATATGTTGATGCGCGATCCATTGATGTATCGTGTTTTACACCGCCATCATCACAGAACCGGAAACGATTGGAAAGTTTATCCAATGTATGATTTTGCACATGGCGAAAGTGATTATATTGAACAAATTTCGCATTCTGTTTGTACGCTGGAATTTGTAATGCATAGAGAATTATACAATTGGTTTTTAGACCAAATTTATGATGACTCAAAAGTAAGACCACATCAATATGAATTTGCACGTTTGAACTTGAATTACACGGTAATGAGCAAGCGAAAATTGTTGCAATTGGTACAGGAAAACATAGTAAATGGTTGGGATGATCCCAGAATGCCTACGATTTCAGGACTGAGAAGAAGAGGATATACAGCAAATTCTATTCGTAAGTTTTGTGATATAATTGGCGTTGCCAAAAGAGAAAATATAATCGATTTTTCACTTTTAGAATTTTGCTTGCGCGAAGATTTAAATAAAACTGCTCCAAGGGTTATGGCGGTTTTAGATCCGATAAAATTAGTAATCACAAATTATCCGGAAGATAAAGAAGAATGGCTGGAAGCCGAAAACAATCAGGAAGATGAAAGCGCAGGATTTAGAAAAGTTCCTTTTTCAAAAGAATTATTTATAGAACGAGAAGACTTTCTTGAAGATGCTCCTGCGAAGTTTTTCCGATTGAGTTTAGGCAGAGAAGTACGTCTAAAAAACGCTTATATCATTAAAGGAGAAAGTGTGGTAAAAGATGCTGCAGGGAATATCACTGAAATTCATGTAACTTATGATGAAGACAGCAGAAGCGGAAGTGGGAGCGAAGCCAGTCAACGAAAAGTCGCTGGAACCTTGCATTGGGTTTCGATACAACATGCTTTAGAAGCAGAAGTTCGTCTGTACGATCGCTTGTTTATCGATGAAGCACCAGACAGTCATAAGGAGAAAAATTTCTTAGAATTTATGAATCCTAGTTCGTTACAAATTGTAAAAGGATTTGTAGAACCAAGTTTGGCAACGGTTCAGTCTGGGGAGAAATTTCAGTTTCAACGTTTGGGTTATTTCAATGTGGATAAAGATTCCACCGAAGGTAAAATTGTCTTCAATAAAACCGTTGGATTGAAAGATGCTTGGGAAGAAAAAGGCAAAAAAGAAGAAAATTTATTGATGAATACTCAAAAAGAAATCAATAAATATGTAAAAGAAAAAGACGAAAACAATGCCAATTTGATTCTTAGCAACATTGTTGAAAATATAAAAAGTATTGATAACTACAGTTTAATTATTCAGACTATTGTCAAAAATATCAAGAATGATAATAACTCGTTGTTGTTTTCAAATCTGATTTTACATCATTCAGATAGTGTTCAAGTAAAAGATATCGAAGAAGAAGCTTTAACAAAATTGTACACGATGTCTTTAAAAAGTCAAATGGCAGCCGTTAGAATTTTAGCTATCGAAAATTTGCAAAATGATTTGAGTAATTTTAGTCTTTTTCAAACACAACTTTCAGAATTAAAAACGAACGAGAAAAACGAAAAAGTGCTGGAATTATTAAAGGATCTTAAAATATAAGATTTATTTTTTAGATAGATTTTACCAATTCAAAGTCCTCTTTTTAGAGGGCTTTTTTTATTATTGTAATTTCTTATAAAAATTTGTTTTATTATAACTATTTCCAATTAAAAGTGACTTTTATTAACTGATTTTAAGACGTTTTTTTTGGAAAGACATGAGTTAGTATAAAATTTTAAATTAAGTGCAGTAGCGGTCTTTATTTGTTTTTTATCTTATATAATTTACAGATTAACGAGTTGTTAACGAGGATCTGTTAATAAATCAGTATCTTTATAATAGAAACTTTTTAAAATTAAGAATTATGTCAAGTAGTACAGGAAATACAATGTTAGCTGTTTTAACAGGAGCGGCTATTGGAGCTGGAATTGGAATTTTGTTCGCACCTGATAAAGGTTCGAATACTAGATTAAAAATTAGGGAAGGTTTGGACGATGCAACAAATGGAATAAAAAATAAATTAGATAAAGCTTCATTACAATTGGGTGACAATTTTGCCATAGCTAAATTTGACCTGGAGGGTGCATATCAAGATTTACTTTCCAATATAAGTTTTAAAACTGAAGAGGTGATTTCATTTTTGGAAGAAAAGTTAGCCGAAGCTAAGAAGCAAAACGCAAAGCTTCATAAAAATGTGGATTCGAACATTTATGAAGTACCTAAGAGTGACGCCCCTAATTTTACTTCAACTAATGTTGATTCACCTATTTATTAAATCCTTAAAACTGATACATGGCTTTTGATGAATTAAAAGAAAATAAAGAGGAAATACAAGACCAGATACATGCGTACATAAAAAGTAATGTGGCGTATTATAAATTATTGGGTTTCAAAGTAGCGATGAAATCTACTACCATGATTTTTAAGTTTACACTGATTTTCATGTGCTTTAGTATGGTTTTATTGTTTTGTTCGATAGCAGGGGCACTAGCAATAGGCAATTATTTGAATAATTATCCATTGGGATTTTTAATAATAGGGGGAATATATCTTGTGGTAACCGGTCTTCTGTTTTTAATTAAAGAAAGAATTTTTGAGGGTTCAATAATGGAGAAATTTTCAGAAAAATTTTTTAAAGACTAAATTATGGAAAAAAAAATATATTCTTCTTACGCTCAAATTGATAGAGAGCTGGAGATTTTAAAGATTGAAAAAGAAATCAGTTATCAAAAATTGGTTTTTGGAGTAAAGAAAACTAAGGAAAGCTTTTCGCCCCAACATATTGTAGGTGACTTAATCGGAAAGTATAGTGCTGCTATTCCTTATGGAGCGATCGTTTCAACGGCGGCTCCTTTTATATTAAATAAAGCAGTTCCATTTATCAAAAATTGGTTTGCAAAAAGAAAAAGAGGCGTTTAAGCCTCTTTTTTTATAATGTTTAAATATTTTTATTCTTCTGTTTCGGAAGTATCCGATTCTTCCTGTATTTCAGCAGCACTTTCCCTTCTTGAATTCACTTTTTCACTTCTTCTTTTCATTAATTCACCTACTTGATTGGAAGCGCTGAATGAAGCAATCATGTTGTTAAGCATGTCGCTTCCAGCTTGTGGAGAATTTGGTAGTAAAATCAGATTTGAATTTGCGTCAGCACCAATAGCTTGCAGTGTATCATAATGTTGTGTTACCACAATCAATGCCGAAGCTTCCTGAGAATTGATTCCAACTCTGTTTAAGACATCTACACTTTCTACTAAACCTTTTGCAATTTCTCTTCTTTGGTTTGCAATACCTTGTCCTTGTAAACGCTTGCTTTCTGCTTCTGCTTCCGCTTTGGCCACAATTCTAATTCTGGATGCTTCAGCTTCAAATTCAGCTACTGTTTTTTCCCTGTCGGCTGCATTGATTCTGTTCATCGCATTTTTCACTTGAATATCCGGATCAATATCCGTTACCAAAGTATTGATAATGGTGTAACCATAAGTAGTCATGGCTTCATTCAATTCTCTTTTTACAGCAATGGCAATATCATCTTTTCTTTCAAAAACATCATCCAGTTTCAGTTTTGGAACTTCGGCACGAACAACATCAAATACATAAGAAGTAATTTGATCGTGCGGATATTCCAGTTTATAAAAAGCGTCATAAACAGTCTCCTTGATAACCATAAACTGAACCGAAACTTTAAGTTTCACAAAAACGTTGTCTTTGGTTTTTGTTTCAATGATAACATCTAATTGTTGAATTTTTAGATTCACACGTCCTGCAATTCTGTCAATTAATGGAATCTTTAAATGCAGACCGGATTGTCTGATACTTAAAAATTTTCCAAATCGCTCTACAACAACAGCTGTTTGCTGTTTGACTGTAAAAAATGAAGAAAGTAAAATGAAAAACCCGAAGACGAGTAGGATAATTAAAGCAATGTTCATAATGTTTTTATTTTTAGTTAAAAATTATCTCACAATTTACAAAAAAACTTTAGGTTTGTCTTTGTAAATTCTAATTATATGAGAAAAATATCACTTAGTTTAGTTTTTGTCTTCTGTACAGTGGCTGCTTTTTCCCAATATAAATACAGGGATTCTAACAGGATAGGAATCAGTTTTGGTGTTAACCAATTTACGTTAAACACGAACAATTTCCAAACAAAACCTGAATTAGGATGGAATGCAGGACTTTCCATGCGAGGAAATTTCTATAATAATTGGGATATGGTTTATGCCATTCAGTTTAGTGAAAATAACTTTTCTGTTGCAACGAACACTTTGACTTTGGCAAAAGAAGATGTAAATTATAAATTAGCTTCCGCTCAAATATCTCTTCAAGCCAGTTATAAAATTATAGAAAGTCGTTTGAGTATCGAGATCGGACCCATTGTCCAAATTAATGGAAAATTAAATTTGGATAACAAAGAGGAGAATAATATTATTACAGGAACGACATTATTCGCTAAAGATATTAGAGCTATTTCTACTTTTAATTTTTATCCAACCGTGGGAATCACGTTTGGAGTTCGTCATTTCAGAGCTAATATTTCCTATCAATATGGAGTTAATAACATGCTCGAAAACCTAAACAACAAGAATTTAGGAGTCAATTTCAAAGGAAATCCTGGAATACTAAACGGAAATTTGATTATTTATTTGTAAAATTTATAACTTTTGAAGTTTATAAAGTAAAAAGCTTCTAGCCTTCAAAAGGTTAGAAGCTTTATTAGTTTTAAAGAGTTGCTATTGCTTTTTGAATTCTGTTAATCGTTTCGTCTTTTCCAATTACTTCAACGATATCAAATAGGTGAGGACCTTTTAGCGCTCCAACTAAACTTAAACGAAATGGTTGCATTACTTTTCCCATTCCAATTTCATTTTTCGTCATCCATTCTTTCACAATCGTTTCGATATTCATAGAAGTGAAATCAGTTATTTCTTCTACAACAGAAATTAATTCCTGCATTAGTGCCGGTGTTTCTTCCTTCCAGTTTTTGCTTGCTTTTTCATCATAGGCAGTTGGAGCTACAAAAAAGAAATCACTCATTTCCCAAAATTCAGAAACAAAATGCGCGCGTTCCTTGATTAAAGAAACCACTTTAGTTAGAACAGTATCATTTACAGAAAATCCTTTTTCTATTAAAATAGGAGCATAGGCTTTCGCCAAAGTTGCATCTTCCTGTTTGATTAAATATTGGTGATTGAACCATTTGTTTTTTTCAGGATCAAATTTAGCTCCGGATTTATGAACTCTGTTCAAGTCAAATGCTGTAACTAATTCTTCCAGCGAGAATAATTCTTTATCGGTTCCGTCGTTCCAACCTAATAATGCTAAAAAGTTAATTACGGCTTCCGGGAAAAATCCTTTTTCTCTGTAACCGGATGAAACGCCTTCTTCAGTTTTCCAATCCAATGGAAATACAGGAAATCCCATTTTGTCACCATCACGTTTGGATAATTTTCCGTTTCCAACAGGTTTCATAATCAAAGGTAAATGGGCAAATTCCGGTGCTTCCCAACCAAATGCTCTGTACAATAAAACGTGTAAAGGCATTGATGGTAACCATTCTTCACCACGAATTACGTGAGACGTTTCCATTAAATGATCATCTACAATATTAGCCAAATGATACGTTGGCATACCGTCACTTTTGAACAATACTTTATCGTCTAAAAGATTTGTTTCAAATTTTACTTCACCACGAATAATGTCATGTAAATGCAACGTTTCATTCACCGGAGTTTTAAAACGTATTACATAATGTTCTCCAGCAGCAATTCTTTTAGCAGTTTCATCTGCAGAAATCACTAACGACGTGTCCAGTTTTTCTCTGTTGGTATGATTGTATATAAACGTTTTTCCTTGTTCTTCTTCTAATTTTCGTGCTGCATCCAAAGCTTCAGCTGTATCAAAAGCATAATACGCATTTCCGGAATTGATTAATTCAGCAGCATATTGTTGGTACAAATCTTTTCTTTCGCTTTGACGGTATGGACCAAATTTTTCATTTTTACCAATAGTTTCATCGGGCGCAATTCCTAACCATTCCAGCGCTTCCATGATATATGCTTCGGCACCCGGAACAAAACGGTTTTGGTCCGTATCTTCAATTCTCAGGAAGAAAACGCCATTGTTTTTTTTGGCAAACAAATAATTGAATAATGCGGTACGAACTCCGCCAATATGTAAAGGTCCAGTTGGACTTGGTGCAAAACGCACCCGAACTTGTTTAGACATTGCTGTAAATTTTTGGCGAAGATACAAATTCGATTTCTCATGTTATTATCTGAAAATGAGATAATGGAAGTTTAATTAGTTTGATGATTTTTAACATTTCTTTATTCATATAAATTATTATATTTATTGGTTACAAAAAGCAAAGTATAAATTTTGGAAAATCAGCAATTTATTTATCAGAAATTAGAAGCTTTCATCAGGAAGTTTTACACCAATGAATTGATACGGGGAACTATTTTCTTTATCGGTTTAGGATTGTTGTATTTGCTTTTTACGCTTTTTGTTGAATATTTTCTTTGGCTCAAGCCAATGGGAAGAACGATTTTATTTTGGACTTTCGTTGGAGTAGAAGTGTATTTGTTGTTCCGTTTTATTTTGTTTCCAATTTTCAAATTATTCAAACTTCAAAAAGGAATCGATTACAATCAGGCTTCGGTAATTATTGGAAATCATTTTACTGAGGTGAAGGATAAGCTAACTAACTTTTTACAATTATCAAATCCAAATGAACATCAGAATAAATCGGAATTATTGGTCGCCTCGATTGAACAAAAAGCCAATGCGTTGCAACCAATTCCTTTTGGGAATGCCATAAATTATAATGGAAACAAAAAGTATTTTCCTTTGGCTTTAATTCCAATTTTGCTATTTGCTTTCTTCTATTTCTCCGGAAACAGCAGTATGATTTCTCAAAGTTTGAATAGAGTAGTGAATTTTAATTCGGCTTTTTTGCCGCCTGCTCCTTTTAAATTCGTGGTTTTAAATTCGAATTTGCAAACCGAACAAGGAAAAGATTTTATACTTCGCATTAAAACAGAGGGGAAAGTAGTTCCAGAGAATGCGATGATTTTTATTGATGACGAAAGTTATTTCATGGAATCGACTAAAGCAGGAGAATTTCAATTTAAAATGGCAAAACCTTCAGAGAATATTTTGTTTCACGTGGAGGGAAATGCTATTTCTTCTCCGGATTATGAATTAAAAGTGATAACTGTTCCATCGATTGCTAATTTTGAAATGCAGTTAAACTTTCCTTTTTATTTGAATAAAAAATCAGAAACTATCAAAGGAACAGGAAATGCTGTTATTCCGGAAGGAACACGTGTGACTTGGAAAATGATCACACAAGCCACACAAAATGTAGTGTGGATGGATGGAATCTCGAAAGCTACTTTTTCAAAAACAGAAAACACCTTTGTTTTATCAAAAAATATAGTTCAAAACACAGATTATCAAATTCTTACTTCAAATGAGAAGGTAAAAAACTATGAAAAACTCAATTATCAGCTTACAATTGTCAAAGATCAGTTCCCAACGATTAATGTGAACAATGCGCCTGACAGTTTGAAGGTTTCTAAGAATTTTGTTTTAGGTCAAATATCGGATGATTACGGTTTGTCTAAACTTCAGATTGTTTATTACGAAAGAGAGAAGCCACAAACTGCCAAACGTGGAACAATTGCTATTAAAAAAAGTGCTGTCGATCAATTTGTATTTTCATTTCCAAGCAATCTTCCGGTGGTGCAAGGTGTGTCCTATGATTATTATTTTGAAGTTTTTGATAATGATGCAATACATAATTTTAAAAGCACGAAGTCTTCCGTTTTCTCTAATCGTGTCGCTACAGATGTAGAAAAGGAAGATCAAATTTTGCAACAACAAAATGACAACATTAATAGTTTAGAGAAGTCGTTAAAAAATCAGGACAAACAAATTTCTGAAATGGAGAAGTTGCAAAAAACGGGAAAAGAAAAAGAAAATCTGGATTTTAAAGATCAGCAAAAAGTAAATGATTTCATCAAACGCCAAATGAAACAGGATGAGATGATGAAAGAATTTACTAAAAAAATGAACGATAATTTGGAGCAATTTAAATCCGATAAAAAAGACGAATTAAAAGAAGAGCTTCAAAAACGTATGGACAAAGCCGAAAAGGAATTGGAAAAAAACCAGAAGCTTTTAGACGAATTGAAAGAGCTGAACGATAAGATTCAGAATGAAGAATTGTTGTCAAAGTTGGATAAATTTAAACAGAACAGTAAAAATCAAACTAAGAATTTGGAACAATTGGTGGAGTTGACTAAGAGGTTTTACGTAGAAAAGAAAGCGGTACAATTAGGAGACAAACTGGATAAGCTTTCTGATAAACAAGATAAACTATCCAATGATGACAAGGAAAATAAACTGGACAAACAGGAAGATATCAATGCTGAGTTTGACAAAATTCAAGAAGAATTAAATGATTTAGATAAAGAAAACAAGGAATTAAAATCACCGTTGGATTTACCTAAAGACGATGCGAAAGAAAAAAGCATTGACGAAGATTTAAAGAAAGCTTCTGAGGAATTGAAGAATGACAAGAAAGAAAAGGCAAAGCCAAATCAAAAAAATGCTGCTAAGAAAATGAAAGAGATGTCGCAAAAAATGACAGAATCGTTAGGGGAAGGAGAGATGGAACAGTTGCAGGAAGATGTTGCCATGTTGCGACAAATTTTGGATAATTTATTAGCGTTTTCTTTGTCACAGGAAGATCTGATGGACCAGTTTAAAAAGCATAAATCAGGGTCTCCTGCTTTTAATAAAAACATTAAAATCCAACAAGATTTAAAACAACAATTCAAGCATGTTGACGACAGTTTATTTGCGATGTCATTACGTAATCCAAAAATTGCGGAGGATATTACCAAAGAAATTGGTAATGTAATCTATAATGTAGATAAATCGTTGATCAGTTTGACAGATGCTCAGGTTTCCAAAGGTCTGTCGCATCAACAATACACCATTTCAGCGGCTAACAAATTAGCAGATTTTTTAAGCGACATGCTAAACAATATGCAAATGCAAATGTCAGGAATGGGAATCGGTAAACCTAAGCCTGGTCAAGGACAAGGAATGCAGTTGCCAGACATTATTAAAAAGCAAGAAGGTCTTGGCGAAAAAATGAAGGACGGAATCAAAAAGGGAGACAAACCCGGAGATGGCGAAAAGGGAAAAGATGGTAAGCAAGGAAAACATGGAGAATCGGGTCAAGAAGGAGATGAAGGCGAAGGTGATGCTCAAGCGATAATGGAAATTTATAAAGAGCAAAAACAGCTGCGGGAAGCGTTGCAAAACGAGCTCAATAAGCGAGGATTAGGTGGTAATGGCCAAAGCGCTTTGGAACAGATGAAACAAATTGAAAAGCAATTATTAAACAAAGGATTTAAGAATGAAACGCTTCAAAAGATATTGAATGTCAAACAGGAATTATTAAAATTAAACTCGGCTATACAACAACAAGGCGAAGAAAATAAGCGCCAATCTGAAACCAATAAAAAGGAGTATAATAATCAATCTAATGCGCTGCCAGCTGCTTTATTAGATTATTTGAATAGCATAGAAATATTAAATAGACAATCGTTACCTTTGCGCTCGAATTTTAATCAAAAGGTTCAAGAATATTTTAATAAAAAATGATCAATTTTAATTACGAAACTGACTTCAGTTTAGACAACGAGGAAGCTACTGCCGCTTGGCTGGGAAATGTTATCACCTCGGAAAACAAGAAAGAAGGAGAGATAAATTATATCTTTTGTGATGATGAATATCTTCATAAAATTAATGTGGAGTATCTGGATCATGATACATTAACGGATATCATCAGCTTTGATTATTCTATGGGTAATGAATTGCATGGAGACATTTTTGTTTCTATCGAAAGAGTAAAAGATAATGCTGCTGATTTCAATGTTTCTTTTGAAGAGGAATTAAAGCGTGTATTGGTTCATGGAATACTACACTATTGCGGCTACAAAGACAAAGGAGAATCTGAGGAGATCGTAATGCGTTCTAAAGAAGATGAAAAAATCGCTATGTTTCACGTGGAACAATAGTGTCGTTTTTAATTCCGGAATTAAAGTGTTTCACGTGGAACAAGTAGTATTGGTTTTAAAAATAAGGTTACGATGTTTCACGTGGAACAAAATATACAGATTTCAAAATTACAATCCTGAAGAAGGATTAAATTATAAAAGAAGATGTTTTTAAATGAATATGATGTGATAGTGGTGGGCGCTGGCCATGCCGGTTCAGAAGCTGCTGCCGCTGCCGCAAATTTGGGTTCAAAAACCTTATTGGTTACAATGAGCTTGCAGAACATTGCCCAGATGTCATGCAATCCAGCGATGGGCGGAATTGCTAAAGGACAAATTGTGCGTGAGATTGATGCGCTCGGAGGATACTCGGGAATTGTTTCGGATAGAACTGCAATCCAGTTCAAGATGCTGAACAAATCCAAAGGTCCTGCAATGTGGTCACCACGCGTTCAAAGTGACCGTATGCGTTTTGCTGAAGAATGGAGAATGATGTTAGAAGGAACTCCCAATCTTGATTTTTATCAAGAAATGGTTAAGGGTTTGATTATTGAAAACGGGAAAATAAAAGGAATCCGAACTTCACTTGGAGTAGAGATTCGTTCTAAATCTGTTGTGTTGACCAATGGGACTTTCTTAAATGGTTTGATTCATATTGGAGAAAAACAATTTGGAGGAGGAAGAGCAGGCGAGAGTGCTGCCCACGGAATTACCGAGGATTTAGTTGCCGCAGGTTTTGAATCGGGTCGAATGAAAACGGGAACGCCTCCAAGAGTAGATGGACGTTCTTTGGATTATTCGAAAATGAATGAGGAAAAAGGAGATGCGAAACCAGATAAATTTTCGTATTCCGATGTAACTTCTCCGTTGGTTCATCAGAGATCTTGTCATATGACGTACACGTCTCTGGATGTTCATGATATTTTGAGAGAAGGCTTTGATCGTTCACCAATGTTCAATGGGAGAATAAAAAGTCTTGGACCCAGATATTGTCCGTCCATTGAAGATAAAATAAATCGTTTTGCAGATAAAGAAAGACACCAATTATTTGTGGAGCCGGAAGGATGGAATACGTGCGAGGTTTATGTAAATGGATTCTCTACATCGCTTCCTGAGGATATTCAATTTAAAGCGTTGAGTTCTGTTGCGGGTTTTGAGAAAGTGAAATTCTTTCGTCCGGGTTATGCTATCGAGTATGATTATTTTCCGCCGACACAATTGAAACATACGTTGGAAACAAAACTTATTGAAGGATTGTACTTTGCTGGACAAATAAACGGAACTACAGGATATGAAGAAGCGGCTTCTCAAGGATTGATGGCCGGAATAAACGCGCATTTAAAAGTGCATGAAAAAGCGCCGTTAATTTTAAAAAGAGACCAAGCATATATCGGAGTTCTTATTGATGATTTAATCACTAAAGGAACAGAAGAGCCATACAGAATGTTTACTTCCCGTGCAGAATACAGAACGCTGTTGCGTCAGGATAATGCCGATTTTAGATTAACGCCTATGTCGCATGAAATTGGTTTGGCTTCCGAAGCGCGTTTGCGTAGAATGGAACACAAATTAAATGAATCTGAAAAAATGGTGGCTTTCTTCAAAGAAACAAGTGTCTCAGTTGCGGAAGCAAATCCTATTTTAGAATCAAAAGATACGGCGCTCATTACACAAGGAGATAAAATGTTCAAAGTATTCTCTCGTCCGCAGATTGATTTGGAGGATATGATCAAGTTTGAAAAGGTAGCTGCTTATGTTGCGGCAAATGATGTGGATCAGGAAATCTTGGAACAAGCAGAAATCCAAGTGAAGTATTCTGGATATATTGACAAAGAAAGAAACAACGCGGATAAACTGCTTCGATTGGAAGATGTGAAAATCCCTGAGAATTTTGACTATGAGAAAATTAAATCAATGTCGATTGAAGCAAAACAAAAATTAAGTAAGATTCGTCCGGTTACCATTTCTCAAGCATCAAGAATCAGTGGTGTTTCGCCAAGTGATGTTTCGGTGTTGTTGATTTATATGGGGCGTTGAGAAAGTAATCAGTAATCAGTTTACAGTGGTCAGATTAATACTGAATACTGCAGCTGAACACTGAACACTAAAACTTGTTCCACGTGAAACTACGCTGTGAAGCGTTGCTATACTTGAATAATCACAAAAATAAATAATTAAGCCCTGATAGCATTTATTGGTGTTTTCAGGATTTAGTTTAAATTAAAATATATAAGCACTATTAATTAATGGATATTTCAAACCAACAGCCTTTTTTAACCGTTAAAGATTATTCTGTTTCTCAGGAAATTTTCGACTTATTCCATGACGAAAATTTAGACATGCTGATTACCTCTCCGCAACCCAACTTAGAAAATTTAGGGAATTACTATGAAAGCGTTGATTATATTTCGCACACGGATAGTAAACGGTCTTTATTTGAAAAAGCATATCATTTTGTAAAAACCATTGCGCTGAAAAACAAACTGAATTTAATCAATTCATTGCAACCGAACAAAGGAAGCATTCTAGACATTGGTGCGGGAACTGGAGATTTTTTATCTGTGGCCAAAGAAAACGGTTGGCACACGATAGGAGTGGAGCCAAGTGAAAAAGCAAAAGCAATTGCAAAAAAGAAAGGAGTTTCTTTTGTTGGACAAACCAGCGAATTAGACAATCATTCTTTTGATGTGATTTCGATGTGGCATGTTTTGGAACACGTTCCTAATTTGGAAAACCAAATCAAAGAATTGAAACGATTGTTAAAACCAGATGGAACTTTAATAATTGCTGTTCCAAATTTCAAATCTTTCGATGCAAAACATTATGGGAAGTTTTGGGCTGCTTATGATGTACCAATTCATTTTTGGCATTTCTCTAAAACGGCAATAAAAATGCTTTTCGAAAAAGAAGGAATGAAATTGGAAAAAGTGCTTCCTATGAAATTCGATTCTTTTTACGTCAGCTTACTTTCAGAAAAATACAAAACTGGTAAAATGAATTATATAAAAGCTTTTTTTGTTGGATTGCAGTCAAATTGGGAAGCGAAGAAGAATTTCGAATATTCGTCACACATTTATATCATAAAAAATAACTAAAAATCATTTTAAGCTCATTTAAGCTTGTTTTTTAATGTTCCCGAGGGTGAATGTCGAATTTTTAAACTAATCCGTTTATTTAAAAGATGTACAACTCACTTTTAATAGTCATAAATTATACATTCATAAATCACAATAATAAAATCTTATATCATAAAAAAGTAGCATTTTGTAAACTTTATGTCAATGCTACCTATTTTTTTATATTTTTGTCACCAATACTCAAAACTAGAAATTCATCAAAATGAAAAAAGCATTAGTAATTATCGCATTATCAATTTCAATTGTTGCTTGTAACAAACCAGCGGAAGCAGTTAAGGAAGTAAAAACAGCTTATGTTGACACTTCGGAATTAATGAAAGAATACACAGAGGCGAAAGACCTTGAAGCGAAATATAAAACAAAAGCAGAGGAAAAAGGAAGACAGTTAGATGCTGAAATCGCAAGATTTAAACAAGAGGCAGCTAGTTTTCAAGCTCAAGCACAAGCAAATGGCCAAGCATGGGCACAACAAAAAGGTGCTGAATTGCAAAAGAAAGAGCAGCAATTGAGCTATGCGCAACAAGCGTTGTCTCAAGAATTGCAGCAAGAAAGCGGAAAAGAAATGGATTCTTTAGTAAGTGGCGTGAAAAAATTCATCAAAGCCTACGGTAAGGAAAAAGGATATGCATACATCTACGGTACAGGCGATGCAGCTTCAATTCTTTACGCTGAGGACAAATTTGATATCACAAAAGAAATCATCAAAGGTTTGAACGACAAATACAAAGCACCTGCTAAAACGGAAGAAAAAGCAGAAGCTAAAAAATAATTTTTTTACTATTAATTCAAAAAATTGCCTTCGTCTATAATTAGATTGGAGGCATTTTTTTTGAAGCTATTTACTTCGTCAGTTCGCTTCGCTCGTGTCGCGCTATCCGCTGTAAACGAAGTTCACTGAACTCCAATTAAAATATAAGTATAGTGAAGTAATCTCTCGTTTAGCAAGTGTTTTTTCTTACCAATAAAAGTAGCTTCCGTTGGTCGCTCTTTTCGGGCTAGAAAAAAATCATTTTCTAAACTACGAGGATTTCCGCTGCTATCGGGGCTAATATGCAGTCGAATTATAAGCGTAATTATTTTTCAGTTATTCCAATAATGTTGCTAATTTTCAATACTTTAGCTTTATATATACACGCCTCATGCAAACAATTTCAGAAGCCGCCGCTTATACCTTACGATTCATCAACCAAACCCAAAGATCCGTTTTCCTTACCGGGAAAGCAGGAACGGGTAAAACCACCCTTTTACGGGAAATTATTCAAACTACGCACAAGAATACTGTTGTGGTCGCACCCACGGGAATTGCGGCGCTTAATGCCGGTGGAGTTACGATTCACTCCATGTTTCAGTTGCCGTTTGGAGGATTTATTCCGGATAATTCCTCGCCACAATTTTCTGAAAGCACCAAATTTGAAACCAAAGCTACGTTGCGCAGGCATTTTAAAATGAGCGGTTTGAAGAAATCCGTGATTCGCAATATGGAATTGTTGATTATCGATGAAGTGAGTATGCTTCGCGCAGATTTGCTGGACGCAATGGATTATATGATGCAATCGGTACGTAAAAGAAATACTCCTTTTGGCGGTGTTCAAGTTTTGTATATTGGCGATTTATTGCAACTGCCACCGGTAATCCGAGACGAAGAATGGCGAACACTCAAAACGTATTACAAAGGAAAGTTTTTTTTCCATTCGCACGTTGTGCAGCAAAATCCACCGCTATACATTGAATTATCCAAGATTTTTCGCCAGACGGACGACACGTTTATTTCGGTTTTGAATAATCTTCGGAATAATGAGATTTCGCAGCAAGATATTCTAACCTTAAACCAATACGTAAAACCCGATTTTGATTTAAAAGCAAATAAAGGGTATATCACATTAACCACCCATAACAACAAAGCCGATTCTATGAATGCGCAGGCTTTGGAAGATCTGGAAGGAAAGCTAGTGGTTTATAAACCAGAGATTACTGGGGATTTTCCGGACAAGATATTTCCCGTGGAACAACAATTAAAATTGAAAATCGGCGCGCAAATCATGTTTGTAAAAAATGATTTGTCATTTGATAAAAACTATTTCAACGGTAAAATGGGCATTATCAAATCGCTTTCGGACAAGGAAATCTTGGTTCATTTTCCGGAAGAAAACAAAACCATAGAAGTTGAAAAATACGAATGGCAAAACATCCGCTACAAAGTAGATCAAACCACCAAGGAAATTGAAGAAGAAGTTTTGGGAACTTTTGTGCATTATCCCATCAAATTGGCGTGGGCGATTACGGTTCATAAAAGCCAGGGATTGACTTTTGATAAAGCTGCGCTCGATGTTTCGCAAGTTTTTCTTCCGGGACAGGCTTATGTCGCATTATCGCGTTTGCGTTCTTTAGAAGGGCTAATTTTGCTCTCTCCATTGCGTATGAATGGCATTTCAAACGATCAGGATGTGATGGATTATTCATTAAACAAAGCCTCGGATTCGTTTTTAGAGAATGCCTTGCATTTTGAAACCAAGAATTTCATACATAACTATTTAATAAACACATTCGATTGGAGTGATTTGGCTCAGGAATGGCGGAATCATAAATTCAGTTACAACGAAAAATCAGAAATTTCAGAAAAAGCCAAACATGCGGTTTGGGCCAAAAAACAAACGGAAATAATCGAACAGCTTTTGGATCCATCCAAAAAATTCATATCGCAATTGAATAAGCTTTTTGGTCAGGAAACAGTCGATTTGAATCATGTTTCGGAACGCATTCAAGCGGCTCTCAGTTATTTTTATAAGCCAATGGATGATTTGGTTTTTGAAATACTTTGGAAAATTGAAGAAGTAAAACGCATCAAAAAAGTAAAAGCGTTTTATGATGAATTAATCGTGCTGGAGGAATTGCAAACCAAAGCCGTTTTGCGCTTAATGAAGGCCAAATTATTGATAGAAACTGTTGTTGCGGGCGAAACCATTTCTAAAGAGAAATTGACATCTTCAGATATAAAAAATTACATCATACGAAAAACAGAAGCCATACAAAGTCAATTTAAGCAGTTAAATATAACCTTGATTGATGATGATAATGATATTGAACGCTACACTTCAAAAAAATCAAAAACAGCGGCACCTAAGAAATCAACGATTCAGGAAACCTATGAATTGTGGGTAGAAAAGAAATCAATCACGGATATTGCGACCATCAGAGTGCTGACGAAACAAACGATTTACTCGCATTTTGTGAAATTGATTCAGACGAAAGCAGTATCCATTTCAGAAGTTTTACCTGAGGATAAAATACAGGATTTAGCAACTGCTTTTGCCGGATACAAAGAAGAATCACTCAATGCCTTGATGGAAAAAAACGGTCGTAAATTCTCGTGGGAAGAAGCTAGGATGTACAAAGCCAGTTTGAATTAGAAATTTTAAAAATTACATGATTATTTTTTTGTCATAAACAATGAGGTTTAGAGGCTAAGAGTTTTTGTTTTAAAAATAATCATTAATTACCCAAATCAATTTAGATGCCTTTATTCTTAAATTTTACAAAAGAAATTAAAATATTTAAATAGATCAAAGCGAATTCTCTTAGCCTCTAAAACTCATTGTTTACGTATTAAATCGTTTTGTTAGTTAAAATAATTTTTGTGATTTCGAATTTTATATAGAAATATTTAGTCTTATTTTAGTTTTATTAATAAGGTGTTGTGAACTAAAAAACCCTATTCGGTAAGAATAGGGTTTCTGTTATTATAGTGATTGAATCAATATCCAAGCCTCGGGATTGTGTTTTTTCTGAATTTCTTCTTTTGCTTTTTCTGCTTCTGCGATTGTTGCGTAACTGCCATAGATCACCGGTAAAAAACCATTTTTGTTGGGAGCAATTCGTTTAGCATCATATCCTAAACGAGTTAGGATTCGAAGTGTTTTATTAGCATTTTTTTCTTCTCGGTACACTCCAGCCATAATGTGGTATGGCATTTTCATTTCCTTATCGGATTTTACAGAAAGTGTAACAGCAGGAATCGGACTTTCGATGAAGAAAGTGGCTTGCTGAATTTTATTTTGTACTTGTTTTTGAACGGCAGTTTCAACAAGAATCGTTTCTGAGGCGATTTGGTTTTGGTACATTGGATAACCAACACTTCCTGCAATTCCCAATCCTAATACAAAAATAGCGGCATATTTTAAATATGGATTCGCTGTTCTTGTTTCAGGAACCATTGTGATAGTTGCTTTTTCTTCGATTGCTTCTATTTCTTTTTCGAAGATTTCTCTTTTTACAAGTGGTGAAACAAAAGGAGCCAACCCAAAAGAACTGGTTAAATAATTCGTTTGGTCGTATGGAGTGAAAACGATGTTTTTATCTGCGTTCAAGCGAAGATCACCTATATTTTTTATAGAAAAAAGTTCATTTTCTTCCAATGCTTTTTTCCAAGTAAAAACTTCATATTGAATCGCACTTACAGCATATTCATAAGAAGTTTTCTCTGCTAACGCAATATGATTGGCTAATAAACCATCATTGTTTTTCAAATTAGCATTGAAGGAAATCATTTTCTTTGGAGGAGAAAATGAATTCGAGCTTTCGTTTAGTTTAGCCGATTGAATTTCGGTCAAAAAAGCTCCAAAACCCGGAACGGTTACACATTGGTAACGGTATAATAGCTGCGCGATGTAAAGTTCGATTTTCATATTTACAAAGTTATACAACCAAAATAGTTATCAAAATTTTATCCACAATTTTTATTAACAATCCGCTTAAAATTTTATACATTTCAGTTTCAAAGAGTTACTTTTTCGAATGCAGATCAAAAATTGTACTCAAAAGAGTGATTTAATCATTCAATGCAAGAAGATTTTTTTAAAAAAAGAATTACTAATACATCAATTTAGTATGAAAGAACAGGATTTATTATATTTATTGGCATTGCAAAGAATAGAGGGAGTTGGCGATATTATGGCCAAAAAACTCCTCGCACATTTTGGATCTGCAGAAGCTGTTTTTAATACAAAAGCATCACAAGTCGCTGCCATTGATGGAGTAGGATCTGTTTTGTTAAAAAATTTGAAAGACAAATCGGTTTTCGAAAAAGCAACTCAGGAACTGGAATTTATAAAAGCGAATGAAATTAATGTAGTTTATTTTCAGGACGAAGGTTATCCGGAACGGTTGAAACACTGTATTGACGGACCACTTTTATTATTCACAGCTGGTAATATCAATTTAAAAAATAGAAAAATTATCAGCATTGTAGGAACGCGCCAAATTACCTCGTACGGAACGGAATTTTGCAGAAAACTGATTGAAGATTTGGCTCCACTTGATCCCATAATCGTAAGCGGTTTTGCGTATGGTGTCGATATTGTGGCGCATCAATTGGCAATGGAAAATAATTTACAGACTATAGGCGTCCTCGCTCATGGACTCAACCAAATATACCCCAAAACCCATAAGAAATATGTGGCCAAAGTCGAGCAGAACGGTGGTTTCATGACCGAATTTTGGAGTTCCTCAAATCCGGATAAAGAAAATTTCGTTCGTAGAAATAGAATCGTTGCCGGAATGTCTGAAGCGACAATCGTAATTGAATCAGCAGATAGAGGCGGATCGTTGATTACTGCAAATATGGCCAATGATTATAACCGTGATGTTTTTGCAGTTCCGGGACGCGTTACGGATAAGTTCAGCCAGGGTTGCAACAATCTGATAAAAACCCAAAAAGCAAATGTCCTGACCAGTGCCGCAGATTTGATTTATATTTTGAATTGGGATATTCAGAAGGAATCCAAATCCGTACAGAAACAATTGTTTGTAAGCTTAGATGATGACGAACAAAAAGTGTATGACTACCTGCTGAAAACCGGGAAAGAACTGATGGATATTATTGCCCTTCGTTGTGATTTTCCTATTTATAGAATCTCAGGAATGCTGTTAAATATGGAACTGAAAGGCGTGATTCGGCCTTTGCCGGGGAAATTGTTTGAGGCGATTTGATTTTTACCATATAAGTCATATAAGTTTTCGTGAAGTATTAAACTTAAAAAATATTACATGACTTATATGTTTTAAAAATAGATTTTTACACCTCAAATCCTAATTTTTCTCTCACTCTTGCCAAAACACCATTAGCAACAACTCCTGCTTTTTCGGCTCCTTTCTTGAGTAAAGCATCAACTTCAGGAAGGTTGTTCATGTAATAATTGTATTTCTCTCTCTCTGTTTTGAAGGTTTCGGTTATCAATTCAAACAGGGCTTGTTTGGCGTGACCGTAACCGTAATTTCCACCCAGATAATTGGCAGTCATTGTGGCTATTTGTTCTTCATTTGCCAGTAATTTATAAATAGCAAACGCATTACAGGTTTCAGGATTTTTAGGATCTTCCAGTGGCGTGCTGTCGGTTTCTATGCTCATAACCTGTTTGCGTAAGGCTTTGTCCTCCAGAAAAATATTGATAATGTTATTCGCAGATTTACTCATTTTTCCGCCATTTGTTCCCGGAATCAGCATACTGTCTTCCTGAATTTTGGCTTCGGGAAGTACAAACGTTTCTCCCATCTGATGGTTGAAACGGGACGCTACATCACGAGTGATTTCAACGTGTTGCAATTGGTCTTTTCCAACAGGAACGAATTGGGCATCGTATAATAAAATATCGGCAGCCATCAGCATTGGATACGAAAACAAACCAGCGTTTACGTCTTCCAGCCTGTCTGCTTTATCTTTGAATGAATGCGCTAAGGTCAAGCGTTGAAAAGGAAAAAAACAGCTTAAATACCATGATAATTCCGCTGTTTGCGGCACGTCCGATTGTCTGTAGAAAACTACTTTATCTACATTCAAACCACAGGCAAGCCAAGCCGCTGCGGTGCTGTAAGTATTTGTTCGTAAGGTTTCACCGTTTTTTATTTGCGTTATCGAGTGCAAATCGGCAATGAAAAGAAACGATTCGTTTTCAGGTTTATTTGATAAGGCTATTGCGGGAATGATTGCGCCAAGTAAGTTTCCTAAATGTGGTGTTCCGGTACTTTGAACGCCTGTAAGTATTTTTGCCATTATTATTTTTAACTTTTAACTTTTTACCGCAAAGGTTGCGAAGTTTTTCGCAAAGTTCGCAAAGTTTTTTATTTTTCACCGCAAATTCGAAAATTTTAAGAACCAATTTGTTCGAAAATGCATCAGCAAAGTTTATTATAACCTGATAAGTCATTTAAGTCAATAAAGCTTTGATGATTAAAAGGAGAAGTTATAATTGAGTAGTAACTTAAAAACTTATATGACTTATATGTTGAAAAACGCAAGAATATTTTTTACTCATCATAACTTATGATTTCTTACTTTTGGACTTATGAGAGGATTAAAAATTATATTTTGGACACTTTGGCGCGTATGGTTTTATATTTTGATGGCCATTCCCATACTGGTTATGTTTCCTTTTTTAGTGCTTTCCATTTTGACTGAAAGCGGCTATCCTTATTTTTTTAAGATGGCTCGAATTTGGGCGAAATTCATTCTTTTCGGAATGGGGTTTTATTATAAAATAGAAAAAAACCAAGAAATGGAAGGCCAAAAAAGTTATATGATTGTGGCCAATCATACTTCTATGGCCGATATTATGCTGATGCTTGCCCTGACCAGAAATCCGTTTGTTTTTGTGGGTAAAAAAGAATTGTCAAAGATTCCGTTGTTTGGGTTTTTCTATAAAAGAACCTGTATTTTAGTCGACAGAAGTTCTTCAAAAAGCAGAATGGAAGTCTTTAATCGTGCTCAAAAAAGAATTAATCAAGGGTTGAGCATTTGTATTTTCCCCGAGGGCGGAGTTCCAAATGATGAAGCGGTATTATTAGATACTTTTAAAGATGGTGCTTTTCGTTTGGCAATAGATCATGAAATACCGATTGTTCCCATCACTTTTGCAGACAATAAAAAAAGATTTTCTTATACTTTTTTCAGTGGTAGCCCGGGTTTGATGAGGGTCAAAATGCATACTCATGTGGAAACAATGGGAAAAAAAGGGGAAGACAGAAAAGAAATACGGGAAGAAGTACGAGACATCATTTATTGTCAATTACAGGAATTTGAAAGTACTAAGGATGAAAATAAGTTTGCTTTTTAATACTCTATTATAAAAAAAAGAGTTCACCGCGGTGAACTCTTTTTTCGTTTTATGCTTCTGCTAATTCTTTTATTCTGGCTTTAATTTTTTGTTCAAGCTCATCGGCTAATTCAGGATTGTCTTTTATTAAAGATTTCACAGCATCACGTCCTTGTCCTAATTTGGTTTCACCATAACTAAACCAAGATCCCGCTTTTTTGATGATTTCAAATTCTACGGCAAGATCTAAAATCTCTCCGGTTTTTGAAATACCTTCCCCGTACATGATGTCAAATTCAGCGATTTTGAAAGGCGGAGCCACTTTGTTTTTCACCACTTTTACTTTGGTTCTGTTTCCAAGTACGTTATCACCATCTTTAATTTGTGTAGAACGACGAATGTCTAAACGTACCGAAGCGTAAAATTTCAGTGCATTTCCCCCAGTTGTAGTTTCCGGATTTCCAAACATTACTCCAATTTTTTCTCTCAATTGATTGATAAAGAAAACCGTACAATGAGTTTTGCTGATTGTTCCTGTCAATTTACGCAATGCCTGAGACATTAAACGAGCATGTAATCCCATTTTAGAATCTCCCATTTCACCTTCGATCTCACTTTTTGGAGTCAGAGCAGCAACTGAGTCAATTACAACAATATCAATTGCACCTGAACGAATCAAGTTTTCAGCAATTTCTAATGCTTGCTCCCCGTTATCAGGTTGAGAAATGATTAGATTTTCAATATCTACACCCAATTTCTCAGCATAATTTCTGTCGAAAGCATGTTCAGCATCAATAAATGCTGCAATTCCGCCTGCTTTTTGAGCTTCAGCAATTGCATGAAGTGTCAAAGTTGTTTTACCGGATGATTCCGGACCGTATATTTCAATAATCCTTCCTCTTGGATACCCACCAACTCCCAAGGCTAAATCGATTCCCAAAGATCCGGAAGATATAGTTTCTACTTCCTCAATGGCTTTGTCACCCATTTTCATCACAGTACCTTTTCCGTAGGTTTTATCTAATTTGTCTAGCGTAAGTTGTAACGCTTTTAATTTAGCTTCTTTCTCTGTACTCATCTTTTCTTTTACCTTTTCTTTCATCTATTTGTATTATTTTTTATAATTGTAAAAAACTGACAGGATGAATAATTTCCCTGAAAATTTTAATTAAAGTAATATATCTTTTCGTAAAAATACTTCTTTTTTTGATGTGAATTTTCTCTTTCGAAAATATTTTCAACTCTTATTTTGTAGTCAAAGCCAATAAAATATTTTCATTTTTACAGAAACAAAGCTTTCAATTCAGTAGCGTCATGAGGATTCATTTTCCCGGCCAAAACCAAACTCAGTTGCTTGCGGCGTAGCGCGGCATCAAAACGCTGTTGTTCGAGTTCTGTTTCCGGAACAATTTGCGGAACTTCCACAGGTCTTCCGGTGTCATCTACCGCTACAAAAGTATAAATAGCTTCATTAGCTTTAGTTTTATTGCCAGATTCACGGTCTTCAACCCAGATGTCTATAAATATTTCCATAGAGCTCTTGAAAGCTCTGGAAACTTTAGCTTCTACAGTAACCACACTTCCCAGAGGAATAGCTCTGTTAAAAGCCACGTGATTTACAGATGCCGTAACTACAATTCTTCTGGAGTGTCTTCTTGCCGCGATGCTTGCCGCGCGATCCATGCGGGCTAATAATTCACCGCCAAAAAGATTATTCAAAGGATTAGTTTCGCTTGGCAAAACCAAATCGGTTAGTGTCGTTAAAGATTCGGAAGGATGTTTTGGAGTCATTTTTTATATAAAAGTAAGTTCTGTTTTTTAATGTGGATTGTATTTTAGTTTAACCAATAAACGGCCAATATCGCTGGTATAAAATAAATAACAATAGTTCTGGCACCATCATAATCTTTGGCCATTCGTTGTCCGAAAAGCAACATCAATAGAGTTACGCAAGAAAAAACTGCGCCGTAAAAACCAAAAATTCTTCCGTTGTTTACAATTAATTCGATACAGCCAACAACGCACAAAATACCAGATATTAATTCTAAAATTAAAATATTGAGCAAAGCTAATGGGACTTGGTTTTTTAATGGGGTTTGTGAAAAATGTCCTTTTAACCAATCGACATTGTCTTTCCAATGAAACAGTTTGTCGTAACCGGATTGAAGAAAAGTGATGGCCAGAAAAATCAATATTAAAATAGAAGTAATGTTGTTCATGTTTTTATTTTTTGTGAATTAAACGGGTAAGTTTGATTGATAAATCGGTTAAAATTATTTTAGCATTTCCATTGCGTTCAATGTGATACATCGCGTCCGAAAGCTCCTTAAAGATATCATTTATATTATTGCCATTGACAAAGGGCGCAAAATTCTCGAGTTTGAATTTCTCCACTTGTGGTTCGATATAAACTAAACTTGGACTTTGATAATTCAGCAACAATGCCTGACGGAACATATCAATACAAAAATGTAAAAACTTCTTTTGAGTTTCTCTTCCCAAACCGGCTATTTGCTCGCTCCATTGGATCAAATCTTGAATTGCCGCGGCATTTCCTTTGGCTCTAAAAGCGGCACGAACCCAATCGACAAACCATTTTTCAAAAAAAACAGATTCGCTGTCCGGCTGCAATAGCTGCAGTGCTTTATTATAATTTCCTTGTGCCTGGTGCGCTATTTTTACCGCTGTTTTAGATTCAATATTTTCTCTTGAGACCAAAGCCTCGGCAATAATTTTTTCGGGTAAAGCATTAAAATGTAAAACCTGACAACGGGAACGAATCGTTTGAATGATATCTTCCTCGTTTTCAGAAATCAGGATAAAGACGGTTTTATCAGTGGGCTCTTCCAGTAACTTCAATAGTTTATTGGAAGCGGCAGTGTTTAATTTATCCGCCATCCAAATGATCATTACTTTATATCCGCCTTCAAAGGATTTTAAAGACAAAGATTTTAGGATTTCCTGCGCATCGTCGACTCTGATTTCGCCCTGTTTGTTCTTAACGCCAAGCATTTGATACCATTCAAACAAGCTTCCGTAAAGGTTTTCGCTTAAAAACTGTCTCCATTCTGTGATGAAATCAATGCTTTTTGGCTTTGTCTTTACCTCTTCAGTGCTTACGGTCGGGTAAATAAAATGCAAATCCGGATGCGAAATTTTATTAAATTTAAGGTTACACGCTTCGTTTGAACCGGAGTTCTCGGCGTTTTGATTGCTGCAAATAATATATTGTGCATAAGCAATCGCCATTGGTAAAGTACCGCTACCTTCGGGACCAACGAACAATTGTGCGTGAGGAATTCGGCCCAGATTAGCACTTTTTGTCAAATGACTTTTGATATATTCCTGACCTAAAATTTCTGAAAATTGCATAAAGCAAAGATAGAAGAAAATGGTTGAGTCTAAAATTTTCAGTTGCAAAGTTTTGCAGTATGAATCTTCAAATTGACAGCGGGATTAAGATGATTTTTCACCATTTAATTTAACATTTTTCAGAATTGGATGCAGTAATACTTATAAAATGACAGCATTTTTTATTAATTTACATCGATTTCGGTGCTAAAAACGGGATTTATTTGATTTGATCAAATTTATTAATAATCTAAAAGTTCTATATTTGTTATCATTTCGAAAATAAACAAACTAAAAATAGACCTAATGAAAACTTTAAACGATTTTGATTTCAAAAATAAAAAAGCCATAATCCGCGTAGATTTCAACGTGCCTTTAGATGAAAATTTTAACGTAACGGATGCCACTCGAATCGAAGCGGCAAAACCTACCATTGACGCGATTCTTGCTCAAGGTGGAAGCGTAATTTTGATGTCACATCTAGGCAGACCAAAAGGAGTTGAAAGCAACTACTCACTGAAACATATCTTAGAAACTACTTCGGAAGTACTTGGAAAACCAGTTCAATTTGCAGCAGATTCTATCGGTTCAGAAGCTAAAGAAGCGGCTGAAAAATTAAAACCTGGAGAAATTTTATTGTTAGAAAATTTACGTTTTCACAGCGAGGAAGAAGCGGGAGATGTTGCTTTTGCAAAAGAACTGGCGTCACTTGGCGATATTTATGTGAATGACGCATTTGGAACGGCGCACAGAGCACATGCTTCAACGACAATTATTGCTCAGTTTTTTCCAACTGAAAAATGTTTCGGATTGTTATTGGCTAAAGAAATTGAAAGCTTGAATAAAGTATTAAAAAACAGTGAAAAACCGGTAACAGCCGTTCTTGGCGGATCTAAAGTTTCTTCTAAAATCACGGTTATCGAGAATATTCTGGACAAAGTGGATCACATGATTATTGGAGGCGGAATGACATTTACTTTCGTGAAAGCATTAGGCGGGAAAATTGGGGATTCTATATGTGAAGATGACAAACAAGAATTGGCTTTAGAAATCTTGAAATTGGCTAAAGAAAAAGGAGTTCAAATCCACATTCCTGTCGATGTTGTCGCGGCTAATGCATTTTCAAATGATGCTGAAACGCAAATTGTTGATGTTAATAAAATTCCAGACGGATGGCAAGGTTTGGACGCAGGTCCAAAATCATTGGCAAATTTTGAAAAAGTAATTATGGAGTCTAAAACGATTCTTTGGAACGGACCGTTAGGCGTTTTTGAAATGGAAAATTTTGCAAACGGAACAATTTCTTTGGGTAAATATATTGCAGCTTCTACAGAAAACGGCGCATTCTCTCTTGTAGGTGGCGGTGATTCCGTTGCTGCGGTAAAACAATTTGGTCTGGAAGACAAAATGAGTTACGTTTCAACCGGTGGAGGTGCCATGCTGGAAATGCTTGAAGGAAAAGTATTGCCGGGAATTGCAGCCATCTTGGAATAATTACAGTTTACAAACTTCAGCTGATTTAAAACAACGAAATAATTTATATGTTCGCAATTTCAAACCTTAAAAATGGAATGATATTCGCGGGTGGAATAGTAAACCCGGAATGAAGCTAAAAATACACAGATAATACAATAAACTTCTATAAATTTGGGTTTTAATTCATAATTAAATATAATGAATAAAGCCCATTTTTTATTTCTTTTCATTTCCTTCGTATTCTTTTCATGTGAAAAGAAAAGTGACAATTCACCTCGAAAAACAGCTGGAAAAATTAATACAATCTCCGTTATTATTGATGATCAGTTGTGGAATGGCGAAGTGGGAGACAGCGTTCGAAATAAGTTTGCTTCACCAGTTATCGGTTTACCTCAGGAGGAACCTCTTTTTACCATAAATCAATATCCGACTAAGCTTTTGGAAGGTTTCATGACCGATAACAGAACAATTGTTGTAATAAAAAAAGGAGTTGAAAATAAGTTCGAAATCAAGAAAAATCAATATGCATCACCACAAAATGTGTTTCATATTTCTGGAAAAACAGGCGCCGATATTATAAAAAGTTTCGAGGAAAATGCTCCTGAAATGATTCAGATAATCAAAAAGATGGAATTAGCCGAAAGCCAGAGGATTAACAGCCAATCGCTGCTGAATCCAAAAGTTATTGCCAACAAATTTCGTATTTCATTAAAAATTCCTTCGTCTTATGCTTTCGTACTTCAAAAGAGTAAATTCATCTGGCTGAAAAAGGAAATAAGTGGCGGAAACACAAGTCTGTTAATTTATGAAGTTCCAATAAGTTCGGTCAAAATGGATTCAAATTTGATTACCAGCATTACTAAAATGCGAGATTCAATAGGTGATTTATATATTAGCGGTAGGGAACCAAATTCTAAAATGATTACTGAAGAGGCTTATGCGCCGTATCTTTTCAAAATCAAATTGAACGAGAAAGAAACCTATGAAACTAAAGGAACTTGGGAGTTGAAAAATGATTTTATGACAGGACCTTTTATTAATTATGCTATTGTAGATAAGGAAAATAAAAGAATTCTGGTTTTGGAGGGTTTTTGTTATGCGCCTTCAAAAGAAAAACGAGATCTTATGCATGAATTAGAATCCATTATAAAATCTGTAATAGTTTTGAAAAACTGATTTTTATTTTCTTTAATTTGCATTCTATAAATAGTATAAAAACCGCACGATGTTAAAATGGAGTATAAAGCCTTTTGAGGCACTTTCTGTTCATGAACTATATGATTTGTTACGATTACGAAGTGAAATATTTGTAGTGGAGCAAAACTGTGTTTATCTTGATCTTGACGGCAAGGATAAAGTGGCTCTGCATCTTTTTGGAGAATTTGAAGGTAAAATTGTCGCTCATGCCAGACTATTTAAAGCTGGAATTAGTTTTGATAATTCGTCTATTGGCAGGGTGGTAGTTGATGCGAATTACCGTGATAAAAAATGGGGTCATGAATTAATGCGTGAAGCTATTGCTGGTGTTTTGCTTCATTTTGGCGAAAGCCAAATAACCATTGGAGCCCAATTGTATTTAAAAAAGTTCTATGAAAGCCATGGTTTTGTTCAAATAAGCGAAATGTATTTAGAGGATGATATCCCGCATATTGAGATGAAACGTGAATAAAACTATAATTTAGTTATCAGAAATTCAACTCGCCGGTCTAATTCTTCCCCTAGACCTGAAGGGAATTTGTTCCCGCATCCTACATATTTCATCCGTAAGCTGCTTATTCCTTTAGAAACCAAGTATTTATAGGTGTTTTTGGCGCGATTTACAGAGAGTTTTCGTTCCCGGGAATCTTTGTCTATGGCATCGTCATAATAACTCGGAGTACAGCAGACATGGCCTTTAATCTCGAATTCTAACGATTTCTGTTTCTGCAAAAGAACCACAATCTTGTCTAATTCTTGCTTCGATTTTTCAGTTAATTTGCTGCTTCCAAGGGGAAACAGGATTTTTTCAAGGTAAATACGATCGCCTACCTTATGATTATCCTGAAATGAATTGTAAATGCCGTTACCAAAACTATTTTTCTTAACAAGAAACAAATCAACACGTCTGTTTTTGGAACGGGTTTCAGATAAACCTTCTACAGCGTCATTTTTCAAAATCACACGACCTTTACCCTCGACGATGACAATTTTGTTTTGATTGAATCCATTCGACACAAGTATGTTTTGAACTGTTTTTACGCGATTTTTTGATAGTGTGTAATTGTATTCATTGTCGCCTCGATCATCACAATACCCGTAAATCTGAATGGATTCGAATTTTGTTGTATCCGCATTCTTGATGAAATCAACTATAGTTTTTATTTGATTTTCATAAAGAGTGAATTTGTCAAATTCAAAATATACCGTTTCCACAGGTTTTCCCTGAGCAAATAAGCAGCTCGAAAAAACAAGCAGTAACAGATGAAAAGATTTTTTCATTATATTTTCAAAATAGTTTTATACTCATTACTATTTTCTAGAATATTGACCGATTTCTTAACTTCTAAATTGTTTTTTATATAATAGCGATATAATCCTTCCTGATATTGATACCGTTTAATAATTTCGTCCAAAATAAGATTCTTGATTTCTTTCTGGCTTTTATCCAATAATGAATTTTCACTTTTTTGAAGAGCTGAAAGAAGCTGTTGATATTCTGCCACGATAGATTCGTCAATTTTTTCTTTTTTGGCGATAACCAAAGTGTTTTTCAAAGCCAGTTCTGTTTCAGTATCAAATGAGAATTTTTGGACTTTCAAAAATTGTTTGAAATCTTGAAAATCAGCATCAGTAATAGTTGGGATGCGGTCACCTAAATCTGGATTTTTATAATAATAAGTGGTAACATAATTAAAAATGCCATCATTTCTGATCAGAGCGTTAGTTATAGCGCTTGATTTTGTTTCTTCAAGCTCCACATCAGGTTGAATTCCTCCGCCGTCATAAACGGTTCTTCCTTTTCTGGTTTTAAAGGCAGTGTAATTCTTCTCGTCCGTTTTTACAGCTTTTCCGTTGCTGTCTTTTTTGCTGTAATCTAACGCTTGGATACACCTTCCGGAAGGTGTATAGTATCTGGAAATGGTTACTTTTAGTTGCGTTCCATAAGTTAAATCGACAGGTCTTTGTACCAGGCCTTTTCCAAAACTTCTGCTTCCCACTACAATTGCACGGTCTAAGTCCTGCAGCGCTCCTGCCACAATTTCTGAAGCCGAAGCACTTCTTCCGTTTACAATAATAATTAACGGAATGGTTGTGTCAATAGGATCTCTGGTTGTTTTATAAGTGTTATTGTGTTTTTCTATCTTTGATTTTGTGGTCACTATAATTTCATTTTTAGGAACAAAGAGATTGCAAATATTGACGGCTTCATTCAAAAGCCCGCCCGGATTGTCTCTTAAATCTAATATAATTCGTTCAGCACCTTCTTTTTTTAATTGTTCCAAAGCTTCTTTGGTTTCTAAAGCTGCTTTTTTATTAAATTGGGACAAAACAATGTATCCGGTTTTGTCATCAACTTTTGCGAAAAAGGGAACCGATTTGATTTCGACTTCATCAAGAGTGATTTGCGTAGTTCTAACTTTTCCCTGGCGAAGGAATTTAATGTCAATTTTAGTGTTTTTTACCCCTTTGAAAAGTTGTGAAGCCTCTTCTCTGAAATCAGATAAAACCACATCACCTATTTGAGTAATTTCGTCGCCCGCTTTGAGACCGGCTTTGTCTGCAGGAAAATTTTTGTAGGCTTCCTTGACTATCAATTTGTCTTCTTTGCGAGTCAATAAGGCTCCTATTCCGGTATATTCTCCGGTGTTATTTATCTTGAATCGCACCACATCCTGCTCATTAAAATAAACAGTGTAAGGATCTAAACTGACTAACATTCCCTTGATGGCTTTATCCATTAAGTCACCCGGATTCGTTTCATCAACATAATTTTTATTTAATTCTTTAAAAAGTGTTGTGAAAATTTCTATTTGCTTTGCAATTTCAAAAAAATCGTCTTTGAAGCTAACCCCAATAAAGAGAAATGCCGATGCGGCAATGGGTAGTATAAATTTTTTTTTGAAAAAAGATTTCATTGTTTTAATTAACTAGATTTTAGGCCACTAAAATAAGAATAAATAGTCAATAATAATTAAACTAATGCTTATAAAGGCGGTACCGTATTATTTGCTTAAAGGAAAAACTACCTATTTTTTAAATCGACATTGTTTTCTGGTAAACTGTTTTTAATGTTTTGTTGCAAAAATTTCTCAAATAATTGAATGGTTTTGGTATTAATTTCTTCGTATGACAATCGATCCTTCGTCTGGTAAAAAAACATAAAAGCATAAGGTCGATCTAAATTGTCAATCAACAGGTGTTTGTTCAGACGATAAGTTTCACGCAGTACACGTTTGAAATAATTGCGGTCTACGGCTTTCTTGAAATTCTTTTTGGAAACCGAAACTCCCATTTTTATTTTTTCACTTTCGTCAAAAGAACCGGCTTTATAAACCAATCGCAATGGATATTTGGATACTGATTTCCCTTCGGTAAACAATAATCCAATGGTTATTTTACTTTTTAGCTTTTCGTTTTTTGGGTATTTAAAGTTCATTTTAATAGAAAAAAGACATATATTTTGACTTGCAAAGTTACGATTAAACGTTGAGCCTGTATATTGTTTCGGATTTAAATACCGCTAAAAATATTATTCTTACTTTTGTGACAAATTTTTAAAGCATGCAAAAACTGATTTCGTATCCCATTTCCGTAATTTATTATTTATTTTTCGGTCTTACATTGCTTATTTTTCATCCAATTCAATGGGTTTGTTTCCATGTTTTTGGCTATCAAGCCCATAAAATAAGTGTCGACTATTTGAATTTTTTCTTATTGAAATGCACGAATCTTTTGGGAACAACGTACAAATTTGAAAACATAGAAAGCATTCCTAAAAACGTGCCTTTAATTTTTGTTTCGAATCATCAAAGTATGTACGATATTATTGCAATGATTTGGTTTTTCCGCCGATTTCATTGTAAATTTGTTAGTAAAATAGAGCTAGGAAGCGGTATTCCAAGTGTTTCTTTTAATTTACGTCATGGAGGATCTGTTCTTATTGACCGAAAAGATCCCAAGCAGGCTATTCCGGCCATCAAAGGTTTAGGAGAATATATTGAAAAACACAATCGTGCGGCAGTTATTTTTCCGGAAGGAACACGAAGCAAGACCGGAAAGCCAAAAGAGTTCTCCCAAACGGGACTTAAAATCTTATGTAAGAACGCACCTTCGGCATATGTGGTTCCAGTAAGTATAAACAACTCTTGGAAAATAGTTAAATACGGGTTTTTCCCGCTAGGTTTAGGAAATCGCCTTACCTTTGTAGTACATAAACCGTTCGCGGTTAAGGATACTGATTTTGCTGATTTAATGGAAAAAACAGAAGCAGCAGTAGTTCAAGGAATAAAAATTTAATTTATATATAATGTCAATAAAAAACATTCGATTAGAAGTAATGCAGTTTTTGGAAAAAAACGTAGATAGCTTTGTCGATCAGTATCTAATTCCAGTAGAAAAAATATGGCAACCAACAGATTTTTTGCCGAATTCTCAAAGCGATACTTTTTTTGATGAGGTGAAAGAATTACGTGAAATTGCAAAAGATTTACCATACGATTTCTGGGTAACTTTAGTGGGGGATACCATCACCGAGGAAGCTTTACCAACTTACGAATCCTGGTTAATGGACGTAGAAGGAATTGATAATATTGAGCGAAACGGCTGGTCTAAATGGATCAGACAATGGACTGGTGAGGAAAATCGTCATGGTGATTTACTGAACAAATATTTGTATTTGTCCGGTCGTGTAAACATGCGCGAAGTAGAAATCACAACCCAACACCTGATCAACGACGGTTTTGATATTGGGACCGGAAGAGATCCATACAAAAACTTTGTGTACACCAGTTTTCAGGAATTAGCAACCTATGTTTCTCACAACAGAGTAGCGCAGATGGCTAAAAAATATGGTGACAACAAATTATCTAAAATGTGCAAAATGATTGCTGGTGACGAGATGCGTCATCATCATGCGTACAGTGAATTTGTAAATCGTATTTTTCAAATTGATCCAAGCGAAATGATGCTTGCTTTCCAATACATGATGAAAGCAAAAATTGTTATGCCGGCGCATTTCCTTAGAGAATCAGGTGAAAAAATAAGCACTGCTTTCGAACAGTTTTCTGATTCTGCACAACGAATTGGAGTTTACACTGCGGCCGATTACGTGGATATCATACAAAAATTAAATGACAAATGGGAAATTGACAAAATTTCGGGTTTGACTGATGAAGCAGAAAAAGCGCGTGATTACTTGATGAAATTACCGGGTAGAATGGCAAAAATTTCAGAAAGAATGGTGATTCCGCAAGAATCACATATCTTCAAATGGGTAGAGCCGGCCAGAATTTAAATTTTTGATGTAAGAATATAAAATGTTGATTTTTGAAGTTAGTCTTTGAAAATCAACATTTTTTTTAGAAAATATAATTATGAATAATCCTGATTTAATAAACAAAACAATCCTTTTTGTAAAAGAAAAACTAGAAAATGCCGAAGGCGGACACGACTGGTTTCATATCGAAAGAGTGTTTAAAAATTCCATTCTGATTTCAAAGAATGAAGTTTGTAACCCTGTTATAGTTCAATTAGGTGCTTTGCTTCACGATATTGCCGACAGTAAGTTTCATGATGGTGACGAAACAGTGGGACCAAGAATTGCCCGTGAATTTTTAGAATCGGAAAATGTTGATGAGGAGATTATCACTCATGTAATAAATATCATTGAAAACATCTCTTTTAAGGGAGGCAACTTCGAAAAGAAATTCTCATCAATAGAATTAGATGTGGTTCAGGACGCAGATCGTTTAGACGCGATTGGCGCCATTGGAATAGCAAGAACGTTCAATTATGGCGGATTTAAAAATAGAGCGCTATATGACCCTAATATCGCTCCTAATTCCAGTATGACAAAAGAAGAATACAAGAAGAACGATTCTCCAACGCTCAATCATTTTTATGAAAAGTTATTGCTTTTGAAAGATAAGATGAATACCCAGACCGGAAAACAAATTGCACAAGAAAGACACCGTTATATGGAAGGATTTCTGTCGCAGTTTTATGCAGAATGGGAAGGGGAAAAATAGGTTTTTGTGTTGTATAGAGGCACGATACGGTATAGAGGCACACGATACACGTTATAGAGGCACGATACGTTAGAGACGCACTGCAGTGCGTCTCTACAATGCAAATTGTTTTTTAAATCCCTTTCGCTTTCATTTCCAGAATCACATCCGAAGCGTTTTTAAAAGTGGGCGCTTGCTCAATAATGGTTCCCACTCTTTTTTTATTGAGTTTAAAAGTGATATCATTCTCTGTTGTAAACAGCAAAGCGGTCAAAAACGGGTTGTTCATATAAGGAGCCAGTACAATAAAAGCTTCATCAAGGGTATGGAAACTTTCTACTTCTTCAGTTTTGTAGCGCGCCGTAACCGAAAGACTGAAAACGTCATTCTCCAGCAAAACGGGACGCACATAGATATTTTTCAGTTCCGTATCACCGATGGTTTTGGCCAGTGTTAATTTGGCGTAGGTATGGTTTTCGATACTTTCTTTTACCTTTTCCCAGAAAAGTGCAAATACAGGTTGGAAGGACATAAGTTGATTTTTTTTTGATATATTATTTTCAGAAATAAGTTTTCATAAACATAATGATTTGATATTTATATACTAACTTTTAAAAGCTGTTTTTTGGTTCCTTTTTTTCCCAAAAAGAAAACGGAATTTCCAAATTTAATTCCGTTCGAAACCATAAAAGGCACTTCGTTTTCTTCGTCATCGAGAATTTCTTGATAATCGAAATCGCCATTTGGATTAATTCGGATAAGATTTAGATTGTACTTGTTTTTTCTGGTGTCTCTAAATTCTATTCTATTATTCTCTAAATTTTTTATTTTTTCACTTGCGTTGATGAAGAAATAAACGTCATTGTTTATTAGAGTTGAAGTATAGGAAACAAAAGAACCTAACTCGTCTCCAGTTTGACGCTTATTGATATTTCTAGACCAAAGTAAATTGCCTTCTTCATCAATTTTAATACTTACCACATCATCATAATTGTAGTAGGTGCGTCCGCCGGAATAACCTCCAGAAGTACTGTAATTTCCTGCTGTAGATGTAATATAAGACTCTTCGGCATTAAAAATTAACTCGTTGTTTTCTGTAGTAAACAGATTTTTAAAAGTCAGATATTTTAATTCTTTATTTTTGATTTTGCCATATTTATCAAGAATAAATTGTTCAGAAAAGACATTAAATTTTGATGTTTTTACTTGAAGGGTTAATGAGTCTAGCTCAAAATAACTAATTCCTTTGTATCTTTTATCGTATTGGTCTGAATAAAATCCAATACAAATTAGTTTTTCGTCTTTAACTATAGTTTTCAAAGATCCAATAAAGTGTTCTTTCGTATCAAAAATTTGGGATTCAACTTTGTCTTGAGTGAATTTTGTAATTTCGAATTGGTATTTAACTTCATTTTCTTTTTCTTTCATTTCTTTTGGATACGATTTGCTTAAAAGGTAAATCGAATTCCCATCTTTAGATAATTCAATGTTTTGTAAAATATATTTTCTATCGTTAGTATCTTTTGTAAAATCTCGTTCAATCTTTTTATTCAGTTGATTGTCGAATAAATAAATTTTTAAGATATCTGAATGGTCCTTTTTATTAAAGTTTAATACAATAGAAAAGGTGTTTTGTTCTTTATTCACCACCAAAGCCATTTTTGTATTTCCACTTGAAGAAGAGTTTTTTTCTGATTTTCCACTCAACGAAAAATTAAATAAAAATGGACTCTCTTCTGATGGAGCACCGAAAGAACCATTAATCAGAGATTTCATATTTGCATTTTGATAAAAAGTTTCACTTAAAGAAAGACCGCCATATTCTTTTATTTCATCGCGTGTAAATCGAAATAATTCTTTTTTCTCCAAAGCAAAGTCGCTAACACTGATGGAATTTGCTATACAGATATACGATTTTTCATTAAGATCGTAAAACATTTCAATAATTCTAATTTTGTTTTCTATTCTAAAAATCCCTAATACAACTGGCGTTTTTTGGGAAACCGGATGTTTAATTTGAAAATCATATTCATTAAGAAGTTTTAGATTCCCATCATAATGTTCAAAATAATAGCCGGAATTTGGAGAAATTCCGCTGCTTTTATAGGAACGGACAATTAAAATTCCACCTCTTCCATCTTCTTCTGAAAGTACAATTTGCGATTCTCCGTATTCATCTTTAAAGACTTCGCTTTTTTGAATTTTAAAAGGAATATTTTGTGCAAAACTTGATATTGACAGTAATGTAATTAAGAACAAATAAATAATTTTCTTCATAAAGATAATAGAATGATTTTTTAGATTTCCAACTGCAACTAAACACCATTTTATTTCCCAGTAAACACTGCTTTTCTTTTCTCCAAGAAAGCTGTTGTTCCTTCCTTAAAATCTTCGGTTCCAAAGCATTTTCCAAAGGCTTTTATTTCGGTTTCATAGCCATTTTTGCCTTCCTTGAAATTAGCATTGACTGCTTTTATCGCTTTGCCAACGGCATACGGAGAATTCTTGATTATTTTATTCGCCACACTCACACAGTAGTCTAAAAGTTCAGCTTCAGGTACCACGTGATTTACCAGTCCGGTTCTATAGGCATCTTGTGCCGTTACCATTCCTGCGGTCATAATCATTTCCATTGCACGACCTTTTCCTATCAATTGTGGCAAGCGTTGTGTTCCTCCGTAACCCGGAATTACACCCAATGAAACTTCAGGTAATCCCATTTTTGCATTTTCTGAAGCGACTCTGAAATGACATGCCATCGCTAATTCTAATCCGCCACCCAATGCAAAACCATTGACGGCCGCAATTACCGGAGTTTTTAAATTTTCTATGAAATCAAATAATTTTTCTTGACCTTCTGCGGCCAATTGCGTTCCTTCTTCAATCGAAAAATGAGCAAATTCAGAGATATCAGCTCCGGCCACAAATGCTTTTTCACCGCTTCCCGTTAAAATAATAACTCGAATTTCATTATTTTTTCCTAATGTTTTGAACGCTTTATTCAAATCAGAAATCGTGGCAACATTCAATGCATTTAGTTTGGTCGGACGATTTATGGTAATGGTTGCAATGTTATTTTCGGTTGCAATTAAAATATTTTCGTAATTCATAATTGTAATTTTTACGGGTTAATAATTGGTAGCGAAACAATAAAAGTAGTTCCTTTTCCAAATTCAGTTTCAAAGGTAATCGTTCCTTTATAATTTTCGATAATGTTTTTAATAATTCCAAGACCAAGCCCCATTCCGCTGCTTTTGGTGGTGAATTTTGGTTCAAATATACGACTGATGTCTTTTGGTTGAATTCCAATCCCATTATCTGCAACGGTTATCAAAACGTTATTTTGGTCTTTTTTAATTTTTACAATTACGGATTTAGTTACTTGGTTTTCGGGAATGGCTTGAATCGCATTTTTTACCAGATTTGTAATGATTCGAATGAGCTGCGTTCTATCAATTTTCGAAATAATTTCAGGAGAGTCACTTACAAACACTATATAATCCTCATTGAAAATATCCATTGCCAGATCAACCACATTCACCACATTTAAGGTTTCATTTTGCTGTGCCGGCATCGATGCAAAATTTGAAAAGGCAGATGCAACGGCGCTCATCGTGTCAATTTGTTGAATCAATGTCTCGGAGTAATCCTTCATCTTTTGTCTTACATCGGGATCAGAAGGGTCAAATTTTCGTTGAAAACTTTGCACGGTCAATCGCATTGGAGTTAACGGATTCTTGATCTCATGGGCCACTTGTTTTGCCATTTCGCGCCAAGCCTCTTCACGTTCGCTTTGGGCTAGTTTTACCGCGCTTTTCTCCAGTTTGTCCACCATTCCGTTGTATGCTTTGATCAAAAGATTAATTTCTTTACTGCTGGCTTCCAAGACAATTTTTTTGTTTTTTTGATTCAAACTGGTTTCGCTCAACTTATCTGAGATCGTTTTTAGTGATTTTGTAATGTAAGTCGAAAGAAAATAGGCCAAGGCAAAAGCTACGATCAGCATAAAAGAATAGACCTGACCCAAACGGATCAAGAAACTGTGTAATTCATTTTTATAAAAACCATCATCTTCCACATAAGGAAGATTCAAAATTCCTAGAGTTTTGAATTTATCGTCTTTTATCTGACTGTAGGACGCTCGATTCTTTACTCCATTAATCGTTTTAATGTCAACATATCTTTTTTCGATGGAGGAACGAACTAATTTTAGAATGTATTCGGGAATCGGCGGTGCTACTTTGTCTACAGAAAATGATTCTTTCGATGATTTCAGCAGTTTTCCGTCTAGACTGTAGATGTTAATTTCAATACTGTGAATTTGAGCTAGTTCGTGAATTTTATCTTTGAAAATTAAACTTAAATTCTGATTAGTCAAAGGATAAGTCGTGGTAGAAAGCACATAATTGATGTGCTCTTTTATTGCATCTTCTTTTCGTTCTAAACGCTCTTGATGGTATTCTTTTGCTTCATTTTTGAACTGAATGATCGAAATAGAAGCTAACAAAACGGAGGCCATAATTATCAGTACGATCATAGACAGGAAAATCCTGATTCGCAACGAAAGCATCGACATTTTGAAGTTTTTGAACATAAATTAAGATTGATTTCTTTCTCTTATTTTTTTGTAAAATTTAAATCCAAGCATAATTAAAAGTGAAAAAAGAAAAATTCCAACTACACCGTAAATCCAGTTGACTGCATTTTTTAAGATTACTAAAAAAACTACTGCAAAAAGGATTATTGTTGCTCCTTCATTCCACAATCGCATGAAAGTTGTTGAGTATTTTACCTCATCATTCTGCAATTGATTGAATATTTGTTGGCATTTTGCATGGTATAAATATAACGCAAATACAAAGCCAAGTTTTACGTGCATCCACGGCATTTTTAACCACGCTTGACCTAAATCCGTAAAAAACAACATCCAAAAAGCAAAAATACTAGCCAAAACTGCCGATGGCCAAGTGATAATATACCACAAACGATAGGTCATAATTTTGTATTGTTTTTGAAGAATTTCTTTCTCTGGCGAAGTTTTTTGAGATGCCTCAATTTGGTAAACGAACAACCTAACAATGTAAAACAATCCAGCAAACCATGTGATGACAAAGATGAGGTGTAAAGATTTAAGGTAATTATAGTATTCCATCGTTAATTTGAATCAGTTTTGTGTTCATTTCTTTTTTTAGAAAATAACCGGTGAGTATAGTTGAGAGTACATCAGCAATTGGGAATGCAATCCACACTCCAAAAATACCTAAAAAATTTGGTAGTATCAGCACCAATGGAATTAGGAAGAATCCTTGTTTGCTCAAAGTCAATAATAGTGCTTTTTTTGCTTTTCCCGCCGCTTGAAAATAAGCTGCACCAATTAACTGAACAGCAATAATCGGTGAGGCCGCAAAAACCCAGCGCAGCGCTTCAGGAGTTTGGGCAATGATAAGTGGATCTGTGGTAAAAACAGCGACTATCGGTTTGGCAAATATTAGAATAACCACAAAAATCAGTGAGGCTAAAAAGGCGGCATACTTTATCGAAAGCAGAACGCTTTCTTTGACTCTTTCATAATTTTCTGCTCCATAATTAAAGCCTGCAATTGGAAGAAAACCTTGTGTAATTCCCAGAATTGGAAATAAGGCAAACATCAACATTCGGCTTATAATTCCATAAATCGCTACGGAATGTTCGCCGCCATAAGTATATAAGGTGTGATTCAGGATTATTGCCAAAATGCTTACGACTCCTTGTCTTGAAAAAGTTACAAAGCTCAATTCAGAGATTTCTTTTACAAGTGGCATTTTAAATTTAAAATGCTTCATTTTTAGTTGGAGTTCACTTTTTAAAACAAAAAACCAAAGCACAAACAAGAAACACATAAAATAGGATATGGCTGAAGCCAAAGCTGCGCCAAACATTCCTAATTCTAAGTATTTGATAAAGAGAATGTCTAATGCAATATTGACAAATGCGGGAATAATCATGGCAACCATCGCAAATTTTGCCTTTCCTTCTGCGCGGATAACATTGTTTCCCATCATGCAGAGTGCCAAAAACGGAACGCTAATAATAATAGGAATGAAAAATTCCTTTGCGGGTTCCATTATGGCTCCTTTCGCACCAAAAAGCATCAGCATTTCATCACTGAAAAAAAGACCAAATACGACAAAAACAGAAGCTAATAAAAAAGTCATCATGATTTGATTCCCAAAAATATGCAATGCTTTTTCCTTTTGATTGGCTCCTAATGCTCTGGAAAGTACGGAACCTCCGCCCACACCAATCGCCATTCCCAAAGAAGAAATCAAAAAGGTGATGGGCAAAACTACAGTTACTGCCGCAATGGCCAATGATCCTATCCATTGACCAACAAAAATGGTATCAATTAAAATATTAACCGACATGAATAAAATCCCAATAGATGAGGGAACTGCTTGTTTTATCAAGAGTTTTTTGATGTCTTGAGTTCCTAACTCATCGGCGGTAACAGCCATTTAGGCGGTTGTTTTTTCAGAAGTAACTTCTTTTTTGATGGATGAGGAGGTATTTGACCAATTTGAAATCCAGTTGCTCACGGTTTTACACCAATCATCACTGTCATTCAAACATGGAATTGCTTTAAAGTTTTCTCCTCCGTGATGTAAGAATTCTTCTTTAGCCTCCATGGCAATTTCTTCCAGCGTCTCTAAACAATCAGATACAAAAGCAGGTGTAACAACAGCAAGATTTTTAATTCCTTTTTCAGGCATTTTGTTCACTTCAACATCCGTGTAAGGCGTCAACCACTTGTCACCCGCTAATCGAGATTGAAAAGTCTGGCTGTATTTTCCTTCTGGAATTCCCAATAATTTCACCACTTGTTTGGTCGTTTCGTAACATTGGTGGCGGTAACAAAATTCATGTGCCGGTGAAGGCGTGTTGCAGCAAGAACCATCAATTTTACAATGTGATTTAGTAATATCCGTTTTGCGAATGTGACGCTCCGGAATTCCGTGATACGAGAATAATAAATGATCGTAATCAAAACCTTCTAAATGTCCTTTGATAGAATCAGCCAGGTTTTGTAAATAATCAGGTTTGTTATAAAAAGCAGGAACAATCGTAAATTTCATTTCTGGGAAATATTTTTTACGGTGTTCTTCAGCTAATTCTAGTATAGTAGTCGTAGACGCCATCGCATGTTGCGGATACAAAGGAAAAAGCAGCACTTCGGTCACGCCTTTATCATGCAGTTCTTGTAAACCAGACAATAACGACGGATTTCCGTAACGCATGGCTAAGGAAACGGGAACGTCAACTAATTTTTGAACTTTTTTGTGCATTCTTTTGGAAATAACAACCAATGGAGAACCTTCGTCCCACCATATTTTTGCGTAAGCGGCAGCCGATTTTTTAGGTCTTGTTTGCAAAATTATTCCACGAACTAATAAGGCTCGCAACAAAAACGGAACGTCAATTACGTATTTGTCCATTAAAAATTCATCTAAATATGGTTTTACATCTTTAGCAGTTGGACTTTCCGGAGAACCTAAATTAACTAATAATACACCTTTCATGTTGTCTTTTTTTGTTGGTACAAAAGTAATTAAACTTACTTTTTTATAAATTGCGATTAACTATTTTTTATTTATTGTTTAATATAAGAAATCAATTGTTTACGGCATATTTGGGTTGATTGACATCAAATATTTTTTGGGCGTAGTGGCAAATTTCTTTTTGAATGCCGCTATGAAATGACTTCCGGTGCTGTAGCCAATTTTCAATCCTACTTCGTTCACGTTATAGGAACCGCTGTCGAGTAATTTTCGTGCAAAATCCATTTTATAGTCAAATAAGAAACCATAAACCGTGTCGCCGTAAATTTGTTTGAAACCCATTTTTAGTTTCTTTAAATTCAAGCCTATTTCATCGGCTAATTCTTGTAATCCGGGCGGTTCAGCCATATTGGCAATGATGATTTCTTTGGCTTTTCTAATTTTCATTACATTGTCTTCGTCTATCAAAAACGGACATTGTTCTGCATTTGGATCTTCGGTTCTGTTGAAATACAGGCTCAGTAATTCGTAACCTTTTCCTTTATAATACAGGTTTTTTATCGACGGATGCAAATTATAATGAAACAATTGAGACAATACAATTGCCATCGAAGGACTTATATTTCCCTCGTCATAATATTTTTTGTCTTTATTATCGGTACTTAAAAAGGTAATGTAATCCGCTTCAGTCGAAAACAAAGCATGAAATTTTTTGATGGAAATAATCACTGATATCACCCAAGAATTTGGAGCTAACTCTAAATTTAAAGGTAATTCTTTTTGTGGATTATATAAAAGCAGTGATTTTTCCTCTTTCATTTCTAAAGCATAATTACCTTGATTAAAGATAAATTTCGCATTTCCTTTTAATCCAAAATGAAACTGAATCAATCCGCTGCTTACTTCGCGTTGGGCTTGAAAGGTTTCGGGGCTGTCATTCTGAAAGCGAATGAGCGTAAAGTCATCTTCAATTTTTATGATTTCTTGAGAACCCATAGCGATATTTTTTTAATATGAAAATGATAATTATCAAGTCTATTTATTTAGAAACGTTATGAATAAGGCGCTTAAAAGAGCGCGTTTCTTCTACAAAAATAAGGGTTTTTATAATAAAATAACGATTTAAAACTAAAAAATCATTAAGCGATACAAAAAGAACTTCTAGCGTTACTTTTATAAATACTATAGTTCTAATTTTGTTTCACTTTTTGGAAAAGTGCAAATATGGAAAACAATAACACATCAAAGCATCAGTATTTTTACTCCGTTGGATTAAGCTACAAAAAAGCAGATGCTGAGATTAGAGGGAAATTTAGTTTAGATGCTGCTGCAAAATTGCGTTTGCTGGAACAAGCCAAGAATGAAGGAATAGAGAGTTTAATAGTCACTTCTACCTGTAACCGTACCGAAATTTACGGTTTCGCGGAACACCCATTTCAACTAATCAAATTAATTTGCGAGAATAGTCAAGGATCCGTTGAATCATTTCAAAAAGTTGGTTTTGTCTATAAAAACCAAGAAGCCATTGGCCACATGTTTCGTGTAGGAACTGGTTTAGATAGTCAAATATTGGGTGATTTTGAAATTATAGCACAAATAAGAAATTCCTTCTCACAGTCAAAATCGTTAGGTTTAGCCAATACTTTTATGGAACGATTGGTGAATGCTGTGATTCAAGCCAGCAAAAAAATAAAAACAGATACAGAGATTAGCTCTGGCGCCACTTCGGTTTCTTTTGCTGCGGTTCACTATATTTTTAAAAATGTAGAAGACATTGGAAACAAAAACATTCTCTTGTTTGGTACTGGGAAAATTGGTAGAAATACGTGTGAAAATTTAGTAAAACATACTAAAAACGAACATATTACTTTAATTAATAGAACCAAAGAGAAAGCAGAAAAATTAGCCGGAAAATTAAACTTAATTGTAAAAGATTATTCTGAACTGCATTTAGAACTACAAAAAGCAGATGTTGTTGTGGTAGCAACCGGCGCACAAAATCCAACTATTGACAAAGCGATTCTGAATTTGAAGAAGCCATTGTTGATCTTGGATTTATCAATTCCGAAAAATGTAGACAAAAATGTGGAAGAATTGGAGGGCGTTACCTTAATTCATATGGATTATTTGTCTCAACTAACAGACGAGACTTTAGAAAACAGAAAAAAACACATTCCTGCTGCTGAAGCCATCATTGAAGAAATAAAAGAGGAATTTATTACTTGGACTAAAGGCAGAAAATTTGCACCGACAATCAATGCGTTAAAAGCCAAATTGAATGCGATAAAAACATCCGAATTGGATTTTCAAAGCAGAAAAATTTCAAACTTCAATGAAGAGCAAGCCGAAATAATTAGCAACAGAATTATCCAAAAAATTACGACTCATTTCGCTAATCATTTAAAACATGACGATACCATGGTGGATGAAAGTATTGAATGGATTGAGAAAGTTTTCAAAATAGGAGCTACTACAAAATAATGAATAAAATTATACGCATAGGAACTCGCGATAGCGAACTCGCGCTTTGGCAAGCCCATACCGTCGAAAAAAAGCTAAATGATTTAGGCTATAAAACCGAAATTTTAGCGGTAAAATCACAAGGAGATATCATCCTTGACAAACCACTTTACGAATTAGGAATCACAGGAATTTTTACTAAAACACTTGATATCGCCATGATAAATGGTGATGTTGATATCGCGGTGCATTCCATGAAAGATGTTCCTACAGCTTTGCCAATAGGAATTGTTCAGGCAGCTGTTCTGGAAAGAGCGAATACGTTGGACATTTTGGTACACAAAGGAAACCTTGATTTTCTTAATGGCGACGGTACAATTGCCACAGGAAGTTTACGTCGCCAAGCACAATGGTTGAACAAATATCCCAATCACAAAGTAGTGGATTTGCGTGGAAACGTCAATACGAGAATGCAGAAATTGCAGGATAGCGATTGGAACGGAGCTGTTTTTGCGGCAGCAGGATTGGAGAGAATCAACTTGAAACCTTCTAATTATATCGATTTGGATTGGATGATTCCAGCGCCGGCTCAAGGTGCTATGGTTGTTGTTGCAATGGCAAAAGATGAATTTTGCAGACAAGCGCTAAACGAACTCAACGATATTGATACCGAAGTATGTACACATATTGAAAGACAGTTTTTAAAAACACTCGAAGGCGGTTGTACAGCACCAATTGGCGCTTTAGCAGTTTTTGTAGAAGATGATATTTTGTTTAAAGGCGTTTTGTTTTCTATCGATGGAAAGCAAAAAATCGAAATTGAGAAAACCGTTCCGATGCAAGAATGGAAGAAATTAGGGTTTTATTGTGCCAAAGAAATTTTAGAAAATGGCGGAGCAGAATTGATGACAGAAATTAAAATTAATTTTAAAAAATAATGAGCCAAACAAGCATTTTATCCACAAAAACATTGTCGGCAGAACAAAGGCAAGTATTTATTGATGCTAATTTTGATCTTTTAGAACAAGATTTCATCGAAATAAAAAACAACCTTTTTGATCTGAAGACAATCAATAGCAACTTGATTTTTAGCAGCCAAAATGCTGTTTTAAGTTTGATAGAACAAAACGGTTGGGAAGTTTTAAAGATTAAACCTGTTTTTTGTGTAGGTGTTAAAACCAAGGATTTACTGGAATCGCATGGATTTACTGTTGATGTTTATTTAGATTACGCCTCTGAATTAGCTGAAATAATCACTTTAATTTACAATAAGGAAAGCTATACTTTTTTGAGCGGAAATTTGCGTAAAGAAACATTGCCAGAAGCATTAAAAAGTGCAGGAATAACTTTTAATGAAATCGAAGTGTATCAAACAACACTTGCGCCTTTTAAAATATCAGACCAGGAAAATTTTGACGGAATTCTATTTTTTAGCCCATCTGCCGTTGAAAGTTATTTGACAAACAATAAAATCAAGAATGAAGTTTGTTTTTGCATAGGCACCACTACAGCATCAGCATTAGAAACAAAGAAAATTAAAAACATAGTAATTGCTGAAACACCAACTATCGAAGAGGTGATTGAGGAAGTTATTGAATATTATAAAACGGAAAGCATCTAGCAATCTGCTAAAATTTAAATCCATGATTAAGAACGACCTATTTTTAAGAGCGCTAAAAGGAGAAACAGTACAACGTCCGCCAGTTTGGATGATGCGTCAAGCTGGAAGATATTTACCGGAATTCATCGCTTTGCGTGATAAATATGATTTTTTCACCCGTTGTCAAACTCCGGAATTAGCTGCAGAAATTACAGTTCAGCCGATAAGAAGAATTGCTCCAGATGCTGCAATTTTGTTTTCGGATATCTTGGTAATTCCACAAGCAATGGGAATTGAGGTAGAGATGAAACCTAATTTTGGTCCGTATTTACCAAATCCAATTCGTACGATTCAAGATGTGGAAAAGGTAATTGTTCCAGACGTTCACGAAACTTTGGGGTATGTTTTTGAAGCTATCAAATTGACTAAGGAAATGTTGAATGATGAGGTGCCGTTAATTGGTTTTGCAGGTTCTCCTTGGACAATTATGTGTTATGCAGTGGAAGGAAAAGGTTCTAAAAGTTTTGATATGGCCAAGGGATTTTGTTTCCAACATCCAGAAGCAGCGCATGTTTTATTGCAAAAAATTACTGATACCACTATTTTATACCTAAAAGAAAAAGTAAAAGCCGGAGTAAATGCCGTTCAAATTTTTGACTCTTGGGGCGGAATGCTTTCACCCGTTGATTATCAGGAATTCTCTTGGAAATACATCAACCAAATTATTGAAGCATTGGCTGATGATGCACCGGTAATTGTTTTCGGAAAAGGTTGTTGGTTTGCGTTGGGAGAAATGGGGAAAAGTAGAGCTTCTGCACTTGGAGTGGATTGGACTTGTTCTCCAAGAAATGCAAGATACTTGTCTGGTGGAAATATCACGTTACAAGGAAATTTTGATCCGTCAAGATTGTTATCTCCAATTCCGGTTATCAAGAAAATGGTTCATGAAATGATTGACGAATTTGGAAAAGACAAATATATCGTGAATTTAGGTCACGGAATTTTACCAAATATTCCTGTGGATCACGCAAAAGCGTTTATTGATGCAGTGAAGGAGTATAATCAGTAGTATTTATTTACGATATCTCCTGCAAGGTTTCTTTTGAACCTTGTAGGTGTTTTTTAAAATTTTGTTGACATGGTTTATACCTAAATATTTATTTTACTATATTTCCTGCAAGGTTTCTTTTGAACCTTGTTAGTATTTTTTAAAATTTTGCTGACATGGTTTATACCTACAAGGTTAAAAAAACCTTGCAGGATCAACTTAAAATGTATAATATGAAATTAGAAGTTTTAGAAAAAGATTGCTATTATCATATTTACAATAAAGGAATTAATGGGGCTCCTATTTTCGAAAATGATGAAAACAAAATTTTCTTTTTAAAACAACTTTCAAAATATTTATTGGGTAAAATCTCCATATTTGGATATTGTTTAATGGATAATCATTTTCATTTGATTATCCGATTAAATGAAGATGAGAAAATAGTGAAGCAGGCATTTTCTAATTTTTTTAACTCTTATGCTAAAGCTTTTAATAAGCAAACAGAGAGAACAGGAAGTCTTTTTGAAAAACATTTCAAAAGAATAAGATTGAAAGGGGATGATTACTTGAAACAATTGATACTATATGTGCATTTGAATCCGAAGCATCATTTAGATTTAAAATTTCATGATTATAAGTATTCTTCCTATCAAGCTTTTATTTCAAATAAAGAAACAAAAATAGAGAAAGAAGAAGTGTTGAAGCTGTTTGGAGGTATAGAAAATTTCGTTTTTTGTCACAATCAAAAAAATGATTTTTTAACTGAAAAACACACATTTGAGTAATATTTTTGCAATCTTGTAAGGTTTTTTTAACCTTACAGCTAAGTTAGATTAGAAATATCATCACTAGTTATACCTACAAGGTTTTGGAAACCTTGCAGGAAAGCAAGACGTTTTCGTTTGAAATATTTAATAAGTTAGTTGCTGCAAAGCAAATTCATAATGAAAGAACAATTCTATCAATACATACAAAACCTTCAAGACCAAATCTGTAAAGGATTGGAAGCAGTTGAAGGTCAGGCCAAATTCCGTGAAGACCTTTGGGAACGTCCGGAAGGTGGAGGCGGAAGAACCCGCGTAATTGAGAACGGACAAGTTTTCGAAAAAGGCGGTGTCAACATATCGGCAGTCCACGGGAAATTGCCGGAAGCCATGCAGAAAATGTTCAACGTGGGTGAAGCTGATTTTTTTGCCTGCGGATTGAGTTTGGTATTGCATCCGAAAAACCCAATGGTGCCAACTGTTCATGCGAACTGGCGTTATTTCGAAATGTACGATGACAACGGAAATGTAATCCAGCAATGGTTTGGCGGTGGGCAAGATTTAACGCCATATTATCTGTTTGAAGAAGATGCAATTCATTTTCACCGAACCTGTAAAACCGCTTGCGATAAACACAATCCGGAGTTTTATCCAAAATACAAGAAACAATGCGATGCCTATTTTTGGAACGCTCACCGAAATGAAGCTCGTGGAATTGGCGGATTGTTTTTCGATTATTGCAAAGCAAGCGTTGACATGAGCATGCAAGATTGGTACAGCTTTGTAACCGAAGTTGGGAATAGTTTCCTTGATGCATACGTTCCAATTGTTGAAAAAAGAAAAGATTTACCGTATACCCCAGAACAAAGAACATGGCAGGAAATCCGTCGTGGTCGCTATGTGGAGTTTAATTTAGTTCACGACAAAGGCACTTTATTTGGACTAAAAACCAACGGAAGAATCGAAAGTATCCTAATGAGTTTACCGCCGCATGTGCAATGGGTATATGACCATCATGCAGAAGCCGGAAGCGAAGAAGAAAAATTAGTAAACGTATTAGAGAATCCAAGAAATTGGCTTTAGGTTTATTTTAAATTCTGAATTTTAAATTTTAAATGGGTTTAACTTTAAACTTTTAAACCTGAAACTTTAAACGAAAATATATGTTCCCATTACACAGAGGCAGAAGATTACGCGTTAATGAATCCATTCGTTCTTTAGTTCGTGAAACCAGTTTGAGTCCATCGGATTTTATGTTTCCGATGTTTATTGCTGAAGGTGAAAATTACAAAGTAGAAATTCCTTCCATGCCAGGCATATTTCGTCGTTCGATAGATTTAACCGTAGAAGAAGTCAAAGAAATATTTGCATTGGGAATTCGTGCCGTGAATATTTATGTAAAAGTCAGTGAGAATTTAAAAGACAACGCAGGAAATGAAGCCTGGAATCCAAACGGATTAATGCAGAACGCCATTCGTGCCATCAAAGCCGCTTGTCCGGAGATGATCGTAATGCCCGATGTGGCTTTAGACCCATATTCTATTTATGGCCATGACGGAATCATTACAAACGGTGATGTTGCTAATGATGCAACGAACGACGCTTTGGTGAAAATGGCCATTTCTCATGCGCGAGCGGGTGCCGATTTCGTAGCGCCTTCGGACATGATGGACGGACGCGTATTGCGTTTGCGTGAAGGTCTTGATGCTGCCGGTTTTCATAACGTGGGTATCATGAGTTATTCTGCAAAGTATGCTTCTGCATTTTACGGGCCATTTCGTGATGCGTTAGACAGTGCGCCTGTTGACGCTACTGAAATTCCAAAAGACAAAAAAACATACCAAATGGATTATGCCAATCGTATCGAAGCCATCAAAGAAGCGTTGTGGGACGTGGAAGAAGGCGCTGATATGGTTATGGTAAAACCAGGAATTGCCTATTTAGACATCGTTCGTGAAGTTAAAAACGCGGTAAATGTTCCGGTGACCGTTTATCATGTTTCGGGAGAATATGCAATGATTAAAGCTGCCGCCGAAAGAGGTTGGTTAGATCACGATAAAATTATGATGGAACAATTAATGTGCATCAAAAGAGCAGGAGCAAGCTTAATTTCAACTTATTTTGCCAAAGAAGCCGCGATACTTTTAAATAAATAGAAATGAAAAAATGTTTAATAATAGCCGTTTTATTGCTTTCTAATAGCATTTTTGCACAAGTTAAGGTAGTTTCCACTTTCATCGAGAAATGGGATAATTCCAAAGATTATTTAGTAGCCGTTGCAGAAGCTATGCCGGAAGATAAATATGATTACAAGCCTGCTGATCGTGAAATGTCGTTTAGAGAACAGTTATTTCACATACAAGAGAATATGAATTGGTTGAGTACAACGCATTTTTCAGAAGTAAAATATGTGAAAAAAGAAGCCGTAAAAGAACTTTCTAAAGCGCAAATCATTCAAGAAATAAAAGTCTCTTTTGATAAAGCAAAGGCATTTGTACAAAAAACCAATGATGCTGAATTATCCCAAAAAGTAGCTTTTTTTGCGGGTCCAAAATCAAAATTACAGATACTTAACCTTATGCAAGATCACGTTACCCATCACAGAGCACAAATCTTAGTATATTTGAATCTGAATCAAATTCAGCCACCAAAGTATGTGGGATGGTAATCCTGCAATTTAGACACTTAAAATTAAAGAAATTAATATGAGAAAGACGTTATTTTTATTTGCCGTTTTAGCCTTTGCTTCTTGTAAAAAAGAAGAAGTCAAAAAAGAACCTTTATACCCAACCACTACCGAAGAAGTTGCCCAAACTCCAGAGGAATTAGGGGAGGAAATTTTCAAAGGAAAAGGGAATTGTGTTGCTTGCCATCAAGTAGAAAAGAAAGTTATTGGACCAAGCCTGCAGGATATTGCTAAGATTTACAAAGATAAAAATGCAGATATGGTCGTGTTTCTCAAAGGTGAAGGCGAGCCTATTGTTGATCCTAGCCAATATGAAGTGATGAAAACAAATTTTGCGGTCACCAAAGCGATGTCTGATGACGAATTGAAGGCTTTGGAAGCTTATGTATTTTCAACGCTGAAATAATTGTCATTTTTAGCTTGTCAAAGTGAAAAGCTCATAAAAACAAAAACCATCTCGACCGAGATGGTTTTTTTGTGCAATTTTTTATATGCTTTATTTGACAAAATGTAAAATAAACTTGTCTTATTGGAAAATAAAATTTACATTTGACTTGAATTTCAAATTTCACATATATGAAAACGAATTATTTATTTCCGAATGCTTTCAAAAAGCCTAGTCTTATTGTATTTATTCTTGCCAGTATCTGCATGATTATCATTTCGAATTTTAACGATAGTTTAAATTTGCAACTTATGGTCAAAATATTTGCATTTATTAGTGATCAACCTTTTAGGGAACCTCTTTATTTCAGATGGTTTGAAGATGATATTTTCCCAGAATTATTGGGAATCATATTAATTCTAAGTGGACTTATGTTTGCTTTTTCAAAAGAGAAAACAGAAGACGAAATGATTTCTAAAATTCGTATAGAAAGCCTAGTTTGGGCAACCTACATCAATTATGTGGTGTTGTTATTTTGCATTCTTTTTATATATGGATTAGCTTTTTTTAATGTAATGATATACAATATGTTTACCCTTTTGTTCTTTTTCATCGTTCGATTTCATTGGATGTTATATAAAAATAGTCAAATTTGCAAGCATGAAGAATAGTGTAAAAATCCAACGTGCCATTGCCAATATTACTCAAGCCGAATTGGCAGACAAAATTGGGGTAAGCAGACAAACCATCAATGCGATTGAAGCTGGAAAATATGCTCCGTCAACGGTTTTAGCATTGAAAATATCAAAACTATTCGACAAGTCAGTAAATGATATTTTCGAATTAGAACCAACAGATTAATTACATATATGGAAACAGCCTACATCAAAACACCTTTAGGAATTGCAAAAATACTGGGCGATGAAAGCGGCATTTCCGTAATTTCCGTTTTGGATGAAGGAGAAATTTCAGCTACAATTCCAATTGTATTACAAGAAGCCGTTTCCCAATTCAACGACTATTTCGAAGGAAAAAGAACCGATTTTACTTTTAAATTAAATCCATTGGGAACAGATTTCCAACAAAAAGTATGGAAAGGTCTTCTCGAAATTCCTTTTGGAAAAACGATATCTTATCTTGAATTGTCCAAGAAATTAGGCGATGTCAAAGCCATTCGAGCCGTTGCTTCTGCCAATGGGAAAAACCCGCTTTGGATTGTCGTCCCCTGTCATAGGGTCATCGGAACAGATGGTTCATTGACTGGATATGCAGGAGGTTTGTGGCGTAAAAAATGGTTGTTAGAACATGAGAATCCAACTACGCAACAAAGTCTATTTTAAAAACAGACTTCTTAGATTTCTTTGATTGTTAGAAATTTAGATTGTCTCAGATTAAAAAAAATCGATCAAGTTTAGTAATTTAGGTTTTTGTATTTAATCTAAAAATCTAAGAAGTCAAAAAATCTAACCAATCTAGCTGATGATAGAAAAAATAAACCTCAATAACATTCTGTTTCTAGATATAGAAACCGTTCCGGAAGCCGAAGATTTCAATGCATTAGATGCCGAAATGAAAGATCTTTGGGAACACAAAACGCAATACCAGCGCAAAGACGAATACACACCCGAGGATTTCTACGATCGTGCGGGAATTTGGGCCGAGTTTGGTAAAATTGTCTGTATTTCCGTGGGTTATTTTACTGTCAAAGGCGATATTCGGAATTTTAGGGTGACTTCTTTCTTTGGGGAAGAAAAGAAAATATTGTTGGATTTTAATAATTTGTTGAACAATCATTTCAATCAACCACAACATGTTTTGTGTGGGCATAATGCTAAGGAATTCGATATTCCATTCCTTGCCCGACGAATGATTATCAATCAAATTGCCATTCCTGACAAGCTGAATTTATTTGGAAAAAAACCATGGGAAATTCCACATTTAGATACGTTGGAATTATGGAAATTTGGTGACTACAAGCATTATACCTCATTGAAATTAATGTGCAAAGTCCTTGGAATCCCTTCTCCAAAGGGCGATATTGACGGTAGTCAGGTAGGACATGTTTTTTATGTAGATAAAGACATTGACCGCATTGTGACTTATTGTGAGAAAGATACGATTGCAGTAGCTCAAATTTTCCTTCGCTTGCGCCGTGAAGAATTGTTGGTAGACGAGGAGATTATTCACGTGTAAAGACTACCAACGCTCTAGTGTTTTTAAATTCTAAAACGGTTTTTCCTAAAAAACGATTACTTTTATAGCTATGAATAAGCCTCTACTTTCCATACAGAATCTTGAAATTTCTTTTAAAAAAGAAGGAAATTACAACGCGGTAATCAAAAATATCAGTTATGATTTGTATCCAAATGAAATTCTTGGAATCGTTGGAGAAAGCGGTTCTGGGAAATCGGTTTCTTCTTTGGCGATTATGGGATTGTTGCCGGCGCATATTTCTAAGATAACTCAGGGAGAGATAATTTTTGACGGAAAAAATGTTGCGCATTCAACACAGCAGGAGTTGCAAAATCTTCGTGGGGATGATATCGCTATGATTTTTCAAGAGCCTATGAGTTCACTGAATCCATCGCTCAAATGTGGATTCCAAGTGCAGGAAATTCTGTTACAGCATACAAAACTTTCTAAAACGGCAACAAAAGCAGAGACTCTTTCTCTTTTTGAAAAAGTAAAACTACCTAATCCCGAGCTAATGTTCGAGAAATATCCGCACGAGATTTCCGGGGGGCAAAAACAACGAGTGATGATTGCGATGGCGATTGCCTGCAAACCTCAATTGCTGATTGCTGACGAGCCAACAACGGCGCTAGATGTTACGGTGCAAAAAGAAATTATTCAGTTATTAAAAGATATCCAGCAGGAAACAGGCATGAGCATTATTTTTATTTCTCATGACTTGTCTTTGGTTTCTGAGATTGCACATCGGGTTTTGGTAATGTACAAAGGCGAAATTGTGGAACAGGGTTTGGTCGAAACAGTTTTTCATCAGCCTGACCATAATTACACCAAAGCGTTGATTGCGTCGCGGCCTTCGCTGGACGTGCGTTTAAAACGATTACCTACCATTCAGGATTTCCTGAATAAAACCGTGAGTGCCGCTGTAGTCACATCAGCAAACAGGGCTGAATTTCATGATAAATTATACCAGCAGAAACCTATTTTAGAAGTAATTAATGTGGAGAAAGAGTATTTCTCTTCAGCAGGATTATTCGGAAAAGAAACGGGTTTCAAAGCAGTTAATGATGTAAGTTTTAAATTGTACGAAGGAGAAACGTTAGGATTAGTTGGTGAATCCGGTTGTGGGAAATCAACTCTTGGAAATGCCATTTTACAATTGGATAAAGCTACGGCGGGACAAATTTTATATCGCGGACAAGATATTAACAAGTTGTCCACGGCAGAATTAAAAAAACTGCGTAAAGAAATTCAAATTATTTTTCAGGATCCGTATTCTTCTTTAAATCCCAGGATTCCTGTGGGAAAAGCCATTATGGAGCCTATGAAAGTTCATGGAATGTATCAAAATGATGCCGCAAGAAAGGCAAAAACGATGGACATTTTAGAACGAGTAGGTTTAGGCGAAGAATATTTTTATCGCTATCCGCATGAATTTTCCGGCGGTCAGCGCCAGCGCATTGGGATTGCGAGAACCATAGCTTTACAGCCTAAATTGATCGTTTGTGACGAATCAGTTTCTGCTTTAGATATTTCAGTTCAGGCTCAGGTACTGAATTTACTTAATGAACTGAAAGAAAATTTTGGATTTACTTATATTTTTATTTCACATGATTTGGCGGTTGTAAAGTACATGTCTGATCAGGTTTTAGTAATGAATCATGGCAAAATAGAAGAGATTGGCGACGCTGATGAATTGTATGCGCATCCTAAAAAAGAATATACAAAGAAGCTTATTGATGCAATACCTAAGGGGTAATCTTTACTTTTTATAAAACGAAAACCACAATCTTAATACTATTTAAGATTGTGGTTTTATATAATTTGATCGAAATTATTAATCCATTACCATTTCTGGAATGTCACCTTCAATAATTAAATCAGCTTCTGTAGAAGCGATGATGTGCTCTACGGTAACACCCGGTGCGCGTTCCAATAATTTGAAACCGTGGGGTGTCACTTCTAAAACCGCTAATTCAGTAACTACTTTTTTGACGCAACCTACACCCGTTAACGGTAAGGTACATTTTTTAAGAATTTTTGATTCTCCGGCTTTGTTAACGTGCATCATGGCAACAATAATATTCTCGGCCGAAGCCACTAAATCCATTGCGCCTCCCATTCCTTTGACCATTTTTCCTGGGATTTTCCAGTTAGCAATATCACCATTTTCGGCCACTTCCATCGCTCCAAGAATTGTTAAATCAACATGTTGTCCACGGATCATTCCAAAACTGAAAGCAGAATCAAAGAAACTTGCTCCGGGCAAAGTAGTTATGGTTTGTTTCCCTGCGTTGATTAAATCCGCGTCTTCATCGCCTTCAAAAGGAAAAGGACCCATACCAAGAATTCCGTTTTCACTTTGAAATTCAACGTCAATTCCTTCCGGAATATAATTAGCCACAAGTGTAGGAATTCCGATTCCGAGATTCACGTAATAATTGTGTTTTAATTCTTTTGCAATTCGTTTTGCAATTTGATTTTTATCTAAAGCCATTTCTTAATGTATCAATTTATGAATTTAACAATATATCAATTTTGACAATTGTTACTTATTGTTTTTACTAGTGCTTAGGATTTTGTAAACTATTAATCCTAATTCATTAATTTGAATTTTTAAGCTTTGGTCAAAAGGATATGAGGATGCATTTTCACAAAGCAAAAGCCAGTATTTTGTTTCCTCTAGTTCTTTGGCTGCAATTTTAATTTTATGAATAAAATCCGCTCTGCTTTCGGCATTTTGTGCTTCATGAATATTAGCGCCTATACTTGTTCCTGACTTTAATAGTTGATTGGCAATAATAAATTTGCGTTTATTTTCTAATATTTCACAAAAAGCTATAATACCTAATGCGAGATCAATGGATTTAGTAACAACAATATTCTCTTTATCCATTTTTTATTAATTGTTATATTGAAAAATTGCTAAATTGTTTAATTTTTTGCACGAACCGTTCTTTGTTCAATTCTTTTTTCATATTTCTCGCCTTGAAAAATTCTATTGACAAGTATTCCAGGAATATGAATTTCATTTGGATCTAAACTTCCTGCAGGCAGCAATTCTTCTACTTCGGCGATGGTAATTTTTGCAGCTCCAGCCATACAAGGATTAAAATTTCTTGCGGTTCCTTTGAAAACAAGGTTTCCGGCTTCGTCACCTTTCCATGCTTTTACGATGGCAAAATCAGCATTGAATGCGTGTTCCATAACATGCATTTTTCCGTTGAATTCGCGCACTTCTTTACCTTCAGCTACTTCAGTTCCGTAACCGGCTGGTGTGAAAAAAGCAGGAATTCCTGCTTGTGCCGCACGACAACGTTCTGCTAAAGTTCCCTGAGGAATAAGATCTACTTCAAGTTCTCCAGAAAGCATTTGGCGTTCAAATTCGGCATTTTCCCCTACGTAAGAAGAAATCATTTTCTTGACTTGACGCTTTTGTAAAAGCAGTCCAAGACCAAAATCATCGACACCCGCATTGTTTGAAATACAGGTTAAATCCTTAGTTGCTTTTTTTACTAATTCGGCTATGGAATTTTCTGGAATACCACATAATCCGAAACCGCCAAGCATGATAGTCATCCCATTTTCAATTCCTTGAAGGGCGTCCTGAACGTTATTTACTTTTTTGTTAATCATATAAGTGATTTGCTGTTTGTCGAATATTAATCTGATGATGAATTGTGCTTTAAGGACGAATACCTTAACCCAGTTAGTCCCGAAGTTTAGGGAGAAATCATGTTATTGTGAGGAACGAAGAAATCTCTCAATATGCGATTGCTTCGTTCCTCGCAATGACTTTTATAATTCAAATTCTTCGGTATCTTGTTCTACGGCAGTTGTGTCTACTACTTTTCTAGGTACGTAACAGTCTACTTTTATAGAAAGATTTGAGGGTCTTTCAAAGCTTTCCTTAGAAACTTTTAGGGCCGGATCAGCATAACACAGCTTCATGAAATAACCCCAAACTGGTAGTGCTGCTGTGGCACCTTGTCCGTAAGTAAGGCTTTTGAAACGTGCTGAACGATCCTCGCAACCGACCCAAACACCGGTTACAAGATTAGGAACCATTCCCATGAACCATCCATCGGACTGGTTTTGTGTGGTACCAGTTTTTCCTGCGATAGGATTTTTAAACTGATAAGGATAACCTGTCCAACGATTGTCACCGCTTCCTCCATAGGTGTTTCGTAAACGATCTCCGGATCCACCTTCTGTTACACCTTCGAGTAATTTGATAACCGCATATGCGATATCTTTATTTAATACATCATGAGACTCCGGAATTGGCTCGTAAATTATCACGCCGCTTTTGTCTTCAATTTTTGATATAAATTGTGGTTTCATGTAAACTCCTTGGTTTGCAAAGGTACTATAAGCAGCAACCATATCTTCAACGGTAATTTCAACTGCTCCCAAAGCAATGGAAGGCTGCAATGGAATTTCGGATTTTACTCCTAATTTATGTGCTAAATCGACAACTGCTTCCGGTCCTACTTTGTCCATTAATTTTGCTGACACGGTATTTATCGAATTGGCCAAACCTCTTTTCAAGGTAACCATTCCGCGGTATCGGTTGTCTGAGTTTTTAGGTTCCCAGTCTTCGGTAACATTATGGCGCCCTTTGCGAATCATAAATGGTCCATCAATGATCGAGTCACAAGGAGACATATTGAGCTGTTCTATGGCGGTTGCGTAAACAAAAGGTTTGAATGTTGATCCTACTTGTCTGGCGCCTTGCCCTACGTGATCGTACTGAAAATATTTGTAATTAATACCACCAACCCAGGCTTTTATATTACCGGTTTGCGGTTCCATCGCCATCAATCCGGATTGCAAAAAGTGTTTGTAATAACGAATGGAATCCAATGGTGTCATGATCGTATCTTTTTCTCCTTTCCAGGAAAAGACAGTCATTTTTGTTTTTTCGTTAAAGGATTTTATAATTTCTTCATCACTTTTATTCAACGATTTCATGACAGCCCAGCGATTGGATGATTTCATCGCCTGGTTTAATATTTTTTGGGTTTCTGCATTTGATAAATTTACAAAAGGGGCATTTTTATTGCCTTTAGCTTGAATGAAAAACTCTTCCTGAAGATTTGCCATGTGCGCGGCAACTGCTTCTTCGGCATGTATTTGCATTCTGGAATCAATGGTAGTGTAGATTTTTAGACCGTCCTTGTAAATGTCATAATCAGAACCATCTGGTTTTTTATTTTCTTCCGCCCATTTTTTCATGTAATCCCGTAAATATTCTCTAAAATAAGTTGCCGTTCCTTCTTTATGGGTCTCTAATTTGAAATTTAATTTGATAGGCAAACTTTGTAATTTTTCTTTTTGAGCTTCTGTAATGATTTTTCCTTTTTCCATTTGAGAAAGCACTACATTTCTACGATTTGTTACTCCTTCAGGGTTTCTGATAGGATTGTACAAGCCGGAGTTTTTAAACATTCCCACAAGTATCGCCGATTCACTGATGGTCAAATCCTTTGGTTCTTTCGAGAAATAGGTTTTTGCCGCGGAACTAACTCCAACAGAATTGTTTCCAAAATCATATACGTTGCAATACATGGCAATGATTTCATTTTTAGTGTATTGTCTCTCTAATCGAATAGCGATAATCCATTCTTTTATTTTTTGTACAATTCTAAAAGGCAAGAATTTAGATCCTTCTCCGTGGAACAATTGTTTTGCTAATTGCTGTGTCAATGTACTCGCTCCACCGCTAGTTCCAAAACTGGAAATCGCTCTCAAAGTTCCTCTTCCGTCGATACCGGAATGTTCGTAAAAACGAGCGTCTTCCGTAGCGATTAATGCATCGATTAAATTTTTTGGTAAATCAGCGTATTTTAGCTGAGACCTGTTTTTCTCAAAATATTTTCCTAAAACAACTCCGTCAGCAGAGATGATTTCGGTAGCTAAATTAGAATCAGGATTTTCTAAGTCTTCAAAAGATGGCATCGAACCGAAGATTCCCCATGATGCAAATATGAAAAACAAACCAACACTGCCTAGCGCAATAAAGAATATTTTCCAAAATTTTCTTTGATAGTGTTCAATTCCTTTTTCAGTATTTCTAGTCGAATTGTTATTTTTTTTGATAGCCATAATACTATTTTATTCTTTTTTTTCTATTCTAAAACCTACTTCTGTAATCCCGTCTAAAACTGTTACACCTGGAACTTTACCATTTTCTCTAACAGCCTGTTTAATATAAACTTTATATTTTCCTCTAAATTTGACATTTTCTTTATAATAGAGTTTGCTTTCTTTCAAATCTGAAAACCCGTTGCCAAGCATCGTTCCGTCAGGACTTGTCATTTCATATTCAAGCGTGTCTACTTTTGTGAAGCCGTTGGGCAATTCCATAGCTACAATTAAAAAAAGATTATTGTATTTATAAGCGTTGTTAGCCCTCAAATTTACAAATAAGTCATATCGTTTTGTAGAGTCTAATTGCGGCAAATTGAATGTTACAATGCTGTCTTTATGCCAAGCACGACCCACCGATTTATATTCATCAAAAACTCTTTTTTTATCACATGAAGAAAAGAGAATCACAACCAAAAGAAGTAAAGCGCTATTTTTTATCCACATTTTTAGTAATAATTATTGGTTTTCTTGGCTCTGCAGGTTTTTTTTCTGCGGGACCTTGACGGTTATTGTTTGCAGGTTTATTGTTGTTAGTGGGCTTGTTATTATTTGCCACAATTGCATTTTCACCAGCCGGTTTGCGTTTTTTATTCGGTTTTTTCTTTGCTTTGGGTTGGTCAAAACGAGTTAGACTTTCCTGCCCCATTGCATTATTAAAGTTTTTCTCTGGCTCAACAATTAGCTCGATCGCATAATCTTCCAGTGAAGAAACTTTGTTTTTTAATTTGTTTTCAGCAACAATTTCTTTGACCTGATCAATTTTTAGAACATGCCAGTTGGCGAAATTATTAGTGTAAGCAAACCACATCAAACCTTTGAAAATATCTTGTTTCTGGCAAATGGCATCTCCTTTTTCGGTTACCAATTTTGTTTCGAAATCCGGAAAATCTTTCAACGCATCCATGTAGGTATCCAACTCATAGTTCAAGCAGCATTTTAATTTTCCGCATTGTCCTGCCAGTTTTTGTGGATTCAAAGACAGTTGTTGGTAACGTGCCGCAGAAGTATTTACACTTCTAAAATCCGTCAACCAAGTAGAACAACACAATTCTCTTCCACAAGAACCTATTCCGCCTAAACGAGCTGCTTCCTGACGGAAACCTACTTGCTTCATCTCGATACGAGTGCTGAATTCTTTAGCGAAATCCTTAATTAAAGCTCTAAAGTCAATACGGTCATTTGCAGTGTAATAAAACGTAGCTTTTGATCCGTCACCTTGAAATTCAATATCTGAAATTTTCATTTCCAGTTTTTGAGCAATCGCCAGTTCACGTGCGCGAACCTTCATCGGCTCTTCACGATCTCTTGCGGTGGACCAAATATCAATATCTTTTTGGGATGCTTTTCTATATATTTTTGGAATTTCATTACCCAAGTAATTGGCTCCTTTTTTCTTCATTTGAATTTTAACTAATTCTCCTGTCAAAGTAACAATTCCTATATCATGACCCGGAGAAGCAACGGTAGCAACAATGTCGCCCATGCTTAAAGTTAGTTTTTCGGTATTGCGGTAAAATTCTTTTCTTCCGTTTTTGAAACGTACTTCAACACAGTCAAAAGGGGCGTCACCATTGGGTAAACTCATATTAGAAAGCCAATCGAAAACCGTTAATTTGTTGCAGCTATCGGTGCCGCAAGTCCCATTATTTTTACAACCCTTAGGTGCGCCACCATCAGAAGTTGAACAACTTGTACATGCCATAATCTTATATGTAGTGTTGCGACGAGCACAACTTAAGTTCTTAAAACGTTTAATGTGTAAAGATAGTATTTTTTAATTTTACGGCACAACGCCTATTTGTGCCAATACATCATAAATTTTTAATAAAAAAACCCATTACAAATCAGCTTGTAATGGGTTAATTTCGTAGGATTTTATCCTAAATTATTTATTCTATGATTTTATATAATTTATCAGATAATCTAATTCGGAATGGTAGTTTAAACGTGCAAGTGTCTCCAGAAACTGCTTTTTCTTGTGTCAAATCGTTAACAAGCATTTCTTCGATTACTAGTTTTTGTTCTCCGGTTGTGGAACCTTTGATTAAAATCGTATCGCCAATTTTAATTTCATTTTCTTCAATTAAAAACTGACCGATACTTGGTTTTGGAAAAAAATGAGTTCCTTTTCCGATATAGACTTTCTTGACTTTTGGTTCTTTTTTGACTGCTGTTTTTGGTTTCTCTGCAACAAAAACACCATGCGTTTCTTCGTTGTTTTTGAAAGTCAAAACATCTGATTTTCCTTTTTTGAAAATCTTATTTCCATTTTTAATTCCTCTTCGAATTGCTTTTTGCTCTTCTTCCGGCAAATGAATCACACTCACACATTCAGTAGAACAGCAACCTTCCATTTTTTCCTTGCAAGAATCACATTGGATAAAAAGCAAATGACAGCCTTCGTTCACGCAATTCGTATGCACGTCACAGGGTTCGCCACATTGATGGCATTGCGAAACAATATCGTCTGTGATTCTTTCGCCCAAGCGGTGATCAAACACGAAGTTTTTTCCAATGAATTTACTTTCTAATCCTTCGGCTTTTACCTGACGGGTGTATTCTATAATCCCGCCTTCCAGTTGGTATACGTTTTCAAAACCTTTGTGTTTGAAATAAGCACTGGCTTTCTCGCAACGGATTCCTCCGGTGCAATACATTAATAGTTTTTTGTCTTGCTTATGTTCAGCAAGTTGTTCTTCTATGATTGGTAAACTTTCACGGAATGTGTCAACATCTGGTTTTATAGCTTTGGTAAAATGTCCAATTTCACTTTCGTAATGATTTCTCATATCGACCACAATCGTGTTTGGGTCTTCCAGAATTTCATTGAATTCCGCCGCTTTTAAGTGAATTCCAATATTGGTCACATCAAAAGAAGCATCTTCTAAACCATCAGCCACAATTTTGTCACGGACTTTTACGGTCAGTTTCAGGAATGAGTGATCGTCTTGTTCTACGGCGATATTCAATCGGATTCCTTTCATGAAATCATAGACCTCGATGGAATCTTTGAACGCATAGAAATTATCGGCAGGCAATGATAATTGGGCGTTGATTCCCTCACTGGCTACATAAATTCTGCCCAGAACTTCAAGAGAGTTCCACGCCAGAAATAATTCGTTACGAAATTGTGTTGGATTTGAGATTTGCGCATAAGCATAGAAAGACAGCGTAAGACGTTGTTTTCCGGCATCATCAATCATGATGGCTCTTTCCTCTGCGCTTAATGTGTTATACAGTTGCATGCTATAAACAGTTTTAAGTTGAGAAATATATTTTTTGCAAAAGTAGGTAAAAAGGTTTAGTGGAGCAAAGTTTTGGAGGAACTAAGGTTCGTAATTATTAAAAATAGACGCTTAATTTTCCTTAATACCTTAATGGTTTATTTTTTTAGGAGCTATTTCCAGCTTTTCGCTATATCTCTTGTTTCCGCTATCGCTATAACTAGAGGATGCCGCTGCAATCTGGGCTAGTCATAGGTGTTAATTATAACTAGCAAAAAATTGCAGTATATAGGTGCGATTGGAGTAGGATGAAAAAGTTTATTTCTTTTAGAAACTATTTAAAAACAATTTCCCATTATTATCTTTATCATTTAATCTTAGGCAAATATCATTTTCTTCAATTAAATTAGGCATATCTTTAGGTAAATCAGAATCAATTAGGGTAATAATATATTGTAAATCGTATTTCTCGCAAAACTCTTTTGCGAGTTTGATATATCTTATTTTTATTCTATCATCAAGACCTTCTAATACGCCATCGTGATACACAAATTTATAAAATGATCTATCTGAAAAATTAACTAACAATGACAAGTCAAATGCAACACAAAGCAATTTTTTATAAGTTGTACCTTGTGATTCAGAAGTTTTTAATAAATCTATTTTATTTTGATAATCAGCGTTAAACTCAACATTTCCTTGATTGTTTAATTTCAAAGAAATCAAAGCATTAGTATCTATTATTTCCTTTATTATTGAATTAAATATCTTATTAATACTTGAATGCTTTCTTTGAGATAAAGCTTCTTTTAATGTTAAAATATAATTTGTTATTGATTCTTTCTTTTCTATAATATCATTTTCTATGATTAAAGAACTATCAATTGCTTTAATTTTATCTTTGATTCTTTCGACCTCAACTTCTAATCCAATTACTTTTTTTTGATATTCTTTAAACTTGTAATAACTATCTTTTTGAGTTAACAGTGATAATAAATCTCCTTTTTGATATTCAATTTCTTTAATGTTTAAGTTTAAATCTGTGTATTCTGTTTTTAATTCAGTGAGAGTTTCCAAAAGATATTTTTTACGCTCAATGGTTAATGATTTTTGAAAATTGATTAAATCATTATACTCTTTTTTTAATTGTTGCGGATAATACAAATTTACTTCTTCAAATAAACTATTAATTGCTTTGTCATCAACATCATCATTTATATCAGATAATGATAATTCTATTTTATTGATTTCGTAAGAAATCCTATATCTTTCAGTATTAAATGCTTGAAGTCTTACGTCTATTTCTTCAACAAGTTGCTTGTTTGTTTGAATATCTTCTTTAAAAAAATTAAACTTATCTATTTGGTTTTTAATTTCAGAAAGTTCATTTTTTTTAATGTCGTAAAGTCCTTCAAGTCTATCTTTTTCAGAAGTATCAATTTGTGCTTCTAATTTTAAAGTTTGTAATTTTTCCTTTAGGTTTTTAATCTCTATTTCGACTTCAAATTTATTTAAAATAAGATTACCATTAAATCCAAGTAAATCAAAAACAAAAGGCTTCCAATCTTTATCTTTTCCTTTAAATTTATTTAACTTAAAAACGTCTAAATAATCTTGTTGACTTCTTAAAAAGTAAGTTATTGATTTTCTATAATCCCAATTAGGTAAGATGTTAAAGTCTAAGTGATCATTTAATCTTGCCTTTGCTTTTTTTAATGGTAGCTCTTCATCCCAATCAATATCTAGTTTAAAATTATCTAGTTTTGAATCGTTTAGTTTAAAAGATATCTTAGTGGGTGTATTGATGGAACGTTTTATTATCAAATATTTGCCGTTATTTAATTTTAATTCTCCATAAAACTCTTGTCCAATGAAAATATTATTTCCAAGTAATTTATCTGTATTTTTGTCAAAACTTGATAAAAGTAAAAAATCAATGACTCTTATTAAAGAAGTCTTTCCTAAATTATGGGTATCTTCTTTTTTGTCACTTTCTATGAATGCAACAACTGCATTGAATTTTTCATTAAACTCAATGTTTTTAAAATTTTTATTAGAATAAATTTTACTAATCTTCATCGTTGTTGCTTAATAGTTTTATAGCATCAATATTTTTTAAATATTCTATTTTGCCAATTGAAAATAAAAAAGTTAAAGCGAAATCAACATTGTTTTTTGATTTAACTCCAATTTCGTGAATTAACATTTCTTTTAAATCGTCATATTTAATTATAGTTTCTTTTGTTAGAAACGATAATATCTTTCCCGCAATATATATTACAGAAAATTTGACGTTTGTATGTTTTGTTGGTTTTAGCATAGATTATTCATTAATACCAATATCACAATTATAATACATATAATGAAGAAAAAGGCGAACTAAACTGCGGTTGCTTTTTAATTCTGTGTTGTTTTCAATTATAAACTTATATAAATAGTTGAAAATCAAATCAAATTTATCAAATTCACCTCTGTGTACAATGATTTCTTCATTTATATCATCAATTGTATTTTCATATTTATTCAAATATTCCCAATTAATAGGATCCATTAAAAAATTCCTGATTTGATCTAAATAAATGAGATTTTTTTTAATGACATTGTTGAAATACTCTTTACTTAAATTATTTATTTCATTTTTCTTTTCAATATCTCTTTTTGGAATTTTTGGTAAATCCCCTTTCTTCTTATCTATTTTACTGAAAGAATTAATTATCTCTTTTAAATCATTTTCATCAAAACTAAGAGGTAGTAAAAGTTTATTTAGATTTAAAGCTTTTGCGATAGATGGGTATTGTTTTAGCCAAAGTTCAATTGTTTCTAATCCAATTAATCTATTCTCTATTCCAGTATTTTCTTCAAAAACATCTTCAATTTTCGCATCTTGAATACCAGAAAGCTTTCTGTTTGTAAACAGTAAATAATATTCAATCTTTTTATCAGTTTTTAGTTTGTTTATTGCTGGTAATACACTGTTTTTTAAAATTGTTTGGAAAGGACTGTCAGAACAACTGGCATTTATTTTATCCGTATGTTTAGCTTGTATAACAATTTTTCCATCCCATGGTTTAGATTTGCTTGGAAAAGTATTTGCTTTCCCATAAAATTTAGCATCTCTTCCTCCATCTTTTCCATCAGTAAAAATCACAGTACCTATTCCTAAAATCTCACTACATATTAATGCTACATGGTTTTCAAATTCAGTATCTGTTAATTGTTCTAAAGGATATTTCATATTGATTGCGAAGTTATTAAAATTTATCTTTTGTTACATTTTTTTAATTTGCTATATCTATTTAATTAAATCAAATATATAAATCTTTTTCTACCTAAATTTTTTTTAGCCCAGATAGCAGTGGAAATCCTTTTTTATCCGCTTTTTTAGCGGGAAAAAAGATTGAAACGAATAGCTGGAAATAGCTCCAAATAAAAAAACCACGCCGAGACGTGGTTTTAAATTTTATTCATTGTCAGGTATTAGCAATATTCGTTGAAAGCGTCTTTCAAGTTTTCAGCAATTAGTTCCGCTGGGCGACCTTCAATGTGGTGACGCTCTAGCATGTGTACTAATTCTCCGTTTTTGAACAAAGCCATACTTGGCGATGATGGAGGAAAAGGGAACATGTGTTGTCTTGCTGCATCAACTGCATCTTTGTCAACTCCTGCGAAAACAGTGATTAAATGGTCTGGTTTTTTAGCGCCATCTAAACTCATTTTTGCTCCTGGACGTGCGTTTCTAGCAGCACAACCACAAACCGAATTTACAACTACAAGCGTTGTTCCTTCTAATTTCATTGCGTTTTCTACTGCTTCAGCACTATGTAAATCTTGAAAACCTGCAGTTGTTAATTCCGCTTGCATTGGTTTTACCATTTCTTCTGGATACATATCTTTTTATTTTAAATCAATATTAATTTTGAGTTGCAAAGTTACAAAGTTTACAATCAAGAACAGGAGTTGAATTATAAAGTTTTGTTATAGTTTGATTGTTATTTTATTGCCTTGAAAGCCACATGAAAAATAGCTTTTATAAATAGCATTTTTGGACATTTTAAAATCACTTGAATATCTTCGTATAAAGTAGTTTCCTCGTCCAGAAATTTAAAAATCAAGGTTGGATTTCCTTTTTTAAACATTGAAGAAAAGATGTGGGAGCCCAACTCGTTTTTTCGGTCTAAAATGTCTAACAAAAGCAAATCGTAAAACCAGAATTTGGTCTTTCTATGAAATTTTGTGAAGTCGGTTTCCCTTTGCAGAAAGGTAACCAATTCACTTGATTTTTTATCAGAATTTTTGAAAGTGTAACCCGTGCTCGCTTTCGTCCAACCGCCGGAAGTTCCTATATTGAGTACGTTTTTAGTATTTGCTTTCCAAAAAGGGTAACACGTCATCGGGATGCTGCCTTGCTCTTTTTCGACAATTTCATAATTCGTTATCCCAAGTTTTTTGATGTATTGCTGGATTTCGTTTTCGTATTCTTCCTTTTTTAAATGCTGGTGCGAAAACAAGGTGTATTCCAGTAAAGCTTCAGTTTTTGATGTGGGTAACACGTACATAAAGCGCGTATTTCCTTTTTGTTCCACTGAAAAATCCATGAAAGTTGCTTGCTCTGAATTGAAAACGGGCTGTTCGCTTTTGATAAACCAACCAATAAAATGCTGTTGTAAAACTGGATATTTTGTCTGACTTTCTGCTTTGTGTTTGTTGTAAATACTGTTGAATAATTTCGAGCACGAAAAAGATTCACTTTCGGTTTGTACCAGAATTATTGTTTCAGATTCTTCGATTTCCAAGACTTTCTGGTTCACGAATGTGATATTTTCTTGTTTCGAAAGCAAATCAAATACCTGGTTGTAAAAATCTAGTCCTTTGACCATATTATAGTGATACGGTTGCAAGTCTAAATCTCTGCGAAAGTTTTCATTGGCAAACAACGCCGAATCCCATTTCTTGTAAATAGATTGTTCCCAAACCGAATCAGTGGTTTTCCAAAAACACCACGTTCTGTCGTTGGTTTTTTTAGTGTTTTCATCCAATAACAAAATACTTTTATTCTTAAATTTTCCAGATTGCACCATTTTATACACGGTCATCAAAGCCGATAATCCAGCGCCGGTAAAAATATAATCGTAGTGTTTCATTTGGAAATTTGACATTTGCCCCAAAAATAGACAATTTTATTCTTTTAGTTTGGCTAAAATCAGCTTTAATTCTTTTGGTTTTAAGTAGCCGTTGTGCTGAAAAACAATCTCGTTTTCACTATTCAAAACACATAAAACAGGAAAATTCAGTTGCTTATTTATTGTTCCTAATGCGATGGCCAGTTCATGTATTCCGGAGTTATTTCCCGTAGGTTTGAATTTAAAAGTGGTTTTGTTGAAGATTACCATTCGTTTTTCTTCGGCATTGAAATCAACAAAATAAAAAGTTTTGTTGAGCTCCTTGATGATTTCCTCGTTTTTGAAAGTGGTGTTTTTCATCGCATGACAAAATTGGCACCAATCGGTTTGAATGAAAACAATCGTTTTTCTCTTTTCGATTGTTTGTAAACTGTCTATTTCTTCGAATGAAACCGAATGCAGCTGTGCAAATCCAGCAGGAATTGCGCAGCATAAAAGTAACAGTAAATAAAGATTTTTTTTCATTATCTTAAGGTATAACGAAGTCCGAAAAAGCTTCTGATTCCTTGGTTCGGTCCATAAACATAAGTCGTATCAAACGTCAGTCCATAAGGATTTTGAGGCGTTGCCAGCACTTGACCGTTCGTGTCATAAGTCACATTTTTATCAAAAGGATCATTGGCTCTTGCAATCAAAAATGGATTGTTTTGTTTGGGTAAAAAGTTCAATAGGTTTTTAATTCCAGCATAGAATTCAAAGTTCTTTAAACCAGAATACGTGAATTGAATGTTTTGTAAACTGTACCAAGGGGATTCCGGAGTGCGAGGATCTAAAGCACTTAAAAGAGGCAGTCGCATGGGGCTATACATATTTCCGGTATAATCTACATTCAGATCTATAGCTTGGAATTTATACGAAACACTCCAGGTTGCCGTAAATTTTTCGGTTAGAAAAGGTGTTTCTTTTTGGCCATTTTCAACGTTTTTATTGTCAAGCAAAGAAGCGCCAGTGATAATCTTTAATCCATTCGGAAAATTGAAATCGACATTCGTACTGATTCCTTGGCTTATCGCGTAGCCATTGATGTTGTCATAAATAATTTGGTTGGGATTGGTATCATAATCCGAAACAATTTTATTACTGAATCGCGTATGAAAAAACGAAGTTTCAATTCCAATAAAGGTTCCGTTGTCGAAATTTATCTTCTTGATATAATTTAAATTGGCATTTATGGATTGTTCCGGTTTCAAATTATTTGCGATGATAATTTCACGAGCGCCTGTCAGAGCAGCGTGATCTTCTGTAAATAAATTCACGACTCTAAAACCCGTTCCTGCATTCAAACGAATGATATTATTGTCGTTCAATTTCCATTTGTAGGCGATTCTTGGTGTCAAGATGCTTCCGTGAAACGAGTTGTAATCGTAACGCATTCCCAGCAATAGCTTATGTTTTTCAGTAAACGTAATTTCGTCTTGAACAAAAATTCCCGGCAGCCACGTTTTTTCCGGGTTATTGTTTTCCAATTGTGAAGTTGCCGGTGTATTGTCATCGTAGTAATTATATCGCGTGGCGATTCCGGTGAGCAAATCATGACTTCCTATTTTCTTGTCCCAAGTCAATTGTAGAAATCCAATTTTTTGATTCGCAATGTAACTCGTTGTACCGTAACGGCTGTCTTGAAAATGAACGTTTCCTGAAAAAGACAGCATCAGTTTTTCCTGAAAAGGCAATTGGTAACTTCCAATTAATTCTGCTCGTTTGGTATAAATGCTTTCGCCATAGATTTCGTTTCCGCCGCGGTGTTTTTTCTCCCAGCGCACATCGCCACCAAAACGATCCTCATAAACTCCCCGCGCGGCAATGGTAAACAATCGATTTTCTTTTCTGTCGAACGTCCATTTTTGAAAAAGGGAAATTCGATCCGAAAGAGTGACATCGGTAAAATTATCGCCGTCGTTGTCTATTTTTTGATTGTATCTGAAATAATTTAAACCTATAAGTGCCGTTGCTTTCTTGCCAACATTGAGTTTTACTCCTAAATCAACATTGGTTTCCAACCAAGAAGTGGAAAATACATCAGCGGAGAATAAAGGAGCGTTTGTTGGATTTTTAGTAATGATATTGATCAAACCGCCAACGGCTTCACTGCCGTATAAAGAGGAAGCGGGACCTTTTACGATTTCAATTCGTTCTACCAGCGAATTTGGAATTCCTGATAATCCATACACCGTGGATAAACTGCTCACGATAGGCATTCCGTCGATTAAAACTAAAGTATACGGACCTTCCAACCCATTAATGTGGATATCGCCTGTATTGCAAACACCACAATTTAGTTGCGGTCGTACGCCATTTACATTTTGTAAGGCTTCATAAATGCTTGCTGTTGGGTTTTTCTTGAAAAATACTGGAGAATAAACTTCGACTGGAACAGCACTTTCTAATCTTTTTACTGCTTTTAAAGTTCCCGAAACCACGACTTCGTTGAGTTGATTTTCAGTACTTGCAAGTTCAAAATCCAGAATATTATTTTCATTACTTAGGACCGTTATATTCTTTTTTAAAGTTTGAAAACCTTCTGCAACAATTTGTAATTTGTAACTTCCTTCAGCAATTGTATCGATGCTGTACTTTCCTAAACTATCGGTTTGGGTAGCGTATTTTGTTCCAATTAAAAAAACACGAGCTTCCGAAACTCTTTTTTTTCCTGATGAAACAAACCCCGAAAGACTTGTTTTTTCTTGGCCGTAGCCAAACTGAAACATCAGAAAAATAAATAACACATATAATTTTTTCACTTTACGTAAATTAAATTTAGGCAAATCTAAAAATTATATTTTGCAAAACAAATTTTTTAATTACATTTGTATCAATAACTTAATTGATGTTAGAAATCTGAAATCAAAAAACGTTAATCTTCAATCTTAAATTAAATGACCTTTTCAGAAGAAAATTATCTCAAGACCATTTACCACCTTACTTGGGTTTCGGATGCTGATATCAGCACCAATGCCATTGCTGAAAAAATGGAAACCAAAGCATCTTCCGTTACTGATATGCTTAAGAAACTCTCCGAAAAAGACTTGGTGAACTACATAAAATACCAAGGCGTTTCCCTTACCGATAAAGGAAAACTAGCAGCGAAGATGATTGTTAGAAAACACCGTCTTTGGGAATGTTTTCTCGTGGAGAAATTGGAGTTTTCCTGGGATGAGGTACACGATATTGCGGAACAATTGGAACACATAAAATCTGAAAAACTTATTAATAAGTTAGATGATTTTCTGGGGAATCCTACTGAAGATCCGCACGGAGATCCCATTCCGGATGCGAATGGAAGAATTATAAAAGTAGAAAAACAATTGCTTTCGGAATTTGAAAAAAACCAAATAGGAATTTGTGTGGGTGTCAAGGATACTTCTTCTGATTTTTTAAAATATTTAGACAAACAGGAAATCGCTTTGGGTTCCCAAATTGAAATTATAGAGAAGGAAAGTTTTGATTCCTCTTTCCGAATTCGGGTTGGGACCAAAGAATTAACGGTTTCAAATAAAATAGCCAGTAATATTTATATCAAATAATTATGTTTCAATCTATAGTAGATTATTTCACGAGCATCGACCCAATATTAGCCGCATTGTATGCGAGTTTGTTCACTTGGTTTCTAACCGCGTTAGGAGCTTCTTTCGTTTTTATGTTTAAAACCATGAATCGGACGGTGCTTGACGGAATGCTCGGGTTCACCGGAGGTGTGATGGTTGCGGCCAGTTTTTGGAGTTTATTGGCTCCAGCCATAGAAATGACGGGCGGAGAAGGTTTTGAAAAAGTCATTCCTGCAGCTATTGGTTTTTTCCTTGGCGCACTTTTCATTTTTGGTATTGATAAAGTGTTGCCTCATTTGCATATCAATTTTAAAGTTACCGAAGGAATCAAATCGCCTTGGCAACGCACGACTTTGCTGGTTTCGGCAATTACACTGCACAATATTCCGGAAGGATTGGCCGTTGGAGTTCTTTTTGGGGGAGTAGCCGCCGGGATTCCGGAAGCTTCCATCGCGGGCGCCGTTACTTTAGCCATTGGTATTGGAATTCAGAATTTTCCTGAAGGAATAGCTGTTGCCATGCCGCTGCGACGCATGGGAATGAGCAGACGAAAAAGTTTTTTTTACGGCCAATCTTCAGCATTAGTGGAGCCGGTTGCCGCAGTTTTAGGGGCTTTTGCAGTCACGTTTTTCACCCCAATTTTGCCTTATGCTTTGGCTTTTGCCGCAGGCGCCATGATTTTTGTAGTAGTGGAAGAAGTAATTCCGGAAACGCAACAGGATAAAAATACGGATATCGCCACGCTGGGATTCGTCGGAGGATTTATTGTAATGATGGTTTTGGACGTTGCGTTGGGTTAGCAATTTTGTGGTCTTTCAATAATATTTTAACCCTTTAAACATAACGTGTGAAAAAGTCAGTTTTATTCCTTTTTATGATGATTAGCAGTTTAGCTTTGGCGCAAAGCCCAGAATCACAAAAAGTTAAATACACAACTATAAAGCAGAAAGTCTGTCCTAATCAAAGAGGATTTCAACTGGTTTTAAAAGCGATTGTTACTGATTCCCGATGTCCGGAAGGCGTGACCTGTATTTGGGAGGGAGAAGTTACAGCCGTTGTTTCAGTGTATAAAGATTCAAAATTGATTGAAGATACGACTTTGGTGTTTTCGATGGAAAATGAAGAAGACAATAAAAAGTGGTTCTCTAAATATCTGCCTGAAAAACAAAAGAAGATAAAAAGCATTGGTGTGGTGCCGTATCCAAAAGAAGGAAGCAAGATTGATCCGGAAGATTATTACCTGAAAATTGGTTATTTGAGATAGGATTAGTTGCAGCCACAATCGCCGCTGCCACAATCTTTATCCGATTTTTTCTTTTTGAAGAAGAATTTTTTAATCAAAAAAGCCAGTGCTATTCCGAGCGCTACAAAAGCTAAAATTTCTTGAATATCCATATTGTAAAAATAAGAAAAAGCAACCCGAAAAGGTTGCTTTTTTGCGTTAAACTAATGACAAAGTTTTACAACTGCGCCATTATTCCAAAGTTAATTCCAAAAGGTTGTCCTGGTCTTAAACCTGCTGGAACTCTCGAAACTGCGTATTCTTTGTCTAATAAATTTATGATATTTCCCATCAAACTGATGTTGTTAGTTAGGTGGTATTTAGCAGAGAAATCTATAATAAAATTCGAAGCGACTCTATTATTTGCCGGAATCGTTCCAACGCCAGCTTCAGTTCTAAAAGCATCTACGTATTTACCGCTAAGGGCAAAATTGAATTTTTCAGTTTCAAATGCTGTTGTGATTGCCAACTGATTTTTGGCGATGTATGGAATTTCGTCTCCACTTTCTACAGTTCCCCAAATGGTGCTGTTGAAATTATTTTTCAATTCGGTATTTGTTAAAGTATACGAAACGGTAACCGGTATTTTGAATCCTTTTGCTTGGTTGTTGATAACCTCATAGGTTGCCAGAACTTCAATTCCTTTTACGATAGCTTCTCCCGCATTGAATAAGTCACCAGTCCCGGCTCCTCCACCTGACATCGAATCTGAACCTTGAAGATTAGAAAAGTTGTTGTAATAACCTATGATTTCCCCTTGTAAAGCATTTTTATGAAAACGGAAACCCATTTCTGTATTCAAACTGCTTTCTGCATCTTCACCTGCTTTTACTCCAGGAGGAGAGAAACCTTTATGAACGCTTGTAAAAATGTTGTAATCGTCATTTATTTTATATAGAATTCCCATTCCAGGAATCCAAACATTTGTTTTATTATTGGCTGTCGCCAAAGTTGTACCTGCTCTGGCTACATCCTTTGTTCCATAATTCAATGAATTCAATTTGATGTCTTCGTAGCGAATTCCGGGTGTGAAAGTGAATTTATCAATATTCAGATTGTAAAGAATATGAGCAGCAATGGCTTCTGCCTTTACGATAGCATTGGCGTCAGTTCCGGGAGTTCCGTTGCTGGTTCTGTTCATCACTCCGTTTTGAATTGCATATCCGTCAACCCATTGGAAACGATCTTCAAAATCTTCGTGGTAACGGATACCAAAATCAATATCGTGTTTTGCTTTGCCCGTTTCAAAAGTGTAGTTCGCCACCGTTTGAATTCCTTTAGCTTCATAAACACGGTTATTCGCTTTTACCAATAATGCGTTATCGCTTGTGTTATCGGCAGCAGTTACAGCGCGGTATTCTGCATTGTAAATGGTAGGATTTGTCAATATATTATTGATACTAACCTTTGAAGCTCCAAGTTTCAAAGCATCCAATTTATACCAGTTTCTGGCAAAATCATTTTTGTAGGCTTTTGTAGTGATACTGAAGTTTTGAAAAGGTTTTATCAAGTGCGTCAGCATAATTTGTTTATGCTCCGTTTCAATATAATCTTCACTTGAACCAATGTATCGTCGGAACGGATTTTCAGCATAATCGGCATCGGTCAAGCCAAGATACGTTTCGTTTGCCAAATCCTCGCTATACTGAATTTTTGCGGTTAACGATTGGTAAATTTTTGCATCAGCATCTGTATTAATTCTGAATTTTGCTACATAATCATTTCCTTGAAAACCGGTGTTTTTTGAGCTGTTGTCAATTTTTTTGAATCCATCAGAATTTCGGTTGTTGTATTCTAAAACATAACCAAAATTTTTATGCTCGTCTCCGATATTCACGTAGGTTTTTTTGGTGTTAAAACTTCCAATGCTGGCGATTACACGACCTGAAAAACGATTTGGAATTTGAGTCGAAACCATATTCATCGCTCCTCCAGTGGTGTAGGGTCCGTATTGGATTTGGCTTCCGCCTTTCAATATTTCGAAAGACTGCATTCTGTTTACTGTTGGAAAATAATAAGCCGCAGGAGCGGAGTAAGGAGCTGGAGCAATAAGAATTCCATCTTCCATCAAAGTGATTTTTTCACTTCGGTTGGGACTTGTTCCTCGCATTCCGATATTTGGACGTAAACCAAAACCATCTTCTTCCTGAATAGTAACTCCGGGAACTGTTCTCAGAATTCGGGAAACGTCGTCGTAATTGAAGGTTTTTAATTCTTTTGGAGAAATAAAATAAGTAGAACCGGCTTTGTTTTTAGCTTTGAATTTACTGCCGATAATAGCATCGGTAGTAATGATGACTTCATTTAAACTTTCAATACTGTCCTTTTGAGTTTTTGAAAGTTCTTTTTGTTGTGCAAACAATAATGATGTAACAAGGAGTGATCCGGTAATTATAATATTCTTCATTTTTATTTAGATTAATTCTACGCGGCAAATGTAGAATGTAATTCTTATTTAGACAAGATAAAAATAAATAAATTGTCAAATTTAACTTTTGTTCAATATTTATTTCAGAATTTGATATGCAAGTAACGCTACAACATATGCAAATCCAGACATGAAGATCAATTGTCCTGCCGGCCATTTCCAGGAATTGGTTTCTTTTTTAGTAACCGCTAGTGTGCTGGCACATTGCATGGCAAAAGCATAAAATAATAGCAATGATATTCCGGAGGCAAAGTTGAAGATTTTTTCTCCGGTAACGGGATTGATTTCGGCAGCCATTTTGTTTTTGATGGTAACTTCATTATCGCTTCCGCCAACGCTGTAAATCGTTGCTAATGTTCCCACAAAAACTTCTCTGGCCGCAAAGGAACTGATAATCGCAATGCCTATTTTCCAGTCGTAGCCTAATGGCGAAATGGCAGGTTCAATGGCTTTTCCCATAATTCCAATATAGGAATTTTCCAATTTTTGAGAAGCGACAGCATTTTCAAATTCATCTTCCTGCAACGGATTTTGCTTCGTGTTTTCAATAACAATTTTTTCCGCATTATTGAATTTTTCTCCTGGTCCGTAAGAAGCTAAAAACCACAATACGATGGAAATGGCCAAAATTATTTTTCCGGCGCCATAAATAAAAGCCTTTGTTTTTTCGATTACATTGATTCCTACGTTCTTGAAAAGTGGTAATTTATAATTGGGCATTTCTACGACGAAATAGGTTTTTCCTTTTATTTTTAGGATTTTATTTAAAATATAAGCTGAAAAAATAGCCATTCCAAAACCCAAAAGATACAACAACATCAAGGTCATTCCCTGCATGTTCAGAAATCCGAAAACACGATTGTCCGGGATTACCAACGCAATAATAATGGCATAAACCGGTAATCTGGCAGAACAAGTTGTGAATGGAGTTACCAGAATAGTAATCAGTCTTTCTTTCCAGTTTTCGATATTTCTGGTGGCCATAATAGCAGGAATGGCACAGGCTGTTCCAGAAATTAACGGCACCACACTTTTGCCCGATAAACCAAATTTTCGCATGATTTTGTCCATCAGGAAAACCACGCGGCTCATATAACCGCTTTCTTCCAAAATGGAAATAAACATAAAAAGAAATGCAATTTGTGGAATAAATATCAAAATACCTCCAATTCCCGGGATGATTCCCTGCGAAATTAAATTCGTTAAAACTCCGGCTGGTAATTCTTCCGCAGCAAGCGTACTCAACGAAGCAAAAGAGGCATCGATGAAATCCATTGGAATTTTAGACCATTCGAAAATAGATTGGAAAATAACAAACAAAATCAGAAAGAAGATGACGTATCCCCAAATTTTATGGGTCAGCACGCGGTCTAGCCTGCTGCGATAATCTCTTGCAACGGAGGAATCAATTTTTAATCCGACCTTCAAAACATCATTGATGAATTGGTAGCGTTTTATAGTTTCTTTTTGTTGCAGGCGTTTTAAATCAGAGTGTGATTTCGTAAACGAACTTCGGATTTCATTTCGTTCTAAATTCAGGAAATTAACGTCTTGTGTAATCACCAGCCATAATTTATACAACAGTTGGTTGGGGAAAGCTTTACGTAAATTATTGAAATAGTCGGGATCAATACTCGAGGCATTTAAACATGGTTCAGTAGAAATGGTACGATAGCTGACAATCAAGTTTTTCAACTCATCAATTCCATATCCTTTTCTGGAACTGATTAAAGCAATTTTAGTTTTCAAGTGTTCCTCGAGATACGGAATATCCAGTGAAATCCCTTTGAACTTCATTCTGTCAGCCATGTTGATGACTAATATTGTTGGAATTTCAAGGTCTTTTATTTGGGTAAAAAGGAGTAAGTTTCGTTTTAAATTTTCCACATCAGTGACTACTAAAGCCACGTCAGGATATAATTTGTCGTTTTTGTTCAGTAATAATTCAATCACCACATTTTCATCAATCGAACTGGCATTCAGGCTGTAGGTCCCGGGTAAATCCAGAATATTAGCCTTAATATTATTGGGTAATTTGCAGAAACCTATCTTTTTTTCAACAGTAATTCCGGGATAATTCCCTACTTGTTGATTCAGGCCGGTGAGCTGATTAAAAACGGAAGTTTTGCCCACATTCGGATTCCCGATTAAAGCAACATTGATGTTTTGTTTGCTTACCATAAGTTGGTTTTTATAATGTCAACCTCAATTTCTTTTGCAGTTTCTACCCGAATTGCTACATGCGAACCATTAATATTCAAATACAAAGGATCTCCAAAAGGAGCAATTTGAAGTAATTCTACCAGATTGCCGGGTAAGCAACCCATTTCCAATAATTTTAATGGAACGGTGTCGATGTCAAAGTCTTTTATAATGGCTTGTTCGCCTTTTTTGAGAGAATGTATCGTTGTTTGCAAAACTTATTTAGATTGAATTAAGATTGCAAAAATACACATTTAAATATAAACACAAATGATAATTATCACATTTATACGGCAATTATAACAAAGAAAGACAGCGATTGTATTTTGTAAAAACGAGCTTTTTTAAAGAAGAAATTCGTTTTTAAAACTCCCTATTCATTGGCTAAAAAAGTGATGTCTTCGATTAATCGTTTCATGTCATCTTTATTAGTACCGTCATAAAAACCGCGAACTCTTTTTTTGGTGTCGACCAAAACAAAATTTTCGGTGTGAACCATGTCGTAAAGTTCACTTGGTTTTCCAAGTTTCACGGCCAAATACGATTTTCTGGCCATCGTATAAATTTCTTTTTTATCTCCGGTCACTAAGTTCCATTTGTTTTCGTCAACATTATATTTTTTGGCGTAAGCCTTCAAAACAGGAACACTGTCAGTCTCTGGAAAAACGGTGAAGGAAAGCAATTTTACCTTTGGGTTACTGGCAAAAGCTTTTTGAATATCGGATAAATTGGTAGTCATCTTTGGACAAATGGAGCCGCAAGTAGTAAAGAAGAAATCGGCGACATATATTTTGCCTTCGTAATCTTTTTGGGTAATGGTTTTTCCGTTTTGATTAATGAATGAAAAATCAGCAATCGTGTGATATTTGCTTTTGTACTGAACGGTGCTGTCCACTAATTCCGGATTTACATCAGCGGGATTGAAAATGGGAAGTGTTTTTTTTGGCTTTAAAGCCGAATAAAATAAGGATAAAATAATTGCCGAAAGAACAAAGAAAACTCCAAAAAAGAGACGGTATTTTTTTAAAAACTCTAACATAGTGCTATTTTGATGCAAAAATACAAAAACGGGATTTGTTTTTAATTCAAATTAACAGAGTTTTATTTTTAGTGGAAGTTAGTTCATACACCAAAAAAATGAGTGCAGTATTTAAACCTTTTTCTATTTTTTGTGTCAAATAAAAATGTTTTGTGATAATTATAGAGAACTTAAATTATCAGTAAAATTATTAATAGCTTTGTTAACATAACTAAAAAACTAAAAAAAATGAAAAAAAACAGCAATAAGCAATTGCTTTTTGTGATTCCTGCAATTATGGGTTTTGCGGTGAGTCAAGCACAGAACGCTCCGGCAGCTAAAGAGCCGGGAATCAATGTGAATTACATGGATAAAAATGTAAAACCAAGCAATGATTTCTTTCGCTATGTGAATGGAACTTGGTTGGACAATACCGAGATTCCAGCTGATAGAACCCGTTGGGGTAGTTTTGATGAATTGCGTCAAAAAACGGACGCTGATGCATTGGCCATTTTAAAAGAAGCCACTACAAATCCAAGCTACAAATCGAATACGGATCAAGGGAAAGCCATTAATTTGTACAAGTCGATTTTAGACACTGTAGGAAGAAATAAATTAGGTATAAAACCGTTAAAACCTTATTTAAAGAAAATTAATGCCGTTAAAAACGCCAAAGATTTAGAAGCATTAATGATTGAAATGGAACCGTTCGGCGGCATAGGATTTATGGGTGCTGGCGTAGGAACTGATGCAAAGAACAGCAGCAGAAACGTTATTAATTTAGGTCCTGGAAGCGTAGGTTTACCAGACAGAGATTATTATGTTTCTGAAGATGCCGATTCTAAAGAGAAGCGTGCGAAATATGTTTTACACGTTGCTAAAATGTTGCAATACCTTGGTGATAAACCAGCAGTTGCTAAAATGAATGCTGAAAAAATTCTGGCTCTTGAAATTGCCATGTCTACACCAAGATTAGACAGAGTAGAACGCAGAGACCGTCGTAAGTCTTACAATCCTATGACATTGAGTGAATTGAGTAAGTTAACTCCTTCTGTCAATTGGAATAATTACTTTACAAAAATTGGATTGGCAAAAGCTGATACCGTTATTGTATCGCAGCCGAAATACATGACGGCGCTGGAAACTATTTTTAAAGAAAATAAGGTAGAAGACTGGAAAGCATACATGCGTTGGAGTTTGTTGAACAGAGCTTCCAGCCAATTGTCAACTGAGATTGAAAATGCAAACTTTGAGTTTTACGGAAAAACCTTGACTGGTGCAGTAAGCCAAAGACCACGTGATGAAAGAGCACTTCAAACGATCAATGGAGCAGTTGGAGAAGCGTTAGGAAAATTATATGTTGAGAAAAAATTTCCGGCTGAAGCCAAAGTAAAAGCGGAGAAAATGATCAAAAACATCTTTTTGGCTTTCGAAAACAGAATCAATAATTTGTCTTGGATGTCAGCAGAAACAAAGGTGAGCGCGCTCGCTAAATTGCATAAATCAAGAATTAAAATTGGTTATCCTGACAAATGGAAAGATTATTCAGCCTTGACAATTAAAAGTCCAGAAGAAGGCGGAACCTATTTTGAAAACGCTAAAAACATGTCTCAATGGCGTTTCAATGAGAATATTGCTGAGTTGAACAAACCGGTTGATAAAGATAAATGGGGAATGTCGCCGCAAACGGTAAATGCGTATTATAATCCATCAAATAATGAGATTGTATTCCCAGCGGCGATTTTACAACCGCCTTTTTACAATTACCAAGCAGATGAAGCAGTAAATTATGGTGGAATCGGTGGGGTTATTGGTCATGAAATTTCACATGGCTTTGATGATTCAGGTTCGCGTTACAACGCTGACGGAAACTTAGTAGACTGGTGGACCGCAGAAGATTTGAAACAATTCTCAGCTTTAACAGGAGCACTTGCGGCTCAATACAGCGCTTTGCAACCTATTCCGGGAACTTTTGTAGATGGTAAATTTACGCTCGGTGAAAACATTGGAGACTTAGGTGGAGTAAATGCTGCTTATGATGGTTTACAATTGTATTTGAAAGAAAACGGAAATCCGGGATTAATCGACGGATATACTCCAGAACAACGTTTCTTCATTTCTTGGTCGACTATCTGGCGTTCAAAAATGCGTGATGAAGCGTTGAAAAACCAAGTAAAAACAGACCCGCATTCTCCAGGAATGTACCGAGCTTATGTTCCTTTGCAAAATATAGATACGTTCTATAAAGCATTCGATATTCAAGCAAATGACGGCATGTACATTGCACCTGAAAAGCGTGTAAGAATTTGGTAATTAATTTGTAAAATTCATAAAAATCCCATTCGTTCAATCGAATGGGATTTTTTTTTATATGATTTCGCTACTATTTTTACGTGATTTTCTCAAGGAATAATTTACCATGTACAATCCAAACAACGTAACACCGCCACCTATGGCAATAGCTGCATTAAGGACTTCTCCAAAAATCACAGCACCTAGAATTACTGCTATAATTGGGTTTATATATGCATAAACACTACTTATTTCAGCAGGAAGATTTTGCAGTGCATAGATAAAGGCAATGAAAGTCAGTACTGAACCGAAGACAACTAGATACGCAATCGACCACCACGAAATTGCCGGAATTGCACTCAAGCTAACCGAAGTTCCTGTTGCTCCATTGTACGCAAAAAGTAAAATACTAGATATAAACATTTGCAGTCCTAAACTAAAATACGGATTAAAGCTGGCAGCTTTTTTCTTAGTATACAATGTACCAAAGGCCCATGTTAACGTAGCAATCAAGGATAAAAAAATACCCAACCTAAAATCAGCCTCCATAAAATCACTCAAATGATCGTAAAATATAACGCAAACGCCACCAAAACTGATAATTAAACCAATAACCGTCAGTCTCGCCAATCGCTCTCCCCTAAAAAAAGTAATGATTACAATCCATAAAGGAACAATTGCGCCAATGATTGCTCCCAGTCCGCTGCTGATGTATTTTATGCCCCAAGTGCTTAATCCGTTACTCAAAACAAAATTAAGGATGCTCAAAATGATAATGGTTTTCCATTGTTTTCCTTTTGGCCAAGGCGTTTTTTTGAACAAGAAAAAGGAAATATACAGCAATCCACCGATGAATTGTCTAATGGCAGCAAGTTGCAAAGCCGGCATGTGTTTTACGCCCTCTTTTGAAGCAATCCAGGTAGTTCCCCAAAAAAAACTGACCCAGCATAAAGCCAAGATTGGCAATCCAATGGCATTAACTTTTGACGAAAAAGCATTTTTAATTTTAGTTCTCACGTTATAAATTTGGTTTCGTAAAAGTATAATTTAAAACGGCTTCTATTTTAGCACTCAAAATTGTTTTTCCAATGGATGGGTTTTTATGATTAAACTTTGGAATAGCCAAATCTAAATCCGATGCTTTTTGAGTGTAATATAGTTCTCGCGAAGGATGAGATGGAGCCACCGCATTGAAGGTTTCGGTCCAAGAATCCGTTTCAATAATTTTGAGAATTATTCCCAAACAATCTTCCTGATGAATTAAATTAATCGGTACGTCCGGATTATCTAAATTTTCTCGACCAGCAAGAAATTTTATCGGATGACGGTCTTCGCCAATTAAGCCACCAAAACGTAAAACCGTTGTTTTGAAATGGCTGTTATTTTGCAAAAGCTGTTCAGTTTCCAATAATTGTTTGCCACTTTCAGTATCCGGTTTTGGGATAGTTTCTTCAGTAACAAAAGCATCTTCATCATTATAAACCGATGTTGAACTGATGAAAAGCACATTTTTAATTGATGATTTTTCTATAAACGGAATTACATTTCTAATCTTCGAAACAAAGTTTTCTGTCCCTAAACCGCGAAGTTTCGGCGGAACGTCGATGATTAAAATTTCAGAATTCTCCAGAAAATCGGTTATGTTTCCAGTGGCTTTATTTTCTGAAAGCGCAATTAAAAAAGGTTCAATTCCTGCATTTTCTAATATGGCTAATTTCTCTTCGGAAGTTGTTGAGCCTTTTACTGAAAACCTATTTGAAAGTAAGGCTTTCGCCAAAGGCAAACCCAACCAGCCACAACCTAGTATACTAATTTTTATCATTTTTATTTTTGTAGCCAATTTGTTTGCGGTCTTTTTGTGTGTTGTCTTTCTCGTCTTTTTTGATGAGGTAATTCAATGCTTCATACACATCACTGAATTTCTTATCGTATTTGGTTTCTATTTCAAGCAATTTCTCGCTGAATTCTTTGTGTTCCAAAGCATATTTTCGAATTATTACAAAAGTACGCATGATGGCAATATTTACATGAATTGCTACATCTGAATTTAAAATACCACAATCATTGCTATTCCTTGTTCTGTAAAGGCAAAAGGCGTTGCTGTTACATTTCGTTTATTTTGGTATGCGGTCACAATTTGTGACCGCATACTTTCCCATTCTTCAGTAGTTAGTCGAAACATAAAGTCACTTGGAAATCTTTTGATGTTTCTTTTTACGGCTTGATTTAGGACTTTGGTTTCTACTTCATATAATGCAGCAAGGTCAAAATCAAGTATCACTTTTTGTCCCCGAAAATCATGTATTTTAGATTGAAATGTTTGTATCTGCATGTAACTTTTAGTGATTTAGTTTTTTATAAACTGTCTTTCAAAACTGTTAAACTCTCTTTTATTACAGGATTAGTAACACTTTGTAAATCATTTGCAACCACAACTGCTGTCGGTTTTATTTTTTGTTTGATGACCACCACATCATTCAATACAAAAGGTGTTGGCATCATCCAGTTTTCTCTTTTTGTTATTTGAAATAAAGGATTAGTCATTAAATCAAAAGAGCTTTCCATCAGTTCCATATCAAAAACCGTTGAGGAATTTACGCTGAACTGCATTTCCAGAGGTGCGTTTCTTACGACATAGTAACTCAATATTTTCTTTCCTTTTCGTTGGTAAAGAGAATTTTTCTGACCTAATGTAGTTACGCCATTTGCTCTGAAATTGTGAATAGCCATTTTTTCATTGGCAAAAATATCGTAGCGATTAACGTTTCGATTCGGGGAAATTTTTATTTTCAAAAACCTCTGATTACCTACTATTCTGTCTTCCAAAAATTCTATACTTGGTTTCAGAAGTTCTTTTTTAGGCGCTTGGGCAGCATAGGTAAATCCAGAATTGTACTTACTAAACAATGGTGTTTCGTTTAAAGTTGTCGCTTCTTTCGGGTTTTCACCCAAATAGGCTTTGGTCCAGGAATCAAGATTTTTGTCGTAAGTTGCCCAGTTGGATTTGCCCGTATCGGCATTATAGATATACAATAAACTATTTGATTTGGCTTTGCCAGCTTCGTAACCAGATTCAGAATGTGCTTTCGCAAAAAAGCCGATGGAAAGCACAAAAAATACTAAAGTCCAGATTCCCTTTTTGGCGAAAGCCCCAAAAACAGGTAGCAATAATCCAAAAGTCAGTACCGTAAGTATAGCACTTCCAAACAGCACTTTCAATCCCAAACCAATAGGAAACATCTGGATGAAAGGCGCTATAATTATCAAAGCAGGAATGCTTAAAAGAAGATTTAAAATTTTATTTGATTTTTGAGTTACAATGAAAACACCAAAAACAATCAGACCAAAGTAAACTGGAATAATCAAAAATCCGGCTCCTTGTAAACTAAAAGCAAGAGCTCCATTAATCACAATCCAAATAAATAATGGTGCTACAAAATGATTGATAGTTACTTTTCGTTCTGAAAATAAATGATAAAATAGCAAGCTTATCGCTAAAGCCAAAAGTACGAAAGCGGCAATGTAAGCGTGTCCGTTGTACGTAAATCCGTTAAGTAAATCATTGTATTGCGGATACAGTTTTAGCAATGCTTTCCAACCAAAAAAAGAAATTAATCCAGTAACAATCAGCGAGCCAAAAAACGGAATAAATCCTCTTCCAATTTCGCGGAATGATAAAATACGTTTGGCTTTTCCTAAGAATAATAGGAAAATAAATAGTGCCAATGCAATTATCACCATTGGTAAAACCCAACTAAAGGGATAACTGATGAAAGTATACGGAATGGTAAAATAGACGTAATCTTCGCTAGCTTTTGTGGTATTTAAATCGGAATTTGAAAAATAATTTAATAACGGCATCAAATAAGAACCCTGATGTGCTAACGTATTTTTATTCAAATGATGGATGTCATCCTGGGCGGTATGATAGTTGAAATGGTCATCGATGAAAGCAAAATTATAACCTTGAATATTGCCTTGTTCCCTGAAAACGGTCAAATCCGTGTCGTTAGGTAACATTTTATAAATGCTGTACATCAACGAATTTGAAACTGGAAAAGTCGCTTTTGCGGAAGCGAACCCTTTCACTAATCCTGCATTTCCTTTGTTGGTTTCCATCAACATATAACTAGGTCCTGAAGAACCGCGAGCTTCAAAATTAAGCACTAAACCTATTTCTTTTGCCCATTGATGTTGGGTTACAAAAAGTGCAGCGCCATTTAATCCTAATTCTTCGGCATCTGAAAAGAGAATAATAATGTCATTTTTATGCGGACTTTTATTGTACAAAAAAGCACGAACACTTTCTAATATCGTTGCTACACCGGAACCTGCATCGCTGGCGCCAGGAGAATAGGAGTGAGGCGCGCTGTCATAATGGGAAAGCAATAACAATGCTTTGGAATTATTGGAACCTTTGATTCGGGCCAAGATATTTTTTGATTGTACCAGATTTCCCCAATCGCTAAGCGTATATCCCTCCTGAATTGAAGTCTCCAGTCCTAACTTGTTTAGCTCTTTTACTAGATAATTTGCGACTACTTCATGATTTGCGGAACCTACAAAATGAGGTTGCTTCGAAATTGCTTCTACTTGGGCCAAAGCTCTTTTTGTCGAAAAATCAGCCAGAGAACCTTCATCGTCCGAAGTCCATTGCGGCATCATCGTAATGAAAATTATCCCCAGAATTGCTACGAGGAATAAGCCGGCAAAAATAGAAAAACAGTCTTTTTTCATGATAGGTTAGGTAGATTTGGGGATTTACGGTATTAAATGTCTTTTTTGACCAACATATAAAAATCATTTTCCAAAACCATATAGCCTTGGTCGTACAGGAAGTAGTAGGTGTTTCCAGTTTTGGTATGGAGGATATTGGTGAAAAATTCAAAATCAAAACCTTTGCTTAACAATTTTGCCCTTGTGGTTTTTGATTTTCCTTCGGTGTTGAGCTCAGAGAGAATGCGGTAATTTTTGCGCAACTTGTTATTGATGTTGCGCATGAAATTAGTACTGTCCTTGTTTATTTTATTGTTGAAAGCGTTCCGGCAACCGTCGCTACAAAACTTTTTGTCTTCCCGTCCTACAATCTTTTCTCCACATTCTAAGCAGGTTTTGTTCATGGATTGATTTTTTTGATGTCGTATAAGTCAGTTCTACGATCTTTCAGAATTCGAACACTTCCATGCTCGTGAAGTTCTTTCAGTAAATCTAAATCAACATCGACTATCAGTGTCATTTCCGTATTTGGAGTTGCTTCGGCTTTAATTCCGTTACTTGGAAAAGCAAAATCAGAAGGTGTAAATACGGCGGATTGCGCATATTGAATATCCATGTTATTTACCTTTGGAAGATTTCCCACACAACCGGCTATCGCCACATAACATTCGTTTTCAATTGCTCTGGCCTGCGCGCAATGCTTGACTCTGGTGTAGGCATTTTGAGTATCAGTCAAAAACGGAACAAATAAAATGTTCATTCCTTCATCTGCCAGTAATCTGGATAGTTCTGGAAATTCAACGTCATAACAAATCATAATTCCTATTTTGCCACAATCTGTATCAAAAGTCTTAATTTGTGACCCGCCTGTCATTCCCCAATGCTGAACTTCGTTTGGAGTAACATGAATTTTAGCATACATTTCAGAAGTTCCGTCTCTTTTGCAAAGAAAGCCAACGTTATATAAGGTACCATTTTCTAGATGAGGCATGCTTCCGGTAATGATATTGATGTTATAAGAAATGGCTAATTCTTGAAAGCGTTTGCGAATGGGTTCCGAGTATTTTGCTAGTTCTCTAATCGCTTCTGCCTCAGACAAATGATTGTAATCCGCCATTAAAGGAGCGGTAAACAGTTCTGGGAACAAGGCAAAATCACTTCCGTATCCCGAAACAACATCAACAAAAAACTCACATTGTTCGTATAAAGCTTCCAGATTGTTTAGTTGACGCATTTGCCATTGAACAAGCCCCAAACGAATGACGCTTTTCTTAAGGTTTATCAGTTTTGGACTTTCGTCGTAATAAATATTGTTCCATTCCAGTAAAACCGCAAATTCTTTAGAATCAGAGTCGCCTTCTAAGTAGTTTTTCATTACACGAATCACGTGAAAATCATTACTCAACTGAAAAGAAAGAACTGGGTCGTGCAATTCTTTTCTTTTTACTTTTTCAATATAATTTTTTGGAGTGAGTGTTTTCGCATGTTGTCCGTAATTAGGAATTCTTCCTGCAAAAACAATAGCTTTCAAATTCAATTGTTCACACAATTCTTTTCGAGCGTCGTATAATCGTCTTCCAAGGCGCAGTCCTCTATAACTAGGATGAATAAAAACATCTATTCCGTATAAAACATCTCCTTTTGGATTGTGGGTAGAGAAGGTGTATTTCCCAGTTATGTCAGAGTAATTGTGGTTTTTATCTACTAAACTTTCGTCAATAATTAGAGACAAAGCAGACCCAACTACTTTTCCATCTACTAAAATCACCAATTGACCTTCGGGAAAAAGGCTTAATAATTTTTCAATATGATGTTCTCTCCAGTAGGAACCTACCATTTCCGGATACGATTCTACCATTGAGTTTTTCAATTCTTTGTAGTCATCAATCTTCAGATTTCGTAATTCTACTTTGTTTATTTTGGCTTGCATAAAAAATTTATTTTTATCAAATATAACTAAATTTTCCCATTTACAAACGCTTACAAATAGTTACAACCGAAAGTAAATAGTTAGCAACCGAATACTTTTTGACAGTCATCGCATCTTTGCAATGTTGATTTGAAAGAAAAACAAATTCAATGATATTATCCATAACAAAAAAAGAATCTGAAACGAGTTCAGATTAAAACATTTAAATTTTACAAGCCATGAACACATTAAGAAACAAAGTACAGTTAATTGGACACGTTGGGAATGATCCGGAAATCAAATCATTTGACGGAGGAAAAAAGTTGGCCAATTTTACATTAGCAACAAATGAAAGCTACAAAAACGACAAAGGAGAAAAAGTAGAAGATACGCAGTGGCACAAATTAGTGGCTTGGGGGAAAACTGCTGAAATTATAGAAAAATACGTCACCAAAGGTAAAGAAATTGCTGTTGAAGGAAAGTTAACCCACAGAAGTTACGACGATAAAAACGGTGAAAAAAGATATATAACCGAGGTAGTGGTTAATGAGGTTATGCTTTTAGGGAAATAAAGTAAAAATTAAAGTAGAAATAAAAGGCACGGTTTTCTTAAAAAGATACCGTGCTTTTTTTTTGATTTTACTGGAAAAATTAAATGATACGGCATATTCCAAATTGCTTATTTTTTAATTGAAACTAGGTTTTAATATAATGGTATTGTTGTTATCCTTATTTTTTTAAAAAATACTTTTGGCGGCTCTGTAGGTATTGGCGTGAGCTTCAATAATTGTTTTTATATCTGGAGAGTAGCCACCACCCATGGAAACTTGCACAGGAATTTGATATTTTAAACAAAGTTCAAAAACTAATTCGTCTCTTTTTTTGCAACCATCCAATGAGCATTCCAATTTGCCCAATTTATCAGAAGATAAAATATCTACTCCCGCCAAATAAAAAATGAAATCGGGCTTTTGAGTTTCAATTAATTTAGGAATTACCTTTGCAATTGTTTGGAGGAATTCATCATCTTTTGTGCCATCGTTAAAACTGATGTCTAAGTCTGAAATTTCTTTTTTGAAAGGATAGTTTGTCTTGCCATGTGTGGAAAAGGTAAATACGTTTGGATTACTTTGAAAAATTTCTGCGGTACCATTTCCCTGATGCACATCTAAGTCTATGATCAGAATCTTTTTAGATAATTTGTGATCTAATAAAAACTGAGAAGCTATCGCCTGGTCATTTAATAAACAAAAGGCCTCTCCGTGAGAAGAATAAGCATGATGGGTTCCACCCGCGATATTAAAAGATACTTTTGTGTCAAATGATTTCTGAGCGCCAACGATGGTTCCTTGTGCTATAATTAATTCGCGCATGACAAGCTCTTTAGAAAGCGGAAATCCAATTTTTCTCGCCGCTTTTGCATTCAAAGTAAGCTGAAGCAAATCATCCACATATGTTTGCTTATGAACTGCCAAAACGTGACTTAAATCGCAAATTTCAGGTTCAAAGAAATCAGACAGTGATGCGGTTCCTTCATGCACCAATTGTTGGGGGAGCAATTCATATTTCAGCATTGGAAAACGGTGCCCGTCAGGTAAAGGATGCTGATATATAGGATGAAAAGCTATTGGAAACATGGAGAATTTTTAAGGTGATAAAATTTTTAACACAGATACAATAGACAAAAAAGCTAACCTATTTTTTTAATAAAGGCAACATCTTAGCATATTAATAATACTGAAAATGTATTTATTGATTCATTAATTCTTGAAAACAATCCACAAATTGTCCCAGGTGAAAACCATCCATTAGTCCGTGATGAACATGAATTGACATTGCCATCGTTCTCTTTCCATTGTCCGCAATTTTCATTTTGCCAAACGAAATTTTAGGGCAACTATCCGGGAAAGTATAACTTCTGGCGTGGGATAATGAAGTAAAATCCAGCCATGGAATCGCCGAAAAGTGAATGACATTATCATCATCAAAAGATCGGGTAAAAAGTCCAGTTGTAGTTTGAATACGTTCGATTTCTTTGGAAGTGTTTGTTGCAAAAACTGAAAAATCAGAATTGTATTCAATCAAAGAAAAACCAAAAGTCCCGTCTTCCCGACCAATAGTCGCCGAAGCATTAATTTGGTCACAAACATATATTTTATCGTCTAAAATTCGATAGCGAAACGATTCAATTGTATTCACCGCTACCAATGTCTGATGTAAATAGTAACTGAAAAATGAGATTTTCAATGCTTTTGCAGCTGTGTAAGCTTTGGTGCAATCAATTTGGACAGTGGCGCCAAAGAATGGCTCTTCAAATTGTCTAAAAAAATGGAAGTGTTCTTTCCGTGGCCAATTTTCTATATCTAAAAGGGTTCTCACTATTTTAATCTTTTTAAAACCTCCGTAATTCTTTCATAAGCGCTGAAATTTTCATGTTCTACCTTATGGTCGATTTTTTCATGTGCCCAAGTCGTATGAAACGGTATATGAACAGCGTGCCCGCCAATGGCTAATACCGGTAAAACATCCGACTTCAAGGAATTTCCGATCATAAAAAATTCTTCAGGCTGTATTTCCAATCGTTTGATCAAATCAGAATAATCAATTTCCTGCTTGTCTGACATCACTTCGATATGATGGAAATAATGACCCAAACCCGAATTGTGTAATTTTCTTCGTTGGTCTAATAAATCGCCTTTGGTGGCAACCACTAATTTATATTTTCCGTGTAAAGCCGCTAAAGTTTCTTCGACACCTTCCAATAAAACAATGGGTTTCTCCAATAATTCTTTTCCATATTGAATGATTTTTTCAATGATTTCAATAGGAATAGTATTATTCGAAATATTCATTGCGGCTTCAATCATCGAAAGAATGTAACCTTTGATTCCGTATCCGTATAATTTCAGATTATCAATTTCGACCTTAAAAAGTTCTTTAGAAATTCCTTGATGCGACAAATAATCTTCCATCAAACCACAGAATTTTTTCTCGGTTTCATCAAAATACGTTTCATTGATCCATAAGGTATCATCGGCGTCGAAAGCAATTACTTTTAGATTCATGGTTTTATGTTTTACCGCGAATTCGCAAATTTTAATTTAAAACTAAATAAATAAGTTGCTAATCCGCGGTTGATTTTTATTAATTTATCGTCTCTCCATTGGCAACGCCATCGGTATCCGGATTTACAAAAACCAATTTCCCTTCCGCATTGGTAGTCATCAAAATCATTCCTTGACTTTCTACTCCACGAAGGTTTCTTGGAGCCAAATTCACTAAAACAGTCACTCGTTTCCCAACGATATCTTCAGGTTTAAAACTCTCGGCAATTCCTGAAACTATCGTGCGAACATCAATTCCGGTATCCACTTTCAAAATCAAAAGCTTGTTTGCTTTTGGCATTTTTTCGGCTTCCAAGATTGTTCCTGTACGAATATCCATTTTGGCAAAATCCTCGAATTGAATCGCTTCTTTCTGTGGTTCCGCTTTTTTGTTTTCTGCAGTATTAGCAGTTTTTGTCGCTTCCAGTTTTTCTATTTGTTTTTGGATTTCCTCGTCTTCAATTTTAGCAAACAATAATTCAGCTTCTCCAATTTGGTGTCCAGCCGGAATTAAATCAGAATTTTGAGCAATAGAATTCCAGTTCAACGGACTTTCGATTTTTAGAATTCTTGATAATTTTTTTGCTGTAAATGGTAAGAACGGTTCGCAAAGTGAACTTAAAGCTGCCGCAATTTGCAACGCCACATACATTTGTGTTTGAACGCGTTCCGGATTGTCTTTGATGACTTTCCACGGCTCTTCATCAGCCAAATATTTATTTCCTAAACGCGCTACATTCATTAGTTCACTCAACGCTTCACGGAATCTGTAACGCTCCAATGAACTTGAAATTACCGCAGGATACGCTTTTAATTCGGTTAAAGTTGCTTCGTCCACTTCCGAAAGTTCGTTCGGTTGCGGAACAATTCCGTTGTAATATTTATTAATTAAAACCACAACACGATTAATAAAATTCCCGTAAATCGCTACCAATTCATTATTATTTCTCGCCTGAAAATCTTTCCAGGTAAAATCATTATCCTTCGTTTCCGGCGCATTTGAGGTCAACGCATAGCGCAAAACATCTTGCTGATTCGGAAATTCTTCTAAATATTCATGCAACCAAACTGCCCAGTTTTTAGAAGTCGAAAGTTTGTTTCCTTCCAAATTCAAGAATTCATTTGCTGGCACATTATCTGGCAAAATATAACTTCCTTCAGCTTTCAACATCGCTGGGAAAATGATACAATGAAAAACAATATTGTCTTTCCCAATGAAGTGAACAAGTTTAGTGTCCTGATCTTTCCAGTACGGCTCCCAATCTTTTCCTTCGCGCAAAGCCCATTCTTTCGTAGATGAAATGTAGCCAATTGGTGCATCAAACCACACATATAATTTTTTCCCTTCAGCACCTTCAACAGGAACATCAATTCCCCAATCCAAGTCACGAGTTACCGCACGAGGCTCTAATCCGCCGTCAATCCAAGATTTTACTTGTCCGTAAACATTGGGTTTCCAGTCATTTTTATGGCCAACGAGAATCCATTCTTTCAAGAAATCTTCATAACGATCCAAAGGTAAGAACCAGTGTTTTGTCGATTTCATAATTGGCGTTTCGCCGGTAATAGTCGATTTTGGATTAATTAAATCTGTAGCATTCAGCGTCGAACCACATTTTTCGCATTGATCACCATAGGCTTCTTCGTTGCCACATTTTGGGCAAGTCCCCACCACAAAACGGTCTGCCAAGAATTGGTCTGCTTTTGCATCATATAATTGTTCCGTCACTTCTTCGATAAAATCACCTTGCTCATACAGTTTTCTGAAAAATTCCGAAGCCGTATCATGATGAATTTTAGCCGAAGTTCTGGAATAGTTATCAAACGAAATCCCAAAATCAGAGAACGATTTACGAATGATTCCATCGTATTTATCGATTACTTCCTGTGGCGTAATGCCTTCTTTTTTGGCTTTCATCGAAATTGCCACGCCGTGTTCGTCACTTCCGCAAACAAACAAAACGTCTCTTCCCTGTAATCTTAAATATCTGGAATATATGTCCGAAGGCACGTAAACACCCGCCAAATGGCCGATGTGAATCGGTCCGTTCGTATACGGCAATGCCGCTGTAATGGTATATCTTTTTGGATTCTGTATCATAAAATTATTTTTAGATTCTGAAATTAATTCAGAACGAAGTGCAAAAATAAGCAATAGAATTTTTATTTGAAGCTATTTCCCGCTGTCGGGTACAAATATAATCAGTGAAAATTTTTAAAAATAGAATTTAACTGGTGTAATTCAGGCTTATAAATTGAAATTCTTATACGGGCTAAGTCGTTATTTCTGCATACTGAGATTTAAAATTTTGTCATTTTAATTTAAAAATGTGTGCCTTATATCTTAACTCAGTTTTTTACTAACATCGGAGTAATGAACATAAATGGGTAATTTTCCATAACTTTGGTTTTTGAAAAAAGCAGGTAAAACTTTTTTTTCTCCTCTAATTACGGAATCGGTTGTCGTATCCATTCAGAAGTATTTCGGTACTAATTCTCATAAATATTAACTTCAGTAAAATGGATTTGTCTTTAAAAAAATCAAGAATTACGGTTAAAAAAAAGTCTGATGAGTAAATCGTATATAAAATGTTTAGCGTGTAACACTATCAACGTAGACAGAGATTATTGCAGTAATTGCGGTGAGATTATCAATATAGTTTTAAAGCGTCAATTAGAAAGTGAAAATGCAATTAAAGAGAAAGTAGAAGAGGAAAAAACCAAAACTCCAAGTAAAATTGAAGTGTTCTTTGACAAAGGTTTAGAACACTCAAATAGTGTGGTGCGATTTTTTTTTCAAGCTGTTTATTCCGTCTGGCTTTTCTTTGCGGTTATAATTGGAGGAATTATTGCAGCAGTTACTGCAGCTGCAGCTGGATAAACAATACATTAAACTTACAGAACTCCAGTAATTTTTCTAAATAAAGGGAGGAAGAGAATTGGTAACTAAGGCAGTATTTTGGTTAATAGTGATTTATTAGTGAATTCAACTTGAAAAGCTGGTGGTTTTTATGTTTAGAAGATTAATTTATAGTATCTTATTTTTTATCGCTTTGACAATTTACAGCATGCAACGATTTCACCTACCATTGCCTGCATTAGTCAATAATTATGTCAATGATTTTCTGTATCTTCCACTGGTACTCGGCGCAATTGAATTTATAATCCGACGATTAAAAAGAGATAGTTCGTTTAAAGTACCAATTGCTTTTGTTGTTTTTTTAGCTAGCTGTTATTCTTTTTATTTTGAATATTATCTCCCTAGATTAAATCCAAGATATACGGCAGATTGGATTGATGTAATTCTCTATTTTTCAGGAGCATTTGCTTATTTTTTTTGCGGAAAGATAGAAAGCAGAAGGTTTTCTAAAGAGCGTTTTTAATTTTATAGCGGACACTAATCGTTTTTATATTTGTAACCTTAATCGAAGAAGATTGTAATCATGCCAAAAGGACCCGAAAAAAACACCAAAAATAAAGCTTTACATACCAAATTGCTCAATCGGAAAAAGGCTAAACTTCAAGAAGAAAAAAAAGAAAAAGCAGCACGTTTGAAAGCTTTGATTACCAAAATGAATCAGAAAAAGAGAGATGATGAATCTGATAGCATATAAATCAAATTGTATTTCGTTTCTGTTTTTATTTACCCGAAATTTGCAGCACATATTCAAATACAAAACAAATGGAATTCGGTAGAATAATTATTTCAGAAACTGCAATGAACAGTGAAAATCTCCAAGATGTAATTCACTCTAATATTTCGGTAATCAACTTAATGCGCGAGGAAGGCGTAAACGATGATTTGATTCACGAAGATGCTATAATGAGTTATTATTTAGATTATTACACCTCACAATATACTGAAGGAAATTTTGCTCAATTTGTATACAATTCAGGTTGGGACAAAGAACTGAATGAATTAATAGAAGAAGGTTTGGCATTAATTGGAGCCGAAAAGCATTTGGAGTTGTTCCAACAACAATCCAAAAAAGTAAAATTAATGAGCAGTGTCAAGCTTAATAAATTCTTGAAAGGGAAACTCGAAGGCGTAAATCCTATTCGAGATTTGCTTAACAACGACACTTTTTTCGAAATTGAAGAAAATCTGGTTACTTTGAATGCTACTTTCCTTAAAACACACCCCGATTTTGAAGTCCTTTCTATAGACGATATGTTTGCTGCCTTGGAAGAATTTGTGGGTCATGAGATTAAAAGAGCCTAAACTAAGTCAAAAGTCGTGAGTCATAAAGTTTTTAAAGTCCTGTTTTTATTTGTTTTTTTGAAGTTCTGTTGTCAATGTAAATTAAACATTAGTGCATTTGAATCATACATTAATCTTGGACTTTATGACTTTCGACTTTTGACTAATTTTTTCCCCCATTTCTATCAAACATTTCCTTAAATTTGCTTCCATTATTATAAAAGTTAGCGTTAAAAAAATCAAGCTATGTTACAAATCGCATTTATTAGAGAGAATCAAGAAAAAGTAATCACCGCTTTGGCAAAGAGAAACATCGATGCTACAAGTGTTGTTGAACAAGTGGTACAACTGGACGAAAAACGTCGCGCTACGCAAGTGGAGCTAGATAATATTTTATCCGAATCTAATAAATTATCCAAAGACATTGGCGAATTGATGAAAGCGGGTGAGAAATCGAAAGCTGCAATTCTTAAAGAAAAAACAGTTTTAAACAAAGAGAAAAGCAAAGCTTTAGCGGAAACTGCTGATGCACTTGCCGCTGAACTTTTAGAAAAATTATATACCTTACCCAATCTTCCTGCTGATATTGTTCCTGTTGGGAAAACGCCGGAGGAAAACCTAAACGTTTTTGAAGAAGGACAGATTCCAGTTTTGCACGAAGGAGCGCAACCACATTGGGAATTGGTAAAAAAATACGACATCATTGATTTTGAATTGGGTGTAAAAATCACAGGTGCAGGATTTCCGGTTTATAAAGGAAAAGGGGCGAAGTTACAACGCGCCTTAATCAATTATTTCTTAGATAAAAATGCCGCTGCAGGTTACAATGAAGTTCAGGTTCCGCACATGGTCAATGAAGCATCAGCTTATGGAACGGGACAATTACCGGATAAAGAAGGGCAAATGTACCATGATAAAACAGATGATTTATACTTGATTCCAACGGCTGAGGTTCCGGTAACGAATTTGTTCCGTGATGTAATCTTAAACGAAAATGAATTACCAGTTTTAACTACGGCTTATACGCCATGTTTCCGTCGTGAAGCAGGTTCTTATGGTGCGCACGTACGTGGATTGAACCGTTTGCATCAATTTGACAAAGTAGAGATCGTACGTGTAGAACATCCGGATAAGTCATACGAAGCCTTAGATGGAATGGTAGAACATGTAAAAGGAATTCTTCAGGAATTGAAATTACCATATAGAATATTGCGTCTTTGTGGCGGTGATATGGGATTCACATCAGCTTTGACGTATGATTTCGAAGTGTTTTCTACTGCACAAGACCGTTGGTTAGAAATCAGTTCGGTTTCTAATTTTGAAACTTTTCAAGCCAATCGTTTGAAATTGCGTTTCAAAGACAAAGACGGAAAAAACCAATTGGCACACACGTTAAACGGAAGTGCATTGGCTTTGCCAAGAGTTTTGGCAGGGATTTTAGAAAATTACCAAACTCCGGAAGGAATCGTAATCCCAGAAGTATTGCGTCCGTATTGCGGATTTGATATTATAGATTAATTAGTTTGCGGTTATCAGTCACAGTTTACAGCGCTGTGACTGAAAAACTGTGATTGCGACTAAAAACGAATATTGAAAATGAAAAAGTTCTTTCTTTTTATCAGTTTGTCATTCTCGCTATTTGCGTTTTCTCAAAACGAACAATTAGCGCAGTATTATTATGACAAAGGCGATTTTGAAAAAGCAAAAATCAGCTATGAAGAATTGCTGAAAGAGATTCCATTAAACTCACAATATTTTTTAAGAATAATAGATTGTTCTCAGCAATTGCAACAATTTGAAAGCGCCGAAAAAGCCATTCAAGAAAGACTTGAAAAGTACAATCAAGGTAATCTTCTGGTGGAATTAGGCTATAATTTTCAGTTGCAGAAGAATGATGTCAAAGCCAAGATATACTACGAACAGGCTTTGGAACGAATCAAAAAAAACCCAAATGAAGTCTATGGAATTTCAAATGCTTTTGAGCGAAAAGTGTTGCTCGATTACGCGTTGAAATCCTACCAAACCGCCACACAATTAGAGCCTAATTTCAATTTCAATTATCAAATAGGATTGCTTTACGGTCAATTGTCTAATATGGAAATGATGATTTCCACTTTTCTGGATGAAGCGTTTGCGAATCCTCAAAACTCTATCAGAATCCAAAATCAGCTGGTTCGTTTTATGGTTGATGAAGGCGATGCAAATTTCAATGAACTGTTGCGGAAAGCATTAATAATAAGAACCCAAAAAAACCAAGATCTTTTTTGGAACCATTATTTGAGTTGGTTTTATGTACAACAAAAAGAATTCGCGAAAGCATTTATTCAGGAAAAAGCCATTTACAAACGCAATCCGGAATCGCTTGCTAATATCGTGAATTTAGGACAACTCGCCATAGATGAGGAGAATGAGGAAGCAGCTAAAGAAATTTTGGGATTTGTATTGGAAAACACACAGGATTTAGAATTGCTGATTCAAGCGAATTCCTATTTAATAAACATGAAAATTGAAAAAGCATCCGAAAAAGACTTTGCAGCCATCAGCACAGAACTAGACGCTTTGTTGAAACAATTTGAAATAAGTCCTTTTACCTTATCTTTGCAGCTGATTCAGGCTCATTTCACAGCTTTTAATTTAAAAAAACCAGAAGAAGGAAAGGCAATAGTTAAGAGAGCTCTGGAGTTGCAATTGAATGATTATGATGTGGCTAATGCCAAAATGGAACTGGCAGATATTCTGCTTTTCGAAGAAAAATTCAATCAGGCTTTGATCTATTATTCACAGATAGAATTGGACTTGAAGAATGATGTAATGGCGCATGAGGCCAGTTTGAAAGCTGCAAAAACGAGTTATTTCAAAACTGATTTTGCGTGGGCATTGAAACAATTTAAGGAATTGAAATCAGCCAATACGCAGTTAATTGCAAATGATGCTTTGGAATATTTTCTGTTAATAAATGACAATACCGTAGCCGATTCAACACAAACGGCTTTGAAGCAATTTGCAAAAGGTGATTATCTGTTGTATCAAAACCGGAATCAGGAAGCGATAACGCAGTTTCATTCTATTTTAAAAAATCATAAAGGTCAGGAAATAGAGGCTGTTACCTTGTTGCGATTAGGAAAAATATATGAGAAGAAAGGTGATTTTGCGTTGGCGTTAAGCCAATACCAGACGATTATCGATCAGCATAGCGACGGGATTTACATAGACGAAGCGCTGTATTTTTCGGCAGAAATTTATAACAAGCAATTGTTGCCTGAAAAAGCAAAGCCACTATATGAAAAGGTATTGTTCAATCATCAGGACAGTATTTATTTTGTGGAAGCAAGAAAGAAATTCAGGCAATTGCGTGGAGATACTAATTTATAAAAACAGATTATTTAGATTTTTGGATTTTTTGAAAAAGTCTATTAATCTAAAAATCTAACAATCTAAAAAAAATGATACTATACAACGTTACCACAAACATACACGAAAGCGTTCACGATCAATGGATGATTTGGATGCAACACAAGCACATTCCTGAAATTTTGGCTACGGGAAAATTCTCTTCGGCAAGAATGGTAAGAGTTTTAATTGAAGAGGAAATGGGCGGAGTTACGTATTCCGTTCAATATACTACTGACAGCAAAGAAACTTTGGAGAAATATTATCAGGAAGACGCCCCTGGTTTTCGTGAAGAAGGAGCGAAATTATTTGGAGATAAAATGCTGGCTTTTAGAACGGAATTAGAGCTGATTGCAGATTATTAGATTAATTACGAGGAACGAAGCAATCACATTCAGGCTGTCGTTTTGAACTACAATCTTAAAGTCGCAATCTGCGACTTCAAGTTGGAAAGAAAACAAATATAATTGGAGCTCACAATTTGTGATCTCCAATTTAAATAAAAATATAATTAGGCTTTGCGCCTTAGTGCCTTCGTGGAAAAACAAAAAACATGGAAAAAGTAACAGCCAAAAAACACCTCGGACAACACTTCTTGAAAGACGAAAGCATTGCAAAAGACATTGCTGACACGTTGAACTTAGAAGGATATGATGATGTATTAGAGATAGGTCCGGGAATGGGAGTTTTGACAAAATATTTGTTAGATAAACCCGTGAACACTTATGTTATTGAAATCGACACGGAATCAGTGACATATTTGGACCAAAATTATCCAAAATTAAAAGACAGAATTATTTCAAAAGATTTTTTGAAGTATGATATTAATGAAACTTTTGAAGGGAAACAATTCGCAATTATTGGCAATTTCCCGTATAATATTTCGACACAGATTGTGTTTAGAACTTTGGAATACCGCGATCAGATTCCGGAATTTGCAGGGATGTTCCAGAAAGAAGTAGCGCAACGTATTTGTGAAAAAAAGGGAACAAAGGCGTATGGAATTTTGTCGGTTTTGGTTCAGGCTTTTTATGATGCCGAATATTTATTCACAGTTGATGAAAATGTATTTATTCCGCCACCAAAAGTGAAATCAGGAGTTTTACGTTTGCGCAGAAAGAAAGATTACAGTTTGCCTTGCGGTGAAAAATTGTTTTTTACCGTAGTGAAAACGGCTTTTCAGCAGCGACGCAAAACATTACGAAATAGTTTGAAAACCTTAAATTTGTCGGACAGTTTGAGAGAAGATGAAATTTTCAATCTTCGACCAGAACAATTAAATGTAGAACAGTTCATAGAACTCACCCAAAAAATAGAAGCCGATGGAGTTTAAAATCAGCAAAGATTTAATTCAGGAATTAGAGCAACTCATTCAAAATAAAAACGACCAACAACTGGAAGTATTATTGAATGATATGCACCACGCTGATATTGCCGAAATTCTGGATGAGCTTGATTTTAATGAGGCAACTTACATTTTTAAAGTATTAGACAGTGAAAAAACCGCTGAAATTCTTCTGGAATTGGAAGATGATTTGCGAGAGAATATATTAAGCAGACTTTCGGCAAAAGAGATTGCGGAAGAATTAGATGAGCTGGAAACCAATGATGCAGCCGATATTATTGCGGAGCTTTCACAAGATTTGAAAGCTGAGGTAATATCAGAACTTCAGGATGTGGAGCACGCCAAAGATATTGTTGACTTGTTGCGTTATGATGAAGATACTGCTGGTGGAATCATGCACAAGGAATTGGTTAAAGTCAATGAAAATTGGAATGTACTGACGTGTGTAAAAGAAATGCGCATTCAGGCCGAAAATATTTCCAGAGTCCATTCGATTTATGTGGTGGATGATGAAGACCGATTAAAAGGGCGTTTGTCCCTGAAGGATTTGTTGACCACTTCTTCGAGAACTCCAATTAATGATGTTTACATCCGAAAATTAAACTCGGTAAAAGTAGATACCGAAGATGTTGAGGTGGCCAGAATCATGCAAAAATACGATTTAGAAGCCATTCCTGTTGTGGATGAATTAGGTCGGTTAGTAGGCCGAATTACAATTGATGACATTGTGGATGTAATCAAGGACGAAGCTGATGAGGATTACCAATTGGCAGCAGGTATTTCGCAGGACGTTGAAGCGGATGACAGCATATTTGAGCATACAAAAGCAAGATTACCTTGGCTGGTTTTGGCTCTTTTGGGTGGTTTTATCTCCGTAAAAGTGCTCGGATTATTTGAAGGAGCGATGCTTCTGCACGGAAATTTATTCTTTTTCACACCACTTATTGCCGCCATGGCAGGAAATGTTGGGGTGCAATCTTCGGCAATTATAGTGCAGGGTTTGGCAAATAATACGTTGAGCGGATCGTTATTTAATAGATTGGTCAAAGAAGTATCTCTGAGCTTATTAAACGGACTTATTTTGGCTACGATATTATTTTTAGGAAGTCATTTTCTGTTGAATGTTGAAATTATAATCGGGATTATTGTTACCGTAGCATTGATGTCTGTAATTATTATTGCTTCGTTAATAGGAACTTTTGTACCGTTATTGCTAGATAAATTTGGTGTTGACCCCGCTTTAGCCACAGGGCCGTTCATCACAACGAGCAATGATATTTGCGGAATTCTGATTTACTTTTCAATAGCAAGACTGATTTTAGGGTTTTAAAATAGAATAAAGAGAATAGAATAAAGAGAATAGAGAATAGAACAAAGAAGAAAGAGGATAGAATATTTAGAGGGAACTCAATGACGAACTAATACAACTATAACTACACAACCAACACTTTCCCATATTGGCTCCCTTTCCTTTGGAGAGGGATGGGGAGAGGAAAAACCACAACCAGCATGAAAATACACATCATTGGCGGCGGAAACTTAGGTGTTTCTATAGCAATAGGGATTTCAAAATTTTCAAAAAATAATCAGGTTACGTTAACCAGGAGAAACACTGCCAGTATTCTGGACTTGGAACAATTAAAAATCAGCGTTTCTTCGGATAACACCCATATGATTCAGCAAGCCGATGTTATCATTCTGACGATTAAACCCTATCAGGTAGATGTTGTTTTAGATGAGATTCTCCCTGTAATATCCAATAAAATTATTGCTTCTGCAGTAAGCGGCTTAAACATTGAAGCGCTACAAAGCAAGATCGGAGATACAAACCACGCCATTCGAATCATGCCTAATATTGCCGCACAATTTGGCGAATCGGCTACTTGTATTTCTTTCGAAGAAAAAGACAGGGAACAGGCTCAACATGTAATTTCTCTTTTTCAAGATATAGGGACGGCTTCAATAATCGACGAAAAATTAATGGATGCGGCAACAGTTCTTGGCGCTTGTGGTACTGCTTATGCACTGCGGTACATTCGAGCATCAATGCAGGCGGGAATCGAAATAGGATTTGATGCTCAGACGGCTTTGGCAATTGCGGCGCAAACCGTAAAAGGAGCCGCTCAGATGCTATTGGAAGAAAAGGTGCATCCGGAACAATTAATAGACCGGGTTACAACTCCTCAAGGCTGTACTATTGTGGGATTAAATGAAATGGAGCATCATGGTTTTAGTTCCTCTTTGATTAAAGGAATTAAGACTTCTTTGAAACAAATCAAAGGATAAAGTTGATAATAACACAAAAAAAGGATGCTTGGTTTTAAAACGAAGCACCCTTTTTTTATGGACAGATCAGTTACACTGTAACTTTAATCTTGTTTTTTTTTGGTTTTTTTAAGATGTATTTCAACCAGAAAAAACCAATAGTTCCCGCAATAAAAGAAGCTATTAAAATCGCAATTTTGGAATAGGTAATGACTTCTTCGCCACCGTCTTTAAAAGCTAAAAGCGTGATGAAAATAGACATCGTAAATCCTATTCCGCCCAGCATTCCTGCTCCTAAAATACTGCTCCATTTTAGATCTCTTGGTAGGGTGCAAATCCCTAAACTTACGGCAAGGAACACAAACAACAATATTCCCAGCGGCTTTCCTACCACAAGACCCAGCATAATTCCAATTGTATTGGGATGATTTAATCCTTCGTGCCAATCTGAATTTATGGCTATACAAGTATTGGCTACGGCAAATAAAGGAAGAATAAAAAACGCTACCGGTTTGTGTAAAAAATGCTGTAAACGATACGAAGAAGTTTTTTTGCCACCATTTCCAAACGGAATTACAAATGCTAATAATACTCCGGTTATTGTAGCGTGAACTCCTGAATTTAGCATAAAATACCACATCGCAGCACCACCAATCAAATAAGGAGTCAGGCTGTGAACTTTTCTTCGGTTCAATATAAATAAGCCTCCCATAATAGTAAAAGCAATCAACAGATTTAAATAAGCGATCGTGTCCGTATAAAATATGGCAATTACCATAATGGCACCCAGATCATCGATTACGGCAAGCGCGGTCAAGAATACTTTGAGTGATATAGGTACTCGATTTCCTAAAAGGGACAAAATACCAATTGCAAAAGCAATATCTGTCGCCATTGGAATTCCGGCTCCATTTTGTGTGACGGTTCCAAAATTTAATAATAAAAAGATTCCTGCCGGAACAATCATTCCGCCGAAGGCGCCAAAAATAGGTAATGCAGCGTTTTTTATACTGGATAATTCTCCTTGATATATTTCACGCTCTAATTCTAATCCAATAAGAAGAAAGAAAATAGTCATTAAGCCGTCATTGATCCAATGCGTAATTGAATGACTTCCGATATTGGTTCCCCAAAAAGCAATGTATTCGGTTTGAAAAGAGGAATTGGCTAATAAAAGAGAGAGTATTGTTACAAAAAGTAATAAGAGCCCGCCGGATTTTTCGCTTTCAAAAAAAGCTTTGAAGGTTTTCGTTAATTTCATTTTTGGATTTTCATTTATTATAAGTTTAAGATTTATAATAAAAAATTAAAAACGCTAATTTACAATTTTAAGCGCTAATTCCATCCGATAAAACAATAAACCGTATTTTTTTTGTTAATTTGAAGTATCAAAAATCGAATAATTATGGATATTAAAATCCTTCACATAGACAGCAATAATCCCTTACTTTGGGATCAGCTACAGCAGTCCGGATTTATAAATCACAGTGATTTTACCTCTTCAAAAGAAGAAATTGAATCTAAAATCCAAGAGTATCATGGAATTGTAATCAGAAGTCGTTTCAAGATTGATAAAGAGTTTTTGGACAAAGCCACGAATCTGCAGTTCATTGCGCGAGTGGGAGCTGGTTTAGAGAGCATTGATTGCGAATATGCATTGTCAAAAAATATTACGCTGATTGCTTCTCCGGAAGGGAATCGAAATGCAGTTGCAGAACATGCATTGGGAATGATTTTGTCTCTTTTTAATAAACTGAACCAAGCTGATAGCGAGATACGATCAGGACACTGGAACCGGGAAAGCAATCGCGGTTGCGAGTTGGACGGAAAAACAGTGGGGATTATTGGTTACGGAAACATGGGAAAATCATTCGCGAAAAAACTGCGTGGTTTTGATGTGGAAGTACTTTGTTATGATATTCAGGAAAATGTGGGCGACAGTAATGCGAAGCAGGTTTCCTTTGCCGAATTTCAACAAAAAGTGGATGTAGTAAGTTTACATATTCCGTGGACTCCCGAAACGGATAAAATGGTTGACAGTGATTTTATCAACGGATTTGCAAAATCATTTTGGATCATAAATACCTCACGCGGCAAGAATATTGTCACTGACCATTTGGTTATGGCTATGCAATCTGGTAAAATTCTTGGTGCTGGTCTAGATGTTTTGGAATATGAGCAATTGTCTTTCGAAACACTATTTCACGATAAAAATACGCCAGAGGCATTTCAATATTTGCTGAAAGCCAAGAATGTGATTTTGAGTCCGCATATTGCCGGCTGGACAGTCGAAAGCCATGAGCGATTAGCGCAAGTGATTGTAGATAAGATTAAAGCAAAATATTTTGGTCAAGCCAAAGTTGAAGCGCCGGAACAACGCGTTATTGGAATTGGCGGTTTCTTTTTTAAATCAAAAAACCCTAAAGAATTGGTGGCTTGGTACGGAAAATATTTGGGTTTAATAACCGATGATTATGGTTCTACTTTTTGGTGGAAAGACAAAGAAGGAAATGACTGTTCTACCCAATGGTCGCCATTTGCGGAGGACACCACTTATTTTGCGCCAACCGAAAAACAGTTCATGCAAAATTTCCGAGTGCGTGATTTAGAGGGTTTGTTAAAAAAATTATCGGATGAAGGTGTAACGATTGTAGGTGATGTGAAGTCCTATGAGTATGGAAAATTCGGTTGGATTCTTGATGTAGAGGGAAATAAGATAGAACTTTGGGAACCAATCGATGAAGCATTTCAATAATTTTTATATTTTTAATAACTGAAAAATAATCCTTTAAAATAAATCTATGGAAAATCAAAAAATTGAACACTGGAATAACACACCGGTTAACAGGCCGGAAAATAAAAAAATTGTTGCAGGAGTGCTGGCAATCCTTTTAGGATATTTGGGAATTCATAAGTTTATTTTGGGATATACTCAAGAGGGAATTATACAACTGATTATAAGTATTGTGACATGCGGTCTGGGAGGTGTAATTGGTCTTATCGAAGGGATTATTTATCTTACTAAAACAGACGAAGAGTTTTATCAAACCTATCAAGTAGGTAAAAGAGGCTGGTTCTAAAATATGAGCATTTCCCTTCTAAATTTTTTTTGCCACGAATTTCACAAATTAGTTTAAGTTTATTTGTGAAAATCGTGGCTACTATTTAATATGATTTGGAAATCAATCTTCTTTCTCGCTCAATTTGCGTTCCAGTTCGGCCTGAAATTCTTCCATAACGGGTTTCATCGTGCTTTCCGGAATATCTGCAATTCGGATGTACATTAATCCGTCAACGGCATTGTTAAATAGCGGATCGACATTAAAAGCGACCACTTTTGCATTTTGTTTGATGTATTTTTTAATCAAAACTGGTAAACGCAGACTTCCCGGTTCCAGCTCATCGATGATTTTATCAAACTTGTTCAGATCGGATTCGGCTTCGTCAAAAATGAAATCTTTATCGGCATCTTTCAGTTTTACCTTATACGCTTTCTTCGGATGGATGTATTGTGCAATATACGGATCGTAATAATTGGATTTCATGAATTCAATCATCAGCGATTTTGAGAAATCTGAAAATTGATTGCTGATGCTCACGCCTCCCAGCAAAAATTTATGCTCCGGGTAACGCAAAGTTGTGTGCATAATTCCTTTCCAAAGCAGGAAAAGCGGCATTGGTTTTTGTTGGTATTCTTTGATAACGAAAGCGCGTCCCATTTCAATGGATTTACTCATCATGTCATAAAGTTCCGGTTCAAATCGAAAAAGGTCGTTGAGGTAAAACCCGTTAATCCCAAATTGCGGATAAATTTGGGAACCTAAACCCATCCGATAGGCGCCGGCAATTTTATTAGCATCGCTATCCCATAAAAACAGGTGGTGATAATATTGGTCATGCTTATCTAAATCAATGGATTCATTTGTTCCTTCGCCTACTTCCCGAAAAGTAATTTCTCGCAGTCGCCCGATTTCATGCAAAATACCTGGAATTTTGGTCGCTTCCGCAAAGAAAACTTCATAGTTTTTACTTTGCAAAAGACGACAGTCGGTATTTCTCAGTGCATCAACCTCGGCAATAATTTCATCTCCATTTGCAGCAGTAACAATTTTTTTTGGACTTTTTGGAAGTTTTAGAGTCGAAGGAGTCAATAATTTGCTTTCTTTTTCAAAAGGATTAGCAAGCATATACGTTTTTTTTCTCAAAAATTCCGAATAGTCCTCCAGCGTTGTAAACTCATTTTGTTCACTCACTGAAATGGGTTTTCCAATGCGTACTTTTATCACGCGATGCTTTTGGCTAAACACTTCCGAAGGTAATTTGGCGGTTCTTAAAGTACCGCTTAGCTTGGAAAGTAAATAAAATAATCGGCTGTTTTTAGCATGAAAATAGATGGGTACAACGGGAACCTGAGCTTTTCGGATTACTTTAATCGCGCCTTCTTCCCATGGTTTGTCCACCATTAATTGCCCGTCTTTATAGGTAGACACTTCTCCTGCTGGAAACATGCCTAATGGTTTTCCATCGCTGAGATGGCGTAATGTTTCCTTGATTCCAACCACACTCGATTTAGCATCCTTATGATTTTCAAAAGGATTCACCGGCATGATATATTTTTTTAATGGCTCGATTCTGTGCAATAGGAAATTGGCAATGATTTTGAAATTAGGTTCTCTTTCGAGCATTAATTTCAATAATAAAACCCCGTCAATTCCTCCTAACGGATGATTAGAAATCGTAATGTAAGCTCCTTCTTTTGGCAAGCGTTTTAAATCTTCTTCGGGGATTTCGAACTTTATTTGTAAATCATCCAATATTCCATTGAGAAAGGCAACCTCAGTCAGATGTTTGTTTCTATTGTATACTTTGTTTAATGTAGAGATTTTTAGCACCTTCATCAACATCCATCCGGAAAAAGTTCCAAAAACTCCGTACTTATCAACATTTATCGCTTTTGCAACTTCTTTGGCGGTTACTAAACCCATGTATTATTTGTTTTAGAGCAAGAGACAAAGGTAGCAAAAAACTCCATTTTCTTCCCTTTTTAGGAACCAAACTTCTACTTTTTTATTACATTTGAAACACTAAAAAAACATTAATGAAAATCATTTCATACAACGTCAACGGACTCAGAGCTGCCATTGCAAAAGGCTTTATTGAGTGGTTGCAGCACGCAAATCCGGATATTATTTGTCTGCAGGAAATTAAAGCTACCGAAGACCAAATACCAGTTGACGACATTACCAAAGCGGGTTATCCGTATCAGTATTATTATTCGGCGACAAAAAAAGGCTACAGCGGAGTGGCTATTCTTTCAAAAATCAAACCCACTGCTGTAGTTCCCGGAACCGGAATCCACCACATGGATTTTGAGGGGAGAAACCTTCGAGCTGATTTTGAAGGTTTTTCTGTTATGAGTTTGTACCTGCCATCGGGAACCAATATCGAGCGGCTGGATCATAAATTCATGTTCATGGATGATTTTCAGAACTACATCAATGATCTAAAAAAGGAAATTCCAAACCTGATTATCTGTGGCGATTATAACATTTGCCACGAAGCGATTGATATCCATGATCCTGTGAGGAACAAAACCGTTTCAGGTTTTTTACCGCAAGAAAGGGCTTGGCTCGACGGATTTATGAACTCCGGATTTGTCGATAGTTTTCGCCAGTTCAACAGTGAACCGCACCAATACACGTGGTGGAGTTACCGCGCCGGAGCCCGAGCAAACAACAAAGGCTGGCGTATCGATTACACTTTGGTCAGTGATTCCCTGAAACATAAACTCAAGAGAGCCGTTATTCTTGCTGACGCAATACATTCAGACCATTGCCCTATTCTGGTGGAAATCGAGTAATCTCCGAAGCCCATTCGAAAGAGGAGCTATTTCCCGCTATTCGTTGCAATCTTTCCAGTCCTTAACTTGTTTCTAGAATCCTGAAACAAGTACAGGACTGGAAAGGATTTTCACTTCTATCGGGGCTAGGGCATTTGAATACATTTTGAATTTTTGATTTATAAACAACATAAAAACAGATAAAATGATAAAAAGAATTTCCGTCGGATTACTGATATTGTCACTTTCAACATCCTGTGTGTCCAAGAAAATATACAATGATTTAGAAAGTAAATACGCCGATTCCAAAAAAGAAAACAGAAGTTTAGCAGATGAAAACGCTGATTTGTTAAAAGCTAAAAATCAATTAGAATTAGACCGTGATGGTTTGAAAACTGATTTGAGTAAATCCAACGGAGAATTGGATAAATTGAAAGCAGATTACGCCGCAGCTCAAAATAAATTCGAAGTCTTACAGGATTCTTACGTGGCTTTAGAAAAAAACAGCGGAGATGCTTTGCAAAGCAACATGAAGAAAAACCGTGATTTGCTGGAGCAATTAGACGAAAAAGGAAAAGCATTGGCATTAGAACAAGACCGATTGAGCAAAAGCGCACAACGTTTGCAAGAACTAGAAGATTTGATTGCTGCCAAAGAAGCCAGTATGAAAAAACTAAAAGAAACTTTATCCAAAGCCTTGAATAGTTTTGAAGGAAAAGGCTTGACAGTAGAACAGAAAAACGGTAAAGTATATGTGTCCATGGAGAACAAATTGCTTTTTAATTCCGGAAGTTGGGCTGTAGGTTCCGAAGGGAAAAAGGCAGTTGTAGAATTGGCAAAAGTTTTGGGTGACAACCCGGATATATCCGTACTTATTGAAGGTCACACCGATGATGATGCATTCACGGCTTCAGGTCCAATTGCCGACAACTGGGATTTATCAACCAAGAGAGCTACAGCAATTGTTGCTATTTTGAGTGAGAACAAAAAAATCAACAAGCAAAATCTTACTGCGGCTGGAAGAGGAGAATTCTCTCCATTAGGAAGCAATGCAACAGCCGAAGGAAAAGCGAAGAACCGTAGAATCGAAATCATTCTAACGCCAAGATTAGACGAAATCGCCGAAATGTTGAATGAGATAAATTAAGGTTAAAGCATCGAGTAATTATAAATTTTTACCAGTAAGAAATTAAAAAAATTTAGCATTGGTCTTAAGTGAAGCTCAATGTCTTAATGGTTTAAAAAAGAATTTTTTCACAGAATATTTGTAATTATAAGTTTCGGCATTAAGGAATTAAGATAATTCAGCGTTGATTCGTAATAAAACTTAATCTCTTAATGGTTAAAAAAAAGGACTTTTTCTTAACCGCTAATTCGCTAATTTTATCCTTCGTTTGAGGGGTTTTTAATTCGCTAATTAGCGGTTATATTTTTTTAACATGCTGTAAACTTTTCTCAATTTACTGTTAACACTAAATCGTAATGACAAACTAATTTTATCTTTGTTTTCGAAAAATAAAATACAATTTCCTTAAAATATGAAATACACTACTTTGCCCAATACTGATGTAAAAGTCAGCAAAATTTGCCTTGGAACCATGACTTTTGGACAACAAAACACAGAAGCTGACGGTCATGCCCAAATGGATTATGCCTTAGAAAATGGAGTCAATTTTTTTGACACTGCAGAAATGTATTCTGTTCCCGCGCGTGAGGAAACGTACGGCAGCACCGAGAAAATCCTTGGAACCTGGTTTAAAAAAACAGGAAAAAGAGAGGAAATAGTTTTGGCATCTAAAATTGCCGGGCCCAATCCAAATTTTGAATACATGAGAGAAAAATTAGATTTCTCCCCAGCCAGCATCAAATTTGCATTGGATAATAGTTTACAACGCTTACAAACGGATTATATTGATGTGTACCAATTGCATTGGCCGGAACGCAAAACCAACTATTTTGGACAACGAGGTTTCAAAGTGCAGGATGATGCTTGGGAAGATAATATTCACACCGTTCTCGAGACATTAGACGGTTTTATTAAAGAAGGAAAAATCAAATATATCGGACTTTCAAACGAAAATCCTTGGGGGATTATGCGTTTTCTGGAAGAAAGTAAATACAGCAATCTGCCAAGAGTAAAAACGATTCAAAATCCATATTCTTTATTAAACCGACTTTTTGAAAACGGTTCGGCTGAAATTTGTCTGCGAGAAAAAGTTGGTTTATTGGCGTATTCGCCGATGGCTTTTGGAGTTTTGTCCGGTAAATTCCTTACTGGCGAAAATCATCCAAACGCCAGAATCAAATTGTTTCCGCAGTATTCTAGATACAACAGCGCACAAAGTACCGAAGCTACTCGTTTGTATAAGGAAATAGCCAACAAAAACGGACTGACTTTAACGGAATTGTCTTTGGCGTTTATCGAACAACAGCAGTTTGTTACCAGCACAATTATTGGCGCGACAACATTGGATCAACTTAAAGAGAATATTGATACGATTCAAGTGTCGCTCTCGGATGAAATTCTAAAAGCGATTGATGAAGTGCAGGCTGTGATTCCTGATCCGGCACCATAAATTAAAAAATCATTTTTTGTCATTCCGACAAAGGAGGAATCTACCATGATGGGATTCCTCCTTTGTCGGAATGACAATATAATAGTAAATTTAAACCTTCGTGAACTTGGCGCTTTCTTCGTGAAATTTGTGGTTAAATCTTCAGCATTAAAGATCAAATTCATCATCAACGGCTAAAGAATCCACTTTTATTTGTGTTGAATCTTGTACCTTAAATTTGATAAAAGATTTTGCAGGCCCCGAAATCAATATCGGTAAGGACTTATAAATCGTATCTTCAGCAGTCAAAAGTCCTCTTCGGAGCATAATATTGGTTAAGAACGATTCTTGTTTCACGGCAAAATCTTTCAACATGCCTTGATCGTTAAATTGATACATGAATTTTTTAGGACTTGGAATAATTCGGGCGAGATACAAGCATTCATTTAATGATAATTCCGAAGGCGTTTTTTGGAAATAAAACTGACTCGCTTCGCCAATTCCATATACATTTGGACCCCATTCGATGATATTAAAATACACTTCAAGCATGCGTTCTTTGCTTACAATTCGGTTGTTTTCCAGAATATAAACCAATAAAATCTCTTCCAGTTTACGGGATACAGTTTTCTCCCGACTCAGAAAAGCATTTTTTACTAATTGCATGCTGATAGTACTGGCGCCGCGTGAGAATTTTTTGGTTTTTATGTTTTTGATGATGGATTGTTTGAATGCTTCGTTGATAAAACCATGGTGCGAAAAGAAAGAAGGATCTTCTGTAGTCAAAACCGACTTTCTTAAGTATGGCGAAATTTGGTCCAGCGGTGTGTAATTTGGATTGGCCGAACCGACTAAAACCGGACGTTGCAGGACGTTTTTTATAAGTGCGCGATAGACAAATTCGCCATTGAGTTTATTGAGGTTGGCTTCGCCATATTTGGTGATTTTTAGATTTTCTTTTTTCAGTTTACTGTCAAAAACTAGTTGATTGGGTTTGTTTTTATTAAAGGCAAAATTTAGTTTATAATCAAAAGTACCTGTGGCTTTCATACCTTGAAAATTGGTAAATAAACCGTCAGGAAGCGAAGAGATGAAATCCTGCGCATTCATTTTTGGGATGCTTATTTTGAGTTTATAAATGGTGTCTTTTTCGGTTTCATAAGCTGCATAAGGATGAAATTTTATTTTATTTAACTCAACCGTTGAGCTGCTGTCAATCGAAATAAATTCAGAACCCAATAAGAATCGGTAATCGAATCTGGCATTTCTAAGAATGACATCTTTGCTGGCAATTTTCGGATGGTTGATTTTTAAATTGGCAATAGCCATGAAGCCATCAATATGCAATTCCTCACCGTCTTTATCTATGTTTTGAATATTTAATCGAATGGAATCAAAACTCGATTTCAGGTTGAAGCGCTCGTCTAAATAGGGCATTTTTATTGCGCCAGAGTCCATATTTACGAAACGGATATCGGCTTTTTTATTCCTTGGATCAGCAAAACCTTTAATTTTCCAGCGTTGAGAAAGAGTGTTGGTTTGAACTTTTATCGAAGTTTCCAATTGCTTGTTGACCAATCGCAATTTTTGAAAATTGATAGTTGCTTTTTTCCCATTATCATTAATTCGGAAAGAAAGATTGTCCAGAATCATATCCGTCGGGACTAAATTCAGTGCTTTTGAAATGAGTCTGTAGGTAGACCGAGCGTAATGTTTTTTCTCGTCGCTTGTTACTTCCTGATTGTCTTTTTTTAGAAAAGCATCATAGTTTGTCACTTTTCCTTTTTTGACAAGTTGGACAAAACCATTTTTTATTTCTAAAGTTCCCAATTGAAGATCACCAGTAATCAAGCGCCATAAATTAATACTCGTTTTTAGTTTTTGTATTTTAAAAAGAGTATCAGCATTTTTTGGAATTATTGATATATCGGTAAGGCTTAATCCGGATAATCCATCGAATGCTGCTTTTTTTACCAAAAATGTACTATTGTATTCTGTTTCCATTTCGTGGGAAACCTTGGCGACGGTTTGCTTTAAAACGGCATCGCGAAATACATAAAAAGTAATAATTACGACTGCAAATAATACAAAAATTGTATTTACGGCAAGAATTATTTTTTGTTTTCCGGTTCTCATAAACAGTCTGTCATCTTATGGAATTCAATATATGCATTTATCCGTAAAGTAAAGGAAAAACTAGTATAGATCTTGACTTCTCTTTGTATTTAGTACTTTTTTGTGCTTTTTAATTATTAATAACATAAAAAAAACTACAACATTTTTGATGTTGTAGTTTCGTGAATTATATTGTAGTGAAAGTACCGTAAGTAGAGCTTTTATTTAAAAATTCAGTTATTGTAGTAATTTATGAAACGTAAAATTTCTTAACCTTAGCCACGATTTCGTTTACTGTCATTTTATCGGCGGTTTCAACAGCTTTTAACTTATTGACAAAAAGTTTTTCGTCCTGAATTTTTTTTTCCAGCCGAATCTTGGTTTCAGCCGGGCCAAAAACAAAGAGTTCATCTGCTCCTTTGACATAGGCCAGAACTTCTTTTATAAAGAAATCAATTTGTTCTTTTTTTCGATTTTCAAATTTTGACTCGCTGTTACCATGGTGACCTCCGGAAAAAGTTCCTTTGTTGCCTTCCTTATCGTGATACACGCTGTTTTCAATAGCAGAGTCTATTTCGGAAATTTTTTCTTCTTTACCACCTTCAAGAGTGACGATAATTGCCTTTGAGGTGTCTATCCAGATGCCAGTTTGTCTTTTCATTTCGTTACTATTTTAAATTAAAGTACATTGTTTTTTTACTATTTTATTGGAAAAGAATCACGCTCAGTTGACTTATTAAAACGTGTTCTGATTTATTTTTTCCTGAAAATGAGGAAGCTATTGCATTTGCCGTTTTTAGAATCAAGGTATTAATTTCTGGAGTAAACAAGTGTTGGTGTTCCGCTCTGAAAATTTTAAAGTCAGGAATTACTTGGTCGAATACCCATTCGTTTTCTACTAACCAGTCAAAAACAATTTCAATTTGATAAGCGGTGTCATCGCCAAATTCATTAAAACTGTTTTCCAGCGGAAGCCATTCCGTCCTGATTATTTGTTTTAGTTTCTCAATTTCTTCCGTACGAACGGTTTTGTCTATGGCCGCAATAGAATAGAACACTTTGCCTAAGTGTTCGTAAAAATGAGTCATAGTTTGGTGTGCAGGTTTCATTTTGTTTCCGTAACGAATTGTTAAACATAAAGTTACGAAAAATAATGAGTCTCATTCCTGATTTATTATTTTTATTTAAAATAAGAGATATTGAATGTGAATTAAGGAATAGGAAAAGTATCAAATGACTTTCCGTTGCTCATACCAATGTATTTAATTTTGTCATTTAGACGAAGGAGAAATCTCATTAGTTGCTCTCGTTATGTGATTTTTTTCATCTGTTCACTTCATTCGAGTCTTTACAGCTTTTTAGGTTTCCTATTGTAGCGGGCAGGGATTGCAAATCCTCGCTATTGTTGCGTTGACATTACCCCGCCTTCGAATGCTATAAACCCTAGTTAATCCATCAAGTCAGCGTAATTTCTTATAAAACTACTTGTGTAAGAGAATTGCTATTTTAGGGTTGCCAACAAATTTTACCCAAACAATTCACTAGCCACATCTTCAATTTTCGCTACCAATCGAATTTTTATTCCGGTATTTTTCAACGCAATTTTATTGTATTTGGATACAAAAATGGTCGAAAAACCTAATTTTTCTGCTTCTTGAATGCGTTGGTCCACTCGGTTTACGGGACGTATTTCGCCTGAAAGTCCGACTTCGCCGGCAAAGCAAAAATCTTTATTGACTGCAATATCTTCATTCGAGGATAAAATGGCGGCTACAACCGCTAAATCTATCGCCGGATCATCTACTGAAATTCCTCCTGTTATGTTCAGAAAAACGTCTTTGGCACCAAGCCTAAAACCCGCTCTTTTCTCTAAAACGGCCAGAATCATATTGAGTCTTTTGGCATTATAACCCGTGGTGCTGCGTTGCGGTGTCCCGTAAACTGCGGTGCTTACCAAGGCTTGGATTTCAATCATCAACGGACGCATGCCTTCTAATGTGGACGCAATTGCGGTTCCGGACAATTCCTCGTCTTTGTGTGAAATTAATATCTCCGAAGGATTCGAAACTTCTCGCAAACCGTTGCCCAGCATTTCATAAATACCAATTTCGGCAGTGGAACCAAAACGATTTTTTAACGAACGTAAAATTCGGTATACGTGATTTCTGTCGCCTTCAAACTGTAAAACGGTGTCGACCATGTGTTCCAGGATTTTTGGTCCTGCAATGTTTCCGTCTTTGGTAATATGACCAATCAGAATTACTGGAATATTGGTTTCTTTGGCAAATTTAATTAGTTCGGCGGTGGTTTCCCGTATTTGAGAAATGCTTCCTGGAGTGGATTCAATATAATCCGTATGCAAGGTTTGAATGGAATCGATAATCACGATTTCCGGTTCAATGGCTTCAATTTGCTTGAAGATATTTTGGGTTTTGGTTTCGGTAAGAATATAGCAATTGTCACCGCTTGGCGTGATTCTTTCGGCGCGCATTTTTATTTGTTTCTGACTTTCTTCACCCGAAACATATAAAGTTTTGTAAGGTAATTTTAAAGAAATCTGCAGCAAAAGCGTACTTTTTCCAATGCCGGGTTCACCACCCAAAAGTATCAAGGAACCGGGAACGATTCCGCCACCAAGTACGCGATTCAATTCGCCATCTGTGGTGTCCATTCGGATTTCTTGTGCCGAATCAATTTCGTTTATTCGTAATGGTTTTGGCGCTTTATTAGTAGCAACAGACTCACTCTTCCAAGCCGATTTTTCCTGTTTTTGGATAATTTCTTCGGCTATGGTATTCCATTCCTTGCAGGAATTGCATTGTCCTTGCCATTTAGAATATTGGGCTCCGCAATTCTGGCAAAAAAACGTTGTTTTTACTTTTGACATTATTTTTTTGCTGTTTGGCTTTTCATATCATCATATTTTTCCATCATCATATCCTTTGTCAAATTTCCAATTTCGTCTAATTGCGATGCTTTTTGATAGGATTTCAAGGCTTTTTTCAAGTCGCCCATTTTTTCATACATTAAGCCCAATTCATAGTCGGCAAGCATTGATTTTGGATAATTTTTCTTGGCAAGCTCCGCCAATTTGTCCAATTCCGGATAAGCTTTATTTTTTAGAATTGCGGCTTCGATTGCTATAAAATCATTTATGCGAATTGGGATATTTATTCCTAAATTTTTCGATAAATTATCATATCTGTTGACCAGATAGTCAACATATCCGGATTGCAGCACAGCAATTTTTTCGGAGTATTCCGCTGACGAAATTGGTTTGTAAGAATCAAATATTTGATAAAGCGCATTTGGTATAGAATGCAGTACCAATGAATAATGTGACGCCCCTTTAAAATCATCAAATTTGTAATTAACTAATGGATTTTTCAAAAGTTTAATGTTAGTGTCTAATTTCTTAATCGCCTCCTGAAGTTTTTTTATATCTCCGTCTCCGTTGGACTGGTAATAATAAACAGACTGTTTGATTGCTGCAAGTTTTTCCGGGATTCGCGTTTCCATGTCGGTGGCGAATTCAGGACTCATAGAGATATAACCTCTAAATATAGGGTTTTCTTTGTACAGAAAAAAGTTAAGAAAACCGGCTGTTACATCGTGTCCCGCTATAATACTAAAAGGCGCAATACGGTATTTTTTTTCAATAAAAGGAATCAGTTCACTGCCGATAAATTCGAAAAAATTAGCGCCGGTCTCGGAGGGTAAGCCGTTTTCAGACTTGAATCCGCTATCAGTGGCTCTTTCATTTTTTTTGTTTTGGCTAATGGCAACAATTATAGTTTCCGGCAAATCATCCCAATATGCGCCATAGTTTAAAGCACCATAAAAGGGATCAAAAAGATACTCGCCATCGAGCAAAATGAGTAACGGATATTTTTTATTAGGGTTTTTTTCGAAAGAAGGAGGAAGGCCAATTGTAATTTCACGACTTTCACCTAGTGCATTTGAATCGAAAGACATCGTGGTTTTCTGTGAAAAAACAGAAAGGGGAATAAGTAAAAAAAGTATTAGTTTTTTCATGATTTGGTTTGTTTAGAAATTATAGCTCACCCAAAATAACAGCAAGCAATATAAACATTATTACTTTTAACCGGAAACTAATAGCAGTAAATGTTAAAAGGGCACTTCGATTTGAAGGTGTAAAAGAAAGTTGATTCGTTACAAAAGAAAACGTTTAAACAAATAGCCGCTTATTCTGTGGTTTTAAAATGTAAAATCATAGAATAAGCGGTTAATAAACAGTTGTTAGTGTATTATTCGAAAGGAAATTAAGTCAACGAATTGTTATTTTCGTTAGGGAAAATAATCCAAGGCTTAAAGGTTTTGGCTTCCTCGAATTCCATAGTTGCATAGGAAATGATAATGATTATGTCGTCTTTTTGGACTTTTCTGGCCGCCGGTCCGTTTAGGGTTATGGTACCGGAATTTCGTTCGCCTTTGATGGCGTAAGTGTCAAAACGTTCTCCATTATTGATGTTTACAATTGAAACTTTTTCGCCCTCAATAATATTAGAGGCGTCTAGTAATGACTCGTCAATGGTGATTGACCCGATATAATTTAGATCAGCGCCCGTTACTTTAACGCGGTGAATTTTTGATTTTAATACTTGAATTTGCATGCTACAAAAGTAAATTAATTTAATGAAATGGTGTCAATCAAACGAATATTGTTGACTAATACGGCGATGAACGCGCGATATTTTTTGTTTTTATTTTTTCTAATACAGGGTAAAAGCGTTGCTTCATCAGCAATCACGAAATATTCCAGTTCAAAGTTAGGATTCTGGCTGAATGATTTTTGAACCCATTCTGAAATGCTTGTAACGCTCTGGGTTTCAAATTTTCCGTTTACTTCTTTTAGTGTTTTGTAAATAAATGAAGCCTGCTCTCTTTCCTGCGCTGAAAGCCGTTCGTTTCTTGAACTCATCGCAAGGTGATTCGCTTCTCTATAAATTGGGCAACCAATGATGTTGATTTTTAAGTGGTTTTTGGCTACCATTTTTTTGACAATTTGTAATTGCTGAAAATCTTTTTCTCCAAAGTAGGCGTTTGTTGGTTCCACTATCTCAAAAAGACGCTTCACAATTGTACCGACACCATTAAAATGTCCAGGTCTGAATTTGCCTTCCATTTGGTTTTCAAGTCCATCGAAATCGAAAGGTTGTGCAACTGGTTTTCCGTCATAAATATCTTCAACAGAGGGTGCGTACAGAATTATATTGGAATTTAGGGCAGTAAGTTTATTTATGTCTTCTTGCAATGTTCTCGGGTATTTTTCTAAATCTTCAGGGTTATTGAACTGAGTTGGATTTACAAAAATACTCACAACAGTATTGTCATTTTCTTGTAATGATTTCTGTATTAATGCCAAATGGCCGTCATGTAAAGCGCCCATTGTGGGAACAAACCCAATAGAGGAATGCGCCAATTTTATAGATTTCAAATGGTCCCTTAAAGATGCTTTTCCGTAGAAAATATGCATGGCGGTATTATTAAAATTAAATGCAAACTTACTATTTTAGTTAATAACTGCATAAATTTTTGTAATTTTGCATGGTTTTTATTGCCAACAAATAAAGTAAATTACAATATGAAAGATAAGAGGATATTATATGTATCATCTGAAGTGGTGCCTTATCTCGCTGAAAATGAGGTCTCTTTAATGTCTTACGACGTTCCGAAAATGATCAACGATCAGGGAGGGCAGATCCGAATTTTTATGCCAAGGTATGGTAATATTAACGAGAGAAGACACCAATTGCACGAAGTAATAAGACTTTCTGGGATGAATTTGGTAGTGAATGACTTAGATATGCCGCTGATAATTAAGGTCGCATCAATACCTAAAGAAAGGATTCAGGTTTACTTTATTGATAATGATGAATATTTCAAAAGGAAAGCGACATTTGCTGACGAGGAAGGTGTAATGTATCCTGATAATGACGAGCGCGCTATTTTCTTTGCAAAAGGAGTGGTAGAAACCGTTAAGAAACTCAACTGGGTTCCTGACATTATTCATGTTCATGGATGGATGGCGGCTATGTTGCCGATTTACCTGAAACATTTTTATAAAAACGAAGCATTGTTTTCAGAAACAAAGATTGTTACTTCGGTTTACAGTCAGTCTTTTGAGGGAACATTAGACGCTGAGATGATCAATAAAGTTAAATTTGACGGAATCCCGGATGAGGCGATTGCTGATTTGGAAGTTCCGGATTATGAAAATATTATAAAAGCTACTCTAAAGCATTCAGATGCAGTCATTATAGCTTCGGAAAACCTGTCTCCAAGTTTAACAAAATTTATAGAATCTTCGGGAAAACCTTTTTTACCTTTCGCCGCGAAAGATGTATTCGCGGAAGCGTACACAAATTTCTATAGAGATGTGGTTCTTTAAATTAAACTTTTTTAATAAATATGTACAATAATTCTTTTCTTAAGAAAATTCTGGTTGTTTTAAGTATCGTTTTTTTATATTCCTGTGATAAAGATTATAATGAAATTGGTGGTGATCTAATTGGTGAAAACAATTTTGATTTCAATAAAGTAACATACGATGTATTAGGTTACAATCAAAAAACAGGACCTATACAATCAAATAATCTTGAAGTTAATCCTTTAGGTATATTGAACGATCCTAATTTTGGTGAAACAACAGCTAATTTTGGTGCTCAAGTAAATTTGCCCGCGACTGTAACAACTATTAGCACAAATCCTCATGTGGAAAGTGTAGTTTTGACAATTCCCTACTATTACGATGCATCAAAAACAGTAACAAAAGCTGATGGAAGCAATGTATATATTCTGGATTCAATATATGGGCCTGAGAAGGCGCAGATGAAATTAAGTGTTTATGAGTCGGGTTATTATATGAGAGATACGGATCCTGTAAGTGGTTTTCAACAGCCGCAAAAATATTTTACAGATCAAAACACCGATTTTAATAATGTTAAAGTTTCCAATCGTTTGAATGACGATTCAAATGCGTCACAAAATGATGCTTTTTTCTTCGATCCTGCGGAACACGTTGTGACTTCAACAGATTCTATCACTAAAGTAGTTAGCACTGTAAGAACGCCTCCGGGAATGCAATTGAATTTAAATAAAGGTTACTTCAAGACCAGAATAATTGATGGAGCTATTGCTGGAAAATTGGCGACAAATGATATTTTTAAAGAGTACTTCCGAGGACTTTATTTTAAGATGGAAAAATCAGGAAACAATCCTGGGAATTTAGCAATGATCAATTTTAAAGCAGGGAAAATTACCATAAAATATAATGAGGACCTTTCGACAACCACAGGAACTACAACTGTAATTACAAGGGTCAAAAAAACTATTGTTCTTAATATGACTGGAAATACAGTGAGTTTATTGAGCAATAATTTTTCAACTAGCGGTCTTGCTTATAATGCTTTGCCAATCACAGGAAATACGACCGATGGTGACGATAAGTTGTACCTAAAAGGTGGTGAAGGATCGGTTGCTGTACTGAGTCTTTTTAATACGCCAGGTCAGTTACAAATAATAAGAAATAGTGGGTGGTTAATTAATGAAGCAAATCTCGTTTTTCATATTGATGCTGCTGCTATGGCAAATAGTGCTGCACCCCAACGAATTTATCTGTATGATTTTAATAATAACCGACCCATAGTAGATTATTATTTAGATGGAACTTCGAATACTGCTAATCCTAAAAAGTCAAAATTAGTTTTTGATGGTAATTTGAACACGGATGCAGTTACCAAAAAAGGAACTACCTATAAATTCAGAATAACAAATCATATTAGAAATCTTTTAAAATACGCAGATTCAACAAATGTCAAATTGGGTCTGGTAGTTGCAGAGGATATTAATGTTAATAGCGTTGCATCTTACAAGCTGAAAACCCCAAACGCGTTTATTTCCCAGGCTCCAAAAGCTTCGGTTATGAATCCTTTAGGAACGGTTTTATTTAGCGGAACATCGATCGTAGCTGAGGATAAAAGATTAAAATTGGAAATTTATTATACAAAACCTAATTAAATAAGATATGTGTGGAATAGTTGGATATATTGGATACAGAGAAGCTTATCCTATTGTAATTAAAGGATTAAAAAGGCTCGAGTACAGAGGATATGATAGCGCAGGCGTTATGATATATGATGGCGAAAATGTGAAAGTTTGTAAAACTAAAGGAAAAGTCGTTGACCTTGAAGAGAAATCTTCAAAGGAAATGACAACTAACGGATCAATAGGAATAGGCCATACGCGTTGGGCAACTCATGGGGTGCCAAACGATGTAAACTCGCATCCTCACATTTCAAATTCAGGCGATTTAGTTATAATTCACAATGGAATCATTGAGAATTATGCACCGCTCAAGGCAGAGTTAATGAAAAGAGGTTATGTTTTTCAATCGGATACTGACACAGAGGTTTTGGTTAATCTTATTGAAGAAGTACAGAAAAAAGAAAAGTTAAAACTAGGAAAAGCTGTTCAGGTAGCGTTAAATCAAGTTGTTGGTGCGTATGCCATTGCAGTATTTGATATTAAAAACCCAAATGAAATTGTTGCTGCAAGATTAGGAAGTCCTTTAGCTATAGGTGTAGGAGAAGGAGAATATTTTATTGCATCAGATGCTTCACCATTTATAGAATACACTTCGAATGCGATCTATCTTGAAGATGGTGAAATGGCAAATATTAGATTGCATAAGGCAATGAAAGTTAGAAAAATTAAAGATGATTCTTTAGTTGACCCTTATATTCAGGAACTGCAAATGAATCTGGAGCAAATTGAAAAAGGGGGTTACGATCACTTTATGCTTAAAGAAATTTATGAGCAACCGAGTGTAATCAAGGATACCTATCGTGGTAGATTGCATGCAAATGAAGGACTTATCCAAATGTCGGGTGTGGAGGATAATTTAGAAAAATTTCTGAATGCTGACAGGATTATTATTGTTGCTTGTGGTACATCTTGGCATGCAGGGTTAGTTGCAGAATATATATTTGAAGAATTTGCCCGAATTCCGGTTGAAGTAGAATATGCTTCTGAATTTAGATATAGAAATCCAATTATAAACAGTAAGGATGTTGTAATTGCGATATCCCAATCGGGTGAAACCGCAGATACTATGGCAGCTATAAAGTTAGCTAAAGAACACGGTGCTTTTGTATTTGGTGTTTGTAATGTTGTAGGGTCTTCAATTTCAAGAGAAACTCATGCTGGTGCTTACACCCATGCCGGACCTGAAATTGGTGTTGCATCCACAAAAGCATTTACTACACAAATTACGGTCTTGACGATGATGGCGTTGCGTTTGGCTAAAGCCAAAGGTACCATGTCAAATTCTGATTTCCACAGGTATTTACAAGAATTGGAAATCATTCCTGAAAAAGTTAAAGAAGCTTTGGAAACAAATGAAAGAGCTAAAGAAATAGCAGCTACTTTTATAAATGCTCCAAATTGTTTGTATTTAGGAAGAGGATATAATTTTCCGGTTGCATTAGAAGGTGCTTTGAAATTAAAAGAAATATCGTATATCCATGCAGAAGGATATCCTGCGGCAGAAATGAAGCACGGTCCAATTGCATTGATAGATGAGCATATGCCAGTTGTTGTAATTGCGCCAAAGCAAGGGCATTATGATAAAATTGTAAGTAATATTCAAGAAATTAAGTCCAGAAGCGGAAGAATTATTGCAATTGTGACTAAAGGCGATACTCAGGTTCGTGAATTAGCGGACTATGTGATCGAAATTCCTGAAACTTCAGATGCCTTATCTCCATTGATTACTACAATACCATTGCAGCTTTTGTCTTATCATATTGCTGTCATGAGAGAATGTAATGTAGATCAACCACGTAATCTGGCAAAATCAGTTACGGTAGAATAAGTCATTATTCGATACTATTTTAAAAAAAAAGCGAGATTTTTGATCTCGCTTTTTTTTTGGATAAAAATATATGAAGAAAATCATTTTTATGATAAAATTAAATATATCTTAAAATTAGTATGTATGCATAGTAATTTGCAATAATTTAACACTTTAACAGAGATTAGTATAAAGATCATATTGTTGTAAATGTGTTAAAATGTCGACAATACATTAACAGTATTGAATTATTTTTAACGTTTTTTTATTAATATCAAAAATATTTGTACTTTGGCTACATAAACCAACAAATTATAACCCAATGAGAGTGTATTTACTTTTTTTGTCATTGTTTTTTTGTAGCCTAACTTTTGCTCAAAACTCAATTTCAGGTACTGTTACAGACAGTAACAACCAGCCAATTCCTGGAGCCAACATTAAAATTGTTGGAGACGCTTCAGCTACCATTACTGATTTAGATGGCTCATTTACATTACAAACTTCTAAAAATCCTCCTTTCGTAATTGAAATTACAAGTGTAGGGTTTGGAACTCAAAAAATCAACGTTTCCTCAACTAATCAAAGAATTTCGGTTAAGCTCTTAGATGAGGAAAACAAGCTGGATGAAATTGTAGTTTCTGCATCAAGAACTCCTGAAAGAGTTTTGGAGTCGCCTGTAACTATCGAAAGAATGGGAATCGCTGAAATAAAAAAAACTGCCTCTCCTTCGTTTTATGATGGTTTAGAAAACTTAAAAGAAGTTCAAATGAATACTTCGAGTATGTCTTTTAAATCTATCAATACTCGTGGATTCGCATCTGTTGCAAATACTCGTTTTATGCAACTAGTTGATGGGATGGATAATTCTTCGCCATTGTTGAACTTTGTACTTGGAAATTTAATTGGTGTTTCTGAAATTGATGTTCAAAGTGTGGAATTATTACCAGGTGCTTCTTCAGCTTTATATGGTGCAAACGCCTTTAATGGTATTTTATTTATGACTAGTAAAAGCCCTTTTACAAGCCAAGGAATTAGAGCGTATGCTAAGTTTGGACAAACTACTCAAAAAGCGGCTGGTACTAATGACTATGTTGACTACGGTGTTCGTATGGCAAAAGCATTCAACAAGTATATTGCAGGTAAAGCTAACTTTGCTTACATGAGAGGTACAGAATGGCATGCTGTGAATTATGATGATAAAACCCGTGTAGGTGTTGATAGAAATTCAATCGATTATGATGGTATAAATGTTTATGGTGATGAGGTGGCAACAAATATAAAAGGAGTTGGTCAAGCACTAGCCTCTCAAGGTTTGATACCAGCTTCGGCGGTGAATTTATTACCTAATACTAATGTTAGTAGAACAGGATACAATGAAGTTGATTTGACAGATAACAAAGTTTCTAATACAAAAATTGATTTTTCATTACATATCCGTCCATTTGGAGATGAAAAATTAGAAGTAATTTGGCAAAGTAAATTTGGTTATGGTAATACTGTTTATCAAGGAGCCAATCGTTATTATTTGAATAACTTTTTTATGCAACAACATAAAATTGAGTTCAAAGGGAAAAACTTCTTTTTAAGAGGGTATACTACTACGGAAGATGGCGGTCAGTCTTATGATATGTTGTTTACAGGTATTAATGTCAACAGAAAATGGAAAGATGATAGAACATGGTTTGGGCAATATGCCGGTGCTTATGTACAATCAACTTTAGCAGGTTTGACTCCTGAACAAGCACATTCCAGAGCTAGATCAACTGCGGACACTGGTAGATTGATACCAGGAACTGAAGCATTTAACAATGCGTTTAACCAGGTTATTAATGATCCAAGTGTATTGACAGGTTCTAAATTAGTTGATAATTCTAGAATCTACCATTCAGATGTGAATTATAATTTTAAGGATTTGGTAAAATTTGCAGAAATTCAAGTTGGAGGTTCTTACAGACAATATGAGTTAAATTCTTTTGGTCGTATTTATACGGATGCGGACGGACCTATCACTTATGATGAATACGGAGCTTACACTCAGGTGATGAAAAAGTTTATAGATGATCGTTTGAAGTTCACGGGTTCTATGCGTTACGATAAAGCACAGAATTTCAAAGGCAATATTTCACCAAGGGTTTCCTTAGTGTATTCTGGAGGTGCAAATAAAAATCATAATTTTAGAGGATCTTTCCAAACTGGTTTCAGAAACCCTTCTACTCAAGATCAGTATATTGGTTTTAATGTTGGAAGTGCTATCTTGTTGGGATCAGCTCCAGACAACTTAACTAGATTTACAGAAATTTTACCAATTGCTACTGCTGTAGGTCAGGGATTTGCAGGAGGTAATTCAGTTACTATTAATGGTTTAAACGCATACAATAACTCATATACTGCTAGTTCAGTTAGAGCATTTGCAGCAGCTGGTAATCCTGCGTTATTGCAAAAAACCAATGTTGATCTTGTGAAACCTGAAGAAGTAAAAGCAATTGAATTAGGATATCGCTCTTTCATAAATAGAACATCTATTGATATTAATGGGTATTATAATGTATATAATAATTTCATTGGTAATTTAAATGTTCTTACTCCTTTATATGGTTCTGCATTAGATGGAGGGGGATTAGCCAATCCTGAAGGCCAGAAAGCTCTACATGCATTGCAAAACGGGAATAGTAGAGCATTTCAATTGTATACAAATACTCCTTTAGAGATCGAATCATTAGGTTTTGGTGTAGGACTTTCTCGCAAAGTATACAAAGACTTTGAAATAGGTGCAAACTATAATTTTGCTGAATTTAAATTTGATCAATCAAAAGATCCAAGTTTTGAGGCCGGATTCAATACACCAAAACATCGTATTAAGGCCTCTATTGGTAATGAAAGCTTATTTCCAAATTTTGGATTTAATGTAAGTGGTAGATGGAATAGCGAGTATTTATGGCAATCATCTTTTGCAGATGGAACTATAGCGGCAGCAACAGTTATAGATGCACAATTAAACTATAATTTCCCAGCGTTGAAATCTACATTAAAAGTAGGAGCTTCAAATATCGGAGGAAAAGAATATGGACAAGTTTTGGGAGCAGGTCTAATTGGTCAACAATATTTTGCATCTTGGACAATCAACCCGTAACATTTATTAAATCTAAAATCAAAGAACAATGATAAAAAATTTCAAATGGTTGCTATTTGCTTCTTTAGCATTTGTAGCATGTAATAATGATGATGAACTAACGATTGATGCAAATTCGTCTGACGGGAAGGCTTTGACTTCCGGTACGGCAGTCGTGTCAAAATATATAGCATTAGGAGATTCATACTCGGCTGGCTATAGTGATGATGCTTTGTTTATTGAAGGACAAAAAGGCTCTTTTGCTAACATTATCGCACAACAATTTGCATTAGCTGGAGGTGGGGAGTTTAAAACGCCTTTTATGGCTGATAATGTTGGAGGATTGTTGTTAGGTGGCAATGTGATTTTTATGCAGCGATTATTTTTTAATGGAACAGCGCCTGTGCTAGTGAGCGGAAGGCCATCAACTGAAGCAACAACAAAATTAACAGGACCTTTCAATAACCTGGGGGTGCCTGGTGCTAAAAGTTATCATTTGGTTACACCTGGCTATGGAAACGTTGCTGGAGTAGCTACTGGTCAGAGCAATCCTTACTTTGTTAGATTTTCATCTTCAGCGACAACAACCATAGTTGCAGATGCTTTGGCGCAAGATCCTACTTTCTTTTCTTTGTGGATAGGTGGTAATGATATATTAGGCTATGCTACTTCTGGTGGCTCAGGTACGAATCAAACAGGGAATTTAAATCCGGCTACTTATGCGAGTAATGATATAACTGATCCTACTGTTTTTGCAAGCGCTTATTCAAATATCGTGAATGCTATGACAGCAAAGGGTGCAAAAGGTGTTGTTGCAAATTTACCTTATGTTACAGCATTGCCATATTTTACAACTGTTCCTTTTAATCCGTTAACAGTATCGATTTTAGGAGGTGGTAATGTTGCAGTGGGTCAAGCAACGGTAACTGCTTTGAATACACAATTGTATGGTCCCTTAAAGCAAGTTTTGACAGCCTTTAATGCTGGGGACCGTATTAATTTACTGTCAAGTACTACTCCAAATCCTTTGTTGATAGTTGATGAAAGTTTGCCAAATCTATCTGCTCAACTAACCGCAGCGTTTACGCCGAGTTTAGGATTGGCAACGGCAACTTTTTATGGACAAGTTTTTGGTCAGGCGCGACAAGCAACTAAAGACGACTTGGTGGTTTTGAAAGCGCAGTCTGTTATTGGTGCTGAGCCAACAGGAATTCCTGCTCCTTTGAATAAATTCGGAATTACTTACCCTATGCAAGACAAGGATGTATTAACTAAAGCTGAAATCGCAGAGGTAAAAGTTGCAACCGATGCTTATAATACTACGATTAAATCTGTAGCTGATTCAAAAGGGTTGGCATTTGTAGAATTGAAAGCAGTGACAGACCAATTAGCCAGTGGTGGAATAGTATATAACGGCTTTACAACAACGTCTTCTTTTATAACTGGGGGTATGTTCTCTTCAGATGGTGTTCATCCAAGTCCAAGAGGTTATGCCATTATAGCAAATTTATTCACGGATGCTATAAATGCAAAGTATGGCTCTAACTTCAAAAATGTAAACGTAGGTTCATACCGTATTTTATTCCCTGGATCGCTATAATAATCTACATTCTGAATTATAAAAATAACCACCCGTTTCTTGACGTGGTGGTTATTTGTTTTTGAGGATATTGCTATCTTTTGTCTGTTTTTAAGTCATTTCTCTAGTATCAATTAAAAATATCCTTTTTTTATAAAAATTTTATTGATTTTATATTTTAAAAAATTATCTTTGCGCACTGAAAAAAGCATTTAATCGATACGTTTCGGCTGGTACTATTTCATAAACCTAAATAGCTATTTAATAAATACATAAGTAATGTCAAAAGTAATAGGAAAAGTTGCGCAGATCATTGGACCAGTAGTTGACGTAGTTTTCAACGGTAAAGATGTTGAACTTCCAAAAATTTATGATTCGTTAGAAATCACAAAAAAAGATGGTACTTTATTAGTACTTGAAGTACAATCTCACATTGGTGAAAACACAGTACGTACCATTTCGATGGACTCAACCGATGGTTTGAGTAGAGGTTATGAAGTAGTTGGAACAGGGAATCCTATCCAAATGCCAATTGGTGCTGATGTTTACGGTCGTTTATTCAACGTAATTGGTGATGCAATCGACGGTTTAGGTAATTTACCAAAAACAGGAGAAAACGGTATGTCTATTCACAGGCAAGCACCAAAATTCGAAGATTTATCTACTTCTTCTGAAGTTTTATTCACAGGTATTAAAGTAATTGATTTAATTGAGCCTTACTCAAAAGGAGGTAAAATTGGATTGTTCGGTGGTGCTGGAGTTGGTAAAACAGTATTAATTCAGGAGTTGATTAACAATATTGCAAAAGGTCACGGTGGACTTTCAGTATTCGCAGGAGTAGGAGAAAGAACACGTGAAGGGAATGACTTGCTTCGTGAGATGCTAGAGTCAGGAATTATAAAATACGGGGATGAATTCATGCACTCTATGGAAAATGGAGGATGGGATTTGTCTAAAGTAGATATGCCAGGAATGAGAGAGTCAAAAGCTACTTTCGTTTTCGGACAGATGAATGAGCCTCCAGGAGCTCGTGCTCGTGTAGCACTTTCTGGATTATCTATCGCTGAATATTTCCGTGATGGAGCAGGAACTGATCAAGGTAAAGATGTATTGTTCTTTGTGGATAATATCTTCCGTTTTACACAAGCAGGTTCTGAGGTTTCGGCACTTTTAGGTCGTATGCCATCTGCGGTGGGATACCAACCAACATTGGCTACTGAAATGGGTGCAATGCAAGAACGTATTACATCAACAAACAAAGGTTCTATTACATCTGTACAAGCGGTTTACGTACCTGCGGATGATTTAACAGATCCAGCTCCGGCTACTACTTTTGCTCACTTAGATGCAACAACAGTATTGTCACGTAAAATCGCTGAGTTAGGTATTTATCCTGCAGTTGATCCATTGGACTCAACTTCAAGAATACTTACACCTCAAATTTTAGGAGATGAGCATTATGATTGTGCACAAAGAGTAAAAGAGATTTTACAAAAATACAAACAACTACAAGATATCATTGCGATCCTTGGTATGGAAGAATTATCCGAAGAAGATAAATTAGCCGTTTCAAGAGCGCGTCGTGTTCAACGTTTCTTATCTCAACCTTTCCACGTTGCAGAGCAATTTACAGGATTAAAAGGGGTGTTAGTTGATATCAAAGATACTATCAAAGGATTTAATATGATTATTGACGGTGAATTAGATCACTTACCTGAATCAGCTTTTAACCTTAAAGGTACTATTGAAGAAGCTATCGAAGCAGGAGAAAAAATGTTAGCGGAAGCTTAAAAACAGTTGTAAGTTAGGAATTATGTGTTTCATATAAATTCATAATTCATAATTTATAATTCATAACTCAAAAAAGTATGTTATTAGAAATAGTTTCACCAGAAGCAAAATTGTTTTCAGCAGAAGTAACTTCGGTAACACTGCCTGGAGTTGATGGAAGCTTTCAAATTTTGAATAATCACGCACCAATTGTTTCTATTTTAGAAAAAGGAGTAGTGAAAATTACAGCGTCAAACTTTGCTTTTGCAAAAGATGTAGCAAGTAAATTCACAAAGCTGGATGCCCAAAATTACACACTTGCTATCAATTCTGGAACAATTGAAATGAAAGACAACAAAGTTATTGTTTTAGTTGACTAAGACAATTCAGAATATAAATAGAGCCTAACGTAACTGTTAGGCTTTTTTTTTGGAGCTATTTCCCGCTTTCCATTACAAGCTCTTGAAGGAAACATTTTTTTTGTTATAACCGCCACGAGCTTCCTTTGGTCGCTGTGTCAATTCTACAAAAAATAGTGTTTCCTTCTACGAGGCTTTCCATTGCAATCTGGGCTAAATTCATCCAACTTTAGTATTTTTGTTAACTATGAAACGATTTCCACCTTCTCTTTCCGCTAAATTGGAGACTCGAAAGCAAAATAATGCTTTGCGACAATTGTCTTTGTCAAGTAAAATGTTTGATTTCTCGTCGAATGATTATTTAGGATTGTCTAAATCAGAAACTGTTTTTAAGGAAACGCATCAGTATTTAATAGATAATAATTTTATTCAAAACGGTGCAACAGGTTCGCGATTATTGTCTGGAAACCACAAACTATATCAAGAAACGGAAGATTTTATTGCTAATTTTCATCAGTCAGAAACAGCGCTGATTTTTAATTCGGGTTACGATGCTAATGTTGGATTCTTTGGCTCGGTTCCACAAAAAGGAGATTTAATTTTATACGATGAATTGTGTCACGCTTCCATTCGGGACGGAATTCAACTGTCGAATGCCAAAGCCTATAAATTCAATCACAATGATTTTGAAGACTTAGAAAAATTAATTTTAAGGAATCCAGACACCATTATTTATATCGTTACTGAATCTGTTTTTTCTATGGATGGCGATTGCCCAAATCTTGAAGAATTGGTTTCGCTTTCGGATAAACACCATAGCTATCTAGTTGTTGATGAAGCGCATGCTTTGGGAGTTTTTGGTTCAAAAGGCGAAGGGTTTGTTCAAATGCTGGGCTTGCAAGACCATGTTTTTGCCCGAATTATGACTTTCGGAAAAGGGTTAGGATGCCATGGAGCCGCGATTTTAGGTTCGGTTGATTTGAAGGATTATTTAGTGAATTTTGCGAGAAGCTTTATTTATACAACAGGGCTTTCGCCGCATGCTGTTGCTACTATTTTGATTGCGTACCAACATTTAGAAACGGATTCAGATTCAATCTTAAAACTTCGGGAAAACATCGTTCATTTCAATCAGGAAAAGAATATGATGAGTTTAAAACCACTTTTCGTCCGAAGCAAATCAGCGATACAATCGGCTATTATTCCGGGAAATGAAAAAGTAAAAACTATCGCCAACCAACTGCAGGAAAAAGGGTTTGATGTGAAAGCGATACTTTCGCCAACCGTTCCAGAAGGCCAAGAGCGCTTGCGTTTATGTTTGCACAGTTATAATTCGCCAGAGGAAATCGCGGAAGTGTTGCGATTGTTGAGTACTTTTGTTTTTATGGCACGCGGATAATACGGATTTAACTGATTAACACGGGTTTTATTTTTAAAATAAAGACAATGGGTGATTTATTGTATAAGAATTTGAGCGATACTATTTTGAAAATCTATTTTGAAGTTTACAACGAACTTGGATATGGGTTTCTTGAAAAAGTGTATCAAAATGCCATGTATTTAGAGTTAAAATCCCAAGGGTACAAAGTAGAAGCTCAAAAACAAATTAAAGTATATTATAAAAGTCAATTGGTAGGGGACTATTTTGCGGACTTATTGATTGAAGACTCTATTATTCTTGAACTTAAAGCGTGTGGATGTTTGTTAGACGAGCATAAAGCCCAACTTTTAAACTATCTAAAGGCAACTGATGTAGAAATTGGATTATTACTGAACTTTGGAACCACTCCAGAATTCAAAAGGTCTATTTACACCAACGACAGAAAAAAGCTAAAATAAATTTTTAAAAATCCGTGACAATCAGTTAACTCTGTGTCATCCGTGTGCTAATTATATGAAACTATTTATAACAGGAATTGGAACCGATGTAGGCAAAACTATCGCATCAGCCATTATAACAGAAGCTTTAGAAGCTGATTATTGGAAACCCATTCAAGCGGGTGATTTACTAAACTCCGACAGCCATAAAATCAAATCGTTTTTGTCCAATAAAAAGACGGTGATTCATCCCAATAGTTATGCTTTGAATACACCAGCCAGTCCGCATTTTGCTGCTGAATTGGACCAAATTACTATCGACTTAAAGAATTTTATCGAACCCAAAACAGAAAATCATTTGGTTGTTGAAGGAGCAGGAGGTGTTTTCGTACCATTAAATGATACCGATTGTGTGATTGATTTAATCCAAAATGATTATAAAGTGATTGTGGTCTCTCGGCATTATTTAGGAAGTATCAATCACACTTTGCTGACGATTGAAGCCTTGAAAAACAGAAAAATCGCAGTTGCGGGAATAGTGTTCTCCGGAGATGAAAATAAAGCTACAGAAGAAATAATTCTGAGTAAAACGGGAGTAAATTACATTGGACGAATAGAACAAGAACCGTATTTTGACCAAAATGTAGTCAAAGAGTATGCAGATTTACTTCGAGAAAACTTGCTAAAACTATAATAGCAATTTCAATGGCAATTGCAAAATCAAAAATCAAATGACTTTAACTGAACGAGACGGCCAGTATCTTTGGCATCCATATACCCAACATAAAACTGCAGCATTACCTATTGCTATAAAAAAGGGAAAAGGCGCTTTGCTTTGGGACGAAAACAACAAAGAATATATTGATGCAATCGCTTCGTGGTGGGTAAATCCGTACGGACATTCCAATACGTTTATTGCCGATGCCATTTATAAACAACTTACAACATTAGAGCATGTTTTGTTTGGTGGATTTACACATGAACCCGCTATTTTGGTTGCCGAGAAATTGATGGAAATTTTACCAAAAAATCAACAAAAAATATTCTTTTCGGATAATGGTTCTACGGCTGTTGAAGTGGCAATTAAAGTGACTCTGCAATATTTTTTCAATAAAAATGAAAAGAAAACGACGATAATTGCTTTCGAAAATGCTTTTCACGGTGACACTTTTGGTGCTATGGCAGCAAGTGGAATCTCGTTTTTTATGGAAGCATTTGAAGGGATGTTTATTGATGTGGTTCGGATTCCGGTTCCGGTTAAAGGAATGGAACAAGTAAGTTACGATGCTTTACAGAATGTTATAGAAAATAATAATTGTGCGGGCTTTATTTTTGAGCCATTGGTTCAAGGAGCCGCAGGGATGGTGATGTATGAAGCGGAAGCTTTAGATAAATTGATGCGAATTTGTCAGCAGAATAATGTGCTTACTATTGCGGATGAAGTGATGACAGGTTTTGGAAAAACCGGAAAAACCTTTGCAACGGATTATTTGATTGAAAAACCAGATATGATGTGCCTGTCTAAAGCGTTGACCGGAGGAACGATTCCTATGGCGATTACGACTTTTACGCAGGATTTATTCGATGCTTTTTATGATGACGATATCAATAAAGCGTTGTTTCACGGACACACCTTTACAGCAAATCCAACAGGTTGTGCTGCAGCTTTGGCTAGTTTAGAATTGTTGCAGACTGATGAAATGCAAGCGAATATTGTTCGAGTAAATAAAAGTCATTTGGACTTTCAAGAACATATAAAAAATCATCCAAAAGTAGTTACAACACGAGTACTGGGAGTCATTTTTGCTTTAGAAATAAAAACCGAAAGTGCTGCCAGCTATTATGGAAGTTTACGCAACAAACTCTATGGTTTCTTTATCGAAAACGGCGTGATTCTGCGTCCGGTTGGTAATATTGTGTACATTTTGCCTCCGTACATTATTACAGATGAGCAATTACAAAAAGTATATCAAGTGGTCGAAAATGCGTTAGAAATAGTGTAATTTTTGGCCACGGATTCAGCGGATTAAACGGATTCTCACAGAATTAAAAAATCCGTTTTTATCGGTTTAGATCCGTGTCATCCGTGTGCTTTTTTTTAGCCACAGATTTAACGGATTAAACGGATTTTCACAGATTAAAAAAATGCGTTTTTGTCAGTAGCATCGGTGCTATTCGTGTGCCAATTTTAAGAAAAACTTTGCGATCTTTGTCGCTAATTAATAGTACTATCTTGTCAATAACAATCTCCATAACCGCCATAGCTTCCATTTCTCCATTGGGTACTGACTCAAAAGTTATTTGGGAAAACTATCTCAAGGAAGACCATTGTTTTACGGAACATGTTTTAGATCATAAGAAAACTTTTGTTGCTAAATTAGACAGTGATTCAAAACAAGTAGTTGCTGAATTAAGAGCGTCAGACAGTAAATATAAATCATTGGATAAATCAGTTTTGTATGCAATGGCAGCTGCACGAAAAGCGATGCGCAACGCGGGTTGGACGCAGAATGACGTTTTTGGAATCAATATCGGTTCCTCTCGCGGTGCCACGGATTTATTCGAAAAACATTATCAAGAGTATTTACAAACCGGGAAAGTACAAACTTTGGCTTCACCAACGACGACTTTGGGGAATATTTCTTCTTGGGTTGCCCATGATTTACAAAGTTCGGGACCGGAAATATCGCATTCTATTACCTGTTCTACAGCGTTGCATGCCGTGTTAAACGGTGTTGCATGGTTACGAGCGGGAATGGCGGATAAATTTTTAGTGGGTGGTACTGAAGCGCCTTTAACTGATTTTACGATCGCCCAAATGCGCGCGTTGAAAATTTATTCGAACAGTATCGAAGAATATCCCAATCGGGCACTTGATTTAGAAAAAAAGAAGAATACCATGATCCTTGGCGAAGGTGCCGGCGTGTGTTGTCTCGAAATAGGGAAAAAGGAAAATGCCTTGGCATACATCGAAGGAATTGGTTATGCTACGGAGATTCTGGAACATAATATTTCTATTTCGGCAGAGGCGACTTGTTTCCAAAAATCAATGAAAATGGCATTGCAAAACACCAGTTTGTCCGAAGTTGATGTTATTGTCATGCACGCTCCGGGAACCATAAAAGGAGATTTGACGGAATACAAAGCCATAAAAAAAGTTTTTGGCGAAACCATTCCTTTATTAACCACTAATAAATGGAAAATTGGACACACTTTTGGAGCATCGGGGATTTTGAGTATGGAACTTGCGATATTGATGATGCAACATAACAAAGTCATCGCAGTACCTTTTGCAAATTCCCCAGTCAAGATTCAAAACCCTGACAGCGTAATAAAGAAAGTTTTAGTCAATGCCGTTGGTTTTGGTGGTAATGCGGTGAGCGTGCTTTTGAGTTTATAGCGATTCAATTTACAGATGTCGACGCATAAAAAAGGTAGCCGCGAATTACTCTAATTTTCACTAATTTTTTAAAAAAGAAAAAAGGAATTCGTGCAAATTGGTGTAATTCGTGGCTGAAATAATTAAGCAGTAGCAGTTACGAAGCGTCTGGAATATTTAAATTGGGTACTGATCCACTGCATTCGTGTCATCTGTGTTCGAATTTTCCAATTCTCTAACTTTTTCGTAAATTAAATTACTTTCGAAGCCTTTTCGAAGTAAATAGTCGCAGAATTTTTTGCGCTTTTTCAGATTGTTGGTTTCTAAAATCGATTCCCAATTCCTTTCTGCAACGGTGTCAAAATTGGATAAATATTCCTGAGGATCGATTTCTTTTAGTGCCAAATTTATATTGTACTGCGTAATTTTCCGAAATTTTAATTCATTGACAATTCTGATTTTTCCCCAAAATTTAATGCGGTGTTTTCCTCTGGCAAAACTGCAGGCAAATCGTTCTTCATTTAAAAAATTAGCACTGATCAGATGCACCATGATGGTATCAGTTTCTTCAGAATCCATTTTCATGCTGCGCAATTTTTGCACCACTTCGTCATGACAGCGTTCCTGATAAGCACAGTAATTTTCAATCTTATTTATGGCTTCTTTTATGGAGTAAACGGGATTCATGGGTTGTTTTTTAAAGGTCTGAAATTAACGATTTATTTGTTGAAAATGACACTTTTTTTTATTCTAATTTACTGTTAAAAAACAGGAATGGTCGAGGGTGTATAAAATATAATTTTATTTTTTTTTAAATAAATTAATAAATAATCCTTGCAAAATGGTAGTGTAACGGATATAAATGCACTTTATCGACTTAATTGTATTATGGTACAATATTTTTTAATATTTGTATGCCAAAAATCTATTAATTATATAACCTACGTACTACAATGTTAATGAAAAATTACTTCCATTTTTCTTTCGTGAATATTCAAAACGGGGACAACCACAATTATAGTTTTGTGCCTAAAATCTAAACAGCATTATCCTTTCAAAAACTAACTGAATGTAAGAACAGTTTAACGGATTTAATGATGGTTACGGATTTTTTCAAAATAATTTGGGTTTAAATGATATTTCAAAAATATACAATATGATAAAAAAATTACTCTTCACTCTTTTTTTAGTTTTTGTTCAAACAGTGAGTTTTGCTCAAGCTACAGGAGATTATCGTTCTCAAGGAAGCGGAGATTGGTTAAATAAAGCAAATTGGCAGTATTATAATGGCTCTTCGTGGGTTACTCCCTCTGGAACAGCACCACAAGGTTATCCAGGACAGTTTACTGGCACCGGTTCTGTTCTGGTTCAGGCAGGGCATGCCATCAACATTGGGAGTGCTGGTATAACAACTAATGCAATTGGTACAATTACAATTAGCGGTTCGTTATTGTTAAATGGGCTTAGTAATTCAATAATTAATTATAATATTGTTACGCAGAATATTATCGTCAATGCGACTGGATATATTGGATTCTTCGACAAAGTGAACTTGAAATTGCCTTCAGGCGCAAGTATTCAATTAGTTACTGGCGAAAGCGGGCTTAGAGGAGATTGTAGTAATAATCAATCTATTTATATGGGACCTTTAGAATTTGCTGCCTGTAAAGGTAATTCTGAAGCAGGATTTACATTTCAGACCTTGATTCAAAGTGGAGGGACTCTTAATGCAATTGTAACCGCTGCATCGCCTGTTTGCGCAGGAAATACTATTAATTTGACTGGAAGTATGTCTGGTCCAATAGGCACTGGTCTTATTTATACGTGGTCAATAAAAGACCCCAACAATATTACTACAACTGTATTTGGAAAGAATACAAATATTGTTAGTAGCATAGCAGGGAATTATGTTGTTACTCTTACTTGCACGACAAGTTATGACGGAAATTCTTTTTCTAATTCAGAATCTATTCCTGTTAGAGTAAATCCTTTACCAACAGCAGCTGGCACAATTACCGGACCAGCAACTGTTTGTCAAGGGCAATCAGGAGTAAGTTATTCTGTTCCTGCAATAACCAATGCCACTAGTTATAGTTGGGCGTATTCTGGAGCAGGTGCAACAATTACAGGGGCTACAAGAACTCCGACAATAACATTTGCAGCGAATGCTACTTCAGGAAATCTTACAGTTTATGGCGTAAATGCATGTGGTAACGGAACTGTTTCTGCAAATTATGCGGTAACGGTAAATGCAGTACCAACCGCACCAGCAACATCGGTAACCCAACCGATTTGTACTATTTCTACAGGAACAATAACTGTAGCCGCACAAGCTGGTCTGAATTATAGTATTGATGGAATAAATTATACAAACACAACAGGTATTTTTTATAATGTGGCAGTGGGAACTTATAATGTATCGGCAAAGAATGCCTCCGGATGCATTTCTCGCAGTACACCGGTATCGATAATAGCTCCAGTAACGGCAACATGGAATGTTGTTTCCGGTGTAGGAGCTTGGACTAATGGGCCGCCAACAAGTGCAAAAGCCCTTATTTTTAGCGGAAATTACAATTCAGAAACAGATACTGTAGCTACCGTTGTAGAAGGATGCTCCTGTAAAGTGAACTCGGGAGCAGCTGTTGTTTTTACTGACGGAAAGACTTTAAAAATAAGTAATGAAGTTAAGGTTTTAGGTTCGGGAACTTTAACTTTCGAGAACAATGCCAGCTTGGTTCAGATCAATGATGTTGTTAATACGGGAGATATAATTTATAAAAGAGAAACAAGAACAACCGTAAATAAATTTGATTTCACCTATTGGTCTTCGCCTGTGTCTAAGCAAACCTTATACCAATTGTCTCCAGAAACATTGTGGGATAAGTACTTTTCTTATAACGCTGCAGACAATAAATGGGTACAGGAAAATTCGTCAAAAGAAATGCAACCAGGGATTGGGTATATTATTCGAGGTCCACAAAGTCATATTGCGCCAAATCCAATTAATACGTATCGTGCTACTTTTATTGGAGTGCCACACAATGGAACTATTGTAGGTCCTGAAGTGACAAAAGGGGAAGCTTACTATCTTGTAGGGAATCCTTATCCATCGGCTTTAGATGCAGATAAATTTTTAATGGCCAATAGTTCCGTTTTAACGGGTACGCTTTATTTCTGGACGCATAAAACTCCAATTGGGACTAATGTTAGTAATCCGGGATCAGGAGTATATGCGTATTCTTCGGATGATTATGCTACCTATAATCTTACCGGAGGAATTGGAACTAATGGTGCGCGTTATGATAAAGGAGGTGCCGAATCTCTAAGCGGCAGTGTAAAACCAACTGGTGAAATAGCGGCAGGTCAATCTTTTTTCACAATTAGCGTTCCTGCTCCAGTAAAGGTTCCTATTGTATTTAAAAACAATATGAGATTAGGAAATGAAGATAAAATAATGGATAACTCGCAGTTTTTTAAAGTTAAAAACAAAACGAAAAAAACAAATGCATTGGAAAGACACCGTTTTTGGTTAAACCTTACAAATAGTCAAGGCGCTTTCAAGCAAATGTTAGTTGGGTATATAACCGGTGCTACCAATGGATATGACACTTCTTTTGACGGGCAAAGTTTTAATGGAAATCAGTTCGTTAATTTTTACAGTGTTAATGAAGATAAAAATCTAACGATACAAGGCAGGGCTTTACCATTTGATAAAAATGATATCATTCCATTGGGGTATAGTTCTACGATACAAGGTGGTTTTTCAATTAGTATCGATGAGGTTGACGGATTATTTATAAATCAAAACATAATTGTCGAAGATAAGGTTCTTAATGTAACTCACGATTTGAAAAACGGTCCGTACAACTTCACTACTGAAAAAGGTACTTTCGATGAACGCTTTGTATTGCGTTACACCAATAAAACGTTAGCGACAGCTGATTTTGAATTAGATGAAGAAAGTGTTCTAATTTCTAAGGATAATAGTGAATTAAAGATAAAATCTCAAGGTGAGAACATAAATCAAATTACTGTTTTTGATTTGCTGGGACGAAAAGTGTTTGATAAAACCGGAATAAATGCTAATGAGTTTCAAACTTCTAATGTTAAACTTACCAATCAGGTTGTTTTAGTGAAAGTGTCTTTAACAAATGGAAAAGTAATCACTAAAAAAGTCCTTTATTAAATACAGTAGAACAACTTTAAAATGTATTAGATAATCCCATTCTGTTTGTTCAGAATGGGATTTTTTTTGTGTTTTAAAATGGGTTTAAAAATAAAATAAATGGACTTTATTTTTATGTAAATATCACTAAATGTGGGTATTGTGAAAAACATTCTTTCTTTTTACTTTTATATAGGCAAACAAAGAAAGTTAAAATTAGGAGTCGTCTTGCGATTCATAATTGAATCCAAAATCCACATAAATTTTGAAAACAACACTCCTTTATCTCGTTATTATTGTTAGTTTTTCGTCACTCAATGATGTTTATCCCCAACAAGGAAAGTTAGACCATACATTCAATACCTTCGATGACGGTTTACAGGGAGATGGTTTTGACGCTACCGTAAGAACAGTTTCTTTACAAACGGATGGGAAACTAATTGTGGGAGGTGATTTTCTGAATTTTAATGGCGCGTCGACTCCTTATGTATGCCGCTTATTTCCCGATGGATCAAAAGATACTTCTTTTAATTTGGGCTCCGGAATTAATGGGAAGGTATATTGTTCCCTAGTGCTTCCCGATGGGAAGATCATTCTGGGAGGTTCTTTTACAGCGTTTAATGGGAAAGTTGCTTACCAATTAGTTCGATTAAATATAGATGGTTCTCTGGACGTTAGTTTTAATACTCCAATAGCCGTAAATCCCGGGATTGTATATGGAGTAGCGTTGCAAACTGATGGAAGCGTAGTTATTGCAGGTAGTTTTACGAAGTACAACGCCATCACTGCTAATCGGGTGGCGAGGATTTTAACGAACGGAAATTTAGACACATCATTCGCAATTGGAGTTGGTGCAAGTTCGTTGGTAGAAGAAGTTCACATTCAGAAAGATGGGAGAATAATTTTGGGAGGATCATTTACTTCATTTAACGGAACTGCGTGCGGCAAAATAATTCGATTAAATACTAATGGAACTGTAGATGCTACTTTTGTGCAAGGAACAGGTTTTGACGATAATGTAGCAGCTATTACAACACAATCCGATGGAAAAATTATTGTGGGTGGTGAGTTTTTAAATTTCAATGGAGCACCTGCCAATAAAATAATCAGGTTGCATCCCGATGGAAGCAGGGATGCCTCTTTTGTTTCCGGATCAGGATTCAGTAACGGAGTCGTTGAAATTATAAAAGTAAATGCTGCAGGTTCTATTATGGTTGGAGGTTCGTTTACCGGAACTTATAATGGTACCGATGTAAATAGAGTAATTCTTCTGGATAGCAATGGGGTTATTGTTCCGGGATTTGATATCGGATCCGGACCAGGAGGCGGTATAGTCTATGCGCTGACAGAGGATTCATCAAACTCGTGGTATGTTGGTGGTTCATTTTCTGTTTTCGATTCCCAGAATCAAGGAAGGCTTGCTAAAATTGATGTGACAGGATCTTTAGATATCGGGTATCTTACCGCCGGAGTTGGTTTTGATAGCTCTGTTTTGAAAGTGATTGCCTTAGCCGATAACAAAACGATGGCTTTTGGAAATTTCACCAAATTTAACGGTATAAGTTGTAACAGAATCGCGCGATTGTTCGATGACGGAGCCATTGATTCTTCTTTTAATCTTTCCGGTGCAGGAGCGAATAATAGCATTAAAAGTGCGATTGTCCAAAAGGATGGTAAGATTGTCATCGCAGGGGCTTTTACAAGCTACAACGGTGTGACTGCAAACAGAATAAAGCGAATTTTAGCCGATGGATCCGCTGATGCGACCTTCTCCGTTGGGACAGGGTTTAATAATCAGGTTTACGCTCTAGCCTTACAGCCTGATGGTAAAATAATTGTCGCGGGGAATTTCACAAGCTATAATGGCATTTTGATAAACAGAATTGCTCGTTTGCTGTCCGACGGAACTTTGGATTCTAGCTTTAATGTTGGTGCAGGGGCGGATGCTATAATCGAAATTGTTGTGTTGCAACCGGATGGCAAAATACTTTTGGGTGGGCAGTTTTCTTTCTTTAATGGTTTGTCCTACAACAGAGTGGTTCGTTTACATACAAATGGCAGTATCGATTATGGATTTTCCACTGGTGTCGGTTTCGATAAAAATGTGTATTCAATCGCATTACAATCCGACAATAAGTTGGTTGTCGGCGGGACATTCCTGAATTATAAAGGCATTTCCGCAAAAAAAATTGTAAGATTGAATACGGATGGGAGTTTAGATTCAACTTTTTCAACAGGATTAGGGTTTAGCAGCGGGGAGATACGTACTATTTTGGTTCAACCCGATGACCGACTTTTAATTGGAGGAACCTTTGCAGCAACGTACAATGGGACTGCGGTAAAACGGATGGTAAGACTGCTTTCAAACGGGATTTATGACACTACTTTCTCGGTAAATTTAAACAACACATTGTATAGTATTTGTTTCACTCCAAGTAATAAGGTGATGATTGGTGGGAATTTCAATTCGGTTTCCGGTGTAACGAAGCATCGTGTGGCTCGTATTAAATTGTGCACCAATAGTTCCAATTGGAATGGAAATTCTTGGAGCAATGGGATCCCGTCGGTGGAAAGAACATTGGTTTTTAATGGGAATTATAGTGTATCGGAAACAATTAATTCCTGTTCTTGCTCGATCAGCTCGGGGAATACAGTTACAATTTCGGATGGAAAAACTCTGGGTGTAGTTTTCGAATATTCCGGTGCCGGCACATTAATTTTAGAAAACAATGCAGCCCTATATCAATCCGAAGAGCAGGTGCATAATTCAGGAATAATTCATTTAAAAAGAAAAACCACTCCTATTATTAAAATGGATTATACCTACTGGTCTTCCCCGGTTTCTAATCAAAAATTATTCGATGTATCACCCGAAACGCTCTCCGATAAGTTTTATTCGTATCACGCGATAAATGATTCCTGGTGGAATGAGAGTCCGGCAAATGCTATGATAGCGGGGAAAGGCTATATTATTCGCGGTCCGCAGAGTTTTTCAACAACTGCCAAAACGGTTTATGAGGCTGTTTTTAAAGGCATTCCAAACAATGGACGGGTGCTGGCTCCAATAGCTGTAGCTAAAACCTATAATTTGATTGGAAATCCATATCCTTCAGCAATTAATGCTGATTCTTTTATCATCGCTAATAAAGGAATTATAGACGGCAGTATTTATTTATGGACACATAATACCGCGATTACAAATAATCAGTATACCTCGGATGATTATGCGGTTTATAATTTATTGGGAGGAGTGGGAACGAGCCCTGCTTTAAAATCGGGAGTAAATAATTCAAAACCGGATGGCAAAATTGCTTCTGGGCAAGCATTCTTTGTAACTGGTGTTAATAATGGCGGGAATGCTATTTTTGATAATAATATGCGAGTAGTGGGACAAAATTTTAATTTTTTCAAAGCTGATACACCTAAAAAATTAAATCAGGTGGAGAAACATCGCATCTGGCTGAATTTATCCAACAGTCAAGGCGCTTTCAAGCAGATCTTAATTGGTTATATTGATGGAGCTAATAATGATTATGATACGGGTTTTAATAGTGAAAGTTTAAATGGCAATCAGTATTTAAATTTCTATAGTATTATTCAAGACAAGAAATTAGTGATTCAAGGAAAAGCTTTGCCGTTTGAAGCAGATGAAATTAAATTAGGGTTCTCAACAGTGTCAGCAGGAAGTTTTGTCATTAAAATTGATGAAGTTGATGGATTGCTTTCTGGCCAGGATGTCTTTATCGAAGATAAATTAAACAATACACTTTTTGATTTAAAAACGGGGGAGTTCAGTTTCAATACTGAAGTAGGAACGTTTAATGATCGTTTTGTTTTGCGTTATACTGATAAAGCTTTAGGGACAGCGGCTTTTGGTGCAAATGAAAATTCGATAACAATTGCCAAAGACAACATGCAATTAAAAATAGAATCACCTCTTGAAAATATTAAACGAATTACGGTTTTTGATTTGCAAGGCAGAAAAGTGTTCGAGAAAGAAGCTGTAAATAATACCGTATTCCGTACTTCAAATATCGCTTTGATTAATCAAATAGTAGTAGTAAAAGTAATTTTAACAAGTGGTAAGGTAATTTCTAAAAAGCTCATTTTTTAGAAAGAAATAACTAATTTAAAAATCATATTAGATTCCGTTCTGTTAAGCAGAATGGATTTTTTTATGGAATCTAAAGGCGATATCCATAAAAGAATTCTCTATTTTTTTATATTAATACAATATTTACACAATCAAAATGTTACTTGGTCAAATTCTTATTGGTCGTGCTTATTGCTTTGTCGTTTTTATAATCAATCCATTTCTGGCCTTTTCTTTTTTTCATAAAATTATCGATGTGTCTCATGATAAATACATTATAGGCCGCTTTCGATAATTTAACGATGCTTCTGGGAAAAGCTCTTAGACTCATAGAAAAACCGGGAGTGAGGTATTTCATGTAATGCCAATAGCCTTCCGGCATATAAAGCATTTCTCCGTGTTTTAATTCGGTAACATAACCTTTAGCTTGTTTCAAAGCAGGAAATTTATTGAAATCAGGAGTGTCAAAATTAATATCTTCCCGGGAAATTAAGGAGAAAGGGACTTTGTACAGATAAGGCGTTTGCTCCGGCGCAAATAAAACACATCGCTTGGTTCCGTGAAAATGAAAATGCAGAATGTTGGAATAATCAATATCAAAATGCATAAAAACTTTTGAATTTTCGCCTCCGAAGAACAACATAGGGAGTTGCTTGATAAGTCGCAAACCGATGTCAGGCCAGAGGAAGTCTTTTTTTAATACAGGTACTTCCTGCATTAAATTATACAGAAAAATTCGAAAGTTAGTAGGCTTTGAATTAAGAAGATCAACATAATCAGCCATTTTCATATTGGCATGCGCTTCATTAAATCCATCTTTATAAGAAACAGGACGGTCGTCATATAGTGGAACTATTTTGTCACCGGCAATTTCTTTGATATAGTTTAAATTCCATTTTTTATAAGCAGGCCAATCAGCTGTTAGCTGCTCAACCACAACTGGTTTTTGCTTTTTTACAAAATTGGTGTAAAAATCTTCTTTCGAAATGGTTTTTACGCGCTCAATTTCAGTCAGTTGTAATGGCATAGTAAAATCTTTAAATTTATAAAAAAACTCCTAGTGTTAACTAGGAGTGAAATCATTAGTGTTGTGTAAAGGTAAACGAATATTTATTGATAATATTTCAAATTAACTTTCCTTTTTGGATGCTTCAAGATTTTTCTCAATGGAATGTCCGGGTCTTGACCATTTTGGTTTTTCTCCTAGTGGAGCAAATTGAGAGTCATGAGCTTCTATGGTTTGAGGCTGAGAAACTTTGGTAAATGGTTTTTGAGGATTTAATCCTAGCATTTCAAACATTTTCATGTCTTCGTTCACGTCAGGATTAGGTGTGGTAAGTAATTTGTCTCCGGCAAAAATAGAATTAGCGCCCGCAAAAAAGCACATGGCTTGACCTTCACGGCTCATGTTCATTCTACCTGCGGAAAGGCGAACTTGGGTTTCCGGCATGATGATTCTCGTTGTTGCTACCATTCGAATCATTTCCCATATTTCAACTGGTTTTTCCTTTTCCATTGGAGTTCCTTCAACGGCAACCAACGCATTTATTGGCACTGATTCCGGTTGTGGATTTAAGGTAGAAAGTGCTACAAGCATTCCTGCACGGTCGTCAATACTCTCTCCCATCCCAATTATTCCGCCGCTACAAACAGTAACATTTGTTTTACGAACATTTTCTATGGTTTGCAAACGGTCTTCAAATCCGCGTGTGGAAATAACTTCTTTATAATATTCTTCGGAGGTGTCTAAATTGTGGTTGTAGGCGTATAAGCCAGCTTCTGCCAGTCGATGTGCTTGATTTTCCGTAATCATTCCAAGGGTACAGCAAACTTCCATGTCTAGTTTATTAATGGTACGCACCATTTCAAGAACTTGGTCAAATTCAGGACCGTCTTTTACATTTCTCCAGGCCGCTCCCATACAAACACGAGACGAACCGCTTGATTTAGCGCGTAATGCTTGTGCTTTTACCTGGCTAACAGACATCAAATCGTTGCCTTCAATTTCGGTATGATACCGTGCCGCTTGCGGACAATATCCGCAATCTTCCGGACATCCACCTGTTTTTATGGAGAGTAAAGTCGAAACCTGTACCACGTTAGGATCATGATGTTCTCTATGGATAGAAGCTGCTTCATAAAGCAAGTCCATCATAGGTTTGTTATATATTGCGATAATTTCGTCTTTGGTCCAATTGTGTCTTGTAATGCTCATTGATACGATTTTTTGATGCATCAAAAGTAGTCAAATTGTTGTTAAGAACAAACGCAAAAGCTTTGAAAAGCCTATCTATAAGTAAATCAAAGAAAAAATAGTTTTCAGTTGTATTAAGGATACTTTTATTTTTTCATGATGCCGAGGAATTCCAATTTGGAAGCGGTATAATTGATAAATAGCAGAAAAGTGAAACGCCGCAAAGACAGTCTAATTACTGATTTGCGGCGTTTATTTGAATGAAAAAAGCAAATTAAATTTAAGATTCGGCACCATGTTTATCCGAGGAATAACGGGTGTCCCAATACAACATCAGCATAAACGTAACAATCACGGCCGATACGATTCCTTCAAACAATAAAGAGATGGAATACGTCATTACGGACGGCTCACCCCCAAATAAAAAAGTTTTTGATAATGATCCTACATATGCGTCTCCACCTTTTGCGTAACTGTAAACAATCAAACCAATGATGCTCAAGAATATTCCTGTAAGGGCAGTTAGCAGTGCAGAAACAGCATTAGAAACTAATATGGTCTTGCCTTCAGCGAAATTAGATTTAAGGGTTCGGGAAGTTCCATAAAATACAAATAGGACATTAAATAGTCGTAAAAAATAAATATCTGCCAGACCCAAAAGTTCCATTAATAAGAAATAGAGCCCAATTCCTGTGAAAATAATGAATCCGTTTATTAATTCTTTTGGAAGTTTCATACAACTAGTTTTAAAAGTTAGAAAGTATATCTTATTTATAAACAGGATATTATTTTCAAATTTACAGAAAAAATAGGAACATTTTACAAAAAAATTAAAATTTCTTCAAGTAGTCGAGTGCTGTTTTTGTGTCTTTCTCCAATTGTTCTTTCAGTAAATTTATAGACGCAAACTTTTGCTCTGAACGAATTTTTTGGAGTATTGAAACACGTATTTCTCGATTGTACAAATCAGCATTAAAATTAAAATAATGAATTTCAATTGACTGGTTTTTTCCCTCAACGGTTGGATTGAATCCAATATTCATCATTCCGAAAACGGTATTCTTGTCGATGATGCTTTGTACAATGTAAACTCCGTTTTGAGGAATCAGTTTGTAATTTTCTTCAATTTTTAAGTTTGCTGTTGGGAAATTGATGGTTCTTCCCAATTGTTTTCCTCGAATAACAGTCCCTGTCAGAAAATAATCATACCCTAAATATTTATTGGCCAAAGCCATATTTCCCTCTAAAAGCGCGTTTCTGATTTTAGTGGAACTTACCGATATAGCATTGATTTCCTGAACTGATATTTGTTCTACTTCAAAATCATATTGTTTCCCAAAAGCGATTAGATCATCAATATTGGCTGTTCGATTTCTGCCAAATCTATGATCGTGACCAATAATAATTTTTTTTATGCGTAATTGATCAACTAGAACGGTACGTACAAATTCTTCTGCGGTCAATCTTGAAAATTTCTCATCAAAAGGATGGATTACAAGATTTTCAATGCCAATTTTCTCTAATAATTCAATTTTTTCATTGATCGTGTTGAGCAGTTTTATATCAGAATGTTCCTGTAGAACCATTCTGGGATGAGGAAAAAAAGTAAGCACTACACTTTCATATTTCTCGTTCTCCGTGTTTTGCGTTATTTTTTTTAGGATTTTTTTATGACCTATGTGTACCCCGTCAAATGTACCTAAGGTTAGAATCGTTTTTTTCGTAGAACTGAAATCGTTTATGGAATGAAAAATCTTCAAAGCAAGTGTTTTATAATGGGCAAATTTAATCTATCCAATTGATATAATTAAAAAAGGATTGAAATCTTCAATCCTTTTTTAATTAATTACATGATTTTATTTATTTTTTAATGAATTGTAGCGTGGCTGTTTCCAATTGGCTTTTTGATAATTTTAGAAAATAAATACCGTTTGATAAATAGGAAACGGGAACGATCAAATCCTCTTCTGTTTGGATTTTCTTTGTTTTTATGATTTGCCCCAAAGTATTAATTATACTATATTCAGTCGGCATTTCCAATTTGTTGTCAATGACGATATTTACGGTGTTTGAAGCAGGATTTGGATACAAATAAACTGAATTCAGGTAATCTACGTCATTAGTTGAAAGCAAATTGATGCTAAAATCTTTGGACTCCATCGCTCTGAAAGATCCGCCGGTAGCTATGACTTCATCTGAAGGAGTTCGCAGAATATAAGACCCGTTTCCGTAATCGCAACAAATCCCATCATCCTCGCTGTCAAATATGGTAAATGTATAACACTCGTTGCTAGGAAGGTTAAATGAAGTGTTGATTTGCGGCGGGAGAGGTGCGGTTTCTGCAGTATCCGTATAGGGCCCGCCTTGATACAGTGTGATTCCTTTAGAGTTGGTAACTTTCCACGTAGTTTCTGAGCCGTAGTGGTCTAGTTGCAATGAGAAATTTACGGTGTTTGTGGCGTAATTTTTTGTAATAAAGAAACTCGCTGTGGTGTTATTATTAGTCGCATTTTGGTCAGTAGTTGAATTTACACTAATGATTGTAGCACTGAAATTATGATTTCCTCCGGTTGTTGTTAAATTACTTAAAGTAATATCTTGTGATTCATTGTTAGCCAAATTGCCAGTCCAGTTATAGGTTTGCAGGTTTTGGTTGTCAATGCCGTACCGGATTGTTGCTTTTGTTAATGGCGAACTTCCCTTATTTACAATTTTTATCTTAGGCGCGAAAGTTCGGCTACAGGAAATAAGGTTTAAATCCACAATCATTAGCGCCGCATCATTGGCATAAATAACTCCAGGGACAAGCGCATTTGACGTTTTTAATGAGGCCCTTCTGGTTGAATTATTCATCACGGTGATCATGCGGTTTTTTTGTTCGGCGGTAAAAATGTTCATACAGGCATCATTAGTATAATCCATGTAGTTTTCAACCATATCAAAACCAGGCGAAGCTGGACAACTATCAACTCCAAAAGGACAGCCAGTATTCTCCTGCCCTGCATTAGGAGTATCCGTGCAAAAATCATCAACATCACATCCACCATCGCCCCAAATGTGTCTTAACCCAAGATAATGACCAATTTCGTGGGTTGTGGTTCTTCCTTGATCATAATCATTGATATAAGTTCCTCCGGGAAAGTAACTAGAAGATCCAAAAAAGGTATAACCAATAACTACCCCGTCTGTGATTGCCGAACCACTATCAGCATTGAGTCCGGAAAGACCCGAGGCACTTGGAAATTGTGCGTATCCTAGAAGTTTAGTAGTGGAGAATTTTACAACCCAAATATTAAGGTATTTGTCAGGATCCCACTGTGTTTGAGGTTTTACAAAATCATCAATTTCATCAGTTGACCAACTTTCTTGCCCCAAGTTTACCCGATTTATCCCATTTGATAAAACGCCTGAAGGATCTCGTTTAGCAAGAGCGAATTCAATCTCTACATCGGCTCCTACAGGATTAGAGTTAAAACCAGGGCTGTCCGCTTTTCTTCTGAAATCCTCGTTGAGCACTTGAATTTGTGACAGCACCTGTTGATCAAATATGTTTTCATTAGCTCCCAAGAGGTCTCCGTTATGAATCACATGAACTACTACAGGAATCGTTATAACTGCATTTTGTTTGAATCCTTTGGATACATTGTCTTTTTTATTTTTTTCGATTTTAATCTTTGGTGCGATCCACAGTTCAAATTCCGCGGTCGATAATCGTTCAGGATTTTTGGATTTCAAATATTCTTCATATTCTGTGGTGGCGCAACGAATAAAAGAGCCTTCGGTGACACTCTTTTTTTTACCAAAGAGTGTAACTTCACTTAAATTGCTCACTTGCGCAAATGCTCCATTGATTATGAAAAAAAGTGATGTAAAGAGAAAAAAAGTAATTTTTTTCATGATATGTGTTTTGTCTAAAATGAGCAATTCGTATTTGTTTTTCGCCGAGTAAATGTTACGTTTAGTCAGCGTTTATTTTTTAATATTTTTGCAAAAAAAAATAAAGTTTATTAAAATTAATTATTATTTATCTCTAATACAAATTAATTGGCATTCCATTGCTTAACTCTTTGGAGAAGTGTGATCTTTATTTCCCGTTAAAGGTGGTCATGGTGATATCCAAGCCGGCAGTTCCAAAAGATTTTATGATTTCAGAAGCTACTTCGAGACGTTCCGGAAGCGCTGTTTTTTCAGCATCATCCCAGTCTCCAAGGACGTAATCAACTTGTTTTCCTTTTTTGAATTCGTCGCTGATCCCAAAACGGAATCGGGCGTAGTTTTGTGTATTCAGCACCAGATTGATGTTTTTAAGTCCGTTGTGTCCGCCGTCGCTTCCTTTTTGGCGGATGCGGATGGTTCCAAAGGAAAGATTTAAATCATCGGTGATTACCAAGATGTTTTCCAAAGGAATTTTCTCTTTTTCCATCCAATACTGAACGGCTTTCCCGCTCAAATTCATATAGGTGTTGGGTTTCAAAAGCAGAAAAGTTCTTCCTTTGAATTTATATTGTGCCAATGCGCCCAGTTTTACGGTTTCGAAAGAAACGGCTTCTTTGCGGGCCAGGAAATCCACGATTTTAAAACCAATGTTGTGTCTTGTGTTTACGTATTCGGCGCCAATATTGCCGAGTCCTACTATCAAAAATTTATTACTCACGCTTTCTGTATTGTTTTTTTGGTGTTCGTGAACCTCTGGTTTCGTATAATCTGTATTGTTCTCTTTTTTTGTGGACGAGAATAAATTTGAAATCCATTTTATCATAGTGCAAAAATAGACTTAATTAGAATATTGGACTATTAGATTTTTAGAAAATCGTTATTGAGGGCAAATTAGTTCTGAATAGCCCTGATGGAAGTGGCATCCCACGCTTTTTTGCGTGGATACAACGGACAGCAGGAGCAGAGTTGTTGTGAAAATGAGTAGTGGTGCTCCTAAATATAAAATGAGAAACGAGTTCAGAAACAGAATGTGAAACAAGTTCAGAATCAGAATCTTAAACGATTTTAGAAACAGAATCTGAAACGAGTTCAGATTAAATAAAAAAAGCACCAGTTTTACAACTGATGCTTTCTTGAATGATTGAAAAAATATTATTTTTTCTTTCCTTTTGCAGGAGCTTTCGCTGCTTTTGCTGCTTCTTGAGCTGCTTTCATAGCCGCACGAGAAATTCTTACTTGAGCAACAACAGTGTTGTCAGGGTGAATCAATTTGTAGTTTTCGTTAACTAATTTAGTAACGTACAATTTGTTCCCCATTTCAAGTGGAGTAATGTCAGCTTCAATAAAATCTGGAAGATTTTTTGGTAAAGCTTTAACTTTAAGTTTACGCGTGTTCAAACGTAAAACACCACCAGCAAGAACTCCTTTAGATGTTCCAACTACTTTTACAGGAACTTCCATAGTGATTTCTTTGTCATCAAATAATTGAAAGAAGTCAATGTGTAAAATCTTGTCAGATACCGGGTGAACCTGGATATCTTGTAAAATAGCGTTAAATGATTTTCCTTTTCCAAGATCGATCTCAACTGTGTGAGCGTTTGGAGTGTAAACCAAGTTTTTGAAAGCCATAACTTCTGCTGAGAAATGAACTGCCTGATTTCCTCCGTATAATACGCAAGGAACCAATCCAGCATTACGTAGGGCTTTAGTCGCAACTTTACCCACGCTTTCTCTTTCTGATCCTTTAATTGTAATCGATTTCATTGTAAAAAAAATATAGTTATTAAATAATATTACTTGTTTGGGGTTACATTATGAACTTTCCACTAATGGAATTGTTATGATGTACCATGTGCATAACTTCAGCAAAAAGTGGCGCACAACTCAACACTCTTATTTTGTTTGATTCTTTCTTTAACGGAATAGAATCGGTAACGATTAATTCTAATAATTTAGAATTCTCTATTTTTTCGTAAGCATCACCAGATAAAATCGCGTGGGTACAAATTGCTCTTACGCTCAATGCTCCTTTTTCGATCATTAAATCTGCGGCTTTCGCCAAAGTGCCTCCGGTATCAATCATGTCATCTACTAAGATTACATTTCTACCTCTTACTTCACCAATTAATTCCATGGTGTCGATAATGTTGGCTTCTTTTCTTTGTTTGTAACAAATTACCACATCCGATTCTAAAAATTTAGAATAAGCATAGGCTCTTTTTGAACCTCCCATATCCGGAGAAGCAATAGTCAGATTGTCTAAACCTAAGCTTTTCACGTAAGGCAAAAAGATGGTTGATGCAAAAAGGTGATCTACCGGTTTTTCAAAAAATCCTTGAATTTGATCAGCGTGCAAATCCATGGTCATTACTCTTGTTGCGCCTGCAGCATCTAATAAATTGGCTACTAGTTTAGCTCCTATCGGAACTCTTGGCTTATCTTTTCTATCTTGTCTTGCCCAACCAAAGTAAGGAATTACTGCTGTAATGTGTCTTGCCGACGCCCGTTTTGCAGCATCAATCATCAGTAACATTTCCATCAAATTATCCGCCGTAGGAAACGTTGAACATACGATAAATACGCGTAATCCTCTGATAGACTCTTCATAAGAAGGTTGAAATTCACCGTCGCTGTATTTTGACATGGTGATTTTCCCTAATGGGATTCCGTATTCCTTTGCTATTTTCTCAGCAAGATAGACACTTTGTGAACAAGCAAAAATTTTAGCTTCTGGTTCTAGGTGTGACATTTAATTTGTTGTTTTTATTCCGCTGCGCTGCATACAGTTTGGCTTTGAATTTCTATAAAGCCTTATGTGTGTATTTGTCTCGGGTGTAGTTAGTTGTGTGTTGTGTTTTTAACGAGGTGCAAATTTATAAAATTTATTCAACTCTGAAAGGAAAAAATTAAGTATTTTTAGTTGAACATTTAATATTATTTTTTACATTTGCACCGTGTTAAAGGAATTGATGGTTGATTTAAACACAATCACATCTTTTATTGCGTTGAAATAACTGTCGTTATTTCATGTCTGCTAAGCCCGGATGGCGGAATTGGTAGACGCGCTGGTCTCAAACACCTGTGGGAAACCGTGCCGGTTCGACTCCGGCTCCGGGTACTTAAAAGTCCGTAATTTCTTGAATTTTCAAGTGTTACGGGCTTTTTTCGTTAGTGAGTGTCCATATTTTATAAGCAAGGATAAAAATTGTTTCGTTTGGTCAATATCTGCCGAAGGGATAATTTCTCCAAAGCGGAAATAATCAAAATTTTAGTTCAGGTTCTAGCAGTAGTATCAATGCTTCTAATAATTTCATCAAGTTGCTTAGAGCTTTCTACTATCATGTCGCAAATGTTGCTTGTATCACTATCCAGTATTTTTTTGTCTAAAATACTGGCGAGGCCAATTATATTGCTTAATGGGGCACGTACAAGATGTGATTGTTGAAAAATAATGTTTTTTAAGGTATTGTTATTTTTTTCAATCTTTTCATTTGCCTTTTGTAACAGTAATTCTTCCCCAACAAATTTGGTTATATTGTATCCCAGACAGAATATTCCAGCAGGATTCTTTTCATCATCAAACATTGCTCTATATTCCCATTGCGTATATACATAGTCGCCCTTGCCATCGTGTTTTCTAATTGTTGCCGGAAATAATTTAGTGGGATTCTCAAAACATTTGGTAGAAACTTCGATGCAAGTTTTCATATCATCTGTGTGCATAGTTATATAATATGGCTTTCCAACTAAATTGGTGTGTACATGTGAAAATTCTTTTGCATAATGTTTATTGATATACGAATATTTGCCATCCATATCAGCGGTTATGATGTAAAATAAAGCAGAATCATCAAATAATCTTTTAGTTTCTTCAAAATAGTTCATGTTAGTTGTGTTAAAATTAGTCAAATATCACCTATATAAATTCTTGCCATATAAGTTTTTATAATGATGTTTTTTAATTTTTGTGTTGTAAAATATTTAAACCAAAAATAGACTCTTAATAATTATCCACTTTGAGGTTTCCCGTAAAAGACAAAGATTTTTAATTAATTTTACTCATTAAAAAACTCAAATAACAAATTATTTTTAGCTGTTCGCAACGTTTTTGCAATGGTGCCGTCAGTTTTTACAATGCGGCTATTGTCAAAACTTTTGATGTGGTCAAAACACAATTCGCCTTCACTGTTTTTGTGATTTGTCAATATTCTAAAAGGGTATCCTCTGGGTTTTGAGGTAAACGGGACTACAATAATAGTGTTCAAGTATGTATTGATACTATTGGGCGAAACCACTAAACACGGTCTTGTTTTTGATATTTCACTTCCTTTGGTTGGGTTCAAAACCACCATTACAATATCCCACTTTTTATAATTTGTCAATACCACCTGCTAGGGTGGTATCAAAATCGTTTAAATCGTCTTCTCGGACTATTTTCATTTTTGCCAAAATGTTTCCCCACTAGCTGCGCTGCGGCATGGTTACTTTTATAAGCGTAATAATCATAGTGTTATTTGTGAGTTCCAAGACAACTTCTTTGGTGCCCAATGCACTTAGAAAGTCTTTAGGAATTCTAATCCCGTTAGAATTGCCTATTTTTATAATTTGCGTTTGGCGGACTTTTAACATGTAACAAATGTAATTACTTTCGTGCTTACTTTTTATACTTTATATTTTTTTAACTTATTGTATAATAGGGGTTTATTTATTTTAATATGTCACAGCGAATTCCTAATAATCAAATCACTTGTATTCTCAATTTGTTCTTTCTTGCCTTTTAAAATCATCTCTGCCAGTAACTTTCCCATTACTTCAAAATTGGTTGAAATCGTTGTAATTCCGTTTTCGACTACTTTTTTAAGCGGGGTTTCATTGTACGAAATGATGCCGTAATCACTGCCTAATTGCAACTTCTGAATTTTAGCTTTTTGGATAACACTCACTAAATCCCTGTCACTCGGAATAATATACACTTCGCCTTTTTTTATTTCCCGATTCCTGAATTCAGTGATGATTTCATAATCGAATGTGAAATCTTTACAGAAATTCTCAAAACCGATTTTCATACCTATGGGCTCTCGGAATCCAGGGAAAATCATAATCAGTTTTTTGTATTTGTTCAATTTAGATTTTCCTTTCAGTAAGCCGTCGTAAATATCTTTTACGAAATTCTGGTATACAGCAGGAAAGGATTTTAGTTCAGGATTGGTTTGATCTAAAATATAAACGTCGTTAACTGGTAGGGTTTTTATCGCCGCGGCGGCCTCGGCTAAATTTGTCGGCATAATGATGTATTTAGTGTAATTGCCGTAGCTGTCATTAATCAGTTTTTGGAAAACGGGAACATTAAAATGATGAAAGAAAATATCTACCTGAGCATTACTGCCAATGTTTTCCAGAAACGAATTGTACAAGTCTTCCTTAAAAATATTCAACTCGTCAAAAAGTAAAAATATCCTTTGTTTTATGGTGACTTCAACGCTTTTCACATAATAGCCTTTGCCTGGAATGGCATAAATAATACCTCTTTTTTTCAATTCTTCATAGGCCTGTAAAACCGTATCGCGGGACAAGGAGAATTCCAGACAGACTTTGTTTACCGACGGAAGTTTGTCGCCTTTTTTCAGATTTACGTCTTTTATTGCCTTTTCTATCGAACTAATTATTTGTCGGTATTTGGGAATTCCAAGATTGTTTTGAATCGAAATTATTTTCATGCAGCAGTGGATTTCTTGGCAATATACAAAAACTGGTAGGTACTGGTATGTCAATGATAACAATTATTTTACTTTTGGTTTTTCACATTTCATAATTAAACCATGAAAATTAAACACATATCACATTTTAAAACCAATTCTGTAATAGAATCATTTGGTTTGATACCGGATGGGGAAGAGGTTTTTGTTTGTGAAGTAACGAATAAGAATGGCATGCAAATGAAAGTGATGGGTTATGGTGCTGCGCTTACCTCTTTAAAAGTTCCATTAAAAAATGGAGCATTGGTAGATGTGGTTTTAGGTTTTGATACTTTGGAGGCCTATTTACAGTCATTTAATTTAGAAAGTGCGCCTTATCTTGGAGCAACGGTGGGACGATTTGCCGGAAGAATAAATGAAGGCGAATTTAAACTGAACGGAAAAACAGTTTGCCTCAACAAAAACAACAACGGAAATTCGTTGCATGGCGGTACCATTGGCTTGAGCCATAAAAACTGGAAAATAAAAAAAAGTAGTGAAGGTGAAAATCCCTCTGTGACTTTTACATGCGTCAGTGCGGATAATGAAGAACATTTTCCGGGTGAATTATCAGTTGATTTGACTTACATGCTCTCTGACGACAATGAATTAATTATAGAATATATCGCCAGCACAACTGAAGATACAATTGTAAATTTAACGCATCACAGTTATTTCAATTTGGACGGTCATCAATCCAGTGTTGCTGCTCAGGAAATGCGTGTAAATTCTCAACGAATATTAGAAACTACAAAGTCGGGAATTCCTACCGGACGGTTTCTAAATGTTGCTAATTGTCCTTTTGATTTTACCGCCGCGAGAACCTGTCCGTCAAAAATTGACACCACTTTTGTTTTAAACAAGGAAAAAGAATACGCAGCGTCTCTTTATAATAGTGATAAAACTTTGAAAATGTCTGTTTACACGAATCAGCCCGCGGTTCATATTTATGTTGGCGGAAATTGCTTTAATGCAATAAAAGGGAAAGAAAACACTAATTATCATCCCACAAGCGGCATTTGTTTTGAAACCCAGAATTTCCCTGATGCGCCTAATCACGAACATTTTCCTTCTTCTGTTTTGAGAAAAGGAGAATTATATTATCATAAAACTATTTATAAATTTCAATCTTTTTAAGATGAAAAAAAATATTCGAATTTTAGGGTTCTTAACCCTTTTTGTACTTCTTTTTTCCTGTTCTAATAGTAATGATACAGCGGAAACTCCGGCAGTTGAACCGCCAGTTGCAGTTGATTCTTTTATTAGAGCTGCGGACATTTCTTTTTTACCGGAAATAGAAACATCGGGTGCGGCTTTATACAACAGCAGCAACCAAGCGGAAGATATGATTACAACTCTGAAAAATGCTGGTTGTAACACGGTTCGAATTCGTCTTTGGAAAAACCCAGCGAATGGACGTTCCGGAATGACAGAAGTTAAAGCGCTGTCAAAACGAGTGAAACAAGCAGGAATGAAAGTTTGGTTAACGGTACATTATTCGGATACTTGGGCTGATCCTGCGGTTCAAACTACGCCAGCGGAATGGAAAAATTTATCATTTACCGATTTAAAAACGGCTGTCGCCAATTATACTTCGACAATTCTCACTGAAATTAATCCAGATATTATCCAGATTGGGAACGAAATTAACAGCGGATTGCTTTGGCCACAAGGAAATTTAATCAATCAGGAAGTACAAAGTATTTCTTTATTGGCAACTGCCAGCGCAACGATTCGAGCTAAAGCGCCAAATATCAAAATCATGATTCATTATGCAGGCGTGAAAGCTTCGGATACAAATTGGTTTTTTAACAAAATTAAAAGTGTAGATTACGATTACATTGGGTTGTCGTATTATCCACTTTGGCACGGAAAGGATTTAGAAGTTGTAAAAACCGCCATCAATACGTTAGGAAAAGCATACAATAAAAAAGTTATTATTGCTGAAACCGCTTATCCTTTTACGTTAGGATATAATGACTGGACAAATAATATAGTGGGTTTAGATTCGCAACTCGTTTCTGGTTATCCTGCTACTCCTGATGGTCAAAAAAACTTTGTGTTGGCAATAAAAACCATCGTGAAAGAGTCTGAATATGGTTTGGGATTTGCCTATTGGGGTGGAGAATGGATTTCTTTTAAAGGGAATCAGGCCGCAAATGGATCTACTTTTGAAAACCAGGCTTTTTATGATTTTAATAATAGAGCATTACCTGTTTTGCAGGCGTTTAATAAATAAGAAAACATGAAAAATTTACCAATGTATTTTCGATTCGTTTTGATGTCTTTAATGGTTTCAATACTTTTTTCTTGCAGTACATCCAAAAATGTGCAATCAACATCCAAAAATTCTTTTGCAAAAGGAGCTGATGTGGGATGGTTGCCGCAGATGGAAGCCACTGGATATAAATTTTACGATACCGATGGCGCTGAAAAAGATTGTTTGCAACTCCTAAAGGACAGAGGGATGAATACCATTCGCCTGCGTGTTTGGGTAAATCCAAATGATGATAAAGCCAGTGGACACTGCAGTAAAGAAGAAACCGTTGTGATGGCTTTGCGTGCCCAAAAAATGGGAATGCGTATCATGATCAATTTTCATTACAGCGATTCGTGGGCCGATCCTGCTAAACAATTCAAGCCAAAAGCTTGGGAAAATCATACTTTTCCGGAATTAATGACGGATGTGTATGATCATACTTTTGGTGTTTTGAGCGCACTGAAATCTGTAGGAGTTACTCCGGAATGGGTTCAAATTGGGAATGAAATTCCAGGCGGTATGATGTGGCCGGAAGGAAGTACCAAAAATTGGAATCAATTGGCACAATTACTCAACAAAGGCTATGAGGCAACAAAAGCTATTGATTCTAAAATCAAAGTAATTGTTCATCTTGACGAAGGAAATAATAATGAAAAATTCCGCTGGTTTTTTGATAATGCTACAGCAAATAATGTAAAGTACGATGTAATTGGATTGTCCTATTACCCTTTTTGGATCAAGAAAGATTACACAGAAACTATTGCGGATTTAGCGTATAATCTAAACGATATGGTTGCCAGATACAACAAAGAAGTGATGGTTGTGGAAGTAGGTGGGGAATATGATAAAGTACAAAACACCTATGAAATGTTGGTGGCAACAATCAAAGCGGTAAAAGCTGTTCCTAATAACAAAGGACTTGGCGTGATATATTGGGAACCGCAGGGAGAAAAAAGTTGGAGCGGTTATTCCCTGAGCGCTTGGCAATCTGACGGGAAACCATCAATGGCTTTAGATGCGTTTAAGGAATAGTTTTAATCAGCGGAATTAAAAACTGCATTTAATTATATAAATGACAGCGTTTTGTCGAAAAAATTGTTGAAACATTTAAGTCATAGAAGCTTTTAATTTGAATAAAATTAATTGAAAACTCAGAATTCATTTAGTAAAGTTATTAATCATGTAAAGAATATTTTAACTGATATTCACTTTAAATAGTTAATTGACAAACTAACTTTTTCAAACTTACATGACTTACATGTTTAAAAAAAAATTAAAATTTGTTATAAAAATGAAGAAATTGATTTGTTTTCTTGTTGTGATTTTATCATGTACACAAGTTGCCTTGTCTCAATCACGAGAAGTTAAAGTACTAAAGGCCAATTGGAAATTTCAAAAAGGTGATTTTGACGCGGCGTATAAAATAAATTTTAATGATTACAAATGGGAATCCGTAACCGTTCCACATGACTGGGCTATTTACGGACCTTTTGATAAAAATGTAGACATACAAAAAGTTGCTATTGTTCAAAACGGAGAAACCGTAGCTACCGAAAAAACAGGAAGAACAGGTGCTTTGCCGCATATTGGAACTGCTTGGTACCGCAATACATTCAACTTGCCTAAAGATTCAAAAGGAAAAAAAATAATTTTGCTTTTTGAAGGCGCGATGAGCGAACCTCAAGTGTATTTAAACGGAAAAAAAGTAGGAGAGTGGAAGTATGGTTATAGTTATTTTTATTTTGATGTTTCCCAATTTATTCAAGAAGGAGCCAATACATTATCAGTAAAACTAACCAATAAAGAATTTGCATCTCGTTGGTATCCGGGTGCAGGTTTGTATCGAAATGTAAGTATTATTATAAAAAACAACGAAAGTATTGACCAATGGGGACAGTTTATAACGACACCTTTTATCAGTGAGGAAGTTGCGAAAGTTAATATCAAGACTAAAGTCTCCGGCGAAAATACTCGTTTAGTCACCACTATTTTTGATGACGAAGGACGTAAATTAAGTTCAGAGGAATCGACTACGCAGTTCGGAAAAGAGTTTGACCAAAACATAAAAGTAGATAATCCAAAATTATGGAGTCCCGAAACTCCATATTTATACAAAGCGGTTTCCCAATTGTATATAGGAAACGAACTTAAAGATGAAATTTCAACCCGTTTTGGAATTCGGGAAATAAAATACGAGCCGAATAAAGGCTTCAGTCTTAATGGAAAGGTAACCAAATTTAAAGGAGTTTGTTTGCATCACGATTTAGGTCCGCTTGGAGTTGCGGTAGATAAAGCGGCGCTGCGCAGACAAATGACCATATTGAAAGACATGGGTTGCAATGCGATTCGCAGCTCGCATAACATGCCTTCTTTCGAGCAATTGGAGTTGGCGGATGAAATGGGTTTTCTATTTTTAGCAGAGAGTTTTGATGAATGGGCAAAGCCAAAAGTAGAAAATGGGTATCATCGTTTTTTTGAGGAATATGCTGAAAAAGATATCGTCAATTTAGTGCAAGCCACACGAAATCATCCTTCGATTGTGATGTGGAGTTCTGGAAACGAAGTGCCGGATCAATGGGGTGAAGAAGGAGTGAAACGCGCCAAATGGTTGCAGGAAATCTTTCATCGGGAAGACCCAACACGTCCGGTAACTGTTGGTATGGATCAGGTAAAAGCAACTATTGAATCTGGTTTTGGCGCTTTGCTGGATATTCCGGGACTGAATTATCGTGTGCATTTATATGAGGAAGCTTATAAAAAATTTCCCCAAGGTTTTGTTTTAGGATCAGAAACCGCTTCAACGGTTAGCTCTAGAGGGATTTATAAATTCCCCGTGGTTCAAGAAAAAAATAAACAATATCCTGATTTTCAATCATCCTCTTATGATTTGGAAGCCTGCAGCTGGTCGAATGTGCCGGATGAAGATTTTGTACTTCAAGATGATAAACCATGGGTAATTGGCGAATTTGTCTGGACTGGTTTTGATTATTTGGGTGAGCCTACTCCTTACGATGAAAGCTGGCCGTCTCGCAGTTCTTATTTTGGAATTAACGATTTAGCCGGTTTGCCTAAAGACCGTTATTATTTATACCGAAGCCGTTGGAATACAAAAGAATCTACGCTACATATTTTACCGCATTGGAACTGGGAAGGCCGTGAAGGAGAAATAACTCCTGTTTTTGTATACACGAGTTACAACAGCGCCGAACTTTTTGTCAATGGAAAAAGTATGGGCGTGCAGACAAAAAACAAAAACACTCCACAAAATCGCTATCGCTTGATGTGGATGGATGTAAAATATGAGCCGGGAACGGTAAAAGTGGTGGCTTTTGATGACAATGGAAAAGCTGTTGCTGAAGAAGAAATACGTACTGCGGGGAAACCTTACCAAATTGTTTTAAACGCAGACAGGAAAACAATCACTGCCGATGGCGAGGATATCTCTTTCGTAACGGTATCGGTAGTGGATAAAAATGGAATTCCTTGTCCTACGGCGACGAACCAATTGAAATTTAAGGTTACGGGAGCGGGTACTTACAGAGCGGCTTGCAATGGCGATGCCACTTCACTCGAAATGTTTCATAAAGATACCATGAAACTTTTTAGCGGAAAATTGGTAGTGCTTGTTAAATCGAAAACAACTGAAGGAGATATAAAACTTGAAGTAAATGGAGCCGGACTCAAGAGCGGTAAATTAACCTTGGAGGCGACGAAATAAGTGAAAAATTTATATAATTTTTCATTATTGTTCGATTACAATAAGGTTTAGTCCCTACGGGACAAATTTTATATTTCGTACTATCTTACTACCAATATATAACCTCTACGAGGTTCGCTCCGTTAGGAGCAAAATATGTGTAGTAAATTAAATAGGCACTCCGCTAAAAAATGTCCCGCAGGGAATATGCCTATTCCGTTTTATCAATTTAAAAAAGTTTTTATCAGACAACAATGATAATTTTTACATATTACTTTAAAAAAATAACAACAACAGCGAGTTTTTAAAAAAAGGGATTGGATAATATTTAAATTATGAATGAGATTTTAATACACAAAACAACTGATTTTTTTCAGCAGACTTTTGGTTCAGAACCATCAAAAATAGTTCTTTCGCCAGGAAGAATTAATGTTATAGGGGAACATATTGATTACAATGACGGCTATGTTTTACCGGCAGCCATCGATAAAATTATTTGTTTTGCTTTTGAAAAAAACAATTCGGATACAGTTAAAATTGTGGCCATAGATTTGAATGATGAGTTTGAAGTTGGTATAAATGACGATCAAAAGCAGACGGATAGCGTTTGGACAAATTACCTGCGTGGTGTTCTGAATCAGTTGAAAATGAACGGCTATTCCGTGGAGGGTTTTAATTGTGTTTTTAGCAGTAATATCCCGGTTGGTTCCGGTTTGTCATCTTCTGCGGCTTTAGAATGTGGCTTTTTGTTTGGTTTAAATGAACTATTCAATTTGAAAATTAAACCCATTGATATTGCACTTATGGGACAAAAATCGGAACATTGGGTGGGAATCAATTGTGGTATTATGGACCAGTTTTCCAGTGTGATGGGTTTAGAAAATAAAGTCATAAAAATTGATTGCAAAACATTGGATTTCGAATATCACGACGCTAATTTTAGTGATTATTCCTTAGTTTTATTCGATAGTAATGTAAAACATTCCTTAATGACATCGGCTTATAATGAGAGAAGACAACAATGTGAAGAAGGTATTGCTATTATTAAAAATAATTATCCTGAGATAACAAGTTTTAGAGATTGTAATGAGCAACATGTTTTAGAATTGCAACATGTAATGAGTACCAATGTTTTCAAAAGGTGTCTTTATGTGGTGAAAGAAATTCGAAGAGTAACTCAGGCTTGTGATGCTTTGGATAAAGGAGATATCGAAACCTTGGGTAAATTAATGTTCGAAACGCATCAAGGATTATCGGTTGATTATGAAGTAAGTTGTGTCGAATTAGATTTTTTAGTAAACACAGTTAAAGAAGTTAAATCAGTCATAGGCTCACGATTAATGGGAGGCGGTTTTGGGGGTTGCACTATTAATTTGATCAAAAAAGGACAAGAAGAAAATGTGAAAAATAAATTATCAGGGTTGTACCAAGACGAATTTGGAATAGAATTAAAAATTTATGATGTCAAAATTGGGAATGGAACATCACTTTATATCGCATAATAATGAAAAAATTTGATATCAACGAAGATCCGCACAGACGTTATAATCCGTTAATCAACGAATGGGTTCTGGTATCTCCACACCGTTCGAAACGTCCGTGGCAAGGACAAAATGAAACAATAACTTCGGATACATTGCCCGAATATGACCCGACTTGTTATTTGTGTCCGGGAAATGTTCGAGCGAATGGAATGGTAAATCCGGATTATGAAAGTTCTTTTGTTTTTGAGAATGATTTTGCTGCTTTAAAGCAAGAAGAAATTGCTTTTGAAGAAAATAAAAACGAGACTTTTTTTAAAGCTAAACCGGAAAGAGGAATTTCTCGAGTAGTTTGTTTTTCGCCAAAACACAATTTGACATTGCCAGAAATGTCAGCCGATGCGATTGAAAATATCATTCATACTTGGCAAAAAGAATATACGAATTTGGGCAACGTGGATTATATCAACCATGTTCAGATTTTTGAAAATAAAGGAAGCGTTATGGGTTGCAGTAATCCACATCCACACGGACAAATTTGGGCGCAATCGTCTTTACCAACAGAAGTGGAGAAAACGCAAAGTAATCTAAAGGCCTATTTTGACAAACACAACAAAACACTTTTAGAAGATTATGTAAAAGAAGAGTTGAAGTTAGGTGAACGCATTGTGATTGAGAATGATTATTTTGTGGCATTAGTGCCTTTTTGGGCAATTTGGCCGTATGAAACGATGATTGTCAGCAAGCGTAATGTGAGTAAAATAACTGATTTCACGGAAACGGAAGTAACTGATTTTGCTATTATTTTAAAACAATTGACGACCAAATATGATAACCTTTTTGAAACGTCTTTTCCGTATTCATCAGGGATTCATCAGTCGCCAACAGATGGAAAGTTGCATCCGGAATGGCATTTTCACATGCATTTTTACCCGCCATTATTGCGTTCTGCAACTGTAAAGAAATTTATGGTAGGTTATGAAATGATGGGCGAATCACAAAGAGATATCACACCAGAGAAAAGTGCTGAGATTTTAAGGGAGCTATCAATTACACATTATAAAAGTAAGTCATAAAATACTAGTCACGAAGGGTGATTTACGTTTTTGAAAAAGTCAGCCTACAAAAGTTAGCATACAGCATTGGTGAAAGAATTGAAGTTGAATTTGTTTTGGCTTATGCCAATGCAGCTAAAGTCAATACGGTTCTTGGATAAATAAAATACAATCAATACTGGAAGAAATGATTTCGAGAGCTTGGAAATGGGAGCAGAAGGTAAGGAGTTAGCCTGATTATTAATTTGAAATATTTAATTAACATTAATACTATACTATGACAACAGAATTCGGGTTTATAGATTACTTAGTTTTTGCTGCTTACGCAGTGCTTATTCTAGGTGTTGGATTATGGGTTTCTCGTGAAAAAGACGGGCATCAAAAAAATGCTGAGGATTATTTTCTTGCCAGTAAATCATTGCCCTGGTGGGCCATTGGCTCTTCATTGATTGCAGCCAATATTTCCGCAGAACAATTTATCGGAATGTCCGGTTCTGGATTTGCATTAGGATTAGCGATTGCCTCTTATGAGTGGATGGCTGCTTTTACGCTAATTATTGTAGGAAAATATTTTTTACCCATTTTCATTGAAAAAGGGATTTATACCATTCCTGAATTTGTAGAGAAACGATTTTCAACTAATCTTAAAACTATTTTAGCTGTTTTTTGGATTGCTTTATATGTTTTTGTTAATCTTACTACGGTTTTGTATCTGGGAGGTTTAGCGATAGAGGCCATTTTAGGGATTGACATGATGTATGCAATTGTAGGATTAGCACTTTTTGCTGCAGCTTATTCCTTGTATGGAGGCCTTTCTGCCGTGGCTTGGACAGATGTTATCCAAGTTATATTCTTGGTGTTAGGTGGTTTGGTTACAACATACATAGCATTAAACACGGTTTCTGATGGTGCTGGAGTTTGGGAGGGAATGAAAACGGTTTATTATGCTGCTCCGGATCGTTTTGTGATGATTTTAGATGAATCTAATCCAGAATATATGAACCTGCCAGGTATTGGAGTTTTGGTTGGTGGACTTTGGGTCGCTAATATTTACTATTGGGGATTCAATCAATATATTATTCAAAGAACATTAGCGGCTAAGTCATTAGGCGAAGCTCAAAAAGGGATATTATTAGCTGCATTTTTAAAGATGCTTATTCCTTTCATTGTTGTAATTCCGGGAATTGCAGCTTACGTAATGGTCAATGATCCTGCAATAATGGCTCGATTAGGAGCTGCAGCGGCAGATAATATACCTGGTTTTGGCACTGCTGATAAAGCCTACCCTTGGTTGTTGCATTTTTTACCTACAGGTTTCAAAGGTTTGGCATTTGCTGCCTTGGCTGCTGCTATTGTATCTTCTTTGGCATCGATGTTAAACTCAACTTCGACCATTTTCACAATGGATATTTACAAACAGTATATTGATAAAAATGCCAACGATAAAAAGACAGTTAATGTAGGGCGTATCTCTGGAGGGATTGCACTATTAATAGCAGTAATCATGGCGCCACTTTTAGGTGGAATTGATCAGGCATTCCAGTTTATACAAGAATATACTGGCGTGGTAAGTCCCGGTATTTTAGCCGTGTTTATATTAGGGTTGTTTTGGAAAAAAACGACTAATAAAGCAGCTATTTGGGGTGCATTAGCTTCTATACCAATTGCTATGTTTTTCAAAGTGGGACCAAAATCATGGGCAGCGGGAAGTGGTTTAGAATCTGTTTTTCCAACATTGCCATGGATGGACCAAATGGGTTATACCGCTATTTTAACTATGTTGTTAATTATTGCGATTAGTTTAATTCAGAATAAAGGTAATAATGATGCTAAAGGAATTCCATTAACTAAAGAATTATTCAAAACGAGTCCTCTTTTCAATATCTGTTCATTTGCATTAATGATTATATTGGTGGTTGTTTACGCAGTTTTCTGGAAATAAAACGAATGTATATTAATAAAATAAAAGTGAAATTAAATTTGTTTAGTTTCACTTTTTTTCTGAAATAATGTAGCCATTTGTTCATTAGATTATACTATGAAGGGCCGGTAAAGCTTAAATGATTTTATAATACACTTGTGTGTTTCTTAATCGTAAAGGTTTCTTTTGAGTTACAAGTACTGCATTTTTTTTGGCAGAGACTACCGCAAATTCTTCTAAGAATAATTTTTTGATTCGCAGCTTATCTTTGATTTGAATTCTTTTTTTGGAAGCAATAATCTTCTAAAGTATAGTTTAACCAAAAAACATAAGGCATAAAAAAAGCTTTCGAGTCAACGAAAGCTTTTTATAATATTTGAATTTTGTTTAGTTATTCACTAATGCGTCTTGTTTCCAAGTTTTTACAGAAGCTATTCTGCTATTAGAATATTCTACTTCGTTCAGTTTGTTACCATTCCAAAACAACCATTTTCCAGTTTTTTCTCCGTCTTTATAAGTGGCAACAGATTGTTTGTTTCCATTTGTATCGTATGAAATCCAAACTCCTTCCAGTTTTCCATTTTTAAAGAAACCTTCTTGTTGTACTTTTCCGTTTTCAAAGTAGTAAGTGGTTTTAACTAACTCACCTACAGCTTCTAATTTTGGATTGTTTTCTTGAGCGAATACAATTCCTGAAAAAAGTAATGCGGTTAATATTATATATTTTTTCATGTCGTGTGTGTTTTTAAATTCATATTAGCTTAACAAATGTATAAAACATTTTACAATAAAAAAACTTTTAGTTAACAATTTCGTAACATTGAAGTAAAGCTTAACATTGAAAATAAAGTTTGCCATAAAACCAATCACTAAAATTTCTTATTTCTCAATTCATTATTCATAATTAGTCCTAAATTTGCAGCTGTGTCCGAAGGGCAAAATAATCTAAAATTTAGAACATGTATAGAAGTCATAACTGTGGCGAATTAAACGCCTCACATATCAACACTGAAGTTACACTTGCGGGATGGGTTCAAAAATCTCGCGATAAAGGTTTTATGAATTGGGTCGATTTACGCGACCGTTATGGAATTACACAATTAATTTTTGACGAAGGACGTTCTGAAAAATCTGTTTTTGAGTTGGCAAAAACACTTGGTCGTGAATTTGTAATTCAGGTAAAAGGAACTGTTATTGAGCGTGAAGCCAAAAATAAAAATATGGCAACTGGTGAAATCGAAATTTTAGTTACAGAACTTACTATTCTAAACGCTTCACTTACGCCTCCATTTACAATTGAAGATGAAACAGATGGTGGTGAAGATATCCGAATGAAATACCGTTATCTTGACATTCGAAGAAATCCAGTGAAAAATAGTTTGATGTTTCGTCATAAAGTAGCGATGGAAGTGCGTAAATATCTTTCTGATTTGGATTTCTGTGAAGTAGAAACACCGTATTTGATCAAATCTACTCCCGAAGGAGCCAGAGATTTTGTCGTACCTTCCAGAATGAACGAAGGTCAGTTTTATGCATTGCCACAATCTCCGCAAACGTTCAAGCAATTATTGATGGTGGGCGGAATGGATAAGTATTTCCAAATCGTGAAATGTTTCCGTGACGAAGATTTACGTGCGGACAGACAACCGGAATTTACACAAATCGATTGCGAAATGGCCTTTGTGGAACAAGAAGATATTTTGAATGTTTTTGAAGGATTGACAAGACATTTATTAAAAGAAATAAAAGGCATCGAAGTAGAGAAGTTCCCAAGAATCACCTACGAATATGCGATGAAAACCTATGGAAATGACAAACCGGATATCCGTTTCGGAATGGAATTTGGGGAATTAAATGAAGTAACACAACACAAAGAATTTCCGGTTTTTAATGCTGCGGAATTTGTGGTTGGAATTGCAGTTCCTGGAGTTGGAAATTATACCCGTAAGGAAATTGATGGATTAATTGACTGGGTGAAGCGTCCTCAAGTAGGTGCTTCTGGAATGGTTTATGTAAAATGCAATGAAGACGGAACCTATAAATCATCCGTTGATAAATTCTACGATCAAGATGATTTAGCACAATGGGCAAAAATCACCGGCGCGAAACCTGGAGATATGATTTTTGTGCTTTCGGGTCCTACGGATAAAACACGAACGCAGTTAAGTGCATTGCGAATGGAGTTAGCAACTCGTTTAGGATTGAGAAATCCAGCCGAATTTGCTCCGCTTTGGGTAGTTGATTTTCCTTTATTGGAGTTTGATGAAGAAAGTGGTCGTTACCATGCCATGCACCATCCGTTTACTTCTCCAAAACCGGAAGACATGCACTTACTGGAAACTGATCCCGGGAAAGTTCGCGCTAATGCCTACGATATGGTTTTGAATGGAAATGAAATTGGCGGAGGTTCAATTCGTATTCACGATAAAGCGACACAACAATTAATGTTTAAATATTTAGGCTTTACAGAGGAAGATGCGAAAGCGCAATTCGGATTCTTGATGGATGCATTCCAGTTTGGTGCGCCACCTCATGGAGGTTTGGCTTTTGGATTGGATAGATTGGTTGCTATTCTTGGAGGGCAAGAAACTATTCGGGACTTTATTGCTTTTCCAAAAAACAATTCCGGAAGGGATGTTATGATAGATGCGCCGTCTGTAATTGATAAATTACAGCTAAAAGAGTTGCATATAAAATTAGCTTAGTTGCAGTTGGTCGGAATTATTTGTTAGAAAACGTTGAATATCAATATTTTTACAAAATAAAAACAGAAGATAGCATTTCGTATTATATTAAATATTACATTTGCTTCATTATAAATTATTATTACAATTACAATGCGTACAGGTACAGTTAAATTTTTCAATGAGTCTAAAGGTTACGGATTCATTACAGACGAAGAAACAGGAAAAGACATTTTTGTTCATGCATCAGGAATCAACGCGGAAGAATTACGCGAAGGTGACAGAGTTAGCTATGAAGAAGAAGAAGGAAGAAAAGGAAAAGTTGCTGCGAAAGTAGCAGTTATCTAAGCATAAAAAATTAATTTTTTTTTT